>OY729511.1:0-2722500 GCA_963422435.1 Binatia bacterium | reverse complement strand
TAAGAAAGCGTCCCGCTCAGTCTCTCAGGGCACTGGCGTCCGAGTTCTTGCCGGCGATAAAACAGGCTATGCCCACTCTGATGAAATTACACAGGAAACACTCCAAGTCGCCGCGCGGACGGCGAGAGCCATTGCCCAGGATACAACTCAGATCCAAGTTGTTCCGCTGCGGACCGCTTCGCCACACAGCGACCTCTATCCTCTTGCCACTCCCCCTATTGCCGCTCCTCTCCAGGACAAGGTCCAACTCCTCCAACACATCGATGAAGAAGCCCGGGCCTATGACTCTCGGATTACCAACGTTCTCGCCTCCGTTGCGGTTGAGCAGAAAAACGTTCTGATCCTTTCATCGGACGGTGGCATCGCTACGGACACACGCCCGCTCCTGCGCCTCCAAGTGACCTGTATTGCTGAGGATGGCACGACACGGCAACAGGGGAGCTATGGCGGTGGTGGGCGCGTCGAGTTTGATTTTGTCTATGATGACGCTCGCTGGAAAACCTTTACGCAAGAAGCAGCCCGCCAAGCTATTCTCGGGCTTGAGGCGGTTGAGGCTCCCGCAGGGGCTCTCTCCGTCGTGCTGGGGTCGGGCTGGCCGGGCATTCTTCTGCACGAAGCCATTGGCCACGGCCTTGAGGGCGATTTCAACCGCAAGAAAGTATCCGCCTTTAGTGACCGCCTGGGCCACCGAGTCGCGTCCGAACTCTGCACAGTCGTTGATGACGGTACCCTCCCGAACCGGCGCGGGTCGTTAAACTGCGACGATGAAGGTACGCCCACAGGTCGTACAGTACTCATAGAAAACGGCACCCTCACTGGCTATCTGCAGGACCGTCTCAACGCAAAGTTAATGAATATGCAACCGACCGGGAATGGGCGACGTGAGAGTTTTGCGCACATACCCATGCCACGCATGACGAATACGTTCATGCTGCCTGGAGAATCTACGCCGGAAGATATTATTCGTTCGGTACCGAACGGCCTGTATGCCGTCTCTTTTGGAGGTGGCCAGGTCGACATCACGAGTGGAAAATTCGTTTTTTCCGCAAGTGAGGCCTATCTGATTGAAGATGGGAAAGTTACGCGACCCGTCAAAGGCGCCACGCTGATTGGGAATGGGCCGGATGTCCTGACACGTATTTCCATGGTCGGCAATGATCTCAAGCTTGACGAAGGCATTGGGACCTGCGGCAAAGAGGGCCAGTCCGTTCCGGTTGGCGTCGGCCTGCCCACTATCCGAGTCGATGGGCTTACTGTTGGCGGAACTCGGGCATAGGTATCGTAGCGCGCAACAAAGGACAGATATGGACCTGACAGAACTTGCCGCAGATGTTCTCGATCAAGCCTGTCAGCAGGGCGCAACAGCCGGAGATTTGGTGATTGCGAGCGGGGAATCTTTTTCTGCGGGTATTCGTCTGGGAAGAGTCGAGAAAATTCAAAACTCCCAAGAGAAACGGATGGGGCTCCGCCTTTTTACGGGTCAGAGTAGCGCGATTACCTCAACCGCAAATTTTACTCACGCTGCATTACAGGCTTTTGTTACGGAAACTCTCGATCTGGCCAAAGCGACCGCGGCCGATACATTCTCCGGCCTGCCCGACCAGGCGGAGCTGGCCCGGGACGTTCCAGACCTTGATCTCTTCGACACCAGTGCCTCCCTCACGCTAGAAGAGAAACTTGCGTGGGCCCAAGAAGCGGAGGAAGCCGCATTTGCCAGCGATTCAAGAATTACGAATTCCGAGGGGGCCGAGTTTGCGAATGCGTCCCGTGAAACAGTCTATGCAAACTCCCTGGGATTTTGTGGCAGCTACCATACCACCAGCTTCTCGCTGAGTGTTGTTCCGGTCGCTTCCCAAGACGGAGGGATGCAGCGGGACTACTGGTATTCATCACAACGCAAACTCAAGGATCTTGAAGCGGCAAAAACGGTCGGCCAAAAAGCCGCCGAACGGACGATTCGTCGTCTTGGGGCAAAACAAGTGCGGACCCAAGAAGCGCCGGTTGTCTTTGAACCAGAAATGGCGGCCAGCTTACTCCGCCATCTGGCCAGCGCGATTTCTGGCTCGGCCTTATATCGAAAGACTTCTTTCCTGTTGGATAAAATCGGTGAAAAGGTTGCGGTAGATGGAATTTTTGTCGAAGACCACGCCCGCATTCCTTCTGCTTTAGGCTCGAAACCTTTTGACGGAGAAGGACTGCCGACCCGCCAGAATGTTGTCGTTGAGGACGGGGTGCTCACAAGCTATCTCCTAGACACCTATTCTGCCCGCAAACTCGGCCTTCAGTCCACGGGCAACGCCAGCCGCTCTTTTGCCGATACTCCGGCGGCCGGCACGACGAATTTCCTCTTACGGCCCGGTACGACCCCGCCCGGGGACATTATTCGGTCGGTCCGCTCCGGCTTGTATGTCACCGAGCTTTCTGGATTCGGCGTCAACCCCGTCACTGGCGATTATTCGCGGGGGGCGGTCGGGCTGTGGATCGAAGGTGGAGAGCTCGCCTATCCGGTGGAGGAGATCACGATCGCCGGCAATCTGCTCGATATATTCACAAACATTGAGGTCATCGGCAACGACTTGGAACGGCGCGGTACGATCTCCGCACCGACCGTGAAAATTGCCCGTATGACGGTCGCCGGGACCTAAGTGTCCTTTTGCCACATACGGGAGAAGACGCGAGGCTACGCTCCGCGTGCGACAAAAACTCTACGACTATCTCGCGGACCGACCAGGGGGAGCAACCTCGGCCGAGTTGCTCCACGAGATTTTCGTCTCAGGCGCGACCGCCCCCTTTCCTTCTCAACGTGACCCGGAGTTGGGCGTACGCCTCATCCAGGCCGCCCTCGGTGCTGATCAGGATTGTTCCTACGATGCGAAAACGGATCGCTGGACACTCACACCCCATGCCGACCTCAATCGACCACTGCACGATACCCAGTTTGTCGTTCTCGACCTCGAAACAACCGGCCTCAAGCCGGGTAAGGCCGCCATTACTGAAGTCGCGGCGGTTCGAGTCAGCCTCGGAAAGCTTGGGGAGGAATTTCAGACCCTACTCAATCCGGGGCAGCATGTGCCCGCCGAGATCACCCGTTTGACCGGCATCACCGATGCCATGCTCAGGGACCAGCCGCGGATTGAAGCTCTCTTTCCCCAGCTCCAACATTTTCTCGGTCTGGCAGTCATCGTCGCCCATAATGCCAGCTTTGACCTCGGATTCCTCAACTTTGACGCGCAACGTCTCGCCGCTGCCCCTCTAGGAAACTCCTCAGTTTGCACCCTGAAGCTGGCCCGGCGGCTCTTATCCGGCATTCGGTCCCGTTCACTCGACTCCGTCGCTGCCCACCTTGGCGTCTCGTATCCGAGCCAGCATCGCGCCTTGGCCGATGCGCGTGTTACTGCGGAAATTTTCTGTATTTTTCTGGAACAACTCGCCCAACAAGGGGTCACCACGCTCGGCCAGCTACTCGAGTTCCAACACAGCGCCCGAGACGGCCGCCGTTTTGAGTGCTGTGTCCCCCGCCCGACTCTGGCAAGTATTCCAGCCAACCCTGGAGTGTATCGAATGCTCGACGCTGGGGGGCAACTGCTCTATATCGGCAAGGCCAAGAATCTTCATCGTCGAGTCAACTCTTATTTCACCAATTCCTCAGGACACAGCGATAAAGTCCTCGACTTAGTCCGCCATGTGCGCGACGTCAGCTACGAACAAACCGGCTCGGAGCTTGAGGCATCCTTACGTGAGGCCGCCCTGATTCGCTCGCTGAAACCGCCCTATAATAGGCTTTCCAAGCATCTCCCCCGAGTCGCGTTTCTCAAGCTTACCGTCAGGAATGCCTATCCCCGCCTGTCGGTCACGGCAAAGCCCGGGAGCGATCACGCTCTGTATGTCGGGCCGTTCCGAAATCGTGATTTTGCCGAACGAGCCCAGCGCTTACTGGCCCGACTTTTTGGTCTCAGAACGTGTCAGGGTAACCTTTCACCGACTCCCGAGGCGTCGCCGTGCGTGAGCGGTCAAATTGGTGCATGCACAGCGCCGTGCGCAGCGCGAGTCTCACGTGAGACCTACCGGGAACAAGTGCAGCTTTTCCGCGTAGCTCTCAATGGTGAAGCCCCACTGTTTCGAGAGGCATTAATAGCAAAACGTGACGGTTTTGCTGTGGACCTCCAGTACGAAAGTGCCGCCCGCTTACAGCAGGATATCGAGTTGCTCGATCATATTCTCCATCTACATCAGCGCTTTCAGTGGATTGTGACGCGGGCAAATGCGTTTCTTTTATTACCCAGCCGCCAAGCCGAAGCGGCCCAGGCATATCTCGTCCTCAACGGCCGCCTGATCGAAAACCGCACCGTCTCCACGTCTCCCGACTTGGCGTATTTTACAGCTCTCGCCGAGAAACATTTTGATACCGATCGTGATGTCCCTCTGCGACCCCACGAAATTGATGCCAGCGTAATTCTCTCCGCTTGGTTACGCAGCCCGGATCAAGCGCAGAGCGCCGTCTTTCCGATTACCGCTCCGTCAACGCTTCACAACCAACGGGACGAGCTTGAGGCAGCCCTGAGCGACCTCCAACGAATTGCATTTGAGTAGGGATAATCAGGAGACGAGCAAGCCTCCAGGGACTTGCGACCCGCCGAACCGCCCCTTATAGTTTGCCCACCATGACAGCAACGGCGCGCCTGCAGGAATTACTCAAGCAGCCCGGTCCAGCTTTGGTTCTGGGGGCACACGACGCCCTCTCCGCCAGACTGGCCCAGGAGGCCGGTTTTGATGCCATCTGGGCCAGCGGTTTTGGCATCTCGGCGACCAATGCCATGCCGGATGCCAACATCCTCACAATGAGCGAGACCTTGGCGGCGGTGCGTCGGATGAGCACCGCAGTGAGTATCCCAGTGATTGCCGATTGTGATAACGGCTTTGGCAACGCCATTAACGTCATGCGCACGGTGGCCGAGTACGAGCATGCTGGGGTGGCCGGCATTTGTATTGAGGATAATATCTTTCCCAAACGGTGCAGTTTTTACGCCGGAGTCCAGCGCGAACTCGTCCCAATTGACGAGCACGCCCGAAAAATCCAGGCCGCGACGGCCGCGCGGCAGAACACCGACTTTGTCATTATTGCCCGCACGGAAGCTTTTATTGCCGGTTGGGGGAAACACGAGGCACTACAGCGAGCCCGGGCCTATGCTGAGGCAGGTGCCGATGCCATCCTCATCCATTCCAAAGCGGCGACGTTCGATGAAGAACTGAGAGATTTTGCCGCAAGCTGGGACCTGCCCTGTCCGCTCGTATCCGTACCGACGACCTATGCCGATATCACGGCTCATGATCTTGCCGCCGCCGGCTTTCCGCTCGTCATTTTTGCCAACCAGACCCTGCGCGCCGCTGTCACAGGGATGCGCAACGCACTGGCGACTCTCAAACAGGAGGGCCGGCCGGCGGCAGTTGATGAACAGATTGTGACATTACCCGAAATCTACGACCTCGTTGGGGTGCCGGACCTTCAAGCCAATGAAAAGAAATTTCTCATCCCCGGCGGACATGAGGTGACCGCTATTATTATTGCGGCCGGCTTTGAGGAAGACCTCCTACCCCTGATTGAGGATCGTCCAAAAGCCATGCTTGAAATCAAGGGCAAGACCATTCTTGAGCGGCAGATCCAGGTGCTGAACGAGTGTGGGGTCAAAGATATCATCGTGGTCCGTGGCTATCATAAAGAGCAGATCAACCTGCCGAATATTCGCTATTATGACAACGACCGATTCCGTGAGACTGGCGAACTCGCCTCCCTCTTTCTGGCTGAGGCGGAGATGACGGGCCGCTTCCTCTTTCTGTATTCGGACATTCTTCTCGATCCTTCCATTCTCGAAAAATTGCTCAAGTCTCAAGCCGATATCAGCATCGTGGTTGATCGTGCCTGGAACGATCACGAACCGGGACAAGCAGAGGTCCGCACGAAGCACCCAGACTTGGTGGGCACCCATCAGCCTCCTAAAACAGGCTATCGCTACCTCCCCACCGCCGAGGCCACGACACTGGTACAGATAGGCCAAGAGATTGCGCCGCAGGACGCCGACGGTGAGTTTATTGGCCTCGCCATGTTTTCCGCCGCGGGGACGCGAATCTTGCGCGCGACCTACCAAGAGCTTCAGGCGGCAAGCACGACACGTCGCTTCCATGAAGCGAATACCCTGGAAACCGCCGCCTTCACTGACATACTCCAAGAACTCATCGACCGTAATCATGACATCGCCTGTGTGGATATTTATAAAGGTTGGCTTGAAATCGACACCTTCGAAGATTACCGGCGTGCCTGGGCAAAAATCCACTAGCCTCAAGAGGACCGGGTACGGACACCCAGACTTGCTTCACAGTCTCAAGTGGAGAGACCTATGGACTCACAAAACATTGATATCCTCATTAAAGACGAGTATGCATTTTTTCTGCGCGAACGGGACAACTGGAGTCTAACCGCTGGTCCGCAGGATCTGGAGCTCGTTGCCCACGCGCTACGCGTCCTCTTGCACGCACGCACCACTCCAGACTTCCTGGACGACTATCGGGCGCTTGTGGCCTGCCAGAATGTAGACGGAGGCTGGAGTCCCTTCTCTTCCGATACCGAGAGTACCGTCTGGGTGTCTGCGTTCTGCGGCCTGATGCTTATCCGTGGCAACCGTTTTCTTCGGCACACTCAACTGACCCAGGCGGTCCGGCAAGCCATCGACTATTTTCTTGATACCCAGCACCAGGACGGCCGATGGGTTGATCCGGCCTGGGCCGACCTGGATACGACTAGCCATCCCGTCAGTTTTTTTAATGTGGTCATGGCTTTGGGCGAAACCCACAGACAGCAAGAAGTCCGGCACGCCTGGCAGCAGGGCATGCGCTTCATCATCGCCAACCAGAGCCCAGATGGCGGCTGGTACGATGAGGAGTTTCACCCGTCCGGCGTAGAGATTACGGCTCACTTAATCCAAGACGCGCTGGTCGCCGACCTCGTTATAGATCAAGAGGTCCGCGGGGTCCGTACGGCCTGCGCCAAAGGGGCAGCGCGGTTGTGCGACTGGCAGGCCCAGGCGGGCTCGTGGGACGAAAAGAACGTCGACCACACCATGGACTGTACGCGGTCGCTCATGCTGGTGACCCATATTCTGCAAGACCCCCACAAGCGTGAAACTGTTCTGCGTGGCTTCAGTTGGATTCTGGACAATAAGAACGACCACGGCTGGGGTGATTTTCCAGGCATGGAGACGAATCTGGAACGCACCTGTGACGGCATCGATACCCTGCTGAAATATCAAGCCTATAGCAACAGCGACACGCACGATGTCGTCAAGCTCTGGGGATATCTCCCCTAGGCATCCGTTGCGCCCGGTTTATGCCGTCGCCTTCTCTGCTAAAAAACGCCTGGCAGGCAGCCTGCCAGGTCGACGAACTTCCCCCCGGCGAACGGAAGCTCGTCATACTCAACGGCGTGGAGATTGCTCTTTTCAATATCGACGGAGCGGTCTTTGCCATCAACAACCGCTGCCCCCACCGTAAGGGGCCCTTGATTCGCGGCTATACAGACAGCGAGGGCGGCATTAAATGTCCGATGCACGGCTGGCGATTTGATCTGCGGACCGGGCAGAGCCGGCGGCCAGCCCAGGCCACGACGTACCGGACAAAAATCGAGGGGAGTATGATCTCTCTTGCGCTCGCGTAACGCGCGTTTTACCGGGCGGTGTGTTCAATACGCTTGCAGACTTTCGGCGACGCTCAGTCAGCACTGGCATAGTCGGACTTCCTCTCTGCCTGTTCATGCAGTTTTCTGGCTGCAACATAGACGCGGCGGACGTACCCCCCTGACTCATCCCTCAGCCCGTCTTTGAGCCCTGAACTCTGCTACACCGCAGTACAGGACTGGCACGACAAACACTGTCAGCAGAGCGATGGCCATACCCCCAAAAGACGGGATGGCCATGGGCACCATGATATCGGACCCCCGTCCCCGCGAGGTGAGTACGGGTAAGAGGGCCAAGAGCGTTGTGGCGGTGGTCATCAGCGCCGGCCGTATGCGTCGTTGAGCCGCCTCAAGGATCGCCGCCCGAATATCCTCTCTCGTTTTGGGCACCTGTTTTTCAAATCGCTGTTTGAGATAGCTTGCTATCAGGACTCCGTTATCCGTCGCGATCCCAAACAGCGCAATAAAGCCGACCCACACCGCTACGCTCAAATTAAAGGGACGGACCTGGAACAAATCACGGAAATTTATTTCACCCACAGCAAAATTCAAGAACCAGTCTTGGGCATAGAGCCATAACATGAGAAACCCGCCTGCCCAGGCGACAAAGATACCCGAGAAGATAAAAAAGGTCGTTATGGCTGAGCGAAATTGAAGATACAGAAGAAGAAAAATCACAAAGAGGGTGAGTGGAATAACGATGCCTAAGCGCTTTTTTGCCCGGAGCTGATTCTCATAGCTCCCGGCAAATGCATAGCTGACCCCGGCTGGCAGTTGCCATTCGCCTCGCGCAATTTTGTCTTGCAGATATGCTTGTGCTGCCTCGACGACTTCCACTTCGGCATAGCCAGGCTTTTTGTCAAAGACCACATAGCTTGTCAGGAAGGTATCCTCACTCTTGATCACTTGAGCGCGGCGTTCGAACGAGATCTCTGCAAGCTCGCGGAGCGGGATATGTTGTCCGAGGGGCGTGGGAATGAGAATCCCACCCAAGGTTTCCAGGTCGTTGCGGAGTTCGCGGAGATACCGAACCCGTACCGGATACCGTTCTCGTCCTTCGATTGTCAGGGTCAACGGCTTGCCGCCGACGGCGACTTCGATGATCTCCTGGACATCCTTGATCGTCAGCCCGTAGCGGGCGATCTGAGCGCGGTTAATCCGAATCTCCAGATACGGCTTGCCGATAACGCGATCCGCAACAACGGTTGCCGGTTCGATAGAGGGCACCTCTTTCAGCCACGTTTCAATCTGTTGTCCGACGGTATCAATAATTGCCAGGCCGGGTCCTTTGACTTTCACTCCCATGGGCGCACGCATGCCGGATTGCAACATGACGATCCGCGCGGCGATGGGTTGGAGCTTGGGCGCGGACGTGACGCCTGGGATTTTAGTGACCTGGACGATTTCATTCCAAATATCATCAGGAGTGTGAATATGGTCTCGCCACTGCCGATACGGCCGCCCGTTCGGGTCTGGAATAAGCCGCCCCTGCGCGTCGCGGACAAATGCGTCGGCGGCTGCGTCATAGCGAAAATAGGCCGGATATCCATTGGCATCGACGCTATACTCTGATTTGTAGTTGATCACGTTCTCAAACATGGAGATAGGAGCCGGGTCGAGAGAAGAATCCACTCGCCCGAGTTTCCCCACACTTAATTCGACCTCAGGAATCGAAGCGACTGCCATATCGAGCTTCTTGACCACATCCAGGGCTTCCCCAATGGACGCATGCGGCATGGTCGTCGGCATATACAGAAACGATCCTTCGTCGAGCGGCGGCATAAACTCCTCGCCCATACGCGCCCATATCACTCCACCTGCGACCACTACGCCGAGAGGAAGGACTGCGAACAAGCCCTTATGTCGGAGACACCAGCCGAGCAGTCGTGGGTATATATCCTGAAAAAACTTGAAGCAGGTCAGCGACAGAGCAATCAGTATTCCTACAAAGACCATGTTGACAGGTGTCCCTGTCGCTACTCCCATGGGAAGCCAATACCGGGCCAAAAAGAACAGCATGATTACGATAATGGCGGCCAGAACAGGGTACCGTTCGTAGCGGGAAAACCACGCATAACGAGAGAGAAATGGTTTACGTACCAAGTGATAGATACCCAGCAACATCAGGACGAGACCAGGAAAGAGGGAGGTCCACATCAGCAGGAAGCCGGCGACGCTTTCGACGCAGTATAGTCCTCGCCTCAGTCCGGCTCGTCCCGTCCAATCCCGAAAAAGGAGAGAGGCGGCTGGGGGGATCACGACGAGCGAAACAAACAGCGCCCCCATAAGGGCAAATGTCTTAGTGTAGGCAAGCGGCGCAAACAGTTTTCCTTCCGCGGCCTGAAGGGCAAATACGGGCAGAAAACTTACAACCGTTGTCAGGACTGCCGTGCGCACCGCCCCGGCAACCTCGACGGTTGCTTCATAGACTATCTCCAGACGGCTCTGGCCGGGCGGGGCAGCGTTGAGGTGGAAGAGAATGTTTTCACACAGGACAATACCCATATCGACTATCGTGCCAATGGCAATCGCAATGCCGGAGAGCGCCACAATATTGGCCGACACCTGAAACGCCTGCATCAGGATAAAAGCAATAAGGATAGCCAGGGGGAGCACCAGAGCAATCAGGAAGGCGCTCATCAGGTGGAAGACCATAACGACCACCACGATGATGGTTACGAGGATTTCTTCTGTCAGCGCGGCCTTGAGCGTCCCGAGGGTCTCAAGAATCAATCCCGTCCGGTCGTAGAAGGGCACGATTGTGAGTTTTGACACCGTGCCATCAGCGAGCGTCTTTTCCGGCAGGCCGGGAAAAATCTCGTCAATCTTCGCCTGGACGTTCCGGATTGTAGCGAGCGGATTCTCGCCATAGCGGACAACAACGACCCCACCCACGACCTCAGCCCCATCTTTGTCAAGCGCTCCGCGTCGTAGGGCCGGACCGAGACGCACCTGAGCGACATCTTTGACCTGCATCGGGATATTGTTCTCCCGAACGGCGATGGCGATGTCCTCGATATCCTGGAGCGTCTGGATAAAGCCCACGCCCCGGATGACATATTCCACCCGGTTCACTTCGAGGGTTCGCGCACCGACATCGAGATTGGAACTCCGGACCGCATTAATGATCTGAGCCAGACTGACGTCATACGCCCGAAGCGCATCAGGGTTGATGTCGATTTGGTACTCTTTGACAAACCCGCCAATAGAGGCCACTTCGGCAACGCCCTCCGCCCCTTGCAAAGCATGGCGGACATACCAGTCCTGTACACTCCGAATCTCGTCCAAATTCCAGCCACCGGTCGGATTACCCTCAGGATCACGGCCTTCGAGCGTATACCAGAAGAGCTGCCCCAAGGCGGTCGCATCCGGCCCCAGGGCGGGCGAAACATCGCCCGGTAACATATCCTGTGGAAGGCTGGAGAGTTTCTCCAACACCCGGGAACGAGACCAGTAAAAGTCAACTTCATCCTTGAAAATGATGTAAATGGAGGAGTACCCAAAATACGAAAAGCTCCGAATGGTTTTGACACCGGGAATCCCCAGCAGGGAAACCGTCAGCGGATAGCTAATTTGATCCTCGACATCCCGCGGAGATCGTCCCGGCCATTTCGTAAAGACAATCTGCTGATTCTCGCTAATGTCCGGGATGGCATCAACCGGGACAGGATTACGAGGCAAGAAAGAGGGCTGCCAGTCAAACGGGGCGACCATGACACCCCAGACCAGAATGAAGGCAAGACACAGGACAACGATCAGTTTATTTTCCAGGCAAAAACGAATGGCGGTGTTCATGCTGAGTTCCCGGATGTCTTTGGATGTCAATGGGCGTGCGCCCCGCCTGCCCGCCCACCGTGCGGACTCATCATGCTGCGTTTGCCCTGAATCTGGAGGTCTGCATCAATTTTGAACGAGCCGTTTGAAACGACCCGCTCACCCTCATGGATACCCGCCTTGACAATGTAATAATCTCCTGCGCGCGGACCGAGCGTAACGGTTCGACCCTCATAGGCTCCATCACCCGGCTTCTGCACGTACACAATGGCGCGCTTCCCAGTAATGAGCGGCGCTGACGCAGGAATGACCAGTGGCGGCCCTGCCTCGGGCCCATGTTTGTGGCCAACTAGAGGGAAGTTGTCGGCCAGGACCAAGGGCATTCCGCAAATCGGGCAACTGCCCGCCGCCTTGCGCATCACCTCCGGATGCATGGGGCAGATATATTGCCCGGTATAAGAAGGCCCCCTGACAGTCCCCCGGTCTGAAATCTCAGCCTTGATTGTTGCGGTGACAAACAGCCCAGGCTTCAGCCTGAGGTCGGGGTTTTCCACGTTTACCCGCACCCGGACTGTGCGGGTGCTCTCGTCAAGGAAAGGCTGAATAAAGGAGACCACCCCGCGAAATTCCTCTCCGGGGAGCGCCGCGGCACGAAATACAACCGGTTGTCCATAGCGAATCCAGGGCAGATCGGATTCATAGGCCTCCAGATACAGCCACAGGCGTGACAGGTCGGCAATCGTGTAAATCTTGGTGCCCGTGTCTACATACATGCCCGCGTTGATCTGTTTCTCCACCACAATCCCGCCCATAGGAGCGTAGATGGTGACATGATCATCGGCCTGTCCCCGTTTCTCAATCCGGCCTACCTGCGTATGCGTCAGTCCCAAAAGGCGCAGCTTGTCTCGGGCGGCTTGCACCGAGCGCTCTGAAGAGCCTTTCACCATGGTACTGGCACTCCCGCGCAGCCGGTCAAGCGAACGAGCAGCCTGAATCAGCTCTTCCTGAGCAGACAGAAGCTCCGGGCTGTAGAGGGCGACCATATGGTCGCCCTGATTGACGCGAATTCCGGTATAGTTCACGTACAGACGATCCACGCGTCCGGGCACCCAGGCAGTAATATGCTTGAGCCGCGTTTCGTCATAATCAATCTTCCCGACGAGCCTCACCTCCCGGGCGACCCATTTTCGCTCCACCAGTGCAGTCTCAAGCTGGATCAAGCGCTTGGCAGCGTCGCCGAGCAGAATCTCCCGCCCGGAGGCCTCCGTTTCTCCGTCCTGCGGGGCGGGAGCGTGCACGGCGTGTCCCTGTAGGTCATGACCGGCGTGCTGAGCGAGACTATTCCCAAACCAGGTCAATATCGTCAGACACAGGGGCAAACTTTTCATCACGAAAACGTTGACAGTTTTCATTGGCTTCACCTTCCCCTCTCCCCACCGGAGAGGAAATCGCTATATCCACCGCTCAACCTCAAGAGCCTCGCAACGGCGATGGCTCGGTTCGTTCGAGCCCGGCTCAACGACAGTTCGAAATCCAGCAACCTCCGGCCCGAGTCGAGCACGTCCAGGAAGCCCGCCTTGCCGCTTTCATAGGCAGTAAAGCTGGCCTCAATGGACTCTTCGGCTTTGGGGAGCAATGTCTGGGTAAAGAGAGCAATTTTGCGCTCGGCATCTCGCAACTCAAATCGCGCCCGGGCAAAGTCTGAGGCTAACACAGCGGCCCTGTCCCGACGCTGCTCCTTGATGCTGTATTGCCGAAGGACCGCTTCTTCGACGGTCGCCCGATTCTTGTGCCAATAGATCGGAAGGGTCATTGAGAGCGTCGGTATCAGGGCATCTTTGCCGCTGTCGGTCGGCCCCGGACGCTTATCCGTCGCAATATAATCAAGGCCGAGAGTAAAATCGGGGTAAGCCGACTTCCCGGCCAGTTCGACGCCCACTCGTCTCGCCTGGATGATGGCATCGAAACGAGCCAGCTCAGGATTGCCTTTGAGGATAGTCTCGTCGGTCAGTTGCCGCGCTGCGCGCGCCTCTGCATCGAGAGCCGCGTCCCTGAGCAGGCTTGGGGGAACGTGTATGGGCGCAGCCGCGGGACGATTCAACAACGCGTTAAACGCTATTTGTGTCGGTTGTATGACCTCGCGGAATTCCGTGATGCGGTCCTCTAGTTGTCCCAGTTCAGTCTGCACGCGGACCAGATCGCTATGGGTGCCAATGCCAGAGCGAAAACGGACCTGGAGGACTTTTTCCCAGGATTGAACGAGCTGGAGGGTCTCCTCGGCAATACGGACCGTAGCGTGCAGATAGACCAGTTCGGCATACGTCCTGGCCACCTCGAAAACGAGCGTATTCTTGAGACTCAGAAAACGATAAAAGGCCGTCTGCGCTTCGAAATCTGCCTCATCACCGCGCAGCGCCAGCGTTCCAAACCACGGAAGCGCCTGGCTCAGACCGAGCCGATGCTGTTGCGCTCCGACCCGGGTCTCAACCGAACGCAAGAAATATCCATAGGTCAGTCGGGGGTCGGCAAGAGCCGTGACTTGAGGACGTTTCTTGAGGGCCGCCCGATAAGCCGCAAAACTCCCCCGCAGTCTGGCGCTGTTTTCGAGCGCATGGAGGACATAGCCATGGAGGGTCTGCGGAAATCGTCCTGTCATGGAGGCGGTAGACTTCGCTTGTCTCCCTGGGGTGCTCGCATCCTTTCCCAAAACAGGCCGTAAAGCCTTGCTCTGCGGCAGGGGAGATAATCCTCCGGCGGGACGTGCAGTGAAGCTGGGAGCTGGCAGACACCCCGACGGCAGAGGAGTTATGACGACAAGTGTCACAATAAAAAATCGCCACGCGAAACGGTTCATCATCAGAGGCTACTTTCTCACTACTGGCATGAGCGTGCGTCTTGGGAAGACGCACAGCGAGCGGTTCGGCGTCACTCCGCCGTCGCGACACAGAAATGGGCAACTATCACCTGCCGGGTGATAGAGCGGGGTTTAGAGGCGGAAAATAGAAAAGGACAGATACCGTGGGACAGCAGGCTGGGCTCGTCCTTCTGAGAGTCGAAGATCAAGGGATAACGGCCGAGAGGAAAAACTAGCTGACGCGTCCAAGAACGAGAGAAAATGCGACGCAGATGAGCTTGCAGACAGTTCTGCACCTCCCACTACCAGAGGCTTGAGAAAGAAATGTTCTCCACAATCTGAGCAGTGTTCGGGAGTGGAATGCGATTCCCCGGCCGGTGTATGACACGGGGTTGTCTGGGGACTCTGGGCAGCGTCAGGAGGAGAGACACTGGTCGTCCGCGCATGACCGGCGGCAAAGCACATCTGCGTGCAATGCAGGAGTACTACCAGGAAAAGAAAGGTGACACAGCACCGCTGGTAAACTCGGCCCATGGTGCTAGGCTAGCACAAGAGAAGGATTGAAACCACGCAGCCTGCTCGGAGGGTCTCACGCCGGCCGTGCCGGCCGTTCGGACAGCGCCCAGCCGGGAAGCGAGCACACCGATGGAATGCCAGCGCGATTTATTTTCTTTGCCCGACAGTCAACACTACCTCAACTGTGCCTATATGTCGCCGTTGTTGAAAGCCGTTGAAACAGCCGGCATCAACGGTCTGAGACGCAAAGCCGTGCCGGCTGAGATTGGGACGGCCGATTTCTTTGAGCCGGCAGAAGAACTGCGCCTTATGTTCGCCCGGCTCATTCACACCTCACCCGAACGGATCGTTCTCATCTCTGCGGTCAGCTATGGGATGGGTATCGCCACATATAACCTCCCGCTCACACCGGACCAGAACGTCGTGATTCCCGGCGAGGAGTTCCCGAGCAATGTCTATCCCTGGCTGGAGCAGTGCAAGCACACGCGCGCAACCTTGCGCAGGGTTGACCGGCCCCGAGAAGCGCCCGCGTCCGGGACGGTCTGGAACAGCCGATTTCTCGAAGCCATCGATACCCATACTGCCGTCGTGGCCCTGAGCAGTGTGCACTGGACGGATGGCACTCGCTTTGATCTGGAACAGATTGGACGACGGGCCCGCGAGGTGGGCGCCTTGTTTATTGTGGATGGCACCCAGTCGGTCGGCGCTCTGCCGTTTGACTTCGAGCGGGTTCAGCCCGACCTTTTGGTCTGCGCCGGCTATAAATGGCTGCTCGGCCCCTACCAGTACGGCTTCGCGGCTGTCGGTGATCGCTTGCTGAACGGTGAGCCGTTTGAGCACAACTGGATTAACCGGAAAGACAGTCGGAATTTCAGCGCCTTAATCAATTATCAGTCCGAATACCAGCCAGGGGCGCGGCGCTTTGATACCGGGGAGCGCTCGAATTTTATTATGATTCCCATGCTCCTCGCAGCTCTCAAGCAGATCGGCGAATGGGGGGTGGACAATATCCAGACTTACTGCGCCCGGCTGAGCGAAGAACTGAGTCGAGCCCTTGACGGGACTCCCTACGCGGTCGCCTCACCACACGAGCGTGCAGCGCACTTGTTTGGTATTCGGATTGCCGATGCCGAGCAGATCCCCACTGTTCTCGAAGCCTTACGTCAGCGCGACGTACACGTCTCGCAGCGTGGCCCCTCCATTCGCGTATCGCCCCATGTCTATAATACTGAGGCAGATGTTATGGCGCTGGCCGAGGCGCTGCGAGCAGCGGTACGCTAACCCCTGCAGGTCTCTTTTGACTGTGCTTGTGAGCTTGTCGGCTTTGACCATTTGATATATGCCTCTGATTTTCTTATGGTGAATGGCTGATCGATGAGCTAAACTACTTCTTCCTTGGAAAGGCGGCCACTCTCCGAAGAGAAAAAGCGGAGGATGGAGAATAGCAATATGGGGCGGTTTCTGAAATGCTAGATGGGCAAACCAGAACAAAAATTGTTCAGTATGGGCAAGGGTTAAAGGAGGGGGAAAATCATGCATACGAAGACGTCTCTCGCTGTGGCGATGCTCATGGCCGCCTTGACATGGACCGGATGCGAGTTGGGGGTAGACCCAGAAGAAATCGGCAATGTTGAAACAAGAAGCAGCAGTATTGTGGTCACCGAGATCAACGACTTTGAGTGTTATCGAGCGGAGATCCAGTCCGTAGAGCAGCCACCCCAGTTTTTTCCTCAGAACGAAGGGGAGACGGGGAAAGTCGTCAATGGCGAGACCACGATTCCTGTACAGGTACTCCGTGGCACCTTCACCATTACCAAGGTCCAGCTTACTATTCCGGAAAATTGCGGATCGGTGAACGGAGAGATTGAATATAGGGGTGATCCTAAGTCTAATGTGTCTCGTCCTTTCCCGCTTACTTTTAACTTAGGTGACACCGAGACCTTTCCGCGGCACACCTTCAAATAGCGTCTCGGGCACCTCGGCATACGGCCCGAATTCGAGCCCTTTTGAGACTGACCTCTCCGTTCGAGGTCAGGAGACGAGCGTGAGTAACACGGCGACTCGGTAAGCTGAGTGGGAAACTCGCTATCGCACGGGCCATACCGCTTGGCAGCGGAAATCAGCCAACCCGGCCCTCCTCATGTGGCTTGAGCAAGGGCTGTTACAACCGTGTCGGCTCCTTATTCCCGGCTGTGGGCGTCGCCATGAGGTGGGCACCCTCGCGCAGCAGGGGTTTGCTGTTACCGGGGGTGATCTCGCCGCGGCGGCAATTTGACCTCTCTCAAGGCAGACTCCATCGCGACGCGCGGGTGAAACACCAGGAGCGGATTACAGGCCACCTCTTTCGTAGTACTCAAAAACACGGAAGATAATCCGCGTCGGTCTAAAATAGGAGGCATTCTTATTGACGACCTGGCGCTTGACCGTCTGGGTCGTCCAATTACCAAAGGCGTCGTACCGATAGGTAAACATCTCGGTGTGGCGCTGCCGACCATCATCCACGTACACAATACGCTCGGTCGGATCACCGTTGTTATTGAAGTGGATGTCCGTTCGCTCACTCAGTCGGGAGCCCGCCGCATAGACAAAAGAAACTCGGGTCACCAGGGTTCCCTGAAAATCGCGGTGGTAGACGACCTTCTTCACGAGCGTGTCTGCCGCGTCGTACCACAACTGCGCTTCAAGATTTCCCTGAACATCATAACGTGAGGCCGTGCGGTGTTTCAGCTCACCCTCCGGCTGATACGTATAGGATTCGATTTCTCTGTCATTGGCGTCATACTGAAAAATCGCTCGTTCCGTCAGCACATCCCTAGCCGAATAGGAACGCGCCTCGGTCGGAGATCCGTGGTCAGCATAGGATGAGACGATTCGCCCAACGAGGCTGTTCTCCGGCCCATAGCGCTGCACTTCTCCTTCATTTGTCCTCGCGTCGTACAGGAAGACCGTGCGCTCACGGAGCGTTCCATCCAGGTCATAAGACAGACGCTCGGTGAGATTGCCACGCCGGTCAAACCGATCAGTCCGGACCGGCAGTTCTGCCTGCGACTCCCACCTGTCCCCCTGTTTTACCACGTCCGCTCGAAAGATGGATAACGATCTAATGGGACCCCGCAGTCCGAGGATATCTCTTTCGGTCTCCGTTTGCTGCCTCACGCCGGGAGAGCTCACGCTTTCGCAGGACAGGCAGAGCAATCCAAGAAGGAAGGTGGTCAGGAGCCGACTCATACATCACCCTGTAGTCTTGACATTATTTCCCCCTTTTCCATATGTGGAAAAGGTATGGTAGGCTTTCTGCTGTTGGCCTCACTCAGATGAAGAACACTCATCATGCTGTTTCGCGAACTCAACCGCAGCGCCACAAAGACCTATCTGATTGGGTGCGAAAAAACACAGGAAGTCGCCCTCATTGATCCAGTCCTGGAAAAAACCGACCGCTATCTCGCCCTGCTCGCCTATTATGGATATACGCTCAACAGCATTATCGATACGCACACTCACGCGGATCATCTGACGGGAAGTTGGGAATTACGGGCTCTGACCGATGCGCCAGTCATCATGCATAGGCGGGCCCCCGCTCCACATGTCGATAGACATGTCGAAGACGGGCAGCTCATCCGGGTGGGGACACTCACCATACATGTCCTCGCGACCCCAGGCCATACGCCTGACAGCATGTGCCTGCACGCTATGGATCGGGTGTTCACCGGCGATACTCTTTTTATCCACGGCACCGGACGGACCGACTTTCCCGGTGGCGATCCTGGTGCTCAGTACGACAGCATCTCTCACAAGCTATTTCCGCTGCCCGACAGGACCCTGGTCTTTCCCGGTCATGATTACCGAGGCCATACCCAATCCACTATTGGCGAAGAAAAGCAGACAAATCCGCGCGTGGCAGGGCGCAGTCGCCGGGAATATGTCGATTTGATGAACAACCTCCACCTCTCGCTGCCGGATAAAATTCAGGAAGTTCTCCAACCGAACCAGTCCGCCATTGAAGACCAATCCATCCAGTTTCCGAGTCTCTCAGCGCTGAATGAAGTGCGCCAGCTTTCCGCCCAAGAAGTCCAAGCCCAACGGGAGAGCGCTACCCCTCCGCTCTTGCTCGATGTTCGCGAGCCAGACGAGTACAGCGACGACCTCGGCCATATACCGGGCAGCATCCTCATCCCGCTCAAAGAGGTACCGGTTCGCGCGGGAGAAATTGAACACCACAAGAACGGCCATATCATCGTTGTGTGTCGGGCCGGAGTCCGCAGTACAACGGCCGCCGCCATTCTTACCGGTCTTGGATTCGAGCGTGTTTCAAATCTCAAAGGGGGGATGCTGGACTGGGATGAACAACAGTTACCCGTTGCGCGCTAATTGGGAGAGCCTGGCGGTTCATCCGAGACACGTTCATCCGAGAGACACAGCGCGTAATGCGGGAAGGAGCAGACTGTATGGAAACAGCCCCTCACGAAGTGTCCCGCCCAGCATCCGGAGTGCAATGGGCCAAGGTCATTGATCACACCACATGTATTGGTTGCCATGCGTGCAGCACGGCCTGCAAATCAGAGAACCATGTCCCGGTCTCGGTCAATCGCACCTATGTGAAATACACCGACGTGGGAACCTTCCCAAACGCTCGGCGGGCTTTTCAGGTAACGCGGTGCAATCAGTGTCAGGACGCACCCTGCACCCAGGCCTGTCCGACCGCGGCCATGTACGCCCGGTCTGACGGTATTGTGGATTTCGACAAGTCCATCTGTATTGGCTGCAAAGCCTGTATTGCGGCCTGTCCGTACGATGCGATCTTTATCAACCCCGAGGACCACTCCGCCGAGAAGTGCAACTTCTGCGCGCATCGGATCGATATGAACCTGGAGCCGGCCTGCGTTGTGGTGTGCCCGACAGAGTCGATCCTGGTTGGCGACCTGAATGACCCCAGTTCAAGAGTCGCCGCCATCGTGGGCCGGGAGCCCGTTGCGGTGCGTCGCCCTGAAAAGGAAACCCGCCCCAAACTGTTCTACACCGGTGCACACCAGGCCACGCTCGACCCGCTGGCCGCTACACGGCCCGAAGGCGGGCTTTTTCTGTGGAGCGAGCAGGGCCGGGAATCGCAGCAGGTGACCTCAGGCCACCCGACCCGACCCAATAGCTCGGCCCGGGCCGTGTTGGCCTATGACGTGCCGCACCGTGCCCCGTGGGACTGGCGGCTGAGCCTGTATACCTGGACCAAATGCCTTGCCTCGGGGGCCTATCTGATTCCGGCTTTTCTGGTGCTCTGTGGCCTGCTGAGTCCTGGGCATATGCTCTGGCAATGGCTTGCCCCAATTCTGAGCGGAATATTTCTCGCCCTCACCGGTCTGATTCTCATCGCCGATTTGGACCACCCCAAGCGCTTTATGCTCATCTTTACCCGCCCGCAGTGGAAGAGCTGGCTGGTCCGGGGCGCTTTTATTCTCCTGGGGTTTGGCAGCGTTCTGCTCCTCCACCTTTTGGCCAGTCTCTTTGCGAGCGGCACCGCATGGCAGTCGGGTCTGATGCTGGTCGGTATCCCCCTTGGCGTGCTGACCAGTGTGTACACCGCCTATCTCTTTGCCCAATCGACCGCCCGTGACCTGTGGCAAAACCCACTCCTGCCCCTCCATTTTCTTGTCCAAACGCTTATCGCGGGAGCCGCCGCATTCCTCCCTTGTGCGGTCTGGTGGGCCCCTCCTGTGGTTTCACCGGTCGCCACCCTCCTGGGAATAGCGAGTGCGCTCCACCTCCTGCTGGTGAGCGGGGAAATCAGCCTACATCATCCCACCGTTCACGCCCATCTCGCCGCGGCCGAGATGACGAAGGGTCAATACCGGAGGTATTTCTGGGGTGGCACCCTCCTTATCTCTCTCGGCCTGCTCGTTCCCTGGGCCGGCATACCGGCAGGGTGCGCGGCCCTCATTGGAGTACTGGCGCATGAGCACGCCTATGTGCAGGCCGGGCAAAGCGTACCGCTCGCCTAGGGGATATTGCTATGAGTATTGAGCGACCCAATAAACGCGTGTCTGCCGCCCGCCAGGATACGGAGGCACGAGGCGAGACATTTTATCCGGGGCCAAGTCGCAACCACCTGGCGTCTTTTCCTCCCAAGGAGCGCTGGGACGACTGGGTTGAGTTGGACGCACGTGCCTGGCCGCGGCGCGTCGAACAACACTCCATGCTGATTCCCACCACCTGCTTTAACTGCGAGTCTGCCTGCGGTCTGCTGGCCTATGTCGATCCAGATACACTCGCCATCAGAAAGTTTGAAGGAAACCCTGAACACCCAGCCTCACGCGGCCGGAACTGCGCCAAGGGCCCGGCCACACTCAACCAGATCAATGACCCTGATCGCATCCTCCATCCCCTGAAACGGACGGGAAGACGGGGCGAGGGAAAGTGGCAACAGGTCTCCTGGGACGAAGCGCTCCAGGATATTGCCGGCCGTCTCCGGCGGGCGCTCCAGGAAGGCCGGCACAACGAAATCATGTACCACGTTGGTCGTCCTGGCGAGGACGGCTACACCGAACGTGTCCTGGCCGCCTGGGGTGTCGATGGCCATAACTCCCATACCAATATCTGTTCGTCCGGGGCCCGCGCCGGCTATCATTTCTGGATGGGGGCGGACCGCCCCAGCCCCGACCACGAACATGCCGAGGTCATCCTGCTCATCAGCGCCCACCTGGAGTCGGGTCATTATTTTAATCCGCACGCCCAGCGCATTATGGACGCCAAGCGGCGTGGGGCCAAGCTCATCGTCTTTGACGTCCGCCTGTCCAACAGCGCCACCCATGCCGACCATTGGGTCGCCCCCTATCCGGGCAGTGAGGCCGCCATTCTGCTCGCCATCGCCAACCACCTGATTCAGAACGACCACTATAACCGTGCCTTTGTCCGTGACTGGTGGAACTGGCAGGAATATCTCCAAGAAGAGCAGCCCGACCTGGAGCCTACGTTTGAAAACTTTGAAGCCGTTCTGAAACAGCTCTACACGCAATACAGTTTCGACTTTGCGGCCCAGGAATCCGGCGTCAGCCCGCAAACCATTGCAGCCATCGCCACACTGGTTGCCTCGGCTGGAACGCGACTGGCGACCCACACCTGGCGGAGCGCGTCCGCCGGGAATCTCGGTGGCTGGCAGGTGGCGCGAGCCCTGTTTTTCCTCAACGCGCTCACAGGCGCGGTGGCGACACCAGGTGGGACGTATCCCAATGCGTGGAACAAGTTTGTGCCGCGGCCTATCCATACCCCACCCCACCCAGCCATGTGGAATACGCTTTCCTGGCCAGCCGAGTACCCGCTGGCAATCAACGAACTCTCTTTTCTCCTACCGCATTTCCTGAAAGAAGAGCGTGCGAAACTCGATGTCTATTTCACTCGGGTGTATAACCCGGTCTGGACCAATCCCGACGGGTTTTCATGGATTGAAACCCTCTGTGATGAACAGAAAATCGGCCTGCATGTCGCCTTGACTCCAACCTGGAACGAGAGTGCCTATTTCGCCGATTACATCCTGCCCATGGGCGTCGGGAGCGAGCGCCACGATACGCATTCGTACGAAACGCACGACGCCCAGTGGCTCGGGTTCCGGCAGCCCGTCCTGAGAACGGCCAGAGAGCGTCTCGGCCAGCCGGTGACAGACACGCGCCAGACAAACCCGGGCGCAGTCTGGGAAGAGAATGAGTTCTGGATCGAGTTATCCTGGCAGGTCGACCCGGATGGCGCGCTGGGGATACGCCAGTATTTTGAATCCAAAGCCCACCCAGGTCAAAAACTGACCCTTGACGAGTATTACGGGTTTATCTTTGAGCAGTCAGTCCCAGGGCTCCCGGCACACGCCGCTGCCCAAGGACTCTCACCGCTGGCCTATATGCGTCGCTACGGCGCATTTGAAATCCAAAAAAACATCGGAGCGGTCCACGCCCAAACGGTCCCGCCAGCTGAACTAGACAATACCCAGGTTGACAGTCTGGGCCGCGTCTTCACCGCAAGCCCCAAGCCCGCCGGTCCGAATATCGTTCCCCTGCCCGCGCCCGACGGCGATACGGACGGTCGTCGCCGTGTCGGGATTCAGATAAACAGCCCAACGACCCCAACGACCCCAACGACCCCAGCCCCCTCCGTCTATCGCGGCTTTCCCACGCCAAGCGGCCGTCTCGAGTTTTATTCCAAGACCCTCAAGGACTGGGGCTGGCCGGAATACGCCCTCCCCACGCATAGCAAGAGTCATATCCATCCCGACCGGCTCGCAGACGACCAAATGGTCCTGATCCCGACCTTTCGTCTCCCGGTCCAGATTCACACCCGGAGCGCAAATGCCAAATGGCTGGACGAGATTGCCCACACCAACCCGCTCTGGCTGCATCCCGGTGATGCCGAACGCCTGGACGTGGGCACGGGAGACCTCGTCCGGGTCGAAACCGAGATCGGCTATTTTGTGCTCAAGGCCTGGGTGACGGAGGGGATTCGACCTGGCGTCGTTGGCTGTAGCCACCACATGGGCCGCTGGAAGCTCGATCAGGCCGGCCAGCGGCAGATGATGGCCACGGTCGGACTCGACCGAAACGGCAGTCAGTGGCACTTGTCTCGCAAGCGGGGAGTACACCGCTATCCGAGTGAGGACGCCGATAGCGCACGTGTCTGGTGGACGGATACCGGCGTGCATCAGAATCTCACCTTTCCGGTCCACCCTGACCCGGTCTCCGGCATGCACTGTTGGCATCAGGCCGTCCGCGTCAGCCCTGCCCAAAAGAGCGATCAGTATGGGGATATCCAGGTCGATACGGAAAAATCGCATGCCGCGTATAAGAAGTGGCTCGCACTGACCCGACCGGCCAGTCAGGTCTCACCCGACGGCACGCGACGGCCCTACTGGATGTTACGCCCGCTCAAACCGGGTCGAGAGCACTATCAACTGTCTGAAACGGAGCGCTCGCCTAAAGACTGATGACGCGCTTTCTCCCGTTTCTCGATCTCCGGGCCTACCAGCTCCGCCATCTCCCTCGGGACCTGCTCGCCAGTCCGAGCGTGACCTTTCTCGACATTCCCCAAGGCGTGGCCTATGCCATGATCGCCGGCCTTCCTCCGGTCATGGGCCTGTATGCGGCCGCCCTGCCGGCCATAGTGGGCGCGCTGTTCCGCAGCTCCCACCATGTTGTGACCGGTCCCACGAACGCCGTGAGTCTGCTGGTTGGCACTGCCGTCGCCGCCGAGGTGGTGCACGGTGGCGCGAGCCCCATGGCTGTCGGCGTCACCCTGGCTTTTATGGTTGGGGTAGTCCAATTTCTCGCTGGAGTGCTGCGGCTCGACGCGGTGGCCGATTATATTTCGCAGCCGGTTGTCCGTGGATATATCTCAGGGGCCGCAGTCCTGATTCTGATCGGCCAGCTTTCCAATGCAACCGGCACGACCCGCGTTGCAGGCAATCCCGCCCAGATGATCGGCGGCTGGCTGGCTTCACTCTCGGAAGCCCAGCTGCTCGCCGTCTCTTTCACGCTCGGCACACTTGGGTGCGTCTTGTCTCTGCGGCACTTTTCCCCCCGTCTGCCAGCCTCGATTATCGCCTTGGGGCTCAGCATCGTTGTGGCCCGCGTCTTTCAGTTGTCTGACGCGGGACTCCAACGAGTTGCCGACCTCGCCCCCTTGCCAACCGGCCTCCCGCCGTTCACCGTCCCGCACCTGGACCGGTGGGCGGGTCTGCTCCCGACGGCACTTGCTTGTGCCGTCCTGTCCCTGGTTGAGTCCAGCTCTGTGGCCCGTACGCTTGCGGCCAAGTCGGGACAGCGGCTTGATCTGGCCGCCGAATTTTCAGGCCAGGGAATGGCCAACATCGCCGCGGCTTTCTCAGGCGGCTATCCGGTCAGCGGCAGTCTGGCCCGTTCAACCCTGAATCAGCAGGCCGGGGCCCAGAGCCGTCTATCGGCGCTGTTTTGCGGCCTGTTGATGTTGGCCGTGCTGCTCTTTCTCGGACCTGTGGTCAATCAGACGCCGATTGCGAGTCTGGCCGGTCTGTTGTTCGTCCTGGCCTCGGACCTCATCGACAGGGATCGGATTCGGATGATACTGCGCGGCACCCGAGGCGACCGGGCGGCATTTCTCGCCACGCTGGTCGGGACGTGGCTGGTGCCGCTTGACCAGGCGATTTATATTGGCGTCGGGATCAGCGTCATCCTCTTTTTACGTCGCGTCCGGCTGCTCACGGTCCGAGAGATGGCTATCGGTGAGAAAGGCCGCTTTCGAGAGGTTGACCACGAGCAAGAAGAGCGGGGGCAGCACTGTTCCGCTATTCGTATCCTCAACCTGACGGGCCCCTTATTTTTTGCGGCCTCCGGAGAACTTCAAGCCACGCTTGAGCGCATGACTGCCGAGCCCTGCGTCCGCGTCGTTCTTCTCCGCATCCGCCAGACGCAGGGCTTGGATATCACTATCGCCAGCCTGCTCGAATCCAGCCAGCGGCAGTTGGAGAGGGCCGGCAAGGCCCTCCTCGTCCTGGGCCTGCGCCCCGAGGCCATGCAGTTACTTGAGAAAACCGGCATCGCCGGCCGTATCGGGCCGGCGAATCTCTTCCCCGCTCAATCTGGCTGGTTTACCGCCATGGAGGCCGCGCTGCGCTGCGCCCTCACGCTGGCAGGGGAGCATAGCTGCGGCACGCACTGTCCTTTTGCCACCTACCTCACCGCTCAGGAGGCACTCCGGGATCGTCGTGAGGGATAATAAAGCAACCAAGGAGTATATCGGCTGAATCAGAATCGACTCAAATTGGATGAGGAGGAACGCTCTATCCTCCAGGACTTCGAGCGGGAAGAGTACCGCTCTCACGCTGCCCGTTCCGCAATCCCCTTGCCTTAGCGTCTACGTCTGGTTACGTTGAGGCCGCCTTGCAGGAGGGGCTCGCGCACAGGGGAAGGATGTCACCGGATGTCGCAGTACGTCGAAGGACCAGACGCAGGGCTTATTGTTGAAGACCATGCCCAGCTCATCGAGTACTTCTTTGACGCCGCAAAGCCCCGGGCAGAGTGGCGTATTGGCACCGAGTACGAACTGCTCGGCGTGTCACGGCGAAGCGGTCGCGCCGCGCGCTACTCCGGTCGGCGCGGCATTGAACATATCCTGAGCCGCCTGGCCGATTCCCTGGAATGGGAACCCCAGGACGAAGAAGGCCGCATTATCGCCCTCCAAGGGGAACGCGCCAATATCGCGCTTGAACCCGGTGCGCAACTCGAACTCTCCGGCGAACAGTGCGAGACTGTCCACTGTGCGGACACAGAACTCCGTCGCCACCTCAAGCATCTGCTGCCCATTGCTGACGCATTGGACATTGATTTCGTGAACCTGGGAGTCCAGCCAGTCAGCCCGCTGGATGACATCGAGTGGATTCCCAAGGCGCGCTATCAGATCATGGCTCCGTATATGGAGCGGGTCGGCACGCTGGGGCATCGCATGATGAAGCAAACCGCGTCCATTCAGGTCAATTTCGACTTCAGCGACGAAGCCGACGCCATGCTGAAGTTTCAGACCAGCATGGGGCTCGTGCCCCTTCTGTCCGCCATGTTTGCCAACTCTCCGATTTCAGATGGCAGTCTGAATGGTTTTATGACCATGCGCGGTCATGTCTGGACCGAGACGGACAAACGCCGGTGCGGCTTGCTGCCCTTTGCCTTTGCCGACGCTCCGACATTTGAAGACTATACCGAATACGCGCTGAATATCCCCATGTATTTCATCGTGCGAAAGGGCCAGTGGATCAATATGACCCATATGTCCTTTCGCCAATTCCTAGAGGAAGGACACGCCGGGGAACGCCCCACCATGGAAGACTGGGGCATTCACCTGACGACCCTCTTTCCGGAAGTGCGGATCAAAAAATACCTGGAGATCCGCTGCTTCGACAACCAGCCGTTTGCATCCATGCTGGCCGTCCCGGCCCTCACCAAGGGCATCTTTTTTGATACCGACCCGTTGCTGGCCGCCTGGGATCTGGTCAAAAAATGGAGTTGGGACGAACGCCTCGAAGCCTATTATCAAGCTCATCGCCAGGCCCTGGGCGCACGCGTGCGGGGCATCCGCCTGCTCGACCTGGCCAAAGAGTTGGTCACGATCGCCTGGGAGGGCTTAAAGCGACATAACAACTGCAACGAGGCCGGAGCAAACGAGACCATCTATCTTGAGCGGCTGCGTGAGGAGGTCGACAAAGGCCAATGTCCGGCCTATCGCGTGATTGAAGAGTGGATGACCCACTGGAACTACGACGCCAAACGCCTCGTTGGCGGCACGGCCTACCGGCTGCCGGCTGAAGACGACTAAGCGTCGGTTCCCTCTTTTTGCCCCGCTGTACAGCTTGCCATGTGCTGAACATGCAAATAGGTTTATCACATGTCGAAAATGGTTCAGTTGCGGCATGTTCCCGATGAGCTGCATAAGGTCCTCAAGGCCAGGGCGGCGTTGGCCGGGAAGGCGCTGTCCGATTATCTGATTGCGGAGATGCAGCGTCACGCCGAGTATCCGACTGTCGAAGAGCTCCGCCAACGCCTCCATGCCCGCACTCCGGTTCGCCCCACCCTTCCAGATGCTGCGTACTTGGCGTTGGCAGAGTCGCTGCCGGCATCATGGATCACCTGTGACGCCGGATTGGCGGCCGCGCCCGGTCATCGAGCGAGCGTTGAGCTTGTCCAAACCAACCGCGCATAAGCAGACCCGGCAGGTCAGGTGAGCGAAGCATACCCTGACATCTCTCCAACCCCTAACCCCCATCCCCTTTTCTGTTTCCCCCCTCCGCGTTTCGTGTTATGAAGCCGGTACAACGATTGAAATTAAGGAGGGTCGTATGGATATTCCCAAAGACAAACTCCTCTGGATCTATGAGCGCATGCAGCTCATCCGGGTGTTTGAAACCAGAGTCAGTACCGAGTTCGGGAAGGGGAAAATCCCGGGCTTTGTGCACCTCTATGCCGGGGAAGAAGCGGTTGCGGTCGGGATTTGTGCCAATCTCACAGACGCCGACTATATGACCTCGACCCATCGCGGACACGGCCACTGTGTGGCAAAAGGGGTGGACGTGCGGGGCATGATGGCCGAACTGTTCGGCAAGGCCACCGGGATTTGCAAGGGCAAGGGTGGCTCCATGCATATCGCCGATATGGACAAAGGCATGCTGGGAGCCAACGGGATTGTCGGCGGGGGTCCGCCGCTGGCCTGCGGGTCCGGCCTGACCGCCAAAACCAATGGCACAGACCAGGTGACGATCTGCTTCTTTGGTGACGGAGCGTCAGAGCAAGGCACCTTGCACGAGAGCCTCAACTTGGCCGCAATCTGGAAGCTGCCGATTATTTTTGTTGCCGAGAACAACGGCTATGCCGAGTCCACACCCTCGCATTATCATTGCAGCGTCGAGAATATCGCCGACCGCGCTGCGGCGTATAATATGCCGGGCGTCACCATAGACGGGAACGATCTGTTCGCCGTGTATGAATCGGCGCATGAGGCCGTTGCGCGGGCGCGGGCCGGACAGGGCCCGAGCCTGCTAGAGTGCAAGACCTATCGTCACTACGGCCATTTTGAAGGCGATGCGCAGACCTATAAAATTGCCGAAGAAAACGAGCGATACCGCACCGAACTCGATCCGATCAAACGCTTCACGGACGCCGTCCTGGCTCGTGGTCTGGTGTCCGAAGCCGAGCTTACGGACATTGATGCACGGGTCAATGCCGCGATTGACGCCGCCGTCACATTTGCGGAAGACAGCCCCTTCCCCGAGGTCCAGGAAACCTTCACGGACGTGTATGTAAGTTATTAGGAACTTGCGGAGAAACATTATGGCAGAGCGAGAGTTGAATTTTGGTGAGGCGCTGAATGAAGCCATGCGTCAGGAAATGCAGCGCGACCCGAAAGTGGTGATCCTGGGCGAGGACGTGGCCGGTGGAGCCGATGTCGATCACCTCGAAGGCGACGAAGCCTGGGGCGGCGTCCTGGGCGTGACAAAAGGCCTAGTCAAGGAATTTGGCCGGGAGCGGGTTATCGATACGCCTATCAGTGAGTCGGGTTTTATTGGTGCGGCGGTTGGCGCCGCGGCCACGGGCCTGCGACCCATTGCCGAGATGATGTTCGTCGGGTTTATGGGCGTGTGTTTTGACCAGCTCCTGAACCAGGGCGCAAAACTCCGCTATATGTTTGGCGGCAAAGCCAAAGTCCCGCTTGTGATTCGGACCATCTGCGGGGGTGGCTACCGCGCCGCGGCCCAGCACTCTCAGGTGTTGCACTCCCTCTTTACCCACATTCCCGGCCTCAAAACCGTCGTCCCCTCAACCCCGTATGACGCCAAAGGGCTTTTGATTTCGGCGATCCGGGATGACGATCTGGTGATCTTCTTTGAGGACATCACCTTCGGCGGCATAAAGGGTTCCGTGCCGGAGGAAGACTATAGCATTCCGTTTGGAAAGGCCGACATTAAGCGGGCCGGCGAGGATGTTACGATCGTAGCTATCGGCAAGATGGTTCATCACTCCCTGGCCGCGGCCGCAGAGTTGGAAAAGCAGGGTAAAAGTGTTGAGGTCATTGACCCTCGGACTCTCTCGCCATTTGACGAAGACACGGTGCTGGTCTCGGTCGAAAAGACGGGCCGACTGGTAATCGTCGACGAATCGCACCCGCGCTGTAACGTGGCAACCGATATTGCGGCCATGGTCGCGGACAAGGGGTTTGATTATTTGAACGCACCCATAAAAATGGTGGCTGCCCCGCACACCCCGGTGCCGTTCAGCCCGCCCCTGGAAGATCACTATCTGCCCAACCCGCAAAAAATCAGCGAGGCGGCGCTGGGATTGTTTTAGGACTAGGGATAGGGGTTAGAGACTAGACCGCCCCACCCCCTAACCCCCAATTTCTCATGTCATCCGTCGGCATTATCGCAAACCCGCGCGCGGGCAAGGACATCCGTCGCCTTGTGGCGCACGGCTCCATCCTCGATACCCAGGAAAAAGTCTATATCGTTCGACGGGCTATTCTCGGCGTTCAGGGTGCCGGGGCGGACGAAGTCGTCCTTTTTCCTGACCCGGCCAACATCTTTACCAAAGCCCTGTCCGGGATTGAGAACGAGCTGCGTCTCAGCCCACGTTTTCTTGAAATGTCCATCTTCGATGAGGCCAGCGATTCGACCCGGGCGGCGCAGCTCATGCGCGAGCAGGGAGTGACCTGCGTCATCGTCATCGGTGGCGACGGCACCAACCGGGTAGTCACCAAAGGGAGTGGCAACATGCCACTCATTCCGCTTTCAACCGGAACGAACAACGCCTTTCCCCAGTTTTTGGAGTCCACTCTGGCGGGTCTGGCCGCGGGCTATTACGCGGTCCGGCAATTCTCCCCGGAAACGTGTACCCGCCCGACCAAGCGGCTCAACCTGTACCGCAATGGGACGCTCGAAGACATCGCCCTGGTTGATGCGGCCGTGTGTGATTACCAGTTTGTTGGTGCCAGGGCTGTGTGGGAGGCCGAGCGTCTCAAAGAACTCTTTCTCACCCAGGGTCAGCCCACGAATATCGGCCTGGCCTCAATCGGCGGTAGCCTGCATCCCATCCGTCCGGCTGACGACGCCGGGCTGTATGTCCGCTTCGGGGGCAATACTCGCTCAATCAACGCGCCCATTGCCCCCGGAATGGTGGTTCCCGTCTCTATTCAGCATCATGAGCTGCTCGAGCTTGGCACTCGGCTGCCTGTCACTTTTACGCCCTCAATTATCGCGCTCGACGGCGAGCGTGAACTGATTGTGAATACAGACGACCGGTGGGAGGTTGCACTCTCCTGGGACGGCCCGCGCGTACTGGATATTGAAAAGGTCATGGACGCCGCCCGGCAGTATTGAGTCTGTTGAGTCGGACCCAATCGACTATATTGAGCCGGCCCGCACACAGGGAAGCGCCGCATGAAAATCGTTCTGTGCTCCACCCATTTCTCCCACTGTTCCGAGACGCTGCGCAACCATCTGCCGGATGACACCATTATTGCCTGCCCGGCAGAGGAGGTGCTGCGCACGACGCGCGACGCCGATGTGGTTGTGCCGACCATGCACCGCGTGGATGCGGAAATTATTCGAGCCACCTCGGCCCGTATGATCCACCAGTTCGGCGTCGGGCTCGAAGGCGTGGATATTCCGGCCGCGACCGAACAGGGCATCTATGTGGCCAACGTCCCCGGCCACGAAGGGACGGGCAACGCCGCATCAGTCTCGGAGCACGTCATTTTTCTCATGCTCGCCCTGGCCCGAAAATTTCCCCAGGCGGCCAAGAATGTGCGAAACAGTGTCTTTGGCTCACCTATGGGCAAGGGATTGCTAGGTAAGACGGTCGCCATTCTCGGCGTCGGGAGTATCGGGACGGAGCTGGCCAGCCGCCTGCGCCATTTTGACGTGCGTCTGCTGGGGCTGAAACAACACCCGTCCGAGCGCATAAAAGAAGAATACGGATTTGACTTTCTCGGCGGGCCGCACAACCTCGGTCACCTCCTGGCAGCAGCCGACTTCGTTGTGCTGGCCCTGCCGGTCACGCCCCGCACGCGGGAGATCATCAATACGCCGGCCCTCGCCCGCATGAAGAATTCGGCCTACCTTATTAACGTCGGGCGTGGCCCGGTCATCAATCATGACGCCCTGGTTACAGCCCTGGCCAATAAGGACATCGCCGGAGCGGCCCTGGACGTTTTTTGGGACGAGCCGACTGATCCTGCTGACCCACTGTTCCAACACAATGTGATTGCCACGCCCCACACCGCAGGTGTGACCGATTTGTCGTATAACGACATCGCGCGCGGCCTGGCCGCCAACGTCAACCGCCTGCGCGCCGGCAAACCGCCCCTCAACTGTGTCAATCTGTCAGAAGTCCAAGCCAGATGACCCCTTCTCCATGCGTTGCTCTCAATCCGTCAGGCTGATTGCCATTGGCGCCCTGCTCTCTCTTCTCCTCGCCTGCAACAGCTCCGCCCCATCCAAGCCGCCCCGCCAACCCACCCCGCTCGACCTGTCAACGGTGGGTGCGATTTCCGGGAGCGTCCATCTCGAGGGTCCCGTGCCGGAGCAAAGTGTTCTGCAGCTCGGCGGCTGGTCGGAATGCGCCGCCCGACACGAGGGCACGGTCTATGCCGGCGATGTGCTGGTCAGTGGCGGCAGACTGCAAAACGCCCTGGTGTATATCAAGGACGGTCTGGGCGGGCGGGTTTTTGCCGTTCCTGAAGAACCCGTTGAGAACGATCAAAAAGGCTGCGTCTTTCTGCCGCGTGTTATGGCGATTCGGGTCGATCAACCGATTCGCTATCTCAATAGCGACCCCATGGCTCACAATGTCCACGGCCTGCCGCGCAATTCGTCACACTGGAATTTCAGTCTAGGGATCAAGGGCACCTCGCGGAGTATAATCGTTGACGCGGAGGAAGTCGGCATCGAGGTCAAGTGTGATATTCACGGCTGGATGCGAAGCTATCTTGGCGTGTTCGACCATCCGTATTTTTCCCTGAGCGATCAGGACGGGATATTCAGGCTCCACAATGTTCCGCCGGGCGAGTACACCATCGCGGCCTGGCACGAGCGGTTTGGCACGATCTCACAGAAGATTGCTCTGCCTGAAAAGGGAGAAACAGAGGTCGCGCTGACGTTTCAATCAGACACGCATCAAGAGTAGTTCGTCACTCCTCTACCGGCCAGTCCTTAGCCACCTTTCCGCTAACCTGGAAAATCAGGTGATAGGCCAGACCGAAGCCCAGCCCCAGGACAATAATCAGCCACAGCGGCCCGAAGGTAATCGACGGATAATGCCCAGAACCGGTGATCATGCCGAACAGCATGGGAACGGACAGAAAAGTGTTTGTTCGAGAGGCGAGCAAGGCCCGCTTGGGCAGGGCCGAGTCCGGCGCCTCGCCCTTGACCGTCGCGGTGATAATCTGCTGCTGGGCCGGCCAGATAATAAACCAGACGTTAAACCACATAATCGTACCGAACAGCGCACCCATGCTGATCCACAGCCCGGCACTCGACCCGAACAGGCCGGCATCACCGGTAAAGCCGCTCCCCAGCAGGAAATACTTCCAGAGGATCATCAACAGACCGGACAGAAAGGTGAACATGGCTCCCCAGCGGAACCACCACAGCGTGCGCGGCATGATTTGCGGCACAACCTGTTTGCGGACGTCCGCTTCGAGCGCGCCCTGAAAGTGAGCGTTGATCAGATTGAAATAGTACAGCAGTCCGATCCAGGTAATACCGGCCAGTAAATGGACCCAGCGGAACAGCGCTTGTAGAATATCGTCCATCGTCTTCCCTCCCTATGACGCTTGCTCTTCTCCCTCCCCATCACTAAAGACTGTCACGGAGTAGGAGTCAATGACAGGGCAGCCTGACAGGGGAAGAGGACGGACTATCTCCGGGCGAAATGCTTCGCTAAGGAAAGAAACGGGAATCACATGGGCTCGGGCCTAAAGGGGGAAATCGCGTGCAGTATCTTCTGATTGGACTGGGAGGCTTTTTCGGGGCCAACGCGCGCTTTCTGGTTTCGAGTTGGGCGGCACGGCTCCTGGGAACCACCTTTCCGTACGGAACGTTTCTGGCCAATATTAGCGGGAGTTTTCTTCTGGGCGTCACCCTGGCCGTTCTGCACGACCGCGCTCTCTTGGCCTTCCCACAGCGACACTTTTTCGTCGTTGGATTTCTGGGGGCCTATACCACCTTCTCGACGTTCACCTATGAGTCGATGCAGTTGTTTCAGAACGGTGCCGTTCTTCTGGGCGTGTTGAATATTGTCGGCAGCGTTATGGTCGGCCTGCTGGCCGTTGTGTGTGGTTTCTGGATTGGCAGATTATTGTAAACCCGTGCGGCTTCCATTACCTATGCAGGGCACAGACCTGTTCCACAGGCTATACCCAGAGGAGAAGGAAAACCCATGGAACACACGCCGCCAGGCTGGACCGAACCGGAAACCGTGACCGTTCGTCCGGAGGCCACTCTTGACCTGAACGTGGTGGATACCTATGTACGCGCACGTCTGCCCAAGGCTGACGGCCCGCTGACGGTTGTGCAATTTGCCGGTGGACATGCCAATCTGACCTATCTGGTACGCTTTGGTAGCGACGAATACGTTCTCCGCCGGCCGCCCGGCGGCCCGCTGGCCGTAGGGGCCTATGATATGGCTCGAGAATTTCGGGCGCTGTCTGCCCTGTCTCCGGTTTTTCCACCCGCCTCGCGCCCCTATTTTTTTTGTAACGACACGAGCGTCCTGGGTGCCCCGTTTTTTGTTATGGAACGCAGAAGCGGCGTGGTCATCCAGAAAGACCTGCCAGCGGGGCAACGCGGTCGGCCGGACGTGTATGCCCGCCTGAGTGAAGCCGTTGTGGACACCCTGGTTGACCTCCACGCGGTAGACTACCGGGCGGTCGGACTCGAGACCTTGGGCAAACCCCAGGGCTTTGTCGAACGGCAGGTCCGCAACTGGCGCAAGCGTTGGGAGTCGGCCAAGGTCGAAGAACTCCCGCTTATGGATGAACTCGGGCAGTGGTTGGCTGGCCACCTGCCAGCTTCGCCCCCTCCGACCCTCCTGCATAATGACTATAAACTCGACAATCTCATGGTCGACCCGACAGACCTCACCCGGATTATTGCCCTCTTTGACTGGGACCAATGCACGCTCGGCGACCCGCTCATTGACTTGGGCCTGTTGCTCAATTATTGGACCCAGCACGATGACCCGCCGAGTCGGCGGGAGATTGCCCAAATGCCCGTTTTACCGGGGTTCTTGTCCCGGGACGCCATCGTCCAGCGCTATGCGCAGCGGAGTGGCCGTAACGTCGGCAATATCAGATTTTATGAAACCTTCGCGCTATGGAAAACGGCCGTCGTGGGTATGCAGCTCTTTGTACTGTATAAGAACGGCCAGCTCAGAGACGAACGCCTCAGCGATTTTGATCGCCGCGCCGTCATCCTGGCTGAGACTGCGCATACGGTCGCTCATCCCGGCCAGCCTTGATAGTGTGAGTCAGTATTCTTCGTATAGACCCAGTGGTTGCGACCGCACATGAGCAACACCTTGACACTTCTTAAACGATTTGCGCGATTCGGGTATCTGCTGATCTGCTGTCTTGTTTTGAGCCAGTGTACTCCAACGCGCCGCATGCCGCCGCTACCTGCGCCTCAACAGCTCAGTGTGTCCCCGCCAGCATCACCGGTTTCGGCAGAAGAGTTGCTCAACCGGTTCAACGCCGCTCTGGACCGGGCGTAAGCCGGGTGGGGTTACGCCCGGGTTCAGCGACCCTGTGGATACGTGCCCAGGGGGGCTATTGAGCAGAGGCTTGCTCCTCCTGCCCTGGAGTAGTCTCCGCGGTGTGCAGCGGGCAGGTCTGCCCAATCTCCAGACCGAGGACATGAATCAAGCGGCCGTAGCCGACAAAGGTCACAATCCGCCAGCCCAGTTCCAGGATTTCCGGCTCGGTAAAATGCTCGCGTAATGCGTCAAACAGCGCAGGTGAAGCCAGACGATGATCGCCGGCAAGAATATCCGCAAAGCGAATGGCCGCTTTCTCGCGTGGTGTAAAGAGTGCACTGGTTTGGTATTGGGGCAGCGCTGCAATCAGTTCTTCCGTCACTCCTTGTTGCCTTGCCAAGGCAAACCGGGCATGCATTCATAAATTGCAGTCGTTGCGCTCGGCCACCTTGAGACGAGCCAACTCGGTCAGCTTCACGTCAACATTGCCCCGTTTACCTGACACCAACGGGAAATAGAAATTGATAAACGACTTGAACACCTCAGGCGCGTGGGCCAACACCTGCACGAACTCCGACCCGCCGAGTTCCTGGTCGTACTCGCGCATAATTGCCTGGAGTTCGGCGTCAACCTGACCAAAGGGAACCTTGCTCACCCGATCCATGGGACTCCTCCTGCTTTCAGTCTGTTTCTTCTCTTCCGTGATTTTTTGGGGAAAAGCAAGTCCGTCACGCTGAGGCGTCACATTGACAGGCCGTTGTGTTTTCTGAACCATAAGAGACCAGCATGCCCGTCTACCAACTGACCGAGGAACTCGCCTTTCCCAATCCTGAATGGGCCAACCCGGAAGGACTGCTGGCAGTTGGCGGAGACCTGAGTCTCAAGCGGTTATTGCTGGCTTATCAACTCGGTATTTTTCCGTGGTATAGCGACGATTCCCCGATCCTGTGGTGGAGTCCGCCGCAACGCTGCGTCATCGACCCGGACGGGTTTCATATCTCCCGCAGTTTGCGCCGGCTGCTCCGGCAGGAGCGATTTTCGGTCACGTTTGACCGGGCCTTTGAAGAGGTGGTCTACGCCTGTGCAGAAACCCGGATTCGGAACAGGGAAGGCACCTGGATTACACCCGATATGCTGACCGCTTACTGCGCTTTGCATGAAGCCGGCTTTGCCCATTCGGCCGAGGTCTGGGACAACGGTGAGCTTGTCGGGGGGATTTACGGGGTGAGTTTGGGTCGCGCGTTTTTCGGCGAGTCGATGTTCAAGCGCGCAGCCAACGCCTCAAAAGTGGCCTTCTGCCGCTTAACTCAGCAGCTCCATACCTGGCAGTTTCAATTGATCGACTGTCAGATCACCAATCCGCATCTGCAACGGCTCGGCGCGTATGAAATCCCGCGCGCTACGTTTTTGCAGCGTCTCGTCCGGGCGCAGCAATTCCCCACCCGACGCGGGCAGTGGTAGCGCGCTTGAACCGGGGCTTTCCCACAGATGCGACCCGCAAAGCTTGGGCGTGGAAAGCACAATGTTCAGGAAATGTCCCAGTGTTCCTCGTCGAACCCTTCCAGAAACTTGGAAGGAGATAGCCGATCACCAATTACCAGTAGGCGGCGCATAGCTCGGCTGCAGGCAACGAAAAAGGTTCTTCTCAACTGCCTGTTCATCTCTTCTTGATCCGAGCCGCCATGTGCAGACCAAGGAAAATCCTTGTTGAGTCCAATGACGGCTACGACCGGGAACTCCATACCTTTGGCGGCGTGCATAGTCATCACCTTGACACCATCATGGCTGATATTGACGTCTCTGGATTTCATCCATTTGGCTTTGAACTGAGGGGGCATATCCCTGGCTATTCGCTCGCAATATCTATTTGTTGGGCAGAGCACGGCAGCGGAATTATAGCTGACCCGTTCTCCGAGCAGAGCGCTGGCGAGCCACTCCTTCAGAACGTCGACTTCCTGCCTCTGTGTGTCGACCAAGTGTAACGCGGGGATTTCGCCGTGTCGTACTGGCTGATCATTGAGCGTCTCGTCATCGACATCCTCGTCGGCGGCGAGCAGAGAGCGGATGGCCTCAACGATCTCGTGTGTCGTGCGATAATTTCGCCGAAAGATTGTTGAACGTCCTCGGAAGTTGAGATATTCCGACACCCGCTTCCAAGAAAAGCCGGACGTGAAGATCGATTGGTTTCTATCAGCCGTCAGGAAGATATTCTTCGGGTTGACCGCCAGCTTCTTGCACATCCTCAGGGTCACTGGTTCAAGGTCCTGCGCCTCATCGATAAAGACATAATCGTACCTGGGCTGTTTTATCGATTTGAGAACCGCTGCAAACTGGTGCGACGGAAGACAGCGATTTTCTTTCTTCAGTTCGTTTTCTACTTCAAGAAAAAAGGTCCATATTTGCTGGCGTTGATTCTTGCCGAGTCTTCGTCCCCGACCAACCCGCTCGCATGACGCGTACTCTTCTAAGCTGGTAATCTCATTGCCGATTAGTACGGAGTTCACTTCGTCATACAGGAATTCATGATCGTTCATGCCGAAGCTGAAAGCCTCATCCTTAGATGTAACAGATTGTAAGCATGTTTCGACGATGGCTCGCCAATCCGAGGAATTAGCCTTGTAGATAATTCGACAATTCCAACCCGACGGCAAGTAATCTCTGACGAGTTTGTCTACATTGACGATGTCAACTTGCTGCCGAGCAGACTCGACACCTAATGCTTCAAGCAGGTGCGACGAGGCGTTGACCAAAGACCTAGTATACGTCGTCAAAAGAACCCGTAGTGGTCTTGACTCCAATTGCAACGTCGCCTGATTGGCCTTGAGCAGGTTTCTGATGCAATAGAGCGCTACTGTGGACTTTCCTGATCCGGGGCCGCCCTTAACAAGCCATGGTCCTTGGAGGTTGTCACCGTTGAATCGTTCAGTGAGAAGTTTTTGGGCATTGTCGAGGACAAGCAAGAACGAGTCGAGAGAGCGTGGACCCTCGGCGAGTTGTTGAAGCGCTTCAGCCGAGTCCACCTCACGCTTCGGTTCCTCCACGATTTGCTCAATAGGCTTCGGATAGAGGGCATCAAGTACCTGTAGTTTAACGTCACCCGGGACGGGGCAGTCGAGCAGTTGCCCTCCTGTTCGACATTCCAAAAGCGTCGAACGGTGGGATGGCTCAATGCCTAATGTATCAATAAACTTGGCGTCAAAGCTGATAGGTAACAGGTCAGCGGCAGCACCTCCGGGCTTTGGAGGCGGGGGTTCGTTCAGGGCGTGTTGGAATGCCCGCGCGAACTCTTCCGACTCAGGTTGCCGCTCCAACAGATGATGAATCTGCTCATTGGCGACGATGCGGGCAGAGGGTTGGTCTTTTTCCGTGTCGTGACCGATTCGGTCGTAGACCTTATCGCGGTGTCCAACGATCAACAAGTGGACGATTTTGGAATCCTGGTCAACACGATAAATAGCCCGGTAGTCTTGGATACGCAGTCGGTAGAGATCATTCCAACCTTTCAGCTTCTTTATCGCAGGAGGCTCAACGACCACAGGATCGTTTCGTAGGCGAGCATAGTCTTTCTTGAGAAGCCTCGTCAGTACTTTTTGAGGAATCGATTGGAGATCAAGCTGAAGATTGTCCGACATCTGGATCATGAACACCATTTTCTCCTTCTTACCCTCCACTTTGCGTGAAAAGGAGTGAAGTCATAGGACAAACGCAATCACGAAGCCGGTGTGTGTCCATTCAGACATAAGCGCCTGCCGTATCCACTCCCTACACCCACAATGCCTCACAGAAGTAGTCAAGCACCACATGCCCTTCCTCGTAATACTGTTTGATGTCTCCGAAAGTTACCTGGCTGCCTTCACCGTGCGCCACCATGTTTCGATTGCTCCAGATGTTGCTGTACATCGTCTGCGCCTTCTCGTTCTTCGTCGCCCGACTTTTGAACTCATCCTTGTGAGGTTGCCCGAATCGATTGAGCAGTTTCGCGAGTTCATCCACTTTCATATTGCGTGGTTCCCTCTCGGCATGGCTCTCAAGGTATTTCTTGACCGAGACGTCCTCCACAGAGGAAAACCGTCGCCTAATCAGCTCTCTAAACTTGATTTCAAACTCCGCACAGATAAGGATGAGCAAAGCCTGCGTCAGTAGACTTTCCACCTGCACCTCTACCGTATCGGAATCCGCCAAGTGACTCTCACAATGATCCAAGGCGTCATCTATCTTTTGTATTCGCATCTTGACCACCGCCACTCTAATCCTCAAAAAGGACAGCTTTGGCCTTCTGCATTCGACCCGTGACAGCAGAGATTTTGGTAGTACCGCCTTGGGTACTCTTCTGAAATTCTCCGTCCTGATTCAATCTGTCAAACCGCTTGCGAATGTCATTTGGTATGTTGTCCAGATGGCTTGAGAAGGCTCTCATTACAGAGTCGAAGACGGCGGCGTTCAACCCCTGGCGTATATGAAAAGGCTTCTCTCCAAGGTGCACCACTACAGATTCACACGTTTGTTTGAACAAAGTCCGGCACTGTTCCAGTCTTTCGTCAGTATCGTGTCTGTGCTTCTGCATGAATCTTGAGAGGAAGTCCTTCATGGGTTCTTTGTAGCCAGTCAAATCTCGCGTTGCTAGGAAACGTAGGATCAACTCAATATCTCGTGCGCGTACATCCGGCCGCGGCTTTCCCGCAATCTTGCGCCATTGTTGTAACTCATTGATTTCTTTAAGGAAGTCTGAAAACGACCCGTGATACACGCAGTTCCTTATCTCCTGGTTTGCCAGGAACGTGCCGCCCGTGTTCAGCCGCTCAAAGATGTGATACATGCTAGTATCATCTTTCGGGTCCAGTTGCTGTACCACAAACGCTCGGAGGACAGCATTTTTTAACCTCCTTTGGTCTTCTTCATAAAGGGTCTCAAACGCCCGTTCATAGAACGGGCTTTCTTCATTGAGCCCCCTCAGGCGAAACTCAGTGCCGGGCTTGTCCTTCGTCGGCCTGTATAATCCGTCGAAGTAGTCGAATATGCTTCGGAGGCGTTGCTGACCGTCGATAACGAGATACTTCTGACTCTTTCGTTCGCTGTACAGAAAGACCGCGGGTACCGGTAGACCCATAAGAAAAGACTCAATCAGTCTACTGGCCTGTGATTGCTTCCATACATATTTTCTCTGGAAGTCGGGAATCTCAATATCACCGGCTCTCCACTTTTGGTGGAGGACTTCAAGCGTAAAATCAGCAGGATAGGTTGCAATCTGATAATTTGGCGGCGTGCTTTCACGATCCCGGTCCTCTGATTCCAACCGCTCAATTTCCAGGCCAACATCCTGTTGAGTATCGCTAGGCATTTGGTCTTCTCCTTGGCGCGCTTCTAACTCACACCATCAGCGGATGTACGATGCGGCAATCGTCCGTAACAAGACGGTACGCCCTCTGATCGTACCGAGGGCGACCGAAGCTCTCTTTACAGCCCCAACACGTCCTTCATCGAATACAGCCCGTTGGGCTGATTCACCAGCCACAGGGCGGCCCGGACCGCGCCGCGAGCCAAACACTCACGGTTCAAGGCACGGTGGGTGAGCTCCAGGCGTTCGCCAAAACCGGCAAAGTGCACCGTATGCTCGCCCACAGTATCACCGCCGCGTAAGGTCATCATGCCGATTTCTTCGTCCGTGCGTTGGCCGGTGATGCCTTGACGACCGTACTTCGCGTTCCGATCGAAATCCTTGCCCTGCGCCTCGGCAATAATCCGGCCCAGAGCGAGCGCAGTGCCGCTGGGCGCATCAATTTTGAAGCGATGGTGCATTTCCACCACCTCGGGATCAAAGTCCTTACCCACAATCTTTGCCACATCCTCTACGATCTTCATTAAGACGTTCACCCCAACACTCATATTCGGGGCAATCAGGACCCGGCTCTGAGGGGCGATACGTTCCGCCTCGGCCCGCTGTTCGGCCGCCAGGCCGGTCGTACCAATGGCGATGCCGGCTCGGCTTGCGACTGCCGTCCGCAGATGGCCCATTGCCGCATCGGCCAGGGTAAAGTCCAGAGCAACCGTGTCCGGGCCCGCCACCGCCGCATAATCGCTCGTCACCGATACACCGAGCGGCCCAACGCCGGCGACTTCGCCCGCATCCGTGCCAATGGCAGGCTGACCCGCCGCTTCGATCGCGCCAACGAGCCGAGTGTCAGGATGTTCGTGAATGAGACGCACCAACATTTTCCCCATGCGTCCGGCTGCGCCGCAGATAACAATATTCGTTCCCATGTCTACTCCCCGCTATGTCCCGTATAAAGAAAGCCCCCTCACCCTGGCGCGAGTGAAGGGGCAAGAACGCGATCTTCGGCGTTTCTAAATCAGTTCGTATTTCTTGAGCGTGGCTTTCAGTTGTTCCTTGTTGGCGTCGGCCATGGGGGCCAGCGGCTGACGCAGTTCGGCTTCACACCTACCCATCAGCGCCAGCGCGGTCTTGGCCGGAATGGGATTGGTCTCGATGAACAAGGCGCGGATGAGCGGGACGAGGCTGAGTTGCAGGGCGGACGCTTTGTCCCATTCCTTGTTCAGCCCGGCGTTTGCCAGCTCGGCCATGGCTTTGGGCGCAACATTGGCCGCGGTGCTGATAACGCCTGCACCACCCAGCGCCATCATGGAAAACGTCAGCGTGTCTTCGCCGGACAAGATGGCCAGGTTATCACCACAGGCGAGCCGGATGTCGATCACCTGATCGACTGAGCCGGAGGCTTCTTTGACGCCAACAATGTTCTCAATCTGGGCCAGCCGGGCCATGGTCTCGGGCAGGATATTGGAGCCCGTTCGACTCGGGATATTGTAGAAGACGATGGGGAAGCCCGCCGCCGCCTCGGCCACCGCTCTGTAGTGTTGATAGATGCCTTCTTGCGGCGGTCGATTATAATACGGCGAGATCATAAGTGCGCCATCCGCCCCAGCCTCTTGGGCTTCGCACGTCATGCGGATGGCTTCCGCGGTTGCATTCGATCCCGTTCCGGCCAACACGGGCACGCGCTTCCCGGCGGCCTCAACCACCAGCTTGACCACCTGCGTGTGTTCTTGGTGAGAGAGCGTCGCAGACTCACCCGTTGTCCCACACGGGACTATCCCATGCGTCCCGCTTTTAATATGCCATTCAACCAAGTCTGCCAGCCGGTGTTCATCCACGGCATTGTTCTTGAATGGCGTAACCAGCGCGACCAGTGATCCTGAAACCATGCTGCCCTCCTGTTCTCTTGCGCGATCGAAGAGGAACGCCCATACTATTCGACTGCGACGATTCCTTCAAAGACTTCTTCCGCTGCGCCGGTCATATAGACATGGTTATCTTGGGCGCGCCATTCTATTGCCAGGTCGCCCCCGCGCAGGTGGACGGTGACCCGGCGCTCGGATTTCTCGTTGAGGACCGCGGCCACGGCCGCCGCACAGGCCCCGGTGCCACACGCCCAGGTTTCCCCTGACCCACGCTCCCACACCCGCATATTGAGTGCGGACGGACTGCCCACCTGAAGGAATTCGGTGTTGACCCGGTTGGGGAAGAAGGGGTGCCGCTCAAACTGCGGACCGATTTTTTCCAGCTCGATAGCCTCAACGTCATCGACAAAGGTGACACAGTGCGGATTGCCCATAGAGACGCAGGTCACGGCGTACGCTTGTCCGTCCACATCCAGCGGCTGATTCACAATCCGGCCTTCTGCCGCAACGGGGATTTGCGGCCCATCCAGGATGGGCTCGCCCATATCAACCGTCACGCGAGCCACGCGGCCGTCTTCAACTTCGAGAAAGAGCACCTTCAGCCCGGCGTCGGTGTCCACCCGGAGCGGATTGTCGGTCGCAATCCCGTGGTCGTAGAGATATTTCCCAACGCAACGAATCCCGTTGCCACACATCTCCCCGCGACTGCCGTCCACGTTATACATTTCCATGCGGGCATGGGCCGTCTCCGACGGGCAGATCAGAATAAGCCCATCCCCACCGATACCCGTTCGGCGCTGACTCACCTGCCGGGCAACCCTGGCAGGGTCGGGAAGCTGGGTGTCGAACGCATTGACATAAATATAGTCGTTGCTGATACCGTGCATCTTGGTAAATGGAAGTTTCATGCCTACCGCCTTCCACTGGCTGCATACCGGCGAGAAAGAGTAAACGTGTTCTCCAATAGACATGAGATGCTGAACACGTTTACTCTTTGCCCCCTCCAGCCTGCTCCTGCCAGACCAACTCAACGGTATTGGAGACGTTTCCCAAATAACCGTCCAAGGTGACAGCCAAGACACGGTAGCGGTACAGGGTACCTGCCGTCAGCGGCCCGTCCGTATAGCTGAACTTTTTCTCTTGTTGAAAGCGATCACGGTCTTCTACCGGAATCAGCGCCAGCCGGGCAAAGGGCTGCCTGCCCGCCCCATCTCGTTGCGCCCGTAGTACCACAAATCCGCCCAGGTCGTCCATCTGGCTGCCATCGGCGTAGCGTTGGGGACGGCCCCAACGCAGCGTGACGCCCCGGTCTCCTAAGGTCAAGGCTAAATCACCAATCGCTTCGGGCGCAACGAGCGAGGGAGGACGAATATCTGTTTTATGCCCACAGGCGGAGACCAGCAGGAGCAGTCCTCCGCTCCCCAGCAAGCAGGCGAGAGCGCATTTTCTCAGCACGTTCATACCCCTGCCGAGCGAAGCTGGCGCTCAATGTTCTTTTGTGCAGTCCCACCATAGGACTGACGACGCTCGACCGCGGCTTCCAGGCTCAGGCGCGGCAGCAGGTCAGCCTCGAATAAGGGAGAAAACTGCCGCCATTCTTGAAGCGTCAACTGGGGGAGCTCTTTTTCCTCGGCTACGCACCACTGGACCACCGCACCGACAACGCTATGGGCCTGGCGAAACGGCATGTTCTTCTCAACCAGATAGTCGGCAACGTCGGTGGCCAGCATGAATCCGCCCAGCGCGGCCTCAGTCAGTCGCTCGGTGCGGAAACGGAGCTGCCCCAGCATGGGCTCAAGGACAGTCAGAATGCCCTTGAGCGTGTCTACTGTGTCAAACAGCGGCTCCTTGTCCTCTTGCAGGTCACGGTTATAGGTCAGCGGCAATCCTTTGAGCACGGTCAGCAGGGCGAACAGATTGCCGTACAGGCGACCCGTCTTGCCGCGAATAATTTCCGGGACATCCGGATTCTTTTTTTGGGGCATCATGGAACTGCCGGTCGAAAAGGCATCCGGTAAGTCAATAAAGCCGAATTCACTGCTCGACCACAGCACGAGTTCTTCGGACAAACGGCTGAGGTGCATCCCCAGTATCGCTCCGCTGGACAGAAACTCGACCACAAAGTCCCGGTCGGCCACCGTATCCAGGCTGTTTTCACTCACCCGGGCAAACCCGAGCAAGCGCGCAACATAGGCGCGATCAATCGGCAGCGTGGTCCCGGCCAGCGCTCCTGCCCCCAGGGGCAGGACATTTACGCGCTCGCCGCACTGCTGCAAGCGTGCGGCATCGCGGCTGAACATCTCGTGATAGGCAAGCAGATGATGGGCCAGCAGCACCGGCTGGGCACGCTGGAGATGGGTATAGCCGGGCAGGACAACCGTCCGGTGGCGCTTGGCGACTCTGGCCAGCCGTTTCTGCAAGCGGCTGAGGAGTTTGTGAATCGCCGCGATCTCGTCGCGCACAAAGAGGCGCACATCCAGCAGGACCTGATCGTTGCGGCTGCGGGCCGTATGCAGCTTGCCGCCCAGCGCGCCGATTTTTTCCGTGAGCCGCCGCTCGATGGCCATGTGGATGTCTTCATCTAACGCCAGAAAGGGAAAGCGCTCCTGCGCCAGCTCACGCTCGATGTTTTTAAGCCCGGTCAGGATTTTCTGTCCCTCGGCCCGACTCAACAGTTTTTGTTTGACCAACATCCGACAGTGGGCCACGCTGCCCTGGATATCGTAGCGGGCCAGGCGGCGGTCAAAGGCCAACGAGGAGGTGAAGGCTTCCATGCGCGGGTCGGCCGCAACCGCGAAGCGTCCGGCCCAGGCTTTTGCGCTTTTTGATTTCATCGAGACATACCGGACGGAGATGCGTGGCGGGGTCCCATCCCGCTTCGCCCCTCGGGAGCCGGCTGCGCCCTACTTCTGGGCCAGCCCACGAATCCGCAACCGGAGGGAGTTGAGGCGGATGAACCCTTCCGCATCTGCCTGTTGATACTCGCCGCTCTCGTCAAAAGACGCCACCTCGGGATTGTATAGAGTGCGATCGGACTTGCGACCCACGACCATCACATTGCCCTTATACAGCTTGAGCCGGACTGTACCGCTAACATTGTGCTGCGACTCATCAATAGCCGCCTGGAGCATCTCGCGTTCAGGCGCAAACCAATAGCCATAATAGATCATCTCCGCGTAGCGCGGGATGAGCGAGTCACGCAGATGCACGACTTCACGGTCCAGGGTCAGCGTCTCCAGCGCCCGGTGCGCCGCATGCAGAATCGTCCCGCCGGGCGTTTCATACACCCCCCGCGCCTTCATGCCCACATAGCGGTTCTCGACCAGGTCGCACCGTCCGATACCGTGTTTGCCGCCAAGCTCGTTGGCTGTGGCCAGCAGGCTGGCCGGAGACAGGGCTTCACCATTAATCGCCGTGGGGTCGCCGGCCACGAAATCGATCTCAATATATTCCGGCTGATCGGGGGCCTTCTCCGGTGAAACCGACAGCAGGAACATATCCGCATACGGCTCCCGCCAGGGGTCTTCCAGAATGCCACCCTCAAAACTCAGATGCAGCAGGTTGCGGTCCGTGCTGTAGGGCTTCTCCCGGCTGACCGGAATGGGAATCTGCCGCTCTTCGGCATAGGCGATGAGGTCGGCGCGGCCCTGCATATCCCATTCCCGCCAGGGGGCAATGACGGTGATATGCGGCTCCAGGGCATAATAGGTCAGCTCAAAGCGGACCTGGTCGTTGCCTTTTCCCGTTGCGCCGTGTGAAACCGCATCGGCACCTTCTTGGCGGGCGATTTCAATCTGGCGTTTCGCGATCAGCGGCCGGGCGATGGAGGTTCCCAGCAGGTAGCCGTCTTCGTAGGAAGTGTTGGCGCGCAACATGGGGAATACATACTCGCGCACAAACTCCTCGCGCAGGTCTTCGATATACATTGCGCTGGCCCCGACCGCCTTGGCTTTCTCTTCAACGGGTGCGAGTTCTTCGCCCTGGCCAAGGTCGGCACAGAAGGCAATCACCTCGCAGCCATAGGTATCAATCAACCAGCGCAGAATGACTGAGGTATCGAGTCCGCCACTATAGGCAAGCACGACTTTTTTCACATCCGTCACAAGCGATTTCCTTTCCCTACGGTCGGCTCAGGACCGGCTGCCCTTGGAGCAGCCAGACCATGATGGCCTTTTGGATATGCAGGCGGTTCTCGGACTGGTCAAAGACGACCGACTGCGGGCCGTCCAGAACGTCCGCGGTGATCTCCTCTCCCCGATGGGCGGGCAGACAGTGCATGACCCGCGCGTCCGATTTCGCCAGGCTCATCACCTCGGCATTGACCTGATAGGCGGCGAACGCCTGGTGACGGACCGCCCCTTCCTCCTCTTGGCCCATGCTCGTCCACACATCGGTATAGACCGTGTCAGCCTCACGCACGGCCTCGGCTACGGTATGGGTGACCGAAACCCGCGCGCCGGCTTGGCGCGTCTGCTCCAGGATAGCCCGGTCCGGCTCATATCCGGGCGGGCAGGCCAGCACGAAACGAAACGGCAGTTTCGCCGCGACGTGTAACCAGGAGTGCACCACGTTATTACCATCTCCGACAAAGGCAACTTTCAGGCCCTCCAGCGCGCCCCGATGTTCGATCAGGGTCAAACAGTCGGCCAGGACCTGGCACGGGTGGAGCAGATCGGACAAGCCGTTGATGACCGGAATCGTTGCGGCCTGGGCGAGTTCGGTCAGTACCTGATGCGAGAAGGTTCGGGCCATGATGAGATCAACCCAGCGAGACAGGTTCCGCGCAACGTCGGGAACGGTTTCCCGCGTCCCAAGCCCGATATCCTGGGGCGAGAGATACATTGCATATCCGCCCAGTTGGTCCATACCGGCCTCGAACGTCACCCGGGTGCGCAGGCTGGGCTTCTCAAAAATCATCGCCAGCGTTTTGCCCGCCAGGATCGGATGCGGCCAGCCTTTTTGGCGGTCGGCCTTGAGCCGCTGCGCCAAAGAGAAAAGCGCTTCGACCTCGTCTCGGGTCAAATCGCCGATACTGATCAGGTCGCGTTTCATTGTTGGGCCAATACTTTTTCAAGGATGTCCAGGCCTTCGTCGATCTCATCTTTGGTGATAATCAGCGGCGGCAGGAAGCGCAGCACTTTCCCCGCGGCGCAATTGATCATCACCCCTTCGGTCAGACAGGTATCCGCAATTTTTCCCCCTTCGCGGTCGAGTTCGGCCCCCAGAATCAGTCCTTTGCCACGCACCTCGGTAATAAAGGAAAATTTCTCTTTCAACGCTTGCAGCCGGCTCAGGAAGTAGGTCCCCATCTCGGCACAATTGTCGAGCACGCCCTCGTTGAGCAGGGTTTCCAGCACCGCAATCCCGGCGGCGCAGGCAATCGCATTACCGCCGAACGTTGAGCCATGCGAACCGAGGCTGAGGCTTTCCGCCACCTCGGCTGTCGTCAGCATGGCCCCAATCGGCACTCCCCCACCCAGCGCTTTGGCGAGCGGCATAATATCCGGGGCAACACCTTCGTGTTCGTAGGCGAAGAGTTTCCCGGTTCGACCGATACCGACTTGCACCTCGTCGAAAATGAGGAGCAGCCCGTTGCGGTCGCACAACTCACGCAAGCCTCTGAGGTAGCCGTCGGGCGGCACGACCACTCCGCCTTCGCCCTGAATCGGCTCGACCAGAAGCGCGACGGTTTTATCCGATAGCGCCGCCTCCATGGCCGCCAAGTCACCAAACGGCACATAGCGGAAGCCCGCCAGCACCGGCCCGAACCCCTGGCGTACTTTTTCCTGACCGGTGGCAGCAATCGTGGCCATAGTCCGACCGTGAAACGATCCCAGCGTGGAGAGAATCTCGTAGCGTCCGCCACGCTTATCTACCCCGTATTTGCGCGCCAGTTTAATCGAGGCTTCATTGGCCTCGGCCCCGCTGTTACAGAAGAAGACCTTATCGGCAAACGAGTGGCTGCACAGCAGTTCGGCCAGACGCGCCTGGGGAATAATATGGTGCAGATTGGAAATATGCGTGAGCGTCGAGACCTGCTCCTGCACGGCTTTGACTACTGCGGGATGACACTGCCCCAGGTTCATCACCGCCAGGCTGGCAAAAAAATCCAAATAGGACTTCCCTTCCGCGTCCCATAACCGGCAGCCTTCACCCCGGACAAAGGCAACCGGAAAACGGGCATAGGTGGAACACAGATATTGATTGTTCAGGTCAATGATTTCCTGGCTGGTGAGAGACATATGCTTTTCCCCCTGGCTGCTTTGTCAGAAAAACCACGCTTTTATCATCGCCGCGCGTCGGCACCGCGCGCCCTTCTGGCGGAAGTTCACCCCTATACACCGGCCCCCTGTTTTTGCCAAGAGCGCGCGAAAAAGCGTTACGCCGCGCGCCGGACCACTTCAGTCCCAATACCGGCTTTGGTCAGAATCTCCAGCAGGATGGCGTGGCGTACCCGGCCGTCAAGGATATGCGCCTTTTGCGCCCCTCCATGCAGGGCGGCAATACAGCACTCGACCTTGGGAATCATCCCGGCATGAATGACGCCCTCTTCGATGAGCGCTTCCGCCTCGGCCGCGGTCAGCGTCGGCAGAAGGGTATCGTCTTTATCCTTAATCCCCGCGACATCGGTCAGTAGAACAAACTTTTCGGCCTGGAGGGCTTCGGCTATTTTTCCGGCAACCAAGTCGGCGTTGATATTATACGTCTCACCGGCCAGGCCAATCCCGATCGGGGCGATGACCGGGATGAAGTCCTGGGCGGTCAAGGCGTGAATCACCCGCGGGTTCACGCCTATGACCTCTCCCACACATCCAATATCGTGCTGCACGGTCCGCCCGTTTTCTTCCGCATCGACCAACATTTTACGCGCCACGACCAGCTCGCCATCCTTGCCGGTAATCCCCACCGCGGGATTCCCCTGCCGATTGATGAGGGTCACAATCTCTTTATTGACCCGGTTGAGCACCATCTCGACTACTTCCATGGTCGGGGCATCGGTCACACGCATACCCCGTACAAAATGCGAGGGAATATCCAGGCGCTTGAGCAACTGCCCGATCTGCGGGCCACCGCCGTGGACGATAACCGGCTTCATACCCACGTATTTAAGGAGGACGATGTCCTCGGCAAAGTGGTGTTTGAGGTCTTCGTCCTGCATGGCGTGCCCACCATATTTGATGACAATAGTCTTGCCGGAAAAACGACGAATAAACGGCAGGGCTTCCAGCAGGATATCGGCTTTTTGAATGAGTTCGTCCATGGCAATGCACATCCGTGCTCAGGCAGACCGCCTGGGATTCTCTGTCTCACTGTGTAGTGTGACTTGCGCTTGGTCAAGAGCGGCTTGGTTTCTGGTTTCACTCGACTATAATGCATCGCCAACACAACAACCCAGGCCGCAACGCCGTTTATCCGGCGGTAATTTTCTCAGGGAGTTAAAAATGGAAGAGCACCCCACAGCCATCCCCCCTGTACCACTCGCCCTTGAAGGCTCGGCCATACTCCACCAAATGTTTCGCGTGCGCTGGGCGGACTGGAAGGCTGTATCTGCCAGGGCCCAGAACGAGATTCTGGACGACGCCGTGCAAACCTTCACCGCCATGGAAGCGGAAGGCTCCGCGCAAACCGGGATCTTTTCCCTCTTGGGCCATAAAGGCGATCTCATGCTTGTCCACTTTCGACCGACATTTGACGCCGTGAATGAGGCGGAGTTGCGGGTCGCCCGGCTCGGGCTGAGCGATTTTCTGGAGCCCACAACGTCGTATGTATCGGTGGTTGAACTCGGGTTGTATGAAGCCTCGATCCACCTGTACCGCAGTCTGGCCGAACAGGGCCTCCAGCCGGACACAGCCGAGTGGCGCGCAGCCGTCGAGAAAGAGCTGGCGCAAAAACGTGAAGCCCTGGCCAGTCGGGTCTGGCCGTCCATTCCGGCCCGGCGTTATCTCAGCTTCTATCCGATGGACAAAAAGCGCGGCGAGGAGAAAAACTGGTACCAGTTGCCCATCACCGCCCGGCAGCAGATGATGCGCGAGCACGGCATGATCGGCCGTCGCTATGCCGGCCAGGTGACTCAGATTATCTCGGGCTCAATTGGTTTCGACGACTGGGAATGGGGGGTGGACCTTTTTGCCGACGATCCCCAGGTATTCAAAAAACTGGTCTATGAGATGCGCTTTGACGAGGCCAGCGCGGTTTATGGGTTGTTCGGGTCGTTTTATCTGGGACTGCGTTTTTCGGCCACAGAGCTCGGCAGTCTGCTGAACGGACGCGCCCCGGCCTTTCGGCATGAGTAAGCCGCCGCTTACTCTTTCTTTTCCGCCGGTGATCATTACAATAGCGGGCCATGACAAGCGCGGATGTCGTCGTTCTTGGGGCGGGTGTGATCGGCAGTTCCATTGCCCATACCTTCGCCCAACACAATTACAAGACGATCCTGGTCGATAAACAACAGCCGGGCCAGGAAGCGTCGGCTGCCGCGGCCGGGATTCTGGCCGTTTCCAGCGGCCGCTCGAAGCGCGGCCCAATGTATCAACTCAAGAAGGCCAGCCAAGCACTCTATCCCGCGCTGATTCAGGAGATTCAGCAGGCAACGGACATCGACGTTGAATATCAGACCGTCGGGGTCTTCTGCCTCATCCGCAACGACGCCGACGAAAGAAAATATCGTAAGCTGTCCGAGCTCAGACAGGAGCAGGGCCACCCCGTCACCTGGCTGTCAGCCGAGGCGCTCCGGCAAGCCGAACCGGCCCTGAGCCCAAATCTGCGCGGAGCCGTCCATTTTTCGAGCGATCATCATCTGCATAACGGCAAACTGGCCGCGGCCTGGGCACTGGCGGCTGAAAAACGTGGCGCGCAACTGAGAGCCGGCACAACGGTGACCGAGGTCCGCCAGGCAGGGGGGTACGTCCGCTCTGTCCGCATTGGCGACGACTGGGTTGAGGCCGGAACGGTGGTGATTGCTACGGGCTCCTGGTCGCGTCAGGTCGGGGAGCTGTTTGGTATCGCGCTCCCTGTCGAGCCGGCCAAAGGCCAGATGTTGGCCGTACGCGCCACTCCGCTCAGCCACGTGATCTCGTGCGACGAACACTATCTGGTTCCACGTAAAAACGGCGAGGTCGTTATTGGCTCAACCGTCGAGTATGTCGGGCATACAAAAGACGTCACGCTGGATACGATTCAAAATTTTATTGATCGTTCAGAAGCGCTCGTACCAGGGATCAGCAAGGCTCCCCTCAGCCGATTTTGGGCCGGGTTACGGCCCTATTCACCGACGCGTCGTCCCATTCTGTGCCGGGCGCCCGGCCTCGACAATGTTGTCCTGGCCACCGGTCACCATCGCAACGGCATTGTCCTGGCCCCTATTACCGGCAAGTTGATTTACGAACTGATCACAACGGACCGACCCTCACTGGACCTGACCCCCTTCGCTCTGCCCAGGGAGCCCCTGCCGCCACCGGGGCCGGATGAATCACCCGATGAGGCGGACTGAAACCTGTCTCGCATTGCCACGCCCATGGCAGTGTGCGATAATTCGTTCCGTTCAGGCGAGAGGGAAAGCCATATTCCAGAGGGAGGAAACGGTATGGACGAGGTGAAAATTCGAGTGCTCAAGAACGGGCCGTACGAGGTCAAAGGTACGGTCACGGTCACGGACCAGAAGCGCAACCCGTACACGCTTGAGGACGACGCCATTTATCTGTGCCGCTGCGGTCAATCGGCAAACAAGCCGTTCTGCGACGGTACCCACACCGCAGCCGGCTTTAAGGCCGAAGAAACGGCTGAATAGATTTTTCTCAGCGGTCTGTGGAGAGGACCCCAGGCGACCCCTGCCCCTGGAAGTTTTCATTTATTGGGGGGTCGTCCGGTGAGGTCGTCTTTCCGGGCGGTCCAGCGGCTGCTTCACTCAGCACCTGAACCGCCCGCACGCCGGCCCCATAGCGATAGACCATTTCCCCGCCCCAATACCCCTGGAGCGTCAGGCCAATCAATCCCATTCCGGCCAGGATGATATACAGGAGCGGCAGCGGTCCGCGAATCTGTAATCGTGCTACCAGCAGGATGATAAAAAATCCGAGCAGCACATACCCGCCATATTCGTGGTAGAAGAGTAGCTCCGCGACGTGGGGATCAAACACACTGCTGGGCTGCGGCAACTGTTGTTCGATCCAGCCACTCAGGACGGCCAGACCCGCGGCACCAACACCGGCAAAAAAACCGATTTGACCGGTCTGCTGCCAATCCGGCCGTCCGCCAAGGCTTCCGCCGCAGTCAAGGATCACGCCAAAGACGATCAGGGCAATAGCAAAATGCACACACACCGGATGCAGCAAGACCATAAGGCCGGCGTCAAGCGGTGGCACAGGAACGCCTTCATCAGCCCAGCCGAAGCCGACCGTCAGTGCGCAGCCGACGACGAGCATACAGCCGACCTGCCTCCAGAGTTTCCCGTTTTTCATGGCGATGGACATCTGCGGGTCGATTTCCCTCCCCCGGTCTCGATGCTAGACTATGTTGAAATGTACGTTGATACTACAGGAGGTAGGAGTGCCACTGTCTGAGCCGTCCCCTTCAGTCGCCGTTGCCCGGCTGGGCGAGATCGAGCCTGGAAAGACCAAAAAGTTTATGCTGTCAGTCGAGGGACGAGAAACCGAGTGTTTTGTGGTGAACTACGACGGCCACTACTTTGCATACATCAACCGCTGTGCGCACGTGCCCATGACCATGGACTGGATCGATAATCAGTTCTTGACCGAAGACGGCCGCTATATCCTGTGCGCAACGCACGGGGCCGCTTTTGAGCCGAATACCGGAGAGTGTATTTTCGGTCCACCGTGCGGAAAATTTTTAGTCCGCGTTCCGCTCACCATAGACGGCGACCGGATTCTGGCCGGTCAGCCGATGGAAAACGAGGCGATGGATTAACTCGTTCCCCCCGTCAAGCCGTCGGGAGTTGGAGATAGACCGTTGACACAGACTTCCGCACTCGGCCGCTATTCCCACTCGTCACCGAAGTGGGCGCGCAGCAGACGTTGTTTGAGATAGTCCAGACTGCCGAGATCTTCGATAATATCGCCGCCGGTATCATAGAAGAAAATCTCGCCGCGCTTATTGCGCCCGATCGCCACCAGCCATTCGAGCTCATCACGGTCTTCCAGCAGGTAATTGATGGTCTGTGAGACCCCTTTGGCAGGGATCAGTGTCACTTTTGAAGGGTGTGGTTTTTCTTGTGTATTTGATGGCATGTGAGATCTCCACCGAAGCGCTTTTCCAGGGGCGATACGGGATGTTGCCCGAAGCATAGGAGGCTGTTTTCATCAAGTCAATACAGCAATCGCGATTGTTTCAACGTGGTAGGTATGGGGGAAAAGATCGACGGGCTGGAGGCACTCAAGCCGGTATCCCAACTGGCCGAGACGGTGCATATCACGGGCGAGTGTCGTAGGGTTGCACGAGACGTAGACTACCTTTTGAATCTTGAGTCGGGGGATATCGTCAAGGCTGTCCGCAGCCCCTGCCCGAGGCGGGTCCAAGACCAGGATATCGGCCTCCACTTTGCGTTGGACTAATGTTTGGAGTCCAACCCGGGCCGAGGCGTGCACGAAGGTCACATTGTCCAGCCCCGTCCGGGCAACGTTCTCGCGGGCGTCGGCAAGCGCATGTGGGTCCTGTTCGATGCCGATGAGCGTGCTAACCCGCCCGGCGATCGGCAAGCTCAGATTACCCGCCCCCATATGGCATTCGATCACTTTTTGTGATGTCCGAAAATCACTCAGCCGGAGAAGAGCCGCGATCAGGGCTCGGTTGCCGGCGGGATTGACCTGAGTAAACCCGCCCCGCTTCACCTCCAGGATCAGGTCGTCAACACCCAGGTCCAGCACAATACGGGTCTCACCCCAGGCGCGGCGCCAGCCGCGACCAAAGAGGAGCAACCCGGCAACATCAGCGTGCCCGGCGACAAAAGCCGCACACCCCTCCTCATCGGCGCTCTGAAACCGACCTTCGGCATTCCCTATCAGGACCACTCCCCCGGGCGCCGCCCGGAGAGGGTCGCTCGCGATCAGCTCGATTCGTCGTACGGTGGTCCGCAACCGGGTCAGCCAGGCGCGGGCGTGCGCCAAATGCGTTGCACAGTCCTCCCCGGCAATGAGACAGTCCCCGAGCTCGACTAACTCGTGCGACTGGGACTGATAAAAGCCGAGTCGGGCCGGCGGTTCGGTCCGCAGGCGGATACGATGGCGATAGCGCCACTCCTGCGGGCTGGGAATAATTGGGAGTACGGGCGGGGCCTCCACACCCCCAATACGCCGCATATGCTCTCGGACGAGCGCTTCCTTAGCCCGGAGTTGTTCCGCGTAGGTCACATGCTGCCACGGACAGCCACCGCAGCGCGGCACATAGCGGCACGGCGGCATCCGTCGGGCCGGGGCGGCGTGCCGTACAGCGACCAGCCGGCCATGTGCGTACCGTTTTTTTTCTTCGGTCAGTACCACGTCCACTCGGTCCCCAGGAGCCGTCTGCGGGACAAAGACGACTTTCCCCCCGTCTTTGCCGTTCAGCCGTCCAACGCCCGCCGGGCCGTAGGACAGCCGGTCAATTGTGAGTGAGAGGGGAACCGAGGGCATACGACCTTCAATCCGGGTCTTTTCTGTATCGGACGGCCACTCACCCAAAAGACGGCGAGCAACTGGTATTCCTGGCTTATGTCAATATGTGGTAGGAGACAAGCCATGCTCACCATCCGGCGCGGAAGACGAACGGATCTCACCGCCTGCCAGACAATGCTCTTCCCGGGTGCTGCTGGCGAGGAGTGGCGCAAAGCGGAAGTTCGTCACTGGCGGCGGCTCGCTCGGGACCCAGCGCTCGATTTCTACGTTGCCCAGCAGGACGGCGTACTCCAGGGTATGCTCCTCGTCAACTATATTCGTCGCCTCCGCCACACCGATTGGCTGGCAGTTGTCGATATCGCGGTCTTACCTTCTGCGCCGGTGCAGGTCAGGCAAGCGCTACTCGATTTCGCGAAGGAGCGCGCCCAGAAGCGGGCGTGTCCCAACGTGGTCTGGCTGCCGTGTTCGGGCCAGTCAACCGCGCCGCTTACCCCCGCCTTTTTTATGGATAACGGCTTTCAGCAGGTCGGAGCGTTCTGGTCGTGCCCCCTGGAGTAGGAGCCAGGGCGGGCGGACAACACCACCCCGGACACGAGTCCCCTTGACCCTGAAACCCGGCCCGAGCTATTAGGAAGCAAGTAGCACAACGTGTCGGGGTGTGGCTCAGCCTGGTAGAGCACACGGTTCGGGACCGTGGGGTCGCTGGTTCAAATCCAGTCACCCCGACCATGACTATCCCGCTTTCCAGGAACCCGTACCCATCCGTCAGGGATGCCGATGGGTGAAGGCTCAGACATCATGCTGCCAGACCTCGATCTGGGCGTTCTGATCTTTTCCGGTATTGCGGCCTATCTGTGTGGCTCCATTCCAACTGGCACTCTGCTCGCAAAGCGCCAGGGGGTCGCTATACAAGAGGCGGGGAGCGGTAACGTGGGGGCAACCAATGTTGCGCGCACGGCAGGGAAAAAGGCCGGCCTCCTGACCCTCATGGGGGATGTCGGCAAGGGTCTCTTCCCCATTCTCATGATCCGCTGGCTGGGATTAGGCGAGGTTGTTCAGGCCAGTGCTGCCGTGATGGCAACCCTGGGTCATCTTTTTCCGGTCTTCCTCCGTTTTGTGGGTGGAAAGGGGGTTGCGACCGGGCTAGGCGCTTTTTTGGGCCTCGCGCCAACAGCCATCCTGGCTGCACTGCTTGGTTTTGCCCTGGTGTTTGCGGTGTTCCGCATTGTCTCGCTTGCGTCTCTCGTAGCAGCAGCACTCACCCCCTGCCTCATCTTCGTTTTCGCCTATCCGCGGCCTGTTCTGTTTGCCGGCATCGTGATCGCCGGGTTGATCATTGTCCGTCATCACGAGAATATCGTACGGCTGTTGAAAGGGGAGGAGCAAAAGTTTCGGGCGGGAAAATCCGTCTCTTCTGCCTAAAGAAAGAGCGCTGCCTGTGAACTAGGCAGCATGGGCCTGCTGCATCTATACGGTTTCTTGAGGAATTTCCGGCTCCTGGGGGCTGCGCAGGCTGGCATTCGTCTTGCTCCTCTCCATGAGAGTGCCGTAAGGTGGATTATGCCCTGCGCAGTACGCCTGTCCGCTTTACATGTTGCGTATTTTATTTTAGAGAAGGCCAGAGAGGGTAGCAAACATGGGCACACTGAAAAAGGTTGAAGCGATTATTAAGCCGTTCAAGCTGGACGAAGTGAAAGAGGGTCTGAATGCGGCCGGCTTGTCCGGGCTCACCGTGAGCGAGGTCAAGGGTTTTGGTCGCCAAAAGGGGCATACCGAACTCTACCGGGGCGCCGAATACGTGGTTGACTTTCTCCCCAAGGTCAAGCTGGAAATTGTCGTCAGGGAGGAGCAGGTGGCCACGGTCGTCGAGACCATTCAGGAGGCCGCCAAGACGGGCCGCATCGGAGACGGCAAGATTTTCGTGAATTCGGTTGAAGAGGTCATCCGTATACGAACAGGTGAACGCGGGGAAGACGCCCTGTAATGCCAACCGCGCCCATCCTGCATGGCAATCATTCGCTAGCGTAAGGAGGAAAAGAGTCACTATGACGCCACAAGAAGCGATCGCCCTGGCAAAGGAAAAGGGGGCTGAGTTAGTCGACCTCAAGTTCATGGACTTGATCGGCACCTGGCAACATTTCACCATACCGATGAGTGAATATAACGCAGACCTCTTTGAAGACGGGTCCGGCTTCGACGGCTCCTCGATTCGTGGTTGGCAGCCGATTAACGCCTCGGACATGCTGGTCATGCCCGACCCCAGTACCGCGGTCATGGACCCGTTCTGCGAAAAGCCAACACTGAGCTTGCTCGGGAATATTGTGGACCCGATCACCCGCGAGCCGTACTCACGCGACCCGCGCGGTATCGCCAAGAAGGCTGAAGCTTACGTCCAGTCCGGCGGGTTCGGCGAAGTGGCGTATTTCGGGCCTGAGCCCGAATTTTTCATTCTCGACGAAGTCCGCTTCGATCAGAATGCCTACGAAGGCTATTATCACGTCAATTCGGTTGAAGGAGTCTGGAACTCCGGTCGGGAAGAAAGCCCCAATCTCGGCTATAAGCCCCGCCACAAAGAAGGCTATTTCCCGGTCTCTCCGCTCGACTCGTATCAGGACATCCGCACCGAGATGGTACAGGTGATGGAGCAGGTTGGGATTCGAGTTGAAAAGCACCACCATGAGGTGGCCACCGCTGGCCAGGCCGAGATCGATCTGCGCTTCCTGCCCTTGGTCCAAATGGCCGATGCGCTGCAATGGTATAAATATATCGTGAAGAACGTGGCCAAAAAGCACGGGAAAACCGCGACCTTTATGCCCAAGCCCGTCTTTGGTGATAATGGCTCGGGCATGCATACCCACCAGTCGGTCTGGAAGGACGGCAATCCCCTCTTCGCCGGTGATGGCTATGGCGGCATGAGCGAATTTGCGATGCACTATATTGCCGGCGTCTTGGCCCACGCGCCGGCCATCTGTGCTTTTGCTGCCCCAACGGCAAATTCCTATCGTCGCCTGGTTCCGGGATTTGAAGCGCCGGTCAACCTGGCCTACTCATCCCGCAACCGTTCGGCAGCGGTGCGTATTCCCATGTATTCCATGAGCCCCAAGGCAAAGCGCATTGAGGTTCGCTTCCCGGATGCGACCAGCAATGGCTATCTTGCCTTTTCGGCTATGCTGATGGCGGGTCTCGACGGGGTTGAGCGGAGGCTGAATCCGGGCGATCCGCTGGATAAGGACATTTATGCGCTGACCCCCGAAGAGCTGGCCAATGTCCCATCCGTTCCCGGCTCACTGCCGGAGGCCCTGGACGCCCTGGAAAAAGATTATGATTTCCTGTTGAAGGGTGATGTGTTTACCCAGGATGTGGTAGAGACATGGGTCGAATACAAACGGACGCAGGAGATTGACGAACTCCGCCTGCGGCCTCACCCCTATGAATTTGCGCTGTATTACGACGCATAACGCAAAAAATTCGGCCGTGCCTCAAAAGCCCTGGAAGACTCTGTCCTCCAGGGCTTTTTCTTTTGCCGGACGCCTCGACGCCTTGACAAAGCCAGGCGTCTCAGGCAGACAAGGGTGGCGTAAACGCGCTGGTTTACTGAAAAAATTGGATCAAACTCAACAAGGAGAAGAACCTATGCTGCTCGATGGAAGGGTCGCTATTGTGACGGGAGCCGGACGTGGAATCGGACGAGAAGAAGCTCTGCTCCTCGCAAAAAACGGCGCCAAGGTTGTGGTCAACGACCTTGGCGGCAGTTTCGATGGTACCGGCTCGGATGACAGCCCGGCCCAGCAGGTGGTTGATGAAATTAAGGCCGCGGGCGGAGAAGCGGTGGCGAATTTTGAGAGCGTCACTGACTTCGCCGGTGCCAAACGCATTGTCGCATGTGCGCTTGATTCCTTTGGCAAGCTCAACATTCTCGTCAACAACGCCGGTATCCTGCGTGACCGGATGATCTTCAATATGTCTGAAGACGAGTGGGACGCAGTCCTGAATGTCCACCTGAAAGGGTCTTTCAACTGCGCCCGCCACGCCTGCGAATACTGGCGCGAGCAGCATAAACAGGGCAATCTTTTGAACGGCCGCGTAATTAACACATCCTCGGATGCCGGTCTGCTTGGCAGCCCGGGCCAACCCAACTACGGTCCGGCAAAAGCGGCGCTGGCCACCATGGCCATCATCATTGACCGAGAAATGCAGAAATATGGGGTCACCGGCAATGCCATCGCCCCGCTCGCGCGCACGCGGATGACCGTGGACGCGACGCCGCAAACCGCCGGCTTGATGGCAGGACCGGAAGAAGAAGGCGCGCATGACTATTTTGATCCCGGCCACATTGCGCCCTTGGTCACTTGGCTGGCGAGTGAGGATGCGGCGAATGTCCACGGCGAAGTGTTTCGGGTTGGCGGGGGCTGTGTGTGGCTGATGCAGGGCTGGCATTCTGTCGGCACCGTCAGGAAAAAAGGCAGGTGGGACGCCGCCGAGTTGGGCGAGCAACTCAAGGTCGAACTGGCCAGGGGCAACACCGCCAAAGAAGACCTGGGATCAATCTTCAAGTCCCTCAAACAGGACTGAGGCGCTGACCTCAGACAGGCCGGAGACGCAGGGACGACCCTTCTCTTCGTCTCTCTTTTACTCCAGGCCGTTCAGAACTCGGACATTCTTGTGAGCCAGCCATCTGCCTATAACATTCTGATTGTGTGTCACGCGAATACCAGCCGGAGCGTCATGGCCCACGTCCTCTTGGAAAAGATGTTGGCGGAGCGCGAGGTCCGGCATATTGACGTACGCTCCGGTGGTATAGCCATTTATGCCAGGGACGGTATGATCGCGTCCCTGGACGCCTATTTCATCTTGCAGGAGCACGGGATTCAGATTAAACGCGACGAGTTTGTTTCAACCGACCTCAAACGGCATCGGGAGCTGATTGCCAATGCCGATCTCATCCTGACGATGACGAACGAGCAAAAATCCATGCTCGACGCCTACCCGGAAGCTGACGGAAAAGCGGCCTTTACGCTTAAGGAGTTTGCCGGTGAGCGGGGAGATATTGAGGACCCGGCCATGCAGGGCGAAGAGGCCTTTCGGGCGCGCATGGTCGAAATCAAGCGTTGTCTTGAGCACTCGTTTGACGACCTCCTGCAACGGGCCGCGTAACCATCATGTCGCAGCCGTCGTCATGGGCCGGTTTTACGAACCCGGCCGACGCTACGATCCGGGATATTCTGGCAACTCCGCGGACGGTTGCCGTTGTCGGCTGTTCGCCTGACCCGAGTCGGGACAGCCATCAGATCGCAGCCTTGCTCAAAGCCAAGGGCCATACCATTATCCCGGTGAACCCGCACTGCCAGGAGGTGCTGGGCGAGCAGTGTTTTCCGAGTCTGCGCGCTGTGCCGACTCGCATAGAGATGGTTGACGTGTTCCGGCGCTCGCAGGTCGTCGGCCAAGTCGCTGAGGAGTCCATAGCCATAGGCGCGTCCATACTGTGGCTTCAACTAGGGGTCATTGACACAGCCGCGGCCCAGCGGGCGCACGCAGCCGGGCTGACCGTAGTAATGAATCGTTGCCCAGCTATTGAATACCAGCGATTATTTTAATCAGCCGAGCTAAAGCCGTCCTCCCCAACTCATGCCCAACGATTCCTCACAAACGCTCAAGCCCTGGCAACGTCTCGCCTCCAAAACCGTCTATTCCTGCCGAATCTTCTCACTCCGGGAAGACCACAAACGCTCGCCGCGGACTGGTAAGGGGCACGATTTTTATGTCTTAGATGCGGGCGATTGGGTCAATATCATACCCGTGACAGCAGATGACCAGGTGGTGTTGATCCGGCAGTATCGACACGGAACGGACGACATGACCCTCGAAATTCCAGGGGGCATGGTAGACCGAGAAGACCCTTCACCCCTGCACGCCGCCCGTCGGGAGATGCAGGAAGAGACCGGCTACGACTCGGAGGATATTATTCCGCTAGGCGCCATCCACCCCAACCCGGCGATTCAGGGCAATCGCTGTCACAGCTTTCTGGCCCGCAATGTGGAAAAACGCTTTGAGCCCAGCTTTGATACCACAGAGGAAACCGAAGTGTTCCTCGCCCCACTCGCCGATATTCCCGACCTTATCCGCCAGGGACAGATTACCCATGCGCTGGTAGTCGTGGCGTTTCACTGGCATGACCTGCTGTCTAAGTAGCGTCCTACCCCTTCACCCCGTTTCCCTCTCCTTAAACTGGTTTGAGAGTATGAAAAACGAGATATAAAGAGAGTATAGGGGAGCGACGCGGCGCGTGACGAAGCCAGAAAAGCCTTCAACTATATTTTCGATCGCTCTTATGACTGGCTACGGGCGCGGCTTTCCTGTATACGGCGGAGCAACCCAGGTGTAAAATTAAGCTAGTAGACAAAGAGTTCGCCCGCCTTATAAATCCTACGGGAAATGTCTGATGGTCCTGCGAATCCTTGGCCACAACGAATACAATCTTGGCATCAAAAAACAGATTTCCCAAATTCCGCTCTATCGCAGCCTTTCTCGCACCAGCCGCCCCATCTCCTGACAGCCGACCACGCGGCACTCAGGCTGGGCAATGTCCGGCGTCCGGTAGCCGCTGCCCAGCACTTGGTCAACCGCCTCTTCAATCGCTTGGGCGGCCTCGTCCTGGCCAAAGGAGAGGCGCAGCATAAGCGCGGTTGACAGCATCATGGCCAGCGGGTTGGCCTTGTCCTGGCCCGCAATGTCCGGCGCTGTGCCATGAATGGGCTCAAACAGGCCGCGGCTGCCTTCACCGAGCGATGCAGAGGGCAGCAGGCCCATGGACCCGACCAGCATTGAGGCTTCGTCCGTTAGAATATCGCCGAACATGTTTTCCGCAGCAATCACGTCAAAGTCGGCGGGTCGCCGGATCAGATGCATAGACATGGCATCCACCAACACGTCTTCGTACTCGACATCAGGGTATTCTTGGGCGACTTCATTGGCGACTTCGCGCCACATACGTGAGGACGCCATGATGTTAGCCTTATCGACCGAAGTGAGCTTCTTGCGCCGCTTCCGCGCCAGGTCGAAGGATGCCCGCATCAGTCGCTCGACTTCTCCCTCGGTGTAGAAGATGGTATCGACCGCCTCCCGCCCGGACGCGCCGGTCCGACGTTCGCTCGGCCGGCCATAATAAACACCCCCGGTCAGTTCCCGGACGACCATGAGATCGACACCTTCCAGGACTTCGGGCTTCAGGGTTGAGGCGTGCAGCAGATGGCGGTTGACCTGGACCGGCCGCAGGTTGGCGAAGAGTTCCAGCTCTTTGCGTAGCCTGAGAATGGCTTGCTCGGGTCGGACCGAGGCTTTCGGGTCGTCCCATTTCGGCCCCCCGACGGCACCGAGCAGGACGGCATCGCTTTCTTTGGCGAGCCGCAGGGCCGAATCCGTCAGGGCTACGCCGTGTTCGTCAATAGAGCAGCCGCCCGCCAGAGCTGGCTCGCAAGAAAACGCAATGCCAAATCGTGAGCCAACGGTCTTGAGAACCTTGATTGCCTCACCCATGACCTCGGGACCAATGCCGTCACCGCTAAATACTGCAATTTTATGGGCCATGCTTTCTCCTTTTCGTCGGTCAAATCCATCATAAACGGGAGCACAAGCACACGGGGCGACGTCTGGCCGCCCCGTGTACACACCCGTTATCATCGAGCAGAGCTATGGCCCCTCGCGATGAACGCCGGACCGGTCTCCATAGCGTTCCATTTGCGCAAACTTATTGAGCGCATTGGTGAAGGCTAGAGCGCTGGCCATAATAATATCGGTGTGGGAGCCCTGGCCGTTCACGGAGGCTCCGTTTTTGCGCAGCAGACACGAGACCTCGCCCTGGGCATCCGTCCCACCGGTGATAGATTTGACCGAGTAGCGCTCTAGCTTGACGTCCATTTCGGCAATCTGAGCAATCGCCTTGTAACAGGCGTCAACCATCCCGTCGCCAGAGGCGTTTTCAATCAGCTCCGCGCCGTTCACCTTCATCTTCACGGTCGCATGTGGAACCGCCATGCTGGATGAGGTGACATTCATATACAACAGCTCGTATTTCTCGGGGATACGGGCCGTTTCTTCCATCACAATCGCGATCAGGTCTTCATCGTAGACGCTCTTTTTCTTGTCGGCCAAGGCCTTAAAACGCAGGAAGGCCTTATTCATATCGGTCCCCGTGTAATCGATACCCAGGAATTTGAGTCGTTCGATAAAGGCGTGCCGACCCGAATGTTTCCCTAAGACAAGTTTATTGCTGTCCAGGCCGATCGTCTGGGGCTGCATGATCTCATAGGTCAGCTTGTATTTCAGAACGCCGTCCTGGTGAATGCCGGCCTCATGGGCAAAGGCGTTATCGCCGACCACCGGCTTGTTGATGGGGACGGTAATACCGGTAATTTGGGACAGGAGTTGGCTGGAGGGGTAAATCTGCTCGGTCACGATCTGTGTGCTGACGTTGGCGAATACATCCTCTCGCGTTCTGAGCGCCATGACGACTTCTTCCATGGAGGTATTCCCCGCGCGTTCGCCTATGCCGTTAATCGTGCACTCCACCTGACGGGCGCCGTTCTCAATGGCCGCCAGGGAGTTCGCTACGGCCAGGCCCAAATCGTTGTGGCAGTGCGCGCTCCACGGCACGTCTCTACCGCCGGGAACCGTTGCCTGCAGATACTGAAACAGGGCCCCGAACTGATGAGGGATGGCATAGCCGGTGGTGTCCGGGACATTAATGGTCACGGCTCCGGCCCGAATGACCTCGCCGAAAATCTGGACCAGAAAGTCACGGTCCGTACGAGAGGCGTCTTCGGCTGAAAACTCGATATAGTCCAGGTATTTTTTCGCATATTCGACCGCCCAGACCGCAGCGTCGATACACTCCTGACGACTCATCATGAGTTTGTGTTTGAGATGAATGTCGGAGGTGGCAATAAAAATATGTACCCCAGGCTGCCTGGCCTTCTCGACGGCCTGAATGGCGCGCCGAATATCATCTTCCTTGGTGCGCGACAGACTCAGGACAATCGGCGCTGAGACGAGTTCGGCAACACGTCGGACCGACTCAAAGTCGCCCTCTGACGACGCGGCAAAGCCAGCCTCGATTACATCGACATTGAGCTTTTCGAGTTGTCCGGCGACCATCACCTTTTCTTCAATATTCATGGTCGCGCCGGGCGACTGTTCGCCATCGCGCAACGTGGTATCAAAAATCTTTACAACTTCGCGTTCCATAACGTCCTCCTCAGTGTTGTCCATATAAAAAAAAGGCTGCGAGTGTACCCGCAGCCCTCTCAAACAAGAGGCCACGGATCGGATATTCCGCCCGTGGCCTCCAAGAGTCTGGTGTGACCTAGACACCTCCCCTGGATCCCGCAGGCGGGATGCTAAGCAGGAGACCTGAAGTGTCAAGCTTCGTGGTGTGAGTCATGTATTTCTCACTATACCGAACCCTTTTTCTCATTGTCAAGGGAACGGGGTTGCTGCTCGGAGGGTTCACCGAGCTGTTTGGGTTGGACCAGGGCAACGTCAGACCCGGCTTCCTCTGCTGGTGGTCTCTTCTTCCACAGACGCAGTACCATACCGACCGGGCCGGACAAGGCATACACGCCGGCAATGGTGGACAACATGATCTGCGGCTCGGCGATGGTCAGTTGCAAGAGAATGATACCCGCCACCAGCAGGCCAAAGGGCTGCCGGTCGCGCAGATTCAGATCCTTAAAGCTCGCATAGCGAATCGTACTGATCATCAGACCGGCCAGCACATACACCAGCAGGAGGAGGGTGATATGCTTACTGGTCGTCCCTTCACCACCCAGGTAGTCATACACCCAGATCGTCGTCGCGATGACGGCCGCCGCGGCCGGGATCGGCAGACCAACAAAACTCTCCTTATCCACCACGCCGATTTGAACATTAAAGCGGGCCAGGCGGAGAGCTCCGCACACCACGTATAATGCCGCCGCCAGCCATCCCCACGCCCCCCACGGCTCCAAGGCCCAGCGATAGGCCAACAAACCGGGAGCCATACCAAAGGCTACCAGGTCGGACAGAGAATCGTATTCCGCACCAAAATGGCTGGAGGTTTTCGTCATCCGGGCAATACGGCCGTCGAGGGAATCAAAGATCAGCGCAATCAGGATCGCCGTGGCCGCCACCCGGAACTCTCCCTGCAGGGTGGTCACGCTGGCGTAGAACCCGCAGAACAGTCCGCCCGTTGTAAAAAGATTGGGCAGCAGATAGACCCCCTTACGCAGAGGAGGGCGGATTTTTTTACGGGCTGGCAGCCGTCGGACTTTTTCTCGTGTTTGCATAGCCACGGGCAAACTCCCAGTTATGTTTTCGCACCGGTACGGTATTCGCCGATCACCGTCTCTCCGGCCTTGACTCGGTGTCCGACGGCTATCTTCAACGCTACCTCGGCCGGACAATACACGTCTACCCGCGAGCCCAGCATGATCATGCCGTACCGGTCGCCCTGTTGGACCTGTTCTCCGCCCGTCAGACGACAGACAATACGTCGGGCCAGCGTCCCGGCAATCTGGACCAGGATAACCCGACGCCCATGGGTATCCTGAATACTGACCGCATTCTGCTCGTTGACCTCGGCGGCATCGGCGGCAAACGCGGCCCGAAATTTTCCCGGCTGATAGTGAATCTGGGTGACCTTGCCTGTCACCGGTACGCGATTGACATGCACGTTGAGCGGAGACAGGAAGATGCCAACCCGAGAAAAGGATTGCTCCGAGGCGTATTTGCCGCGTGCCAGCGGCTCCACCGTGATAACGCGTCCATCGGCAGGAGAGATAATCACGTCGGGGTCACCGGGAATCTTGCGATCAGGGTCACGAAAAAAAAAGGCAACAAAGAGGGTCAGGCCAAGCAGAATGCAGCCAGAGGAGTGGAAACCGAGCAGACCGAGTACGAGAGAGAGTGAGCCGAGCCCGAAGATCCAGGGATATCCCTCACGCGCAAAATGCATAATCACAACACGGGAAACGAAAAGAGGAAGCCACGCTCCCCTCCCCGCGTGTCTGCCCCGTCATGCCCCGAGTTAATTTTTCGCCTTATCGACCAGCCTATCCTGCTGGAGCCAGGGCATCATACCGCGCAGATTGTCGCCGACAACCTCAGCCCGATGACTCGCGCCCTCTTTGCGCAGGGCGTTGAAGCGCGGCAAGCCGGACCGATATTCATTCATCCATTCATCGGCAAATTTTCCAGACTGGATATCAGCCAGGATATTCTTCATCGCTGCACGGGTTTCGTCCCCAATGACCCGTTTGCCACGGGTCATATCCCCAAACTCGGCCGTATTGCTGATGGAATAGCGCATATTCGTGATCCCGCCTTCATAGATGAGGTCCACGATGAGCTTCATTTCGTGCAGGCACTCAAAATACGCCATCTCCGGCGCATATCCGGCATCGACCAGGGTCTCAAAGCCGGCCCGCATGAGTTCGGTTACCCCGCCACACAGGACGGTTTGTTCTCCAAACAGATCGGTCTCGGTCTCTTCTTTGAACGAGGTCTCTAAAATCGCCGCGCGTCCGCCGCCGATGGCCGACGCATAGGCCATCGCCACCGCCTTGGTATCCCCGGAGGGGTCTTGCGCCATCGCGATCAGGCAGGGGACACCGCGGCCTTTTTCAAATTCACTCCGGACGAGATGGCCGGGTCCTTTGGGGGCAACCATGAAAACGTTCACCTCTTCGGGCGGAACGATTTTCTTAAAGTGGATATTAAATCCGTGCGCACAGGCAAGGTATTTCCCGGCTTTGAGACCGGCTTTAATATCAGACGCATACATCTCGCTGGCGACTTCGTCGGGTGTCAGGATCATGATGATATCGGCGTCAGCCGCGGCGGCTCCAACCTCCTGGACCACAAAGCCGGCCTCCTCCGCTTTTTTCCAGGAGCCGCTGTCTTTCCGTAGCCCAATCCGGACATCCATCCCGGAGTCCCGCAGGTTGAGGGCGTGGGCGTGGCCCTGGCTGCCGTATCCGACAATGACAATTTTCTTTCCCGTGAGCAGGGACAGGTCGGCATCGTCGTCATAATAAATATTCATGCTACGTGCTCCTTTTGTCTTTTCCTCCTGAGCTCTACCCTCTCGTCTGCAGGCATGACGGAGAGCCGCTGGATTCTCCTAACGCAGCCGACGTACCTTCCGCTGCTGCTCTAGTGTATTGTCTGTCGTCGTTGCTGAGAGGGTCTGAAGTCCGCGCTGAACCGCGACTTTTCCGGTTCGCACGATCTCCTTGACGCCCAGCGGCTTGAGCAAATCCAAGATGGCCGAGATCTTCCCCTCATCCCCGGTCACCTCAATCACAAAGGAGCGCGGCCCAGCATCAATCACTTTGGCTCGGAATATATCGATGATATTCAGGACCTCGCCGCGGGTGCGTTCGTCCGCCGCAACCTTGACGAGTGCCATCTCACGCTCGACGTGAGGGGTGTCCTGGAAGTCACTGACCTTGATGACACAGATCAGTTTATTGAGCTGTTTCGTAATCTGCTCGACAATCTGATCATCGCCTTCTGTAACGAGCGTAATACGGGACAATGAGGGGTCCAGGGTCTTTGCCACGCTCAGACTATCAATATTAAAGCCACGACCACTAAAAAGTCCCGCGACTCGAGCGAGAACGCCGAATTCATTCTCAACTAAGATCGAAATGGTATGACGCATAGGTCCTGTCGCTCAATGAGCTTCCGAGTGAGGAGACGTTTAGCCGGGCGACACTCCAGCAACACGAGCGGGGTTGAGGCATTCCCAGGCGAGGCGAGACCGTGAACGCAGAGACTCTCAGTTATGCCGCTTGTCGTTTGTGGCGCGCGAGGATTTCCATGATGCGATCTTTGCCTGCCAGTTTTTGTTTTTGGATCGTTTTTTCTTCAATCTCTTCTTCTTCAGTCAGGAAGGGTTTTTCTCTGAGTTCTTGAAGACGTTGTTTGAGTTGAGCGTGTTCCTCATAGTGTCGGCGTAGTTCGGGGTCAGTATCGAGTAGGGAGCAGATCAACTCTTCTTCTTTGACATCCATAAGCAACCCTCCTGAAAATAAAAGGAAAGGAGAACTCTAGTACAGCCCGAGTGAGGTTGTCAATGTCTCACCCTGTGCCTGCGGAGAAGCAGGGGCGCTCCGCAGGCACTTGCCGGCGCTTAATGATTGGCTTCTTCTTTCGCCTGCTTACTCTCTTGAACGATTTTTTCCGTTAAATGATGCGGCACTTCTTCGTAGTGGGAAAAACCAACCTCAAAGGTGCCACGTCCACTTGTCATAGACCGGAGATCAGGCGCGTAGGTTAATATCTCAGCCATGGGAACGGAAGCCTTGATGATCTGCTTATTACCCTTGGCGTCGACACTCACGAGTCTGCCGCGGCGGCGATTAATATCGCCACTGATATCACCCATATATTCCTCTGGCACGGTGATATCGAGGTGCATAATGGGTTCCAGCAACACCGGCTTCGCCTTTTCCAGCGCATTCTGGATGCCAATGGAGCCGGCAATCTGAAACGCCATGTCCGAGGAGTCCACCTCGTGGTAGGAGCCGTCATACAGCGCCACCTGGACATCTACTATGGGATAGCCGGCCAGGAACCCTTTGCCCAGGGCGTCGACTACACCTTTTTCCACTGACGGAATGTATTGACGCGGAATCGCGCCACCTTTTATTCCATTGATGAATTCAAAGCCGGCACCGCGGGCCAAAGGTCCGACCCGCAACCAAGTGTCGCCAAACTGCCCTCGCCCACCGGATTGTTTCTTCAGGCGGCCCTGGGCCGCGGTTCTGCCGGTAATGGTTTCACGATACGGAACCTTGGGCGCTTTCAGCTCCACATCGACGCCGTATTTCCGCTTCAGTTTTTCCACCACCACTTCAATATGGAGTTGACCGGCCCCGGAAATGAGGATCTCATTGGACTGTTGGTCCCGGTCCACTCTGAGGGCGGGGTCTTCCTCATTGAGCCGGTCCAGGGAGGTCATAATCTTTTCTTCGTCACCGCGAGACTTGAGTCCCAAGGCGAACGAGATGGCTGGATTGAATTCGACCAGTGGCGGCAGGAGAGCGGGATTTTTTTCGTCGCACAGCGTATCGCCGGTATGCGTCTCTTTGAGCTTGGCCACACCGATGATATCGCCCGGCAATGCCGTAGCCACGGGTTCCTGTTTTTTGCCTTTCAGGTGAAACAACTGGCCGATACGTTCTTTGGCACCACGAGTCGCATTATACACGACCGAGTCGCTCTCCACTTTTCCAGAAACCACATGGAAGAGCGCCAGTTTGCCCGCCTGCGAGTCAACCGTCTTAAACACGCGGGCGGTAAACGGCGCGGTCGGGTCGGGGCTGCGCGCAACTTCTTCTTGATTTTTCGGATCGGTACAGGTCACACTCGGCCGGGAGGCCGGTGATGGCAGCAGGTCAACCATTACGTTCAGCACCGGCTGAATGCCCAAAGTCCGGCTCCCGGAGAGACATAACACGGGGAAAATCTGAGCGGCAGCCACCCCTTCACGCAATCCTTGGGTCATGTCCTCCACGCTCAACTCCTCGCCCTCAAGATAGCGGGTCAGGAGATCGTCGTTTGTTTCGGCGACCGCCTCAATCAATTTTTCCCGATAGTCATCCGCTTGACCCTGGAGGTCATCGGGAATGGTCTCGGCCGTGACTTCGCCCTGATCGCCTTGGAACATCAGGGCTTTCATAGACAACAGATCAACCACCCCCCGAAAGCCAGCCTGAGAGCCAATCGGAATCTGAATCGGGGTCAGGGTGGTCTCAAGCGTACTGTTCAGGGCATCGATAGCCGCGCCGAATTCCCCCTCCTCGCGGTCCATCCGAGACAGACAGACGAGGCGAGGCAACTGCATATCCTTGGCCCAATTCCACAGCCGTTCAGTCTCCACCTTGAGTTGGCCAGTTGGGCCGGCGATGAAGAGGGCGCCGCTCATCGCCTCCATAGCATAGCGGGTGTCCGGTAAAAAGTTCGCATATCCAGGCGGGTCAACCAAACAGAGGTCGTGCTTCTTCCAGTGCAGCGTATGGAAAGCCGTGGAGAGGGTGGTTTTCCGTCGTATTTCCTCAGGCTCGAAGTCGAGCACCGAGCTTTCATCCTCCACACGCCCCTGACGGGTTGTCTCGCCCGCGGCGTACAAGAGCGCTTCTCCCAGGGTCGTCTTCCCGGCCCCCCCTTCAGCGAGCAGTCCAATGGTTCGGATGCGATGGATATCAGCAGCAGCCATATTTCCCTCCTTCATGGAAGCGTCGCACAACCTGAGCGCCCACGTTGCGTCGCAGCCGTCCTCGTGTTGCCTCTCCGCTCTTAATGATTTCGTTCATACAGAATCCGCAGGCCCTCCAGGGTCACGAACTCATCGACCTCTTCAATAGTTCGTGATTCTGCCGCGATCAGCTGGGCAAATCCACCCGTGGCGATCACGCGCGCCTGGGTGCCATTTTCGTGCTGAATACGCTCCACCATCCCATCAACCAGCGCCGTATAGCCATAATAGATACCGGATTGGATGGCGTTGACCGTGTTGCGGCCAACGACCTTGGGCGGCTTGACCAATTCCACCCGGTAGAGTTTGGCCGTTTTGTGAAAAAGCGCGTCCAGGGAAATTCCCACCCCTGGGACAATCGCCCCCCCCAGGTATTCTCCGGCTTGCGTCACATAGTCAAAGGTTGTGGCGGTCCCAAAATCGACAATAATCGTGGCGGCTCGGTAGCGTTCATAGGCCGCCACCGCATTCACGATGCGATCGGCTCCAACCTCTCGGGGATTATCATACAGGATCGGCATCCCGGTCTTGATACCGGGGACAACAATGAGGGGAGTCAACTGAAAATACTTCTGGGCGAGGTCTTCGAGCGTTTTCACCATGGCTGGCACAACGCTCGACACAATAATCCCGGCCACACACGAGAGGCTGAGTCCACGAGCGGTAAACAGGCTCTGCAGCAATACCCCATACTCGTCTGCCGTTCGCTCGGCCTCGGTCACAAAGCGCCAGTGATAGGCGAGGTCTTGCCTGTCGTAGAGACCAGCGACCGTATGCGTATTCCCCACATCAACGGCGAGTATCATGGGTGACCACTTCAATCAGTTCCCTGTGTCCGTCTTTCGATAGCCGTCAACCACGGTCACATCTCCGGCCAGAATACGATGGACGCGAGGGGACGGCCCCGCCTGCCCTTCCAGAGATGCCGTTTCAACCAAGAGTGCACCGTCCCGATCAATACCACGCGCCGTCCCTGAGATTACCCCTTCAGGCGCTGCCACCGTGATCCATTTTCCCAGCAACCCAGACGCATGGCCTTCCCAGGCTGCACCCACTACCGGGAATCCTTTTTCTCGCCACAGAATGTATAATTTCTCAAGATGGGTCAGCAGCCCCACAGTAAACGCAGCGCGGTCAATCGGCTCCCCACGCATCAGGAAGAGCGAAGAGGCCTTATCCTGTAGCTCCTCAGGGAATGAAGACAGCGGAGCATTGATATTGACTCCAATGCCGACAACAACTGACCTGAGCCGCGGGCCGTTCGCCTGCATCTCAGTCAGGATGCCGCACACTTTTTTCCCTGAGACCAGGACATCGTTGGGCCATTTGATGGAGGGCACCAACTGCGTCTGTTGGACGATGGCGTCGGCCACGGCCACGGAGGCCAGCAGGCTTAATTGCGGTGCGGCTGAGGCAGGTTTCCGGGGACGGAGAATTACCGACAGGTAGAGGTTCACTCCGGGCGGCGAAACCCAGCTCCGCCCCAAGCGGCCCTTCCCGCCGGTCTGCGCATCAGCGATCACAACCGTTCCCTCGGCGGCATCCGCTCGCGCCAGTCTGGCAGCCGACGCATTGGTGGAATCGATGGTATTAAAAAAATGCAGTGGGCGACCGAGCAAGCGCCTCGCCGGTTGGGACAACTGCGACACAAGCGCCGTTTCAAAGCCGTGGTCAGCCGAGTCGTCCATAAGAGCGCCCCAGAGCCTACGACCCCGACTCGCAGGTCACGGCCATATTCAGGTCTGCGGCCGGAGTTGAATGGGTCAGCATACCGACCGAGATAAAATCCACTCCGGTTTCCGCCACTTCCCGCACACGTGCCAGCGATATCTTGCCCGAGGCTTCAACCAGGGTCCGCCCGTGTATCAGTTGCACGGCCTCGGTCATCTGAGCGGGGCTCATATTGTCCAGCAGAATAATATCGGCCTGGGCGTCGAGGGCCTCTTCGACCTCGGCCGTAGTGGTGCACTCCACTTCGATGCGCAGCCATGTTGACGCCTGACTCCGCGCCCGGCGGACCGCAGCACCCACCCCACCGCAGACGGCAATGTGATTGTCTTTAATCAACACCCCATCGTCCAGGCCGAGCCGGTGATTGCTTCCCCCGCCCTGAACAACCGCATATTTATCCAGCAAGCGCAGGCCGGGCAGGGTTTTTCGGGTATCAATAATGGTGCAGCGGGTTCCGGCCACTGCCTCAACGAATTTCCGGGTCAGCGTTGCTACGCCGGAGAGGTGTTGCAAAAAATTAAGCACGGTCCGCTCCGCCGTGAGCAGCCCGGCGGCCTGTCCCCACACCTCCGCAACAACCGTCCCGACCGGAACCTGACTCCCCTCTTGCGCGAGCAAACGCACCCCAGCCGTTTGATCCGTCTGTGCCAACACCATTGCAATCATTGGCAGCCCGGCCGGCACCAGGTCAGCCTTGGCCGTAATGTTTCCACGCGCCGCCTGATTGGTAGGAATAGTCGCTCGTGTGGTTGCATCGCCCCTCCCAACATCCTCTTCCAGCGCAAGACGAATCAACCGCTCCACAGCCGGATGGTCAAATGGATACATGGACTAGGAATGTATACAGCCGGAGAGGTTGAAACAAGGTGAGGGCGGGCTGGGAGGGCGACGGCTCCTCACCGAAGGCGCCCGGCTGCCCTGCCCGGGGCTGAGCGCACCGGCAGGGCGATGAAGGTCCCCCCGTTCCGACGGGTCACTTCGCGCATCAGCGTGGGAAAGCGGTGGGACCAACGCGGAGAAATGAATCCCACGGCATGGACCTTGGCCAAACGGGCGCCCAATGCGGGACTGGTATTCAGCCTGTCCAATACCTGAATGACAGGGTCGTAGGAGCCGCCGGAGTAATCATCGCCAAAGATATAGATAGAGAGCTTGACGCCAGGCTTGGCGTAGCGTTTCAGGGCTGCTTGCAGGCCCTCCACCGGGCTGCTGCTCGACGCGCTTTGCCACGTTCTGAAGAGACGAATGACACTCTGGCGTCGTTGGGGCGTATCGGGAATCCAGCGCCCGGCATAGCCGGCAAGCAGATGTCCACCATTATCGTCAAGAATCTGAAAGCCTTTGACCTGGGGATGGATATTGATGACGTTCTCAAGTTCGCGCGTGACTTGAGGCCAGATGGTCTGCATGCTGCCGGACGTATCAACAACAAAGATCACATAGTCGCTGTCCACCGGAATGCCGCCGACTTCCTCATCGCGTTGTTGGGCCGTGTCGGCTTGGGTGGCGGCCCGGCGCAAGGCCTGTTGGGCCAGGGCCAACCCGGACAGGTTCTCGTCCAGCCTTCGGTTCTCCGCCTCCGCAGCCGCAACCTGGCTCTGCTCCGCCTGGGCCGCGGCCCGCAGCTGGGTCTGCCGGGCTTCGCGCGCGGCCGCAGCCGCGCGCTCGTGCGCTAATGCGGCCCGCAGGGCTTCGACCTTGGCCTCGGCGCTCAGAATCTCCCGCAGCACGGCCTCGGCCTGCGCCCAGGGGCTGGTCGGAGGAGCCTCTGAAAAATCGGAAATCAACACCAGCAGTATAATCGCCCCGAAGCCACAGGAGACCACGTCCAGGAGGGACAGACTGAAAATATCAAAAGACCGGATAGGGCGCTTCATGGCCAGCCGTCCGCAGGCGTCATGAGCATTCCCCCCGACTGGGCCGTCCAGCTCCAGTATTCGTAGGCGGCCTCGGGGTCGCCCTCAATCGGGAGCAGGATAACATTGCGCCGAACGTCGGGCGCGGCCGCTGCGCTGATGGCGGAGCGAAACAGAGCAGTCCGGCACACCCCGGATACGGTATTTGAGCGGCCTAGTAACGACCCGCACGCAGACAGGGGATTGAATTTTCTGAAGCCCGTTGTCGCCGTGCCCTGCGTCGGCAGGCCGTCGGTGACGAGATACACAGCGGTGGGTTGCAGCGCGTACAGTGCGTCAAGACCGGCGTGCAGATTGGTCGGTCCCGAGGGAACGATTGCGTCGAGATCACGCAGCATCTGTTCAAGGGCGGCCGTGGTTCGGCTGGGTTTCCACCCGCGGCCGCCCAGATGCCGGACCGCTCCGCTGTAGGCGACAGCCGTCACCTCGGAGCCGGGCGGCAGGCGGGCCAGCAGCCAGCCGGCAATAGCCTTGGTCCGGCGCCACTTGGGGCCGGCCTGTTTTTCGGCGTCTGACGCATTTTTTCTGCGGATAATGGCCATGAGGGTCTCGTCTGTCATGGACGCGCTGCTGTCGATCAGCAGGCCGATTCTCCGGCCTTCCACCTTGAGGCCGATGAGATACTGCTCCTCCCCGGCCTTGGGGATGTCGATTATGTCCGCGATCTTGGCGTCCGCGGTTTGCCGGATGGCCTGCTCAAGGACGACGATGCGGGCCCGCGTGGCTTGGGCGGTGGATTGACTACGCTCCACCTCGGCCTGCAAACGGGCGAGTTCCACTGCTAGGGCCTGCATACGGGTGTCCGTGGCACGCCGGCGCGCCACGGCAGTCTGCCGGTCCTGGCTGAGCTCGTGCTGGGCTTGCTCAAGCCGACTCAGTTCAACCTCCAGTTGTGGAGGCGTGGCCGTGGGCGGCCCCGTGTTTTTCTTGACCAGCATGAACACCAGGACAATTGCGCCCAAGCCGCACGACATGATGTCCAGAAAGGCTAGGTTAAGGCCTGGTATAAGGCGACGTGGTTTCAGCGGGGACCTACCGAACTGATCCGGTTCAGCAGGAACGCCTCGCAGTAGTCCTGGGTGTTGACGACGAGATTGTCCTGCAACCGTTGGAGTTGATGCAGCATAAACATCAAGGCAATGCTGATCAGCAGCGCCACGAGGGTGGAATTGAAGGCCACGCCTAGGCTCTCAGTCATGCCGGCAATATCGCCGGCAAGGGCCTGATCGGCCTGCGACAAGGCTTGGCCAATACCGCGTACCGTTCCGATAAATCCGATCGATGGAATCGCCCAGATGAGGTAGCGAATCATGGAATTTTCAGCTTCCTGTTTGAGCGCCAGGGCCTCGACGCTTGATTCAATGGCGTCGGATGTGTCCTGTACGTCTTGGGTAATGAGAAAGCGGCGCAGGCTGGTCATGAGGGTCCGCACCAGCGGCGTGGCGCGAATATCGGCTGGCAAGGTCTCGAGCGCGCTCAGCACCTGGGGCAGGTTGGGGGCCGGTTTGGGGGCCTCCTCGGACGCCTCTTCCTCGTCGTCCGCCTCGTAGGCTACTTCCTCAAGCAGATCAACGGAAAAGAGATATTGTTCTCTCAGGATGGCTGCACACTTGGCAAGAATAAGAAACATACCCCACAGCATGAGAATCAGGCAGATCTCCTGTTCGTAGTCCTTGAGGATGACGACGAGGTGGCGGGGGGCGGACTGACCGGCCTGCCGTGCAGTCTCAAGCACCAGTTCCGCCTGCGGACGAATGTAGCCGGCATACGTGGCATGCACGGCGAGAATGGAGACCACCAGGGCCATGAGGCTGGAGAGCGTCCTCGACATATCAAATATCCACGGGAAAGGAAGCCGGGGAGTTGAGGCTGAACGAGGTCCGGCTCGCCTGTGCCCAGGCGAGCGTCAGGCCGGCGCAGACCAGCCCCCCCACGACCACGAGCAAAAGCAGGCGGTTGGGCTTAATGCGACCGTACATGGATGTTTCCTCCAGAGACATACCTGGCAATTCTGAACCCGACGTCATCGCGGCGCACACTCAGGCCATCCCGATAGGCCGCGCGCAGGGGGGACAGATTGCCCGACCGCCAACTCGACCCTTTGACCACATGCCGGTTGCCGGGCGGCGGGCCAAGCGGGTCAACCGCGCCGTTCTGGCCGCGGGTGACAGGCGAATAGGTGTCGTGCACCCATTCGCTGACGTTGCCGGTCAGGTCGTACAGCCCGGACGCCTCGGGCGGGAAACTCCTAACTGGTGCTAGGCCGGCGTGACCATCGGTATAATTCGGGACAAAAGATGGCAGCGTCCCGCGGACGCTCTCATCGGCGATATTACCGGCCTTGGGCGGCAGGCGGAACTCGTTCCCCCACGGAAACACGGTGCGAGCCGGGCGCTTTGCCCGACGGGCCAACCATTCCCACTCGGCTTCGGTCAGCAGGCGGTAGCCGTGCGAGTTTGGGTTGATGCCGCGCAGCACGTCCTGCTCGAGGCGATAAAAGACGGGCAACTGTTCCCGCTGGCTGAGCCAGTTGCAAAACCTGGCCGCGTCTATCCAGCGAACCGAGACCGCCGGCAGGGTATCGGCCCCAGGATGACTGGGCTTGAACTGTCGAAACTCGGCGTTCGCGACTTCATGCGTCCCCGCATAGAATGGCCTGCGGAGCGTCACCTGCCGTTCCGCCTCGTTGGCGCGCTGCCCTTTTTCATGCCGGGGCGCGCCCATGATAAAGCCGGTCGGATGAAACAGCCGCAAGACAATGCCGGCAGAGTTCGTGTACTGGGCCGCGGCTTGCGCAAGCTGGGCCGCAGCCTCGGTGACAAGGGTCTTCTCGATCACGCTGGTGTGCCGGCTTGAGGGCCGGACTGCGGTGTCTGTCGTCCGATAGCCCCGGCGGCGCAGCGAGACCGTGTGGGGCTTTGCCGGCAACCTCATGCTCAGCGGAGTTTCCCCGCGTTCTACGCCATCTATGAAAACGCGCGCCCGGGGCTGAGACCGAATCTCGACCATCCCGAGCTCCGGGGTCAAATGTAAGCGCACCGGAGTCGGCGTTCCCGGCTGGGCCACAACCGTTCGAGTCAGCTTGGCATAGCCGGCGTGAAAATAGGCGATCTGGACGGGGGTGGCGGCCGGCACGCTGTAGTCCCGAGCCGGGTCTACCTTCTTCCCGTTGACGAGCAGACTTCCGCCCGGCGGACTCAGGTCAAAGACCAAGCGCGCCGCGGGCCGTTCCAACCGGTAGGTGCGCCTCAGGTTCGACAGGTCGTTGGTAATCTCGACCTCTTCGGAGACTGTGGCATACCCGGCGTGCGCGACCTCAATGCGATGTGGCCCGCCGCTCACCCGGCCACGCAGCGGCGTTGTGCCGGCCGGCACGCCGTCGAGCGTCACCAGGGCACCGGCTGGGCGGGACTCCAGGACCATCTCCAGGTCGAACGCAGCAAGGGGGAGAGCGAGGTCGAGCTGTTCGCCGCGGGCCACGACAATCTGTGCTTCGGCCGGGGCGTAGTGTGGATGGTCGGCGCTCACCCGATACTCGCCGGGCGAGATTTCGTGCTCGATCCGGGCGGCCACGGCGACCCGGCTGCCGTTGAGAGACCAGCGCGTGGCAGCATCCGCCGGACGAGTCGTCGCCACGAGCCGCCCCGGCAACTCCTCCAGGACCACGCTGATCGCACGCCCCCACTCGTCGGCCTGAATGGTGTGGCGGACAGAGCGAAAGCCTGGGGCGTGGACCACGATCACCGGACCGGCGCGGACGGCATAGACGGCCTGCAAGAGGGCAAAGGCCGCTCCGTGCACAACGCGAACGGAAGCCGTCCGGGCGGCGTCCGCCGGAGCGACGTGCACAATGGTGCGACTCGTATAGAGCATGGCGAGTCCCACGATCAGCACCCCACCGGCCAGGGCAGCCGCCACGACCGCAAAGCGGTTCTGCGCGCGTGTGCGGGCCGTTTTCAGACGTTGGTCAAATTGGCTCATCGCAGACCACTGCTACCTGTACGTCGGCCGTGGAGGGCGTGATGCGGACTGAAACGATTTTTGATTTATAGCCCTGCCGGCGGCCCTCAAACCGATAGTCGCCCGGCTTGAGATGAATCACCTTTGAAACAACACTCCCGACCCGGCCGACGCCCCTGACGGAGACCTGCGTCTGTCCGTCGGAAACAACGCGGATAGCCACCGGCGTGGCATAACGCGCAAGTTGCCGCTGGAGTTCCGAGGTTTGCGCGGCCAGCTTTGGGCTGACCTGCCCGACGCGCTGGCTTTCGGCGACCAGGGTCCGGGCGTGGGCCGCTATGTGTGGGGCAGACAGCCGGTGCGGTGCGGCTAGGTGGGCATCCACCGCCTTGAGGAGAGAGACCATGCGGGCCGCGGTCTGGCGGCCCTGAGCGACCGGCGCGCTGTCGGGAGCACGCTGCGCGGCTTGGCGGTAGGCGGCGAGCGCGGCTTCCCAATCGTCGGCGGCGACTGCGGCGTGGGCCGTGTTCACCAGCCGCGCAACTTGCTCATAGCGCTCAACTCCCCGCAGATGTTCTGCGAGCAGAGCCGTTTCGGCCCGTCCAGGAAAAAGGCGTTGCGCCACGGCCAGATGCTGCCGGGCATCGTTGTGGGTTCCCTGCTCTACCGCGCGCAATCCATGCGTAATGGCGCGGTGGTAGCGCTCGTCCTGACGGGCGGCGCGAAGCGTCGTTATACGGCTGCGGGCTCCCGCTCGGTCCGGGTCGCTCTTCACGATTGCCTCCAGAGCCCGCAGCTCCGCCTCTCGGTTGTTTTCCGCGGCCGCAGTCCTGGCTGCGCGCAGATGCGCCAAGACCTGGGGCAGAGCCTGAATCCTGGCGGACAGTCGGACCGCGGCTGCTGAGTCCGGTCGAATGCGCAGCGCTTCGGCGATGTGCACCAGCGCGGCGTCGTAGTTGTCGGCGTCACTCTGCCGGTGCGCCGCAGCAAGCGCCGCGGTAAAGGCGGCCTCACGCGCGTGCAGGGCGGTCCGGCTGATTTCGACGGCGGTCTTCAGCGTGCCCACAGCCTCCAGATGCTGGCCCTGGCTGAGGGCCTGCATCGCCGCGGCCTTCAGGGCCACGATTTTTTGTTGGGCAGCCGCGTCCCAAGCGCCAAACGCCTCGCTTTGGATGGCTGGCTCAAGATCGTCCACGTAGACGCGCAGCAACGCCTTGAAGGGAGCGTGGTGCGGGTTGGCGCTCAGCCCGGAGTCAGCGCCAGCCGGCAGGGCAGCCGCGGCTTGGGGCGGCGCGAGGCTGGTTTCAGCCACGGCAAACTGAGCGAAAACCATGTGGGCGAGCAACCCCAAGGCCAACAGACCGATGGCCGGCATGACCGTGTGCACGGTTAGAGTTCCACCTCCGGTGTTCGCTCCTGCTCGTAAATCCTCTTGAGAAATGCGCGCCATTGCCCGAACTGTTCCTTGGCTGTGCCGGTCAGTTTTTCCGTCTGTTCCTCAAATGCGACCACTCGCGGTGAGAGTTCACCATCAATGGATTCCCCAAGCTCGTTCAGGGCGTCCCGGTGGACCTTGGCCTCAGCATTCGTCTGGAAGCTTTTGGCGATCATGACCGCGCCGGCCAGCCCGGCTGCCAGCCCGCCCACTCCCGCGGCCGACGACGCCATAGACGATGAGGCCGAAGCAGAAGCGCCGAGGCCGGCAATCGCCAGACCGACCAACAAGGCTCCCCCGATCCCCTGGAGCAAGGACCTGCGCCGGGCGGCCCGTTGGGCCTGGACCTCGACCAGACTGTGTTCCTGCCAGACCAAATAGCTCTTGTTCATCTCGTCCCCAAAGGTCCGGTAGTGGCCCTGAAGATCATCAATGAAGAGTTGGTCATGAATCCGAATATCTCTGGCGCGTCGCAGCATAGGATCATCATCGCTCGGATAACTCGTAAGGGCGAATTGACCGGATTCTTGTTTGAGATGTTCGGCAAACGCATCCTCTGCCAGGCTCGCGCCAAAGCGTATATCCGTCAGCATTTTGAGACGCGCAACAGCATGATCCTGTTGGTTGAGCTGCTCAGCCAGGGCACGCGCAATGCTCGTAAATACCGGATCGTAGGCATCCTTCCCCGCGTTCCGAGGGGTTTTATGGAATCCGGCTTCGACCGTATGGTGAAAGGATTGGTTCAACCATCCGGCACCGGAAATGTCGTTGACCGCCACGTCGAGAACGACCTTTTCACCGTTCGACTCCTCGATCCGTCCCAGGATGTACAGGTCCGCGGTCGCGGTCGCATCGGGAGTAACACGCACAGCCCCAAAGACTCCGGTTTCTTCAAGCGCCAATTTCAGTTTATAGGCAAAACGGGTGGCCTCGGCCCGGCGCAGTTCCGGCCACACCCCCGCCTCGGCGTACTTGGCAGCCGCTTCCGACAGCCCTGGATCAAAGACCGGAATCGCAATGTCCAGGCGCGGGCCCTGGACGGGCGCACGCGTAGCTTCTGTCTTGTAGAGCAGAGAGGAGGACGGCGCTGGGCCGACTATGGGCCGCCCCATCCGAGACAGCCCACCGCTCTGCGTCGCACAGCCCGACAGTGCAAGGGCAAGGCAGGCGAAGTACACCATGAATTTTTTACAGAGTTTCATATTTCTTCTGTATGGGTGCCACAGTTTTCCAGGTCGGCTCAATACTCCTGCGCGGCGGCTCGGTCTTTATACCGGCGGTACTCTTCCCACAAGCGCTTCCGCTTTTCCGGATCTGTTTCCTGCATCGCCGCCTTGTGTATTTGCGCCGCCAAAACGCTATCATTGTCGGCATCAGGAATATCTTCCGGCGGGCGTCCGTTAGGCAAGGCCCTCTGCTTCTGCCCAACCACTGCCGTGGCGACAGATGTTTCCACAGAGGCCGGCGGGGTCTCGGTGCCAGCTATTTCTGATGACGCGACCGACTGAAGCGGGTCTCCTCCGAGCGGGGCGCTGGCTTCCGGGGTCATCCGCCCGGTGTCCGCGGCCCCGGCGTGGCGCATCTTGGCGCGGCAGGCTTCAGACCGGTCAAAAGATTGGCTCAGCGCCTCGTCCATACGCGCCAGTTTCTCTGCTCGGGTCAGGGACGGATCGTCCAAGCCATCCATGGGGATGAGCGGACAGTCTGAGGAGGGGGCGACAGGAGGTGTTCCAGAGTTCCCCCTGGGCTGGCGACCGGCGGCCAGCTCAGTTTCCACCCGGACCGGTCGGGTGGGCACAGCGCATCCCGTGGCGATGATGGCCAGGGCCAAGCTTGCGGTCCAGAGCGCGTAAAACATGTGGACATTCCTCACGCACGGCGAGCGGTCTCTCTACCAGAGAGAATCTACAAAGCTCTCCAGGGAGTGTCAACTGGAACAAGCCGCTGGTCAGCGCCCTTGACAACTCCGAACGGACATCGGTCTCAGATACGTCGTAGTGGTGCTAGACCGCGACGGTCGAACGGCGGATGTCCGGGTGGAATCTTGTCACGAAGCCCTCCGAGCCGAGACAAATCTATCCGCCGCGGGCGCAGAGTGAAGCCGTCAGGGCCTTCTTCCAGTTCGAGTATAGTATAGGAAAGCGCGGCCCGGCCTCTGATATCTTTTATTTACCCCAACGCGGCAAGGTTCTCGTTAAGCGTCCCTAGCCGCGATTCCATATCGGCCAGCTTGGAGCGTTCCTTTGCCACCACTTCGGGGTTTGCTCGCGAGAGGAATTGCTCGTTGTCGAGCTTTTTCCGCACGCCCGCAAGCACGCCACTCAGCTTTTTGATCTGTCCGTTCAAACGCGCCCGTTCTTTCTCGATGTCAATGACCCCAAGCACGCAGACCGCAAGCTCGCCCACGACCGCGGTGGCGGAATCCCGCGTCCGCTCGGCGTCCGCGGCCATCTCAACCGACCCGACCCCGGCCAGGCCTTGAATATGGATCAGTCCCTTGTCCAGGATATCCGGCGTTTCGTCCACGGTTCTGAGGCGAACCTGCACTCGCTGTTTCGGTGGTACCCTATATTGGCTCCGAATATCGCGGATGGCCCGAATGACGTTCCGTAAAAAGTCTACCTGCCGTTCGAGTTGCTCATCCTGCCAGCCCGTATTCGGTTGCGGCCAGGGCGCGTGGGCTATCGTGGCCGGCGTCTGAAGCGGGCTCTCAATTCCGCGCTGAGGGGCATGTTCATTCAGGTGTTGCCACAAGAAGTCAGTCACAAAAGGAATAAACGGATGGAACAGCCGCAGGGTCTGATCAACGCAAAAGGCCAGGACTTGTCGAGCGCTGTCCGCATCGTCCGTGCGCAGACGCGGCTTGATCATCTCCAGATACCAGTCGCACAGATCCGACCAGAAAAAATCCCGCGCCGCGGACAGGGCGGCAGACGGATTATAGGCTTCAAGCTGTTGTTGCACTGCGGCGCTTGCCCGCGTCAGGCGGGATAATATCCAGCGCTCTTCGAACGGCAGTATAGCCGGATCTCGCTCCACAAAAGAGGCCTGCTCAAGATTCAGCAAGGCAAACCGTACCGCGTTCCACAGCTTATTGCAGAAGTGACGGCCGACCTCAAAGCGCTCGCTGATCAGCTTGGCCGAAGGGATGTCCGGCATGCTACCGAGCACATCAAACTCTTTGCCGGTTGTGGGACACATATAGGTAAAAATGCTGCTGCCGTGCTTGGCTTTTGCCAGGTCTACGGGTTCATTGGTAAACGGTGATATGGCTTGAATGGGGAGGCGAATGTCCTGGGAGCCGGTTTGCATCTCACACAGGACGTAGCGCATGGCATCACAGCCGTAGCGTTCGATAATATCCACCGGATCAATGCCATTGCCTTTCGACTTGCTCATCCGCTCGCCTTTGCCATCCAGAATCGTGGCGTGGATGAAGACATCGGTGAACGGCACATCGCCCAGATTATACAGGCCCATCAGGACCATGCGGGCGACCCATAGAGTAATGATGTCGCGCCCGGTCACCAGGCAGGAACCGGGATAATAATACGACAGGCAGTCGGGAGAGCCGTTATGTGTCCCCAGAGGCGACTGGCCGGCTTCGATAGCCGCGGTGTTGGGGTCGGGCCAGCCCAGGGTGCTATGCGGCCACAACCCGCTCGAAAACCAGGTATCCAGCACATCGGGATCCCGAATAAAGCCAGCCGCTTCCAGGTCGCTCACCACCTCCGCTTGGCTGGACGGCTCACGCAAACAGACCAGAATTTTTGCCTGGATTTGCTCCAGCGTATTGTCGGCACTGGACCGCGCCAGACGACCGGACGTATCGGGGCCGATGAGTTCGTTGGTGTCGCTCGTCTGTAAGCGGGCGACCACATCTGACCGCCTCACATACGGAGCGAGCCAGGCGAGCCGCTCCAGCAATGCCTGGCCCTCGAAGCTGCCCGACCAGATCGGAATCTGATGTCCCCACCAGAGCTGGCGGCTGATACACCAGTCCCGCTTCTCGGCGAGCCAGTTGAGATAGGTGTTCCGATACCGCACGTCCGGGTGAAACGAAACGTTCTTGCCCGTGGACGAGCGCCACCTGCCTTCGGCCGCGTCCAGGGCGGCCTGGGCGAGTCCGGGGGCAACAAATTCGTTGGCCGTTCCCCGGCCGCAGACGACCCCACCCTCCACATCGCCCATGCGCACGAACCACTGCTCCGACAGATAGGGCTCAACCGGGGTCTTGGATCGGTCTGAGTGACCGATTTCGATCTCTCGATCTTCAATGGCTTCGAGCAGGCCGAGCGCGTCCAAATCCTGAATAATCTTGTCTCGCGCCGCAAAGCGGTCGAGTCCTTGATACGACCCGGTACGGTCGTTCAAAGAACCATCAGCGTTCAGAATGTTCATCATCCCGATCTCTTCGCTATGGCGGCCCCAGACCTCATAGTCATTCGGGTCATGGCCTGGGGTGATCTTCACGCAACCGCTGCCGAGTTCGGGTTTTGCCCATTCGTCGCAGATGAGCGGAATCGGGCGGTCCAGCAGTGGGAGGCGCACCAGACGACCGGCTCTGGCCATGGCCGCGAGCTGTTCAAGCTGCGGCAGATGCGTAGCGCGTCGTTTTTCAAGCCGCGTCACTTCCGCTTCCAGCTCGGCCCGCTCTTTTTGGCCGGCCCGGGTCAGGCGCTGCTGTGTTTTCCGAATGAGGTCTTCCAGCGCGCCACGTGGGTCTGGATGGCAGGCCACCGCCGTATCACCCAGCATGGTTTCCGGCCGCGTTGTGGCCACCACCACGTATTTCGGTTCACCGGGCTGCGGCTGAATGACCGGGTAACGCAGATGCCAGAAATGCCCCTGGACGCTTTCATACACAATCTCGTCATCCGCGATTGCGGTTTGCAAGTGGCAGTCCCAGTTGACCAGGCGTGTCCCGCGAAAAATAAGACCGTCCCGGAATAGATGAAAAAAGGTCCACTGGACGGCCCGGGCGCAGACGGCGTCCATGGTAAAGCGCTGGCGGTCCCAGTCACACGAACAGCCCATGGCTTGCTGTTGGCTGACAATGCGGGTCTGGTACTGCTCTTTCCAGTCCCAGATGCGTTCGACCAGGGCTTTGCGGCCAAGATCATGGCGCGTTTTCCCTTCCAACTCGAACAAGCGCTTTTCCACAACGGCTTGCGTGGCAATACCAGCGTGGTCTGTCCCGGCCATCCACAGCGCGTTCTCCCCCATCATGCGGTGCCAGCGCGTCAGCATATCCTGCATGACGTTGTCCATGGCGTGCCCCATGTGCAGTGCGCCGGTGACATTCGGCAGCGGCATCATGATCACATAGCGCTGCTCATTGTCGTCCGGTGTCGCCGCAAAAGGTCTGGTCTCGGCCCAGCGCTGGACTAGCATCTTTTCCAGTGCGGCCGGGTCGTATTGGCCGGCTAGTTCGTTTGGCATCAACTCGCTCCTTGGGAAAGTAGACGCATGCGATAAAACAGGCGATCTGTTGTGACGGCTTACCAGTAAAAAGGGGCTTCCCTCTTTTTGAGAAAAGCCCCCTGACCTATGCGAAAGGGGGGACTTGAACCCCCACGGGTTTTACCCCACAGGATCCTGAATCCTGCGCGTCTGCCAATTCCGCCACTTTCGCGTAAAGTACGTGAAGTACTTACCCCCCCCCCGGTTCGCCTGTCAATCCCGCGGGGCTGCAGGATGCCGGAGACCGCGTCAGGGTCCCTCACATGGTGGGACAAATCATTCCTGAACAGCCCACTCTGGCCCAAAACGAAGATTTATGGGTAGAAGCTCGCGCCAGCCCTTACTCCGGCTCCTGATGGCCGGCGTTGGCCAGAAATGCAACAAATGTGGCCACGCTGAGTGCCCCCAAGACGCCTAACGTCATGGCCCCGGTTGACACGAACCCGTCGGCAAAACCCGCCGCAGACCACGCTCCAACAAATACGACCGTCCCAACGCCTATTCCTAATACTGTCCCAAGCATGTGTAAAACTCCTTATCTTCCGACACAGCCTGCTGCTCCCCTTACCAGTTCTCCGGTTAGAGGACTAGAGCACCCGCAGTCTTCGCACCAGGAAAGTGTGGCCCCGGTCCTTTTGCCGCCTGGTATTTCTTCTGGTTTCTTGGTAGGGGAGAGCATTATAGCCCAGTACAGCACCAAAAAGGAGGTTGGTATGTCAACAGCGAACGGGGAAGTCAGTCTTGAGGGTTCCATCGATTGTGATGGCCATATTTTGGAGCCGCCCGATTTGTGGGAGCAATATCTTGAGCCGCAATACCGCGAGCGGGCCATTCGGATTAAAACAGACGAGGAAGGCTGGGAGTATTTTGAGTTTGACGGCAAACCGTCCCGACTGTGCGCGCGCGGTTTCCCCGGCATTCTGGGCGCCATGGGCCAGCCGGATATCGTGCCAGGTCCAGACCGCCGCTATATTGATGGCGCGCCGCTTGGCTCAATGGACGCCAAGGAACGCGTTGAGCGGATTGATGGCGAGGGGCTGGCAAAATCGATTCTCTACCCCACTATCGGGCTATTGTGGGAGTCTGAGGTCCAGGACCCGAAAATCTCAGCCGCCTATTGCCGGGCCTATAACCGCTGGATTGTGGACTTCTGCTCCGAGTCGGGTGGACGCCTCATCCCTATCGCCCATCTGTCCGGCACGGATGCCAATGAGGCAGCGAAAGAACTGGAGCAGGCGGTCAAGGCGGGTTGCAAAGGCGCTTTTTTCGCGCCGTTTACCTGGACGAAGAAATCGCATGGGCATCCAGACTATGATCCGGTCTGGGCAAAGGCGCAGGAGCTGGACGTACCCATTGCCCTGCATCCAACCTTTGAACCTATCCAGTTCGCGACCCACGGGCGCTTTGAAGAACTCATACCAACGGAGCCGATCGATTTTAACTGGTATTTTGATGTGCTGGCCGCCCAAAGCGTGCAGCAGGCGTTTGTGTCGCTCTTTCACCACGGTGTGTTCGAGCGCTTCCCCAAGGTGAAGGCTGTCGTGCTCGAATCCCAGGCCGGCTGGATTGGCTATTTACTCGACCGGATGGACGCCGTGTTTGAGGGTCCGCTGGCCCATTCGACGCAGCTCAAGGAGCGGCCCAGCTTTTATTTTCAGCGCCAGTGTTGGATTTCAGCCGACCCGGACGAAAAAGCCTTGCAGAACATCATCGAATACGTCGGGGCCGACAAATTCTTCTGGGCGTCAGACTTCCCGCATCCGGACCACAGCGACCAGTATATGCCGGCCCTGAAACGGCTGGTCACGCCACTCTCCGAAACGGCCCGGCAGCAGGTCATCGGGGCAAACGTGGCTGAGGTCTATAAGCTGGGACAGTAGCTCCTGGCGGACCGACAGCACGAGACCCATAGGCCCGCCGCTATTGCGGGCCTTTTTCTTATACCCGGACCGGCCAGGCGAGACCGCTTTCCATACACCAGACTCCGTGCATTACAAACTGCGGCTCGAATACGATGGCACCAACTATCATGGCTGGCAGATTCAGCCCAGGGATGCCACTGTTCAGGGGACGCTCGAAGCTGTCCTCTCCCGGATTCTGAACAGGCATATTCGCGTGCGGGTGGCTGGGCGAACAGACGCGGGGGTTCATGCGCTGGGCCAAGTAGCCACTTTTCAGGCCGCCCCTCCTCTCGATCTGGCGCGGTTTCAGCACAGCCTCAACTCGGTTCTACCTCCGGATATTGCCATCCGCGCAATCAGCGAGGTAGCAGACACCTTTCATCCGCGCTACGACGCGTACAGCAGAACCTATCAGTACCGTATCTGGAACCAGCCCTACCCCTCGGCCATTCAGGCCCGCTACTCGTGGCATATCCCCTATCCTTTGGATCAGAGCGCCATGAATGCCGCCGCGGCCCTGCTCATCGGCCATCACAATTTTGCATCTTTTCAGGGCGCAGATTCTGTAGAGCGAACACCGTGGCGCACAGTGATGCACAGTGCCGTCTGTCACGAGCGTGATTTTCTCGTGTATACTGTCGCAGCCCGGTCATTTCTGCGTCATATGGTCAGAAATATTGTAGGCACCTTGGTAGATGTCGGTCGAGGCGCTTTGAGCACAAACGAATTTGCCGCGGTCTTTGCGGCGCACGACCGCTCTCGGGCCGGACTGAACGCACCGCCGCAGGGCTTATTCCTGGTTGCCGTCCGCTATTAAAAAGGCAGACAGCTATGGGACTTCTCCAGGATATCACGGCAGCCCTCGCTCCTGTCGGACTCAACCTCATCGGGCCAACGTCGAGGTCTGACTATGAAGCCGTGGTGCCGTCGCAGTATCATATCAAGCAGCGGTTTCCTGAGACCGAAACCGTCATTGTTATTGGAAATGGCGGGGGAGAATTCTGGAAACGCTTTCGGGAGTATGCCGCGGCGCGGCCAGGCTATCTTCAGCAGCATGACCATCCGCTGGATGCCTACACAGTCGAAGTGATAAGAGCGCGGCTGACGCCGCTTTTAGACACGGCCCTCGCTCAGTATCGCATGATCTATCCGTTTCAGTTTTTCAGCGGCCTGACCGTATCCTTCATGCACCTGGCACAGGCCGCGCGGCTGTCAGTGCCCAGTATCCTTGGCGTCCATATCCATCCTCGGTATGGCCCCTGGATAGCCTGGCGCGCCGCGGTCTTGATTAATCATGACGTACCGGCGCTCGCGGCCCTGGCCCAAGACTTTGATCCGTGTTCGACCTGCGTGGAGCGACCCTGTATAGCCGCCTGTCCGGCCCAGGCCGTCAGCGCCGTACAGGACTGGGACCTGCTGGGCTGTACGCAGCATCGTCTGCGCGTACCGACCGAGTGTGCTGAGCGCTGTCACGCCCGGTACACCTGCGTCTACGGCCGTGAGCATCGCTATCCTGAGGACGAACTCGCCTATCATCAGCGTTTCAGCCTTGCCACAGCGCGGGCGTATTTCGAGAATTCCGAGAGAGCAAACTAGTCGTTTGGCAGCAAATTCCCCTGCTCATCGAGCTTGAGATTCGTCTGCTGGGCTTGCTCAAGCACTTTCGGAGCCCAGGCCACATGACCGGCATCGGTTCCGCCTAAAATGGCCATCAGATACGCGTCGGCAGCGCCGACATTCTTAAATCCGCGCATCACGCCGGGTGGGACCGATACCGTATCCCAGGCGTCCAGGATCACTTCCTGCTCTCCCTCGTTGCCCCAGTAGATAGACCATTGCCCGGACAGCGGAATAAACACTTCAACCGTACTGTGACTGTGCAGCGCCGCGCCTTTGCCCGGACTCGCCCCAACATAGGTAACGTTAAAGTCCTGGACCGCGGTAATCGCGGGATTGAGATTTGTGTCCTCGGTGACACCGCGGCCAATCACGTTATAGATATCCCGTTCGTGGCCTGGGATCTTGCTATCAACAAATGCCTGCGCGCTGGACTTGAGTACTTTGAAACGGGCAACGCGTTCGAGCATCGCTTCTTTTGAGACGTGGATGGTTGTCACTGGTCCCTCCTGAGCGCTCTTCTCACCTGAGGCTTCTTTTTTACCCTGGTCTGACCAGGAGACGCAAGAGTTGCCTATGCTCATCGGAGGCAGCGCCTATCCACCTCCTCATACGAGGGGCCGCTTGCATGGCTGTGGGGAATCCAGTAAGCGCAGGGCATGGCTCCACAGAATGGCCGCGCCCGTAAGCAAGCCCTACGCGAAGAATCAGTCCTGCAAGCCGCGGCAGACTGTTTCGGCGAACAGGGCTACCGGGCAACGACGCTCGAAACCATTGCCGAGCGCTTGGGGATCTCCCGGGTCACCCTGTATCGCTACTGTCCGAGTAAAGAAGAACTGCTGATTCGGGTGTTTGAGCGTTCTATTGCTATTTTTCAGCGTGACCTGCGGCAGATTTGTTCTCAGCCCATCGCGCCCGAAGAGAAGCTGCGACAGATTATCCGGCATCAGGTCCGCCTCATGGCTGACCACCGCAATTTTCTGACGGTTTTTTTTAGTGAAGAGAGTAATCTGCCACAGGAGATTGCCGAACGGGCACGCGCCGAACGACGCGTATATGATGGGCTCATTGAGGACGTTATTGCTGCAGGTATCAAGGCTGGACGCCTCGCTCCGCTCCCGGTCAAACTGGTGTCGTTTGCCATTCTCGGCATGTGCAACTGGCTGTATCAGTGGTACCAACCCGAAGGACCGCTCTCTGCCGATGAGGTGGCGCGCAATTTTATCCAACTGGTTGAGCAGGGCTATTTACGGGCCGATCCGCAACAGGAAATTCTTCAGCGTTTAGACAGAATGGAAGCTGCGCTGGCGGACCTGCGGCACGCTCAGCAATCGGGCGGGTAAAGGTCTACTCTCCGCCCCGCACGGGAATCGGCGAGTTGCACCAACGGCCGCTGGCCTCATCATAATGCGCCCACCAACGCCGGCCGTTTTTGCGAAAGAGCTTAAACAAACAGCCATGGTCGTCACACCACGGCGGGCTGGGCTCTGTCTGGGGTGGAGGGGGAATAGGAGACTGGGGCTGGGGGTGAGGCGGCTGGGGCTGAGGTCGTGGAGCGGACTTTATTTTTGGCTGGCGAGGGGTAAAACCCATGGCTTCGAGTTCGACGATTACGGCCGCCATACCGCCGGCGCCATCAACCGGCATTTCCAGACGGCATTCATAGCCCTCGGGGCTGATGCACCAGACCTCACATGTCCCCATCGTCACCTGTGGGCCGGGCACCGGCAGAGGTGACTCTTCCGGCAGGACACCTCCAGGCTGTTCGCCGGGCCACTCTTCATCCCAAGCGGGCGAAGCCGGGAGGGAGGGGACAAATCGTTTGGATGATTTACGCTCCACTGACCTCTCGTCGGACAAGCCGGGCTCCTGCCACCAGGGCTCCCAGCTTGGCGCGGGCTACATTCCGGGACGACGCAGAAAAACCGCAATCGCAGGTCAGATAGAGCTTTTCCGGGTTCACATGTTCAAGCGTCAGACGAATCCGCTCGGCCACATCTTCCGCTGTCTCCAGGTACATGGATTTCACATCAATGACCCCAGCCGCAAACTCACGCCCATCGCCGTATTGGCTCCAGAGCGCCAGCTCGGCCATTTCTCGATTCGCAAACTCCAGGGCAAATTGATCGACCTTGACGTCAAGGATGCCGGGGAACAGCGGTTTGTACGTCCGCTTCATGGCCGGTCGGCCCTGATTATTGCCAAAGCACACGTGCAAGGCAATTTTGGCCTCCACACCCTCCAGGGTGGTATTGAACAGCTTCACCGTTTCTTCCATGGACAAGGCTGGCTCCCGACCCACGGCAGAGGGTTCGTCAAGCTGAATAAAAGTCGCACCATCCGCAACAACCCCGCGGAGTTCCTTATTCACGAGTTCCGCCAAGTCATACAGGAGGGGCAGATAGTCACCCTGCGGATAGCCGGCCTTGAGCCGGATGGGCATAGCGATCGTGAGCGGACCGGGGCAGCAAACCTTGAGCGGTTTATCGGTTTGGGCCTGGACAAAGGTAAATTCATCAACCAACCCGAAGCCGTCAGGGGCGCTGACCCGTTCGGTTGTCTCAAAACGCGGCGCACTATCATAGCTCATGATACCGAGCTTGCGCTGCGCCCGGACCATATTGAGTCCGGATAATTTTTCGACCACATTCCACAGAAAACGCTGACGACGAATCTCACCATCAGTCAGAATGTCCAGGCCGGCTTCTTCCTGGTCCCACACCGCCATTCTTACCGCGTCTTGAATGGCTTCTTCGACGTCTGCCGGACCGGCAGTCCCGGCTCGGAGGGCTCTTCTGGTCGCAATCAACCACGAAGGTGAGGCGTAGGAGCCACCGCCCATTGTAGGGAAAAGCCCAAGGTCCGTTCCATTGAGGGTCGGCATACCCGCTTCCTCTTTCTCTCTACAGCGCCTCTGGAAAGAGCGCCAGCAACTCCACCCCGTCCGGGGTCTGCCGCGCCCCGCGAACCATATAGGTCTGGAGGGTTTCCACCCGAAAGCCCACGGCGAGCAACTCTCGTAATAATGGTGCGTGCCGTGTAGGAAAACGCATACGCAGGGCCTTTCCCTGTTCACACTCCGCCGCGGACAGAATCAGCGCGCGCAAGACCGAGGGCTGTGTTGCCGCGGCAGGACCGAGAAACGTCCCCGCCTCTGTCCGAAGGAAACACAGATAACCCGCAAGCTGCCCCTGAACGAGGGCGGCAATATGCGGCGGCTGGGCGTGGAAAAATCGCAGGTCTTGTTCACGCGCGATACCGGTTAATCGCGTATCCAGCGCCGCCAAGTGTCCGATATCTTCCGTCAGCCATTCCCGAATTTCAACAGCCCCCGGAACCTCTGCCTGGATGTGCCGCCCGACCAATGAAGCGACAGTGCCACACACCTCAAAACCAAGCGAGCTATACAGCGGAAAGGACGCTACGTTAAAGGCGTCTTGCACCAGCCGGAACGAGGGACACGCTCCCCCGGCCTCAATCATAGTCTGCATCAGTGCCCGCCCGGCACCTTGGGCTTGGGCGCTCGGATCAACAGTAATCGGGCCAATCCCAGCCGTATCTCCCCGCAGATGGATGAACCCGGACCCAACGATCTGCCCATCCTGGAGCGCGGTGAAACACTCGTTTGGCTCAAGCCGCGCATACCCTTGTGCAATGGATGTCCCGGCAGCCGACGACGGAAACGGCTCAGGGTAGCCGTGATGGCGGAAGACATCGTTGAAGGCGGCAACCATGACTGCCCCAACGCGGGGGATGTCCTCCGCTAGCATGTGGCGAATCGTCACGGTCATTACGCCCCCTCTTCCCTTCCCCTACGTGCCGACACCTGTAAAGAGTAATGTGTTTCAGCCTTGTAACAAAAAACTTTCCTGCTGTCTGCCCACGAGGGTATATTTTCTGGACCTGTACTCCATAGCGGACGTGTGAAGAGGGCGGAGCCTGCCTGACTTTTCCCCCCTGTCTGAGCGTGGTACCGTAGCCGAAATTTTTTCGTTATCGCTAAGAATCGCTAAGAACAGCCAAGAGAGGAAGTGTATGGAAGCCTGTGGTGAGTTATCCCCGTCTCCCAGAATCTTGTTAGGTCCTGGCCCGAGCAACGTCCATCCTCGGGTCCTGCGTGCCCTGTCCACCCCGCTTGTTGGTCACCTTGACCCCGAGTTTATTCGGCTGATGGAAGAGACCAAGGCCCTCCTCCGGTTTGTCTTTCAAACCTCGAATCCTCTCACCCTCCCGATTTCGGGGACCGGCAGCGCTGGCATGGAAACCTGCTTTGTCAATACAGTGGAGCCTGGAGATGAGGTTGTCATCGGCGTCAACGGCGTATTCGGTACCCGTATGGTTGATGTCGTGAAACGCTGTGGCGGAACACCGTTATCATGGAAGCGCCCTGGGGGTCCGTCTTTAGCCCGGACGATGTGCGCACGGCCCTCAAGCGCTGCATTCGACCAAAGCTGGTGGCGCTCGTCAATGCCGAGACGTCAACCGGAGCCTGGCAGCCTTTGGCAGACATTGCTCCGCTCGTCCATGAGGCAGGAGCGCTGTTTCTGGTTGATGCGGTGACGTCGCTCGGCGGCTGTCCTCTCACAATAGATGAATGGCAGATTGATGTCTGTTATAGTGGCACCCAGAAGTGCCTGAGCTGTCCGCCCGGTCTCTCGCCTGTTACCTTCAGCCCCGCGGCCCAAGCCGTGTTGCGGAATCGGAAACACAAGGTTCAGAGTTGGTATCTGGACCTGAGCCTGCTTGCGCAATACTGGGGGGAGGAGCGCGTCTACCATCACACCGCCCCCATTTCCATGAACTACGCCCTGCGGGAAGCCTTACGGCTGATTTCCGAAGAAGGCTTAGCAACACGTTTTCGCCGCCACGAGCGCAATCATTTGGCCCTCGCTGCCGGCCTCAACGCGCTGGGGATGCGGCTTGCCGCCCCGGAAGGAAATCGTCTCTGGATGCTCAACAGCGTCACCATTCCTGAGGGCATTGACGACGCAACCGTTCGCAAACACCTCCTCGCTGAGTACAATATCGAGATTGGGGCAGGCTTGGGCGTGTTCGCCGGAAAAGTCTGGCGCATTGGCTTGATGGGAGAGTCCAGTACCCGTAGCAATGTTCTGCTCGTTTTAAGCGCACTGGAGGCCGTGTTACAGAAGAATGGGCATGCCTGCGCAGCCGGAGCTGGCGTCAGCGCGGCGCAAGAAGTATATACGAGGAGGGAGTCTGGGGGGGCCTCAATCAACAGGGGACCTGGTAAGAGGGTACCAAGACAGCCAGCCATCAGCCTGCCGGTATGAGAGCGGCAAGAGAAGGGTCGAGAAATAATGCGAGCGTTCGCTAGCCCCCTTTTCTTGCTGTGTTTTTTTGCTCTTCTGCTGCCGGCGCCAGACGGCCGAGCTGAGCCTACACTCACCCTCCTGTCCGCCAATCAGATTCCTCCCTTAGTGGACGATATCGACCGTAGTTCTCTCAAAATCGTGCTCCAACAGAGCCTCGCAGCTCTGGGGCAGAAGCCAGACTCCCAGGCATTTTCCTTTGGACACAAACAGGTCAGTGTCGGCCGGGTCCGGAAGAGTCTCTGTGCATTTCTTGCCCTGCTCGATCAGCCCGGAGATCTCGCTCTGGAGGTCCGGCGAGAATTCGACCTCTATCGTGCAACCGTACCAGTGCTTTTCACTGGCTACCACGAGCCCGAACTGCACGGCAGCTTTATCCGAACCGAGCGCTATCGTTATCCCTTGTATCGTCGTCCCGCTGATTTGGTGAAGGTTGACGGCTCTCAATTCACGACCCAGTTGTTCCCGCAAGACGTATACGGTCGCGTCGCAAATGGGAGACTCGTCCCCTATTTTTCTCGGGCTCAGATTGACGGGCAAGGTATGCTCGTGCCTCAGCGCAAGGAACTCGTCTGGCTTGCTGACCCGGTCGAGCGTTTTTTTCTCCATATTCAAGGCTCCGGGAAAATCCGGCTGCCGGACGGTGCCTGGTTTCGGGTCGGCTATGCGGCTTCAAACGGCTGGCCGTACCAGAGCATCGGCAAATGGCTCCTCAGTCAGGGCAAACTCCGGCCCGGAGAGGCCTCGGCTCAGGGCATCCGTCACTATCTGAGGCGGCAGGCAAACGAACAAGAGCGGATATTGTTCCATAATCGTCGTTATATCTTCTTTCGGGTTGTCTCCGCCGGACCGCTGGGCAGCCTGGGCGTGCCGCTCACACCGGGTCGTTCGATTGCGATCGACCCGAACTGGTATCCACTAGGCGCGATCGGCTTTATCCGTGCCACCAAGCCACGCCTGAAGGAAAACGGACAGGTCTCGTGGCAACCCTTTTCACGTTTTGTGGCCCTGCAAGACCGCGGTGCCGCCATTACCGGTCCCGGACGCGCGGATATCTATTGGGGGAGTGGACCGCAGCCAGAGGCCGGCCTGATGGCCCAACGCGGCGAACTGTATATTTTTCTCAAAAAGTCATAGCCAGCCTACTCAACGCGAACCAGATTTGTCACAATACTCACGCTCCCACGATAGGACAGACATCCATGGCATCTGAGGCAAAAATTCCTCATTCCGGCTTACGACATATTGCCCTGAATGTGGCAGATGTTGCCGTTTCAGTCGAGTTTTACACAACCCTGTTTGGGATGCAGGTCGTCTGGCAGCCTGACCCGGACAATGCCTACCTCTCCTCGGGCTGTGACAATCTGGCGCTGCATAAGGCGATGCCCCAACGCGCCCAGGCGGGGCAAATCCTCGACCATGTCGGGTTTATCGTCCCTCGGAGCGACGATGTTGATCGAGCAGCGGAAATACTAGAGACGCACGGTGTCCCTATCATCAAACCAGTCCGGCCCCATCGGGATGGCAGCCGCTCCCTGTACTGTGCCGACCCGGATGGCACGATCATCCAAATTCTGTATGAGCCCACTCTCAGCCAACAGCGCGTCACATGAAGTGAAAGGCCGCCTGCGGCTTTTTGCTGCCTGGGCAGTCCACGCCTACACGGCCTCCGGTGTCATTGCCGGATTTCTCTCCCTCCAGGCTATTTTCCTGAGCCAGCCCCGGCAAGCTTTTGTCTGGATGTTAGTCGCCGTCCTCATTGATGCGACCGACGGCGTTCTCGCCAGAGCCGTTCAGGTGAAACGGATTATGCCCTGGTTTGACGGCGCAAAGCTGGATGACATTGTTGACTATTGTACCTACGTCATTGTTCCCGTTGTTTTTCTCTATCAGTTTCAGTTGCTTCCGGCTTCTGGCACGCTGCTCTTCGTAGCAGCGATGCTCCTTTCCAGCGCGTATGGTTTTTGTCAGGCCGAGGCCAAAACACAGGATTTCTTTTTTACCGGTTTTCCCTCCTACTGGAATATTGTGGCGTTCTATCTCTACGCCGGCGGGACCCCCATCTGGCTGAACGGCAGCCTGATCCTCCTCCTTGCCATAGGTGTCTTTATCCCTATTCGCTATATTTACCCAACGCGTACCGTTCGCCTGCGCCTCGTGACGAATGTGCTCGGCGCCATTTGGGTTGGCGTTCTTCTTCTCCTGCTATCCCAGCTCCCCTCTACCCCCCCCTGGCTCGTCGTTGTCTCTCTCTACTATCCCCTCTACTACACCGCCCTCTCCTTCTCCTTCCACTTCACCACCCCACCCTCTTCTTCAAAACCTCCGGCTCAGACTTGACAGCCAGAAAATCAGACACATTTTTCCGATAACGCTCACCACAGGAGCAGAGCATATGGATACAATAAAAAATCGCCAGGAAAAGGCATCGGCCCTCTTATACAAAGGCTATCAGGCCCAAAGACAAGGCGACCTGGGAGATGCGATGCGTCTCTACCAGGAGTCTATTCAAATCTATCCGACCGCAGAGGCGCATACTTCTCTCGGTTGGACGTATAATTTTCTTCACCGTTACGAGGACGCCATCGAAGAATGCCGCACTGCAATTGCCCTCAACCCTGAGTTTGGCAATCCGTATAACGATATCGGTCTCTATCTCATGAAGATGGGCAAGCTGGACGACGCCGTCCCCTGGTTAGAGCACGCGATAGAGGCGACCCATTATCCATATCTGAATCTGGGCCGGATTGCTCTCGCAAAAGGCGACCTCCTCCAGGCAGCCCGAGAATTTGGGCGAGCGCTTGCGGCTGAGCCCCGTTCGCTGACTGCTCGCCGAACCCTTGCCGCCCTTTCCGCTCAATTAAACTAAACGTACCCGCCCGTACGCGCCTGACTAAGAGAGGGGACACCACTCATCGTCGAGAGAGGAATTTGTCCCTTCTCCCGCCGCTAGCGGAGCAGAGACTTGGGTCGATGCAACATAAATGGCACGCTATCGACCGCAGGGCTGCGGCGACGTCTTTCTGGAGAAGACACAAGGAGCGGACCGAGGATAATACCGCCAAGAAAACCACCAATATGGGCTCCCCAGGCAATATGGGTTGATGAAAACAAAGCGGTTTCTCCAATAATGTATACGGAGAGACCACCGACCAAATGAAAGAAGATCCAGCCGCTCAAGAAGAGGATCGTAGGAGTTCCTTCAAGAGGTCGGTGAGAGGGATGCGGGGTGATATCGGACTCCTGGGGCGAGAAAAAAACCAGACAATAGGCACCGGCGACGGCGGCAATCGCCCCACTCGCGCCTATCATTGGCGTTGAGGAAAACGGCGTAATCGCCGCCTGGGTTAATAGGGCAATAACGTTGCCACCTAGATAGAGTACCAAGTAGCGGACTGCTCCTAAGCGCGTCTCTACTGCGTTTCCAAGGAAAGACAAGCAGAGAAGATTGCTGGTCAGATGAAGCCCACTCCCATGCAGGAAGAGACAGGCGAGAAACGAGGAAGAAATGGGGAATTGGTTCTGCGTCAGGGCCAGGGAAAATTGTGCGGGAATCCAGCCGTAGGTCGTGAGGAAGGATCGGAATGCCGGGCCGAGGGTGAGCTCATAGGCAAAACAACACAGCATCGCCCCCATGAGGACATGATTCGCCCACGGGAAACTTACGTCCTGGCGCTCTTCCTCGAAGAAGTAGTACACGCTCCCGGCCCTGGCTCAGGTTTTCTCTCACCAGCATATTCCACCACATCCTCCAACTGTCCCGTCCACTCGTCCAAGCACGGTGAAACCGAGTTTCTCCATAGCACCTTCAGCACGGGTATGATAGGGAGAGAAAAATAATCATGCCGATCTACGAATACTACTGCCGGGCGTGCAACAGGCAGCAGAGCCTCCTTTTTATGAAGATAGGAGACGTCCAGAAATCTCCTCGGTGTCAATACTGCAAGCAACCTCGCCTCACCCGGATGCTCTCGCGCTTTGCCTATCATCAGGGTGAAGAGGCTCGACTCAAGAATCTGGATACCAATGCCCCGAGAGACGAGGCCTTCTACCGCGACAACCGCAACGTCGGCCTGTGGGCAAAGAAACGAGCAAGAGAAATGGGCGTTGATCTCGGCCCGCAGTTCGACGAGACGGTAGAAAAGGCCCGCAGTGGAAAAATTCTCGATGATCGCTAGCCTGCTTTGACCCTCTTGATTATTAGGCTGACCAAACATGCTTCGTGCGGCACGCGATCAACTCTGGCGGATTTGCCGGATCGTTAGTGGGATTGTTCTCCTGCTTGTAGGCCTCTTCCTCAGCCTGCCCGGTATTCCTGGTCCGGGCATTGTCTTAGTCTTTGTCAGCTTTGGGATTCTGAGTCGAGATTTTGAGTGGGCCAAACGCTGGCACCTCCGTCTCAAAGACACGGCTCAGCGGATTATCAACCGTCGAAAAACGGCCAACCGCCAAGAGCAGACAGCAGCCGGACAAAAAGAGTAAACATGTCCAGCATCTCATGTCTATTGGAGGACACGTTTACTCTTTTGAGGCCCAGCCATGATTAAGCTCTACGATTTTTCCCTGTCTCCCCGCGCGCGCAAGGTGCGGATCACCCTTGCGGCAAAGGGGCTAGAGTACGAAAAGGTCCCGATTGACATCACCAAAGGAGAGCAGAAGACGCCCGAATATCTGGCAATTACCCCCTATGGGAAAGTCCCCGCGCTTCAGGATAATGGGACAACGGTCTATGAGTCCACCATTATTATGGAATACTTGAACGACACGTACCTCACCCCGCCACTGCTCCCGGACGATGGCGGACAGCGGGCCCGAGCCCGTGTCCTCATGCATTATGCCGATAATCCGTATGAGAGCGCCGTGGCAACCCTTGTCGAAGAACTCCTGCTCAAACCCATGCAGGGCGGTCCGGCTGACCACGAGGTGGTCTCGCAAGCGAATGCGGCTCTGAACCTGTGCTTCGATCACCTCACAACCGAGCTGGGCAATAATGACTTCCTGGTCGGCTCAACGTTGAGCCTGGCGGATATTCCGTATGTGTCGTGGGCACTCCTGTTTCCCAGGCTGAACGTCGATATTCCATATCCGAGACTTGAAGCGTGGATCAACCGACTCAAAGAGCAGCCGAGCGTGCAGGCAGCGGGCTAAGGCCGGGGGTGAAACCGGACACCACGCTTCTGCATTCCCAATCCCTCCGAGGTGTTATGTTTAGCGGCATTATTGAGACAACCGGAACAATCACGCAGATCGACACCATTGCCGAAGGGGTTCGCCTCAGACTACGGACCAATCTTCCCACCCAAGAGATCAGTCTGGGCGAGAGTATTTGTACGAATGGGGCCTGCTTGACCGTGACCGCAATTGAGGCCGATCAACTCAGCTTCGATGTTTCAGCGGAATCTCTGCGACGCACGACGCTGGGAGAGCTCCAAATCGGCGATAGTGTGAATCTGGAACGCTCACTCCGACTAGAGGACCGTCTGTCCGGCCATCTCGTCTGGGGTCATGTTGACGGAGTTGGACACGTCACAGCCGTTCAGCCGGAAGGCGGTTCGTTTCTGTACACCTTTGCGGTCCCGGCCGCACTCAGTCGCTACCTGGTTGAGAAAGGTTCGGTGGCGGTTGATGGTATTAGTCTGACGGTCTTCGATTGTCAGGCCACAGCATTTACTTGTGCTATTATTCCTCACACCCACGCCGTCACCACGCTGCATCAGCGCCAACCCGGCGATCGGGTCAACATCGAGGGTGATATGCAGGGGAAATATATTGAGAAGTTCGTCCAGGACGTGGTCGAGGGGATGTTGTCCGCCCCCCTCCAATCGCTGCGGGACGAGGTGGCCGCCCTCCGCGAGCAGATCGAGCAAAAAGACGCCTAGGGTTGGAGCCTGTCTTTTCTTCGACGGCGTTTGAGCGTCCCCCGCTCGGCCTGGGCAGGGGATAGCCTTTCATTCAGATTGCCCACTCCCCCCTGCTCGGATAAGAAGAGCGCTCAGGCATCAGAGGGGGAACCTATGGCCGATACCACTGCCCGCACCATTATCCAACACGCAAAAGAGCAGCCTCGCTTTGTGCTGACCGAAAGCGAGGCAAAGGCGTTAGTCCAATCGGCCGGCATCCCTACCGTCCGAACAGAGGTGGCCCGAACCGCTGAGGAGGCTATCACGCTCGCCCGAGATATGGGGTTCCCGGTCGCGCTCAAGATCAGCTCAGCCGATGTCGCCCACAAAAGCGATATTGACGGCGTGCAACTCAATCTCGCCACACAAGGCGCGGTTCGCCGCGCGTTTGATGAGATCATGACCGCCGTTCGCAATAGACAACCGGCCGCAGTCATCGAGGGCGTCTCGGTTCAACCTATGGCACGACCGGGAGTTGAGGTCATTATCGGCCTGACATCCGATCCGCAGTTCGGTCCACTCGTCATGTTTGGCCTGGGTGGGGTCCATGTCGAGGTGCTCAAAGATGTGGCGTTCGGGAGGGCTCCGCTCCGTGCACAGGACGCCGCTCGTATGATCCGTGAAATCAGAGGATTTCCATTGCTGACCGGCCATCGCGGTCAAGCCGCCGTTGACCTGGCCGCCCTGGAGCAGGCCCTCCTCTCTCTGTCAGCCTTAGCCGAGGCTCAGCCAGATATCCAAGAACTCGACCTCAACCCCGTTTTTGCTTGCGCGGACGGCTGTCTTGCCGTTGATGCCCACGTCGTTCTCCACGCTGAGGGACCCCGCGCCCTGCCTCGCCCGCTGTTGGACGAGACGCGGGCCGCCTTGGCGCGCGCATTTCATCCGCGGGCGGTTGCCGTAGTCGGCGATAAACGCGCCATGAATTATCTGTGGTTACGGAGCCAGAGCACCTTCGAAGGGCAAGTCTATTCCGTCCAGATTGACGAGCGGGAAATCCAGGGCATTACAGATTTAGGGGTTCCCAACTACCCCAGCCTGGCGTTGATCCCAGACGATATTGACTATGTCATCACCGCGGTCCCCCGTCAGGTTGCGCCGCATATTATTGCGGATTGTGCCGCGAAAAAGGTCGCTGGGGTGATGCTCTTCACCTCGGGCTTCTCCGAAGTCCACGACGAAGAGGGACAACGCTTGGAACAGAGAGTGACCAAAACCGCGCAGGAGGCCGGACTCGCTCTTATCGGTCCGAACTGCATGGGCATCTACCATCCAAAAATCGGCCTCCGCAATTACCCCGACCTGCCGGCTGGAGAACCGGGCGCAATCGGGTTTATCGGCCAGAGCGGCACCCACACGATCACCTTTAGTATGGCCGCCGCCAGTCATGGACTGCCTATCAGTAAGGCGGTCAGTTTTGGGAATGCGGCGGTCCTCGATGCCAGTGACTACCTCGACTACCTGGCTCACGACGACGAAACGGAAGTTATCGGCATGTATCTTGAGGGTGTACGCGAAGGGCGCCGCTTCTTTACGTTGCTCCGCGAGGTCACACCCCACAAACCGGTTGTTATTTGGAAGGGTGGGCAGACCGAAGCCGGCCAGCGGGCCACCTCGTCACACACCGGCTCACTCGCCGTTCCGGCTGCCGTATGGGCGTCCATGGTCCGTCAGGCCGGGGCCGTCTCCGTGAGCAGTTTCGATGAGCTCCTTGATGTCATCAAGCTGTTACGGTTTACCAAACCAGCAACCGGGGACGGGGTGGGGCTGATTGCCATGACGGGGGGTCCATCGGTCAGTATGACCGATGCCTTTGCCGCGGCCGGGCTGCGGGTTCCCCCGCTCAGCGATGCCTCTTACGAAGAACTGTCTTCGTTCTTTAACGTCATTGGTGGCAGCTTTCGCAATCCGCTCGATTCCGGTCATACGATCGGGATGGGCCAGAGGACTGATATCCTGGACCGGCTGCTCTCCATCCTCGACCGAGACCCACATATTGATGCGATCGTCATGGATACGGGGGCCGGCTTGGTGGCCGGGCAGTGGGAAGCCCGGCCGCAAACTTTGACGACCCTGCTCGACACCTTGAGCCGCTTTGCCGCGCGTTCAGCCAAGCCCTTTTTTGTTGTGCTGCAACCGTTTGCCCATGAGGCGAGCCTGCTCCACGCCCAGGCCCAGTTTCATCAACGCGGCATCGCAACCTTAGCGACCCATGAGCGGGCAGCCTCGGCCCTTCGTCTTGTGACAGACTATCACCACACTCACTCAGCTTCCGTGTGAGCGCGTATTCCTCTCTCACCACGAACCACTCGTTTCAGGTGAGGATGACGGCTCCGATCAATGCTCCGTACGGAGCGCTATACAGGTGCGCTGCCTCACCTGGGTCTGTAATTGACCTGCCCGAAATGATGCGATAGCACTGTGGGGCTCGCGGTGCAGGTCTGTTCTTTACCTGCTACCCGCCCGTGTTGGACATGATGCAAGGAGGAGACGATGACATACATCATCACGAGACTATGCCGGGACTGCCTCGATACAGGCTGTGTGGCCGTTTGTCCGGTTGACTGTATTTATAAATATACCGGCGATGATACCGAAAAATACCCGAACCAACTCTATATCCATCCGGACGAATGTATTGACTGCGGGGCGTGCGAGCCCGAATGTCCCTGGCAGGCCATTTTTGAGGAGGTCGCCGTACCCGATGTGTTTGAATCCGACACCCCGCTCAACTACGCGATGGTTGACGACGAGGCAGATTTCGAAGTCGCCGGACACGAGAAAACCGCGCATCCCAGCGCGGATGAGATTAGCGCCAACAAGCAGAAGTGGGGCTGGGACGATTAAGGCCCGAGCATACATCGATGGGAGAAAATAAAAGGGGACAGCTATAGAAGCTGTCCCCTTTTCATATCCTTTTCACGAGCTTGACTACGCCCTGCGCTTTAACTCTTCTTCAACCAAGACCAGCCGGTCATTCCCGAAAAACATGGAGTTGCCGTTGACATAGATCGTCGGCGTCCCGAAGCCGCCGCGTTCGATTACCGCGTCCGTGTTGGCTCGAATCCGATCTTTATAGTCCTGACGTTTGATCTTATCGCAGTATTCTGCCTCATCAAGGCCGACTGCTTCGACGATTTTTCGCAATACCTCATCCTGACTGATGTCCTGATCCTCACCCCAGTAGGTTTCAAACACCCGATAGCTATAGGGCAGAAACTTTCCAGGGTGTTCGAGTGCGACGAGTGCACCCCGGAGCGCTTTGACCGAATTCACCGGAAAAACAGAGGGGGGCATGACAATTTTCAGGCCGTAGTAGCGCGCCCAGTCGTTCATATCTTTTGCCATATAGTGTTGCTTGGCCGGCACCCCTTTTTCTCGGAATTCATACACCGAAGGATTGACCGTATTGAACACCCCGCCCACCAGAAACGGACGCCACTGAAGGGCGGCGTTGTATTTACGACACAGCCCCTCGATCTTGGTGAACGCCAGATAGGTCCACGGGCTGGAGTAATCATAAAAAAATTCTACAGTGGCCATAGCATCCTCCTTTTCAGTTTCCAGTGATTAGTGGCTAGTGGTTAGAGAGCAAAAACTCGGCTAACAGGTCGTTAAATTCAGCGGCGTAGAAGAGATGGATATTATGTCTGCCATCGGGAAATAGGTGCAAGCGTGATCCGGCTATCCCCTGCTGTAAGAAATGCGCATGAAAGGGCGGCACCAAGGGGTCTTTGCCCCCATGCATCAGAAAGGTGGGACACGTAATCTGCGCCAAGCGCTCCCGACACAAATCCCCGCCCGCTTTCAACAGCATCTGCTGGGCGTCACACCAGCGGGCCCACAGACCTTGAAATTCCTCGCCATACATCGTCTGCATCGGCGCTGCCGTGCGTGGGGACCAGTCTGCCACGCGGCGCGTTTTCTCGTAGGCGTCAATATCATCCTGAGAAACATAGGCATTACCGCCCCAGAGCGCCATCCTGGTCACTCGTTGCGGATAGGACAAGGTCAGGAATAAACTCGTAATCGCGCCATCGCTCCATCCCCCGACGGCATAGGTTGGGCAGCCGAGCGTCTCCATCAGGGCTACGAAATCGGACGCGTCTTGTTGATAAAAGTCGGGCGCAAACTCGCGCGCGGGCGGACGGGATTTACCATAGCCGCGTGGGTCAGGGGCAATAACCCGGATACCGCGCCGGGGGAGGGCTTCCAATTGTGGAGCGAAATCCGACCGTCCGGTTCCCAACGCTCCGGGCAATAGAAGAAAAGGCCACCCGTTCCCCAGATCTTCATATGGAGTCTGACTCCGCGTATGTCTGCGTATGGCATGCGTCCTCCGCACAGTGACGTTGCCCGCTGTGATACCATGCCCGCCAGCAAGAGAGAAGCCGGTCTCGCCCTTGCAGCCGCCCCCTATCTCTGACAAAACAACGCAGTGCTATTCTCCGCACGACTGGGGACCTATGAAAACTATTGGACTCACTGGCGGGATCGGCTCAGGCAAAAGTACGGTTTCCAAGCTCCTGGCCACGCTTGGGGCCGCTATTATTGACGCAGACAGAGTCGGACACGAAATATATCTGCCCGGTCAGCCCGCCTGGAAACAGGTCACCGACACCTTCGGGCGGGACATCGTCGCGGAAGACCAAACCATAGATCGTAAAAAACTGGGGACCATTGTCTTTGGTAGTCCGGACGCACTCGCCCGGCTCAATGCCATCGTCCATCCGATTATGTTTGAGGAAATCCGGCAGCGTATCCGCGCCAAGCGAGCAGAGGGATTTGGCGAGCCCATTGTGGTTGAGGCCGCTATCCTGATTGAAGCCAACTGGCTGCCCCTGACAGACACGGTCTGGGTGGTCGAAACCGACAAAGGCGCGGTCGTTCGGCGTGTGGCTGAGCAACGCGGTATGTCCGCTGTGGAGGCCGAAGCCCGCATTGCGAACCAGCTTTCAAGCGCAGAGCGCCGCAAACACGCCCATGTTGTTATCCAGAATAACGGCTCACTCCAAGCCCTTGAGCAGCAAGTTCAACAGGCGTGGGATCAGCTCAGCGAATGAAATGCGTAAACGTGCCCTCAACAGACATGCAGAGGCTGGCGTGTTTCCTCATTGTAGGATACACGCGACAGGCATTATCTTCGATGTTGATGGGACGCTCGCCCAGTCGGTCGAATTTTTCTACGAGATCGCCTTGGAGGTCCTGGCCCTCGCCGGTATTCCCCCAGTGCCGCGCGACCGGGTGTATGAGTTGATGCGTCGCGGGGTGGAGAATCCGCTCGTCCAGCTCTTTCCCCCCGACTATCCCGATCCTGCGGACCGTCTCAAGCGTATCACCGACAGTCGTATGGACGAATGGCTGCGGCACTATCATGAAGAGACGCAGGCTGTTCCGGGGAGTCTCGAACTCTTGCATCGTCTTCATCAACAGGACTTTCAACTCGGGATCGCCACCTCATCCGGCCGCGCCCTGCCCTTTCTTGATACCTGGGGCGTGCGCCACCTCTTTGGCGGCATCGTCGGCCGAGAAGACGTCACTCATCGGAAACCCCATCCGGAACCCATTCTGAAGTGCCTGGAACATCTCCAGCTTGCGCCTCACCAAGCGGTGTATATTGGCGACTCTCCCATTGATGTTCAGGCCGGCAAGGCGGCCGGCGTCGTTACCGTCGGGGTCCTGACCGGGACCAGCACCGACGCGGTCATGCGGCAGGAACAAGCGGACTACATCCTGCCGAGTATTGTTGACCTTCCCCGGCTGCTCGCGGTCTAGGAGCAGGATACCGAGTAGGATACACACTACCGGGAGCGTGCCACCCGCATAGGGTGAGCGGGACACTCTTCTGGCAAAGGCGCTCTGACCTCTTGTACAAATTCCTTTTTTATTGCTCCGCCTTCATACGTGGGGTCACCGTTTTGGATGTTGTCGTCTTCCCAATAGCACACTGGACAGACGGCAAACGTGCCAGAAGGTTCTTCATCAAGCGTGGAGTAGCCACAGCACGCACAGGGATAGTTCATAGCTTCTCCTTTGCTATCTGCCTGTTCCAATAGTCCTTGCCCGCCTGAGGACGGAAAAATGTCAGTATTCCACCCGCCGTTGGCACTCCTGGTTTACTGGTGCTGTCTACCTGATGCTTAGTGGGTTCTCCTACCCTCTGACGACTCCTCTATCTTACTAAACTTAGCCCGACATCCAACCCCAAAGCTCCTCTTCTTTTTGACTGGAATTGGATGAATACTTGCTGAGCTAAGGTTGGGTAGTATCTCAGTTTCACATATCCCGCCGCCGGCTCAGCACCCCCCCCCACCCTGGCCCTCCCCCCTCAGAGGGGGAGGGAATATCTGCTCCCTCTCCCCTGGAGGGAGAGGGTTGGGATGAGAGGACAATTTCAAACTGAGACACTATCTAGGGTTGACCTTCGTATTTGTTTATAGAGGAATCCCTTCCTTAGAACGATACGCTCGTATCGTTCTAAGGAAGGGGAGGAGCGGCCAATGAGGACAAGCATACACTCTCTGAAACTTATTGTAGCCTGCATAGTCCTGCTCAACGTGGGGCACCTCTTGCCGAGGCCGCGAAGTTTGAAGCCGTGGAGCCACTAACCGTCCAGCAGTGCAGCCAGGAAGAGGAAACGCCTTTGCTGCTCGTTCAGTGCAGCCGAGCCCGGTGGAGGTCCGGGCATCAGGCCGCTCCTCTCTGGATAGTAATGGCTTCGCGCAAGCCCTCCAGCAGCCCTTCCAAATGCGCCATGCGTTCGCGCAGTTCGGTTTCCAGATGCGCCATGCGTTCGTTCAGCTCGGATGGCCCGCTGCCCGGCCAGGATTAAGCCGGCCAAAGTGACCCCAACGGCGACAATCGCGATAAAGCTTGTCTCCATCTCTTGCTCTTCCCCCTCAATCTTACCGGTCAGCAGCCACGCGGTGACTTTGATAATCCCTTGCTCCCTGGTCTGCTGGAGCCCACGATCATTAGTCTACTGTCTCTGAGTCAGATGTCTTTTCCAACAACTTCCGAAACGACCTTCCCGCCTGGAACCATACCAGCAACAGCCCCAAGCGCAAATGCCCCTCAGGCGTCCTCATACCGTGGCTCGCGTTTCTCCAGAAAAGCCGCAATGCCCTCGCGCACATCGTTGGTCCGTGTGGTCAGAATCTGGTTCCGGTCTTCCATCGCAATGGCCGCCTCCAGCGTTGGCGCGTCAACCGAATAGCGCAGGCATTCTTTTGTCAGCCGCACCCCCAGGGGCGAGTTGCGGAGAATATGGCGAGCCATCGCTTCGGCGGCCTGATCCAATTCGGCGTCCGGCACCAATCGAGAGGCCAGCCCCGTCGCCAAGGCTCGTTGCGCATCAATGAAGTCCCCGGTCAGTAAGAGCTCAGAGGCGACCGAAGCCCCGACCAGCCGGGGCAGAAAATAACTCACGCCCACATCACAGGCCGACAGCCCGATACGAATAAAGGCCGCGTTCATGCGCGCGGATTCCCCAACAATGCGGATATCGCTCGCCAGAGCCAGCGCAAAACCACCCCCGGCGGCCGGGCCGTGAACGGCCGCAATAAACGGTTGCGGGGCGCGGTGAATTTTAATCGCCAACTCGGCAATCCGGCGCTGGTCACGCAGGCCCTGAGCCACGGAATAGGTGCCGGTGGCGGCGCTGGACTGTTTGAGGTCCAGCCCGGCGCAAAAGCCGCGGCCCGCGCCACGCAGGATGACCACCCGGACGGTCTGATCCTGATGCAATTCGTCGAGCACGGTATGCAGCTCGTTGACCAGCAGACTATTCATGGCGTTCAGCGACGCCGGACGGTTCAAGACGAGCCATAAGAGGTCTGTGGCCCGTCGCAGTTCCAGGGTTTCGTAGCGTTCATTCATAGCTCCACCATTTCTCTTAGATCAACGAGCGTGACTGACAGCCGTCAACAGTAATGCAGGCCCCGGAAACCCACCGGGCGCGTTCCGAAGCCAAAAAGACGACCACATCTGCCACTTCTTCCGGCTTTCCAAAACGACCGGCCGGCAGCTCGGCTTTGACAAAAGCGGCAATGCCCTCGGGGTTTTCTTTCTGTCGTTGTTCCCACGCCCCTCCGGGGAAGAGAATCGACCCCGGCGCAACACTGTTGACGCGAACCCCCTTGGGAGCGAGCGCGCGGGCCATCTCTTTGGATAAACTGATCATGGCCGCCTTTGCGGCGTTATAGGTCATCGGTCCGCCCCACTCGCGGCCGTAGATCGAAGCGATATTAATCACACAGCCCGCCTTACGTTCTTCCATGACCGGGACGACCAGTTGGCACAGGTCCAGCGCGGAAAAGAAATTGAGGGCAAAGCCGGCCTGCCAGTCCTGGCGGGAGGCGTTGAGGTTGCCGCCCGGACGGGACCCGCCAACGTTGTTGATGAGAACATCTATCCCACCAAAATGTTGCTGCGTGGCTTCGACCCAGCGCCGGGCTTCGGCTTCCTGGGTCACGTCCAGGGCCGCGGCCAGCACCTCGACGCCCGTCCCGCGGGCTTCTTGCGCGGTGGCCTCAAGCTGCTCTCGGCCGCGGGCGCACAGGCTCAAGCGACAGCCTTCCGCGGCCAGTCCCAGGGCAATGGCCCGCCCGATACCTCGACTCGCTCCGCTAATCATTGCGACATTGTTTGAGAGTCCAAGATCCATATCGTCCTCCTTTATCTGCTCGACTCGGACTGAACATATCCCATTTCCAGGAGACAGGCCGCGCCCGCCTCTCTTGCCAGACGGCAGGGCGTCCGCTTAGATGAGGCCGTTATCGTATGCAATCAAGGGAGTCCACTGTGCCAGATCATTTTCTTTTGGAAAAAGACGGGACCATTGCCACACTCACCTTCAACCGGCCAGAGAAACGCAATCCACTCAATGAAGACATTGCCCTGGAACTGGAGCGGCTGCAATATCAGATACGCGATGATGCAGACATTCGCGTGGTTGTTTTTACCGGAACGGGCAATACGTTTTCAGCCGGCGCCGACCTCTCGCCCATCAGAGGTATCAGCGACCGTCAGGAGCGGCGTAAAATCTTCGCTCCGCTCGGCAAGCGGTGGACGCGTGCCATTGCCCGCACGCTCGATCTGTTTGCCAGCATGGAGCCGGTCGTGATTGCCGCCATCAACGGCTATGCGATCGGCGGCGGTTGGTCGCTGGCCCTGGCGTGTGATCTTCGGATAGCGGTTGAGGAGGCGGAGTTCTGGTTTCCCGAAGTAGACCTCGGCGTGCCGCTGAGCCCGCCCTCAACCGCCCTGCTGGTCGCCAATGTAGGGCCGAATCGCGCCAAGGACATCATTCTCAACTGTCGGCACCTGAAGGCAGATGAAGCCCTCCAACTCGGGCTGGTCAATCAGGTGGTCACCCAGGCGGAACTGCTGCCGACCGCGTACGCCCTGGCCCGCAGTCTGGCCGAGAAAAACCCGACCGCGGTCATGGTCTCCAAAGCGACCGTGAACAGCCTGGCCCGCGGCAACCCCGTCCTGCGTCCCGACCTGATGTTTACGCGAGAGTAAAACCGAGACGCGAGCAATCATGTAGCAGCAAGTCTTGTATAGACAGGGAGGAAACCCGATGTCGGAAAAAGAGCGCTGTCCGGAAATTCGGAAGGAGATTCGCAAATTCTGTAGCCAGTACGGAGACGAATATTGGCGCGAACTCGATAAAGAAAATCGCTATCCCGAGCAATTTGTTGACGAACTGACGCAAGCCGGCTGGTTGGCAGCCCTTATTCCCGAACAATACGGTGGCTCGGGACTGACGGTGACAGAAGCCAGCGTGATTTTGGAAGAGATCAACCGCTCGGGCGGTAATGCCGCCGCCTGTCATGCCCAGATGTACATCATGGGCGCTCTGCTCCGGCACGGCAGCGCTGAACAGAAACAGCGCTATTTGCCCCGGATTGCGAGCGGAGAGATTCGACTCCAAGCCTTTGGTGTCACCGAGCCGGACGCCGGCTCCGATACGACGCACATTCGCACCACGGCCAAAAGAGACGGCGATTATTATATCGTGAACGGCGGCAAAATTTTCACCTCGCGGGTGCAGCACTCCGATATGCTGCTGCTTTTGGCCCGGACCACTCCGTACGACCAGAGCCCCAAAAGAACGCTGGGCATGAGTATCTTTCTGGTGGATTTGCGGGAGGCCGGAGACGCCGTCGAGGTGCGCCCGATTGACGCCATGATTAACCATGAAACCAACCAGCTCTTTTTCCACGAGCTCAAAGTCCCGGTCGAAAATCTGATTGGCGAAGAGGGCTCCGGCTTCTACTATATTCTCGACGGGATGAATGCCGAGCGTATCCTGGTCGCCTCCGAGGCCATTGGTGACGCCCGCTGGTTTATCAAGCGCGCCGTCCAGTACGGCAATGAACGCGAGATTTTTGGGCGGCCCATCACCAAGAACCAGGGCATCCAGTTTCCACTGGCCCAGGCCTATGCCCAGACTGAAGCCGCGGACCTTCTGCGCTTCCGCGCCTCTGACTTGTTTGACGCGGGTGAAGCCTGTGGCGCGGAGGCCAATATGGCGAAGCTCTTGTGCTCGCAGGCCTCCTGGGCCGCAGCCAACGCGGCCATCGATACCCACGGCGGGTATGGTTTTGCCGCAGAGTACGACGTGGAGCGCAAGTTCCGTGAGAGTCGCTTGTTCTCGATCGCACCGATCTCAAACAATATGGTGCTCAATTTTATTGCCGAGCACGTATTGGGCATGCCGCGCTCGTATTAGGAGCCGACAATGAAAATCGATACCGCCCTGATGCCCTCGACCTTTGAGGCCGCGGCCACGGTTGCTCGCCAGGCTGAAGAGTTGGGTCTGGATGGGTTGTGGACTGCGGAGACCAGCCACGATCCGTTTTTTCCGCTCGTGGTCGCCGCCCGGGAAACCGAACGTATCCAGCTTGGCACCGGTGTCGCCATTGTCTTTCCGCGCAGTCCCATGGTGCTGGCGAATATCTGCTGGGATTTACAAGCCAACTCCGGCGGGCGCTTCATGCTCGGGCTGGGTACCCAGGTCAAGGGCCACAACCAGCGGCGCTTCAGCGTCAAATGGGAAGCCCCGGTGAAACGCCTGCGCGAAGTCGTCCTGTCGCTACGGGCCATTTGGGACTGCTGGCAGAATGGAACCCCGCTCAATTTTGAGGGCACGTTTTATCAATTCTCGCTGATGACGCCGTTCTTTAATCCCGGCCCGATTGAGCAGCCCCATATTCCCATTATTCTCTCCGGCCTGAATCCCTTGATCAGCCAGCTTGCCGGCGAGGTCGGCGACGGATTCTTTGTCCATAATTTTCACACCCCGACCTATCTCAAGGAAACCGTGCTGCCCAATATTGAAAAGGGCCTCGCCAAAGCCGGCCGGCACCGCGCGGACTTCACGCTGCAAACCGGGACGTTCATTGCCAGCGGAGCTACGCCGGCCGAAGTCCGGCAAGCCGTCGGCGCGGTGCGGCAACAGGTCGCTTTTTATGCGTCAACGCGGACCTATAAAGGCGTACTCGACGCGCACGGTTGGGGAGAGACCTGCTTTCGGCTGAATGAAAAGGCCGCCAAGGGCGACTGGAACGGCATGGCGGCGGAAATTACCGACGAGATGCTGGATGAAATTGCTGTCATCGGCACCTATGGCACCATCGCGACAAAACTGGCCACTCGGTATAGCGGGCTCCTGGACCGCCTCATCGTTGGCTTTGGTGCCTCAGAGCGTCAGGACCCGGGGCGCTACCGCGAATTCGTTCAGGAAGTCCGGCGGCAGACGCAGACGTAACCGAGGAAAGCTGGAACGCGTCAAGCCTTCAGGACTGACGTGTCGTTTGGCGTGCAGAGTAAAAAGGAGGGAAGTATGGGGGCACTGACTGACAAATACTGCATTGTCGGCGTGGGGGAAACGCCGCATATGCGTCCATCCAATCGCACGACCTTGTCCATGGCGTGTGAGGCGGTCAAAAAGGCACTGGCCGATGCCGGCCTGGAGCCACGCGATATTGACGGCATGACCAGCTATCAAGCCGGGGACTCAACCACCTCGAATCATATCGCCACGTCGCTCGGTATGCAGCTCAACTATTCGGTGGATATTCTCGGCGGAGGGTCGAGTACCGAAGCCCTGATTGGTAATACGATCGGCCTGCTGGAAGCCGGCTATTGCAAGACCATGGTGATCTTCCGGTCCATGAACGGTCGCTCCGGGCGACGCATGGGCGGGCAAGCGCCGAGCGGTCCGGTGCCACCAACCCGGGCGGCTGAGGATAATCAGTTCATGATGCCCTGGGGCTGGACCTCGCCGGCCCAACGCTTCGGCATGTCCGCCATGCGCTATTTACGTGACACCGGCACGACGACCAGGTCGCTGGCTGAAATTGCGGTGGCCCATCGCTATCACGCCAGCCTGAATCCCAAGGCGGTCATGCGCCATCCGATCACGATTGAAGATCACCAGAATTCACGCTGGGTGGTCAAACCATTGCGCCTGCTCGACTGCTGCCTCGAAACCGATGTCTCGGCCTGTCTCATTATCACTGCCCGTGAACGCGCCTATGACCTGCGTCAGCCACCGGTTTTCATTATGGGCGGGACGGGCCGGACCATGTCTCCCAACGCGGCCTGGAACTACTCCCGCCCGGAGATTCACTATGTCGCCGGAAATTACGGTCGCAACCGTCTGTTCGGCATGGCCGGGATCAGTCAAAAAGATGTGAACCTGATTTCGTGCTACGACGCGTTCACCTTTACCACCCTCATTCAGCTTGAGGCCTACGGTTTCTGCGGCAAAGGCGAGGCGGGGGAGTTTGTGAAGGGCGGCCGTTTGCAGATTGATCACGAACTGCCGTCCAACCTATCCGGGGGGCATCTGTCCGAAGGCTATACCCACGGGGTGAGCATGGTGATTGAAAACGTGCGCCAACTCCGCCACCGCGCCGATGACGCCTGTCCGGGCTGGGCGGAGGGGAAACACAGCTACGACCGCCAGTCCAGCTGTCGGCAAGTGAAGGATGCACGCATTGCAGCCTGTCTCGGGTGGGGAACGGAAACCATGTCGAGTTCAGCCATTCTACGCGGGATTGCAGCCTAAAGGAGCGGTGACTATGCCTGGTCCAATTGATTACAGCAAAATCACAATCACGCCCGACTTCGATACCGCCGAATGGTGGATGGGCACCAAAGAACACAAATACCTCGCGCGCCAGTGCAAGGACTGCGGCCATAAATGGTTTCCACCCTTCCCCGCCTGCAATAAATGCAACTCCATGGAGCTCGGCTGGTTTGAGACCGCCGGGACCGGCGTCCTCCACAGCTATATCGTCGTGACCCAACCCATCCTGGGGGCCTTTGTCGAGGCGGTCCCCTATGTTGTCGGCCTCATCGAGTTGGACGACTGCCACGAAGCCGACGGCTCGCTCGTCCGTGTCGGCGGCGTCATGCTGGACGACGAAGAGGACGTCGCAATCGGTCTGCCCGTCACCGTGGAATTTGAGCAGACCAACGAGGCCAATATCGTTGTGCCGCGTTGGAGGATCAGCGGTACGGCAGAGAACACCTGGAAGTTTCGCGAATAATTTTCTACCCAGCGGTTTTCCTGTGCGGGAATTGCAGTGGCCTCCGCCCCGTCATCTTGACCTCCCTCGGAGAAACCGTTTAGCTAGGTGCACGTCTGTGTCCACTCTTAAGGAGGCGCGTGTGGCTGAAGAAATTCTGTGCGCAATCAACGAAAGCATTGCAACCATTACCCTGAACCGCCCGGAAAAGCGGAATGCCATGAACACGGCGGTGCTGGAGGGCTTGGAGCATTATTTTGGCGAACTGGAGACCCACAACGATGTCCGCGCGATTATCGTTCGCGGTGAAGGCAAAGCCTTTTGTGCCGGCCTGGACTTACGGGAATTAAACGCCCGTCAACGGAGCGATGAAGATACGGAAAACGGTATTATTGAGCTGCTCGGAAAAATCGAAGCGTCTCGCCATCCGACCATTGCCATGGTCCAGGGCGATGCCCTGGCCGGCGGCTGTGAACTCGCCCTGCACTGTGATCTGCGCGTTGTCTCGGAAGTCGCCCGGTTTGGCATGCCCTTGGCCCGGCTGGGGCTCATTGTTCCGTTCCGGTTAGGTCAGAAACTCGTTGAGATTGTTGGCCCGGCCTTCACCAAGCAGATTCTGCTCACCGGCCAGCCGGTGAGCGCCCCGCGGGCGTATGCAATCGGCATGGTGCATCAGCTCGTCTCTGCTGACGAGTTGGAAGCGGCCACACTGGCCTTGGCCCGGACGATTGCCGCCAACGCCCCGCTGTCTCTGGCCGGCATGAAAAAGAGTATCCTGCGCATGATCTCGCTCCGGGATGGCATAGACCACGACGATCTCAACACCCTGGTCCGTCAGGCGCGTAAGAGCGAAGACGCCAACGAAGGCGTGCGGGCCATGTTGGAGAAGCGCCCGCCGCATTTTCGTGGAGTATAGCCCCTCGCCCAGAGAGAGGGAAACGGACTACGGCCCGCCAACGCTTGAGACCTGCCCATGCTGTCCCTCCGGCTCCGTGCTACGGTGTACACGCTTGTCATTCCCGGCCTTCTGGGCGGCTATCTGCCCTGGAAACTGCGCCCCCTGGAAGCGGCTCCACTTCCCTGCTCGGCTCTGTTCTCCCTGCTCGGCTTCCTGATCTGCCTGGGTGGCGGCGCCTTACTCTTTTCGGCGGCGTATTATCTTGTCCGACGCGGCATCGGCACCCCGTTCCCGCTTGATCCACCCCAGCGTATGGTTGTTGCCGGCCCGTATGCCTATATTCAGCATCCCATGTTGGTCGGCCTGTTTGCCCTGCTGTGTGGTCAAATCGTCTGGTTCCCATCCGTCCCCGTCTTGCTCTATAGTGTGTTGCTGCTGCTGGTCAGTCGCGCCCTCGTTCTCCATAGCGAGGAGCCCACTCTGAGGAAACGGTTTGGCGAAGACTATGTGGCCTATCAGGCGGCCACGCCGCGTTGGTTTCCGTCGCCGATTTCATCAGGTCCGACGGATGCCGGCTGACCCCAGATGATATTGCGGACGAGAGCATGGGTTAAGGAGAAAACTCGTGAGCGATCGACATCTTGAACTCGGCGTCTTCGCCCCCACCATTGGCTGTGCGCCTTCATTTGGCAGAAATGCTTTTGCCCTGGTCTCGTCCGCCGAGCAGCGCACCGAGCCGACGTATGACTACAACCTCCGCATCGCGCAACTCCTCGACCAGAGCGAGCTTGAGATTTTTTTCATGGCCCAACGGGGCGGGGCGGGCTTTGGTCCGGCACGTTTTTGGAGTTATTCCCTCGACTCGTTTACCACCGCCGCCGGTCTGGCCATGGCCACCCGGAATCTCCAGCTCATCTCCACGGTCCACACCGCCTTTTATCATCCTGGGATGGTGGCCCGGATTGGGGCCACGCTGGACCAGATCAGCCGCGGCCGCTGGGCGCTGAACCTCGTCAGTGGCTGGGCGGAGCAGGACTTTCGCATGCTTGACATCCCTTTGCTGGAGCACGATAAACGCTATGCGCAATCCACGGAGTTTGTGGAGGTCCTCAAGAAATTCTGGACCGAGGACTGGTTTGATTATGCGGGCGAGTTTTTCTCCATCAGCCAGGGCACCTGCTATCCGAAACCGGCCCGACCGCCGCTCTTGTATAATGCCGGGAGTTCGCCGGTTGGCCGAGATTTTGCCGCCCAATATTGTGACTGGTATTTTGCCGGAGCCCAGGCACCGGAACTCCTGGCTGAGGAGGTGGCCGATGTCCGCGCTCGGGCAGCGCAACGGGGCCGCACAGTGAAAGTCATCATCTATCTTTTTGTCTTATGCCGAGACACGGAAGAGGCCGCCCACGCAGAAATCGAAGAGATATTTGAGCACGCGGAGTTCGACAGTGCCCGCGAGTGGCTGGAAACCTTAACCGGCCAGACGGTGGGCACAGTCGCCTCGACCCTGGGCCAGGGCGTTTCCGTCGAAGACATGCTGCGGAGCGTTATTCTCGGGGTCGGCAGCGGCAAGCTGATCGGGACCCCGGAGCAGGTCGCCCACACCCTCGCCCAGTTTCACGCGGCTGGTGCCGATGCGGTCGGCTTGACGTTCAGACATGTCGAAGAAGAGCTGCGGGACTTTATTGCCACCGTCGTCCCCCTTCTCGAACGTGAAGGAGTCCGCCGTCCACGAACGCTCGAAGCGGACTCGTTCAGGGCATCCGGCTGAGCGGGGTGGCCCTCTCTGACCTCGAATGCAAAGCGGGCGAGCAAGTCCTGCTCACCCGATCTCTTTCTCATACGTGACAGAAGACTGGAGACGATCTTCGGGGATATCGTAATACGTACGGAGGACCGCCTTCGGGTTCGCTGAGAGCGTATAGCCGGCGGCTGCCAGCGCGCCCCGCGCTTTGTAATTGCCGGCATAGGTCCCAACCACGACGCGGCCCACCCCACGAATCTGCTGCTCCACGTATGCCCGCAGAAGAGAGCCGATGCCGTGCCGCTGTCGGTCGGGCAGGACGTAGGCATGACGGAGGAGCGCAACGTCTTTAACATATTCTAGGCCCATCACGCCCAGGAGCGAGTCTGGGGCGAAGGCCCCATAGCAACTAAGACGTTTCGCCTCCGTGGCCCATTCCTCGGGTGTCATCTCCGGGTCGTGATATTCTTCGGCAGGTAAAAACTCTTGATACCAGCGTGCCGCAGTATTAATGACCGCGAGGACGGCCCCACAGTCATCTTCGGTCAGCAGCCGTATCTTTATGTCACTCAGTACGTCAGCCATGCCGCATCCCGAGTCCTTTCAAGCAGGGCGTCTACTGGCCCTGATAGCTGAGCCGATAAATCACCCCAGCGCGATCATCGGACACCAGGAGCGCCCCATCCGGCATCACCAGGACATCAACCGGACGCCCCCAGGCTCCGTCTTTCTGGAGCCAGCCTTCGGCAAAGACTTCGTAGCTCGTTGCGGTATTATTCTCCAGGCGGACCAGCATCACCCGATAGCCGATCGGGGTGCTGCGGTTCCATGAGCCGTGCTCGGCAATAAAAATCTGATTCCGATAGGAGGCGGGAAACATGGAGCCCGTATAAAAACGCATACCCAAGGGTGCAACGTGTGGGCCGAGTTCCTGCGCGGGTGGGGTCAATGCGCTACAGGGCCGCTCTGACCCAAAGTCTGGGTCGGGGATGCTGCTGGCATGACAGTACGGGAAGCCGAAGTGCAGACCGGGCTGTGGAGCATGATTGAGTTCACACGGCGGGGCATCATCGCCCAGCCAGTCCCGCCCGTTGTCCGTGAACCAGAGTTCCTGGGTTTCGGGATGCCAGTCAAGCCCGACAGAATTACGCACGCCACGGGCGAAATTTTCCAGCGCGCTGCCGTCCGGCTTCATGCGGAGAATCGAGGCATAGCGGGGGTCACTCCTGGTACACGCATTACACGGGGCCCCGACCGGGACGTATAATAAATTATCGGGCCCGAACCGAATAAACTTCCAGCCGTGCCATCTGTCGCGCGGAAGCGTATCGTTCACCACAACCGGCGGGGACGGGTTGCCAAGCCGGGACTCAATACCATCAAAACGGAGAATGCGGTTGACCTCGGCCACGTACAGCGCCCCGTCACGAAAGGCCACGCCACTCGGCATGGATAAGCCCTCGGCAAGCGTATGCACCACATCGGCCCGCTGGTCCTGGTCGTGATCCACAACCGCATAGACCTTTCCCGCGCGCTGGGTGCCGACAAAGACCGTCCCCCGGGCCCCCAGGGCAAGCGCGCGGGCATTGGGGACACGGGGCGCATATACAGCGATCTGAAAGCCGGGAGGAAGAGAAATCCGAGCCAGCGGAGAAGACTGAGCCTGGGCCAGGCTTGCTCCAACTGCGATCAAGAGACCAATCAGGATATACACCCTTCCGAAAACTATCTTCAGGCTCCCGTCCGCACGCGCTCCGAGGGATACCCGCCCTTCAAGGAGTGTTCGACAAGGACAGGGCGCTTCCCCCTCGCTCGAGCGACCCTGGTCCGATATGCTGCCGGCGCTCATCTTTCTACAACCCCCTTGCTCAAGCCATCAAGGACGCTCACATTGTCGCACGCCTCTTCGCCAAACACAGCACCCTCTCCTTCGCCCCCTCCTGACGCCTCTCAGGGTCTTCCTCCGTCTCCCGATCAATCATGCTCACCGGTCCATCTGCCGGCGTCCTACTTCTGGTTTCTGGCCGGAACCGGTAGCTGGTTCATGGCCATTGGGATGCAAGGCGTTCTTTTTTCCTGGTTGGTAGTCGGCGTTCTCAATGCCGAGGCAGAATGGGTCGGCATCACCCAGAGTGCGATGATGCTCCCATCAGTTCTTTTGGCCTTGCCGGGTGGCGCTATTGCCGACCGCTTTGACCAGCGGCGCCTGCTGATGATCCTGCACCTGATTGCGAGCGGTATTTCTGCCGGCCTCTTCCTTGCTGTCGCCAATGCGTGGTTGTCCCTTCCCCTCCTCATCGCCTACGCCATTGGCATGGGCACGGTCCAGGCATTTGTCATGCCCGCCCGCGACGCGCAACTCTCTCAGGTCGCGGGCGCCAATATGTTGCACTCGGTAACCGGGATGACCATGACGCAGTGGGGCATGCAAATAGTCGGCTCTCTGCTGGCAGGGACGGCCCGCTGGGTCGGGACGGTTCCGGCCTTGGGCCTGCACAGTCTGGTGCTGCTGGCCGGTATTCCGCCGTTACGGCAGCTACCGGGTCCAGAGCGCCGTCAGTCAAGCGGGAGCCTCCGGCTGACTGATGTCATTGAAGGGATACGAGAGGTCCGACAGTCCTCGGCACTCTCGGCCACGCTGCTGCTCGCAGTCGCGGTCGGCATTTTCTTTATTGGCCCCTTCCTGGTTGTCCTGCCCCTTTTAATCCGCGACTTTTACCACGGCGGTGTGGCCCAACTGGCCCTGCTCAATATGACCTTCCCACTTGGGACAATTCTTGGCTCCCTGGGTATGCTCTGGGCGGGCGGGATTCGGCATAAGGGCGAAGCCCAAATCGTGGCCCTCCTCTTCGGCTCGGGCTGCCTCTGTATGGTTTCGTTCGGCTTGCCCTTTTGGGGCACGCTCCTGGCCGTGTGCGCCTGGGGAGTCAGTGCGGCCCTCTTTATCAACGCCGGCCGGACCGTGTATCAGGAGCAGGCCAGCGTCGCGAATCGCGCCCGCGTACTCTCTGTCTATACGATCGGTTTTATGGGAGCCGCTGGCCTACTCGGTGCCCCCCTGTCCGGTGTCTTGGCCGACGCCATCGGTCCCCTGACGACCTGCATCGTTATGAGCTGCGCCATGGTCGTCGTGGTTGGGTTCGCTTTTCTCCGCACCTCAATCAGGCAGGTCCAGTAGGAAGACGACCCGACAGCGTCGCTTAGCGCCCCATTTCCATCAGCGCGTTGGTCGTATGCGAATCCGGGTCCGCTCCTCTGACTCCGGCTTCGTTGAAATAGGGCTCCCCTTCCCATTCTGACGGGGGTTGTTCGGTCGAGGGAATTTCACCCACCGTGGCCAGCATCTTCTGAAAATCAACCATCACGAAGTTGGGGACAAACAGTTGTTCTTCCTGGTAGTTATAGCGCGCCCCAGAGAGCGGGTTGGACGGGCCGCACCACTCGGCCGGGTCCCCATAGCGTCCGCTGTGCAGCACCCCGAGAATGTCTTTTTCCGCCAGGAGCCTGAAATCCCAGCTTCCGATTTTCGCATTAAATCCATAGAATGAATCAAGATCATAATCCGAGCCCCAAATGCTGGCGCTACGGTCCGCCACACTGATTCGCCGCACCCGACGGAGTTGCGGCGAGTAGACATAGGTGTCGTCTGCCGCGCTCGCCGGGATATAGCGAAATTCGAGCACGGCCAGTCCCTTATAGCGGTTGGGCAACACCAGCGGCCCCCACATATGACTATGCCGCACCGCCGGATTGTGCGGGATGATGGGCTTCGGGTCCGCGTACAAACGCCCCGTCCACATTACCCGACGCCACGAATTATCGAATGACTGGTCCACATTGCCCTGGCTGTTGACGAGGTGAGCGACATAGCTCGCCCCGATATTGTCGATGCTATAGGGCGGCTGGGCGTGATTCCACATGATCTTGTAGCCGGCCAGATGGTCCTGGGCATCAATGACGGGAAACGGCGCCCCGGCAATATAGTTCGCTATTTCCCGCCCATCGGCAGAGATGACAACCTGTCCCGCGTATCGTTCCGTAGCGTCCTGGTACGCCTGAGGCCAGGGGTAGGGACGGGGCTCTCCGATCTCCATCGTCATGCCCTGCTCCAACATCCAGCGCGTGGACGGTGTGAGCAGTTCGGTGGCCTGAGCCATGTTAGCCGCGGTAATGGTGTCACCGGGACTGACGTCCGCCCGCCCAGACGATACCGCCCCAAACACCAGAACAGCGAGACTCAGCAGTGCGCACCCTCGCTTGCTCCGCATACGCTTCCCCTTTGCAACATCTATGATCCACCCCCAGCATAGCCCGTCAGCGTGCCCACCTAAAGGACCGCCTAGAGCAAATTACGGTTCCGTGTCGCTGCCCGTCATTCCTGCGAAAGAACGTCACCCCTGTGAAAACAGGGGCAGGCATCCAGACCTCCAGCCCCCAACCTCGTCATGCCGGATCACGTCCGGCATGACGAGACACGGCTAGAACCTATCGTGAAACGCTCTGCTGTCGCGTCCGGCCCGTCCGGCCTTGCATCTTCGTTTAGGAGGGCTATTGTTCTCTCCAGTCTTTACACTGAAGAAAGGAGAACAGTATGAAACTCTATGATTGCCAAATGGCTCCCAATCCACGTCGGGTGCGTGTCTTTCTGGCAGAAAAAGGGGTCGATATTCCCAAGACTGAGGTGAGTATTATCGAAGGAGAAAATCTCAAACCGGAATATCTGGCGGTGAATCCGCGCGGCCTGCTGCCCACGCTTGAACTCGACGACGGGAACCGTATTGACGAGACCATCGCGATTTGTCGCTATATCGAAGAGACGCAGCCGGAACCGAACCTCATGGGCCGGGACGCCTTGGAGAAGGCCCAAATCGAGTCGTGGCAACGCCACATGGAATTCGACGGTCTCAATCCGACGGGCGAGATGTTTCGCAACTCGTTTGATCCCTTTAAGAACCGTGGTCTGCCCGGTCTGGAGAACGTCCAGGCCATTCCCGAACTGGCCGCGCGGGGGAAGGCCGGCGTTGAGCGTTTTTATGAGCGGCTGGAACAACAGCTCAGCCAGAGCCCCTATATTGCCGGGGAGCGCTACACCATTGCCGATATCACCGCGCTGTGTGTGGTCGATTTTGCCAGTTTTGCCAAGATGGGCATTCCCGAGGCCAATACCAATACCAAGCGCTGGCACGCGGACGTTTCCTCACGACCGAGTGCCAAGGCGTAAATCGTTTGCTTCCACCCTATCCGAGGGCAGCACTCTGGGGAGGAGTTGTTGCTATGAACGACTGTATCTATCTTGGCATTCATGGTCATGTTGTCTGCCTCAGCAAGACTGACGGACATGAAAGATAGCGTACAAGAATTGTAGGGCTGTTTAAGGACGATATTACCAACATCGTGGCTGAACCTGATGGTATTTATGCCTATAGCCAAGGGAATATAAGTAAGCTTGATCCCCAGACTGGAACCGTCGTCTAGACGAACAAACTCCCAGGATTAAGGTATGGCTATTGTATTATCACCTCCTCTGGTAAGCTCGACCAAAACGCAGCAACTCTTGCTGCTGCCTCCTCTGCTGCCGCCGCCTCACATTCCTCCTCAAGTACTGACCATACTGATTACGATTGAGCCCAAGGGGCGACGTACTGGTCGCCCCTACCTCGCCCCTCCCCCTTCCGCCGGTGGCCTGTCTTGCAGATAGCCTTCAAGGCAGGTGAATAATTCCTGCATATGGGCGGCGTGCCGGTGAGGAACCCTGGCGAGTCGGTACACGAGTCCATAGAGCGGATGCTTGGGCACGATCCGCATCTCAAAGGAGAGCAAGGTATATTCCTGTTGCGGGGCAAATCTCCATACCCCCCACCCGGTGTGAAAGCCTTGAAAATAGGCGACCCGAATCTGCTCCACGGGGGTAAACGCAGCAATTTCCCAGCCCGTCCATAGGCCGGACACGGGGGTAAACGCGAGGCGGTCGCCGATCCGTTCCTGGACCAGGTCCGGCAACTGAGAGGGTTGAAATCTAGGATGAAACTTCCTGGGCCACCACAGCGGATAGTCTTCAAAGGCCAGGACGGCCTCATACACGCGGGCTCTGGAGCAGGAGATGAGCCGACTTTCAGAGGTGTGGATAATGGTCACTGGCGAGAACCCTGAGCCTGCCCTGGGCGCCCTTCGCCCCTCTGCCGCTACGCGCTCAGCACCAACGGCCCTTCCGTTCACCCTGAGCGTAGCGGCAGCGAAGTCGAAGGGGACCGGGATGGATTTGGAACGGTGGTCAGTAGGAATCCACCTGTCTTAGACGTCCGCCCAGTTCGCCATCGAAAAATGCTCGGGCAGCGGGGCAAACATCACCCGCGCCGGCCCGCCGAGGGTGCGCGTTTTGTGGCCCTGGCCGGTGACATCGGCGGCGATGAACGCTTCGCCGCTGCTCCACTGCCGGACCTGATTATCCGTGGTGGTGACTTCCAGCGTCCCGGACAGGACAACAACGACCTGGCGCGTTGGCGCTTGGTGCCAATCCTGATTCAGCCCTGCGGGCAGGTCAACAAAACACACCCCCGGCGAGGTATAGGGGTTGGATAAGAGCAAGGTATGGCCTTCGGCATCTTGTCGCTCGTTCGTGATCGGGATATCAATCTCCTCGAACTGCGACCCGCCAGTCGCGGTTGCTACGAAACGGGTGATTTTCATATGTCCTCCAATGAGCAAACGGACCTCTCAACAGATATACCGATGTTGGCACGTTTACGTACGCTGTCCTGTGCAGAGCTTTGCATATGACTCAGACAACGGCAACAGACACTTCCGCATCAGAGGCTCCACCGTCCGTGCCGTCGCCCTCTAGCAGACGCAAAGCGATTGGTCTCTTTGCCGGCCTAGGGGTGCTCCTGCTGTTTCTCTTGACCGGGCCGCCGGCTGATATGAGCGTGGCCGCCTGGCACACCGCAGGTGTGGTTGCCCTGATGGGAGTGTGGTGGGTCACCGAGGCCACCCATATTACGGTCACCGGCCTCGTCCCGCTCGTCCTGTTTCCGCCGCTCGATATCTTGAGCGCGCATGAGGTCTCAACCGCGTATGCCGACCATATTGTCTTTTTATTCTTTGGCGCCTTTTTTCTGGCCATTGCCATGGAGAAATGGCAGCTCCACCGCCGGGTCGCGTTGCTGATTCTGTCCGGCATAGGCCGCTCGCCACAGTTGCTCATTCTCGGCTTTCTCAGTACGACCGCCCTGCTCTCCATGTGGGTGTCCAATACCGCCTCAACCATTATCATGCTGCCTATCGCCCTGGCGGTCCTGCATCATGCCGCAAGTCAGGGCTATGACACCACCCAGGGCTTTGGCATTGCCCTGATGCTCGGCCTGGCCTATAGCGCCTCGATCGGCGGGGTGAGTACACCGGTGGGCACCCCGCCCAACGTCGTGTTCATGGGCGCGTTTACCAAGCTCTTTCCGAACGCGCCGGATATCGGCTTCTTCCAATGGATGCTGTTTGGCGTGCCGACCGTGGCGCTCATGGTGGTCAGCGTCTGGTTTTACCTGGTCTATATCTATTTCCGGGTGCCGCGCGCCGGCTGGCAGGATGACCAGACCTTTTTAGCCCAACAGCTCAAGGACCTCGGCCCCATACAGAGTGGAGAACGTCGGGTGTTGCTGTTATCGCTGACCACCGCACTGCTCTGGATTTTCAGGAAGGATATTGATTTCGGGGCGCTGTCTCTACCCGGCTGGGCCAACCTGTTTCCCCACCCGCACCACATCCAGGATTCGACCGTCGCCATACTGGCCGCCATCCTGCTGTTTCTTGTCCCGTCCGGCCAGAAAAAGGGCGAGATCCTGCTGACCTGGGAGGACACCGCCAAAATTCCGTGGGGGATTCTGGTCCTGCTCGGCGGCAGCCTCGCCTTGGCCGAGGGCGTTGGGCATTCCGGCTTGGCGAACTGGGCCGGCTCCCAACTGTCTTTTCTTCAGGGTGTCTCCCCCTTTGTCGCCATCTTCTCCGTGTGTGCCCTCATGGTCTGGCTGACCGAGTTTACCAGCAATACGGCAACGACCACCCTGGTCATGCCGGTACTCGCGGCCACCGCGACCGGGCTGGGGGTTGATCCGCTGTTGCTCATGATCCCCGCCACCTTTGCGGCCTCCTTTGCCTTTATGCTGCCGACCGCCACTGCTCCGAACGCCATTATTTTTGCCAGTGGCCATGTCAGCCTGCCGCAAATGTTTGGGGCTGGTTTCGGACTCAATATCCTGAGTATCCTGATCCTGACCGGACTTTTATATGTGATTGGAGTGCCGGCGTTCGGGATTGTTCTGGAGGGCGTGCCGGATTGGGTGCCGCGCTAGAAGCCGATGACGAGTCACACGCGCATATCTCAACTCGACTGGCAAGCTGTAGAAGAATCTCTATGGACGCAGGGCTATGCCATAACGCCTCAGATTCTCACGCCCCGGGAGTGCGCAACACTTATTCGTCTGTATGCGAAGACCACACGATTCCGCAAGCGGGTGAATATGGCTCAGCATCGATTTGGCATCGGCGAGTATCAGTACTTTGCGGACCCGCTGCCGTGGCTCGTCACTCATCTCAGAGCGCAGGCCTACCCGCCCCTGGCCCGGATTGCGAATCGCTGGATGGCCGCCCTCAAACAGCCCGAGACCTTTCCTCCAACGCTGGCGCGTTTCTTACGCCTCTGCCAGGAACAAGGCCAGATCAAACCGACTCCCCTGCTGCTGTCTTACGAGCAGGGCGGATACAACTGTTTACATCAGGACGTGTACGGGCCAATCGCTTTTCCCCTGCAGATAACGCTCTGTCTGAGCTGTCCGCAGACCGACTATACGGGTGGAGAATTTCTGCTAGTTGAACAACGCCCCCGAGCGCAGTCACGCGGTATTGCGCTCAGCCTCAAGCAAGGGCAAGGTATTATCTTCGCCACGCGCTATCGTCCGGGGCGCGGCACACGCGGGTATTATCGGCTGACCGTCCGGCACGGCGTCAGCACTATCACCTCCGGGCAGCGTTATACCCTCGGTATTATTTTCCATAATGCCCAATAAAGGCTGGTATGATTCTCGTTCTCTTCTTTCTGTCCGGTTTTACCGCCCTGCTGTACGAAGTGGTCTGGGAACGCCTGCTGCACGTCGTGTTCGGGCTGTCGACCTATGCCGTCACCGTGGTCACCGCGGCCTTCATGCTGGGCCTGGCCCTGGGTTATATGGCTGGCCAAAGCCGTCGCCTGTCCCGCTATCATCCCTTTGTCGTGTATGGCCTGGCAGAAGGATTGATTGGGGTTTTCGCCCTGATTTTTCCCTTTGTGCTGAAAATGCTTGACGTGGTTTATGTTGCGTCTGGCGGCAGTTTTGCCCTGCAAATCGCTCTTGCCCTGCTCGCCCTGGCGCTGCCCGCAACGCTGATGGGCCTCACCCTGCCCACCCTGGCCCGACAGCTCGCTCAGGAGGGACGCACCGGACGCCGGGTCGGGCTTTTATACGCGCTCAACACCACCGGTTCCGTGCTTGGAGCGTTTTTCGCCGGGGTCTTTTTCATTCGGACCTATGGCGTGTTCCAAACCACGCTGATCGCAACCGCGATCAATGCCGTCATCTGTCTGCTGGCCCTGACCCAACCCCGCCGCCCGGTCAAACAATCAGACCAGCCGGCTGGACCGCCCGAGCACACGGAGCAGACATCTTCACTCCCTGTCAGGCTGCTCTTTTTTCCGTTTATCACCGGCTTTACGGGCCTCGCGCTCCAGATTATCTGGGTGCGTACCCTGATCTGTGTGGTGTCGAACAACACCTATTCTTTCTCGGTTGTGCTGGCCGACATTCTGATGGGGCTGGCCCTGGGAGCGTGGCTGTATGCCGCGTGCGGACCATCGCGCGCAAGCCAGCCGACAAAGGCGCTGGTGTTTCTGCTGGTTCAAGCCATTGGAGCTGCCGCAATTCTCGTTTCGCTGGGGCTGTTCAACCAGCTCCACGATATCACCCTTGACCTCAGTCGGCAGCTCGACGGCAATCATTGGTTCGCCCTGGGTCTGGTCCGTTTTACCGCAGCCGCGGTTGTGACCCTTATTCCAGCGACTGCTTCGGGCTTTGTTGTCCCCCTCCTGATTGATCTTTTTCACGACCAGACCCAGCGTTCCCCACACAGCGCTGCCGGCCTTGTCTTTGCCGCCAATACCTTCGGCAGCCTGGGCGGTGCACTGAGCGGCGGCTTGGTTTTGATTCCGCTGCTGGGTCTGAGTCATGGCATGGTCTTCCTGGCTCTCCTGTCAGTCTGCGCCGGCCTCCTCTTGCTTGTGCTGACGCGCCCCTCTGGTGCGCTCCGGCTGGCCGGGGGTGGCCTCCTCGCAGCGGCGACCCTGGTGGTCGCCGTGTTCGTACCAAAAGAGCTGACGCTCATGAAATGGTACGACCGCTTTGAGAATATCGAAGGAGAACTGCTGTTCTATCGGGAGGGTGTGTCCGGGACGCTGGCCGTTTTCCAGGTCGGTGAGATCAAGGAACTTTTGATCAACTGCATTGAGGAGGTGCCCACCCATCGGGATGCCGTCGCGACCTTTAAGCTGTTGGGCCACCTGCCCCTGCTGCTCCAGCCCGACCCCAAACAGGTTCTGGTCAATGCGGTCGGCGGGGGGGTCACCTTAGGGGCGGTGACCAAACATGCTGTGACTGTCGAGGCGGTAGACATTGTTCCCGATGTCCGGGCGGCCATGCATTTTTTCGGAGCCGAAAACGGCAATGTCGTTGAACGTACAAACTGGACGCTGATTGCCGATGACGGGCGGAATTATCTGAAGGTGTCGCCCCATCGCTATGACGCGATTACCGCTGACGCAACCCACCCGGCCGCGGCAGAGTCCTGGATGCTGTACACGCTGGAATATTACCGACAGGTGCATGACAAACTGAACGACACCGGCGTCTATGTCCAATGGCTGCCGTTACACAATATGGCACCGACCGATTATTTGTCGGTGTTGCGCACCTTTCGGCACGTGTTCCGCGAAGAGACCTTACTCCTGTTCACGAGTCGCTACACCCTGCTGGTGGGAGCCAAACAGCCCCTTGCCTTGTCTCCCACCGTCCTGGACCAGCGTCTCGGTCAGCTCAGCGCGGAGATCCGTACCGACCTGGAAGAGATTGGCATCACCCGCGGGCAGGATATTCTCAAGTATATTATTTTTGATGGGCCGCGCATCGATGCCCTGGTCGGCGATGACTATCCGCTCCTGACCGACGACCATACCTCAGTCGAGTTTGCCGAACTCAATCGCTTGGGCATTGCCGGAACGATGCCCTTTATCCTGGCGCGGCTCCTGCCCCATATTCAGCCGGACCGGTTGGCCGAACAGTATGGGGTTGAACCGACCACCATGCTCGCCCGGGCCCTCTTCATGCGCTCCAAAGCGGTGGGTACGGATGATCCGCTCGAACGTTCGTACGCGGCCCTCAACGAGGTTGACCAGGCCTCCCGCCTCACCCCGGACGATAAGGATATTGACTATTACCGCGAGATTACCACGCTGGAATTTTTGGACCTGCTGGGCGCCCGCTATGCGGAGTTGCTCAACTCCTCGAATCCGGGAACCCTCCTCCCCAAGGCCAGGCTGGCCGCCCACCTGCGACCGGATAATCCATTTGTTCAGGAGCTGCTGGGGGTGACCTTGCTGAAATTGGAGCAATACGAAGAAGCGCTTGCCCCGCTCGAAGCAGCCGTACATGTCAGGCCGGACGATTTCAATTATCTGTCGAACCTGGCCTTTGCCTATGAGCAGGTCGGACGCTATGCGGATACGTTGCGTGTACTTGAGCGGGCCAAGGAGGCTAATACCAGCGCGGCTCAAGTCCTGGACCAGGCCAGGGCCCGCGTAGAACAAAAGATGCCGGCCACAGGCGAAGCGGGCGGAGCCGCCGAGTAGACCTGCTACACCGAGCGGCGCTCGGCAATCAGCCGGTCAATTTCGTCCTTGAGGCGGTCCAGAACACCGTCGTAGCCGAAGTGACCGAGCTTGACACTCTTCTTCTTGAGATTCACCGTTGTGGGCCCACACCACAGGCCCAGGTCCGCATCATCGGTTTCTCCGGGACCGTTCACCCGGCAGCCCATGACGGCAATGGTGATATCATGCTGCTTGGCGTAGGCGGACATGGCTTTGACCTCCTGCGCGAGCTCGACGAATTTCTCATTCTCAACCCGCGAGCAGCTCGGACAGGAGATGATGTTCAGGCCCTTTCCGAAGTCGGGGACTGAGATGAAACGACCGTTTTGAGCGTCGTCGAGGATGGTGAACCCGGCGCTGACTTCCTCGTGTTTGCGCTCATTAGGCAAGGTCAGGGACACGCGGATCGTATCGCCCACGCCGTTGGCCAACAGTTTCTCAAAAGCAATCCGACTCTTGATTACACCGTCCGGCGGTAAGCCGGCTTCGGTCACACCCAGATGGATGGGGACATCCGGCCGCGCGTGGGAGAACCGGGTGTTGGCTTCGACGACCTTGGCCGGGTCGGAATCTTTGAGCGACACAACGAACCGCTCGTAGTGCAGGTCTTCCATGAGCTGGCAGTGATACAGGGTTGATTGGACCAGGGCTTCCATCTGGTCGCCGGGATATTTTCCAAGGAACGCCGGGGCCACCGAACCACAGTTGACGCCAATACGAAGGGCGACATCATGGTCTCTGGCGATATCAACCAGCCAGGTGACCTTTTCCGGAATGGTCTTGCGCTTTTCGATATGGTGCAGGTGGCCGGGATTATAGCGGATTTTGTCAACATGGGGTGCGACTTGGTCGGCAACCTTGTAATTCTCCTGGAGATCGACAGATAAGGTCGCCGAGGTTTGGGCACGGATTTCCTTAAGGGCCGCGGCCTCTTTGGGGTTGTCCACCGCAATACGGACAATACCCGCTCCGGCCTCTTCGAGTTGATGCACCTGAGCAACGGTTGCGTCGATATCCGTTGTTTTGGTCGCGCACATACTCTGCACAACGATGGGTGCGCTCGCCCCGACCTGGACCTTGCCAATCTGGACTGCACGGGTGGGTTTTCTGTTCAGCATGATTTCAACCACTTCCGAGGTCTAGTGTTTCACCGGCATTTGGGCAATGGGGGCCTTGGGGTGCTGTTCGGCGTGTTCCTCCAGCCGCTGCTGGATCTCGGCTATCCATTGCCGAGCCTTTTCCTCGTCGATTTCCCCGGCCTCTCTCTTGCGGACGACCTCATCCACAAACCGCTCGAAAAATGTCTTCATACGCAGCCTTCCCGTCCCCCCGCCTATCACGAAAGCCACGGCTGAGCTAGGCGGCCCGCTTCCGGGTACTGTCCTCATGAGGCCGTTCAGAAAATCACATGAGGCCGTGGTGTCTTTTCCTCCGCGAATCGGCCGTAAGAGTGGCCGGAGGCTGGAAGCCAATCTCCCGTATCGATCTGGAATATCACGCTGACGTGGTGCGGGCATAATGCCCTTGACAAGCTACGGACGGGCTGCACCCTGGCCGCGATCACAGAGTGAGGGCCGAGCGGTCAGGGCGCCGTGGTAATAGAGGAGAGCAACTCATCCTGGTCATACGTCAGGCGCAGATGCAGGAGATTAGAGGCCCCCTGCCGTGCCAGTTCCACGGGGATGGCCACGACCTCCCAGGCTCCCAACGTCGCTACTGACAGGGTCCCATGAAAATTTGACCACTCCGCTGCCGCCGTGTCTCCGTGTTGGATGATATACTCATCTACCCGCTCCGCCGCAGTGTTGAGAGACGTCCGGTTTGGTTGCCCAAGGACAGCTAGGATGGTGTAGCGGGGTTGAGACAGGCGGAGTTGCGCCACCTGATCGAGCCGTTTGGTATCGGGCTTCTTGCTGGCAGCTAGGGACTGTTCTGTCTATCCAGTATTTCCAGTTGTGTAGATGATAACGTATCTCTTTCATTCTTAGCCTTCCACCAGTCCAGTTTGAGCCTTTCTCTAGCATCATCTCCAAGATATTTCCATTTCTCAAATTCAAATTTATCCTCAGCAAGCCGATGCGCCTCTTGAGCTAGAGAATGGGTGTCTTCATGACGCTTTTGGGTTAAATCTTGCCCTCTTTGGGTTAAATCTTGCCCTCTTATATTTTTTGCCAAGGTTGCATCTGCAGCTTTATCATTTCCTAATTCACTTGCCGCAAGAGCGCGGGTACGTGGGTCCATATTTCGCAGAATCTCATTAAGAACGTGTCTATTTCGAGAAACGAATGGTCGCAGTCCAACATCATCACTAAACTGATCTATAAACGCAGCATAGGCCTGTCGTGCTGCTTGTTTCTCAGCAACGGCGTTTTGCCAATCTGCAAATGCAGCATTCGGGTCAGTCTTAATCTTCTCCCGAATGGCCGCAATCGCTTCATCAGGAATAAATGCCTCTTGCCGTAGTTTTTCTCCAAGTGCTCGTATATCCTGGGCGGATGGGGCCATAGCATCGGACAGGGGGAAGACACTTTCCCCCACTTGTTGATACGCAGGAGCAACCCATTTGGCATAATCATGCAGGTCTCTCTGAGTAGCCACAGCTTCAGGATCATTTGGATCAACTGGTATCCTTAATGCCTGTTCTAGCTTTTCCGCTTCAGCCCTATTTATCTTGTCAAGAACACGACCTGGCATGAGCCAAGCATTAAGCTCTCTTCCTAGCCAATCGAGTATCCCGCCATCATAGTCAGGATCATGTTTGTGATAATCTTTCCGTAGCAGCCTACGCTGCTCCCCACCTGTGAAAATACCCTGGTGTGGCTCAAGGGTTGGGATATAGGTTTCGTCAATAATAGATCGCTTTACTGCTACAGGATTACGCTGAGGCGCATCTACGAAAATACCCTGTTCTACCCCAGTGGTTGGGACAGAGGGGTCACTAGTAAGGTCTAATGGTTCTGCCATCATTGAGGCACAGCCTGCGCTGCACAGGAGCAGGAGTATGCCGACGAGTGCCGGGGGCCGGTGATGTGACATGTGTCTCTTCCTTCCTTGCATGGCGGTCCGGGTGGGGATGCCGGGCCAGTGCAAAGACCACACATGGAGTGTAAAATTCCTGCCTATTCGCCAAGCGCGGGGAGCGACCCCACGCGGGACCAGGCTATTCTATTGAGCAGGGGACCCGACGAAGCAGGTCTTCATGCATGATCTTTGCGAGGGGGAGTGTGTCAGACGAACACCGCGCGGTCAAGGACGCAGTGTTCGTTAAGAAGAGAGGGAAACGAGGCCGTTGGGGCTGAAAGTAGGCCGTTCGGCGTCAAATGAGGACAGTACCCGCTTCCGCCCATTTGCGTCAAATGATACCGTTTCGGCATGGGTGCCCAGATCGTCAAAGGCAAAGTCATTGCCCAGTCAGTCTATGCAGAACTTGGAGCGGACATTTCCGAGTTGATCCAGCACACCGGACGGCGCCCTGTTCTGGTCAGCATTTATATCGGCTCAAACCCGGCTATCGAAGTCTATATTCGATCCATGAATCGGATTGCCCGCGGGTTGGGAATTGAGTATCGCTGGTACCACCTCCCGGACAATGTCCAAGAGGCTGAGGTGCTGCGCCGTTTGGAGCAGTTGAACCAGGACCCTGAAGTCACCGGCGTTATCCTCCAACTGCCACTGCCAGAGCATTTACGTCGCTCTGTCCTAGTCAACCATATTGCCCCGCAGAAAGATGTGGATGGCACCCATCCCGAAAATGTCGGGGCCGCAGTCACCGGAGAGATGCGCATTGGCTCCTGTACGGCGCTGGCCGTCATGCGCCTTTTGGACGCAACCGGGATCGACATGGAAGGCAAAGAGGCGGTTATTGTCGGACACAGCGATCTGGTGGGGAAACCGCTCAGCCTGATGCTGGTCGATCGCTTAGCCACCGTGACCATCTGTCACATCGCGACTGCCCAACGGGGACTGTTAGTCGACCATGTCCGTCGGGCAGAAGTCCTCGTTGTGGCCGTCGGCTCTCCCGCAGTGATCAAAGGCGATTGGGTGCACCCTGGGGCAACCGTGATCGATGTTGGCATCAATCAGATGGGCTCACGCCTCGTGGGCGATGTGGAATTTGACACGGCCAGAGAACGGGCCGCGTTTATTACGCCGGTTCCGGGCGGCGTCGGGCCGGTGACGGTGTCTATGCTCATGAACAATACCGTCAACGCCTTCCGCGCGCAGGTGGGCCACACCTCCGCGCCTACCGCTTAGGCCGCTGCTCTACAGGTTCCGGCGGTTCTTCTTCAAGCATCACCGTAACTTGGCGGGGCTGGTTCTTGCGCAGGACAGAAAAGGACACTTGGTCTCCAGGGCTATAGCGCTGCATGGTTTCGGTAAAGTCCTGGGCGGTCCAAACCCTCGTGTTTTCGACCGCGACAATAAGATCACCGGCAGGATGGCGCTCCCGTGTGAGGTGATCGTAAGCGGCAACGAGGGGCAAGGCAAATGGGCCGGCCGGCGACAGGACCAGCGCAATGATGGCGGCTTTCTTCACTAAATCATTCCAGGTGTTCTGCGTTGGCGCATTCACGCCCTCAAAACCGGAACGATACGCCGGACTGCCCTCAATCACGCTTAAGACCTGGACACCCTCCGGTCCTTCCTCGGCGGTGGCATACAGGACGCCGAGATAGGTGCGTTTGGACTCGACCATAGTCGGGTCGGGCCATTCGGGGAACTGACCGTCCGTTGCCGCAGCGGACCAGTCTCCGTGTGGGTGAAAGTCTCCAGAAGCCGACCACTGGTCTGAGGGGAGGGGTTCGACCGGAACGGTCGATTGGGTCAGGCTGCTCTGGACAGGAATCTCCAGTACTTGCGGGGCACCAACCTCCCGGGAATGTTGGGCCGTATCAGCCGGAGTGTTCTGCGCCTGGATGAGACGTGGCGAGGTCCACAAACCGGCGGTCAGGGCACCGGCCATGACGACTGGAAACCAGAGGACACGCGCCTGCATTATCGGGCTTCCTTTTACTGTCCTCGCTCCTGGCCGTCCATTATTCATCCCTCGCTCTTAAAGCGCAAGCCGGCGTATGTTACTGGGCCGATTTGAGCCTGGCCAACTCGGCTTCCAACTCATTCACCGAAAGGACCTCTCCGGGATTCTGCATGACTCGGACAAAACGCACGATCCCATCCGTATCAATCAGCACATAGGCCCGCTGACTGAGCCGCTTTTCCCGGTCCAGCCAGCCCACATAGTTTTCAACCATCTCGGGCGCGTCAAACGCACTCAACAACGGATAGCTGAGGGCCAGTTGTTCGCGGAATATGCGCTGGGAAGCCGTATGGTTCGTACTGATTCCCAGGACCACCGCATCGAGTTGCTTCTCCTGCCGGGCGTCCCGCCCGTTTGCTAACTGAAGGGTTCAGCCTGGGGTAAAGTCCAAAATATAAAAAAGCAGCAGAACGTTTCGTTTGCCCGTGAAATCTGAGAGACAGACAGCCTCGCCGTCTTGCGCCGGCAAACAAAACTCCGGCGCGGGACTCCCGACCTCAACCGCGGCACCGACGGGACGGCTCCACAGCAGCAGGCCAGCGATGAGGGCTGCGTACCAATACGTCAGTTTCCAACTCGGTTTGCTCATACTTGTTCTCGCCCGCCATACGCCTAGCGTACGGCATATACGTCGTAGCGCACCTCGCCACGTTCCAGATACGCTTCTCCGAGCCCAACACATAGACAACGATTCATCCACAGTCAGGGTGAGCGGTTTGACACCAGGGGTTCGTCCGAATCGGCGTTCCGCTCGGCGGAAGCTCGCCATCCAAAAATTTCTGATAGCCGTCTGTGCCTAAATCCAACACTCCGTTACAGGTCACATAAACCAATGTCCCGTCGTTCGCCTCAACGGTCGCCCGCACATCGAGAGAGGCTCCCCCATCGGGTCAGATAGTCAGGCAAGCCGCGCCAACCGGGCGCAGCTTGCCTTGCAAGTGAGGACCCTCAACTGCTCCGCCCGTGATATATACATTGACCCGGACGCCACCGGGCACCGGCCCTATTGTTTCAGGCGGCATCTCCAGGGTGACGGTATAGGAAAAGAGGGGCTCCATAGTATACTCGAACAGGTCGTCTCCTTTTTTGCGGCGGTGGCTGCTGGCCACAAGAAGACCTACCCCGTCCCCCTCAGAGCGTCAAGACGAAGGAGAAGGGCAGCCCTGAAGAGTTGTATAGTCTCGGAGAAAGAGCGCCCGAAAACAGAGTCACACCAGGAGAAGGAGTCAGCCTATGGCAAAAGCCCAATACTGTCTGATGTGTGCCGAAGAACTCTACCAGATGAGCAACTACGGGGAGCCGGCAGACGGGAACTGGCCCCCCATGATTGAGCATGAAAAATACGGGACGCTGCTTATCTGTCCCGCCTGCGAAGCGGAGCATCTCACCTTTGTGGATGACACCCCCGGCCACCCACCGGTGCGGCGTATTCGGATGCTCAAGCCCCGCGAGTAGTGCGCGGGGGCAGATTCAGTGGCCGGCTGAAGCCCGCGCCTGTATGGCCCGGTATTCGGGCTCAAAGAAAAATTGAGATTCTCCGCCGGCGGGTTTGAGGTGATCGAGCCAAGTCGCGTTGGGGTCAAACTTGGCAAGGAACGGTCGCTGGCCCCAATCGGCACTGCGGCCCTGGATAAAGCGCAGGACAAAGACCTTTTCGCCGTTTATTTCAGTGACACCCTGCACCTCAACCTTGCCCGGTCCCGCACTCATGGATGGGCCACGGGCAGTCCGCGCCAGGCCGGAGACCTGGGAAATAGCCTCGCGGTAAATCTCCCAGGCGCGAACGAGTGGCACCTCAAAATAACACCGCGCCCCGGTATCACGCTCGACAAACATGTAGTACGGAATGATGCCCAAGCGGACCTGCATCCGCCACAACCGGGTCCAGACCGCGGCCTCATCGTTGATATGGGCCAGGAGCGGTCCCTGGCCACGGATGATCGCTCCGGTCGAGCGTACCCGCCGGATGGCTTCGCGGATCTGTGGCTGCTCCAGTTCTCTCCAGTGGTTGTAGTGCGCCATGAGCGCCACGTGCTTGCCGGCAGAGACGAGTTGTTCAAACAAACGCATGAGGTCGTCGGCATCCGCATCGCTCGTAAAACGAAAGGGCCAGTAGGTCAGCGCTTTTGTGCCGATCCGAATGGTTTGGACGTGCTCGAACTCCGGTTGGAGCAAGGGGCACAAATATTCAGCCAAATGATGGGTTTTCATGACCATCGGATCTCCGCCGGTCATGAGCAGATCGCTCACCTGCGGCTGCGATGCCAGATAGCTGTGAAGCTGGCCAGCGTCGTTTGAATTGAAACGCAGATCCTGAATGCCCACGAACTGAGCCCAGCGAAAGCAGAAGGTGCAATACGCATGGCACGTCTGGCCTTGGCTCGGAAAAAAGAGGACGGTCTCGCGATACTTGTGCTGCATGCCGGGCAGCGATTCGCCGTCCAGGTGCGGGACGTTCATCTGCTGTTGGCCGGCGGGATGCGGGTTCAGCCGGATACGGATCTCATCTGCGGCGGCTTTGATCGCGATTCGATCCGCCCCTTTCCTGAGCAAGTTGGCCATGCGCTCAAAGTCTTCGGGCAGCAACATGCCAGGCTGCGGAAAAGTCAACTGGAACATGGGATCATCGGGGATATTGTCCCAATCAATGAGATTCTCGATGACGTACGGGTTAATGCGAAAGGGCAAGACATTGGCCACCACCTGCATATTAAACCGTTGCTCATCAGATAAGCTTTGCAGTTGCGGAATCTGGTCGAGGTGGCGTTCGTTATATACCTTGAAGCGCGGGGCAGGGGATTCGGACCCGGCAGCAATGGAGGACCCGTTTGCAGTATCAAGGCGGTGAGTGGTTTCATTCAGCATAGAGATATCTCCTCTGAGGAGTCTCCTCTTGCCAACTCGCACCGCTTCATGCCAACTCAATACCGCTTCGTGTACTGCGAGCCTGAGGAAAGAGGGCAGCTCTGCCTTCTGGAGAGCGGAGGGAGACTGTAGAAAGAAACAATCGAAAAGTCAAACAAAGAAGACCGGTTACAAGAACGGAGTTTTATTCTGAACCAGAGAGGGGAAGGAGGGTGCTTCCTCTTCCTTGGTCTGAAGAGGCGGCTGCTTGGTGAGCGTGAGGGGAAGAGTCTACGCAACCGCAGCGGCCGGCGCGGTCGTGAAGGTGAGGGCGTGGCGGCCGTAGTCAATGATGACATGGGCGTTCTCGGCCACCTCGCCGGCGATAATTTTCCGGCCAAGATGGGTCTCGATCTCCTTCTGGAGGAGGCGTTTGAGCGGCCGGGCCCCATAGGTCGGGTCATAGCCGGTTTGGGCGAAGTATTCCTTAGCGCTTTCCGTCAGTTCGAGCGTGATGTGCCGTTCGGCCAGCCGCTCTCGCAAGTGTGCAAGCTGAATCTCGACGATCTGTTTGAGGTGGTCTCGGTTCAGGCTGTGGAACACCACGATTTCATCGACCCGATTCAGAAATTCCGGCCGGAATTCGTTCCGCAGGGCATCCAGCGCATCCCGCTTCATGCGCGCATACGCCTCAGTAGCATCCCCGCCGCGATAACCCAAGATAAGCTGGCTGCCGACGTTCGAGGTCATGATGATAACGCTGTTCTTAAAGTCAACCGTTCGTCCGTGCCCATCGGTTAAGCGTCCGTCGTCCAAAATCTGGAGTAAGGCGTTGAAGACATCGGGATGGGCTTTTTCGATCTCGTCAAACAGGATGACCGCGTAGGGCTTCCGCCGGACCGCTTCGGTCAGTTGCCCGCCCTCGTCATAGCCCACATACCCCGGAGGCGCACCAATGAGACGCGCGACCGTATGCTTCTCCATGTATTCCGACATATCGAGCCGGACCATATTGGCCTCATCATCAAACAAAAACTCGGCCAACGCGCGGGCCAGTTCGGTTTTTCCCACTCCGGTCGGCCCCAGAAAGATGAACGACCCAATCGGACGGTGAGGGTCTTTGAGTCCTGAGCGGGTCCGAATAACCGCATCGGCCACCGCCTGGACGGCTTCGTGTTGGCCGATCAGCCGTTGACGCAGCAGCTCACCGAGGTGTAATAATTTTTCCCGTTCACCTTCGAGCAGCTTTGAAACGGGAATCCCCGTCCAGCGCGAGATAATGGCCGCAATATCGTCTTCATCAACCTCTTCCTTGAGGAGACGGCTCGGCCCCTGTTCACTCTGGAGCTTTGCTTCTCCATCCGCCAAGTCCCGCTCAAGCTGAGCCAACTTCCCGTACTTCAGTTCGGCGACCCGGTTGAGGTCGTAGGCACGCTCTGCTTTTTCAATTGCGCGTCGGGTCTGCTCAATTTCTTCTTTGAGGCTGCGCAACTGACCGATGCTGTTCTTCTCCATCTCCCACCGGGCGGTCAGCGCTCCGGCCTCAGTCTGACAACCCGCCAGTTCCTTTTCCAGCTTCTCCAGTCGTAACTGCGAGGCCTGGTCAGTCTCCTTGCGCAAGGCTTCCCGTTCAATTTCAAGCTGCAACACCCGCCTGGACACTTCGTCCAGTTCCGTTGGCATGGAGTCAATTTCGGTGCGGAGCCGGGCCGCAGCTTCATCCATCAGATCGATGGCCTTATCCGGCAGAAAGCGATCACTGATGTACCGATGCGACAATACTGCCGCAGTCACCAGCGCCGCGTCCTTGATGCGGACCCCGTGGTGGATTTCGTAGCGTTCCCGCAGTCCACGCAGAATGGAGATGGTGTCTTCCACGGATGGCTGGTCAACCGTGACCGGCTGAAAGCGCCGTTCCAGCGCCCGATCCTTTTCCACGTATTGACGATACTCATCCAGCGTGGTCGCCCCGATGCAGTGCAACTCGCCGCGAGCCAGCATCGGTTTCAGTAGATTGGAGGCGTCCATAGCGCCCTCCGATGCTCCTGCGCCCACCACCGTATGCAACTCGTCAATAAACAGCACCACCTCGCCCTCGGATTCCTGGACCTCTTTGAGCACGGCTTTGAGTCGCTCTTCAAACTCACCCCGAAATTTCGCGCCGGCAATCAGGGCACCCATATCCAAGACGATCACGCGACGATGCTTCAGGCTTTCCGGTATATCTCCGCTGACAATACGTTGCGCCAGCCCTTCCACAATGGCGGTTTTGCCCACTCCCGGATCACCGATCAGCACCGGATTATTTTTCGTCCGGCGAGAGAGCACCTGTACGACCCGCCGAATTTCCTCATCCCGGCCAATGACCGGGTCAAGCTTGCCCAAGCTGGCCGCTTGCGTCAGATCTCGACCATACCGTTCCAGCGCCTGATAGGTTCCCTCCGGATTTTGGTTGGTCACCCGCTGGTGTCCACGGACTTTCTGGAGCGCCGTGAGCAAGCGCTCTCGACTCAGGCCATGGTCGCGCAGCAGACGGCCCGTCGCGCCCTCGTCTTCCAGCATGGCCAGGAGCAGATGTTCGACGCTCACATAGTCGTCTTTGAGTTCTTTGGCTTCCTCTTCAGCGCGGGTGAGCATTCGTGACAAGCGCTGGGTGACGTAGACGCGATCCGGGCCACTGGCAGGGCCGGAGACGTGCGGAATACGACTCAGCGCCTTTTCAAGCTCAGCACTCAGCGTGCTGAGGGACACGCCGGCCTGCGTGATGAGAGCCGGGACGACTCCGTCGGAAGATTCCGTTAATGCGGCCAAGACATGCTCAACATCAACCCCCTGGTTATTCCGTCGGGTTACCAGCGCCTGGGCTTGGCGTAGGGCCTCTTGCGATTTTTCGGTCAAGCGGTTGAGATCCACGCGCCCCTCCTTCCTCCAGTCGTTCGCGCACGATCGTCTTTAACTGGTTGTGACTCTTGACTGCAAAAAAGGTAAGGCTAATTTGTGGAGTGTCAAGGAGAAATAGCGAAACCCTGCACCTCCTCCACTCCGTATCTCTCAGCGAGAGCGCCGACTCCCGCTCCTCTGGGGAGAGGGGGAAATATGAGCCGGGATACGGCCCAGGCGGTATATCGTCGGGGGCGTTTACCCGACGGCTCTTTCTTTTCGATCCATCAGATCCACGACTTTGGGCGCCTTTGTCTCCACTGCCCAGCTCGTCATACGCTGTACGGCTTCGGTCATATCTCCGCACCAGCGCCCAATAAAATCGGCCGAGAGGTCGTGGCCGAGTGGAATTGCCTCACTTGCAGTGAGCGCTTTCGCGCCATCGAAGCCGACATAGGCAATCCGAGCCGTCAGCTCTTCCCGCGGTCGCTGAAATGCCGACCCGGGCAGAACGGCGACACCGGTATCGTGCAGGAGCGCCTCACAGAAAGAGTCACTCTTCATGATACCGCGCCGCGCCAGTCGTTCGGCAAAAGGGGAAAAATCCGGAAAGAGAAAAGCGCCAACCGGCACCTGCACCCGGACACCGGCCACCTGAAGAATCTGCGCGCAGCGTTGGCCCAGGGCCGACAGAATACGCCGGACGTGCGAGAGATAGCGTTCAATCGCAATGCCATCCTGAAACGCGCGGGTAGCCGCGTATTGAATCGGGGTACTGACCGACGTATAGGTCTCGCTGGCCACAGCCGCCATCGCTCCCATCAGCCAGTTCAAGTCCGGTGGAAAGGTAAACGTCCCCAGCCGCCAGCCGCCAGCCCCACACCATTTGGACAGCCCGGAACTGATAATAGTTCCTTCTGGATGGAAACGGGCAACCGACACGTGCGCCCCCTGGTGATGCAGTTGACCGTAAATTTCATCGGACAGCAGAATCACCCCAAACCGCCGCGCAACCGCGGCCAACTCTTCGAGTTCGTGCGCCGTATAACTGCCCCCCTCGGGGTTGCCCGGATAATTCAACACCAGAATACGCGGACGGTCCGGGTCGGCCTTGCAGATGGCCTCCAGGCGCCGGGGGGAGACACGCCAGTTCTCTTCGAATGTTGTCGGTATGAGGTTGACGGTGCGCCCAATGATGCGAGCCTGCGGGATATAGGACACCCAGGCTGGAGACGGCACGAGTAATTCACCATAAAAGGTCAGCTGTAAGAGGAACAAGAGTTCCTTTGAGCCGGGTCCGACCAAGACATCCTCGGGGCGGGCCTGCACGTGATCTTTCTGTCGATGAAACTCCGCCACTGCTTCCCGCAGGGCGGGCAGACCGGTGACGGGCAAGTAGTCGTCCTCGTGAGCGTGCAGCCTGAGCGCGTTCACCACTTCGGATGGGATGGGAAACGGTGATTGGCCCAGCCCGAGTTTATAGATGCGGTGTCCTTCGCGGCGGAGCGCGTTGCTCCGCTCATTGATCGCTAAAGTCGCTGACTGTTCGAGGCCCCTCACATTGAGATTGAGGCTGCCACATCGGTAGTGACTCTGAATTTCCACCGCATCCACCTCCCCCACCGGCCTCCATCGTCGTCTTCACGGCCGGTGCGCTCTGCGCGCCTTCCTCTTATGGTACCGCACGCCTCGGCGAGACACAAACGCGAGCGAGTTCCAGCCGGGCATGAGCATAAAACGCAGGACCGAAATCTGTCGAGACGGTTAATCCTTCAAGGGACCATCGGTGGCCAAGGAGCGGAGCGTAATACCGTCAAGGGCCTGTCTGACCGCCTGATTCCGCCGGTCGAGTAGAGCCGAGACGGCATCTCCACTATCAATTGCAGCAGGCTCACCTCCGGGCGTGTACAGGGTATCCAGCACATGCACGACCTCAATCTGCTCGGGTGGACGGCCAAGCACAATGCCCTCCGGCTCAACGGTCTGCAGCAGGACGCCTTTTGCCAGCAGTGTTTCAATTAACGGCTCCAACGCAGAGAGCTGAACGCGCATACTTTTGGCAAGGTCGGGGGCAGACCAAGGCGGTTGTTCGGCAAGATAACGCTGCGTAATGGTAGCCAAGACGGTCAGCGCGAGGCGCTCCTGCGACAGCGGGGTCTTGCCGTCCAGTTCGGCTTGGTAGGCGCCTGGATATTGATGGAAACAGGCGACTTCGGCACCCACCAGAATAATCAGCCAGCTGGCATACACCCAGATAAAAAAGAAGACCAGGATGGCAAAACTCGAATAGATGGCCGCATAGCGCGCGGAGCCGGCAACAAAGGCGGCAAAGCCGGCCCCGGCCAACTGCCACAAAACGGCCGCGACCACTCCACCGAAGAGGGCCGATCCAAAGCGCACCGCAGTATTAGGAACAAAGACGTATAAAAATGTGAAGGCAATGCAGAGAAAGGCGAACGGCATCAGTTGCGTTACCACAATAATGAGCGGGCCAAGCAGCTCATTCGCAATCAGATATTGCACAATCGTGTGGCTCTGGGCCGAGGCAATGACGGTCAATGCCGTAAAGACAAGGACCGGACCGACCAGAACCACACTCAGGTAGTCGCTACATTTCTTGCCCCAGGTCCGAGGACGACGCGCTCGCCAGATATAGTTAAACGAGTCTTCAATTTTGCTGATCAGCGAGACGACAGTGTAGAACAGGGTCGCCACCCCGACCGCGCCCAGCACCCCAACGCGCAGGTTGCTGACAAACTCCAAGACGCGCTGGGTGATTTCAGTGCCCTGCTCACCCAACGGCTCCAAGGCCTGGGCCAGTGAGGGCTCAATGAGATTGTGTACCCCGAATGCCTTGAGCACGGCAAACATGACCGCCAAAAGCGGCACCAAGGCCAGAAGGGTGACATAGGTGAGCCCCATGGCCCGCAGGCTGAGGGCATCGTCCTGAATTTTTTTTTGGACGGCAGAAAAAAAGGAATAACCTCGTGGCAGCCACTGTGTTAGAGATGTCCACAGGTTTTGGAGAGCGAAGCTCTGTGCCTTTTCGACACGGGACTCCTGGTTTAGTTCTCGCATGAAAAATTCTTTTGCGCGGCGCTCTTGTTTCACCCTTGCTATCACGCGTCCCACTTGTGTTCCGCAGGGTTTTCGCCTACCCGGATGAAGCAAGGAGGAATATATGGAAGAGCCTATCAGCTTTCCGGTTGGCGAGAGCGCTAACGCCCTCACCCTAGAAGGTCTCCTTTCGCCCGCACACCAGACTCCCGCGCTTGGAGCGGTGCTGTGTCACCCCCATCCGCTCTATGGGGGCGAAATGCACAATAACGTGGTGTCAGCGTTAGCACACGCCTTCCAAAAGGAGAATATCGCCACACTGCGATTCAATTTCCGTGGAGTTGGGCGCAGTGAAGGTACGCACGCCGAAGGCCTGGCCGAGTGCGAGGATGTGAAAGCCGCTGTCACGGCTCTCCTGGACCGTCAGGCCGTCTCGACCGTCGTGGTTGCCGGCTACTCGTTTGGCTCGATGGTAGGACTGCAAGCCGGGGCGGAAGACGACCGCGTCCACCGCCTGATTGGCGTGGCGTTCCCGCTCGGATTTCGGGACCCGGCATTTCTTGTGAACGTGACCAAACCGATCCTGCTCATCAGTGGCGACCGGGACACCTACTCCCCCATCCCCGACCTGACCGAGCTGGTTGCAAAAATATCAGCCCCAAAGCAGCTTGAGACCATTAGTGGTGCAGACCATTTCTTTATGGCCAGAGAAGGCGAAGTCGCCCAAGCCGCAGTCTCATTTCTTCAGCAGACCTGGAGTGGAGAAGCCCAAGGGGGCTCGAGGTGACTCTTTGCTCACCCAACGGAGGCCGGCTGTTGCCGCAGTCGAACGGATGGACGCACCCGACTTCTCACGGCTTCAAACGGCTGCTCCGCGTCCTCGGCAAGAGCGGTGATAGCGTCCAGTGTCCGCCGCAGGTCGTGATTGTTCCGCTCGTACACCTGCTCAAAGATACGCAAATCTCGGAGGTAGGTCACATAGTGGAGGATGACCGCGTTATTGAGCTGGACGGAGGCAAAGTCCGAGGTTTGCGCAACAGTCCCGGGCAGTTGGCGAAATTCTTCCTGGAGCCGAATGAATACGTTTTTTCGCTGCACCAGCTTTTCCCCTTCGGGTAACGGGGAGGCGTATAACGCGGTCAGTCGCCGACGGGCCTGTTCGAGAAAGTGTGAAACGGCCAACTCCTTTTCCCAGGTGGCTCGCAGGCGCTGGGTCAGGGCGTGGGTTTCTCCGTGCGCTTGGACGAAAAAGGCGATAGCGCCGCGATACCCGGCAAAATTGGCGAGCGATTCGTTAAAGGCCGTCTGCCCGGACAGATAAAACGTATTATGAAACAGCTCGTGCAGCACGATATTGGCCAGGGTGGCTCGGTCATATCCCAGCAGTTGAGGCAGGAGGGGGTCGGCAAACCAGCCCAGGGTGCTGAAGGCGGCCGCGGTCCGAATATAGGTGTCAAACCCCTGTCCCTCTAAACGCCGGGCTTCGGCGGCGGCGTGTGCGCTCTCAAAATATCCCTTGTAGGAGACCCGGCCGACAATCGGGAACCACCAGGTATAGGCTTCCAAACGCGTCCGGTGGGCCGCGGTGACCACATAAATGGTTGGTGGCGAGGGGAGCTCGGACACACTGCCATAACTCCTGCCAACCCGGAAGCCGAGGTCCTGCTCGGCAAAGGCCCGCACGCGTAAGACCAGCCGGAGTTTTTCCTGGGTGGACAGGTCGAACTGACCGGGATCCCGCAAGATATCGGCAATAGGTCTGCGGTACCACAGAATTTTTGCCTCTTCATAGCCGGCTCGCAGAATATACAACGGGGTGCAGGCCGGCAGAACGCACAGGCCGACAAAAATGAGGAGACGTGCCAACATTTTCATGTCTTGCTGAGGGCGCGTTTATTCATTTCAGGACCCAAGGCCACAGGCGTATAGCCGTCTCGTTACCCGTCTTCCAGAACGGGTCCGTCCGTGCGGGATTGTGGGATGCCGGCGGCGTGGGCGTACTGCAATTGATATAAGCGCCAGTAAATACCGCGCTGCGCCATCAATGCCGGATGGGTACCAACTTCCCGCAGCCGGCCCTTGTGCAGGACGATGATGCGGTCGGCGTTCTGGATGGTTGAGAATCGATGCGCAATCACCAGCGTAGTCCGGCTCTGCATCAGCGTGGGCACGGCATCCTGAATGAGCACCTCGGTCTCCGGGTCAACACTCGAAGTGGCTTCGTCCAAAACCAGGATGGCCGGGTCATAGGCCAAGGCCCGGGCAAACGACAGGAGCTGGCGCTGGCCGGCAGACAGATTGGCACCGCGCTCATGCAGGTGTTCCTGATAGCCGTTTGGCAGTTCCCGAATAAAGTCTTCCGCATTTACGTGTTGCGCGGCGTGCCGCAAATCGGCCAGCGTGAGGTCGGTCCGGCCCAAACTCAGATTGGTGGCCACATCGCCAACAAACAGGAAGACGTCCTGTAGCACCACGCCAATCCGGCTGCGCAGGACGTGTAGCTCCCACTCGCGAATATCGACGCCATCTACCAGGATGCGGCCGCGCTGAATATCATAAAAACGGTTGAGCAGCTTACTGATCGTAGTCTTGCCTGCGCCGGTCGCTCCAACCAGGGCAATACTCTCACCAGGGGCGACCGAAAAGGACACATCCCGCAGCACCCACTCCTCCTCGTTGTACGCAAACCAGACATGGTCAAACGCTATCCGTCCCGTCACCTCGGGTGGCCGATACGCCTCGGGCGGGGAGGTGATCGTGACCGGCGTGTCCAGCAATTGAAACACACGCTCAACCGCGGTCATAGCCGTCTGCATGGTGGTGTATTTTGTACTGAATTCCCGGATGGGTACAAAGAACTTCTGCAGGTATTCGATAAAAGCCACCAGCGTCCCCAGGGCGACCAGACCCTGACCAACCTGACCCGCGCCATGCCACAGCATAAGCGCAATAGAGACAATGCTCAGCGCCTCAACAATAGAGAACAGGCTGGCCTCATACATATTGGATAAGTGGTTGGCATCGCGATGCGCACTATTCCGCTGCTCAAACTCGGCAAACATTTTTCGCTCTTGCGCAAACACCTTGACAACCATAATCCCGGACAGGGTTTCTTGAAGGAAGGCGTTGATCCGCGCCAGACATTCGCGGATAACCCGATAGGTCACGCGCGTCCGGGTCCGAAAAAAATTCAGGATAAGCAACAGCGGGGGCAGCAGGGCCAGCGTCACGACGGCCAAGTGAAAATCGATGGACAGCATAATGCCGACAATGCCCACCAGAGTCAGGACGTCCATAAAGATCGTCAGGGTCCCGGCGGAGAAGGCTTCGTTAATAGCATCGACATCCGTCGTGAGTCGGGTGACTAGGCGACCGACCGGCGTGCGCTCGAAAAAGCTCGAAGGCAGTTCCTGAACGTGGCTAAAAAGATCACGCCGCAAATCGGCCAGGCTGCGCTGGGCGACCAACATCGTGGCCTGGAACTGGGCGTAAAAAAACAGAACCTCGCCGAGCAGCGCAGCGGCAAACAGCAGACTAATGCGCGTCAACCCCGCGGCATCCCCCTGCTCGATATACCAATCCACGCCCAACTTGAGCAGATACGGTTGGGCCAGCAGACAGGCAGAGGTCAGCGGCAGACAGACCAGCGCCACAATAAAGGTCGCGCGGTACGGTCGGATATAGACCCACAGACGGCGCAGAAGCGCCAAGTCATAGGTTTTGCCGAGCGCCGCTTCGTGTTGCCCCGCGTTCATAGTTCAGCCAGTTCCTCTTCGAGCGCCTGATCTTGAAAGAGTTCCGTATACATGCCCCCCTGCTCAACCAACTCAGCGTGCGTTCCCGCCTCGACGATGCGCCCCGCATCCAGGACAACGATGAGGTCAGCGTCGCGTACGGCCGACACCCGGTGGGAAATGATGAGCACGGTCTTTTCTTTGGTACTCGTCCGGAGCGCCTGAAGGATCTTCCGCTCCGTTGTCACATCAACGCTGGACAGCGCGCAATCCAGGACGAGGATGGGTGTGTCAGCCAACAGAGCCCGCGCCAGCGTGAGGCGCTGCTTCTGCCCGCCAGACAGCGTCATACCCCGCTCACCAATGACGGTCTCATAGCCTTTGGGAAAGCCCTCAACCTCACCGTCAACACTGGCTGAGGTAGCCGCCCAGCGGATATCGCCGCCGTCCACCTCAGGTTGAGAAAAGGCAATATTGTCTTGAATGCGGGCCGAAAAGAGAAACGGGTCCTGGGGCACAAAACCGATACAGCGTCGGAGCGCGGCCAGCGAGAAGAGCCGAATATCTCGACCATCAATAGTGATAGCGCCCTGAGTGACGTCGAACAAACGCGGCAATAGCTGGACCAGGGTAGTTTTGCCCGCGCCCATACGACCGACAATGGCAACGGTTTTTCCGGCCGGGACGGTAAACGTAATATCGTGCAATACCGTTCGTCCGTCAGGCGCGTGTCCATTGCCCACGCCGTTGCGCGGATTCTGGCCGTTGGACGGATAGGCAAAATCCACGTGCTGAAACCCAATCTCGCCGCGCACCGTGGGCGCACTCCGGCTCGCGCCGTTCCCCTCGCCGGCGACGATGTCGGGCCGGGTTTGCCAAATCACCTCCAACCGTTGCATGGCGGCCTTACCACGCTGATAGAGGGAGATCAGCCAGCCCATGGCCATGGTCGGCCAGGCCAGCAGATGGAGGTAGCCCATAAACGCGACCAGGTCGCCCAAGCTGAGCTGGCCGGCAATGACCTGTGAGCCGCCGTACCACAATACGACCAGCAACCCGGTTCCAGATATGCCTTTCATCAGCGGCGGGAACAGGCCGCGCAGGCGAGCCAGGGCAATACTCTCGGTCTTGAAACGGTCATTCAGTCCGGCAAAGACGTCGCTCTGCCACGCTTCGCGCACATAGGCACGAATGACAGATATGCCGCTGACGCTTTCCTGGACGCGACTCGACAGGTCGGCCAGACCGGCCTGCACGTTAAGCGTGCGCTCCATGAGCTGGCGACTCATCGCTCTGACCAGCAGAAACAGGAAGGGATACGGGGCGATCGCCAACAGGGTCAGGATGGGGTCCATGGCCAGCATGGCCGCCATGGCATACACGTAATACAAGGGGGTGTTCAGGATGTTAATAATGCCCAAGCCGAGCATCAGACGCACCGCGGTCACGTCATTGACGAGGCGGGACATCAGGTCGCCAATGGGCTGGCGTTGGTAATAGTTCAGCGACAGGGTCTGCAAATGGGCAAACAGCTCGTTACGGAGTTGATACTCGATATCCCGCCCAACGTTGAAGATCAGAAAGCGCGAAAAGGAGCGGACAACCCCCTGGAGCAGAGCAATCCCGATAATCAGCAGCACCGTGGACGCAATCTCGCGGACCGGCCGACCGTGCTCAATCCCCTCGACCGCCTGCTTGAGCAGCCACGGGATGGACATGGCCAGGGTCGCCGTCGTCACCAGACAGGCGATGCCACGCATATACCGATATCGGTATTGATAAATATACCCCCACAGACGTTGCATGCGTTCCGCTCAGTTGACCGGGGCTTCTGCCTCTGGCACGGCCCTTGTGTCAGTCTCCTCAACACCGCTTGCTACCCGCATCACCGGCCAGACGGTCGGTCTGCTTCCTCGGGGCAGCTGTTTTCTGGAGTGCGGCGTCTGTTCGGACCTGCCGGACAGGAATACGGGTTTCACGATGGCCTGCGCCCTCTCGGTGCGTTTGGAAAGCGCGCGTAGAGCGTACGCCGAGAGAAGAGATAGCGGTGCTTCCAGAAATAGTACACCAGGCCAGACAGATGTTTCCGACCCAGAAAGGAGAACGCTGACCGGGCGAGGCGTTGTTCGGTATGCGTCACAACCGCCGCGGGTTGGTACACGACTTGCCAACCCGCCTGGTACAGACGCAGACACAAATCAATATCTTCCGGGCCGTAAAAGATCCGTTCGTCAAGCAAGCCCACCTCATCAAGCGCCCGCCGGCGGATGAGCTGGCAGGCACCAATCACGTAGTCAACTGACCGCAGCGTATCATGCGCCCAGTCTGCCAACTCTACCTGGCGGGCCGCGTTGCGCGTGAGAGCAGACGGAAAACGGCGCCCGAGTTTGTCCAGGAGAGTCGGAAACAAACGGCACGAAAGACAGAGATGACCACCGGCATCAATGAGTTTGGGTCCGCACAGGCCAACCTCCGGCCGGGAGTCGAGCACCTGAATGAGATGGTCCAGCGCAGGGGGGTGAAGAATCGTGTCGTCGTCCAGGATGAGGACATATTCTCCACGGGATCGCCGCAGGCCCTGATTCCGAGCCGGCGCCACCCCTCGGTTGTGACGATTTTCAATCACCTGAACGGAGGGGAATCGGGCGCGGAGTACCTTCACCGTCTGATCCTGCGAACCATTATCAACCACAATCACTTCGCGGCTGACCGTCGTGCTCCCCAACAGTGATGCCAGACAAGCCTCAATCGCAGGCAGGGAATTCCACGTGAGGATGACGACCGAAACCTTCATGATTGTGTCCTGGACTGCCCGGACTGTACGGAGGGTCGAGGCGAGGTTTGAGGCGACGATGGGGCCGCTACGGACCACCGTTTGGTTGATGTAAAGGGACGATATAACGTATAGAAATCGACTTGCTTGAGGCGTCTCCAGGCCCACACCCGCGCCAAACCACGAACACACAGGGCAAAGAGGGTCAGCCCGTACTCAGGCGGCCGAATGGTGCGCAAGAACTCGCCCCAGGGATACTGAGCGGCCGGCCCGTTTGCGAGCAGGGACGCATGCTGACGGCGGATCTGGATTTTACCGCCCTCGGTGCGTACCCGCTCAGCAAAATAATCATGCCATGTCCGGGGGAGAACAAAGAACACCCGGGCCTGCATGACCTTGCGAACGTGTGGCTTCCCAACCGCAATCGTCAGCCAGGCATCTTCCAGCAGCAGGTCTTCCGGCATGGGTTCGCTCAGAGCATCTTTGCGTATCAAGAAGAGGCGTCCACCCACGTTGCCGAAATTGAATCGATAGGACAGTGCGCCCATACGACTCCAGACACGAGCCTGAGCCTCCAGCGTTGGTATTTCGCGCGCGGCAACAAGGTGCAACTGCGATTCCCCCTTCAACGGCGCGTATAAGCGTGCAATGGCCTGCGGGTCAACTCGGACATCGGCATCACAGAACAGCAGCAGGTCACCGCACGCCCACTGCCACAAGGTGTTCATGGCTTTGGGTTTTCCTCGCCAAGCGGCTAGCAGGACAACACATCGCGGCCTCTCCGCAGCCGGGCGAGGCCGTTCCTGAGGCTGGGCCTCAGCCGAAGAGAGGGCGACCTCCTGTAGCGCGACGGCGTTCCGAGCACAGAAATCTCGGATAGCAAGGAGCGGGGGGCAGGGTTGGCCAACGACAACCCCATTCACGCAGATAAGCAGTTCCTTGATACAGCCAGACGGCAGTTGGGGAGAGCGGGCGGCCGTGAGCAGGCTGTCCAGCGTGCTGCGCAAGTCAGGCTCATCAGCCCGGCACGGAATGGTAAGAGAGAGAGAGGGATTCATACGTACAGAGGATGCTGGAGGAGGTGCTGATAGTGTTGGACAAGCAGCCGGGCGTCTTCGGTAATCGAGCGGACGACAGGAAACCGTTGTGAGAGCCGCGCCACCAAATCCGGCTCCGCGATAAAACGGGCAATTTTTTGACGCAGGTCGTCGATATTCCGCGGTTGAAACAGGAGCCCGCTGACTCCGTCCGTTACCCACTCGCGCATGCCTCCAAAGTCGGCGGTGATAACAGGAGTCTGGGCCAGAAATGCCTCCCGAATGACCAACGGAGCATTTTCATACCAGATTGAAGGTACAACCACGACATCTACCTCGCGCAGAATGCGACTCAGTTCATGCTGTTCGTAGCGTCCCATACAGTGAATATGGGGCGAATTGGCAAGCTGAGAGCGAAAGCGTTTTTCATCAGGATAGGGTGCGTAGACCGCCTCTCCACCATAGATACGCAGTTCTGCCTGGGATAGAGACTGAAAGGCTTCGACCAGCAGATGGACGCCTTTCACCGGGTCAACGACTCCAATATAGCCAAAGATGAGGGGTTTTTGAACACGGGCTTTCTGAGCGGGTCGAATAGATTCGGTCTGCAGGCCACATTCGTGAAACAGAATTTTCTCTTCCGGCACGCCAAACGCCACAAACTGTTCGCGCAGGAAACGCGACGGAGCCAAAAACAGCGAGATGGACTCACACAGCTCACGAATATGGGCCATACGGGCCTGAACCTGTTGCTGGGCCGCGCGCGAGGCGGACCGGGAGACGGTGTATTGACCGTACCAACGCCGCCCCTGATCCCTGAGCCAGGATTGTTTATCAAGGATCGGTTTCAGGCAGCGATAGAGGGCTGACATCTTGGTATCGAGCAGATGACTGAAGCACTGGGCACAGCCTGCGTCGGTCTGGCCGGGACAGACCGATAAATCGGGTTTCAGAAACCGGCCGCGCTGACAGATCAGCCAGTAGTCATGCAGCGTCATCACCACCGGGACTTGGCGTCGGACTGCCTCCCGAACGCACGTTGTGGACAGATAGACCAGATGCTGGAAGTGAACGATGTCCGGCTTGAAGCGAGCCAGCAATTCCCTGAAACGGGCCGCAATGTGGGCGTTTTGATAACTGTCGGCAAAGGTCTTACTCTTCCGCTGGGTATGATTGACACGCGTGACCTCCACAGCCCCAACGGCCGGTGTTTCCACCTCGTACTCGGGCTGCTGTGGGTTCTCATAGCGCGAAAATACCGAGACGGCATGGCCCTGCCGAACGAGTTCTTTTGCCAGAGTATCGGCATACGTCTCAGTCCCACCCAGATAGGCTGGAGGCAATCCATGCACAACCTGAAGAATTTTCATTTTCTACCGCCTCTCTCGACCACGCCGTCACTCAAGCACCCGGGACTTCTCTTTACTGTATATGTATCGATACTGTCTCTCAGAGGGAAGAGACCTCTGTCAGGCAGTACGGGCTTCCCACAGGGAGGGGGTTTCCAACTGACACGTTGCCACAGTCTCCTTGCTATTGAGAAAAAGTACTGAACCAGCTGCTATCCATACACGCCTAGCGGGCGAACCCAATGCAGCGAGGTAGTGTATGCAAAAGGCCGCTTATGGCACCCTTCTTTTCCTTCTTCTCAGTCTTGTGGAGCCTTCCGCGGCGTTTGCCTACCTTGATCCGGGCAGCGGCAGTATGCTGCTCCAGCTTGTGCTGGGCGGACTGGCCGGTCTTGCGGTTATCGCCAAACTCTACTGGCATCGTCTGCTTGGCCTCTTCGGTATGAATTCTGACCAGGAGCAGAGCGAGGCAGAAACGGATTCGGCCTCCGTCACGACCTCCACGATCTCAGAACCCTCTGACCGCCCCCAACAGATTCAAAGAGAGCAGACCTAGCCGGTTGTGGATTGCGGACAGGCAGTGGTGAGTTACACTGCCCTCGACGCAACCCCTATCTCCTTTTCGCCTCGACCCATAATCAGCATGGCTGACTTCCCTTTTGAGCCCGGTTCGTTCCGTGACCGCACCAGCCGGGTCTTTTACCGGGACGGAACGGTTCTTCGCGGCCTCAACGCTCAGGCCGCCCAGGAGTGGGAAGTCCTCACCTCAAAGCCGTTCTTCCGGCAGTTCATGGCCGCCGGGAAGCTGGTGCAAACCGGGCAAGTCGAGTTGCCCGCCTCTCCGCCTTTCATCCAGGACGATAGCTGGGACGAGCAATGGTCCGTTGTTCTCAACCACCAGCCGATTCCCGTTATTTCCTATCCCTACGAATGGTCGTTCAGCATGTTACAGGACGCTGCGCTGCTGACCCTCGAACTCCAGGATGCCGCGCTACACGCCGACATGACGCTCAAAGACGCCACGCCCTTCAACATCCAGTGGTCAGGCAGCCAGCCGGTCTTTATCGATATTCCCTCATTTGAGCGGCTACGACTTGGTGAGCCGTGGGTCGGCTATCGGCAGTTCTGTCAACTGTTTCTCTACCCCCTTTTTCTGCAAGCCTACAAAGACGTTCCCTTTCAGCCGTGGCTGCGAGGCAATCTGGAGGGTATTGAGCCGGCCCAGTGCGCTCAACTCATGTCGTTCAGAGATATGTTCAGACCGGGCGTGCTGTCGCATGTCGTCCTTCAAGCCAAAGCCCAATCCTCGTACGCTCAGACAGAGCGCAATCTCAAGCACGACTTGCGTCAAGCCGGCTTTCACAAGGCGCTAATTCAGGCCAACGTCAGCCGGCTCCAGAAACAGGTAGCCAAGCTGACCTGGCAGCAGACGCGCTCAACTTGGTCTGACTACACCGAGGCGCTTCCCTACACGGAAAGTGAACAACACCACAAGGCCGATTTTGTACGGCGTATCACCCACTCCCAGCCCTGGAAACTGGTCTGGGACCTGGGCTGTAATACCGGCATGTTTTCGCGCATTGCCGCAGAAAATGCGAACTATGTGCTGGCAATGGACATTGACGCCCTGGTGATTGAGCGCTTCTATTGCGCTCTCAAGCAGGAACACTCACCCAATATTCTGCCCCTTATCAGCAATGTGGCTGACCCCGTCCCAAATCTCGGCTGGCGCGGGCTGGAACGGAAAGCTCTGGTTGAACGTGGCAAGCCCGACCTGACTTTATGCCTGGCCTTGCTCCACCACGTGGTTATCAGCGCTCATATTCCGCTCGGAGAGTTCATCACCTGGCTGGCGAGTCTCAACACGGCGCTGGTGATTGAGTTCGTTACCCGAGACGATCCTATGGTCCAAGCTCTACTGCGGCATAAGGCCGATCACTACGCCGACTACGATAGTCAATATTTCGAGCGCTGCCTGGCTGACACATTTGAGATCGAGCAGCGGGAAACGCTCCAATCCGGCACGCGAAGGCTCTACTACGGGCGGAGTAAGCGCCAGGCGTGAGACAGCAGAATTATGAGTCCCGCGCCTCAATCGCCCCGTTCTCACAGCAAAACATCGGACGTTCTTTTCCCCGGCCTGCATCTCCTTGTCCTGTGGAATTTTGCGGTCGCTCAACCGCTCTTTGATCTGTTCTCCCGCAGCGCAGAATTCTTTGTCATTCGCCAGTCTCCGCCGCTCGATATCATCCTGTTTGTCGTCCTCCTGGGTATTGTTGTTCCGGCTCTGGGTGTTCTTGTCGTATGGGGAATCCGTATCGTTCATGTGGGGCTGAGCGTATGGCTGCATTTGTTCCTGGTCGGGGGTTTGTCCGCTGTTCTGGCCCTGCAAGCCCTGCTGACGTTACAGGACTTCCCCCAGATATCCGGCATGGTATCGGGCCTTGCCCTGCTCCTGGCAGCCGGCGGAATCGGTCTTCTGACGAGCGCTCTGTATCATGCGCTGTCTCCGGTGCGGACATTCTGTACGCTGCTCTCGCCCGGCTTGGCGCTCTTTCCAACTCTCTTTCTCTTCTTCTCTCCGGTCTCAGCCCTGCTGTTCTCTCAGAAGGAAGTTGCTGTTGCGCAGGTTGAGATTGACAATCCACCGCCCATTGTCATGGTGGTCTTCGACGAATTTCCCTTGACCTCTCTGCTGGACGAGCATTATCAGATCGACTCGGCCCGTTACCCTCATTTTGCCGCGCTTGCCGAACAGTCAACTTGGTTCCGCAATGCCACAACAGTGAGCGGAGATACCGTTGTGGCCGTCCCCTCGTTGTTGACCGGGCAATACCCAGACCGGTTTCGTATGCCCCGCGCATCAGATTATCCCTCCAACCTCTTCACCCTTCTCGGCAGAACGTACACATTTGAAGTGAACGAAACCCGCACCCAGATATGTCCGGAATCCTTATGCGGTAGTGGAATTGTCCGTCAAACTACGCTCCCCGGCCGGATGCAGTCGCTCCTCACCGACCTTTCCATAGTCTATCTTCATCTGCTCGCCCCTCATGCTTGGAAGACACATCTCCCCTCGATAACCCATGACTGGATGAACTTTACAACTGCGGATCAGCCTATGACGGAGGATACAAGGAATCGAACGCGCCTGCATAAATGGCTGTGGAAAGACCTTCACCTCGAACGTCCCATAGAACGGCCTCAACAGTTCCTACAGTTTATTGACGCTATTCGTTCGACTGATCAGCCGACATTATTTTTCCTGCACGTCCTTCTACCCCATATCCCATACAGGATGCTCCCTTCAGAAAAGCATTACACTGTTAAGTCCGTTTTGCCGAGGCTCGACAAGGGAAAACGGACTGATAACACCTGGGAGGCCATTCAGAACCAGCAACGATTTCTTCTTCAGGCCGGCTTTATGGACACCCTGTTAGGAAAACTGCTCAGGAAGCTCAAGGCGGTTGGACTCTACGATCCCGCTCTCATTGTGGTCACGGCGGATCATGGCGTCAGCTTCCGCCCAGGCGATTACAGAAGGATACTCACACCAACGAATGCTCAAGATATCATGGCCATTCCGCTTTTTATCAAAGCTCCTTTCCAACAAGTGGGAAAAGCCAGCGACCAGACGGTTGAAATAATTGACATCCTGCCGTCTATCGCAGACCTGCTCGATATTGACCCGCCAGCAGCTACGGACGGACACTCAGTCTTTAACCCCGCTTTCCCGGACCGAGCGCGGAAAATAATTTTCAACACTTCCTTTTACCGAGAAAAACAAATGGAGATTGCTTCTGCAACGCTCCGCCAAGAGGTCCAAAAAACACTCGAAAGACAGTTGGAATACTTTGGTTCAGGCCATAGCCGACCCAATGGCCTGTTTACCATTGGCCGCTACCCGGACTTGATAGGAAAGCCGATTAAGACCTTCGTAGTGGAACAAGACCGCCACAGCGCAGTCTCGATAGATCAGCCGGAAGGTTTTCCATGTCGATCTGCACGCTGCATTTATTCCGGCCTACATAACCGGACAATTCTATGCAGACGCTACCGAGAACACTCCGACTCCGATACTCGCCGTTGCCATAAATGGGACTATCCAGGCTGTTACCCAGCCCTGGGTGCCCCTTGCAGAGAAAGACCGCGGGCGCTGGTCAGCACTCGTACCCGAAGAGGCATTTCGGCAGGGCGTAAATGATATCGAGATATTTATTATTTCGAAGACGTCCGAAAAGATTATATTGCTACGACCCACGGGAATCTTTGGCCCAGTTGCCCCCATAGCCCGCCAACATCAGCAAACGATTTTCCAGCCGCAACCCGACCGATATAAGTATCCCGCACATCACTCATGAGACTCCCCTTGCGGAGGAAAAGACGTGTGATTCGATTCTTGCAGACAACAGCCACGGATGGTTTCTCTTGCTCGGCCCTGTCCCCTACAGCAGATTGAAACGCTTGAGCACTGCCGCCACTGTCTGATTCTGCTTCCCTAACGCCCGAACGGCTTCCAACACAGCAGAGACACGGGAGTGATTCTCCGCCACCTCCTCGGCAATGCCCGCCACTTTGTCCTCAAACGGCCGCGCTGCTGTCCGCCGATCCCACACCACTATGCTGATGTTGATCGCGATGATCGCCACAAACGCGGCCAGGATACCGAGCATCAGCCGGAAATGCTCCTCAAACCGAATGTTCATGTCCTCGCGCAACTGCCGGTTCTGACGGACCATGTCCTCGCGCAACTGCCGGTTCTGACGGACCATGTCCTCGCGCAACTGCTGGTTCTGCCCGGACTGTTCCTCAAACCGAATGTTCATATCCTCGCGCAATTGGGCCATCTCTGCCCGCAGCCCCGTCAGTCCCGTGTCCAGGCGTGTCTCCAACCGCGTCAGCCGCTCCGCAATCTCCCGGTCCGTCAAGGCCGGCGACGGTGTGACCGCCCCGGCCGCTACAGGCAGCCCTACTACGCTCCACAGCACCCACCCGAGTAATAGCCCTCGCATAACGTCATCCAACAGACTGAGATTGTGAAAGTCAAGGCTCTCTCTTCCCGACGTGAATGGGAATGTCTCACGAGGAAACCCGCACTCCTACGTTGGGGTTCCCTCGCGCAGCAAGCGCCGTTTGAGTCGGTTCTTCAGGGAGGACAGCCACGGCCGGTCTGTCTTCAACAGGGCGGTATAGAACGGCAAAAATAGCCGACGGATCGAGAAATACACCGTTGTGCGCCAGGAATGACCATACGCAGCCACGAGATGGGCCGGAATCAAGCTGGTTTCCGCCGATTGTCCGCCGCCTTGCTCGCGTTCCGTCCATAACCAGTCCGTCACGGTGGTGATGCGCAGGTATTCCACGGCTTGCGTCGCACAGGCCAGACCGAGGCCAATTCCAGGAACCGGCGCCGTTGCCGCTTCCCGTTCCTGCCGTGCCGCTTCGTATGCCGCCAGCACAGCATCGGTCATCTGCTCCAGCCGAAAATGCGCCTGAATCCGCTGACGCCCATGCCGGCCCATACGTTTGCGTTGCTCCGGCTCGCTCAGCAATTGAGCCAGGACGGTCGCGTACTGCCGGGCTTCCTCGTCTTCTTCTCCACACGTAATCAACACCCCGCACTCAGGCGTGACCAACTCGGCCTGGCCGCCCACAGCGGCTCCCACAACCGGCACCCCGCAGGCCATCGCTTCGTAGACCGAAAGCGCAATGCCTTCCCACTCGGAGGGCAGGAAAAAGATGTCCGCAGTGGCCAGAAGGTCCCGAATATCGTCATTGGGCAGTGCCCCAAGCAGGCGGACTTGTCGCTCCAGCCTGTTCTGACGGATGAAGGATTTGAGCCAATCGAGGTCAGGTCCATCCCCGGCAACCACAAGCACGAAATCCGCCATGGTCTGGGTGAGACGGAGTGCTGTCTGCGCCAGGATTTTTGGTTGTTTCTGCGCGCACACGCGCCCCACAAACAGAATCAGTGGGGTTGATTCAGCAAGGTCAAATTTTTGGCGAGCATTATGACCTCGGTCTGGGTCGGGCTGCCAATAGTCAGCATCGATATTGGTGTAGCAGATGTCAATCGCGGCCGGCTCAGCCCCCCGCTTTTCCATCCAGCCCTTGAGGTGGGCCGAGGAAACGAGCTGCCTGTCCAGCAGGTCTTGGTAGATCACCGACATCTGTGGATAGCCCCCGTTTTTCCAGTCCTCTTGCTCCATATGACAAAAATCGAGCAGCGGCAGCTTGGGGCAATGCGCCCGCAGATAGGGCAGGAGATGGTAGCCGAATTCGCTATTCGAGATGAGCACCGCGTCCATCTCCCGGCTGTGTATCAAATAGCGCAGAAAGCGCGGGTAATCCGCCGGCCGAAGAAAGTGCTGCAAGATAAAAATATCGGGCGTAAAGCGGGCAAACTGGGCCAACCAGAGGTGCTCACCGCTGAGGGTTGTCGCAATCGTGACTTCCCAGCCTCGCCGGACGAGTTGGGCGAGCAGGTCCAGATTGAATTTGTCCGACCCGCCCATGGCGAGCCAGGGGACGATCAGCAACAGACGTGGCTTCTCCTTGTGGAGTCGATTCTCCCACGGGAGCCTATCGGAGATAGTTTCATACGGCGCGAGCGGCGCGGCCTGGGGGGTGGGGAAATCGTCCCAGAGACGCGGGTAGCGCTGACGCAATTTTTTCCGAAAAGTGGCCTCGTGCTCCCCGCCGTCCCAAGTCTCCCAGCGGTCGCCGTGATTCTCGCGGCGCCGGTACCAGTCAAGATATTCTGGCAGCGTTGTGCCCCAATAGCCCTCACTGGCGCAGTGCAGCCAGAAGTCCCAGTCTTCTAGCCCGCCCCGAATTGTTTCGTCATAGCCGCCGACCGCCTCATACACGCTGCGGCACACTGCACCGGTGCTGTCCACGAGATTGTGCTCAAGGAAGCCCCCACCGTTGTGGAAGCCCCCACCGTTGTGGAAGCCCTGCTCCCACAGGTATTCCTGGGCGTCAAAGCCAACCGAGTAGCCCGTCACAAACGCGAATTCGGGATAGGACTCCAATAACCAGATCCATTTCTCTATGGCGGTCGGCTCCAGCAGATCATCCGTATCGAGATGGACGACGTAGGCTGCCCACGCGGCCCGATACGCTGTATTCCGTCCGGCGCTGGGCCCCTGATTGACCTCGTGGTCAATCACCCGAATCCGGGTGTCTGTGTCACGGTAGGAGTCGAGAATAGCCAGCGCTTCCGGGTCGGTCGAGCCGTCGTTGACGATGATCCACTCCCACTGCTGGAAAGACTGCTGCAAGACCGACCGCGCCGTGTCATGGAAAATCGCTCCAGTGTTGTAATACGGCGTGACTATGGTCACCGCTGGCGGGACGGTCGGATCGACCGGACGATAGCCGTAGACCGGACGTCGATCCGAGGCCGGCGTATTTGTGTAATCAGGGTTGTTCGGATCAATCATTGTTTTCTACTCTGGCCGAAAATTCCTGGACCGGTTTGACCAGTTTCAGCCGGGTCCCCAAGCGACCCCATACACTCTCCTGCCAGTGGCGGGTCTGGGCCTGCCAGTGTTCGGCCTGGGATTCGCGCTCCTGGGCGATGCGCTCCCAATTGCCGCGCTGCTCTTCCAGCCATGTTTTGCCTGTTTCGAGTTCTTCTATCCAACTTTTAAGTTCCCGAATGAGGGTATGCTGAGTTCCGACCACGCTACGCCAACTGGCCTGTTGGCCTTCCAGCCAGACGTTCCCGCGCTGGAGTTCCGCAGCCCAATGCCGGAGCGTATCAAGGGCGGTCAATACGTCGTCAAGGATCGGGCCGTCGGCGCGCGGCCGCCGGTCATGATACAGCCGGAGGCCGCGGCGGGCGGCTGTGGTTATTTCATCCACCCCGCGCTCGAATTGATAGGCATGCGAAGCGTTGCCGCCATGCCAACGATAGCGGACCAAGGGACGCGCCAGAAAGCCAGTCCGGTACGTCAGACATAACCTGAGCCACATGGCGTAGTCACAGGCAAAGCCCAGGTCGTGGTCAAATCCTCCCTGCTCAAGGAGCGCGTGACGGCGGGCCAGGACAGTAGGCGCACACACCCGGTTACCGTTGAGGAGCAGGGCCCGAAAATACTCCAGCCCCTCCCACACCGTGTCTTCGGTCGCCTCCTCAATCCAGTCGGCAAACGAGCTCGGCGCCGACTCCTCAACCAGCGGTTCCACTGCAGAATGGACAAAACCGACGGTTTCATCCGCGCTCAGCAGTGTGACTTTGCGCTCCAGATTTTCGGGCAGCATGACGTCGTCCTGGTGAAAGATACACACAAACTTTCCACCAGCGAGTTCAAGACAGCGGTTCCAATTGGCTGGGATGCCAAGCCGCTCTGGGTTCCGGTGTACCCGTATTCTCGGGTCAGAGAAGGAGTGGACGATATTGAGCGTGGCGTCGGTTGAGCCGTCGTCGATAACCAGAAGTTCAAAATCCAGATAGGTCTGGTTCAGAACGCTACGTAGTGCCTCTTCAATATAATCCGCCCCGTTATACGTAGGCAGGCATACGCTGACCGCGCGTGTCGGTGTCAGTTTCAATCTCCCTTCTTCTGCTGGGAGAGGCCCGGGGCGCGCGCTTTCTTCTGTCAGCGTGTCCCCCCGCACGGCCTCCTCATATACGGCTTCCATGTCCTGAGCGTACGCCTGCGGGGCTCGGATGGACGTCGAGGCCGGCGTCAGCTGTTCACGCAACCGGGTATCGGTTCGTAGTCGCTCCAGGCAGCGTCGCAGGTCGTCGGCGTTCTCGGGTTCAAACAGCAGGCCATTCACTCCGTCCTGAATGACTTCAGGTAGTGCCCCGTGATTGGCAGCGATGACCGGCAGGCCGGCCTGAAGGGCCTCGCGTGTCACTAGCGAGAAGGTTTCCTCGCAGAGGCTGGGAACAACCAGCACATCGTGCTGGGCCAGAATGGCGCTCAACTGATCATGCGTATAGGCACCACAAAAACGAATAGACAGGCCGGCCGCGTCTGTCTCCAGTTGGTCGGCATACGCCCGCCAGGCCGCTACCCGGTTTCCGTACAGGGAGATTGCAATACTCCCAACCGGAAGCCCCTGTGCCGCGGCAACGAGCACGTGCGCGCCTTTATGCGGGGTGAGCACCCCAATGAATAACACCGTCAGCCGACCGGGCTGCCGGTCTTTGTGGTCTTCTCGCCGTGTCTGCCGGCCGGGCAGGATACCAGGCGCAACAATTCGGAGGCGCTGCTTCAGAAAAGGGAAAAGCTCTTGCATTCTGTCAGCCAGAAAGCGGGACGGCACAATCACCCGTTGCGGGATATGGAGAAGTTGCTCAAAATACCGAAAACGCCGCCGGGCTTCCTCCGCGCTTGTCTCCGCCTGCAGGCAGGCAACGCAACGCTCGCCCCGGTCCGGTCCCGGACACAGTCGGGCATGGTTGTCTATCAGGTGAATCCGATAGCAGGCAAAAAAGAAGTCGTGCAGGCTGAGAACGACCGGGTAGCCGAGTTGAGCCGCAATCTGGATCAGATTGCCGGACAGATGTCCGATATGCTGGATATGAACAATATCGGGCCGGGTATCGGTCAGCACCCGGTGGAAGACTTGGTTGAGAAAAGGATTGTCATATTCCAGACGGAAGTGTGAGATATGGCTGAGATTATGAACAACGCGCACCACACGCACACGACGGGACTCGTCCATGTCGAGATCAGCTTCATCGTCTCGTACCGAAAACTCCTCGGCTTCAGAGTTCTCCATCCGGGCGAAGACGGTGACCCGATGGCCCCGCTCCGCAAGCGCCTGGGCCATAGTCATAGTGACCAATTCCACTCCCCCCCACTCCTGGGGTGGATAGCCGTGTACCACTTGGAGAATACGCATATTTACTGCCGTTTAATAGTCTCTTGCAGAGAAAGCCGGCGGACCAGGCATGGAGTCAGAACCTGCTTTCGTTCGCCGAGCCAGATGCCCCATAGCGCCGCACAATGCCAGGCCAGGGCTAGGCCCCCCCAGCGCAGTCCCACCCGCAGACGCCCCTGTTTCTTGAGCCAGCGCCAGAATGACAGGTCTCGGCGCGCGGCGCTCCAGGCCGCTGACAACGTGTGGCGCAGGAGATGGGAAGCAGAACCAACATCGCTCAGCGCTCGCGCATGATCGAAATGCCGCCTGAGGTTCATCCAAGGACCATAGGCGTGAGAGTGATACACCAGCGAATCGGCCCGATAGGCGGTTTTATACCCGGCCTCAAGCACTCGCTTGGCCCACAGTTGGTCTTCGGCGAATTCTACCTCGGGGAAAGGGTGTTGCTGCCATATGTTGCGGCGTAGGATCGAACTGACATTAGAAAAAAAATAAAAATAGGCCGGATTGTCGGCGTAGTCGGGAGCGTCACTGCTGTTCAGGCAGGATTCCGCTCGGCCCGACAGCTCGTCTTCAACAATACGCCTCCACTCCATGGGGTGGCAATGTGGGCGAGGAAGATGGCGGCTATACGCCCCGGCAATTGACGGATCGGCTCGTAAGGGGGCTAGCAGTGTGTCCAGCCAGTCGGCATTAGCGGGGGTCGCGTCCTGGGTCAGAAACACCAGATAGTCGCCCTGTGCCCGCGCCGCAGCCAGATTGCGGGTTTTTCCGTGACCAAATTCCTTGGGCGAAATCCGTATGATACGCACCGCGCGCGACTCAAGAATAGCCAGGGTTTGGTCATGCGAGCCGGAATCCACCGCGATGATCTCGTCTAGCTGAAAGCGGCCCCGTTGTTGACCGAGACGGTCCAGCACTTCGGCCAGATAGCGCTCACCGTTTTTTGTGACCAGGAGAACGGATACCCTCGGCAGATCGGTCATAGTGTATGGGATAGAGGGGCGACACACGCGTTGCCCCTCTATCTTCTCCTAGGAGGGGAGTCGACTTCTCCTGCCCTGTCCTCCGCAAATGGAGGGCGGCAGGGCTCCCAAGCAGTCAGGATTTTGTCTTGCGACACACAATAGCGGCATTGTCGGGCCATGCCCACATGCTGTTGAGCGCATCAGTGGCGCCCTCTGCCCAGGCAGTCATTGCTCTTTGCTGCGCTTCCAGGTGCTGCCGAAGGCGTTCTTCCAGAGTCAGCAGGTCCGGAGCGGGCGTGAGTCGTAACCGGCGCAAGAGTTGAAAATACACGGCCCTGAGCTTTTCTTTCAGCCACCCTCTGGGCCGTGGAGGCTGGTCCCTACCCGCCTCCATAGCCTGCGGCGGGACGAACGGCGGCAGAAAATAGGGCACGTCTTCACGGTTGGTGTACGTGACCTCAAGGCCGGCGTGCTGGCAGACTGCTTCAAGCAACTCGGGATGATAGAAACGGATGTGCTCGGGGTCACGCCAGAAGCCCAACAACTGCATCCGGATTGATTCCGGATTCGGCACGACAATCACCACAGTTCCCGCTGTACTGACGCGAGGCGCGAGTAATTCAAAAAAACGCAGGACCTGGTCAAAAGGCAGATGCTCCAGAAAATGCGAGCAAAAGACCCCATCATAGGTCTCCTGTGTTTGTTCTAAAAAAGGAAAGACATCTTGTTCAACGATGTCCCAGCCGTGCTGTTTCACCCAGGCAACCACGTCCGGGTTGCGCTCAACACCGCGCGCGGGAATACCCTGCTCGGTCAACAGTTCCAGGAAAATACCTGGGCCACAGGCCAAGTCCAGGACTTTGTGACAGCCCCGGAAATGGGCAACATAGCCAGCCTGCATCTCCCGGTTCCACTGCCGGTCACGCAGCTTGAATTCATAGTCGGAGTAATCAAAGCGGGCGGCCACTATGTTTTCCTCACGCCGTCACAGGAACGTCTTTTTCCTGAGGGAGTAAAGAATTTCCCCTTCACGCTTCGCCCTTTTCCCGGGCGTGGGTTTCTTGCAAACGTTTGAGTTTGTCTTGGAGCCTGGTTATTTCTTCATCTTTTTGCAACAAGTGGTCAACGGTTCCAATCGTATCCGTCGGAAACGACAGGTGGTGGACGTCTTCGATCCGATCTACTCCCGGCCCAGGCCGCAGATCACAGCCGGTATAGTCGCTATCGGCAAACAGCGGGCGTAGATCGGCCAAGTCATGCTGTCCTTCAACCTGGAAGGCGCCGATCTCAACAATAGGCTGTTGAATCGTCAGCGTCTCGGACACCGCTTGGACACACGTTCTGATATTCCTGCGCACTGGCCTTCCCCTTATTTTACGATCCGTTTCTCAGAGATAGTCGGCAAAAAATCCCCGGCAGCGTTGGAACACATACTGACCGGCATAGAGAAGCACGACCGCACAACACACGCTGTACACAAGTGCGCCACCTGGATTCAGGCTGCCAGACAGAATAATCGAGCGGTAGGCATCAATAATCGAGACCAGCGGGTTCAGGCTGAATAACGGATCGATGGAGTCCGGGACGAGGCTGGCCGGATACAGAATCGGCGTCAAGAAAAACCACAGGGTCATCCCCGCGGTGGCGAGTTGTTCGACATCCCGAAAGAAGACATTGCTACAGGCCAGGAGCATACCTAGCCCAATCGCCAGGAGTAGCGAGAGACCCAGGGGAATCCACAGCAACAGCCCGGCTCCACCCAGGAGCGTACCTTTCCAGATCATGAGACCGATAAGAAAGAGGAGGAACCCCACGCCCTGCACGAGAAAGCTGGCGAGCACGACCGCGACGACCAACAGTGCTGACGGGAATTGCAACTTCTTGACCAGATTCGCATTGGTTGTGATTGCGGTCACGGAGCGTAGGCAGGCTTCCTGAAAGGCCAGCCACGGCCACAGGCCACAAAAGACAAACTCGGCAAAGCTGTGTCCGCCTTCGACCTCGCCCACCCGGTAGATAACCGAGAACACCATGGTGTACAGCCCTAACAGAATAGCGGGGTGGATCAAGGACCACAGGCCACCAAGACTCGTGCCGGCGAAGCGAGCGCCGACCTCGCGCCGGACCATCGTTATCAAGAGGTAGCGATGTGTCGTCAGCACTGTCAGCATGCAGGGGTGCCATCCTTCCACATACACGCGCCGGGGCAAGGAGGACCTCGGTAATCTTTATACCCACACTCCTGTACAAAAAGCTAGTCACATCGCCATCTATGCGGCAAACGACACAGGCCCAACTCCCGGCTCTCGCCCCGGATCGAAAAGTCTTTTTCCACGGTATCAAACATGCGCAACGCCGGCGGATCAAGAACGTGGGCGCGAAAAGTATAGCTACTGGGTAAAAGGCTGAGGTTATATGCCTCATAGACGATCCGAAACGTGGTGGCGTCAAGGCGCTGCGGTTCGACATGATCCATGTCGCTGAAGATGCCGTAAATGCCGAGCTTGTCACTACGCCGCACACAACCAACGGCAAAGACCGGTGGCCGCCCATCGGGCACTTCGGCAATCATTTCAAGCCGGGCCGTGTCGCCCATGTCAAACACGTTTGTTTCCTGATTGCGGCCGTTGAGCAGGCGGACATTGCGGAGCCGACTGGTCAAGGAGACGTCGGCTCCGGACTGCGACTTTGGTGGCTGGTCGTCTGCTTGAGCATCCCGGGCCTCCAGCTCGCGTAGATACTCTTCATACGCCTGCGTCACCTCAGCCGCTCCGCCTGACATGCGCACCGTGCCGTGGTCAATCCACAGCGCTTTTTGACACAGCTTGAGCACATGGTACATGCTGTGGGAACAGAACAGCAGGCTTTTGCCCCGTTCGAGGAACGCCTCCATGCGACGGATGCATTTTTTCTGAAATGCCTCATCGCCAACCGAGAGGATTTCGTCCGCCACTAAGATATCGGGTCGTACGCTGGTTGCCACGGCAAATCCGAGACGCATGAACATGCCGGACGAGTAGGTTTTGACCGGGCGATCAATAAACTCGGTGATATCGGCAAAATCTAGAATATCGGGCAGGATGGATTCGGTTTCGTCCCGCTCCAGCCCCAGCATGGCTGCAGAAAAGTAGACATTCTCCCGCCCGGTGTATTCCGGGTGAAAGCCGGTGCCAAGTTCCAGCAGAGCCCCGAGGCGGCCCGTGACCGTCAGCCTACCAGTGGACGGACGGGTGACGCCAGTAATGAGTTTGAGCAGGGTCGATTTTCCCGCTCCGTTGCGTCCGATAAGGCCCCATGACTCGCCGGCCTGTACCGTAAAGTGGACGGACCGCAGTGCCCAGAAGTCCTGGGCATAGTGACGACGGGGGGCAAAAAATACTTTGAGCCGGTCGAGCGGGCGGGCATAGAGCTTATAGCACTTGCCTAAGTCGTGGCTCTGGACAAGCGGTGCTGACATGAGAGGGGATCACAGCAATTTGACTAAAGCGGTTATCGCCGTCACCATGCCCAGGGCGACGAGCCAGAGCTGCTTGTACAAGGCTTCAAATCGCTCTGCCAGACGTACTTCCAGGCTCGCCATATCCGTCTTCAGGCCGGCGATGTCGGTCGTCACCCGCGTTTCCAACTCGGCCATGTCTGCCTTGAGAGCCTGCTCAAGTTTGGCCATATCTGCCTTGAGAGCCTGCTCAAGTTCGGCCATGTCTGCCTTGAGAGCCTGCTCAAGTTCGGCCATGTCTGCCTTGAGAGCCTGCTCAAGTTCGGCCATGTCTGCCTTGAGAGCCTGCTCAAGTTCGGCCATGTCTGCCTTGGTGGCAACGCTCTCGGTGAAGGCGTCACGAATCGTGTCCGTGATCGCTTCCGCCTGCAGGACCGCAAACCCGGCCTGGGTCAGGGCCTTCGCCGCATGTAAGGTGTCAAAAGTCACGCTCGCCATTTCGCATGCGTCTTTTCATAGAGAAGGGGGCAGAGGCTTCACGCCCCTGCCCCCTTTCTTCTACTGAACCGTCTGAACTAAGACACGGGTCACAAAACTACTTCGCTATTCTTCTGCTTTGACCACGTAGCCTGGGAAGTTCTGACGGAAGTTTTTCCCTGTGTGGGAGATATGTGACCACACCGCTGTACCTGTCGAGCTCCCGCTTACACCGATGCTCAGCAGGCCACGGCCGTCTGCGCCGCACTTCTTTGTCAGAGTGCCTATTTCCCCCGCTGCCGGGTCTATCACGGTGATGACATTCGGTGCGTCGATTTCGACAGGTACCTCAAGACCCGTCGCCTCGCCGTCGTCATCCATCCCCTCCATCGCCTGAACCTCTCCGTCTCGGCAGACCACGACTGCCCGAAGCGTACGGGTTTTCACGGCATTTCCTAGCCACACAAAGATATCGTTGTCAAATTCTTCGCTAACGTCGTATCGGGCGAAGACCCGCGTTTCGTCACCCTCCTCCGTTGTGGGGGTGAGAGGAGCTTTGACAAGGGGAGCAGTGGCGGCGAGCTTATCAGCACGCTGCTGATCTAAGGTTTTACTTGTGTCATCCTTACCAGCCGTATACGCCGTGATCTTATCATCGGTCGTAGTGGCCGTACTCACCGCGGTGTATGCTGGGGGGATGGTATCAGGATTATCAGGGTCCACGGCTACAGGAACAAAAACCGTAGGATCATCACTCTTGGGCTCGACGAAAATATCTGTGAGGGACGGGATTTCTGTACCAAAGAATCCCTCTCCCACATCCTGTATAATGGCCCAGGTGGCGATTTTGTCTTTCTTCACATCAAGCTCATAAGATTTCGCCTGTCGTCCGGTGCAGCTAGCTAGTTTCTGTTTAAGCCGGAGTGTCACATAGCCGGTTGCGGGGATACCATCACCATCGGGTTCGGGTGCGCTAGAGAATCTAGCGGCGTATTCACCTTCGTCTGCCTGCGTGTCGCCCTGGAGGACAACCCATCCGAACTCATTCTCGCCCAGGCACAGCTCGCCGCTCGTCGCCTCTTTTTTCGGCCCGGTCGGCCCGAACACATTCACCTCAACAATGGCATGTTCTGTTTCATCCTTCGGAGTGTCACCATTTCGCGAGGAGAGGTTCTGCACCGCGATGATAGTAGCCAGGGTGCCTTCGGCTTTGTAGTAGGGGATCATCTTCGCCTGTGAGGCGTCGCCGATGGTGTAGCCGCCTGCTGCGAAGACGTTCCCAGCTAACAGTAAGGCTCCTGTGCCTGTGGCCAGTCCTGCGAAAAATTCACTCACTTTCATCTTCGGTTCTCCTTTCCTTCCTTCTTGAGATATTCTCCAAACTCTGTTTTGCGTCTCCGCTTACCTTCGTTTTTCTTATTCAGTGTGCGCACCCCCTTCCATATATCCACCCCCTAGTCCGGCCTTGATCTCTGTTTTTTCCACCTGTTCGGCGATACGGAGTACCATATAATGAATATCCTATACCTTGTCAAATGAATTTCTAGCTCTGCTGGGCTTCGGTTGCGCTAAGCCGGGTGGGTTGCACATCCCGGTACCACTGGTTGTTGTCGGAACGGACCCAGCGCTCTTGTATATCCATTGAGAGCGGCAAGTCAAGCATGCCCGGAACCGTCACTTGGTATTGCAGACTCACCGTCACCTGCGCTTCCTTTTCCTCTTCCTGAATCGCCTCGATCGTATAGGCCAGGTATTTCACCAGCGGCGACCGGGCGTGTATGTATTGCGTGACAGTCATCTCTCCGGTGTGGGCGTAGATTTCGTATTGATACGCGGTGGCTTCATCTCCCTGGATGCGGGCCTCCCAGAAGGCCGTCACTCGTTGTGCAATCGGTTGTTCAGGCTGACACGCCCCAAGGCAAACAGCCACGGTCAGCAGAACCAGGCGCCATCCCCTACCTGAACCCATCTGTCTTTCCTCAGACACAGCGTACTCGCCTTCCATCCTTCATACGCCCCTTCTGACCCAGACGATGGAGCACCCTGCCGTCCGAGTGTTCTATCGCTCTCATGTCAGTCATGTGGAGAGTATTTCTCGACAATTATCGTGGATAACAGCAATAGTAAGTCTATTAGTTCAAACCCGGTTTCGTTGTCAAGTTGACGGCTGATTTGAGGGTATCCTGCACGGCGAGATACGAGCGCACGCCCCCTCATTCCTCGCCGACCCCACGTTGCGCAGGCGGCTTCCCGGCGCGTTCGATCATTTTGCGCAGCCGATTGACGCGGCGGATAAACTCCGTGGTCACAATTTGTGCTTCGTTCCGGTCCCGAATGACGTAGGGCGTGATGAGGATAACCAGTTCGGTCCGTTCCCGCTTGTCCTTTTCGACTCGAAAGAGGCGACCCAGTACGGGCACGTCCATCAGAAAGGGCACGCCGTTGCGGGAGCGCTCTATCCGTTCGTCAATAATGCCGCCAATCAGGACCGACTCACGGTTGCGCACAACGACGGTTGTCTCGGTTTCACGAGAAGTGAAGCTGGGGGAGTTCGTATCGCCAAACGATGTCACCCCGACGTTGCTGACTTCCTGGCGAATCTCCATGTTCACCAGCCCGGCCGAGTTGACTTGGGGCAGGATGGTCAGGATCGTCCCGGTATCCCGATACTGGATGCTGGACACAATGTTGGCGGTGGCCAGGGTGCTCTGTTGGGTTGAGGTGAGAATCGGCACCTCTTCCCCGATCAGGATATGCGCCTCACGATTATCTGCTGCAATCACGTGCGGCGTCGCCAGGATGTTCACCTTGGAGCGGTCGTGTACGGCGCGCATCAGGGCCAGAAAGTGATCCTGGTCGGTGATAAAGGAAAAAATCCCATTCTTACCGATATTCATCGCCCGTTTTGCTCCGGACTGGAGGAGCGCACTATTCCCGATGCTCAGACTCCCTTCTTCTCCGGCCGCAATGCCGCTTGAGCCCCCCTCACTAGCTGTGCCGAAAAGATTCGACATGCCCCCCCTGGCGAAGGCGTATTCAAGACCAAACTGCAAGTCGTCATTGAGCGTAATCTCCGCAATAATGGCCTCAATCAGCACTTGCCGGGGAACGACGTCGAGTCTGACCAGTACGTCCCGGATTTTGTCGTAATCGCGGGGTGTAGCCAGAATAATCAGGGAGTTCGATATCTCGTCGGCGACAATGCGGACGACTTCCTTGAAGAGCGGTGTCTCGCCTTCTGTCGGCTCGATCAGCAGGCTGCGGGTCCCACCCCCGCGTGGGCCGCTCCCGCTGAGCCCGCCGCCACGTCCAAGTCCGGTCTCCCCGCTGCTGTCGCTTTGGCGGGACTCCCGATTGTTCTCCTGGCTACGGCTGCTCCGCCCCCCGCCGGTCCCCTTCCCACCGTATAAATCGCTCAGTACACCGGCAAGGTCGGCGGCCTTGGCGTTCTCGACCGCATACACCTGGACAGTACGCCCCCCGCCTTTTTCGGGCGGTACGTCAAGAACTCTGATCCATTTTTCAATCTGGCTGAAAACTTCCTCGTTAAAACCGAACGCGACAATCGCGTTCAGCCGAGTGAGCGGAATGATGTACAGCCCACGTTCCGCCATGTTCTCCGGGGTCACACCGTAGGGCTGCAGGATACTTGCCAGTTCTTTGCCCAGGTCCTCAACGTTGGCGTACTCGATGCGGTAAATCTGGGTGTGGAGGGCCCGAAACGTGTCTGTATCAAATGCGACAATCAGGTCGCGGAGGCGCTCGACATTCGAGGCCAAGTCAGTGAGGATGACCAGATTGCCCCGTGGGTAGGCCACCACATCGCCACCGGGCGAGACAAAGGGTTGCAGGATTTCCGTCATTTCGTTTGCCGCAATATGCTCGACCGTGACCAGCTCAATCACGAACTCGTCCTGCGCAGACGCGGTGCGGCGCTGGCTGCTTTCGGTGATAAGGGGCACGTTGGTCTTTGCCTCGCCAACCGGGGCGATATGGTAGAGGTCACCGACCTTGACCGCGGCGATGCCATTGAGGCGCAGAATCTGATGGAACAGCGGAAAGAGGTCCTGGCCACGAATTTTACTGGCCGTTCGCAGGGTGACCGTACCCTGCACCCGGGGGTCGACCGAGTAGTGAATACACAGCCCCGCGGCCAGCCCTTGAACAACCTCTCGAATATCGGCTCCCTCAAAATTCAACTCAATCAGGTCGTCTTCGGCAACCGGGAAACATTCCTCCGCGCTTTCCTCGGTCACAGCGGCCGGTGACGGACCATCTTCGGCCTCCTGCGTCCGACCCGGAGTCAGGTGACCCAATATGAAAAAACACAAGAAAAGGCAGGTCCATTCCCTGGCCCGTCCCATTCCCACTGCCCGTGCCCACATAGTTTCCTGACTTTCTCTCACTCCGGCTCCCCTTCCTGCACTTCCTCTGCCTCTCGCCTGGCCTGTCGCCGGAGCGTGCGGAGGCGACGCTGTAATTGTCGGATATTCTCTCGAATCTGGCCTGGGTCCTTGTCGCCCGCTTCAACGGCCTGGCTCTCGGCCTGCTGCCGGACCTGTTTTATGATGACTATTTTCTTGGGGATCAGCCGGGGCAGGCTCTCGGCTTTTTTACTGCTGAGCAGGGCGAGGGGCAGGGCGACTTCTCCGGCATCCTTCCCCAGAGAGAGGATTGCCTCAGCCGCGGTCAGCCGGGTGAGACGATAGCGGTCGATCTGCTCTCCTTTCTGGACCCGCGTCACACGATTGTCCTGCGAGGAGTCGGCCAGAAAAGCCTCTTCTCGGCCCGGAGTCAACAAAACACCAACTAGCGAGAGGTGCGAGGGCAGTGGTGGTGGCTCGGCAACAACGGGTGGCGGGGCCACGACCGGCCGCTTGCGGTCCGGCGAAAAGAGGTCTTTGTCCGTGATCTGCTGGGCCAGGCGCCGGCCGGTCTGGATGGAATGCGCTGGCAGGGCCGGAGTGGAGTTATCCTTTTCCTCGGCCTGCTCACGCGCTGGCTCCGGTTGGACGCGAGGCAGGGCCCGGCTCCAGGTGTTCACCATCTGCCAGCCGATACCGAACGCGATGGCTGCCAGGATCATATGGAAAAATCGCCGAATACGCATCCCCGCGCTTACTCTCCCTTGGCGACCTGTTCTCTCTTCGCTCCCTGAAGGGCCGTCCCCCCTTGAGCGCTCTCTTGCATAATTCCTCCCACCTCAAGCGTAATCGTGAGGGGCGGACGGGCGGACCGACGGCGACGGCGACGCCGGGAGGTCTCGATATCTAAACGGGACACTGACAGCAGCCAGTCTGCATATTCAACCTGGGCCAGAAAATCCGCAACCGCTGGCGTGTCACCCCGAAACGTCATTTTGACCGTGGTTTTGCGCAAGAACCCGAGCGATTTCTCCTTCAGGACCTGGGTCGTGACCAGGGTCAACCCGTTCTGGTCGGCAAAAGTTTGGACCCGTTCCTGAAGCTGGGCCGCGGCCAGTGTCGGGGTTTCACCCGGGACGAGTTTGTCATAGGCCGCGGCAAACTGCTTCTCCAAGGTCTGCATCTGTTGCTGGACTTCATCGGCGCGGTCCCGTTGCCGCTGCATTTTCGCCAGCCGCTGCACGTCACGCTCAATCGTCTCTTCGAGCCGGGCGGTATAGGTCAGATAGGGGGCAATCACGCCATAGCGCAGGACCACCAGCAGCAGGGCGCAACACGCCAGACCGGCCAGGATTCGCTCTCGGAAGGAGAGCCGCTGCCAGGCCTCCAGCAGTGCGCCTAGCCGCATGTGTGCACCTGTGCGCCCAGGGTAAAGGTTTCGCCCTTGCTGCTGGTCTCAAAGGGCGCTTTTGGCGCAACATCCCGCAGGCAGGGCGAGGCTTCTAAGGCGCCAACCAAGTCGGAGGCCGATCCGCTCTTGGCCACACCCGTCAGTTCGACTTTGCCACTCCTGAACTGAAGGGCAGTCAGGTAGACCTCCTGGGGGATGCGCTCGGACATGTCTTTGAGGAGCGGTGTCAGTCGGATGCGTGTCTCAGCCCTCAGGGTCTGGAGTTGTGCCTGAAGACGTTGGGCTGCGGCTTCATTCTCCTGGACCTCACGCACTACTGGGGCTAGAGCATCAATCTGGTCCTGGACCTGGCTGAGAGCGCGGCGGTCCTGGATCACGATGGACGCCGCCCAGACCAGGCTCAGCACCAGAAGGCAACCTGCAAACACCAGGGTGAGTGGGGAGAGCAGCTTTTCCCGGCGCGCCCGGTCTTCCGCCGGCAGGACATTGACTTCTTTCCCCTCCCCTACGGCCTGAAGAGCAGCACCAATAGCAGAGCAGGTCACAACGGACAACACTCCATCCGCGGCAATGACCGGAAACTCCTCTTGGGCAGCGTGCGCCAAGTCCCGTTCCGTCTCCGCGCTCACGGGCAGCGTTCCGGGCTCGTCCCAGATAAAGACCGGAATCGTGTCCGGCGCACTCCCAGGGAAGTTCCGGGTAATACTGTGGGCGAGCGTATCGGTCCAGGCGCCCGCCTCGGCAATGCGTGCAACCGGGACGGTGTGACTGGCCACGAGCTGCCGCTCACGCAGAAAGTTCAGCTCCAGGTTCCCGTCTTCCCGAGCGGCAAGGACCTGTTGCCCGTGCTCAGCCGGGCAACAGGCGAGCAGGGTGGTGGCCTGCGCGGCACTGCTCAGGGTGACACTCTGCGGGCGCAGATTGTGCTCGACCAGAAGATTGACCAGGGGATCGACGGTCTGGCGGGGAAAACAAAAAATAACGACGCCAAGCCGCCGCTCTTCTCCACCTTCTTCCGTCGTCACATAATCGTAATAGATGTCTTCCTCACGGAAGGGCAGCAGGCGTTCGACTTCATAGCGGATGACCTGTTCCAGCGAGCCCCGCGCGGCTTCCGGCACGACCAGCCGGCTCACGCTCGCCTCTGTCCGGGGCAGACACAGAACGGTTTGGTCGGGCAGGGCTTCGAGGTCTGCCAGAAAGTCGGCCAAGGCCCGCCGGATAACGGGTAGATGGTCTTCGGTGGTTTCCGGCAAGGGAACGGTCCGCACGGTTTTCAGCCCAACCTGCAGGAAGCGCTTGGTGCTGTGCACGAAGCTGATCGCATGCGACCCAACGGCGATGCCGAGGCCGTCACAATAGTCAACCGTGGCGAGGCGCTGTACGCTCGGTGGGAGATTCACCCAACCCTCCTCTTGTCACGCCGTTTATTCAGAACTGAGAATATCGGCGTCAACATCGGAGCCACCAGTTACGCCATCTGCGCCGTAGGAGAGTACCTCAAATTCTTTTCCTGAGCGCCGATAGACATAGTTACGGTCCCACGGGTCTTTGGGCACCTGCTTTCTGAGATAGGGGCCGTCCCAGCGGTCCACGCTGGCCGGCGCTTGGCGTAACACGGCCAGGCCTTCCTCTTCGGTCGGATAGCGACCCACGTCCAGTTTGAACATCTCAAGCGCGCTGGCGATATTCTCGATCTGCACCCGCGCGGCCTGCGGCTTAGCTTTCTCGGCCCGGCCCATGACGTTCGGCCCGACCAGGGCGACCAGCAGACCAATAATTACCATCACGACCAGGAGTTCGATGAGCGTAAACCCGGCCTGAGCGGACAATATTTTTTTATTGTGCTGCATACACCACTTCCTTTCTGCCCGTTCCTTCTCCCCGCTACAGGGGCATGTCGTTGATACTGAAGATACCAACCAACATGGCAATCACCACAAAGCCGATGATCAGCCCCATCGTCAGCAACAGGACGGGTTCGACCAGCGAGGTCAGCCGCTTGATCTGCCGCTGCGTCTCGCGCTCAAAGTAATCGGCAACCTGCTTCAGCATGTCGTCCAGTCGGCCGGTTTCCTCGCCTACCCCGATCATTTGCAGCGCCAGCGGCGGAAATGCGCCGGTTCGTCCGAGCGGGGCGGCCAGCCCCTGCCCTTCCCGGACGCCGGCCCGGACTTCCTTGATAGCCTGACGGATGACGCTGTTCTCAACAACGGCCTCCACCACTTCCAACCCCTGGAGGAGCGGTACCCCGCTGCTGAGTAAGGTGCTTAAGGTGCGGGAAAAACGGCCCACTTCGCGCTTTTGGAGCAAGGGACCGAGCAAGGCCAGACGGAGGCGGAAGGCGTCCCAGGTCAGGCGGCCCTGGGGAGTGGCCACATAGCGCTGCCAGCCGAATATGCCGCCGGCCCCGGCCAGGAGAAACCCCCACCAGTAAGAACGCAACACCTCACTAGTCACCAGCATGAACCGGGTTGACGCCGGGAGGGCTTGGCCGCTGTCGGCAAACAAGCCGGCAAAGCGAGGTAGAATGAAGATAAACATGAAGACAATCGCTCCGGCGCCAAAAAGGACGAGCAATACCGGATAGGTCAGCGCCGACTTCACCTCCTCCTGGACCTCCTGAGCGCGCTCAAGATATTCCGTCAGGCGTTGCAGCGCGGTTTCCAGGAAGCCACCGACTTCTCCGGCTCGGACCATGTTCAAATATAGGGGGGGAAATACGGCGGGGTACTGGGCTAGGGCATCGGCCAGCGATTTGCCCTGCTGCACGGTCTTCAGCACCTCAGCCACCACGCGGCTCAGGGCCGGCTTTGACGCCAGCCCGACTAGGGCTGACAGCGCCCGGTCCAGAGGCAACCCTGCCGCCAGCATGGTGGCCAGCTCACGGGTCAGGAGCAGCACGTCGCGCTGCGTCACGCGGCCACGCCAGGGCAAATCCGGCAGAGACAACTGCCAATTGCGCGCGGGTTTTGCTTCCCGACTGTGCGGGAGTGCGACGTTGAGGGGGATATAGCCCTGGGTGTGGAGCCAGGCCACGACCGCACGCTCCTCTTCGGCTTCTCTGATGCCTTCAATCAGTTGTCCTTGCGGTGTGGTTGCCTGATATTGGAACTGTGGCATGGTACGCTCTGAGGGTCGGTCGGGTCTCTGGGGTCCGTTGGGTCTGCGGAATTAGCGATAACGTGGCAGGATATGCGTGCCGAAAAGTTCGAGTTGTTTTCTCAGCTCTGCGCGCGGGAGGAGCCCCTGGTCAAACAGCCACGCAAACCATTCCGGGTTTGCCGCGTCGGCCAAGGCGTCTATGCCGCGTACCACGTCGTCCACCGGCCCGGCATACAGATAATTCGCCCGTATCATCCGCTCGACCGTCCATTCCTGTAGAGGCAGACGCTGCTCCCCGCTCGGATATTCGAGTTCATCCTCAGGAAAGCGAAAGGCTTCCCAGAAACCAAAATGCCCCCAGAAGCGTTTATATCCTACCCCGACCAAGCCCTCTTCCGCCAGACGGACGGCCTGTGGAACAGTGTCGGCAAAATATATCTGGCGCAGGACGCCGATGTTTGACCCTAATGGCAGCCAACGTCCGGCCCGCCCGGCCTCTTCGGCGTAAATTTGGGCGAGCTGTCGGACTTGTTCGTGTCGCGACAGGAGAATCATGGGGATGACCCCTTCCCTGGCACACCAGCGGATGGTGGACTCGCTGACCGAAAACGCCTGAAACAGCGGGGGATGGGGTTTTTGGTAGGACTTGGGCACGACCGTAATACGGTGAACGTTACCCTGGCTGTCCAGCTCCCCCGGCGTACCGTATTCCCGGGTCCACGGCGCGGGCGGCCAGGGCGTTCCGCTCTCGTACGGGTAGGGGTATTCATAAAATTCGCCCTGAAAGCGAAACGGCTCGTCCGACCAGGCCAGCTTGAGAATGTGGTAGACCTCTTCAAAGGCCCGCCGATTGGTCTCATCCAGGCTGGATTGGTCGCTGGTCGTCGCGGAAATATGCACCTTCTGCGCCATCTGGTTCAGCCAGCGCTGCTGGTAACCGCGGGCGAAGCCGACAAAAGAACGGCCCTGGGTAAGCTGGTCCAGCCAAGCCGTTGTCACCGCCAGGCGCAGGGGGTCCCAACCGGGCAGCACATAGCCGATGGGGCCGACCTGTATCCGTTTGGTCTGCATGGCCACGTACAGGAGAAACTCGGGCGGTGCGCCCATCTCGAAGCCTTCGCTATGCAGATGGTGTTCCGGGAAGGCCACCGCGTCAAAGCCCAGCTCTTCGGCAAACTGGGCAAGTTCGACGACCTCCTGAAACATGGCCTGCCACCGGTCCGCATGAGAGGCAATCGGCCGTAAGGTCTTGCGCTCCTCCAGCGTTGCCGGGATTGAGGGGAGTAAAAACAGCATGAACTTCATAGGGCATCCATCCGGGTCCAAGACGGCACGATTGTATACGACTTCCGCCAGGCGTGCATCAGCCGGGCACTTTTGAGACTCCGGCAGTCGAACGCGCGGCTATGCCCTGTCCGGCGCGTCTGTTCCCAGTTCTTCCAAAACCGCGGCACACAGCAACGGGAAGAGGATTTCGTGGTGGCCGGTGAGTTGAAAGCCGCGTCCGCCCTGTTGGGTGGGGCGGTGAACCACATTGACAGTCGGTCGATAGTGCCGGATGAAATCGAGATCAACCGTGGTCAAGGTCCGAACCGGATGGCCGAGATTCCTCGCCAGCGAGAGCGCTTTCAGGAACACTTCGGGAATGATAACGGCAGAGCCCAGGTTGATGAACACCCCGTCCTCCAACTGAGCGACTACCGACGTCAGCAGATGAAAGTCGCGCAGGCTGCCTTCCCCGATTGCCCGACCGTCCACGCTGGGGTGCATATGGATAATATCGGTCCCGATCGCGACATGGACGCAGGCGGGCACCTCCAACCGGGCGCACGTAGCAAGCACACTCAGTGAGGCGTAGGGCAATTGTTCCTCGCGGATACGATCTCCCACGGCTCGGCCAATACCGACCCCCCGCTGTATCACCCCGGTTTGCATGGCGGCGTTCAGAAATCCCCCGGTTTCCTGCGCCATACCGAACCGGCCGGTATCCAGACTGGCGGCGACATCCTCGGACGTCGCCCCTTGATAGGCCAGTTCAAAGTCGTGAATAATACCGGCCCCGTTCAGCGCAATCGCAGCGATAATGCCACGCTCCAGGAAATCAATAATCAGCGGAGACAGGCCGACTTTGAGCGGGTGGGCACCCATACCCAGAACAACGGGTCGCCCGGACCGGACCGCGGTCGCAATACGACCGGCGATTTCATCCAGGTCGGGAGCAGCCAGAATACCGGGCAGCGAGTGCAGAAACTCTCGCAAGCTGCCGCCCACCCGCCACGGTGCGCCCAAGCCCTGGGCCGCGACTTTACTGCTGCGTTGACTGAGCGGATAGGTGGAGGCCTGCCTCGGATCGATAGGAGAAAATTTCATTGCACGTTTTACTCTCAGTCGGCCCCGTAGAGGTTGCGGTCAACCAGCTCGCAGATCACGTGGCCAATGAGAATATGGGTTTCCTGAATCCGAGGCGTGACGGTTGTGGCCGCAACACACAGGCAGTGATTGACCAGCTCAGCCATCGCTCCGCCACTCCCACCCGTCAGCCCGATGGTCGGCATGCCGATCGTGCGACAACACTCAAGGCCGCGCAGCACGTTTGCCGAGTTGCCGCTGGTCGAGAGCGCAATGGCGACATCATTATTTTTGCCAAGCGCCTGTATTTGCTTGGCAAAAATATCGGCTGGACCGTAGTCGTTGGCAATCGAGGTCAAAGCCGAGGAGTCGGTTGTCAGCGCAATCGCCGGCAGCGGCGGACGATCGATCAGATAGCGATTCACGAACTCGGCAGCCAGATGCTGCGCGTCGGCCGCGCTGCCGCCATTCCCGAACAGGAGAATTGTACCGCCCGAACGCAGCGTTCGGATAACCGTGTTGATTGCGGCGATCAATTCGCTGCCATGCGTCCGTAAGAATTGTTCTTTGGCCTCGATACTCGCCTGAAAAATATGTGTAATTTCTTCCTTCACCTGCCCCACGGTAACGATGGATACCGGGGTCGTCAACCGACGCGGGCGCAGAATCCCCAAAGGACTTTCCGGGTTTGATCTCGCTGACTGACGGAGAGATAGACGGGTGCGGGAGGCTTGACACTCCCTGGTGAGGCCGGTATTAAAGGCGGCTAGGAAAACTTCCCGGTCTCAATGGCGGAGGGGCCACACCCGTTCCCATCCCGAACACGGCCGTTAAGCCCTCCAGCGCCGATGGTACTGCAGCGTCATGCTGTGGGAGAGTAGGACGAGGCCGGGGTTTTCTTTTCCAGCGTTCCTCTCCCGGCTCTGTTGAGTGGAGGGTCAGACGATAATCCCGAGCGGGCGTAATTCAGCGGTAGAATGCCAGCTTCCCAAGCTGGACGTCGCCGGTTCAAGTCCGGTCGCCCGCTTTTCCGTCCTCATGAGTAAACCTGCCAACATCTGCACCGCTGTTAGAGGGCCTTTTTTCCCATTTCATCAGGTGAGCGATTATGCGGACAGTCAGATGCCCACGGTGTCGTAAGGAAACGCCCTGGCAGGCTAATGTCTACCGCCCTTTTTGTTCGGAGCGCTGTCGGACGCTCGACCGTGGGGCGTGGGCGAGTGAGACGTATCATATTCCCGGTGAGCCGGCCGACCCGACACCCGCGGAAGACGAGGCAACCGAGCCGCACCAGGTTTAAGACCCTCGCGTGTCAGGCATGGTGATCCATCCAACAGCCATTATTTCCCCACAGGCCGACATTAATCCCAGCGTTGACATTGGCCCCTATGTCGTGATCGACGGCGCGGTCCAGGTCGGACGCGGAACGCGGATTTTGGCCCATGCCGTCCTGACCGGCTGGACCGAAATCGGCGAAGACAATGAAATCCATATGGGCGCGGTCATTGGCCACGTTCCGCAAGACGTGTCGTACTCAGGCGCAAAAAGCTATCTCAGAATCGGTCACCGCAATATCATCCGTGAGCACAGCCAGATTCACCGCGGGACGCAGCCCGAGAGTGCCACCATTATCGGCAACGATAATTATCTCATGCAGCACGCCCATGTCGCGCATAATTGCCAGTTGGGGGATCGGACGATCATTGCCGGCGGCGCACTGCTGGCCGGGTATGTCGAAGTCGCGGACCGGGTCTTTGTGTCGGGCAACTGTGTGGTGCATCAGTTTGTCAAGATCGGGACCTTGGCCCTGCTGCGAGGATTGTCGCGGACCAGTCGGGATGTCCCGCCCTTTTGTATTATGGACGGTACCCATACCGTGCGCGGCTTAAACGTCGTCGGCCTGCGGCGGGCCGGTTTCAGTCGAGAGCGCATTACTGCCCTGAGACGGGCGTTTGCCACCTTGTTCCGCCGACGAGGAAACATGCGCCACAAGGTCGAACGCCTGTTGAAGACCGCTCCGTCTCACGATGTCCGTATCTTACTCAATTTCATCCAGAACTCGGAAAGGGGAGTGTGTTTTGGGCCACGACATCGGGACCAAGCCGAGGAAGAATGACAAGGCGGCGACCGGATTCGAACCGGTGAATGGAGGTTTTGCAGACCTCTCCCTTAGCCACTTGGGTACGCCGCCGCGTCGGGACTGCTTTAGAGCAGGGCTTACCAATCTACCCCGCCCCTCACGTGCTTGCAACACCCTTTTCTTATTGCCACGACCATGAAGGCGACAAAAGACGCCCCGGGCCATGCGACCGCTCGCGCCAAAGCAATAAGCCCCCTCTTTGGTCGCTGCTGAAGTTCTGATAGCACTGCGCTCATGATTGAACGTTACACTCGCCCGGCCTTGCGCAAAATCTGGTCGGAGGAGAACAAATTTTCCACCTGGCTGGAAGTCGAGCTGCTGGCGTGTGAGACTCTGGCCGAGCGCGGCGACATCCCGGCAAACGTGATTCCGCATCTGAGACAAAGCGCCCGGCTTGATATTGGCCGCATGCAGGAAATCGAGGCCGAGGTCAAGCACGATGTAGTTGCCTTTGTCACCGCCGTGGCTGAGAGCGTCGGCGAAGAAGGGCGCTATCTGCATCTCGGCCTGACCTCGTCCGACGTGATTGATACCGGCTTTGCCGTGCAGCTGTGTGAGGCGACGGATGTGATTCTGGCCGACCTGGATGCCCTGCTCGCCGTGCTTCAGCGGCGTGCCCAGGAACATCGACACACGGTCATGATCGGACGCAGTCACGGCGTGCATGCCGAGCCGATTACCTTCGGCCTCAAAGTCGCCCACTGGTTCGCCGAGATGGAGCGCAATAAGGCCCGCCTGGTGCACGCCCGCCGCGAGATTGCGGTCGGTAAAATATCGGGCGCGGTTGGCACGTATGCCAATATTGATCCCGCGGTCGAAGCCGCTATTTGTGCGCGCCTGGGGCTCGTTCCGGAAACCATTGCCACCCAGGTGGTCCCGCGTGACCGGCATGCCGCCTTTTTCTCGACCCTGGCGGTGATCGGCAGCTCGCTTGACCGGATTGCAACCGAGTTGCGCCATCTGCAGCGCACCGAAGTCTTTGAAGTCCAAGAACCATTTACGCCCGGCCAGAAGGGCTCATCGGCCATGCCACATAAGCGCAATCCGTGGCAGTTGGAAAATGTGAGCGGACTGGCGCGCCTGCTGCGCGGCTACGCGCTCTCGGCCCTGGAGAACGTCCCCCTCTGGCATGAGCGGGATATCAGCCACTCCTCGGTCGAACGGGTGATCGGTCCGGACGCGACCACGCTGCTCGATTTTATGTTGGCCCGGCTGACCACGCTGGTGGACCGGCTGGTTGTGCATCCGGAGCGGATGCAGGCCAATATGGCCCTGCTCGGGGAAGCGATTTATTCCGAACATCTGCTCTTGACCCTGGTCCGCAAAGGCATTTCCCGCGAAGAGGCCTATCGCTGGGTTCAGCGCAACGCCATGAAGGTCTGGGAACGCCAGGCCTCCTTTGCCGCTGAGGTGCGCCAGGACCCGGATATTACCCGGCTGTTGGCTCCGGCTGAAATCGATCAGCTCTTTGACACAAGTCACGCCCTGCGGCATACGGACCGCATCTTCGAGCGTGTGTTTGTGCGGTCAGCATGAGGCGGAGTATGCTGGCCAAGGTCTACGTCACGCCGAAAAAAGCCATTCTCGACCCTCAGGGGAAGGCCATTGCGCACTCTCTGCACGCCCTCGACTACCCGGAAGTCAGCGAGGTCCGCATGGGCAAGTATCTGGAGGTCCGGCTGACGGGCCTCTCCAGACAGCACGCCGAGCAGCGCGTCGAAGAGATGTGCCAGCGTTTATTGGCCAACCTCATCATTGAAGACTTTCGCTTTGAGATCGTCGAGGAGTAACACCGAGTGAAGTGGGGCGTGGTCACCTTCCCCGGCTCGAACGACGACCGGGACTCCGTCTACTGCCTGGAGAGGGTGCTCGGGCAGGAGGCGGTCTCGTTATGGCATAAAGACCAGGATTTGCACGGCGTCGAGGCAATTGTGCTACCGGGCGGGTTTTCCTATGGCGACTATTTACGCTGTGGGGCGGTCGCCCGCTTCTCGCCGGTCATGTCCAGCGTGCGGGCGTTTGCCCGAGCCGGCGGTCCGGTGCTGGGCATGTGCAACGGGTTTCAGATTCTGTGCGAGAGCGGACTCCTGCCGGGAGCGCTGGTCCGCAACCGTTCGCTGTCGTTTATCTGCGAGCGGGTCTCCGTCCGGGTGGAAACGGCGCGGACCCGTTTTACGGCCCAGTATTCGGCGGGCGAGTGTCTGTCCCTGCCGATTAAACACGGCGAGGGCTGCTATGTGGCGGACGAGGCGACTCTCAAGGCGCTCCAGGACAACGACCAAATCGTCTTCCGCTATGTGAATCAGGACGGCGAAGCGCTGGACTCGGCCAACCCGAATGGATCTGTGCAGAATATCGCCGGCATGACCAATACCAGCGGGAATGTGGTCGGCCTCATGCCTCACCCCGAACATGCGGTCGAAGCCCTGCTGGGGGGCGAAGACGGGCGCAAGCTCTTTACCTCGGTCTTTGCGTAGCGCTATGGCGTCCATACCGGTTGATCTCCAGCTCGCCCACGACCACGGTTTGTCAACCGACGAGTACGACCGCATTGTCCAGACCCTCGGGCGCACCCCAACCTTCGAGGAGTTGGGCGTGTTCTCCGTGATGTGGTCGGAGCACTGTAGCTATAAAAGTTCCCGGCGCTTTCTGCGGCGGCTGCCGACAACCGGACCGGCGATATTACAGGGACCGGGTGAGAATGCCGGCGTCGTCGATATTGGTGAGGGTCTGGCCGCGGTCTTTAAGATCGAAAGCCATAATCATCCGTCTTTTATCGAGCCCTATCACGGGGCCGCCACCGGGGTAGGCGGCATTCTGCGCGATGTCTTTACCATGGGTGCTCGCCCGATTGCCTCGCTGAACTCGCTCCGCTTTGGGGCGATTGAGCATTCGCGCACCGCCCATCTCCTCAGGGGGGTGGTGGGGGGTATTGGCGGCTACGGGAATAGCGTGGGCGTACCGACCGTCGGGGGCGAGGTGTATTTCAACCCCGGCTATAACGGTAATATCCTGGTCAATGCCTTTACCCTGGGCATTGCCCCCACCGATCGGATTTTTCGGGCCACCGCCGCGGGGGTGGGAAATCCGGTGATCTATGTGGGCTCTCGCACCGGTCGAGACGGGATTCACGGCGCGAGCCTGCTGGCCTCACGGGAATTTGATGACAAGTCCGAAGAACTCCGGCCGGCCGTCCAGGTGGGTGATCCGTTCACCGAGAATATCTTGATTGAAGCCTGCCTGGCCCTCATGCAGCAGGACCTGATTATCGGTATTCAGGATATGGGGGCCGCCGGCCTGACCAGCTCGTCGGTGGAAATGGCCGACCGGGGCAAAGCCGGCATCGTCCTGGACCTCGACAGGGTCCCAACCCGCGAGGCCGGTATCACCCCCTACGAGTTGCTGCTGTCCGAATCCCAGGAGCGGATGCTGATCGTTGCCAAGGAGGGCTGTGAAGAGGCCGTCAAGGATGTGTTTGCCACCTGGGACCTCCAGGCCGTCGTCATTGGGGAGGTCACGGCTGACAGCCTGTTCCGCACGACGTGGCGGGGGGAGGAAGTCGTCCGCATTCCCGTCTCGGCCTTGACCTCGCAGGCACCAGCCTACGAACGCCCGGCGGCCAGACCGGCCGACCTGACACGGAAACAACAGCTCGACCTCGACACTCTGCCCCTGCCCACCGACTACGCCGGGGTCCTGACCACGCTCCTCACCACGCCGAATCTTGCCAGTAAGGAGTGGGTTTATCGGCAGTACGATTTTCTCGTTGGCGGGAATACGGTTGTCCAGCCCGGCTCGGATGCGGCCATCATTCGGCTGAAGGAATCGGACAAGGGACTGGGCATCAGCGTCGATTGTAATAGTCGCTACTGTGCGCTTGACCCCTATCGAGGAGCGGCGATTGCGGTCGCCGAGAGCGCGCGCAACCTTGCCGTCAGCGGGGCCAGGCCGGTGGCCCTGTCCGACTGCCTCAATTTTGGCAACCCCGAGAAGCCGGAGGTGGTGTGGCAGTTCGTCCAGGCCATTGACGGCCTGCGGGCGGCCTGCGAGGCCCTGGAGGTAGCGGTAGTCAGCGGCAACGTCAGCTTCTATAATGAAACCGATGGTCAGGCAATTCCTCCGACTCCGACCGTGGCCATGGTCGGGATTGTGGACACGGTCACGCACCATGTCACCCAATGGTTCAAGCACCCGGGCGATATCATCGTCCTGTTGGGCGAAACGCACGAAGAACTCGGCGCGAGTGAATATCTGGCTACGATCCATAAGCAGGAATGTGGCCGGCCCCCCCAGCTTGACCTGGAACGGGAACGGCTCCTCCAGCAGGTGTGTGTGCAGGCCGCCCAGGCCGGACTCTTTTCCTCGGCTCACGATGTGGCAGAAGGCGGGTTGGCCGTGGCGCTGGCAGAAGCGTGTATCAGCCATCCCCAGCAGATTCTTGGAGCGCGTGTGACACTGACCGGCGATCTGCGCCCTGACGCCGTACTGTTTGGAGAGAGCCAATCGCGGGCCATTATTTCTGTCCGACCGACCGAATGGGATCGACTCCAAGCGCTGCTCCACACGAGCGGATTACCCTTCACCGTCTTGGGAGAAGTTGGTGGGACGGACCTCGACATTGCAGGCTATATGAAAATCGCAACCGCGTCCTTACGCCAGCAGTGGCAAACGGCGCTTACCCAAAAGCTGACCTGATCGGGGAGGGATAGCGTGGCGCACGACACAGCCGACGCGGTGTTCGATGGTTTCCACGAAGAGTGTGGAGTCGTGGGCGTCTATGGTCATCCCGAAGCGGCCAACTTGGCTTATCTGGCCTTGTATGCCCTGCAACATCGGGGACAGGAGGCTGCCGGCATCACCTCTTCAAACGGTCAGGCCCTGCTCACGCATAAGGGCATGGGCCTGGTGGCCGATATTTTTGACGAAAAGCTGATTCGGAGCCTGGAAGGGCTGAGCGCTATTGGCCATAATCGCTATTCCACCGCGGGCGCGACGATGATCAAAAACACGCAGCCTCTGCTGGCCAAGTATACGCACGGCTCAGTGGCGATTGCGCATAATGGCAACCTGGTCAATGCCGAAGAACTACGCGTGCGGCTTGAAGCGGGCGGCTCGATTTTCCAGTCTACGGTCGATACCGAAGCCATCCTGCATCTCATTGCCGCCTCGCAAGCCGAACAGCCGATCGACCGTATTATCGATGCCTTATCGCAGGTGCGGGGAGCTTATTCCCTGGTCTTCTTGAGCGAGGATCATATGGTTGCGGCGCGCGACCCCTACGGGTTCCGGCCGCTGGTGCTGGGGCGCGTCAAACACGCGGGTCAGACGGGCTATGTGGTCACGTCCGAGACCTGTGCGCTGGACCTCGTCGGGGCGCAGTATGAGCGAGAAATCCAGGCCGGAGAGGTCATCCTGTTTGATGCCCGCGGCATGACCTGCTATAGCCCGTTCCCGCGGGCGCCGGCGGCCCGGTGTATTTTCGAGCAGGTCTATTTTGCGCGACCGGACAGCACCATGTTCGGGCAGAATGTCTACCAGGCGCGGAAAGCGTTTGGGCGGCAGTTGGCGCGTGAGGCCCCGGTCGAGGCGGATGTCGTCATTCCCGTTCCGGACTCCGGAGTGCCCGCCGCCTTGGGCTATGCGGAAGAAGCCCGGCTGCCGTTTGAAATGGGCCTGATCCGCAATCACTATGTAGGTCGGACTTTCATTGAACCCCAATCGTCCATCCGCCATTTTGGGGTCAAGGTCAAACTCAACGCCCAGGCCGAGATCCTGTGCGGCAAACGGGTCATCGTAGTGGACGACTCCCTTGTCCGCGGGACGACCAGTCGCAAAATCATCAAGATGATTCGCGCGTCCGGGGCCCGAGAGGTCCATTTGCGGATCAGCGCTCCGCCGACGATTTCCCCCTGCTTTTACGGGGTGAACACACCGACCAGACGGGAATTGATTGCCTCCTCCCATTCGGTCGAAGAGATCAGCCGCTACGTCACCGCTGATAGTCTGGCCTATCTGAGCGAGGCAGGCATGTACGCCGGGCTCCAGGCCAACGGGAACGGCTTTTGCGATGCCTGTTTTACCGGTCGCTACCCGCTGCCTCTGGGAAGCCGTCCCAAGGGCAGTCAGCTCTCGCTGTTTGGCGAGCGGGCGTAGCCGCGGCGATGATCGCATCTCGCTGCCAGTGCCTATTATCGGCCTCCGGGTAGTCAACGGCCTGCAGACCTCGGCAAGACGATGCTCTTTCATTCCTACACCTTCCTGTTCTTATTCTTACCTCTCGTCTTTAGAACCTTTCTCTACTTGGAGGAGAAAAAACAGCAAAAAGAACTCGCCCTCGCCTGGCTGGTGATTGCCTCATGGTTTTTCTATGCCTGGTGGCAGCCCATCTATTTGTTGTTATTGCTGCTCTCGACGCTGTTCAATTTTGGTGTTGGCTGGGGTTTGCAATCTGCGCCCGGCAAGAGTCTGCTTGTGTTTGGAGTGAGTGGGAATTTAGCCCTGCTCGGCTATTTCAAATACGCTACCTTCTTCCTGCACACTACCAACACCCTTTTCGACACAGCCTTCTCTCCCCTGCCCATCGTCCTCCCGTTGGCGATTTCCTTCTTCACCTTTCAGCAGATCGCCTGGTTAGTTGATGTTTATCGAGGCCAAGTGACTGAGTACAGCCTGCTGCACCATTGTCTGTTCGTGTGCTTTTTCCCGCAGCTGATTGCCGGCCCTATTGTCCATCATAACGAGATGATGCCCCAGTTCTCTGTGAGGCGAGAGCGGTCTCAACGGCAGCGAGATGTCGAAGTCGGACTCACTATTTTCTGTCTCGGTTTTCTCAAAAAAGTTGCGCTCGCCGATCCCGCGGCGGTATATGCGGACCCCATCTTTGCCGCGGCCGCACAGGGCGAGCCCATTAGTTTCTTTGAAGCTTGGGGCGGGACCCTCGCCTACAGCTTCCAGCTGTATTTTGATTTCTCTGGATACTCGGACATGGCCGTTGGGTTGGCGCGTCTGTTTGGGATACGACTGCCCGTGAATTTCTTTTCTCCCTATCAGGCGGCGAGTATTATTGAGTTTTGGCGGCGTTGGCATATGACCTTATCCCGATTTCTTCGTGATTATCTGTATATTCCTCTGGGCGGGAATCGCTCTGGCCTCACTCGGACCGGCCTCAATCTTCTCACCACTATGGGGCTGGGAGGTCTCTGGCATGGAGCGGACTAGACATTTGTGTGTTGGGGCTTGCTGCATGGGAGCTATCTTATTCTGAATCGAAGTTGGCGGTTTGTTCGCTCCGCTCTGTCATGGCCAGCGGGGGCTGGCCGGTTTGGCTACTCTCTTTCTGTCATGCTGACCTTTCTGGCTGTGACAGTAGGATGGGTCTTGTTCCGCGCAGACAGCTTTGCCACTGCCGCTCGGATATATCGAGGACTTGCGGGGCGCAACGGGATAATCTTGCCACCCGACGCCGTAGGCTGGCTCGGCCCCTTGCATCCTTGGCTCCTTCAGCTTGGCTGGCGCTTTGAATCGGTCCGCTATCTGTACGGCTGGGAGCAACTTGCCTGGCTTGCTGTCCTGGGAGTAATTGCCTTTCGTTTACCAAATACGATGCAGTTGCTTGCCCAGTATCACCCGGCTCTTCTGTCGCAGTCCTTCAGCATCGCACTTCAGAGCAACCGGATACAGTGGCGACCTACCGCATATTGGGCCACTATGCTCGCCGTTCTCATGAGTTGGGCACTCTTAGCCATCAATCGGGTTGACGAGTTCTTATATTTTCAATTCTGATAAGGATGCGCCTATGGTTCCCGTTGAGCGGAAACACTATCGCCACTATGTGGCAAGGCTCCTCAGCCTCAGCGCGCTTCTGCTCAGCCTCGCCGGCCTGTTCAATGGGATTGTTGATCCGCTCTACTTCTACCATCGGCCCTGGTTTGAAATCGGTTTCAGCAAGAATCAGCGTCTTCAGAATCCTGGGATTGCCCGCCAATTCGACTACGATGCTGTTCTGCTCGGAACCTCTCGGACCGAGACCTTCCAAACCTCCGCTCTGCAGCAGGCGCTCGGTCTCAACATCATCAACCTGTCTATTTCTGCCTCCTTAGTCACAGAACAAGCCTTGCTGCTTGACGTTGTGCTACAGAACCAAGCTATACAGCGGGTTGTATGGGAAATCAATTATCCCTCTTTTTCACTCGGGGATCGCCTCTACGATAGACACAGCGACAGAGTCCTGTCATTGGGTCTCGGAACGTTTCCCAACCATTTATACGAGGTGGGGCCTGAGACGCCTTTTCGTTATCTTCTCTCCTTGGATATCCTTTTTGAATCCTTACGGGCTATACGCGGCCAGTGTCCGAACAATTATGATATCCTCCATTATTGGATAGATCAGTTTGAGTTTTCCGAGGCGCGCGTTCTGGCGGCTTGGGACTATCGGAAGAACTATTGGACGGATGTCCGCCGCACGCATCTTGCCCAGCACACGCCGACGCCCCGAGAGGTCCAGGACGTATTTGTTAAGAGAGTTGAGCGCGTCATTCAACAGAATCCAACTGTGCAATTTGATTTGCTGCTACTCCCGGTGACTGTGCTAGGGTACGGTATGGATTTTTGGATTGCGCGCGAACGGTTTGAGGCTCGCCTGAGTCTGAATGAGGCAGTAGCACGAGCGCAGGCACGGCTCCCCAACGTGCGGGTTTTCACCTTCCAGGTTGATAAACAGCTCACTCACGATTTTAGTCTCTGGAAGGACCTTGAGCATTTTGACGCCGCTACGAATGAGTTCATTATCAACGCTATTGCGCAGGGCGACTCCCAGGCTACCTCACACCAGCTCTTATGCGCCACCGAAGAACTGCGACAGCAGGTGCTCACATACATGGATAAGTTCTGCGCAACTGAGGGCAATCCTTGTCCCGCTCCTGTCCGCCAAAATATGCAGCACACCGCCGCTCATTCCAGGGCTGCTCCATCATGCCCGGACGACTGAGCGTTGGGAGAGCCGGCTACCGCACCGCCACTATCAAGGTGGGGCTTTTTTGCGTTCGAGAACAAAGATTATCAAAAATGTTCATTACTGTTGCGTTATCGACGGTTACGGGCCTGACAGGGTTTGACCCTGACCCAGGGAATCTTTTATTCTGGGTAAGAGTCTCGCTCGCACCGGGGCTGCGGACGCTCGGAACCCAGCATGTCAGATATCCCCAATCTTTTGAGCTTCCTGCGCATTGCGCTCATCCCTTTCCTTGTCTATTGCCTGACGGATACGGACCCGGTCTCGAGCCTGATGGCGGCGGGTATTTTCTCTATTGCCTGCCTGACCGACTATTTCGACGGCTATCTTGCCCGCAAGCACGGCCACACAACCATCCTCGGCACCTTCCTCGACCCGCTGGCCGATAAGCTGCTGGTGATGGCCGCCCTGGTCATGCTGGCGGCCAGCGACCGTGAGCCGCACCTGCCGGCCTGGATGGTCGTGGTGATCCTTGGGCGGGAAATAGCGGTGACAGGGTTACGGAGTATCGCCGCCGGAGAGGGATTGGTCGTCTCTGCTGACCAGCTTGGTAAATATAAGACCCTCTTCCAGATGGTTGCCCTGCATGGATTGATTATCCACTATCAGTACGGCTTCATCGATTTTCATCTCCTGGGCATGTATTTTTTATGGATCGCCCTGGTCGTCGGCGTGTGGTCCGGCCTTGACTATCATAGCAGCGTGGCGCGCCGGCTGCTGGGCAAACACCGGGCCGCAACCCCGACACCGCCTTCCTCCATACCCGCCTCGACTCCGCCTGCCCCGCAACGACACAGGGGGTCAGCATGACGGTCCTGGTGACGGGCGTTGGCGGTTTTATCGGGTTTCATGTCAGCAAGTATTTACTCGAACGCGGCGATAGCGTCGTCGGACTCGACAACCTGAATCCCTATTATGATGTCCGTCTGAAAGAAGCCCGCTTAGCTCATCTCACCGATTATGAACAGTTTGCGTTTGTGCGGCTCGACCTGGCTGACCGCTCAGGCCTGGAGGATATATTCGTCCGTCATACGCCTGAGCGGGTGGTCCATCTCGCGGCCCAGGCCGGGGTGCGCTACTCCCTCACCAACCCACACGCCTATATCGATAGTAATCTCGCAGGCTTCATGCATATTCTCGAAGGCTGTCGGCAGACCAAGGTGCGGCATCTGACGTACGCTTCGAGCAGTTCAGTGTATGGCGCCAATACGAAGCTGCCCTTTTCGGTGCGTGACAACGTTGACCACCCGGTCTCCCTGTATGCGGCTTCAAAAAAGGCCAACGAACTGCTGGCCCATACCTACAGCCATGCGTATCACCTGCCGACAACGGGACTCCGCTTTTTCACCGTCTACGGCCCGTGGGGCCGGCCGGATATGGCCCTCTTCATCTTCACCAAAGCTATCTTATCCGGCGAGCCAATTGCGGTGTTTAATTACGGCAGGATGCAACGCGCCTTTACTTATATCGATGATATTGTTGAAGGAGTCGTGCGCGTGCATGACCGTACCGCCCAACCCAACCCGCACTGGTCGGGCAGGAGACCGGACCCCGGCACGAGTACCGCCCCCTATCGCGTGTATAATATCGGCCATCACCAGCCGGTTGAGTTGCTTCGCTTTATCGAAGTGTTGGAACGCGCCCTGGGGAAAAAAGCGGAAAAACGCCTGCTCCCGCTACAGGCCGGCGACATCCCGGCCACCTGGGCCGATGTGGCGGACCTCATGAAGGATGTGGGCTTCCGTCCCGCCACAACCATTGAGGAAGGCATTCCTCGTTTCGTGGCCTGGTACCGCGAGTATTATCGAGTCTAAGACACGGCAAGGCCCCCCGCACGGAGTGGCCGGCCGTCTACTGGCGTTCGTGTGGTGCGAGGGTGGTCAGCGCCAGCGCGTGGATCGTGTGCTGCATATCATCCGCCAACGCGGCATAGACCAAGCGGTGACGCTGGACAGAATTCTTGCCGGTAAACAGCGGCGACACCACCCTGACCCGGTAATGCCCGCCGCCGTCCGCGGCTCCGGCATGACCGGCGTGCAGGGCACTCTCGTCTAAGACCTGTACCTCGGTTGCGGACAGGGCGTGCCGGAGCGTGGACTCGATGCGTTCCGGAGTGGTCATGAGTTTTCGTGCGCGGAGGGAAAAACCGGGGCTCGGCGTTCTTTGACGGAACTCAGCCCCTCGCCCACGTCTTTGCCAAAGAAGCCCAACATTTCCAGGGCGAGCGAATAATCGAACGAGGTATGCGCGGCAGCCCGCAACCACTGGTTGAGCGACTGCTTGGTCCAACGGATGGCCTGCTGTGCGCCCATCGCCAGTTTGTTCGCCACTTCCATCGCCTTGGGCATGAGTTCATCCGGTGGGACAACCATGCTGACCAAGCCAATCCGCTCGGCTTCTTTGGCATCCAGCATATCGCACGTCAGCAAATAGTATTTCGCCTTTGCCATGCCGACCAGGAGGGGCCAGATAACCGCGGCATGATCTCCCGCAGCCACCCCGAGCCGAGTATGCCCATCGGTGAAACGCGCTTTCTCCGAAGCAATGCTGATATCGGCCAGCAGCGCAACCGCCAGCCCCGCTCCGACCGCCACACCGTTAATCGCCGAGATAATGGGTTTATCGCAGTTGATCATATTGTGGACGATGTCCCGCGCTTCTTTCATCGTCTGGGAGACAACATCAAGGTTGCCCATTGACTTCTCAACCACGTCAAAATCGCCCCCGGCCGAGAAGGCTCGACCGGCTCCGGTAATCACCGCCACGCGTACGTCTGGGTCGTCTGCAATATCGAGCCAGACCTTGCTCAGCTCGTAGTGCAGGCGGAAGTTTGTCGAGTTGAGAGACTCGGGCCGGTTAATCGTCAAGAGTGCAATCCCATCGTTCTTCTCGATGACGAGATGTTCGTAATTTTCCCGGTAGGCCATGCTGCTTCCTCCTTCTTCTTATGTCGATATGGGTTCCAGCTTTTCAAAGCCGGGCGGATTTGTACAGTCAGGGCGCTTTGGGTGCCGCGGCAATGCGACTCTGGCACGACCCGCGGAGTCCAATCGAGAGGCGAAACTGCGGTCTAATGGGCCTCGGCCCAATTCCGACCAACGCCAACATCAACCCGGAGCGGCACGCTGAGTGCCCTCACCCCTTCCATGCTCTCGCGGACCAGGTCCCGTATCTGCTCAAGCTCGGAGTCCGGCACCTCGAATAATAACTCGTCGTGCACCTGGAGGAGCATCCGCGTCTGTAAGCCCTCCTGGCTGAGCTGGCGCGCAATGGTGATCATGGCGACTTTGATCAGATCGGCCGCCGTGCCCTGGATGGGGGTGTTGATGGCGACCCGTTCCGCAGCGCTGGCCAGTTGCGGGCTTTTACTCTCCAGGTCCGGGACATACCGTCGGCGGCCAAACAGCGTCGAGACATAGCCGTGTTCTCGGGCGCTGGCCAGCCTGCCCTCCATATAGGTCTGAATGCCGCCGTAACGGCTGAAATACTGGTCGATATACGCCTGCGCGGTCTTGAACGGAATGCGTAAAGTCCGCGCCAGTCGGCGCGCGCCCATGCCGTAGATCAGTCCGAAATTAATCGTTTTGGCCTCGCGCCGCTGTTCACTCGAAACCTCCTCAATGGAGGTCTCAAAAATTTCTGCCGCGGTGCGGGCATGGACATCCTGACCTTTCCGAAAAGATTCGACCAGGACGGGGTCCTGGCTCAGGTGGGCGAGGAGACGCAGTTCAATCTGAGAGTAGTCCGCAGAGAGGAGACGCCAGCCGGGTTCCGGGATAAAGGCCGTTCGGATGCGTCGCCCCTCGTCACTCCGGATGGGGATATTCTGCAAGTTTGGATTGCTGGAAGACAGCCGCCCCGTAGCCGTCACGGTCTGATTGAACGACGTATGCACGCGCCCGGTGTCTGCCCGGATGAGCTTGGGCAAGGAGTCAACATAGGTGCTCTGGAGTTTGGCAAAGCTCCGGTAAGCTAGGATCTTCTCCGGCAGTGGATATTCTTCAGCCAGGCGTTCAAGCACGGATGAATCGGTAGACGATCCCGTCTTGGTTTTTTTGCCACGCGGCAATCCAAGCTTCTCGAACAAGATGAACTGGAGTTGCTTCGGGGAGGCGATATTGAACGACTCTCCGGCCATGTCGTGGATTGCCGCTTCGAGCCGGGCTCGCTGTTGTCCGAATTCGCCAGACAGGCGCGCCAGCACTGTGGTGTCAACCCGCATCCCGGTCCGTTCCATTTGGGCCAACACCTGAACGAGCGGCGTTTCAATATCGGCGAACAGGCGGTCCATACCTTCTTCTTTGACTCGCGGGAACAGACGGTGAGCCAGCCGCAGGGTCATATCCGCGTCTTCCCCGGCGTAGCGCGTGGCATCTTCGACCGACACGTCTGCGAAGTTCTTTTTGGCACCATCGGTCACGGCCTCATACGAGACCATCGTGTAGCGCAGATGTTCTTGAGCCAAGTCATTCAGGTTATGGCGCTGCGTCGGGTTTAAGAGATACGAGGCCAGCATCGTGTCAGCCAGGCGGTTGTGCGCGTGCAGGCCATAGTTGGCCAAGACCATCAGGTCGTATTTCAGGTTCTGACCGATGAGGGTCAGCGAGGGGTCGGCAAAAAGCGTGCGGAGCGCGGCGAGCGTCTTGGCCGGCGGTATTTGGGGGGCGGCCTCATCCGAGCGGTGCCCAACCGGAATATACCAGGCCTGCTGCTCTTCAATCGCCAGCGACACACCAACCAGTTCCGCGTCAAGCGGGTTGAGCGCCGTCGTTTCCGTATCGAGACAATAGGTTTTGGCCGCCTGAATACGGGTGACGAGCGAATCGAGCTGGTGCACGCTGCGCACGGACTCGTAGACACCGGGCGGTTCCACCGGCGCGGCGCGTTCATCAGCCAGGGAAAACTCCCAGTCGGTGTCCAAGTCGGCCAGGAAGCGACGGAATTCAAACTCGGTAAAAAGCTCGCGCAAACGCTCATGGTCTGGCGTTGTCAGCGCCAGGTCCTCAAGCGCCGGAGTCAACGGCACGTCTTGTCTGAGGAGCGCCAGCGTTTTTGAGAGGCGGGCCAATTCGGCGTGCTCCCGGATACGCTGGCCGAGCTTGCCCTTGATCCCGGCGGCATGCTGCAGCACGCCCTCCAGATTCTGCCACTGTGAGACCAGCTTGAGGGCGGTCTTCTCACCAACACCGGGGATGCCGGGGATATTGTCAGTGGCGTCGCCCATCAAAGCCTGTACCTCGACAACGCGTCCCGGCTCAACGCCGAATTTTGCTTGTACTTCTGCAGGACCGATGCGCCGGTCGCGCATGGTATCGAGCATGCTGACTCGCTCCGAGACGAGTTGCATCAAGTCTTTGTCCCCGGAAACAATGACCACCTCCACACCGTCCCGCTCCCAGCGCGTCGCCAAGGTAGCGATAATGTCATCGGCCTCGTAGCCGGCGAGTTCAAGAATAGGAATATGATAGGCCTGGACAATATCCTTGATGCGGGGGATCTGCACCCGCAACTCATCCGGCATCTTGGCCCGGTTGGCCTTATACTCCGGATAGATTTCATGGCGAAAATTCTTCCCCGGAGAGTCAAACACCATCCCCAGATGGCTGGGCGCATGCTCCATATGGATACGCTGGAGCATATTCACAAAACCAAAGATGGCGTTGGTTGGAAATCCCTGAGCAGTGGTCAGATCCCGCACCGCGTAAAAGGCGCGGTAGATATACGACTGCCCATCAATGAGGAAGACGGGAGTGGATACTGGTGTCACAACGCAACTGCGGCAGGAAAGGGGAAAGCGGGTGACCGGGGTCGAACCGGCGACCTTGTGCTTGGCAAGCACACGCTCTAGCCAGCTGAGCTACACCCGCGTTGAGCGCACTAATTAGAGGCTGAACCTACCACACCTCAGCCGAGAGTCAACTGTCCGCGCCGGCTACCGTCCCGGTATGACCAAACCCGCCGTGACGCTGGGTGGAGCCGAGCGTATCGACTTCAGCCCAACCGACACGTGCCACTGGAGCGACGATGAGCTGGGCGATGCGGTCGCCCCGCTTCACCTCAACCGGTTTGTCCCCGAGGTTGACGAGTAAAACCTTCACCTCTTCCCGGTAATCCGCGTCAATCGTTCCCGGAGCGTTCAGGATGGTGAGCCCTTGGCGCAGGGCGAGTCCGCTACGGGGACGAACCTGAGCTTCGTAATCCTGCGGCAGGGCTAAAGCGAATCCGGTTGGAATGACACACCGTTGGAGCGGCGCAAGGACGACGCTTTCCGTAATAGATGCCGCAATATCCATCCCGGCAGAGCCGGGGGTCATATAGCGGGGGAGCGGGATCAACGGCTCACCCGGTTCATCCTGGCGCAGGCGCGTAATGGGAACGACGATCTGTGCGCTCACCCGATAGTGCCCCTTCGGTGGTGCTCTGTGCTGCTAGCGTGCCGCGTCCTGCTCGGACAGGGCTTCACGCCGACTGAGACGAATTTTTCCCTGCTTATCGATCTCGAGGACTTTGACCGTAATCTCGTCCCCCTCGTCAACAATATCGGTCACCTGCCGCACCCGCTCAGGCGCGAGTTGGGAGATGTGGACCAGTCCTTCTTTCCCGGGCAGGATCTCGACAAAGGCTCCAAAATCGACCACCTTCTTGACCGTTCCGGTGTAGAGCTTGCCGATCTCTGCATCCGCGGTGACCGCCTCAACTTTACTGATCGCCCGATCCATGGAGTCCCCGTCGGAGGAGGCAATAGATACGGTCCCGTCGTCTTCGACATCAATTTTGACTCCGGTCTCTTCGACAATAGAACGGATCATTTTTCCGCCCGGGCCGATGAGGTCACGAATTTTATCCGGCTTGATTTTCAGGGTCAGTATGCGCGGGGCATGTTCGGCGACCTGTTCCCGCGGCGTTTCAAGCGATCCGGCCATCTTCTCCAGAATGTGCAGCCGCCCGTCACGGGCCTGGTATAATGCCTGGCGCATGATTTCACGTGTGACGCCGGCAATTTTGATGTCCATTTGGAGCGCGGTAATTCCATCGGCCGTTCCCGCAACCTTGAAGTCCATATCGCCCAGATGATCCTCGTCACCGAGAATATCACTGAGAATCCGGACCTCTTCCCCTTCCTTGATCAGCCCCATCGCAATGCCAGCAACCGGGGCCACAATAGGGACGCCAGCGTCCATCAGGGAAAGCGCGCCGCTGCACACCGTGGCCATAGAGGAAGAGCCGTTTGATTCCAGAATTTCCGAAACGGTCCGGATCGTATAGGGGAAAATATCTCCTGTTGGCAGAACGGCCGTCAGGGCCCGTTCGGCAAGGGCGCCGTGTCCAATCTCGCGCCGTCCAGGATTCCGCAACGGACGGGCTTCCCCTACGCTGAAAGGCGGGAAGTTGTAATGCAGCATGAATTTCTTGTACTGCTCGCCAATCAAGGCATCGACTCGTTGCTCGTCCGCGGCGGTGCCCAGCGTTGAAACCGCCAGGGCTTGCGTTTCGCCGCGGGTAAAAAGCGCTGAACCGTGCGTGCGCGGCAAGACGCCGACCTCACACGAAATAGGCCGAACATCCGTCAAGCCTCGCCCGTCCACTCGCCGGCTCTCGTCAACAATCGCCTTGCGCATGGTTGCGCCGGTCAATTTCTCCAGGGCGGCGGCAACCTCTTCGTCCCGACCGGCGAACTCTTCCTTGAGCGCTTCAGTCGTTTCTTTCTTGGCAGACTTGATGGCAGCCCCGCGCTCGAGTTTCGCCGCAATCGTCAGCGCCGCACTGAGTTTTTGTGCTGCGGTGGCTCGTACACGGTCGGCGAGCTCGGTATCAATCGCAGGCTCGGCGAACACACGTTTTGGCTTGCCGGCGACCCGGACAAGTTCGTCCTGCGCATCAAGGACCGGAGCGACGGCTTCCTGAGCGAGAAACAGGGCCTCAAGCATGTCCTCTTCAGATACCATGCGTGCGCCACCCTCAACCATGACAATAGCGTCCCGACCAGCGGCCACAAACAGATTGATATCGCTGTCCTGGAACTGGCTCTGCAGGGGATTAACCACCAGCTCTCCGTGTAAGCGTCCAATCCGGACGCCGGCAATAGGCCCCCGGAACGGAACGTCGGAGACTTGCAGGGCCGCAGAAGCACCGATTAAGGCCAGTGTGTCGGCGTCGTTTTCCCGATCGACCGACAGGACCGACGCAACAAGCTGGGTCTCAAAGGCGAAGCCCTTGGGAAAGAGCGGCCGAAGAGCCCGGTCTACAATCCGTGAGGTCAGAACTTCTCGCTCTGCCGGACGCCCTTCCCGCTTAAAAAATCCCCCAGGAATTTTTCCCGCGGCATAGGTTCGTTCCTGGTAGTCAACGGTCAAAGGGAAAAAGTCGATCCCCTCACGCGGCGCGTCTGACGCCACCGCAGTGACCAGGACAACGGTTTCCCCGTACAGGACGAGGGCGGCACCGCTCGTCTGCTTGGCAAGACGCCCGGTTTCAATGGATAGCGGACGTCCGTAATATTCCATTTCGATCTTTTTATACATGTCTTCCTTCAATTTTTTGTACGCCAAGGTCTTGACGGCGCAACGATAACGCTCTCCACGACTCTCTCAACAACACCGGATAAAAGAGATGAGAACTTCCCTAGCGTCGCAAGCCGAGGCGTTGGAGTATACTGCGATAGCGCTGTGTATCCTGACTCCGCAGGTAGTCGAGCAAACGACGACGACGACCCACCATTTTAAGCAGGCCCCGCCGAGAGAGGTGATCTTTTTTATGGGTTTTGAAATGCTCGGTGAGGTGGACGATCCGTTTGGTCAGAATGGCAATCTGTACTTCGGGTGATCCCGTATCCTTATCGTGCACCCGGAACTGACTGATGGTTTCGCTTTTCTGTTCAGCCTCCTGCATAGGTCTTCCTTCTTTCTGCCTTCTCCTTGATTATTCTTTTCGTTTCTAACACGCTGTTTTCCTAGTGTAAAGTTAAAAGACACGGGCGAGCTTCCATTCTCCCTCCTCAGCAACGACAATGGCAACCAATTCATGCTCCGCGCTCAGAATCCGGGCCGTCTCCCCCGCGGCCAGGGCGGCGGGGAGTGTCCGTAAAACGGCCTGCTGCCCATGTCGGGTGAGCACGGCCTCCAGGGCTGATATCAGAAAGGTTCGGCAGGACTGGGTTGCCTGGGCTAATGAGAGCAGGGGGAGTGGCTGTCCAGGCTGGGGACTCTGGGCCCGCGAGAGCGGGATGGCCTGGCCGATGGCGAACGCACCAAAAGCCGTCCGCCGGAGACTCGTCAGATGGGCGAGACTGCTCAGAGCCACTCCGATATCGGCGGCCAGGACCCGGATATAGGTTCCCTTTGAGCACGAGACAGAAAAATGAATGGCGTGCGGCACTCCGAGCGTCAGAGCAAGGTGGGACACATGCACCCGACGTGGCTCGCGCGCTACCTCAATGCCTTGGCGGGCCAGTTTGTACAGCGGGACCCCTTTTCGTTTCAACGCAGAATACATAGGCGGAGTCTGCCAGTAGTCGCCGCTAAACCGCTGCTCAATCTTTCTCAAGAGCGTCGGGGTGCAGTCTGGAACAGGCGCCGTGTTGGTGACCGTCCCGGTGCAGTCGAGCGTGTCGGTCCCAACGCCGAGTTGCAGCGTTCCGGTATAGGACTTCTGCGCCGCCATGAGAAACTGTGAGAGTTTTGTTCCAGCCCCCAGGCAGATGGGCAGCAGGCCGCTGGCAAAGGGGTCGAGCGTCCCGAGATGGCCGATTTTTTCGACCCGGAGCGTCTTTTTGAGAATCCGAACGACCTCCGCAGACGTCGGTCCTGTCGGCTTGTCGATGAGAAGAATACCATCAAATCCGGCCACTAGCGGCCTTCCTGTTTTATTTTATGAAAAAGATTTTCCAGGTGGTTGACCTCATCCAGGGTCGTGTCATAGAGAAATTCCAGCGTTGGGGTATAGCGGAGTTGCAGACGGGATGCCACCTGACGGCGGATATAGCCAGCCGCGCTCTGGAGACCAGCCAGGGCTTCTGCCCGGGTTTCGTCTTGGAGGGTCCGCACGAAGATGCGCGCTAGGCGCAGATCGGGGCTCAGGGTCGCAGCAGTGACGGTCACCCCACTGACTCTGGGGTCTTTCACTTCCCGCAAGACAATATCGGCAACCGCGTGGAGGAGCAAACCGCTCACCCGCTCAGGACGACGGACAGGCATATCAATCTTCTAGTAATGGAGAATTTCGACCTGGGTTTCACCCAGCTCAGCGACGTGCAACCGTTCAATAAAGTTCGTCACCGCCTGTAATGCCCCCTCAACATAGGCGTGATCAGAGCCAACCTGGCAGACGGCCAGAGCAATTGTTTGCCATTGGTCTGGCTCGGCGCACTCGGCGATAGAAACGTTGAACTCGTTCCGGACTCGGCTCTTGATCTTCCGAACGACGCCACGTTTCTCCTTTAAGGAATGGCTCGCATGACAATAAAGAATCAGTCGCAGCACGCCCACAACCATCGACCACCTCCCGATAAGGTACGAGAACGGACAGGTGGTAGACCAATCTACCTGTTCGCACCCCCGGCTTTTCCCGGTCCCGGCTATGACGCGTGTTGTGCCACTTCCTGGGAGCGTGGTTCGAGGCGCCGCGCGACTTCTTCGAGATCATACACCTCCAAGACATCGCCCACTTTGACATCCTGAAATTTCTCGACGCTGGCCCCGCATTCCGTTCCGGCTGAGACCTCGCGAACATCATCCTTGAATCGACGCAACGTCGAAAGACGGCCGGTGTGAACCACAACGTGATCGCGGACGACCCGAACCTGGGCCCCACGCGTGACCCCACCTTCCACCACCATACAGCCGGCCACCATGCCAATCTTTGAAACCGAGAAGACCTCGCGGACCTCTGCCCGACCGAGCGGATTTTCCTTATAGGTCGGGGCAAGCATGCCCTCCATGGCCGCCCGGACATCGGCAATGACATCATAAATAATGCCATACAGTCGTAGCTCAATGCCCTCCCGGTCCGCCAGCTGAGCGGCCTTGACCTCGGGGCGAACATTAAAGCCGATAATAACGCCCTTCGAGGCTGAGGCGAGCAAGACGTCGGATTCGGAGATGCCGCCAACGGAGGCGTGGAGCACGGTCAGCTTCACTTCATCGGTCGACAATCGGGTGAGCGCATCCCGTACCGCTTCGGCCGAACCCTGTACATCGGCTTTAATGATAACCCGCAGCTCTTGCACTTCTCCGGCTTGGGCTTGCTGGTAAAAGTCTTCAAGCGAGGCCCGACTGCTCTTGGTCAATTCCGTCTCACGCCGCTTCTCTGTGCGGTATTCTGCGATCTGGCGCACCTTGGCTTCATCACCGAGGGCGACAAACATATCCCCGGCCTCAGGCACTCCAGTCAGGCCAAGAATCTCGACCGGCATGGACGGGAGAGCAATTTTCACCTTCTGGCCCCGACTGTCCATCATCGCCCGGACCCGGCCATGTTCTGTACCACACACAAAGGGAGCGCCGACTTTCAACTGTCCCTCTTGGATCAACACCGTGGCGACCGCCCCACGGCCCCGGTCGAGCTGGGCTTCCACAATCACCCCACGCGCAAATTTGTTTGGATTGGCACGCAGTTCCATGACGTCAGCCTGGAGAATCAGCATCTCCAAGAGATGCGCAATCCCCTCTCCGGTCAGTGCGGAAACTGGAGCAAGGATGATGTCCCCGCCCAGGTCCTCTGCGACCAGACCGTGGGACATCAACTCGCGCTTGACCCGTTCAGGATCGGCTCCTGGTTTGTCTATTTTGTTCACCGCCACAATGATGGGCACCTCGGCCGCCTGGGCATGGTTAATGGCTTCAATGGTCTGAGGCATGACCCCGTCGTCTGCGGCCACCACCAGCGTCACAATATCCGTTGCCTTGGCTCCACGGGCACGCATAGACGTGAACGCCTCGTGGCCCGGGGTGTCAAGAAACGTCACGCTACGGCCTTCGACCGGCACGTTATAGGCCCCAATATGTTGCGTAATGCCGCCTTGTTCGTGATCGGTGACATTCGTCTGTCGGATCTTATCCAACAGCGACGTCTTTCCATGGTCTACATGCCCCATAATGGTCACCACCGGCGGCCGAGGCTCAAGTGCACCCTCATCTTCTGAGGCTTCGTGCTCGTCTTCCAGAACAGACTCCGCATCAAAGGCAACATTCTCGACCGTATATTCAAAATCCGCAGCCACGAGCGAGGCCGTATCATGATCGAGGACCTGATTAATGGTCGCCATGACCCCAAGGCCCATCAGCTTTTTAATGACTTCCCCAACCTTTATCCCCAGACTGTGGGCGAGATCTCCAACGGTAATCACTGCGGAGATACGAACAACACGCTTGCTGGCCTTGGGAATCGTAATTTCGGTCTGCCGCTGCTCTTTACCCGGCAGGAGCCGTTTCTTTCTGGTCCCTCGCGCGACACGCGCCGCGCGCTCCGGGACATCAAGCGACTCGGCGTTCCGGATGACCTTACGCTTCTTGCCTCGTTTCTTCCCGCTCGCACCTATGCCCTCACCACTCGTCCCCTCACGGAGGCCAATATCAGCGGGGAAAGAGGGAGAGGAGGGTCGGATGAATCCAGCCGGTCGTGAGACGGGGGGGTCGGCGAGTTTACCAAGATCGATCCGGCCCAGCACCCGGGCTGGACGAGCCCCCCCCTGCCTGGCGTCCTCTGACGCTGGAGCTGAGTCTTCGCTCGTCTCTCCTTGGATGAGAGATCCTGCCACCACCGCACGTTTCGATTCCTCGGCGAGCGTGTCGCCGCTGGGCATGACAGTACTGAACTCTTCTTGTTCGGCAGATTCCTGCCCTTCCTCTGCCCTGACTGTTCCGTCATCGACCGACACGGGGGGAGACAGATCAGCACCCTCGCCGCGGGATTCCTGTTGATGGGGCTCGTCCATCGATTCAGGCGGAAGATCGAAGGCCGGCGTCTCGGCAGAGAGCGGTTCGGGAATGAACGGAGCGGGCTGTTGTATGGGAGCATCAAACGCGACAGAGACAAACGTCGGCAGCGGCGCTTCGGCTGTTGGCGCTGAAAATACGGCAGGGGCAGATTCGGACCACGTAGCGGTGTCATCGTTCAGGACTTCGACGCGCTTCCGGCGTCGAATCACGTTGGGGCGAATCCGATTCTCGCGAATCTCTTCCCGAGCGGTCACCACATGCTCTTTTTGCTGGTCAAGCTCGGTGACGACGCGCTCGGCAACGACTTTCTCTTCCCCAAGTACAAGTGGGGGGGCCGTAGGGAGCCGAAGCGCCTGCTGTACGGCGTCGGCCTCTTGCTCCGACAGCGTGCTCTGGGTTTTTTTCCCACGGATGCCCTGGGCTTCAAGCTGAGTCAGCACTTGCCGCGTTTCGAATCCCCATTCTTTGGCTAATTCATGGATACGCTTGCGTGACATATGACCTCATCGCCGTCTCTTCACCTCGGCAGGCTAGGCTCTATCAGGGCAGCATAGCTGACCCGTGCCTCGCGGGAGCATCCCGCTCGTAAGGAGCGCCAGCTCTTCGTCCGTGCATTGACAAAAGCATTAACACATTCTCGGCGCGCATGCAGATATCCGCCGCGACCACGGCTGTGAGCAGGAATGAGCCGCCCTTGAGGCGTCGCCGTCAGCCGCAGCAACCGGCCCTTCTGCTCTCGACAGCCACATCCCAGACAGGTCCGCATCGGCTCGGCGTGCTTCATACGTCCTCTGCGGTTGCCCCTGTCATCTCCGCTCGGTCTCCTCCACCAACGGGACCCGGGGCGGATTCTTCCGGCATATTTGCCACCGGCGTATCAACAGCCTCTGCGCCCTGTTCGCTGCGTTCGGCCTCCTGTTCCGCCGCTGTTTTCTCCGCCTGCGCCTTGGCCGCGGCCCAAATCGCAGGTACCCGGTCCGGTCCAATCCCTTCGATTTCAAGCAGCGCATCAGTATCGGTACCAGCGATGTCCTGAGCCGATTTAAAGCCCTGCTGGTATAAGAGCTCTGCCGTAATATCGGCATTCGACTCCCCTATGCCTGGGATAGCATTTAGCGCTTCGAGGACCTGGACGTGTTCCAACTCGACTTCTGACTCGGATCGGACGTCCAGCTTCCAGTTCGTCAGACGGGAAGCCAACCGAACATTTTGGCCCTTCTTCCCAATAGCAAGAGGGAGCTGATCATCCGGGACAATCACTTCCATCGTATTTTCATCTTCATCCAGAATAATCTTGGCAACCTTGGCCGGCAGAATGGCACGACAGACATATTCAGCCGGGTCGGGTGTCCAGGGGACAATATCTATCCGTTCTCCCCGGAGTTCTTGGACAACGGCTTGGACACGCGTCCCTTTCATCCCCACACAGGCTCCCACAGGGTCAACATCGGGGTCGGTTGAGTACACGCCAATCTTTGCGCGGGTGCCCGGCTCTCGAGCGGCGCCCTTGATCTCTACAATGCCTTCGTACACCTCCGGGGCCTCTTGTTCGAACAGTTTGATCAGAAACCCAGGGTGCGTGCGGGAGAGCACGATCTGGGGGCCTTTTTGCGCGAGATCGACATCAAGGATATAGGCTCGTATCCGGTCGCCCTGGCGATATCGCTCCCAGGGAATCTGCTCCTTCTCGGGCAGGACCGCGTCAGTACGACCCAAGTTGACAATGATGTTACGCCGTTCAACGCGCTGAACAATCCCGGAAAAGAGTTCGCCTTTGCGATTCTTGAATTCGTTATAGACCAGCTCGCGTTCTGCCTCGCGAACCTTCTGAATGACGCTCTGTTTTGCCACTTGGGCGGCGATGCGTCCAAAAGACGCCGCGGGGAGCTTGCTGAGCAGTTCGTCGCCAATCTGGGCCTCGGGGTCCAGCGTCTCTTGCGCTTCCGTCACCTCTATTTCGGTTTCCGCATCGGTCACGGTCCCGACGACCGTTTTCATTTCAAAGAGTTCAACCTCACCTATGTCCTCATTAAATTTCGCTTCAATCTGCTTCTGGCCAAAGGTTCGGCGGGCCGCAGACAGCATGGCACTCTCGATCGCCTCAACAATAACGCTCCGGTCCATTCCTTTTTCTTTACTGACTTGTTCGATCACCCGATTCAAGTCTGATTGCATAGCGGTTACCTCGTCTGGCGGCGCCTGCTTTTCCGTTTCTTCCTCTCGGGATTCTTCCCCGGCAGGGGGAGGGGAGGATCAACATGGGCCCGCGCCACATTCGCCCAGCTCACCCGAACTTTTCCTCTTTCTTGGTCAACTACGCTAATAGCATTCTCTTCTACTTCACATATCGGGCCGATGAAAGCCCGCTTCCCGTCCTGGGCGGTCTTCGTCTGTAAGCGGATCGGTTGTCCCATATAGCGTTGACACTGGCTGGGGCGAAAAAGCGGACGCCGAAGACCGGGAGAGGACACTTCAAGTGTATAGCGCCATGGAATCGGGTCGTGCACATCCAGCAAATCGCTCAGTTGTCTGTGGACTTGGGTACAATCATCAAGCGTCACCCCGTTTGTGTTGTCCAGCAAAATCCGTAATATCCAGCGGCCATTCTCGGTCAACAAGTCCACACCCCACAGCTCAAAGCCTTCATCTTCGGCCAAGGGAGTGGTCAGGGTCTCAACCTGCTGGATAATCTCTTGGACTGAGGGCTGCATATGGAAAAAAAGTGGGCTCCCGCCCACTTTCCCCCTGCTTCCCATCTTAGGCTAAACGATCCTCTACTCTCATGCAAGAGGCGTAGCCCGCCTCATTCTCCCTCTCCGCTGTTTTCAAGATCGTGCAGGGTTGCCATATCGATAATAGTATAGAACTGCTTCCCTTGAGGAGTGACAATCTCCACCTCGTCGTCGATTTCCTTGTGCAAAAGTGCCTGGCCGATTGGAGAGTGGAGCGAAATTTGCCCCGCAGCAGGATCGACTTCTTCGGGAAAAACGATCTGATACTCAACCACATCGCCCGAATCAACCTCTTCAAGTGTGACCCGGCTGCCATAGGCAATCGAATCTTTTGGAATACTCGACAAGTCGTACAGCGAGAGTTGCTGCATCCGTTCAGTCAGTTGGGCAATCCGGGCTTGGACATAGTCTTGACGCGATCGCGCCGCGTCATACTCGGCATTTTCACTCAGGTCGCCATGAGCAGCGGCCTCGTGAAGGTCTTTCGGAATGCAGACATTGAGTTCGTGGTATAATTCGTCAAGCTCTTTTTTCAGCTTTTTTACAATCGGTAGGTCCATGACTCCCCCATACGGTCGTCTTCTGTCTGGCAAGGACGTTCCGCACAAGCACAGCAGGGGTTGGTGACGCTTACGCACCAATCCCTCCACACAATACTCGTATACTTCGGCGATTAGGCGGTCAGGATATGGATCGTACAGGCCGACCCGAGGCCAATGACGTGGGCGAGACCAGCCTTGGCTCCCTCAACTTGGCGCGCTCCCCCCTGGCCTCGAAGCTGGGTCACGATCTCATAGATATTCGCGACTCCCGTTGCCCCAAGCGGATGCCCTTTGGAGAGCAGACCCCCACTGACGTTGACCGGAATATCGCCACCCAGTTCGGTTCGCCCTTCGTCAATCATCCGCCCGGCCTCCCCTTCAGCACACAGACCCAGATTCTCGTAATGCAGCAGTTCTGCGGTGGCAAAACAATCGTGGAGCTCGACCAAACTCAGGTCCTGCGGGCCAATCCCAGCTTTTTCATAGGCTTCTTTTGCCGCATTCTGAGTCAGGGTATTGACATCGGGCATGGTCAGGTCCCGGTCGGTATAGGGATCCGAGGTCAGGACGGAAGTCGCGATTTTTATCGGTTTACTGGTAAACTGCTTTATCTTGTCTTCGGACATCAAGATCGCCGCCGCCGCACCGTCTCCAGTCGGACAACACATATAGAGCGTATTGGGATAGGCAACCATACGGGCATTCATCACATCATCCAGCGACACCTCAACCTGATACTGGGACAAGGGGTTGTGCACTGAATGTTTATGGTTCTTCACCGAGATTTTGGCGAAATGCTCGGCCGTCGTTCCGTGCTTGCGCATATGTTCCACGCCGGCCTGACCAAAGACGGCGGGCATCAGGCCACTGCCCAATACGCCTTCAACGCTCTCTCCTCCGCTGCGGGCTCCACCGCCGAGCAAGCCCATTTTCCCCATCTGCTCAACACCAACGGCCATGGTGATATCGTACATCCCCGACGCGACCCCGATATAGGCCTCGCGAAAGGCGGTCGAACCAGTTGCGCAGGCGTTAGAGACATTGAGTGCAGGGATGCCGGTTTGGCCGATCTGCTGCAGAATCTTCTGCGCATTCATGGCGTTGGCTTGGAATAAATTCCCACACACCAGCATCTCAACGTCTTTGATGGACGCCCCGGCGTCTTTGAGGGCGCGGACTCCCGCTTCCGCCCCCATTTGGGACACGTCCCTGTCAGGGTAGCGTCCAAACTGAATCATGCCGACACCGACCACATATACGTCTCTCATAACTTACACCCCTTTGCCGTTATCAGCTTCCTTTAATTCTTGCCTGGCTTGAAAAAGAAAGCAATAATGTCAATGGTCTCTTCCTCTCCGTGCGCGTTTTTTTCCTTGCGTTCGCGTACTTTCCGCGTCACCATGTCCACCGGCATACCGAATGCAATCTGTTGCGGGTCGGGCTCAATATCGACTAAATTGCACCGGACGCTCACCCCTTCCGGGAGGTCGACAATTGCGGAGACGTACGGGACCGGAATGCCGGGTGCAGACTGATGCACAATGGAGTACACGTAGAGCGTACCGTGATCGCTGAGCCGCACCTCGGGCAAATCTCCGACAAAAGTGCACTTGCTGCATCCGACTCGGTTCCCACCGATATAGGTGGCGTTACAATCGGGGCATCGATAGCCGACCAGATACGGTTTTTCGTCTGGAGCAGCGGGCAAGCGCAACATCGGCGCGATTGCCCGTTGTGTATTCGCCATTACCAAGTCCTCTCTACTGGCCCGCCCCTGTCTCCGCTTGTCAAGGTGTCGCTTCTGATGCCGGTAAGATATAGGAAGGGGGGTCGCTCATCCCTCCTGTTATGGATCAGGAGCGCTCCCTACCAGCCCTTTGCTCAGACTCATAGGCAGGACCGAAAAAAGTCTGTGCTACAGTGCAGCTACCCATATACGAGCGATTCTCCCAGAACAAGGCCTTGAGGTTTTTTCATAGATAAAGCGAACGCGGAGGAGAAAATCGTCAGCATTCAGAAGAGTGAGAGAAAGACGTGGATTCACCGACTCGGTGCCGCGGCTCGGACAGCACTCACCGTGCTGTATCCGTGGTGCTGCCTCAATTGCTCCACCCGTCTTCCTTCGGCCCACGCCTTCTGCCTGACGTGTCAGGGCTGGATTCAAGTCATCCACTCTCCGCTCTGCACCCGTTGCGGGCGGCCCTTTGCCTCTAACGTCGGACCCGACCATGTATGCTACCAGTGCGTACAACAGCCACCCAGTTTTCGCCACGCGCGTGCGTGGGCCGCGTATAGTACGTCAAGCGGCTCACCTCAGCCTCTTCGGCAGAGCATCCTCCGGTTCAAATATGAGCGAAATATGAGAGCCGGAAAGACACTCGCTGGACTCACGGCACATTGTTTTTCCCGCACTCAGGAGCAGGGCGCGGAGCAGGCGGAAGGCCATGACCGCATTATTCCTGTTCCCCTGCACCTGACCAGACTGCGCTGGCGTGGATTCAATCAGTCTCTCATCCTTGCCCGTGCGATTGGGCAGCGTATCAACACGCCGGTTGATCCCTGGCTGCTCAGTCGCACCCGGCCGACCCGGCCCCAGACGAAGCTGAGCAGAGAAGACCGCCGGGCCAATGTCCGAGGGGCCTTTCGGGTGAACACTCCCGGCCTGGCCAAAGGGAAACGTTTGCTCCTGGTGGACGACGTGTATACATCCGGCGCAACAGTTGAAGAGTGTGCCCGAACCCTGTACCAGAATGGGGCGCGCAGTGTCGATGTTTTTACTCTCGCCCGCGTGGTCGCTCTCTAAAAGCGTATGACGATACCTCGCTCTCTTGGCGTTCTCATCTCCGGGGGTGGTACCAACCTCCAGGCCATTATCGATGCCATTGAGCGGAGAGACCTGCCAGCCCAGATCCGTATTGTGGTGAGTAACCGGAGCGATGCCTATGGACTGGTGCGGGCGCAGCGCCACGGCCTCTCAACCGCAGTGCTGTCTCACGCTGATTTTACTTCTCGGGAACAGTTTGACCAACACCTGGTCAGCCTCTTGCGAGACCACAAGGTTGAGCTGGTCATTCTGGCCGGCTTTATGCGCCTGCTCTCGGCCCGTTTTATTCAGGATTTCCCGCAGCGCATTCTGAATATCCACCCGGCCCTCCTGCCGGCCTTCCCCGGTCTGCACGCCCAGCGTCAGGCTCTGGAATGCGGAGTGCGGATTAGCGGCGCAACCGTCCATCTGGTTGATGAGGAAATGGATCACGGCCCGATCATTATGCAGGCCGCCGTCCCCGTCTATCCTGACGATACGGAAGACAGCTTGAGCGCGCGGATTCTGGCCCAGGAACATCGCATCTACCCGGCCGCCATCAAGCTCTTTGCCGAAGGCCGGGTCGTGGTTCAAGGCAACACGGTCCTTATTCGCGACGAGCACCATCGTCCGCAAACCGCCTTCCGGTCTCCCGCCGTATGACGACAGCCTCCCCGCGTACTGGCACAATTGGGATCGATGAATCCGGCAAAGGGGATTATTTCGGCCCGCTGGTCATCGCCGGGGTCTATGTGACGCCAGACCAGGAAGGCCGGCTGCGCGACTTAGGCGTGCGGGATAGCAAGCTATGCTCGGATACACGCGCCCATACCCTGGCCGCCCACATCCGTACGCTGTGTCCGACCACCCTGGTGGCCCTTGGCCCCGAGCGCTACAATAGCCTGTACGCCTCGCTCAAGAATCTCAATACTCTGCTCGCCTGGGGCCATGCCCGCGCCATAGAAAATCTCTTAGAAACCGTCAGGTGTGAGCGGGTGATTGCCGACCAATTTGGGAACGCGCACTTTCTTAATAATGCCCTGATGCAAAAAGGCCGGACCGTCAACCTCATTCAAAAGCCACACGCCGAACAGGAGATAGAGGTCGCGGCCGCCTCGCTAGTCGCCCGGGCAGAATTCTTACGCCGCTTGCAGGATTTGAGCAGCCGCTTTGCCATCTCCCTGCCGAAAGGCGCAAGTTCTCAGGTTATCGCCACGGGCAGAGCCCTGGTGGAGCAGTATGGCCCGGACAGCCTGGGCCAGGTCGCCAAGCTGCATTTTCGCACGACGCAGAAAGTGCTTGCGTGAGAGACGCCGTCCTTGCTCCAGACCCGCTTTTCCTCTATCCCGTCTGCCATGGCACCTGGACCCCACCCCGCGTTTGACCGACTCGTCAACATTATGGCGACGCTCCGCAGCCCGAACGGCTGCCCGTGGGATAAAGAGCAAACGCCGCAGACACTCAAACCCTACCTCGTCGAAGAGACCTATGAGGTGCTGGATGCCCTTGAGGCCGGGGACTGGGCTGAGCTGAAAGAGGAATTGGGAGACCTCCTCCTCCAGATCGTGTTTCACGCCCAGTTGATGGCAGAAGCCGGGGAATTTACGATTGACGATGTGGCCCAAGCCATTGCCGATAAAATGACCCGTCGCCATCCGCATGTCTTTAGTGACCTGAAAGTCGAGAGCGCCGAAGAGGTCAGTCAGAATTGGGCCAGAATCAAAGCGCAGGAAAAAAGGGAAAAAAAGAAGCAAAGAGGCGCTACGGATCAATCCATTCTGGCCGGTGTTCCTAAAGGCGCACCGGCCTTGATCCAGGCGCAGCGCTTAGGTGAAAAGGCCACCCGCGTCGGTTTTGACTGGCCGGCGGCTCCGGCGGTCTTTGAAAAGGTCACGGAAGAGTACCAGGAATTGGCGGAGGCACTCACAACGGCGCACCCCGAGCACCAGGAACACGAACTCGGCGACCTGTTGTTTGCGTTGACCAGCCTTGCCCGTCATCTTGACCTGGACGCCGAGTCTGCCCTGCGTAAAGCCAGCGGGCGTTTTAGCAAACGCTTTCGGTACATCGAGGGGCAACTCACGCGCAACCGGGAGGACATCCATCACACCTCACTGACGCGGCTGGAGGAATTGTGGCAGGAGGCCAAGCAGACGGTGGGGTAGGACGCCCAAAGGCTCGCAGTTCATCTTTCCCACCCGGCCAGACCAGGACAAAAGAACTACACCCACCGATCTGTTCAACCGCCCGAACAACCTGGGCGTTTTCTCCAGAATCTTCTCGTGCGCCGCGCATACCGGACCCGGCAACGTTGGCTCTGCCTTTTTGCCCGGTCGTCCCCTTCAGCCGCCAGCTCTGGCGCGACATTGATCAGTCTCCCCACTCATGGTAAGAGTGGTGTTCCAGAGAGGAGTATTGTACGTGGCATCAGGAGAAAAGAAACGTTATCGCCAGAGCGAAGTGCGGCGGGCCCGCAACCACGCAGCCAAATCACGGGTGAAGACCCTGATGAAAAGAGTCGCGGCAGCGGTCGAGAGCGGAGAGCACGCAGCAGTCGAGAGTTCCCTCCGGACGGCAGTCAGTGCACTCCATCGGGCGGGTCAGAAACGTATTATTCCCAAACACGCGGCGGACCGGTACATCGGCCAGCTCTCAAAACTAGTCCATAAACACAAAACCGCCGTCTCCATCCCTTCTTGACTTCTTCGTATTCCCGTTCGTCGCTTGGAAAGCCGTCCTGACTCAGGTTCCAATCCTCACCGGCCCGTTAAGGCCGGTGCTTCATAATTCCAGGTGCTCAACGCCTTACGGCATCTGATATGGAATCACCTAGCTGACAGCCTGACAACTCACAACCTACCCGGAGTGCTCAACGCCTTACGGCATCTGATATGGAATCACCCTTGAACGGAGCGCTGTTGGCGGCTCCAGGGCCACGCGTGCTCAACGCCTTACGGCATCTGATATGGAATCACCCTCCCCCATCTGCTGGATAGCCCGACCGGCAAAGCGCTGATATGGAATCACCCTCCCCCCCCCCTGTGAACAAGCGACTGTTTTTGTTGGGCTTTTTTGTCCTCTATACAGGCACTCCTTTGCCTCGATTGAGACTCGTCCCAAAATGTTCATTCTTTCCTCCTTCTTCTTCTCCAAGTAGTGAGGATTCCACTATTTTCTCTCCTTTCATGCATCCTTCTCCCTCTTAATTTCATTTTTCTGTAAGAAACACGATCTCTTAGCGATTTTGCTCGTGTCGTGGCTCCAAACCCTTCGCGGTGCATGAATTCCGGATTCGTCAAAAAATTTTACACCACCCGAAAACGTGGCGATTCCTCAACCCACTCAACCTGAGTGTGACGCGCAATGAGCTTTGACGTACACGAGTGACACAGTCCGACAATCATCAGACTGTCCTCGGCTGCCAACTCCTTCTCCAACTCCCAACGCATCCGCTCTAGCTGCCGCTTGGTCAGGCGACACCGAACCACCGAATACTGCAAACTCTCCCCGTATCCCTTGAGCAGGGTAAAGCAACGCCGCCCCCGCTTGGCATCACGAATGTCGTAACACACCAGATACCAGAACCGTTCTTCTGCCACTCTCAACCCCTCAACGTAGCCGCATGCGCGCAAACAAACCCGGCTCCCCAGCCCACTCCTTCTCCAACAAACGAGCCTCCAATTCAATCAAGCGCGCGTAGGATAATGCATACTTTGTCACCGGATGTTTCCAGCGGTCCTCTTTCCGTCGTTCATATACCTCAATGGCTTTCGTTCGACCCGCATCACTCAGCCAGACTTGTTTGCCGGCCTGGGTAAAATCCTCTTCCGCATCCCATTGCAGGCGATTGACCGACGCCACCAAGGGCATATCCCACAGCGGAACGCGAAACAGCTCCATCAAATCCAGAGCGAGCGGATGGGCCGCCGAGCGCGGACGGTGAAAAAAGCCAAAAGCCGGCTCAAGCCCGACACTCATAATGGCCTGTAAGACATCACGGTAGAGCAGCGCGTAGCCAAAGCTCAGCAGCGCGTTGATCCGATCCCTGGGCGGACGACGGTTCCTTCCGTTGAAACGCAGCCGTTCGTCCAAGTCGCCCCGCAGCAGTCCGGGAAAGCCCGAGAAATAGTGACGCCCGGCGTCGCCCTCATGGCCGCGCAAGGCATCAACCCCTTCGGCATAACTGGCCGCCCGCAGTGCGTTCCGCAGTCCTTGGATCGCGCCCTCAATGCCTAGAGCTTTTCGGTCCTTTCCCCGTGACGCCCGGAGCAAAAACCCGAGTTGGCTGGACGCGCGGGCCAGCACCAAGCGCCGAGCCAGGCGAAAGAGGAACCCCGGCTCTCGCAACGCCTCGAACTGACGGATACGCCGTTGTACCGGACTCGTGCTAGAGACCAGTCCACTGACGTAGCGGCCCCCTCCAGTAAACCAGTGTACGCCAACTTCCTGGGACGCACAGAGATGGATGGCTTGTGTACTGATCTGGACATAGCCATGGATGATAACCTCGCCGACCTCGCGAATCGGGAAGACCTGCTTCTGCCCGGCAGTATCGGTCACGGTGAGCGTTTCACCGTATTTTCCAACCCGTGCGCCCTGCGTGATTACATGAACGGTCTGGCGTTCACGGTCTTGGGGAAACAACCGGACCGGCTCCCAGTCCTCATCTCTTGCCAGCCGTTCTTCCTCGGGTAGACAGACCGGAGCCAGGGAGCAGCGGAGACACAGCCGGTCATTCTCCGTCACCGGCGGGCGTTCGACCGACTGGCTGAGTGCTCGGGCGCGGGCAATCGCAGACCGGACGTCTGCACGAGCCGTTTCATCCACGGCAACGCGCACGGTCGCGTTGTTGGCGTGATACCGAATGCGGGCTTCTTCAATCGACGTGCCGGTATGCTCTTCCAATAATAGTGTATAGGCGCAGACCTGAAGCCGGTCGCTCGGCCATGCCTGCGGCCCGTCGTGCCCTTTTGCCGACCGACCGCGCTTGTGTTCATACGGAATCAGCCGACCGTCTCGGCGGCGTAGGCAATCGGCCTTCCCCCGAATGCCGAGCGTTGCGCTCTCCAGGACCAGGCTGACCATCTCGCCTTCATCAGCCGCCAACTCTTCGTGCAGTCGCCTGCCTGCGTATACAGCCGCGTCGGCCACCCGGATTTCTTCAACCTCTTCCAGGTAGAACAGGCGTTCACAGTACGCTAGGGCATGCAGCGCCATGACACGGAGGGTGGGTTCGGTCAGAGCATCGGTTGACATGTCCTATCCATTTCTGCACGGGCTGGAGGCTGGCCGCTTTTCTCTTGACAGAGGCCGACGGAACGCCCATCATTTCGCTTATGGCCCCACTCGCTTTCGACACGCTCAAGGCTGCCAAGTCGCTCCGGGCAGCTGGCTTTGACGATGCCCAGGCCGAAGCCGTGATTACCACGGTCGGTGACGCCGTAGGCGGGAACGTCGCCACCAAGGCAGACCTCCAGGAGTTGCGGTCTGAGACCAAGGCAGACCTTCAGGAGTTGCAGGCCGCCACCAAGGCAGACCTTCAGGAGTTGCAGGCCGCCACCAAGGCGGACCTTCAGGAGTTGCAGGCCACCACCAAGGCGGACCTTCAGGACCTCGAAGTGCGCGTCACCCATAAATTTGAATCCCTCTACAAACATCTCTGGGCCATGTCAGCCGGGATCGTCACCGCCGTTGTTGCGCTGATGAAACTGCTCTCGTGACTTCCTCCGGGTTCCCGTGCTGCAGGTGCCGGAAGAAATATTCAAGCGAAGATGATGAACAAATTTCGGGCTGCACTTGCTGTAGCTTAGGGTGTGGAGCACCATAAAAGGGATGGTGGGCAGATTCGTTCATTGCTTTCTGTACCTTCTCCTCCTCACTCTCAGGCGTCTCGCTTGTCCGGGGGCTTAATCTGAGAGAGTTGCCTTCTATCCGGAGCGGTAAGCGGTACAGTTCTCAGGTATCCGGTCACATAACGGGTGCCTTGTGAGCCAACGTGGTCTACCCAAACCGGCAGCGTCAACCGCCCACGGTCCGCACGGACAAAAATTGACCCCGTTTGCTCAGTATCCCCCGGAAAGTGTCTCACCTCATCAACAAGATGAGTGCTTTCACCGAGAGAAAGTCCGCCAAACCGCTCAATCGTTTCAGGCTGGGTGAATGCCGTCTCAACCCTTTGCTCTAAGGAGTGTCCTGCCTTCTTTTCATCTAATGAGTCTAACCACAGGACGAGTTGTACTCCGGTGAGGAGTTCCTGTTGAGCAGGGGTCCGATTCGTGCCGGCTCCCATACGAAACTTTTTTTCCTTCGTCCTCCATACCGTTCGGAGTATCGTACTTTTTTGGGGTTGCCCAATCAGGGCGGGAGCAATTCGACAACCGATATGCCGATGACGATCTGTCTCGCCCACCAGAGAGAGAAAAAATCCATAGCACGTAGAAGGAGGCGGTAATAACTCCGTTTCCAGATATTCACGAGCCAAGCCTTTGCGAAAACATGCCACCGGAACTGTGACGTAGACCCCAATCATGCTCTCAACTCCCGAGTTTAGCGATTATGTCTTTGGCAGCATTACGTACCCCCGGAAATACCGTGGCCCCCATTTCCTTTAGCCCTTTTGCCGTCTCTGTCGTAGCGAAATTCCCGCCTATGACGAGTTCCGAGGCCTTTATATCTTCAGCGTCAACTCTGGCCTGCAAAGTGGGAGCATCAATTGTTTGGCCGTCTTGTTCAAAGATGTAGAGAATGCGTGGAGCGGGATCATCGGTGAGGCGAAAAACAACGCTCTCCGGTGAAAAATCGAATAGAAAACGCCCATGATTGCCGGCGACCTCTGCAAGTTCACATAGAGCGGTCATGGCAGCTTTTGCCCTGTCCTTTTTACGGAGTCGTCCGGGTGTCAGTGCAATCCCGTATTGATACCGGGTCGCGTGGAGTTCCGTGCCGTAGGGAACCGGATTATTGCCTTTCTTTGCCGCGCTTGGGGTGGCCCCAGGACTGGCCGCGTTAAACGTCATATCACCGGCCCAAGGTAATAAAGAAATTGCTCGGGTTACTTCAAGGACGGCTCGCCGGACATTCGCGCTGCCTGCTTTTCCTTCCTCTTTTGCCGCTTTAGCGGTCATGTAGCCCAGCAGATCGTCATCAATAAAGGACTTGCCGTCGGCTTGTTTCCAGCCCTTGAACTCATGATCTTGCCAAGTGTTTGTCCGTTCGTCTTCATCCCAGTGTCTGTTCGTCTCCTCGACATCAGCCAAGCGTCGACGAAGAGCGAAGCGTACGGCTTCCGCACTCACCGTCGTATGGACCTGCCCTTGCCAGAGCAGCTTTTGGAGCGTCGTGATGTTTCCATCGGTTTCCCCGCGGTTATTCGCGGCGGTTCCGTGATGGGTAACAATCGCCGCAAAAAGATGTTGACTCATTGTTATTCCTCCGTTCCACCGTTTTCTTCGGTCTCGGTCAAATCAACGTTTTCCTGCCCCTTCCCCTGGTAACTCGCCAGCGCAATTAGGGCTAAATCTCGCGTGAGTTGCCACTTGGCATTGCTCAACAGCGGCAAGACCTGCGGCCAGGCTTCGCGCAACACGCTATTGGAACCTGCCCGACTCCACAGGTCGGCAAGCGCGTGTCTGAGCGCATCGGCAGTCTTGGCTCCGACAAAAGCAAGGCGTTGGCGCTCATACTCGCGGTTCATACGGTTTTTCATTGCCGCTTGATTCCGCGCATTCTCGGCTGCTATGCGTCCGTACCGACGGCGCAGTGCCTCATGGACGGCGCGGACGATCACTTCTTCTCCAGGGTGGTCCCGCTGAATTTCTTGGGTCATCGTATGGAGTCCTCCTCTCTCGAACTTCAGAGCGTCGCGAATTGGTTTAGGCTTTTTCGTTGTTTCGTCTTTAGCCGTCATGAGCCGGGTAAATCCGGCATACCAAGGGCGTCCCGAGGCAAGATTTTCGGCAATAAACGGTCGAGCGTAGCTTTTAGGCCAGAAATACTCACCTTTCTTGGTTTGCCGTGGCGAAGGGGGAGCGAGCACGGCCATAGCAATCTCGAACTGGTCAAGAGCGGTATCAGTTGCGTTAATGCTGACTTCAGTTACCGCAGAGGGAGGTTGTAGACGTGAGTTCCAGTCGGTAGGGCAACACCAGACACAACGGAGGGCAGAAAGTATCTCGTCGTCAAGGAGATTTCTGCTGCGTAATCGAAGTTCCGCTTGAAGAGCAGCATCAGCCACGCTAGCGATTTGGCAGTCTCGCGCGGTCCTAGGGATAATAGTCGGCAAAAAATATTCCACTTCTGACAAGGTGTTCAGGTCGGGTATCAGCAAAACCGCGCCAGGTTTGAACCTCCGGTTTCCCCGATCGCTGACCTTTTTTCCTCCAGCCTTTAAGACCATCGTCCCGACAGGTGCAAACAGAAGAGGAAGGATAAGCTCCGCCCTCTGTGTCACTTGACTTGTAGTATGGCCGGCGTGTCGTTGTATTGCTCCCGGAAAGAGGGTACGGGTCAGTCCAGCCTGACCTTGGAGACTTTTGAGAAGAAGGCTACTGCCATCTCTCTGGTGTTTGTACCACGATAGTGGCAAGAAGCGGTAAGAGACCGGATTCTCATCAACTTCATAGGTTCTTTCTATCGCCGTCTTACTCCCTCTTGAAGTCGGTCCGTGGTCATAAAAGCTCAATAACAGTCCTTCGTGCAAAGCCGCGCGTACTTCAAGGGGTGGAGAGAGTTCCCCGTATTGTCCCGGTAGATAAATCAGCCCCTCTCGAATCTGAAAGGCAAAGTTGAACAGCCGGTCAAAGAACGGCTTCGCCTCTTCCCAAGTGAGGGTCACAGAGCGTTCGTCAATAGTCCACTGCCCAGGCGGGCGTTCCAACTCTGGAAGACTCTTGTCGATCCGGCGTAAGGTACTGACCAGACCTCCCAGCCCTGCTCTGTGAAGAGGGGTCATTCCCTGTGCAAAAAGATCACACGTCAATGATTCCATCTGGCTCCTCTTTCTGGGTCGTAACTGATGTGTTCAGGTGGCGGTACTTTGGCGAACGCCACTTGGGGCCATTGTTTCCAGTCAAGACCATTCGGTATGGTCATCGGAATGCGGACTCGGACAGGGTCTATTTCTCCGCGCCTCACTGCGGTCGCGTCTTCCTTGAGCAAGATCGTGAGTCCTGACGTACTTTCTCGAAGATGACGTGGAGTTGTTTCAAATCCGCCGTCTATCCAAGCGCTTTCCAGTGGTTTTTGCTGTCTCTCCTCATCTAACGCGCTCCACGTCCGAACGAGGTCGCTTTGAGAGACGGACCCCGTTCCGAGGCGTCCCAGCCATAGGCGAGGAGTGGCAAAGGGGTCTGGTTCCTCTTGGCTTTTATACGGAGCAGCGGTGTCAGGTTCGATGATGAGAAAGGGTTTTGGAGGCTTCGGACTCTTTGGCGTTGAGCGTCGGTTGAGGCGACCTAAGCGCTGTATGAGCGCTGGAACCGGAGCAAGGTCCGTCACTAATAGATCAGCCGAAAGGTCCAGGCTCATCTCTGCCACTTGCGTGGCGATAGCAAGAACCGGCCCTCCTTGGCGAAAGGCAGAAATAATCCGGCCATGCTGCCGGACGCGGTCTTCGTATCGAAAGCGACTGTGGTACACGAGCGGCTGAAAGCCCCGCGTAGAAGCCTTGTCAGCAACGTCGAGAGCATGCCCCACCGTATTCGCAACCTACAAGATTTTTCCGTTGTCTCTGAAACTCTGCGCTACGACCGCCCACGGGTCGTTACTGATGAGTCTTTGATAACGAGGGAGTGTTTCCAGGTCCATTGGACCAGAAAGGGTTTCCAGAGATTCGCCAATTGAGGAGAGCACCTCTTTGAGAGCATCGAGCCGCGATTGTGGCAGGCTGGCTGTCATTAGTAGGCATGGCACGCCGCGGCAGTTCAAGAGGAAATTGAGCAGGCTTGAAAATAATCGCTCATCATAGGCATGGATTTCGTCGAAAACGAATGCCGCGCCGGCGAATGCCGGCCATGCGTATAACCCTCTCTTGTGGTTTTGTATCAGTCCCAGCACGGTATCCACCGTACAACTGGTAATGGAGGCAGACCACGCCTCAAGCGCGTCGAGAGGATTAACCTGATCGCCTTCGTCATCGACTCCAAGTAATTCCAGGTCTACAGCAGCCCGGCTGTGAACGAGTTGGGCATTCAACGTTGGATCAATCAGATAATCACGAAAACCTTCCGTGGCGGTTCCCGTTGTCGGGTATGAAAAGAAGAGGCGTTTCCCAGGAGCCCTTTGGGACGCCCAGACATACGCCCCGAGTGTCTTTCCGCTACCACACCCGGCTTGAGCAAGGACAACCCGTGATAGTGTCTTTCCCAATGCTTCTTGGAACGGTCTGAGAGGCATTCCTTTCAAACGTTCATCAATAATCTGTTGGAGTTGGCCTGACGTGGGGCTTTGGCCCAGGGCTTTCCGTATCCAATCTGAAATCTTCTCTCCCTCTTTCGGCAACGCCGACCCAGCAACGTCAGCCGCAATAAGACACGCTTTCACGGCGGCAAGGAATCGACGCTTGTCATCATCGCAAGAAGCCCAGAATGGCGCGGCTTTCCTTTTTGCCCGTATTAAACATTGATGGGGAGAGGTTGGTCCGACAAATTGCCAAGTAAGATTTGTCAAAGGTGGCGGATCATTGAGGCCGAACCACTTCGTCCCAATGGAGAGGGTGCGCCGGAAGTCGGGATGTCCGAGAAAGAGTGATAACCGGATTCCCGTTCCCACAGCCGGTTCGTCAGGCGGGAACTTTCTATGATGGCCGGCGGCAGCCCAGAGCAAGAAAGACAGGTCTTCAGCCTCCTCCAAAATTGCAGAGAACCATTCCTTCAGGGGGTGTTTCCTGAACAATGAGGAGCGAGAGAGCTTCATGTCGAATCGCTTGCTTCTGCCTTATTTTATGTCTCACCATACTCTGAAACTGCTCATTTGCCTTACCCAGGTCATGACAAAAAGCGCCAAAGAGAACGGATCGACAAAAACGTTCCTTCCACGTCGTTTCGGGTAAACCGACGGCAGATAATTGAGCATCCGCAGTTTCATCCAATAAAGTCTGTGCCGCAGCCATGACGTTCGCTGTATGACCGGGTAAAGTCTCTGCCCCACGGGGCGCGTCTGAGGTTTTGCTGCTCTTCGCCAGCAGTCTCTTGAAAATCGTCATTCAGAACGTTCTCCCGAAGGTACAAACACCCCACAGCCCATTTTGCGCCGTCCGCCAAGGCCCTTCTCTTGCAACGTCAGCGATTCTTCGGCGGTGAGTTGGGTCACGTCCATTGCAAAGCCAACGACTTGCTTGTCCCTCACCCGCAAGGTGCGGCGTGCGCCCAGGTGGGCCTGCCCCTTGATGCCAAGCTGTTCTCGTTGGCGCTGTGCCGCTGCGAGAAATTCTTCCTCTTTGGGAAACCCCTTGATTGTCACAGCCGGGCGCGGAGACAAACGACCGGGCGCAGGACGCGGACTTCCGGGACACCGACGCTGAGCGGGTGTTCGCCCACTTCAAGCCTCTTCCCGGCCAGCTTCAGGTACGATCGGATTTCCTCATCCGGCACACGGAGGACCAAACGAGAGACGTCGGATAATTGCAGTTCCCCATTGCCGTTATAGATGCCGCGGATTGGCTGCACGCCAATGCCTTTTGCCTCGTGAATTTCCGGAAGAATCCGGCTCAGCGCGGCATACAAGGCGTAGCCGTGGTCAACGGGAACGGCTGAGCCAGTCAGGCGAAACGCTAGATCAATAGACGGCATCATGCTTCCCTTTCCCCCTCTCCCTCCGGGGGAGAGGGGATATAAAAGGACAGGCGTAACACATCGGAGTGACATCCGGGGTCACACCTGCGCAAGAATTTTTCGGGCCTCTTCTCGGACCTTATCGCGAAACGACGCCGGGCTGATGACCTGCACCCCGCTGCCGAAGTGTAACACCCAGCCGACCAACTCGCGCGTATCCGCAGCGCGGAGCGACATGGCTAGCCGCCCATCTTTCCCCACGCCGGTCTTCTGGCTGGGACGGTAGGTCTTGTGGGACCCCAAGCCGACAGAAAAATGGCTCTGGGGCTGCTCAAGGAGTTTTATTCCCTCAGCGGACAGCGCAGCCGCGGCCTTGGTCAGCGCGGAGTCGAGAGATACCTGGATTTCGGTTCCCTCCGGGGGTTTCAGCATATCTCGGCTTACGACTAAAGCCATGAGTTCCGTCGCCGCTAGTGTCAGGGGGAGCGCGGTGCGGTAGCCGTCCATTAAGCGCCAGAGTGTGTGCCCGTTTACTTGTTCTGTGACCAGAGGAAAACGGAGTTCCAATGCTGCGAGGTCGCGCCGAATAGTCCGGGTATGGCGTGACAAATCTTCGGGTAAGGATGCAGCCAAAGGTGAGGCATAGAGTGCGCGTTTACATAGTTTTCGATGCAACTATACAAAAGGGTCTGAAAATATAATAAAAGCAGTTAGAAATTATCGCCCAGACGAAACGAGACTTCACGGGCCGCCTCAGCAAAGAGGCGCCCGACGGCGAGGTTGCGTTGCGTCTCTGAAAACTGCACATCCGTGAGGCCGGGCAGGTCGGCAGGGTCGAGCGTTCCCTGCAGGAATTCAGGCGAGGTCGTCACCAAGACCTGGGGAATGGCGCTGTAATATTCCGTCACCCGCAGGTCGGCTGCCTGCCACAGGACTTTCCCGCTTCCTCGGTCGGTGAGCTGGATATCCAGGGCGAGCACCATTTCGTACTCAAGAACCTGATCGCGGCGGTCAAACGAAAACGGCCGCAGTTCCAGCGTCTGGAGTTGAGCGGAAATCACCCCTTCACCCGTGTCGGTGACCCGGATATTCCGATGGGTCCGAAACTCTCGCTCAATGGCCCACTGGAGTTCCTTTTCCACACCGGTCTCAAGCGTATGGTTGGAGAACTCAGCAAAGCTCACACTCTGGATTCCCTGCGGTAAGGGGGCGGTCCCCGCAAACTGATAGCCGCACGCGCTCCACAGGCAGACACACACGGCGGTCAAAATGGAATGCACTTTCTTCATGAAAGACCTGAGCCCGGAAGTTTTCAACGATATGCTAGGCGAGCACGAAGTTCACCAGTCGCCCCGGCACGACGATTTCGCGCCGGACGGTCTGGCCCGCTAAATATGTGGCCACCTTGTCCTGCTTCCTCGCTACACCCAGGGCCGTTTCCGTATCCGCGTCAACGGCCAGCTCGATGGTCGCCCGGAATTTTCCGTTGACCTGTACCGCGACGGTGACGGTCTCATCCTGAATGAGCTCCGGGTCGTACGATGGCCAGGTTTCGTACGTCAGTGTCTCCGCGTGCCCGAGACGCTGCCATAATTCTTCGCCCAGATGGGGCGCAAAGGGAGCGAGCAACAGCACAAACCCCTCAGCCAGCACCCGCGGCAGGCGCGGGGCCTTTTGTGCGTCATTCACAAACACCATCAGGGCGCTCAACGCGGTGTGGAAGCGCATGCCTTCGATGTCTTCCGTGACTTTTTTCACCGTTTTATGAAAGAGGCGGGTGAGCGCCGCGCCGGGCTGGGGTTCCACATCCACACTATCCGAGCGCAGGTCACCGGAGTCGGCCACAATCAACGACCAGGCCCGATGCAGGAAGCGATACACGCCGGCCACCGAGCGCGTATTCCAGGGTTTGACCTGCTCCAGCGGCCCCATAAACATTTCATAACAGCGCAACGCATCGGCTCCATACTCCGCGATCACGGTATCCGGATTCACCACATTGCCCCGTGATTTTGACATTTTGTCGGTTTGGGGCTCCAGTTCCAGGTCCGTATCATCCGGGTGATAGGGCCTGTCATCGCGCCACACCACTTGGTCTACCGGCACATATCCCACGCTGAGCTGTGTTGTCGGATCTGCCCTGAGCACGTACTCGGCCTCCTCATTGCCCTCTCGATTGACCTTCTCAACGGCATGTGCGGCATAACGCTGACTCTGCCCGTCCTGGTAATAGCGATAACTGAACCCCAGAATCATGCCTTGATTGACCAGGCGCTGAAAAGGTTCGGGCGTGGACACGAGGCCGCAGTCATACAGGACGTGGTGCCAGAAGCGGGCATACAATAGATGCAGCACGGCGTGCTCCACGCCTCCGACGTATAAATCTACCGGCATCCAGTACTGTTCGGCGTTCGCGTCCCACGGCTTATCCACATTCTGCGGGTCCAGGAAGCGTAGAAAATACCAACAGCTCCCAGCCCACTGGGGCATGGTGTTGGTTTCCCGCAACGCCGGCTGGCCCGAGGCCGGTTCGGTCGTCTCCACCCAGCTCTGCGCCGCGGCCAGCGGTGGCTCGCCCGTTCCCGTTGGGCGAAAACTCTCGACTTCAGGCAGGAGCACTGGCAAGTCGTGCGGTTCGACCGGCTGGGGCTGCCCGTCTACATGGAGAATGGGAAACGGCTCGCCCCAATACCGCTGGCGGCTGAACAACCAGTCTCGGAGCTTGTAATTCACCGTGCCTTCGCCGTGGCCGTTTTCCTCCAGCCAGGCCTGCATCTTTTTCTTGGCCTCGGCCACGTTGAGGCCGTCTAAAAAGCCGGAGTTCATATGGGGTCCGTCTCCGGTATAGGCTCCGGTTTCCATATCTCCACCCCGGACCACTTCAACAATCGGGATGCCAAACTGGCGGGCAAACTCCCAGTCTCGATCGTCTCCGCCCGGCACGGCCATAATCGCCCCGGTTCCATAGGTGAACAGGACATAGTCGGCGACCCAAATCGGAATCGGCTCGCCATTGACGGGATTCAAGGCGTAGCCGCCCGTGTTGACCCCGGTCTTTTCTTTCACCAGTTCGGTGCGGACCAAGTCGGACTTGCGCACCGCCTCTTCTGTATACGCCTCAACCGCGGCCCGGTGTTCCGGGGCCGTGATGCGCTCAACCAAGGGATGTTCCGGGGCCAGGACACAGTAGGTCGCGCCGAACAGCGTATCCGGGCGCGTAGTGAAAACATCGAAAAAGGCATCCTCTTCCGCAAACACAGCACCGGCGCCGTAGCAGAGGCGAAAACGAATGCGGGCACCCTCGCTCCGCCCGATCCAGTTTCGCTGCATTTCCTTGACATTTTCCGGCCAGTCAAGGTCGTCGAGTCCGGCTAACAGCCGTTCTGCATGGGCCGTAATACGGAGCATCCACTGCCGCATGGGCTTGCGGATGACCTCATGTCCGCCGCGCTCACTCTTGCCGTCGATGACTTCTTCGTTGGCCAGGACCGTGCCTAGGGCCGGACACCAGTTGACCGGCACCTCTGCCATATAGGCCAGGCCGCGCTCGTAGAGCTTGAGGAAAATCCATTGCGTCCAGCGATAGTAGTCGGGGGCACAGGTCGAAATTTCCCGGCCCCAATCGTAGGAAAAGCCCAGGGCTTGGATTTGACGTCGAAAGGTCGCGATATTGAGAGCCGTTGTTTCACGCGGGTGCGTGCCGGTCTCAATCGCATACTGTTCCGCGGGCAGTCCGAACGCGTCCCAGCCCATGGGATGCAGGACGTTAAAGCCCCGCATGCGCTTGTAGCGGGCCAGGATATCGGTTGCGGTATAGCCTTCAGGGTGTCCGACGTGCAAGCCGGCGGCACTCGGATACGGGAACATATCCAGGATGTAGTATTTCTGCTTCTGCTGATCGATCTCAGCGCGAAAGGTTTTCTGTTCACGCCAATAGCGCTGCCATTTCGGCTCGATAGTGCTCGGCTGATAGCGTACTCTACCGCCGGCGGGCGTTTCCGCCGCGGCTCCGTTGGACTGCTTATTCGAGAGGCTCATGAGGCTGTACTTTCTTCCCGACAACGCGCGCGATCCGATCCAGCACGCCGTTGACAAAGGTTGGCGCGTCATCACTACAGTAGCGGCGAGCAATTTCAATGGCTTCGTTAATCGTCACCCCCGCGGATAAGTCGGGGTAGGTTGCCAATTCATACGCCCCGAGACGGAGCAGGTTCAAATCGACCTTAGGCAAACGACCGATCCGCCAGTGCTCGGCAGCCGCGGCGATCATACTGTCAAGCTGCCGCCGCTCGCGCCACGTCCCGGTCACCAAATCTGCGGTAAACCCCCGGACCTCGGTGGCCTGGGTAAAGCACTGCTCAAAAAGCGCCAGCGCCTGCTGCGGAGCCACCCCGCTGATATCAATCTGGTATAGGACCTGGAGGGCATATTCACGCTCCTGGCGTCGAGTTCCACGGGCTGCCATACGACACTTACTCAATTCCCCGCAACGCCCTGAGCGTGTTGACCATCTCAATGGCGGACAGGGCCGCTTCCCAGCCCTTATTCCCAAGTTTTGCTCCAGCCCGGTCAAGCGCCTGCGCAACGGAGTCTGTGGTCAGCACCCCGAAAGTGACGGGTACGCCGGAGGCGAGCATGATTTCTTTAATGCCCTGGGTCATGGCCGCCGCAATATAATCGAAGTGCGGCGTCTCACCTTTGATGACCGCCCCCACACAGACCACAGCCTCGTAGCGACCACTCGTTGCCAGCCGCTTCGCAAACAGGGGAATGTCAAACGCCCCAGGCACCAACACCACATCAATGTCTTCGTCCCGCGCCCCATGGCGGCAGAAGGCGTCAATGGCACCCGCCTGTAAGCGCTCAGTGATCAAACTATTGAACTGCGACACGACGATGCCAAACCGCATTCCTGTGGCGTCAAGCTTACCAGTAATGATCCGGGCCATAGCTTCCCCTCTTCACGCAGTGATCGATCCGATTGACAGCCCTAGAGCAGGGGTTTGAGCTCAGAGAACAAATGCCCCAGTTTTTCCTTCTTGACCTGGAGATAGTGAATATTCCCCTTGTGGGGGGGCGTCTCAATGGGTTGTCGTTCAACAACATGCACCCCGTATTCTTCGAGCCCGCTGATTTTCTGCGGATTATTCGTCAGCAAACGCACCTGCGAGACGCGCAGGTCACGGAGAATCTGGGCGCCAATGCCATAATCTCGGAGGTCTTCCTCAAAGCCAAGATGGAGGTTGGCTTCAACTGTGTCCATACCTTTATCCTGGAGGGCGTAGGCCCGGATCTTATTGGCCAGTCCTATGCCGCGACCCTCTTGCTGCAGATAGATCACTACGCCGCGACCTTCCTCGGCAATACACTCCATGGCATGCGTGAGCTGTTCTCCGCAGTCACACCGCTCAGACCCAAACACATCGCCGGTTAAACACTGCGAATGAACCCGGACAGTGACGGGCTCCTGGGTCGTAATCCGGCCTTTGACCAGGGCAATATGTTCGTGGTTATCGACTTCGGTTCGGTAGACGATGGCCAAAAATTGCCCGCCGAACGGACTCATGATTTCCCCCTCACCCACCCGGTGAATGACGGATTCCGTCCGTAAACGATAGGTGGTCAGGCTGGCTATGCTCACAACCGGCAGGGCGTGCTCTTGGGCGAAGGCTTCAATCTCCTGGCCCTGGGCAATCTCACCATCGTCGCGGAGAATCGTGCATAAGGTTGCCGCCGGCTTGACGCCAGCCAGTCGGGCCAGATCAATACCGGCCTCGGATAAGCCCCGTCGGGCCAACACCCCACCCCGGTGCGCAAAAAGGGGGAAAATATGCCCCGGCATCACCAGATCGGCCGGCCGGGCGTCATCGCGGACCGCCGTCGTGATCGTTACTGCGCGGTCGTAGGCTGATATCCCGGTTGTCACGCCGCGACGGGCTTCAATCGAGGCACCAAAGGCCCGTTGACGACTTCCCTCATACCCATGCCCGAGCATGGGGATCCCGAGCTCGCGAATTTTTTCCTCGGTCAGAGCGAGACAAACCAAGCCACGACCGTGGGTGGCCATGAAGTTGACGCCAGCCGGCGTGGTCAGATCGGCCGCCAGACACAGGTCCGCTTCCCCTTCCCCACTGTCGTTTTCAACCAGGATCACCATTTTCCCTTGGCTGAGCTGTTGGAGCGCCTCTTCTATGGGTGATAGCCCGATTGGCATAGCCCCTCCTTATGTCCGAACGTACCCTGACACCACCGCATCGTTCCCAATTCGGTCTACCTGCATTGTATGGAGTTTTATTCCCTCGGCAACCCGTCCAACCCCTAACGGAGCGAGCATGGCCCGTCCATCACCACCAAGCAGCACAGCGCCATAAAAAAATAAGAGCTTATGCACCAGCCCTTCTTGCAAAGCGGCCGCCGCAACCTGTCCACCCCCCTCGATCAGCACGTGCTTCGCTCCGCGCTGCGTCAGGGTTTCGAGTACCGGACGGAGCAGAATCTTCCCTCGCTTTCCAGGAAAGGCCAGGATTTCAACGCCAGCCGGCTCGAAAGCGGCGCCACGGAGTTGAGCGGCGCGGCGCGTTGTGGCAATCACGGTGGCGGCTTTGGAAGAGAGGCGGCATACTTGCGCCTGGGGGCTGATCCTGAGCCGTCCGTCAAGAATAACACGCAGGGGATCTCGTCCCCCGCGGATGCGACACGTCAACTGGGGATCATCGGCCAATACCGTTTCTGCGCCGACCAGTATCGCGTCCACATGGTTGCGCAACTCGTGGACTTTGCGACGGGCTGCTTCTCCACTAATCCAGCGGGCGTCGCCGCTCGCCGTCGCGATGCGGCCATCCAGGGAGGCGGCCAGTTTTACCGTGACAAAGGGCAAGCCGGTCTGGATCGCCACCGCAAAATCCTCATTGGTCCGTTGGCACAGCTCTTTGAGCACGCCGGTCGTGACCGCAATGCCGGCCCGGCGCAGACGCCGAATCCCACGTCCGCGCACCTGTGGGTTGGGGTCGGTCATACCTATCACCACCCGGGCCACACCGGCCTCGATCAGGGTCTGGGCACAGGGGGGCGTTCTGCCGTAGTGCGAGCACGGTTCCAGGTTGACGTAGACGGTCGCCCCGCGGACCGGACGGGTCGCTTTGCGCAACGCTTCGATCTCGGCATGCGGCAGTCCCGCCCGACGATGATAGCCCTCGCCAATAGCGCGACCGCTACGGACAATAACGGCTCCCACAACGGGGTTCGGACTCGTCCGCCCCTGCGCCCGCAGGGCGAGGTCCACCGCGCGCCGCATAAACACTTCATCAGTGTTCATGGTTTCGTCTTTTCCGGCTTTGCGTGCCGCGCCCGCTTGTCGTCGTCCGCACTGCGTTCCCGAATGAGGTCCTTGAGCTCAGACATGAACTCATCCAGGTCTTGAAAAGAGCGATACACGGAGGAAAACCGGACATAGGCCACCTTGTCCAGATCGTACAGGTGACGCATGACCTCCTCGCCAATCACCGCGCCTGAGATCTCTTTCTCGCCCCGTCCCTGGAGCGTCCGCTCGATGTGATCCGCAATATCTTCTATGGTCTCAATGCTGATCGGACGTTTTTCACACGCCTTCTTGAGGCCGGTGATAATTTTCAGCCGATCGTAGGTCTCCCGCCGCCCGTCCTTCTTGACGACCAGAGGGAGAATTTCCTCAACCCGTTCATACGTCGTAAAGCGTCGCTCGCACTCCTCGCACTCCCGCCGCCGGCGGGTGACATCACCCTCCCGGCTCAAACGAGAATCAATGACACGACTTTCCAGGTGGGAACAAAAAGGACACTTCATACGCTGAGAGAGGGAGCACAGCTCACGCTTTCACCTGACAATGCGTGCTTTCCTTCTTGCCTCGTTTCAGCTTAGGCAGGCCGCGCAACTCGGTGGGCATAGACGGGGAACTGCTGGCACAACCCTCGCACTTCTTCGCCAATGGCAGCCAACCCTCGCGCATCGCCCACTCGCTGCAGGGCGCGGGCAATGAGGGCAGCAATGTGAGCCATCTCGGCTTCTTTCATACCCCGACTCGTCACCGCCGGCGTACCAATACGGACCCCACTCGTCACAAAGGGAGAGCGCGTATCAAAGGGAATCGCATTTTTATTGACCGTAATCCGAGCCTGATCCAAGGTTTCCTGCGCCACTTTCCCGGTCAGTTCGGTCTCACGCAGATCGAGCAGCATCAGATGATTCTCCGTACCGCCCGAGACCAGACGGAACCCGCGGCGGATGAGGCCGGCGGCCAAGGCTTGTGCGTTGGCGATAATCTGCTGCTGATAGGCTTGAAACTCCGGTGTTGCCGCTTCCTTCAGCGCCACGGCCTTGGCCGCAATCACATGCATCAGCGGCCCGCCCTGGTTGCCGGGAAAGACGGACGAATTCACGCTTTTGGCCAAATCCTGGCGACACAGAATCATCCCACCGCGTGGCCCGCGTAGCGTCTTATGGGTCGTCGTCGTCACCAGATCAGCATGCGGCACGGGAGAGGGGTGCAGCCCGGCAGCTACCAGCCCGGCAAAGTGGGCAATATCGACCATCAACAGCGCCCCAACCTCGTCGGCGATGTCTCGAAAGGGGGCAGCGTCAATCTGGCGTGGGTAGGCACTGTGTCCGGCCACGATCATCTTGGGCCGATGCTGACGCGCCAGAGCGGCAATCTCAGCGTAGTCAATACGTTGAGTGTCCTCCCGGACGCCATAGGGAACGACCTGAAAGAATTTCCCGGAAAAATTGACCGGACTGCCGTGGGTGAGATGACCGCCGTGCGACAGGTTCATGCTCAGAATGGTATCTCCGGGCTGGAGCTGGGAGAAATAGGCGGCCATATTGGCTTGGGCTCCGGAGTGCGGCTGGACATTGACGTGCTCCGCACCGAATAAGGCCTTGGCGCGATCAATGGCGAGCTGTTCAACCACATCTACATACTCACAGCCACCGTAGTAGCGCTTCTGGGGATAGCCTTCTGCATATTTATTTGTGAGCACGGACCCCTGCGCCTCCAGCACAGCCTCGCTCACCACGTTCTCTGACGCGATGAGCTCAAGGTTATACTCCTGGCGTCGCGTCTCCTCTTGAATGGCGGCGTAGACATCAGGGTCGTGCTGGGCGAGCGGACTCGTCATACCAGTGCTCCTTCTTCCTCCCCTACGGCGATTCTCACAGCGAACCGTTCCCTTTCTCCTCGTAGATACAGAAAATCGCAGGGCTCCAGAGAGACCACTGCGATTCTTTCGGTCTGGACACTCCTGAGCCCGTCTCCGGCCGGCTACTGGTGACTCTGGATATAGTCGATAACGTTCCGGACCGTCCGAATCTTTTCAGCCTGTTCGTCAGAGATTTCGGTATCGTACTCCTCTTCCAGCGCCATCACGAGTTCGACAATATCCAGAGAGTCCGCTCCAAGATCTTCGATAAACGAAGAATCCAGGCTGACCTCGTCCTCACTCACCCCCAATTGCTCACAGATGATTTCCTTGACGCGTGCCTCGGTCGAAGCTGCTGCCATAGCCGGGACCTCCTCTCTTTTTTCGCTCGGCGGTCTCTGAGGAATTGGCCAAACCAACTCCCGTTACATATACAGGCCACCGTTGACGTTAATAATCTGTCCAGTGATATAGCCCGCTCGGGGGTTTGCCAAGAACGCTACTGTATCGGCAACTTCCTCAACCGTCCCCCAACGGCCAGCAGGAATATGGCTCAGATATCCTGTTTTCGCCTCCTCTGGCAAGGACCTGGTCATATCGGTCTCAATAAATCCTGGGGCGACGGCATTCACCGTAATCGACCGGGAGGCAAGCTCTTTCGCCATCGTCTTGGTAAAACCAATGATGCCGGCTTTTGCGGCCGAATAGGCCGCCTGTCCGGTATTCCCGGTTTGGGCAACCACCGACGACAGATTGATAATCCGACCAAAACGCTGCTTCATCATGGAGCGGGAGACCGCCTTCGTACAGCGAAAGACGCCGGTCAGATTGGTGTTGAGAACCGCTTCCCACTCGTCTTCCTTGAGCCGGACCAGGAGCGTGTCAATCGACATGCCGGCATTATTGACCAGAATGTCGATCTTGCCCTGCCGCTCAAGAATATCTCGCGTTACTGTTGTGACGGCAGTACCGTCAGCAATGTCGAATTGGCAGACTTCGGCCCGTCCGTTCCGGGCCTCAATCCCCGCTCGGACATCCTCGGCCGCGGCCTGATTCTTGACATAGTTGACCACCACGATCGCGCCGTCTTGAGCCAGACGTTCCGCGACCGCGCGGCCAATTCCACGCGAGGCACCGGTCACCAGGGCGACGAGCCCGTCCAAACCGCCGCGGGCGTCCATACCCATTATCGCCACCACTCCAGACTTGCGGCCAGGCTATCGGGATCGCTTACGGAAACGCACGGGAACTTCCGATCAATGCGTTTGAACAAACCGCTCAGGACGCGCCCCGCTCCCAGTTCAACGGCCCCCTCGCAACCGAGGTCGCGTACCCGCCGCATACTCTCTTCCCAACGGACGGGAGCCGTGACTTGTCGCACCAGCAGGTCTTTGACCTGCTCCGCATTCCGGTTGACTTCGGCTGTGGCATTGGCAATCACACCAACAGTCAGAGGATGAACGGTTCTCGGTTCGAGGACACGGGCCAGCCCTTCCGCAGCCGGCACCATGAGGCCACAGTGAAAAGGCGCACTCACCGCAAGTTCAACCGCTCGTTTTGCTCCGCGCGCCTTGGCACCGGCCACCGCTCTTTGCACCGCTCCAGCATGACCGGCGATGACCACCTGATCGCCACCGTTCAGATTCGCAGGAGAGACGACTTCGCCCCGCGCCGCTTCCGCACATACCTCTCCGACAGCCTGCTCAGACAGACCAAACAGGGCCGCCATCGCGCCCACCCCGGACGGGACGGCCGCCTGCATCAGGCGACCGCGCTCCCGTACGATACGGACCGCAGCGGCGAAGTCCAGCGCGCCAGCCGCGACCAGGGCCGAGTACTCGCCCAGACTATGGCCGGCTACGCAGACCGGTTGCAGGTCCACTTCCTGTGCCAGCGCGCGCCAGGCGGCAATGCTGGTGGTGACAATGGCGGGCTGCGTATTATGGGTCAGGGTCAGGTCTTCTTCCGGCCCCTCAAAACATAGCGTGGATAACGAGAACCCCAGCGCGGCGTCAGCCTCGGCAAACACCTCCGCCGCCACAGGAAACCGCTCAACCAGAGCCCGTCCCATGCCGACCGTCTGCGATCCTTGCCCAGGGAAAAGAAAGGCCAGCCGGCGGCTCATTCGGCAGGCTCCAGCGGCTCCGTTTCGTCACGGTTATCGAGCCGGTTGAGTGGGCCGAGCTTGGCAGGCGCAGCAGGTGTTCCAGCCTCTGTTCCGGCGGCATTGGTAGGGCGGAATTTCTGGCGAAGTTGCGACCAGATTCTGCGTCCGCGGCCGTCCGCAGTCAGCGCTTCCAGGTCTGGCAGCCGCCGCAAGCTTTCAGTAATGTGCTGGTTCACCCCGCGCTGGAGCGATTCGTGGGCAACCCGGATCGCGTTCTTGAACGCCTTGGGTGAGGACGACCCGTGCGCAATAATGGTCACGCCATCCGTTCCCAGGAGTGGAGCGCCTCCAACTTCGTCATAATCAATGCTGGCCCGCAAATCGGCAAACGAACGCTTAAGCAGCAGAAAGGCGAGCTTCCCGCGCCAACTCGACGAGAAGAGGGAACGGAGCTGACCTTGCGTGAAGTCATAAAATCCTTCCATCGTCTTGAGCGCGATATTCCCGGTAAATCCGTCGGTGACCGCGACGTCGACCCCACTGTTATTGAGCGCTCGGCCTTCAATATAACCGATGTAGTTCAGTGGCAGCTTGGAGAGGACGGCGTGGGCTGCCCGTGTTGTTTCGGTCCCTTTTGAGTCTTCCGCGCCGTTACTCAGGATTCCAACGCGAGGACTCTGAACGCCCCGCACGACCCGGGCGTAGACCTCGCCCATAATGGCAAACTGCACTAGGTGTACGGGCTTACATTCAACATTGGCCCCAGCGTCAACCAGACAGGTGCGGCCGCTTAGGGCGGGAACAACCGTGACAATAGCCGGGCGCTCCACATCGGGCAGGCAACCGAGCCTAGTGACCGCCAGACCGAGCACAGCTCCCGAATTTCCGGCACTCACGACCGCGCCCGCTTTGCCATCTTTGACATGCGTAAAGGCGACCCGCAGGGATGAATCACGCTTGCGACGGAGGGCCGCGACAGGAGAATCTCCCATCTCGATGACCTCGCTCGCATGCTGGATAACGAGATGAGAGGACTCGCGCTGTCCATTCCGGTTGAGCTCTTGTCGAATTTTCTCCTGATCTCCCACCAGGAGGAGGGAGATCCCATACTCCTGGGCGGCCTGGACGGCTCCAGCAACAGCGGCCTGGGGCGCAAGATCGCCCCCCATAGCATCTAGCGCGATATGCATGGTGGGCTGCTCACCGCCGTTCTTCCTTGAGTAAGAAAGAAATATTCCTCAGCGCAACGCATAGGAAGCTACTCTTCTTCTTCAATCGTCATCACTTGTCGCCCGCGGTAATAGCCGCAGGTGCCACAGATACGGTGTGGCAGAACCGGGTCCCCGCACTGGGAGCAGGTTGACCATTGTGGGGCAACAAGCGCGTGGTGAGAACGACGTTGGTTGCGTTTTGACTTTGACGTTTTGCGCTTTGGTACAGCCATAGCTTTCTCTTCCTCATATCAACAGACACGCTACGAGTGGGTCTTTTCCGTCTTCTGAGACGGTACTCGTTGCGAAAGCGTAGATGTGTCCAGCATCTCATGTCTATTGGAGGACACGTTTACGCTTTTGGGTAGGCGGAGGGTCGCGAGGGCGGCGAGACGCAGGTCTGTCCATCCAGGCGGGCAGGAGCACTTCTCGCTGTTGAGATTCACCCCACACTGTTCACACAACCCTTGACACCTCTCCTGACACAGGGGGTAACTCGGCAGCGATAAGAAAAACTGCTCTCGGACCAGGAGCGACACATCAACCCTATCCCCACTATAAAAACTCGCGGCCAAGTCTTCTTGGTTCAGTTCGGCTTCGCGGCCAGGAGCACCCTGCGGACCGGCCGGCAGGAGCACCCAGGAGAAGGGACGACTCAATGACAGCGGAAATTCGGCGAGGCAACGCGCGCATTGCCCGGCGAGATCACCGCTCAGCGTACCATCAAACAAGAGGTCTTCGCCGGAACGCATATAGTGCAGGGCAACCCGTAGCGGACTCGTCAACCGATACTCGCTCCCATCACGCCCCGGACGCTGGCTCAGGAACCGATTCAGCGTCTGAGTATCCTCATCAAACTGTACTGCGGTCGGGGACGAACCGATATTTTCAACGAGGATTTGCACGCGACACCTGCCCGAGGGCAATGTATAGTATGAAACCATTCGCAATGCAACGCAATCACACCCAGGTCCGAGCGCTCGGTTTGCCCCTCTGCCGACCCGTTTCGGCGCTTTTTCGGCTTCAGGTTCGTTGCCGTCACATTCGCCGTCGGTATATGCTGCCAACCCCATGCCGCTTTTGTCTCACATCATCGGCCTGGTGCTGTGCATCGTGTGGATATTCAGCCTGTGGCTGCTCCTTGCCGGCCGTCGCTGGTTTCCTTCGCGCAAGCCTCTCCGGCCTCTGGCGCTCCTAGGCGGCATGCTGCTCTTTTTCGTTCTGAGCTTAACCGGGATGGTCTTCCTGCAATTTCTGTTCTCAAGTTGACATCTAATCCAGCGTATGCTGGGCCACGAGTTCACGATTCCAGGTCGCGTCGCCAAAGGTCACCTCCGAGCCCTTGGCGCGCTTGAAATAAATATGCATGTCGTGCTCCCAGGTAAAGCCAATCCCGCCGTGAACCTGTATGCCTTCGCTCGTCACCTGACGGTAGGCATCGCTGCAGTACGCCTTGGCCATCGCAGCGGCCAGCGCGGCATCGGGTGTATCGTTTGAGACGGCCCAGGCCGCGTAATACGTGGCCGACTTTGCCCCCTCGACCTGCACCAGCATATCGGCGCATTTATGCTGGATGGCCTGAAACGATCCGATCGGGCGGCCAAACTGCTCGCGCACCTTGGCATATTCCACACTCATGTCCAGCACCTGTTGCGCCCCCCCACACATTTCAGCGCTCAGAGCCACTTTGCTCTGATTCAGGATACGAGACAAACAATCCCAGCCCTGTCCGGGCGCTCCCAGCAGAGTATCGGCACCGACGTACACATTTTCCAGGGTCACCTCACACAGCTTCCGCGTCTGATCCATGGTTTTGAGCAGACGGGTTCCAAGGCCGGCCTGTTGACGGTCGAGCAGAAACAGCGTCACCCCTTCGGACGTTCGCGCGGCACAGATGATGTGATCGACAACATGGGCGTCCGACACGAATAATTTCACCCCGTTCAGCACATACCCACCGCCATTCTTCTCCGCACTGAGGTTGACGCCGGCCTCATCCCAGCGGGCGTTTTCTTCGAGGACGGCCAGGGTCAGGGTGGTCTGCCCGGATGCCAGACCGGGCAGCAGAGCCTTTTTCTGCTCTTCACTCCCAGCCACCTGCACACAGAGTCCACCCAGCGCCACCGTCGAAAAAAAGGGACCGGGTAGAACGACCTTACCCATCTCTTCCAGCACAACGACCAGATCAACCAGGGACAGCCCGGCGCCACCGTATTCTTCCGGCACAATCAGCCCCATCCAGCCCAGTTCGGCCATCTTGTTCCAAACCTCGTCGGCATAGCCCCGCTCGTCCTCCATCATTTGGCGGACATAGGACATGGGACACTCGTTGCGTAAGAAGTCAGCGGCAGATTGGCGCAGAAGCTCCTGCTCTTCACTAAAACCGAAATCCATGACACCCCCACAAAAAAGAACGAGGACTGAGAGTCTCCCAGTCCTCGTTCTCAACCCTTCGCGTTTGCTTTAGCTATTGGCCAGAATGGTCACACAGCCAACCGAACCCGGGCCACCCAGGTTATGGGCCAAACCCACTTCCGCGTCCTTGACCTGTCGATCACCGGCTTTCTCCCATAAGTGCTGTGACACTTCGTAGATCATGCGAATGCCGGTTGCGCCAATGGGGTGACCGAACGATTTCAGCCCACCCGAGGGGTTCACCGGAACCGCACCACCGTCAATGTCCGCCCGGCCCTCGGCCACATAGCGCCAGCCCTCGCCTTTTTCGCACAGGCCAAGGTCTTCATAGTTCAGAATCTCGGTGATGGTGAAGCAGTCGTGGCATTCAACCAAATCAATATCCTTGGCCGTCATGCCGGCTTGCTCATAGGCCGATTGGGCCGCCTGCGCCGTGGCGGGGAAGCCGGTGTAGGCGAAGCTCGGTTTCATATACGGCTCGCCCGAGGTGACGGATAAGCCGACGCCTTTGACCTTCACCGGGTCAGGGCGAAACGAGCGAGCCAGTTCTTCCTTGCAGATAATCACCGCCGCAGCACCATCCGTAGTCGGGCAGCAATCCAGCAGGCCAAGCGGGCTACAGATCAGCGGCGCATTGACGACCTGGTCTTCCGAGACCTCCATCCGAAAATGGGCCTTGGGGATCATCGTGCCGTTGTGATGATTTTTGATGGCGACTTTGGCCAAGGACGTCTTATCAATGCCATACGTCTCAAAGTAGCGGTTGGCCGCCATGGCAAACAGCGACGGAGCCGTCGTGCCATAGCCCACAACCGGATGAGAGCCAAACGTCCCCAGACCGCGCTGACCGGAGTCCCGCAGCTTCTCAAAACCCAGTGCCAAGACCACATCATACATCCCGGAGGCAACCGCCATGCACGCATTCCGAAACGCATCCATGCCCGAGGCGCAGTAGTTTTCCACGCGGGTAATCGGGATATTGAACAGTTTAAGCGGATCGGCCAGGGCGTTGCCGGCGCTGGCCGAACTGAGCGTCCCAACCCAGGCGGCTTGAATCTGGCTCGGATCGATGCGCGCGTCCGTATAGGCGTCAAGGGCGGCCTCGACAATCATATCTTCGGCGCTCTTGTCGTAGTTTTCACCAAACTTACTGCATCCAGCCCCAATCACCGCGACCTTATCCCGAATATTCATACTGCCTCCTCTCAAAGATGTTCTGTCTTGCCAGGGTTCCACTATTCTGCCGGCCGTGCCTTCCAGAAGTAATTCTTGATCCCATAGCCTTCATGATATTTTCGAAATGTCAACTCGAGCGGCATGCCGATTTCCACCCGATCGGCCTCGCAATCCGTGAGTTGGACAAAGACGCGCCCGCCGCCCTCAAGATCGACCACCGCGTGCGTCGTTGGCGGGTCGGGCGTCTCGGTCAGATAGTCGTTCGTAAAGGTAAAGAGCCTCCCCCGCCGCGACAGCTTGATCTCTTCGAGCCCGTCACGATGGCCGCATTCCGTACAGATGCGGTGAATGGGAAACTGGACGACGCCACACGCCGGGCATTTCCCGCCATACAGGGGCAGAATCTGCTTTTGGTCGCGCAGCAGCACGACCGGAGTGGATTCGTCTTCCGTCGTGTAATCCTTCCGAATCAGCTTCCGAAAGCGGGCGTATTTGCCATAGGATTGCAGCGTCCGCTTCACCTCAATCTGCGAATACACGCTCCGGGCAACCTGAAAACTCGCAATCCCGTCCGTGACCCGAAACAGCGCCGCATCACCCCCATCCCCATAGCCGGCAACGAGAATCAGATCGCCCGGCTGGGCCCGTTCAAGCACCGCGGCCAGCAGGACCAACGGCTGGGCTGTCCCGGCGTCCCCAACCGTATTCCAAAACGTTTCCTGCACCTGGCTCTTCATATCAAATCCCAGGCCGCGCAAAGCGCCCCGCAGAGCTTTTTGGCTGGGAGCGGCAATAGCCGCGTTGGCAATGTCCTGAGCTTCGAGATGGCATTTTTGCAGCAGGCCCTGGACGGTTTCCGCAATAAAACGGTTATAGCCAAACTTGTTCTCAAATCCGCCGGGAAACGATTTGAGATAGTCCTGTTCTTCGGTTCGCCACGTGCCGAGAAATTCCTGGCTGACCGTATAGGTGCCAACCAGCTCGGCGATTACGTCTTCCGAGCCTATGACCAGCGCCCCGCCGGCATCGCCGTAATTCTGTTCCTGTAGCGTATCCGGCTCCCCCATGCGCGCGTCGCCGGCGCACACCAGGAGCAGTTCCCTCGCTTTGGCCAAATCCAAGGCGGTCAAGAGGGCCGAGGTGCCGGCGCGTAGCGAATCGGTGAAGTCCATGCTCCGCAGCTCTTTCGCCGTATCCAGGACCGTGGCCACGGTGGCCGCGGCCTGCTTCTCTCGGTAGGGTGAGGTCGTTGAGGCAAAGAATATCCCGGCGACCTCCTTGGGGTTACGATCGCCCAGGGCGTCTATACTCGCATTCATGGCCAGGGTCAGGCTGTCCTCATCAAAACTGGCCAGAGCCCGCTCCCCGCCTAATGACGGGGCGTCCCACTCTTTGGCGATCACATCGCGCGGGAGACGATACGAAGGAATATACGACCCATACGAAACAATGCCGACCATAGTCAGAACTCCGCTTTCTCGTGTTCTACGGCTTAGTTGAGCCGACTCTCCGGTATGCCCGCGCGGGTCATGCAGCCGTCAACCTGGAGGTTGATACCATTCACATACCCACCAGCCTGTGAAGCCAGGAACACACACGGCCAGGCCACTTCGAGGCCCGTCCCAAAGCGATTCAGGGCGGTTGAGCCGGTGGCTTTATCTTGCAGTTCCTTGGTTGGCCACAGGACTTCTTTGACGCCTGGGGTTTCGATCGGACCGGGCGAGATGCAGTTCACGCGAATACCATAGTCGGCCCATTCAATGGCCAGGGAGCGGGTCAAATTGATAATCCCCGCCTTTGCCGCCCCATAGTGCGACATCGTGGCCGAACCAAACACCCCGGCGTCCGACGAAATATTAATGATGCTGCCGCCGGTCTGCTTTTCCATCATCACCAGGGCCGCAGCCTTGGAAAAGAGGAAGGTGCCGTTCAGATTGATATCCACAATGGCGCTGAACCCGTTCGCAGAAATCTCGTGGGCGTTGGCCACAAAGCTCGCGCCGGCGTTATTGATTAAAATATCGACCCGTCCCCATCTTTGCACGGTTTTCTCGATAACCGCCTCGACTTGATCGTTTTTGCGCACATCACACACAATGGTGTCAACTTCACCACCGTCCTGTTTGATCCCTTCCGCAACCGGGCCCAAGTGGTCCATCGTCCGGCTGGTAATCATCACCGGAGCACCGCGGCGGCAGAACTCAGCCGCGATTTCCGCCCCGATTCCGGTTCCACCACCGGTGATAACGGTGACTTTTCCCGCAATATCAAACGCCGCATCGGTCATAGTCTTTTTTACTCCCCAGTATGCACGTTAGCCAAAAACGCGCAGCCAGCTCTGGCCGCCGTCCGTCGTGCGTAAGATGACTCCATACCCCCCCACGACCCAGCCATGTGCCGCATCGTGGAAATCAACCGCCCGCAGCCAGGTTGCGATAGGCATGCCAACACTCGTCGGTTGCCATTCCCCGCCCTGAAGGCGCAGCACCCGGCCAGCTCCCCCCACGATCCAGCCGCCGTCGCCAGCGCCGATGAGATGCGGCGCGTATAATGGCTCCGTATCGAACAGGGCTTCATCAGCTTGCCCAATAAAGGTCCAGTGCTGACCCGCGTTGGAAGTGGTCGCGACCTTCCCCTCAAGTCCGACAACCACACCATTATTCGCGTCGGAAAAGGAGACTCCAAAGAACGTGGGAAGATTCAGGGCATCGCTGAATCCGGCCTGTCCGAGCAGGCTATTCTGCTGCTCCAGCCAGTGCTGTCCACCGTCTGTGGTGTGGTAAATCTTGCCAAACTCACCCACTATCCAGCCAACATTTTCATCCAGAAACTGCACATCGTAGAAGATGGGGTCCACCAGAGCCAGGGTTGCGTCTGCCCCGACTCCTTCGAGCGAAGGCTGAATATAGCCCGACTCCCAGGACTCTCCACCGTTGGTTGTTTTCAGATAGGTCGCCCGGTCGGCCGCGGCCCAGCCGTGGCGGGTATCGATGAAAGAAATGCCGAATATCGGATCAGCCAGTTGGCTGTCCTGCGGCTTCCAGGTCTCGCCCCCATCCGGGGAGTGCAGCATGACGCCATCCTGTCCACTGATCCAGCCCTGCTGGTCGTCAGGAAATGCAATGCTGTACAGGGCGGCATTGGTCCCGCTGTCCTTGGCCTGCCAGCTTTGGCCACCATCGGTCGTGAGGAGGATTTTACCCGCATAGCCGACGACTATTGCCCTCTCGGCCGAGAGGGCCTCCACATCAAAAAATTTATCCGTCAGGGCAATCAGGTTAGTACTCAGCGGAACTTCCTCAATCGCGTCACGGCACGCTGAGAAGGCGCTCAGGATACAGACAAGAGCAAACAGGAGAGGGATGCGTCGCATATCGGCCTCCTTCCGCTGGCTGAACCCTCTGTCTACCCTCTTCCCCCGCGCTTTGCAACGTAGCTGCGAGCGGCTGCCCGTTCCACCACCCTTCCGATTAAGCTGTGATTTGGTATAATCCCGCGCGCGCTTACAGTGGCATCCTATGAGAGGTAAGGAGAGAATATGACCCCAGCAAGAATTACGTGGACCCAGATTGATGAAGCCCCGGCATTGGCAACCTTCGCCCTCCTCCCCATCATCCGAGCATATACCAAAGGGGCGGGCCTTGAGGTGGAAACCAGCGATATCTCCCTGGCCGGCAGAATCATCGCCAACTTCCCCGACAAGCTGACTGAGGAGCAAAAAATCCCCGACTGCCTGACCCAGCTCGGGGAGATGACGCAAACGCCCCAGGCCAATATCATCAAACTGCCCAATATCAGCGCCACCATTCCCCAACTCAAAGACGCGATCAAAGAGTTGCAGGCCACAGGCTACGATATCCCTGACTATCCGGAAGAACCCAGGAACGACGCAGAACGGGCGCTCCAGGCCCGCTTTGCCGTGGTCCTCGGTTCGGCCGTCAATCCGGTGCTGCGGGAAGGCAACTCCGACCGCAGGGCGGCCGCTTCGGTCAAAAAATTCTTTCAGAAGAATCCCCACAAGATGATGCAGCAATGGCCGGAGAGCGGCTCCAAAGCCCGGGTGGCCCATATGCAGGGCAAGGATTTCTACGAGAGCGAGAAATCGACCACCCTGGCCGCGGCGACCCAGGCCCGGATCGAGTTTGTTGCCGGTGATGGCAGTGTGACCGTCTTGAAAGACCGCCTGGCTCTGCTTGCAGGCGAAGTCATTGATGCCTCGGTCATGAACGTCAAGGCCCTGCGCGCCTTCTATGCCGAGCAGATGGACGCGGCCAGGAACGACGGAGTGTTGCTGTCCTTGCACCTCAAATCGACCATGATGAAAGTTTCCGATCCCATCATGTTCGGCCACTGTGTGTCCGTCTATTTCCAGGACGCACTCGACAAGCACGCCGAGGCGCTCAAAGAAATCGGGGCGAACGTCAACTACGGCCTGGCCGATGTGCTGGCCAAGCTCGACCGCCTGCCGGCCGAGAAAAAAGCCGAGGTCGCAGCCGACATTGCCACAGTGTATGAAAAGCGCCCGGCGCTGGCGATGGTCAATGCCCGCCGCGGCATCACCAATTTACATGTCCCGAATGACATCATTATCGACGCCTCCATGCCAAATGTCGTGCGTGACGGCGGCCGGATGTGGAATAAGAACGACGAACTCCAAGACACCATCGCCATGGTACCGGACCGCTGCTACGCCACCATGTACAAGGAAATTCTCGAAAACGCCAAACAGCACGGGCAGTTTGACCCGGCAACCATGGGCAACGTCTCCAACGTCGGACTCATGGCGCAGAAGGCCGAAGAGTACGGCTCGCACGACAAGACCTTTGAAGCCCCGGCTGACGGCACCATCCGCGTTGTGGACGCGGCCGGAACCACCCTGCTTGAGCAGTCCGTCGAAGGCCGCGATATTTTCAGAATGAGCCAGACCAAGGATGCCCCGATCCGCGACTGGGTCCGCCTGGCGGTGTCCCGTGCAAAGGCTTCCGGGTCACCGGCGATTTTCTGGCTGGACGAGAACCGAGGCCACGATGCGGAAATCCTCAAGAAGGTCCATACCTATCTGCCGGAGCACGACACCACGGGTTTGGACCTGCGCGTGACGAAACCGCAGGAGGCCATGCGCTTCTCCCTGGAACGGATTCGGAGAGGAGAAAACACGATTGCGGTAACGGGCAATGTCCTGCGTGACTATCTGACCGACCTGTTCCCGATTCTCGAACTGGGCACCAGCGCCCGGATGCTATCCATCGTGCCGTTGATGAAAGGCGGCGGCCTGTTCGAGACCGGCGCGGGCGGCTCCGCTCCCAAGCACGTGCAGCAGTTCGTGCAAGAAGGCCATCTCAGATGGGATTCGCTCGGCGAGTACTGTGCCCTGGTGCCCTCGCTTGAGTTGATCGCCGAAAACACCAAGAACGAAAAAGCCGCGCTGTTTGCGGAAACGCTAGACCAGGCCATCAGCACATATCTGGCGAACTCGCGCTCCCCATCCCGCAAGGTGAACGAGATCGACAACCGGGGCAGCACCTTCTATCTGGCTCTATACTGGGCCCAGGCCCTGGCCGCCCAGACCAAAGATACAGCCCTACAGGCCCGCTTTGCCGGGGTGGCAAAACAGCTCGAAGAGCAGGAAGCCACGATTACCGCAGAACTGCTGGCCGCCCAGGGCGCGCCGGTCGATGTCGGCGGCTACTACGTGCCCGACCCGGAAAAGGCCAGCCAAGCCATGCGGCCTAGCGCGACCTTTAACGCCATTATTGACGGGCTATAAAAGACGATGGCACCGTTTGTGCCGAACCCTCGAACTCCGCTCTGGACAGGCTCCACCGCTGATGCGGTGGAGTCGAAGGAGTGACAGCGAGAAAACCAGGACGCTACTTAATCGTCCAGACCGAGAATCAGAACCAGAATATCGATGTCTGCAACCCCGCGATTTTCCAAGTCCCAAACGAATTGCTCAAAATAGGAAACACCCGTTGACATTTCATCAGCAAAAGATTTGACAGGTACAATTTCGATTCCACACTTAACATATCCGAGCCTATTAAAAATGGTCATTTTCGCGCAGACATTGTAGACCATAAAGGCATATTTCCCGAATTAGACTTCAACACCAAGTGTATCCTTTACAAAGTCCATTTCACGGAAAGCCCTTCCTTGACCTTGCTTTTGACCTTGTTTTTTCGCTTGATAGCCTTCTGTGTAATATTCGGTAGGATAATCACAAGATACTCGGACAGGATTCCAGCCGCTTTGACCAAACTCTCCTTTGAAGGCTTTATTAAGCTCCTTCGGACTGAAAAGCATCCGCCCCGGCATTGTCTTCTCACTACTTACTTTTGTCTTGTGATCCTCTGCATTGACGTTTCTTATTGTTTCTTCCACTTCGGCAAGAAGGGTCGGATAGCGATGAATAATTTCTTCTTTTCCCCTATTGAAGGAATAGACGCCCGCAATTTTCACTTACCCCTCCCCTCGTTTTGCCACTGTAGCGGTATCCGACTGACCTTTTCCCTGCCTGTTGGTTGGTGGATAGGCTTCCCTAACGGTCTATATTTCAACGTTCCAGAATGAAATTGGTTGATCCGTTCTTTCGCAATGTGGACGAATTCGGCTTCTTTTTCACATCCCATAGCACGGCGACCATGACGTAATGCGGCAAGGAGAGCAGAGCCAACTCCTGAAAAGGGGTCAAGGACCCAATCATCAGCGTTCGTGAGGGCAAGGACACACCGCTCAACTAATTCAATGGGGAACTGACATGGATGAATCGTCTTTTCTGGATGGTTTGATTTGACATTCGGGATTTCCCAAAATGCGGATTCCCAATCCTGTTGAACGATTTTCCACACATCAGAAGGATTCTTCCCAAGAGGATTCCCCGAGGGTTGACCGTATTTCTCTCCCTTATGATGTGTTTTACCGGGATACTTGGACGGCACCCGGACTGAATCCAGATTGAACGTATACTTGTCCCCTTTAGTAAACCACAGAAGAACCTCATAGCGGCCAGAAAACCTCTTTGACGCATGTAATCCATGTCCAAAGTGCCACAGTATCCTATTCCGAAGTTTAAGACCGTGTTTCTTAAAAAAGGGATAGTAGAAGATGTCGAGCGGAAATACTTCTGACTTCTCCACATAATTCCCTACCTGCCAGCAGAGGGACCCCTCTGGAGAAAGCACTCTTACAAGGTGGCCAATGATGGGGTCAAGGGATTCGAGGTAGGTATCGAGTTCCGCTGCTTTCTCGTATACCTTGCCAAGATTATAGGGTGGAGAGGTGATAATAAGTTTCACGAACTCATTAGGGAGATTTTTGAGAGTATTCAGGCAATCACCGGAAGCTATAACGGTTTTGGCCGTTGGTCTAAATTCTGTAGAAAAATCTTGTTCCCACAAAACTTTCTGACTGCTCATACTTCTCTTCACCCTCTTATTCTCTATCAGAATTTTCTAACCCCATTAGATATGAAGAATAGTAAAAAGGGAAGACTATAATCGCTGTGGAGGATGACGAATGAGCGCGGCTGAAGACTTCAGAGAGGAGGTCGGTACAAGGAAATTCGCGACCGTGCTTGCCGACCCACTCTGGCGGTTTCACAACAAGACCGGCAAGGTCGCGCCCGAGCACAAACGGCTGGCGCGTTATCCAACGCTCACGTTTGAGGAAATTGAGAATCTCCCGGTCAGGGACGCGGTAGAGGAGACCGCCCATCTCTATCTCTGGGTGCCCAACGCCTTGCTGACGGAGGGTTTACAGGTCATGAAACGCTGGGGGTTTCAGTACAAAACGAATCTGATCTGGTACAAGGTCAGACAAGATGGCGGCCCCGACAGAAGGGGAGTCGGGTTCTATTTCAGAAACGTCACCGAGATGGTGCCGTTCGGCGTGAGGGGCAAGAAGGAGGCGAAATGTGCCCTCCGTCCGTTTCAGATAGAGCTGTTGGAGCGGAGTGCCCTGAGGAATGAGGGCACTGATGAGAACCGATGTATCAAGGACGATGACCACGAGCCCACTTTACTGCGTCATCCACCGCGTCCAGGATTTCCTGCTGGTCGTACTGACCGTTACGGTCCTGCATACGTTTGATCGTTTCCCTGCGTATGACGGTTCTGACAGCGCGCTCTACGAAAGCGGAGAGATTATCCGATTCACCATCCCGCTGGGCCAGGAAGGCGCGCAGGGCTTTACCAGTTTCGTCCGAAACCTGGACCGACCACTGGGTCAGGAATTGTCCCACTTTCTGAAGGAAATCATTTATTTTGCCACGATGTCTGATATTGGGCGGTATGGGGAGCCACTCGGAACAGCCACCCCACACGACCACATCCCGACTCCACAACTTTGAAGGAATCAGTCACGCGCCGCTGCCCGGCGCAACCGGTCCATGATGGCCCGCCCCATACCGGTATCAGGAACCGATTCGATGACGACTCGGTCCAGTCCGGCGGCGTCCAGCCGCCTGAGCGCGGCAAACAGGTGGGCCGCGGCGTCTAACAGATTCCCGTCCCCTGACAGCGCTTCCGTTCTCGTATAGCCGCGGGCATCGGACCGAGGAGTAAGACTGAGCAGCCCGAGCCGCTCGCCCGCCTCAGGCTGCGGTAAAGCCTCCCCAGGCTTCAGCAGCAGAACAGGGACACGCGGTGCATAATGTGACGGTAGCGTTCCCGGCGAACGCCGGTCCGCTTGGGTTGGTTCCCCCAAGCGGACCGGGCTGATGACCGATTCGATCTGTTCGAGCGTGACGCCCCCAGGCCGGAGCAGCACGGCCTGTTGTGCGGTCAGCGCACAGACCGTTGATTCCACACCGACCGTGCACGGACCGCCATCAATAATAATGTCAATCTCATCCCCGAGCGAGTCACGCACATGGGCCGCAGTTGTCGGGCTGACATAGCCGAACGGGTTGGCACTAGGGGCGGCAATTGGGAAATCGACGGCCCGCAGGAGCGCCAGGGCAACCGGATGTGACGGCATGCGAAGCGCAACCGTCCCCAGCCCGGCAGTGACCAAGGCCGGAATAACAGGCCGTTTCGGCAGAACAAGCGTCAGCGCGCCCGGCCAGAAGGCGTCCATGAGTTGCCGGGCGCGCTGGTCAAGGGCGGTGACATATTGTGACACCGTGTCTTTGTCCCCAATATGAACAATCAACGGGTCGAACTCGGGCCGGTTCTTGGCGGCGAAGACTTTGGCCACCGCCTTTTCGTTCAGCGCATTCGCGCCCAGGCCGTAGACGGTTTCTGTCGGGAAGGCCACGATATCTCCGGCCCCGAGCCGTTCGGCCGCGCGCAGAATCGTCCGTGGGTCGTTGCCGTCGAGAATGTGGGGCATCACATCGGTGTTGGGGACCAGGGATGAGGGGGTGGACTGGAAAAACAGCACCAAACCCCACCCCCTCATCTCATACTACTTCTCGGGTGTCAGATAGGTATAGCTGCCCAAGACGGCTTCGTATTCTCTGAGCAGGTCTGCCTCCGCTTCGGCAGGGGCTCCCGTTTGCTCAGCACCTTCGCGTATGCGACTGCGGAATGCGGCGAGGAGTTCTTCTCGTTCGTAGCGAAAAATGCGGAGGACCTCTTCTACCGTATGGCCTGGAATGATCCCAGTGATCTGCGCCGTACCGTCTTCGTCAATCACCACCGACACGTCGTGGACGTGGCCAAACAGATTGTGATAGTCACCCATGACATCCTGATACGCGCCCGTAAAAAACACCCCCAGATAATACGGCTCCCCGTTCAAGGCGTGGAGTTCCAGATACTCTTTGATATCACGCAGATCGATAAAATTATCCACCTTGCCATCCGAGTCACAGGTCAAATCCGCCAAATATCCCTTCCGCTCAGGAATCTCATTCAGCCGATGAATCGGCATGATGGGAAAGAGCTGTTCCAGCGCCCAGGAATCGGGAATGGACTGAAAGACGGAAAAATTACAAATAAACTTATGCGCCAGGCGTTGTTCCAGGTCTTCAAACTCTTCGGGCATATGCTTGACCGCCTTGGCAAACTTGAGCGCCCGCTCGCACGTGCCCCAGTAGAGTTCCTGGCCCAGCCCGCGATCCTCCAGCGACAGATAGCCGAGATTGAAGAGCGAAAACATCTCTTCGCGCTGCTCCAGGATATCGTGATAATACTCACGGTAGTTCTTGGCGTTCGTCCCAGTATAAATATCGTACATCTCCTGGATGACTTCCGGCCGGCGTTCATAGTCATCGACCCGGACCGGGCCATTCGAGAGCCCTATTTCATCGACGCTATTAAAGATCAGCATGGCATGCGGAGCGGCAATCATCCGGCCGGTTTCCGTCAGCACGGTGGGCTCTTCAACCGCCTCGCTCTCACACACCTCTTTGATCGAATAGATAATGTCGTTGGCATACTCCTGGACAGAGTAATTGACGCTCGACTCTGAAGCCGTGCGAGAGCCGTCATAATCGATGCCCAAGCCGCCGCCCACATCGAGAGAGGTGAGCTGTGGACAGAACTGACGCAGCTTGGCATAAGTGCGGGCTGCCTCCTTGACCGCGTACTTCACCCGTCTGATCTCCGTGACCTGTGAGCCGATGTGAAAGTGCAGCAGGCTCAGACAGTCGAGCATGTCGGCTTCTCGGAGGAAACGAACGCCCTTCAGGAGGTCGGTTGTGGTGAAGCCGAACTTGGACAAATCACCGCTCGATTTCTCCCACTTGCCACTCCCGCGGGCCGACAGTTTGAGGCGGAGGCCAATACGCGGACGAATCCCGAAACGTTGACTGCTCGCCAGCAGAGCGTGCAGCTCAAATATGCTCTCCACCACAATAAAGACGCGCTTGCCGATCTGCGTACCGATCAGAGCCAGTCTGATATAGCCCGCATCCTTCACCCCATTGCAGATAATGGGCGAGCGCCGATTGTCAGGCAGCGCCAAGGCGACGGCCAACTCGGCCTTGCTGCCGACCTCAAGACCGACCTGGTACGGGTCCCCAAAGCGGAGGACATCCCGCACCACTTCTTTCTTCTGGTTGACCTTGATGGGATAGGCCGGGATGTAGTCCTTGCGGTAGCTGAACTCTTTAATGGCAGACTCGAAGGCGCCGGCCAGGATATTCAGCTGATGCTGGATAATCTGGGGGAAGCGCAGCACAACCGGCGTGGCAATGCCCCGCTCTCCGAGTTGGGTAATCAGGTCTTTCAGCGGAGTGTGGGCCGACTGCGACGCGGGGAAGGCACACACGACTTCTCCGTTGTCATTCACTCGGAAGTACTCACTGCCCCAGTTCTGAATACCGTACAGGGCGATCGTCTCTTCCAGGACCGTTTGGCCGGACAAGGCGCGGCTGTCCACAACCGCAACCTCGGCTCCCCACGCCGGTGTCGGGGCAAGCGGTCTGGCTTCCCTGGGTTCGCTCTTGCTCATACGAGTCATGAAAGGCATCCACCTGAGGCAGTCATATATCTAGTGATTTTCATATTTCGTGTCAAAAACTCAGCCACGAGGATGGCATTGAGCCCGGAAACGTCATCCCTTACAATTTCTCCCGTCATGACAGCGTCCCCTTCCTCCGCTCACACTCAGCAGGTCATCCTCGGCCTGGTGCAGATGGCGTGCAGCGACATGCTGAGCGCCAATCTGGACAAGGCCGTTGCCGCTATCCAGAGGGCTGCGCGGCAGGGAGCGCAGATCATCTGTCTCCAGGAATTGTTCGGGTCACGCTATTTCTGCCAGAGCGAGGACGTTGAGCGCTTTGCTCTGGCCGAGCCCATCCCCGGACCAACCACCGAGCGTCTGAGCCAACTCGCCGCTACCCATCAGGTCGTCCTGATCGTGCCCGTATTTGAGAAAAGGACAGAAGGGATTTTTCATAATACCGCGGTGGTGATCGATGCCGACGGAACTCTGCTCGGCCAGTATCGCAAGATGCATATCCCGGATGATCCGCTCTATTATGAGAAATTCTACTTTACCCCCGGCGACCTCGGATTTCGCACCTTCCACACCCGCTACGCGCGGATTGGGGTGCTCATCTGCTGGGACCAGTGGTTTCCCGAGGGCGCACGGCTCACCGCGCTGAGCGGCGCCCAACTCCTGTTTTATCCAACCGCTATTGGCGCTCATCCAGACGACGGGGCAGAAGAGCATCGGGCGCAGCGTGAAGCCTGGCAGATCATGCAACGCAGCCATGCGATCGCCAACGGGTTGTATGTCGCTGCGGTCAACCGCGTCGGCCAGGAAGGGGCGCTCAATTTCTGGGGGACCTCCTTTGTCAGCGACCCGTTTGGCCGCATCCTCAAGCAGGCGAGTGCCGACGACGAGGAAACCCTGATTGTTCCGTGCGCGCTCGACCGGCTCAACACCACGCGCCAGTATTGGCCGTTTTTCCGCGACCGCCGGATTGACGCCTACGCCGACCTGACCCGGCGTTTTCTTGACTCCTAGCTCTCGGCGGTCTTCATCCGGTGCGCCAGCATAATTCTGCATATCCTGCTCGTATGACCTGCCAACAGCCCACGCCCGCCCAGCTCGGCTTTCGGATGCCCGCGGAATGGGAACCGCACACTGCCACCTGGCTGGCCTGGCCGCATAATCAAGACACCTGGCCCGATACCTGCTCTGCCATTACCGCAGTGTACGTCCAGATGATTGCCGCCTTGCACCGGGACGAACGGGTGCATATTTGTGTAAACGACGCCAAGACCGCAGGACGCGTCCGCCACACCCTTGACACCGCTGGAGTGGATCTTGCTCGTATTGGGATATACGAGATTCCGACCAACGACGCTTGGACCCGGGATCACGGTCCGATCTTTCTGACCCGTCGGCACGAGCAGATCATTGAACTCGGCCTGACAAACTGGACGTTTAACGCCTGGGGGGCCAAATACCCGCCCTGGGACCTGGACAACAGTGTTCCGAAACACATTGCCCACTGTTTCAAACTCATCCCCTTTACTCCGCATATGGTGCTTGAAGGCGGGTCCATTGAAGTCAACGGTCGGGGCCTGTTGCTGACGACCGAGTCCTGCTTACTCAACCCCAATCGCAACCCGACTCTCAGCCGCTCCGCTATTGAGCGCTCCCTGAAAGATTTTCTTGGGGTTCACCATATGGGCTGGCTTGGCGAGGGGATCGTTGGAGATGATACGGACGGCCATGTGGACGATATCGCCCGGTTCGTCAGTCCTACGACCGTGGTGTGTGCGGTCGAAGACGATCCGGCCGACGCGAACTACAAACCGCTTCAGGACAATCTGCACCGGCTGCGGTCCATGCGCGACCAGAGCGGGCAACCGCTCCGCGTGGTTCCACTCCCCATGCCTGGCCCGGTGGAACATGCCACCGAGCGCCTGCCAGCCAGTTACGCCAATTTCTATATTGCCAACCGCACCGTTCTCGTTCCGACCTATGACCAGCCCCAGGACCGCGCGGCTCTGTCTACCCTCCAAGAACTGTTTCCGGGGCGACACATCAGAGGAATTCCGTGTCGCGCGCTTGTGGTCGGTCTGGGTGCGCTGCACTGCGTCACCATGCAGCAGCCGGCGAGTGACCGGCGCTATCAATCGGCGTGAATCTGTACACATCCCGCTCGATCAAGGATCAATAAAGAGACGGTGGACACACCGGCGAGGAATGAAATGGCTGCTGATTCCACGGCTGTGCCCCAAGAAATCCGACAGGAAGTAGAGCGATTACGCACTGAGCTGGCCGTTCATAATCATCGCTACTACGTCCTCGACGAGCCGCTCATCAGCGACGCGGCCTACGACCACCTCTTTCGGCGTGTGGTTGACCTGGAAGCCGCGTATCCCGAACTGCACGACCCGGCCTCCCCCACCCAGAAGGTCGGCGCCCCGCCCCTGGCCGCCTTTGCCCAGGTCCGCCACAGCGTGCCCATGCTGTCGCTGGCCAACGTCGTCTCCCGAGCAGGGATGCAGGAATTTCATCAGCGCGTCCAACGCGCGCTCGAAACAACGCAGGACATTGAATACGTGGCTGAGCCAAAGATCGACGGGGTCGCCGTCGAGTTGGTCTATGAAAACGGCACCCTGACCGTGGGCTCGACACGCGGAGATGGGGTCACGGGCGAAGAGGTCACGGCCAATCTCAAAACTGTGCGCTCCATTCCCTTAACCCTCCTGTCCCAGTCTCCGCAGCCGATTCCGAGACGGCTCGAAGTCCGCGGAGAAGTCTTTCTCCCCAAGGCATCTTTCCGCCGCCTCAACGACACCAGGGCACAGGCGGGCGAGCCTCTTTTTGCCAACCCGCGTAACGCCACCGCCGGGTCGCTCAAACAGCTCGACTCCTCCATCACCGCCCAACGGCCGCTCAATTTCTTGTGCTATGGGATCGGACAGATCGAGGGTGCCACGTTTCCGTCCTATTGGGACCTGCGCCACGCGCTCACCGGCTGGGGCCTCAAACCGGTTCCGCTCGGCCGCGTGTGTCCGACCGTCGAGGAGGTCTGCGCCGCCTGCGACGACCTGGAAGCGCGACGCGACAGCCTGGATTACGAAATTGACGGCGTGGTGATCAAGGTGAACAGCTTTGCGCTGCAAGCCCAACTCGGCCAGATTTCACGCGCGCCCCGCTGGGCCACGGCGTATAAATTTCCGGCTGTCCAGGCAACGACCACCGTCCTGAATATCGTTCCGCAAGTCGGCCGGACGGGGGCGCTGACGCCGGTGGCAGCGCTGGAACCGGTCGGTATTGGCGGGGTGACGGTCAAGAGCGCATCGCTGCACAACATGGACGAGATTGTTCGCAAGGATATCCGTATCGGCGATACGGTCATTGTGGAGCGGTCCGGGGATGTTATTCCCTACGTGGTCAAAAGCATTGCTGAGAAACGGACCGGTGACGAGCGCACATTTACTATGCCACTGGCGTGTCCAGTATGTCGGGCTGAAGTTGAATGGGAAGAGGGAGAGGCCGCCTACCGGTGCACCGGGTTGACCTGGAGACAGTTCCCTATGGAAGATGCACTGGCGGCCGCCTACCAATGCACCGGGCTGACCTGCCCGGCTAAACTCAAAGAGAGCCTCAAGTTCTTTGCCGCCCGGGGCGCCATGGATATTGAGGGCTTGGGTGAAAAGATCATCGAGCAGTTAGTCGACACCGGGCTAGTCGATGATCCGGGCGATGTGTATGGCCTGTCTCAGGAGCAGTTGGTAGGCCTGGAGCGCCTGGCCGACAAGTCGGCCCACAATCTGCGCGCCGCGATTGAGAAGAGCACAACAACAAGCCTGCCGCGCTTTATCGCCTCCCTCGGTATTCGCCACGTGGGCGAGGCCACGGCCAGGCGATTGGCCGAACATTTCGGCGATTTAAGACCTCTCATGGACGCTAAGCCGGAGGCATTAGAAGAAATTCGGGATATTGGGCCGGAAGTTGCACGAAGTCTTGCCCACTTTTTTGCCCAAGACCACAATAGACACGTCGTCGAGCATAAGCTGCTGAGAGCCGTACACTTCCCCACAGTGGCCGCCCGACGGGAGGGCAGCCTGCACGGCCAGACCTTCGTCCTGACCGGCAGCCTGGCCAGCCTGACCCGACCGGAGGCAAAACAGCGCCTCGAAGCCCTCGGCGCAAAGGTCACGTCCGGCGTCTCGAAAAAGACGGACTACGTCGTGGTCGGCGCCGACCCCGGCGCAAAACGCGCCAAGGCCGAAAAGCTGGGGGTTCCTATTCTGAGCGAGGAAGAATTGCTGGAGAAATTGCAATCCGTCCAGGGAGGAGTAGACCCGTCACTATAGAAAAGGTATAGATAGCGCCCAGAGACCTGCCACCCAGGTGGGGGAGGAAGAAAGGAGCAATACCATGAGAAGAATAAACTTTTTTGGACTGGCCCTGACGCTGGTGTTGGGAGGCTGGGTCGGGAATGTGTCGGCTGCGCCACTCGAGGCGCAGAGCGCCCTGCTGGTGCCGTACTACAAGGCCGGCGACAACTTGGCTACCCTCATCGGTGTACAGCATGTGGGCGACCAGCCTGCCGGAGTCTCGTCCATTGCCGTCTTCGTGCATGATGGCGAAAACGGCAAGATTGTGGAGAAGGACAATATCTGTCTGGGTAAGAATGAGTTCGGGTTTGTTGGTCTCGTCGACAAGACCACTACAAACGATACGAGACGGGGGATATTCTTTTCAGTCGAAGACGATAGCATCCCCACTGAGGGCTTTGTGACCTTGGCGTATGAGGGATCGAAGAATGACTGCGATAGTGGGGTTGGGACATCGGCTCCTACTGGAAAGGATGTCATGGTGGCCTGGGCGGTCTTGCAAGATATCGGCAGCGGCTTTTTTGCGACCGAGATTCCGGTGACAGAGGCGCAGTGGGGCGACAAGGTGGGCGGAGTCACGGCAAAGCCCGCCAGGGATGCGCAGGATGAGCCCTACTGTTATGAGAATACTGACTCTAATCGGGCGGCTGTTCCGGATCAATTGAACGACGCGAAGAATGGCTGTGACAGTCCATACACGCATACCTTTGTTAGGCGCGGTACAAAGCTTCCGGCGATCACGGCGATTGCCGCTGCTCCCGGTGTGGACTTCAAGTGTGATAGTAAAGCAGAGTGTCCTGGGCTGGGCGTCAACTCACAGGCAGAGATCGGCGCCCGCTTCGATGTAGTAAGTTTCAACAGATCCGTCTCAAACATCTATCTCTGGCTGAGCACTGCGCCCCCGGACGGCCGTGATGTAGAGGTTACCGTAGCCTGCGAGGATGGTACGCTGGATGGTACGCTGGAGAGTGGGACAATTGAGGCCGACGACTACGTGAACGTGATTAATCCGGCAAATCTTCCGCGAGATCTGAGAATATGCAAAGGGCGCGGGACATTGAGTCTGACATTATCGGGGCGGGGAAAAAAAGACGACTTTTGTCATGCCAGGAACGATAAGAAGAAGGAGGTGGTCGACGCGGCGTTGGACGATAAGAACAACAAGTGCAACCGCTTCATCAGAAAACGGAACGACGATCAGGCCGATAACACCCATAAAGACGCCTACTTCTGCTATGACACCACTAAGAAAAAAAGCAGTGAGGCGACCATAGCTGATCGCGTGCCGGGGGCGGAAATCAGGAACTCCAAGAGTAGTACCCCAAACAGAGTAACCAGCTGCCATAGCTTCACCTACGTTCCTGACGTGCCCGAGGATAATCCGAACGGCTTTATCTTCTCCCACATCAGCCAGATGGATGCCCATTACCGTATGAACTTCAATGGCTACAGCGTGGCGGCGTCATCGACACAAGCAAGATAGAAGCTCCGTCGCGCCCCGCGTGGGCGCGGGGTCTTCCTGAGCAAGCCCGCAGCTCGTGGCGCATACGCAGGGCAACCTCGCGCCCCTGATAATAGCCCGGCAGGCGTTCAACCCGGCGGTAGCCGAGCCCACAGTAGAACGCCTGCGCACCGGGATTATTGGCGCGTACCTCTAAATTGACGACCGGGATGCCTCCGGCACGAGCCACCTGCTCCTGCCACGCGACCAAACGCCGCCCGATCCCCAACCGCCGAACGGCCGGCTGCACCGCCAGCAGGTTCAGATGGGCCCGCTCGGCGTAAAACTGCATGATGGCAAAGCCGACCAGCCGCTCTTCATACCAGGCCCCGAGGACGTTGCTGTCACGTCCGCGAATATGCGCGGCCACCCGGCGAGTAGTCCAGGTCCACGGCAAGCCGTGCTCAACCAGATCGCGCGACATGCGGGCGATCTGGTGCGCCTCCCCCTGCCGCACGAGTTTCAACTCCGTACGGTCGGGTTGTGGAGCGGTCGCCATTGCTGCATCCTACGCCCTGGGACACAGAAAGCAAAGCTCGGGCCGCGCCCGTGCGGGCTGGAAGCCCGTCCCCCCAGGTGGTATGACACGGACGATCCAATACAGAAAGCGAGCGGCAGACCGACCTATGGAGACACAACCCCACTCACAGCCCTTGACCGGTGCGGAAGTTGCCATTCAGACCGCGGCCGCGGCCGGCATTGATGTATGTTTTGCCAATCCGGGCACGACCGAGTTATACCTGGTGCAGGCCCTCGACCGATGTCCGGGCATCAAACCGGTACTGGCGGTTTTTGAAGGGGTGTGTACTGGCGCGGCCGACGGCTATGCGCGGATCACCGGCCGCCCGGCCCTGGCCCTCCTCCATCTGGGTCCGGGTCTGGCCAACGGACAGGCCAATTTACATAACGCCCGCAAGGCCCACTCGCCCGTGGTGTCCATCGTGGGCGAACATGCCACCTGGCATATTGCCGCCAACGCGCCGCTGACCGCGGACATTGCAACCCTGGCCCAGCCCATGTCGCAATTCGTCCTGACCGCAAAAAGCCCGGAAACAGTGGGCCAGGACATGGCCGAGGTCATTGCCCGCGCGGCCCAGTTGCCGACCGGCCCGACCACCTTGATTCTGCCGGGCGATATCCAATGGGCACATGTCAACACCCCACCCGTCCAGCCGAAGATTGCCGCGGCCGCGCCGCCAGATGTAGACGAGACCGAACGCGCGGCCCGGGCGCTCCGGGCGGGGCGGGCCGCGCTGGTGCTGAGCGGCAGTGCGCTGCGCACTGCGGGGCTGCAGGCCGCCGACCGGATCGAACAGGCGACCGGCTGCCGGGTGCTGACCCCGACCTTTCCGCCCGTTCAGGACCGCGGCATCGGCTTGATCTCTCCAGACAAAATCCCCTACGCACCGGAGCCGGCCAGCCAACTCCTGGAGCCGTATAAAACCGTCATCCTGGCAGGAGCGCACGAGCCGGTCGCGTTTTTCGGATATCCGAACACCCGCAGCAGTTTGTGTGCGGAAGACGCACAGATTATTCAGTTATGCAGCGACACGATCGACCCGGCAACCGCGCTTGCCGCGGTTGCCGAGGCGCTTGACGCACCCGCCGTGCGCACAGTGCCGGCCCTGCCCCGCCCGGAAGTGCCGAGCGGCCCCCTGACGCCGGCCAATATGTGTAGAGTGCTGGCCGCGGCCCAGCCCGAGGGGGCGATTGTCATGGATGAGGGCGCAACCGCGGGGTTCGCCTATCATGGCATGGCCGGCGGAGCACCGCCGTTTACCTATATGGCGCTGACCGGCGGCTCTATCGGCCAGGGACTGCCGTGTGCGGTAGGAGCTGCGGCCGCGGCCCCAGACCGTCCGACCATCTGCCTCGAAGGCGACGGCTCTGCGCTATACACCATTCAGTCCCTGTGGACCATGGCCCGTGAGCAACAGAATCTGACCAGTATTATTTGCAAGAACCGAGCCTATTCCATTCTGCGCTGGGAGCTGGAGCGAGCCAAAATGATACCGGGAGAGGCCAGCCTGGCGCTGACGGCGCTCGATTCGCCTGAGTTCGACTTTGTGAAATTGGCCGAGGGCTTTGGGGTGGAAGGCCGGGCGGTGCATACTACGGAAGAACTCAACGCTGCCCTCCACTCCGCCTTCAAAAGCCCAAGGCCGATGCTCATTGAGGCCAATCTCGAATAGGAGCGTCGCGCTATCCGCTGAACTATCATGCACATTCCGTCCGGGCTGTACCGGCCCTCCCTGACCCTGCTGACCGACCTCTACCAGCTCACCATGGCCTATGGCTATTGGAAGTCAGGGCTCGCCGACCGGGAGGCCGTCTTCAATCTCTTCTTCCGCCACAACCCTTTTGGGGGGAGCTTCAGCATCGCCTGTGGCCTTGAATACATGCTGGATTTTCTGAGCCATTTTCGGTTCGACGCGGACGACACGGCCTTTCTGACCGAGGTGTGCGGCACTGACGGCAAGCCCCTGTTCGACCGGGCATTTCTTGACGCTTTGCAGTCCATGACGTTCAGTTGCCGGGTCGATGCCATCCCGGAGGGCACGCTGGTTTTTCCGCCCGAGCCCTTGGTCCGCGTCCAGGGGCCGCTGATGCAGTGCCAGCTTATTGAAACGGCGCTGCTCAATCTGATCAACTTCCAAACGCTGGTCGCGACCAAAGCCGCCCGCATTTGCCTGGCGACCGGCGGAGAGCCCGTCCTGGAGTTCGGCCTGCGCCGCGCCCAGGGCATCGACGGGGGCCTGGCCGCCAGCCGGGCCGCGTATATCGGCGGCTGTGACGCCACCTCGAACGTGCTGGCCGGCAAGCTGTTCGGGATTCCGGTCAGAGGCACGCACGCGCATAGCTGGGTCATGGTCTTTGATGATGACCTGGAGGCGTTTCAGACCTATGCCGAGGCTCTGCCCAATAACTGCATCTTTCTGGTGGACACCTATAATACCCTGGAAGGGGTCCGAAAAGCTGCCCAGGTGGGACAATGGCTGCGGGCTCACGGCCATGAAATGGTCGGTATCCGTCTCGATTCCGGCAACCTGGCCCAACTGAGTATCGCAGCCCGGAGCATCCTGGACGACGCCGGCTTTCCGAACGCGCGCATTGTCGGTAGCAGCGATCTGGATGAAAATCTGATCACCCAGCTCAAGGAACAGGGCAGCACGATTGATGTGTGGGGGGTGGGAACGAAACTCGTGACCGCGTACGATCAACCCGCCTTGGGTGGGGTGTATAAGCTGACTGCGGTCCGCGCTCCCGATGGCTCATGGCAGGACAGAATCAAGCTTTCGGAAGAGACGGTCAAAGTGACCAATCCGGATATTCCCCAGGTCCGCCGTTACCATACCCACAAAGAGTTTCTGTGTGACGTGATGTACGGCAAAGAGGCTGACCTGACAGAGGGCTGCACCATGGTCGATGTGAGCGATCCGACCACACGCCGCAGGATTGCGGGGGAAACGGCCTTTTCCGACTTATTGGCGCCGGTGTTCCGTCAGGGCAGAGCCGTCTACGAAAGCCCGCCCCTGACCCATATCCGCCAGCGGACCCAGGAGCAGCTCGCCAGCCTTCCGGGCGATATCACCCGCTTGAACCGGCCAGGCCAGTATCCGGTCGGGCTTGAAGAAAGCCTGTACGACCGCAAGACCCAGCTCATCCGTCAGGCGGGATGGACCGCCGATGTGACCTGAGCCTGGTAATTGGCAGCCCTCCATGCCATGTTCTCTGGCAGACAGGAGGGAACTATGGAGCTGCAAGATATCCTGTACGAAAAGCGTGGCCCCGCGGCCTGGATTACCTTCAATCGTCCGACCGTGCTGAACGCCCTCTCGCCCGCGCTGGTCCGCAGTCTCGGGCAGGCCTGTACCAACGCGCGAGAGGACCCACAGGTCCGGGCCGTCGTCTTTACTGGCGCGGGGCGGGGATTTTGCGCCGGCGCTGACCTCAGCGTTATGGAGCACGCCGCGTTGGATGGCTTCCGAACGTTTCTGCACGAGCTGGCTGCGACGTGGTCGTTGGTCCGCACCCTGCCCAAGCCAACCATCGCGGCCATCAACGGCGTAGTGGTCGGTGCGGGATTCGAGCTGACCCTGGTGTGCGATTTCCGCATTGCCTCAAGCACCGCTCGCATTGGTTCGGCCGAGGTCAATATCAATCAGCCCATGACCAACGGTGCCACGCAGCTCCTGCCCCGCTTGGTTGGCGAAACCAAGGCCAAAGAACTCGGCATGACGGGAGATATTATCGAGGCCGCCGAAGCCGAGCGGATTGGGCTGCTCAACGCCTGCGTGCAACCGGACGCGCTCTTCGAGCGCGTCCAGACCCTGGTCGATACCCTCGTCAGCCGTGGGCCGCTTGCCATCTCCCAGGTCAAGCAGTGCTTTGCCCGCAACCACGCCGTTGACGTTGAGGCGGCGATCATGGTCGAAAATGAAGCGGCGACCACGTGCTTTGTATCGGACGATCAGCAGGAAGGCTTGCGTGCCTTTCGTGAAAAACGCGCTCCACGCTGGTCAGGAACATAAGGGCCGAGCGGAGAGCAAAAGGAGGCCAAGATGAAGATTCGCAACACCTCACATATTGCCATTGGGGTCAGCAATATGGAGCAATCGCTCACATTTTATCGTGACATCCTGGGGCTGCGAGTCACCCTGAACGATCCGCAGGAGAATCCGGGCGGGGCGCTGGCCAAGCCGCGCCACGGGGTGTATCTGCGTTGGGACGACGGACCGGACGCCACTTTTATCGTCCTGTCGGAGAACCAACCGGTTTCCGGCGGGGCGCTCAATCTCAATCAGGTTGGTATTCACCATTTTGCTTTTTGGGTAGACGACCTCGAAGACACGTTTGCAAAAGTCCGGGCCGCCGGGGTGCCCATCGTCATGCCACCCACGACCTTTGATAGTGTGGCCTATGGCGAAGAGCCGGGCGGACAGGTCTTGACCACACTCTTCAAAGACCCTGACGGCACCGTGGTGCAGCTCGATCAGCGGGTGGCGTAAAGGAGGGACGTATGACGCTGGGACAAAACAAGGTCGAATACGAGGTCATCGAAGGCTGGGAGCACCTGCCCGAAGGGTGGTCGTTTGTTGAGGTTGCCGGGGTCGCGGCCGACTCACAGGACCGGGTGTATGCCTTCAATCGAGGCGAGCATCCCATGATCGTTTTTGATCGGGACGGCACGTTTCTGAACGCCTGGGGAGAAGAGATCTTTACCAACGCCCACGGTATTTTTATTGGTCCTGATGACACCATCTACTGTGCCGACAACTTCGACCATACGGTTCGTCTCTTCACCCCGGACGGCACCCTCATCAAAACGCTGGGCGAGAAAGACAAACCCGCGGAGACCGGCTTTCAGGCCTGGACCACGCCGGTCCAACAATCCGCCGGTCCCTTTAATATGGTCACCAATGTCGCCCTCTCACCCCAAGGCGCTATGTATATCGCCGACGGCTATGGCAACGCGCGGGTGCATAAATTCTCGGCCGCGGGGGAACTCCAATTCTCCTGGGGGGAGCCCGGTAGCGGCCCCGGACAGTTCAAAATACCCCACGCGATTGCCGTTGACCGGCGCGGCCAAGTGTATGTCGCCGACCGGGAGAACTCGCGCATTCAGATTTTTACCGGCGAGGGTGAGTATGTCACAGAGTGGACGCATGTGAATCGACCGGACGATCTGTATATCGACGCGGACGAAAATCTCTTTGTCGCCGAACTGGGTTTCAAAGTCGCGCAGATGCCGAATAATCTGGGGGCCGCGGTGCCGCCGCACGAACCCCCCGCGTGTGTGACCGTGCTCACCCTGGACGGGGAGGTCCAACACCGCTTTGGTGGGCATGGCCTGGAGCCGGGCAATTTCTATGCGCCGCACGGCATCTGGGCCGACTCACGCGGTGACCTCTACGTCAGCGAAGTGAACTATAGCGCCGGCGGGAGACAGGGCTTGATCCCCCTTGACGGTCATGTGCTGCAAAAATTCGTTCGACTCCAGAAATGAGAACAGCCCGGAGACAGCGGCATGGTACGTGTTGCCGTCCTGGATGATTATCAGGACGTGGCCCGAAAGATGACCGACTGGAGCGTGCTGCCGGCGGACGTCGAGGTGTTCCGCGATCACCTCACGGACCAGGGCGCTGTGGCCAAACGGCTCAAGGACTTCGACATCGTCATGGCGATGCGGGAACGGACGCCCTTCCCGCGTGCGCTGCTGGAGCAGTTGCCACGGCTGCAATTGCTGACCACAACGGGTATGCGCAACGCCGCCATCGATATGCAGGCTGCCGCAGACTGTAACGTCCTGGTATGCGGAACCGGCGGCGTCCTGTATCCGACCGCCGAGCTCACCTGGGGTCTGATTCTATCGCTCCTGCGTCATATTCCAGACGAAGATCAGGCCACCCGAGCGGGGAGCTGGCAGGTCAGTATGGGGCAGGGTCTGCATGGCAAAACACTCGGGCTGATGGGTCTGGGACGGCTAGGGTCAGAGGTGGCCAGAGCCGGCAATGCCTTTCAGATGGACGTCATTGCCTGGAGCCAAAATCTGACAGCGGAACGCGCGGCTGAGCGCGGAGCGACCTTAGTAAATAAAGACGAACTCCTGGCCCGTGCCGACATTCTTTCAATTCACCTGGTCCTGAGCGCCCGCTCGCGTGGTCTCATCGGACGCCAGGAACTCAGCCGGATGAAGCCCACAGCCTATTTGATTAACACCTCGCGGGGACCGATTATCGATGAGGCGGCGCTTATCGCAGCCCTCCACGCTGGAACTATCGCAGGGGCAGGTCTGGATGTGTTCGATGAGGAGCCATTGCCGCTTGACCATCCGCTACGACGCGCGGCAAACACCATCATCACGCCTCATATCGGCTATGTGACAGAGGAGACGTATCAAGTCTTCTTTGCCGAAACGGTGGAGAATATTCAGGCCTTTCTGAAGGGTGCTCCCGTGCGGGTGTTGAATTAAGCTCGTGAGCACTCCTTACAACAACCGCCCGATGGAAACGCTGAGGAACAGCGTATTTCACGCCAAACGCCGCCCAATCTCGGCGTATTCGTCCAGGAAGGGCAGAATCACCTCCCGGCCTTCGGTTGGAATGCGCACTGCGGTTCTGACGGCTCCCATATCCCGGTAGCGTCCCAGGCGTTGCTCGTCCGGGGTGTCGATGCAGAAAAACGAGATGGGAATGGAGCCTGGGGCGCGTCCAGCCTTTTCCATGCGTTCGTTCAGGTCGGCCACGGCGGCCGGCCAGTCGTCAATCAGGGTCTCGATGGGCAGCCACCCGTCGCAGTGATCGACTACGCGCTGCCGGCCCAGCTTGGAGCTCATGCTGCCCAGGATGATGGGCGGGTGCGGCACGGTCAGCGGCTTGGGGTAGGACCAGACCCGGTCGAAGTTCACGAACTCGCCGTGGTAGGAGGCTTCTTCCTGAGTCCACAGGGCTTTCAGGGCCTCAATATGCTCTTTGAAGACCTGCCAGCGCCGGTTGGGCGGGGTGCCGTGGTTCCGCATTTCTTCCCGAATCCAGCCGGCACCCACGCCGAACAGGAAACGGCCGTTGGAGATGCGGTCCAGGGTCGCCACCTGCTTGGCCTGGTACAAAGGCTCGTGCTCAATGACCAGAGAGACGCCGGTGCCCAACAGGATTTTCCCGGTCACAGCCGCGGCCGCGGCCAGACTCGAAAACGGGTCGGACATGTGAATATATTCCTTGGGCAGCGGGCCGCCGGCCGGCCAGGGGGTTTCCCGGCTGGCCGGAATATGGGTGTGTTCGGGCACCCACAGGGACTCAAAGCCGCGTTCCTCGCAGGCGACGGCCAACTCTGCCGCCGGCATGGTGTATTCGGTATTAAAACTGAAGAGGCCAAGTTTCATGCGTCCGCTCCTTCCAAATCAAAGGGGATCAAACGAATTCGAGATCCCGGTCCAGGGCTGTTGCAGAGCGGTAATAACACGTCTGCCGGGCTTTGCCCGTGGCCTCTTTGGTATGACACACTCCGCCCTTGCGGGGGATGACGCGGTACAACACGGAATTCTGTTCACAGTTGACGCGGACCTCAACCAGATCGAGCACATCGCCCGAGGTGGCCCCCTTCCGCCATAACTCGTTCCGTGAGGTGGACCACAGCACGGCTTGTCGGGTTGTGAACGTCTCCCGGAGTGCCAAGTCATTCGCATAGCCGATAAACAGCACCTCGCCATTCTCGGCGTGTTGCAGGACGACCGGAATCACCTCCTGGTCGGTTTCGGCGACCTTGCGTAACTTCTTAAAATCGAGTGTGAGAGCCTTGCCTTCTTCGAGGGTATTCATGCTGTTTTTCCTCTGCCTTGGAATTTTCCCAGAATCGCATTCCCCCTCACCCTAGCCCTCTCCCGCCAGGGGAGAGGGGAAACACCTTAGTAGCCTGCGTCTTCGTACGGTCCCAGACCGCGTTTATAGATCAAGAGTTTTCGTTCAAACGAGCAGACTTCCTGGCCGTCCTGATTGACCGCGCGGGTGCGGACGTGCAGAACGGCCTGATCCGGGCGGGAGCGCGATGCGCGCTTACCGAGCAGTGCGGACTCGGCATAAATCGTATCGCCGGCTTTCACCGGGGTCGGCAATCTGACATCGGTCCAGCCGAGGTTGGCCACGACCTTATTAAACGTTTTCGTTGTCATGGCGGTGACCGCGCTCAACACCAGGGTTTCACTGATTATGTTCTCGCCGCCATAGACCTTGTGATTATACACCGCGTCGGCGGTGCGGGCTGAGAGGTCGGCAGACCGAAAGGTGTGTTGCCGATTGTCCTCCGCCGTGAACGTGCGGCCCGGTCGGTGTTCAAAGACCTGACCGACTTCAAAGTCTTCAAACTCAATGCCCGCGATCTCCATGAACACATGGTCTTCAAGTTTTCGGTGCGAATGAAACTGACTCATGGCGACTTACCCTCAGCCTAGTAATTTGCGTCTGCAAAGGGCACGGCGGCGCGTTGATACACCAACAGGTCATAGCCCATCACACACACGAGCTTTCCGGCTTGATTGATGCCTCTGGTTTCGACCGTGAGCTTGCCACACGAAGCCTCACCCTCAACCTCCTCCTTGGCGATAATCTCGGTCTCGGCGTAGAGCGTGTCTCCGCCAAAAACGGGGGCCGTCATATTGAGCGCGGACCAGCCCAGGATGCGCGTTTTCTTGAAAAACGTTTTCCAGGTTATACCGATCAGACGTTGCAGGGTCAGCGTGCTGACGACCAGAGGTTTTTTCCACTCGGTCTTGGAGGCGTAGTGGGCATCAAAATGGATCATGGCCTGGTTGAGCGTATCAAACGACTCTTCGAGGTTGTCCTGTTGCGTAATCGTCAGACCGGGCCGATGTTTGAAAATCTGCCCAACCTGGAAGTCCTCAAAGTCGAGTCCGTAGCGCTCTCGAAACCGCTTCTCCCCAACCTGTATATGCGACGCATAGGCGAATTCAGCCATACCGATACACTCCAATCCTTACGCCTCTGACAGGATGCCTGACAGGGCGGCCAGCCTACCAGGAATCCTGTCGCTCGGGTAGGGTCTGCCCTGTCCTGGGCACGATGCCCGGGCGTCAGGAAGAAGTCGCAACGGTAGGTGCCGACCCCCGTTCTCACAGGAGCGGTATGTTTTCGCCGGAATGACGGATTACGGCGTATCGTATCCGGCCGACGGAGTTAAGCGCTGCTCTGTGGAGCGTCGACGCTCCACATCCCCGAGCCATGCGCCGAGATAAACAAAAAGGCGAAACAGTAGACAACGGCCAGTTCGCCCTGATTCTGAATCGGGAGGAGCGCATTCATGCCGTGAGCCATCCAATAGGCGGCTGCCATCAGGCCACTACAGATAAAGGCCGCCCAACCGGTCATCAGCCCGATCATGACCAGGGCCCCGCCGACCAGCTCGATAGGACCCGCAATATAGAGGATAAACGCAGGTGCTTCCGGGACCGGTGGGGGGAAACCCAACAGCTTTTGGGTCCCGTGGAAAAGGAAGGTGAATCCCAAGACAATACGCATCAGCGCGTACGTCTGTCCCCCATATGCCCCCATGAACGAAGCCATAGCTTCCCTCCTTTGATCTAGAATACCCTCGTCATAGCAATGTTGGAGGCAAAACTTCAAGCGAATTTTTGGACATGGGGAGCCTGCTCAGTACTTGGCCATCACCTTCTCGGCAAAATCGGTCATCTGCCTGACCGGGTCGTCGTCCATGACCTGAAAGGCAAAATGCGACAGGCCGGCATCTTCGAGAGCGTGGATGCGCGCAATAACCTCGTCCGGCTGGCCAATGATAGCCACCACGTCGGCCAGTTCCGGCACGATAAACTCCGTCTCGTCCGCACGCGGATAAATGATATGGCCTTCATGGAGAGTGAGATGCCGCGTTTCCGCGGGGAGTTCCGCCGCATATTTCTTGTAGCGCTCCACCCATTCCGCCACGGCCGGAATAGGCGGCAGCAAGGCGCTGCCCCACTCTACCTGGACGTGCAGGAAATTCATAATAAACGGAGCGACCAGGCCCATGATGCGCGGCGTTGCGGTTGTCTCACCAGGAGAGAGCACCGCGGTGGGGAAGAAACATTTTGAGGGCACCTCTCCCGGTGGTTTGCCGCGCTTCTGGGCCGCGTCAGCAATGATCGCCCGGGCCGCCCGCAGCCCGTCCGGGTCTATCCCCCAGGTGATATGGCCGTCCGATTCCGAGCCGCAGTAGGCCAGGGTCTTGGGACCCAGGGCCGAGATACTGACCGTTACGGGGTCCTTGAGGTTAATATAATTGCGGTGCGGATGCAGAAAACGGACGGCATGCGCTTCGCCCTCTTCCTGGAGCGTTCCCGTCTCACCGGCCAGCAGGGCCTGGATCAAACGCACTTCCTTTTTCATACGCGTGAGGCTGATGGGTCGCAGGCCCATCGTCAGCCGGGCGGTGTTTCCGGTTCCCACCCCTAATTCCACCCGGCCGGGAGCAAGTTGGTTAATAGTCGCAATCGAATGAGCAATGGTCGGGGCCATGCGCGTCGTCGGCACGGCCACGCCGGTTCCGAGTCGAATCGTGGAGGTCTTATGCGCGGCCAGGGCCATGGTCGCATAGACATCCGAGTAGATCATCTGCGAATCGTAGAACCAGGCCTGGCTATAGCCCAGCCGCTCGGCCAATGCGACCAGCTCAAAATCGCCGACACGCGCAGGAAAGGTCACCCCAAAATCCATCAGCTTCTCCTCTTCGAGTGGAATGCCGCATGCATATCGGGACAGCGGGCCGAGGTCCAGCCATAGCGCGTTGCGTCTGGCATCTATACGGCGTGGAAGTATAATGACTTCAACATTCCCATGAAGATGTGTGTCGCCTCGGAGTATCAACACAGTGAGACCGCAGTGAGGAGGACGAGGGCCGACTTGACAGTTGAACTTCTCAGGACCGAAGCCAGGACGTTTGCGGAAATCGAGTCTGGCCACGATGAACCAGCCCTCTATGGGGTGACGGATGGTAAGGCTGTTGGAACGTACTTTGAGCAGAAGTTCCAGGCTTATCTTCATACCAAATACGACTACGAGGAAGGCTCGTCAGCGAAGGGTATCGATTTCCCCGGCCTTGGGGTGGACATGACGGTCACGAGCATCAGGCAGCCGCAGTCTTCTTGTCCTTACAAATCAGCGAGGCAGAAAATCTATGGACTCGGCTATCATGAGTGATAAAATGCTTCCGGTAGATGACATCGGGGTGTCCAATATAGCCGACGAATTGTTAGCACACCCTCCCGAGACCGGCTTCCTCACGATCTCCAACGCGCTTCAATGGCGGCTACAATACCGTCGAGTTATGGACAGAGCCGGCTCAGTCCCAGGAGTGATTCGCGTCAAATGAGTCCCAGAGCGGCTAAACAGACGGTGGAGTTTGGCGATTTCCAGACTCCCCCGCGCCTCGCCAAATCGGTATGCGATCTCCTGCTCCGCGCCGGTTTTGAGCCTGCCGCTATCATTGAGCCTACGTGTGGCCAAGGCGCTTTCCTTGTCGCGGCTCTTGAGACGTTTCCAGATGCTATAATACAAGGTTACGAATACAATCCAGCCTATGCTGAAGTGGCCCATCGGACCACATCCCGGTTCTCTCAGGCGACGGTACAAAAAGGCGACTTCTTTCGGGTTGACTGGGACGCTGAACTAGCGAAGCTCGCAGACCCGCTCCTCATTCTCGGCAACCCACCGTGGGTGACGAACGCTGCGGTTAGCGCACTGGGCGGCAGCAATCTCCCGGAGAAATCAAACATCGATGGCTTACGCGGCATTGACGCCCTGACGGGGCGTGCAAATTTCGACATCTCGGAGTGGATGCTGCGAGAAAACCTCCGCTGGCTCAGGGGACGGCGGGGGGCAATTGCGGTGCTGTGTAAGACGAGTGTCGCCCGGAAGGTCCTCGTCCATGCCTGGTCTGCGTCTCTCCCTATCGAGTCCGCGGCGCTCTATCGACTTGACGCCCAGCGAGAGTGTCGGTTCACACCAACCCATGCTTTTTCGGGAATCGTCTTCTCAGTATGGGTTGACGGAGCAAGTATTGAACCCTGTAGCCAACGATAAGCATAAGAAGTAGCAAGATATGGCTGTGACCAGTATCGACCAGGCAATCGAACACCATATCAACGGTCAGTTAGACAGGGCCCTCGGACTCTACGTGCAGGCCCTCCAAGAGGACCCGCAGACCCCAGGGGCCGCAGACCTCATATCGGCTATCCTCCGCACCTATCTCGAATTAGCCCTGACTTTGATGAAAACAGGCCGCGACCCGGAAGCCATTCAGAGCTTTCAGCGCGTCCTGGCCATCCAGCCTGATGAGCCTGTGGCACACGCCTATCTCAGTCGGCTCTTCATCGCGGACAACGATTTACCCCAGGCGACGCAGCACCTGCGCCACTATCTGCGCCTCGTGCCGGAGGATCATATCGGAGCCAGAATACTCCTCGCCTATACGGGCGCAGAGGCAGTCCCGGAGCGACCCGCACCGACCTATATTACGCGCCTGTATGATAACTACGCCGCCTCGTACGATCAGAAGCTGGTCAGCAGTCTACGTTACCAGTGTCCGCAGTTGATTCGGGCGGCATTGCAGCGGCACTGCCCAGACAAAGCCGCTCTTCTTGACCTGGGCTGCGGAACCGGCCTGTGTGGCCAGGCGGTCAGTGCGATGGCCGCACGCCTGGATGGTGTGGACCTGTCCCCCCAGATGATCGCCAAAGCCAGACAGCGCGCGATCTATGACGAACTGACGGTTGGCGACCTGTACCCTTTTCTGGAGAAAAAGGTGGGCTGTTATGACGTGATCGTTGCCGCCGGGGTGTTTGAGCATATCGGCGACCCGCACCACGTCTTCCAGGCCGCGTTCGGCGCGCTTCGGGACTCCGGTCTGTTTGTTTTCACGGCGGAGAACAACCCGGCCCAGGAGCTGAGCGTGAACAGTTCCGGTTACTATATGCACGGCCAGACCTATCTGGCAGAGCGCGCGGCGCAGTGCGGATTCGCCGTCAGTTCTCTTGAATCGGTCACGCTGCGCCTTGAGAACGGTGCGCCGGTCCGGGGGCTGTGTGTCGTTCTCGGCAAGACCCCGTAGCGCCCTGGCAAAAAAGCTGGCGACGCTGGTCGGCCTACTCAACCGTCTCGACTGGCGGAGCCGATTCTTCCTCTTCGCTGTCTGCCGGGGCGTAGGAAAACGTCAGCTTTTCCTCATCAAAGTCGATCTCAACCGCGCCCCCTTCTTGGAGCTGCCCGAACAGAATCTCGTCCGCGAGTACCTGCTTCACCTCGGTCTGGATCAGACGAGCCATCGGGCGGGCACCAAAAGTCTTGTCATAGCCCTTTTCCGCCAGATAACGACGCGCGGCCGGCGTCAGCGTAATAGACACTTTGCGTTCGGTGAGCTGCTCGACCAGTTCCTTCACGAACTTTTCAACCACCCGCTCAATGGCCTGCATAGGCAGGGCGCGAAAGTGTACGATCGCGTCCAGGCGGTTGCGAAATTCCGGGCTGAAGAGCTTCTCAATCGCCTGCTGATCCTTACCCTCATTGGAGATATTGCCAAAGCCGATGGCGTGCGCCGCCATCTCACGGGCGCCGGCATTGCTGGTCATGATAAGAATCACATGCCGGAAGTCGGCCTTTTTGCCGTTATTATCGGTCAGGGTGGCATGGTCCATGACCTGCAATAAAATATTGAACAGGTCGGGATGGGCCTTTTCGATCTCGTCCAGCAGGAGGATCGCGTGCGGATTGCGCGTGACCGCGTCGGTCAGTAACCCGCCCTGATCGAAGCCGACGTACCCCGGAGGCGCACCGATCAGACGCGAGACGGTATGCTTCTCCATATACTCGCTCATATCAAAGCGCAGAAATTGGAGGCCCAGGGTTTCGGCCAGTTGCTTGGCAACCTCGGTTTTGCCTACACCGGTCGGTCCCGAGAACAGAAACGAGCCGACAGGCTTTTCGGGCTGGCCCAGGCCGGCGCGTGCCAGCCGAATAGCCCGCACCAGGGTTTCAATCGCGGTATCCTGGCCAAAGACCACGCCCTTAAGGTCGGCATCCAGGCTTTGTAAGCGCTCCTTGTCTGAAGCGGACACACTGCGGGGCGGGATACGGGCGATCTTGGCCACAATGGATTCGATGTCGGTGTCATGAATGATCTTTTTGCCGTCCTCCTCTGGGGCGGGACGAATCTGAAAGGACGCTCCCACCTCGTCAATCACGTCAATCGCTTTGTCCGGCAGAAAGCGATCATTGATATATTTTGCCGACAGTTCGGCCGCGGCCTTGAGGGCGTCGGGCGTGTATTCCACTCCGTGATGTTCTTCGTAGTGGGGCTTGAGGCCGTGCAGGATTTCCACGGCGTCCTCGATGCTCGGCTCGTGGACTTCAATTTTTTGAAAGCGCCGGGCCAGGGCCCGGTCCCGCTCAAAATAGCTCCGATATTCGTGATAGGTGGTGGCCCCGATACAGCGCAGCTTGCCAGACGCCAACGCCGGTTTGAGAATATTCGAGGCATCCATGGACCCCCCGCTGGTTGCCCCGGCCCCGACTATGGTGTGGATTTCATCGATAAACAGGACGGCTCCCGGTTGTTTATCGAGCGCTTTCAGCACGGCTTTGAGCCGCTCTTCAAACTGCCCCCGGAATTTTGTGCCGGCCAGCACGGAACCCATATCGAGCGAGTAGATGCGGACCTCTTTTAAGACGTCGGGCACCTCGCCCTCGGCAATCTTGAGCGCCAGGCCGTCTGCAATCGCGGTCTTGCCCACCCCCGAATCGCCCACATAGATCGGGTTGTTCTTGCGCCGCCGGCACAAGACATGAATGGTCCGTTCAATCTCGACCTCACGACCGATCAGCGGATCAATATCCCCGTCTTTGGCCTTTTGTACGAGATTGGTGGTAAACGCCTCAAGCGGGTCTTTGACCGGACGGGGCTCGCCGTCTTCGTCAGGACTGCCTGGCGCAGAGCCAGGTCCGGCTTCTTCCTCGGACGGCGTTTTGGAAATGCCGTGCGAGATATAATTCAGCACATCCAGCCGGGTCACGCCGTGCTTCTCCAGGAGATAGACCGCGTGACTGTTGTCCTCACGAAACAGGGCCACAAAGAAATTGCGCGTCTCAATGACCTCTTTACCCGCGGACTGCACATGGGCCGCGGCCCGCTGCAAGACCCGATGAAAGGCGAGGGTCTGCTGGGGGTCAACCTCACCGGCATCCTCCGGCAGCGACTCCAGGTTCTCTTTGAGAAACTCCTCAAGATCGGCTTGGAGCTCTTTGACGTCTCCGCCGCACTGCCCCACAATCTCAGCTACGGTCTCATCGAACAGCAAGGCGTGCAGCACATGTTCCAGACATAAGAACTCATGCCGCCGCCGCCGCGCTTCGTTAATCGCCAGACTAATTGTGACTTCCAGCTCCCGACTAATTCGCATGGTAAGGACTCCCCACCGCTCGCTAGGCTTCTTCCATACTGCACTTTAAGGGAAATTCATGTTTCTTGGCTAAACTGTCAACACGGGAGACTTTCGCCTCCGCCACCTCATAGGTATAGACGCCGGCCACGCCAGCTCCCTGACGATGGACGTGGAGCATAATCTGGGTGGCCTTGGTCGCGTCGTGGCGAAAGACGGACTGGAGGATGTAGACCACAAACTCCATGGTCGTGTAGTCATCGTTATGCAACAGGACCTTGTAGAGCGGTGGCTTCTTGAGTTTTTTTTCCGTTTCGGTCACGACGCCGTGGTCGAGATCCGTGTCACGATCATTCTGGTCTCTCATAACACCCTCGCACTCTGCATCTTGTTCCATACCGCGCTGCGGACACGTGCACCTGGGTTTGCGTCCCGTCCGATTGTAACCAGAATCATTAGCATACGATATAAGGGGACTTCTATAGGATTTCAATGCGCGTTGGACTAGACTGAAGCACGCGACCGACCCCAGGAGGAAGAAGAATGATGTCAAATACGTCGTCACACAGGCTGCCCGAAACCGCGACTCCCGAACGATACGCAATTCGCCTGACTCCCGACCTGACCCGCTTCACGTTTACGGGTGAGGAAACGATCACCATCACCGTTCATGAGGCCACCCAGGACCTCGTCCTGAACGCCTGTGAGCTGACGATTCAGCAGGTTGCATTGACTGATGAAACAGGCGCAAGCCAACCGGGCAGGGCGACTCTTGACGAACCAAATGAGCGGGCGGTGCTCGAGTTCCCGCAGGCTATCAGACCCGGTCGCTATACCTTACGGATCGCGTTTGAAGGCAGCCTCAACGACAAGTTACGCGGCTTTTACCGCAGCATCTATAAGAACGCCGAGGGTGAGGACGTCGTCTTGGCCACCACGCAGTTTGAGTCAACCGACGCCCGGCGGGCCTTTCCGTGTTGGGACGAGCCGGCAGCCAAAGCCGTCTTTCAGGCGACGCTGGTGATTGATGAGGGACTGACGGCCATCTCCAACACGGCCGTTGTGAGCGAAGACCCGATCCCTGGAACGGGCAAGAAAGCCGTCGTGTTTGCCGACACGATACAGATGTCAACCTATTTGGTGGCCTTCATCGTGGGTGAATTTGAAGCCAGCGAAGCCGTGCCTATTGACGGCAAACCGCTCCGCGTATGGGCCGTACCGGGCAAACAGCATCTGACCGTCTTCGGACGGGCCATCGGCGCTGCGTCGCTACAATTCTTCAGCGACTACTACGGACGGCCCTACCCCGGTGACAAGCTCGACCTGATTGCCATCCCGGATTTCGCGGCTGGGGCGATGGAGAACTTGGGCGCCATCACGTTTCGTGAAACCGCCCTGCTCATCGATGAGCAGACGGCCGCCCGGAGCGAGCTGGAACGCGTCGCCGACGTGGTCTCACACGAGAACGCGCATATGTGGTTTGGCGATCTGGTAACCATGCGCTGGTGGAACGGCCTGTGGCTCAACGAGGCGTTTGCCACGTTCATGGAAATGATGGCCGTCGATGCCTGGAAGCCCGAATGGCAGCGCTGGACCAGCTTTGCCGTCTCGCGGGCCGCGGCCCTGCAGATTGACGGCCTGCACAGCTCCCGCCCCATCGAGTTTCCGGTCGAACACCCGGACGAAGCGGCCGGCATGTTCGATATTCTGACCTATGAGAAAGGCGCTGCCGTCCTGCGCATGCTGGAGCAATACCTCGGCCCCCAAGCCTTTCGAAAAGGCATCAGTCATTATCTCGGGAAACACGAATATGACAACGCGGAAACAACCGACCTGTGGGACGCCCTGGAGGAAGCCACCCAACAGCCGGTCCGGTCCATGATGGACAGCTGGGTCTTCCAGGCCGGCTATCCCTTGATTTCCGTTGCTGTGGACGGTGCTGAACTGGTGATTTCTCAACAACCGTTTCACTATGTACACACCTGTCCTGAGCCGAGCCAAAGGGACGGCAAGAGCCAGGCTGAAGACAAACGCTGGCAGGCCCCGGTTTTTATCAAAACCAAAAGAGCCGATGAAACCGAGACCCGGACCGCTCTGCTGACCACGGGCGAGTTGCGCCTGCCTCTCCCGGAGCAGCCGGACTGGGTCGTCGTCAACGCGGGGGGGCATGGCTTTTATCGGGTCCGGTACGCGCCCGACCTGCTCGGCCAACTGACCGCAGATGTCTACACCCAGCTCTCGCCGATCGAGCGCTTCAACCTGCTCAACGATACCTGGGCGACCGCGCAGGCCGGTCTGACGCCACTGCCCCCCTACCTCGCCCTCCTGCCCGTATTCCGGGAAGAGTCCGATCACAATGTGTGGACCGCCATGCTCGGCTCGTGTCATTATCTCTACCGCCTGCTCGGCCCGGAACAGCGTCCGGCCTTGCAGCGCCATGTCCGCGAGTTGCTCACCCCGCTCAGCCGGCAGTTGGGCTGGGATCCACACGCTGAGGAGGATGCCCTTATCGGCCAACTGAGAGGAGAGCTGCTGAGCGCACTCGGCACCCTTGGGGACGATGCGGCCACCCAGGCGCAGGCGCGCGATCGCTATGCGCAGTATCAGGCCGATCGGAACGCCGTGGACCGCAACCTGGTTCCTGCGCTGGTATCGATTCTTGCCCATACGGGTGACGCTGCGGTATATGACGAATTTCGTCAGATTTCGCAGAACGCCACAACACCGCAAGAAGAGCAGCGCTATCAGTTCGCGTTGGCCAGCTTCCGTCAACCCGCCCTCTTCACCCAGACCCTGGACATGACGCTCAACGGCGAGGTCCGCACCCAGAACGCGCCCTACCTCATGCGCTCGCTGCTGATGAACACCGAGGGCCGTGAGCTGGCTTGGCAGTTTCTCCAGGAACGCTGGGCCGACATGCTGGAAAAATTCCCGGACGTATCCATCGTGCGCATGTGCGAAGGGATTACCGCACTCGTCACGCCCGAGCTTGAGGCCCAGGTCAACGCCTTCTTCACCGACCACCCCGTCCCGAACGCCGGCAAGATGATGGATCAACACCTGGAAAAGCTGCACGTCGCGGTTGCCTGCCAGCAACGCGAGGCCGAGAACCTGCGTGAGTATTTTGAGCGGACGGGGTAGCGTTGGGGAGCGTTTTCCACTCCCTCTCCCCTGGAGGCCTGTCCTGAGCCTGTCGAAGGGGAGTGGGCTGGGGTGAGGGGGACAGATGAGAGAGGGTTCCACATCGTTATGTATCGCCCGGAGATGGAAGCTGGGCTTATTATCTTTTGTGATTTGAATCAGAAACCGTAGCGCCTCATTGACGGACTCCGCATTGGGAAAGATTTTCGCCACATCATCCGCTAAGCGGACCGCGGTACCAAAACTCTTACGGCTAGGACCAAGTCTTCGCACCCGCAGGCTTTTGAAGTCATATTCCGACCGCAACTCGTCCTCTTTCTCCTCCGTATTATCCTTGCTCCTGTCTCTCATCAAATCTTTTTTCTCAGGTCACAATACTTTCTGTAATCTTCGTTTCCATACTACTGATATTTCTCTTTCACCAGCCCGACATAGACCTGAGCCGCCGATTCAAAGGCCGCTTGGTCGGTAAACTCTCCCAACTGCACGCGCCGCATATGAGCGCGATTGTCGTCCAGTTCGACCACACACTCTACGGCTCCCAGCCAAGTTGAGACTCCGGGCTGGGTGTCGTTTTCTCCCTCACCCCGATCCCCTTCGACTTGGCTCAGGACAGGCTCTCCCAGAGGGAGAGAGAGCAGGAGTTTGGCTTCGGTGGTCATCTGTTTGATGTGGTCCCGGTGCTCCGCTGCCCAGGCGTCGAACTCCTCCCGGCTGATGCTCGTCTCATGCCAGAAGGCAGCCTGAGCGTAGGGCAGTTCCCGGAAGCGGCGCAGCAGGAAGTCGCGGTCCAGAAAGGCCAGCAGATTGCCGGCCTTGGGGCCGGAGTCGCGGTCCAGCAGCGTCCGATAGATAGCCTGAAAGGCGCGCGCCGGCGCAAGCGGCGTGCGACGCGCGGTGTCGAATAGTGCGGCCTGCAAGACGTTATCGTCCTGCGGAATATCGGGCAGGCGGGCGGCGAGTTGGTGCAGAAAGGCGCGCTGGCTGGCGGTCAGCTCGGCGGCCCGCTCCGGTAGCCTGTCCTGCAGGACGATTCGTTCCTCGGGGCTGGCGTAATGCTCCAGCCAGTAGCGGGCCGCCTGGGCGCGGCGTTCGAGTTGCTGCTGCTCAGTAGCCGTCAGGGCCGCGCCCTTGCGCTTTTCGATCTCTCGGCTGAGGTCAAGATGCGGCAGTTGCGCAATCGTTGCCACCAGTTGAAAGTCAGCGGCGTAGAAATCGTCCGACAGGGTGGTCTGCGCCAGTTGGTACACCCGTTTATCGTCTTCTGATACTTGGGGGTCACGATGCGCACGGGTATGAAATCGATCGAAGTCGTTGAAAATTTTGATAATGGACTTTTCGTCCGGAGAGAAATTCACCGGCTGTTTGGGCTGGGTACGGATCATGACGAACCGCAGGATTTCGGGCGGCAGGAATTCCGCCATATCCCGCGCCGAAACCCCCAGCCCCTTGGACGAACTCATCTTGGCGCCACCGACCAGAAAAAACTCATACGGGATATTGAGCGGCGGAGCCTGATTGAAAATCCGGCGCAAACAGGCCGCGGCGACATCCCGAGAGCCGCCCTTTGTGGTGTGGTCTTTGCCCGCGCCCTCAATCGTAATGGGGAAGGTTTTCCACTTCGCGGTCCATTCGAGCTTCCACGGCAGTTTTCCCCTGCCGTCAAATGGCGAAACTTTCCCCTGGTAGCCACACCCGCTCGCCCAGGTGACCAGATCGGGCCGACAGGTATAGGTGACTTCTTTGCCGTCGTAGTCGGTGACCTCGGTCGTACCAATGCGGCCGCACTGTTCGCACACGGCCTGGAAGGGATACCAGTTATCCGGCCGCTCAGCCTTACTGACCTCTTTGTATATGCGCCGGACTGTGGCCGCGTTGCGCAGAATGTCATCAATGGCCGCGTTGAATTGGCCCGAGCGATACACATCACGCAGCCGGTAGGTCTCGGCCTCGACATCCAGGTCGCGGAATACGCTGAAAAAATCCTGGATATAGTGCTCGGAGATATCGGAAAAGGAAGAGCCGGGCGGCGGCGGCACCTGACACAGCGGCACACCGAGATAAGGTCGAAAGAACTCTTCTTCGCCGGCCGGCAGTTCGTCCAAGGGATCATAGTCATCAACCCCAAAGGTATATCGGACCGGCAGCCCACGGGCCTGAATGGCCCGGAAAACGACATCGTGAATAAGCACGCCCCGAAGGGCACCAACGTGAGCCCGGCCCGAGGGGGTCTTCGAGTCGTTGATGAGTTGTTCTCCCTCAACTTGGGCGGCGATTTTATCACACCAAAGCATGCATCCTCTCCAATATGGATATTCTTCCTCAGTACAGGCGCTTCGTGAGCGGGAATCCGGCCAGGAAGCAGGTTCTGTTATGCTATGAAAACACAAAAAAGGCAAAAGCGGTGCGTCCCCCTTCTCTCGTCGGCAGTCTTCGGCTGCGCTTATCGCTCCGTTCATACCGCTGGGGTGGTCGGAGCCGTTCTTCGCTTTACAGGCGGTATGGCAAGTTCTATGAAGGAGAGAGGGGCTGTGAGGCAGTAAGGCGGGCTGGACACAGCGGGAAGGAGGCCGCGGATTGTGGAACAGGACCGAGCAGCCATCGTACATGCGCTCCGTGTCTCCGAGCAGATTCTTTCCCTGGTGCACGAACATACAGAGCAAATTGAGCAGCTCCGGCCCGGCACCCGGCACTGCCTCGACCTGGGGCAGGTCTCGCATCTCAACGGTTTGGAAGCCGCCACCCTGCTGCGACTCGTGCAGCACGGAAAAAGTCGGGGGGTGACGGTCCAGTTTACCGGCGCCCGGCAGCAAGCCCATCAAGCGTTTATCGGGCTTGATCTCAGCCTGCTTGATCCACCTGAACACACGCGCGGCAGACTGTCGCTGCTGGAGTCCATTGGTACACATACTCTGACCGCCGTGGCAACGGGCTGGCGGCTCATCGATATGATTGGCGAGCTCGCGTACTGGCTGTGTATTGCCCCCTGGCGCGGAAAAAGTATCAAATGGGACCGAACCCACGAACAAATCGTGAAAATTGGCGTGGACGGCATCCCGATTGTGACCTTTCTCTCCTTTCTGATCGGCGCGGTTCTCGCTCTGAACGCGGCTAGTCAGCTCCGGCAGTTCGGGGCTGCCATCTATATTGCGAACCTCGTCGCCGTTTCCATGACGCGCGAGATGGCTCCCCTGATTACGGCTATTATTGTCGCGGGACGGAGTGGGTCGGCCATTACCGCAGAGCTGGGGACCATGGTGGTGTCCGAAGAGATCGACGCCATGCGCACCATGGCCCTCAGCCCGGGGCGCTTTCTGCTACTGCCGCGCATGCTGGCCCTGCTGTGCGCCGTGCCAAGTCTGACCATGCTCTCAAACGTGACCGGCATTTTCGGCGGCTACTGGATCGGCGTTCTGGTCCTCGGTCTGGGCAGTCGGAATTATCTCCAGCAAACCGGCCAAGCCCTCCTGATGAGCGACCTGGTCACAGGCCTGATAAAAAGCCTGGTCTTCGCCGGCCTGATCGGTTTGGTCGCCTGCTACCGAGGCTGCTATGTGCACGGCGGAGCCGAGGGCGTGGGAACGAATACCACGGCCTCCGTCGTGGCTTCCATTGTCCTGTGCATTCTGGCGGACGCCGTCTTTACCACGATATTTTTCTATCTTTCCTAACCAATAGTGAGTCAGCACGATGGCAACCACGCACGCCTCACCGTCCACTCCCCCCGCCGTTCAGGTAGACGGGCTCGTGGCCGAGTATGACGGGTACGCGGTCCTCGATCGCGTCAGCATGCAGGCCCAGCAGGGCGAGATCACGGTGGTGCTGGGGGAAAGCGGCTGCGGCAAAACGACCCTGCTACGCCACATCGTCGGACTGCTGACGCCAAAGGCGGGCCGCGTCTGTATCAACGGACAAAATTTGCACGCGGCAGGCGAAGAGGAGCGAGAGCGGATCTTGCGAGACATTGGCATGTCTTTTCAGGGCGGAGCCTTGTTCAGCTCGTTGACCCTGGAAGAGAATATTGCCCTGCCCATTATCGAGCATACCCAGGTAGACCGGGAAACCGCGCTCCTGCTGGCCAGAATGAAACTCTGCGTGGTGGGCCTGGCACACGCCGCCCGGTTGTTACCCGCCGAAATCAGCGGGGGCATGAAGAAACGAGCGGCCGTTGCCCGCGCCCTGGCCCTGGATCCCGGCCTGCTGCTCTTCGACGAACTCTCGGCCGGGCTTGATCCTGTCACTGCACGGGAATTAGATGAATTGATTCTGCGCTTAAAAGAACATTTGGGCATGACGATTGTGATTGTGACGCATGAGCTCGGGAGCATTCAAATGATTGCCGACCGGGCCGTCATGCTGGACGCCGGGAAAGTGCTGGCCGCAGGGCCCCTAGAGGAAGTCCGGCAGACAGACCACCCGAAGATTCGGGCCTTTTTCGACCGTCGTCCTCGCGCCAGGCCTCTGCGCGGTGATTTGCGCGACAGCCTAATCATGAATGGAGAACGCTATGGGACAGGACCGGGTTAAGGTCGGGCTGTTCGTCACGCTCAGCTTCTTTTTATGTGCCAGCGCCCTGCTGTGGCTGGCCGGCTCACGCTTTTTTCAGCCGGTCGATACCTATACCATTCTCTTTACGGAGTCGGTCAGCGGGCTGTTACCCGGCGCCGCAGTCGAATACCAGGGAGTGACCGTGGGCACAGTCGAAACCATCGGCCTGACCAAGGACGCGCCGCCCCGCGCCCAGGTGACCATTGCGCTCCAGCCCGACACCCCCATCCGGCAGGACACCACGGCGCATCTGATCGGCTCCTTTGTGACCGGCATTCGCTACATCGAACTGGCGGGCGGGTCGAGTGCCGCTCCGGTCCTGGACCCCGGGGCGGTCATTCCCGTGCAACGTGGGGGCCTTGAGGAGTTCCAAGATCGTGCCGGGGCGATTGCCGAACGCCTACTGGATACCCTGACCCGCATTGAACACGGGGTGCTGAGCGAACACAATTTGACCGCGTTTACGGATTTTCTGAAAAATATGTCGCTGCTGACCCAAGACCTGCGTACCTCGCTGGCTGAGGTGTCAACGCCGGACACGCGGCTGGCCTTACGGCAGATGGTCGATAATTTGGCTCAGACTGCCGCCGGTCTGAAAAGCGCCACAGCGGCGATCAATACGATTCGGGAAGAGCTGTTTCAGGATGGCAAAGCCATGCTGGTCCAGATTCGGCACACCGCGGAGGTCACCGCCAATCTCGCCAACGACGTGCGCCGCCTGACCCGACACGTGGATAATCTTGTGGTCGATAACCGCCACGAGGTCCGGCAAGTCCTCAGCAATCTGTCATACACCTCTCAGGATCTCAGAGAGCTGAGCGAATCCTTACGGACTGACCCGTCTGCACTGGTCTGGGGACCAACGGTCTCGGCCAAAGAAATTCCCGATCCATGAGATATCCCAGGCTCTTCTTTCTGGTTCTTCTCACCAGCCTTGGATGCGCCGGGTGCAGCCTCACGCGCTCCAAACAAGAGGTGCAGTATTACGCCTTAGCCCTCCCCCCGCGCTCCTCTGCCCCGTCCAGTCCGGCCCCCATCACGGCGTCGCTCGTCGTGCAGCCGTTTAGCGCCCAACCACCGTATCATCGGGACCGGATGGTCTACCGTTCTTCCCCCTATGAGTTTGATTTTTATCACTATCACCGCTGGGTCACGAAACCGGCCGATATGCTCACCACCCTGACTCGGCGTACCCTGCAACAGTCGGGTCTCTTCGCGACCGTCTATCCCACCCCAGACGCCCAGGCCGACCTGCGTCTCGGCGGCGTGGTCCGGCAATACGAAGAGATTGATCAGACGCAATCCTGGCAAGCCGTCCTGAGTATCGAGGTGTGGCTGTCCCGCTCGCGGGAGCCGGCCCCTTTTTGGTTCCGATCCTATACCGCCACCCGACCGGCGGCGAAACGCAATCCCGCGGCTGTGGCGGAAGCACTGAGCCAAAACTTGCAGGATATTCTTGAACGCCTGACCCACGATCTGGCCAGCGCGTTGGCCGCCAAGCCAGCATCCTGACGACACGGACTTCTCTAGGCGCATACCCCGTTGGGGGAGCAGGCCCAAAACCCGCCCCTCCAACGGGGAAAGGAGTCTATTCTCCATTGACCGAGAACGCGATCAGGGCATTACCCGACATCCCACCCCAAAAGCCGTAGCCGGCGTTGACATACATCATGCCGTCCACAATAGTCGGGCCTGGGCCGTCAAAAGACCCCCCCTTGGTCTTGACGCCGTTGGTGCTCTCATACTCCTGGTCGGCGTTGTAGTCCCAGACAACATTCCCGCTGTCGGTGGCATAGCCGCGCAGATGGCCGTCAACCGAACCGGAGAACACCACGCCGGGCAGGGCCGACACGGCCGCCGACTGGGCCGGACTGCATTGGGGCCGGTCGCCACAGCCGACCGGCGGAACGTGCCAGGTGCGCTCGCCGCTCTCGATATCAATGGCAAACATGCCGCCCCCAACGCTGCCGTCCAGGGTTGTGGCCCAGCCCGCGTCCGAATTTTTCACCGTCTTAATGCCGATATCGGACAGGGCCACATAGACCTGTTTGGCATCGGCCGCGGAGCCCCACTGAATCCCACCGGCCAGGCCGCCCTTCCCAACGCGGTGCTGCCACAGGATTTCACCGTCGCGGTCCGGGTCTATGGCATGCATCACCCCGGACTTCTGGCCGGCCAGGATCACCCGCCGGCCGTTCGGCAAAATACGCAGGATCGGCGAGGAGGCAAAGTCGAGATCAGGACCGCGCGCCTCCGGACAGTTGGTATCGTCCTCGGTCTCACAACCGACATTCCAGGCGTCACCCACAGTGAACTGTTTCGACCACAGGAATTTTCCGGTCCGCATATCGAAGGCAACAACGGCATCGCTCGTGAGTGAGGCTGGATCAGAGTAATTATCGCCCGTGGTCACATAGATGCGGTTGCGCTCGGGATCGAGGACGGGCGAGGACCAGATCGAAGCGCCGGACGGCCCCCAGAGCTGCACGCCAATAGCGTTCTTGCGAACCGGCGCCGGTGGATCAGGAATGGTATACGCCTTCCAGACCTGTTTGCCGTTAAAGCGGTTCAAGGCAACCATGGAGCCCCGGAAGGTGCAGCACTCATAGCTGGGATCGCCGCCGGCGACTTCTTCGAGCGCGGTGGCCGAGGCATAAATCCGGTTGCCGTGCGTTTTTGGTGTGGCCGTAATCCGCGACAGGGGATGGTCGTCGATTTTGACCCGCCAGACCTGCTTGCCGGTGTGCGCATCAAGGGCGTATAGATTGGCCTCGACATCGCCGACATAGACGACGTAGCGCTGCGGGTTCGTGGCGGGCAGGCTATCAACCACCGGGGTTGAGCGGACGCCAGCCGTTGTTTTGACCGACCAGTGCAGGCAGCCGGTTTTGGCATCAAGCGCATATACCAGGCCCTTCATCGTTCCCACAAACACCCGGCCGCCCACCACCGTTGGCTGAGAGGTCTGAAAATCCATGGGCAGACCAAACACCCATTTGACCTTCAGCTCAGGCACTTGGTCGGCGCTGATACCGGCGGCCGCCGCGGATTGGAAGCGGGTGTTAAAGTTATCGACCCCCCAGCCGTTCCACTGCGGGGCGCCGTCTTCAATCGCAAAGGTCCCTGGCGCGTCTTTACAAAACCCGGCCACCGTCTCGTCGGTGTCGGTCGGAGGCGGGAGCTTCTTACCGGTCATCCACTCCGATATGGCACGCCGTTCTCGACCGGTCCGCATCATGCCCTGGAATTTCATCTTGCCGAGTTCCAGAGAATTCAGGACCATCAAGGCCGGCAGACGCGCCATGATGTCACGGTGCGGCGCACGTTTGACCTGTCCCTCGTGGCAGCGCGCGCAGTGCGCCTGGTAGAGCGCTTCGCCGTCAATTCCCCCTTCGGTTGGCGAGAAGGCCCAACTCGGCGCACTACTCATACCCAAGACACAGGCAAGACCCGCAAGGGCTTGGGCCGTGACTCGTAGGCTTTGGCGTGCAGACCCGATAAACGCTAAGATAGACATACCCTGACCTCCTTTTTCCGCCCTCTCCCCTTTATTGCCCCGGAGAAGCGTTTTGTGTCAAACCCCTCTGACGTGCAGACAAAAAAGGGGCGCCCCTGTGGGCGACCCTTTCCTTCGTTTCCTCAGACACAAGAGCCAACTACTCACCATTCACCGAGAAGGCAATCAAGGCATTGCCTGACATGCCGCCCCAGAAACCATAGCCGGAAGTGACGTACAGCATACCATCCACGATCGTTGGGCCAGGGCCATCAAACGACCCCCCCCTCGTCTTCATCCCGTTGGTGCTCTCATATTCCTGGTCGGCGTTGTAATCCCACACGACCTCCCCGGTGTCTGTCGCGTAGCCACGCAGATGGCCATCGACAGAACCGGAAAACACCACGCCCGGCAGAGCGGAAACCGCAGCAGATTGCGCCGGACTACACTTGGGCCGGCCCTCACAGCTCACAGGCGGGACATGCCATTTTCGCTCACCGCTTTCGATGTCGAGCGCAAACATGCCGCCGCCAACACTGCCATCCAGCCGCACCGCCCAGCCCGCATCAGAATCCGAAATCGGGACCATGCCAATATCGGACAGCGCCACATAGACCTGCTTGGCATCGGCTGCCGATCCCCACTGAATGCCACCCGCCAAGCCACCCTTGCCGACGCGATGTTGCCAGAGAATCTCACCATTGCGATCAGGATCTATGGCGTGCATCACGCCCGACTTTTGCCCAGCGAGAATGACCCGCCGACCATTGGGTAAAATGCGCAGGATCGGTGACGACGCAAAGTCCAGATCCGGACCACGCGCTTCAGGGCAATTGATATCCTCATCCATCTCACAGCCGACATTCCAGGCATCCCCCGCGGTGAACTGTTTTGACCACAGCAGCTTGCCAGTCCGCATATCGAAGGCAACAACGGCATCACTCGTGAGTGAGGCCGGGTCGGAATAATTGTCACCCGTGGCGGCATAGATCCGGTTACGCTCGGGATCGAGGGTTGGCGAAGACCAGATCGACGCGCCGGACGGTCCCCACAATTGGGTCCCGATCGCATTCTTGCGTATCGGTGTGGGTGGATTGGGAAGCGTATACCCCGTCCACACTAATTTGCCGTTGAACCGATTGAGCGCCATCAATTTGCCGCGAAAGGTACAGCATTCATACTGAGGGTCAGAACCCGCCACCTCTTCGAGCGCGGTGGTCGAAACGTAGATGCGGTTGCCGTGCGTTTTAGGCGTGCCGGTGATGGTAGCGAGGGGATGAGCATCTACGTCCACTTTCCACAATTGCTTACCCGTGCGGGCATCGAGCGCATAGACATTCGCCTCCGTGTCACCCACATACACCACAGAGCGCGGCGGATTTGTACCGGGCAGGGTATCCACCACCATAGTCGCGCGCACCCCACCGGAGGTCCTGGTGGACCAGTATAAACAACCGGTTTTGGCATCAAGCGCATACACCCGCCCCTTGCCCGAGCCAATAAAGACACGCCCGCCCGCAACGGTCGGCTGGGAGGCACGGAAATCCAGGGGTAAACCAAACACCCATTTGACCTTCAGGCGAGGAACCTGGTCTGCATTTATACCCGCCTGCTCCGCAGACTGATAACGGGTGTTGAAGCCGTCGGCCCCCCAGCCATTCCACTGTGGAGCACCGTATTCAATGGAAAAAGTGCCTGGAGCATCCTCACAAAACCCGGCAACCGTCGCCTCTTTATCCGAGGGTGGCGGGAGCTTCTTACCCGTGATCCATTCGGACATGGCCCGCTTTTCGCCACTGGTCCGAATCCAACCCTGGACTCGCATCTTCCCGACTTCGAGCGAGTGCAGCACCATTGCTGCGGGTAGTTTTGAGAGGACTTCACGGTGTGGCGCCCGCTTCACTTGTCCTTCGTGACAGTGGGCGCAGTAACGACCATAGAGTTGCTCGCCATCAATAGCCTGTTCCGACGGCGAGAAGGCCCAACTGGACGTAGCAATGAATAGCCCAAGCGCAAGGGTCAACACGCTCGACACGCCGCGCGTAATAATTGTGTTCGGCCAAGTTCTATAGGTTTCGGTCATGCGTGAACTCCCTCCTTATCTCCTCATTCTTTTGCCTCTTGGCAGTGTTCTGGGTCAAACCCCTGCGTATCTCACGGGGCCCTGCCAGGAGACCCCCTCGCCTTCCCTCAGAAAGACACAGGAAAAAGAGCGACCGCTTGGTCACCCTTTTCACAAGACAAGAGCGCGCATTATTCCCCATTCACCGAGAACGCGATCAGGGCGTTGCCGCCGATGCCGCCGGAAAAACCGTAGCCCGAATGGACGTAGACCATCCCATCGACAAGAGTCGGACCCGGGCCGTCAAACGAGCCGCCGCGGGTCTTGACCCCATTGGTGCTCTCATACTCCTGGTCGGCGTTATACTCCCATACCACCGCTCCGGTGTCGGTCGCATACGCCCGCAAATGGCTATCCACGGAACCGGAGAAGACCACCCCGGGCAGCACAGATACCGCGGCCGACTGGGCCGGACTGCATTGGGTTCGCTCCCCGCAGCCTGGCGGCGGCACATGCCATTTTCGCTCGCCGGTCTCGATATCAAGGGCGAACATGCCGCCCCCAACACTGCTGTCGAGCCGGGTCGCAAAGCCGGTGTCGGAGTCTCGTATGGCCCGCAGTCCAATATCGGACAGGGCCACGTAGACCTGTTGGGCGTCGGCGGCCGACCCCCATTGAATCCCGCCGACCAAACCGCCCGTGCCGATCCGCTGCTGCCAGAGAATTTCTCCGTTCCGGTCCGGGTCAATGGCGTGCATCACGCCGGACTTTTGTCCGGCCAGGATGATGCGCCGACCGTCGGGCAGAATGCGCAGGATGGGCGAGGAGGCGAAGTCCAGGTCCGGGCCGCGCGCCTCCGGACAGTTGGTATCGTCCTCCAGCTCACAGCCCGCATTCCAGGCATCGTTGGGCGTAAATTGCTGCGACCATAAGACGTCCCCGGTGCGCAAATCGAGGGCGACCACCGCATCACTCGTCAGCGAGGCCGGGTCCGAATAATTGTCGCCCGTAGTCACATACATGCGGTTGCGCTCCGGGTCGAGCGCGGGCGAAGACCAGATCGACGCACCGGACGGTCCCCAGAGCTGCGTGCCAACCGCATTCTTGCGAACCGGTACGGCTGGGTCCAGCATATAGGCCCGCCACACCAGCTTGCCGTTAAAGCGGTTGAGCGCCATCATCTTGCCGCGAAACGTACAGCACTCGTAGGTGGGGTCGGAGCCGGCTATTTCCTCCAGGGCGGTGGTGGATACGTAGAGCCGATTACCATGCGTTTTCGGCGTGCCGGTAATCGTCGCCAAGGGATGGTCGTCCACGTCCACTTTCCAGAGTTCCTTGCCCGTGCGGGCATCCAGAGCATACATGTTTGCCGCCGCGTCTCCCACATAGACGACAGAGCGCGGCGGGGTGGTGCCCGGCAGGGTATCGACCACCATGGTCGAGCGCACGCCACCGTCCGTTTTCACCGACCAGTACAAGCAGCCGGTTTTGGCATCGAGCGAATAAATACGGCCCTGGAGCGAACCGATAAACACCCGACCGCCCACAACGGTCGGCTGGGAGACCCGAAAATCCATGGGCAAACCGAACACCCATTTAACCCTGAGACTGGGCACTTGGTCAGCCGGGATGCCAGCCTGCTCAGCCGACTGGAAGCGGCTATTGGTGTGATCTACACCCCAGCCGTTCCACTGCGGAGCGCCGTCTTCCACGGAGAACTCGCCTGGGGCATCGGTACAAAATCCGGCAACCGTCTCGTCCGTATCCTTGATCTTCTTGCCGGTGATCCATTCAGCCAGGGCGCGGCGCTCGGCAATGGTCCGCATCCAGCCCTGCATACGCATCTTCCCTACGCTCAGCGAATGCAGCACCATATTGGCGGGCAGGCGTGACATGACCGCATGGATGGGGGCTCGTTTCACATGGCCTTCATGACACTGGGCGCAGTAGGTGTGGTAGAGTTGCTCTGCATCGGGCGCCGGTTGGGCGCCGGGCTCCATTGCCCAACTCGCCGAGATGCCACACTGGAGCACGGCAAAGCACAGCGCTCCGCTCAGCCACGTTATCGTTTTTTTTCGCCCTTCCCTGTCCGTCGTGCCCATAACACTCCCCTTCTCTATGGTGCAGGAACCTGCCTATTCGTCATCGACCGAAAAGGCCAGCAGCGCGTTGCCCGGCATGCCGCCCCAATAGCCGTAGCCGGAATTCACATACAGCATGCCGTCAACAATCGTCGGGCCGGGCCCGTCGAACGAGCCGCCGCGGGTCTGGACTCCGTTCGTGCTTTCGTATTCCTGGTCGGCATTATACTCCCAGACCACTGCACCGTCTGCGGTTGAGTAGGCCCGCAAATGGCCATCGACAGAACCAGAAAAGACTACGCCGGGGATCACGGATATGGCCGCAGACTGCGCTGGGCTGCACTGGGCGCGCCCATTACAGCCCGGGGGCGGGGTATGCCAGTGGCGCTCGCCCGTCTCGATGTCATACGCAAACATCCCGCCACCAACACTCCCATTGAGGCTGGTCGTCCAGCCCAGGTCTTTATCTTTGTGGGTCTCAACACCGATATCGGATAAGGCGACATAAATGGTCCGGGCATCGGCCGCCGGCCCCCACTGGATACCCCCGATCAGGCCGCCTTTGCCCACCCGCTGCTGCCAGAGAATTTCCCCATCCCGGTCCGGGTCTACGGCGTGGAGAACGCCGGATTTCTGCCCGGCCAGGAGCACCCGCTTGCCGCCGGGCAGCGTGACCAGAATCGCCGATGAGCCAAAATCCAGGTCCGGTCCCCTGGCCTCGGGGCAGTTTGAGTCATCGTCGGTTTCACAGCCGATATTCCAGGCATCGTTCGGCGTGAACTGCTGCGACCAGAGGAATTCGCCCGTTCTCAGATCGAAGGCCACGAGGGCATCGCTGGTGAGCGAGGCGGGGTCTGAATAGTTATCACCGGTCGTGACGTACAACCGGCCGCGTTCCAGATCGAGGGTGGGAGAAGACCAGACCGAGGCTCCCGAGGGGCCCCACAACTGGGTCCCCTTTCTGTTTTTCCGAACCGGAACGGCCGGCTCTGGAATCGTATAGGTCTTCCAGACCGTCTTGCCATTAATCGGGTTCATGGCGACCAGCGTGCCCCGAAAGGTACAGCATTCATAATCGGCATCCGCGCCGGCCGCTTCTTCCAGGGCGGTCAGGGGCACGTAGAGTCGATTCCCGTGCAGCTTGGGCGTTCCGGTGATACGCGCCATGGGATGATCGTCAATCCGATTGCGCCATAACTCCGTGCCCGTTCGGGCGTCCAGGGCGTAGACCGTGGCTTCGGAGTCGCCGAAATAGACCACATAGCGGGCCGGGTCGGTCCCCGGCAGCTTCCCGACGACCAGGGTCGAACGAACGCCAGATCGGGGTTTCATCGACCAGTACAGGCAGCCGGTCTTGGCGTCGAGCGAATACACCCGGCCTTTCATGGTGCCGACAAAGACCCGGTTACCGACAACGGTCGGCTGGGAGGTTTGGTAGTCCATCGGCAAGCCAAACACCCATTTGACCTTCAGCCTGGAGACCTGCTCCGCGCTGACCCCAGCCTGTTCCGCGGACTGGAAGCGGCTGTTGACGACATCCACACCCCAGCCATTCCACTGCGGAGCGCCGTCTGCGACCACAAACTCGCCGGGGGCGTCGGCGCAAAAACCGGCGACCGTTTCATCGGTGGCCGCTTCCGGCTTGAGCTTCTTGCCGGTGACCCATTCGGAGAGGGCGCGGCGCTCTTCGTTGGTGCGTAGCACGCCCTGGAATTTCATTTTGCCCAGTTCCAGCGAGTGCAGCACGAACTCGGCCGGCAGGCGGCGCATAATGTCAAGCTGCGCCGCACGGGTCGATTGTCCGGCGTGGCATTTCGCGCAGTGCTGCTCGTATAACGCCTGACCGTCGGGCTTCTGCTCCGTCGGGGCAGCGGCCCAACTTGGCGAAAAGAGAAAACCGGTCAGCCCTATGGCCAGGACGGCTGCCCAACGGATTTGCCACCAAGGCGTGCAGGTCAAGAGCCAGTACCGTGTCATGATTCCCCTCCTTATGCTGAACAGGTCGGCGATCCCCTTCGCCGTTCTCCCTATTTACCGCGCATTTGGTCGTTCTGCTAGCGTAGCCTCGGTGGGCCGGAGGGGAGGAGGCTTATGATTGATGCAGGCGCTGCTCCCACTCATACTCGCGATTCGTCACCACATCTTCCATCCGTTGGATACGACGGTCGAGATGATCGAAGGTGTGTTTCAAACGGTGGAGGGCCAGCCCACGCGAGTTGACGTAGGCGTCATAGAATTCGCGTTCGTCCGTACTTGCGAACGGCACGACAGGCTCCGGCTTCATGACCACCGCGGCCAACAGGTACAGGCCGCCCACGGGCCAAAAACCGGAGAAGAGAAAAAACAGGATGGTCAGCATGCGCGTCCAAAAGAGTGAAATATCGAGATAGTCGGCGATCCCTTTGCACACACCGAGCAGCATCCCGTCGCGTGACCGGTATAAGCCCGTCGGGCGTTCGGCTGTTGTCATCGTTTTCCTTCTCCTTTCCTTTCCTGGTCAAGCAAAAGCGTTTCCAACGCTTCCACACGGGCCTCCATCTTCGATAGGCCCTGATAGAGTTCCTGAATCATCTGGGCTTCATCCGCCTGGGCCAGATGCCCCTGTTTGGGCGTGCTTTTTCTCCAGATGAGCCATACGGTCAGCGCCAGTCCTCCGACCACCGCGACAAAGACCGAGCCGAAGATGAAGAGAATGACCAGCGACCAAATTTGTGCATCCATGTTTCAGACTCACTCTCTATCAGCTTTCTTCGGGACAACAGATTAGTCCTGCGGCTGCGCGGTCGTCTTTTGCTCACGCGCAGCTTTGAGCCGAGCTAACTCTTTTTCGATCGCCTCATCACCTTCCAGCCGGGCAAACTCTTCTTCGAGCGAGTGTTGACGCTCAGCGCTGGGACCGGGGTTTACCAGGTCGGCTTCCGCTTCCATACGCTCAATCCGATTTTCAAATTGTTCAAACCGGACAAACGCCTCCGAGCTGTCGAGGCGGCGCAGGTCTTCCTGGGCGCGTTTCCGCCTTTGGGCGTGGATATGCCGCTGAATAAGCAGGCGCTGTTTTTCGCGAACGGTGCCGAGCTTGTTTTCCAACTGGATAATATCCTCCTGATACTGACGAATCAGGGCATCGCACTCGGTGCGTTCTTTTTGCAGCGCGGCGCGGCGTTCGGCATAGCGGCGCTTCTGCATGAGGGCCTCACGCGCCAAGTCTTCGCGTCCCTTGTCTACTGCGAGCTGGGCCTTTTCGCCCCACTGGCTGGCCCGTGTTTCGACTGTTTGACAGTCACGCCCGATTTTCTTTTTTGTGGCCATCGCCCCGGCGCAGGAGGCTTTGATCTCAACCAGCGTATCCTCCATCTCCTTAATCATGAGCCGAATGAGCTTCTCCGGGTCTTCCGCTTTGTCGAGCATGGCGTTGAGGTTGGCACTGATAATGTCGCGGACTCGTGTGAAAATTCCCATGATGCTTCTCCTTGGCTGTCAATACACTCTGGAGTACAGCATCTCGTATGCCAATTCAGAAAGTCCTTTATTTTAAGATATTTATAAAAATAAAGGAGAATGGCGTCGATTTGTTTTCACTCTCAATATGCTATATACACCAAGAGATGGCGAAAAAAACCACACCCTTTGCTTCAGATACTTCTCCCGGCCCTCAGGAAGCACTCGGACAGTCAGAAGCATTCCTGACATTTCAAGAGCGTTTATCCCGGGTGGCTCGGGTCAACCGACCGGTTCTCCTGATAGGGGAGCGCGGGACAGGCAAAGAGCTTGCCGCCGCTCGACTGCATTACCTGTCTGAGCGATGGCAAGGGCCCTTTGTCACCCTCCACTGCGCGGCACTCTCGCCCAGCCTGATTGAAGCCGAATTATTCGGACATGAAGCCGGGGCTTTTACCGGAGCAACCCGCCAGCGCCTCGGCCGCTTTGAGAGCGCTCACAACGGCACCCTCTTTCTTGATGAAATCGGAAACATTCCGATTGAAACCCAGGAGAAAATCCTGCGGGTGGTTGAGTATGGCAGCTTCGAGCGGGTCGGCAGTTCGCAGCCTGTTGAGAGTGAGGTGCGGATTATTGGCGCTACCAATGCCGACCTCAAGGCACTCGCCGCACGCGGACGCTTCAGAGCCGACCTGCTCGACCGACTGTCTTTCGAGGTACTTTTTCTCCCGCCCCTGCGTGAACGTCCTGAGGATATTGTGTTCCTCACCAACCATTTTGCCGCGCGGATGGCCTTCGAGTTGGGACGGGAAGATGTTCCGCAGTTCAGTAACACTGCGCGGGCCGCTCTGGATAATTATCCCTGGCCGGGCAATGTCAGAGAACTGAAAAATGTGGTTGAGCGCGCGGTTTACCGTGCGGATACAATAGTCATTCGTGAAACCGACATCGTCCTCGACCCGTTTGAGACACCGTTTCAGCCCACCCTCCAGGCGTCAGAGGAAGGAGAGGAAGAACGTACAGCCTTCCATGCGGTACCCACCGATGACACCGCTTCCCGCACGTCCTTTACCCGGGCGGTCCAGGAATTCGAGTGCAGGCTGCTTGCAAACGGACTGCGTGCGGCACGGTATAATCAGAAGAAGACCGCTGAGCGACTTGGCCTCACCTACCATCAGTTTCGGGGCTTATACCGGAAATATGCGGAACGCTTGCAGCGACGGGAAGACTAGGGGCGGCCGGTCGTCCCGACCGCGGTTCCGCTCCACCCTTAAGCGAGGCCGGTCAGGATAAACAGCCCTAGGCGTAGAAGCGATATACGCCCTCGGCCACACACGCCGGCTTACTGCCGTCTTCCACCTCAAAGGTCAGACCGACCGTGACTTGCAGGCCGCCGGTCACATCTTCCACGTTGTTCAACGCGGCGCGCGCCCGCACCTTTCTGCCGACCGGGACAGGCGACGGAAAGCGGAGTTTATTCAGCCCGTAGTTCACGCCCATTGTAATGCCCTGCACCATCCAGATTTGATCCATGAAATACGGCGCTAACGAGAGGGTATAATACCCGTGGGCAACAGGACCGCCAAAGGGCGATTCTTTTTTGGCACGCTCAACGTCAAGGTGAATCCACTGATGGTCATGGGTACACTCGGCAAAGGCGTTAATCTCCTCCTGGGTGACCAGATGCCAATCCGAGACACCGAGTTCTTGACCAACCAGAGACTTGACGTCGTTATAGTCTACTTTTCGAGCTGTCATACTCGACTCCTTTCTGTGCGAAGCGGGTATAAAATTGTGCTCTTTCCCTACTGTCCGGGATGTTGTGTTGTCAAGGGGAATGACGGCCGGTAGGCTTTCCGAAATGGCCCAAGACGCGCCCCCGCCCCCAGAGGCCGGCCTGTGCACCTCCTGCCAACACACGCGTGAGATTGTGAGTGGCAAGGGTTCCCGCTTCTCTTATTGCGGACGGTCTGAAACAGACACTCGCTATCCCAAGTATCCGCGTCTGCCGGTCCGCGAGTGCCCCGGCTATCAAGCCACGCAGGCAAAGACATAGAATAACGGCGTTCTCGCAGGCTAGCGATGGAGCAACATTGCGGTCGTAGGTACCCCATTGCCGGAGGAGACAAAGGCGACCTCGGCGTCCGGGACCTGGTTAATGGCCTGCCCGCGTAATTGACGCACCGCTTCAACCACATTTTCCATGCCGTGAATATAGCCTTCGGACAAGTTCCCCCCACTCGTGTTCAGCGGCAGCCCGCCATTCGGCCACAACAGCTTGCCGTCAGACACAAAGTCTCCCCCTTCGCCCCGTTTACAGAAACCCAGTTCCTCAATCGCCATGAGGACCAGCGGGGTGAAGTGGTCATACACAAAACACACATCCACATCGCTGTGCGATATCCCGGCCCGGGCAAACAGGGCTTTGCCGGTCACGGTGGATTCCGTCTCGGCTTTCTCAACGTTTTTCACCACTCGCTGGGCGTTCCACTCGCCCGCCCCAAAGGCTCCACCCATAATATGGGCGGGTTTGTGCGGACAATTTCTTGCTCGCTCAACCGAGGTAATCACCACCGCGGCCCCGCCGTCGGTTTCCAAACAGCAGTCCAGTAAATGGAGAGGGTCGGCGATCATGCGCGAGCTTTGATGGTCTTCGATGGTGATAGGCCGGCCCCGCATGACCGCGTTAGGGTTGGTCTGGGCATGCGTCCGACAGGCGACTGAGATGGCGCCGAAGTCGGCGCTCTTGGTCCCGTATAAATGCATATGGCGGCGCGCGGCCAGGGCCACCATCTGGGCCGGGCTGAAGAGACCGTAAGGTTCGAGGTAGGCACCTACGCCGGACGCCCCCCTGCGGACAGCGGCGCGTCCGAAGCGCGGCGTTCCACGTCCCGAGCGTTCGTTCATGGCCCGGAAGGCAATCACGCAATTGGCCATGCCGGTGGCCACGGCCATGGCACCGAGCAGAATCGAGCCGACCGGCCCGCCCCCGCCGCCGTAGGGCGCTTCCGCGTAAAAACGCAGCGCCGGGATACCCAGGTTTGCCGCAATATCGACCGGATCGTTATTGTCCATGGAGAACTTGGCGATACCGTCGATATCGCTCGGTTTGAGCCCAGCGTCGGCAATCGCGTTGCGGATGGCTTCGACCGCCAGGCTCATTTCACTGCGGCCCGAATCTTTTGAGTATTCGGTGTGACCGAGGCCAACGATGGCTGTCTTATCTTTCAGGGTTTCTGTTTCCATACCGACCTCCCGGAACCGATTTGAAGCTGGGATTAGAGCATAGGTCGGCCGGATTTACCACAGCCATGCCCCGTGAACGGCAGCATTAAATAGTGTAAGATAGAAGCGTTGTTTCCAGCCTTGGGCGGACTCACACCGAACGTGAAGACATCGGGCTATGCCGCTCGTATCGAATTTGACGAGGACGACCGCCTCTTCGCCGGCCCTCTGGCCGGCCTCAAGGATATTGTCGGTTTTCATGGAACAACGGTTGACAAACCTGAGCGTGCTTTTCACGAATCGATTGATGCCTACATCGCTAGCAGCGAGGAACAGGGCCGACGGGCACAAAAGCCCTATTCCGGCAGGCTCATGTTACGCGTTTCGCCCGAAGTGCACTCCGCCGTTGCTACCGCGGCGAGTATACGGGGGAAGAGTATCAACCAGTGGGCTTCCGAAGTCTTGGGTAAGGCGGCTTCGCAGAGTTGACGTTCCCTTATGCGTCCACTGGAGGAATACGTAATAACCGATACCGCCCTGACCAAATTATGGTGACGCCAGCACAGATTTCAGATGCGGTCCGCCATACGCCAGAGCCGGGGCGGGCCGCAACGGACCGGCGGTCGGAGTTTGAGCATGACCGCGCCCGGATTATCCACTCGGCGGCGTTTCGGCGTTTGCAGGGCAAAACCCAGGTCTTCGGCGTTTATGAGGGGGATTTTTTTCGGACCCGCCTCACCCACTCGCTTGAAGTCGCCCAGATTGCCAAGGGCATTGCCCTGACTCTGGGGACCGACCCGGATTTGGTCGAGGCGGTCTGCCTGGCGCACGACCTGGGCCATCCGCCCTTTGGCCACAATGGTGAGCGGACGCTGCACGCCCTCATGCGGGCGCATGGCGGCTTTGAGGGGAACGCGCAGACCCTGCGCATTGTGACCCGTCTTGAACACAAGCATGCCGACTATGCCGGCCTGAATCTGACCTATCAAACCCTGGATGGTGTTCTCAAATACAAAACCTGCATCGACGCAACCGCGCTGGCCAACGCTCCACAGGGCCCGGTCAAAGGCTTTTACGCCGAAGACCGCGCCCTCGTCGAGACCATCATCCGCCAGACCGGCAGCGGGCCGCAACGCAGTCTTGAGTGCCAAATCATGGATGTGGCGGATGACATCGCCTATTCCGTGCACGACTTGGAGGACAGTCTGAAAGCCGGCTTACTCTCCCCGGCCGACCTGCGGCGTCTTCCGCCGGCGCGCGTAGTGCGCGAGGTCAACGCAAGGCTGACCGCTTGGGGACGGACCGTCACTGAGAGCACGGTCCACCGGGGACTGGCCCAGATTGCCGACCGACTCGAACAGCTTGAACAACGCGCTCTTCGGGCCGGCAGAAAAATGCTGACGCGTGATCTCATTCATGAATTTGTCAGTCCGGTCGTCCGCCAATCCCACGGTCTGATTGATACTGATTTTTCCAACCGGGTCCGCATCGAAGCCCTCAAGGCGTTCGAGTCGTACAAGGTCATCAATAATCCGCGCGTGACCACCCTCGGCCATAAGGGCAAGGAAGTCCTCCAGCGTCTGTTTGCCGTGCTGGACCAGGGTCAGGAGTCCATCGGCCTCTTCCCCGAAGACCACGGCGAGCACTATGAGAACGCGCTCCTCAGCGGCGACGAGACCGCCCGCAAACGGGTCATCTGCGACTTTCTGGCCGGTATGACCGACTCGTACGCCCTGCGGTTTTACAGCCGCCTGTTCGTGCCGGGCGAGGGCAGCTTTTATGAGATGCTGTGACTGACAATTCCCCGCGGTAAAGGCGTCAGCGAACACTCCACATGACAAGAGAGGAAATGAGGCGTCTCACAAAAGAACCAGACCATTATACATATCTCGATGCAGCGCAGTTGATCAAACATGCGTTTGGACTCTGGTACACGTTCCGAGGTCGGTCGGTATCGCTCCTGTACGTCTATTGGGAACCGACCAACGCAAGAACACATCAGGTCTTCAAGAAACATCGTAAAGACATCGACCGTCTGGCCGAACGGGGCGTCGGATCAACGCCGGCATTCAGAGCGATGAGCGATACCGAAGTCTGGCGGATGTGGGAAAACAACGGTGCACTGGATTGGCTAAGAAAGCACGGCGCACGTTAAGTGAGCTGGGAACAGACCGTTCAGCCTGTGGACCTCTCCCTTCTTCTTTTTGACTACTCCCTTACCTTGAATCATGACCCTCTCTGTGGAGTATTCCAACCATGAAACTGACCCATTACCCTGACACAAACTCGCTTTCCATCAACCTCTCTGAACGGCCGAGTATAGACAGCCGGGAGATATCCGAAGGCGTCATCCTGGATTACGATGCTCAAGGGAACTTGGTCGGGATTGCTATTGACCATGCCAGCAACAAGGGAGTGCTTAACGAATTGACGCTCAGCAAGTTGCCAGCCGAGAGACAGACCATTACGTCCTGATTCATGCCATGCCCCTACCCGCCACCGCTTGAAGTGTGGCGGCGCGTATTGCGGCGGCGGGTGGTCTAGAGAGGAGTATGCTTTACAAAGGCCGTGCGAGTAGTCTCATCCCAGTCGTCTGGGTAGAGAGGGAATCAGAAGGATTCATATAGAAAAAACAGATGCCATCCGAACAGTTTCAGTTCCATATTTCTGGTGAGCAAAGACCTCTCGTTTGAAGCCATACAGGCCGACCCTGTTCTGAGCGGTTTTCGCGCCCTGCACGATGCCATCGGGCGCTCCAATCGAAAAAACGTGGCCTCGCCCGAAAGATTGCTCACGCTGGTTTTACAAACAGGCGGGCTGCCGCAGGTCAATCTACTGGTTGACATCTATAACCTGGTGTCAGTGAAAACCCGTCTCTCTTTGGGGGCGCACGACCTCAGAGCGATCAGCGGCAATGTTCAGTTGCGTCTCACGGACGGCAGCGAGACCTTTTGGCCGATGGGCTCGGCCAAGCCCAAAGTCGTGAGTCCTGGCGAATACGCCTATATCGACGCTGCGCACAACGTGCTGTGTCGCTTGGAAGTACGCCAGTGCGAGCAAACGAAAATCACCCTCGGTACGACCGACGGTTTTTTCATCGTGCAGGGCACTGCCCGGACAGCAGAGACCTGTCTGCACCACACAGCAAGCGAACTCCTCGCCCTCATCAAACGGTTTTGCGGCGGTCAGGCACGCCTGCTGTCGCAGTGATGCTTCCCGCTTCAGATCCCTCTTCGGGAGTCCTCTTCTCCGGTGGGCAGATTGTGGTCCATCTCAAACGCCGGCTGCTGGAGTTTGGCGCAGCGGCCCACCAGCTTGGCCGGCACGCCGGCGACCGTACACCCCGACGGGACATTGGTAAGCACCACACTCCCCGCACCCACCTTTGCGTTTGCCCCGACCTCGACATTGCCCAGAATCTTGGCCCCGGCACTGATCAAGACCCCCGTCCGAATCTTGGGATGCCGGTCGCCGGTCTCTTTTCCGGTTCCTCCGAGAGTTACTTCCTGGAGCATGGACACATCGTTCTCGACCACGGCCGTCTCCCCAATGACGAGACTGCTGCCGTGGTCAATAAAAATCCCCGCACCAATCCGGGCCGCGGGGTGGATATCCACGCTGAAGACTTCCGAAATCCGGTTCTGCAAGCAGAAGGCCAAAGTCTTCCGATCCTGCTTCCACAGCCAGTGCGCCACCCGATAGGCTTCGAGCGCGTGCAGACCCTTATAGTACAGCAAGGGCGCTGAATAGAACGAACAGGCCGGGTCGCGGTCGCGCACCGCGCAGATGTCCGCCCGGACGGCCTGACCGATCTGCCGGTCATCGATCAGCGCTTCCATCATGATGTCGCGCAGGGTAATGGACGGCAGATTGAGATTTGTCAGCTTCCCGGCCAAAAGATAGCTCAGCGCTTCCTCTAATGAGGAGTGATTTAAAATAATCGAATGTAAAAAGCTCGCCAACACAGGCTCGCGGTCGGCTTCTAATGCGGCTTCGTCCCGAATGGCTTGCCAGACCCAGTCGTCAGATGTTTGGTGTTGCTTGACGGCACGCATACAGGTCCTCCTGAGAAAACTTTCTGGTATAGTCAGGCTTTCTCCTCGCCCCAGACTTTTCCTCTACACGGAACGGTGGGGAAGAACAATATGATTGAGCCGAGATGGGCTATATTACATGAAACGCCTGTGTGTTCTTACCGGATCGTACCCGGGCGCCCGGGGTCTCGAACTGGTCTACGGAGGGGCGCATATCGGTCTCATGGGCGCGCTGGCGGACACCGGCCTTGCCAAGAACGGGCCGGTTGTCGGCGAATATCCAGCCGAAATCCTTGATGCGTTCGAGCAGGACGAAAGAAACAGTAGACAAGAGATGGAGGCATAGACTACCGTCCCGATTGCATGCTTGACTCTCTCATCACAGCGGTCTACTCCTCAGAAGGATGAAAACGATCTTGATTGCCGTGGACGAGCACTGGCTTGAACAGATTGATGCCCTTGCCCAAGCCAGACGCCAGAAGCGAGCTGAGCTGTTCAGTGAAGCTGCTCGCCAGCGGCTCAAACAGCAGCAGATCAAAGCACTCGTGAAGCAGGACAGCCAGGGCTATCGCAAGAAACCTGTCCAAGCCCATGAGTTTGAGCCCCTCCTCCGTGCCCAACAGTGGGAGAAAATGTGAGGCGTGGTGAGATTTGGAGTTTTCGTTTTGATAGACCGGACAAACAACGTCCGGTGCTTATTCTGACTCGCCAAGAGATAATTCCCGTGCTGCATACGGTCACGGCGGCGCCCCTCACCAGTACGATCCGAGGCGTGCCGAGTGAAGTCGGGCTCGGTCCTGAAGCTGGTCTCAAGAATCAATCCGCCATCAATCTTCACCATCTGGCTCCTGTTCCAAAGTCTCAACTCAGGCGCTTTGTCGGAACTGTTTCTCCTGCAACACGCCAACGCGTCAAGGAGTCTATGCTCTTCGCTCCAGGTTTTGACGACTCGCCGGCAGGGCCGGCGGGATAGGCATTACGCCTCACGGGCGACTTACAGTAGCGACTCTCACATGGACACCACACCGCCGGACTACTACTACCGTCACTTCCCTTCCCAGGTCCTGCCGACTCGGACGCCGTTTACCCGTGTGGGTCGAGGGGATGCCGGCCTCTTGTTTATCTATGTCTCCAATCGCCGCCAGCGCTGGAGCGTCTTACTCGACAAGGAGCGGGTAGAGTCCATCTATCCAGAAGCGCGCAAGCAGATTCCGCCCGGCTTCGCACATGTCTGGTTGTTGGAAAAATGCTATAGTACGCGCCCCGCCGGTTTCCACACGCGGGCAAAACCGCTCCACCAGCCCGCTCACGGAGACCGCACCCCGGTCACCGGGTTAGGGGAATCGTTCATTCTCTTAGCCGAACCGTCCCCCGCGCCCGGCGTGCAAGGCGACGTCCTATCCTACCACTTGCAGGAAGGGGCTGCTATCGAAGCGGCCGAAGCATACACCAGGCGATACCACCGTCGCGCCGTCGTGGGTTTGCTGGTCTGGGATGATTATTGGTTCTAGGGCTCACCCATCACAACCAGCCTGATTTACGGCGGCTGGGCGGAGCCCCTCCGGTCAGACAGAGCCGCACCGCGCACCAGGCCGCGTGAAACGCGTTGCGGAGGGCAACCGCGTCAAGGGCGAGTACACGCATCCAGACGCCCGCGTTGTCAGGCAGGATTGACGCGCCGGCATAGATGTCGGGAAGAGGATCGAGCGCCGTTCGTAAGATGGTCCCCAACTCCTCGGGAGCGTGGCCCGACACCACCCAGAACGTCCCCTGCGTCTGATAACACCGCAGGGCTGGGGGCAGGCTCGCAACGAACTCGCGGCCAGTCATCTCGAAGCGATCCACACAGCAGCGTCGCCCGTCCGGGCGCTGGAATACGGTTTCGCTGAATATCGAGCCAAACGGACGGGCCAAGGCGTCCGGGTCGTGCAGTCCAAAGGCCTCACCGCCGATGACCGTCGCCCCTTCTCCGACAGTGATATGGACAGCAGAGCGGAAGTACGCCTGGGGGAATAATGCGAGCGGGTCGGGCAGGTATTCGACAAAGCTGCCCTGGGCCGCCCGGATGGAAACCTGCTGCGTGGCGACCCTGCCCTCCCGCATTGAGTGGACAACGGTCGCTCCTTGGGTTGTCAGATGCACACACGCCCCGGCCTCCACCGAAAAATCGAGTGCCAGACACTCCCCTTCATACACCCCGCCAGAGATGGACTGGAGCATCAGGGTCAGCATCCCGTGCGGAATCCGGTCGAGACAGAACGGCTGGGTGAGGGTGAAGGGATAGGTCGTCCGTTGCTTGGCGATAAAAGTCTGACCGGAGGGGTCGAGTTTGAAGCTGAGAGAAGCGTGGGAAGGCGTGACGGAGCATGACTCGACCGAGAGCCGAGGGGCGGATTCATGGCGCATGGCGTTCTGCACAAGACGCGCCGCTCAGCGTAAAAAATACTTTCTGGCGAGCGGGACTTCCTCCGCAGGCTCGCACGTCAGCAACTCGCCATCGGCGTACACCTCATGCGTGTGCGGGTTGACAGTAATGTCCGGGCAGTCCTCGTTATGCAGCATATCCCCCTTCCCCACCGCGCGCGTGTTCCGAATCGGCAACATGGGCTTGTGGAGTTCGAGCTTGCGCGTAATATCGGCCTCAAGCGCCAGGGAACTGGCGAAGACCGCACTGAGGGCGGACGGCGCGCTGCCTACCGCTCCCCACATGGGACGCTGGACGATAGGCTCAACCGGGAAGATGCAGCCACTCGCATCCCCCATGATAGACCAGGCCATAAAGCCGCCCTTCATCACCATCAACGGTTTGGCACCAAAAAACGCAGCTCCCCACAATACCAGATCGGCCATCTTGCCGGCTTCCAGCGAACCGACGTAGTGGTCAATGCCCATCGCCCGGGCCGGGTTGATGGTGTATTTGGCAATATAACGCTTGATCCGCTCATTATCGGCACGGGCCGTTTTTTCCGTGGGGAGACGACCGCGTTGGTCCTTCATTTTGCTCGCCAGCCGCCAGCAATTCGTAATGGTTTCATGCACCCGTCCCATCCCCTGCGTGTCCGCGGCAAACATCGCGATCGCCCCAAGATCGTGCAATACATCTTCCGCGGCCATGGTCTGCGGTCGGATACGGCTTTCGGCAAAGGCGACATCTTCCGGCAGGCGCCAGTTCAGCATGTGGGCGTCCATGGTCATGGGCAGGGCTTCGTCGAGCGCGTTGCGCGAGTAGGGGTTGGTCGGATTGGTGGAAGACGGCAGGCAGTTGGGCACGCCCGCGACCCGGATGAGATCGGGCGCATGACCGCCGCCGGCCCCCTCAACGTGATACATATGAATCGTCCGCCCGGCGATCGCGGCCAGCGTGTCCTCACAATAGCCGGCCTCGTTGATGGTGTCGGTGTGGAGCTGAACCTGAAAATCGTAGCGATCCGCCACCGTGAGCGCGCAGTCGATGGTGGCCGGCATAGCCCCGAAATCCTCGTGGACCTTGATGCCGATCGCCCCGCCGGCCACACTCTCCTCAATCGCGGCACCGACGTGCGCGTTGCCCCGTCCCAGAAAGCCGAAATTCAAGGGATAGTGCTCGCAGGCCTTGAGCATCTTGGCCAGATTATTCGGCCCCGCGCAACTGATATCAAAGTGCGGCCCCATGGTTCCGCCAATGATGGTCGTAATGCCGCTGGCCAAGGCGTGCTCACACTGCTGCGGACACAGGAAGTGAGCGTGCGCCTCCACTCCCCCTGGGGTAATGATCAGGCCATCGCCGTGCACGATGGTCGTACAGGGGCCGCAGACCAGCTCCGGCTGGACACCGGCCTGGATGGCGGGATTCCCGGCTTTTCCCACACCGACTATCCTGCCGTCTTTAATACCGATATCGCCCTTCACAATGCCAAGCACCGGGTCGATGATCGTGGCGTTGTGGACCACCATATCCAGCCCGCCCGACGCCGCGGTCGTGGGGGCGTGAAAGCCCATCCCGTCGCGCATCACCTTGCCGGCTCCAGTCAGGCACTCGTCACCATAGACCGCAGAGTCGTGCTCAACCTCGGCCAGCAGGGAAGTATCGCCCAGCCGCACCATATCGCCCGTTGTTGGCCCATACGTGGCCGCATAGGCCGCCCGTGTCAGTCTGGCCATAGTCCCTCCTATGCGCCCTTAAAGCCACGTTCCTTAGCCCGCTGGAGAGCGGCTCGCTTAACCGCCTCGGAATGAATGGAGCCGTTGGTGAGATTATTGAGGCCGGTGACTTCGCCGCTGCCGCCCAAGGCGACTAACGGGACGGCTTTCTTCACCCCAGGCTCAAAACGCACCGACGCGCCGGCCGGTACGTCCAGGCGCATCCCGAACGCCCGCGCCCGATCAAACTCCAGGGCCTTGTTGGCTTCAAAGAAATGAAAATGACTGGTCACCTGGATGGCGCGGTCCCCGGTATTGACGACCTCCAGGGTCAGGGTTTCGCGACTGGCGTTCAGGTCGATCTCTTCGTCAGGCGTGATGATCGCGCCGGGCCGCCCGTACGGCGAGTCGGGCAGGGGCACGGAGCCGGGGCGGATCGGATTGTACACGGCAATGAGCCTGGTCCCATCCGGGAACAGCCCATCCACCATAACCCGGGACACCAGCTCGGCCACGTTGGGCAGCACATCATCGGTCGTCAGCAGGGTCGACCCCAGGCTGACCAGTTCCGCAACCGATTTCCCCTCACGCGCGCCCTCAAGCAGTTCATCCGTGATATAGGCAACGGCCTCGGCGGCGTTGAGCTTGAGCCCTTTGGCCTTATGGCGGCGTGCAAGTTCAGCCGCCATAAAAATGGTGAGGCGTTCGTTTTCCGTGGGCGTGAGGTTCAGCATGGGCGTTCCTCCTGGAGATCGATGACTCGGCGTGGGGTATGCGCCAAGCGGATGGGTCAGTTCGCAAACAACCGCGTCGCCTGGGTCTCATGCCGCATCATGGCAATATCCGCGACCGGCGTAAAGCTGGTAAGCAACTGAGGCAGGGGCGCGGCGAGCAGCGCGGTCAGCGTGGAGCGTATCTGCTGGATAATCAGTTGCGCCTGGATATGGCTCACAAAGCCGAGCCGGATGGCCGCACTCACAAACGCCACGCCTTGGAGATGGCCGGACAGCAGGCTGGCCTGCTCCGCGTCTAACCCGACCCCCCGCCAGACCAGACCTTGCACAACAGGCAGATGACCCCACGCCTGCCCGGTTTTGACACATGCCAGATAGTCGGCCGCGCGGGGCGTCTTGAGCCGGTCATGAACGCGCAACAGGGCCCGGCCGGCCCGTTGCGATACGACGCGCAACTCACGCGCAAGCGAGAGCGCTTCCAGTTCTGCATCAACCCCGGCAACTTTTTCCAACTCGCCCGCTGCGCGATGCGCCCACACGAGGGCGGCCCGGTCGCACCGGGCCCAACGATGGCGGAGTTGACCCTGGACGAAATGCAGCAGGGTCTCGGCGTCCTGCACATAGGCATCTGTGAAGAGCGTCTCCAATCCCCACGAAGCGGCAAACCCCCCACCAGGGAAAAAGCTGTCACCGTGTTGCAGCGCGGTCAAGAGGACAGTCGGGTCAGTCATGCGGATTTTTTACTTACCCAAAGCCGATTCCGAATACAAACTGAGACACGACCCGATTTTTTTGCTAAGTTAGTCTGTCTATGCAAGAGGCGTATCTTCAATTCTCCCCCGAAGAGAGCCCGGCGCTATGACCACACCGGTGGAGTCTCCAGACAAACATCCGTTCGTCCTTCACCCCCATCGTACCTTTACGACCCTGAGTCTGCCCGTCATGGCCTCCCTGGTGGTCGAGCCGTTTGCCAGCCTGGTTGACACTGCGTTTGTGGAACGGCTGGGCGCCGCTTCGGCAGCCGGACTGGGCGCGGCAACCGCCCTGCTGTCCGGCGTCCTGTGGATCTTCAACTTTCTGGGCGTGGGCACCCAAACCGAGGTGGCGCAAGCCATGGGGGCAGGAAGAGCGCAACAGGTCGGCAGTGTCGCCAGCCTGGGGTTGCTGCTCGCCGTTCTCTTGGGGCTGGGGCTGACGCTCCTCACTTGGCCGGGAATCGCGCGCTTTTCCGTCTGGATGAGTACGGATGCCGTCGTGCAGGCGGATACGCAAATCTATCTGCACCTTCGCCTGCTGGGAGTGGTTCCCAGTCTGGTCGTGACCGCGGCTTTTGGCGTATTGCGCGGGCTGCAAGCCATGCGCACCGCACTCTGGATTGCGGGCGGGATGAGTCTGGTCAATATCGTCCTGGACCCCATTTTGATTTTCGGGGTTGGCCCGGTTCCGGCGCTGGGGATTGCCGGCGCTGCCTGGGCGACCGTGCTGAGTCAGGCTCTTGGCATGGGGTGGGCCCTCTGGGCCGTTGCCAAGCACGCAACACTGAGCGGGGAATTTGCCTGGCAGCGGACGCGCCGTTTTTTTCTGATTGGCCGCGACCTGGCACTGCGGACGGGATTCGCTCAGATCTTTATGCTGGCCGCGACCTGGACAGCCCTTCAGATCAGCGTCGAGGCCGGCGCGGCGCATCAGGCCCTGCGTCAACTATGGATGTTTCTGGCCTTTCTGCTGGACGCCTATGCTGTCACGGCCCAAAGTCTGATTGGCTATTTCCTTGGCGCAACACGGATAGACCTCGCCCAGCAGGTCGCACGTCTTGCCTGTCGCTGGGCGCTGGGAACCGGCGGGGTGCTGCTCCTCGTCCTGCTGCTGGGTGAACGTCTCCTGGCGTTTCTTTTAGTGCCGCTGAGCGCCCAGACATTTTTCCTGGTCGGCCTCTTCATCTGCGCCGTGACCCAGCCGCTCAACGCCCTGTCCTTTGTCACAGACGGCATTCATTGGGGTACCGGCGATTATGCCTATCTGCGCAACGCCATGAGCGTCGCCACGGGAACAGGCGTGCTTGGCCTGCTGTGTATCGACCCGACGCACTCGCAGGCATTTGCTCAGGTGTGGCTGGCGATGGCCGTGTGGATCGTCATCCGGGCGACGTTTGGCCTGCTGCGTATCTGGCCGGGCATAGGCAAGGCGGTCCTGCGGCTGTCGGAGCCGGACTCGGCAGTTCATCGGTAAAAAATGCAACCCCCTCGTTATCCCTCCGTCTCTGCGATACGCCGCGCCAGATACCATCCCTCCTTTATCCAACTTGCGCCTGATCCGGTCCGTTCTCGTTTCCATGACCACGTTTCTTTTGCACCTATATGCGCCTTTTTATGGGGACCTCTCAAGTCTCTTCAAACAGAGATTCCATGTTTTCCCTTGACGCGGCTCCGGCGTTTTTCATACAGTCGGGGTCAATCACACATGAAGAGGAGGCAGGCTATGATCACACGCAGCAACCCGGATGTGGGCTATATGCCGGACGAGGCTTTCCGGACCTACGGCTTCACCCAGAGCATCAGAGCCGGGAATATGCTCTATCTGTCGGGTGTCGCTCCCTTCAAAGGCAACCTCGATGACGTTGAGGTCGTCGGGGCCGGAGATGTCCGCGCCCAGATCGCCCATGTCCTGGAGATCATCAAACGCTGTCTGGCCGCCGAGGGCGCGACGTTCAAAAACTGGGTCGCCCAAACCGTCTATACCACGAATATGGTCGAGCTCCAGAAAACGGCCGACCTTTTTCGCGAGGCATTTGGGGGCTACGCGCCGACGAGTACCTGGGTCGAGATCAAGGGCCTTTTTGTTCCCGAGCAGATGGTCGAGATCAGCGGGATTGCCATTTTAGACTGAGTCCGTCGTCTCTTGCCGCGCAGTTCAAAGGAGTTTCGTCATGCCAGATCAATTCGCCTATTCGGATGCGACCGCCCAGGCCGAACTCGTCAAAACAGGCGCGGCCTCGCCCCTGGAGCTGGTCGCGGCCGCGATTGCCCGGATCGAACAGCTCAACCCCCAGCTCAACGCGGTGATTCACCCTTTGTTTGAAAAGGCGCGCACCCAAGCCCAGGCCGCCGACCTGCCGGACGGCCCCTTTCGCGGCGTCCCGTTTGTGATGAAAGACCTGCTCGGCGGACCCGCCGGAGAGCCGTTGCATAACGGCATGCAGTTCCTGAAACGCTTGAACTTCACCTCACCGCAAGACACCTATCTGTCGGTGAAGTTTCGTGAGGCCGGCTTTATCAGCGTGGGTCGGACCAACACCCCGGAGTGGGGGCTGATGGGCACGACCGAACCCGCGGCCTATGGCCCAACCCATAATCCGTGGAATCTCGATCATTCTCCCGGTGGTTCGAGCGGTGGGAGTTCCGCTTGTGTCGCTGCCCGTCTGGTCACGGTCGGGCATGGGGGCGATGGGGGCGGGTCGCTGCGGATTCCAGCCAGCATGTGTGGCATTGTCGGGCTCAAACCCAGCCGGGGCCGGGTGTCGTTTGGTCCGGGTATGGGCGAGTGCTGGCACGGGATGGCCAATGAAGGCGTGATGACGCTTTCGGTGCGCGACATGGCCGGTGTGCTCGATATTATGCACGGCGTCATGCCCGGCGACCCCTATGCCGCGCCCACGCCCGTTCGGCCGTACACCGAAGAGGTCGGGCGCGATCCCGGCAGGCTCCGCATCGGCCTCATGCTCCAGCGACCACGCAACGATGCCCCCCTGCACCCGGAGTGCAAACGCGCGGTCGAGCAGACTGGCAAACTGCTCGAATCGCTTGGCCATACAGTCGAGGTCGCGCACCCCGCAGCCTATGACGAACCGGAGTGGATCGACCACTGGACCCTTGTGGTCAACGCCCACTCGGCCCTGACTGCGGATGAGATCGAAGCCGCGGCCGGGCAGCGTATTGGCGAGGGCGATATTGAGCCCTACGCCTGGCGATTCGTGGAAGAGGGCCGCAAAATTTCGGCAACCAGTTATCTGGCGTCGATGAACTGGCTGTACGCCTGGGCGCGCCGCCTGGCCAGTTGGTGGGTTGGCGGCTTTGATCTTCTGGTCACCCCCACGCTCGGCGAGCCGCCGCCGCGTCTGGGCGATATGGGCGGACCCAGCACGGACAATCTCGCCAAGTGGGAGCGCAATCTTGAGGTGATTCCCTTTACGCCGGCGAATAATGCCTCGGGCCAGCCGGGGCTGTCGCTACCGCTCCACTGGACCCCGGACGGTCTGCCGGTCGGCGTCCATTTTGTCCCGGCCTATGGCCAGGAGGACCTGCTGCTGCGGATTGGCTCCCAGGTCGAGCAGGCCCAGCCGTGGATGGACAAGCGTCCACCGGTGTGCGCCTAAACCTCGCTCCCTCAGTGAGGGGAGCCGTATGAGGAGGAAGCATGGAATTCGGGATCGCCTATCCGGCCCGTCTTGAGGCCTGGAAAGACTTGGTTCGAGCCGAAGAACTCGGCTTTAGCTCTGCCTGGTTCTATGACTCGCAGATGCTCTACAGCGATGTGTATGCCGGCCTGGCGCAGATTGCGGTTCAGGTTGTGACGGATGGCCGGGAGCTTAGAGAAGAGTTTGGCCAAGAAGTGATTGCGAAGTATGAATAGTCATCCATAAGGAGGAAAGAGCATGGCAAAGAAAAAGGCCCCCGTACAGGACGCAGCCGGTGCGCAGATTATCGATCCGGGCTGGAGTTGGGACGATACGCTGCCCCTAGCCCAGGCCAAGCAGATCGGCAACACCATTTACGTGTCCGGCCAGGTCGCTTTCAATGCGCAGGGGAAGCTGGTTGGCAAGGGCAATATGAAGGTCCAGACGCGCCAGGTCTTCCGCAATATCAAGGCGGTCCTGGCCGCGGCGGGCGCCAAGATGGAGCATATTATCAAGATCAATACCTATATCACCGACGGCAGCAAGTTCATGGAGATGCTCGAAGCGCGCGGAGACATCTTTGGCAACAACCCACCGGCCAGTACGGCCGTTGTGGTGGCCGGTCTGGCTTTTCCGGGGCTCCTGATCGAGGTGGAAGCGATTGCCGTCAAACCGTAACGCTGCGCTTCTCAATCGGACCCGGAACCCGCAGCAAAGAGTGAACGTGTCTTCCACTGGACAGGAAAGGCTGGACACGCTTCCTCTTCGTCTCAAGGGCTTGCTGCTCATGCTCGGCGCAAGCTTGTGCTGGAGCACGGGCGGCCTGTTTGTCCGCTCCGTCAGCGTCCCCAATAGCTGGGAGATTGCCTTCTGGCGCTCGCTCGCCATGGGAGTGTTTCTTTTCGTCTGGCTCGCCTTTCGCCACACGGGCCACGTGCGCCGAGCGGTCGTCGCCATCGGGCCGGGCGGCTTCCTGGCCGGCCTGTGTCTGGCCTCCTCCTTCCTGGGTTTCATTCTCGCCGTCACCCAGACAACGGTGGCGCAGACGCTCGTCATCATCAGCACTTCGCCTTTTCTGGCGGCGCTTTTTGGACGGGTGTTTCTTGGAGAGCTGGTCCCGGTACGTCGTTACGTGGCGATGAGCATCGCGCTGACCGGCATCATCGCCATGTGTCTCGATTCTTTCACCACCGGGACGCTGGCCGGGAGCGTCATAGCCGCTGGCGTTGCAGTGGCCTTTGCGCTCTGGGTGATTCTGCTGCGTCACAGCCAGGCGCGAGCCGATATGGCACCGGCCGTGCTTGTTGCCGCGCTCATCTCCAGCGCCGTGGCCCTGCCCTTCAGCCTGCCGTTTCAGGCCGCGTGGCAGGACATCGGCCTCCTGGTCTGTATGGGCACCCTTCAGGGCGGGCTGGGTTGCCTGCTCATGACGCTGGCGGCGCGACATATTACCGCAGTTGAAATCAGTCTCCTGGCTCTCCTGGAAACCATCCTTGGTCCGCTGTGGGTGTGGATCGGCGTGGGGGAACGACCCAGCGATCTCGCCATTGTTGGCGGTCTGGTTGTGGTGGCCTCGTTAGCGCTGAACGAACTGCTGGGTCTGTACGGACAAAGCCGCACAGGAGAAGCACCCCTACCCTCAGGTCAATCCGTGTGATCTCGTTTATCATTCCCGCCTATCCGGCCGGCGGAAGCTTTCTGTTTTGTACGCGCTCCGCCTTTGAAGCCAGCGGCGGTTTTGACGAGGCGCACGACGCCTCGGAAGAAGTCTGGCTGAGTCTGGCGCTCCGCAAACGAGGCAGGTTCCTCATTCTGCGCGACGCGCAGTCACTTCCGGGCGCAAACTCCGGGGGTATTCACTCACGGAGACCCTGCGCATCTTCGGCTATCTGCTCCGAGCAGGTCCGCGGGCCCTGCGTTAATGTGATGAAGTTCTGGTATGGCGAGCGACGGATGGATTACGCTACGCTAATCCGACTTACTCGCTCCCTTCCTCCCTTAGAGGGCCGTATAAAGGCACTTGACATTTTCTCCGTTTTGGACACCATCGCTTCTACATAAGAGAAAAGCCCCGTCCATTCGTCCCTGATTAAAGACGCCCATCAAAGGCGGCACGAGTGGATGGGGCACTCCCCTATCGCCTTCCTCCATACTATGAACTCTACTTACACAATCCTGTTGGATGGCGGGTTTGTTACGCGGAAGCTGCGGGAAAAGCGCGGGAAGTTTCCTACAGCAGACGATGTAGACCGCTTTTGTAGCGAAGAGGTTATGACACATGAGGCTGTTCGTCACTTAGACCTCTTGCGTATCTATTTCTACGATGCTCCGCCGTCGCAAGAGAAGCTCACAAATCCGATTAGTAGAACGCCTTTATCTTTGGCACAGACGACACGATTTAAGGAAATGACATCGTTACTCGACGCGCTTGAACTTCGGGCTAATTTTGCGTTACGGATGGGAGACACCGCTGTCCATGGCTGGAAACTTGGAAAATAAGCGCTTCAAAGTATCAGACAGCAATCACGCGCTCTTGCCGAAAGAGACCTCGTACCGAGTATCGAGCAAAAAGGCGTGGATTTACGCGTTGGACTTGATATAGCAAGGCTTGCCCTTCGAGAACTTGTTGGAGCCCTCGTGGTCGTAACAGGAGATAGTGACTTTATTCCAGCCTTCAAATTTGCCCGAAGAGAAGGAGTTCGTGTGTATCTGCACCATATGGGCCACAACGTCCGCCGCGAATTAAAAGTCCACACCGATCTCATCATGGGTTAGTCAAGACCGTTCTCCCTCCTACCGATATACTTCCCTCCCGAGAGGGGAGTGGGTCCATCCTCGCCTCCTCGCTTCTCAATCTCCACAGCTATCCGCGTTCAGTCCCCGGCCTTAGGCGCAGACCGGCGGCAGTTTCTCGATCCACGGCTGAGCCTGCTCAAGCTGCGCCGCCACGCTGAGCAACACGTCTTCCCGTCCGTACGCCGGCATGAGATGGACGCCAACCGGCAGGCCGTCTTCACTCCAGTGCAAGGGCAGGGAAATCCCCGGCTGGCCGGTCACATTTGCAACCGGAGTATACGGAATCAGGTCGATCACCCGCCGATACACCTCTTCCGGGTCGGCCGCGGCGCTGCATAATTGACCCAAAGGCGGCGGCGGGGCGCTCAGGGTCGCAGTGAGGAGCAGGTCAAACCCCTCGGCCCACCAGACGGCGAGACGCCGTTCCCAGCGTTCCAGCCATTCGAGCGCGGCAATATACTCCGTCACGCCGATGGACCGGCCCCGGTTCATGAGGTCCCAGGTATAGCGCTCAAAATCGCCGGGTCCGACTTCGCGGCCAAGCGCGTCGGCAACGTCTTCCACAGTCCGTGCGGAGTGGGCAAGCACAATCGTGCCAAAGGGAGCCCCCCATTGCTCGTCCAGCGCTTCCGGATACGCAGCCTCGACCCGATGCCCGAGAGACTCCAGCAGCTTTGCCGTGTTTTCTGCCGCGGCCACACATTCGGGATGCAAGGCGTCTTGCTTGCCCGGCCGCTTGGTCATCAGGCCGATGCGGAGCGAGCCGGGCTCACGCCGGGCGGCCTCGGCGAACGACCCCTCACACGCGGGGGCCGCATAGGGGTCGCCCGGCATAGGTCCCGCGGTCGCATCAAGGACGGTGGCCGCGTCCCGCACGGACAGGCAGACCACCCCTTCGGCAATACAGCCGGCCCAGGCTTCGCCATAATCCGGCCCAAGCGATAAACGCCCCCGACTGGGTTTCAGGCCGACCAGGCCGCACGCGCTGGCCGGAATACGAATCGACCCGCCGCCATCATTGGCGTGCGCCACCGGTACCAGACGCGCAGCCACCGCGGCGGCACTGCCACCGCTCGACCCGCCGGTCGAGTGGCTGGTATTCCACGGATTCCGGGTTGGCCCGTAGGCTTCCGGCTCCGTTGTGGTGGCGAAGCCGAATTCTGGGGTGTTGGTCTGGCCGATCGTAATCAGGCCGGCGGCGCGGAATTTTTCGGCCAGATAGGTACTGGTCGGGGCCGTGTAGTTCGCCGCTTTGAGCGCCTTGCAGCCGCTATGGATCTCATCATCCGCATGTACGCAGAACAGGTCTTTCAGCAAGAACGGCACCCCCTTGAGCGGACCGTCAGGCACGCCTGCCGAGTCCGCTTCGGCGCGCGCCTTTTCAGAGCGCGGACGGATCACGGCGTTGAGTTGCGGATCGAGCTTTTCCACCCGCTCAATAGCGGCATCCACAAGCTCACGCGGACTGACTGCTCCGCTCCGCACCAGCGCGGCCTGCGCGGTTGCATCCATTTTTGCGAGATCGTCTGCCATGATCGGTCCTCCTTTATGGTTGATCGTGGATTATCCTGCCAGGCGAGAAAGTTTGTCAAGGAAGACAATTAAGGAAAAGAGGAAAATATTTGCTTGTCATTCGGTATTCCCGCCGCTACTCTTTGCTCGCCCGACAGTATGGAGCCTGAAGCCTGAAGAAAGAACCTGTATGGACCGCATCGGCGTTGGTTTCTGGGGCGGGATGGCGGTCAATGAACTCATTGACTGCATCAGCCTGGCAGATCAGAAAGGCTATGAGTCGGCCTACTTGATCGAGAGCTTTGCCGACGCCTTTGGCGTCTATGGTTCCGCCGAGCAGTGTTCCCAGAAGATCGCGCGCTACCGAGAGGCCGGGGTGACGCTGCCCATTGTCTACCCCATACATCCGACTTTCACCAACTATCTGCCGGATGCCGCGGCACGGGACGGCATCCGTTATATCATTGAGGCTTTAGCTCCGGGCTAAGAGAGAATACAGGCAAGGAACAGGCAGCACAGGAGGAAGCACATGTCAGCCTATATTATTGTGGATGTTCAGGTGACCGACCCCGAGGTGTATAAGGGCTACACCAAACTCGTCCCGGCAACCGTTGAAGCCTACGGCGGGAAGTTCATCGTCCGGGGAGGGGCCGCCGAAAATATGGAGGGCGACTGGGAACCCAACCGGGTGGTTGTGCTCGAATTCGAGAGCATGGCCCAGGCCAAGGCGTGGTATAACTCGGCAGAGTACCGCGAGCCGAAGGGCATCCGGCACAGCGCCTCTCAGGCGAAAATGATTGTGGTTGAAGGGGTGGCCTAGCCAGGCCGGAGCGGCAGGCGAGCGCAGGCGTGCTGGAATCCCGACGATGGACAGAGACGACGCTATCTTTTGTCAACATCCAGGTTCCGGTGAAACCGGAAGAGCACACCCGCCTGAACCGCGGGTCAGCCAGAGGAGGTCCCCATGCTCGTCGATCAACCCGACGGCAATTTCACCTTCATTAAAAGCAGCGGCCCTTTTTCTTCCGGCTGCCGAGCCCGGCCCGGCTATGAGGTGGTACACGCCAGCTTTCAGCCGTTGCCCGCGCTGGAAAAAGGCTATGACCTGATTGCGCGTCATCTCCAGCAGCGTGGTCGGCCCATCCAGGCCCTGTGCGGTATGGAGTTGCGCATCCCGCAACCGCTCTCACCCCAGGGGTTTGCCGAGTTCAATGAACCCTACGTCCAGCGGCTCGCAGACTGGAATGTCCTGGTTGATGGCCGCAACCCGACGGCGCGGACCAATGTAGCGCTGGCCGTCCATCCGGTTGCGGAGCCCTCGCTCTACGGGTTTTCCTACACCATGCCCACGGACTACGACCGTCCCAGCTTCGTCCTGTCCGGGGCGGCTGAAATCCGGCGGTCCGAAAAAGGCTCTGAGATCGTCAGCCGGGGAGACGTGTCGCCCCAGGGCGTCAGCCAGAAGGCACAGGCGGTGCTTGAAATCCTGACGGATCGTCTGCGGGAGTTCAGCCTCGCCTGGACCGATGTGACGGCTGTCGAGCTGTACACCGTTCACGATATACACCCGCTACTGGAAACGGAGATTCTGCCCGGCCTGGCAAGCGGGGGGCATCACGGCCTGCGCTGGCACTACGCCCGTCCGCCGGTCACCGAGGTCGAGTACGAGATGGGCGCGCAGGGGGTCTATCAGGAGTTGGTCTTGCCGAGGTAGCCACTCCCGTCAGGGGCACCCCTCATCCGGCAAATAGGCGATGGCCTCAACTTCCAGCAGGAGGTCCTCAAACGCCAAGGCGGCGTGGCCCAGGGGAGCGGCTCGGCCCTGTACGAACAGACGGTGTACGACGAGAATGGGCAACCGCTGACGGGGACGCTGATGGACTATTTGGCCCTAACCGCGGTGGACGTCCCGCGGGTCGAAATCGGACATATTAAAACGCTGGCCCTGAACACGTCGCACGGCCTCAAAGCCATGGGCGAGGGCGGGGCCATTTCACCGCCAGCCGCCATAGCCAACGCCGTGGCAGATGCCCTGGCACCGTTGGGGGCGCGAGTCAACGAGATTCCGCTCACCCCGGAGCGCGTTCTGGCCCTGATTGACCAGGCACGGGCGTGCAGGAGTCCTTCTGCTTGACAGGTGACTGGCAGGTGGAGTAAGCCTCCCACGAACGGGTTTCATCAGAAAAGAGCAATGGCATGGCGGGGCGATTAGACACCAGAGTAGCGCTGGTGACCGGGGGCGGCTCGGGCATTGGGCGCGCCTCGGCTGTGATTTTTGCCAGAGAAGGCGCCAGGGTTGTTGTCGCCGACGTGGATGTGGACGGCGGGCAGGAGACGGTTCGCCTGATCGAGGCGACTGGGGGAACGGCGCGGTTCGTTCGTGCCGATGTCTCCCAGGCGGCGGAGGTGGCCGCCCTGGTCGAGCAGGCCGTGACAACCTATGGCCGTTTGGACTGCGCCCTGAACAACGCCGGCATCCAGGGGGACATCAAGCAGACCGCCGAGTGCAGTCAGGAGAATTGGGACCGGATTATTGCAACCAATCTGACCGGCGTATGGTTAGGCATGAAACACGAGATTCCCCATATGTTGAACCAGGGTGGGGGCGCAATCGTCAACACCGCCTCGAACTTCGGGCTGGTGGGCTCGAACGGAATGCCGGCCTATTCGGCCAGCAAGCACGGCGTTCTCGGCCTGACGAAAACCGCGGCCCTGGAGTATGCCAAGTCCGGCATTCGGGTCAACGCCGTCTGTCCGGGGCCGGTCCAAACGCCGCTGGTCGATAAGGTCCTGGCGGTCCAGCCCGAGCTGGGCGACCAGATCATCAAGGCTATCGAGGCCAGAGAGCCGGTGGGGCGCATGGGGAGGCCGGAGGAGATCGCCGAGGCCGTTGTCTGGTTGTGTTCCGACGCGGCTTCTTTTGTGACCGGGACGGCCATGTCCGTGGACGGCGGTTTTGTCGCGCAGTAGCGGTGCGAATCAGAGGAGTGCGTCATGTCTACCCAGGCGACCAGTCGCTCTGCCACCATCAACGGCCTTAAAATGCATTATGTGGAGTGGGGCAACGTGCAGGCAACGCCCATGGTCTGCCTGCACGGCTTACGCGCCTACGGCCACTGGTTCGATGAGTTCGCCGCAGTCGTTGGCGACCGGTATCGCGTCCTGGCCCTGGACCAGCGAATGCTTACCCATATCCCGGACAGTCAGTGAGTCGATATTCCCGGAGCGGGTCATATGGTGCTGGAGGATAACCCCGAGGCGTGTAACGCGGCGCTGCTCGACTTCTTCAAACCTTAGGAGGATATATGGCTGCACCGCTGGCTCTTCAGGATTTCTCAAAAACGCGCCAGGACCTGCTACACGCCAGGCATCTGCCGGGCGAGTTTTATACCTCGCCTGAGATCTTCCAGAAAGAGATCGAACAGATATTCATGAAAGACTGGCTGTGCGTTGGCCGGGTCGAGCACTATCCCAAGCCGGGCGACTACCGTGCCCTGCGGATTGCCGGCGAACCCGTCGTTATCTGTAAGGATGAGAGCGGCACGCTGCGCGCCTTTGCCAACGTGTGTCAGCATCGCGGTGTCGAGGTGGTTCAGGGTGAGGGAAATACCCAGGAGTTTAGCTGTCCGTATCACGCCTGGACGTACGGTCTGAACGGCGAGTTGACCGGCGCGCCCTATAGTGCACAGGTCACCACCTTCGACTGGAAGTCCTGCCGTTTGCCCACCGTTCAACTCGACACCTGGGCCGGCTATATCTTCATCAATTTCGATCCTCAGGCCGAGAGTCTGGCCTCCTATCTGGCCGTCGACCGGGTGCAGCAAGCCGCCGGGTTTTTACACGCCGAAGAGACGCGTATCGCCGACGAATACACCTTTGAACTGGGCTGCAACTGGAAGTTTATCCCGGAAAACCTGATGGACATTTATCATGTCGGCGTGATTCACGGCTCGTCTTTCGGCAAGGTCTTTCCCGTAGACAAATTTCCGTTCTACCTGACCCCACACGGCTATCACTCTGAGTACGAGAGCCTGACCATGGCCCCGGATGGTGCCTGGCTGTTTGGTAAGGCCATGCCCTGGCTGGAGCGGAAATCGCAGTCCTTTGCCTTCACCATATTCATCCGGCCAAGTTTCAATATGTTTGCCCGGCCCGACATGCTCCAGCCGTGGTTCTGTCATCCCATTGCGCCGGACAAAACGCGCATTACCATCCTGACCCAATACCCGGATGAGTGGTTTGAGCAGCCGGCTTTCGAGGCCAAGAACGCGGTGGTCAAGGATTTCATCCGGCTGGTCGCCGGCGAAGACAAGGAGATGATGCTCTCGCTCCAGAACGGCGTCGGCTCCCGCCACTTTCGCCCCGGCCCGACCATGGGCCTCGAAAAGGCCATTCACCATTTGCTGAACTCCTATCTCGACCGCATGTTCGGAGCGGAGGCAGCGGACGGGGTAGGACGGTGCTCTGCAATCAGGATCGATGCGTTGACAGCCCCCACACCGCGTCATACGACTGCTGACAGCAAAAAGGGGGCGTGAGACCTATGACTGCGGTCAAACTGGACGAACCGTTATCGATCCTCATTCTGATCGGGCTGACCCTGCCCGAGGTGTCTGAGGGCGACCTGGCCAAGATTCGGGCCGCGGCGCCCGGCTCGACTATCAAGGTGGCCCCGCAGGTCGGCGACGCTATCGCCATGGCCGCTGATGTTGAGGTCATCCTCGGATTCTTGCCCGAAGCCTTGTTTCAGGCCGCTCCCCGCCTGCGCTGGGTGCACGCCATCGCCTCGGGGGTGGATATGTTTCTCTACCCGGCGATGCGGGATTCCGACGTTGTGCTGACCGGCGAAAAAGGCCTGGTAGGCGGACACCTGGCGGACACCGGGTTCGGCCTGCTCCTGGCGCTCACCCGCCAGATTGCGACCGCCATCCGTCTCGGCTCGGCTAGTTGGCAGAAGCGTGAGGCCCTGCGTCGCAAAGAAATTGAGCTTGCAGGGCGGACGATGGGCATTGTCGGCTTCGGGGGCACCGGTCGGGCCATGGCCCGCCGGGCGGTGGCGTTTGGCCTGCGCGTGTTGGCCCTGGACGAGCAACCCGTCCCAGCGTCGGACGGAGTGGACGCGGTGTGGGGACGGGAGCGCTTGGCCGAGTTGCTGGCGGCCTCCGACGTGGTTACGATCTGCTGTCCGCTCACGGCCGAGACGCGGCAGATGTTCAACGCGGCAACCTTCGCTCACCTGAAGCCGGGCGCGCTGCTGGTCAACGTCACCCGGGGTGAGATCATAGACGGGGAGGCGCTGGTGCAGGCGCTGCTAGACGGCCGCTGTGGCGGTGCGGCGCTAGACGTTGCCCCGATCGAGCCCCTGCCGGCCGATCATCCTTTGTGGACGTTTGAGAATGTCGTCATGACGCCGCACACCGCGGGCGCCAGCCAACTGCGCGCCACGCGCAACCTCGAACGCTTTTGCGAAAACCTGCGCCGCATCCAGCAGGGCGAGCCTCTCCTCGGAGTTGTCGACAAACAGCTCGGCTACTAAAGCCAGCATCCAGAGGCGGGGAAACTGGGTCGGCCCCGCACGGACGGAGGGCCGTCGGTCCTGAGCGTAAGGCGCAAAGCGCCCGAAGTCGAAGGGGGATGAGGGGAAAAGGCCAGTGGCGCGGCGTCCATTGTATTCCCGGCCGAGATGGCGCAGGATAGCGTCCTATTCAAGGACAGCACGTCAGACGAGGGAGACAATGCAAGACCGTGCAGACTCACACGCCAACGGTAAACGCTGGACGCTTGACCATCCAGAGCTGGGAACCGGCCCGCTCCCTGTCACCCCCTATCTTTCCACAGAATATTTTGAGCAGGAGCGCGAGAAAATTTTTACCCGCACCTGGCTGTGTACGGGCAAGAAAGGCGAGGAAATCCCGCGGCCGGGCGATTCTCTGGTGCTGGATATTGCGGTCGGCAAAACCTCGCTCCTGCTCGTTCGGGGCAAGGACGGTCGGGTGCGCGGGTTTCACAATGTGTGCAAACATCGCGGCAATCGACTGGCCTGGAACGACCATGGCGCGTGCGGGTCCGGGTTGACGTGCCGATTCCACGGCTGGACCTATGCCTCGGACGGCCGCCTGATAGGAGTGCCGGAAGAGGACATGTTCTTTGACTTTGACAAACGGGACTACGGCCTGAGTCCGATTGCCGCGGATGTCTGGGAAGGATTTATTTTTATCAATCTCGATCCCGACCCGCCGGAAACGCTGCACCAGTATCTGGGCGAGGTGGTTGACCTGCTGCGCGGCTATGCGTTTGACCGCTTGCCGCTGAGCTGGTCGTATACGGCCGAGCAGAAGTGCAACTGGCGGATTCTGCGCGACTCGCAACTCGAATTCTATCACGGCAAAGCGCTGCATCAGCAGTTCGCCGGCAAGGTAATGATCAACAAGCAGCAGCCGTCCTGCCACGTCCTCGACGCCAAACTCTTTCGCCGCCACAGCATGATGTCGTTTTACGGCGATCGCCGGAATACCCAACGCACGCCCATGGAACGGTTGATGGCCCAATTCGGGGCCAGCCTCAAAACCTTTCCCGGTGTGCGGGAGATGGACCGCTGGCCCCTGGGGGTCAACCCCACGCGCAGCAAACAGTGGTTCTTTGATATTTATTACATCTTTCCCAATTTTCACCTGGTGATTCTGAGCCCCTTCCTGTTTGTCGCCCATACCATGTTGCCGGAGACGGTGAATCGCTCGACCTGGAATGCGCGCGGCTATTTCCCGCAGCCCGCGACCGCTGCCGAGTCGGTGACCCGCGAATATAATAAATGTCTGGCGCGGGACGTGTGGCTGGAAGACGGCAGCACCCTGGAAAACACCCAGCGCGGGATCGAGTCGGGCGTCCTGAGCCAGTATCCGGTACAGGACCAGGAACTGCTGATCCGCCACGCCCATAAGGTGGCGGAAGAACTGCTCGCCAGCGATGCACAAGCGGGGTGAAGCATGTCCGATACGAGCCTGCCCGAGCCGTTCGCCGACCTTGAGCCGCTGGCTGCGGTCTGGGCGCTGGCGACCGAAACCGAGCGCAACCGGCAGCGCCTCGGCAGCACCATGGCCCAGATTCAAGCCTGCTACGATACCCTGCTGCCCCGCATGGAGGCCGTCCTGACCTATCTGAGTACATTCCCGCCAGAGCCGCCGGACGCGCTGCCCCAGGAGACTCGGCGGCTTTTATACCTGGCCCTGGCCCTGGCCGAAATCACAACCGCCGTGGAACTCCATCAGCAGCCAAGCGTGCCCGCCGGCTTCGACCCGCAGCGTTTTATTCCCGACCACGAGCGGACAAGACCGTAACAACGTGCGCTACGCGCTTTTTTGAAAGTGGGGTAGCACCTCTTTGGCAAAGAGGCGCATGGCGCGTACGGTTTTTGCGTGCTCTACCCCAGGGAACTGCATCCAACACAGCAAATAGTCCATGCCTAATTCTTGCTGGTATTTCTCAATCTCCCGAATACAGTGATCCGGGTCGCCAATAATGAAACGCTCCCGGTGGGTGTCAAAGGTCACGGTCGCCGGGTCCTTGACCAACTCGCCCTGATCGTCCTTGAGCGGCCGGACATTGGCCCACTTGCCGTACATCCCGGCGTGCAGATACATGATGCCGTCCCGGGCCTCTTCCTCGGCCTGGGCCGTGGTCTCGGCCACGTAGACCTCACGAATGACCGGCGTGGCGCTGGCCGTCTTATTGAACCGCTGGAGTTGCTGCCGATACATCCGATAGTGCGCTTTCAACTCATTGACATGATGCCGGGGGGAAGCCACCAGGGCCGACCCCCACTGGGCCGCCCGGCGCACCCCGCCGCGGGTTGAGGCGCCGATCCAGATCGGTGGGTGCGGTTTTTGAACGGGCTTGGGGGTAATGGACAGGTCTTCCACCTGGTAATACTGGCCCGAAAACGAGAAGCGCTCGGTCGTCCAGCCCTGAATCATCAAATCGAGCTGCTCTTCCATCCGTAGCTCACGCCCCGAACGCTGTTCTTCATACGCGGCGAACTCCTCCGGTCGGTAGCCGGTCGCGACACCGAGGATAAAACGACCCGCGGCGATATTATCGAGCACCGCGACGTCCTCGGCGGTCTGTACCGGCCGATGGAGCGGCAGGAGATACATACTCGTCCCGATGGTGAGCGTTGATGTCCGCGCGGCCATGGCCGCTGCCGTCACCAAAAGCGAGGGGCAGATGCCGTCTTCCAGAAAGTGGTGCTCAACCAGCCAGGCCGATTCAAACCCAATCTCTTCGGCAATAACAACCTGGTCCAGCATCTCGCGATAGAGCTGCGCGTGTGTCTGGCCGGAGCCTGGCCGGAGCTGCATAGAGAACGGACCAATCCCGAATCGCATCATACTCTGCCCTCCTTTGGTAAAACCGCTAAAATTATTCTCCTCTGAAAAAAGACTGTCAATGTTTGGCGGGGCCAAAGCCAGATCACGCAGTTGGTCAATAAACCGGGAGGGTACACCAGTCGAGCGCCGCGTACATCATCCGCCGGTTTGCGAGCCGTACAGAGCACGCTTTGCCGGTGAAATCGCGTTCGATACTCACCGAGGAATAACTCTCCTTCTGTTTCGGGAGTACGCGTTTACAACCTGGCGGGAGCCGGCATTTATTGTTGGGGGCACGTCGAGTACATTATACAGGGCATACCTGAACCCCTGTCTCTAAAAAACTTTCGGAGTGTTGAAAGGAGAGAGTCGTGCACGACCCCAAATTTGGATTACTTCTCCCTGCGGATGACTTTGCCACTGCCAGGCAGGCAGCTTTACGGGCGGAAAGCGAGGGCTTTTACTCGGTGTCGATGATCGATCACTTCTTTACTCCGCTCGGAGAACCTCAAACACCCATGTTTGAGTGCTATACGACGCTGACGGCTATTGCCGCAGTGACCGAGCGGATCCGCCTTACGCCATGTGTGACGTCCGTTTCGTTTCGCCCGCCGCCGATGCTGGCCAAAATTGCGTCTACCCTCGACAACGTCAGCAATGGCCGGCTGACGCTCGGGTTAGGCGCGGGCTGGAAGCCGGACGAATACCACGCTCATGGATATCCTTATCGCTCGAATCGGGAGCGCTTGGATCAACTCGCCGAAGCCATTCAGGTGTTAAAAGCGATGTTTACGCAAGAGGAACCGAACTTTCAGGGCACACATTTCTCGATTGACAAGGCCTACAACAATCCCCGGCCCGTCCAAAAACCTCATCCGCCGCTGATGCTTGGTGGCTCGGGCAGCGGTCTCCTCGAGATCGCCGCCGCCGAAGCGGATATTCTAAATATCAACCCGCCGGTCTTTAATGGTAAAGATTATCCGAACGATCCGGCCATGACCTTGAAATTCGACACGTCCTATCTGAAAAAACGGATTGGCATGCTGTACGGCTATATGGAAGAATGCGGGCGCGATCCAAAAGAGATAGAGTTAGGTTCTTTAATGGTACTCCACCTGACCCAAGACCCCACCGACGCGGCGCTCACCCAAACCGCGACCTTTCTCGGCTTTCCCGATGCGGACGCGGCGCTCCGGTCGCCCCTGACGTTGATGGGTACGCCAGACAGGGTCAAACGGGAGCTCCACACCCGTATTGAGGAGATGGGCCTCACCTACACAATCGTTATCTCGGTCTCCCCCGAGTCTCATGAACTGTTTGTGAATGAGGTCATGCCTGAGTTTATGCCGTGAGGGGGGGCAGTGCCAGTCGAACGGAGAAGAACAGTGAGCGACCTCAAGCAGTCCATACACGATCAATTCAGCCGGGCGGCCGCCCAGTATAAAACGAGCCAGGTCCATGCCACGGGCGAGGATTTGGTTCAGATTGCCAGGCTGGTGCAACAGCAGGAAGCGCCCTACGCTCTGGATGCGGGCTGTGGAGCGGGCCATACCTCGGTGGCCATCGCACCGTACAGCCGTCGGGTCGTCGCCCTGGACCTCACCCCGCATATGCCGGAGCAGGTCGAGCAGTTGGCCGCCGAACGCGGCTTCTCCCAGATCGAAACGCGCCAGGGTGATGTCGAACAGATTCCGTTTGGAGACAACAGCTTTGACCTTGTGGTCTCCCGCTATAGCGCTCACCACTGGCCGGACCCTCTGACAGCGCTCCAGGAATGCGCTCGCGTGCTGAAGCCCGGCGGACGGTTTATCCTGAGCGATATTGTTTCGCCCGAAGAGCCGGCACCCGATACCTTTTTACAAACGTTTGAACTCCTGCGTGACGCCTCGCATGTCCGGGACCACACGGTTGCCCAGTGGCAGGCCATGTTTGAACGGAACGGGTTTCAGTCACGCCTCGTTTTCACCTGGCGCCTGCCGCTGGACTTCCAGGCCTGGACGGCACGGATGGCGACCCCGCCGGCACGAGTCGCCATGGTGCAGCACTTATATGACAACGCGCCCGAGGAGATCCGAACGGCTTTCGCTATTCAAGACAATTACGATTTTGCCCTGTACGGCGCGCTGTTTGAGGCGACCCGTCAGAGCGACTAGCAGGAGGCAGCCAGGGGCACGATAGTCTTACGCCATGGCGTCATCTTTGGCGGCCACGCGCGCGCCGGATAAATCCATGGAAATCTTCATGGCTGAGTTTGAGGCGGCCTATGCGTGCGGTAGCCCAATTCAGGCGATCAATCCGGTCAAGACAAACCTGGGTCAGCTCTACGGGTGAGACTTCTTTCTGCTGGATGAGAGGCGCTCACTCGGCAGAGGGCATTTGCTATAATAAACAGGCGGATGAGCGTTCGTGGCAGGCGATGCCGGCCTTCTTTGACGAGATTTTCGTGTAGCCCTTATCCCGGCCGGATTGCATATACATCGACCTCCTCACGTCCAGCCATCCAGGCCGTCTCGCGGTGCTGGACCTGGACGTGAAAGCGGGTAGCTGCAAGCTGTTCTAAAAACTTTTTGACCCCCTCCCGTCGGGGGTCGCCAAAAAAGGCCCTGCCGCCCGTTTTGAGCGTAGCCGTCAAGAGCCTATACATCCAGCCGCCGTCGACCGCCTCGTACAACACGTCGGCACCGACAAGGACATCGTACTGGCCAAGCTGCTGCACGCTGTTCTCATCCAGCCAGCAGCGACACTGTTCCTGAACGCGGGAAACGGTGTTGAGTGCGCAATTCCGCCGGACCAGCCGCAGGGACTCGGGAATATGATCAAGCGCCGTGACCTGCGCGCCCAGTGAGGCCAGCACCACACTCTCCAGCCCAACCCCACAGCCAATCACCAAGGCCCGCTTCTCGCGCCACCACTCCGCAGGATAAGTCGAGGCGAGATACTGCGACAGGGCGAGGCTCGCCGGCCAGGCCAGATGCCAGTAGTCGTTCGCGCCACAGTACGGACAGCGAGAAAAATCGGGCTGGACGTTGCGGAGTTCAATCAGACGCACGACGAGCTGCGGCGTGACCCGATACGGGAGAATGCTTTCTTCAAACAGTGGGCGTTCGCTCATACCCCGGCGATCCTTTCCGAAGACGGCCCATCATCAGGAAAAAGGCAGCTAGGGAGACCCGTTCTCGCTTGACGGTGCTTCGGATACCGCTGGCGCGGTCGGCTCAGTGCGGCGAGAGCGCCAGCGCCATCATCGCCGACCGCTCAATTTCAGCGATGACGCTGCCGACTTCGTGGCCGATCAGGTCCATTTTGCGGAGCTGCTCGCCACGGAGAGTGGCCCGTTCGAGTTCCCGGGCGGAGAAGATGTCGCGCAGAAAGCCACCGGCATCAACCAGACAGATAAGGGCCACATCCCTGGGGTTGGGGATATCGTCTGACAGCAAGACATCTGCGATCCGCAGCCGCACCTCACGTTCGACGCGTCCGTCGATTGTCGGATAGCGCCGCGCGCGGAAGACCCACAGAAATTTCTTGTCCTGGGACTCCAGAATGCCGTGTTCAATCAAGCGAGCCAACGCCTGCTGCCGGATTTCGGTCGTCTCCTGGCCGGCCAGAGTCTCTATCCAGCCCCTGGTATCCTTGGTCTCGCTGGCCTTCGCGATATGCGCCAGCGCTTGGTCGAGGATCGGGTTTCCGGTCGGCGTCGCGTCGAGACAGGTGAGTTGCTCAAGATCGTTGTCGATGCGGTAGGCAAAGGCCAAGTCCATCAGCACCGCACCGGCCAGGATGTATTCCACCGCCCCTCCACGAGTCGGCAGGAAGACCCCGTCGTCGTCCAGCATGATCAGCAGTATCTCTTCAGCAAACGTCAGCATGGCGGCGTCCTCAGGCCTGAGCCGCCAGGGCGCTCTCACGAGTGTCGTAGTAGTCGAGCAGGGTCAGGAAGCCGCTGATTTCCATGACGGATTTGCAGGTGGCTCTGAGCGTGCAGAGTATCAATTTTCCGCCACCCTGTTGGCATTTTTTGGCACCCACGAGCACCACGCGCAGGCCGGCGCTGCTGATGTAATCCATCTTGCTGCAATCGAGCAATATCCGGGTATCACCGCGTTCAACGACTGCCGAAATGCTCTTCTCCAGGTCCGGTGCGGTAGAACCGTCGACCCGCCCGTCCAGTGAGACAACAACCATGGAGTCTATCGTTTGCTCTTCAATCTTCATCGGACAGCCTTTCTCTTCAATCTCGACCGAATAGTCGCGCTTCGCCGTCTGGCTGGGGCAGGGATAGCACAGTGCCGGGTAGGCGGCAACCTATTTTTGACCGCGAGTGGAGCCCGCTCGCGGCACTCGTCACCCTTGGCGCGGCGGGCAATTGCTGGCAGAATACCCCGACTGGACACCACAATCGAACAGGGAGATGCGTATGGACAACGGAATTCTATCAGGACTGCGAGTGATCGACTGCGGAACCTATGTTGCCGGGCCGGCCTCAACGACCATCATGTCGGATTTCGGGGCCGAGGTCTTGAAGATCGAGCGCCCGCAGGGCGGAGACCTCTACCGCTCCATGTCGGATTTACCGGGCTTTGCCAAGGCAGACCTCAACTGGGGCTGGATTCTGACCAGTCGGAACAAGAAGAGCGTCGCCCTTGACCTCGCTTCACCCCAAGGCAGAACAGTCCTCATGCGGCTGGTCAAGACCGCGGACGTGTTTGTCACCAACTACCAGCATCCGCTGCTCGAAAAGTTCCGGCTGACCTGGGCGGACCTGCAGCCGGAAAACGAGCGGCTCATCTATGCCCATCTGAGCGGCTACGGAGATGAGGGCGAGGATGCGGACGCGCCAACCTTTGACGCCCTGGCCTATTGGGCACGCTCGGGCCTGATGATGAGCGTCGTGGGTCTGGACGGCACGCCCGGCGGCCCGCGTCCGGGCATGGGCGATCACCCGACCTCGGTGTCCCTGTTTAGCGCGATTATGCTCGGCCTGTATCAGCGCGAACGCACCGGACGGGGCTTAAAGGTCGGCACCTCGTTACTGGCCAGCGGAGCCTGGGCCAACGCCTGCGACCTCCAGGCCAAATTCTGCAACGCCACCTTTCCGGAGCGGGGCGAAGACGGCACGCCGCCAAACCCGCTGGCAGCCGGCTATCGGAGTCGCGACGGCAAAGCCTTCCTGGCTATCCTGCTGGACCCCGACAAGGAATTTCCCAATCTGTGCAAGGCCCTCGGCCAAGCCGAGCTGGCCACCAACCCGCTGTTTGCCACCAACGACGCCAGAGGGGAGAACGCCGCGGCCCTCTTTGCCATTTTACAGGGCCAGTTTGAATCGCGGGACCTCGATGAATGGCGGGTGCTGTTCAAGCAGTCCGATATCAAATGGGCCCCCCTGCCCGTGCGGGACGAAGTGGTCGAAGACCCCCAGATGCGGGCCGCCGGCGCCTTTGTGGACATGGAGTACCCTGGGCACGGTAGGCTGACGACCGTCAACAGCCCTATTTTTACGACCGACGGAGAAAAGCGAACCCCCACCCCGGCACCGCAGTTGGGCGCTCATACCAGCGAGATTCTGCGCGACTTGGGCTATGACGAAGCGACCATAGCCGCGCTGGTGCGGGACGGCGTGGCGGCAGTGGGCGGGTAACGCTCCTCTTCCTTCCCGTCTTATCCCCTTTTCCCTTGAACGTATGATGCAAACGAAATCGTAGAGATGCCCCCCGTCCTACTCCCTCTCCCCGTGAGGGAGAGGGCTGGGGTGAGGGGCATCTACGCCACGAGCGCACAGGCTTTCAGCCCACCCGGGACTTGCCTATCGGCCCGCTCTCAGCCACAACAGGCGTCATGCCGCCCCCGCACCCCCCACTGACAACAGCCGTCGAAACCTACCTGACCGACCTCCGCCAGATACGGGCCTCGGGCGGCGCGACCGGGGAGCGGTCAAGCTACGGGCCGCTGACGAACCTGCTCAACGCCGTCGGCGCGATGCTCAAGCCCAAGGTGTTCTGCGTTGGCGAGCTGGCCGACCAGGGGGCCGGTCATCCCGACTTCGGCCTCTATGCAGCCAGGCAACTACAGAAGGGCCAGCCCAAGGAAGGCCAAGTCCCCGAACGGGGTGTCGTTGAAGTCAAATCCGCCGCTGACGACGCCTGGCTGACCGCAGCGTCCAATCAAGTCAGCCGCTATTGGGAGCGCTACCGTCTCGTCCTGGTCACCAACACGCGCGACTTCGTTTTGATGGGTGAAGACGCTGCCGGCCTGCCGGCCACACTCGAAACCTTCCGCTTAGCCGAGACCGCCCAAGACTTTGCACAGCGCTTGGACACGCCCCGCACTTTTGCCCGTGCCGTCGGTGCCGGGCTCGGAGAATATCTCTGCCGCGCCCTGTCGCATCGGGCTGCATTGGCCGAACCCAAAGACCTGGCGTGGCTGCTCGCGTCCTATGCCCGCGATGCCCTGGCCCGAGTCGAGGCGGCGGGCGACGCACCGGCGCTCAAGGCCGTGCGGGCGGCGCTGGAAGAGGCGCTCGGCGTCCGCTTCGAGGGCGAGCGGGGCGCGGCCTTCTTCCGTTCAACCCTGGTGCAAACGCTGTTCTACCGCGTCTTCTCCGCCTGGGTGCTGTGGGCACGGCAAGTGCCTTCCCCGAAGGGAACGTTCAACTGGCACGAAGCAGTCTGGCATCTGCGCGCGCCGGTGCTGCGGGCGCTGTTCCAGCAGCTTTCCGACCCCGGACGTCTGCAACCGCTGGACTTAGTCGAAGTGCTGGACTGGACCGCCGCCGCGCTGGACCGAGTGGACCGCGCCGTCTTCTTCTCCAAGTTCAACGAAGGCGAGGCGGTGCCCTATTTCTACGAGCCGTTCCTCGAAGCCTTCGACCCGGCGCTGCGCAAGCAGCTCGGCGTCTGGTACACGCCGGGCGAAGTGGTGCGCTACATGGTGGCGCGGGTGGACCGGGCGCTGAAGGACGATCTCGGCATCACGGACGGGCTGGCGGCGGAGAACGTCTATGTGCTCGACCCCTGCTGCGGCACCGGGGCGTATCTGGCCGAGGTGCTGCGTCGCATCGCCGCCAATCTCGAAGCGCACGGCCTCGGCGCACTTGCCGGCGCACGGGTGAAGCAGGCGGCGACCGAGCGCGTGTTCGGCTTCGAGATCATGCCCGCGCCCTTCGTGGTGGCGCACCTGCAAGTCGGCTTGACCATGCAGGACTTGGACGCGCCCTTGGCCGATGATGGCAATGAACGCCCCGGCGTCTTCCTCACCAACGCGCTCACCGGCTGGGAACCGCGCACGACCAAGCCACTGCCCTTTCCCGAACTCGAAGAGGAACGCGACCGGGCCGAGCGGGTCAAGCAGACCACCCCGATTCTGGTGATTCTCGTCCACCGCCCTACAACGGCTTCGCCGGCATGGCGGTGGACGAGGAGCGGGAACTCTCGGAAGCGTACCGCGTGACCAAGCGGGTGCGCCGGCCTGAAGGCCAGGGCCTGAACGACCTCTACGTGCGTTTCTTCCGCATGGCCGAGCGGCGCATCGCCGAGAAGACCGGCCGGGGCGTGGTCTGCTTCATCTCCAACTATTCCTGGCTGGACGGGCTGTCCTTCACCGGGATGCGCGAGCGGTATCTGGAGGCGTTCGACGCGGTGCGCATCGACAATCTGCATGGCGACAAGTACAAGACCGGCAAGGTGGCGCCCGACGGTACGCCGGACCCGAGCATCTTCTCGACCGAGGGCGATCCGGTCGGCATCCAGGTCGGCACCGCGATTGCGACGCTGGTGCGCAAGGCGGATCACACGCCCGCGGCCGCGTTCGAGTTCCGGCATCTCTGGGGGCAGGCGAAACGCGCAGAGCTGGCGGCGACGGAAGACGACAAACCGGACGCTCTCTATGAACCGATTACGCCAGCCCTACCGCTCGGCTTGCCGTTCGTTTCAACGGCGGTGAGCGAGAGCTGGTTCGACTGGCCGGCGCTGACAGAACTGTTCCCGGTGTCGTTTCCGGGCGTGCAGACCAAGCGCGATGCGTTTCTCGTGGATGTCGATCTCGACCGGCTCCGGGCGCGCATCACGGACTACTTCGCCCCGAACTTGAGCCATGAGGAAATCGCCCGCCGCTATCCTTCTGCAATGAAAATCTCATCGGGCTTCGTTGTGCGCGATGCTCGAGCCGTGCGGGACAAACTGCTTGCGCGTGGAGGCCTGATTGATGCCGGCTTCGTTCGCCATGCTTACCGACCATTCGATAGTCGCTGGCTCTACTGGGAAACGGGGCATGGCTTGCTTGGTCGTCCGGTACCCGACTACAAGCCGCATATATTTGAAGGGAATATGTGGCTGGTGACGCAGCAGAAACCGCGTCGGGAATGGTCGCCGCCGCAGGTCATTGCACCTATCGGTTGCCTCGACCTTATGGACCGCGGCGCAACGTGTATTCCGGTCTGGCTCCGCGACGACGGCATCGGCAACGACAGAAACCTCCCTCTGCCTGACACCAACACCAACGCCACGGCACACGCCAACGCCACGACAGACGGCATCCGCCGTCGCCCCAATCTGTCGGGAGCCGCCGAGCGCTATCTCGAACGCCTCAGTTTGGGCGTCGAAGACCTGTTCCACCATGTCTTGGCTGTCTTGCACGACCCAGCTTACCGCGAGGCCAACGTCGGCGCGCTGCGTATGGAATGGCCGCGCATCCCGCTGCCCGGCTGGCCTACTCCCGGGAGCGCGGGCATCTTGCCCGCGTCTGACGCAGCAAAAGCCCTGGCCCAATCGGCAGCACGCGGGCGTGACCTGGCCGCCCTGCTCGATCCCGATACCCCCGTCCCCGGCGTCACGACGGGCGAACTGCGCCCGAACATCGCCGCCGTCGCCGTGCCCACAAAGACGGACGGACGCGACATGACCGGCGACGACTTCGCCATGACGGCCGGCTGGGGACACTACGGCGCAGGTGGCGCCGTCATGCCCGGCCAGGGCCGCGCCGTCGAACGCGCCTACACAGCGAACGAACGTGCCGCCCTTGGGAATACGACAGACATACTCGGTCAGACTACGTTCGATATCTCCTTGAACGCCAACGCCTACTGGCGCAACGTCCCGGCGGCAGTCTGGCGCTACAAGCTAGGTGGTTATCAGGTGCTCAAGAAGTGGCTGTCGTATCGGGAACGCCCCATCCTCGGTCGCCCGCTGCGTCCCGAGGATGTCCAACATTTCACGGATACCGCCCGGCGGACCGTGACAATACTGTCGATTAAGGTCTGAAGGTTGCTTCTCGACTCTCAGCGAAGGCGTGAAGCTCCTGGCAGTCATAGCTGTTGGGGAAACGCAATCCGGTCTGTGAGACTGACCCGCCTCAGCGTCCGAGAGCACATCTTGCCGTCCAAAGTCTGAATTTCAATTTTCCTCCCCTCCGCAAGGGTGAGAAGGATTTATCAAGGTCGGTGAATCGAGCGGCTGTCCTGTTCGCAAACATATGCCGCATCCGTGCAGACTCAACGGGGATCGTTGGGAAGCGCGCGCTGAGTAAAGCCGACCACCATGCCAAAGGCTTGCTCCGGCCCGAGGATGATGGTGTCTGCGCCGTCCGGTTCGGGTCGGAGGTGCTTGTCTCTCAGAAAACCCTGGGCTTGGCCGAGGTCTGCGGTCTTGAATATCAAAGAATAGATGCCTTCGCCGTTTTGCTCCAGCTCACGGCCTTCCGGGCTGGTCGCAGAAAGGGGCTGGGCCAGTTCCACGACCGTATCTTCGCCAACGGCGACAAAGGCACTCTGCTTGCGGCCCTCGGTGTGCTCCTCGTGGAGCAGGGTCCCGCCCAGAATGTCGCAATATAGCCGCTTGGCCGCGAGCAGGTCCCGGACAACGACGCCGATATGCGAGGCGCGCTGGAGGCCAAGCGGATGCTGGCGCCAGGGGGCGCTTGACCAACCCGGTTCCAGCCGCGGGTCGGCGATGTAATCGCCGGACAGGGCAAACTCCAGTTGGCCGGGTGTCTGTCTTGGATGTGTCCAGATTGCCGCCGTGTCGTACGGTGGCTTGACCTCTTTGCCAACAAGGTTATAGAGCCGCCGGCCGGCCGTATCGAGCCGGGCGGCAATGGCCGCAACGTCATCCACATACCAGGCGATGGAGTGGAAATGCTGCCCGAAACGGTCATGAAATCTTTTCACCGACGGATTCCTGAGGTTCTCCACGCGGGCGGGCATCATCGGCTCCATGATGACGTCCCCGATGGCCATCAGGGAGGCGTACCGCCCGGCCAGCTCTTCATAGCCGTTATAGAAGCGCGTGACGGAGAACACGTCGTCATACCATCGGTCAACGGCTTCGAGGTCGTCCACAACATGAGTGAGATGAAACAGCTTGCCTATAGTAAACATGCCTGCCTCCCCTGACGCTGCACGCACAAGCCAGCCACGGCCGCGCGCCGATTTGCTCAGTCGTTGTCGGCCCAGCTCTCTTCGTAGTTCGTGCTCATGCGGCCACGCGCGCGGAGGTGCTGTATCTTCCACTCTCCGTTCACTTTGATGTAATCGTCTTCATAGCGCGCCGCCAGCCATTTGGCCTGATTGTTCTTGTAGAACGTAAACGGCCCAAAAAAGTACCAGATACCCGTGGCCCGGTCGCCGTCGATTTTGATGATCGGGTTCATCACCTGATGCTGGGAGAAGCTGATCAGCGTCTGAAATTTTTTGAACAGCGCGCGAATGGCCGCATGGCCCTGGGCTTTGCCGAATCCAGCGCCTTCCCAGATACCGTCTTGGGCAAAAATCGTGGTGATGCGCTCCGGGTTGTGGTCATCGTCACAAATATCGCAGTAGGTTGCCTTGAGCTGTTTGATGGCCTCCAGGTCCTCAATCCGCGTGATGCGTTGTTCCAGCTCGGTCATATCCATGGGTGTGCGCTCCTTTCTTTGGGTGCTTTGTTAATCACTGCCTGTGGCAAGTGCGAGTTCGGGCTGCTCCCCAGGCTGTCCGATCTGCCATGTCCGGGCGAGGTCCTGCGCCCGCACCATGCGCGCATAGGCACGGTTATGAGCCAGCAGACTCTCGTGCGTGCCCTGCTCCACCACCCGGCCGTGGTCCAGAACCACGATCAGGTCGGCGTTGCGGATGGTGCTGAGACGGTGGGCGATGGCCACGGTGGTACGTTGTGCGGTGAGGCGCGAAATCGCCTCCTGAATCAAATGTTCGGTTTCGGTGTCTACCGAAGAGGTCGCCTCATCGAGGATCAGAATGGGGGCGTCTTTGAGCAGTGCCCGTGCAATGGACAGGCGTTGCTTCTGCCCGGCGGATAAGCGGACTCCGCGCTCGCCAATGAGCGTGTCATAGCCCTGGGGCAAGTCGAGGATGAATTCCTCGGCGTTGGCCGCCCGCGCCGCGGCGCGCAGCTCGGCCTCCGAGGCGGCCGGTCGGCCAAAGAGGAGATTCTGGCGGACGGTGCCGTGGAAGAGAAAGACATCCTGCAACACCATGGCGATATTGCTGCGCAGAAAGTCGAGGTCCAAAGACTGCACCTCGTGTCCGCCAACGCAGACCGAGCCGTGTTGGGGGTCGTAAAAGCGCGGAATGAGGTTGGTCACTGTGGTTTTTCCCGCACCGGTCGCGCCAACCAGGGCGACCATGGTCCCGGCCGCAACGGTGATGTTGACATCGCTGAGGACCGGTCGGTCCGGCTGATAGCCGAACGTGACGTTTTGGAGTTCTACGTCCCAGCTCATCCGGTCCGGCCGCACGCCGTGAGGTGGGCTGACAATATCGGGTGGAGGTTGAGCAGTGCAAACACCCGCTCCGAGCTGACCGTTGCCTTCTGGAGTGTGTCGTTGATATTGGCGAGTTGCAAAAAGGGCTGATAGATCTGGGTGAGGTACACGATGAACACAAACAGGTCGGCCGCGCTCACCCGACCGCCAAGCGCCAGGACACCCCCAAGCAGCGCGATCAGCACCACCCCGACTCCGCTGGTAACTTCGATCACCCCGACCGGCACGAAGGACAGGGTACTGGCTCGCAGCATATCGTCTCGCAGCCGTTGGCTGCGGTGTTCGACTGCCCGCGCCTGGAGCTTTTCCTGAACAAAGGACTTGATGACCGTCACACCGGACAGATTGTCCTGCACCTGGGCGGTCAGGTCTTCGAGACGCTGCCGCACGGGACGCCACTCGGTGCGCACTTTGGAAACCGCGCGAAAGACGATCCAACTGGCCACCGGCAGCGGCAGGAGGGCGACCAGGGCGAGCTGCCAGTTCAGATAAAACAGCACACAAATCATGGCTGTCGGCAGCACAAAAGCGTTGATCGTCTCCGGAATCCCGTGGGCGATAAAATCCTCGATGGCCTCAATGTCGTTGATCGAGCGGGCAATCAGCCCGCCGGTGCGTTGCGTATGGAAAAAGCTGTGGGGCAGGCTTTGCAGATGGGTATACACCCGGACCATGAGGCTATGCAGGACATCGAAAGACACCTCGTGTGAGAAACGCCCATAGCCATACCGAAACAGCCCCCGGCCGATATACACCACCAGCAGCAGTCCGCTAACGCCGAGTAAGGCCGGCAGCGTTCCGCCTCCCTCGGTGATCCACTGAATAATCCGGCGAATGAGCAGCGGGGGCACCAGACCGGTGCCGGCGAAGAGCAGACCGCAGGCGACCGCCACCAGCATCTTTTTTTGGCTGGCGCGCAATAGTTGCAACAGACTCAGTAGGGTGGGCATGCGCCTCCTTTTTTTCACCACTTACCATATACGGGCGTAGGAGTGGTAGCTGACGTTTCCCTTTTAACCACGGAACAAATCGGCTGGGACAGGTGCTGAAGTCTTGCTCGGCGGGACGTGGACTACCCGGTACGCCCCGCCGCGCAGGAGAAGGAGAGCAGCATGACAGCCAACCGGACGTATGCCATTGAGGTGGAAGACGTTGAATATCCCCGTCACGGGGACAAGTCCTTGCTGGCGCGAATGTTCAAGCCGCGCGGGCCGGGGCCGTTTCCGGCTATTATCGAACTCCACAGCGGAGCTTGGTGTTTGGGCGACCGGCTGATGGACGCGGCCATCAACAAGCCCCTGGTAAAAAGCGGGGTGGCCGTGGCCGCGCTCGATTTCCGCGTGCGACACAGGCGTATCAGCAGGCCGCCGCCTGGCATCGGCAACGGCCTAACGTGGAATCAGAGGCAGCACAATGTGGGAGGGGCGACTCTCATCATGAAACACGCGCTGCAAAGCTGGCTCCAGCCGCCGCGCCTCGGCAGCGGCCTCTCCTGTCTGCGGATTCCGATCAAAGCGCGGGAAATTCGAGCTGGCGACCTCAACCCGCAGGCGGTGGCCGGCCTTAAAAACATTGCTGGTGGCCCATAAGTCTATGGAGTAGGCGTAGACCGCTCCCGGTGTGAGCAGTTTCGCCGCCGCTCGCGACTCCCGGTAACGCCCGCGCAGAATGCCGTCCGTGAGATTGCGCGCATAGCCGTCCGGCTGGACGTCCACCAACTTGGCGGTAAAATCCGTATCCACAGCGCTGGTCGCTGCGTACAGACGGAGCGTGATGGGACCAGTCACCTCCACGTCTCGCTCCAAGACTGGCGTGGTGTAGACCAATACATCATTCCGTTCCTCGAGTGCGCGCTGATCAAAGGCTCCGCCTGGCATAGCCGCCGGCCAGCCAGTGACCCCACCCCCTCTGGTTGGCACCGGGTTGCGTGGGTCTGAGACATACACATCCGCCGGTTCCGTGCGGGGCGGCTCGAGACTCAACCCGCCATCGCCGCGCAGGCTGTTCGCGTGACCGGTACTGTGCAGATAATATTTGGTGTATTGGGTGCGGGCGAGCGGCCATTCATCCTCCGTCCGCCACACATTCTCGCCCATGACAAAGAGACGCACCCGCGGCTCTTCCAAGAACCCGTTCTGTTTTCCCTTGAGCCAGTAGTCAAACCATCTGATATGGAGGCCGTCCAAGTCCGTAACGAGGGCATGACTGGCAAAGCCGTAATCCACCTCTCCGACTACGTTGCCGAGGGGTAAGGTGTGATACCAGGGACCGATAATGAGTTTTTGTCCCTGGCGGGCTTCTGGGGTCGCCCCATGCTCACGCATGCCGAGATAATTTCGCAGCGTGCCGCCCAGAAAGATATCGTACCAGCCACCCAGATTGCAGGCCGGCACCCTGACCGCGCTATGCCGGGCTTCGATATTCCAGCGCGCCCAGTATTCGTTGTCGTCGGGGTGGGCAAGCCAGTCATAAAAATAGAGGGCGACCTCATGCAGGAACGGAAAATCGTTCAGTGGCAGATGCTGAAACCAGACGCGCAGATCATCAATCGCGCCGACCAACCGCCTGAGCTGGTCCGCAGACGCGCCATCTTTCCGTATCCGGCGCATAGCCGTATCCGGCGCAAGACGCGCCAGCGTCCAACTGGCGTTAAACCCGAGGGCAAAGGCGCCACCCTGATACGTCCAGCCTTCGTGATAGCGGGAGGCCGTAATCAGTGGAAAGATCGCTTTGAGATGTGGTGGTGTACCGATCGCGGCGAGCCACTGGGTTGCGCCCACATAGGACGCCCCATACATGCCTACCTTCCCGTCAGACCAGGCTTGTGCCGCACACCACTCCACTGAGTCATAGCCGTCCAAGATGTCATCTCGAAAGGCGTAGAACTCCCCATCGGACGCATACCGCCCGCGGGTGTCCTGGATGACCACGGCATATCCCGCGCTGGCCGTCCGCACGACATCAAGCATCAGCATCACGCCGGCCAGCAGATTTTTATTATACGGCGTGCGTTGGAGGATAACCGGGTATGTCCCAGGGGTAGCCGGGCGGTACACATCGGCGCGCAATACGACCCCATCCCGCATCGGGACAGGCACATCCTTATCAATAACGATACTCGACTCAGCCATGCCAACCCTCCTGTGTTGCTCCCCAGAGGGAGAGTCCATCCACGATACCATCTATACACTATCGAAGGGTGCCCTCTTGGCTGATAGGGTGGCCGCTTCAATCAGAAGAGGAGTCCCGGACGACGAAGGGTATCAGATGGTGGCCGGCAACGCGGCGCAGCTCTTCGCGCTCCAGCTCTGACCGAGAGGAGAACACGTATGATCGAACCGTATAATGCCGTTGGCTTAGTTCCGACGTTTTGGGGCATCCGCACGCGGGCGGACATGCAGAAGAATATCGAGCATATCCGCAGCCTGACCAAAGCCGCTTTCTGGCTCTCCCATCTTGATATTCCGGTCCGGCTGCTCGCCATCCCGGAGGGTGCCTTGCAGGGATTTAACGACGAAGTCCTGGACGTCGATCACACCGAGTTTGCGCAGACCTGCGCGATTGACCTCCCCGGCCCGGAGACCGACCAGCTCGGCGCACTCGCGCGCGAGTACGAGGTCTTCATCATGGCCCAGGCCAAGGCGCGACATGAAGACTGGCCAAACCTGTTCTTCAACGTCGGCTTTATTCTCGACCCGGACGGTCAGTTGATTCTCAAACACTATAAGATTTCCGCCCTGTTGCCGTGCGAGCGTTCGGTATCGCCCCACGATCTCTTTGATTGGTGGATTGAAAAATACGGACGCAGCCTGAAAGCCTTTTGGCCGGTGGCCGACACCGAGATTGGCCGGCTCGGCATCATGATGGCCATGGAGGGCAATTACCCGGAGAACGGCCGGGGGCTGGCGATGAACGGCGCGGAAGTCGTCTACCGGGCCTCCCTGCCCGGCCCGTTCACCCAGAACGATATTTTTGAGATCTCCAATCGCGCCCGGGCGCTGGAGAACAATATGTATATTGTTGCCCCCAACATCGGAGGCTATCACCTCTACCCGGACAGCGGGACGCCAATTGACGCCGGCAGCGGGCAGTCCATGGTCGTGGATTACAAGGGGACGATCGTCGGCAAGCAGCGCGACACCAACGGGTCAACCTATGTCAGGGGCGTGATCGACATCGAAGCCTTACGCCACCACCGGGCCAACGCCCAGGTCACGAACTGGATGAAGGATGTGCGGGCGGAAATGGCGCAGCTCATTTATGAAAAGCCGATCTACCCCAAGAATCGCTATATCGACACAACCCCCGGCAACCACGCCCAGTACAAAGAAGAGGTCATTGACCAACAGATTGCCCTGATGCAGGCACGGGATATCTGGAAGAAACCGGCGCGGTGAGAGGAGAGAGATGCCACTGGAAAGTTTGCTGACCCTGGTGGAAAAGCTCCGTGAGCGGATTGACGTTCATGGTCCCGCCCTTCGCCAGAACGAAATGCTGACCCGCTACGCGCTGATTGATCCGCTGCTGCGGGAGCTGGAATGGGACACCGAAGACCCCACCTGGGTCAAACCTGAGTACACTGGGCTTGGTGGGGTCGCGGATTACGCCCTGTTCAGCGGTGAGAGACTTCTCGTGATAGTGGAGGCGAAAAAACTGGATACGTCGCTGAGAGAGGGAAAGGTTCTTAGTCAAGGACTCAATTACTGCCAGCAGCAAGGGACTCCTTACCTCGCGGTTACGGATGGCAGACGCTGGGACATTTATGAGACCCACAAACTTGCCAGCATAGACGAGAAACGAATAGCGGCGTTCGACTTGAAGAGTCAGCCGGCTGCTGAAGCGTGCCTGCAAGCGCTGACCTTGTGGAGACGCAGCGTAGATTCAGGCCCCATTGCTCCTGGACAAACCCTGATTGTTGGGCCGACGCACAACCAACCTGACTCGTCGGAAGCTCCAACTCCTCAGCCGACACCTCCGAGCCCGGATAAACAGGAATGGCAATCACTATCGAATTGGAATCCCCAAAGCTCTCGTTCTCCAGTAGAAATTCAGTTCCCCGACAATTCGGTCAGCCCGGTTCGATGGTGGAAGTCACTCTTAGTCGAAGTCGTGCGGTGGCTCGAAAAAACCAGGCTCCTCACGGCGGACCATTGTCCTCTTCGGATGGGGCCGAACAGCAGAAGATATGTGCTCTCGACCAGACCTGTTCATTTGGACGAGAAGCCGTTTCTGTCCCCCAAGCGAGCGGGGTTATTCCATATTGAGACAAATGAAAGTAGCAAAGGCATAGTCAGGGCGACTCGGACCATCATTGAGCATGTAGGCCAAGACCCGGCGCAATTCAAAGTCCGGTCTTCCTGATAAGCTCTTCCCCGACCTCCACGTCTTCGACAATAAACATACGAGAGTTGGCGAAGTCCACAAACTTTGCCTCATCCGGGCGGATAATTTCGAGATAGCGGGGATGGGTAAACGCCTTGCCAATATCCTCCACGCTGTCAAACCACAGCTCGGCGATGCCGTCGAAGGGCTCATAATCTGACGGCGGAAACCCCGGCACGGGAGCGCGGAGCGTGTGACCCTGGACATATTTACGGACATACTGCCAGAACTCCGGCACGCTTTTGACCAGCGGGCCGTGATTGTTTTTCCAATAGTCCTGAAATTCGGCCACCGTCATCCCAGCCTTGCGACGCGCACACCCGATGAATTTGACCATACGTTACTCCCTTCCGTCAAAAATCAAGCAAAAAGAATCCTTGGCATGGTCGGGGAAATCCAGGTGCGAGTCAAGTTATGGTCTCCGAAGGAGGAGGAAAGAGTTTGATTCTGTGTTGCGATTGTGTCACATTCTGCGCATGAACAAATCAGCGGTTGTCCATGCGCGCATAGAGCCCCAAACAAAGAAGCAAGCTGAGGGCGTTCTCCAAGAGCTTGGACTCAGCCCCACGGAAGCGATTCGGCTCTTCTATCGCCAGATTTGTCTACGCGGTGGTCTCCCGTTTCCAATCCTGATCCCGAACAAATTAACCGCGAAAACGCTGAAGAAAAGTCAGCGGGGGGAGGACGTCGACACATTCGACTCACTGGAAGAGATGCTTGAGAGCTGGGAGCAATGAAAAAACTCTCCCAGACAAAGCAATTCGTGCGGGATGTCAGACGGATGCGCCGCCGCGGTAAAGATATTGGCAAGCTCAAGACCGTCGTGGGCCAGTTGGCACAGGGGAGGGCTCTTGCTGCAAAACACCGCGATCATGCACTGACAGGGGTATGGAAGCATTACCGCGACTGCCACATCGAGCCTGATTGGGTCTTGATCTATTCAACGGACAGGAACAATCTTCGACTGGAGCGGACAGGCTCGCATAGCGACCTTTTCGAATAACGGGTGCCTCCAACGTGGCCATACGTTACTCCCTTCCGTCAAAAATCAAGCAAAAAGAATCCTTGGCATGGTCGGGGAAATCCGTGTAGGAGTCAAGCTGTGGTACGACCTGAATGGAAGCGGCGAGCCGCTGGTTGTCAGCGGAGGATTCGGCCTCTTACACGACCAATTCGCTCATATCCGTGCCCTGCTCACACCCCACCTCCAAGTGATCGATTGGAATTATCGGGGCGCTGGCTTGTCGGACCGCGCGTGGCCCGGCGGGTATCCTTTTGATCGATGGGTCGATGACCTAGCGGTGATTCTGGATCAGGCGGGTCTCGACACGGTCCATCTGTGGGGCACCTCGACCGGCGCCCCCCTGAATGTCCGCTTTGCCGCCCGCTATCCCGAGCGGGTCAAAAGTCTCATTACCTATCCCGGCGTTTCCTTTAGCCCCGAGAGCCGTCGCATGTTTCGCGTCTTTCAAGACGTGACCGAAGCGTTCGGATACGAGGCGCTGGGACGCCTGACCCAGTGGATAGGCTGCGCCGAGCACAACGTGTTCGGCGAGCGGGCCAATGAGATAGCCCTTTTTGAGATCGAGTCTTTCAGACGGAATTTCTCTATCCCGTCTCTGGCAAAGACCCTGGAAACCTTTTCCCATTGTGACCTGTCTGCCGATGTCGCCCGGCTCACGATGCCGGTCCTGGTGTTGATGGGCAACTCCGGCCATCTGGGAGCGGCCACACCGGGGCAAACCGCGGCACTCGCGTCTTTTACTGTCCTGTGTCCCCATGCCGAGGCGAGGCTCATTGAGAACGGCGGCGGGACCTATCACATGATCGAGCAGACCGAACAGACGGCTTCCGTTGTCGTTGATTTTGTGAATACGCACGCAGGAGCCTGAGCGGAGCCAGGAAGACCATATAAACCTTGACGGCAGGTCGAACGCTTTGCGATAAGAAGGTATCCAGTCCAAAGGAGGGGTCCCATGCTTGACTGCGTCGTCAAAGGTGGACAGGTCGTTACTCCCCAGGCCGTCGGGGAAATGGATGTTGGCATCCGGGGCGAAAAAATCGTCGCCGTCGGCTGGTCAGGCACGCTGTCAGAACAGGCCACGCGGGTGATTGACGCCAGCGGCAAAATTGTCATTCCGGGCGGCATTGAGCCCCACGCGCATATTGGCATTCCCGTGCCGAGCGAATGGTCGGGTCAGCCGGATATCATGACCCAGCCGCCTCAGGACGCCAGCCGGGCCGCCGCGTTCGGGGGAGTCACGACCATCGTCGATTTTGCCGGGGACCTGAGTTTTGCCGTTGTGGAGGGCGCGCAGCCCAAATCCATTATGAGTGTCGTGGAGGAACGCCGCAGCGTATTTCGCACCCACGCCTACACCGACTATACCTTTCACTACATCCTGGCCGGCGAGGTCGCGCCGGAGACGGTCGGCGAGATTGGCGAGGCCATACAGGAAGGGGTCGCCAGCTTCAAGATTTTTACCACCTTCCACCCCATCCGGGTCCCCTACGGACATCTGTGGACGATCTTTGCCGAGGTGGCCAAGCACGGCGGCATTATGGCGGTCCACGCCGAAGAAGACGAAGTCGTGCGCTATATGACGGAAAAGCTCAAGCGTGAGGGACGCGACCAGGGATATAACCTGCACCTCGTTCACAACAATATTTCTGAAGACTTGGCCTTCCGCCATATCATCCGCCTGGCCCAGCATACTGAGGCGGGTATTTACTTTGTGCATACGACCGCCAAAGAAGGCGTGGCGGCCATCGCCGAGGCGCGCGCCGCGGGTCAGCCGGTGTATGGCGAGGCGCTCCACAATTATCTCCAGTTTACCTGCGAGGATTACAAGAAACCCGGCGGAACCGCGATTCATACCTATCCGGCGATTAAATTCGCGGATGACAGAGACGCGCTGATCGCCGGCTTAATGGACGGCCGTCTGGCGACCACGGCCACGGATGAATACACGACCCATAAAGGCCCGAAGTTGTGGGGCGATACCATCGAGACCGTCTGCGGTGGGCATAACGGCATTGAGACCCGGATGCCGGTCGCCTTCACCAAGTTTGTGGCCGAGCGCAATATGCCGCTGCAACGTTTTGTTGATATTACCTCGGCCAACGCCGCCAAACTCCTCGGACTCTATCCCCGGAAAGGGGCGATTCAGCCGGGGAGTGATGCCGATCTCGTTTTGATTGATCCCGACATGAACAAAACGCTCACCATGGACGATCTGCACGCCGACTCTGACTACAGCATCTGGGAGGGCTTTACCTGCCAGGGTTATCCGGTGCTGACCATGCTGCGGGGCAAGGTGATTGTTGAGCAGGGCCAACTGGTCGGGAGTTCGACGGACGGCCAATGGCTCAAACGACGGGTGTCGGGCGATATCATCTCCCGGCCAGTGGTATAGAGCCCCAAGGACCGGGAGGGTTGCATGAAAAAAGTAGGCGGGGTGCTGGCCTGGCACCCCGAAGTGGCCATGACCCAAGACGAGATCGACGATTTTCTGTCCGGGCGCTGGGTTGTACGCCTGGCAACGCTGGCGCGGGACGGATATCCGCACGTGACGCCGCTGTGGTACTACTGGGATGGCCAGTGTCTGTATCTCGCCCTGACCCGGAATCGACTCGCCTGCAAACACCTCAGTCGCGACCCGCGCTGCTCGGCGGCCATTGATATGGATGACCGCCCGCTTATGGGCATGCGGACCAACCTGGCCAAGGCGGTGGTGATCAAGGGCAAGGCGGAAATGGTGGCGGTTGGCTCAGGCCAAACCGTGCGCGTCGAGGCCGGCCCGTGGCAGGGTGAGCATACCCCGGAGCACTTGGTGAGCCTGCTGGGCAACCGTTACAGCCTCTCGGCCCGTGACGGGGCACTCGGTTTTAGCCACGAGTCGTTTGGCGAACTCTTCGCCCGGCCCGAAGGACGGGACAGCCAACTCTTTAAGGATAACGAAGGCCGCGTCATCACAAAAATTCGGCCTCAAAAGCTCCAGGCTTGGGACTTCTCGAAGGCACCCATGGGCTATGTAGAGTAACGCGCAAGGAGACACAGCATAAACGTGTCCTCCCCTAGACGTGAAAGGCTGGACACGTTTATGCTCTGCGGCATGACACGTTCTTTCACTGTTGCGGCGGCCCAACTCGGGCCGAGTTCCGACACCAAGGCCCAGACCGTCGAACGCATGGTCGCCCTGATTCAAGAAGCCGGACGGCGCGACATCGAACTGCTGACCTTTTCCGAACTTTCCCTGACCCCCTATTTTGCCACACGGGTACACGCAGCCTGGCAGGATTTCCCCGAAGACGGACTGTTCAGCCGTGACCCAGCCCCTTTTTGAGGCTGCGCGTCAGGCTGGAGAGCATACAGGTGCGGGATCAGCGGGAAAGTGAGAGCCTCAGCTTCGCATCTGTGTGTGAAGCAGTGGACGAAACGACGATGCAAGCCGAGCAGAACACACGCGACCGCCGAGCGCACTGTCCCGTGTCTGACGAAGCCGTCCCGACCCTTGACCTTGGCCCGTTTCTCGCAGGTGAAGACGGGGCGGCTGAGAAGACCGCAACGGAACTCCGCTACGCGCTCGAACGGCTTGGTTTCTTCATTCTGAACCACGGCGTTGCCAGAACCCTACGCGACCGCCTGCTTGAGCAGACCGCGGCGAACACGCTCATTGACTGTCTGCCACCCTGCTGCGGCCCGGACAATCCGCCCCAGGAGCCGCCTATCCCCTGTGTCGATTACCTCCGGTGGTTTATGGCAGAGAATTTTGCGCTGGGAGCGCGCGGCTACGAGAGGCCGGAGCCGTCAGAGGGCTCTCGGGAAAGGAACAGGTTTAAGCGACCACCATGACCCACACCCCCATCGGACGACTGCGCCTGGTCGGTATTCTGGAAGGTGTCTCCTTTCTCGTGCTGCTCGGTATTGCCATGCCGCTCAAATATCTGTGGGGACAGCCGCTGGCGGTACGGCTTGTCGGTCTGATTCACGGCCTCCTGTTTCTCTGGTTTTGCGGTGTATTGCTCAACGCAAAAGACGCGGCTGGCTGGGACCTGAAAAAAGCCGGTCGTATTCTCGTTGCCGCGCTGTTGCCCTGTGGCCCTTTTATGATTGATCGAGGCTTACGGAGAGAGGACGAGGCGTTGAGAGCAGAAACACCGGCCCAGAAAAGGAAAGAATAAGAAAAGGAGAAAGCCATGCAAACAATCGGCAAGGAGCATATTGTCCGTACCTTTGACGCCACCCACCCGCCGGCGGCCCGCGTCCAGCCGGGGGAGGTCTTTGTTATGGAAACCAACGACCGTTTCCGCGACTGGAACGATGGCGGCCGGTGGCCCATGGAGCAGTTGTCCGTGATGACCGGACCCGTTTGGGTCGAAGGGGCTCAGCCCGGCCACACCCTGGCAATCGAAATCCTGGACATCCGGCCCGCGCAGGGCTTCGGCTATGTGGTGGCGATTCCGGGCTACGGGTTGCTCAAGGACCAGGTCGAGTTCTGCAAAAAGGTCGTGCCGATTGAGGGCAATCGTATTCGCTATAGTGACACGATCAGCCTGCCGTTTATTCCGAATATCAGCAAGATTGGCCTCGCTCCTGCCGACGAAGCCCTCCCGAGCAACGCGGTGGGCACTTTTGGAGGCCAGCTCAGCAATAGCCAGCTTGGTGTCGGTTCCACTGTATTTTTGCCGGTGAACGTCGAGGGCGGCCTGCTGACCATAGAAGATGTGCATGCCCGGATGGGCGATGGTGAGGCAACGGCTTCGGCGGTTGAGATCGCGGCGGAAGTGACGCTACGCTGTCGGGTCGCCCACGAATTTCCGGTGCAGCGACCGCTGGTCATCACGCGCGATGAAGTCCTCACCATGGGTGATGGAGAAACGATGGAGGTCGCCGCACGTCAGGCCCTGGAAGACCTGTCCCACCTCTTAGTCGATCGCGCCGGGGTCAACTCAACCGAAGCCGCTATGCTGGCCAGTGTGGCCGCCGATCTGCGCATTTCAGAAGTGGCCGGCTCTCCGTGCCATGTGCGGGCCGCAATCGACTAGGCCATTCTCAAGACATAATAGGCACTTGGCCATCTTGACCTTTGTTGGCAAATTTTGCACGGTAGTGAGTATATACTAACAGCCTGCTTTGGGCGGGCGAGATAGGAGGAGAGGTAATGAGAGACAAGAGGCAGAGTCAGGGGAAGAGAGGGCGAGCGGGGAGTTGGGTTGTGGGGTGGGGACTAGTGGTGGTTCTGGGTGTATGGCCGGGGCGGGCACTGGGGACGAGCGTGATCGAGTTGTCATTTAAGCAGTTGGTGCAGGAAGCGGAGCTTATTCTTGTAGGGACGGTGATGGCGATGAGTGCGGAGTGGGAGGCGGAGAGCGAGACCTCGTACACGCTGGTGACATTCAGTCAGCTAGAGGTATTAAAGGGGGACGAGGGGCGGAGCGAAGTGACCCTGCAAGTGATGGGGGGGCCGACGCCGGAGGGGGAGACGCTGGAGTTAGTGGGAACGCCGCAGTTTCGGCTGGGGGAGCGAGCGGTTGTGTTTAGTGCAGGCAACGGGCGGGATGCGGTGCCGTTGGTGGGATTGTGGCAGGGGGTATATCGGCTGCGGTATGATGGGGAGCGGCAAGAGGAGGCGGTGTACAATCATGCGGGGCAGCCGGTGAGCGAGGTGCCGACCTCAGGGGGGCGGATTATGCATGACGGGGAGTGGGACGAGGCGGAAGCGGGAGAGCCGAGGGAGGCCATGACGTTGCCGCAGTTTCAGGCACAGATTAAGGAAGCATTAGTAGATGGGAATGCAGAGTAAGCGCCGGCACAGTGGAGCGAGAGGGCTGGGGCTGGGGCTGCTCCTGCTCTTCTTTATGGGAGACCGGGACAGTCAGGCGTTTATCCGCATGGGAGAGCTATACTGGCCGGCCTCCGAGGCCACCCTGACCCTGGCGTTCGGCTGTCCCAAGGAGGAGATTTGCTGGGATGACGTGGCGGAGGAGGCGGTGGAGGAGTGGAACCGGGCGGGGGCGAACTTTCGGTTTCAGGTCAAGTGGGCGGACGAGGGGGAGCAGATGGACCCGTGTGACATCAACGATGGGGTCAATACCGTCGGCTGGGGGCTGTGTATGAAGGTCCTCGCCGGGATAGATTTTCGCGAGGACACGACGACAGGGGAAATTCTAGAGAGTATTCTCTTCTTTAATCCCAAGACACAGGCCACGGGCACTCGGGCTGGGTTCTATAAAGTCATGCTGCATGAACTCGGCCACGTCGTGGGGCTGGATCACTCGAACATCCGCGGCACCTCGATGCGGCATGCGAAGCGTGACCATCCCCATCTGGGGCGGCTGCATGAGGACGATATTGCGGGAGTGAAGGCAATCTATGGCGGGGTAGAGGTCTCGGCGCGGGAGGTGATGCTCGGGAGGGGAGAGGCGGGGGAGTATCGGGTGCGGCTGACGCGGGCGCCGGCGGGGCCGGTGACGGTGACGCCGGGGAGCGGGGACGCGAATCTGGTCACGGTGAGCGGGGCCGTGACGTTCACCGCGCGCAACTGGCAGACCTGGCAGGCGGTGCGGGTGACGGGGGTGGACGTCGGGCAAGCGGTGGAGTTACCCCAGGAGGTCCCGCTGACACACCAGGTCACGGGGAGCGAAGGCGTCGCAGTGGCGGGGCCGGTGCTGCCGGTGACACTCCACGCCGCGGAGGGCGGGGGCGAGGCGATAACGCTGCCCTTCCCGGGCGGGCAGACCGTAGATCTGCGGGTCACGCCGCGGGAGGTAGAACTGGCTGAGGGCTCAATGAAATACTACCGGCTTTGGCCGACGAGTGAGCCGCCGGGCGTGGTGAGCATCCGGCGGGTGAACCTTACCCCGGACGTGGTGGGGCTAGTGTATCAACGAACCCTGCGGATTAAGCCGGACAGCTGGCAGGCGGGCGATTATTACACCCTGCGGCTCAAGGCCGGGCAGGATGCGATTGCCCAGGGGAGCCGGGTGGGCAGGGTCGTACATCGGGTGAGTCTGGACGGGTGGACCCTGATCGGGCTGCGGGTGCAGGCCACAGTGACAGACGATGACACCGCGGGGGTGGTCGTCTCCAAGGAGGAAGTGGCCGTGGCCGAGGGGGCGACGGCACAGTACGAGGTGCGGCTGACGAGTGAGCCGGCGGGGCCGGTGACAGTGACGCCGGGGAGCGGGGACGCGAGCCGGGCCACGGTGAGCGGGGCGCTCACGTTCGACGCGACGAACTGGCGGACGCCGCAGGCGGTGACGGTCACGGGCGTAGACGACGGGGTGGCGCAAGGGACCCGGACGGTGCGGGTGACGCATACGGTGGTGGGCTATGGGGCGGGGGTGCCGGCCGCGGCGGTGACGGTGACCGTCCAGGACAACGACCGGGCGGCCCTGCCCGTAGTGGTCCCGGCGGGGGGGGGAGCCCGGAAGGGGGACTGGGCCTATTGCACGGTAGACCGGCCGTGCGGGGTGGGGGCCGGAGACTGTGACCATGACGGGGAGTGTCAGCCCGGCCTGACGTGTGTAGACAACACGGGGCCACAGCAGTACGGCCTGTCTCCTCAGATCGATGTCTGTGTCACAGCCCAGAACCCGTAACGTAGCACTGGATGAGCACGCCCCCCGGGAGTTAGAGGAGCGGAACATGGCACAGAAGCGTTGGTCCACTGGAGTGATGGGACTAGGGGTCCTGCTGTTGCTCTTGCCGTTTGTGGGCGAACAGGACAGTCAGGCGTTTGTCCGCAAGACCACCAGCGATGGGAAGCCTGTGCACTGGGCGGCCTTCGAGGCCAAGATGACCCTGGCCCTCGGCTGTCCTAAGGGGGGACTGTGTTGGGATGAACTGGCGGCGAGGGCGGCGGCGGAGTGGAACGAAGTGGGGGCAAACTTTCGGTTTCACGTCACGCCGCTCCCCGCCGGGGCAAAGAAGCCAGACCCGTGTGACACCCAGGATGGGAGCAATACCATCGGCTGGGGGAGGTCCAAGAGGTGCCTGGGTAACAACGCGGCCCTGGCATATCGGCGGACGGACACGAAGACCGGCGAGGTCTGGGAATCGGACATCGTGTTTGATTCTGGCCAGAACTGGTCCTACTTTCGTGGCGCGGATAGATTGTCCGTCCATGATTTCTATCGGGTTGCGCTGCATGAACTCGGCCATGCCCTGGGGCTTGGTCATTCGGATGTGAGCCGGGCCGTGGTGCAAAGATGGAGTGCACGGCGCGACGATGTAAACAGTGTACAGCCGGACGATATAGCGGGGATCAAGGCGATTTACGGTGGGATAGAGGTCTCAGAGCAAGGGCTGGAGTTGGGAGTGGGGGAGACAGGGGAGTACCAGGTGCGGCTGACGAGCAAGCCGGCCGGGCCGGTGAGGGTCACACCGGTGAGCAGCAATCCCGAGGCGGTGGTGGTGAGCGGGGGGGGCGAGTTCAACGCCGAGAATTGGGAGACGTGGCAGCCGGTAACGATGGAGGGGAGAGCGGGAGGCCGGGAGGCGAGCGTCCGGCACGTGGTGGAGGGGTACAAGTGGGATGTGTGGGTGCCGCCGGTGCGGGTCGTGGTGCAGCAAGGGATTGAAGTAACGCCGAGACAGGTGACGGTAGGGGAAGGGGCGACGGCACAGTACGAGGTGCGGCTGACGGTCCAACCGGCGGGGCCGGTGACAGTGACGCCAGGGAGCGGGGACGCGAGCCGGGCCACGGTGAGCGGGGCGCTCACGTTCGACGCGACGAACTGGCGGACGCCGCAGGCGGTGACGGTCACGGGCGTAGACGACGGGGTGGCGCAGGGGACCCGGACGGTGCAGGTGACACACACGGTGGTGGGCTATCCGGCGGGGGCGGCGGCGGTGCAGGTAGAGGTGCGGGACAAGGCGGTGGGCGGAGAGGCGGGGGTAGTAGAAGTGTCCGCGGTGGCGGGGACGGTCACCGCGGGGGGAGAGGCCGAGTATCAGATACGGCTGACGCGGGCGCCGGCGGGGCCGGTGACGGTGACGCCGGGGAGCGGGGACGCGAATCTGGTCACGGTGAGCGGGGCCGTGACGTTCACCGCGCGCAACTGGCAGACCTGGCAGGCGGTGCGGGTGACGGGGGTGGACGTCGGGCAAGCGGTGGAGTTACCCCAGGAGGTCCCGCTGACACACCAGGTCACGGGGAGCGAAGGCGTCGCAGTGGCGGGGCCGGTGCTGCCGGTGACACTCCACGCCGCGGAGGGCGGGGGCGAGGCGATAACGCTGCCCTTCCCGGGCGGGCAGACCGTAGATCTGCGGGTCACGCCGCGGGCACTGGAGTTCTCCGAAGCATGGCCCCTCTACTACCGGCTTTGGCCGACGAGTCGGCCGCCGGGCGTGGTGAGCATCCGGCGGGTGAACCTTACCCCGGACGTGGTGGGGCTAGTTCAACGAACCCTGCGGATTAAGCCGGACAGCTGGCAGGCGGGCGATTATTACACCCTGTGGCTCAAGGCCGGGCAGGATGCGATTGCCCAGGGGAGCCGGGTGGGCAGGGTCGTACATCGGGTGAGTCTGGACGGGTGGACCCTGATCGGGCTGCGGGTGCAGGCCACAGTGACAGACGATGACACCGCGGGGGTGGTCGTCTCCAAGGAGGAAGTGGCCGTGGCCGAGGGGGCGACGGCACAGTACGAGGTGCGGCTGACGGTCCAACCGGCGGGGCCGGTGACAGTGACGCCAGGGAGCGGGGACGCGAGCCGGGCCACGGTGAGCGGGGCGCTCACGTTCGACGCGACGAACTGGCGGACGCCGCAGGCGGTGACGGTCACGGGCGTAGACGACGGGGTGGCGCAGGGGACCCGGACGGTGCAGGTGACACACACGGTGGTGGGCTATCCGGCGGGGGCGGCGGCGGTGCAGGTAGAGGTGCGGGACAAGGCGGTGGGCGGAGAGGCGGGGGTAGTAGAAGTGTCCGCGGTGGCGGGGACGGTCACCGCGGGGGGAGAGGCCGAGTATCAGATACGGCTGACGCGGGCGCCGGCGGGGCCGGTGACGGTGACGCCGGGGAGCGGGGACGCGAATCTGGTCACGGTGAGCGGGGCCGTGACGTTCACCGCGCGCAACTGGCAGACCTGGCAGGCGGTGCGGGTGACGGGGGTGGACGTCGGGCAAGCGGTGGAGTTACCCCAGGAGGTCCCGCTGACACACCAGGTCACGGGGAGCGAAGGCGTCGCAGTGGCGGGGCCGGTGCTGCCGGTGACACTCCACGCCGCGGAGGGCGGGGGCGAGGCGATAACGCTGCCCTTCCCGGGCGGGCAGACCGTAGATCTGCGGGTCACGCCGCGGGAGGTAGAACTGGCTGAGGGCTCAATGAAATACTACCGGCTTTGGCCGACGAGTGAGCCGCCGGGCGTGGTGAGCATCCGGCGGGTGAACCTTACCCCGGACGTGGTGGGGCTAGTGTATCAACGAACCCTGCGGATTAAGCCGGACAGCTGGCAGGCGGGCGATTATTACACCCTGCGGCTCAAGGCCGGGCAGGATGCGATTGCCCAGGGGAGCCGGGTGGGCAGGGTCGTACATCGGGTGAGTCTGGACGGGTGGACCCTGATCGGGCTGCGGGTGCAGGCCACAGTGACAGACGATGACACCGCGGGGGTGGTCGTCTCCAAGGAGGAAGTGGCCGTGGCCGAGGGGGCGACGGCACAGTACGAGGTGCGGCTGACGAGTGAGCCGGCGGGGCCGGTGACAGTGACGCCGGGGAGCGGGGACGCGAGCCGGGCCACGGTGAGCGGGGCGCTCACGTTCGACGCGACGAACTGGCGGACGCCGCAGGCGGTGACGGTCACGGGCGTAGACGACGGGGTGGCGCAGGGGACCCGGACGGTGCAGGTGACACACACGGTGGTGGGCTATCCGGCGGGGGCGGCGGCGGTGCAGGTAGAGGTGCGGGACAAGGCGGTGGGCGGAGAGGCGGGGGTAGTAGAAGTGTCCGCGGTGGCGGGGACGGTCACCGCGGGGGGAGAGGCCGAGTATCAGATACGGCTGACGCGGGCGCCGGCGGGGCCGGTGACGGTGACGCCGGGGAGCGGGGACGCGAATCTGGTCACGGTGAGCGGGGCCGTGACGTTCACCGCGCGCAACTGGCAGACCTGGCAGGCGGTGCGGGTGACGGGGGTGGACGTCGGGCAAGCGGTGGAGTTACCCCAGGAGGTCCCGCTGACACACCAGGTCACGGGGAGCGAAGGCGTCGCAGTGGCGGGGCCGGTGCTGCCGGTGACACTCCACGCCGCGGAGGGCGGGGGCGAGGCGATAACGCTGCCCTTCCCGGGCGGGCAGACCGTAGATCTGCGGGTCACGCCGCGGGAGGTAGAACTGGCTGAGGGCTCAATGAAATACTACCGGCTTTGGCCGACGAGTGAGCCGCCGGGCGTGGTGAGCATCCGGCGGGTGAACCTTACCCCGGACGTGGTGGGGCTAGTGTATCAACGAACCCTGCGGATTAAGCCGGACAGCTGGCAGGCGGGCGATTATTACACCCTGCGGCTCAAGGCCGGGCAGGATGCGATTGCCCAGGGGAGCCGGGTGGGCAGGGTCGTACATCGGGTGAGTCTGGACGGGTGGACCCTGATCGGGCTGCGGGTGCAGGCCACAGTGACAGACGATGACACCGCGGGGGTGGTCGTCTCCAAGGAGGAAGTGGCCGTGGCCGAGGGGGCGACGGCACAGTACGAGGTGCGGCTGACGAGTGAGCCGGCGGGGCCGGTGACAGTGACGCCGGGGAGCGGGGACGCGAGCCGGGCCACGGTGAGCGGGGCGCTCACGTTCGACGCGACGAACTGGCGGACGCCGCAGGCGGTGACGGTCACGGGCGTAGACGACGGGGTGGCGCAGGGGACCCGGACGGTGCGGGTGACGCATACGGTGGTGGGCTATGGGGCGGGGGTGCCGGCCGCGGCGGTAGATGTGACGGTCACGGACAACGAGCAAGCGAGGGGAGATGAGCAAGCGGGCGTCGATGACGGGGCGAGGGGAGATGAGCAAGCAGGGGTGGCAATGTCGCGGCAAAAGATAAGTCGACGGGAAGGGAAACCGGCGAGATACAAGGTGTGGCTGACGCGCCAACCGGCGGGGGTGGTGACGGTGACACCGGTGAGCAGCGCCCCGGCCGTAGCGACCGTGAGCGGGCCGCTCACATTTACCGCCACGAACTGGCAGACGAAGCAGCGGGTAACGGTGACAAGCGTCAACGACCGGGTGGCGCAGGGAGCGCGGACGGTAACGGTGACGCACACGGTCAGCGGCTATGGGGCGGGGGTGGAGGCTCCAGCGGTAGACGTGACGGTGACGGACAACGACCGGGCGGGGGTGGCCGTCACGCCAGCCGTGGTGGCCGTGGCCGAGGGGGCGACGGCACAGTACGAGGTGCGGCTGACGAGTGAGCCGGCGGGGCCGGTGACAGTGACGCCGGGGAGCGGGGACGCGAGCCGGGCCACGGTGAGCGGGGCGCTCACGTTCGACGCGACGAACTGGCGGACGCCGCAGGCGGTGACGGTCACGGGCGTAGACGACGGGGTGGCGCAAGGGACCCGGACGGTGCGGGTGACGCATACGGTGGTGGGCTATGGGGCGGGGGTGCCGGCCGCGGCGGTGACGGTGACCGTCCAGGACAACGACCGGGCGGCCCTGCCCGTAGTGGTCCCGGCGGGGGGGGGAGCCCGGAAGGGGGACTGGGCCTATTGCACGGTAGACCGGCCGTGCGGGGTGGGGGCCGGAGACTGTGACCATGACGGGGAGTGTCAGCCCGGCCTGACGTGTGTAGACAACACGGGGCCACAGCAGTACGGCCTGTCTCCTCAGATCGATGTCTGTGTCCCCCCTCCAGTAGGCGACTGGGCCTATTGCACGGTAGACCGGCCGTGCGGGGTGGGGGCCGGAGACTGTGACCATGACGGGGAGTGTCAGCCCGGCCTGACGTGTGTAGACAACACGGGGCCACAGCAGTACGGCCTGTCTCCTCAGATCGATGTCTGTGTCACAGCCCAGAACCCGTAACGTAGCACTGGATGAGCACGCCCCCCGGGAGTTAGAGGAGCGGAACATGGCACAGAAGCGTTGGTCCACTGGAGTGATGGGACTAGGGGTCCTGCTGTTGCTCTTGCCGTTTGTGGGCGAACAGGACAGTCAGGCGATGGTGAGGCAACGGCTTCGGCGGTTGAGATCGCGGCGGAAGTGACGCTACGCTGTCGGGTCGCCCACGAATTTCCGGTGCAGCGACCGCTGGTCATCACGCGCGATGAAGTCCTCACCATGGGTGATGGAGAAACGATGGAGGTCGCCGCACGTCAGGCCCTGGAAGACCTGTCCCACCTCTTAGTCGATCGCGCCGGGGTCAACTCAACCGAAGCCGCTATGCTGGCCAGTGTGGCCGCCGATCTGCGCATTTCAGAAGTGGCCGGCTCTCCGTGCCATGTGCGGGCCGCAATCGACTAGGCCATTCTTCATGTATAAATAGTCGGACTGGTGAAGAGTATGGGAGCATCAAGAATCGCCATTCATATCGATGAGACGTTATTGACTCGCCTCGATCAACTTGTTCAGACCCGTGCCTTTCCAAATCGAAGTAGAATTATCCAGGAGGCGATAAGAGCAAAACTCGGACGAGTTGACCGAGGTCGCCTCGTCCGTGAATGCAAGAAACTTGACCGGCAGTTTGAGCAAGCGTTGGCAGGAGAAGGGCTGGATGCTGAAGAATGGCCCGGATATTGAGAGGTGAAATCCGCCGGGCCAACCTGAACCCGCTCCAAGGGCGGGAACAAGCGGGACGGCGCCCAGTCCTTATTCTGAGCCAGGATATCTTTAAACCGACTGGCATCCTTAGCCCTGGGGCGGTTTGAATGCCTGTGCCATCACGGCGCTGGCATTGGTCGTAATCGCCAGACGGATATCTTTGACCGGCTTGTACTCCGGGTCGTCCATAAAGTCCTGGATTGCCTGCTCGGAGGGGAATTTGAGCACCACCACCCCTTTGGCGGGCTCACCCTGGAGTGGTGTTGCGTTAACGTCGGCCACCACGACTTCGGCCTTATATTTCGCCAGAAAAGGCAATACGCCAGGGATGTACTCCTTCTGGTACCGCTCTGGATCCGTAATCGTCTGGGTCAAAATAAAATAGGCTGACATCGTTATCCTCCTTGAATAGTGTTTACCTCTTTGGGGGCCTGCCCGAACGATCCGCTGCCGGAGTCCAGAAACGCCTGCTCCTCCGGTGTGGACCTTCGTCCGAGCAGGACGTTGCGATGCGGAAAACGACCGAAGCGCTGAATAAGAGACAGATGCTTTCGGGCCGAGCCTTGAAAATTCTCGATCAGTACGGTCCATTCCGGGGGAGCCGTCGCCAGCACAGCATCCCCGTGATGCACCGCTTCTTCTTGGAGGGCCAGGTCCTCGGCGTGCTGGAAGGGCATCACACAAAATAGTTGCTCCAGCACGCTCAAAGAGGAATGAAAGGAACGCGCAAAGCCCCGTCTGGTGACGTGTTGCGCCAACGGGTCGGCCCCAAAAGCCGCGGCTGTGCCCCGATAGAGATTCCGCGGCAGTTGATCCAGGGCGATAATCAGCGCCAGCCACCCGCGAGGATGAGATTCCCAGGACGCCAACCCACCGGACTGGGCCTGCCTCACGAGATCGGAAAAGCGGGTGCGGATGACCGCATCGGTTTCGGGGCTCGCCTGAAACCAGAAAGGATAACGCGCTTCGGCCGTGTGCGCGTCTGAAGCCGCGTCGGCAAACCAGAACTGAAGCAGATGTTCGGGGTCCATAGGCGTCTGGACTATCCGCAAGACGGGAGAACTCTGACGGTTTTCCCGTCTTGCACCAGCACGGTTGGGGCCATCCCCACAAACAGCCCGGTGCCGACAACGCCGGGAATGGAGAGGAGGTGTTGCTCAAATTCCGCCGGCCGGGTAATCGGACCGACCGCGCAATCAATGAGGGCGTTACCGTTATCAGAGACAAACGCCCCGGATTCGGTCTGCCGTGGGGTTGGCTCGCAGGACAGGGCCCGCAGACGCCGGCAGCAGGCCGCGACCCCGAACGGCACGACCTCAACCGGCAGTCTGCCCCGCTCTCCGAGCACGGACACCAGCTTTTCAGTACCCACCAAGACGATAAATTTCTGGGCCGCAGCGGCCACGATTTTTTCGCGGATCAGGGCCCCGCCATAGCCTTTGATAAGGTTCCGGTCGGGATCAACCTCGTCTGCTCCATCAACGGCAATATCAATCCTCTCGACTGCGTCAAAAGTCGTGAGAGGAATGCCAAGCTCCTGGGCAAGAGCCAGCGTTACTTGGGACGTTGGAATCCCACGAATACGTAAGCCGGCGCGCACCCGGGCCCCAAGCGTGCGCACAAAGGCAGTCGCGGCCCGACCCGTGCCCAGACCGACAACATCTCCGTCTTGTATAAATTCGAGGGCGCGTTCGGCGCTAGTCATGCCTTACTCTGCTGTGCAATAAAGATACGGCCTATGCCTGTCCTGAGCCTGGTTGAAGGGCCAGGGCTTGCATGATGGCTTCGCGCAAAGTTTGCAAGCCAGCCGGTACGTCGGGACCGAGGTGCACGCGCAGCACGCGCCGCCGCCGTTCAGCCAATACCGCCAAGTCACCCTGGGCCTGGAAGGCTTTCAGCGTGCCAAAACTGTAGCCTTGGCCGGGAATGTCCAAGTCATGGGCATCGTCGGACGTAATCTGGAGAAACACGCCGGAGTTGGGACCGCCCTTATGCAGCTGGCCGGTGGAATGCAGGAAGCGTGGCCCAAACCCGAGGGTGGTGGCCACTTTCTTCGCGTCTCGTACGACGCGGCGCAGAGCTTGCAACGCGGCGTGGGTTTCCTCGTTCATTTCAATATAGGCATTGATGGCAAAATAATCGCCCGCCCGAAGTCGCCCGAGATGCGCACCAAGCACGGCCACCGTGTCCTGGTCGGCTGCCGCTGCTTGCAGGGCTTGCATATTTGCTGCGTCCGAGAAGAAACGTAGACCCCGATCTGCTAAAAACGGCGTCTCATCCGGCCCCTGACCCGTCTCTTCAAACGTCGAGGTCAGTTGTCGGGTCGCCCTTTTGCTGGCTTCCACGTCGGGCTGATTAAAGGCGTGAATCCCGAGCAGGGCGCTGGCCACGGCGGTCGCCATTTCCCAGCGGAAAAATTCCTGACCCAGGCTGAGCGCATCTTCAAGGCTGATACGCACAACCGGCTGACCGGCTTTTTCGATCGCGTCCATGGCCGCGTCCTGTTCGGCCGCAGGGGCGCTGTTGAGTCGAATATAGATGAAGAGCCGATCCTGACCATACACCTCGGGCGGGCCCAGGGGCTCCGCGTCAATCGGAATAAGCCCGTGGCCCTCCTTGCCGGTCGATTCGGCAAGGAGCTGCTCCAGCCACGCGCCTAAGGCATAAATGCCCGGCGAGGTCACGAGCGTCACTTTGTCTCGACCGTGTTGCGCCAGGGTTCCCATAATCGTTCCCAGCGTGACGCCGGGATTGACCTCGGGCGGTACACTCGCCGAGCAGGCCTGGACCATCAGGGCCGAGCGGTCCAGAAAACGCTGGACATCAAGGCCCATCAGGGCAGCCGGGACCAGGCCAAAATTCGACAGGGCCGAATACCGGCCGCCTATGCTTGGCACCCCTGCAAAGATGGAGCGGAACTGACGCTGTTCGGCGAGCTGTTGGAGCGGGGTGGCGGGGTCTGTAATCGCGATAAAGCGCGAACCGGCTTTGTCCGCGCCAAGAGTCTGGACAACCAAGTCAAAGAAATACTGCGTAAAGACATTCGGCTCGGTCGTCCCACCCGACTTTGAAGCGACGATAAACAGTGTCTTCCCGGGGTCGATCTTTTGCGTGCCAGCTCTGACTTGGGCCGGCACGGTCGAGTCGAGAACGAGGAGTTCAGGGTGACCATCAATCGCGCCAAAGGTGCGTTTCAGGACCTCTGGGCATAAACTCGACCCGCCTATGCCAAGCAGGAGAATATGCCGAAAGTCGTCAGCCCTGATCTCTTCGGCGAGTTGCATGAGAGGATCGAGGTTTGTTCGCTGCGCCTCGACGACATTGAGCCAGCCCAGCCACCGGTCCTCGTCCTTGCCCGACCAGAGCGCGGGGTCCTTCTGCCATAAGCGCCGGACCTTTCCTTGGGTTCGCCAGTCTTTCAGGCCGGTTTCGATAGGAGCGGAAGCGCCGTCCAGACGATACGTCTGCTGGGCTAATTCACCGCCCAGCATGGCTTGGCGCTTGCGCTCGATTGAACTGAGCAGCGTGTCAAACGGTTCCACAAATTTACGCACGGCTTCATCCAGGAGTTGGTCGGTCGCATCGTGCAGAGACACACCGACCTCGGCCAGGGTGCGGATGATAGTCCGCGCGGCCTCCAGGTTTTCTTCCCAGTTGGCGGTCAGCCTGGGCTCGACCCGACCTCCATCCCGGAAGGCCGCAAAGGTTTCGCCCGGTATGGTATTGACAGTGTCCGGGCCAATCAGTTCGTCAACATAGAGCGTTTTGGAATAGCGTGGGTTCTTCGTACTCGTGCTGGCCCATAAGAGGCGCTGCGGTCGCGCGCCGTTTGCTTCGAGGGCACGCCAGCGTTCACCGGCCAGCAGGTTTTCATACGCCGCGTAGGCAATTTTTGCGTTCGCGATGGCGACTTTCCCGAGCAGACCTTCAATCTTGGCCTTTTGCTCGGCACTGTCTGCGGTCTCAATAGCCTGACTGAGTTCTTGATCGATCAGGGTGTCGATCCGACTGATAAAAAAGCTGGCCACACTCGCCACTGTGCTCAGGTCCCCACCCTTTTGAGCGAGTTGCTCCAAGCCGTCCAGATACGCCTCGGCGACCGCTTCATACGCTTCGACCGCAAAGAGCAGGGTCACGTTGATATTGATCCCCTCACCGATCAACTGGGCGATAGCCGGCACGCCGGCTGGGGTGGCCGGCACCTTAATCATGACATTGGCCCGATCGACCGTTGTGTACAGACGACGGGCTTCTTCGAGAGTGCCTGGCGTGTCATGGGCCAGATAGGGGGAGACTTCCAGGCTGACATAGCCGTCTTTGCCCTCGGTTTTCCGATACACCTCAAACAGGACGTCCGCGGCCATTCGGATGTCCTGAATCGCCAGACGCTCATACACGTCTATGGCCGACCCGCCCCCCTGTTCGACCAGGGCCTGCATGGCGTGGTCGTAATCGGAACTGCCCGTCAGCGCCTTCTCAAAAATAGCCGGATTCGACGTCATGCCGAGCAGGCCGTCCTGCTCGATCATGGCCTGGAGATCACCGGAAGTGATGAGGCTGCGGTGGATGTTGTCATACCAGATACTTTGACCCAACTGCTGGACAGCAACCAATGGATTTTCCATGCTCTTCCTTCCCCTCACCCCAGGCACGCGCTCCCTTTGACAGGCTCAGGCCTGTCTTGAGCGCAGCCGAAAGGACCGGCCGGGTAGGGCCTGCATGGCATTGGCGATCTGCACGACCCACTCTCTTCTAGCATAGCTCCTTTCCCGTCAGCAAAGGGGGAAGACTTGAGCGGCGAACGCCGGCAGGCTGCCCCCGCTCCCAGAGGGCTTAGTCGGGCATGTCGAATTGCGCACCCACGGCCCGAGCGCGCCGGGCTTCTTGCCGAGAGACGGCCTGGGGACGGTCGCGCTCTGCATCGACGATACAGAAAAAACCAAAAGGCTCATCATCGCCAGCCAGAAACTGATGGGGGGTCCAGGGAGCAACGTATACGGTATCAAGCGCCTGCATCTCCCGGGCTTGAGCGTTCAATACCACCCGCCCCTGCCCGCGCACAGTAATCACAACGTGCGCGGGGGCGTGTTTTTCCAAGCTGGAGTAACCGCCCGGTTCGATTTCAAAATAGCGCAGATGAAAGCCGGTCTCTTCGGCCTGTTTGCCGACCAGAACCTGGCGTACAATGCTTTTCCACTCCCGTCCCGTTTCTTGCCCCTGCTTGTAGGCTTCACATGTAACATCAGACCAAGTGTACGCGTGGTCCTTTTGCGCACGAATGAGGCGGCTTTTGGGAACGGGCATGACCTTCCTTAGGCAAACTCAATAATCGTCTTGAGTGAGTCTCGCGCGTCAGCCGCATTACGGTAGGCGGCGTGGAGTTGCTCAAATGGGAAACGATGGGTGATGAATTGCTCGGCCGTAATGACACCGTCCTGAACCAACCGAAGCGCGGCGCGGGTATCGTTCGGTCCGCAGGAATAGCTGGGGATCAGGCGGACTTCGTTAAAATACAGATCGTTGGGCGAGAGCGTCAGCCAGTCATCCGGTTGACTGGCCGTAAACAGCACCACGGTTCCGCCTTTGGCCGCACAGCGCAGACCAAGCTGCATGGCTTCAATCGAACCCGGTCCAACGATCACGACCTCGGCCATCTCGCCCTGGGTATATTCCCGTAGCGCCTCCTCGACATGGCCCTCTTTGACCTCGTGCGGATGCAGCGCAAGGTCAGCCCCAAGTTCAACCGCTTTCTCACATCGATACGGAACGAAGTCCGTCCCCATGATAGTCCGCGCTCCAGCATGTTTTGCCAGGGCAATGTGCAACTGCCCCATGATGCCGAGGCCAATCACAAAGACGCTGTCACCGGCCTGAAACCCCGAGCGTCGCAGGGATTTGACCGCACAGGCCGTGGGTTCGACCAAAGAGCCGTCGGCAAACGACATCTGCTCAGGCAGGCGTAAGGTATCGCCGGATAAATTGTCCTTGGGTACCATGAAGTATTCAGCCATGCCGCCGGGAACAATCTTCGTCGCTCGCCAGGTTGGACACTGGACGAACTCGCCGCGTTGACACGCCCGACACGAAAAACACGGTGCGTGATGATGGACGAACACGCGGTCGCCGGGCTGAAAGTCTTCCACTCCCTCACCGATTTTAACAATTTCACCCGCCGGTTCATGCCCAAACACCAGCGGGGCCTTTTTCTTCATATACCAGCCCATCACATCGCCCGAGCATATCCCGCACGTCCGAGTCTTCACCAACGCCTCGCCCGGCCCGACCGTGGGAATGGGATCATCTTCGAAGCGAATATCAGTTGAGTCGTAAAAACGGGCGACTTTCATCGTGGACATAATACCAAGAGCTTCCTTTCTGCATCGCAACTTGGACATTATGCCAGGCAAGGATTTTACGGCAAGCCGGACGAAGTTCTTACGAGATCTCCCGAAGGGAGGTTATACTTTTAGTATGAAAACGGCAATCTCAATCCCTGATTCTGTGTACACGGAAGCGAAACGCCTCGCCCAACGCCTCGGGAAACCTCGCAGTCAGTTGTATAGTGAGGCGGTTGCGGAATACGTCATCCGTCACGATACCGAGGCGCTGACAGAGGCCATGAACAAGGTGTGTGACGCGGTTGATACGCCTCTCGATCCTGCCTTCTCATCCGTGACTCGACGCGTTCTCGAACAGAGCGAATGGGAGTAGCTCAGGGTGAAGTCTGGTGGGCTGACCATCCCTCAATTCTCTCGTTCAGTTGAAAGATAATCCCGCGGATAGATCCCCCTCCCGACGCGAAACGACGATCCTGTTTTTGGTAGAAAGTTTTACTTCGCTCACGCCCGTCTTATACTCTATAAACAAATAGCTACGACCCACTCGTCACATAGGCAGCGAGGTTGACCGGACCGAGCGGAGCGGCCAGGGCGGCCAGGCGGGTCATTTCCTGGCGGAAGCGCGGGCCGTGGTGGACGTTGGTCGCCGCATGGGCCATTTCGTGGAGCAGGATGCCTTCCCCTTTGGGGAAGGCAAAAGCCTCTAACAAAATTTGGCGCCGCTTCTTGTCGCAGTAGCCAGCTATGTATTGACTCATTTCGGCAGGTATCCCGGGGACGACGAGCGGGTCATGGAGCGTGACGCGGTATCGGGGCAGCGCATTGGCGAAGTACTGGCGGTTGAAATACTCGAAGTGGCGCTGGTACCGCTCCTCCCACTCGGCGAGCTGGGTGGCGGTGGCTCTGTGGCGTTTGCGATCTTTCCAGGTGGAAAGAGTGGGGCGGGTGGCTCCCATGTATTTTTTCCTGTCGTAGTCTGAGGCTGGGTTGTGTACAGGGGGGGGAGAAGGATTCTCACCCTCCCCCCCTTCGACCGGGCTCAGGACAGGCTCTCCCAGAGGGAGAGAGAAGCGAGATGTGGATGGGAAAAAGCTTACGCCGCCATCATCCACTTGGCCATGCGCAGCATGTCCTGGGGGCTCTCGGCCAGTTTGCGCATGACCGAGGCTTCAAAGCCGGAGTGCATGAGACAGTTCTGACACAGGTCGTCTTCGCGTTTTTCCCAGTAGTCCCAATCCACCCCGTTCCAGAACTCGTCCCAGGTCTTGAAGTATTTCTTGCCGATGAGGTAGCACGGATCCTTCCAGCCAAAGGGAGTGCGGGTGACATTGCCCCACGGCGTACAGGGATAGTCGCGCTCGCCAGCGGCGAATTCGAGGAAGAGCGGGGTGAGCGAGATCTTGTAGCGCTCGGACAATTTCAGTACGTGTTTGAACTTCTGGTGAATCTCGTCCCGATACAGGAAATGGTTGGTCTCAAGCGCCTGGTAATGATAGCCGGGCGAAATCATGATGCCGTCCACTCCCAGCCCGGTCAGCATCTCGCACATCTCTTCGATCTCTTCCATGCTGGTTTCACGGAACACTGTGGTGTTGGTACACATGGAGTAGCCGAGCTGTTTGCCGAGCTTGATCATTTCGACGGCCTTATCAAACACACCAGGCTTGGCGCACACAAAGTCATGGGTGTCGCGCATGCCATCCAGATGGACGTTGATGGACAGGCGTTTATGCGGTTGCCCTGTGTTGTAAAATCGCTCCAGTAATATCCCGTTGGTACACAGATAGATGTGACGCTTACGGTCAATAATGCCCTCGACAAGCTCCGGCAGCTCCGGGTACACGGTCGGTTCTCCGCCACAAATCGATACCACCGGCGTACCGGACTGCTCCACCGCTTCAAAGCATTGCTCCAGGGAGAGCCGATCTTTGAGCTCGCCCTGGTGCCGCTCCGGCGTACACCCCACACAGGCCAGATTACAAGTGTATAAGGGCTCAAGCATGAGCACGACGGGATACCGAGACTGGCCTTGCAGCTTGTTCTTGAGCTGCCACTTCATCATGTCGGTCGTGATATGTAAGGGAAACCGCATATCCTTCCTCTCCACTGGTTGATCTGCCGAGCCGTTCGACTCCTTGGTCTCATGGTCTGACCGTTCGGCCAGGAATAGTACCGGCTCGCCTGACCGGCGTCCATAGGACCTATATCCCAACGCTCTCTTCTATGAGCGCACCATTTGCAGCGTCACGGCCAAGACCCGCCAGGACGGGCAGGGCTTACTTGACTCGGCCTCCAGCATCCCGCTTCATACTGAGATCGAAGCATACCCCCTTGCACAGGCGAACACCGTATTAACGCGAATGAAAAATGGGCAACTCAACGGCGCAGCGGTCCTGCGGATATAGGCCGTTAAAATAAAGCGGCGCTTCGTTGCCGCCCTCGTCCCGTTGACTCCTTCCCCATCAGAGAAGGAGGACGGGGGGCACCATCCCCTACCTCGTCCGAATGACGACATCAATGGAGTTATCCGAACCGAGCGCCCGCCAGCGATTGGTAAAGGTATAGCGGCCTCCAGCTTTAATGCTAAAGCAGTGGTACCCAGCCCCGACCAGGTCGGCACTAAAGTCGGCTGCGACATACGCAGTAGAACCGTCCAGATCGACGCGGATCTCCAGATTATCCAACGCGGCCTGGGCAAAGGTATTGTTGGTCCGCACACAGATCTGATTCTCTCGGCTCCCAGCGGGCCGGCTGACCTGCAGGTGCTGGATATGGTAGCGCCGGCCGGCATAGGTAAAATTCAACGCATGGTTGGCGAGCAAGTCCCCGGCCCGGTCGCCAACGGTGAGGGGCTGCGTCGACAAGTTCTGCCAGTCCCAGCGCTGTGTCGTCCGTGCTTCGCACACATCCACAATCGCCCGCCAGCCGTACTTCGCCCCTACGTCATGCACGCACGTCAGCCCGCTCTGACACTCCCTGTCGCTGTCACAGTCCCCCTGCCCCGCCCGGCAGGGCCCCCGGTCCCGGCAGTAGTCGTTGTCGCCCAGCCTCACCGAGGCTTCACAGACGTCGATATTTGCCGCCCAGCCGTAGTTCGCCCCCACGTCATTGACACAGGTTAAGCCACTGCGGCATTCGTTGTTCCCGTCACAATCGCCCTGCCCGGCCCGGCAGGGCCCCTGCTGCTTGCAGTAGTCCACATGCCCCACGGACAGCCCAGTCGGCGCGGCCACCCGCGTCGGTGCCCCCCACGCGGTGGCCAAGTGGAACACGCCCTCCCGGTAGGTCACGGTCCGCTGGCTGCGGTATACGCCTTGGGTCGCGGTAGGCGTCGGTTGACTCGTCTGCCACCCACTCGGCACGTGCTGCTCGGTACGCGTCCCCCCGCTTGGCGTCGTCGGGGTGCTCGTCGCCCGCCGATAAAGCGATTGGGTCTGCTGCGTCGTGGGGGCGGTGAAGAGGTCAATCGTCACGGCGTCATCATCGGCCCCAACCCGCCACTCACGCAGAAAGTCAGCCGTGTCTCCCGCGGCGTACAACGAATAATACCCTGCCCCAAACAGCCGCAGGTCGGTATACGCCGCCTCGATGACCATATTGCGCCTCAGCCTCGGACTGGCAAACGTCGCCCGGATATGCAACTTGTTCCGCACGGCCGCCGGTAATGAATAGTCCGGCGGACTTGACCCCACCCGCCGCGTCAGGGAGGCAATCTCCAACCGTCCGTAGGTGTCAAAAATCGCCACCCCATGGAGTTCGTAGGTCCGCCCCTGGAGGGTGAAACGCCGGGTGGAGGAGGCCTGCGCGGTGAAATCGACGTACATATCCCCGGCATGGTCATTCGACGCCGGCAGGGCTTGGGAGGCGGCCGTGAGGGTCAGCAGGTGCGGCGAGGCCACCACGGGTCGGGACAGCGCCGTAGTGGCCCGGTAGCGCGTCCCGCTCCGGGTGTAGTCCACAGCACTCTTCAGGACTTTGCCCACGTCCGCCGCCACCGGCGTGTAGATATAGGTAGGCCGTCTGTCGGTGTATGCCGGGACGGCTACGCAGCCGCTCCCGTCGGCATTACACACTTCCCAATAGAACCGGGAGCGGGTGGTGTGCTACGGCCGGCTTGCCCACTTCACCGTGTACGGCTGCCCCACCACCGGGGCCGCGGACCCTGTCCACACGAGCGTCCCCGCTGAGGCAGCCGTGAACGGGGCTTCACACACGTCAATTGCGGTGGAGAGGCCATAGCGTCCCTGCACGTTGTCCACGCACCGCAGCCCCGGACGACACTCGCGGTCATTATCACAGTCCCCCTGCCCCACCCCACATGGCTGGCTGGATGAGCAGTAGTCCCAGTGCCCGACAGGGTGCCCTCCCGCTTGCTTGGCCGCCGTGCAGGTCCCTGAGTCGGCCCCCCCGTGCGCCCCTGCGCACACCCACCGGTAGTGGGTCGCCGTGTCGGCGACCGCTCCAGCATTGGCCGTCCCCGCCGTACAGCTATTGCGGCGGCTTCCGCAGACACCAGCGATGGGCCGTCCCGCCCGCTTGGGCGCCGTGCAGAAAACGTTATCACCGCCAGACAGTCCCAGGCACTCCCACCGGTACTCGGTGGCCGTGTCCGCCATACCTCGGGTTGAATCGAGCCCAGACACACAACTATTACGCCTGCTCCCGCATTGCCCGTCTACCTGCGCTAGACAGATCGGCGAGTTCGCCCCATGCGCCCGCTCACACGTCCACGCGCAGGCTTCGATGTCTGCCGGGCTGGTGCTATACCGCACCACCTCTGTGACCTCGAACAACCCATCCGTGTGCGCCTTATCCTCATAGGCCCTATAGCGCCCTTTGAGTTCTACAAAGAGTCTGCCAGAGTCCGACAGATACCTACCATCCACCCCCGCATACACCTGTGCGAGGGCGGTAAAGGCCGGCCCGGTGGCCCTCAGATCCCACACCTCAAACTTGTTACACGGCGTCAATATTTCTTGGTACTCCCCATACGGACTACTCAGATACATCCCCGTGACGGTAATGACCCCCGAGCTATCCTGTGCCCAGACCGGGCTACCAAGCTGCACCACCAGCAATAAGACGATAGACAGGGGGATCATTCTTTGCATATGTTCTGCCCTGTTCTCCATGCCGTGATGTGAATGTGGTCCCTATGGCCCTTCAGCAGATCTTCGTCAGTGACCTCATGAGGATTCTGACCCGTCTTCTTATGCGCCCATTTGTTTATGTTTGTTATCGGCCCCAACCCTGATTGACCCGGCAATCTCTCAAAAACGCATTCGATAACGCCGTGACCCACTTCTGCATGTTGTCGATGTCTGTGTCGGACAGCCCTGTACAGGCGTCACTCCTACGAAACTCCACATGCGCACACTTGACCTTCACGCCGTTAATCGCATTGATATCCACCGCCCGGCCCTGGCTATGCGAGGTAGAGTTCACGCGTCTCGTACTGTTGATGTTGATGCTGGTAACCGGCGGGGTCGTATCATCCTCGTGCACCGCAGCCAGGACCGCTTCTACTGCGGCCTTGGCATTCGGATGCACCGGGTAGTTACTGTCAGGACCGCCAGGAGTATCGTTCTTGACCCGAATCGCGATCTGTGAGTTGCCCCGGGTATCGGTGCCACCCCGCGGCTCAATGGACGCCTCGCCTTTCGGCCATGTCGGGCGTTGGGGTGAGTTAGCCAACTCCACCCACTGCTCCGGGCTGCTGTCCGGCTGACGGGCGTACACATGGAACTTGCTCCTCTTGTATTCTGAGCGAATCCGGCCCGACTGAAACCCATGCGCCCCCCGCAGGGGCCCCGTGCCGCGCATCCCCGCATGGGACCGATTGGCCGTCAGCCGCCCAACTCTCTTCCCCGTCCCCCGTGGCCCTCCGGCATACAGCTCAACCGGCAGGGTCGCACGGGGATTGAGCGGGTCCGCCGCCCAGCCTCGAAATACGGGCGGGGCAAATGCCTCAACCCGCCCCGCCACCGGCACGGTCTCGGAGCCCACCCACCGATCGAACTGTAACGCCTGCTTGATGTTGGCCGCTTTGACCGCTAAACCCAGCCGGGAATCATACACCCCGATTGCCTGGAACATCCCCAGAATGTTGCCGGTGCTATCAATCACCAAGCCGCCACTCGTGCCGTCTGGGATCGTAGTGGTCATCTCCAGACCGAACAGATCTCTGAATACCACTCTCCCACCAGAGTTGCACACCCCCTCACTGCCGTAAGCCAACATGGACTTCGCCACCCTTCCCGTGAGCAGGTGCGATGCCCTGTAGGCGGAGAGCAGCGTAATGGCATCCCCCACCATCGGTTCCCGCGAGTCGCCCGTTACCATCCGCCGGAACCCCTCCAGCCGGCGACTGATCGGATGGGTATGCACATCGATAAACCCCGCTGCAGCATCGGCTTGCACTGTCCCGCTCAACTGTGTCCAGCGCGTCAGGGTCGAGACCGTCGGAGGCGGCGGAGAGGTGCGCTTCGGGGCAAGTTTGGCGGGGATCCCTCGGGCGTGGGTCTGAGGACACTCGTGCAGGGGCACTCCCGCCGGGCACGGCGGCACCTCCCCACATTGCGCGGGAAAGTTATGGGCCGCACTCACCAGCCACGGCTCCCCGCCGGATACGACAAACCCACCCAGGGTCCCGTCGCTGAGATGGTCCCCGATTGCCACCCCACCGCGGAGAATCGATGGGGAGTGCGTGAGCGTGTGACGGGCGGGCCGGAAGACCCCTTGGGGCGCTTCGATTCGCACCGGCAGCCCTGCAAAGGTGGACGGAATCAGCGCGGGCTCGGTGGTCTGCACGACGATGCCGTCCGCTTCTAGCCCAACGGATTGCACCCCGGGAAGCTGTAGAAAGTCTTGACGCTTGAATATCTCTGTGACCCGGGTATAGGGCAGGCCGGCTATCGGCGGGATCAGTAAGCTGGTCGGAATCGGCTGGGGGTCGGCCACGGAGTTGCAAAACCGCCAGCGGTATTGCCGGACCTCTCGGGTGCCGGATGGACACCGGGCAAGGGTGGGCTGCGGGACCGGCCCGTCAGGCCGTAAGACAATCACCCCCGGCGGGGGTGGAAGATGGGGCGGGGGTGGTTCCGTAACAACCGGGAGACCGGCCACGTGGGTGGGCATCAGGGCTGGTCGGTCGGTGATGAGCCGGATCCCCATCGGGTCAGGGAGGCAACCTAATATGTCAGGCTGCTTACGGAGGGCCGGGCAATGCGTGGTAAGAATGGCCAGCATTTGCCCGGCGGTCAGACGGGGAGAAGTCGGCTGATGCAGGACGCTCCCCATGACAACCCAAACACAGGCCCCGAGGACTGCCCGCACGAGGAGGGGGGAGGGGATATGGTATCGGGCCATGTCGTCAGGAGGCTGGGAGACGGGAATTTCGTCCTACTCTCCAGCCCTGTACTGCTTCCGTGCGCACCGGCAGCCCCTCAAACGTGGACGGGATCAAGTCGGGTTGAGATGTCATGACTACAATCCCGTTCATATCCAGCCCAACGGATCCTACCCCGGCCACGGCCAGGAAGTCCTGGCGCTTGTATATCTCTACTGCGGTGGCGTAAGGAATGCCGGCAATTGACGGGCTCTCTGGCGGCCCTGTGGACACCGGCGGCCCTGTGGACACCGGCGGCTCTGTCGCCGGCGACACGACGGGCGGGGACAGGACGGTGGAGGCTCGGTAGCGGAGGCCGTTCTGGGTGTAGTCGACATATGCCTTCAGGACTTTGCCCCCGTCGCCCGCCACGGGCGTATATTTGTACGTAGGCCGATTGTCCGGGTACGCCGGCACGGCCACGCACCCCCGACCGGCGGCATTGCATACCTCCCAATAGAACCGGGAGCGTTTATGGGTTTGTGGTTTGCCGGACCATTTCACGCTATACGGCTGCCCCACCACGGGCGACGTAGACTCTTTCCACATCAGCATCCCCGCCAGCGCTGGGGCCGGCGGTTTCGTACCCAATGCCCCGGACGGGACAGTGCCCATACCCGGCGAGTCCGCCTCAGCGGGGGCCGAGCCGTCCTCCGTCGGTGGGGCCGAGGGCGCTATCGGCAGGGTGGGAATCCTCCCAATCTCAGACGGGATGAGGGCTGATCCCCTTGTTACCGTGGTTATGATGTGGGCTACACCATATTCCCCTCAGTTGCAACATCAGAAGAGAGCCATGATCTTTGTTCATTAGCGCTTTACAAGTTTTTAGACCTTGGTCACAATGGAACTATGGCAAAGAGGAAGACGAGTGGACGGGGCAGCGGTGGAGGACAAGAGAACTCGACGCTCGGAGAGCTGAAAGAGGTCGCGATACGGCTGGGGATTCAGGTCCGAGAGGAAAAGTTGCTGCGTGGAGTCGGCTATCGCGTTCGGGGCGGGAGCTGTCGCGTGCACGACCAAGACGTCGTCTTCCTCGACCGGGACCGTCCGGTGACCGAACGGGTTGACATCCTGCTCGGTGAGCTCTCGCGCCGCGAGGTTGATGCGCGGGCGCTGTCGCCGTCCATCCGGCACCTTTTCGCAGGAATAACAGGAGACCAGCCCTCATGAGTGAGCGGCTTGATACCTTTCGGCTCTGGATCAAAGAGCAGGGGCTCAAGGCCACCGCTCAACGAGAAGACATCGCCCGCGTCTTTTTCGCCATCACGCGCCACATCAGTGTGGAAGAACTCTATAGTGAAGTCCGTCGAGTCAATCCGCGGGTGGGCTATGCCACCGTCTACCGGACCCTCAAATTACTCAAAGAGTGCGGGCTCGCCGAGGAGCGTCATTTTGCCGATGGGCAGGCCCGCTTTGAGAACATTGAAGCCGAACGGCATCATGATCATCTGATCTGCGAACGCTGCGGGCGTATTATCGAATTCGTCCAGCCCCGGATTGAAGAACTCCAGGAAGAACTTGCACAACGCTACGACTTTGTGGCGACCACGCACAAGATGGAAATCTACGGGATTTGCAAAGAATGCCGCGAAAGTCTTGACCCGCTTCATGGACGTTCCTTCAGCGGCTAGGCGTCGAGCCGAAAGAGGCGGGCGGTATTGCGCCAGGTGGCCTGCGCTACCTCTTCAAGCGGCACGGCTTTGAGCTGGGCAATCGTTGCCGCCACCTGGGAGACATAGGCCGGTTCGTTCCGCCGGCCGCGGTAGGGGACCGGGGCCAAATACGGGCAATCGGTCTCAATGAGCAGCCGGTCCACTGGCACCAGCGGTACAACCGCGCGCAGTTCCTGCGCACTCTTGAACGTCACAATCCCGCTGAACGAAAGAGACAAACCCAGGTCGAGCAGGGCCTCGGCCTCCGGTGCAGTACCGGTAAAGCAGTGTATCACGCCTCGAACTCGTCCGCCGCCTTCCTGGCGGAGAATATCCGCGGCTTCAGCGTAGGCCTCACGGACATGCATGGAGAGCGGCAGGTCGAGTTCGAGCGCGAGTTGGATAAAGCTGCGAAAATGCCGCTGCTGCGCGGCGCGGGGAGAATACTCGTAGTACAAATCCAAGCCCGTCTCTCCCAGCCCAACGACCTTGGGCGCCTGGGCCAAGCGGCGAAGTTGGTCATAGGTTTCCGGGGTGATCGTTTCGGCATTATGCGGGTGCACCCCCACCGTGGCAAAAACATCGGAGTGTTCCTGGGCCAAGGCTACGGCTTTTTCGTTATGCCAAAATTCGCCTGTCGCCCCAATCGTAATAAAACGTTCGATGCCGGCCTGGCGCGCCCGGGTCAGGAGGGCGGTCCGGTCTGCGTCAAACTGCGGGTCGGTCAGATGACAGTGAGAGTCAGCCAGGCGCATGGGCGGCGTCCTTCCCGGCTAACCCGCCGCCTCTTGCTCCGGCACGTTTTCGTCGAGTTTGACAAATAAGGGCGTGGGCTGCCGCAGCGCTTGGCCTGGGGTGAGCGGCCCTGGTTCCCACCTCCCAATAGCCTGACTGTGATCATAGCGCAGCACGAGATGCTCGCCGCGGGCGTCTTTGACGGTCTGCGTATACTGACGGCCAAAGAGCTGGCCGTCATAGCCGAGGAACTCGTGGAGCTGTTGGCTGGTGTGGGGCAGTATGGGTGCCCAGAGAATTTTCAACCAGTCAATGGCTTGCAGCGCCACATAGACTGAGGTGGCGGCTTGTTGCGGGTCCGTCTTAATCGTACTCCAGGGTGCTGCGTCGTGCAGATACTGGTTTGCTCGTTGGCTCAGCCGTCGGACTTCCTGCATGGCGGCCTTGAGCTTCACGCTGTCGTAGAAGTCCCCAACGCTGTGGAAACCGGCCTTGACTTCATCAAGCAAACCCTGCTCTTTTTCGTTCAACGGCCCCGGTTCGGGGATGACGCCCTGCCAGCGCTTATAGGCAAAACCCAACACGCGGTTCACCAGATTGCCCCAATTCGCCACCAGTTCGTTGTTGACGCGTTCCACAAAATCGTCCCAGGTAAAATCCACATCGTTGGCTTCCGGCGCGATGGCGGTGAGCGCGTAGCGCCACGCATCAGCCTGGTAGCGTTCGAGCACGTCCAGGATGCTGATACTCCGCCCCTGGCTCTTGCTGAATTTTCGGCCGTACATATTCAGGTATTCGTTGGCCGGCACATCATAGGGCAGATTCAGGTTTTGGTAGGCAATCAGCATCGCCGGCCACATCATGGCGTGAAAGGGGATATTGTCCTTGCCGATAAAGTTATAGATACGGGCGTGGGGGTTGGTATTGGCGTCCCACCACTGACGCCATTGTTCGGCCTCGTTCTTGAGTTGGGCCCACTCTTTTGCCGCGCTCAGATAGCCGATGACGGCGTCATACCAGACATAGATACATTTCCCTGCGGTGTTCGGTAGCGGAATGGATACGCCCCACTCCATGTCGCGGGTAATCGGGCGGCCACGCAGCTCCGTTTGTTCGACCTGGGTGCGCGCAAAATGGATGACATTCGGCCGCCAGTGCGTTTTGCCGTCTTGCAGCCAGGACCGCAGCGGTTCCTGGAGTTTCGACAGATCCAGGAAGTAATGCTCGGTCTCCCGGACTTCGAGGGTCGTGTTCCCGGTAATCCGCGAGCGCGGGTTTTTGAGCTCGACCGCTTCGTAGGTGCGCCCGCACTGATCACACTGGTCCCCACGCGCTTCGTCATAGTCACAAAACGGGCAGTTGCCCTCAACATAGCGGTCGGGCAGAAAACGGTTTGCCTGAGCGTCATATAACTGCTGCTGACTGTCCTGGTAGATATAGCCGCCCCCAAGATGAGTGCGAAAGAGATCCTGCGTCACATCCCAGTGGTTTTGGGTATCCGTATGAGTGAAGAGGTCGAACGTCAGACCGAGTTTGAGATAGCTGTCAACAAACGTGGCATGAAACCGATCAACAATTTCAGCCGGGCTGACACCCTCAGCCTCAGCCCGGACGGTAATGGGGGTGCCGTGCGCGTCGGAGCCGCTCACCATCAGGACATGGTTGCCGCGCATCCGCTGGAAGCGGGCAAAAATATCGGGCGGCAGATAGGCGCCGGCAATATGGCCGATGTGTTGTTCGCCATTTGCGTACGGCCAGGCGACGCCAACAAGTAGATGTCGTGGTTGGTCCATGTCTGTCTCCTCGCATCTCTCTTTCCTAACGGGCGGGCACGGTCCCAGCAAGCTCCAGCAGCATATCTTCTACTGCGAGTCGAGGATGGGCGTTCCGACCCAGGGCCTGTAGCGTCTCGTAGACGAGGGTAAGATCGTGCAAGGCCCGGGAGATACCCACGTTCGCGGTGGCCTGGGCCAGGGCGGGCAGGCAGTCCTGATAGCGCACGACCGCGCTATTCCCAAGCAGGAGGTAGCGCAGCGCCTCTTCATACCAGGCTAGAACGAGTTCCAGGCGGGCGCCCTTCTCCAGTGTGTGTGGCGTCTCGGCTTTCTTCTTTGTCTTGGCGTTCCGGTCGGCGAGCAGCCATTCAGCCAGTTGGGACAAGGTTGAAAAAGAAGCCCCGTGTACAGCGGAGAGATGCTCGACAACCCGCTGTCGCTCCTCAACCAGAGTGGCTGGATCAAGGCTGAGGGCACGGCCAATACTCCCGTGGCTGTACCGAGCGAGGAGGCGCGCGGTGTCGGCCTCCAGGGCCTCCTGCCGCAGGATGCGTTCCACGTCCTGAACCGGCAAGGGAGCAAAGCGCACGTGTTGGCAGCGCGATAGCAGGGGGAGGGAGAGCGTGGCCCCGCTCACAGCAATCAGCACGATAATCGCGTCGCCGGGCGGTTCTTCAAGAATCTTCAGCAGGGCGCTCTGCGCCTGGTCCGTCAGGGTATGCGCCTCATTGAGGATGCAGACTTTCTTGCCGCCGCGAACCGGCCGGAGCGCCAGAAACCGCTGCATCGCTCGAATCTGATCGATGCCCATGCGCTGTTTTCCGGGTAGGGGCGCACTGAAATAATAGTCTGGATGGGAGCCCGCTTGCAGAGACACACAGGCAGGACAGGAGGGACACCCGCGCTGAGGGGCCTCCTGGCAGAGTAAGGCGTGCGCCAGGGCAGTGGCGGTACAACGCTTGCCGATACCGTCCGGCCCGGTAAAGAGATACGCATGGGCCACGCGCTCATTGGCCAGCGCCTTGCGCAATGTCGCCAGCGCTGAGGCGTGGCCGTGTATCTGATCCAGCAGCATGGTTTTCTCTCCTCTCTATTCTATAGAAGGGCGGGCAGGCGTTTGCGGACAGCAGCAAGAACAGCAGCGTGCACGGCCTCGATAGGCTGGGCCGCATCAATCAGGCAGACCCGCTCGGGCTCGGCCCGAGCAATGGTGAGGAATCCCTCGCGCACCCGCTCGTGAAAACTCACCGACGCGGCCTCAAAGTGGTCGCCCGCAGCCGCGCCCCGTCGCTCGTGAGCCCGCCGCATCCCAACGGCAACCGGCAGGTCCAACACAAAGGTGAGTCGGGGTCGGCAGGCGCTGCTCACAAAGGCATTCAGCCGCGCAATCTCAGCCAGATCAAAGCCACGTCCATATCCCTGATACGCGGTGGTCGAGTCTGCGTACCGGTCACATAACACGATCCGCCCGGCTTGCAGGCCGGGCAGAATGACCTCGTGAATATGCTGCGCCCGGTCGGCGAGCATGAGCAGCAACTCAGCCGGGGGAACGGGCGCATCCGTCGGCTGCCCGGTGGGCGGGCGTAACAGGAGCCGACGGAGGGTCTGACCGATTGGCGTGCCGCCCGGCTCCCGCGTCTCAACAACGTCGTGGCCGCGCGCGCGCAACGCCTCGGCCAAGAGAGAGACCTGGGTGGTCTTGCCCCCGCCTTCGCTCCCCTCAAAGGTGATCAGAAATCCGCTCATGAGCCCTACTCTTTGGGCGTATGGAACATAGCGAAAAAGTCAGTCGACTTCCAATCCAACCGAGCGCATCAGCGCCAAGGCGTTACTCTTTTGGACGACACCGGTCCGCATACGGTAATCGAACCGCAGCTCGCCGTCTTCGAACTGATCTTCAAAGCAGACGTTGACCACGCGCGGCGTCACGCTGTCGGCGATCCGGGCCAGGGCCAGATCATGGGTTGTGACCAAACCAATCGCTCCCCGCTCAAGCAGACCGCGGACCACGGCTGCCGCACCGATCTGACGGTCGTGGGAATTCGTCCCGTGGAAGATCTCGTCCAAAAGAAACAGCACGGGCACCGGACCGGCCGCGCCATCCATCAGTTGGCGGACGCGTATTACCTCCGCATAGAAGCGAGAGGTCCCGGCATGGAGAGAGTCCTGGATGCGCAGGCTTGCGCCAAGTGTCAGCGGGGAGAGGCGGAGGTGCCGCGCCCGCACCGGGGCACCGGCCAGGGCCAGGACGGCGTTTACCCCAACAGTCCTGAGCAGGGTGCTCTTGCCCGACATATTGGAACCGCTGACGATCAAGGCCTGAGGAGACTGGTTCAAAGCGGACCCGTGTTCAGCATCGACCTGGGAGGGAGGACACGGGGCCGCTTTCAGAGCAATATCGTTGCGCACACAGTGTCGTTCGGGCATCAGCGGATGACCAAGGCCGGTTCCCTCAAAACAGGCGCTCCGTTGGCCATCTTTTGGTTGGGACACGAGTTCCGGGAAGGGGTCGGTCGGATGTTCATACGCATAACCGGCCAGCCCATTCAGGGCCTCGAATTGGCCGATCGCACGCAGCCAGTGGGCAATGTCTCGGCCCGAGACGCCCCGCCACCGTGCGATCGCGCAGGCAAGCTGGGTCGTCCACAGCAGCAGGGCGGCCAACGGAACAAAAATCTGATTCTTGCGAGATTCGAGTAAGGTAATCAAACGGTTGAGGCGGGCGATCTGACGCGAGGGCGGGACGCCGTTCGTTGTCATTAATGCCTGAAGACGAGCCAGCCATGGACCCGTAAAGGCCTCTTGTTCGAGACAGGTCAGGACTGCGGACAGCAGGCTGAGTTCGCGTCCGATCCGCTCGATATTGGCAATGGCGCGCCCAGCCCGCTGCCGGACACTGACGGCAAAAAGACCCTGTACCACACTCGACACCACAAACGGGATCGGCCCTATCGAGGTCAGCCCCCAGGCGGCGAGGGTCGCGAGCGATACAAACGAGAGGACGCCAGCCACAACAGGCAACCACCAGCCAGACAGGTGGGACGGCGATTGTCCCCAGTCTTGCAGGGCGCGGGGCGAGACACCGGCTTCAATATCGTCGCCCCAGACGGCCAGCTCTTCGCGCAGGTCGAGGCGAAGACATATCTCGTCAATGGCGGCCTGACGGGCGCGAATCTCCTCAGGCGTCGCTGGTGTTGTCAGCCAGGCGGCCAAGGTCTGGCGTCCACTCGAAGTCCGGGCGGTGCACAGCAAGGCGAACACCGAGCCCGGACCAAACAGGTCGAGATCGACAGCATAGGGGTGACCGGCCCGCTGACTCTCTTGCAAAAATTCTCCTCCAGGCTCTCCGCGCTCGACCCAACGATCTTCAAGCCGGTCTAATCCCTGGGTGTAAAACGTAACACTCCGTTCTGCCCGTAGCCGCCGGTGTTTCACCCGTTCATGGTAGAGCACGAGTCCGACAAAGCCGACCGCAAAAGGCAGCAACCAGCCCCACGATACGGTTCCGGGACGCAGGAAAAACCACGCAACACCACAGCCGGCAAGAAAGAGCATAAGACGCACGTTGCCAACCGCCCGGTCCCGCTGCGTCCAGTGGCGGAGTTGGCTTTCGCGTTGACCCAGCCGCTCAGCATATACGGCCCGCGGGTCCGCGGGACGCGGGCGGTCTCCAGTATTCCGCGCCAGGTCAGCCGACATCATGCGAGAGTCCTTTTCACGTTCAAGGTGGAGTCGTGTCAGGCGCGGCCGAGATACCAAGCGGTCAGGGATTCTCCTATGAAGAGAGAACACCCTGCGCCAAACGCGAGGAACGGCCCGAACGGCAAAGCGAGTTTGGAGTCGGCCCGACGCCGGATCATGGTGGCAATCCCAATCACCGACCCGGTACAGGAAGCAACCAGCAGGGTAAAAGGGAGGGCGCGCCAGCCCAGAAAAGCGCCTATCATGGCCAACAGTTTAATATCCCCCCCGCCCATCCCCTCGCGTTTGGTCACGGCCCAATACCCGAACGCCACGCTCAGCAGGGCACCGGCACCAAGTCCGGCTCCTAGGAGCGACTCCCAGAACGTCACCTGTGGAGAGACCAAGGAGAAGAGCAGGCCAAGCATGATTCCAGGCAGGCTGATGATATCGGGAATAATTTGATGATCCACATCAATAAACGTGATGACGACCAAGGCCGCGGCAAAGACGAAATACCCCAGGGTCACCAGGCTGACGCCAAATTGAGCCACCAGCAGAACGGCAAGGGCGGCGGTCAACAGTTCGACCCAGAAGTACCGAACAGAAAACCGGGCGCCGCACGCCCGACACCGGCCGCGTCGAACCAGATAGGTGAACAACGGAATAGTATCGTACCAGGCAAGTGGTGTTGAGCAGCTCCGGCAGTGGGAACCGGGGGAGACCACCGACTCCTCACGAGGGAGACGGTAGATACAGACGTTCAGGAAACTCCCAACACCGGCGCCGCAGACACAGGCAAGCAGGCAGACAAACAGCGGTGGGAGGTCAATGGGTAGCAATCCCTGGAGTCTAATCAATTCGGACCCGACCGGCAAGATTGATCACAATGCGTTTTGAGAACCGTCCGTCGGGAGACGCGAGCGTGAGAGTCATCCCGCCATCGACATGGCCCCGAGGGACGAAAATCACATCGCCCCGCGAATTTGCGGCTGAGACGACCACACTCGTTGGCAGGGGGATACTGCCCGACTCAGCGTCGGTGCGGTCATGACTGTGGAGGCGATGGTCCTGCCAGCGTCCGTTTTCTCTCTTTTCGACGAGATAGGTGTCGGAACCGGTCTGGAACGTCACGCGTAAGCGACGGTTATGCGCGATGGCTTGCATCCGAACGAGTTGGAGGTCGGCGGCCACCTGCCGGACCCCACTATTGACTGCGATACGCTGGAGGAGTGGGGCTAGTTGAAGCGAGGCTATTCCAGTCAGAATGCCCAGCAGCGCAAGAACACACAGGAGTTCAAGCAGGGAAAAACCTGGGGAGTCCTGGCTAGGCATCAAACCGCTCCGTCCAGGACACGGTGCGGTGCAAGAGCATCAGCGCCCGAACAACGGCTGCACAACTGTAATTCACGGCCAGCGGAGTGCAGGCGCTGCTGCGTTGCACCCGGGCAAAATCCAGCTTTTGGCCCGGGCTTCCATTGTCTTGGACCAGCACAGCCCCAAGAATCTGGCCACACACATTCGGCCCCACGGCGCGCAGGGCGCCCTCACCCATAATCACGACTATGCCCTGCCACTGGAACGTCACATTGTCGAGCAGCACGACACGCGGGACAATCAGGATACCGGCCCCGGTCACCCGGGCATCGTTCTCCATGCGGAGGGAACTGGAGCCGGCTTGGATCTGCGTCACACGCGGCTGGGCTGCCGTTCCATAGGTATATGAGTCATGCTCAAGATGCTGCGAAATCTCCAGGACCTGCTCCGGCTCCAGCCCGGCGATTTGCTGCTGTATCTCCGCCAGTGCGGTCTGGAGTTGGCGTCGCTCTTCGTCGGATAACAGGGAGGCGAAGGGCGTGAGTGCAGAACTCGGGGTAAACGGTCCTCGGTCATTCGGGGCTGTAGGGAGGTGGACGTGGGCGGGCTGGGCCGTTGCCCGCAGAGCGGCGGCAGACAGATCAAGGTGCAGGAAACACGTCGGTTCCTCGAGCTGACACCGCAGGGAATCAAAACGCGGCAGCAGGGCCGGCCCGCGCACCCAGGCAAGGCCAGGGGTACACACGCCAGAGGCCGTACTGTCACCATCAGCCCGACAGAAGAGATTGGCCCGGGTGACGATCCGTTGTTTCAGGGAATGCTGCGCGCTGATGAGGTCGGTCCGCGCCTGGATTTGGCTCACCGCGAATGGAGCAATATCGGGGCAGCGGGCAGACAGGTCGCCTGCGAGCGCATGATTTCTGCCGTCTATGCTGAGGTCTGGAATACGATGCCCCGACCTGGCCGGACTGGTGGTCGGGTCAGTAAAATCTGGCTGGAGTCCTACGCCGAGACTGGTCACTGCCCCCCCTGGCGTAAACGGGGGAAGAGCGACCACTTCTTCGACCACCCGACGGGACGCCTCGGCCCCAACCCCGGTGGCGGTAATCCGATAGCGCCGGGCATCAAGCTCCTCAATCTGGACCGTGTACGTTCCCTCACCAAGCGCTTGCGGTCCGAGCGTTATGGGGAAAGTCTCTCCCGGCAGATTGGCTTCGAGCCAGTTCTTCCCCACTTCGGCTCCGGCCTGGGCGAGCCAGAACGCTTGGACACCGCTCCTGAGATTGTGTGAGATAAACAGGTCAACCCGGCTGAGTATGGTTCTACTGCTTCCAATGGCGGCCAGCAGGGTCAGCAGGATGAGAGTGGTCAGCAGGATAACGCCACGCTCTGAACGAAGGGCACGAGGCCGGAAGAGTATGCGCATGGGATTCGTCGAGAGCCGGTTCGTCTCAGTTCGGCGGATTCGACAGAAAGATGGCCGAGCTCAGGCTGGCCGTAATGGGTTCACCGACCTGAGGGTCAGGATGTGGCTGAGCGGTGCGAATAACCAGGTCGATCAAAAAGACGGCGGCCCGCTCAGCAGGGTCAAGCGGAGGCAGGAGTGGGGTGCCGTCCCGGTCAAAATAGGACAACAAAAAACCGTCCGCAGGAATATGGCCAATAAAGGGCTGGGCAGAGCCCTTCCCGGTCGCGCGGCGGAGCATCTGCGCCGGGGCATCGTAGGTATACCTGACCCGTTCGCTCGGATCATCCGGACAGCCGTCCGCCGGCGAGTCAAGACGGCCTCCCCGAAAGTCATACTGGAATACGACAGTCTGCGCTTCAGCCACGAGGAGGCGCTCAAACCCGTCACACGATCCGTCCCGGACGGGTCGTGCACCGGCCATACGCAGTTCTCTGACCAAAAAATCAAGAGCGAGTCTACTGCTCTCACGTACGCTCAACCGCGCTGTTTCCGCGCTCAGGGTCTGAAGATTGAAACGGTAAAACCCATACAAGGCGAGCAGGAAAAGACCGGCTACCCCCATGGCAACAAGCGTTTCGAGCAGGGTCCAGCCGGCTTGGCGCCGGGGGGAACGACGCTGAAGAACGAGCGACAACCCACTCTTTCGAGACCCGCCCGGTATGGGGTGACTGCTGCCGGTCTGCATCTCGCTTGGTCCCTACCGATTCACAATCGTCGCCAACTCCACAGAGCGGGGCCCCTCGGCAAACCACGAGACCGTGACGTCAATGCGGGTGACTCCATGCTCGGGTGAGTCAGGCGTCACCTGCCAGCCTCGCGTATACCCCGGTCGGGGCGAGTCTTCCCCAGCCCGGAGTGGCTCAAAGGCCGCTCGAAACTCTTCCATCTTTTCTTGGGCTAAAACCGTCGCCTGGGTCACATGCGCACTGACAGACCCGGCCCGAATGACCGTGGTAACTCCAGCCGCCAACCCGAGCGAGGCAATCGCGAACACCGCCATAGCCACCAGCACTTCAATCAGCGAATAGCCACGCTGCATAGCAGTCATTTTCTTATCTATGAGGACATCTTGCACTCTTTACTACTATATCGATCTCTCTATTTCACAAGAGGCCAGGCGGCTCATGTGAGGAGGGGGTGTAGGCCGCTGAGTTTCCAATTTGCGTCCTTTGGCTCGCCTCCTCCGTCTGTATAAACAGACACTATTATACAGGAGGTTTTCAATGAACGGTCAATCTGCAGGAGAGTTTGCGACTCCGGCCCGAGTCCACATCGCTTTGTCGGTTCGTGACATGGAGCGCTCCGCCATCTTCTATCGACACCTGTTCGCCCAGGAACCGACCAAGGTGCGCGCCCGCTATGCGAAGTTCGAGGTTGCCGAGCCGCCCCTGAACCTCACCCTGAATGAAGATGCAAACCAACAGACCCGGCCCGGTCCGAGCGCCCACTTCGGGGTTCAGGTCAAATCGACCGAGACCGTTGCTCGGGTCGCCGCCCGGTTGCAGGCTACAGGGCTCAATCCACGCCTGGAAGATGCCGTCTCTTGTTGTTACGCTGTGCAGGACAAAGCCTGGGTGACCGACCCGGACGGGAACGCCTGGGAGATTTTTGTAGTGCTGGACGCGGATGTGTCGGATTACGGAAGAAAGAAAAGGGAGACCGGCGGTGCAGGGGCAAGCGAGGCGCCAGACCGGGCGGCGAGGCAAAGCTCCACGTGTTGCCCAGTCGAATGCTGTGCGGAATAGGAGACAGGATGAGCGTCTCAACTGAGCACGCCTGGCAGGCGCTGAGCCAGCAGTTGCGCGCGTTCTTTCGCCGCCGCGTCAGGGATGACCAATTGGCGGAAGACCTGCTCCAGGAGACATTTGTGCGGGTCCACAACGGACTCGCCTCTCTCCAGGAACAGGACCGGTTGGCCGCCTGGGTCCAGCGGGTTGCCCAGAACACGCTGAGAGATTATTTCCGTAAGGGCTTCGTATCGAAAGAGCTACTCGCCCCTGCCGCTGTCGTGGCGGAGGCTATCCCTGAAGAGCGCACCTCAGAAAAGAACTATAATGAGGAGATTGCGGCCGGCCTGAGGTGCCTCGCACAACAGTTACCGCCGCGGTATCGTGAGGCAATAGAGCTGGCAGAGGTCCAAGGACTGACACAAGGCGAGGTCGGCGCACGTTTGGGCTTGTCCTTGTCCGGGGCCAAATCCCGCGTCCAACGCGGGCGAGACAAGCTAAAAGACATGCTGCTGAAGTGCTGCCATTTTGAGCTTGACCGGCGCGGGAATGTGATCGATTACCAGCCGCGGCAGACGTGTTCCGGCTGCTGTGGAAACCCCTCTACGGAGGCGAACGCTCCGCGTCCTTCATAGCGTGCCCGCCCTCCTCCCTCGCCGCCCCTTGCGGGTGCTTCATACGCGCGGAGCCGCGCATTGCATCCTTTTCCAAGACCGCATAGTTTTCAGACAGAAGGGTGAAGCTATGCCGCATGAAACATTGTTGAAATTCAATTACCCGAACACTCTGCTGCGTGAGTATACGCACTGGGCAGTCTTACTGCGCCCCCAGCAAGTGACAGTCGGTTCGCTGGTGCTGGTGTGTCGCGCGGAAGTGACGAGTATGGCAGAGGTCTCAGCCGAGGCATTTGCCGAGTTGCCTGCCGTCACGGCCGACCTGGAAGGGACGCTTAAACGGGTCTTCGCCTTTGACAAAATTAACTATCTGTTACTCATGATGGTGGATAAGCATGTCCACTTTCATGTGATTCCGCGCTATGCCACCCCGCGGACAGTGGGCGGCGGTGCGTTTCCTGATCGGACTTGGCCCAAGCCGCCCGACGTCACCCAAGGACTGGAACTGACCGAGCGGCAGTTCGCGGCATTATTCCAACTGCTCCAGACGGCGTGGCCGGCAGAGCGGGATTGACGCGCCCGGCCCTTCGGGGCCGAGACCCCCTCTTCTCCCGGGAGAAATACCGGAGCAATGCCCCCCATATTCGAGAAAAATGCCTGCCGCAGAAACATATCGGCGGAAGGAGCACGAGGGGGGTTGCAAAATCTGCACTAATAGCTAGTAAGCTGTGGATATGATACATGCTGCTGTGGATATGATGATGGTGGATGTGGAAGGTGGCGAGCAGCAGCCCCGCTATTCGTCATACAACCCATTCAAGGCGCTCCTCCGTAACATTTTATCCGATGCCTTTGTGGTACGCGATTTAGTGCGGAAGGGTAACAATCTGTTGCTCTCTCAGTTTGAGTTGGACCGGATGTGGTTTTTCTCAAAAGATGAGAGCCCGTTCAGCTTCCTGTGGATATGCCAGCACCTGGCTCTCGACCCGCGGAAAATCCAGGCCTTGTATTTCTCTGCGGAGTCGGCGCAGATCCCGCGCTGGTGGGCGGCGTAAGAGCGCGCGGCCTTTTTCTCGGCTCTGGCCGCAGGACGAGTTTATTGCCCAGCCTTCGCCTTGCGTAAGGCCGCGGTCAAGAGCGGCACGACTTCGGCATAGTCGCCGACAATACCGAGATCGGCAGCTTTGAATATCGGTGCTTTGGCTTTGCTGTTGATAGCCACAATGGTGCCGGCCTTACGCAAACCCACCATATGCTCAAACGCGCCTCGAATACCAATGGCAAAATACAGCTTCGGCGCGACCGCTCGGCCGGTGATGCCAACCTGATGTTGCCGGGGGAGCCAACCCAGGTCCGCAATATCCCGCGTCGAAGCCAGCGGAGCCCCGCCTAATACCTCGGCCAGTTGTTCTATCACGGGCAGATTCTCCGGCCCGCCGATGCCTTTCCCGACACCAACAGCGATGTCCGCGGCATCCAGGGCCGCGGCTTTGGCTGCGTCGGCGCCCGTTTGTGACACCAGTCGCACCCGGCTGTGGACAGCAGCATCAAGCGTCAGTCTTTCCACCCGCGCCGGACGACCAGTAACGGGCTGAGAGGGAGACAGCATACCGGGGCGGACCGTCGCCATTGCGGGCGTTGTCTTCGACAGAATCGGCGCAACGATATTGCCGCCAAACGCAGGCTTGAGTTGCAGCAAGCGCCCCTGATTATCGACTTCCAAATCCACACAGTCGCCGGTGAGGCCCAGGCCAAGCCGCGCCGCAACCCGCGGAGCCAGGTCGCGGCCAATCGCGGTTGAACCCAACAGCAGCACCTGTGGTTTGTAGGTTTGAACCGCCCGACTCAACAACGCGGCATAGAGGTCGGTGTCATAGCAGGCAAGACGGGTATCATCGGCCCGGTATACCACGTCGGCGCCGTACTCGGCTAAAGGCGTGATATGGGCGTCGAGCCCACCGCCGATCAAGACAGCGCCCACTTCACCCCCGTACTGGGCCGACAGCGCAACGGCTTTTCCCAAAAGCTCAAAGCTGACCGGCCGGAGCGTGTCACCTAAGGTTTCAGCCACAACCCAGGCGGCTTTCCCCGGCTCGGGTTCAGCGCTTCGTACTTTCTTTTCGTCCGCGGTTCCATCATCCGTCCACGTTCCAAACAGTCCACGGGCTAAGAGTGCTTGGACCAGGCTATCGATCTGTTCAGACAGCTCCCCTTCAAGCACCCGGTTTTCACGGCGGTCTTCAACAGTTTGGACAGACTCCACCCAGGTCGGTGAGCCCGCGGCCCCAAATCGCGTCAGATCCGCTGAAAGGTCGCCTGCGGTCACCGTCTCCACCGGCTTCTCTTGGGCAGCTTGTCGCTCAGCCTTCCTGGGGAAGCGTTCCGGCGCCAGGTCTTCGGTGGCCGACACCAGGGCCGGCAGGGGACAGGCAAGGGTGTCAAAACCGCTATCGGTCTCACGTTCAACCCGGATAGTCTTGCCGTCGGCGTCGAGCGTTAATGCGGCCACGCCCGTCACCTGAGGAATATCAAGCAGCTCGGCAATCTCCGGTCCAACCTGCCCGGTTTCCGCATCGGTGCTATGCCGGCCACACAGGAGGAGATCATAGCCTTCCTGCTCACACGCCAGAGCTAAAGTGCGGGCAGTCGCCAGCGTATCCGCCCCGGCAAAAGCCCGGTCCGTCAGATGCACGGCCCGATCCGCTCCCAGAGCCAGGCAGTACCGCAGCGCCTCCTCTGCCTGGGGCGGCCCCATCGTCAGCGCAACCACCTCGCCGCCGTGTTCTTCCCGCAGTTCCAGCGCTTTCAACAACCCGCGGACATCAAACGAACTGACCTCGGACGGCACGCCCTCACGCTGGAGGGTTTTTGTTTCCGGGTCGAGCTTCATGGCCGAAACCACGGGCACCTGTTTTACCAGCACAATACTCTTCATAGACACGCCCACTCCCTGGCTCAAAGCGGTGCGCAGCAGCCTATCTTGCGTGGCCGCACAGCGTCAACCAAGCCGGTGCAACCGTATCTTCTCCACCAGGCGAGCTTCGCATGGGATGGGCTTCACCTCTTCGGAAAACGGCGCTTCGCTCTCAGGCATGGAGGGATGAGGAGATACCAACTGGAGCTACTCTGCTCCGCGTCCGGGTGTATATTCGTCAGCCAGCAGGCTGTAGTAGGTAATGATCTTGCGCTCCTTAAACCACCAGCGACCTGCGTCTTTGACGAACGTGTCGTCATAGCGACCAAAGACAATCATGGACTTATCCGTCGATTTGGTGATGGCGTCGGCATCCAGATAGCAGGTTGAGGTGGCTTCGTTGCCCGATACTGCAATCACGGGCGACTCTATTTTGTGGCGCAGAAAGCGCACGCCGTTCCGCAGCGTAGTGTCGTAGTTGGCATACCAGCCTTTCACTGCGTCGCGGCCTTCGTAGCGCACGTCGCTTTCATAGGCCGGGAGCAGAACTGCGTCGGGGTGAAACAGGTCGGCGATTTCGTCCACCGTGCCACGGTCTACCACATGGCAGTAGGCGTGGAGCAGTTGCTGAATGGCAATAATGTCGTCCGCATAAGACATGCTCGGTCCTCCTGTTGCGTGTTTATTGTCTCCGTCCACGTATCCGCAGTAATTCGTTAATTGTCAGATCGATGTCCTCATCCCGCAACAGCGGCGCCGCGACGCGTTTGCGCCGGACGGCATCAAGGCTGATGTCCGCCGTGACAAAATCTTCCTCGTAATAGCGTCCCTTGGCAATGCATTGCCCAAAAGGATCAATCACCTCTGAGCCCCCCCAGAACCCCACCCCGTCTTCAAAGCCGACCCGATTGGCATAGATCACAAACACCCCGAAGGTTTCGGCATAGACGCGATTCATCGCCTCCCAATAGCGCGCGTTCTCGTCCTGTTGTCTCTTGTCAGCAATGCCGCGCAACGGACTGGACGACGGACAGATAAGCATCAGGGCTTGATCGAGGGCCGCAATATACACCGTGGACGGATGCCACATATCTTCGCACACCAGGGCTGCCGCGCGCCCATACGGAGTGTCAAAGGCGCGCACGCTATCCCCGCGCGCGAAATAGCGCTGCTCGTCAAACATGCCATAGGTTGGCAGATAGACCTTGCGATGGACGTGGCGGACGTCACCCCCGCTGAGATAGACGGCAGAGTTGTAAAAGCAAAAGTCCGGGCTCTCTTCGACCATCCCGACCAGACAGGCCACCGATGTGCTCAGCTCTCGCAGTTGGGTGAACTCAGGCGCGTCCTGACGCAGGGCGACCGTCGCGACCATGTCCCGCAGGTGATAGCCGGTCAGACTCAACTCGGGAAAGATGAGGAACTCAACCTTCTCATTTTTGGCGCGCGTAATGGCCTGTTCGTAGAGGGTCAGGTTGGCAGCAATATCTCCGAGGCGCGGGCTGATCTGGGCAATGCCGATTTTGAAGTGCGTGTTCACAGTGGTACGGGGGTTACGCTGGACTGCCTTTCCCAAACAGGCGCTTCAGCCGGCTGCCCAAGGTCCCCCGGGTTTGACCTCTTCATCCGGCACGGTTTGGATCTCGACATCCACGGCCTTGAAGAACTGACCGAGCAGCATTTTCGCCGCACCGTCCACCAGGCGTTGGCCGACACTGGCCAGCAGCCCGCCGATCTGGACAGCGCCGCGGTAGGTCAAGATGGTCTGGCCGTTTTGCTCGACTAAATCAATCGTGCCCGATCCCTTGAGAAAACCCTGCTTGCCCTTCCCATCAAGGCTGAGCTTGTAATGCGACGGCGGCTGGAGATCCTCCATCTTGACCGTGCCGTTGTAGACGCCTTTGACCGCGGCCACACCCACCTTGATCTCCCCGCTGTATTCATGCTCGCCGCTCTCTGTCAGGCTCTCACAGCCGGGCATGCACTTGGCGAGTTGGTCCGGGTCGGTCAGGAATCTCCAGACCTTCTGTTGGGAGGCGGGAATGGTTCGTGTTCCGTTGAGTTTCATAATTGGTGTCCTGTGCGTGCGGTTCCACTCCTGACCGTTTATGTTCTGAGTGACCGGAAAAAGGCACGGACATCGTTGACCAGGAGTTCAGGTTCTTCCATGGGCGCAAAATGTCCGCCCGAGGGCATGGGCGTCCAGCGTTGTAAATTATAATAACCCTCGGCCCACTTGCGGGGCATGAGGATCACTTCTTCTGAGAAAACAGCCACGCCGGTCGGTGCCTGGACAACCGGCGTCTGCTCATGCGACGGCTTCCAGGGGTTATGCGTTGCTTCATAATAATAGCGCGCGGACGTACCAAAACTCTGGGTGATCCAGTAGAGCGTCATCGTAGTGCACAGATCGTCCTTGCTGAAACGTTTTTCGACATCCCCGTTGCAGTCGCTCCAGGTACGGCGCTTTTCCAGGATCCAGGCACCCAGCCCGACCGGCGAGTCGTTGAGCGCAAAGGCCAAGGTCTGCGGCTTGGTGGTCTGCAAGGCGGAATAGCCACTCTCGGCAGTAAAAAGTTCAGGTTCTTTTCATACCAGCCCGCCTCCCCCGGGCCATACTCGGACGCCTCGGGCATGGGGCCGACAAAAACATCCAGCGGAACCATGAGGTTGACGTGACAGCCGAGCAGGTGCTCGGCGTATTTATGCCCGAGCTGGGCGGTAATAAGCGCACCCCAGTCTCCGCCCTGGGCGGCGAATTTTTCATAGCCCAAGACATCTTGCATCAGCCCGCGCCACAGGTCGGCCGTGCGCCAGAAATTGATGCCCGGGGTGGTCAGCGGGGTGGAAAATCCATAGCCCGGCAAAGACGGCACAACCACATCAAACGCATCGTTCGGATCACCGCCAAACGCGGCCGGGTCAGCCAGCGGCCGAATGACTTTATGAAAATCCCAGAAGGTCCACGGCCAGCCGTGGCTCAGGATCAACGGGGTCGGATTCGGCCCTTTCCCCGGCTCGTGGATAAAATGAATCGGAACACCGTCAAGCGTCGTCTTATAGTGGGAGAAGGCGTTCATCTCGCGCTCGTGGGCGCGCCAGTCGTAGTCGGTACGCCAGTATTCGACCAACTCTTGGAGATAGGCCCGATTCGTCCCGTACGCCCACTGCTCGTTGGCAAACTCGCCCGGCCAGCGCGCCTTTGCCAGCCGCTCGCGTAAGTCCGTCAACACTCCATCCGGGACAGCAACCGTAAACGCTTCTTTGCTCATGACACTCTCCTTTTTGACTCAGCCGGTACGTTGAATACCCAGCAGGACAGATACTGCCCTTCCCCGTGGCTGACAAGAGGGGCAGCTCCCTGCCGAAACGCTCAGCCCACCTCAACTATCGCCGGCGGCACGTCGGGCTGCCTCTCGAATTGAGCGGCAATCCTTGTCAACTCTTCCCCGGATATGGTCTCTTTCTCTAACAGGACCTGGGCGGCCTGACGCAGCATGGGGAGCTTCGCCTTCAATATCTTGGTGATACGGGCGTGCTGTTCGTTGATAATACGGCGCACCTCATTATCGATCTCCCGCGCGGTCTCCTCGCTGTAGTCGCCCGGCCCCTGCGGCTGGCCGTTTTGCAGGAACATGGGCTGGCGCTCCTGGTCAAAGCTTTGCTGACCGAGCGCGTCGCTCATCCCGTAGGATTTGACCATGCTCCTGGCCGTATCGGTTGCTTTGAGCAGATCGTCTCGGGCCCCAGTCGAGATCTCCTGGTAAATCAACTCTTCAGCCACCCGACCGCCGAGGAGCACGGCAATTTTGTTTTCCAACTCGGATTTGGTCATCAGAAACCGATCTTCGCTCGGCAGTTGGAGGGTATAGCCCAAGGCTGCGACGCCCCGCGGAATAATCGATATCTTTTGCACTTCATCCGACCCCGGTAAGGACATGCCCGCCAAGGCATGCCCAATCTCGTGGTGGGCGACGCGCGCTTTTTCTTTTTGGCCTAAGACCCGATTCTTCTTTTCCAGTCCGGCAATCACCCGCTCAACCGCTTCCTGGAGTTCGGGCAGGCCCACCGTGTCTTTACCACGCCGGACCGCCAGCAGCGCCGACTCGTTGACGATATTGGCCAAGTCCGCACCGGCAAAGCCCGGTGTCATGGCGGCAATCACTGCCAGGGCGGTTTCAGCCTCAAGGGGAACCGCACGGGCGTGCACCTGAAGAATGGCCAGCCGGCCGGTTTTGTCCGGCCGGTCTACCACCACGTTGCGGTCAAAGCGCCCGGCCCGCAGCAGGGCCTGGTCCAGAATCTCAGGCCGATTGGTGGCTGCCATCAGAATGACCCCAGCCCGCTGATCAAACCCGTCCATTTCCACCAGCAGTTGGTTGAGGGTCTGTTCCCGCTCATCGTGCGAGACGGGTCCCATGCCACGCGCCTTGCCCAGGGCGTCCAGTTCATCCATGAAAATAATGCAGGGGGCTTTTTCTTTGGCCTGGGTAAACAGGTCCCGGACGCGGGCCGCCCCGACGCCGACAAACATCTCCACAAACTCGGAACCGCTGATCGAGAAAAACGGCACCTCGGCTTCTCCCGCCACCGCCTTGGCCAGGAGCGTTTTCCCGGTCCCCGGCGGCCCCACCAGTAAAATGCCTTTGGGGATTTTCCCCCCGAGCCGGCGGAATTTTTCCGGCGTCTTGAGAAACTCGATGACTTCCTGGAGTTCCGTCTTGGCTTCTTCGACCCCAGCCACATCGGTGAAGCGGATTTTGACATCCTGCTCCATATAGATTTTGGCTTTACTCTTCCCGATCGACATAAAGCCACCACCGAAGCCCCCACGCTGTGCCATCCGCCGCATCAGAATCAGCGAGACCCCGAAGAATAACAGGACGGGCAGAATCCAGGACAGCAGGTTACTGACAAACGTGCTCTCAATCTCCCCGGCGAAGCGGACCTCACGGGCGGCCAGTTGCTCGGCCAGGTCGGAGGCCACCCGGACCGTCACAAACTGGCTGGGATGTCCTTCGACGGAATCTTTGAGCGTGCCTTGGATATAGTGCTCCGAGATACGGATATCTGCGATGCGACCGTCATTCAAGTATTCCTGAAACTGGCTATAGGGAATCTGTTCGATGCGGGTCGCCTGTATCCAGACGCTATGCAGAATGACGACACCCCAGAGGGCAATGAAGAGATACCAGATGTTGAACTTTGTCTTTTTATCCATGACCGTTCTATTATAGCGTGCGAAAACCGACTGCCTAGCCAATCAACGTCGTCTTTCAGTAGAGTGGATGCTATCCGGCTGGCATGATAGGGGGGGGAGGGCTTATGTTCTGGTTTGGATTTATTGTTGGTGCGGTCTCGGCCACCGTGTTTATTCTGTACGGCAACGCTGAACTGCTGGTGAAACTCCACGATCGGATCAAAAGCGCCTCCGACCGGTTTTGGGAGTCGCAGAAAAAATAAACGCCGTTTCGTTCCGATTCCTCGCTGCACGTTTAGGCGATCTTTTTTGTTTCGTTCGCTTTGTTCGCTTCCTGGCCTTGTGCTAGAGTTCGGGCAAGCGAGAAGCAGGGGCAGGAAGCTACAGCATTAAGGAGGGCAGGCGTATGGCAAAGCCGCTGGATGGAATTCGTGTCCTTGACTGGACCATATGGCAGCAGGGACCGGTCGCGACCATGATGCTCGGCGACCTCGGGGCGGAGGTCATCAAGCTTGAAGAGCGCGTGGGGGGCGACCCTGGGCGCGGCGTGATGCAAATTGCCGGGGCCAAAACCGGCGCACGCAACTATTATTTTGAAGCCAATAACCGCCATAAAAAGAGCCTCACGCTCGATCTCAAGAAGCCCGAGGCCAAAGAAATCGTCTATAAGCTGGTCGAAAAGTCAGACGTCTTTGTCCAGAACTATCGCAAGGGCGTGGCGGCCAGGCTTGGCCTGGATTATGCCACCCTCTCGAAATACAACCCCAAGCTGATCTATGCCAGCGCAAGCGGTTATGGTCCAAACGGGCCGGACGCAGGGGAACCCTCCTTCGACTATATGGGCCTGGCCCGGTCCGGGATCATGACCGCGGCGGGTGAGCCGGACATGGAGCCCATGAATATTACCGGAGGTATCGCCGACCAAATGGGCGCTATCATGCTGGCCCACGGGATTACCGTAGCCCTGTTGGCCCGCGAACGCTTGGGTGTCGGCCAGGAGGTCGATACCTCGCATCTGGGCAGTATGATGGCCCTCCAGGGGCTCAATCTGGCCTGTCGCCTGACCCTGGGGAAAGAGTTCAAGCGTTTTTATCGCACCAAAGCGGTCAACCCGCTCTGGAATCACTATAAGTGCCAGGACGATAAATGGATCTGTCTGGCCATGCCGCAAGCCGACCGCTACTGGCCGGATTTCTGCAAGACGCTCGGCATTCCGGAGCTGGAGAAAGACCCGCGCTTTGAGAACATGAAGCTGCGCGGTCGGAACGCCGAAGAGATCATCGCCATTGTCGATAAAATTTTCGCCTCAAAGCCACGCGCGGAATGGATGCAAATCCTGAAAGACGGTGGCGATTTTATTTATACGCTGGTGAATAACATCACCGACCTGCCCGACGATCCGCAAATGCAGGCCAACGACTATGTTGTGGATTATGCTCACCCCACCTGGGGCGAAACGCAGATCGTCGGCGCGCCCCTAATTTTGAGCGAGACACCGGCCGACCCGAAGGCCCCGGCCCCGGAGTTTGGCGAGCATACCGAACAGGTGCTGGTCGATATGCTGGGCTATTCCTGGGAAGACGTGGGGAAGTTACGAGAGGCTGAGGTGCTGTAAGGCTTCGTCGGCCAGACAACCCGATGCCGCAGATATTCTCCCCTGACATAACGCCGAAGATTGTCCAGCCACAGCTCGCCGACCCGCGGCAGATAGAGGGGCGAGGTTGAGGCCGTATGCGGAGTGATGAACACATTCGGCATATCCCAGAGGTCATCGGCCGCGGGCCACGGTTCGGTGGGCAGGACATCGAGGCAGGCGTGGCGCAGCCTTCCCGCCCGGAGCGCTTCTTTGAGCGCCGTCATATCGACGATGACCCCGCGTGCGATATTGATCAGGGTGGCAGAGGATTTCATAAGAGCCAGCTCATCCGCGCCGATAAGCCCCTGCGTCTGGGGGGTGGCCGGAGTGGCCAGAATGACAAAATCGGCCTCGGGCAGAAATCGGTGGAGGTCGGCCAACGTGCCCTGTTGCTCTACCCCGACCACAGGTCGAGCTGATTGACGAATACCGAGAATCCGCATCCCAAAGCCCCCGAGCATGCCAACAGTGCGACTGCCGATGGCACCAAGGCCGACGACCAGAGCAGTTTTGTCGCTCAGGCTCTCAAGCCCGAGTTCCTGCCAGCGGTGCTGGCGTTGACGGGTGGACAGTTCGCCAAACCGTTTTGCCGACCACAGCACAAATCCCACGGCGAACTCGGCTACCTCAGGGGCGTTGGTACCAGGACTGTGGGAAATGAGCGCGCCCTTGGCCCGCATGGCGTCATAAAAACGGCCGTCCGTGCCGGCGTCTTCGGTATGCGCCCAGCGTGGCTGTGGAATCTGTATTACGGTGTCGATGAATGCTTTGCGATACGCCTCACCGGCTAACACAATGAGGTCGCAGTCATCCGGCGAGGCCGACCAGGAGCCGTCCGGCTCAATCAAAGCCCAACCCAGCTCCGGTACGATGGCCTGAGCCTGTTCTCCAAAACGGACAAAAAATTCTCGGCCGGCCGCAACTTTCATCAGGACCTCCCTCTCCAACGGTCTTACCACGGCAGAGAAGCGTCTGCCTATGGAGGCAGGAACGGGGGGCATTTATCCCCCGGATGACGGGGAGGCAGTGCAGCGGCCCAGTTCCTGCTCGATACAGTCCAGGGCTTGCTGCGGCGTGGAGACCGCGGTGTAGAGATCGCGAAATTTCTGGTTGATGAGCGCTTCGGCAAAGCCGCGCTCGAATTGCTGCAACAGGCCGTCGAAATAGCCGTTGGTATTCACCAGAACAACCGGCTTGGAGTGAAAGCCGAGCTGTTTCAGGGAGATTACCTCAAGAACCTCCTCAAATGTTCCAAACCCGCCCGGCAGGGCGATACAGGCGTCCCCGCGTTCATCCAGTCCCTGCTTCCGGCTGCGCATATCATCGGCGGTATGCATTTCATGCCCGGCCTGTCCGTAGCCGTCTTCGAGGAAGCGCGTCAGGATAACACCGACCACCCGCCCGCCGGCGGCCAGCGTGGACTGGGAGGCGGCTCCCATCAGGCCGGTATTGCCGCCACCATAGATTAAGGTGTAGTCGCGCTGCGCCAGCAGTTGTCCCAATTCAGCCGCTACGTCCAGATACACCTGCGGACAGCGTTTGCTTGACGCGCAGTAGACGGTGATAGCCCGCGGGCGATCAGGGGGGGTGGAAGCAGTCATGGCTGGGTAGCGGATCTGTTCTGTGGACTGTTCGGGAAGGAGGTCTGACACCCCCAGAGAGTCAGCCCCCTCCCCGCTTCTCCCTTATGAGAGATTGTTCACCACGCCGTCCATACCACTCCACTCGACAATCGGCGTGAGGCGGCGTTTGGTAATCAGCCCTTGGGCGACGAGGGTCGAAAAAGTGGTGAAGGTCTTGGTATGATCTTGGATATCCAGAACCAGCACCATCTTCGCCTCTTCGTTCGAGGCCCAGGGTCCGGCTTTCAGCGTGACCCCTTCAGGAAAGCCGGTCTCTCCGCTTAAGACTCCCTTGAACATATTATGGACTTCCTTGGTCCGGGCCGGTTCCCAATAGATCTCGTCGAGATAGAGCGGCATACGATTTCCCTCCTTACTGGGATAGATTTGCTCGGGCATAGCAAAAAAACCGCATCCAGCCTAGCCCGATGAGTACATCTCCCCTCCATAGACAGGCAGATGCCGGGCACGTTTACTCATTTCAACCACGCCGGGCAGCGCTCCTGCCTTTGGCATTCCGGGTGCGGTGTGCTAGCGTCTGCGCCAAGGCGTTCTACCTAGAGCGTTGACAATACGGGAGGGAGGCACCGATGGCATTACCGCTGCAAGGGGTTCGCGTGCTGGATATCGCCAGCATGTTGGCCGGCCCGTACGGCGCGACCATGTTGGGCTATATGGGTGCGGATGTGATTAAAATCGAGCCCCCCTATGGGGATGAGTCCCGTGCCATTGGTCCCAAGGTCGAGAATGACAGCGGCTTTTACGTCGGGATTAACCGCAATAAACGCGGCCTGGTGCTGGACCTGACCCAGCCGGAAGGCAAAGCCCTGTATTTCCGGCTGGTCCGAACGGCCGACATTATTGTCGACAATCTTCGCCCCCAAGCCAAAGCCAAGCTGGGGGTGACGTATGAAGAGACGCGCCAGTATAACGAGAAAATCATCTGTATCTCGGTCAGCGCCTTTGGCCAGGACGGACCGTATGGCGGCCGGCCGGGCATTGACCCCCTCGCCCAGGCGCTGACCGGCTTTATGAGCGCCACCGGGGAGCGGGACGGCAAGCCCCTGAAGGCCGGACCGGCCATCGCCGACGCCACCTGTGCCAATCTGGTCGCCTTTGCCGCCATGGTCGGCCTGTGGACCCGCGAGCAACAGGGCATTGGCCAGCAGATCGAGCTGTGCCTGATGGACGGGCTGATCCACGTTCAGCCGTCCCAGGTCGGCCAATTCTTTCTCAGCCAGTACATCCAGCCGCGCGTCGGGAATGCCAGCCCGTTTTATGCGCCCTACGGAACCTTCAGGTGCAAAGACGGCCGGGACATTCAGATTGCCTCTTTTAATAACAAGTTCTTCCATAATATCTGCCGCGCGGTCGAACGGGAGGACCTGATGGCGGACCCGCGTTTTGAGACTGGAGAGCGCCGCTTGCAACACGAAGCAGCACTCAATGCGGCGTTGCAGGCCGAGTTTGCCAAACGAGACGTGGCTGACATGATGCACCGCTTGAGCGAGGCGGACGTGATGGCCGCGCCGGTGAACAGCTTGCACGAAACCTTTGCCGACCCCCAAGTCCAGCATAACGACATGGCGGTCGAGGTGGACCACGCGCGAGTCGGAAAACTCAAGGTTGGCGGTATTCCGGCCAAGCTCAAGAAAACGCCGGGCGCCGTGCGTCTCGCCCCTCCGACCCTGGGTCAGCATACCTGGGAGATCTTGCAGGAGATGGGCGTGAGTGGCGATGAGGTGGAGCAACTGAAACACAAAGGTGTGGTCAAGTAGATTCAGAAGGGAGGGTGCATGCCCCGAGGAGCCGATGGCATCGTTCAAGCCCTGAAAGAGGCCGGCGTCTCGACCATTTTTGGTATCCCCAGCATCCATAATATCGGCCTGTACGAGTCCCTGCGCCACGAGCCCTCGATTCGGCATATTGGCTGTCGGCACGAAGCTGGTGCCACCCATATGGCGGACGGTTATGCCCGGGCGAGCGGCGGACTGGGCGTTATTGTCTCGTCCACCGGTCCGGGCGCGGGCTTTACGGTTTCGGCCCTGCAGGAAGCCTGGGGCAGTTGCTCGCCGGTCCTGATGATTACGACCAATATCGACGCCGCCAAGATCGGCAAGGGTTTGGGCGTTCTGCACGAACTGGAAGAACAGACGGCTCTCTTTCGGACCATTACCAAAGAGGTGATTACTCCCCGGACGGGCGATGAACTGTATGCGTCCGCACAGCGCGCTATCGCCCTGGCTCAGGCCGGCCGGCCCGGCCCGGTGTGTTTGGAAGTCCCCACCGACCTGATGGCCGGAGACGCGCCGGCGACGCCTCCGACACCCCCGAACGGCGCTCCAGCCCCTCCGCCGTCGCCTCCCCGGCTTGACGAGGCCGTCGCCATTCTGCGCAATGCAAAACAACCCCTCATTCTGGCCGGGACAGACGCGGCCCGGGCGAATATTGCCGGAGATGTGCAAGCCCTGGCCGAGGCTCTATGCGCACCCGTCATCACCAACACGCCGGGCAAAGGCGTAGTCGCGGAAGATCACACCCTTGCCTTCGGCAATGCGGCCCGCAGACTGGTTGTCAAAGAGATCGTACCCGGCTGTGATGCGGCAGTCGTGATCGGCTCTCGGCTGCGGGAGGTCGATGCCAAACGCCGCGGCCTGGCCCTGCCCGAACAGTTGATCCATGTCGATTGGGACGAACGCTGGATCAACAAAAATTATCCGGCCGCGCTGCCGCTGGTCGGAGATATTGGCGTCACTACCCGCGCACTGCGCAAGCGACTCGAAGGAGAACCCTACACTGGGCCGCGCCAGGAACGGACCGCGGCGTGGCGGCGGCAGGCGGCGGCGGAGATCGAGCGACTCGGCCAAGAGCGTCCGGAAATTCAGTCGCTCCAGGCGATTCGGGCCGTGCTGCCCCGAGACAGCGCTCTCGTGGTCGATAACACCCAGCTTGGCTATTGGGCCGAGTATTTTTATCCGTCCTATCAGGCCAACGGGATCATCGGGGCCAAAGGCTCCGGTCTGCTCGGCTTCAGTTTTCCGGCCGCCATTGGTGTCAAACTCGCCCGTCCAGATATCCCTGTTGTCGGCCTGATCGGCGACGGAGGCTTTCTCTACACGGCTCAGGAATTGGCCACGTGCGTGCGCCACAAGGTTGGCTTTCCCCTCATTGTGGTCAACGATGATGCGTTTGGGGTGATCGGCTATTTGCAGCGGACCGCGTATCAAGAGGCGTATCAAGCCCAACTGACAAATCCGGACTTTCTGGCCTTCGCCGCGGCCTTTGGCGTCCCGGCAACGCGCGTCCAGTCTCCGGCAGAACTCCAATCGGTTCTGGACCAGACACTTGCCTGCGGAGAGATGCATCTCATTGAATATCAGATGACCATTCAGGAACCCCCGTTCGGGAAGTACTGAAGAGATAGAGGAGTAAGGAGAATGTATGGCACACCGTCGCACCACTATTTGGGGCTGGGGATTTGAAGACGAACAGCCCACCCCGGAACAGAAAAAAAATATCGCCAAGGGCATTGCCGAGAGTGTCGGGGCCAGCGATTTTAGCCTGGACCCGGAACCACGCGTTGAAGACATTCAACTCCGGGCGCCGCGCCTCTCACCGCCCGAGGCTCTTGCCAACATCTGCTCGACCGAAACCTACGACCGCGCGGCCCATTCCTATGGCAAAGCCCTGCCCGATATTGTGCGGGCCTTTCGTCTGGATTTTCCGAACCCGCCCGATGTGGTGGCCTTTCCCAGGACCGAGGACGACGTGGTGGCCGTTTTGGACTGGTGCAACGAGGTGGGGGCTGCGGCTATTCCGTTTGGGGGAGGATCGAGCGTCACCAGCGGCGTCGAGCCTCCGCCGGGGGACGCCTACCCAGGGAGCGTGTCCATCGATCTGCGCTGCCTCGACAAAGTATTGGAGATTGATGAATCCTCGCGCGCGGCCCGCATTCAAGCCGGCGTGTACGGCCCGGCCCTGGAGGCTCAACTCAAACCGCACGGCTATACCCTGCGGCATTATCCCCAGTCGTTCGAGTTCTCGACCCTGGGCGGCTGGATCGCCACCCGCTCGGGCGGACATTTTGCCACGCTGTACACCCATATTGACGACCTGGTCGAATCCACCCGAGTCGTCACCCCGCGCGGGACTGTTGCCTCGCGCCGCCTGCCGGGGTCGGGCGCCGGCCCAAGCCCGGACCGCATGTTTATCGGTTCAGAGGGGATTCTGGGTATTATCACCGAAGCCTGGATGCGCTTGCAGCACCGTCCAGTCTATCGGGCCTCAACTGCTGTGCACTTTGAAAAATTCGAGAACGGGGTTGAGGCCATTCGTTTGCTCAGCCAGTCGGGCCTGTACCCTACCAATTGTCGCATTCTCGATCCGACCGAGGTCAAACGGAACAACGTCGGCAACGGTACGGGCGGCAGCCTGCTCATGCTCGGCTTTGAGTCCGCGGACCATCCGCTCGAAGCCTGGATCGACCGCGCGCTTGAGTGCTGCGCCGACCTCGGCGGCACGACACCCAACGGGGTGGTCATGAAAGGCGGGGGGGAGACCACGGGCCGCGGCGGCTCGGTCGGCGACTGGCGCAACGCCTTTATCCGTATGCCCTACGCCTTTTCGACCATGGCGGCTATGGGCGCGATATTCGACACCACTGAGAGTTCGATTCCGTGGAGCCAGTTTCCCGCATTCCACGCCGGCGTGATGCGGGATGTCCAAAAAGCGCTGGATGAGGTGTGTGGCGGTGGCGTGCTGTCGTGCCGCTTTACCCACGTCTATCCCGACGGTCCCGCGCCGTATTTCACCTTTACCGGCATGGGCAAAAAGGGCAGCGAGCTGGAGCAGTGGCACGAGATCAAAACCGCGGCGTCGGAGGCAGTCGTGCGCTATGGCGGCACGGTGACGCATCACCACTCCGTCGGGCGGACCCATCGCCCGCAGTATGAGAAGCAACGGCCCGAGCTGTTCGCCAGCGCACTTCAGGCTGCAAAAGCCGCCCTTGACCCGCAGGGTCTGTTGAATCCGGGGGTGTTAATCGACCCGCGGTGCTGATTCCAACGCCGCAGCACCCCAGGAGGAGCAGGAGATAGCCATGACGACCGAGATGAAGAACATCCGTGAAGCCATCATGGACGGCCAGGCCAAAACCGAAGACTTTGAGGGGCTGCCGCTCCCGGAGTGGATGCTGGCTGTCACCACGCATAAAGACGACGTAAACATGTTTCAGGGACTGGAGTCCTGGGAAAAAGACCCCAAGAAAAGCCTCCACCTTGATCAAGTCCCTGTCCCGGAGGTCGGCCCGAACGAAGCCCTGGTCGCGATCATGGCCTCCAGCATTAACTTCAATACGGTCTGGAGCGCCATCTTTGAGCCCCTGCCGACGTTTCTATTTTTGGAGCGGAACGCCAAGAAAAGCCCGTGGGATGGCCAGCACAATCTGCCCTATCACATCCTGGGTAGCGATGCGTCCGGGGTGGTACTGAAGGTCGGGCCCGGGGTGAATCTGTTCAAGCCGGGTGACGAAGTCACCATTCACTGCAACTACGTGGACATGCAGGCCCCGGACGGCCACGACGATTCGATGCTTGACCCGGACCAGCGCATTTGGGGCTTTGAGACCAATTTCGGCGGTCTGGCTGAAATTGCCGTTGTCCGGGCGAACCAGCTCATGCCCAAGCCGCCGCATCTCACCTGGGAAGAGTCGGCTTCCATGCCGCTGGTCAACTCCACCTCGTATCGCATGCTGGTCAGCGAAAACGGTACGCATATCAAACAGGGCGATATCGTTCTTATCTGGGGCGCGGTTGGCGGGCTGGGCGGCTTTGCTCTGCAATACGTGTTGAACGCGGGCGCCTTCCCCATCTGTGTGGTGTCATCCCAAGACAAGGTCAAGCTGTGCGAAACCATAGGCGCGCGCTGGGTGATTGATCGGAACGCCGAGGGCTATCAGTTCTGGAATGAAGACGGGTCGCAAAATCTGGGCGAATTGCGGCGCTTCGGCAAGCAGATTCGGGATATGACCGGGGGCGAAGACCCGGATGTGGTGTATGAGCATCCGGGCCATGAAACCTTTGCGGCGAGCGTCTTTATTGCACGCCCCGGTGGGCAGGTCGTCACCTGCGCTTCCACCAGCGGCTATAACCACGAGTACGACAACCGCTATTTATGGATGCACAAGAAGCGCATTATTGGCTCGCACTTTGCCAACTACAGAGAAGCCTGGGAGGCGAATCGCCTGGTCTGCAAGCGCGCCATCCATCCCCTCCTGTCGGAGACCTATCCCCTGGCCGAGACTGGTGAGGCGGCCTATCGGGTACACCACAATACGCAGATTGGAAAAATCGGCGTATTATGCCTCGCCCCTGAAGAAGGGCTGGGCGTCACGGACGAGGAAGGCCGCGCACGGCATATTGGGCAGATCAATTTATACCGGAATGCCGTCAAGGGCGATTTTCGCCTGGTGAAGACCGAACCGTAACAAGGGAAGGCCCGGTTCATGCCACCCATCACTATTCGATCCGCCACCGCGGACGATGTGCCGCTCATCCTTGAGTTCATCAAGGCACTGGCACGATTTGAGAACGACCCGGATGCGGTCAAGACCACGCCTGAAGATCTGCTGCGCGACGGCTTTGGCGAACGACCCCAGTTCGAGGTGCTGATTGCCGAGCAGGATGAAAAGCCGGTCGGCTTTGCCCTGTTCTTTGCGACCTACTCCACCTGGGAGGGACGGCCGAGCCTGTATCTCGAAGACCTGTTTGTCGTCGAGTCGGCGCGCAAACATGGAGTCGGGCGGGCGCTCATGGCAGAACTGGCCGATCTTTCAGTGGAACGCGGATATCAGCGCCTGGAGCTTCAGGTTTTGGACTGGAACCCCGCCCGCGATTTCTACCACCGTTTGGGCATGGGCCATATGGACGGATGGCTGCCCTACCGGCTCAGCGGTCAGGCGCTGCACACACTGGCGGCGGAGGCAAAATCCTCGTAGGGGCCTCCTCGCCCGCATACACGGATGTAAACCAAATGTCTGATTCGAGTGTCTCATACAGCCTACAGATAGAGGAAGGCGGACTCAGCCCGGTTTCCTTTTCTCCGACCAGCCAGCCTGCTTGCCGCTACGTGTGCGGCGCTGCTGCTATGGTTTGCGTTCCCCTCGCAACAGACTTCCGGCCCGAACTTCGAGGGTGGTACCCTCCTGTCCGTCTCAACTCCGCTCGCGCAAGACACCGATACGGCAGATTGGAGCAAGCCGACCGCATTGGTCGCCTGCGAACCGAACTCCGCAAAGAGCAATTAAAGACGATGCTCCGCGTCCGCGCTCTGCTGAGCCCGGAGCAACGCGCCAAGTTGCTCGAACGGCTCAACAAAGGCCCCCGTCGTGGCCGACGTGGGTTTGGGCGGCATGAGGACTTTCAACCCTCTCCCCCATCGGACGAATCCAGGTAACCCGGAATTTGTCCACGCGTGTCTCATCAGACAGACCCACATACCCAGGAGGTCGATATATGACAAAAAGAAAATGGAGCATCATCGGTACAAGTGTGGTTGTCGTAGGACTCCTGCTCGCCTCCCTCGTGTCCGCCCGCCCCGGCCACGGGCGTTTTGGTCGGGGTGGTCCTGGCTTTTTTCCCCCACGTGTGTTGCAGAATTTAGACCTGACCGACGCCCAGCAGGCCACTATCGAGGCGATCAAGAAGAAGCAGCGGGAAAGTCTGACCGGCTTCAAGAATGATCTGCGGGAGACCCGTCAAGCGATCATGGACCGACTCCTGGGAGAGTCAAATGTTGAAGCCGCTGACTTCACTGTCCTGCACGCCAAATTGAATCAGCTTCGGTCGGCTCTGTTTGAAGAATCCCTGGCGATGGGCTTAGCCATCCGGGCCGAACTGACTCCGGCCCAACGCGCGAAAGCGGCGACCCTGATTGCGGAATTGCGGGCGCGTCGAGCCGAGAAACGCGCCAAGTGGCGTGCGAAGAAAAACAAGGAACGCTAAGCGACCGGAGCGGTCGAGAGAAACGGGGCACTCTGGGGTGCCCCGTTTTGCACTGCATCGAGAGCGGCTACTGCGCCACCAGCCCACCGTCCACCTGCATCGGAATACCGGTCACAAACGAGGCGGCATCAGAACACAGCCAGACTACGGCTTCACCAATTTCCGCGGGCTGCCCAAAGCGGCCAACCGGCTCCATGGACACGGCGAGTTCATCGAACCCTGGAGACAGTTGTGCTCCCCGTTCGACCATGGGGGTTTGAATCACTCCCGGACAGACGGCGTTCACCCGAATGCCGGATTTGGCGTATTCCAGGGCCGCGGTCTTGGTCAGACCGACCACACCATGTTTACTCGCCACATAGTCAGGCAGGCCGGGAAAGCCAACCAGCCCGGCGGCCGAAGCCGTGTTGACAATAGCCCCACCGCCCTGGCTGAGCATCTGTTGGATCTCGTATTTCATACACAGCCAGACACCGGTCAGGTTCACCGCAATCGTCCGGTCAAACTCTTCCTCAGTACAGTCGATGGTCGGTTTCACACCCCCCTCGATACCCGCATTATTGAACGCACAGTCGAGGCGGCCGTACGTCTCAACCGTCTGGGCGACGAGCGTCTCCACATCTGCGGCCTGCGACACATCGGCTTTGACAAAAATGGCCTCTCCGCCTGCGGCTTCAATCTGCCGTACGGTTTCCTGACCACCGGCAACGACAATATCCGATACCACGACTTTCGCGCCTTCTCGGGCAAAGACGAGCGCCGTGGCCCGACCAATACCGGACCCCGCTCCGGTCACGAGTGCAATTTTGGTGTCCAATCGTCCTGGCATATTTCTTCCTCCTACTGAGTGACCAGACCGCCATCGACCGCCATGGGGTGGCCCGTCACAAACGAGGCCGCATCGGAACACAGCCACACCACGGCCTCTGCAATCTCCTGGGGCTGGCCGAGCCGACCGACCGGCTCGATTGCGGCGACCGACTCCGCCATCTGTGGGTTGTGGCTGAAGGCCCGCTTGACCATGGGGGTATCAATCACACCGGGACAGACGGCGTTCACCCGAATCCCGGCCTTGGCGTATTCCAGGGCCGCCGTCTTGGTCAGCCCCACGACCCCGTGCTTGGCCGCAACATAGGGAGCGATGCCCTGAAAGCCGACCAGCCCGGCGACAGAGGCCGTGTTGACAATGGCTCCGCCGCCCTGTTTGAGCATCTGCGGAATTTCATACTTGAGACACAGCCAGACGCCTTTCAGGTCGATGGCCACGACCCGCTCCCAGTTGGCTTCGCTACACTCAGTGGTGGGAGCCTGCTCGCCCTCAATACCCGCGTTATTGAAGGCGCAGTCGATTCGTCCGTAGGTTACAACCGCCGTGTTGACTAATGCCTCGACCTCAGCGGCTTGAGCGACATCGGCTTTCACAAAGGTGGCCTGTCCGCCGGCGGCCGTGATCTGCTGTACGGTGGCCTGTCCGCCCTCCACCACAATGTCCGAGACAATAACCCGGGCGCCTTCCCGCGCAAAAGCGAGCGCCGTGGCCCGTCCAATACCCGAACCTGCGCCAGTGACAAGCGCAACTTTTCCTTCGGTCAGTCCTGCCATACGTTTCCTCCTGTTCCGGTTTGTTTCTTGAAAGGGGGTGTCAGAAAAGGGGGTGTCAGATGAGCGGCCCTGGCGAAAAACGACACGGCAGATGCTTAATCCCGTGAATAAAATTATGCGTGAGCCGCTCGGGTTCTCCAGTAATTTCAAGGTCTGGAAGGCGCTGAAAGAGTTCCCGGAACATGACTGCCATCTCCCGCCGGGCCAGGTTTGCCCCCAAGCAGAAGTGGGCGCCCGCACCAAAGCCGACATGTTCATTCGGACTCCGCGTGATATCAAAGCCGTACGGGTTTGCGAAGACCGCTTCATCCCGATTCGCCGAGGCATACAAAAGGAGGACCTTCTCGCCCTGACGCAGCGGCTGCCCCCCAATCTCGGTGGCGCAGGTAGTTGTGCGCCGCATATAAATGACCGGGCTGGCCCAGCGGACGATCTCTTCGATCGCGGTCTTGGCATAGGCGTCAACGTCCGACTGCCACAGCGCGCGCTGCTCCGGAAAATCACTCAGAAGCTTGAGGCCGTGGCTGATCGCATTGCGCGTGGTCTCATTGCCGGCGGCAACCAAGAGGACGAAAAAAGAGCGCAAATCCTGGTCGGTCAGACGGTCCCCATCCAGCTCGGCGTGCACGAGGGCCGAGGTCAGATCGTCAGTGGGATACTGAAGACGCTGCCGGCGCATGTCGGCCATGAGCTGACTCAGGCTCTGACCGGCTTGCATTACCGCCGTGAATCGCTCGGCCAAGTCTTCTGTCCCGTACTCGGGGTCTATGCCCCCCAGGATGATATTGGTTTGCTCGAAGACAAAGGCGTGCTGGCTCTCCGGCACACCCAGCATGTCGCAGATGATCTGAATCGGAAACGGTGCGGCAATGGCCTCGACAAAGTCACACTCGCCCCGTTCAATAACGGTATTAATCACCCGCCGCGCCGCCTTCTGCACATCATCCTCGACTTGTCGTAGGTGACGTGGGGTGAAGGCTTGTGACACCAGGCCGCGGAGTCGTTTATGCCGGGGATCGTCCATCACAATCATGGAGCCAAAAAATTCCCGCGCTTCGGGCGGAATACCGGCGATGGCAATGCCTTCGGCTGAGGAAAAGATCTGGGGATGCAGGCTGGCGTGGAGCACCTCGGCATGCCGACTCAATACCCAATAGCCTGCTCCTTGCATCGGAAAGCTGGTCTCACCTTCCTCAAAGAAAGCAATCGGGCGCTCTTTACGCAGCAACGCAAAAGCGCCTTCTCGTTCTTCCAGACTTTTGCGCCAGAAGTCCCAGTTCGACGGGTCAATATCGTCAACAGCGTCAGGATAGTGCAGTTGCATACCTCTCCTTCGTCCTGAGCCTAGTCATTAATGCACGTCCAGCCCTCGCAGATTGGGGTGACTTCATCATTCACCAGCGCTTGAATATCGAAGGCCGCTTTTTTTGAGGTTGCTGTTCTGGTGCACATATCTGTGGTCACGGTCTCACCGACCCCATTGAAGGCGTAGACCAGATATTCTTCCCTTTCCTGGAACAACACCCCGCACAGTTCAGTTGTGGCTGCGGTTTCAAGGATCAGCTGGGATTTATCCGTGCCTTTAATCGCCGTGCCGACATCCATCGTGACCCGGAGCGTCTCAAACTCGTACAGATGTTGTTCCCCTATCAGGGATTTCCAGGAACCGTACAGCCAGCCGTCAGCCTCAATATGCTCAACGTCCGCAACCGTACCCACGAACACGACATCGACGGCTTCCGCTCCTCGGCTTGGCGACGGTGGCGTGAGACAGGTACAGGCCTGCGCCGGCAGAGGCAGCAGTCCGAACACAGCTCCCAACAGAACAATGCAGCCGATAATAAGCCCTCGGAAACGATCCATCACGCTTCTCCTCTATTCGCTTTTTCTCGCTCTTTCCGCAAACGTTAGCGTCCTTTCCGTCTTGTATCAATCGCCACCCGCCCACGTGCCAGGGCCAGTCAGATGCGGAGGCAGCCCAGCTCTCTGGGCATCTGCTGCATCAGCACGAAATCCCGGCGTTAGAGCGGTGTTGCGCGTGATGCAGCAGTGCGTATGTGAGGATGAGAGCCGTTGCGCGGGTGCTGCGCAGCAACGCGCGGCGCGGCACGGTCCGGCGCTGTGCAGCAACGCGAGGCGCGGCCAAGCGTCGTATCCGGCAACCGGGCGCTGAATCGGTGAGTGTGAGATTCCCGCTTGCGCGGCGGGCGAGGAGTCGATCCGGCTGATGATCCGCAAGCAGCAGGATGTCCCGCGTGGCGGCAAGGACCTGTCGGAAGGCGTCCGGCGCGACCCGCTCCAGTCCGTCTTTCGTAGAGGCGGTGAGATTATAGGGGACGGCCAAGCCGCCAATTCTCCGCTCGTTGTCGTTCGAGACCCCAACGCGAAGCGCGAGCATATAGCTATGAGTTGCGAGTGTCATGGGTTACTCCCTGTGTTTCTCTACCCGCCTCATCATATCCCGCTTCATCATATATAGAGTAAAGATGCAGGTCAGATTAGACTGCAAGTCTGCTAGAGCTTTATGCACCTTTTGATCCCGTTGTGACAGGTGGGCAGGCCCATGGACAGGCCCTGCAAATTTCTCCTCATATCTACGTATGAACCTGAGGGTTTCAACGGTCAAAGACCTGGCCGTCATCCCTGTGGTGGGGAACATCTCCAAGAAATTTTCGGCGCAGGGTATCAGCACGTTGTTCATGTGGTTCCGTTTATCCTCAAAAGTGCATGGGGTGTGGAAGTCCCTATCGCCGTGCGGGACAGCCATGTAACAGCCCAGACTCGCTATGCTGCTCTCTATGTCAAGGGTGTGACCAGGGACAGCCGTTGAACACCACAAAAGCCCCACCACCAACGCACTAATACGTAATCGCGTCATAATATCCTCCTTGGCGTGTATTCGCGCGTCTGACGCGCGGTATTCTCATACGGAATACCGTATCAGTGCGCAAGAGCTAATGGCGGGTATTCTGGGCCGCGCTGTGGGATAGACACAACGCGCGTGTTTTCCCACGTGGTTTGCCCCTTCGGCGCTTCGCGTTCGGCCCGTTTCGGGCAAATGTGGGCGTCGTTTTTTCAGTTCGGTAAAAAATGCCACGAGCTCGTCAGAATCGTGCGTTCATCGACGGAGGAGATGGGCGCGCGGCTTCTGAAAGAGTCGTGGCGACTTCCAGGGTTCTCATCTCCAGTAAGCGGTGCAGTTGTAAAACACAGCCGGGAATACTATTATTCCTAACGTATGAGGAAGTATTTTACGACGGGCGAGGCCGCTGAATATCTTGGTGTTACACCTTCACGAGTGCGCCAGTACATTGTTGAGGAACGCCTCGAATCTGAAAAGTACGGCAGGGACCATATGATTCAGGAGAGCACCCTGGCCGAATTTGCAAAACACGGAAAAAAGAAGCGGGGCCGGCCCAAAAAGCAACTGCAAAGATCGTGAATGCGCTGAGAGCATTTCAGGCTGCAAAAAATGACAACAGTCCTTCAAACAACCGCCGAGACCAGCATAGACCTACCGACTCGGCAGCATCCTGTTGTGACGCTGCCTGGGGATGCGCGTGACCTGATTCGACAGTTCCCGGATGATACGTTTCAATGCGTCGTCACCTCGCCTCCGTATTGGGGCGTCAGAGACTATGGCATTGAAGATCAGATCGGTGCCGAGCCGGATTTATCCCAATACATTGAACATCTTGTTGGCGTCTTTCGTGAGGTTCGTAGGGTGTTGAAGTCGGATGGCACGTTCTGGCTCAACATCGGTAATACCTATTCGTCCGGTGGCAGAAAATGGCGGGACGCAGATGATAAGAATAAGGGCCGGGCCATGTCGTACCGCCCGCCAACCCCGCCCGGACTGAAGAAAAAGGACCTGATTGGGGTCGCCTGGTTATTAGCGCTGGAGTGTCAAAAAGACGGCTGGTATCTGCGCAATGACATTATCTGGCACAAGCCCAATTGCCAGCCCGAAAGCGTCAAAGACCGCTTCACGGTTTCACACGAATATCTGTTCATGTTTTCAAAATCCGAGCGGTACTATTTTGACCAGGAAGCCAGTAAGGAACACACAGCACAGGGCAACGGGCGAAAAAACAGGCGGACGGTCTGGTCGATCAATACGGAGCCCTGTCCAGAGGCGCATTTTGCGGTCTTTCCTAGAGCCTTGATTCGCCCCTGCATTGTTGCTGGCAGTCGGAAAGACGATATTATCCTTGATCCTTTTTATGGGGCCGGCACGGTTGGGATTGTGACAAAAGAACTCGGACGGCGGTGTGTTGGTATAGAACTGAATAGTGAATATCTGGATATCGCGGAACGAAGAGCCGCAATGGTGCAAGCGGCCCTCATTCCTGAGGTCTGAAAAATTCCCACTCTGCATGGACTCGACAAGTATCTTTCCTCAAGTTCCTGATCTGTAATTTTCTCTCGCCGCCACCGTCAAAGTACAGACTGAAAATGATCTGGCCGTCCTCATTGCGAACATAACAGTAGCCGGGCTTTGGAAACTGGGTGCTGTCTAATTTCATTTCCAACCGACCGCCATTGGCGAGCTTGAGAATATCTATCGGGATTTCAACAAGTTCATATTTCCAGTGCGGTGCCTTGCTGACAGCCCGGAGGCTCAGTATCTTCTCATAGCGCTCCAGATGGTTGAGAAACTGTCTGCGCAATCCTTCCAGATCGTTCGGATCATCACCCCAATCCCCTCTCCCCAATTCCATGAATTTGCTGATCCACAAGATGTTTTCTCTAATATTTTTATCCGCCTGCGTTTTCAGTGATAATTGGACTCTATCAACGGTAGCATCATGACCCGGATTACCCTTTGGGGCCAGTTCCGCCTCATGCCCGCTCATCTTCAGGACATGGACGAGAACGTACTCAAACTTATCTTTGCTAAAGGCTTCTGAGGAGAAACTATGATGAACCCGTAGGGCATCTCCAAAGTTTTGCAGGGTGGTTTCATCGAACAAATTACTCCCATTCAGGATAAATCTGTGATCGGCCGAGAAAACAGAAACTACACGCTGAATCCAATGGAGTTGTCCAGCGGTCAATGCCGGGATTGAGCGTACCAATGATTCTCTAAGCTGTCGTTTATCGTTATTCATTCTTTTCCGTGTCGAACTCAGCGCATGTGGTGCATACCCTGCCCTCTCACGCCGGACCACTGCGCAGAATCTGCTTGCGTTCCAACTCTTGCACCTGCTCTGGCGTATAGCCGAGCCATTGGGTCAGAATTTCCCGGTTATGCTCGCCCAGCGTCGGAGCTTGCAGTTCAAGGGTCTGAGGGAATTCCGAAAAGCGCAGCGCGAATCCTGGCACATCCATATCGCCGAGGAAGCGATCATGGACCGTGCGGACCGTTCCGCGCTGGCGCAGATGCGGATGCTGGAGGGCCTCGGGGACGGATAGAATAGGTGCGATCGGCACGTGATATTCTTTCAGCGTTGCAATGGCCGCGTCATCACTCGGCTGAGAGCGGAGCCAACCCTCAATGGTTTCCACCAGTTCGTCCAAGTGATTCATGCGCGCTTCGTTATCGGTAAAGCGCGGGTCGCGCGCCAGCTCTGGCTGTCCCATTGCTTCGCACAGCTTAGTCCAGTGCTGCTCCAGGGGCGCGATAAGAATCATATAGCGCTCATGCCCCTTGAACACGCCAGCGGGAGCGGCATACCACGAATGCGCCCCTGAGCGGGTCGGGTTTATTTTCCCTTTACTCAGGCTGTACATCTGAAAGCTGGCCTCGTGGTAATGCGCATAGGTATCAAGCAGCGCCAAGTCCAGGTGCTGTCCGCGCCCGGTCCGCTCACAGTATAATAACGCGGCGCACACCGCGCCCATGGCATGCGCTCCGGTGGAGACGTCACCCAGGGCCACCATCGGGAATATGGGTGGGCCGTCCTTTTCGCCGCCCATCGAGGTGATGCCCGAGTAGGCCGCGCCCACCCAGTCGAAGCCGGGCTCGTGGGCGAGCGGCCCGGTCTGTCCAAAGGCGGAAATCGAGCACATCACCAGCCGGGGATTGATCTGACTCACCACGTCGTAGCCGAGTCCCAGGCGGCCGATGACTCCGGGAGCATAGTTCTCGACCAGCACATCGACTTTCGCAACCAATTCTTTGAGGATGGCCAAGCCCTCCGGTGTTTTGGCGTCAATACATAAGTCCTTCTTGCCGCGGTTGTGCTGGACAAAATAGCCGCTGCGGCCCTCAACCAGGACCGGGCCGATGCGTGCGCCATCGCCCGCCGGCGCCAATTCCACCTTGATCACCTCGGCTCCCATTTCCGCCAGCATCAGCGTGCAGGTCGGTCCTGCCACGATCTGGGTGAAATCCAACACCTTGTACCCGTCCAGTACGTGCTTCGGCTGATTCATTCTGCCCTCCCTTATTTTTATACTGCCCCCATACCAGCCCGGAGCGGAGAGGCAAGAGGGCGAAGCAGTGCCGCATCAGATATGCGTGCGCCCTCGGCTCCTTTGGAAAGGGACACCGCTGCCGGTCGTCGTTTCGCCAGAGAGGTTGACAGGGGGACGCTGGGAACGGAACGTCACCCTTGTTCTCGTCCGCTCAATATGCCAAGAACAGACCACGGTCTGCTAATGAACACGCCGGTTCGACTCCGGGTCGTTCTGGAGGAGGTAGAGCCCAGACAATTCATAGGATCGGACGTATGGACCCCGTCACTGCCGCGCTCGAACTGCAACCCATAATCCGGAAATATCTGGGCAAGGGAGAGCAGGAAGCCAGACTGGTGAACGAAGTGTTCGCCGCGGTCGGCCAGGCCGGGATCTTTAGACTCTTCGCCCCGCACGAAGTCGGTGGCCTGGAAGCTTCTCCGGCTGTCGCGCTCGCCGCTATTGAGGCGGTCAGTGCCGCCGACCCGGCCGTTGGCTGGTGTATCGGAAACTCTCAGCCCGCCTGTTTGGCTGTCGGCTGGCTGAGGACGAACGGGCGAAACTCTTTGCCGAGCCACATCGCAACTTCGGCTTCTCAGCGGCGCCAGCCGGCCAGGCCGTTGCGGAAAACGGCGGCTATCGCCTTTGGCTATGAATCCTCGCGTAACATTCAGCATTCCGCCGGACGGGTATTACTCGGCGGCGAGCCACTCGACCCACTGTTCTGAACGGAGACGCCGGGTGTCCGACTCAATGTTTCTCACCCGTATTGAACAGTCCGCCTGGATGAAACTTTCCCTGCGCGTCGCCTATGCAACCCTCTTGTTCTCCGCTATCACTATGCCGTGAAAAGGACCGGGACTTGATAAGAAAACGGGGAGCGAGAGGAAAACGATGCGTGAACAACAGCCTCTTGACCGTCAAGAGGAAACACAGGAGTTTGCCCAAGCCATTACCACCGCGAACATCCCAGCGCTGCTGATGGTCTTGGTACAGTTGACCGGAAGGAGGGAACACGATGGCACACACTGACCAACATCCACCAAAACCAAACGGGCACGGAGCGGTCGAACAATACGACGCGATCATTATCGGCGCCGGGGTGTCGGGCTTGTATCAATTGTACAAACTCAGAGAGATGGGGCTTTCAGTCCGGGTCTTTGAGGATGCTGGCGGCGTGGGTGGCACCTGGTATTGGAACCGCTACCCTGGCTGTCGCTTCGATTCTGAGAGTGAAACCTACGGCTATTCATGGTCGGAGGAACTACTCCAAGAATGGGACTGGAAAGAGCACTTTTCTGGCCAGCCGGAGAACGAGCGCTACCTCAACTTTGTGGCCGACAAGTTTGACCTGCGCAAAGACATCCAACTCGACTCTCGCGTCAGCTCGGCGGTCTACGACGAGGACGCGCGCTGCTGGGAGGTCCAGGTTGAGGATGGGCAGCGGGCGCGGGCGCAGTTTCTCATTGGTGCGGTCGGCGTCCTGTCTGCGAAGTATACGCCCCCCTTTGAAGGCATGGACAGCTTCGAGGGACTGTCCTTTCACACCTCGAACTGGCCGAAAGAAAAAGTGGACTTCAGCGGCAAGCGGGTCGGCTGCATCGGCACCGGGGCGACTGCGGTCCAGCTCATTCCGCTCGTGGCCGAGGAAGCCGGCCAGCTGACCGTCTTTCAGCGCACCCCGAACTACTGCGCGCCGTGCAGGAATTCGGAGGTCAGCCAGGAGACCCAGGCCGCCTGGAAGGCCCGCTACCCGGAAATCCACAAACGCTGCCGCGAAACCTCGGTCGGCTTTGAACATGAATTCGACCCACGCTCAGCGCTGGAGGTCTCGGAGGAAGAGCGACTGGAGCTGTACGAAAAGTTATGGATACAGCCCGGCTTCACCAAATGGCTCGGCAATTTCCACGACATTATGACCAATCGGGAAGCCAACGAGACGTTCTCCGAGTTCGTGCGCAACAAAATCCGCGAGCGGGTGCACGACCCCGAGGTAGCGGAAATGCTGGTTCCCAAAGACCACCCGTTCGGCGCCAAGCGCATCCCGTTGGAAACCCATTATTACGAGGCATATAACCGGGACAATGTAAAGCTGGTCGATGTCCGTAAGGCCCCGATCGAACGCATCACGCCCAAGGGCGTGCAGACCCAGGATGCCGAGTACGAACTCGACGTGATCATCTACGCAACCGGTTTTGACGCGGTGTCCGGGCCGCTGACCCGCATCGATATTCGCGGGGAAGGCGGACAGCAGTTCAAAGACAAATGGGCCAATGGGCCGCGGACCCATCTCGGCATTCAGACCGCCGGCTTCCCGAACTTCTTCATTGCCGCGAGCACGGCCTTCTGCAACTACACCGTGTGTGCCGAGATGGTCGTGGAATGGATTGCCGACTGTATCGGCCATCTGCGCGAGAAGAACCTGTCGAGTATTGCGCCTACCCAACAGGCCGAGGACGCCTGGGTCGAGCACGCCAACGAGCTGGCGTCGTATACGCTCCTGACCGACACGAAGTCCTGGTTTATGGGGAGGAATATCCCCGGCAAAGCCCCCGCCCTGCTCCTGTATGCCAACACGGTCCCAGAGTATCGGAAGAGGTGTCAGGAGGCCGCGGCCAACGGCTACCAGGATTTTGTGCTGCAATAGACAGTATCCATCTCACTATCGTCGCCATTGCCGGCACGGCGTACAGTCTTGCTCCCGAAATCAGGCCCTTGGCCGGGAATGCGCCCCACGGAAGCCCCGAAGTGAGCTGCCCGATTAGAACAAGGAGGATGACATGGACGTAGGATTATTATTTCCGTTTCGCAATCCGCCCCAGTGGCGCACCCCCTGGCCACAGTTTTATGCCGAGCAACTCAAACAAACGCAGATCGCGGAAGAACTCGGCTACGACACCATTTGGTTGACGGAACATCACTTTGCTGAAGATGGCTACTCGCCGTCTCTCCTGCCGATTGCCAGCGCGGTGGCGACCCTGACCAGTCGAGCCCGGATTGGGACGTTTCTGTTGCTGTTGCCGTTGCACAATGCTGTGCGCGTGGGAGAAGATGCCGCAACCGTTGATATTATTTCCAATGGTCGCTTTGACATGGGTTTGGGGCAAGGCTATTCACCGGCCGAGTTCGAAGGCTATGGCATTCCCCGCAAACACCGCGCGTCCCTGCTCGAAGAAGGCATCGAAGTCATCCGAGGCATGTGGACCCAAGATCCGTTCTCGTATGAGGGCAAGCACTACCATCTCAAGAACATCAGCTTAGTCCCCAAGCCCGCACACACTCCGCATCCACCCCTGTGGATCGGGGCGGGACAACCAAAAGCCGTCGAACGGGCGGCCCGGATGGGCTGTCACTTCCTGGGCACAAATGACGCCGCTGCTCAGGAGACCTATGATAATGCCCTGCGTGCTCACGGACGCGATCCCGAGGACTTTCACGCCGCCCAACTCCGTTGGGCACATATTGCCCCGACACGAGACGAAGCCTGGGACAATGTCCAAGAGCATCTGCACTATATGTTAACCTGGTACGGCCGCTGGCTGGCCGAGGCCAAGGACTTTGCCGGTGCCGAGAAATTTGCTCAACTCCCGCCAGCAGCAGAACTGCGTAATGTAACGGATCAGCTCATTGGGGCCCCAATGGTCGGCACGCCGGACGATGTGGGGCGTGAGATTGAAGCCATGACCGGCACAATACGAACCACCCATATTGTCATGGGCATGCATCTGCCAGGTTTAGCTCCAGCCAAGAGCAGGCAGTCAATGGAGCTGTTTGCGAAAGAGATTATGCCAAGTCTGCATTAAGCGGGTTCAATACGGGGAGAAGGTTGCGGATTACACGGGGAAGGGCACGTTGGCAACGATACCGGCGGAAGGCTCCGTTATGAATGCCGAGGGAAATGCGTATATCCGCCGCCGAGTTGTTTCCCGGCTCCATATCATGAGAGCACGTCGCCCGGACCAATAGAGCACTGCTATGAGTCAAGAAGGAAAACCGTTTCTGTTGCAGCTGTCCGCGGATCACATGTTGGCCCGGGCACGCGAGATCACCGGTATCGACATCATCGATGAAGCGGCCGTGGAACCGTTCCAGATTTTACATGCCGCGTACAACACCGATGCCTGTCTGCACAAACAGGGCGCGCGCGCCGTCGAAAAGAAACTCCAGCGCCTGCTCTGTAACCGCTTGCGGATGCAGCGGGACTTTGCCGAGCATCCGGGAATTGCGGAGATTCAGATTACAAATCCTGTCTTTGTCTACGGCCAACTGAGAAGCGGCACCACAAAGATACAGAAGCTCCTGGCCGCCTCCAGGGATTTTCACTATCTCCCCTTCTGGCAGACGTATAACCCGTCGCTGCTCACCGGGTCCATGACGGAGTCCCCGCAACCCCGGATTGATGAAGCCGACGCCTTTATCCGCTGGTTCGATAGCATGTCACCGGATGCCAGGTTGGGGCACAGGTTTCAAACCTTTGAGCCGGAGGAGGAGAGTCTCGTACTCGAACACAGCCTGGTCAGCGGTGTCTTTATCGCCTTCAATACGATGAGCAGTTATATGCAGTGGTTGGCCACCCAGAACCCGACCATTACCGTAGAATACCTGCGCGATATGCTGAAATACCTGCAATGGCAATCGGGTGAAAACAAACCCTGGGTCTTAAAAAGCCCGCTGTGGTGCGGCCTGGAACCGTTTATTGTGGATGTCTTTCCTGATGCCCGCCTGCTCATGACCCATCGCACGCCGCACAAGACTATCCCGAGCCTGTGCCGCTTACTGGATACCTTTCACGCCCCGTTTTCCGACAAGCCACCGGAGTATGAAACGCTCAGAATGGGGCTCGCGATGGGCATGGAGGAACATCTGAAGGTCCGGCAAAACCGACCAGATATTCAGATTCTGGACATTCCCTATGATGAAGTCACCGGGCCCAGTGAGGCCGTCGCCGTCAAGGTCTATAACTTCTGTGGTATGCCCTTGCGTGATGAGGCCTTGCAAAACATACGGAACTGGGAGGCGGCGAATCCCATCCACAAATTAGGCACGTTCACCTATGACCCGGCGGACTATCAGTTGACGCCCGCCCTGATTAACCGGGACTTCGCCTCCTATCTGGAGTTTCTCAACAGCACGTTTCCTACAATCTCGAACGCGCAATAAACGATTGTCGTGCAGCCAGGAAATACAGGTCTTGCCAAGACAAACCCTGTGTGACACGATCGGCTATCTTTAACTGGAGGACATGTTATGGGGCTCAATACCATCGAGAACAACGTTGTGGGGGTTACGGGGAGAGATTCCTCGGCGTATGTGCCTCCCTTCCAACTCACTGCAGGGCAGCCAGCACCCATCGCGGCGAACGGCGGTTTATCCTATATGTCGTTCGATCGGGCCGGGGATGCCGGCACCACTGCGGCAATGGAGGCGGCGCTCCGCCAAGTTGCCGAGGGTGAAGGGCAAGCCGTCATCGACATGATCGAGAACGCTCCCCCCGGCCCGATCGAGACCAAGTGGGGCCTCGGCTTTCGGAGCTACGCAGAATGCCTGGAATATATTCGGGCGAACAACATCGAAGCCCCTGAAGGCGGCGTCGCACTTCCGCTGCGCTACACTGTCTACGAACAGCCGTCCTACTCCATCGTCTCGTCCAACGTCATCTGGCGGGACCCGGCGCACGCGGCCGAGGCAGAAATGTTTCGCCAGGAAGAGCAGGAGATCGGGCGGCGCGGTCTCTATTTCCCGCAGATACTGCGCGACGCGCGACGGATGGAAGAGTACTACCCCGGTCTCTCGCCCACGAGCCCCGGGTGCATGGACAAGCTCGGCGTCTCGCTCGCCCACTGCGAATCGAAGTGCCAGAATTTCTACGACGCAGCCGAGGTAGAGCGCGTGTTCTACCCGGAGATAGAGCAACTCCTGCTTGATTTCTTCCCCGGTGCGACCGATGCGCTCGTGTACAACCACGACGTGTTTGACAAAGATTACAAGGGCATCGTCAGGGAAGATCAGGACAATAAGGATCCGGGGGTCAACACCTTCTACGCCAACATCGTCCACAACGACCTGAATGACAACAGTGGGCGCGTGCGCTGCCGTGAGTTGCTGACCAAGAACCTGCGCAACTTCGGGCGTCAGCAGCACTACACGGAGGCCGGGGCCGAGGCCAAGATGTCGCGGCGGTTCATGTCGATCAATCTTGCCAAGCCGATGGAGACCGTGCGCCAGAACCCCTTTGTACTGTGTGCTTGGCCGTCTTTCGCCGACCAGCCGTACATCACCAACTACCGGATCTACGACGACCGCGTGGGCGAGACGACCCGCTTCACCTACCGTCCCAACCACGAGTGGTACTGGTTTCCGCAGCAGACGTCGACCGAGGTGTCGATGCTCAAGTGTTACGACTCGGTGACTGACGGCTCCGTCTCACGCTGGTCGTTCCACTCGGCCTGCATCGACCCCACCGCGCCCGACGACGCCCCCTGCCGCAAGAACGTGGTCGTTCGCTCCTTTATCTTCTTCTAAGAAGACAACCCGACGCAGCGCTCTCCTCGTTGCGTCGGGGATATCGGGGACGTAACAATCTTTTATCCGGCGGGCGAGTGCCGGTTGTTGAGTAGCCACAGGCCGTCTACAGTACGCATTCGTCGGCAACCCGCTGCGCTTGCCGATTTTTGTCAAAAGAATGTACTGTCCTTGGGTATCGGAATACGGCTGAGGAACTTCATGGCTAAACGTAGTTTCCCGACGGACGGTCCACTCCGCCTGTACTCCCACCACACCAGCAGCGCCTCGATGCGAGTGATGCTTTATTTACAGTGTCGTGGCGTCCTGTCTTCGCAAGTAACCCGAGTAAGTATGGGTTTCGGCACCGATGACCGCGGTATCCCCGTTTACACCATGCCGAAAAACGATCCCGAAACGGAGCGGCTGGGTACGACGGATCTGAAGGCATTCAACCCGGAGGGGCGCGTACCCGTACTGTTGCTGCCGGACGGAAGAAAGATGACGCAATCGGGTCCGATCATCGAGCTGATCGAAGACTGGTTCGACCATGACGGCACGCCGATGTTGCCTGCGGATCCCTGGCTGCGGGCGCAGGTGCGCCGCATCATGTGGATCATTGCTGCCGATACCCAGCCGTATCAGAATATCCCGTTTATTATCCAGGCCATCGGCGAATGGGGTATGACCAAAGCACCTCCGACGAAGCATCCACTACGGCTGCACTTCATCCGCCGTGAATTCGGTGCCATCGAACACATCATGTCGCAGTGTGCAGGGAAATTCTCCGTGGGCGACTCAATCACCTACGCCGACTGCTTCATCGTCCCTCAGGTGCGAAACGCGCTGCTGGCAGGCATTGACCTGCCTAGGGAGTTCTCAACGCTGAACTGTGTGTGGGAAAACATGCTGGCCGTGCCCGAAGTCCACGCGGCGCTGGACCAAGCTGGCGGTGTAGTGCAGCCGCTATTTTTCGATGAGGAAAAATTTGAAGTCTACGCTGACAACGCCAAACCCGCGAAGAGGTTGTCATAATTTCTTGGTAAGAATCAATTTTTGAGGCGGGCCATGATAACGACAGCACAGATTCATTATGCAATCCCGAACTCGGATGGTAGCCAGCGCTACACGTATGACAACAGTTTTCAACAACTGCCGGCTGGGGCGACGCGACGCAAGAATGGTGAATCACAACCGTTTACTGTTGAGGTGCACGACGGCCGGACGTTGTCAAAGCCCCCATCGTTAATGAGAAATGGCTATTGCCTGGCCAGGGATTTCGACACCGCACTCGATTTACAGCACGATGGCTTGGACTCTGAGAAGATCGTGCATACGTATTACCCCGAAATTCGTCGCCTCGTCACTGAAGCGCTGGGCGGCGCCGATGCTGTGAAACGCGCGATTGTTTTCGACCACACGATTCGCTCAAGGGTCCGAAAGGCCAGCGACGAAAAAGAGACCAACGGCGAGAACGTCGGCGGCTATGCCAGTACGGCGCACAACGACAACACGAGTGCTTCGGCGAAAAATCGGGTGCGCTTATTGTCTCAAGCGAAAGCGGCGGGCGGGAGTTTGACCTTGCCCAAACCGCCATTAACGGAGCGCGAGGCGGAAGAAATCGCGTCCGGACGGTTTGGGATATTCAATGTCTGGCGGCATTTCCGCAAGGATTACCCCGTCTTGGATTACCCACTCGCGGTACTCGATGCCCAATCTGCCCGTCCGGAGGACTTCCTCAACAGTCTCTATATTTATCCCGATCGAGTCGGGGAAGTGGTCACTGTTGTCAGCAATCCCGAGCATCGTTGGGTCTACTATAGCGAAATGCGTCATAACGAGGCGTTAATTTTCAAAGTGTTCGACTCTTCAGCCGAACTCGGGGTTTGCACCGCCGAACACTGTCCGCCCCATACCGCGCATACCTCTTTTCGCCTGGTCGACTCGGATGCTTCCACACCCGCGCGCGAATCGATTGAGTGTCGGGTTTTAGTGGAGTTTGTCGTGTCCAACTAAGGTCAGTAAGACGTCCATTGAGATGGAAGGAGCCTACACTATGGCAGCAGTTGCATCCCCCATGACCGCCCACCAGTTCGATGATCAGAACATTCAGTGGCGTGAACTTGAGGGCTTCAAACACATGATGGTTTCGATTTTCTTTGTCGATGAAGCCCGCAACCGCGTCGACTTGCTGATCAAATTTGATCCGAATGAAAAGGTGTTATTACACCGGCATCTCGCCGATACCAATACTTTTGTCGTTGAGGGGGATCATGTGATTTATGAACCCGACGGGAGTGTCAGAGAGGTACGTCCGGTGGGCCAGTATACCTTCGGCACAGGGCGGGATGCCCATGATGAAGGCGGCGGTCCCAACGGCTGCGTTTTGTACTACAGCGTGCGCGGCGAGAGCGACGCCTTGTTCGATATGCTCGACGCCGATTTGAACGTGACAGCGACCTTACATACCGCGGACTTCAAAGCGCTGTTGGGTGCCCAACAGCAGGCCGCCTGATACCATGTCGGCGTGCGAGGGCACCGAGTGATCCCTTCGCGGACGATATGAAGATCTGGGCGGAGAAAGAGATCGGCGATGTCAGCAAAAATCGAATTCGGGATGTTTGACTGGGTTGATCGCGGCCCAGATTCGGTTGGTGATCTTTACGAGTCGCGTCTCAAACTGATCGAATCGGCGGACAAGGCCGGTTTCTACGGTTATCATCTGGCGGAACACCATTCGACCCCGCTCGGGATGGCCCCCTCTCCATCGGTGTTCTTTGCGGCGCTCGCGCAGAGGACCAAGCATATCCGCTTCAGCCCCATGGCGTATTTGTTGCCGATGTATCACCCGCTGCGCCTTATCGAGGAAGTCTGCATGCTGGACCATCTTTCGAACGGGCGCATGGAACTCGGCGTCAGCCGCGGCGTGTCGCCGTACGAAATCGCCACCTACCGTGTCGATCCGGAAAAGACCCGGGAAATCTTCACCGAAGTCCTTGAGATATTCCGGCAGGGGATGTGCGCCGAGGTCCTGAATTACGCCGGGAAACATTTCGAATTTCAAGATGTGCCCATGACGATCAAACCGTTCCAGGCCCCGTATCCGCCGCTGTGGTATCCATCCTTCAGTGAAGCCGGGGTCGAATTTGCCGCGCGTGAAGGAATGCACTTCATGAGCCTCGGCCCACCGTCGCTCATCACGAAACTCATGGCTCGCTATCGAGCAGTCGCCGCTGACCTCGGCACTGGCGGCACCGACACCCTGAAACTGGGCGCAATGCGTCAAATCTATGTGGCGGAAACCGACGAACAAGCACTGGCGGTGGCGAAACCAGCATACGAGGGCTGGTACCGCTCCATCCTGCAACTGTGGCATCAGCACAATGATCACGCCTACGACGATTTTTTTGCGTGGGACCCCTGCCTCGCGGGAGAAACGATACTGATCGGGTCGGTCGACACAGTCCGCGATAAAATCCAACGCTTGGTTGCGGAGAGTGGGATCAATTATTTCGTCGGTTCGTTCGCATGGGGCTCTTTGAGTCCGGAGGAAAGCCAGAGATCGCTTGATCTGTTTACCTCGCACATCGTGCCGCACCTACACTAGCCGACGCGGCTTTGACGCACCGCACGGCGGATGATCGCGGACGGTTCTGTCAAGTTATCGAAGCAGACAGCAACCTCACCTTGTATGCGGTCAGATAGGGATTCCTCTTACGCTGCGGCCCGCCCCCCTGTTGTCTCTCGCCAAGTCGTACACGCTTGCTCTCGAAACCGTCGATAATGGGTAGCCTTCATCATGGGTCGTCTATTCCCCACTTGGAAAGAGAGATGCGACAGAGTAGCCAGAACAGGAGATCCTGTGTTCCTAAATTGTCATGGGTTCCCAACTACGCTTCGCTAACGATACGGCTCGCGGCTTCGATAGCCCCTTCGCCATGGGGGATGTTCAGCGCTTTCAGACCTGCGTCGATCACCGCGAGCATGCCCAAGGTCATGTGCGCATTCACGTGCCCCATATGGGCGACGCGGAAGAAACCGTGGTAGGCGGAGTCGGAAGGTTCCGCCATGCCCAGTCCGATGCCGAGGGTCACCCCGGACTTTTTTTCGGTCCAGCGTCTCAGTTCGGTGGCATGAGGGGCGTCCATGGAAGCAGCGGTGACCGAGTGGGAACGGTCTTTTGGGTCGTTGATGTTGAGACGAATGGAACTGCCCATTCCCCAAGCATCGAACGCGGCCCAGACCGCTCGGCTGAGTTTCGCATGCCTGTCCCAAGCTGCCTCGAGTCCTTCCTCTTCCAGCAGCATGGTCAAAGCTTCACGCAGTCCAAAAAGATGGTGAGTCGGGGCGGTGCCGAAAAAGTATTCATAAAACACGTCCGGGTGGATTCGCGGACGGATATCCCAGTAAGGAGTAACCAGGTCCGCTTTCTTCCGAGCTTCGAGCACCCGCCGGTTGAAAAACATGAAACCCAGTCCCGGCGGAGTCATCAGGCCTTTCTGGCTGCCCGCCACCATCAGGTCTACGCCCCAGCTATCCATTTCAAAGGGTTCACAGGCCAAGCTGGCCATGGAGTCGACCATATACAAGGCCGGGTGCCCGGAGGAGCGGATGCACTCGCCTAGGGCGGCGATATCATTTCTGACCGAACTGGCCGTGTCCGTTTGCACGACCAGAATCGCTTTGTAGCGACGGCTCGAATCGGCTTTCAGCTTGGCTTCCACCTGCTCGAGGTCCACCGGAGCCGATTTGCCGAAATCTACCAGGTCGACTTCCACCCCGAGCCGTTCAGCCATGTTGGCCCAGAATACGACGAAGCGTCCCGTAGCCAGGGCAAGCACCCTGTCCCCGCGCGCGAGGGTGTTAGTCAGGGCGGCCTCCCAGGTGCCGTGCCCGTTGGCGATGTAGATGGCGACTTCCCCGGAACTCCTGGCTACCCGGTTCAAATCCGGAATCATGCCTTCCACCATTTCGTGGAGGACACCCTCATAGATATTCGGTGCAGCTTGGTGCATTGCCTGCAGGACGCGGTCCGGAATCACCGAAGGACCCGGAATGGCAAGATAGTGACGACCATGGCTTAATGACATCGAATTCCTTGCCCCTCTTTTTCTCTTTTTACGCTGCTCCCTGCATACTGGGTGCGTGGTCGCGCTTGGCGACAATGTCGAAGAGCTGATCAACATGCGCAAGCCGTCTGTCGCCTTTAGTATGGGCGCTATGGGCTCGGCCACAACAAATTTTTACAACGCGGCCTTCCAGCGCGCAGGGTTCGAGGACGATGCAAAAGCCATTCAACAACTATGGAGCGAGGGCAAACAGAAAGAGGCCGCCAAGCGCGTTCCTGACGCCAGATGGCAATTTGGACAGGCTTTCCGTGGGCTTTCAACACAGTCTGCTTGCACTGGCAAGTGATCGTCCATCCTTCGGATTTGTGCTCAGCAGACATATTGGTACTCCTGGTGTCCGTACCGTGGGCCATAGATATTTTTGTTGTTGTTGCGTCAAGGGCGCGCCCTCTGATCCGAATCCACAACCGTTGCCTGAACCATTACCTCGTCTACCAGAAAGGGTTGGACAATAGGCGGCGCGGTGTCTCTTCTCATTTGCCGGTAAGCCTTAAAATTTTCTTCGCTTTCCCATGCGCTCACGACAACGAGTTGATTTTCTCTATCAATGGCTTCAAATGCCGAGACAACGATATTGCCGGGATAGGCCACAGAGGACGGCAGACCCGGTTCCATTCCCCAAAACTCGTTGACTTCATCTCTGAATTTGGCGTTGTCAAATTGCCAGATATGGAAATTGCAGACGCTGCCCGGGGGCGCGCCATACAAGGGGGCTTGGGTGCTGTGTAGTGTTGGACTGGAGTCCAGTTCGCGTAACCGCAAAATATGCTGGGGGTCCATCATTGGAAGGAACCAATCGGGAGAAATGTCTTTTCTGTGCTGCGAATAGGCGTCCCAAGCTTCCTCGCTTTCCCAGCGACTGAACATATACGTTGTGCGCTCGTCATGACAGGCATCGTATGGACTCACGAACAGGTTCCCGGGCGCTTCCCGCGCCACAGGTAATCCATCGGGCGTATTTGCATACTCGTGAAACTGGATTCGCTGCTCCGCGTCCTCGAAAGTGAGGGTATGAACGATGGCGATTTCGCCCCCAGGATTTGTTATTAACATTGCTACACCCCTAACCAATACAGTCCAATGAGGGTGACACAGACCGAGACGGCCCACACTTCAAACGCCAGTCGTAGCAGCCACGGGGCCGTTCTGAGTTCCATGAAATCAAGAAAGACGAAACGGATCTTGACAAAGGTGATAATCAAAATGGCGGCGGTCGCGTAGTGAAATTTCTCTCCAAAACCGAATCCATGCCCGAACTGCCACGACAACCCCGTCGCCACTATCAAGCCGGCCCAAATACCGGTCACTCTGGATTGAAGCGAAACGGCCATGCGTCACCGCATCAGATACAGCAGCGCAAAAAGCGCGATCCACAAGATGTCCACGAGGTGCCAAAAACACGCCCCGCTTTCGAGCACGCCCACACCTTGAGCATCACATTCCGTATCGCGCACGGACTGCCAGAGGAAAACCAGAACACCAATCCCAATCATCATGTGCAGCAGGTGAATACCGGTCATCAGGTAGTAGTACATAAAGAAATTATTCGTTTCTATCGTCAGATCAGCGGCCATCTTTTCGCCCCATTCAAAATACTTGACGACGACGAAACCAATACCGCAAAGGATTGCCAACCCGAAACAGCCGCGGGCCCGCAAAAGCTGGCCTGCCCGAGCGCCGTGAACGGCGAGTGCGACGAGCCAGGAACTCGTCAACAGGAGCACGGTATTGAGTAGCCCGAGGGTTTGGTTGAGTAGTTGCTGCTGTTCAACGAATAAGGCGACTTCTTGCGATCGATCGTAGACAAAGACCGAGAACAACAGAGAAAAGACCAGGATGTCGCCGATGATGAACATCCAAACGCCGGTTTCGCCCGGCAGGTGCGACTCGACCGAGTCCGGCAGCGCGGAAGTTGAAGACATGGGGGATGCGTCTTTCTAGGCGGCCGCCGGCTCAGCTTGCGCCTGCCGTTGTATCGCGCCCAGCAGGATGTAGCACATCGCCAGATACCAGGTAAAAAAGACCGCAAAGGGTACCCACCAGACAAACAAGCCATCCCAGGCGAAAGGCCCCGTCTTGAAAAAAGTTAAAAGCCCGCCCGGAACAAACAGCATCGCCACCCAGAGATTGTAGTACCCGACCCAACGCGGGAATACCGGCTCGGCCTGCGTATCACTCAAAATACACAGACCGAGGGCAATGTTCTGGATGATGAACGGCGCGAAGGTCATTAACAGCGTGATCCAACCAATATCGTTCAGCATCCGGGTCAACTCAGGATCGTGATCAGGCCGGAATGCCGCCCCCGTCCAAAACACGCTTGCAAACACAAACACCAGTGTGGTGACACAGCCAGCGCCAAGTTGCGCGTACGTAAATACGGGGACGAGGTCGCCTTCGATGCGTTTCATCTGCATGGCCAGCGCCGCAGCGAACGAACAAATAAACCCGGCACTGCTCATAATCAGCAAAATCCCGAAGCGCATGGACAGGGCGTTTTCGCGATAGATCGCCGCCACTGCTTCGGCGCTGAGGTTGGGCGAAATCGGCGGAATGAAATTCGCGAACAAAAACCCGGCCAGACAAATCGCGGTGAACCCCATCGCGGACCAGGCACAGATCAATTGGTTTCGAATATTCATTTCCCCTCCTCCCGAATCTGAGTTGACGTTCGAGTTTTAGGTCATTGTGCGCTCATGCTAAGACGGGCGGGACAAGCAGTACAATAAATGAGGTTTTCATTAACGGAAAGTAGGAGTAATGGGGGAACCGGGGTGAGGGAAGTCGCGTCTGTTCCATGAATGTGATTAATTATAAACTTTGGGAAGGAAAAGGAGAATAGAATGAGCGCACAAGACACACCGCCCTCATCAAAGCGTGCCGCACCCTCGGCCAAGCTTCGGCCTCGCGATCATGCCGGTGCGACTGAAGCGTAAAGCGGCCACGTAGGTCGCCCCGAGCTTTATTCCGCGCATCGGCGGGATGAAGCATCATCCCGAGAGCAAGCGCGAGAATTGAGGGATCGCGGGCCGAAAACGAAGGCTTGAGCTAATCACAATCCCCAGAGGGAACCCCAGATGCAAATCGGATATTTCACTGAACGGCCGTATCGCTGGCTGCCCGAAGAACTCGTTTTGAAGAATCGGGCGTTTTTCGCCATCTCGAACGAGCATTTCGACCGCGAAAAGGCGGCCGACGACTACAATTATTATCTCGACGAATATTGCTACGCTGAGGACCTGGGCTTCGACGCCCTGGCCCTGAACGAGCATCATGGCAACCCGATCTGCATGGGGTCGGTCATGAATGTCGAAGCCTCTATCCTGGCTCGGATTACCAGCAAGGCCAAGATTGTTCTGGTCGGGAACCCCTTGCCGGTCATCAAACATCCGCTGCGGATGGCCGAAGAGCTGGCCGAGATCGATCTCATCTCGCGCGGTCGTCTGGTCACCGGCTGGGTGCGCGGTGCGGGCAGCGAACAGTTTTTCAACAATGCCAATCCGGCGTACAACCGCGAGCTGTTCAACGAAGCGCACGACTTTATCGTGCAGGCCTGGACCAAGCCTGGTCCGTGGCGCTACGAGGGCAAACATTTTCATTATCGCCATGTCAATCCGTGGGCGCTGCCCTACCAAAAACCCTATCCGCCGATGTGGATTCCCGGGACGCTGAGCCCTGAGACCGTCGAGTGGTCTGCCGCACATCGGTATCCGTATATCGGGCTTGGCACCCCGCTGCCGGCCACGTGCGAGCTGTGGGACTTCTATGCGGACGAAGCGGCCAAGCAGGGCTATCAAGCCGGGCCGGAGAATTTCGGCTATATGGTCGCAACGGCCGTGGGAGAGACGGAGGAGAAAGCGCAGCAGGCCGCCGCGGGGTTCGTCTATGGGGGCGGGCAGAATGCCTTCTCGGCGGCGGAATTCATGATGCCGCCGGGCTACAACTCGAAAGCGGCCATTCGCACCTTGGCAAAGACCCAGACCAGCGCGTGGCTCGGGATCAGCGGCCAGAAGCTGAAGGAGCAGAAGCAGGGCGTAGCGGGCGATATCGATTATGCCGCCATCCGAGGCAAGCTGCAGGCGGCGCTGGAGCGCGGGCAGCAGAATATGCAGGTGATTGTCGGCACGCCCACGACCGTGATCCCCAAAATCAAGGCGATCATGAGCGTCCTGCGGGTCGGGATCTTCATCATCCTGCACCTGCAGGGACCGCACAGTGATGACGAGCGGCGCACCAGTATGCGCTTATTCGCGGAAGAGGTGATGCCAGCGCTGAAGGACCACGCGCGGGCAATCGATCTGGCGGACCCGTTTGAGCGTCCGCCCGGCTCGGTGAGCTTGGGAGCCGGGACCAAGCGTGCGCCTGTCGCGGATCGCGGCCCCCTGCCCGGGCTGGGGTTCCACTAGCCCACCGGCGGTGTTCCCGGCCGAGACGGAGCGCGTCAACACAATCGAAGCGAGGTCACGATTGCTATGCATCCTTCCAACATGAAAATCGGCGCCCTGACTCCTACCTGGACCGGTTCACTTGCCGGGCAAACGCCGACGATCCAACAGTCCCTGGCGTTTGCCCGGCATGCGGAAGCCGTCGGCCTCGACAGCATCTGGTTGACCGACCATCTGTATTGGGAAGCCTATGCCGACTTCCGCGCAGCGGGGATCGAGTTGCCTGCGAACGGCACGGCCGCGATCCCAAGACGCTCTCTCGGGGCGCGACAGTAGCGGTCAATTTCACCAATGGGCCGTATGAGATCATTCCAACCTCGGTGCCATTCTCCGGCTCAATTGAGCAAATCGCCGACCGGTTTGCCGAGTACGCGGCGCACGAGGCAGAGCATGTGTCCGTGATTCCCCACCCGTGGAATGAGGAGGGGCTCGATAAATTCGCCGCAGTCGTGGCGTATCTCCGCAAGTAGTGGGGTCGGTGGGGGACAGTCCCGTTGCCACCCCGCGACCGGTCTCAACGCAACTGCAAGAAATGCTCCCCTCGGTACAAATCGCCGGCTTTCAGCGAGCCGGCATCAAAGGCGCGCAGATCCATGAAGTAATCAGGTTTGGCGTCTGGGAAGGGCCGATAGCGGAGATCCTCACCGAAGAAACGCAGCACGACGGTATGGCGGGTCGGGCAGGCGGCATCGACCGGCGCTCCGCCGTGCAACGCCCCCGAATGCAGCACGACGGCATCACCGGGTGCCAAATCCCAAGAGAGCACGTCCCACGCAGTGGGATCCTTGGCCCGCTCGGCTTCGATGTCCGGCAGGCGTGGAAAATGCTCGGCGCCCCACAGGGGCCGGGTCGGGTCCTTGGAGTCCATAAACGCCGCACCATCGTACATGGGGCCAAGATGGGAGCCCCTGACGACTTCCAAGGCGTTCCGGGCCGGCAACGCCTCGAAACTGATCCAGATATTCGCCAGATGAGACCCTTCGGCCGGGAAATAGGGCGTGTCTTGGTGCCATAGGGTGCGGCCGGCTTTTCCCCCGTCTTTGACAAAAATCTCCTCCCCAAAATACCAGACATGCTCCGACCCCCAGAGGTCTGCGAGGAACTCCGCGAAACCCAGTTTCTCCAGCATCGGTCGGTAGACTTCGAGTGATTTGGCGGTTCCGAGATCGTTGTAGTGCGAATCGCGCGTGCCTGTGTAGATATCGAGAGCCGTCGGGCCTGGGTTCGCGAGGTTGAAGTCCAAACAACGCCGACACTCGGCGCGCTCAGCCGCGCTCAAAAGCCCCTCGGCTTTGATCACGCCATCGCTTGAGAAAGCTTGTCGCATGGCTTCGGTTCCACGGATCATTTTTCGCCTCCTTCGGTGGCGCTCCCATTCACACCAGCGAGTCGATCGGAGCGGGTTGTACGCCGGACCTACAGCGCATCGGCAAACCCTTTGATGTCGCGAACGGTGGCAGCGTATACGTCCGGGATCGCTTTGGGGAAAAGGACGTCGGCGGCGTGGCAGGTCCCATTGACGGTCCGACTGTATACCGGCACCCCCGCTGCCATGAGCATCTGATAATATACGAGTCCCTCGTCCCGCAGGGGGTCTAATTCGTTGACCGAGATGACGTGCGGAGGCAGCCCCTGCAAGTCTTCCCTCGTGGTCCAGTACGGCCAGCACAGCGGATTTTTCGCGTTTTTGCCCTCAGGATCATAGACGCTGGCCAGCACCTCCATCTGGTGGCAGTTGATCAAGTAGTTGTCGTTCTCGGAGAGAGAGCGAAGCTCCTGGCTCGGCTGTGCCCACCCGCCATAAATGTATGGGCACAAGGCGTAGACGCCGGCAATGTGTTCAAGGCGTCCGTCCCGCTTGGCCTGCAAACACGTGGCCAGAGCGAGATTCCCTCCGCCAGACTCGCCGGACACAATGATCTTCGAGACCCCCAGGCTGGCCCTGTGGTCAAACGTCCATTGCAGTCCGCTCGTGCAGTCGTTGAGACCGGCCGGAAACGGATGGTTGCCAAGCTTGCCCGCACCATTGCGGAATTCCACACCAACAGCGATCAGGCCGAGGGCCGCGAGTTCATCGCGCCAGCGTCGATACGATGGATCATCGGCTGTCAGGATAACCATGCCGCCGCCGTGCATATGATACACACAGGGCAGCGGGCCGGACACATCCCGGGGCGTATGAATGTACAGATTGAGGTCGTTACCATCCACGCCTCTGATGACCTCGGTCCGCCGCTCAACACTCGGAATCGCCGGCAAGTCAGCGCACAGGGCGGCAAACACCGCTGCCATGCCCGCCTCGCTTTCCGCACAGAAGCCGAGCTTTTCCGGCAGGGGCGAGTCCGCGCTGACCGGTACAGGCGGCAGGGCCACGTCGAGCTTAAAGGGCGCACAGGCGGCAACCAAGCGAGGATCAGTCCGCGGATCGGTCTTCAGGATCTGGTCAGGATTGCCGAGACGCCCTGGTAAGAGAGGCAGATCGTTCTGGTGTGATATGGCTGTTGTCATGGTGTTACTCCTTGCGCTTTCTTCCAGCTTGTCTTCCTCGAATTCGATAATAGCACGTCCCCCTTTCCTCGCACCCTGCATACCAAACCAGCATGGCAGGGAAAAGAAGTGGAGCGGAGACCTGGGGTCGGCAGACTCTTCAGGATTCTCGGTCTGGGCTTGCGCACGAAACCTTGGCTGTGAGAGACTCGCAGACGGCTGGCGCTCCATGAGAAACCCAGCCCGTTAATTCAGCGGGAGGAGCAGGGATGGAACGCATGACTCCCGAAGAATGCCGGAGTTTCTTACTCAGTCCGGTGCGGACCGGCAAGCTGGCTACCGTGCGGAAAGATGGCCGGCCCCTGGTCGTGCCAGTCTGGTATGATCTTGAGGGCGAGACCCTTGTCTTTATGACTGGGCGTGCCTCGAGCAAGGCACGAAATATACGTCACGATCCCCGGGTCAGCATGTGTGTCGATGATGAGGTGACACCGTTCGCGTATGTCGAACTCGCCGGCACAGCCCTTATGGTCGATGATGCAGACCAAGTGCGCTATTGGGCGACACGGATTGGGGGGCGCTATATGGGACAGGCCTTAGCCGAGACCTATGGGCAAATCAACAGCGGGTCAGGCGAGTTGATCGTACACGTCACGCCAACGCATCTGCATGGATATAAAGATGTAACCGGTCGGTATCCACAGCCGACGTAGCCGCAAGGACCCGCGCGGTCGGCCAGGAAGGTTCCCGTACAACAATTTTTTGAGACTGCACCACCCTGTTCAGGCCTCGTACAGTTGGGCATTACGTTGGGCCGCAGCTTTCAGTTCGTCGTCGCTGTAGTCGAAGCGTGGCTTGCCCGCGGGGACGCACAGCCCGCGCTGTACGGCCTCGCGGGCTTCGACGCGCGCGAGCCAGGCGGTCAGGTACGTGAGGTCCGAGACATCGACGTTGGCCCAGCGATACGCGCGCGCCCACGGAAAGGTGGCGATATCGACCATCGAATACTCGCCCAAGAGATACTCCTTGTCGCGAAGCGCCTCATTCAAGACGCTCAGCAGACGTTTCGATTCTTCAACGTACCGTTCGATCGCATATTCGTCGACAATGCCCTTTGGGGCTGCGATGCGCTGAAAAAACATCGCCTGCCCGAGCATCGGGCCGATCGCACTCATCTGGAACATGAGCCACTGCATGGCCCTGTGACGAAGCTGTGGAGCTGTCGGCCAGAGCTTGCCGCTCCGCTCTGCGAGGTAGAGCAAGATCGCTCCCGATTCGGTGAGTACGAATTCCTCATGGTCATGATCGACGATGACGGGAATGCGCCCATTTGGATTCAGGGTGAGAAACTCCGCCGTCTTCTGCTCATTTTTGTCGAAATGGAGATGCACAGTGTCGTAATCAAGGCCAAGCTCTTCAAGGGCGATGGAGATTTTCCACCCGTTCGCAGTCGGGGCGGTATATAAGGTGATTGCGCTCATAGGTCTGGTCCTCAAGATTGATCGAAAGTCGCGGAAAAAGAGCACTACCGTTCTTGGGCTTGACGGGCCAGTCGCGCGTACCCGTCACGGGTCTGCGGCAAGCGGCGGTCTAAAATCCGCGAAGCGATGACTGTACGCAGGATCTGGGCCGTACCACCCCCAATAGTGAACATTCGAGCGTCACGCACCATGCGTTCAGCCGGTGTATTGCGCGAATAGCCTTTGGCGCCAAACACCTGTAAGGCGTCATTGGTGACCTTAATTGCCATTTCCGATGCGAACAGCTTCGCTTGCGCGGCCGCATTCGGCTCCGGGAACGGGCTCTCGTGGGAGCCACGCGAACGGGCCGCGCTGTGGATCATGAGCCGCGCGGCTTCGATCTGCGTCGCCATATCGGCCAGCATCCACTGCAGGCCCTGAAACTCGGCAATCGGCCGACCAAACTGTTCTCGGTCCAAAGCGTATTGTTTGGCCCCTTCATAGGCTCCGGTTGCAAGCCCTAAAGCAACCGTGCCCGCGCCCACCCGTTGGGTGTTGTAGGCGTTCATTAATTCAGCAAAGCCACGCCTGAAGCCGCCGGGCGGTGTTAAGACCCGGTCGGCCGGCAGTTCGAGATCTTCGAAATGCACTTCGGCTTCAGGAATCCCTCGTAAGCCCATCGTGGGTTCACGGTGACCGATGCGCAACCCGCGCTCCTGGTCGCGAACCGCAATAAATCCACCGATGCCCTGCTCTATCCCTTGTCCGTCAAATACGCGGGCGAAGATCAGATGGAGTTTCGAGACACCGCCCCCGGTAATCCAATGCTTCATGCCGTTCAGCACATACGTATCGCCGCGCTTATCAGCCCGCGTGGTCATCCCCGATGCGGCACTGCCGGCGTGAGGCTCGGTAATACAGATGGCGGGCTTATCCCCAGCCAGGACAAGAGCAGCCGCGCGTTCTTTTTGCGCCGGCGTGCCGTAGTGCATGATGGCGGAAAGCGCCCCCATATTCGCTTCGACCACGATACGTCCGGTCACCCCGCACACTTTTGCCATCTCTTCGATGACGAGCGCCACGTCGAGATAGCTCAGTCCAGCCCCACCAAACTCCGGTGGGATGGTCAGGCCAAAGAATCCAGCCTCATTCAACGCACGGACATTATCCCAGGGGTATTGTTCGCTGCGATCAACCTCCGCAGCGCGCGGCGCGATCACGTCCCGGGCCAATTCGTGCGCCCGCACCCGTAACGCAATCTGCGCCTCAGTCAGCAGGTAATGCATTGCCGAAACCCTCCCTCAGCGTGCAGGCGAGCAGCGCTTTGCCGCGCGTGTACCGCCCGCGAGTCGTCGCCGCACGCCTGTAACACCGTTGCGTACTTTTGCCAGCTCCCAAGACTGTTCGGTTTCAACAACGCCCGCTGCGCCAGCAGCGCCCGGGCCTGCGCATAGCGTTCAGCGCGAATGGTGGCCTCAATGAGAATCTGCGTAAAGATATCTCGCTGCACATGCGATCCGCCGATCCCAAACCAGCGATCGCGCAGCGGCCACAAGACATCGACCGCCCGAGCATACTCCTCGTTTTCAAATGCCAGCACGCCTTCACACATCGGCACCACCACATCCGCCATCAGCGAAGCAGCATAATTGTCTGGGGTATGGGCAAAGGATTCGAGGGCATTGATATACGCCTGCGCGGTCTCCTTGTCGTCCGCAGAGGCCAGCGCCATCAGGCTATGCAGATCGGTAAAAGCCAGGACATGATCATCGACCCGCTTCCGCGCATACTCCGCCAGGGGCTCCCAGCGCCCACCAACATCAACCCCCAGCAATTCCAGGCGCTTGAGCAGCGAAGCACCGTTTTGCACATCCAGGAAGAATTCCGTGTTCGCGGTCAGTATCCTGTTGTCATAGACGTCCAACGTAAAATCATAGTCACCCCTCTCAAGTGTGAATAAGGCTAAGTGCCACCAATTATGGCCTTGAAATGGGTTTCGATCAGCCCACTGATCGACCGGCCGATCGATCAGTGCAATCCCTTCGTCCAGGCGGCCCTGCATCTCCATTACGTGCGCGACTGAGTGGATCGCCCACAGGTCATCCGGGTTCATGTCAATGGACTGGCGACCAAAGGCTTCTGCTTGCGCACAGTCGCCGCATTCTTCAAGCGCAAAGGCCAACATGCCGAGGACGAAGCTGTAACCGGGGATCGACTCGTCCCACAAGTCGAACACGCCGGCGACGGTATTGCGAATGACATAACTCCGACCAGTCCAGAAAGTCGAATGGTGGTGCATTTTGAGCGCCAGCAGGTCGTGAGGAGAGTCGGCCAGGATGGCCTCCCACGCAGCACAGGCCCGTTCAAGATTGCCAGTTGCTAGCCCCTCCAAGGCGTCACAGTGCCGACGTTCGCGGCGGGCGTCAGCCGCAAGATGCTCGCGGGCGTGCGACGCACTGGCCAGCATTTTCGGGCGGACCGCGACCGTCTCGAGCATGGACAGAATATACCCTCGGACGATGTGTGCCATAGGAAAATCCGGGGCGAGTTCGAGGACACGCTTCAGATTTTTCGGCGCAGCGAGACGATAATTCCAGAGGTCCGTGAGCACCTTGTCATACTCGGTCAGCGCCTCAGCATTCATCGCCGTGATATCAAGACCGCGAACGTCGGTTGGCATGATATTTCTCCTTCGTGTTACGGCAGCCGTAGTGTTGGGTCAAACGAAAAAGGAATTATAAGTTATTTGTGTCGTTTCGGCCACGCACCGCAGGCGATGCCATGCCGGGCCCTCATTCGTCTGATGGGTAGATTTATTTGCTAAAGGTGAAGTCGGGTTCACCAAGCTCGGCAGCACCAAGACTTCTTTGTCTCCAGAGGATATGCTACCTCATAACGCTTGAGCGAAGAGCCGAGTTTTCAGAAGGAGGACTGACAGAATGAGTCAAACCACAACCCAAACTGAATCGAGCCGTGTTCCGACTGCCGACGAGCTGGGCTTTGATCCCGGCGCCCTGCGTGAGAAATATGCCGCCGAGCGCGTGAAACGTCTGCGCGCGGACGCGAACAATCAATACCAGGAAATTGCCGGCCAGTTCGCGCATTATAACGACGACCACTATGTCGCGCCGGGCTTCACCCGTCCCGCGCTGCAAGAAGACATTGATGTCCTGATCGTCGGCGGCGGCTTTGGGGGCATGTTGGCGGCAGTCCGGTTGCAAGAGGCCGGCATTACCAATTTTCGCCTCATCGAGAAAGCCGGAGATTTTGGCGGTACCTGGTACTGGAACCGTTATCCGGGCGCGCAGTGTGACATCGAAGGCTATCTCTACCTGCCCCTGCTCGAAGAGCTCAATTACATCCCAAAAGAACGCTACTCTTTCGCGCCGGAGATATTTGCTCACGCGCAGCGGATTGGCAAGCACTACCATTTGTACGAACGCACCTGTTTCCAGACCAAAGTCAAAGAGGCCCGCTGGGACGAGGAAGCCGGACGTTGGACCGTCACCACTGACCGTGACGATACCTTCAAGACGCGCTTTATCATCATGTCGAGTGGGCCGCTGAACAAGCCCAAGTTGCCCGGGATTCCCGGGATCGAAAAGTTCAAAGGCCATACCTTCCATACCAGTCGCTGGGACTATGGCTACACCGGTGGCGATACTACCGGGGGCTTACACAAACTCCACGACAAGCGGGTCGGCATTATTGGTACTGGGGCAACCGCGATTCAGTGCATCCCCCATCTGGGCGAGCACGCACAGCAGCTCTACGTTTTTCAGCGCACGCCGTCCTCGGTGGACGAACGCAACAACACACCCACCAACCCGGAATGGGCGAAGACGCTCAAGCCCGGCTGGCAGACGTATCGGAACCGCAACTTCACCGCTCTCCTGGACGGGGTGGAGCTCGAGGACGATCAGGTCCGCGACAAGTGGACCAGCCCGCTCAAGAAGCTCAGCGATCTGCTCTCCAGCCAGAATGACTCGGACCTCTCCGGCGCGGACAAGGCACTCTTGGCGGAGATTGCCGATTTTCAGAAGATGAATGAGATTCGTGAGCGCATATCCTCGACCGTGAGCGACCCGGAGACGGCCGAGGCACTCAAGCCGTGGTTCGGCCAGTGGTGCAAACGCCCGACCTTCAACGATGAGTATCTGCCGACCTTTAACCGCCCGAGCGTCCAGCTCGTCAATACCAGCGGGAAAGGTGTCGAGCGCGTGACCGAGCACGGCGTCGTAGTGGCTGGGGTGGAGTACGAAGTCGACTGTCTGATCTTCGCCACGGGCTTCGAGGTGGGAACCGCGTACACCCGGCGGGCCGAGTTTGGCATGTACGGCCGTGATGGGGTGTCGCTCGCCGATGCCTGGGCAGACGGGATGCGGACCTTCCACGGTTTTCTGAGCTGCGGGTTTCCGAACTGTTTCCACATGGGACTCACCCAGACCGGCCTTACTGCGAACTTCACCTATATGCTCGATAATCAGGCCCAGCACGTTGCCCAGCTCATTACGCTGGTGAATCGTCGCAACGCGCAATCCATCGAGCCGACCCCCGAAGCCGAGGCCGAGTGGGTGGAGATCGTCACCGGGCCGAACATGATGACCAAGTATCAAAACACCTGCACGCCGGGGTATTACAATGGCGAAGGGACCAACGAGGGGCAGGGCTTTCTCCAGACCGTATACCCCAAGGGCGCGCTGGCCTTTTATGACATGCTTACCGAGTGGCGTGAAAAGGGAGACTTTGCAGGTCTTACTGTGAAATAGGTGATGAGGAATACGATGCAACCTATCCTCTTGTATGGCGTGCCGTTTTCGCAACCGGTACGCGCGGTCATGTGGCTGCTGCTGTATAAGCGGACGCCGTTTGAAATGGTCCTGATCAACCCGGGCTCAAAAGGGGAAACCGGCAGCCGAAACCCGGCCTATCTGGCCAAAAATCCCGGCGGAACGATTCCGACGCTCGAAGAGCCGGACACCGGCTTTGTGCTCAGCGAGGCGCACGCCATCATGTGTTATTTGAGCAATACGCACGGCTGGGAAGACGTGTACCCGACGGACCACCGGCTGCGCGCCAGGGTAGACTGGTATTTGCACTACCACCATCGCAATGTCCGCGACGCCTCTGTCGGACTGGTCGCACCGAAGATCCGCAAGGATCTGAATATCCCGACCGTCATTCAACAGGCCGCACACGCGACCCTGACGAAGGCACTCTACGCTTTGGAGGCGGGTTGGCTCGCGGAGTCCCGCTATGTGACGGGTGAACAACTCACCCTGGCCGACTTTGCCGCCTACGTGGAGATCGGGCAGTTGCAGCCGGGGTTTACCAACGTCTACGATTTCGAGCCCTTCCCCAAGGTGCAGCGGTGGTTAGGCGAAATGAAACAGGTTGACGGACACGACGACGTACACGTCGTTCTGGCCGAGCTCGGCGATATCAGTGGCGAGCCGCCGACGATGGAGGCGATCAGGAACGCGAACAAGAAAGCGCTCCGGGTCTTGAAGGAAAGACTGAGAGAATTACAGCCATGATGGAACCCCAGGGATACTGTGCAGACGCATTCGCGGCCGTTCGCGCAGCGTTTCAGGAAAACTTCGCGACGGGCGAGGAGCTTGGCGCCAGTGCGTGTGTCGTCCACGCCGGAGAAGTAGTTGTTGATCTGTGGGGCGGCGCTTCGGCACCGAGTGGCGCGCCCTGGCAGCAGGATACCATTGTCAACGTGTACTCCACCACCAAGACCATGGCCGCGGTCTGTCTGTTAATGCTCGCCGACCGTGGCCTGATTGCGTTCGACGCTCCGGTTGCCCGCTATTGGCCGGAGTTCGCTCAGAACGGCAAGGCGGGCGTGCTGGTGCGCCATGTGATGAGCCACTCGGCAGGGTTGGCCGGTTTCGACTCACGCGTCGAGATCGAGGAACTCTACAACTGGGATGACATCTGCGACAGGTTGGCCCGTCAGGCCCCGTGGTGGGATCCCGGGACTGCCTCGGGATACCATGCCATTACGCAAGGTTATCTACAGGGAGAAATCCTGCGCCGGGTCGACGGCCGCAGTCTCGGCACCTTCTTTCGCGAGGAGGTCGCCACCCCGCTCAACGTCGATTTTCATATCGGGCTGGACACTCGGCACGATGGGCGCGTTGGCGAGATGGTTCCTCCTGCGGCGGCCATGGATCAGATTCCCGGCGACCCGGATTCGATTGCCACGCGGACCTTTCGGTCTGCCGCGTTGACGGGCCGCGAGCCGCAGACGCGCGCCTGGCGCGCGGCGGAGATTCCGGCCGCAGGCGGGATCGGCAACGCGCGGGCCGTCGCCCGCGTACATGGGGCGCTGGCTGCGGGCGGTGCGCTTGATGGCGTTCGGCTGATGGCCCCCGAAACCGTGGCACTGGCACAGCAACAACAGACCAACGGCAAGGACCTCGTGCTCGGCGTGTGGATGCTTTTTGGAATGGGCTTTGGCTTGATGAACCCGCGGATTCCGTTTACGCCGAGCCCCGGCGCCTTCTACTGGGGCGGCTGGGGTGGCTCAATCGCCGTGGTCGATCCCGATACCCGCACCTCGATCGCCTATGTGATGAACAAAATGGGCGAAAGCACGCTGGGCGATCAACGGTCGGCCAGGATTATCGCGGCGACTTATGCCTCACTGAAACGGTGACGAGTGTTGTCAGAACCCGGAGGATATGATGGCCACGATCGATCTCTACGAAGCGATGCGGACCTTACGCGCCGTACGGCGGCTCCGCCCGGACCCGATTCCAGAAGACGTGCTCTACCGAGTCTTAGAAGCCGCCACCTGGGCGCCGACTGGCGGCAACCGCCAAGCCTGGCGGATCATTGTGGTCAAAGACCTGACCCGCAAACAACGTCTGGGTGAATTGTATAAGCAGGTCACGCTTCCCTATCTCAAACCGTATATGGAACGGTTGGCCGGTGCGCCTGAGGAAGAACGGAGAGGAGCCGAGCGGACGATCCGCGCCAGCAACTATCTGGTGGAACATTTTAGCGAGTCTCCGGTGCTGCTGGTCGTGTGTTTTAACCCGGAAGGGCTTGCCGTCACCGATGCGAAGCTTGACAGACCGTCCGTTGTTGGCGGCGGCTCGATCTATCCGGCAGTAGAAAACCTCCTCCTTGCCTGCCGAGCCGAGGGTCTGGGGGGTGTGCTTACGACGCTGCTGTGTATGGAAGAACCGGAAGTTCGCAAACTCTTGGGGATCCCCGATCCGTGGGGGACAGCCGCTGTTGTGCCAATTGGCTATCCCGTTTTGCGCGGGCACGGGCCGATCTCGCGGCGGTCGGTGGAAGAATTGACGTTCGCGGATGCCTGGGGAGCACCGTTTTCTCGGGAGTAGCCGAGGCGGCGGCGATGGACGAGCAGGGACCGTTTTATAGCGAAAGACACACCAGGCGCTGGTATTAAGCGGGTATCAAAACGTGCTCAGCGCACCCAGTGCTGTAAGTCCTGAGCAAAGTCCTGAATGCTGATCTGACGCTTGAGATTCAGCTCAGAGTCGAGCAGGTCGTAGATGTGGTCCGAGGTACCACGCATCGAAAAGTACACGATAACACCTCGCTCGCCTCCACCCTCGACATGCACGTCGTTCTCAACTCCGACGGTGTAGGTTCCCGCCGGTTTGACAGCACGAAGTGTTTCACCCCTGCTGGTCTTGTCAAAAATATGCAACTCGCCTTCCAACACCAGACTGGTGGCCGGAGCGACGTGACGATGATACAGACAGCGCACGGCCGGCTCGAATTTGACCAGCATATCAGCCGTGCGCGCCGCCACGTTCACGTCCAGCAGTTTGTAGTAACACCCAGTGGTAATGAAGTCTTTCCAATCCACATTGCTCGTATCAAAATGAAACTTTTCGAGTCCGCTTTGCTCATACGCCTCATAGGCATCGTGGGCAGTGGCAGTCATGACGTTTCTCCCTTGTCGTGATAGGGGAGGAGCGAATCACAACTCGCTTCAAATGAAAATCCCCTTGATGAGTCCCGACCCTAGCGGATGTGAGAAACTCGGCAGGATCATTGTGTTTCCTGGTGTACCGAGGACGGCTCGTCGTGACCGGCAGACCACACCGCCTTCGCGGCAACTGCCAACAACACGACAACTAAAAACACGCTCGGCACGCCGGGTAAAAATCCGATAAGGCCGATGGTGTCCGCCTCACCTAAGGGGCTGTCGCCCATGCTCAGCGCCCGATTACCGGACGCATTACCCAGCCAGTAAAACATGGTGAATGACCAGGCGATATAGATAAATCCATAGGCCGTGAGTCGCTGCATGAATTGGCGCAAACGCAATTTCGGCAACACCAAGGCGATGATCATAACCAACACGCCGTTTAATGTCCCGCCAGTATGCGCCCGGACCCACCCCTCACTGCTACCGTAGAGCGGCAGTGGAATAATCTTCCCCGGCCAGACCTCAACGCCGCCAAGCAAGGTAAACATCAACATGAAGCCGGCCAGCATGGCAACGAGCACCACCATCAGTCCGTGCGCGATCATGAGCCGCTCAAGTCTCTCCATGGGATCCTCCCTCATCTCCGTTCCCAGAGCGGTATTGTTTCATCCGGGCAGCCACTCGCAAACGGAACCGGCATCTCGGGGCTGTTGGTATCAATCAACGGCAGCAGTGCGCCGGCGGGCAGAGTCGCGTGCCCCGCCCGCCAGTCTTTCATCCATTTCGGATCGTCTTCACACCGGGGATTGTGCCAGGGCAGGAGGCCCCGCAGGAGATAGGGGCCGACCTGAAACAGCATTGACATTATTTCTCGCATCGCGCCCATCAGGTGGCGAGGCCGGCTGAGCAATTTGTCTTTTTTCAAGGCCGTAAACATGCCCACTATGCCGAACCAGACGACGTGCAATGATCCGTGGAACATGCCGAAAGCCCGTGGAAGATACTTTCCCGAATAGGCCATGTAGACGTCAAACGCGACCGTTTTATGTTCGGTTTCCTCCACCATATGCATAAGCCAGAACGAGGAGACGTGCGGGGACGCGCCATGAAACAGGCGGACCCTTTTATTGATCAACCAATGGGTAAAACCATTCGTCATGGTCTCGAATCCGGCGTTATAGGCGAGTTGGGTACGGAGACTCTGTTGAGACAAGCGGTCATACGATTCGGACAGCCGTTGTTCGACGGCGGCAAGCTCCGGATATCCATTCGCTTTCAAGAGTTCGTTTAAGCGTCGATGACATTGATAGTGGAGCCCCTCTTGCCCGTTGAATCCGCGCATATCCTTCAACAACTCAGGCTCGCTAATATGAGTCATTGCGTGCTTCGTGGATTTCATCAAATAGGGCTCAAGATACGGCATAGTCAGAGACAAGCCATTAAGGAGATGTGATCGGAACGGATTATCGGGAACCCAGACCGGATCGAGATCGTCGGGGAACTCGAACGCAAACGGCCGCATAATAATCTCATCGACGCATTTGGGCTCGTATGTATAATCTCGCTTTGCCATGGCCCCTCCTGTTTCGTTTCGATTGCGACGCCCTCGGCCAAGTGTCTCCGCGGCTCAGTCCTGGCATACCGCCGACTTCTCCCCCGATTAGGTGTGGTCACTTTTTGTTCGTTCTTCAGGCGTTTTTCTGTTCTTCATAGGCGTGGGCAAAGTCCTCCAGGCTGAGCGTCGCGTTGACGTTGAGGTCGTCATCAAGCCCTTCGAATAACACGCCAGCCTTGCCCCGCACGCTGTAAAAGACGACGCCCCCGCCATCACCAGCCCCTTCCCGATGCGGGTCGCCCGGCAGGCTGGAGGTGTAGCTCCCCACTGGACGAATCTCCTTGAGCGAACCGTCAGGCTCATAGAGCCGGTGCTCGCCCTGAACGACGAAGGTGTTGGTGCGTGCCAGGTGTCTATGCAGAAATATCTGCTCGTGGGGCGGGAATTTGAGAATGAAGTCGACGATGAGACTTTCGGTCTCCACATCGAGCATGGCAAAAACAAAATGCTCGAAATCTCCCAACCTGTACCACCGCATAGTACGGTCATCGAAGGTATACGGCAGTGTCTCGGCAGTAGGAACGGTTGTCATGGATTATCCCTCTCTCTTCCGGTTCGTGGAATACCGTGAAAACAGCGCAATGCCAAGGGGTGAGCCGAATATCTGTTCGATAGCGCTATGTCGATCCCGGTGAGGCTCGATAAAAGCTTCTGGGATAGCGGGCCGCCACAGGCGAAATAGCTGTTTTAAGGAGAGTATCATCTGCTCTCGACGATCTGGCGGCTCACTAGTTTTATCGGTATAAGCTGGAGGGCCACCATCAATACGAGTCTCAGCATCGAACCCGCCTCAAGGCGGGTTGCGACTGAATTGTTTATCCTGCGGGGAGGAGTAATGCCGAACCAGACGAATTTGGACCCCTTCGTACCTGAGGTATTAGAAGAGCCCTACGCGGTCTACGCCGAACTGCGGCGGCGGGGCGTCTATCAGTTGCCCGACACCCCCATGTTCATCATGACTCGATTCCGCGATGTCGAGCATGTCCTGATGCATCCGGAGCTGTTTTCGGTCCACGGCCTCACCGAAGGACTCACCCGCGATACCCCGGAGATTCGGGAGATCGAGGCCCAGGGCTGGCCGGATGTCAATGTGCTCAGCAAGGCCGACCCGCCCGAGCACACCGGCTATCGGAGTGTGGTCAACCGGCCCTTTTCCGCCCAGAGCGTGAAAACGCTCGAACCCCGTTTGCAGGAGATCGCCAACCGTTTGATCGACGCCTGCCTGAAGAGCACCGAGATCGAGTTTGTCGGCCAGTTTGCCCGGCCCTTTCCGCTCTACGTCTTTGCCGAGTTGATGGACTTGCCGGAGGAAGATATTCCCCGGGTGAAGCGCTGGTGTGATGCCCGGATTGAGCGCATGGGCGGGACCATGATCAGCCACGAGCAGGAACTCGCCTGCGTGCGCTTGGCGGTGGAGTTTCAGCACTATCTGTTTCACCAGATCGAAGAGCGTCAGGCAGCGCCCCGCGACGACCTGATCTCCCATATGGTAACGGCCTCGGTGGAAAAATTCGGCGGCCGCTCGCTCACGACCGGAGAACTGATCAGCATGATCGACATTATCCTGCTGGGGGGGAACGATACCACGATCAATCTGCTGAGTAGCGGCCTGGCGCTGCTGCTCCAGCACCCGGAGCAACAGGCCCTGGTGACGGCAGACCCCGCGCTGATTCCCAACTTTGTCGAAGAAGCGCTACGGATCGAATCCCCGGTCCAGTGTCTGTTCCGGACGGTCAAAGAGGACACCCAGATGGACGGCGTCCGGCTGCCCAAGGGGTCCCGGGTGGCGGTCATGTATGGCGCGGCCAACCGGGACGCTAAGCAGTTCCCGGACCCGGACCGGTTTGACGTGCGGCGCCCGAATGCCAGAATGAGCGTGGCCTTTGGCGCGGGGGTGCATTTCTGTCTCGGCGCTTCGTTGGCGCGCCTGGAAGGGAAAGTCGCCTTTGAGGCCCTCCTGAGCCGGCTGGGCACGCCACGTCTGGCCGAGGGTAAGAACGACTTCCGCTACGCCATCAACCCCGTGATCCGCGGTCTCAAGGAACTCCATATCGAGTGCGATCCAAGCGCACGCCTGAACAGGAGGGCTGAAGTATGACCACGCGTGAAAAGGTCTATGCGGTGCTGGTTGTCTTAGGGGTTCTCCTCCCTCTGTATTACAACGTCCAGTATAGAGGCGCAGGGGGCAATCTCCTGGTTGATTTCTTCACCGTGCCAATGGAGAGCGCGGTGACGGCCTCGCTCCTGTTCGACCTGTTGGTCGCCTTTGCGGCGTATAACGTCTGGTTATTCTCCGAGGGGCGAACGCTGGGGACGCGGAATTTCATTATCTGCCTTGCGGTCTCGTGGCTGGTGGCGTTTGCCGCCGGCCTGCCGCTGTTCCTGCTGCTGCGCGAACGCCAGAAACGACTTGGATAGTGTGGTTTCCATTTGCGTCGGTCATCGTCCGAGGCCCACAGACTTTACCGCTCCAATTTGATACAGCAGGAGCGTGAAGGCTGGACAAAAAAGGAGGAACAGCATGGCAGTGCAGGGAATGTGCGATCAAAAGTTTCAGGAAGTGCGGCAGGAGTTTAAGCGCAATTTTGCCGAGCGGGGTGAAGTTGGCGCCTCGGTATGTGTGACCGTCGGCGGGCAAACCGTAGTCGATCTGTGGGGCGGGCTGACCAACCCCGAGACCGATACGCCGTGGACCGACGAGACGGTCAGTATCGTCTTCTCTTCAACAAAAGGGGCGACGGCCATTTGCGCTCATGTCTTAGTGTCACGCGGCCAACTCGACCTTGATGCGCCGGTGGCTGCCTACTGGCCCGAGTTTGCCCAGGCCGGCAAAGAACACATTCCGGTCAAAATGCTGTTGAATCATCAGGCCGGGCTGCCTGCGGTGCGCGAAAATTTGTCGCAAGGCGCGTATGCGGATTGGGATCTGATGGTTGACGTCCTGGCCAAAGAAGAACCGTTTTGGGAGCCCGGCACCCGGAACGGCTATCATGCCCTCACCTATGGCTGGCTGGTCGGCGAGGTGGTCCGGCGCGTCTCCGGCAAGTCGCTCGGCACCTTCTTCCGGGACGAGATCGCCCAGCCCCTTGGCCTGGACTTCTGGATCGGTCTGCCCGAGGACAAAGAGTCGCGGGTTGCCCCCATGATTGCCGCCGAGCCCGACCCAAACAGCGCACTCTTTCAGGAAATGACCCAGCCGGGCACGCTGGCGGCATTGGCCATACTCAACCTGGGCGGTTATATGGGTGCCGTTCCCGAGTATGACACCCGGGCCGCGCACGCCGCAGAAATCGGCGGAGCCGGCGGGATCACTAACGCGCGTGGGCTGGCTGGCCTGTATGAACCGCTCGCCCTGGGCGGCAAAAAGGGCGACGTCGAACTCGTCACCCCCGAGACCCTGGCCCGCATGGGCCGCGTGTCGTCTTCAACCGGCAGGGATGCCGTGCTGGTCATGCCGACCCGGTTTGCCCTGGGCTTCATGAAAACCATGGACAACCGCAAGGAGCCGGCCGGCGTACAGGACAGTGTCCTGTTCTCGGAGGAGGCGTTCGGCCATGTTGGCGCGGGCGGTTCGTTTGGTTTTGCCGACCCGAAAGCCGGCATGTCCTTCGGCTATACCATGAACCGAATGGGCGCAGGCGCATCGCTCAACGAGCGGGGACAGAGCTTGGTCGATGCCGTCTACCGCGCGCTGGGTTATCAATCCAGCGCTTCGGGGGCGTGGCAATAGATGGGGAGAGAGATGATGAGTGGTCAGCAACCAGAAACTTAAAACTAAAAACTCAGGGATAGAGAAAGGGAATGGTATGGCAGGACTACTAGATGGAAAGGTGGCTCTGATCACGGGGGCGAGCACCGGCATTGACCGGGCGACGGCCCAGATTTTTGCTCGGGAAGGCGCAAAAGTCGCACTAGCGGATGTGAATGTCGAGGGCGCTGAAGAAACCATGCGCTTGATAAAAGACGCGGGTGGCGAGGCGATCTTTATCCAGACTGACGTTTCCAAAACCGCTGATACGGAGGCGATGGTCAAGCAGGTCGTTGAGACCTACGGCCGGCTGGACTGCGCGTTTAATAATGCGGGTATCGAAGGGGACTTCGTACCAACCCCGGACTATCCTGAGGCAACCTGGGACCGGGTGATCGGCATTAACCTGAAAGGTGTCTGGCTCAGCATGAAAGCCGAAATCCAGCAGATGCTCAGCCAGGGTGGAGGCGCGATTGTGAATACGGCCTCTGTGGCCGGTTTACAAGGGATAGCGGCGGGGTCTGCCTACGTCGCAGCCAAACATGGGGTGGTCGGACTCACCAAAACCGCGGCGCTTGAGTATGCCAAGTCCGGCATTCGGGTGAACGCGGTCTGCCCGGGTGGCGTGGATACGCCGATGCTCAAACGCGCCTTTGAGAAAGTGCCTGAAATGGCGGAAGGCATTGGTGCGGCTGAGCCCGTTGGTCGTTTGGGTCAACCGAGTGAGATTGGCGAAGCCGTCGCCTGGCTGTGTTCTGAAGCGGCCTCGTTTGTCACCGGCCATCCCATGGCAGTCGATGGCGGCTATGTGGCGCAGTAAAGAGGCGAGACCTTCCAAGATGGGAAATGCACGGGGGCGACACTGGGCGGCTTGCTGCGCCACGGGCGGGCTGTCTAGGACTGATTTTCAGGAGATGTATTCTGGGGGCGCGGGCGCTCCCAAAGGTCGCATTCAACGCTCATCGTTCCGGGGACCGGCGATACGCCCCCCTATTTGACGATCAGCCCCTCGAAATCGCCCTGCGCACGCCAGGCGGCGAGCATATCGTAAAAGGGCACCGCGCCGTCGGGATACTGGGTTTCGATAAAGCCCTGCCCTTCGTTTTTTCCCTCCCCGTTGTAATACCCCGGGGTACAGGTGTTCTGGTACTCGGTCATGAAGGTCGGGCCGGTCACCAGCTTCACCCACTCGTCCTCGGCTTCGAGGGTGGGCTCGATAGACTGCGCGTCCTGAGCTTCCACCTGGGTAATGAGATGGGCGATGTGAACGGCCTGCCCGTTCAGCATATAGGTGAAGTTGGGCGCGAGGCCGGTCTGGGTCAGCCCCATGTGGAAACAGTTCGGAAAGCCGTTGCTCAGAAAGCCGTGGTAGGTCTTCATGCCGTCCGCCCAGTAGTCGCTCAGCGACCGCCCACCGCGGCCGTACACCTCGAACTCGGCGCGGCGCGTATACGCCGTCCCGACCTCGAAGCCGGTCGCGTAGATCAGGCAGTCCACTTCGTACTCGACGCCGTCCACGACCACCGCGTTCTCGGTCACGCGCTCGACGCCCGTGCCCTTGGTGTCCACCAACTTCACGTTGGGTCGGTTGAAGGTCGGCAGATACTCGTCGTTGAAGGTCGGGCGCTTGCACCACTGGCCGTACCAGGGCTTGAGTGCTTCCGCGGTTTCCGAGTCGGTGACGGTTGAGGACACGCGCGCCCGGATCTCGTTCATCTTCTGGTAGTCGGCGATCTCCGACATGAGCGCCATACCTTCGTCGGAGAGGTTTGAATCCTCCTTGCCCATAAGCAGTTCGGAGAGTTTCTCGAACAGGCTGGTCCACTTGTCGCCGACGAGGTCTTCCTCAACCGGCAGCCCAGCCAAAATGGAGCAGAAGTTGTTGTTGCGATAGTCCTGCCAGCCCGGCTTCAGGGTCCTGACCCATTCCGGGTCGGTCGGCTTGTTGCCGCGCTCGTCCACCGAGGAGGGCGTGCGCTGGAACACGTAGAGCTGTTGGGCGTGCGCGCCCAGATGCGGCACGGACTGAATCGCGGTGGCTCCGGTGCCGATGATCCCCACACGTTTGTCTTTGAGCTTGTGCAAGCCTCCGGTTGTATCACCACCGGTGTAGTCATAGTCCCACCGGCTGGTGTGGAAGGTATGCCCTTTGAACTTTTCGATGCCGGGAATCGCCGGCAGCTTGGGGCGGTTCAGCGGCCCACTCGACATGATCACAAAGCGCGCCCGGAAGACATCGTCGCGATCAGTGGTAATCGTCCAGCGCCCCTCCTCGTCGTTCCAGCGAGCCTCCCTGACCTGGGTCTGAAAGCAGGCCCGCTCGTAGAGGTTGACGTGCTTGCCGATCCGCTGGGCGTGCTCAAAGATCTCCGGCGCAAAGGAATATTTTTCCTTGGGTATATAGCCGGTCTCTTCGAGCAGAGGCAGATAGACGTAGGACTCGATGTCACACTGCGCACCGGGGTAGCGGTTCCAGTACCAGGTCCCACCAAAATCGCCGGCCTTCTCGATGATCCGAATGTTGGTAATGCCAGCCTTCTGCAGGCGCGCGGCCGCAAGCAGGCCGCCAAAGCCGCCGCCGATAATCACCGCGTCGAGCTCTTCTTGCAGCGCGGGGCGGGTGAAACCCGGCTCGACATAGGGGTCAGTATTGTAGTGGGCGTACTGGCCGGTGATTTCCTGGTACTGCGTATTCCCGTCTACGCGAATACGCCTGGCACGCTCCTCGGCGTACTTCTGACGCAGGTCAGCCGGGTCAAAGCCCAGTTCTGCGGGAGTGGGAATTCCGTTCGGTTGGGATGACGCTACCGCTTCATTCATCTATCAGCCCTCCTCCTCGATGCGGGTGTCTTGGAGATTCGACAAAACGACGATTATCTTTTAGATTTGTCAGACGCTGCACCGCGCAAGGAGTGAAACCTAAGGACCACCACGGAGGACTGAATACATGAGTGACGCGCAGGAAAAACCCCTGATTGGCAGCATGAACGGGATCTCGAAGCCGAAAAAACCGCAGTCGTACTACGATGCCATCAAGCACAAGTTTGCCCAGGAGCGTGATCTCAGACTGCACTATCGCCCGGAAGGGACGCAGCAGTATACGTCTGACCTGACCGGTTCTTTCGCCAGATACGAGACTGATCTTTACGGGGGCTCGGTCGTCCCGCGTGCACCCATCAACGACACGGTCGAGTGCCTATTCATTGGCGGTGGGTTCTCGGCCCTGCTCACCTCAGCTCGGCTGCGGGAGTATGGTGTTGAGAGTATTCGCATCGTCGAGCGGGGAGCGGATGTGGGCGGCACCTGGTACTGGAACCGTTATCCTGGGGTCGCCTGCGACGTGATCTCGTATGACTACCTGCCGCTGCTCGACGAGATGGACTACGTGCCCAAGAACCATTACGCCAAGGGCCCGGAAATCCTGGCCCACTGCCAGGCTATTGCGCGGAAATATGGCCTGTACGAGCTGGCGGTTTTCCAGACCACGGTCACTTCAACCGTATGGCATGAAGAAGAGGAGATGTGGCATCTCACCACAGACCGGGGCGACCACATAAAGGCGCGCTTCGTCATCTGTGCCAACGGCACCCTGTCCAAGCCCAAACTGTCCAAAATTAAAGGGATGGAGTCCTTCGAAGGCCATTCCTTTCATACCTCGCGCTGGGACTACGACTATACCGGGGACGCCTTGTCGGGCCTGGAAGATAAGGTCGTCGGCATCATCGGCACGGGCGCGACCGCGGTACAGGCTATTCCCGGTCTCGGCGCGTCATCCAAAGAGCTGTACGTGTTCCAGCGTACGCCGTCGTCGATTGACATCCGGGACGACTGGCCAACCGATCCCAACTGGGCACGCAAACTGAAGCCGGGCTGGCAGGCCAAACGGCGCGAGCGCGCCATGCACGGGCCGCGGCTGACCGAGGAACAGCAAGCCGAACGGTCGGCCCTGTCTCGTGAGGAGAAGATCCGGCGGCAGGAGAACGCCAACATCGACTATATGATGCGCATTCACCAGCGTATTGATGAGGTTGTGAAAGACAAAACCACCGCCGACGCGCTCAAGCCGTGGTATATGTTCATGTGTAAGCGACCCTGCTTTCACAACGACTATCTGCCGACTTTCAACCGACCCAACGTCCATCTCATCGATACCCACGGCCAAGGCATCACCGAGATCACCGCAAAAGGCCCAGTGTTTGAGGGCAAACAGTATGCGCTTGACCTGCTCATCTATGCCACCGGCTTCGAGGTCCAGAAGACGGGCATTTACAATCAGATCAAAGGAGAAAACGGCCTCGACCTGAACAATAAATACAGCAGCGGTATCCGCACCCTGCTCGGTATTCACTCGCAGGGCTATCCCAACCTGTTTATCATGGGTGGCTACCAGGCCTCGTTTCAGTTCAACCTGACGGATATGCTGCAATCCCAGGGAGATCATATTGCGGCCTGCATCGACCATGTGCGGCGGCATGACTACCGGTCCATCGACGTGACTCCCGAGGCAGAAGAATGGTGGGTACAGGAAGTGATCCATCATCGGGGCAAGACCACCCGCAACCAGGACTGTACGCCGGGCTATTATAATTTCGAGGGCGCATTTCAGCGTCGTCAGGACGGCAATTATAACGGCGGCTTTCCCAAGTATGTGACGCACCTCAAAGAAGTCCGGGCCCGGATGGCAGAGAATTTTGTGTTTACGACAAGAGAAGGATGATCGTTTTTGATATAGCAACTCCTCTGGGATTCTCGGTCCGCACAACCGCAGACTCTTGGGCACTCATAGAGACAAAACACCCGAAGCTCAAAGGCCGGGTACGAGACGTTATCCAAGGCATTTCCGCCCCGGTCCCAGGTTCGTTGCAGCTCACCGGATAAGGAGATTTATCTTTTCTATAGGTCAGACCATAAACGACTCCTGTGCGCAGTTGTCAGGCGGTTGGACGAAGAAAGATTTCTTATCACTGCCTATCCATGCGATAAGGTCAAAGAGGGAGAGGTGATAGGGCCCAAATAAAAGTCACTCATGATCCGGTCGGAGAAACCCTCACGGGGTATTGGGGTGATCCAGAACATGAGGAAGGATGCGAAGAAGTCGGCCACGACCTTATTCTGATTAAGGATGCCCAAGACGAAGTTAGTGGCTTTGAGCGCTTATACTTTAAGTCAGAAACTCTTGACCACGAACTTGGAGGGGTGTTCCAAACGGCGGCTACCTAATTGCACCCCTCACAAACGAAACGGGAGAACATGAGAGATGACCACGCCATACGAAACATTTAGCCTCGAACGCTCCGGTCCGATTGTCACCGTCTCTTTCAATCGACCGGCAAAACTCAACCCCCTCAACGAGCAGGTGCTGCGCGAGTTCCTGGCCATTACCTACGAGCTCCAAGAGGACGAGGACTCACGAGTTGTGATTCTGACCGGTAAAGGTCGCTCGTTCAGCGTTGGCGCAGATATGAACGCCCTGTCCAACAGTGCCAAAGCGAAAACCCAAGCCACGCTGACCGATAGCGCCAGGCTACGGATGGCAAAGCTCGGCTGGCGGGTGATGGACGAGTGGGAACGCCTGGACCAGATCAGCATCGCCGCGGTCAATGGCTTTGCGGTGGGCGGTGGCGTGTCCTTGGCCATGGCGTGTGATTTTCGCATTGCCGCCAGTGGCGCCCGCATGTGGTTGCCCGAGGTACGGCTGGGCGTGCCGTATATGTGGGGCTCGATTACCCGCATGATCAATCTGATCGGCATGGCCAAAGCCAAAGAACTGGTGATGACCTGTGATGAGCTGACCGCGGCAGAGGCATGTGAGGTCGGCCTGGTCAACCAGGTCGTGCCGCTGGAGGAGTTACACGACGCGGTCCACGCCTTTGCCCAGAAACTGCTCAACAAGCCGCCCATGGCGCTGCGCCGCACAAAAGAATTTTTCAAAGCGCTGAGCACCAACAAGGCTGGCGATATTACCTATGCCGACGCCCATCTGGGGCTGGCCTGTACGCTGGGGGACGATATGCGCGAGGCCGTGACCGCGTTCCGCGAAAAACGCGACCCGGTGTTTGCCAACCGCTAGGAGTATCGATTCCTGCGGCGACATCAATAAGACTGGGCCTTCGACTGGATTCTTTGGGGAACACTGGGGATTCAGGCCAGACACGAAACGCGGCTCTGGACCGGACGGACAGCGCCGCTTACCGGTGACGAGACTTCTCTTCCCATCGATCTTTCAGATAAAATCCAAGCCAGCCAATAATCGCGGCTCCCAGCACTAAGGACAGTAATAATACAAGTTCCATACAACCCCTCTATTCATCCACATAATAGGCCCAGGCCTAGAGTCCCAGAACAGACAAAAAGAGGATGACCGTCACCCCTCCTACCTACCATCGTCTTCGGAATGTCAGCAAGCCATGGATTCACTTACCAAGCGATAAAACAGGTGCTAGTCTGACCTTGGGGGACATCCTATGCAACAGACTGCCATTGATTCGATCCAGTACGACACCCTTGTTCAAAACGAGCGGGTCCACAGATCGCTGTACACCGACCCGCAAATCTTTGCCGATGAGTTGGAAAAAATTTTCTACCACGGCTGGGTGTTCATCGGGCACGACAGCGAAGTCCCCCAGCTGGGGGACTTTATTACGCGCCAGGTCGGCACCCAGTCGGTCATCCTGGTACGCGGCACGGACCATACCGTCTCGGCTCTCCTCAACCGCTGTGCGCATCGTGGCACGACCGTCTGTCCGGCGGAACGTGGCCACGCCCGCACGTTTACCTGTCCCTATCACGGCTGGAGCTATGATCTGACTGGCGCCCTTCAGGGTGTCCCCTACCCGGCCGGATACGGGGAGTCTTTTGATAAAAAAGACTATGGGCTGACGCGCGTGCCGCGGCTGGAGTGCTATCACGGTTTTGTGTTCGTCAGCTTGAGTCCGAGCGGTATCTCGCTGGCCGACCACCTTGGCGCGGCGGCGCAATTGATCGACCGGGCGTGCGATCTCTCGCCGGAGGGCGAGATCGAACTCAGCGCCGGCTGGATCAAGCATCGCTACCCGTCCAACTGGAAAATGCTGCCCGAAAACGACACGGACGGCTATCATCTCGGCTTTGTGCATCGCTCCATACTGAAAGCGGTCGGCTCGCAGTATCGGCGTTTTGTGGGTGAGGAAAAAAGCATCAAGTCCGTCCTGCGCGCCTGGGGGCAGGGGCATACGGAAATCGATTTTGTCCCCGCCTACCAGCAGCCGTTTGAATGGTTCGGCGGTGTCTCGGAGGGTCTGGCCGCATCCTATCTGACGGCCATGGAGCACAGCTATGGCAAAGAGGAAACCCAGCGCCGGGTTTTCGACGGCCCGCCGCACGCCTTTATTTTTCCCAATCTCTTTCTGGCCGAGATGAACATCGCCATCATGCAGCCCGTCAGCGTTGACGAATGCGTCCAATGGCACACGCCCCTATTCCTCAAGGGCGTGCCCGAATTCAACAAGCGCTTATTACGGCAGAGCGAAGCGGCAATGGGGCCGGGGTCGTTTCTGCTGCCCGAAGACGTGACGATTGCGAGTCGCAACCAGGTCGGATTAGTCACGCAGAACGCCGAGTGTCTGGAGCTGAGTCGCGGCCTGAATCGTGAATATGTCGATAGCCAACAGCAGCGCGTCGGGCATATGACTGACGAGACAACAAACCGGGCGTTCTGGTTGCACTATCGCCGCGTGATGCAGAATGGTCAGGCCTAGCAGCCATGGTGTCCGACGCCGAGTATCGAACTGTTGAGGCATTCCTGTACAAAGAGGCGCGTTTCGCGGATGAGGCGCGCTATGCGGACTGGGAAGCCTTGTGGACGGACGAGGCCGTGTACTGGGTACCGGCGACAACCGACCCCAAGGCCGATCCCAACACCCATATCTCGCACATCTACGACAACCGACAGCGGATTGCCACGCGCATCAAACTCCTGCAAAGCGGCCATCGCTACAGCCAGGAGCCGGCCTCGTCCATGCGCCGGCTGATTTCCAATATCGAAGTCGAGAAAAATGGGCGTAAGGAATTCGTTGTGGTCTCGAATTTCCTTCTGGTCGAACTCTCGATTCAGGCCAAACATGAGACCCATCTGTGGGCCGGCCGCACGACGCATACCCTTCAGTGGGTTGACGGCGAGCTCAAGATGGGCCGCAAAAAAGTCGCCCTGGTCAACGCCGCCGAACCGCTGCCGAATATGTCGTTTTTGATATAGCCAGCGGTGACGCTGACACCCGTAGAACCGGTGCGACTCAAGTTCATTGTGTCGGCTCGATCATAGCCGCCAGCTTTTCAGCGGCCACCGCTAACTCGGCCTGCAATGTCGAGACCCCATTTTTTCCGTACACGCCAAAGACCTGGTGGTCTGGCCGCAGGATGACGGTCTGGCCGCCGCCTACACGCTTGAACCACGCGGCAAGGTCACCGTCCGTATCGACCACGGTGGTCGCGTCTGAGGACGCGGTATCGCCGTGGGTCGCTTGGCTTGCAACCTGGACAAAGCGCGTCTTGAGGGCGGCAAATGTTTGGGCAGTTGCCACGGTGTGCGCGGACAATAATCTGGGACAAAAAGACAATGAGGCGGGATTATCCGGGATTACGTGGGATTATCTGGGATTACATGGGCCGTTCACGGCCTCAATTTACGAATTTTGACAGCATCCTGGCACACCCCGCCCGTCCCCTATCTCCCTGAAAAACCGCCGCTTTTCCCCCATTCTGGCCCCTACCGCGCCGCCCCTGGTCCCGCGTCCACCCGCCCGCCGCGCCGCCCACCCTGCCGCGTCACCGCCCGACAATTTTGACTCGTTCGATGTCCCGCTTTTTTTTGCAAGCATCGGTATATTGTCAAATTTGGACGCGATATTATTTGACAAACAGCTATATTATCAGACATAAATTGAGTCGGGCTGTCTTTTGAAAGACGGGCGTTTCAAGGCGTTTAAACCCGCTTTAACACTACATTTTTACGTTTCAGAAAGTGCGCGCACGGACAAAAAGAGCGGTAATTTGCCTAAAAATCAGGCAGGAAAGTCGGACGTCTAAGTCGGACACCCCTTACTGACGTCCGACTTTCTTCAGTTTCGCTTCAGGATCAGAGACTTAGAGAGATTCACCACGGAAAAACCGGGCCGTGCTTGCAAAAGTAAGCGACAAATCGAATGGTTAGCTAAGTGCCGACAAAAAGCGCTCAGCGGGGACAGATGGACGGACTAGTGGAACGGCCGCTCAGCGGGCTTTCCTGGGTGGGCGGCAAAAACGCCTATGCCCCGAGTGGAGTGGGGCGCTGGGTGGCGCGCCAGCTCCCCTGGGCAGCAGATCAGACCTATGCCGAGCCGTTCGGCGGGATGCTCGGGGTCTTGCTGCAGCGCCAGCCCCGTCGTCCACACCCGGATAGGCCGCCCGGCCACCCGCACCCGCGCCAGCGCCGCCCGCAGCCGGGCCAGATACCGGCAGTCGTCTGGGCGCTCCACGATCAGCACGATCCCGGGCTGGCGGCCCGTCAGCTGGGCGTAGTGCAGCGCTTGCCCCACCGCCTCATACCAGCGCCGTGCCCGTTCCACCTCGACCGCATGGGTGGGGGTCAGGCAGTCCGCGCGCGTCCCGTCCGCCAGTCGCACCTCGACCTGCCCGCCCCGCGCCGTGCACCACGCCGCCGTGTAGGTCGCCTCGGGGCGGGCCGTCAAGAGGAGGCCGAGGAGCGGGAGAGACGCGCCGCAGCCCCCAGCTACTGCCCAGGGCCGCATTATTTCGACGGCTTCCCGCACGCCCCCACACGAGCGCCCCGACCCAGCCGAGCAGCGTCCACCCTAAGCAGAGGTTGAGGGCGAGAATGGAGGGGAACTGGCGGTGCTGCCTATTGCTCGCCACAAGAGTGGGGATAAAATACAAGGGGAGGCCCACGAAAAAGACCACGAGGAGGATCATCCATCCTTCTGGGTTCATGCTACTATCCTTCCTGTTCTGTCTAGGTCTAGTCTTTCCAGAGGGCATTTGCATTGTCGGGCGGGCTGGGGGGAGCGCAGAGCGCCTGCCCCTCCTCTTTCCACTCTGGGAAATAGCTATCCCACCGCGTGCAGAGGGCTTTACGTCCTGTCCCATTGAGGTCGAGCCAGTACGATTTGAGCCAGGAGATGCGGGTCGTGATCCGCGCGTCCTCCAGCGCAGCCGGGGGCGTCTGCTCCTTGATGGTAGGCCGATATGATGCCTGCTCCTCAGCCACGCTGCTCTGTGGCGTAGCCCGCGGCGGGCCAATGTAAAGCTCAAGGCCGAGCGCGTCCGCTATCTGCGCCGTAGTGCTAGTCAGAGGGTCTCTTCCTGCGAGGATACTCCGTATTTTCCCGAGGGGAATTCCCGATTGCGAGGCGAATTTGCGCAATCCCACCCGCTCCACATGCGCCCTCAGCTCATCGGGGAGCCTGGCTAATGGTAGTGTCACCCTTGACACCATATACAAGTGAATGTCCGGCCGCAAGTCGAGGCGCTTGACGTGTCGTGCTATCTGTAGCACAATAGGAGCTATGGATGTCACGACGCAAAAATTGGCCCGATTGATAGGCATTTACTCGCAGAACACGGGACGTGCATTCTCGACGGTCTCACGCCTGTCAACCGGGAGCGGGGATACGCTCTCACGGCTAGAAAGGGGCAGAGATATCACTACACGCCGCGCACACGCGGCTGTGTCCTGGCTCTCCGCCCACTGGCCCGCCGATCTGGCCTGGCCTGCCGACATCCCCCGCCCCGAAAGGGAGGCTCGTGACTAGGACAGTCACCCGCCGCGAGCTGGTGGCGGCGCTGGATGAGAATCAGACTGCACTATCCCGCCGCGCGGCCCGCGAGTCCTGGCCGTACACCGAGTATCTCTGCCGGGGCGGCCGCCGCCGGCACTACCTCGTGGCCGCCCTGCCGCCCGACGTCCAGGCCGCCCTCGCGGACCAGGCCGCGCCGCCGGCGCCCCCAGCGCCCCCGGCTGATCCCCCACTACTAGATAGGAGTACCCCCGCGCGGCGCGGCCGCCCGCAGGCCGCAGTGCCCGACGCGGCCTGGCAGGCCTGGCTGGCCGACTATCTCGACCGCCGCCAGCCGACCGCCCAGTCCTGCTACCGCCGCCTGCAGGCGCAGGCAGCGTCCGAGGGGTGGACACTCCCGAGCCTGCGCACGCTGCGGCGCCGCCTGGCGCGCGAGATCGACCCCGCGGTCGTCACGCTGCGCCGCGAGGGCGCGCCCGCCGTCGCCCGCCGCTACCCGGCCCAGACCCGCACCGTCGCCGGCCTGCACGCCCTGGAGTGGATCAACGGCGACGGCTACCAGCCCCGCCCGAACCTGCGCTGGGCCGACGGCACGATCAGCCGGCCGGTCATCTGGTGGTGGCAAGATGTCCACAGCCGCAAACTGCTGGCCTGGGCTCTCGACAAGAGCGAAAACGCCGACCTCATCCGGCTCACCCTCGCCGACCTGATCGCCACCTGGGGCCTGCCCGCCCACGTCACCCTCGACAACACCCGCGCCGCCGCCAACAAAACGCTCTCGGGCCAGGTCCCACATCGATATCGCCACGGCCCGCCGCGCTGGGACGAGCCGCTCGGCCTGCTGCCCCGCCTCGGCATAGAGGTGCACTGGACCGGAGTGGTGGAAGGGCAGGGCTGGGGCCAGGCCAAGCCGGTGGAGCGGGCCCACCGCGACCTGCGCCAGGACCTCGACAAACACCCGGCGCTGCGCGCGGCCTGGGAGCGCGCCCACGCCGTCCCCCGTGCCGCCTACGAGGATATCGTGGCCGACGTCGTGCACGAGTACAATGGGCGCCCCGGCCGCCGCACAGAGATGGGGGCCGGGGCGCACAGTTTTGACAGCGTGTTCGCCCGCTCGTACGAGCGGGCCACTATCCGCTGGCCATCAGACACCCAGCGCCGCCTGCTGCTGCTGGTGCCCGAAGTCGCGATCGTGGACCCCGCCGGCGGGGTGGCCCTGCGCGCCGGCCGCGGCCCCCACGGCCACAACCGCTACCAGCACCCGGCCCTCCTCGCCCACACCGGCGCGCGCATCTGCGTGCGCTACGACCCGGCATACCTGCACGCCGACGTCGAGTGCGAGACCCTGGCCGGGCAGCCCCTGTGCAGCGCCGCCTGCGTCGCACCGGTCGGCTACGGCGACACCGCCGCCGGCCGCCGCCACAGCCGCGCCCGCCGGCAGTACGTGACCGCCACCAAAAAAGCCGCCGCGGCCCTCGTCCAGGTCCACACCGCCGCCCGCCCTGCGCCCCCGGCCCCCAGCCCGCGTCCCCGGCCCGGCGCCCTGCGGCTCGTCGAGCAACCAGTCCCCGCCCGCGACCCCGACCCGCCCCCCGCCCCGCCGGCCGACGAAGACCGCCTCGTCCGCCTCATGCAAACCGTAGCCCCCGCCCGCCGGCGGGGGTGAGTAACCGAAGGAGGAGACTATGCACACCCTCTCACTCGTCCGCACGCCGCCCGCCCCGGCCCTGTCCCGGCCCTGTCCCGGCCACCCCGACAGCTACCCCGTGCCGGCCGGCGGCGGCGACGACATCTTCGCCTGCATCCACTGCGGGGCCTATCTCGTCGCCGTCTACTGTCCTGTCGAGCAGCGCCTGTACGCCGACGTGGCCTATCTCGATGACGGGCCGCACGTGCGTGCGCCCGCCCCCAGCCTGGAGTACGGCATCCTCTGCCACGCCTGCTACGCCGACCGCGCCGCCGCAGAGGGGAGGGCCGACGCATGAGTGCCACCGTCACCGCCCTGCTGTCCTCCCCCCCGGCTGCCGCGCAGCCGCCCGCCCTGCGGGCGACGATCACCGATATCCTGGCGCGCGAGGATATGACCCAGACCGCCCTGGCCCGGCAGGCAGGCCTGGGGGCGAGCGCGCTCAGCACATGGCTCCGCGGCCGCTACCGGGGCGACAATACGGCGCTGGAGTCAGCGCTGCAGCGCTGGCTCGATCACCGCGCCGCCCGCGCCGCCCAGCCGGGCCGGCTGCCGGCGGCCCCGGCCTGGGTGCCCACGCCCACGGCCGCGCGGATCGCCGCCGTCTGTCAGTACGCCCAACTGAGCGCCACCCTCGCCCTGATCTCGGGCGGGGCCGGCTGCGGCAAGACCCACGCCCTCCGCCACTATGCCACGGCGGCCCCCTCGGCGTGGCTGATCACCGCTACGCCCGCGTCCGCGACTCTCGGCGGCACGCTGCGCGCCGTCGCCCGCGCCCTCGGCGTCCGTCACCCCGCAGGCCAGAGCGACGCCCTGGAGCTGGCCGTGATCGAGCGCGCGCAGGGCACCGGCGGCGTCCTGCTGATCGACGAAGCGCAGCACCTGCATCTGCGCGCGATCGAGTGCGCGCGCGCCCTGTCCGACGCGGCGGAGATCGGCCTGGTGCTCGCCGGCGCGGAGCGCGTCGCGAGCCGCCTAATAGAGAGAGGGGCAGTCCATGACAATTGAAGAAGTATTCGAGCGCTACGAGAATTTAGCGTACGACCTGGATACCGGTGTGGGGTCATGTCAGGCCCTGCTAGCGGACCTGATCGAGGCCGCCGGCCATCCGCGCCCCACGACCTGGGTGACGGAGTGGACGGCCCTGCAAGCGCAAGGCTGGGAGGCCGTCGCGGCCTGGGTCGCTGCGCGAGGGGGGATACTCGCAGCGACCGAAAAACTCTGGTTCGGGCCATTGGTAGACGCTGGGGCGCTGGAGCGCCTAGCGCCAGACGTGGAGATGCAGCCCGGCGATTGTGTGCTCATCGATGGGCGATGGTATTTTGAAACAGGAACGGAAACGGGACGGCAGCCCTGGAGCACGTCGCTCAATATTGTCTCGTATGTGGTCGTAGGACCCCACGCGCAGTGGCTCTTCGGCAGCGGCGCGGGTCTGACCCCGGTTTTAGACCCTACCGTAACGATTATCGCCGCCTATCGACTGCGGCCACCCGCCCCGGCGTTGAACATTACCGCGACCGTTCCCGTATACATCCAGTTTGTTCCCAAAATGCAGGGCACGGTCCGCCCCGCCGCCCCGACTGCGGTGACTTACGACCCAGCGACCCAGGAGGCCAGCGGGCTGACCTGGGGCTGGACCCAGACGCTCCCGCCCCCGACCGATCAGAGCTACTCGGTCAACGTGGTCCTCGCTTCCCTGCTCACGTTTGCAGGACCGGAGCCGGGGCCGCTCGCCTTCCGGTCGGCCGGCCCGCTCCAAAAGCTGCGGGGACCGTGGGGCGAGCGACGGCTCTACGCCGCAGGCTGGGGCGTACCCCACACCCCGCTCTGGCGTCCACTTAGCGCGACCACACCGCCCGGCTGGGCCGAGGGGGATTTAGGCGCTGATGGCTCCGCTGACGGGCGGGTGACATTCCACTATATCCGCCAGCGGGTGGGGCGGAGCAGCGATGTTGACCCCCAGTACCCGGATGACGCGTGCTGGGTCGGGTCCCGGCTGCCGGGTCTCCCGCGCCGCCCGGCAGCCCTTTTCAGCCGCGATGTCGCCGAGCCGGTGTGGTCCGATGATGAGGCGGGGCAGGCCATTGCGCACACCCTGCCACGCCTTCCGCTAGACAGGGTATTCGGCCGTACAACGCCGGATCGGTGGGCGGATAGCGTACGGCTGAACGACTGTGGGCCGTGGCTCAGCGCCGTCCCGAATACCCCGCTGCCCCCCGGCAGCTATCTGCTGGCTTTCGACGAGAGAAAAGATGGCGGCCTGGTCTACCGGCTGCAGCCGCGCGAACCGTATGGCCTAACTGCAGGAGAATGGGCCCGGTACAATCACGTCCAGCGGTTCGAGGTAGAGGCAGAATACGATGCCCGGGAAGTTAGCCTCTTTATCTCCCGCCGGACGCGAGACGGGCAGCTGCGCCCCGTAGACCTCGTTACGCGTACAGCGAAAAGGGGCGGGTGGGAGCTCTGGCCGCGAAGTGTCGGTCTGCGCTGGACGGGACAGGCCCGGGGGGCGGAGCGCCAGCACACCTTCTCCTATTCTCTCAGGAGCGTCAGCGTAGACAGGAGGCGCGACGCCTGGGTCGTCTCTATGTTCTGCGACTACTTGGGTCAGAAATATCTCTTCCCGCGTGCTATGGCGGATACGATCGACATACTCTTCTCCCATCGTGGCATACCGACCTACTGGCTCAGCGTCCCGGGGGATACTGTAATACTCCACCATACGTCCGGCTGGACCGCCTGTCGGCGGATGACCGATAACCGCGTGTGGCTGCCGGAGGTCTCCACGCTCGGAACCGATCTCGCCCAAAAGCTTTACGGCGGCGGGGGGTAGGCGGTCTCAACGGTTAGCTAACCTCATACGTAAGACCCTTTTTGAGCCGACAATGTCTGATAATATTTTTCCGTATTTTTGTCCGATTCCGCTCTTTTTTTTGTCCGCGCACACACGGTGATTGCATCCGCGGGGTTCATATTCAGTCCGAGCACGGCAAAGTCGTCACCCAGGACTGTATCCAGCGCTATCCGCTCGCCTGACCTCGTTGCGACGCCGGGCTGATCAATCTGATGCCCATAGGCGGTCTTGGCGCTCGGTGGCGTGGGCGCGTCGAACAGCCCGGGGCCGAGCGGCCAGGCCGGCTCCCACAAAAAGGGGGTTTGCAGGACCGGAAAGACGCCCGCCAAAGAGAAGAAGGCATCGCGCAGCACGGCCGCGACGGGGTGCGTTGTTTGGATGACGCTTCCGGTACGGATGGCCTGTTCAATAATCATGCGGGCATGAGGGATACGCTCTGACGGATAGCTGTCCAACAGCTTCGGCGCGTAGCGCCCGGTCAGAACGCCTTCGAGCTTCCAGCACAGATTATAGGCGTCGCGGATACCGGCGCACATGCCCTGGCCGAGAAAAGGCGGAGTTTGGTGGGCCGCATCACCCAGCAGAAAGACTCGGCCCGCCCGCCACGACCGGGCAAGCAGTCCGTGAAAAGTATAGATTTTCTTGCGGATAAGCGTGCACTGCTCCGGCTGGAGGTCATCGTGGAGACGATACAGGTGAGGTGCCATCAGGGCAAGAACGATCTCTTCTCGTTCAAGCTCCTCAGGCTCATCGTCGGGCCGGAGCATAAACTCCCAACGGATGTGGCGACCTTCGCAGGGAACCAACGTCGTTGGCCTGTGTCGGTCACAAATCTGATAGACCCGTTTGCGAAACGCGAACTCCCCCTCCAGCAGGATATCGCAGACCAGCCAGGGTTCATCGGCATTCAGCGTATCGAGCGGAATGCCAACCAGCTCGCGGGTCGTACTCGTTGCCCCGTCACAGCCGAGGAGGGAGGCGCTCGTCACCTCGTCGCGGCGGCCACTCTCGTGGTGCGAGAGGGTGACGCGCAGGCCGGCGTCATCCTGCTCAAACGCCTCCAGGGTCCAGCCGAGTCGGACCTCAACCGAGGGATAGCGTTCGACTCCACGGCGCAGATACGCTTCCAGCGCCGGCTGATTAAAGAAGTGCGCATTCGGCCAGCCATGCCGTCTCGGCATATCGCGAAAGTCTAGGGACATGAGCGTTCGTCCACTACCGTTGACAAAGTCCGCCTCGGTCGCTGGTGTTGAAACGCTCTGGATCTCGTCTGCCAGCCCAAGGGACTGAAATATCCGCATGGTCTCGCCGTCAAAGTGCACGGCCCGCGGAATATCGTAGATCCCGGTATTCTGCTCAACCACCAACACCCCTACCCCGCGCTGCCCGAGCAGGTTCGCGGCCACCGCCCCGGTCGGGCCGTAGCCACAGATCACGACATCGTAGTTCACGCTGGATTACCTTCGCCGGGACGGTAGACCGCCCGCCGTCCCGGAGTCGATGAGCATTTAACCGTGGGCCTTGTTCCAGCCTTCGATGACGGCCGGCATATCCGGGGGTTGAAAGAATACTTCGGGCTGACGTGTTTCGCCCCAGAGCGACCAGGAATCCTCCATTGGCCAATCCTCTCGGACCTGCCACCCCGCGTCGTCGAGAATTCGATCCATATCGGCGAAGTACTCAAAGAAGGTGCCGGTCGGGTCACGCATATACCAGAACATATTTCCGCCAATGGGATGACGGCCAGGACCGGCGATTTGCGCGTCTTCGTGCTCGCGCAGATAGAGCGTGGCCGCCCGGCAAACGGAGTCGATGTCATCGTGTTCGATGGCGTAGTGGTTCAGATACGACACCGGACCGGGAGCAAGTAATAAATTATGATGATCGGGCGAACATCGCATGAAAAACGCCATGCCGGCGACAATATCGGATACGCGGTATCCCAGGCCCTCGGTATAAAACTTAAAACTGGCCGCCACATCGGGTGACCCAACGACAATATGGCCGAGCCGACGCGGAGGACGCGGCGTTGCTTCGGTCAGCAAAGAGTGTCGAGTATCCAGCCGACTGCGATCACCCGGTCGATTCATGATGCGTTGTGGTTGAGCAGGGATGTCAGCCCCTTCTGTCGGCTCGATCACGACATCCCATTTGTTGACCGGGTCGGGCACGCGCAGGGTGCCGTTGCTGGCCTGCGACGCGATGCCCAGCCCCTCAAGATTTTTCGCAATCCCGGCGATATCCTCTTCGTCTTCGCACCCAACGCGCATCTCTCGTAATCGCCGGAACGGGGCTTCATTGATTGTGATTTGGCCCGGCTGATCCGCCGGCCCCCAGCTCCGGGACCCGCCGGTGAAACCGATCTCTTGGTAAAACGCATCAAGCCTCGCCGGGTCGGGCACTCCGATCTCCATTCCGAGCAGTCTGTGCAACGCCATAGTCTGTAGCCTCCTCTTTTTGGTGTTGGTGTGAGTCTGGCTTGTCATATGCGAGGCGGGTGTCTACCTTTCATTGAGTCACCCGCCTCTCCCGATTAACGCTGTGACTCAAACAGATACACCCGTCCGACGTTGACCTCCCCCATGATGTGCTGACCAGGGGTGCTCATGGCGAACTCTGGAATGCCGTCCTGATTCAGGTCGCCCGGCGAGAGTACGGTATAGCCGAATTTCGAGCCCTGATGGCCCCAGGGATTGTCGAGCGTCATGAGGTGCCGCCCGTCACGCCCATTATAGACAAACACCTCGCCCTGAATGTCGAACGCATCCACGGCCTGAAACGGAGCCCCAACTAAAATCTCAGGCACCTCGTCTGCGTTCACGTCCATGCTGGTCGCCAGCGCCCAGCCAAAGCCGGCATATTTGCGCGGAAACGGATCTTTGAGGGTATAGATCACGGAGCCGTCTTTCCCGCTGATGGCGTAGGCAATGCCTTGGCCCGGATAGGCTCCCACATCATGGTAGGGCGCGCCGACCAGCAGGTCGGGCGTCCCGTCTTTATTCAGATCTCCAGCGCCGACCACGCGCCAGCCAAAGGTTGAGCCTTCCTGTGGCTCCGGGTTGTCGATCGTGAGCAATAACTGGCCGTCCGCACCACTATAGATATATGCTCGCCCTTGGACGCTCAGATTACCGACCGTGGTGTAGGGCGCACCCACCGCGATCTCCTGGACGCCGTCCTGATTGAAATCCCCGGCTGCGTTGACAAACCACCCAAACGCGGAGCCCCCCCGGTCGGTGGGCGGCGCAAGTGTGTAGACGAGTGATCCGTCCTGGCCGCTGTAGACAAACGCCCGGCCCTCTCCGTCCTGGTTATAGGCCCCCACGACCAACTCGGGGATAGTATCGCCGGTGACATCCCCAATGCCGGTGACCGACCAGCCAAATCCCGCGCCGGGCTGGGACTGCGGCGGTTTGAGCGTGAGCAAATACGCCCCGTTCGTACCGCTGAAGACATAGGCCTGACCGCCTTTATTCTGGCCAAAGGCACCGATCAATAAATCCGGTAGCCCATCCTGGTCCACATCGCCAGCCGCGGCCACCGAGCAGGCAAACGCCGCGGCCTTTTGCGGAAACGGATGATCGAGTGTGTAGAGCAGCTTGGCCGTCTGCCCGTCAAAGACAAAGGCCCGGCCTTGATGGTCCACGTTCTTCCCGGTCTTTTCAGCGCCGCCGAAGCCAACCTCTGTCCCGGTCATGCCTTCCCTGGCATAGGGCTGGTCATACGCGCCAACCAGATAGTCCGGGATGCCATCACCCGTTATATCGTCCAGCATGGCCAGCGAAGTCGAAAAACTGGAAAAACGCATTCGGATAGGATTATCCAGGATTTTGATATTCGGGCCAGCCCACACAGAGGAACTCGCCAGCAGGAGAGCGGTGAGGAAAAGACTCACCAGCGGAAGAGAGATTGAAAAACGAAACGGCCCGAACATGCTGAAACTCCTTACTACGGTATTATCGAGGGGGTCTCATTCAAGTAGTGTCTCAGTTTCGCCTCGTCCTTCTGTCTGCGGCGCATCCCCCTCCCCTCCAGGGGGAGGGAATGCCTGCTCTCTCTCCCCTGGAGGGAGAGGGCGGGGGTGAGGGGGATTGCAAAAGTGAGACACTACCCTCATCCACCCTCCCTCCTCTCCCACCGGTGGGAGAGGAGGCCAGACCTATACCCCCTGAGCCGCCTCCACAATGGGCGCGACGCTGTCTATGCAGGCCATGGCCTGGCCGGTCGCAATCGCTTGAGCAAAGGGCTGAGAGAAGAGGACGATCCGGCTGGCGCCGGCATCGCGATAGGCTTTCATCTCATCGGCCGAGAGGGTCCCGTCTTTGGGATCAATAAAAGCCGACATCTGCAACGCGTCCGGGTCACGGCCAAACGCTCTGGCCATGGTGCGGATCGATTCGACCTTGGTTTTATAGTCCTCAGGGTCAAATGCGAGCGGACACCAGCCATCGTAGGTCCGGGCGACACGCTCCAGCGCCTTTGGCACATGCCCGCCCAAAAAGATGGGCGGACCGGCCTTTTGGACGGGCTTGGGATCGCAGAACACGGGCGGGAACTGGACCATTTCGCCCTGATAGCTTGGCTCTTTCTCGGTCCAGCACAGGCGCAGAGCTTCGGTTGTTTCGCGCAGACGTCGCCAACGCAACCGGAAGTTGGCGCCCATGACCTCAGTTTCTTCGCGCAGCCAGCCGGCCCCGACTCCGATGATGGTCCGACCGCCGGAATAGAGATCGAGGGTGGCGATCACTTTTGCGGTGATGAGCGGCTCGCGCTCCGGGAATAAGCAAATACCGGTGGCCAGCTTGAGCCTGGTGGTGGCGGCCGCGGCCATGGTCAGCGCAATAAACGGATCGGCCCAGCGGTTGTAGTGCTCGGGCAGGGTCCCACCCCCAGGCACCTCGGTTTTGAAGCCCACGGGAATCACCGGGTGTTCGGGTATCCAGAGGGACTCGAAGCCCACGCCTTCGACCCGTTGCGCGATTCCGGTGATATTCTGCGTCTCTACGGTTGCCGGCACAAGGATGCCAATATCCATACGTTGCCCTCCTTCTGATTCCTGCGGCCAAGATGGGAATTATCGACTCTTGGGAAGGGAAGCGGGAGCGGGCAGCCTGCCCGCTCCCGTTATCTGAGAACAAAGCGCTTTATGCACTGCGGACAACACGCCCTGGCCGAGCGCCGGTGTCTTTTCCGTTTTCCTGGACGACTTGACCGCTCACATAGGTTTTCTCGTAGCCTTGAGCGGTCTGCATCAGGCGCGGCATACCGGCCGGCAGGTCGTAGACCATCTCGGGATGACTGACGCTCAGCTTGTCATAATCGATCAGGTTCACGTCCGCCTTGGCCCCTGGCTCAAGCGTGCCGCGGTCCTTCATGCCAAAGAGACGCGCGCCATCGTGGGTGAGTTTCTTGACCACGAACTCCAGCGGCAGGCGCTTGGGATCGTCCTCGGCCTTGTCCCGCGCCCAGTGGGTCAGGGCATAGGTGGGAACACTCGCGTCAATAATCTGACGCACGTGCGCGCCCGCATCGCTGCCGCCCATCACCGTAATGGGATCACAGATCAACTGGTGGAGCGAGTCAGCGTTGCCATCCGCATAGCCGGCTGCGGCATACATTAAAAAGGCCCGACCGTTTTGTTCGAGCATCAGGTCATAGATCACCTCGCGCGGGCTGCGACCTGCACGCTTGGCAAGCGTCGCAACGCTCCGGTCCGCGCTCGGCTCGTAGCTCAACTCTTCACCCATGGGATAGGTGCGCTCCCAGACCCGCGCATTCTGATACAGCAGGGACATCCCGGTGGTGTTGGGGTCCTGTTCCGTGACCAGCTTGTGGCGCAGCTCAGGCGTGCGCAGCCCTGCCATTTTTTCGTCGTGCGACAGTTTTTTCAGCGGTTGAAAACTCGGCAGATATTCGAACGGATTCTCTCCCTGGAAGCTGAACAGCACACAAACCGGGCGCACGAACACCATCGGCGTGATTGGCACCCCGCCTTCCACCGCGGCGGTACATTTCGCCATGACCGCGCGCCATTGGACGGGATAGCTATTGTTCTGAGGCAGGAGGAAGGTCAACGGGCAGCCTGTCGCCCGGGCGACCCGGATCATCATATCCACTTCTGGCAGCAGGTCCGGGTCTTCGCCGGCAATACCGCGTGGCACCATCTCCAGAATGCCGCGCCCGGTTGAGCGCACGGCCCGGGCAATCCCGATCAACTCATCTTCATGGGCAAACGTACCCGGCACGGGTTCCCCATCATTGGCCGTATGCACCAGAGTCCGCGAACTCGAAAAGCCGAGCGCTCCGGCGAGAACAGCGTCTTTGACAATGGCGGCCATCCTGGCGATGTCCTCTTCAGTCGCGGGTTCGTTCTTTGCTCCGCGCTCACCCATGACAAAGGCCCGCACCGCACCGTGCGTAATCATGCCGCCCGCGTCCAGGGTGCGGGGCATCTTATCCAGCACATCGAGGTATTCGGCAAAGCTCTGCCAGCCCCACGGCAGCCCGGCCGATAATGACGGGCCGGGAATGTCTTCCACCCCCTCCATGAGACCGATCAGCCACTCGTGGCGATCCGGCGTGGCCGGCGCAAAGCCCACCCCGCAGTTTCCCATGACCACGGTCGAAACGCCGTGCCAGAGCGACGGGGTCATTTGCTCGTCCCAGGCCACCTGACCGTCATAATGGGTATGCGCATCGACCCAGGCCGGCGTCACCAGTCGGCCGTCGGCATTGACGGTTTCTTTGGCGCTGCCCAGGTCTTTACCCACCGCAGCAATACGCCCGTCCGCAAGAGCCACATCGCCGTGAAAAGCTGGCCGGCCCGTTCCGTCAACAATGTTTCCACCACGAATAACGACATCATACATGCATAACCCTCCCTTATAGTGCTGCGTCTGGGACAGAATTTCGGATTGCGGCAGCATATAGGTTTATCCACCTGTCTGGCAATCGGCTTGGGCTCACGCGCTCCTCTCATCTCATACCTGTATTGAGGATTGATTTCACATGGAGAATTGTTAGGGTGAAGGCCCTAGAAATGGCCTGCTCTTATGGCAGAATTGCCTAATGCTGAAGACGCAATTATCCCAATGGAGAAGTTGATTGACTATTGCCTGAACGCCGACCATCCTCGCGGCAAGGATAAAGCCCGCGTTTTCGCAACCGTTCTTGGCTTGACTCGGAATGACGCGAATCGGCTGGCTGCTTTGATACAACAGGCTGCACGACAAGGAGAAGTCACAAAAGAAGAGCGGTCTCCTTTTGGTCACTATTACAGGTTGGACTGGCCGGTCTTTGGCAAAGAATCAACCATTCTCCGAACAATTTGGGAAATTCGGCTCGGTGAAACTAGCCCGCGCTTAGTCACAGCTTTTATTAAATAGGGAAGAAAACTGTATGGGACCACCAAAAAGTCTTGATACCGTCGCATTATTACAACCCCTTCCAGCAGAAAGCCTTCATCTCGTTGATGATCGCTATGATTTGTCTGGTGGACTTACCGCCGGAACAGTAGGGACCATCGTTGAAATCTGTACCCCCTCTTCTTCAGGGCCAATACACTATGTCGTTGAGTTTGCCGATGGGCAGGGATGTGGCTACGCTCTAGCCACTATCCCGGCGGACGTGTTCCTTGTTTTGCACTACAGGCCGCGAGAGCCTCTTGAAGTATATGCCTAGCACGCGATGGAAAAGTGGTGAAAGCCAAGAGCTGAAAACCAAAACAGCAAACCAACAGGAGGTCCAGCATGAGTGAGAACACCTATAACGGAAGTTGTTTTTGTGGGGCGGTCCAATTAACGGTCAGCGGCGCTCCCGCGGCGATGGGCTACTGCCATTGTGAGTCCTGCCGCCACTGGTCGGCGGGGCCGGTCAACGCCTTTACGTTGTGGCCGCCCGATGCGGTCCAGGTCACCCAGGGCGCGGATAAGCTCGGCAGTTATGCCAAGACCGATAACAGTCATCGCAAGTGGTGCACAGCCTGTGGCGGCCACGTGTTTACCGAGCATCCCGGCATGAGCCTGACGGATGTCTATGCGGCCGTGATCCCGGGCTTTCCCTTTCAGCCCGGCGTGCACGTCTTCTACGGAGAAACCGTCCTGCGTATCCACGACGGCGTTGTCAAACAGAAAGACGTGCCGGCCGAAATGGGCGGCTCCGGCGAAGTGCTGCCGGAATAACCAACTTCCAGGAGCCTCACCTGGAGAACATGTGATGTCCATGGGGACCGTTTCGGCTGGCTGGCTTTAACGAACCACAAGCCGAAGCGGTGGTCATGGCCGTGGGCGACGCCCTCACGGAGAACGTTGCAACCAAGGCCGACCTGGACCGAGTGGAAAGCGCACTCAGAGCCGAGGTCAAGGCCGCACTCAAAACTGATATCGCCGAATTACGGGTGGAGGTGATTATCACCCACAGACCTTCAAGCAGAGGGTGATAAGTGAGGCTCTGGATTTTTCAAAACCCTGAGCGGCAGGCAGGTCAGACCGACCAGACGGTTGTTATTCGTCCATTCGAGGTCACCGACAATCTCGAAGTCCGCGTAGCGGGCCAGGAGTTCTTGGAACACCACCCGGATTTCCAGCCGCGCCAGGTTAGCCCCCAAACAGAAGTGGGTACCCAGACCAAAGCCGATATGAAAATTGGGGCTACGCCCGATATCGAACTGGAACGGGTCTGCGAACTCGTCTTCATCCCGGTTGGCCGACATCTCCCAGATGGTGACCTTCTGCCCTTGGCGAATGCGCTGGCCGTGCAGTTCGACATCGCGCGTCGTCGTGCGGCGTTTGTACACGGACGGCGAGGTCCAGCGCACGATCTCTTCGACCGCACTCTTCATCAGCGCCGGGTCGGTCCGCAGCCGCGCAAGTTCATGTGGGTTCTCAATCAACGCCACCAGGCCGCCGGCAATGGAACTGCGCGTGGTCTCGGCCCCTGCCGGAAAGAGCAGCGCAAAGAAGGCCCGCAACTCGCGGTTATCGAGCTGCGGGGAGCCGTCCTCTAACCGGGCGTGCACAATAACAGATAGGATATCGTCCGCAGGTGCGCGGCGTTTCTGCTCCACGATCCTATCCGCGTACGCGCCCAGACGTTTGATATGCTCCAGGGCCAGGGCTTCGCCCGTCCCGGCACCAATGGCCAGGTCAACAATATGTCCCAGCTCCTCACGGTCTTCCTGCGGAATCCCGAGAATAATGCAAATGGCCTGAAGAGGCAGTTCACGCGCCACGGTCGGCACGAAATCAAATGGCTCGCCGGGCGAGATGCCGTCAAGAATATGGCGGGTCCGTTCTCTGAGCTGATCTTCCAAACGGCCGATCATACGCGGCAGGAAGCCGGTATTGACCAATTCGCGCAGCCGGCGATGCTTGGGGTCGTCCGTCTGGTTCAACTGATAGCCGGCTCCCTTACCGTCAAAAATCTGCGTCCCTCCTAACTCGGAAGAGAAGGTCTCGGCATCCTTGAAAACGTTCACCACGTCATTGTAGCGGCTCACCACCCAGAACCCCTCACCGCCCGGCGTATGCTCGGTTGGTGCGTGCCACCAGACCGGAGCCTCACGCCGCAGGTGACAAAAAAATTCGTGCGGAAACCCGTTAGCAAACGAACGGCCATACGACAGATCAACAGACTCCATACATCTCTCTCGTCAGCGGACGTGTTTCTATATGGTAGACATCCAGCACACCCTCAAGGCTATCATTCAGGAGGGCGATCTTTATCTGTGCCCTCGATCGCTTTGCTGATGGCGTCGGCCTGATGCTGGTAGGGGCACGGGATACCGCTTTGAATCGGGGCATCGCGGACGGATGGGGCCAGTTGCGCCGGCCACTCGTTGGCGAGGTGTGGCTGGATGCGCGCAACGATACGGGTCTTTATCTCGTCGGTATCACGCCGCGCATCGAATTCCTTCAGTTTTTCGATATCAATCATTTTTCCATTTCTATCGGCTATAAAACGTTCATGAATAGCGCCTACCGGCATTCTCATTCTCACCCCGAAACAGCATCGTAGGCCTCGAGTTTTGGCGCTGCCATCTCTCGGTCGAAATGGGCCTGGGACCAGGGCCAGCTTGCCGGTACACCGTGCTTGTCCAGATACCAGCTATTACAGCCCGTCGCCCAAATCGATTTCTTGGCGGCCTGCGTACGGGACTGCTCATAGGCATCTGTGGCTGGGCGGCTGGCGCTGATTTCCCGGCACTCGCCCGTTCGTATTTTCTCCATGAGTTGCAGGATATAGCCCAGTTGCAGTTCGGCAATACGGATCAAGGAAAAGTTGCCGACTGGACCGTTGGGGCCGTTCAGCATAAAGAAGTTCGGGAACTCCGGAACGGAAATCGAGAGATAGGCAACCGGATGATCCGCCCATACGTCGTCAAGATCAACACCGCCCCGGCCACGCACCAGGGTTGGTCGAATAAACCGGTCGGCCCGAAAGCCGGTCGCCAGCACCAGGACGTCCAACTCGTGCAGTTCTCCGTCTTGGGTTCGGACGCCCGTGGGCTCAACGGTTTCAATGCCGGAGACCACGAGTTCGGCGTTCGGATGCTGAATGCACTCATAGAAATTGGGTGACAGAATGAGACGCTTACAGGCCGCTCGATAATCTGGCCGGAGTTTCTCACGTAATGCCGGGTCTTTCACCGTCTCTTCAAGGTTGGCCAGGCAGACGGCTTCAATCTCTTTCATCTCGAGGGAATCGGAATCGATGACCGCCTTACTAAAATTTTCAAAAAACTCTTTCTGTTCTTCGCGCAGCGCGTAGATTTTCTGTAGATCGTTGGCAAACGCGGCCCGCTCCGCGGCGGCGTAGACGTTGTTCTCCATTTTGAAGACCCACTGCGCGGTCCGCTGGAATAATGTGTAGCGGGCCACGCGCTCGACCAGGGCGGTGGTAATCTGGATCGCGGTCGAGCCGGTACCGACCACGCCGACACGCGCACCGTCGAGCGGGACGCTGTGGTCCCACTCGGCGCTGTGGAAGTGGGTACCCTCGAAGGTGTCGAGACCGGGGATATCCGCCCGATTGGGATGGTGCAGCACGCCGGTGGCGGCAATGATCATATCCGCCTGGTCTTCGCGCCCCTTACTGGTCCGAATCTGCCAGCGGCCGTCAATAAATTCGCAGGCCGTAATCTCTTCCTCAAAGCGGACGCGGTCTACAACGGCGTACTTCTGAGCAACATTCTCGAAATAGGTCCGAATCTCAGGGCCCGGAGCAAACACCTGACTCCAGTCCGGGTTGGGCTCAAAAGAATAGGTATACGAATGCGCCGGCACGTCGCAGGCCAGTCCCGGATAGGTGTTCGCCCGCCAGGTACCGCCCAAGGCGTCTGACTTTTCATAGATGATAAAATTGTCATAGCCGGCCTCACGCAACTTGATGGCGGACAGAATGCCGGCCATGCCCGCGCCGATAATGACGATGCGCGGGCCTTGCGGGTTCAGATTGGGGTGGGGTTCGGTCATATACGTTTTTCCTTTCCTTCCTTACACAAAGCGCGGGCTAGTATACGTGGGCAGGCCGAAGGTCCGCCGCCCGAGCAGGGCTTTGCCTTCCATGCCGGCAAAGGGCTGATGGATGACCGCGGCCCGCACGTCGCGGTACATCTGTTCCATGGGGTTCTTCTTGAACAGGGCCGCGCCGCCGACCATCCGCATGGCTTTATCAACCACCTGAACGCAGGATTCCATCACAAACTGAAAACACGAGATCAGATTGACGAGGTCTTCCCGGGTGCGCACTGTGACGTCATCGTGGGCGGCAACGGCCTGATGCAGCATGGCTCGTGCCGAACGCAGGCCGATTTCCATGTCCGCGGCCAGGAGTTGATTGCTCGGATAATAGGTCACGGGCTGGTCGAACGGCTGCTGGGCGCGTCCGGACACCCAGTTTACGGCGTAATCGCGTGCCGCCTGGGCCAGGCCGATATAACACGCCGGAGCGGAGGCCACCCACCACGAGGCGGTAATGTCGGCTACGACGTCCCAGCTTCGGGCCGGTCGTAACACCGCGGCCTCGTCAGAGATGAACACATTGTTCCAGACCACATCGTTGCTCTGCGAGGAACGGATGCTCATCGTATCCCAGTTGGTCTGAATTTCGACACCCTCGGCCGTAGTCGGAAGAAAGCACAGCAGGCATTGCGAACCATGATCCGGGTCTTCATAGCGCGCGGTCGTCAGCAGATAGTCGGCCCCCGCGGACATGGTGCCGAAGCCGCTTTTGCCGTTCAGCCGGTAGCCGCCGTCCACCCTGGTTGCCTGACGGGTGGTGTCATTGATGCCGGCAAAGCCGACCGAGCTGTTCATTTTTGGATCGCTGACCGGTCCCCCGAAAACCAGGCCATCGGTCACCGTTGCCTTGAGCATAGGTTCAATCGCGTCCAGGTAGGGGCCCTGCCCGCGTTGCTTGAGCTGCCACAGGTCAGCCAGAATGGCAACCACGATGTGGTGCATATTGACGGCAATGGCCATGGGCAGGTCGCCGTAGGCCAGGCGTTCCTGGGCCAGCGCAATATCAAGCGGCGTGGCTCCGCCGCCGCCCAACTCTTCCGGTACGATGAGCGCGGTATAGCCCGAGGCCTTCATGGCCGCCACATTTTCATGTGGAAAGCTACTGTCCGCATCGTGCGCGGCCACCCGCGATTTGAAATCATCGGCATGCGCGGCCGCCATATCGATAAGGCGCTGTTGACGCTCGGTTGGATGCGTTGCCATGGCTGAGACCTCCTTAATTTGTCCGCGACTTTATCAAAAACTAGACAAGCGTCAAGTTCTACTCGGACAAGCTGAATAACCGCGCCTCAGGTTTATCCGGTCGTTCCGGGATGGCGGCAGGCCCTCGGGCCGAGGGCTGCTTGAGCGCAGATCGAAGCCTTCGTACCCCTTAGCTGCAGCATCGGCAAACATCTCCCGGTAGAGCGGCACGCCGGCAAACAAGAGGAAGCGGCCGCGCACGTTCTCGGGATTGGTATAGCGGAGGCCGGCGACGATCCACTCGACGTTACTCTCGGCACAACGAGTGATTGTGCCGAAGGGGTGCTGCGGGATGGGTTTTTCGGCCAGCGCCGGATCGGTGACCCGGGCGCGAATCTTGGTGGCGAGGAACTCGGCGATCTCATCCGCGGCTTGCTGGGACATGAAGGAGTCGCTGTAATTGCCCAACCACAGTGCGAACCCGCCGCGCTCGTACAATTCCTGATAGCGGGCCAGGCGCTCCTCTTTCGGCACGTCCAGCGCGACGCTACAGGGGCGTGCTTGAGGATGCGTTGCTGAAGCAGGCGGACCGGCTCAGCTCGCGAAGTTGAGACAAGCCGAACACCCGACCCAGGGCCGGGCGACTTCTCCCCAGCCCCCAATAGTTTTTATCATAATATATTATTATCGGTCGGCTGAGATTTTACTCCCCTGGCCCCGCCGGAGTGCTCTAAACGCCGGAGAACGGATTTAATATAACATTATGTGATGCAAGACTTGTCATACCACCGGGAATGTGCTGGGGGTTCGGAAAAATTACAGCCACCAGCCGTCGCTGTCCCAGCGTGGCAAGCCCCAGGAAATCGGATTTATATAACATATTGTGATAAACTTTACGAACAGCACCGAAACGCAATCGGCCGCCGCCGTGCACTATCGCCCGCCACGGCTATCCGACGGCCCGGCTGTCCACACGCTGGCGAGACGCTGTGAACCGCTGGACCTGAACTCCCCCTACTCCTACCTGCTGCTATGTACGGATTTCGCCGCGACCTGTGTGGTCGCGGAACGGGACGGGGATCTGGTGGGCTTCGTGTCGGGCTATCTCAAGCCGGCCGACCCGCGCGGCCTGTTCATCTGGCAGGTGGCGGTCAGTCCCGCGGCGCGCGGCCTGGGGGCTGGTGCTGGCCGGACTGTTCGCAGCCACGATCTCGACGGCTGATTCGGTCATCCTGAGCTGTACGGCAGCGCTCACCCGCGACTTTCCGTCTCGCCGGTTTCGGATCTACACGGCGACGAAACTGGCGACGGTCCTGGTCACCGTGCTGGCCCTCGGCACCGCCCTGAGCCGTAACGAAAGCGTCTTCAATCTCGTCCTGATTGCCTGGTCTGCGCTAGCGAGCGCCTTCGGTCCGCTGCTGATCGTCTACGCGCGCAACCAGAAGCCGACCGAGGGGCTGGCCCTGGCGATGATGATCGTCGGGATCAGCGTCGTGCTGCTATGGCGTTCCCTGGGCTGGCACGAGACGGTCGCCTATGAGGTCATGCCGGGCATGCTGAGCGGTCTGGCGCTCTTCGCCCTCGGCAGGTGGCTGGGATGCTCCGCGCCCGCGCCGGAAGTGCTGGGCGGGGGACGAGTTCGTTCCACAAATATCCACCGCTAAGCAACGCCCGTTCATCCGCTTGATTGACCGTATCCTCACCGCCAAAGCCGACAACTCATCCGCAGACACCACCGAACAGGAAGCGGAGATAGACCGGCTGGTGTACGCGCGGTACGGATTGACGGATGAGGAGATTGAACTTATGGCGGGCGAAGGATGAACACGTCCGAACCGCGAGACACAACCGCCATAATCATGGAAAAGTCCTCCGGTGGGGACTACATCTCCCGCGGTGAACCAGAGTGCTATGCCAACGTATCCTCAACGCTTCACCGCCAATTCGCAGACGTGAACACGGAGAACTTTAACCTGGAGAACGTCCAGAAGGAGAGACTGGAACAGGCCAGGAAATACACAGCCGCAACTGCAGGACATCCACCAAAGCGCCTACGCGGAGTTTTACAGAGGTCTGACTTGTTCGACAAAGGGAGATGAATCGGCAGACGGGGAAGAACAACGGAGATTCTATGAACAGGCCATTGCACATTACACTGAAGCCTTGAAGTTGAACCCGAGTCTCGACGGGGCTACAACAACCGGGGTGCCGCCAAGGGAGAACTTGGACAATACCAGGAAGCCCGCAAGGATTTTCAAAACGGCTATTGTCTCTGGCAGGAACGATTGTTTCGGCAGGTTTATAATGGGGTCAGGGTGCAATCCGACACTGATTTCGAGAGGGGCGTAATGAAGCACGGGGACAAACCGAAATGCAGTTGGCGGTCTGCCGTGTTTTCTGTCACACTTGTCATGTTCTACTCGGTAGAAGTGCTGTTCACCCTGTCCGTGTTTACGATAATCCGCATGGAGACAGGATGAGGGATGTTCTCATCGGCAGCCGCGTGCTTCTTGTTCTGCAAGCCGCTGCTCGCACGCCCAAAAGCCCGGCCCATGAAATCGGCACATGATGTCGCGATTCAAGATTGTTCCCAATCGCAGCGGACTCCTTCCCGGCAGCGACGCGCAGAAGCCCAATCAACTCAGCGACCAACTTGAGACTGAGGACTTTGCCAGGGAAGGAGGCGCCCGGTGAGTGAGGTTGCAAGACGCTCAACACAGACCATGCTCGGCCTGCCAGGCCGCCAGGTCTGAGAGTGCCCGGTCGGCTAGGGCCTGTTTTTTCTCACGGCCCCGCAGGCGACGAGAGAGCCCAGGGAACAGCCCGTAGTTCACGTTCATGGGTTGGAAATCCTTGCGCTCGGGGTCGGTGATGTAGGCGATCATGGCCCCCAGCGCCGTGCTGAGTGGCAGTATCAACAGCGGCTGTCCCGTGACCTGAAGGCCGGCGTTTCTGCCGGCCAGCCAGCCGGCCGCGGCCGACTCAAGATAGCCCTCCACCCCAATCATTTGTCCGGCAAAGAACAGGTCGTCGCGCTGCCGAAACTGCAAGGTCGGTCTGAGCAGGCGGGGCGACTCTATGAAGGTGTTGCGGTGCAGGCTACCGAGACGCACGAACTCTGCGTTGGCCAGGCCGGGAATCGTGCGGAAAATGCGTCGCTGTTCGGGATAGGTCATCTTGGTCTGAAACCCGACCAGCCCCCATAACGTCCCGGCCCGGTCGTCCTGCCGCAGTTGGACAACCGCATAGGGGCGCGTGCCGGTGCGCGGGTCGGTCAGGCCGACCGGTTTCATCGGACCGTAGGCCAGGGTGTCTTTGCCGCGCCGGGCCATTTCTTCAATCGGCAGACAGCCTTCAAAATAGCGGCACTGCTCGAACGCCTTTTCCGGAATCTTTTCTGCGGCCAGAATACCGTCAACGAGCCGATAATACGCTGCTTGCGAGAGGGGACAGTTGAGATAATCGTCGCCCCCCTGACCGTAGCGCGAGGCCCGAAACGCCACGCGCGTATCTATAGATTCTGCCGTCACCACCGGAGAGATGGCATCGTAGAAATACAGATACTCCCGGCCAAACAATGCTCTGAGTTGGTCGGAGAGGGCCGGTGAGGTCAACGGGCCGCTGGCAATCACGGTTGGTCCGGACGGAATAGCCCGGACTTCTTCGCGTCTCACTTCAACCAGCGGATGGGCCGCCAACGCGTCGGTGATATACTGGGCAAAAACGTGGCGATCGACCGCCAGGGCCTGCCCGGCCGGAACCCGTGCCGCGTCGGCCGCGGCCATCACTAGTGACCCGAGACTCCGCATTTCTTCTTTCAACAGGCCGACCGCGGCCACTAGGGCGGCACTGCGAAAGGAGTTGGAACAGACCAGCTCGGCCAGTTTATCCGTCTGGTGAGCGGCGGTGGGACGGACCGGCCGCATCTCGTACAGGCGGACCGGCACGCCCTGCCGGGCGAGTTGCCAAGCCGCCTCACTGCCGGATAAGCCACCGCCAATGACCGAGACTGTCTGCATGGCGTCGTCAGGCTCCCCGGTCACGCGACCTGGGACAATGCCTCAGTCGGCGTGGCCCTGGCCACACGCGGGCGTTTCGTCCGCGAGCGCTCCCGTACTTCCCAGCTACCGTTCCGGTAGTGCGCGCTCCAGCCGGTGGCCTTGTCGTTCACCTCGGACGCCACATACTGCTCGCGACTCTTGCGCGAGAATCTGATCACCGCCGGGTTGCCCTGCGGGTCCGCCTCGGGCGCACCTAACAGAAAGTGAAACTTGGGGTCCAACTCGTCGGCATGGGGCTTCAACTCCGCGACCAGAGGGGCACGTGTCTCACGGTTCCTGGGAAACTGACTGGCGGCCAGAAAGATGCCGGCCGCTCCATCGCGCAGCACGTAGTGATCGTCAACCGTCCGGCACTTGAGTTCGGGCATGGGCACGGGGTCGGCCCGCGACGGCGCAGGCTGACCGTTGCGGAGCAGCTTGCGCGTGTTGCCACACGTACTGTTGGTGCAGCGGAAGTATTTGCCAAACCGGCCGCTTTGCAGCCGCATCTCAGCACCGCATTTCTCGCACTCCAATCCCGGCCCGTCATAACCCTTGAGCCGGAACTCACCGGACTCTATTTGGTTCCCAGCGCAGTCCGGACCGTTGCCACACAGATGCAGCTTGCGCGTTTCGTCGATCAGATAGGCATCCATGGCGGAGTCGCAGGAAGGGCAGCGCCGCTTGGCCCGCAGTCGCCGGCTTTCGCCTTCGTCGTCCGTATCGGTATCAACCGTTTCCTCTCCGGGGACGAGATTCATGGTGCGCGTACAGCGCTCAGCCGGTGGCAGCGCGTATCCCGAACACCCCAGGAACATCCCGCTCCTTGCCGTGCGCACCTGCATCGGCCGTCCGCAGTCACCGCACCTGACCGCCGTCGTGATGGGCGGATTCGGCCGCATCCCCTCCGAGGCCCCAGCGGTTTGGAGCCGCCCCGAAAAATCCTCGTAGAAGGCGTCCAGCACGCTGCGCCACTCCCGCTCTCCCAGAGCGATCTGGTCGAGTTCCTGCTCCATGTCTGCGGTAAATGAATAATTGAGCAGGTGGCCGAAGTTCTCTACCAGCCGGTCGGTCACCAGTTCGCCAATCTTCTCCGCCTGAAAGCGCCGTTTTTTGAGACTGACATAGCCACGTTCCTGGATAGTGGAGATGATAGCCGCATAAGTGGACGGCCGACCAATGCCGCGCTTCTCAAGCTCGCGCACCAGACTCGCTTCGCTATAGCGGGCGGGGGGCTTGGTAAAATGCTGTACGGTGTCGGTGTCGAGGCAGACCAGCGCGTCGCCCTGGCCGAAGTCGGGCAGCTCTACCTCGTCTTCCTTACGCGAGGCCGAGGGCAAGACCTTGGTGAAGCCATCAAACTTGAGAATGCGGCCACGGATACGCAACTCGAACGGTCCGGCCTCAGCGCTGATGGTGCTGCTGAGGTATTCGGCGCGCGTCATCTGACAGGCAATGAATTGGCGGCGGATGAGGTCGTAGAGCCGCCGGGCATCCGCGTCCTGATTGCCGAGGTCAGTCGGTTCGACTGTCAGGTCGGTCGGCCGAATCGCCTCATGCGCCTCTTGGGCGGATGCCTTGCTGGCGTAGACGTTCGGCTTATCCGGCAGGTAACGTGGCCCATACTTGCCCTTGATATAGGTCCGCCCCTTGGTTACGGACTCGCGCGAGAGGTTGGTCGAGTCGGTCCGCATATACGTAATATGGCCAGCCTCATATAACTGCTGCGCCAGCCGCATGGTTTTCCGTACTCCGAAGCGCAGTCGGGTGGCCGCCGACTGCTGAAGCGTAGACGTGATGAAGGGCGCGTTGGGGCGGGCCTGGGTCGGTTTGTCCTCACGGCTGGTGATGGAAAAATCCTGGGCGGCGAGACGGGCGGCCGCGGCTTCGGCCTGTTCGCTCGTCCCCGGACGAAAGTCCGTGCCGTTCTCCTTGATGACCTGAAAGCGATAGCTCGGCCCGTCAACGCCTTTCGCCAACTCGGCAAAGACCTCCCAGTATTCCTCGGGCACAAAGGCACGAATCTCCCGCTCACGCTCCACAATGAGTCGCACCGCGACCGATTGCACTCGCCCGGCCGACAGGCCGCGCGCCACCTTGGCCCACAGCAGGGGCGACAGCTCAAAGCCGACGACGCGGTCGAGAAAGCGCCGCGCCTGTTGTGCGTTGACCCGGTTTTCGTCAATGTCGCCGGGATGCTCAAACGCGTCTTGAATGGCGCTTTTGGTAATTTCGTTAAAGACCACCCGACGAAAGCGCTCCTGTGTCCCACCGATGAGTTGCTTCAAATGCCAGGCGATCGCCTCGCCCTCGCGGTCGCGGTCAGTCGCCAGATATACCGCGTCCGCGTTGTGCGCCAGCTTCTTCAGGTCGGCAACGACCTTCTCCTTGCCGGGTAGCACCTCGTAACTTGCCGTCCAGTTATTGTCGGGATCAACGCCCATACGTGTGATTAGTTGGGTACGTGCATTCTTCCGGCCGGGGGCCTTTTGCGTCTTTTTTGCACGCTTACGCGCGGTGGTCGTCCCGCGCTCAGACTTACCACCGGTTGGCAAGTCGCGCACATGACCAACACTGGACTTCACAATATAGTCGCGGCCCAGGTAGCGGTTGATCGTCCGGGCTTTGGCCGGCGATTCGACGATGACGAGGTTTTTGGCCATACCTACCTCCCCTCTCTCTGGTTTCCTCTGATGGCGGTGAAATACATGCCGGGCAGTTGAGTCACGATGCCTTTTAATTCCAATCCAAGCAGGACTTCAAGCACACGCGCTGGCTCAAGTCTACTGCCGGTGATGAGGGCATCCACATGCACCGCCTCCTCTGGAAACAATTGAAACACCCTCTCCTCATCTGGCTCTAAGGGAACAACCGGGACCCGGGGCTCGTTTTTCTCGGCTCGGTCCGGCCGCGCCAGAGCCGGGGCAATCTCGCTCAGTATATCATCAATGCTTTCGACAAGCTTTGCACCATCCTTAATCAGGCGATGCGGCCCCCGGCTTCGACTCGCCGTGACCGGGCCGGGCACGGCGAACACCTCGCGATTCTGGTCAAGCGCACAGTGGGCGGTAATAAGCGAGCCGATCTTTTCCGTTGCTTCCACCACCACCGTCCCCAGGCTGAGGCCGCTGATAACCCGATTGCGATAGGGGAAGTTCCCGGCCTCCGGTCGGCTGCCAAAGGAAAACTCCGATACCACCGCCCCCCTTTCAGCAATCTGCTCTGCTAGGGCTATATGCTCACGCGGATACACCACGTCAAGCCCCGAGCCTAAAACCGCAATCGTTCTCCCCCCGGCTTCGAGGCTGGCTTGATGCGCCTCAGAATCGATCCCACGGGCCAGACCACTCACCACGCAGACCCCACACCCGGCCAGGTTCTGGGCCAGTGTGCGGGCAACCTCACGTCCGTAAGCACTCGCAGTCCGCGCTCCGACAATGGCAATCGCTAGGTTATCCTGGGGCGCAAAATGCCCCCGGATATAGAGAAAGGGCGGAGGGTCGTGAATCTGTCTGAGGCGTTCCGGATACTCGTTATCCGTCTGGGTGATTAAACGGGCGTTCAGACGTTCCAGTTGCGCCAATTCGGCTTCGACTTCTTTCCATTGGTCAAACCCGGCAATCTCCCGGGCAATACGGGCGCTGATACCCGCCTCGGTGAGCACGGCTGGCGATGTCCGCAAAATCTCGCGCGGGGACGCAAAACGATCCAACAACTGTCGGTAGGTCACGTTTCCGACCCCTCGTACCAAACGAAGGGCTATCCAGTCCCCCCAGTCGGCCTGAGCCCTCCCCTGGGCCGCTTTCCGTTCCATCCCTGTTCGCCCTCACCACAGGCCACTGCCCTATACGGTTGCTCTTTGTGCGCTACAATCTTTTGCTATGTATTCCGGGTGGTAGGTTATTTTCAAAAATCGTGGCACAAGTCAAAGGAAGTGATGAGTACTCCTAACCCCTAGCTCCCAACCCCTCATATTATGCCAACAGTACAACAGTTCTTGGAAGAAAAGACGACACAGGCCATTGAGGCAGCCAGTGGGACGACCGCCCCGGCGATTGTCAAACCGGCAGCCAACTCGAAATTCGGCGACTATCAGGCCAACGGCATCATGGCGGTTGCCAAGGCCCGTAAACAGAATCCACGCCAGTTAGCCGAAGCCGTTGTGGCACAGCTCAACCCGGACGAGATCCCCGCAAGCTGGGAGATTGCCGGACCGGGCTTTATCAATTTCCGTCTTGACCCGCGCTGGCTGGGGCAGACCTTGCTGACCATCGCCCAAGACGGTCATCTCGGGGCTGACCCTGCCGCCAATCCAGAAACCATAGTCATCGACTTCAGCGCCCCCAACGTGGCCAAATCCATGCACGTTGGCCATATTCGTTCCACCATCCTGGGCGACGCGCTCACCCGGGTGTTGCGTTTTCGCGGGCACACGGTGGAGACGGACAACCATCTGGGCGATTGGGGGACGCAGTTTGGCATGTTGATTGTCGGCTATCGCTCTTTTCTTGACCAAGCGGCGTATGAGCAGGACCCCCTGGCCGAGATGGAACGTATCTACAAAGAGGTCCAAGCCAGAGCCACAACGGATGCGGCCCTGGCAGACCGGGCGCGCCAAGAGTTGGCCAAACTTCAGCAGGGAGACGCGGCCAATACCGCGCTGTGGAACGAATTCATGCAGGTCTCGCGCCAGGCCTTCGGGCGCATCTATGCGCGTCTGCATGTGCACTTCGATCATTGGCTCGGAGAGAGCTTCTACAATCCGATGCTCGCCAATGTCGTCCAAGAGCTATGCGCCAGGAAGCTGGCCCGTCCGAGCGAGGGCGCTATCTGTATCTTCTACGACGAGGATACCGAGTTGGCGGAGACCCCTTTCCTGATTCAAAAACAGGACGGGGCTTTCCTGTATGCCACGACTGACCTGGCAACGATTCAATACCGGGCCGAGACCTTTCGACCGCAGCGCATCATCTATGTGACGGACGGTCGCCAACAGCTCCATTTTCGGCAACTCTTTGCCGCGGCCCAAAGCTGGGGACAGACCATGGCCCTGGAGCACGTCTGGTTTGGTACCATCCTGGGAGCGAACGGCAAACCGATCAAAACCCGTGAGGGCCAACCCATCAAACTCGCCGCCCTGCTGGATGAAGCCGAGGAACGCGCCCGCGCAATCGTGCAGGAAAAAAATCCGAGCCTGTCAGCCGCAGAGCAGGCGACCGTAGCGCGCGTCGTCGGGATTGGCGCGGTCAAATACGCCGACCTGATGCAAAATCGTACCGCGGATTACCGCTTCAGTTGGGATAAACTGCTCGCCCTGGATGGTAATACCGCGCCGTATCTGCAATATGCCTATGCGCGGATTCGTTCGATCTTTCGCAAAGGTGGTTTTACCGCCTGGCAGCCAACTCCAGATATGCCGGTCCGACTGCTGGCCCCGGAAGAGCAAGCCCTGGCCAAACAGATGCTCCGCTTTGGCGATGTCCTGATCGAGGTTGAGCGCGCATACAAGCCCAACCTCTTAGCCAACTTCTTGTACGAGTTGGCCACACAGTTTAATCTCTTCTACCAAGCCCATTCCGTTCTCAAGGCCCCGCAGGACCGACAGCCCACACGTTTGTTGTTGTGCGACCTCACGGCCCGGTATTTGAAGACGGGCTTGGACTTGCTCGGCATCGAGACTCTGGAAGCAATGTAAGAACCAAAACAGCCTAAGGAGTATCTCATGGTCGAAACACGAAGGACGGAGGATCCGGTCTCGATTGCTTACGATATCGAAGGCAGCGGTCCGGTCGTTGTTTTCCTGCACGGCATTGGCGGCAATCGACTGAACTGGACGGGTCAGTTGACTCATTTTGGAAGTCGGTTTTGTACGGTGGCCTGGGACGCACGGGGTTATCTCGATAGCGACGACTCTCCCCAGACGCTCCGGTTCAGCGATTTTGCCGATGACCTGCGTTGTCTCCTGGATCGGCTCAAAGCCGAACAGGCCCACTTGGTCGGGCTGTCGATGGGCGGCATGATTATCCAGGACTTCTATGGTCGGTATGCCGACCGGGTCGCCACCCTCTCCCTGGTGGATACCTCGTCCGGTTTCGGCGGGGTGCCTGAGGCCGTCCGGCAGGACTTCCTCGCCCGTCGGCTTGACCCGCTGGAAAACGGCCTCAGCCCGGCAGATATTGCGCCTGAGGTGGTCAAGGTCCTGGTTGCCGAGAGCGCCGCGCCAGCCGTGCGCGAGCGGCTGATCGCCTCCATGTCGGCTCTGCGCACTGAGGCCTATAAACAGGCCCTGCACGCCATTGTGACAACCGATTTCCGTGCGGTCCTGCCGCATATTGCGGTGCCGACCCTGGTAATTGTGGGGGAAGAGGATCAGGTCACCCCGCCCTCGGCTGCGGAATTCCTGGTGAAACAGATTTCCGGCGCCTCGCTGGTGTCCATCCCGGACTGCGGGCATCTGTCGAATCTCGAAAAGCCCGATCTGTTTAATGCGGCCTTAGGAACGTTCCTGGACGAACACGCCGGACGGGCTTCGAGCCTTACTGGCTAAGGGCAACGAGCGCGCCGGGTCGGCTCTTTACCACGATCGGCTGCGGCGCGAGCGCCAGTTATCCTCGTCTTCGTCCTCTCCTTCAATGAGAAAAACCGGTTTCAGAATGCGGCGCGGAATGTCTTCCAGAAAACGCGACGGTTTACTGAGTACCATGCCGGTGGCGCGATCAAAGATATTGATGGGATACGAAATAAACAGGTTTTCTTTTGCCCGGGTGGCGGCTACATACATCAGCCGCCGTTCTTCTTCGAGTTCGTCGTCCTCCTTGTTATACAAGGAAGGAAAACGGCCCTCGACCGCCCAAATGATAAACACCGAGTGCCATTCCAACCCTTTTGCCGAGTGAATGGTCGACAGGGTCAGCACGCCTTCCTCATCCTGGTCGGTTGCCAGCACATCGCCCACGCTACTGTTGGGTGGCTCCAGGGCCATGTCCGACAGCAGCCGGTCCAGACTGCGGTAGCGTTCAGTGATAGTCGAGAAATGCTCCAGGTCTTTCTGGCGCTTGGGGTAATCGTCCCGGTGATTCCGTTTGAGAATCGGTAGATAGTACTGCACGAGCAGGTCAATCTGCTCGCGCGGCTGAAGGGTAGGGTCGGCAACGGTTTGGAGCGCGGCGGCCAGTTTCCGCACCTCGGTCTTGACCGCGCCGCGGCCCGGATAGGCGGCCAGGCGCTGCACCTGATCGGCCCCGCCCAACATGTAGTTGAGCATCTTGTCACTGCTCTTGGGCCCGACGCCTTCGAGCAGGAGGAGCACGCGGTGCCATGACACCGCGTCCTGCGGATTGGCCAGAACACGCAGGTGGGCCAGCACATCCTTGACGTGGGTGGTTTCGATAAACTTGAACCCGCCCCGTTTCACGAACGGCAGATCACACTTGCTCAGTTCGATCTCAAGATCGAAGGAATGAAAGCTGGAACGGAAGAGGACCGCCATCTCGGTCAGGGGTACGCCTTCCTCGCGCAGTTCCAGAATCTTTTGGGCCACAAAGCGCGACTGGTAGCGCTCACTATCAGCCTCAATCAACGCGGGCTGAAAGCCGCTGTCTTTTTTGGTGAACAGGTTCTTGGTGTAGCGTTCCTTGGCTTGCAGAATGATTTCGTTCGACAGATCGAGGATCGGCTGGGTACTGCGATAGTTTTCTTCGAGCTTGATCACCTTCGTGTCGGGAAACAGGTCCGGAAACTCTAAGATATTGCGGACGGTAGCACCGCGAAAACTATAGATCGACTGGGCGTCGTCACCGACCGCCATGACGTTGTCGTGCACGTGGGCCAGCAACCGCACGATTTCGGCCTGGAGCCGGTTCGTATCCTGATACTCATCGACCATGATGTAGCGATAGGTATGAGACAGGCGTTCAGCGACCTCCGGGTGAGTACGCAGCAGTTCGCGCAAATGAGTCAGCAGATCGTCATAGTCCAGCAGGCTGCGTTCGCGTTTGTACTGCCGATAATATTCTTCAATCCGACTGAGGTCGTCGAGTTCAGAAAACAGATGGGGAAACTGCGAGTCGAGCACTTCCGCCACACTGGTGGTCTTATTGGCCGCCAAGCTGATGATCTCGGCAATCGTCTGTTTGCGCGGGAAGCGGCGCGCCTTTTTGTCCAGGCCGAGGCGCGTCCGAATCAGATGAATCGCATCCTCGGAGTCGGTCCGGTCCAGAATCGTGAAGGCGTTGATAAATCCGAGCAGGGAGGCATAGCGCCGCAGGACGGTATTGGCAAACGAATGAAACGTTCCGCCGGTCACCTTATCGCAGCGGCCGCCCATGAGGGACTCGGCGCGCTGGATCATTTCTTCCGCGGCCCGGCGGGTAAAGGTCAGGAGGAGCAAACAAGCCGGATCAACGCCTTCTTCAATCATCCGCGCGACCCGAAACACCAGGGTCCGCGTCTTGCCGCTGCCGGCTCCGGCCAGCACCAGCACCGGACCGTCGCGTGTGGTCGCAGCCTTGTACTGGCTGGGGTTCAGTTCGTGCTTGTAGTCAATGGTAAAGTGTCGCGGCCGATTGCTCTCCGCATCTGACCGCAGCACATATTTGACAGGACGGCTCTCGTCGCGTTCCACACCGCGTACTGTATAGTGGCTAGTGGCTAGTGGCTAGTGGAGGGCCGGAAGTCTCAACGTATCGCTTGCCACTCACCACTTGTCACTTTCCCTTTTCTTACTGACACCCCGTGGTCTGTATGGTATGTAGGAGGCGATGGGTGGCAGAACCGAACACCTGAACCTGTGCGGCGTCAAATGTCCGTTGAACTGGGCCAAGGCCAAGGTGCGCCTGGAATACCTCGACCAGGGCGATCAACTCGCACTCGTCATTGACGACCCCAAAGGCCGGCGGGATATTCCTCGGGCCGCGGAAGCGGAAGGCTATGCCATTGTTGAGATCGCACAGACGAGTGCATCGGATACCCCCCAGCAGTGGCGCATCGTGATTGAGAAATAGCATGGCAAACGATCGTCCGAAATTCGGCCTCCTCAGGCTCGCCAAGGCGGTGTTTCAGCACCGCCGGACCAAGCACCCCTACGGCTCCAACTATGCCGTCAGCATCCGCATGGGCCATGCGGATATTCAGGATTTCACGGCCATTGCCGACATTCTCCTGGCCGTTGAAGAGCTGGGCTACGAGATCAAAAAGAAACCGGAATAGGCGGATGCCTGGTCTGCAGCCCCCTCACTCCAGCCCCCCTTCGACTCGGCTTCCTTCGCTCCGTTCAGGATTTCCAACATCACAAGGGGCGCCGTCCCCCCTCTTCTTTCAGACAAAATCGCATTAACACGATGACGGATTGCGGGCGGCCCACCAGGATAACGTAGAACCCCCAGTTGGAACAAAAGTGGTTAATCACGACGGCCCAGACCGCAGTTTTGGACAGCAGATGTCGCCACGGGATTGTAGCGTTGGCCGGAATCGGGGGAATATGGTCACGGATATAGGCGACTTCTGAGGGAGCAATGGTTGGGTGGGTTTCCGGCGTGTCAGTAGTACGGTAGTGCCAGAAGAGATACCAGACAAACCCCAGACCGCCGAACAGGTAGAACGCCATCGGCCAGCCCCAGGCCACCACAATGGTCGGCGTCAGCAGCAGGGCAGCGACCGTGCCCAGGGAGACGCCGCTCACGTTGAGCGCGGCGGAGCGGGCCCGCTCCGGGCTCGGCACCCAGCGCGCGAAGAGATTGTAAATTGCCGGAAAGGCTACACCCTCCCCCAACCCCATGCCAACCCTGGCGATAAAAAGCACAGTAAGTGATATCGCTGCCGCGGGTGGCGTGACCAGGGTAAAGAAAGACCACAACAACACACCCCAGCCGAGGACTATTTTTCCGCCATAGCGGTCGGCCAGCCAGTCACCCAAAATCTGGGTGGCCAGATAGCCGTAAAAGAACGAGGACAGGACAACGCCTTGGGTCGTCTGGTTCCAACCATACTCCTGGGCCATGGGGAGAATGGCGACCGAGATATTGACCCGGTCGATATAACAGATAAACGTGCTGCAGAAGCACAGGCCAACCAGCGTAAAGCGGCGCGGCCAGTAGGTGCGGAGGGCGGTCAGCCCGGAAAATCCAACAGGGTCCGTCACGCTTCGGTCTTCCCCCTTGTGTGTCGAGGGCTCGGCCTGGTGCGAGCCCGGCCCTCTCTGCAAGAGAGCTGGGCTACTGTACCGGATTCTCTCGCTCTTGCGAACGCAGACGGGGAGATGGGTCGAAGGAGAAGCCTGTGTCCCTAGGTCTCCTCTCCGCTCACCTTGTGCATTGAGCCATCGCTCAGTTCGTAATAGACGGCGATCCGTGCGCCGGCGGACAGAGGTGGCAGGCGGAACTCGGATGGGTGCGCTTCGTAGTAGCGCTGTTCGGCTTCTTCGCACAGGGCGACAAACGCCGCAAGCGCCGCCCGGTAGCGACCCGCTGAGACCTTGAGTTGGCTCAACTGAAAGAGTTCGTCATCCGCCTGATGGAGCTGCCGCCAGACTGCTGGTTCGTTATCGACAAGCCAGGCATCAATCTGCGCGAAATGGGGGATCAGAGGCCGCGTTGCAGCCGCATACTGCTGCTGGAGCGTCAGGGGAGATCCCGCCGGCGGCCGGGACACAGTTGAGGCGCGTCTCCCCCGTTGGGGGGCTGATGCCATATCTCCATTCTACGAATGAACCGAACGGCAAAACAAGACAGGGATGGAGTACGGTCAGCACACTCACACTCGCAGTTATATCCGAATCCGGGTCCAGCCGCCGGCCTGCCAACTCCAGACAAAGGTGACGGACTGGAGGATACGATAGGCGAGGTTGGCGATCCAGATAGCCAGCAGACCGAATCCCCATAGGGCCTGCATGGCAAAGGCGATGGGCAGAAACAGACACCACTGCATAGTCAGGGAGATCACCATCACCCGCCGGCTGTGCCCGGCTCCGTAGTGGGCATTCATCAACACGGTACCGAGGGCTTCAAGCGCCATGGTGGCGGCGGTGAGTTGCAGAGGCAGCCGGGCGAGCGCCAGCGTTGTCGGGTCGCGCAGAAACAACAGCAGAAACAGGTCGGGCGCGAGCAGGGCCGGCAGGGCCAGACCGCCGACCACCAGCATGGAGAGTCGGGTCACATACCAGCCCCAGGCCCGCGCCTCCGATACCTTACCGGCACCCAGGGATTGGCCGACAAAGGAGGCCGCAGCCAGTCCGAAGCCGTTCGTCAACAGCAGCCACAGCAGCAGCAGATTGGACAAGACGTGTCCCGCGGCCAGTTCCGCGGTGCCGATATTGCCCAGAATCCAGAAGAAGGCCAACATGCCGGCGGCAAAGAAGACGTGCTGAATACCGGCCGGAATCGAGAGCCGCAACAGCGCCAGCACGGTGGCCCGGTCCGGCCAACGGACCAGAAAGCCGCCGTCACGGGCGTAGCGCCAGGCGGTGAGCAGATACGTGGCCGACCCGATATACAGGGCCGTGGTCGTGCCGATACCGGCCCCGACGACACCCAGCCGCGGCGCGCCGAGGTTACCGAAGATCAAGACCCAGTTGAGGAAGATATTGGTCACATTCATCAGAATGATGGTGCGCATATAGAACGTGGACAGATTGACCGCGTTCCAGTAGCCGCGGAAGACAAAGTTGACGCCCATGGCGAGCAGACCGACCAGACGCGCCTGAAAATAGACCGTGCCGTGGCCAGTGACCGCAGCATCCTGGCTGAGCACGGCGAACAGGGACGGCGCGAGATGGATCAGCAGGGCCGAGGTGGGCAGCCCGAGCAGCAGGACGAGTAACAGTCCGCCGTTCAACGGCACGGCAATTTCACCCAGGCGACCGGCCCCCAACCAGCGGGCGGACGTAGCCTGCACGCCGGTCGCCAGACCGATAATGAACGCGCCGCAGGTAAAGGTCGAGAACTGGGCCAGCCCGACCGAGGCCAGGGCCTCGTCGCCGAGTACGCCCAGCATGGCCGTATCCACCAGATTCATGATGTTCTGGGAGATCATGCCGCCCATAATGGGCAGGGCAAGGCTGAGCGTCCGGCGCAGGCGGGAGGTCACGGGCGTAAGGGGTCCGTCCGTGGGCTTAGCCGCTCTCAAAGCTGATCCTGAGGCGGGTGCCGGTGGCCTGCACGATTCTTCCCAGCGTCCTGGTGGATGGGTGGACGCGCCCGTCTTCGAGCCGCGCTACCACCGATTGTGGGGTCTTCATGCGCTTGGCAAGCTGCGCCTGCGTCAGCCCGGCACTGACACGGGCCTTAATCAACGCGCGGGCCAGTTCAAACTCCGACTCCAACTCGTCATAGGCGGTCCGATAGTCCGCATTCCGGCTCCATTTCTTGTGCAGATTGATCATAGCGCTCATTCCTCAACCGTACTCCAAGCAGGTCTGTCTCGTCCTGGAAGCCTGGATACCTGCTTGCGCAGGTATGACGTAATATGGCCTGTTATTCCCGTGAAAACGGGAATCCAGGAAGGCGGGACAGAGACTCTGAACGTACTCTAGGCGATTTTGGTGGGCATTCTACGCATACAGCAGCCGTCCCTTCGGTGCAGGAATCGAGCGACCTTGTTCTTCCGCCGTTTCTATCCACTCCCCAATTATCACCTCAACATTGGCGAGCGCTTTCTTGTAGATTGCTCCGTCGGCCATACAGCCGGGCAGCTCAGGGACTTCGGCAATATAAGCAGGGTCCTCTTCGCTCCAATACAGGAGGATTTCATATTTCCACCTACTGCCCATGATTCTCCTCTAAAATGAACTTGCCGCAAGAGTCATGATACATGACTCACGGTTGACGCTGGCTGGATGTGGGCAATCAGCCTTTTTCTTTTCTTGGCCAGGGCGCGAAAATCGCATTCGACCTGAAGGCCGTGCCAGAACTCGTCGGACTGACCGAAGAATGCGCCAAAGCGTATGGACATCGCTGGCGTAATGGAGCGGATGCCGTGAACGATTTCGTTGATGGCCCGCGGGGCAACCCCGATTGCGCGAGCCATGGCATTCTGCGAAATGCCCATTGGCTTGAGATATTCCTCAAGAAGAATCTCGCCGGGTCTCACAGAGCTTTGCATTTCTATACCGTGTAACGTTATAGGGGCTTTGTCAATGGTAATCGATGAGGCGTACCTGTTCCGGCCCGGAATCCGTCCAGCGGAAGATGAAGATAATGCGCCACTGCTCATTGATACGAATGGAATGAAAGCCCGAGAGTGTTCCCCGCAGCCCTTCCACGCGGTTGCCGGGCGGAACGGCTAGGTCGCTGAGAGTGCGGGCCTGATTCATTTGAATGAGTTTTCTCAGGGCAACCCGCGAGGCTGCAAAGCAGCGGCTCTTTTCCGAGTGGAACAGGTTTTCGGTTTCTCTGTCTGCGAAGGAGTGGATCATAGGGGGGGAGCGAGATTTACCCCCTCCCGATAAACGGCATCTTTGTCGCCATGACGGTCATGAATTGCACGTTGGCGTCGAGTGGCAGGTTGGCCATGTATACGACCGCCTGGGCGACGTGCTCGACATCGAAGGTTGGCTCGGCTGCGACCGAGCCGTTCGGTTGGGGGACGCCGCGTTTCATGACCGCGGTCATGTCGGTCTCAGCGTTGCCGATATCGATCTGACCACAGGCAATATCGTATTTGCGCCCGTCGAGTGAAGTCGATCTGGTCAGGCCGGTCATGGCGTGCTTGGTCGAGGTATAGGGCGCGGAATTGGGCCGAGGCACATGGGCCGAGATGGAGCCGTTGTTGATGATGCGACCCCCCCGTGGATTCTGGTCTTTCATGATCTTGAAGGCTTCCTGGGTGCAGATAAACGCGCCGGTCAGATTCAGGTCTACAACCGCCTTCCACTGTTCATACGGCAGTTCTTCCAGGGGCATGGGCGGGGCGCCGATGCCGGCGTTGTTGAATAACACGTCAAGCCGGCCAAAGGTCTCCTTTGTTGTGGCAAACAGGGCACGAATAGCGTCAGGGTCACTGACATCGGTTGGCGCGATGCGCGTCTGTGCCTCACTGCCGGCCTCTTGTGCCGTTGCTTCCAACAGTTCGGCCCGCCGCCCGGCCAGGACAACGGCGTAGCCTTCCCGAACAAGCGCCAGGGCACTCGCTTTCCCAATTCCGGTGCTCGCCCCGGTAATGAGGGCGACCTTGGGGTGTGTACTCATGGGTTCTCCTTTGGCTGTGCATACGAGGGGCACCCACGCTAGGACCCCCTCACCCTAGCCCTCCCCCCCCAGGGGCGAGGGAATAAAACTGCCTGTTATCTAGGCTGAGAAGGCTTCGAGTATTGTATCCCGATAGTAGTCGCGTTGTTCCTGGGTTGTACCGGTATTGGGAACGGCGAGAATGGTCGTGTCGAGCAGGCCTTCGCGTTCGTTCAGCTTGGCGCGGACACGGTCAAGCGGACCGACCGCGCAAAAAGCATCGACCATTTCATTCGGAATGAGATCAAAGCCCTTGTCTTTGGCTGGCGTTTTCTGGAGCGCCCGGACCTGTTCAACCGTTTCGCTAAAACCGTGCGCGGCAAAGATATCGTCGTAAATCCGGGCCCAGATACTGAACAGCATGGCGCCCGCACCGACCCGCTGGGCAGTTGCCAGATCATCGTCAATGACCACAAAGCACTGGCCCAGGACCTCGACATCGGAACGGCGGCGACCGGCCCGGTCGAGCCCGGTTTTGAGCGGCGGCAGGATATTCTCCCGGACGTGTTGCGGCGAGAACATCGGATTCCCAATGAGGCCGTCGCCCAACTCGCCCGTCAGGGCAGCCATACGCGGTTTCACCGCGGCAACGTAGATGGGCACCCGTGGCCGTGGCTTCGGATTCGGACGCGGGAAGAAGTTACGGGCGCGGATGTTGTAGCACTTGCCCTCGTAGTTCACCTCGCCACCCGTCTCAGCCTTGTCCATAATGAGATGCAGAACCTCAATATACTCCCGCATTTGACTGACCGGTTTGCCCTCGTCTCGGCCGGCGTACCAGTTGTTATTGCGGTGTTGGTGGGCGACTCCCAGGCCGAGCGTGAATCGGCCCTGACTCAACAGGTCGAGGTCCAGGGCCTGAAAGGCCAGCATCACCGGACTATGATTAAAGGCCAGCACCACGCCGGCGCCGATTTTTATAGTCTGAATATTGGGCGCGATGCCAGCCAATGGAATGAGCGCGGAGTTGGTCAGTTCCGCCTGCCACAGCGAGTCAAATCCCGCAGCTTCGTATTTCTTTACCCAGCCGACCATTTCGGCGTGGGAGGAGGCGGCGAGAAACATGGAGTATTTCATGCGTGAGTTCCTTCTACAAAAAGATAGGGGCGCAGCAGGCCGCGCCCCTTCATAAAAACAAACACCAGAACCGCGGATGACTACGCGAGCGGTTCGTGCTGTCCCCACGTATCAAAGTGAGTCACTTCGGACGCAGGACGACGGGTGACCGGTCCGAATTTCCCCGAAGGAAACCCAATCGGAATGGTTGCCACCACACCATACTCGAACGGAATGCCCAGGCGTTCCTGCAACTCGTCTTCAAACATCTGGTGCATAGTCGTCAGGCTCGCCCCCAGGCCCAGGGCGCGACAGGCCAGCAAAATGTTCTGCACGCAGGGATAGATGGAGCCGTAGGACGGCGGAGCTTTGCCCTCGCGTTTTTCCGCGAGCACGGAAAACGGCCAGTCCCGCTTGCCGCAGACCAGCAGCAGGACGGGCGCTTCATGCATATGTTCGGCCAGGTGGAGCGCCGCCCGAACGGTCTTAGCCCATGACGACTTGTCGTCTTCTCGTGGCCTGAGCGCATCACCGAAACGATCGACCATAGCCTGATAGTAGCGCTCCTGGAAAAACTTCTTATTGTCCGGGTCCTGGAGCACCACAAACGCCCAGGCCTGAAGATTCTGCCCGCTGGGTGCCCGTATCCCGGCGTCCAGGATTTTCCGAATCATCGCGGTCGGGACGGGGTCGGGTTTGAGCCGGCGCATCGCCCGCATCGAATGTATGGTTTCAAAGACTCCCATTTCTTCAGCCATCGTATTCCTCCTTTTCGCTCAGGGCCGTTACGCCCCCTTCGACTTCACCCTGCTACGCCTGTCCTGAGCTTGTCAAAGGGCTCAGGCCAGGCCCTTGAGTAAATGTTTGGCAATGACCACGCGTTGAATCTGAGACGTACCCTCATAAATCTGGAGCAGTTTGGCATCGCGCATGAGCTTTTCCACCGGATACTCGCTGAAATAGCCATAGCCACCGAAAATCTGCACCGCGTTGGTGGTGATCTGCATGGTCCGGTCGGCGCCGAACGCCTTGGCATAGCTGGACACAATAGACGAGGGCGCGCCCTCGTCGAGCAGCCAGGCGGCTTTATAGGTCAAGAGGCGCATGGCTTCGAGCTCAATCGCCATATCGGCCAGCATAAACTGGACAGCCTGGAAGTTGGCGATGGCCTGGCCAAAGGCTTCCCGCTGCTGGGCGTATTTGACCGATTCGTCCAGCGCGCGCTGGGAGATGCCGATGGCAAAGGCGCCCACTTCGGGTCGGCTGCGGTCAAACGTCCGCATGGCGATCTTGAAGCCCTGGCCTTCCGCCCCGACCAAGCCGGCACGCGGTACTTTGACATCTTCAAACACGATCTCCGCGGTGTCTGACGCCCGCTGGCCCATCTTGTCGTGCATACGGTTGGCCGTCACGCCAGGAGAATCGGCCGGCAGCACAAAGCACGACACCGCGCGATGTCCCCGACTTCTATCCTCGGTCGCAAAAGTCACATACCAGTGCGCAACCGAGCCGTTGGAGATAAAATGTTTGGTTCCGTTGAGGACAAAATCATCGCCGACCTTGCGATAGGTTGTTGAGATCGCCGCGGCGTCAGAGCCGGCGCCGGGCTCGGTCAGAGCGAAAGCGGCGTAGACCGGCTCGGCAACGAGTTGGCCAAGATAGGTCTTTTTCTGCTCATCGCTCCCCGCTACCAGCAGGGGCGTGGTCGCCAGATTATTGGCCACCATATTGAGCGCCATACCGGCACAACCGTAGACAATTTCTTCATCAATCAGGCAGGTATCAAACACCTCCAGCCCCAGGCCGCCATACGTGGTTGGCACGAGCGGGTTGAGGATGCCCAGTTCCCAGGCTTTACGGCAGACATCGTCTGGGAACTCCTGCTCTTTGTCGTATTTCGCTGCCACCGGAATCATTTCCTCAACGGCAAACTTGTGGACTGTATCCTTGAGTTGTTGTTGTTCCGGAGTCAATTCAAAGCCGTACACGCTGGGTTCTCCCTTCGACAAGGCTCAGGACAGGCCTTATTCATTGTAACCATTGCAAACACCCGGCCTCTTCCAGAATGAGATCCAAAGCCACTTTCTCTTCGACGTTCGCGTACCGTTCCCGGAGAACGCCAAACGACCGGGCGTGGTACTTCTGCGTGCCCTGCGAGTACTCCGTGCCGCGCAACATGACCGAACACGTTTCTTGACCGGCAGCGAGGGCCTGGGCGTTGGCCGCGGTCCAGGGCAGAAAGGTCTGACCGATTTCTTTGAGGATGGGCTTCAGCGTGGGGGCCAGGTCGTCCCAGGTCTCCAGCGCGCCCTCATCCTTGGGGTCCAACATCTGCACCGCCCAGGAGAGGGCGTTCGGGGCCACTGCCCGCATGATCGTCCCGGCCGAGGGATCGGTGGAGCATTGGTGGAGCTGAGCGGCCAGACCAAAATCGCCAAACGTGGGCCGGCCACCGAACAGATACATGCGTTGACTGAGGTGCGGTTCGAGCAGGGCCAACAGACGATCGAAGGAAGACTCGATATGCTCCCGGGTCTGCTCGCTTGAGCCGACAAAAGACAAACGCGGGACCATGCGCGTTCGGATTTGCTCGGTCGCCTGCGCGTATTCTTCCTCACTCAACCCTGGACGGGTCAGACGCGCAATGCGTTCAGCCGTCGATTTCTGGTCAGGCGCATACGTCCAGCGATAGTGGAACATCTGCTTATTGCCCCACTCGTCGCCATACTCTTCGATCAGGGCAGACAGGAAGGCCAGAGTCGGACCGCTCGGATGAATGGCCGGCTCGGGCTGGCGTTCCTCAAAATGCTCCATAATGGGCGTGGAGTCCTGCATGCCCTTTCCGTCCGGGGTGACGACGAGCGGCACAAGGGGCAGCTTGGCGTAGCGCTGGAATTCTTCCTGATTGGTGGAATCGCGCGCAATCCACTCGTGCGGAATCTGCTTGTACCGAAAATAGGCCCGGACTTTTAACGAATAGGGCGACAGCTCAACACCAAACAGACGATAGGCTTGGGACATCATCGTCATCCTCACACGGACCTGTTATTTCCCGTTAAAGCGGGGGGCGCGTTTCTCCAGGAAGGCCGCAATACCTTCTTTGCCGTCGTCGGTCTTGGAGCGCGCAGCAATGGACTGGGTCTCATTTTCCATCTGGGTTTCAAGCGTCTCCGTCCAACCGCTGTGGAGGAGTCGTTTGGCGCCCCCGAACGCGCCGGTTGCTCCCGTAGCGAGCTCGGTGGCGAGTTTTTCCGCTTCGGCCAGCAAATCCGCATCCGGCACGACCCGGTTCACAATGCCCCAGGCTTCGGCTTCCTGAGCCGACAGCAGCCGGTTGGTGACCGCCAGCTCGAAGGCCCGCTTCATACCGACGATACGCGGCAGGAAATAGGTTGACGAACCGTCCGGGGTCAGCCCGGCGCGCGTATAGGCCATGGTGAATTTCGCAGACTCGCCGGCAAAAACAATGTCACACGAACATGCAATACTCATACCCGCTCCCGCGGCTGTGCCGTTCACCGCCCCGATCAACGGGGCGTCCATGCGGGCGAAACGCGACACTGCGCCGTGCAGATAGGTCGTCACTTCCTTCATATGGGCGGGCAGTTGGTCGCCCTGGGCGGCGAAGCTTTTCAGGTCTCCACCGGCGCAGAACATGCGGCCGGTGCCGGTCATGACAGCGGCTCGAATATCCGCATCTTCGTCGCATTCGAGCGCGGCCTGCATCAAATCACGCGCCAGATCGATATTGAGCGCGTTCGCGGAATCCGGCCTATTCAGGGTAATGATGGCGATCGGGGCCTTTTTTTCAAATTGAAGGGCGGTGTAGGTCATACGGTCCTCCGTCTGATAAAGCGGTGCTAGAGTCCCCGCAGGAGATCGGCTATGGCTTGACCGATCTCCTGTGGCGCGTCTTCCTGGATAAAGTGCGAGCCCGTAACGGTAATCTCTTTTTGATTCGGCCAGGTGCGGCAATACTCACGTTGCGGGCCGGTCAGGATCGCTCCGGGATCGGCATTCACAAAGAGTTTGGGCACCTCGCTGCTTGACAGCCATTGCCCGTATTGTTCGACGATCTCGACCACGTCGGCCGGTTCGCCCTCGATCGGAATCTGACGCGGCCAGGTCAGCGTAGGCCGGCGCGACTCGCCCGGCTCGGTGTACGGCTTCCGGTAGACGGCCATTTCTTCTTCGGTCAGCGTCCGCACCACGCTGCCGGGCAGCACCCGCTCGACAAAGACGTTCTGCTGGAGCACCATCTCCTCTCCGGCAGAAGACCGAAAGCCCTGAAAGACCTTGCGCGCCGCCTCGGGGAAGGTCTGCCACGTCAGGGGACAGACGATGGCCTCCATATAGACCAGGGCCTTGATGCTGTCCTGATGACGGTAGGCCCAGTGGAAACCCAGGGCGGAGCCCCAGTCGTGAATCACCAGGGTCACATTCTTCGCATGCTGATCGAGCCCAAGCGCGTCAAACCAGGCGTCCAGATAGCGGGCATGGTCAACAAAGCGGTAGGAGCCGGCGGGATTCTTGCCCGAATCGCCCATGCCGATCAGGTCGGGCGCCAGGCAACACGCGCCGCCTTCGACCTCGGCAATAATATTGCGCCAGAGATACGAAGAGGTCGGGTTGCCGTGCAGAAATACGACCGGATCGCCGCTGCCGGTATCGACATAGGCCAGCTCACTATCGAGCACGGCCACCCGTTTCCGTTCGTAAGGATCGTTGGCTGAAATAGATTGACTCATGTTGATCTCCTGAAAAATCCCCGCTCCCCTGGAGGCCTGTCCTGAGCCTGTCGAAGGGGAGAGGGACTAGGGTGAGGGGGATTCCTATTCACTTGTCCCGGCAATATCCGCCATCAAGGCCAAGGCTTCGGGCTGACTCGACTGCACCATCATGGTTGAAACCCCGGCGTCTTCCCAGGCTTGGAAACGCTCACGGATCCGCGCCGGCGGACCGCACAACGAAATTTCGTCGCACAGCTCATCCGGGACCAGCTCAGTCGCCTCTTTCTTCCGGCCAGACAGATACAAGTCCTGAATTTCCGTGGCCACGTCCACATAGCCGTACTTCGAGACCATCTCATTATGGAAGTTCCTGCCTTTGGCTCCCATGCCACCGACATATAGCGCCAGGGTCGGCTTGAGTTGGGCCAGACAGGCTTTAACATCGTCTCCGATAACAACGGTGCAGCCGGCCAGGATATCGAAGTTCTCCATCGACTTGCCGTTACCGGCCCGGGCAAAGCCTTTTTCCAGGTCGGGCGTGAACATATCCATCCGATAGGGTGAAAACCAGATCGGCAGCCAGCCATCGGCGAGTTCAGCCGTAATGCGGATGCTGAGCGGCTTCATGGTTGCCAGGTAGACGGGCAGGCGGCGTGAGTGCAGGATCGACTTGAGAGGTTTGCCCAGCCCGCTGGCGTCTTCTCCCTGATAAGGCAGTTGATACACTTTGCCGTCCAGTGCAACTGGCACCTGCCGGTCCCATATCTTGTGCAGGATTTCAACATACTCGCGAATGCGGGCGGCCGGTCTGCTGTAGGGCATGCCGTGCCAGCCTTCGATGACCTGCGGACCAGACATCCCTAAGCCGACAATCACCCGCCCGCTCGACAGGGCGTCCAGGGTAGACATGGTCATGGCGCACATGGCCGGCGTGCGGGCCGGAATCTGGAGAATGCCGGTGCCAAGTTTTATCCGCGAGGTCTTGGCCGCCAGATAGGCCAGCGGCGTTACCGCGTCAGAGCCGTACGCTTCCGCACTCCAGACCGAGTCATAGCCCAGTTTTTCCGCTTCGAGGATCATATACAGGGGCAACTCGACCCGACCACCGGAATACCCGATGCCTATGGCAAGTTTCATAGCAACTCCTTTCTTCAGAGGACTGTTTATATCGAACTGCCGGACGTGCGGCTACTCATGCATGGTCTCCGCGACTCGCGCATAGTCCTCAAGGCGCGGCAAGATGAGGGGCAGGTCAACCCCGGCCTCCCGATACTCGGCAATGCGCTGTTTGCACTGCTCTTCCGAACCGATGAGATAGAAAGACTCAACCATTTCATCAGGGATGAGCTTGACCGCCTGTTCGCCCCCGTCTTTGGCGTACGACTCTCGCAATGGCCCAAGGATAGACGGATCAAACCCTCCCTTTTCGAGCAGAATCTCGCCTACATAGGCTTCGTCAAGCAGGCGGACAATACGCCTTTTGAGGGTTGGCAGCATGCGGTGGGGATCATCGGTTAATCGCATGACCAGCATGCAGGCAATATCAATCGACTGAGGATCACGTCCGGCCTCTTGGGCCGCGCTGCGGATCTCTTCAACCGCGTAGGTGACATAGGACGGTGGAACATAGGCGTTCAACAACACGCCGTCGGCAATCGCGCCGGCCAGACGCAGCCCTTTTTTTCCAATCGCTGCAAGGTAGATGGGCAGGTTATGCTGAATCGGCGTGGTCGCAAGGCGGACGTTACGAAGGGTGAAGGGTCCGGCAGTGTCGGTTACCCGTTCACCGGACAGCAGTCGTTTGAGCAGCGAGACGCCTCCTTGCATGGCTGCCGCCGCAGTGCCGTAGGCCATGCCCATCCGGCCGTGGATCACAGCGCGTTCGCTACGCCCCATCCCCAACATAAAGCGTCCGCCCGTAATTCGGTCCAGCGTAGCCGTTGCCATAGCGAGTAGAGCGGGATGGCGCGTGTACGGATTTGTGACGCCAACGCCGAGCTTGATCTTCTCGGTCGCCGCGCCAAGATAGCCGAGCAGAGAGAAGGTCTCTTCATGAAAATAGCGCTCCGTGACCCACAGGGATTCATACCCGGCGTTCTCTGCGATTTGCCCGTACTGCTTCAGTTCAGGGCCGCTCTCGATACCGTGGTAGAGAACGAGACCTAAGCGATTCATATTCCGCTCCGTTTTCATCTTCAGCCTTGCTTTTCCGCTACAAACGTCCAATACGTCGGCACGATATCCGGATTCTCCTGGGTGACAGTGAATCCGGTATCGTTCAGCATGGCAAGAATCTCGCTTCGTGTGTTGACGATATTCCCCCAGGTGACCTCGAACCACTGCTCCAGAATACTCATAGTAAAGCGTCGGTCGTGCAAATCGGCTCCGGTTTCCGGGGCGCAACGGTCAACCATCAGCAGGATACCGCCAGGCTTGAGACTGCGCTGGCAGCCACGCAGGATGTCGATTTTCTTTGTGTCAGGGAGTTCATGAAAAACCTGGACCATAGTGATGAGATCACACTCAGGCTCCAAAGACAGCGCTTCCCCTCCGACTGACCGCACGTCAACCCGGTCGCCGAGTCCTTTGGCCTGAATGAGCTTCCGGGAGGCTTCCGCAAAATAGGGCAAGGGCTCTAGGCCGGTCACCTGGCAATTTTCAAACTCTTCAGCAAAGCGCACAAGAACGGTTCCACTCCCGGAGCCGATATCCATGACCCGTCCGCCGGCCCCGAGGCGTTCTTCCATGCCGGGCAGCTTGCGGGCCGCCGCCACCACGACCGGGGGCCGCAAGGCCGAGACTTTGCCCTGGTGGCGAAAAAAGTCTTCATCATGGTCATGAAAGGTTTTCAGCGTCCCGGTCCGAAAGGCATCAGGATAGGCCGGAAAGTCCCGCGCCAGGCTGGCCAGGACGTGCGCGGTCAGCAACTCGGGAGCTTCGTCGCCCAGCAGTGCGTCCATAAACGGCGCAAAGGCGAACTGCGTATCCCCGTCAGCCTGGAGGATGCCAACGGCACCCGCGGCCTGACACCAGACCTTTGTCCGCCAGGGGTCGAGTTCCAGGGTCTCGGCTAATGCTTCGGCCGAAACCGTTCCGCCGCGCCGCCGTAACTCGGCAAAATAGCCCAGCCGGCCACCAATGTCGGTAATATGCGTGGCGTGCAGGCCGAGCATCCAACTCCGTATCATCCGGGCCTGGCTGTTTTTTGTGATTTCCCGGTTGGACATAGTGGCTCCTTCGCTCTCGTGTTGCTGCAAAAACGTGACAATCGCGTCTCTGGCCTGCGCTGGTTGCTCCATCCAAAAAACATGGCCGGCCGGTTCCAGGACCATGAGTTCGGCATCGGCAATATGGTCAGCCAGGAGTTGTGAGTTTTCCCAGGCGATCAAGGCGTCGTTTTTTCCTGTAATCACCAGAGTCGGACACCTAATGTGGGAGAGACGGTCAAACGTATTGTGTCGATAAGCTGCTTTCATTCTGTGAGCGAAACCGATGGGATCGAGGGGTTGCTTTTTGCGGGCTTCAATCAGTGCCGAGATAATTTCAGGGCGCTGTGCAACATAGCCCTGCGTAAATGCGGTTTCAGCCAGCGCCCGGCTGCGCTCTTCCGCGGAAAGCACGGCGGTTGAATGGGAACTCTGGATAGCCTCACCCTCCAGACTGACGGATTGAGGGCCACCGGGAGTTGTGCAGCCAAGGATGAGGGAGCGGACAGCAGCGCCGTGACGAATGGCCAGTTCTTGAGCAATCATGCCGCCCATTGAGACACCGTACACATGCGCGGACGAGAAACCAACATGGTCCATGAGTGCAGCGGTATCATCGGCGAGCATGCCCATCGTGTATTCGATGTCCGGCTTCTCACTCTGGCCTGAGCCGCGTTGATCGAAGAGCAGGACCTGAAAGTGGTCCACGAAATCCGGCAGCAGATTGGCAAAGATGCTCCGGTCGCTCTGCGCTCCGTGGATGAGAACGAGCGGGTCGCCTGTCCCGTGAATCTCATAGACCAGTTCAACCCCGTTGACGTGCGCCCGTTGCATACTCCCCTCCTCGGCGAGGACCTGTATAGCTATAACCCCAGCGCCTTGGCAATGTTCACGCGCTGAATTTCATCCGTGCCGCCGGGAATGCGCAGATTCCGCGCAATACGGAATATTCTTTCGATCCCGGACTCTTTCATCAAGCCGTGCGCTCCGTGCAATTGGACGGCTCTATCGGCCACACGATACAACGCTTCGTCGCAGAAGACTTTGAGCGCACACACCGTTTTGATGAGCTGTGGATCCACCTTGAGCGCCCACAAATTCCCCTGGTCGGCCTGCCACAGGCTTTGGAGCGACAGGCTCCGCATGGCTTGGACGTCCAGGTAGGAATCAACCACCATCCACTGCAAGGCTTGCAACCGACTCAGTGGCCCCCCAAACGCGCGCCGGTTTTTGATATAGTCGCGACAGCGGTCGAGCAGGTATTGTCCCAGGCCGGTACACATGCCCCCACGCCGGACGCGAATCCAGTTGATCATTCCCATGCTGAGGTAAAAGCCCTGGCCTTCCTCCCCCCACATATGGTCCGGCGAGAGCCGACAGTTCTCGAACCGGAGCTCCCCGGTCATGCCGTCATCCATAATGGTCCGATACGTCCGGCCGATGGTCAGCCCGGGGTTGTCCCGTTCAACGAGAAAGGCCGTTGCGCCGGCCCCCCCTTTGTTCGGGTCGTGCAGGGCGCAGACAAAGGTCAGGTCGGCGTACTGCGCATTGGTAATATAGGCCTTGGTACCATTCACGACCCAGGTGTCGCCGTGTTTTTCGGCCCGGGTCTGCATACCGAGCACGTCGGAGCCGCCACGGTATTCGGTGATGGCATAGGCAGCGGTGGTTTCCCCTCGGACCAGAGGCAGCAGGTACTTCTGTTTCTGCTCCTCGGTCAGAAACATCAGCATGTGATTAGGCCCTTCTGTCCAGGACAGCATCCACTGCGCGACCCCGATACCGTGCTGATAGACGGCCTCGTGCACAAAAAACATATCGGTCAGGCTGAATCCGCCGCCGCCGATTTCCTTGGGCATATGCAGCGCATACAATCCCCGCTGCGCGGACCGTTGGCGAATCGTCTGCTGAGCGGCCAGCACTTCGGGAGCGAGCCGCCCGTCTTCACGCAGATAGAGGTGTTCGTTGGTGAGGTGCTCGGCCAGACTGTGCTCAATGGGGGCAATATCGTTCTCAATAAAGCGGTGAATATCGCGAACCGTTTGCTGAACGTTCGCCGGTGGGGAGAAGTCAATCATACGCTCGTTCGTAATGGATTCCGGTCGGGAATGCTATCCCGGCCGAGAGGCCCGCACAGAGTAAAAAAGACAGAAAAAAGGGGCCGTGCGGCCCCTGTGGTATCGACATTTTCGGCTATCGGGAGAGAACACATCCCCCGGCAGCGTGCCGGCTTAGTAGTCATCAAAGTCGTCATCGTGGCCATGACCATCCGTCCCGGCTTGGGGCTCTTCGGGTTTCTCGGCCACCGCTGCTTCTGTGGTCAGCATCAGGCCGGACACGCTCGCCGCATTTTGGAGGGCGACCCGGACCACTTTTGCGGAATCAATCACACCGGCTTTGAACAAGTTCTCATACTCACCTGAGGCTGCATTAAAGCCCGCATCACCGCTCTTATTTTTGATCCGATTGACCACCACCGGGGCGTCCAGGCCGGCATTGCTGACGATTTGTCGAATCGGCTCTTCAATCGCCCTGCGGACGATATTCACACCCGCGTCCCGGTCATCGTTGAACGCAAGTTCGTCCAGCTTGGGTTGCGCCCGAACCAGCGCGACGCCCCCACCGGGAACGATCCCTTCTTCCGCCGCCGACTTGGTAGCATGCAGGGCGTCGTCCACCCGGGCCTTGCGTTCTTTCATCTCGACTTCAGTGGCGGCTCCGACCTGAATCACCGCCACCCCGCCGGCAAGCTTGGCCAAACGCTCCTGGAGCTTTTCCCGGTCGTAGTCTGAGGTGGTTTCTGCAATTTGGGCACGAATTTGATCCGCCCGACCCGCGATGTCTTTTTTCTTACCGGCACCATCCACAATGGTGGTGTTGTCCTTATCCATAATGACGCGCTGGCAGCTCCCCAGGTCTGCCAGATCAATATGTTCGAGCTTCATGCCGAGTTCTTCGGCAACCACCCGTCCGCCGGTCAGAATGGCTATATCCTCCAGCATGGCTTTGCGCCGATCACCGAACCCTGGAGCCTTGACCGCAGCACAGTTCAGGGTTCCTCGGATCTTGTTCACGACCAGGGCCGCCAACGCTTCCCCGTCAACGTCTTCAGCAATAATCACCAACGGTCTGCCGCTCTGCGCAATGCGCTCCAGCAGAGGGACAAGTTCCTGCATATTCGAGATTTTTTTCTCATGGAGAAGAATATGGGGCTGCTCAAGCTCGGCAACCATCCGCTCTGGATCGGTCACAAAATACGGGGAGAGAAAGCCACGATCAAACTGCATCCCCTCCACAACGTCCAGCACCGTCTCTAACCCCTTGCCCTCTTCAATGGCAATCACCCCTTCCTGGCCGACTCGCTCCATGGCTTCGGCCAGCTTCCCGCCGACTTGGGCGTCCCCGTTGGCGGCAATCGTTCCGACCTGAGCGACTTGCTCCTTACCGCGGACCTTCCGGCTCTGTCCGTGTATCCCCTCAACCACTTTTTCGACCGCGGCATCGATACCCCGCTTGAGTGACATCGGGTCGAACCCTGCCACTTGAAGCCGCAGCCCTTCAGTCAGGATGGCGCGGGATAAGATGGTTGCCGTGGTTGTCCCGTCCCCGGCCACGTCCGCAGTTTTCGTTGCGGCCTCACGGATCATCTTGGCACCCATGTTTTCGAATTTGTCCTCAAGTTCAATTTCTTTGACAACCGTCACACCGTCTTTCGTGACAACCGGGGCGCCAAAGCTTTTCTCTAAGAGGACATTGCGTCCTCGCGGGCCGAGGGTCACCTGCGTTGCGTCCGCTATGAGATTTACACCGTTAAGAATCCCGTTCCGAGCCTCCTCATGTAAGTGGACTATCTTACTCGCCATACAACCGATCTCCTTTCACGCACCTCGTGGCCGATATGTATTGTCGCGCAGAGGCAACTTAAGCATCTTTCCTCGAAATGCAAGCACGGACGGAGCCCATACCGTCATCAACGGGCATGTGCCCAGCGAGCCTGAGGGATATTATCCGGGCTGACTGCCGGGATTGTTGCCAAAGTCTGTTTCCCACGGCGGACAACGACCTCGCCAAGGACTTGGTTACGAAGAACCGGGGCTACCACGTGGGTGGGCAGTTGGAGGGCGATGGAAACAGCGCCAATAGCGTCTTTTGGCAGCAGCGGCGCTGCCGTTGCTGCGGCAACGGGCTGAAAAGCGGACAGGTTGCCGTTCTCAACCCGAACCTCAACCCACAAAAGAGAGCCACCTTCGATCAGCGGAAGGCGTGTAAAGTTGGCGAACCCCCACTCAAGTAAATCCTCTGCAACCCGGAAGCGCGTCTTACTGGTTTTTCCGCCGAAGACGACAGCAATCAAACGCAGCGAGCCCCGTTGAGCCGTAGTGACAAGGTTAAAGCGTGCTTTGTTCGTAAAGCCGGTCTTGAGCCCATCGACCCCGTGGATGCGCCCGACCAGTCGATTGGTATTCGGTAGCTGCTTGCGGCGGTGACCGAACGACATAGAGGGTTGCGAGGTCCACGCCAAAACATGGGGATGACGTAAAAGTGCCCGAGTGAGCAGGGCGATATCGTCAGCCGACGCCTTATCTGGCGCTCGGTCGGTTCTGGTCGGCATACCATTGACCGTGCGGTACCGTGTCTGCTCCATCCCTAACTGCCGGGCGCGTACGTTCATCCGCCGCACACAGTGGTTGACAGAGCCGCATACGTGTTCGGCAATGGCAACAGCCGCATCGTTTGCAGAGGTGACAAGCACGGCGCGGAGCAGTTCTGACAGTCGAAAGACTTGACCGGCCCGCAGAGAGATCGTTCGTCCTTTTGTTCGACTCGCCCGCCGACTAATAGTGACCTGGGTCTCCAGGCTGACCCGTCCTCTTTCGATGTCTTCAAAGACAATGAGCCCTAACATCATCTTTGTAAGAGAGGCTTGAGGCCATATCTTTTGGCTATTGTGGGAAAAGAGCACTTGACCGGTCTGCGCGTCTTGTAAGAGCGCGGCTTCAAAATGTCTGAACGCAGGCAGTTCCGGCGGTTGGGGGAAGTATTCGCTCCCGTTGAAGGCGAGTGCTTTTTGCGGAGATCCACTGAGAAAACTACCAGCGATAATGCAGACAATAAGACACCGCGCCCACGTGTACAGTTGCATCCCCCCTCCGTTCACCCCCTCGCATAGCCCAGGGATATGGTCCTCCGGGGACCATGGAAAATTTCTAGTAACACATGGTATCATTATAGATAAGATATTGTCAACAAAGGACTTTTTATTCATCGAGTATTCATCTCAAAAGAAGAACGGAGTGAACTTCGGCCCACAATATCTTGTACCTAGCGAGTTCCATCACTCAAGAAATTGTGGAGAGAGAGAATATCTCTATAGATGGCTGTCAGAATTTTTCGTTGCTGTTGGTCCGGTCGAATGGGAAGAGATACTTCTGCGTCAATCTGAGAAAGAGGAGGAGTCTCATCTGATAATCGCTGCCCACCTTTTAACCGTTTTTTCGCTCCTGCAATCGTGAATCCCTCTTCATACAAGAGCCGCTTGATATCAAGGAGGGTTTCGACATCCCGCCGGCGGTACAATCGATGGTGCGAAGGGGTTTTCCCAGGCTTGATAATGGGAAACTCTGTCTCCCAATATCGCAACACATAGGGCTTCACACCAACAATCTTGGCGACTTCGCCAATGCGGAAATAGAGCTTATGCGAGAGATCGGGCTGGTCCACGACAAGCTCAGTCTTGGAGGAGTGGGTTAATGGCCTTTTTCAAGACCGGACTCGGCTTAAACGACAACACACGACGGCCAGATATAATAATTGCTTCTCCGGTCTGTGGATTTCGTCCTTTACGCGGATGTTTCTCGTTAATGACGAAATTCCCAAAGCTGGAGATTTTGACCTTTTCTCTTTTTTCGAGATGGCCTTTGATTATTTCGAAGATCGACTCAACCACATCGGTCGCTTCTTTTTTCGAAAAGCCGACCTTCTCGTAAATATGCTCAACAATGTCTGCTTTTGTCATACCGGGCCTCACACTAATCCTCCAGCAGTAGGAGGCAAGGAAGCTTTCAGTTCATATCACACGGGCAGAAGCCTCTTGATATTCACCACGCGCACGCGTCACTCCCCGAGCAACGAGTAAGAAGCGCAAGATTGTGTAATGTCACGACAATATCACAAATAACAACGCTGCGAACATAGTGAAGCCGCGTCTCGAAGTCAAGTTTGAACGCGCTTTGAAAAGCAGGGGCGGGCTTTCGTCTCCCATCCCCTCTTACCGAGAGGGCTTTCAGCAAAGAAGCACCACCGCTAGGATAAAGAACAAATAGAGCGAAGGAGGATACCCCTTGCAGGAGATCCGTACTCAGTTGAGTGAAGACCTGACCGCCGCGACAACAGGACAAGACATCGAAGCTGTTCGCGTTCGCTATCTCGGACGGAAAGGAGCGCTCACCCTGCTGCGAAAAAACGCTGATTTCTCAGCAATGTCAGCAGATGAAAAGAAACGCTTTGGACAACAGTTCAATGAATTGAAACGCTTTGCAGAGCAGCAGATCGCAGCCGCACAGGCGCGCCAGAAAAATACGGCTCTCGCCCCGCCGCGCATCGATATGACGCTTCCCGGCCTCAACAATCACCTCGGCCACCTGCACCCGATTTCTCTTGTCCAACTGGAGCTTGAAGAGATCTTTCAATCTCTGGGGTTTATGATCCTTGATGGCTACCACGTGGAGACGGACTTTTATAATTTTGAGAGCCTGAACATCCCCCGCGACCACCCCGCCCGCGACATGCAGGATACGTACTGGCTCAAGAACGGCTTGCTGCTCCGGACGCATACGTCGGCCAATCAGGTTCGTGCCTTAGAGCACTATGGCGTACCAGTGCGGGCCGTCTTTCCGGGCCGTTGCTTTCGAAATGAGGCCATTGACCCAAGCCATGAAAATACCTTCTACCAACTCGAAGGCTTGATGGTAGACAGAGAGATTTCCGTCGCGAATCTGATTGCCGTCATGCGCACCGTGCTGACCGCGGTCTTTCACCGAGAGGTCACGGTGCGCTTGCGTCCAGGCTATTTCCCTTTTGTCGAACCCGGTTTTGAGCTCGATATCCAATGTCTGATCTGTGCGGGTGAGGGCTGTTCAACCTGTAAAAAATCCGGCTGGATTGAATTGCTGCCGTGCGGCCTTGTGCATCCTCGGGTGCTTGAATTCGGTCAGGTCGATCCGGAGCGCTATAGCGGGTTCGCCTTTGGTTTAGGTCTCACCCGCCTGGCCATGATGAAGTATAATATTCCAGATATTCGGCTTCTGAACGCGGGCGATCTTCGCTTCTGCCAGCAATTCCCGGCAGCCGTCTGAAAAGAGTGAACGTGTCCAGCGTCTCATATCTATTGGAAGACACGTTCACTCTTTTGTAGGAATCAGCCATGCATATCTCCCTTGACTGGATCGCCCAGTATGTCGACCTCTCAGACCTCTCGCCGCAAACGATTGCGCACCGGCTCACCATGGCGACGGCTGAGGTGGAAGGGATTGAAACCCTGGTGCGCTCCCTCGATGGGGTCCGTATCGGTCAGGTCGTATCAATCGAGCCGATGGGCGATCAGCTCACCTTTGTTTCCGTTGAGTGCGGAACGGAACAGTTTACGACGGTCTGTGGGGCGCTCAATGTGCGGGAGGGGATGAAATCGGCTTTTGCCTCCGCTGGAGTGACGATTGCCAGGAGGCAGACGATTACAGAAAAGCAGGTTGGTGGGAAAACGAGTCAGGGGATTTTGTGCTCGTCCGAGGAGTTGGGCATGGGCGGCGGACATTTCGGTATCCTTGACCTTCCCGCGTCTCTTGAGAGTGGGGCTGCTCTGGCCGACCTCGTTCCACCCTCGGACACCCTGCTTGAAATCGACAATAAGAGCCTGACCCACCGCCCCGACCTGTGGGGCCACTACGGCATAGCGCGTGAAGTTGCTGCCATTTTTGAGCGCCCGTTACGTCCGCTCCAACTGGTCGATGTGGCACAGTATAACGACTTACCGGCCTATCCGCTGACCCTTGACGATCCCGAAAATTGTCCCTGTTACTGCTGTATCGAGATGACCGGAGTGACCGCCCTGCCCTCGCCCCTGACGCTCCAATACCGGCTGCACGCCCTGGGGCAGCGCACCTTCAATATTCTGGTCGATCTGACCAATTATATCATGCTTGAACTCGGCCAGCCCATGCACGCCTTCGACGCGAGCCGCCTGCAGGCCATCCGCGTTGCTCCGTTTGGAACAACGGGCCGGTTTACAACCCTTGATGGGCAAGAGCGGCACATGCTCCCGGAAGATCTGATGATCTGGAATGAACGCGAACCAATTGCTCTCGCCGGCATCATGGGCGGGCTGAATAGCGAGGTCAGCGAGCGTACCACCGGCCTGCTGCTTGAGAGTGCAAATTTTAAGGATGCGCGCATTCGCCGAACCGCCACCCGGCTGGGTATTCATACCGATGCCAGTCAGCGTTTTGAGAAGCAACAGCCGCCTGCGAATACAAAAATTGCAACCGAACGCTTTCTCTCCCTGCTGCTCAAAGTCGGCCTTCAGCCTCAGGTGCGCTCCCGGTTCACTTCTCAGGGAACGTTGAAAGAACAGACCCGATATCTCGATATTCCGACCGAATTCTTTCATCGACGAATAGGCAACCCGATTGCCCAGGACAGGATTGTGTCCATACTGACCTCGCTCGGTTTTGCAGCCAGTAAGACGAACCACACCCTCTCCGTGGGTATCCCTCCGTTTCGGAGCGAGAGAGACATCTCCCTGCCTGTTGATATTCTGGAAGAAGTCACACGCATTCAGGGTTATGACAATCTCGAACCACAGATGCCGAACTTTTCGGTTGAGCGGGTGGCCTTTAATGATCGTCTGCGGACCCAGCATAAAGCCCGGCGTGTTCTCGCGCAGGCGCACGGATTCTCGGAGGTCCACAACTATAGCTGGTTTGATGAAACCTGGCTCAAGACACTCGGCTACGAGCCCGAAGCAACGCTGGAGATGGTCAATCCCAGCGCAGAGCATAATGTCCGGCTCCAGACCACTCTGCTCCCCAATATCTTTGCCGTTGTGAGAAAAAATACCGCTCTACGGGACCATTTCCGCATTTTTGAGCTGGGGCGGGTCTATTTACCTGCCGGCGAACAGGATCGCATAGAGAAAAATGTGCTGGCCGGGGCGAGTTGTCAACACGAACGCCTGGGAAATTTGGAAGCGCATTTTCGCCAGGTCAAAGGTGCTCTTGAGGCGCTCGCCGAACAGCTCAGCCTGGGGGCACTGGCGTTTGCGCCAGCCACGACAACGACTGCGCCGTGGCACACGCCCGGCGGGTATGTTGACATCATCCTCCAAGATGCGGTGGTCGGCCAGCTTGGCTTTTTGTCCGGCCCCCTCTTGGCGAAAATTGCACCCGCCGCTCAGGTGGTCTGGTTCGATCTCGATTTTGACAGGCTTGAGGGGCCAATTTTTCCGGCTACCAGCTATGCTCCGGCCTCTCGCTATCCTGGCTCGTGGTTTGACTTCTCTATCGTGGCCAGTGCCCGGGCGGGTTTTGCCGAGCTGGCCCGCATCCTCGACGAGTTCTCTCACGACCTGCTGAAAAAGAGAGAGTTTATGGCTCTGTATCAGGGGAAGGGGCTAGCGGAAGGGACGGCCAGCTATACCTTCCGTTACTGGATTGAGTCTCAGGACAGCACCCTCACCGGAGAGCAAATAGAAGCGTTCCAGCAAGCGTATATCACCTTCCTGGAGTCGAAAGGTCTGCACCTCCGTTAGGGACAGGAAGGGTGACACAGGCGGCGTCCTTCCCATTACTTCATGGCCACAGGGTGCCCAAAAGGCGAAGCAGCCTCCTAAGCTGCCAGACGCTGCTTTGCCACATCGGTGACGGCGGAAAATGCTTGCGGGTCCTGCATGGCCAGGGCGGCCAGAATTTTTCGGTCGATTTCGACACCGGCCTGAGACAGCCCATGAATGAGTCGGCTGTAACTCAGCCCATTCAGTCGCGCGGCCGCATTGATCCGGACCGTCCACAAACGCCGGAATTCACGCTTTTTATTCCGTCGGTCGCGGTAGGCGTAGACGAGGCCCCGCTCAACGGTTTCACGCGCCTGACGATACTGGCGACGGCGTCCGCCGGTGAACCCCTTGGCCAGTTTGAGAATCCGCTTTCTGCGCCGGCGTGCCTTGAAGCCGCGTTTTGCGCGTGGCATACGAGCTACTCCTCTCCGTCTCAAAGAGTAAACGTGTCCAGCATCTCATATCTATTGGAGGACACGTGTGCTCTTTCTATAAGTAGGGAATCAGTTTTTTGATCGCCTTGGCCTCGGAGTCTGCGACGAGCGCCGGCTGGCGGAGATTCCGTTTCTGTTTTCGGGTTTTCGTTGACAGAATGTGACGCAGGTAGGCGCGCCGCCGTCGTACCTTGCCGCTGCCTGTGATCTTAAACCGCTTTGCCGCTCCACGGCGGGTTTTAATCTTGGGCATAGTTACCTCGGAACAACAAGAATTGACATATTTCTCCCCTCCATGCGAGGCTGTGGTGTCTCAAGAGAGGCGACATCTTCGATTTTTTCATAGACACGGTTGAGCAGTTCTTTCCCAATCTCTGGGTGGGTAATCTCCCGTCCTCGGAAAAAGACAGAGACCTTGACCCGGTGCTTTTTCTCGATAAAGCGGCGGATATGGTTAATTTTGAAGTCAACGTCGTGCTCACTGGTACGCGCCCCAAGCTTGACTTCTTTGACCATCACCTGGGTCTGGTGCTTCTTGGACTCCTGCACCTTCTTTTTCTGTAGATAGCGGAACTTGCCGTAATCCATGATGCGGCAGACCGGCGGAGAGGAGTTTGGGGCAATCTCAACCAAATCAAGCTCTTGGCCGAGCGCGGTACGGAAGGCCTCGCCTAGCGGCTGAATCCCAACCTGCTCCCCGTTGGCATCAATGACCCGGACTTCCCGCGCGCGAATCTGCTGGTTAATCCGAGTTCCCGTTTCTTTCGCTATGATACACCTCCCGGGATACGTTCACGGTGCAAGCGCTCAATAAGAGTTGGCACGGACAGCGGCGCGATTTTTTCTCGCTTGCGTACCCGTGGGGCGACTGTCCCGGCTTGCACCTCTTTATCTCCAATGACGACGGTATATGGGATTTTCTGCATTTCCGCTTCTCGGATTTTATAGCCCAGCTTCTCGTTTCGCAGGTCCAGCTCGCACCGAATACCGGCCTGTCTGAGCTGGGCGTCGACCTGCCGCGCGTACGCGTCTTGATTATCTGTCACCGTCACAATCCTCACCTGGACTGGAGCCAGCCACAACGGAAAATCCCCACCACAGTGTTCGATCAGGACGCCCATAAAGCGTTCGATGGAGCCGAGGACCGCACGGTGGATCATTACCGGCCGGGCTTCCGCTCCCTGGGCGGTAACATAGCGCAGGTCAAAGCGCTCGGGCAGCATAAAGTCGAGTTGGATCGTGGCGAGCTGCCATTCACGGCGTAAGGCGTCAAGAACGATGAAGTCAATTTTGGGCCCATAAAAGGCACCATCTGCGACATTGACCTCGTAGGTAATCTTATTCGCTTCGAGGGCTCCGGCCAGGGCCGCTTCCGCTCGCTCCCAGGTTGCATCGTCGCCCAGCCGTTTTTCTGGCCGCGTCGCCAGATAGAAATGCACCTCCTCAAAACCAAACGTCTGATACACTTCGTTAATCATGCGCAGCACGCCACTGACTTCACTTTCGATTTGTTCCGGGGTGCAAAAAATATGGGCATCGTCCTGAGAAAACGAACGCACCCGGGTCAAACCCGCTAAGACGCCCGAGCGCTCGAAGCGGTGCAGGCGGGCAAAGTCCGCATAGCGTAGCGGCAGGTCCCGGTAGGAGTGCTTCTTTGCCGCATAGATATAGGTATGACCGGGACAATTCATGGGCTTGACGCCAAAGTCACGCCCCTCAACCTCGGTAAAAAAGATATTTTCCTTATAGTTCTCGTAGTGGCCGGAACGGTGCCAGAGATCAACATCAAAGATCTGCGGGGTCAGGACTTCCTGGTAGCCATAGCGTTGGTAGAGACCACGCATATAGGAGATCAGCTCATTATAGATAAGGGTCCCTTTGGGGTGAAAAAATGGACTCCCCGGCGCAACGGGATTGAAGCTGAACAGATCAAGCTCCCTGCCCACGCGCCGATGGTCACGCCGTTTGGCTTCCTCAAGCAGGGAGAGGTGGTGGCGGAGTTCTTTTGGCGTTGCAAAGGCCGTCCCGTAGATGCGTTGGAGCATCTCGTTTTTTTCGTCTCCCCGCCAATACGCGCCAGCCACGCTGGTGAGCTTAAAGGCCGGGATGCTGCCAGTCGACGGGACGTGTGGGCCGCGGCACAGGTCAACAAACTCGCCCTGCCGGTAAAGCGAGACGACTTCATCCTCCGGGATGCTGTCGACAATCTCAGCCTTATACGCTTCGCCCATCTGGGAGAAGAAGCGAACCGCGTCATTGCGAGGCACTTCTTCACGGCGAACCGGGAGGTTTTCTTTGACAATAGCCTGCATCTCCGCTTCGATGCGTTCCAAATCCTCCGGCGTGAAGGCACGATCATGCTTGAAGTCATAGTAGAATCCACTCTCGATCACAGGGCCGATCGTGATTTGGACTTCGGGGAAGAGGCGTTTTACTGCTTGTGCCATGAGATGGGCGGTTGAATGGCGTAGGACTTCGAGTCCCTCGAGCGAGGAGGGAGAAATGGGCTCGGCCGCCTCAGTGACCAAGGGAGAGGACACATCGACGACTTTTCCATCCACTCGGGCGGCAATAGCTTTTGAGAAACGCAGGCTGGGGCCTTGTGGCACCTCAGCACTCGGCCTGTTTTCGGTGGGCCGCTCGCTGGTACCGGAAGCGCTACGTGGAGCAATGTCGTTCATATGAAAAAGAAAAGAGACATCATCGATCTTCGATGCCTCTTTCCCCCTCATTCATCTGTTCGGAGGGGGTTGCTTTACTTCGTTGTCATAAGATTCTGAGTTATCCGTAGAGTCTGGGATATAGGCACGGGCGGGATTGAACCGCCGACCCCTTCCGCGTCAAGGAAGTGCTCTCCCACTGAGCTACGTGCCTGCAGGTCGCCCCGCTGTTCAAAAAGAGTGATCGTGTTCAGCTTTTCATATCTATCGGAGAACACATTCACTCTTTTCAGTCGCTTGGTGCGTACCAACTTTCCTATAGCGTGTCAAGAAAATGGCTACGCCGCGCTTTCCGGACGGACTTGAACGGTGACACGCGCTTCAACGTCTCTGCTGAGACGAATCGGTACGGTATAGGTGCCCAGCTGTTTAATGGGCTCGGCAAGAACAATTTTCCGTCGGTCTATGGTCACGTCTTGTGCCTGAAGCGCCTTTTCAATATCGATGTTCGTCACAGAGCCAAAGAGCTTGTCCTCTTCTCCGGCACGCGCCGTGATGGACAGAGTGAGACTGGACAGCCGGTCACGGACGGCGCTGGCGTTCTGCTGCGCGCGTTCTCTTTTCTTTGCAGCCAGACGTTTCTGGTGCTCTAGGACACGAACGTTGCGTCGGCTGGCCGTCAGCGCCAGACCGCGCGGGAGCAAATAGTTCCGCGCGTATCCATCTTTGACTTTAACGATATCTCCGATTTCTCCCAGGTTCTCGACGTCTTCTTGCAAGATAATTTCCATATAGACCTCTACTCTACGGGAGCAAGGGTGAGAACGCAACGAAACGGGAGGCCTGAAAAATACGCCTCTCTTATACCTGTGCCGCCACGTACGGGAGTAAGGCGATCGCTCGCGCCTGTTTAATCGCCAAGGTCAATTTCCGCTGATGCCATACACAGGTACCAGTGATGCGACTGGGGATGATCTTTCCACGCTCGGTGATAAAATCCTTAAGGACAGCGGTCTCTTTGTAGTCAATGGAATCACGCTTATCGACACAGAAACGACAGACTTTACGCCGCATGCGTCGCGGGTAGCGGTCATCGCCGCCCCGTCGATTGAATCCCCCCCTGGGTGGTCTTGCCATAGCTCTTCCCTCTATTCTTCTTTCATTCGTGATCAGCCAGATTCAGTGCTGCTTCATTCCTCAAGAATACGGACCGTTGTCGCGTGGACCTCATACGCTCGTTGTCTCGCGCCTTCCACCTTATGCCACCGATATGGCGCAAGCGCCCCTTCTACTAAGACGGTTCGCCCGACTGTCAACAGAGGACAGTACTCTTCTGCAAGCTTCCGAAAAGCAACGACGTCAACGAGCAAATCCTCCTCTTTCTTTCGGCTTTTCGGCACCCACAGGGCAAACGTCCCAACGGCGACGCCTTGGGGCGTACGCCGCAGTTCCGGACGGCTCTCAATCCGTCCGGCAAAAATAACCTTATTATAACCTTTCCTCACGCAAGCCACTTACTCCTCGTTTGCCTCTCTAGCCGGCGCAGGCCGCGCCTCGGTTGCTTCAGCGCTTTCCGACTCGGCTGGAGCCTCCGCCGGCACTGCCGTCGCCACCGCTTCTGAACTTTCTGCAGGAACACTCGGGCCGGGCGGGGCCGCTGCCGGCACAGGTGCCGTATGCGCCTTCGGTGGGTGACCCGCAGGACGGTCGGTTAAGCCACCCGGAGGGATAGAGGACTGTCCGTCCGAGGGAGCAGAGCACGCAACGGATAAAAAGCGCATCGTGTCTTCACTCAGCCGTAAGCCGCGTTCAAAATCCTTGACCGCCTGAGGAGGAGAATCATACTCTAAACGCACGTAGTAGCCGCGTCTCTGCTTTTGAATGTCGTAGGCTAAATGCCGTAGCCCCCATTCTTCAACCTGCAACAGACTGGCCTGACTCTGCTCCAGAGTCTTTTGCATCCCTTCGATCACATCCTTCACCCGTGCCTCAGACAGTTCCGGGTGGAGAATGCATACTGTCTCATAAATCGGCATGAACTCCTCCGATGGGTCTCTCTCAGTCTTCGTCTCCCTCTCACGCTGAGCGGCTGCGGCGGGATTTTTAGCACTCCTCCGGCGCGGAGGGTGCGAGCGTCGCAGAAGCCGGGCCGTTGCACGCCGCCATGGCCTGCTCAAGCCCGTCCGTAAGAATGAGCTCAACCACACTCGCTGCGCGTTGTGCCGCCGGGAGGATAAAGGCTTCTTCCCCCTGAGTAAAGGGCTGAAGCACAAAGTCGGCAGTATCGAGCCCGGCAGCAGGACGGCCAATTCCAACCTTTACACGGATAAAGTCCGAGCTGCCCAGAGCGGTCATAATCGAGGCTACCCCACGGTGTCCGCCTGAACCCCCAGTCCGTTTCATACGCAGGTGGCCGAGCGGAATGTCTACATCATCATGCACGACAATACAATCCGTTGGCTGCAATTGATATTGTTCACACACGCACCCAACAGCCTGTCCACTGTGATTCATAAAGGTCTGCGGTTGAATAAGCCCAATCTTTTCCCCGTTCCAGCGCGTCCAGGCCACTCGGGAGGAGCATATCGACTGAGACAGACGGGTCCCCCATCGTTTCGTCAGGATATCAATGACCCAAAAGCCGATATTGTGACGAGTCCTTTCGTAGTCCCAACCGGGGTTTCCGAGACCGATGATCGCAGACATAGGTTTATACGGAGGGTGTCACATGCATTGTATCTGCGGCATCAGTCCCCGTCACTCAGTCGGAGTCTCCCCACTCGGGGCTGCACCATCTGCCGCTACACCTCCGTCCTCGGCCGGAGCTTTGTCAGCTTCTTCTTCCGCCTCTGCCTCCGCAGATAGAGCAGCAACGGAGGCAAGCACGAGTTGGGCGTCCTCAAGCGCGGAGACCCCTGACGCTAATGTCAAATCCTCAACCCGGATAACGTCGTTGATCTCAAGAGGCGTCACATCGATCTCAATACTCTCGGGGATATCAAGCGGGAGGCATTCCACCATGATTTCACGTCGGAAGTAGTGTAAGACTCCACCGGCAGTCACGCCCTCCGCTTTGCCAACGAGATGGACAGGAACCCCGACCTGAATCGGTATATTGACATCAATCTCGTAGAAGTCGATGTGCAGCGGTTCCGTGGTCACCGGGTGATGCTGAACATCCTTAAGGAGTGCGATTTTCCCATTGAGGTCTGTTGTCGGTGAGAGAAATTTAATCAGATGAGACCCCTCTAAGCTCTCGACTTTATACTGGAATTCCCGTGTATTGACACAGACGGAAACGGTATCCATGCCTGGACCGTAGAAGATGCCAGGAACTCTCCCCCCTCGTCGGAGCCGGCCCATTTCCCCTTTGCCTCTTTCTTGTCGCTGTTCCACACTCAGTTTGATGGTTTCCATGGTTTCCCTTCTCTATCCAACGGCTTACACAAACAAGGAGCTAATGGATTCTTCATTGTGAATCCGGCGGATGGACTCTCCGATCAGGGTGGCAAGTGAAAGGACACGGACTTTCCCGGTCTCTTGCGCCTCTGGCGTAATGGGAATGGAATTGGTGACAACCAACTCTTCAAGCGTAGAAGCCCGCACCCGCTCTATAGCCGGGCCAGACAGCACGGCATGCGTACAGCAGGCAATCACCGCTTGGGCCCCGGCATCTTGCAGCCCTTTTGCCGCGGTGGTCAACGTTCCGGCGGTGTCCACCATATCATCAACGAGAATCGCAATACGGCCGTCGACGTCACCGATCACGTTCATCTCAATCACGTCACGATTCGCCTTGCCGGCAATCTCGCTTTCGTTCTCCTGCGCGCGGCGCTTATCAATAATGGCGAGTGAGGCTCCCATCCGCTTAGCGAATGCACGGGCGCGCTCCACTCCCCCGGCGTCCGGCGATACGACGCTGACCGGTTCGCTGCCAATGCGGGAGCGCAGATACGGTAACAGCACCGGGGCGGAAAAAAGATTGTCCACAGGAATATTGAAAAATCCCTGGATTTGTCCAGCATGAAGCTCTGCCGTGAGCACGCGTGAGGCTCCCGCCGTGGTCAACAGATCAGCGACCAGTTTGGCACTAATGGGAACCCGGGGCGCAACCTTTCGATCCTGGCGGGCATAGCCGTAGTACGGAATCACTGCCGTGATGCGGTTAGCGGACGCCCGCTTAAAGGCGTCAATCATCAGCAGGAGTTCCATCAGATTATCGTTGCCTGGCGTACAGATGGACTGGACAACAAAGATATCCCCGCCGCGTACATTCTCGGTTATCTCAACCGCAATCTCGCCATCGCTGAACGTGCGGATATCGGCCGCGCCGAGCGAGGTTCCCAAATAGGCGCATATTTCCTGTGCAAGCGGGCGGTTTGAATTCCCGGAAAATATTTTTAGCACGGTAGCGTGTCTCACATGGATAGGGGGCGTGAACGGTGTCATTTTCTGCTCCTGCCTGGTAGCGGGAACTGGGGAGGCAGGATTCGAACCTGCGAATGCCGGGACCAAAACCCGGTGCCTTGCCGGACTTGGCGACTCCCCAACAGGATAGCAGTGACAGTCGTATTGCTCTCGGCCGCTCAGCTTCTCTTTATACTTCTCGAACGTCGATATTCCACCACTATAACGGCTGACCGTATTGGACAAGCTTCTGAATGACCCGATTGTTTAGTGAAATCAATGTATTATAGAATTTACCAAGCTTCCTTGAGACCATAGCCATTAGCATCTTTTACGAAGAAAGTCTAGCTGCTCCCGCGGTTATAGATCAACCGTTCCCTGAGCGGAAGCATCCTCCAGCAGCGTCACCACAAAGACGTTTTCCGAGCCAGCCAAAGCTGCCGCGGCGTGTGTGGCGTCCTCTTGCGTCGTGAAGATGCCAAAGACGGCAGAGCCACTCCCAGACATCAGGGCCACTTCGGCACCAAGGGCGGAGAGCTGCCTTTTTCTGTCCGCAATCAGGGGATGCTCGGGCAGGACAGCCCGTTCAAGGTCATTGACGAAGAGGGCCGTATCCGGCCATTGCTTCGGATCAAGTGGGGGCGTCCGGTCGATTCCCCGGAGCAAGTTCGGCGGAAGCGCATCAAAACGTTGATACGCCCATGGAGTTGAAACAGGAAAGCCCGGAATCACAAGGACGAGCCAGCGTTGCGGAAGAGCTGGAAGCGGCGTTAGAATTTCTCCAATCCCGCCCACCCGAGTCATCTGACATGGAACAAAAAAAGGAACATCCGCACCAAGTTGAGCGGCAAGCCGACACAAATGGTCAGTGTTCAGTCCGAGTAAGAATGCGTGGTTCAGCGCCTTCAGCACAGCCGCGGCATCGCTGCTCCCGCCGCCTAGCCCCGCACCAGCAGGGATGCTCTTGTGCAAAGTAATAGCGAGGCGTGCACCGATCCCAGCTTCCTGACAGAGTAAGGCTGCCGCTCGATAGGCGAGATTTGACTGGTCGGTGGGAATGGTTGGATCGTTACAGCGCACCCGGATGTGTGGCTCCGTCCCCCCCGTCCTCTCCGCTGTAATTTCAATTTCGTCATACAGGCTGACGGGAGCCATCAGGGAGTCGAGCAAGTGGTAGCCATCGGGTCGTTGGCCAATAATGCGTAAGAAAAGATTGACCTTTGCGGGAGCAAGAACACGCATGGCTTTCCTTTGTCCGGCGTCCTCTCGGACCTTGCAGACCGGAGTTCTACTTGCCACAATACCAATGTGCACGACTTGATGACAGCTGCCCTGGAGGTGGCGCAGAATATCGCGCGACAGGCTGGAGAGTTGCTCCAGAAAAACCGGTTTACGACAAAACAGGTCAGTGTAAAAACCGATATGGTCGATTTAGTCACGGATGTGGACAGAGCGGCCGATCGTCTGATTACTGAGCAGCTCCGCGCCCATTTCCCCACGCACACCATTATTGCTGAGGAGTCTGCCCAATCTGGTCCTCAGAGCCCATATTGCTGGTATATTGACCCCTTGGACGGCACCACGAACTTCGCCCATACCTACCCGCACTTTGCCGTCTCTCTGGCCCTCACCTATGCATCTCAATCTATCGTTGGCGTTGTGCATGACCCCGTCCGGAACGAAACCTTTAGCGCGCGGCGCGGGATGGGAGCGCAGCTCAATGGCGGTCCAATTCATGTCTCCACAGCGTCCCAGCTTGACCAGAGCCTCCTGCTGACCGGATTCCCTTACGACCGCCGCAAACACAGTACCTTTTATTTGCAGTACTACGAAGCCTTTATGCTGCGCACCCAGGGGGTAAGACGGAGTGGGTCGGCCGCGCTGGACCTGTGCTATGTGGCGTGTGGTCGGGCCGATGCCTTTTGGGAATGGCGACTCTATCCGTGGGATATTGCCGCCGGCGCGCTGATTGTCGAAGAGGCAGGGGGCCAGACCAGCGATTTCTCCGGCCATACATTCGATCTGCATGGCGAACAAACCCTGGCCTCAAATGGCCATCTGCATGGCGCGCTTCTGGACGTTCTGAAGCAGCTCCCAGACAACCCGTCTTAAAATCGTTCTATTCTGGAGCAGAAGCAGACACAATGTATGCTTGGGGTTGTGCTCAATGAACAGCCGGGCTATCGATAGAGAAATCCTCGTGGGTGAGGCTATGGTGAGGTGGCTACCCATAATTGTTGTTCTCGTTCTTCTCTTTCCTGCTCTCTGTCACGCACAAGACTTGTATGTGAGTGGCTATCGTGAGCTCATGCTACGAGCCGGACCGAGTCTGGACAATAAAATCATTGCCGTACTCAAGACTGGCGATGCTGTTACATTTATCCGCGAAGCTGGGGAAGACTATCACCTCGTCGCCCTGCCTGACGGACGCCAAGGCTATGTTGCGAAAGCGTATTTGACCGAGCAAATCCCAACAGCACATCGGGTACAGCTTCTGGAGGATCAAGTCGCCAGACAGAATCAGGAGTTAGCTCGTCTTCGAGAGGAAAACACCCTGCTCCAAGTCGCACGGGAAGAAACACAGCGCACCGCGACGGAACAAAAAGCACAGCTCGAGACCATTACAATAGAGCGGAATCACCTTCAGCAGAACACCGGGATATCGAGCTTTCTTGCCGGGGCCGGCGTGCTGCTTGTTGGCTGGCTCTTAGGCTGGACCCGACTCAGGCTGCGGCGCAAATCGCAACGCCACCCCGGATTGAACTTCTCGTTATAGCGGCCGTCGAATTCTGAAAAGAACAACCCCCTTCATAGTAAGGCAGGCGCCTATGTGGCGGGTGCGGCCAGACTGCCTTACGCGGCCCGATCCCACTTCTCCGGCATGTCCTGAAACTCTTTTTTCACATAGGGCATGACTTCAGTGGCAAAGAGTTCCATATTTTTAATCGTTCGGTAGTGCGGCATATCCCCAATTTGAAGCAGGGACAGCAAAATGCCATAGCCCAGCTTGCCGATTGATTCGACCAGTCGTTGCTTGACCGTCTCGACACTGCCCACCACGCAATAGCCCCGCGCATTAAAATCGTCAAAAGACATATTCGCATAGTCCAGCTCGTCCGCAATATTGAGAATATGCCGCATGGATTGGTGGGTGACATAGCCCGGTGGGAACAACATATTAAGCGGGATACGCAGCCCTTTGTGATAGAGCCACAGCACATGCTCCGCAGCTTCTTCTCGGGCGCGTTCGTCCGTTTCCGCCACATAAATGGGGAGTAAATGACCCATCTGGTAGGGCGAGGCGGTATAGCCGGATTCTTCCGCCGCAGCGCGATACTGATCAAAATACATCTTGACCAGATCGTCAGACATATACACGGCCAGATACGGATACTTGCGGGCCGGGTCGGCACACCAGCCTATTGTCTCCTTGCTCCCAAAGCCGGGAATCCAGATTTGCGGGTGCGGTTTTTGATACGGGCGGGGCCAGACGTTCACGTAGCGGACTTGATAGTGCTCTCCATCAAAATGAAACGGTCCTGTCTCGGTCCAGGCACGCATGATCAGATCATGCGCCTCGCGAAAGCGCGCAATCGAGTGGGTCGGATTGACCCCCATCGAATAATACTCACAGCCAATGCCACGCACAAAGCCGGAGATGATCCGCCCGCCACTGACCACATCCAGCATGGCGATTTCTTCGGCAACCCGGATGGGATGGTCCCGGAGCGGCAGCCCATTGCCGACCATGGCAATTTTGACGCGGTTGGTTCGGCGCGCCAGCAGCGCACCAATGATATTCGGCGAGGGCATGGTGCCATAGGTGTTTTGATGGTGCTCGTTCACACACACGCCGTCAAAGCCGAGCGTCTCTGCATACTCCAGCTCATCAAGATAGCGATTATAGATGTCGCGGCCTTTTGTCGGGTCATAGTGTTCATTCGAGAAGGTGACCCAGGCCGAGGGGTATTTCGAGGTATCGTCAAAGTCTTCGGGAACGTGCGGCCACGGCATCAGATGAAAGTTAAAGAACTGCATACACTCATCCTCCTTTACAAATCGGCCCGGCACACCGAGGCAGATTTCCCGCAATCATTGCTCGTCCCTCTGCATTACTGCTTTTCTGGGATGCAGGTCAAGCTTCAGTATGTGTGAAATATCCACTAACTTGTCTGAAGAGCGACTTGCGGCACCGGCATTCGAGTTGCCCGTTTCGGATCAGGCAGCGTGAGGGCGAGCAAGGCCGCCAGCGTACCGGTGCTCGTACTCGTCAGAAATGGCACGACATAATCTCCAAACTGAGTATGCAAGAGGCCGCCTATCATACCACCCGATCCCATCCCAATGGACGCAACCATAAAGAACGCGCCTAAGATGGTCCCGATGGCCCGCGTGCCGAAATATTCTCGAAAGAGCATGGCATAGACCGGCATGGGTCCCCCAAAACCCAGCCCGAACAGGATGGCCCACGAGTAGAAAGAGGGCGCTTGGCGGGCTTCGATAAAAAACGGGATCATCACCGCCTGGAGACCGAGAAAAAGCGCAATGGCCCACTTCGCGCCAATCCGGTCGGCTAACAGGCCGTTGACGATTTTCCCGACCATGCCAAACACGGCCATCAGCATGACGACCCGGGCCGCCACCGATTCCAGCATACCCACGTCCGTCATATGATTGAACCCGTGCAATAAAATGCACGAGTGACATATGCAGCAACCCAGCACCATCAGATTGAGCGTCCAAAAGGCCCGCGTCCGCATGGCCTCACTCAGCGTCATCCCCAGGCCTGGGGCGCGAGTGGTGGCAGACCCTGAGCCTGTTGGCTGAGCCTCGGTCGATGCGACCTGCTTATCCCGCATGAGCAGAGAAAGAGGCAGGACCACCAGGGTGATAAGCCCGAGCCAGATATACGACCAGCGCCAGTCATTATGAGCGAGCAGGAAAACGGCCAGCGGGGCAAACACGGCTGAACCCACATTTTGCGACTGGGCAATAGCCAGCGCCAACCCCTGGCGCTTCACGAACCACTTGGTCACCAGGGCCACCATCGGGACCCCGGTCGCCGAGCGGCCGATCGCCAACACCACGCCAAAATACACATAGAGTTGCCACAGAGATTGCACCTGACTCATCAAAAACGTGCCAGCCACAAAGAACAGCCCCCCGGCAATAATCACCCACTTGGAACCGAAACGATCGCTCAGGCGACCACAGATCAGGCTGGAGAGGCCAAAACTGGTCCAGCTTATCATCGACGCGACCGACACCGTGCCCCGGTCCCAGGCAAACTGCGCGGCAATAGGTTTGAACATAATGGCGAAAGATTCGATCACACCGTACATGCACAGGCTGATGATCAGGCCGGCAAAGACGATGACCCAGCCGTAGGAGGATTGTTCTTGTTCCAGGCGTTCGGATTGCGGCATGCAACCTGCTTTCTCTTCAATGCAGGGGTAACCCTATTCCAGATAGGCGGTACATTTAATCTCGACAAAGAGTCCAGGCATTGCCAGCGCCGGGGTGCCGATTCCCGTCCAGGTCGGGAGTCGGTCGAGATTCGTCATGTAGCGATCTTTGACGGCAATAAAGAGTTCCAGGTCGCGCAGGTCGGTATGGTAGGTGACCATTTCCACGACATCATCAAACGTCGCTCCGGCTTCGGTCAGCACTTTTTTGACGTTTTCAAACGCCTGCACAAACTGCGTTTCCTTATCCGCCACAACCTGCAAGTTCTCATCCCGGCCGACTTGCCCGGCGATATACAAGAAATTCCCAGCCCTCACACCCGGAGAGTAGCGGAAGCGTTCTCTGATATGCCGCATTGCCGGTGGGGTAATGTCTGTACGCATAGTGCCCCTCCTTCCCGTCAGCCCTGCATACCAGTCAGGAGGACCGAAAGGAAGCCGGCTTTAGCGCGGGTCTCCCTTCTCATTTCCTTTTGCCTTTGTTAGGAGGAAGTATCCGCACTGGAGGGATATATTATGGCTGACCAACTCGCCCACCTGGACGCACTGGCCCAGGCCGCCCTCGTCCGCACCGGAGAAGTAACGCCACTCGAACTGGTAGACACCGCCATTGCCCGCATTGAGCAGGTCAACCCACAGCTCAACGCTGTGATCACACCTCTTTTTGAGAAAGCGCGCGACCAGGCCACATCGCCCCAGTTGCCTGACGGGCCGCTCACCGGCGTCCCGTTTCTCCTCAAGGACTTTGGCTGTCATTCCGCCGGCGACCCCTATCATCAAGGCAGTCGCTTTCTGAAAGAACTTGGCTGGACGGCAAAGGAAGACACCTATATGGCCGCCAAACTCAGGGCCGCGGGCTTCATCTTCCTCGGCAAGACCAACACCCCCGAGTTTGCAACTATGCCGACGACCGAACCGGACGCCTACGGCCCGAGTCGGAATCCCTGGAATACGGAGCATTCCACCGGCGGCTCCAGCGGTGGTGCCGGTGCGGCCGTAGCCTCGGGCATGGTCCCGGCGGCCCATGCCAACGACGGGGGCGGTTCGACTCGGGTGCCGGCCAGCGAGTGCGGTCTGGTCGGGCTCAAATCCACCCGTTCGCGCGTCTCCCTCGGACCGGAATACGGCGAGGTCTGGCAGGGTCTGGTCAACGAACACGTTGTGACGCGGAGTGTCCGCGACACGGCCGCGATTCTTGACGCCATTGCCGGTCCCATGCCGGGCGATCCGTATTTTGCTACTCCGCCGGTGCGCCCTTTTCTTGAAGAGGTCGGCGCTGATCCGGGGATATTACGGGTTGGCGTCCTGGCAGATTTCCCTGGGCAGGCAACCCGGCTGCACCCGGACTGCGTCGCAGCCGTCCAGGCAACGGCCCAGCTTCTGAGCGCACTCGGTCATACGGTTGAGGAGTCCTGTCCCAGCGCACTGAACGATGAGCAAGAACGTCGGCGGCAGGTATGGGCGATTCTGACGAGCGCCATCGCCTCTCATATCGACACCTTAGGCAAACAGACAGGGAGAGCCGTCACCCAGGATGATGTGGAGATTCACACCTGGGCCATGGTTGAAATCGGTCGGGCTCGCACCGCGACGCGGTATATCGAAGCCGTGGAGTGGCTCCAGGCCGACACGCGCAGGCTCGCACGCTGGTGGCAGCCCGAAGACGGTTCAACCGGCTTTGACATCCTCGTCACCCCCACTATTGCCGAGCCCCCACCCCGTTTGGGCGAGTTTGTCTCCACACCGGAGAACCCCCTTGGGGGAGCGCGGCGTTCGGCCACTCTCATGCCGTTTACGGTGCCGTTTAATGTCACCGGCCAGCCGGCCATCTCGCTGCCGCTCCATTGGAACGGCGCAGGGCTGCCCATAGGCATCCAGCTCGTGGCCGCCTATGGCCGGGAGGACATCCTGTTGCGCCTGGCCTCACAGCTTGAGCAGGCCAAGCCCTGGGCGGATCAATGGCCCTCGGTGCGGGCAGAGTAGGCGACACTTGGTCTGCACTAATCGGAGATTCGATTTTTCGGGCGGGAGCGCCGAGCTGGCTGAGGAGCGACCTCGCTGTTCCCATAAGCGCCTGATAGCTCAGAGGGCCGCATGAGCCGGCCGCTGTTTGTTTTGTCGGTGGCGCTGTTTGCCACCATGCTGGGGAACGGGGTCGTGATTCCCTTTATCCCCATCTACGCCCAGGAGTTCGGAGCGAGCGGCGTGGCCGTCGGTATTTTGTTCGGGGCCCACTCGGCGTCTCGGACTTTTCTGCTGCCCCTCATCGGGCGGGCCTCGGACCAACATGGGCGCAAGGCGTTTTTACTCTGGGGGCTGTTCTGCTACGCCCTCAGCTCGGTTGCCTACCTGCTCGCCAACAGCCTGGTGACGCTCATCCTGATCATGGCGCTCCAAGGGATAGCCACCGCCATGGTCCAGCCGGTTTCCATGGCCTATGTGGGCGACCTCACTCCCAAAGGAAAAGAGGGGGCGTACGCCGGCTATGTCAACACGGCTTTTCTGGGCGGCGTGGCCGGGGGGCCGATCCTGGGCGGGGTGATCAAAGACCTGCTCAATATGCAGGCCAGCTTTATTCTCCTGGGTATCCTGAGCCTGTTGTCTTTACTCCTGCTGTTCTTCTTCTTACCCGAAGTCCAAAAACAGCACGTCGCAGGAAAAAAAGAAGTGGCCTCCTGGCGCGCGGTTTTATCCTCGCGGCCCATTCTTGGCGTCGCCCTCTTTCGGGTGGTGTATGCCTTGTCCAGCACCCTTATTTGGGTCTTTGTGTCCCTGCTGTCGGCCTCTCTGCTGCCGTTGACGACCTCGCAGGTAGGAGCGCTGATTTCCCTGAACGTCTTGATTAGCACGATCCTTCAGTCGCCGTGCGGACGGCTGTCCGATCGCATGAATAAGGCAGTCCTCATCAGTATCGGTAGCCTGATCAGTGCCGTTTCCCTGGCCGGTTTTCCCCTGGCCTCAACATTCTGGCATTTACTCGGCCTGAATGCCCTGGTCGGCGCGGGGTTTGGGCTGGCCTATCCCGCCCATATGGCGCTGGCCATGGAGCACACACCGGGTTCGAGTATGGGAACGGTGATGAGCACGCTCTTGACGGTTCATAGCTTTGGGATGACTATTGCGCCACCGGTCTTCGGTATCGTGCTCGATTATTATAATTTGAGCAGTATGTTCTATAGCGCGGGTCTGCTGTGTATCGTGTGTACAGTCGCCTGCTATTACCTGACTCATGACGCTGACGTGCTCCTCCGGGCCGGGCAAGCTCTTGAAAAAGAGCCGGCTGTAGGAGATTAAACCCAGGTAAGAGAGAACAACCGTGCGCAAGGCGTTGATCTTGGTCAGTGCGATATATGTCTGGCTCGTCATGGGGTTGACCTCAGCCCTTGCCCAGTCCGACCTGCTGAGTCTGCAGAGAGTCCAACTTTCAGTCCAAGGAAATCGACGCTCTGTCCTCTTTCAGTTCTCGCGCCCCCCGGACGCCGTCAACTCGTTTGCCCTCTCGTCTCCTTCCCGTTTGGTCATTGACGTACAGGGCCCGCGCCGGAGGACGCCAACAGCCGCGTACCAGGCGGATGACGAACTCCTGGCCCAGGTTCGCCTCGGTACGCATCCAGATCATCTCCGACTTGTCCTGGACCTCAAACGGACCAAGATTCCGCCCTTTAGTGTAGAACAACGCACCGACCGGGTTGCCATTGTCTTTGTCCACGAAAACGGGACTGAAGGAGAAGCCTACTCCCAGATCCTTTTTTCGCAGACTAACAAGACGGCAGAAGCGTCGCCCAGGCGCAAAATTGCTCGGGCGCGCCCTGCCCGTCCAGCAACGCCCGTACCGACCGTGCCACCACCGCTGCCGCCCCCCGCTCCGCAGCCCGCGCCCGAGCCAGCCGCTCAACCACCTGACCCGTTGCCGCAGCGGTCTTTATCGTCCCAGGCCCTTCTTCACCTGAGGCTGGGGCAAGAGTTTTACGATAAAGGCGACTTGAATAAGGCAATCGCTGAGTGGCGCGAAACCGTTCGTCTCGCGCCGACCAATGCCAAGGCCTACCACCTGCTCGGGTTGGCGCTAGGGGATCATGGCGCCCGTGAAGAGGCGGTTGACCTGTTACAGGCGTCGCTCCGGCTCGACCCGCACAATGCGATGGCCCAGGTTCACCTTGCCCGCACCCTCGAAGCCAATAGTGATATCCAAGAGGCCGTGGTCGCGTATCGGAAAGCGCTCCAACTCGTTCCCACCTCGTCGTATATCCATGACCGCTTGGGTCATATTTTTGCCGCGCAGGGCAAGCACCAAGCCGCGGCGGACGAGTGGCAACAGGCGATCGTCTTAGACCCGGACTATGCCTATACCCATGCCAATCTAGGTGAGGCGCTTGAAAGCTTGGGGCAGAAGACACAGGCCCTAGCCGCCTACGAGCGCGCGGTCGCGCTGGACCCGCAGGCGTCTTTTGCGGCCGAGGTCAGGGAGCGGATTGACCGCCTCCGCGCCTCGGAATCGTAGGTCGTTGGTGCAGGACTAGAGGTGCAGGACTAGAATTGAAAGATGGCGCTGAAAATACTCTCGTGACGGCTGTCACCGGGACGACCGTACAGGTCGCCAATAGCCCAGGGGCCAGGGTCGTGCGAGCGGACCCGCCAGAAGAAATTTTGCTCGAACCGCAGGATAAAATAGTTGGACCACAGGTAGTCCATAGCGAATTTATTATAGGCTCCTGTGGAGAGCGGATCGAGCGCAAACACAAACAACGGCTGCCAGAGCCCGCCTGGCCCATAGCTGGTGGAAGCGGAAAAGGTAATGACAAACTCGTTCTGATCGATTTTGTCTCTATTCTTGCTGACGAATCGGCCTGGTACGACCTCGCCATCACTGTTGTAGGCACGAAGAACGGACGGAATGCCACGGTAGAGCCGGCTGTAATCCAGATAGCGCCGCCAGAAGAATTGCGCGGAGAGAAAAAACGTCCGCAGATCATTCAACGGGCGAATCCAGGTCGGGCGGTCAATGGCCAGCATGACGACCGAGCGGTCAGCAGTGTCAAAGAGGTTCTCGTCCCGGTCGATTCGGGTCCCTGATGCAACTGGGTCAAGTGCGACAGGCACGCCCGTCGTAAAAGTCGTTTCCACCCGGAAAACGGACTGCGTATATTTTTCTTCCGAATAATTGGCCGCAATGCCCAAGACGTGCGAGCGAGGATGTACGATGTCGACCCGGGCAAGATTTGGGCGGACCTTCACCCCCGCGTCGCCGGAAAAGCCGTAGAAATAGTTGAGACTGAAATCGATCCCACCCCAGATGGCCTTAAGCCGTACCCCGGCCTGGCCATTCTTGAGTTTTTTGCTCGGCTTGTCATCTCTCACCGTCAGGGCAAGGTCGAAGAGTTCATTTCCACTCACGACCGTGTTGGCCACCTCAGCCAGGCCATCACCAATAAATCCCCACGGCCGGCGGGGATCGGCGGCCACCTTATTGGGCTGAAAATCCCACGGAATCCAGACGGCCTCGACAAAGGACTCTTCGAGCGGACCGAGTTTACCAATGTCGTAAATCGCCCGCGCCATCCAGAGCGGAATGCGGATGTCCTCCCAGGGCTCCCAGTTGGCGTGCCAGCGCAGATCAAGGGGATTAATGACATCCAGCGCCCGAAAATTATCGGTCTCTCCCCATACGACTTGCTGGCGACCCAGCCGGAGTGTAAACGGGGGTAGCACCATATCCACAAAGGCTTCACGGAGTTTGTACTCAAACTGCCGGTTCAGTCGCTCGTCCTTGCCGAACGCCTCGCTATACGTGTGTCGAATATCGTAGATCGAGTCGTACACGCCGCGGCCAATAAGGGTCAGCGTGGCCTCTTCGAGCGGGCTGGTGGCGAAACGACCAAAGGCCTGGCTCTCACGCAGAAAGTAATACTTGCCCTCCAGTTGCGCCGTATTCCGCTGCATGATGAGTTCCGCATCCCGAAACATCGGGGTGCGAAGGATGTTTTGGGTTTTGACAAACCCTTCGAGCTCAACATCGTCGGTGACGGCGATAATGCCCCACGATGGCGCGGGCATTACAGCCAAGCCGAGGAAGAAGACACAAGCGGCGAAGCAGAGACGAAGGCGCATGTTCATCCTATCTGAGAAGGCTTTTCCTAGCGCCGCCCGCTGACCATATTGCGGACGGAATAGACTTGCTTAGCCCGCCCCGAGGAGAACTGTTTCGTCATGACGTAACAGTGCGAGTAAGTCGCGTGCGGCTTTTTGGCGTTAATGTCGGTTTCTCCCAGATGGTAGAATAATCGCTGCCCGACATTATTCGAGAAATCCAGCTTCATATAGGGCGCTTGGTCAACCGTATCGTGGGCAAAACCCTCGGAATACTTGAGAAAATGCTGGTTCATGCGCAGGAGCTGGGCGTCCTGGCGGTCGAAGCCGAACATCCACAGTGTCCAGAAGGTCTCGGTGTCGATAAAGACGATCTTGTGACTATACGGATGGTTTGCGGCTTTGGGATCAATCAAGAGCACATGCGCCTCGCGCACCTCCCAGCGCGCGTTCTTCGGCACCCACAGGTGTGGACCACCGGCTTCCGGGTTAGTCTCGACATTCATCGTGGCCAGCAGCCGTCTTTTTCCCAGATAGCTCCAGTTGTGCTCATACACCTTGCCGCCAAAGCCCATGGCGTCTTCCATGGTATAATCCATGCCCATGACCTCGCTCGTGCGCTCGGAGGCCAGCGTTCGTCGCGGCTTGCGCTGCGCAGGCATATATATCCAACCATTGTCCTCTTTGTAGTGATCCACATAGGTTTTGGTCAGCATTTTCGCCCCGGCTAAGTCACGCGGCGAGCGGAATTCCATCAGTTGCTTGGTTTTCACTTCTTCATAGCCCGGCACCAGACAGTGGTCCCCCTGGGCATAGCGGGAAGCGACCGCGGTAAACTCAAACTGGCGGTCCAACTGTCCGTTCGGACTCCGCGACCAGGCCACCATGGGCATAACATAGTCTTCGGCTCCGGGTCGCCACAACATATTCCAGATAATTTTCTGAGCGGCTTGCGGGTCGTCGGTGTCGATATCCGGGAAAGGAAAGCCTCCGCCGGTGAAGCCAGTCAGCACGCCCTGCTCATCCAGTTGGTAGCCGGACGGGACCTGCTTACCCCAGTCTGCCGGGGGCGGATAGGTTCCGGTTTCCGCAATCTCCATATCCATGCCGTCAAAGAAGTAGTATTCCCACGCCGGCTGAGGAATGAGCGGCTCAAGCATGTTGCGGTCTTTGAGGGTGAGATGCTGTCCGGGTGTCAGTTCGCCCTCTGGGCGGGAGTGCTCAATCCAGTGCCGCAACGTGTCATAGCTCTGGTCCTGGTTGGCAAGCGCTGTCGTGGGCGGTGGCCAGAGGCCGCTGAGCATCAGCGCCAAGACGGCCGCTGCGAGATACGATAAAAAACAGACGGGCTTCTGTAGCACTCGCTTCTCCATATCTGCGCCTCTCTTGTCTGAAAGCAAAGAGAACTTTACTTTTGTGTAGATTTCTTTACTCGCAGTAAGTATTGTACATATTCTCTGCTGTCAAGAGGAAAATCTGCATTTGTACTGGAGGCAGGGATGGCAAAAAAGCGCGCACTCGTAGAAGCAGAACTCCTCCGCATCGCCACGGAATGCTTTACCCAAAGCGGCTACCACGAAACCACGCTCGATGCCATCGTCTCTCTGGTCGGCATCTCGCGGGTAACGTTCTACACCTATTTCGAGAGCAAGGCCGCGCTGCTCACGGCGATCTTTACCCGTTCCCTCAAAAGCTATCGGGCAACACTGGAAGAACTCTTGGCCCGCCCGCTCTCCCGTCCGGAGAAAATTCGACAGGTGATGGCACACCAGATCGCCGCACTCACGACGGACCATCCGCTCTTTCGCCTCCTGTTTCGCGAGGAAGCAAACCTCCCACCGGAAACGATTCGAGTCGTTGAGCAAATGCAACAAGAGATTGACCTGCTCATTGAGAATGAAATTCGGAACGGGATCGAGAGAGGCGAGGTCATCAACGAAAATCCCCGGCTGTTGATGCACGCCTTTACCGGCATGTGCAACTGGTTATACCGCTGGTATCAACCCGGAGGTGAGATGACGCCCGAGGAAATCGTTCGGGTCTTCAGCCGTCTGCTTGAATCCGGCGGGCTTACGCCTGAAACGCGGACAGACAGTGGCACGATTATGCGATCGCTGCAACACGTCGAAACCCATCTCACTGACGTGCAGCAGGAATTGGCGACCGTCTCTCATCAGCTTCGTCTCGACCGCGATCCCTCACGCTCTTAGGCAGGATGGATATCCGGACAAGCAGCGTCATGCAAAGAAAACGAACCGGCTTCAAGACATTCGCTGCCCTCCAGATCAGGATGGGGGTCGTTGCGCTCGTCTTAGGCCTGCCCCCTGCCTTTGCTCAGTCCGCTGCTCTCCACTTACAGGAAATACGCCTGACGGCTGAGGGGGAGGCGCGAGTGGTCCTGTTTCAGTTTTCTCATCCGCCTGACTCTATTCGGTCGTTCTCCCTGTCATCGCCCTCACGCATTATCATTGATGTGCATGGTCCGGTGCAAAACATGCCGTCCCGTATCTATCAGGCAGAGGATGCGCTCCTCACACACGTACGCACCGGCTCGCATCCACAACGCCTGCGCCTTGTCCTCGACCTCAGCGGCCAAACAGTGCCGGTGCATTCGGTTGAACATCACGAGACCAAGGTTCTTGCCAAACTTGGCGGAGAGCAAGACGGTGGCCCTCCACCGGCCCGGACCCAGGTGCTCTTTTCGCGGTCTCAGACAACGCTGGCTTCCCAGCGCGGGCGCAAGAGTCCAGCTCCGGTCTTGGCTTCGATCCCAACCCCGTCTCCCCCTTCCCCGCCGGTTGAGTTGACGCCTTCCCCTTCTTCAGAACCCCTATCGCAACAAGCCCGTTATCATCTTGAACAGGGACAAATTCTCTATGATGCCGGCAAGGTTGACGAGGCAATCGTCGAGTGGCGAGAGGCCCTGCGCTTAGCCCCGCAGGCCGCCCGGGCACATCATCTGTTAGGGATTGCATTCCGAGACCAAAAAGATCACACCCAAGCAGCGGCCGCCTTCCAGCAAGCGCTTCGGCTTGAGCCGGATAATGCCACCGCGCACGTTCATCTTGCCCGCGCGTTCGAAGCGCTGGGTAAGGAGCAAGACGCATTTAACACCTATCAAAAAGCCTTACAGTTGGTTCCTTCCGCACCGTACGTCCACAACCGGCTGGGATATATATTAGCCGGGAGAGAGGATTGGCAGGGGGCAGCAAATGCATGGTACCAGACCATACAATTGGCTCCTCATTACGCCTATGCCTATGCTAACTACGGCGAAGCGCTCGAAAAGATGGGGAGAGAGAAAGACGCCCTGTCTACATACAAGAACGCCGTACCAGTCTGCGTTCGCTTTACGCAAGCGTTTGAGGATCGCCGAAAAAAAAGCAACGCAGAGGCCCTGTGCGCAGAGATACGCAAACGTGTTGCGCGTTTACGAGAGTCGTAGCTGAAAAACCTCCGCGATGAAGAACAACGCGGCTTTCCTCTTACCCGTCATTACGTGGACCGGGCCGGGTCTGATAGTCTCCGGGCAGAGCGTCACCCAAACTCTTGCCCGGCTCTCGGGGTTGGATTTGCCTTACGCTCACCGGCTCGCTTGGTCATTGATGTCAGCGGAGTGGTCGAGCGCTCAGCCTCAGCCACATATACCGCAGCCGACGCGCTGATTACGCGGGTCCGAGTTGGCTCCCATCCCCACCATTTTCAGTCGCCCAACAGGCAGATGTGGCATCCCCGCGTCCATGTGGCGCAACGTGCCGAGATCGGGGACGCTTCCAGCTGGAGCGATGGTCACTTGCCCTTCCTCAAAATTCAGACCGGAGAATCCAATGAGATCGTCTCGGTCATCAGGCAACGGAATGTTTTGCTGTCGGGTTTCGTGTGTACGGGGAGCCGGGCGACGATTGAGCGGCTGTAAGACAAGCACAAGCAGTCAAGGCTAGTCGGATTATCGAGGTAGGGACCGCCCTCGGTTACAGTGCCCTCTGGCTTGCCCACGGCGCTCCACATGCTCAGGGCGATACTATTGAGAGCGATCCTGAGCACGTTCGTATCGCTCGTCAGCACTGCATTGACTATCAGATGAGTCACCGCGTCCACTTCCACCACGGTGATGCCCTGACAGTCCTCGACAGCCTTGACCCAAACGCCTACGATCTCGCATTCTTCGACGGCTTTGCGCCGACCCCACAACTGGTTACGGGTCTCTATCAACGGCTACGAACCGGCGGTGTTCTGGCGTGTGCGAATATGACGCTCGGTCCTCACAACGCGGACGATCTCCTCGCTGATCCAGACGTTTGGCTGGGATATTCATTCGGCGAGACCGCCATTGCGGTAAGGCTTTGAGTCATGCGGGTTGCCGGCGGTCTGTTTATTCGGCTCCGATGACGTCGAGCGCGGCACGGGCACATTCGATGTCTTCATCTTCTGTTCCGCCGCTGGCACCAACACCGCCGAGAAATTCACCGTTCAGCGTGAGAGGCAGACCACCTCCGGCCAATAAAAGCGGTCGGCCAATAATCTCGGCCACACTCGTGAATAATTGTGAGCGGGATTCCGCCAGTTCTGCCACCTCGCGCGAGGTACGCCGGAAAGTCGCAGCGGTAAACGCCTTGCTCTGGGCCACCCCGGTTGTCAGCCAGCGGGCATTATCCATACGGGCCAGCGCGACCAGGTTCCCAGCCGAGTCTGCGACCGCAAAGCTCATGTCCCAGCCTTTCTCTTGGGCCTTGAGTTTGGCGGCGGCGATAAATTGTTCGGCAAGTGACAGTGAGAGGGCCATAGATGACTCCTTATACACATGGACGGCGGAGGGACAGCCACGGCTGGCCCCTCCGGTCTTTTTTGATTGCGATTTCGAACGAGCCATCTAGCGCTGGTGGTAGAGCGGATGGCCGGTGTAGGGCGTCTTGACACAACTGAAGTGATCGCCTTCGAGATTGGCGATATACAGCGTCTGCAAGTCCGTCCCGCCAAAAGCACAGTTGGTCGGGAAGTTGAGCTTCTTGCCCTCAGCCGAATCATCGATCAGCATGCTCCAGTTTCCGTTGGTATCAACGGCGATAACCTGATGGGCCGGGACCATCTCCCCACCTGTCACCACCGCCGGCAGCGTGACGTACATATTGCCGTCCACGTCAAAAGCCATACCGTCCGGCAGGGCCGGAAAATCCTTGGAGTAGACCTCAGGCTTCCCAAACGTGCCGTCTTTCTTGATCTGAATACGCAGACAATCATTCCGAGTGCTTTCCAGCACGTAGACCGCGTCTTCTTTCGGGTCGATCGCGGTGCCGTTGGCCAGATAAATACCCTCGGCCACGATCTCACTCTTCCCGTTGGGACGGATAACGACCAGCGCCCCTTTGGGTGAGGGGGTAGCCAACTCGGCCAGGACATTTTCAATACTCGACGTACTCGAATTCGAGACGTAGAGATTGCCTTCGGCGTCATAGCTGGCAAAATTCGGGAGCGTCAGTTTGAGTATGCCAACCTGGTCGGCAATCAGCGACACTTCTCCACCCTGGGTCACGCGCATCATGGCCTGCTTGCCCAAATCGCAGTAGACCAGATCCCCATTGCGGTCCATGGTCACTCCATTGGGGATAGAGCCCTCGGGCAGTGTGACGAGCTCACTCACGGTGCCATCGGGTGTGACCTTATACATCACGCCGTTCCGGCCGCCGCCAAAGACGTTGCCCTCCTTGTCCACCACTACCCCCTCGGCCTGCAAGACGCCCTTGCCAAAAATGTCAACCTGCTCAACTGAAAATGTTGCCATGGAGGGTCCTCCTTTTTCTCCAGGTTTCAGGACACTAGGCCTCGACGCTAGCCGCCTCAGCCGTCTCGCTCTGTTTCGCAAACGTCACCTTACCAACTTCCGAGCCGCTCAGGACAACCAGAAGATGAGCCTCCTGGTCGCCTATATTCCGAAACCCTTCCGAGGTTCCCGCTGGAAAGGAAATCGTGTCCCACGGCCCGAGGACGACCTCGTTTTCGCCCGTGTCTCCCCAGAAAAAGGCACAGGTGCCGGACAGCACCACAAATACCTCGGGTTTCGGATGGCTGTGCAACGGGGCACCTTTGCCCGGACTGACCTTATTGATAGCCATGGTAAAGCCGTGGTCGCCCGTGATCGCGGGACTGGTCTTGCCCGCCCGGCCAATCAGCGCATAGCCCTGGGTGCCATCGGGTTTGTAGTTCTTGATAAAGCTCGCGTAGTCAATCGGCTGTAGCTCTTCAAACCGGGCAACACTCGTGCTCATACGTTCGTGTCCGTTTGCCATGGCATCTCCTTTGTGGTTATCGGTTTAAATAATCCCCTCTTCTCTCCAGCGTGTCAGAGCCGCTTCAGCAGGCCCTAACCACTCGCAATACACCTCGCTGTTATGCTCTCCAGGTTGTGGAACCGGTCCGATTTTTCCGGGCGTGCCTGAGAACTTGACGGTCAACCCAGGCACGTACGTCCGCCCTTGTTCGTGATCCTCAATTTCAACCAGCATTTCCCGCTCCCACAGGTGGGGATCGTGGGAGGCTTGCGGAATGGTATGCACCGGCCCGACCGGAACCTCGGCCTGCTCCAGGACTTGCACGACCTCTGCCACAGTCTTGTCCTGCACCCACTTATCAACCAGCGCGTTGACCTCGTCCGCGTGAGACGCCCGTCCGGCAATACTGGAGAAACGCTCGTCGTCCACGAATTCCTCCCTGCCGATTCCGCGACAGAACCGCCCCCACATATGCTGGGGGACGGCCAGAATATAGACCCAGCCGTCTTTGGCCTGGTAGGTATTACACGGAGCGATACCGCCGGGGGTATTGCCCCGTCGTGGTGGTTCCTTACCAGTGAGAAGATATTGGGCAATCGGGATCTCCATCATCGTGTAGCCGGTATCGAGCAGGCACACGTCAAGGGACTGTCCCTCTCCAGTGATATCTCGGTGGTGGAGGGCACCCAACGCCCCAATAGTGGCGTGCAGCGCCGTGATCCGATCAATGATAGGCGAATTGGTCATAACCGGTGGACCGTCTGGAAATCCGGTGAAGCCCATGAGGCCGGACATGGCCTGACCAATCGGATCGTAGGCGGGTCGGTCCCGGTACGGTCCTGACTGGCCAAAGCCAGAGACGTTGATGAGAATAAGCCCGGGGTTGAGCCGCTTGAGCGTCCCATAGCTCAGGCCCATCTGATCCATGACATCCGGTCGGAAATTTTGCCGCGGTTGTACGCGGACCAGTAGACGCGGCCCAAGCCGCGCGACTCGTCCCCACCCGGCGCTTCTACTTTAATGACCTCCGCACCCAGGTCGCCGAGCACCATCGCACAGCGTGGACCGGCCTGATAACGGCCGAGATCAAGGACTTTGATTCTGTCGAGACAGCCTGCCATGTTCGTCCTATCCGTCTATTGATCTAGGCCATATAACTTCGCAGCGTTCCCTGCCACCATCTGATAGACCTCGCCTTCAGGCACCCCGGCAAAATCTTTGGCGACCTGCTCGACCGAACGCGGAAACGTGCCTTCCGTGTGCGGATAGTCTGCACCCCACATCAGGCGATCCACGCCAATGATATCGCGGGTCTGAATGCCGGCCCGGTCGTCTTCAAATGTGGCCCAGAACTGACGTTTGAAATACGTGCTCGGTTTTTCGTCGAGTTTGGGTTCCATCCAGTGGCGGTGATCGGTCCACCAGTGATCCATAAAGCCAAGCATAGAGGCGATCCAACCGACGCCACCCTCAGCGATCACAAAGCGCAGCTTTGGATAACGCTGCGGTGCGGCACTCCAGAGCAGGTCAACCAAGCCGCGCATGGGCTGGAACATCTTCATTTCAACCACGGCCATGCCGGTGCCCATGCGTTTGTATTTGGAATAAAACTCTTCGGCCGTTCCGGTGCCGGAATGGGTTGCAACGGGCAGCCCGATGTCTTCGAGCGTGCTCCACAGACGCTCATAGTCCGACGTCACGTAAGAACGATCGGGAACATCCGCGGGAATCGTGAGGGTCCGCAGACCCTGCTTGGCGCACCGCTCGGCTTCCTCGCAGGCCCATTCAAGCGGGCCGCGCACGGGCAGCAAGCCCGCACCGAGCAGTCGATCTGGCGCGGCGGCACAGAATTCACTCAGCCAGTCGTTATACACCCGCATGGCTTCGCGCTGGTATTCGGCATCTTGAAGCGTGAAGAATTGGAGCCCAAACGCGCCCGCGTAAATGACCTCAGCCCGGACATGGTCCAGGTCCTGGTCAAGCAGTCGCTGTTGCGGGTCCCACGCCCCTGGCCGCGTGTCCGCGTGCCGACTCGCCATGGTCTCGATGTTGCCGGCGAGCTTGTCTTCCAGGGTGGCGCCTTCGAGCCCAACCGGAAATGGCGTCAGCCCATCAATAATGTAATAATCGGCATCCTCGCGCGCTTCGACTCGCGGGGCACGGTCACGAAAGCGTTTGTCCATCCGGGTTGTCCAGAGGTCTGCCGGCTCAACCACGTGACCATCGGCAGACACATACCCATTCGTGCTTATCTCCATCTCGAATCCCTCCTTTTATGGATATAGAGCACACACAAAAAACGGGGAACCGGAGAGCATTTCTCCGGTTCCCCGTCAGTTGGTTCAGATACTCAGAGGAACACGATCAGCGAATCGCCTAGCGGGCCGCACCGTTACGGAGGAGTGCGCCCGAGGTATTCCCGGTGCATTCCCCATCCTGGAAGGTCTCTTCACCGTTCACCAGAATGTGCTTATAGCCTTCGGCTTTCTGGACTCGCCGCCACTCGTTGGCCGGCAGGTCGTGAGCGATCTCGCCCGGCAAAGCGTTCACGGTGTTGATATCGTAGACCACGATGTCAGCCGCTTGACCTTGACGGAGCGTCCCACGGTCTTTAATGCCCGCAGCCCAAGCCATGATCCCGCTCAGGCGGAAGTGCGCTTCTTCCAGGCTCATGACGCCCTGTTCGCGTACCAGCCAGGACAGGACTTCGGTCGGATAGATAGCCGGCGTAATGAACTTCACGTGCGCCCCACCATCCGACACACCCGGTAGCGTGTAGGGCGAGCCCATCAGTTCCTTGTAGCCCTCAATGTTGGCATTGGACACGGGGCCGGCCCACTCGGTGCGCAGATCGTCAGCCACGGACAGGTCGAGCATAGCATCGATGACATGCTTGCCTTCCTTCTCGGCAATCTGCTGTACGGACATGCCCTCATATTGGAGTTTGAGTTCGGTATTGCGAACCTTGCGCGCAATAAACTTGTCGAACTCACCAAAGACGATATTCATCGTTTCCATACCACCACCGTCGTAGTCTTCGCGCATTTCCTTGCGCAGTTCAGGCTTCGACAGTTTGGCTTTACGCTCTTCGACCGTTCCTAGCGTGGCTTCCTTCCAGGCCGGAATGCCATCAAACAGGTTCCAGTCTTCCAGGGTCATCCGCACTGGAGCCCGAGCGGTGACGCCCTGTCCGAACACACGAGCGCCGCGTTCGTTCGCCGCATTGACCCAATTCAACTGGGCCTGGTGGGACTCGGGATGCTTATCACTGATTAACATGGCGTTGTACAGCAGCGGCTGACCGGCTGTCTTGGTCATCTCTTCGAGGAATTTGAAGTCATCCTCAACCCCAAAGGTGCTTTCACTTGCACCTGACTGGGTAAATTGAATACAGCCCTCACCGACCTCGCTCATGGCTTTGGCCATTTCCATATAGAACCCATCCGGCAGGATGTCGGTGATCATCGGCGTGCCATCATAGTCGCGCTGCACGGACACTCGGCTCTCGGGCACCAGACGCTGGGCGGACCAACCCGCGGCGCCAGCTTTCACGGCTTCCTTGTACAGGCCGGTAATGGTGTCCATCTCTTCTTTGTTGGGGAAGCGCTTCTTGGCATCATCAAAACCACCCATCACATACGCCACAGCCGGGGCCAGCGGGAAGAGATGGGAGACATTGACGCCCAGGGGCATGCGGGACAGACGATCCATGTATTGCGGGAAGGTTTCCCAGTCAACCTTCATCGACACCCGCATGGGCTCCAGGGGAATCGCTTCGGTACGGGACAGGGCCAGCATGGCCCGGTCGGCATCTTGCGGTCGCAGCGGAGCAAAACCAAACCCGCAATTCCCAATGGTGACGGTGGTCACACCGTGCCAACTGCCGATCGTGCAGTACGGGTCCCAGTGTAACTGGGCATCATAGTGGGTATGCAGATCGATGAATCCCGGAGCAACGATCTGCCCGCTGGCGTCAATCTCTTTTTTGGCGTCGCTGCCATTGATTTTCCCAATCTCAGCAACTTTCCCGTCCTTGATACCAAGATCGGCTTGGTAACGGGGCACCTTCGTTCCGTCGACGATCGTGCCGTTCTTAATCACTGTATCGAATTGTGGCATATTCCCCTCCTTTGTAGTTTTATGGACATCTATCTTCGCCGTACTCCCAGAGAAATTTGCTGTCAACCTTCAGGCGGAAAAAATAAATCTCCTACCCGGAGGGGCTCTGCCGTGGCAGTCGTTTGCCATCTCTCTTCCCCTTCACTCCGCGTGTTTCACGTTCTTACCTGGTCTCCTCATGAGCGAAAATGCGGCATGACTTCCCGCGCAAACAATTCAAGGCACTCGGTCACCTTATCCAGGGCGAGTCCGGGCAGATGCATGCCCATGGCCAAATGGGTCACCCGCGTTTCGTCTTGGTAGCGTTGCAATGCCTGAATGCAATCGTCCGGGGTTCCCACAATAGGGGTCCCGCCCGGAATGGTGGGATCAATGTTGCGCAGCTCCTCAAGGCTAGGCACCCGAGCCATGGCTCGGTCTGACCGCAGGTCTCCGGCTTCTTTGAGCAACGGAAAAGCAGAGGAGAAGAGATAATGCATATGCTCACCAACGATGTCCCAGGCTTTGTCCCGACTCTCTGCCACATAGACCCAGCGGAGTTGGGCCAAGTAGTAATCTTTCAGATTCCGGCCACACCGTTCTAGCTCATCATCGTAGGCCCGCTGCTGGGCAACCTCCCCCGTGCCCATCAGGTGCAACCCCATCCGTGCCGCTCGCTGCACAGCTCTCTTGCCACGGGCACCGATCCAGAGCGGCGGATGTGGTTGCTGGACGGGGCGTGGAGTGAGACAGACCTCTTTGAGATGGTAGTAGTCCCCGTCAAAAGAGAAGGACTCATTTGTCCAGAGTCCCTGAATAACAGCGAGGTCTTCTTCCAGACGTGCCTCACGCTGCTCACGGGGAAAACCGAAGGCATGAAATTCCTTACTGCGATAGCCTTTGCCCACACCAAGATCAAATCGGCCATTGGACAGAATATCCACGGTGATGGCATCCTCGGCCACGCGTAGGGCGTGTTGAAAGGGCAGAATCAAAATAAACGTGCCAATCCGGATGCGTGTCGTGCGGGTGGCAAGACCGGCGGCGAGAGGCAACAGCGCGGGCGACCAGCCGTCAGCGTCGAAGTGGTGCTCGGTCAGCCAGATATTATCGTAGCCAAGTTCCTCGACCCTGACGATTTGGTCCAACAGGTTCTGATACAGCTCAGGAAAGGGCCGCTCCCAGCGAGCCGGATTCCAAAACGGCAGTAACAGACCAAAGTTCATATCGCCCCTCCTACACAGACGGCCTAGCAGACGTGGAGGAATTATTCAAAGCCAAATGTACTTTTTCTTTCGCCTGTTACTGGCTGTTGCCGAATGAAGGTTCGTTCAGTGCAGGTATGTCGGCCACTGCAATTTGACATGTCACTCCTGATTATCTAGATAATCAGGAGTGACTTCTCGATTATCCAAGTATAAAAGAACACTCCTCCTCTCTCTGGAAGACCACCGAGCCGCCTTCTTATGGGGACCGCGCAAGGTCGGCAAGACCACGCTGCTGCATCAGCAGTTTCCCCAGGCGAGGTTTTACGACCTGCTGGATACCGATCTCAAAACCCAACTGATGCTACGACCAGCGCTCTTGCGGGAAGAAGTGCTGGCCAGTCAATATCAGTTAGTGATTATTGACGAAGTGCAAAAAGTCCCGGCGCTGCTTGATGAGGTGCATTGGTGTATCGAAAACATGCCAACCCGGTTCATCTTGTGCGGATCGAGTCCGCGCAAACTGAAGCGCGGGGCGGCGAACTTGCTTGGTGGCCGGGCGTGGCGGTTTGAGCTATTTCCGCTGACCACACCGGAAATAGGAACGTACGACCTAGAACGGATTGTGAATCACGGCCTCATTCCGCAGCACTATACAGCCCAAAAGCCCGAACGGAGCTTGCGCGGCTATGTTATCGACTATCTCGAAGAAGAGGTGCGGGCTGAGGCCCTGACCCGGAATGTCCCGGCATTTGCCCGGTTCCTTGGGGCCACCAGTCTGACGCATGGCCAATTGTTGAACTACGCCAACATTGCGCGAGACTGCGGGGTGAGCGCGAAGACTGTCCGTGAGTACTACCACATCTTGGAAGACACGCTCTTGGGCCATACCCTGGAGCCGTGGAGAAAACGTAAGGACCGACGGCTTATTGAAACGGCGAAATTTTATCTTTTTGACCCAGGTGTCGCTCGTGCGTTGGCTGGCATGCGTCAGGTCCAGGCTGGAAGTAGCGAATTTGGCTTTGCCTTCGAGCACTTTGTGCTGGAAGAGATGCGCGCCTATCTGAGCTATACGGAACAGTATCGCCCGCTGTCATTTTGGCGCACCAGTACCGGCCTCGAAGTTGACCTTATAGTCGGCGATCTGGAATTGGCCGTAGAATGCAAGGCTGTCGCTCGGGTAGACGAACGACACACCAAGGGACTCCGGGCCCTGATGGCAGACCAGACCGTGAAGCGAGCCATAGTCGTCAGCCTGGACACCGAGCCGCGCCAACTCGCGAACGGCATTACGGTGTATCCGTGGCCGATCTTTTGCCAAAAGCTCTGGGCTGGGGATTTGGGCGTATAGGAACACAGTCGGGGGGAGACAACGCTTCCCCTAGCGTCGGTCGTACAACGGATGTCCTTTGCGCCCAGGGTGCACTTTCGCAACATGGTCGGCTGCGAGATGAGCGATATAGGAGTCCCGTGGATTCCGGCCACACCGTTCCAACTCATCATCGTAGGCCCGCTGCTGGGGACCTCACACGATGCACCGCCTTATCCGAGTGTATTCACCGCAGACGGGAACGTGTTGATCCCCAGCGATTCCCGAAAATCCGCGGTGGGTTTCACGATCATCGAATCGACGCTGATTCCAATAGCATTGGCGACGCGGTCCAGCATGCTGAAGTTGGCACAGATGATCGACGCCGACGTTACCGCATCGGGACCTAATCGCTCGGCGACGGCATCACGCGCCGCCGCCAGTTCTGCGGTATCGGGTGTCATCAAAGCACCGGCGAGTCTCACGAGTTCGCACCCGTGTTCCACACCGCTGTCAACACGTGCATCGATCGCACCAGCTAACTCGTAGTTTCGGTTGTGAGCTTTTCCGCTCTCCCGGAGCAGATGGGCATGCCACGTGGTTCAGTAGAAACACTGATTATGTTCCGAAACCTTGGTTGCGACGAGTTCTATTTGGGCTCGCGAAAGGGCGTGGTCTGATGTGGCGTGAAAGTCGAGCAAATGCTCAGCTCCGAAATACTGTTGACTGACCAGGCTCATCACGCGGCGGGCTTCATCAGGTACGAGGCTCACGGCGCGGAAAATATTCCCCGCCGGACTTTTGCCATATAACAATTCGGCTAATGCGCCACCTTCCGGAGCGCTGGGGACACTCGCGGTAAAGAATCCCTCATCGACGGCTTCAGCGGGGCGTTCGAAAGAGGGGGGCGTACCGTCGGCGGGCTCTGGTAATTTTCGGGGCGGTACGCCGAGACCACGGGCAAAGACGTCAAGATTGGAGAGGCGCGACACAAGCGCAACGATTTCAACATACGCGTCCTCGCTCACCCCCTGGGCTTGTATGCCCCGGCAAAACTTGCGGTCGATGTTTTCCGAATCAACCGCCACCGCGCGCGCCAGTCGCACTGCCGCGTCAGGGAGTTTGGCCTGTGCAGCCAGCTTCTCATCGCCAACCGATTCTTGTAAGCCCTGTTCGCATTGCGCGCTACGCGCAGGGGCGGCGATGGCGATTCTTTGGGCTGCGGTGCCCCACGTACCGCTACGCGCATAGGACTGCATTTCGTCAACATGTAAGGCTTCAATCGTAGGAGAAACGGGATAGCGAGAATCTGCGTAAAGCGTCATTGGAATGAACCCCCCTCTCTCGAAATTGTACTTCGCTTACAAGTCATTTCAATAGACCAGGAAACGCCACCGTGCAAATGCGCTCGTGTTGGGTTTCCCCTTGACAAGCCACTCCACAAGGCGACAATGCCTCGCAAGAGGGCGAGTTCATCGATAGAAACCAGACAAAGAGGATACGGAGGTTAAGATGAGTACAACCTTGCGTTACCTGCACCACCCCGCGTCACAGCCGTGCCGCGCGGCGCATCAATTCATGCTGGAGAACGACATTCCATTTGAAACCGAGTTGGTCGATATCACCACAGATATCAACGAGCGACCGGAGTTCAGGGAAAAGTACAACCCGACTGGGCAGGTGCCGATTCTCGTTGATGGTGACTTCGTTATCTGGGAGAGTGCGGCCATTGCGTTCTATTTAAACGAGAAGTTTCAATGTCCCTCCCACTGGTTCGGACGCGACCCGCAGCAAAAGGGGCATGTTCAGCAGTTTCTGCAATGGTACGCCTACACGCTCCGCCACGGAGGAGGGGCGTTCCACTGGACGATCTTCGCCCCCATGATCTACGGGTACGGTAAGGACTTTTCCGCGGAGATAAGGAAGGGGCGCTATCTGCTGTACGAGTCGCTTGACCTGCTCGAAACCTACTGGCTCAAAAACCGTGCGTATCTGTGCGGCGATGAGATCAGTTATGCGGATCTGACCGCTCACCAAGACCTCGTTTCTCATGACGCCGGGAAGATCATTTCAGCCGGGGTGTGGAAGAAGCACCCGAAAGTCAGGGCATGGTTCGAGACAATGGCCGCCCGTCCGCACGCGAAGACGGTGAGCGCGTGGCAGTATGAGAACATCGGAAAAATATTGAACGACGGCGTAAAATTTGAGTTTACGCGGAAGACCGCGGTCTTGAAGGGAACAGAGGTTCACAGCGGCCACAACCACGGCATTCTTTATGCAGGCCAGGACGACAGCTACTTAAAGGAGTAGGAGTCCTTCGGTTGAGAGACCGATGGAGGCAAATGACCCGGAGAAGCCTCCATTGTCACTCCTGTTCGGGCTTCGCGTTCTCGCCCGCAGTGACTTCGAGTCTGCGGGACTGCGGGCCATCGGGAGAGATGCGCTACGGCTGATTTCAGACTGAACGACCGTTCCCCGGCCAGAGCATTCAAACAGCACCCCGGCCTTTAGTTTAGGATTTGGAGCTGACCATCCGTGGCGGGTTAGCGAAAATTCTTCCAACATCGGGGCCAATAAACATCGGTACAGATAGGGATTGCTATCTCCCCATCTTGAGCCGATTCTCTTGCGCCCAGCCTTCTTTGAAAGGAACGGTGAAGTACGGGGTAAGCGACATCTTCTTAAACTTCCACTCGCCATTCTGTCTGACATATTCGTCGTCATAGCGAGCGGCCACGAAATAGGCCTCCTCTTTGGAGATGGTCTTTGCTTCGAGGTAGGCATAGCCCTTTCCCGTATCCCCCTGCACCTCAACCGCATGGTTATGCATAAACTGTTTGACAAAAGACAGCAGACTTGCGACTCCTTGAAAAAACTTCGTCAGCTCGGCCCGACCGGTAGCTTTGCCCAGATAGTCAAAATCGAGGACAGCATCCTCAGTGAACAGATCGGGGATGGCGTCCAATTCCCCCTCATTGATGCACTCATGATAACGAAACCGTAGCGAGCGAACGGCTTCGCGGTCACTCAAATCCTGTATCTTTGCTTCCAGTGCCTGCAAACGGGCTTCGATATCCTGAGACATTATTTCCTCCCTTTTTACCGGTGTTCTTTCGGTTCCAAACTTTCAAACCACGGCAGGACCAGAGTTTCATTGATGGTGTAGGTCAAAGCGTGGCTCCAGTCGGGCAGTTCGGTGTACTTCACCTTGTAGCCGATGTGTTCGAGCAGCTCATTCGATGAGCGAACGGCTTCAACCGGAAAGATGAGGTCATGCACACCGTGAATCACATGGATCGGCGTATCGATACCTCGCTTCTGTCGCAGCATCCCATCAGTGGCGGGACTCAGTTCGCCCGCAATGGGCGCTATCCCGGCAAAGAGTTCGGCCTGCTCCAAGCCCAGCAGATAGGTATAGGTCCCACCATCAGACAGACCGGACAGATACACCCGGGAACGATCAATGCGATAGGTCTCACCCACGGTGTCAAACATGGCCCGGATGGAGCGGCTGTCAACCGGCGGTTGCAGCACGGACCACGTCGGCCCTAAGGACTTGGGGGACAGCAGCAGATAGCCCTTGCTCTTGGCGGGTCGCAGCCATGTCCAGATGTAGTCGTCGCCCCGGCCATACCCACCGTGGAGGCAGACGATGAGCGGCCAGTCTGCGTCCGGGCTGTAGTATTCCGGGACATATAGCGAGTACTCGGCATGTGCCTGCGTCTGTGGCTGATGGAGCATGCCGACCGGTACCACTACATCGTCAGCCCGCGTCTCCAAGGCGGCGCGCCGGGACGCGGCCGCCGGCAGTAGCCAGTATGGGGAGAGCGTCGGGAGATGGGCACGTTGATTGTATAAGAGGTCCAGTCCTCGACACAGCGAGAAGCGACTATTGACAAATGCGCCGCCAAAATTCGGCCCAGGGACTCCGCCAAGAAAAGCCGTGCGGGCATTATTGAGATGCGGCAGCGCGGCGGCGAAGGCCGCGTGAAATTCGGTGAGTTCTTCGGGCGGCTCGAGGCTGGCGACGCTGGAGAGGGCGGTTTCAAAAAAATTACCGATAGTGTCTCGCATCCGTGCGTGCGCCTCCGGGATCTTCCCGAAGTGCATATGCTCTTGCACGTCTTCAAACGTCCGTAAAAAGAGCAGGATTTTTTCTTCCAGCGGCCGAATAGCCTCCTGGTAGTCTGCCTTACTCGTCATGCTTCCCCCGGCTCCGCTTCGAGTCTCTCTATCTCTTAATCTCTATCCTTCTCTCCTCTGTACAATCCTTTGCATCTGCTTGCAAATTGACCTATTCTTCTCAGGAGTTCGCTGGCATAGAAGGAGGGGAGTATGAGCACAGCAACGGCCCAGAGTGTCCCGCAGAGTACGCATGAGTTAGCCGAGCGTTTTGGCGATCCGGATCAACTCGCCGTCAAGCACAAACTGCCCTATATCGATGAAGCGGCCGCGCGGTTTCTTGAGCAATGTCCGTTTGTGATTGTCTCAACCGCAGACACTCACGGGCGGTGCGACGCCTCACCCAAGGGCGATCCGCCGGGATTTATCAAAATCGCAGACAAACACACTCTCTACCTCCCGGATCGGGCCGGTAACAAGATGTTCCAGAGTATCAGCAATATTCTGGAGAACCCGCACGTCGGCCTGCTCCTTCTCATTCCCGGCGAGGAATGGACCATGCGCATCAACGGCCGCGCCCGGATTGCCGACGAACCTCAGCTCCTGGAAAAACTCAGCGCCCGAGGCCGTCCGGCCCAGCTTGCCATCGAAGTCACCGTCGAAGAATGCTACTTCCACTGCCCCAAGTCGTTCAAACGCGCCGAGGTATGGAACGCGGAGAAATTCCACACCTACCGGGGCGACTCGTGGGGTGTCATCCTGGCCCAACGGACGGAGATGGAAAAAAGAAAAGCCGCGGAGTTGGATACTCTCATTGAAGAGTCGGTCAAGAATCTGTAGGGGCAATCGACCGGATGAGCTTTCTCTGGTGAGGAAAGCATGCCAACGTTGCGCATTGATGCGTCCCTCGATCTGTACTACGAACTCGACGATTTTACCGACCCCTGGACCGCCTCGGAAACCATTCTGCTCGTGCACGGCGTTGCCGATACGAGCCAAGCCTGGTTCGCCTGGGTGCCTCGTCTGGCCCGACATTTTCGGGTGCTGCGGCCGGACCTGAAAGGTTTTGGGCGATATTCTGTTCCGCCTGCGGCCTATGACTGGTCTCTGCACGGTCTGGCCCAAGATCTCCGGGCTCTGCTCGATCGGCTGGAGATTACGGCCGTTCACGTGGTGGGACAACGCGTCGGTGGAAGCGTTGTCATGCAGTTTGCGCATGACTATCCCGAGCGTGTTACAAGCCTGACCGTCATTGGCGGACCGGCGACGCTCTCCAAAAGCTCCCTCAACCCGGACGCCTGGCTCACGCAGGTCCAACAGACCGGGGTCGAAGCCTGGGCGCGCAGCACCATGGAGCGTCGTTTGGGCAACGTGAGCCCGGCGATGAAGGAGTGGTAGATTACCGCCATGGGCAAGGCCTCACCCCAGGTGATGGCCGGCATCTTTCGCTATGTCGGGAATATGGATATTACCGCACTGCTCCCCCAAATCCAGGCTCCGACCCTGGTAATCACCAGCGACCGGAGTGCGCTGGCTTCAGTCGAAACCGTGCGTGACTGGCAGACGCGTATTCCCAACTCGCAGCTTTTAGTTTTACCCAGCGCGGCCTATCATCTTGCGGCGGCTCTGCCGGAAGAGTGTGCCGAGGCAACGCCCAGGTTTATTGCGGGTCTGGCTGACTGAACCCTTTTCTCCACTTCGCGTGTCTTACGCAAACTCCGGGGCGACCTTGGTGGCAAACAGCTCGATGTCTTCGAGGAGCTGGTCTTGTGGTTCGAGCCCGTTGTAAGCGACCAGGGAAAAATACTCGAACGGAATCTCCGCATAGACCTCGGCCACCTGTCGTTTGACATCATCGACTGTGCCTGCCACGATCAGCCCCGTGTTGAGCACCCGCTCAAGCATGGGCCCGCTACCTTCGCTGAGTAAAACCGGGAAGAAGTGCGAGGCAAATTCCGAGAAAAACGGCACGATGCATTTTTCCACCTTTTCGTAGGCCGCCGCTCGCGTCTTACCGACATACAAGAAGCGCAACAATCCCTGCCCCTGTCCGGGACTGAGCGTGTGCCCGAGCCGGGCCGCGCCTTCCCGATAGGCGACATCCTGGATACGTGCCCCAGCCATGGGCGCAAAATAGCAACAGGTAAAGCCCTGCTCGCCCGACCAGCGCGCCGAGTCTGCACTGCCCGATGAACTGATAAAGACCGGTGGATGCGGCCGTTGGTAGGGCGCCGGCACCACGCTGATCTGACTGACGCGGTTGCGCTCATCAATCTCTCCGGGTGCGCCATACTCCCGGGCACACGGATAGGCCGGATAGTCGTCGATGCCTTCGTGCGGGAACGGCACTTTGAAGAAATCGCCGTTGTACGAAAAGCTCGGTTCGGTCCAGGCTTTTTTGACAATGGTGACCATCTCACGAAAGATCTGCTGGTTGACATCATCCGCAGTGGCCTGTTGCTCAGACTCGCGGTTCGACAGGGTTGGCAGCGTGTTGTACTGCTGCCCGAGCGTTCTGACCCAACGCGCCTGATAGCCCCGGGCAAAGCCGACGAAGAAGCGGCCTTTGAGGATATGATCCAGCACCGCGGTCTCTTCCGCGACGCGCAACGGATTTTGCGTACCCATGACATAGCCTAACTGCCCCATCCGCATCTGTTTGGCATACGGACCTAACCAAGCGTTCATTAGCCCGGGAGTAGGCAGCATCTCAAATCCTTCAGAGTGGAAATGGTGCTCAATAAAACTCATGCCCCAATAGCCGAGTTCGTCCGCGGCTTTCACGATATCGACCATGCCGTCAATGATCTGGGCATAGCGTTCAACGTTTCGTCCGACAGGTCGCAGCTGACGGCGTTCTTCGTTGGAGCGAACCGGCATTGAGGGAACCATCTGAATCATTGTTTTCATGAGTAAGCCCTCCTGAGTGCCCCTCCTGCCTTATCCGCCGATGTCCGCTTTCGTCAAGCGTCCGGGCGTCACACGCCTTGCCCCCTCCCCCAGGCTTCGACTACGCTCCGAGCCGGAGGGCCAAGGTATGGGGCTTCAGGAACTGTGTGACACCGTCTGCATTGTTGGTGTGGGAGATACCAAACAAGGCGCAGTCCCGGACAAGACTGGCGACGAGTTAGCCAGAGAGGCAGCTCGGAGAAGGCAGCGTGCCGCCCTGTTGCAAAAGCACGCCAAACGAGTTGGCTTGCAGCGTAATGTGTGCGTCGCGCTCGGCAACATCGGTGATGCCGCTGCCATTCCCGCGCTAGCGAAAGCGCTCCGCAGCGACAGCGATATTGTGCGTTTGCACGCTGCCTGGGCGCTCGGACGCATCGGCGGCAATGAATCAAAGACTGCCCTACATTCTGCCCTCGCCGACGAGACAGATGCGGCGGTCATCAATGAGATACGGTTGACCCTTGAAGAAATTGATGCGTCATGAGCGGTAGTCGGGCATGCTTTTCAGGGGACAGAAAATATCGCTACCGTCTGAGCCGTTGCGTTGGCGAGTCCAGCCATCGCCTGCTCTTCATTATGCTGAACCCATCGAAGGCGGACGAAACGCATAACGATCCCACGATTCGACGCTGCATCGGCTTTGCCCGCGGCTGGGGTGAACGCGACTCGACCTCGGTGTTCTTATTGCAAGAGGAGCGGGCAGGCGTGAAAGTCCGCTCCTCTTGACACTTACTCCGCCCCTATGGCGTCCAGACCAACTTGGGCACAGTCGATGTCCTCAGCCTCAGTACCGCCGCTCGCCCCAACGCCGCCAAGCAACGTGCCATCAATAAGAATCGGCAGCCCTCCGCCGGCGAGGAGCATGGGTTCATCAATCAGCTGAGTCAGGCTCTGAAACAAGTCCGGGCGTTGCTCTGCCAACTCTTCCACCGCCGCTGAAGGGCGCCGGAAGGTTGCCGCGGTAAAGGCTTTTGCCTGGGCGACCCGGGTCGTCATCCACCGCGCCCCGTCCATACGGATCAGCGCCACTTGGCGCCCGGTCGCGTCGACGACGGCAAAGCTCATGGTCCAGCCTTGTTTTATGGCTTCTGCTTTGGCTGCGGCAAGAAACTGCTCAGCCACGGCCAGCGTCAGGGTTGGCGGTTGTTGTTCTTGTCTGGCCTGTTCAGCAGCTTCCGCCGCCTCTTGGCCGGACGCCAGTCCGACAGCCTCAGCCGCCGTTGTGGCGTCTCCTGGCATTTGCTCTTGGGCCTGAACCCAAATGGCCGTCAGGCCCATGCTCAGTATCAAACCCAGAACGACACCGACCCTTCGTGCATCCACTTTACCCATCTCTACCCCTCCTTCCACATCGCACTGCGGCAAACCAGCCTGGAGCTTTTATACTATCAACCATTCCGCCTGATAAGCAATACGGCAGTCACAGGAAATATCGTGTTGACAGCCATAGTCGGCCTATGGCATGGTTCGGGGAGGCTGAGTGAGCGTTCAATTTTTTCGACTGATAAGGGAGGACAGATATGGCTGAATATGACGTACTTATCCAGGGCGGTACTGTCGTCGATGGTTCCCGCACTCCTCGCTTCATGGGCGACGTTGGCATTAAGGACGGCAAGATCGCGAAGATCGAGCCGAATGGCAAGCTCAATCCGAGCGATGCGGCAAAAACGCTGGACGCAAACGGGCTCATCGTTGCGCCGGGCTTTATTGATCTCCATACCCACTACGATGCCCAGATTAACTGGGACCCCTATGTCACGCTGTCCGGCTGGCACGGGGTCACCTCGATCGTGCTCGGCAACTGTGGATTTGGTTTCGCGCCAGTGAAACCCGAGATGCGTGAGCGAGCGATGTTGACGATGTCTCGCGTCGAAGCCATTCCGTACGAGTCCATGAAAGCCGGCATGAAGTGGGACTGGGAGACCTTCCCCGAATGGCTCAACTTCCTGGACAGAACCCCTAAAGGGGTCAACGTCCTGAGCTTTGTTCCCATTGCACCGATTATGATCTGGACTATGGGACTCGAAGCGGCCAAGAGTCGCCCCGCCACCGACAAAGAGAAACAGACCATGTGCCAGATTCTGAATGAATCACTGGACGCCGGTGGTTGTGGATTCTCGGCCCAGCGTTTGGGTGATGGCTTTGTGTCTGTCCAGCGCGACTACGATGGCACCCCGATGGTGACGGACACCATGGCTGACGAAGACGTGCTATCCTTTGGGCGGGTGTTACGGGAACGGGGAGAAGGCTTTATCCAGCTTACCCAATCCAGCCCGGACTTTGAAGCCGATATGAAATTCTACGATCGTCTGGCCGACGAGTGTGGCCGGCCGATTCTGTTCAATGCCACGGCTACGCGTGACGACCGGCCGAGTATCCATCGCCGTATCCTGCGTTGGATGGAAAAGACCAACAAAGCCGGGCGCAAGATCTACAACCAGACCGCGACATTTCGTCAAGGGTTGTATTTCAGTTTTGCCGATATGTCAGGATTGTTCGACGGAAATGATGTCCTGCGTGAAGTGACCATGGGCACGCCAGCCGAACGGCTCGAAAAGCTCAAAAACCCTGCCATTCGTCAGGCTTTGGTCGCAGAATATGATACCGGACATACGCCGGTCGTGACCGGATCGCTGAAGGACTTCATGGTCGAAACCGTGAAGAACGAGAAGTTCGAAAAGTTCATTGGCAAGACGGTCGAAGAAGTCGCCAAGCTGGAGAACAAGCATGTCATAGACGCGATGTTCGATATTGCGGTTGAGGAGAATCTAGAAACTGAATTCTATACTCCCGCTCGCAACGTCCGTGAGGACTACGTGTCCGAGCTGATGTCTTCCCCGTACAGTATGGCCGGGGTGTCAGACGGTGGTGCGCATACCAAGTTCATCACCATTGGTGCCTATCCAACTGATCTGCTGACCTGGATGGTGCGCGACGCCGGCTTTATGAGCCTTGAAGAAGCCCACTATCGCCTGAGCGGCATGCCTGCCCAGTGCGCCGGCTTCCAGAACCGCGGCGTCCTGCAGGAAGGTGCCCGAGCAGATGTGGTCGTCTACGATCTTGAGAACCTGAAGCTCACCCCAGAGAAGCCAAAGGTCGTTCATGACTTTCCGGGCGGCGAGTGGCGGCGCGTCCAGTACGCCGAAGGCTATCGTTGGATCATGGTGAACGGCGACGTCACCTTTGAAGACGGCAACTGCACCGGCGCAACCCCGGGCCACCTGCTGCGCCACGGCAGAGACTAAGCCTCACACTCTCCTGACGACTAACCAAAAGGGGGCAGGAAAAATCCTGCCCCCTTTTTCTTTTGACTTTTCAGGCGGTGTCCCTCGGAGAGTCCTAATTCTCCGGGAACTGCGACGGCCGTGGAAACCCCTGAATAGCAACGACCGTCCTGTCCGCGTCCTGCCAACGCGAGTGGGCAAAACCCAGGTTCGCCACATAGAGGATGCCAGCATGAATCACCAAGCTGGCGTTGCCGTCCAACGGTGCGGAGTGCTTATTCGCGACCACTACCCGCCGCCTGCCGTCGGGCGACAGACCAATAATTTCGTTCCGAAAAATTTCTGAAACATAGATATTACCCTCTTCGTCCAAGGCAATCCCGTCGAGCAGACTATGTCCGCGAGATACAACAAGCGGCTCGCCAGCACTGCCATCCGGCTGAATCGGAATCCGCAGCACGAGCGGGTCGCCGCTGGTGGCCGCATAGATATTCCGCTGCCCAGCGTCAAGGGCAAGGACATTCACCCCAAGCGGGAAACCGGAATATGGCGTCGCAGACCAGTGGAGCAGCGGATGCTCCGACCACAAGGTGACTCTGCCGTCCAGCGTAATTTTCCAAATCCCCGCATAGGTTAGGTCGGCCAAATAAATATTCCCCACGTCGTCAATGGCAACATCGTCAGGAAAACAAAACGGCCAACCATCCCTGCGGGTGGCCACGGGCGTGACCTCGCGTGTCTCAGCATCAATCCGGTAGACTCCACTTGTCACATCGGTTGCATCCCGGCAGGCAGGGTGGCGTGGGTCGCCGACCCGATCGTACTGGGAGCGAGCCTTATACGCCACGAATAAGTTATCGTCTTTGTCCGAGGCAAGACCAAGGACGTGGCCCTTCCCGCTGTCGGCTTCGGCGGGAACCCAGGCAATGTGGACGTATTGCCCGTCCTCTTTGAGTTGCACGATCTCACCGGTATTGAACAGCGAGGCATACAGGTTGCCTTGGCTGTCCACCCCGATTCCCTCCGGGGTATCGGGTAACTGCGTATAGACCCGGGCGCTAAAGGCTTCGGCAGCCGCTTCCGACTCCGCCTGCGGTCTGACTTCTGCCTCCGCTTGGCTCTCTTGGATTTCCTGCGTCCCCAAGTCTTCCTCTTGGATTTCCTGCGCCATGACGGCGTGAGCTGTAATCCCGACTCCCATCAGCAGTGTGCTCAGTATACCCAGTGTCTTTTGCATTGTGGTGCATTGCCCCTCAATCGTTATAGCAATTCGGCCAGCAAGGCTTGGGCAGCTTGAAAGTCCCGCGTCTCACGCCCTTCAGTAAACCAATCGGCGGTCTCTGTCAGCACCCGGCGCGCACTCTCTCGTTTGCCCTGCTTGAACCACTGCCGGGCCAAGCTCGTCGCAGCGCGCAACTGCCACGACTTGGCATCTTGTTGACGGGCAACAAACAAGGACTTCTGAAAACAACTTTCTGCCTCACTGTTTGGTCTGGGCGTGCTCGTCTGCGTTGAGAGCCTGTTGGTATCCCGCACCAGCAGCAGCTCCCCCCGCAATCGATACAGCTCCGCTTCCGAGAAACGCTCCGCACTGGTGTTGACGACCGCCAGCGCCTCATCGAGAAGGGCTATGCCCTTCTCAATCCGCCCGATCTTTCCGTACTGCTCGGCCAAGAGTCCGAGGAAGTAGGGGCGGAGGAGTTCCGCTCCAGTGGCGCACCAAGCGGCGATCACCTTTTGCAATTGCTCAACAGGCGCTTCGGTGGGCGATTGGGCGGCCGTAGCCCAATCCCGGAAGATCGTCCCGATCAATTCCCAATCGGGGAAGCCGCACTGCTGCGCGAGTGCAATCCCGGCTGCGGCACGCTCAGAGGTCAGCTCTGCTTCGCCGCGAAGCTGATGCAGCAGGCTCGTCCAGTTCAGGGCAGCCGCAAGACTGAGACTATGCTGGCGGGCTCCCTCTTCGGCCCGGGTCAGCGCCTCTCGGCTCTTCTGCAGGGCCTGTTCCGGATAGCCCAGGACCCATAAGGCCAGCGTTTCATATAACAGGCAGACGGTTCGCGGGTCTGTACCGTATTGAAACGCCAGGGCGGTATGCTGTTCCGGGTCGTGCAGGGCAATGGCTTTTTGCAGGTGCTCTCGCGCATGGGCAAACTCCCCGATCCACAACAAGGTGTTACCTAAGGCGCGATGCACCTCTATGAGCAGGTCCGGATCGTTCAGGTGGTGAGCCAGGGCGAGCAATTGCTCGCCCAGTTTACGCGCCGTTCTCAGCTCTGCCCGCATCTCGTGGACGACCCACAGACCTCGCAGCACCTGAAAAGAATGCGGGGTTTCACCAAGCTGCTGACACAGCTCCTGGGCACGGGCATAGGCGCGTTCCACCTCTGGGGCGGCGTAGCCCTTGGTCGCCATGAGACTTGGACCCAGGCGGGTCTGAATGGTCAGTTCCCGGTGGGTACGGTCGGGGGTCTCTGGCAGTTCGCCGAGGAGTGCCAGCCCCTTGAGAAAATGGCCGATGCCCTCACGGTGCGCCGAGCGTTGCACGGCCTGCTCGCCGGCGTACTGCCAATAGCCAATAGCCTGATCGAGCAAGCCGGCTTCCGTATAATGGTGGGCGACTAATTCCGGTTGATGGTGTCTGATATCAGGGAATTGCTTGACGAGGACAGCGGCGACGTGGCGGTGAATCTGCTGGCGTTTGCTCTTGAGCAAGGCCTGATAGGCCGTGTCTTGCAGCAGGGCATGCTTAAAGACCCAGCGCGCCTGGGGGAGCACTCCTTTTTGGAAGATCAACTCGGCCTCCACGAGTTGAGCCAGACCCCGTGCGAGCCGCTGTTCATCAGACAGCCAGACCGCCCGGATCAGTGCATACGAAAACGCCCGACCAAGCACGGCGCCGACTTGGGCAACATCCCGGGCGGTGTTGCTGAGTTGGTCAAGCCGGGCCATTAATGAATCCTGAAGCGTGGCAGGAATAGTGCTGGTGGACGAGGGATCCCCTCTCCCACCGTTTTCGGGCAGGCCGGCCTCGATAATGGTCTTGGTCAGCTCTTCAACAAAGAGCGGGACGCCATCAGTCTGAGCCGCGATATGTTCCACCAAATGCTGAGGCAGTCGCTGTCCTTGAGCGACATGGGCAATGAGGTCTTCAACCGGCCGACGCTCCAGACGGTTCAGCGTCAGCAAGTGGACAGGCGGACGCGGGGGCCACGGAGGCGTAAATTCCGGCGAACGAAAAACCAGGAGGACGAAGAGGTGCAGCGGAGCGGCTCGCTCAATGAGCATCTGCACCAGATCGAGCGTCGAAGGATCGACCCAATGCAAGTCTTCCCAAACAATGAGGAGGGGCCGCTCTTCCGATTCTTCAGCCAGCCACGCAACCAATGCTTCCTGCGTCTTTTGTCGCTGTCGCTCTGGACTCAGCTTGAGCGGCGCGAAGCGTGCGGGCAGCGGCAGTGACAAGAGGGAGGCAAAAAGGGCCACGCTCTCCTGCGGCAGACGGCGATAGCCTTCCAGAGCGGTCTCTAAACGGCGAAACTTTTCTTCTTCGGGCTCATCTCCTTGGAACTGCAACCAGCGCTGGAGATGGTCAATCACCGAATAAAAGGCCGTGTTGCGCGCATAGGACGAACAGCGGAATTCTCTGCGCGCCTCGCCCGCTTTGGCGACCTGCTCTTTGAGTTCCTGGACCAGGCGGGACTTTCCAATGCCCGGCTCTCCGCCCAGCAGTACAACTTGGCCCTCTCGGACCTTGGCCGTCTCCCACCGTTGCCGCAGGAATGCGAGTTCTTCTGCCCGTCCAACCAGGGGAGTCAATCCCGCTTCAAGAGCCACTTCAAACCGGCTTTGCGCGCCTTCTTCTCCAATGACCTGGTAGACCGAGATGGGCGTTGTCTTGCCTTTGAGCGCGTACGGCCCCAGCGTCTGGCACTCAAAAAAGCCTTCGACGAGTCGATAGACTACGGCGCTCATCACGACCGTATTGGCCTTGGCCACAGCCTGGAGGCGCGCAGCAATATTCGGAGTCTCGCCGAGCGCGAGTTGCTCGTGCCGTTCGCCGGCACCCATGTCGCCCACCACGACCTGTCCGGTGTGAATACCGATCCGCAGCCGAATCCGCGGCCCGTCTTTTGCTCCCGGACGGAGAGACGGTAAGCGCTCGGTCTGCCGGAGCTGGCTATTCATACGATTCAGCTCAGCAAGAAGGCCCAAGCCTGTTTTTACGGCCCGTACAGCGGCATCTTCGTGAGCAATCGGATAGCCAAAATAGACCAGAATCCCATCGCCAAGATACTGGGCTATATAGCCGTCGAAACGTTGAACGACACGGGCACAGGTCTCTTGATACGTCCAAACGATGTCCCGCCACTCCTCGGGGTCAAGACGGCCGGCGAGGGTCGTTGATCCCACAATGTCGCAGAACATGACCGTCAACTGTCGCCGTCCGGTAGGCGTGGGTGGTCGATTGTGCGGAGATGGCTCTCGCGTTGCCTGCGCTGACGGCACAGGGGCAGTTTCGCCAAGCGGACGGACCGGGAGAGGCGTTCCACACTCGTCACAAAACTTTGCTCCCGTCCGGTTCGCTTGCCCACAATTCGGGCACGACATAGGCAGGCTCCCCCGTTCCCGGCTTCTTCTGATTTATCCTGGGAGACTCACAAAGCCTCAGCCTCCCTTACCACTCGATGGTCAAGGGGTCTCCCTTATACAAGGTCCGGACATAGGCGATAACTTTCCAGGCTTCCTCCTCGGTGATCACCCCGTCGTAACCGGGCATTTTATTGCGCCCGGTCATGACTTGGTCCATCACCCGGGTATCATCACCCGTGCCTTCCTTCCATTCCTCATCCGTTAAGTCGGGTCCCATGCCTCCCCCGCCACGTAAGCCGTGGCAGCTATAGCAATTCAGGAGCTTATAGAGTTCCTCACCCTCGTTGATCGCCTTCGGATTCCCCGTATACGGATTGAGCTTTGCCAGCCCACTGGTCGCTTCCTGCGGCGGGTCGTCGGAAGCTTGAGGCAATTGTGGGTCGGACACGTCCGTGTCCTGTTGAAGGTCGCGAGCTTCGGTTGGTTGGGGAGCAATACCGGGAACACCGTAGTCAATCAAGATCTGCTGGATTTCTGCTACGTGCTGCGTCAGCAGACCATTGAGCGTATTTTTCAGCGCTGCGTCGCTCTTCCGAACGCCGAGCGCAATATCATAGGCAAGAAGGAGGGAGGGTGACTCGGCCTCGGACGACACGGGCACCACCCTCAGCGGGACGGCTTGCTGTTGAGCGAAATAGCCGCCAATCGGCCCCCACACAATAGCCGCGTCGATCTCTTTGGTGGCGACGGCCTCAATAATTTTTCCCGGCGGACTGGGGTCGGCATAATTACCGAAGACGCTGTAGCCGACCACATTGTCCACAATCCCGCGCCCGCTCAGAGCATGGGCCGGCGGGCTGTTGGTGTAGTCATCACCGATCAGGTGTACCCCGATTTTCAGGTCTTTGAGGACGGGATCATCAAAGGAGGAGAGATCGTATGGCGCGTCTTCGGGATAGACAAAAGCATAGACCGAACGGTAATACGGCTGCGTCGTTAAAACCATATCAATATCGGCCGGCAGACCCATGACCACATCGCACTTGCCTGCGTTGAGCGTGCTGCGCAGGAAGCCCCGTCGCTGGGGCCACCAGGTATAGGCGACTGCCTGCCCCAACCCACGGGCCAGGACTTCGGCGATTTTGTTCTCAAATCCTTCTTGCTGCTGATTGGAAAACGGCAGATTATTGGGATCTGCACAGACGCGAAATGATTCGGTCGCCCCTCCGGTCTCCGTTGCCCAGGCGACCGCCAGGCAGAGCGGGACAGACAGGAACAGCAGGAGAGCGAGACAGGCGGAAGCACAGGGGGCGGCTCGCCGCGCCCCCTCAGTGTGATTGCGCATGGATGCAGAGACTGGACAGCGGGTCGAGCACGTCCGTTTACTCAAGCGCGAAGACGTATAACATCCCGCCCTTATTCGTATCTTGTCCGAGATCGGCAAACGCGCCCACCGCGCCAAGGGCCGCGGTGGGATCGTCCGTTGACAGGTCGCCGGCGACGACGAGACCGGACCAGCCACCGATCCCGGACAGGATCGCCACGTACTGCTTGCCGTCTGGTCCGAGATAGGTCATGGGCGCGCCAATAATGCCAGAGCCGGTTTTGAACTTCCACAGCTCTTCGCCAGTCGAGGCGTGGACCGCCTTGAACCAGCCGTCCATGGTCCCGTAGAACACCACATCACCGCCGGTCGAAAGCGCCCCGCTCCAGGCCGACCATTTTTCCTTAATCCCCCATTTTTTCTCACCAGCCACCGGATCCCAGGCAATGAATTCCCCGCGGTGCCCACCGGGGCCGGGGAACATTTTGACAATAGCGCCGACGTAGGGCACGCCGGCAATATAGCGGACTTTCATCCCCTCGTAGTTCATACACAGATGGTTGGTTGGCACGTAAAAAAGGTTGGTTCTCGGTGAATAGGACACGGGCTGTTGGTCCTTGGTACCCATGGCACCGGGGCAGATGCCTTCTGTATTCACCCCTTCTTTTGTCCGCTTATCTGGGTTCTCGACCGGCCGACCGGTTGCGAGGTTAATCTCTTTGGCCCAGTTCACGTGGCCAAATTTATCCGCTGCCAGGACCTTGCCGGATGTCCGGTCCACCGTGTAGGCGAATCCGTTCCGGTCAAAGTGAACCAGGACTTTCTGAGCCTGGCCATTGCCGTTTGCCGGGAGATTGACCAGAACGCTCTCGTTAATCCCGTCATAATCCCAGGCATCGTGCGGGGTCATTTGATACGCCCACTTGGCCTGGCCCGTATCCGGATTCCGGGCAAACAGCGTCATGGACCACTTATTGTCACCCGGTCGCTGGTCCGGATTCCAGGCGCCCGGATTCCCGGTACCATAGTAGAACAGGTCAAGCTCGGGGTCGTAACTATACCAGCCCCAGGTCGTGCCCCCGCCCCGCTTCCACTCTTCGCCCTTCCAGGTTGTGACTCCCAGATCCTTGCCCTGGTGCGAGGCATACGGCGAGGAAAAATCTTCGCCAATCAACACCTCGGCATCCGGTCCGGTACTATACGCGCGCCAGACCTGCTCACCCGTATCAATATGATTCGCGGTGACAAACCCGCGCACGCCGAACTCACCCCCACTCACGCCAGTGATGACTTTGTCACGCACGACCAGCGGCACCATGGTAATAGTCTGGCCCTGTTTAATGTCACCCTGCTTGACCTTCCACAGCTCTTTCCCCGTCTCGGCATCAAGGGCGACGGTGTGTGCGTCGAGCTGATTGAAAAAGATCTTGCCAGCCGCATAGGCCGCACCCCGATTCACCACATCACAGCAGGCAATCGGAATGGCGTCCTCGCTTTGTACGGGCGCGTATTTCCACTTAATGGCATGGCCCGGGTCTGCCAGATCAATGGCGTACACAATATTGGGAAAGGGGGTCACAATATACATGGTGTCGCCAATGACCAGCGGCGTACCTTCGTGTCCGCGCAGGACGCCGGTCGAAAACGTCCAGGCGACGTTCAGGCCCTTCACATTCTGCGTGGAGATCTGGTCCAGGCTGCTGTAGCGAGTCAGGGCATAGTCCCGGCCCGAAGTCACCCACTGGCCTGGGGTTTTCTGCATATCGAGCAGTTCCTGCGAAGCCTGCCCGAGTTCAAGAAAGAGCGGCAAGAGCAACAGTCCGGCAACGAGCGGTATCGTCTGCCCCGCAACAGCAAGCCCTCTGAGAAATCGAGTCTTCATAATGCCCTCCTTTGCCTACTCTTCAGGAATCTGAAACGCATACTCACTCTCCGGGACACCCCCTCTCGCTCTGCTGGAGCGCGCGGGTGTGAGCCCTTCCCATCCAGAGAAAGCTACTCTGGGAAGGCTGGCTTTGTCAATCGCGCGGTCTTCCGCAGTCGGCCTGCGCGGTCAGGAAGAGACACGTGTAGGCCGCGCCAAGGAAGGCCGCTTCCGCCAGAATTTTCAGGCATTCCTCAACGCCGCCGAGCCATTTTCCCAGGCTCTCACTTCCCCCCTGGCCGATACCCATGAAGAGGAACACATCGGGGCGATTCACCAGGGCATCAAGCAGGCCCATAAAGATGAACAGGACAAAGCCACACACCACCAGGGGGAGAACCGCTCGATAATAGACCAGTTCGGAGCGGTAAACATACAGCACTGCCGCACCGCTCACCCCATACCCCAGCAGAATCGCGTCATCGAGTCGGTCAGTCAGCGCGGTCTCCGGGCGCTGCAAGAGCCGGTGCGCGAAACGGTCCAGGGATTCATGGATCTTGGCGACTTCGTCGACTGCCAGAAAAAGAAATCCAAGGGCAATCAGCAGCCAGACAAAAGCCGGCTGACGCCACAGTGCCGGGTCTTGGCTGCCACCCGTCCGACAGTAGAATACGCCGCCAGCAAGACCGCTAATCACGAGCAGATGCCCAAACGACAGCCACGTGATCGGATCGCCTTCACCGGTATACGCGGTGGGGTTCTGATGCCAGGCAAAGCCCAGCCCGAGGGCCAGCACGACCGCGAGCAAGTCAACGTAGACAAGGGAGAGCAGGAGGAGCGGAGGAGCACAAGGGAAAGACGGCCGATTCACGTCGTCACAGTCCTCTCCGGGCAACCGCGCCGGTCGGCTCTTATCTTATCGCATAGGCGTTTGCCGGGGAGCCAACCCCGCCGGGCAGATTGAGTGGAATCGCCACCAGCATACATTCATAGCGCCCGTCCTGGGCGCAGGCCCGAGCCAACTCCTCCACATCCCACAGCTCTCCAAGGGGCATGCCTTGCAGGGCAATGAGCCGACGATGCTGAAAGCCAACCGCCGGGTCTACGGGCAAGGCTTCGACCGCGATATTGTCCGCGGCAATAGCGGCAATCTGTCGATCCCAGAGCCAAGCGGCGGTCTCTTGCGAGGCGGCCAGACCCGGACAGGCATGCGGCGCTTCGCCAGCTCCCAGACTGTCGCGCAACGCCTCCCGTCCTCTTTCATCCAAGCTTTTATACCACTCCAGCCAGCCGGTTCGCAGAATCAGGATATCGCCCGGTTCGAGTTGTGCCTTTTGCGCGTGCGCGACTTTTTCGAGAAAGGCCCCATCCATCGCAAACTTTTTCGTCATGTCGAGCGGCGTCTGCTGCGTTTCCATGTAGCGCGCGCCATCCAGTAGCACACCGCGCCCGACTATGCCGTGCTGGGCCCAGTGCTCAATACCGAGTTCGCCTTTCTCATCCAGATCACCGTCCTGCCGGCCGCCGTAATAGCCGTACTCACGAAAGCGTATGTGACGCAGGCTGTCCCACTGGCTTGAGCCCTGCATCGCAAAATTGTCAACATAGTCGTCACGGCCGCCTCGACCGACTTCAATATGGTGTTGATAGCCCTTGCTCCGAAATCCGCCGTATAGCGTGATAGGAAAATTCAACGGCAGGCTGAGGTTAAACACCTGGCCAGTCCGAATCAGTCCTGCCGCGCGCTTGACTTTTTCCGGGGTCAGTAGATTCGCCGATCCCAGTTGGTCTTCCGGCCCAAAGACCTCCCAGGCGTGGCGTTCTTGTGTCTTCCCGACGGACGGCAGCTCTCCAAACTTTGGCAGACTCGGCATCGTTCCCCTCCCGTGAATTCCCAACCCTGTCTTCGGATATCTGGTGAGGACACGCCGGCACTCCCACCACCTTCCCGACCTGCCCGGTGTGATCGCCAGAGCATGGAGTGTCAGCGCGGCTCGGGCAACAGCTCCAGCACGGCCAGCGTCAGCTCCGAGCCAGCCGGCTCGGCAAAGAAATAGTCGTCGACCACGCTGGCCATAGGGCCGAGTTCAAGGTTGACGCTGACCTCATTCTCACTCGGATACCAACGCAGGCGAAAGCCGATGGCTTCGGGCGGCACGCGGTGCGTCGTGCGCTGTCCGCCGGGACCATCGTAGAAATAGTCGCCTTCTTCCCCCTCCTGACCGACCAGCCACGCACCCAGCCAGCGCTTCCGGTCTGCCGGCGCTTTCTCGGCCTCCCCCCAGTCCAGGCTCAGCGTCTCAGGCCGTACGGCGCTCATACTCGGCTCTCCTCAGTGCCCGACTGAACCGCGGGCGGCTCAAAGCCGTATAGCCGGGCCGCGTTGAGCCCCAAGACTTGACGCCGTTCGACCTCGGTGAGAGCGCCCATAGTCCGGTCAATGGCTTCCTGCGAACGCGGCCAGGTGCCTTCGTGATGCGGATAATCATCCCCCCATAAGAGCCGATCGATACCAATCCATTTGCGCGTTTCCAGTCCGACCGGGTCGTCCTGAAAAGTTGCATAGCCTTGACGGCGAAAATATTCGCTCGGCGGCATCGGCAGCTTGGGCGCAATCCAGAAGTGGTGTTTGTGAAAGCCTTCGTCCATGACCCAGAGTGTCCAGGCCAGCCAGCCGATGCCGGCTTCGACAGTCACGAACTTGAGTGCGGGAAAACGCTCCAGCACCCCAGACGCGCACAGGTGGACAACCGGATCAATCGCCGTCGCTAAGGCGTGGACAACATAGTTAATAATCGCACCGCCATTGCCCGAGGCGGTCCGCGGATCTTTGCCCGTTCCCACGTGGAAGCTCATTGGCATACCGGTTTCTTGAATGGCTGCCCACAGGGGATCGTACAATGTGAGATTATAGGGCTGGTCCGGAACAGTGACGGGCAGAAAAACGGTTTGATAGCCTAACCTGGCAACGCGCTGGACCTCCTGTATGGCAGCGTCAACGTCTTGTGGGGCGATGGCCGCGGTGGGGAGAGAACATTTTTGGGTTGGGCTGAACACCTCAATGGCCCAGTCATTCCACACCCGGCACATGGCGGTTTGCATGGCGGGGTCAGGCGAGGTCCACATCAGCAGCCCACGATTGGGGTAAATGACTTCCGCGTTAATCCCGTCCCGGGCCAAATCCTGCTGACGCCGCTCCAGGTCGAAACTCCCGCCTTTGGCCCGCTCTAAATCTTCTCCGCTCAGGGTGAAGTCCCGGATACGCTTTTTGTCCTGGCCCTCAACGACCAGCCATTTCCGTCCATTGGCATCGACCGTCAAACGCGGAATCCGATGGCGAAATTTGGCCTCAATCCGCTTCTCCCAGAGGTCGGGCGGCTCCAGCACATGGCAGTCTGCGGAAACGACAAAATAGTCCTGCATAGGAATCGCGGATAGTGTGGACATAGAGCCCTCCCCCGGCTGTGCGCAATAGGTCTGAGGCGACTCCACCCTTTAGGCAAGTTCTCTTCGAGCGTCAAGTATGACCAGGCCGGATACCGACCGGAATCAGCCAGGTGCAGCAGTGACACTCAGGGTCCTCTCCAACGAAGAGGCTATTGCCAGGCAGAGCGCTTTTCTCTATACAATCAGGACCTTCTTGAGAGATTACACAAACAGACCATACTATCCCCGAAGAGTCTTTTCTCTACCCGAGGTGCAGAGAGACGTAGAGCTGAGGTGGGGGAGGGAAACGTAGGAAAGGTAGCACATATTGACGCTTGAACTGATTCTCTGGGGACTCGCAAAAGGCACGGCCGGATTTATTGGACTCGTTCTGTATTCCAGTTTTTTTGAATGGGCGCTGCATAAGCATTTGATGCACACCCTGACCTTACCCTATTCATTCCAAGCCCATGCCCTTGTCCACCATGGGCTCTTCCGGGCTGACGCCACCTACCATATCCAGCCTGGGGTCGATCCCAAAAAGGTCACCTTTGCTTGGTGGAATGCGCCGCTGCTCATCGGCCTGCATCTGCCCCTCCTACTCGGCCTCGGCTGGGCGTTTGGCTGGTCCGTCTGTATTGGTGGACTCCTGGCCTTGGCCCTCGATTATGCCCTGTACGAATATATTCACTATTGTATGCACGTCCCGCGCAACCGCTGGATTGAACGCACCAGAGCCTTTCAATTCGTGCAGACCCATCACTATATTCATCATCGTTATCCCTACCAGAACCTCAACGTGGTGAACGTATTAGCAGACTGGGTCATTGGCACCATGCGGACAGCCAAGAGTGTAGACCTGAGCGCCGACCCCATCGTCAACCCACAGGCTGAGCAGGAGCTGGCAACACCCATTGCGGCGCTCTAGCCCGGCTCTCCGTTCCGAGCGCTGACGCCGGCATCCTGCCGGCGTCAGGGTTTAACTCTGGGGACCGCGTTCCCTGTCCATATAGGCCCTGGCGGAAGAATAGGACGAAACACTATACGGGACAAGGAAGGTCAGGGCGATCTTGAAACACAACCGGGGAGAGAATTCGAGATTCAAGAGCAGGTCGTACTGATTGATCACGGTCAGGATGGCCCCCACGATGCCGGCCACCTTCAGGGCGCGCTTCACCGTCTCCCGTCGAAACCAATGATGCAGAAAGCGCCGGCCTCCACCGAGCTGATTGCCTGTTCCCACGCGTCCTCCGCTGGCTGGCAGTCTAGGGGGACAGATATCATCTGGCAAGGATGGTGGTCCTGTCGCGGGATCTTTCCGCCGCAGTCTCTTTCTTTTATAAACCAGAGCATTCGCAAGTAAGGAGGACGCTATGACGTGGGTGACAACCTTTGCAGAAAACGAGGCAACCGGACGGCTGGCTGAAGTGTACGAAGAGGTGTGTCAACACCCGATGAGCGGTGGCCGAGTGGCCAATGTCATCGCCTGTATGGGGCTGCGGCCAGAGGCGTTACGCGGGGTGTGGCAGATGAATATGGGCATCACATTTGGTGCCTCAACTCTGGGACGCACCCGCGAAGAAATGATTGCCACCTCGGTTTCCGCTCTCAACCGCTGCCACTATTGACGCTCTTCCCACGCAGAGTTGCTGCGTATGGAATCGGGCGATCACAGCTTGGTTCGGCACCTGAAGACCGACCCGGACCAGGCCCCGCTCGGGGCGCAAGATCGGGCCATGATCGATTTTGCGCTCAAGCTCACCCGCGCCCCGGATACAGTGAAACAGGAAGACCTCGAGTTCCTACAACAGTACGGTTTCAGTGAGGAGAATGTCGTCGATATTGTCCTCATCACCTGCGTGTTCAATTTTATGAATCGACTCGCGGATGGGTTGGGCGTCGAGCTTGACCCACAGATGCAACACCTGCTGGACGCCAACGCTGATAAGGAGCAGGCCACAGTCTGAGCCGGATGTCGGCTCGAGCACTCCGCCCTCAGCTCGATAAGGTTTTCTCGAATATCCGGTAGGTTTTGTATACCTGAGCGCCCATGCGTTCGAGACCGCGCTGCATGGCCCAGTTATCTTCAAGAATCCACGAACATTCAACCAGACGATAGCCGTAGGCCGGGACATCTTGCCAGAGTTTGAGATACAGCATGGCGTCAAGACCACGCACCCGCACATCTGGATTGGTGCCGAGCAAGAGAATCCGCAGGGCATCAATCCGGCGCCCATACCACAGAAACTTCAGGAAGCCCAACGGGAATAATCTGCCATTCATGTGACGGAGCGCCTGGTTGTAGTCCGGGAGTGCGAGAGCAAAGCCAACCGGCCGGTTCTCCAGTTCGGCGATCAGACACAACCTGGGATCGGCGACGCGGCGCAGCGTGCGGGCAAGCAGGTCCACCTCAGCCTCAGTCATCGGCACGAAGCCCCAGTTATGCGTCCAGGCTCTATGGTAGATGGCGTGCAGCACGCGGATTTCTTCCGTGAAGCGTCGGAGATCGATTGATCTGATAGTGATGGCTTGTTTCTTCTGTAGCCGCTGCACTCCATGCACGAGCCGCTCGGGTGGAGCGGCATCTTCACGCAGATCGATGAGATACGCCAACAGATCCTTGGCCTTGGTATAGCCCGCGGTTCGGATCAACCGGGCATAGTAGGGGTGATGGTGGGACATCATCACCATGGGGGCCGTGTTGAAACCATCGACCAACAGTCCACATTCCTCATTGGTCGAGAAACTCATCGGCCCCCGAATACTCCGCACCCCGCGCTGACCGACCCACTGTTCCGCAGCGCCCAATAACGCCTGGGCAACATCCTGGTCATCAATACTCTCAAAAAAACCGAAGAAGCCAACCGACTCGTTGTGAAATTGGATATGTTGGTAGTTGATAATGGCCGCAATCCGTCCCACGACCTGCCCGTTCAGGCGGGCAATAAAGTATTGGACCTCAGCGTGTTTGTGGAAGGGGTGCTTCTTTGGAGAGAGAAGTTTTTTCAACTCAAAAAGCAGCGGCGGGATCCAAGCCGGGTCATCGCTATACAGTTGCCACGGCAGTTGAGTGAACTGGTGAATATCCTGCCGATTACGGACCGGGGCTATCCGTACGTCTCTGGACATCTATGGCATGGCCCAGCTGGGTCTGCTCGACACTTGCTGAAACATTGCCCAGTACAGAGAAGCCGCCCCTACACGGCGACCTTCTCCACCTGGATGTAGGGCCGGATACGGGCAAAGACATCTAAGACAAAGTCAATCTGTTCATCGGTGTGGGTTGCCATCATGGAGATCCGAATCCGACACGAATTTTCAGGCACGGCCGGGGGAATAACCGGGTTAGTAAAAATTCCAGAATCAAACAATTCCTTCCAGATCATGCCCATCAGCCACATATCTCCGACAATGATGGGAATCACCGGCGTATCACTCATCCCGATATTATAGCCCAGACTCCTGAGCCCGGCCTGCATGCGGCGGGTATTGCGCCACAGGGCCGCCCGTCGTTCGGGTTCCTCTTCAATAATCTGCAGGGCGGTTAACACCGTGGCCACCGCCGGGGGTGGCATACTGGCGCTGAAAATCAAAGAGCGGGCGTGGTGTTTCAGATAGTGAATAACGGGATCCGGCCCGGCCACCACACCGCCAATCGCGGCCAGAGACTTGGAGAATGACGACATAATGAGACCGACCCGATCCTCTACACCGAAATGCTGAGCCGTCCCGCCACCGCTCTTGCCTAACACCCCAAAGGCGTGGGCATCATCAACCATAATCTCGGCCTGGTACTGCTCAGCGAGGGCAACCAAACTCGGCAGGTCGGCGATATCGCCTTCCATAGAAAAGATGCCGTCGGTGACAATCAGCTTCCCCGCCTTGGGCGAGGTCTTCCGCAACTGCTGTTCCAGGGTTTCCAGGTCCCCGTGCGGATAGCGGAGTACGGTCCCGTGGGCAAGCTGAGAACCGTCTACCGCGCTGGCATGATCAAGCTTGTCCAGATAGAGATAATCGCCTTTTCCGATCAGGGTTGCCAGGATACCTAAATTGGTCTGATAACCGGTACTGAAAACGAGCGCAGCCTCTTTGTGAAGAAAACGGGCTAAGCGTGCTTCGAGTTCATCGTGCAAGTCCAGCGTCCCGTTTAAGAAGCGGCTGCCGGTACACCCACTGCCATAGCGTCTGAGCGCGGCCTCGGCCGCCGCCAGTACCTCAGGGTGATGAGTCAGGCCAAGATAGTTATTGGAGCCCATCATCACCTTGGACTCCCCTCGCACGATGACCTCAGTTCCCTCAGACGATTCTATTGGCGTAAAAAATGGATAGTACCCCGTCGCTTGAGCCTCTCGAGCGCGCGTAAAACGAGCGCATTTCTCGAAAAGGTTCATCCCGTCCCCCTCTCTCCGTGACATCCTCGATTGTCAGTTTGCATGACATATTGCAGTCCCGGATTCACCCCAATGACGGTTCTCGCTATAACCATGTCTGTTGTTTATACCATGCTGCTGTTTCAGCAAATCCGGTTGCCATCGGAATCTGTGCCTCAAAATCCAACTCCTGTTTGGCCAGCGCGGTTTCGCACAGCCAGCCGGGAGCGAGGAGTTCCCTGACTTTTTCACGATTGAATATCGTTGTTCGCCCGGTGAGCGCGGCACCTACTTCGCTCACCGTTGCCGCCATCTGCACCAGAAACCGTGGGATACGAATCATACGGACTGAACGCCCAACGGCCCGGCTTATACACGTGGCAATTTCGCTCCAGTCATAGGAGCGTGATTCTGCCACGTGATATATCCCACGCGCGTGTGGCATGGTGGCCGCGTGGAGCATCGCCTGGACGAGATCGGTAACGTGGACGAGTTGCACAACACTCTCCGGGCCTGCTGGTAGCGGTAACACACCACGGGCGGCGAGCCGGAAGAGCAAAAAGAAATCTTTCTCGCGTGGGCCGTAGACCACCGGCACACGCAAGCTCACAACCTCGAAGGCGTCGGACGCAGCGAAGCAGACCTGTTCTCCAGCGAGCTTACTCCGCCCATAGGCAGTAATCGGGCGTGGCTCGTCGCGCGGTTCAACCGGCCGGCCGTCTCGGGCCGGACCCACCGCGGCAAGTGAACTCAAATAGACCAGTCGCCGCGGACGCGGCTGCGCGGCCCGCATGGCCTGAACGAGCCGCTGCGTTCCCTCAGCGTTCGCACGCAGATATTCCTCCTCTGTGTGGGCCTTTGTCACTGCGGCAAGATGAAAGACGGTGTCGACTTGAGAGACCGCCGGCGTCAGACTATCGTGGTCTTCCAGCGCCCCCACGACCAGTTCGACCTTGCCAGCCTGATCGCGGGCGAGTCGGGCGGTATCACTCGTCGGGCGAACGAGCACGCGAGGCCGAACGCTGTGTTCGATGAGCGCATCAACAAGGTGCGAGCCAATAAAGCCAGTTCCTCCGGTCACAAGGACGCGGGTGCCTGCCTTCACCAGCGGGGCACGTGCTGTTATCCCTCGGGTACTCACAGTAGCTCGAATCACGCAAAGTCGGACGCTAGATAACAGATTTCCCCAATTTAACCAAGGGGTAACAGAGCTGCCGTGTTGTTTTATTTATAATAACACCGTTCTTAACGGTATCGTCTCCTGTCGTTTCCCGGCGCTCTCTTGACAAGGCTGCGCTGGTCGCTCTTATAGGGGCTCCTGTATGATGAGGTGGCAGAGCCCGAGGCCAAACAACTGGAGCATTCATCTGTGGCGTCCCAAAACGAATTTCTTGGCGAGATATCGGACGAGCAGTTCGCTGCGCAGGTGCGGAAGCGCTTTGCCTCCACGTTCCGGCCCAAGGCCCACCTGTATTGGCTTGATCTCTTGCTGTCTTCCCTGCTGGGCTGGACTGCCTTTTGGTTGAGCGTCCAGCAACCATTCGGCTCTCTGGCCTATCTCGCGACGACGAGCACTGCGCTCCTCGCCCTCCTCCGCGCCGCCCTATTCATTCATGAGATTGCTCACCAGAAGCGGGGCAGCCTGCCTGGTTTTGAAGTCGCCTGGCACGCCGCGGTCGGTCTGCCTTTCATGCTTCCCAGTCTCATGTATATGGGCTCACATGGGGATCATCACCGATCTCACACCTTCGGGACAGCCGGCGACCCCGAGTATGCGCCGCTTGCTCACGGCACCCTCCTCGGCCTGGTCTGGTTTGTTCTGAGCGTCTGCCTTGTTCCTGTCTTGTTACCGCTGCGCTGGGGGATCATCGGTCCCCTCTCATCAGTTATCCCTCCGTTGCGAAAGATCGTTATGCAGCGGGCTTCCACCCTGGTGATCAATCCGGCGTATCGCCGCCCCCTGCCCGGAAAGCAGGATCGGTTACGGTGGTTCGTCCAGGAATGGGCGGCCGCGCTGGTCGCCTGGCTGGTGGGCGTAAGCTGGTCCGCAGGACCACTGCCTGGCGTCTGGCTCATACAGTGGTATGTCGTGACGGCTGGCATGTTGATGGTGAACCAAATCCGGACGTTAGCGGCGCATCGGTATGATAATACCGGGCGGCGGTTGAGCGTGACCGAGCAACTCCTCGATTCCGTCAATCTGGGTGGCTGGCCAGTGTTCACCGGCCTTGTCGCCCCGGTAGGTCTCCGCTATCACGCGCTGCACCATCTCTTACCCAACGTCCCCTACCACAGTCTCGGGCGGCTCCATCGTCAATTGCAAGCGGAATTACCTCCTGCTGGTGTCTATCAGCGGACTATTGAACGCGGTATTCTCTCGGCCATCTGGAGTCTGGTCGGCCGGATGGGCCGGAGTCGCCGCTCGGCGCCGCTTAGCGAAGAGCGCGTTGGCGAAGAAGCTTAAACAATATCGGCCAGCCGAAGAGCAGTGGGTAGCGCCGCTGTCGCTCCGAGAGCTCAACCCACACCCCGCTATGCCTGCCCAGCTTCCATAAGACATAGGGCAGCCAATCGTCAAAGGTCAGCGCGGTTTTGAACAGGCGCACGGCATACAGGCATTTTGCCCCGGTCGCCCGGACCGCCCAACTGACCCGTCCGGTCCAGCGCGCACGTCGTGGCAGAGCGACCGACCACTGTCCGTCCCTTTCCCGGCAGACACACTTCCCCTCCTGCTCCAGGAGTTGGAGCCCCAACCGCGCGACGCGGTCGTAGCGCTCCGGCGAGGCGGCGTATAATGCCCGGATGGTTTCCGGCCGTTCGGTCCGCAGCTCAGTCCGATACGTCTCTCGAAACCCTCGCTGCCAGAGGTCGGCCAAGTGAAAAGACCGGCTCAGATTATTCCGCACGAAAAAAAGAATAGCACGAGAGAGAAATGTGAGCGCGGCTTGTGTGGCCGCGTGTATGACGCGCTCCCGCACCTCCTCGCTGCGTGCAAACACGAGCCGCGCCGGCTGACAGAAGCGTGACCAGATAATGGCGGGGACAACGGCCGGAGTCGTCGCCGCCTCAAAATCAGCAGTCGAGATCACCGCATACTTCGCCCGGAGCGTCTGCGTGCCCTGCTCGACCTCAATATAAAACACGTTCGGCGGCAGCAGCACGTTCAGCCATCTGAGCAGAGGTCTGTCATAGCAAGACCGGTACGAGCGGACGAGAACGTAAAAGTCGAGCACCGCCTCGGCCGTCTGCTGGGTGCGGAGGCAGGAACCATAAAACAGTACGGCGTCAACCGCCTCGGCATGCCGGTGGTGGATTTCCGCGGCCACCACGTGGGCGGCTTCAGGCACCGGCTGGGTCCACTCTTGGGCCAAGAGAGTCGTCAGGGCTGGCAGCGGCGCTTGCGCCTCGTCTCGCATACTTAGGCTCGAATAAAACGGAGTCGGTGGTCCGTCGCAAGATGCAGGGTCCGGCCGAGCTGTGGCTCAAAGAGTTCTCCATCAATGGTGAAACCGCAGTCCATCTGCAAGGTCAGACGCTCCACATTGTGGCTGCAATAGCCTGAGTCCAGCACAAACGGCGGCGGGGGCAGCCCGCGCAAGACCTTCCAGGCCGCAACCGGGCTGCGCGCGGCCTTGGCCGCAATAGCGGTAAACCGGAGCGGGGCCTGTTCGGTTCCCCAAAACGGACGGATACGCAGGAAGAGCCGTTCCAGCGTGGTCGCCATCACGAGTTGAAACGGCCTTTTTGCAAGCCGGTCTCTGGGCGTTTCCATTCCCTTGTGATTGAACGCCAGACCAATGTCATCGGGGGTAAAAATTCCGGTGGACGAACCGCCCACCACCCGCAGGAGAGCCCCGCCTAAGAAAAGGCCGGCCCCGAACAGGCCCTGTAGACGCCGCTTGGGATAGAGCTGATGCTTAAAGGAGAGCGCCCGCTGGATCACGCCGGCCCCGAAAAACATACCATACTGAGGGCTCGTGCCCGGGCCGGAGTCGAGGCGCAACACCGGCCGCTTCACGACGCGCCGCTCAAGCGTATCGGTCCGCAGCGCGCGGAGCAGCGCAACCAGGCCGGCGGCGGGCGAAGCAGTACTGCCAATATCCGCGGCGCTCATATTTGTTCGTCCGCCAAGTAGAGGCGCAATAGCCGGCAGCGGCTCAAAGGGCGAGCCGGCCAGGACTTCAGTCAAGACGCGTTGCAGCGTTCCATCTCCGCCATTCACAGCAAGGAGGGTGACACCCTGGCGAGCGAGGCAGGCAAGCGCTTCGGGCACGTCTGCACTCGACCGCGTCGTCACATGTACGACCTCAGGCGCGTCATCAAGGGCCTGTTTCATCGCGCCCAGGTAACCACGGCTCAGACCGGCCTGACAATTACTGAAAAGACCGAGTCGCACGGAAGCCCCGGAATGCAAACCGTCCCGTCCTGTCCACGTGCAGCCCCCGGTCGGCCAGCATCATTCCTGACCAATACGGCCTGCGCCGGAGCCCACGCGCCGACACTCCGGTTCTCATGCCGCTGTCCCCACTTCCTGCCAGGTCTGAATCGGCCGACCGCGCCAGCGTTGGATAGCGGCCTGGCCCAGGCGCAGCGTATGAAACCCCAGAGAACAGATGCTCCAGACCGCGACGAGCCAGAAGCCCAGGTCGGGACGACCGACCTGGGTCCCGAGCGTTAATAAAATCAGATTCGGATTCCGGCGGGCGGTAATGCTCCGAAAGAACGAATCGATGGGCCGCCACGAGTGAATCTCCAGGTGAAACGCCAGCAGAAAGAGCCCTTCGAGCAGCCGTCCGAGAATATACCCACCAACGATAATCGCCACGACCGGGTCATGCCAGAGCAAGGCCGGAGAGAAGCTGCCCGCCAGGCCCATCGCCCAGGCGAGATACCAGAATGGCGGGTGGACGAGATCAAGGCCGTGGTCCAGCACATGGCCCATTCGGCTTGAGGTGCAGGTGACGCGGGCCAGCTTGCCATCCACGGTGTCCAAAAAGGTCATGAGCCAGGCAGCCACTAATCCAAGACCAAATTGCCCCTGAATAAAGAGCCAAGTCACCACGCCCACCAACGCCCAGCTGAGCCCGGTCACGATATTGGGAGAAACATGGGCACGCGCCAGCAGGCGCGTAACGGCTCGGGCGGGCAACGGCCAGACCCACTTTGTCACCACGTCGGTAATCCCCTTATACGACGCACGAAACATACGATTTTCAACCTGCGTCAGGGCGTCCGCATACACCCGGATCAGATAGGGAGGGTCGTATTTGCGTAGTACCGGGGAATAGGCGGGAACAAGGTCATTGGGAACCCGGCAGGGCAGGTGTTCCCGCGGCGCATCATCCACACCGGTGAAGCAGGGGAGCTGTGCCTCTCTCTGACTCCCTGTTGTGACGATCGCGACAATTGTTGCGGGTGCGTCTGGATCGACGAGCGCCAGGCTCCGGCCACCGCCGTGCTCAGGACCCTTCTCCAGCAGTGCGCGGATTAAGCGCTCGTCAAAAACATAATCGGTGCGGAACACCAGAAGCGGGCCGTCAGGGGCAGCAGGAGGGCAGGAGGTTCCCGTTGCAATCCGCGCATCGGGCACACCCGCGGCGCGGAGGGTGCGACACAGACGCTCTGCTGGCGAGAGGCCCCACACTTCGCCCGGCTCAGTGCGACCGCTCTCAGCCTGAGTTACAGACTCAGCGAGCCACACCTGAACGCGCTCGGCTCCCGCCACCGGCTTCATATCGCTCCTCACCGTCACGCTGCGGCTCTGACCGGGTCACAGCATGACAGTGAGCGGTCTTATCATATGCCAGGGAGGTGGTATAGGTTGGAGAGCGCCACTTGGAGCGAAAAACCATGCCGACCTTTACGCTTGCCCATTTATCAGATCTGCACGTCACCCCGGTCCGGGTCCGGCGGCCGCTAGACTTTCTGAATAAGCGCTTCTTAGGGGCCTTGTCGTGGTCCCTGCGCCGCCGCAAGGAATATCGACCCGAAGTCCTGGCCGCGCTGGTCGACGATTTACACGCGCACGGGCCGGACCATGTGGTCATTACCGGCGACCTGACCAATATTGCGCTGCCAGACGAGTTTTCCGACTCCCTCCCGTGGTTGCGAAAAATGGGCGGCCCACAGCACGTTTCCCTTATTCCAGGCAACCATGACACCTATACGCGCAAGAGCGAAGCTTCTCCGTGGGCGTACTGGGGCGCCTATATGCGCTCGCATATCCTGACGGAGACGCTGCCAGACCCCGCGCTGCGGCCTTCAGACTTTCCGCCAACCGAGTTTCCAACCCTGCGGACCTGCGGACCGGTCGCTCTCGTCGGCGTTTCAACCGCGCGGGCAACGGCCCCCTTCTACGCCTCAGGAACGATAGGCCAGACGCAACTCGACCGACTTGAGCGGCTCCTCCACGCCTTGGCAAACACGCCCTTGTGTCGGGTCGTGCTCATTCACCATCCGCCTCAACTCATCGCCGTCGCGGCCCGCCGCCGACTCACCGACGCGGCTGACTTTCGGGCCGTGCTTGCCAGAACCGGCGCAGAGCTTATTCTGCACGGCCATGCTCACCGCACAGCCATGGCGAGTATTCGCGGGCCCTGGGGATCGATTCCCGTTGTCGGGGTCCCCGCCTCCGCGGCGATTGGTCGGCGGCCCCAGCGGCGCTCACGCTACCATTTGTATAAGATCGAGCCACACGGCAAGGTGAACGGGCAGAGGCGTTTTCAGATCACCCTGACTGCCCGCGGGTATGACTCGGGAACGGCCAGTTTCCACCATGTAGAATCTCTCGCACTCCCTCACTCTTGACTCTTCTACAAACCTGGAGCTAGAAGCAAAGCAGTCTACACTGAGAGTCTGATTATGAAGAAGCGCCCATCTTCGTTGCTGCTGTTCTTTGTCGGTCTCCTGAGCCCAGTGTTCAGCCCGCAGCTAGCCGCTCCGGTGCCCGTCGCCAGCGAGGTCCTCTCGGCCATGGTGACGATCCATGCCGAGATCCCGGCCAGTGCGCGTACAGCCCAGTTTCTCGGGGAACAACGCAGCGGGAGCGGCGTGGTCATCGATATGCAGGGTCATATTCTCACCATCGGCTATTTAGTCATGGAAGCCCGCCGGGTTGAGGTCACGGGCATAGAGGGGAGACGCATCCCGGCCACCGTTGTTGCCCATGACACACAAACCGGCTTTGGGCTCTTACGCGCAAACGAACCACTCAACGTCACCCCCATGCCGTTCGGCAGGTCCTCTGACCTCGCGGAACGAACAGAAGTCATTATTGCCAGCGACAGCAATGCGGCTTCGGTGCGCCCGACTTTGGTAACCTCGCGGCGGGAATTTGCCGGCTATTGGGAATACCTGCTCGAAGACGCCATTTTCACCGCGCCGCCACATCCCCGCTATGCCGGCGCAGCGCTGATCGGGCCGGACGGCAAGCTCCTGGGCATCGGCTCGCTGCTCGTCAATGACGCCCTGCCCGGCCGGGAGTCTTTAGCCGGGAATATGTTTGTTCCTATTGACCATCTCAAACCCATCCTCACCGACCTGATTCGTACCGGCCGCACCAGGGCAGCCCCTCGGCCCTGGCTCGGACTCTTTACCGAGGAATTCCGCGATAAGCTGATTATTATGTTTGTCGCATCGGACGGACCGGCAGAACAAGCCGGGGTGCAGGTCAACGATCTGGTCCTCAAGGTTGCCGGCCAGCCGGTTAAAGATCAGGCGGACTTCTATCGAAAGCTGTGGGCGATTGGGGAGGCTGGGGCCGATATCACCCTCACCCTCCTCCGCGGGACCGAGATCAAAGACATTACAGTGCGCTCCTCGGACAGGGAGCAGTACTTTCGCCCGGTCCCCGCTCCGAAAAATCCGGACACCGCAGAAGCGCTCCAAGCGACCTAGCTTCTCTATCTCCAATGGGGCAGGGTGGAGGGCTCGCTATAACGCAGAATACTCTTGAGAATTGGCATAACTCCATGCCTGCACACGGGAGTCGTATTCACGAACAGGGCTGTGCCCGCTTGCGAGAAGCCTTACGCGCCGATTTGGACTTTCACGGTCAAAACGGCAAACACTCTGCCCACGCCTGGCATCCCTTTCCGGCCAAATTTCCACCACAACTCCCACAATTTTTCATCGAACACTTCACCTTCGTAGACGATGTCGTTCTCGATCCGATGTCCGGCTCGGGCACCACGCTGGTAGAAGCCGCGCGGCTAAGCCGGCACGCCATCGGGTGCGACATCGATCCCCTCGCCCGCATGATTACCGCGGCAAAGCTGACGCCCGTCAACGCGGTTCACGCACTGGAAACCGGATACACGCTTGTCCAGACGGCCCAGCGCGCCTTGCAGCGAGACCGTCACCAATTGGAACGTGCCTTGAGTCTGCGCTTTGATCCGAGAACGCGCGCGTTTATTGATTTCTGGTTTTTGCCCCACCAACAGTTGGAACTCCTCGCGCTTTTGCAGGGCATTGAGCAGGTCGGCGACGCAGACGTCCAAGCCTTCTTCAAAATCGTTTTTTCGTCCACCATTATCGCCAAGTCCGGCGGCGTATCGCTGGCCCGCGACCTGGCGCATACGCGCCCGCATAAGGTCGCCGACAAAAAGCCGAATTCGGCGTTCGTGGAATTTGCCAAGCGGCTGAAACAGAATCTCGGCGCCAATGCAGCCGGCACAGCAACACCGAAGCACCGCGCCCGCATACTGGCCACAGGGGCGGACCGGACCGGCTTGCCGTCTGCCAGCGTCGATTTGATCGTAACCTCGCCGCCCTACGCCAACAACGCGATTGATTACATGCGGGCGCACAAGTTCTCACTGGTCTGGTTTGGCTGGAGCATTGACGACCTGTCCGGGATTCGTGCCCGGTATCTGGGACACGACGCAGCCGGCACAACGCAATTCAACAACTTACCCCGACAGTGCGAAACAACCCTGACACAACTAGCCGAACGTGACACAAAAAAAGCCGCGGCCTTGCGTCGATATTTCGGCGAGATGGCCGCGGTGGTCGGAGAGATGCGGCGTATTCTGAAAAAAGGCAAGCCGGCGGTGATTGTTGTCGGTTCCTCAAACCTCCGTGGCCTGGATGTCGAAACGCATAAGGGCTTGGCCGCCCTGGGTGAACGTGTCGGCTTTGAGGTAGCCGGCATTGGGGTTCGCCGTCTGGACCGCGACAAGCGCATGATGCCGGCCCGCTGGGGGTCGCAAAAACATTCGCACATCGAGAAACGAATGCACCAGGAATATGTGATCGGATTGATACAGCCATGAAGTGGGGAGGCATGAAGAGAGGGAGAATCGCTTCGCTCGCCTACGGCACTGGAGATATCGACTGTGTACCATTTTGCACTCTGTGAATTGATGGAAGCGACTGCGAGCAACGGCTCGGATTCCGACGTATTGCATACGCTTGTGGCCGGTAGACGCTTGCGCGACATCAGCGATCTGCCGTTTGATCTGGCGGTATAGCACATCCATTCGAGCAGCAGCGGTTCAATCGTTCTGCACCGCCGCCACTATCGCGGCGGTGTCATATGACTCGCGATAGTGCGTGACCACACCGTTCAGGAGGGTCCATACGGCCACCAGGGCCACTTCGTAGACTTTTCCTGTGGTCTTCACCCGACCATGTTCGTCACACAGCACAATCACCCGATTGCCCTGGGCAATGAATTCTTTGGGGAACAGTTGTTCGACCTCTAGCGCTTTTCCGCGTGTGGCAAACCACTGCACGACCTGCTTCCGCCCCCGGACGGTACCGGCCCAGGGAATCGCCTCGGGTCCGGGCGAGTGCCATTCAACATCTTCAGAGAGGGAGGGCAGAACAGGGGTCAAATCGCCTTTTTCTCTCGCCATCAGGAGATGGGTATAAATCTGACGTACGACCTGGACATTGTCCGGCTTAGGTCCTTTGCGGGGTTTTATCTTGTCCTTCGAGGCCGCCCAGGCCGCACTAAAGGTATCGAGTACCGGACCGTGAAACAAATTTTCCGTTTTCCGGCGTAAACCTTCCGGGTCACTCTCCACAGCCCGGGTCTTGTCGAGCTGTGTGTCCGGGGTGGACGGTGTTCCAGCCCGGCTCATCGTTTCTGCGGCTTTCTTCTTGCGCTGTGAGACCGCCCAAGCCGCGCTAAAGGTGTCAAACACCGGGGAGTTGAACGGCTGCTGCGTCTGTTCCATCATGCTTTCGAGGTCTTGCTTCTTGATCATACGCGGTTTCCTTGTCTGATTCACGGCTTGCCAGAATCTGTTCAACCATCACCAGATCAGCGGGGGTGTCCACATCAATAGCCGCTTCGGCAAACGGCATCTCGACCAGATCGATCCGTGCCCCCAGGACACGAGATGCCTGGACAAGAGCCGTGGAACGGTCGAACCGACGCAAGAGGAAGCGGAGCAGATTCCCCAGCCCAAACTCACGCACGAGCCGCCAAGGCCGCTTCCGAAACTGCCCGGCTCGCACCCAAAACCGAATCGCCCGAGCCGCCTGGGGGGTCCGCAGGAGAAAGAGATTCGTTCCGCCCCAGCTCTCATCCGCCAGGGAGAGAAAGGTGCGGCGTGACTCGGGATAATGCGCACGAAAGACTGAAGCGGAGACCACCCCAACAACAACATCGGCATCGCTATGTTGAGCCGCGGTACAGAAATGCTTGACCATGCGGGGAGAGAGCAGCGCATGGTCGGCCGTTGTCACCAGCACAGGCCCCCGTGCCCCATGCGCTTCAAAGTAATCCAGCACGCTCGCGGCAGGAGAGGATTGACTGGCGTGAAATATGATCTCCCCCGCTTCCGCACAGGCAGCCAAGACTGACGCATCGTCGATGCTGACCACGATGTCCTGCACCAGCCTGGTCGCCCGGAGACAGGTGAGGACCCGTACGATCATGGGAACGCCGGCAACCGTAATGCAAGCTTTGTGACTCTGACCCGCAGTGTGGACGACGTTATCCTTCGGCCCGCGGCGTCCGGCAAGAACCAGGGCCGTGAGACCTGGGGTTGGGAGATTTTCAGGCTTTCCTTCATTCTTCATTCTGATGAACCTGATAATTTCGAGCAGCCAGACCAGGATGGCGGGATTTCCCTCATCCCGCCATCCTGATAATCTTCCTCCTGATAGTCCTGAGAACCCCGAGAATCAAGGTGCATATTTGGATTGAGGCAACGAATCCGAGCGGTCGACTGCGGATTTTCGGTATGACACTGCTCGAGCGACAGCTCCGCACGCTGCTCGAAGCCGGCCTGGAACCGACAGAGATCTATATTCAGCTTGCCGCTGAGACGACCAGTTTCCCCGCCCTGCTCCCCGCCGCTCTGATCCAGAAACTTCCACTCCGGTGGGGGCATGACTCTCGAACCGTAGCGGAATATCGGGCCAGTCTGCCGCCCGACGACCCCCTGCTCGTTCTGGAGGCCAGCGCGGTGATTGACAGCCGCCTCCTGCGCCACCTTGCGACACGGCCCGGTTCCTGGGTGGCCCGCCCGGAAGCCGGCGCCCAGCAGACCGCAATCCTGCGCCTGGAAGGATATCCGGCGTTTCTCGATTCAACCAAGACATCCGCGTCCTCCCTGCCAGAGCTTGCGCAAAAAAGCCTGCAACAGCAAGGCGTCCAGGAGTTGCCCCTGGCCGACGTGCCATCCTATATTCGCACGCTGCGGCGCGACCTGCCCGTCTATCTGTTTCGCATTGTGGACCCAGACAGCCGGGACCGGGCGGAACGTTTTCTGTTCTGGTCCAACTACAAGGGCTCGACCGACTTCTTTACCAAATACGTCTACCCTCCCCTCGTCTGGCGGGCCGTCCGTCCGCTGGCGCGCTGGCGCGTCCATCCGAACGTGGTTTCGCTCTTTAATGTCGGCATTACCTTTCTGGCCGTCCCCCTCTTTGCTCAGGGCTATTGGGTCACAGCCTTTACCCTGGCCTATACGATGAGTGTGCTGGATTCTGTTGACGGCAAGTTGGCCCGTCTGACCTTCAGGACCTCCCTGCTGGGTAATATTCTGGATCACGGCCTGGACATCATCCATCCGCCGTTATGGTATTTTGCCTGGGCGTATGCCCTGCGTGCAGAAGTCCCCGCCACACCAATGATGCAGTGCGCCGGCTGGATGGCGGTCTTTTATGTTGTGGACCGGATTGTCGCCGCTCTGTTCAGTGCGCGGGTCGGCCAATCCATTCATGGCTGTACGCCGTTTGATGAGCGCATGCGGACGTGTATCTCGCGCCGGAACATCAATGTTCCGTTCTTTATGGCCGGCCTGCTGCTGGGCTTCCCGGTGGCGGCCTTTGTCGTGATCGTCGTGTGGCAGGTCGTTTCCCTTGGCTTGCACGCCCTGCGCCTGGTGCAGTTCTGGAACGGAAAGGAGAGAGAAGCGGGAGCGGGATAGGGGTGCCTCTCTCTCCAGCCTCTCTCTATCTGGCGATGCGCCTCCTCCTTGCCTTTGCCCGCGCCTATCCTGGTCGGAGTGCCCTCACGCTGGCCTGTCTCATCTTCGCCACCTTTGCGGAAGGCATCAGCTTCTCCAGCCTCTTCCCGCTCTTGAGTCTCGCAACCCGGGCCCACAGTCCAGCGCCGTCACCAGACACCGCCCCAACAAGCCTGGAACAGGCCAGTCGTGAGGTGCTCGCGACTTTTGGGCTCCAGCCAAGTATCGGCCTGCTGTGCCTGATCATCATCGGTGGGATGGTCCTCAAAGCCGGGTTTGTCCTGTTGGCCCAAAAGCAGGTGGGCTATACGGTCGCCCATGTCGCCACCGACTTACGCCTCTCCCTGTTGCGCTCGCTCCTTGCCGCACGTTGGGAATACTATGTCCGTCAGCCAGTGGGCAGCTTTGCCAATGCGTTTGCGACCGAAGCCACTCGGGCCTCTGAAGCCTATCTGTACGCCGTTACGATTCTGGCCTTCAGTATCCAAACCATCTTATACGTCGCCTTGGCCGTTTCCGTATCCTGGCAGGCCACCCTGGCGGCCGCACTCTGTGGTGTGGTGATCGTCTGTGGATTACATCGCCTCGTGCGGCTGGCACGGCGGGCCGGCGCCCGTCAGACCGTTCTGCTCAAGGGGGTGCTCGGACAACTGACCGACGTGCTGTACACGGTCAAGCCCCTCAAGGCTATGGGACGCGAGACCCAGATCAGTCCCTTGCTCGAACGGAATACCCAACGCTTGAACCGCGCCCTCCAGCGTGAAGTCTTGAGTAAAGAGGCGCTCCGGGCCCTGCAGGACCCGCTGCTGATCGCCTGTCTGGTGGGGGGACTGTATATTGCGCTCACGCAGTGGGCCTTGTCGCTCGACGCGGTGATTATGCTGGTGCTCCTGTTCGGGCGGACCCTGAGCAGCCTGAACAAGGCCCAGCGCCAGTATCAGCGCATGGCCGCTCGGGAGAGCGCCTACTGGTCTCTGCAAGACACCCTCCAACAGTCAGACGCGATCCGGGAAGTCAACGCCGGCACCCGTCAACCTCAGCTCACCCACGGTATTCGCCTGCAAGAAGTCAGCTTTGCCTATACGGAGAAACCCATCCTTGAGCGGGCCTCGTGCCTTATTCCGGCAGGAGAAGTAACACTTCTTATCGGCCCGTCAGGAACGGGGAAAACGTCTACGATTGACCTGATTGCCGGCTTGCTCCAGCCCCAGCGTGGCGCAGTCCTTATTGACGGGGTGCCGCTCACCTCAATTGATCTCAGAGCGTGGCGGACGGCCATCGGCTATGTCCCTCAAGAGATGCTGCTGCTCCACGAGAGTGTCGTTGCCAACGTGACGCTGGGCGATACCGCGCTGACGGAGACCGCCGTCAAAGCGGCCTTACGCGCCGCCGGCGCGTGGGAGTTTGTGCAAGGCCTGCCGGACGGGATATTCACGCGGGTCGGCGAGCGAGGCGCGCGGTTGTCCGGTGGCCAGCGACAGCGGATTGCCATTGCACGGGCTCTCGTGCATACGCCTCAACTCCTTATTTTGGATGAAGCCACCACAGCGCTTGACCCTGAGAGCGAGGCCGCTATTTGCCAGACCGTTCAGCGACTGCGCGGCACGATGACGATCCTGGCGATCTCCCACCAGCCGGCCTTATTGGATATTGCCGACCATGTTTATCGACTGGAGGCCGGCCAACTCAGGCCAGTTGACGCGGCCGCTTCACCTCACTCCGTACGGAAAATTGCATAAGGGATATCAAGTGATGGACGCTTCGCGCTTTTCAACACCCCTGCGCACGAGAGTGGCGTCAATGCTGCGAACAGAGCCGTATGCCAGACCGGGTACCCGCACCCAACTCGGACGTGTCGTCCTCGGTGTCCGAGAAGGGAGGGCTCCGAGCAAGCAGCCGCCGGTGCGCATCTTTGTCGGGACGGAACCGGACCAGTATCGGGCCGAGCGTATTTTTATCTGGTCGATTGAACAGGTCCGCAATCCGGCACGGGTCTATGAATTATACCTGATGAAAGACTTGGCCGGTTTTGACCGTCGAGGCTGGCTGACGGGCTTTACGAACTACCGCTTCGCCATCCCATATTTTGCCGAGGGTCACGGGCGTGCCATCTATAATGATACCGATCAAATTTATTTGGCCGACCCAGGCAAGTTGTTTGACACTGCTATGGGCAACTCCGGTTTTCTGTCCATTCACGATCACGATACCTCGGTGATGTTGATCGATTGTGAACGGATGGCCGCAGTCTGGACGCTGGAGGCCGCCCAACAGCAGCGGCGCAAGCGGCTGGAGGCTGAGGCGCGCGCCGTTCCCGGTCTGTGGGGCCCGCTTGACCCACACTGGAACGCGCGGGACGATGAGTATGATCCGGAACGCTCCAAGCTGCTGCACTATACGACGATTCACGCCCAGCCCTGGCAGCCGTTTCCCCAGCGATTCGCCTACCAACGCAATCCCGTTGGACATATCTGGTTTGACCTGGAGCAGACCGCAAACGAAGCCGGCTACCAGGTCTTTCAGGCCCAGCGGCCCAGTGCCCGATACCAGGCGTTGTGCACTCGCCTACGGGACGCGGCCCCGCCAGCCTTTTCGCTGCAAGCAACCCGGAATGGCCACAGCGGTGACTTTCAGGAGCATAGAGAGCATAGAGAAGAACTCATCGCGGCAACCCAGAGTCGCACCCTGCTGGATTATTCCTTTGGCCTCGGTCTCTCTTTCGCGAGCGGCAAGGGTCCGGTGGTGTCTCACTACAATCCAGCCTTTGCCGCGTCAGCCCGTTCCTCCTGCGAAGCGGTAGACGGCGTTATCTGTACGGATACCCTGGATTTTCTTCCCGATGAAGATGTCCCGTGGATGTTGGAAGAGCTCTTTCGTCATGCCCGCCACTTTGTAGCTGTCTCGGTCAGCGCTGTTCCATATGAACGACGCCTGCTAAACGGCACCCGTCTCCAGGGCCGGGCGCGACCGCTGCCCTGGTGGCAGACACATTTGGACGGCCTCAGCCTCCGCTACTCCAACGTGCAGTGGCACCTCACGCTGCAATCCCCGCCCAGAAGGCAACACCCAACAGACCGACCATCCTCAGTCGGCGGGTGTTCCGGGGGGAATCTTGGCCGTCAACCCGTGGTGTGGGTCCTGACCGCTCACAAGCCGGGACATACTACCCAAGTCCTGGGTCTGGCCGATGCACTGGGTTGGCCGTACACGACCAAGGCGTTACGCTTTCGTGCATGGACAAATCTCCATAAGCGCTTCACCGGAACACACTGCGCCACTCGCTTTGGCATGGATACCGCCCACTCAGACCCGCTCAGCCCCCCCTGGCCTGACCTGATTCTCACGGCCGGCTGGCGACCGGCACGGGTCGCCCGCTGGATTCAGCAGCAGAGCGGAGAACGGACCCGGCTCGCGGTGCTCGGTCGCAAAGGGAGCCGTCCGCGCCGGCCAACAGACGTGAGTGTCGCCTGCACCCACTTTCGTTTACCCTCGCATCCCCGCCGGATCGAGCCTCTCGCTCCGCTGACTCACGTCAGTCCGGAACGGCTTCGTCAGGGAGCAGCCCAATGGCGACATCTGGTCCAAGACGCCCCACATCCCTGGATTATGCTTCTGGTCGGCGGCGCAACCGCCCGCTACCAGTTTGATCCGCAGATTGCGCGAAAAATGGGAGCAGAAATCCGCGCGTTTGCCGCCCGCGTCAACGGTACCGTCTTTGCCACTACCAGTCGTCGGACCGGCCAAGCCGCAACCGCAGCCTTACGTGAGGGACTTGGATCACCGCACTTTGTGTATGCCTGGCAGCCCGGCCAACAGGCCAATCCGTATCTGGGCTATCTCGCGCTCGCCGAGGTCTTAATCGTGACCGGTGAGAGCGAATCCATGCTGGCTGAAGCGGCGACCACCGCCACCCCGCTCTATATTTATCCCTTGCCAGAACGACCACCCGATATCGTGGGATGGTGTAAGGAATGGGTACTCAATCAGGCCCAGGCAAAACAGCTCACCGCACGCGGCAGCGTCCGGCCCCAGCGGGGCCTGTCCTATCTGTGTGCACGCTTGATCGAACGCGGCCTTGTCCAACCACGCCGGGATCTGCACGCCTTGCACGAGGCGTTAGTGCAGCGGGAGATCGCCCGTTTCTTTGGTGCCCCGGTCGATCTCGCCCCGCGTCCCGCCCTGCGCGAGTTTGCGACAGTTGCCCAACAGGTTTGCCGCTTACTCGGATTTCACGTACCGCCATGACCCCACTCGTTTTTCTGCGTCACGGCCAAAGCGTATGGAATCAGGCCCGTCGTTTCACCGGCTGGGCCGATGTGCCGCTCAGTCCACACGGACACGAGCAGGCCAGACAGGCCGCCCAACTCATCCGGGCTGGGGCATTTTCCTTTGACGTATGTTTTACCTCATGTTTACAGCGTGCGACAGACACGCTGCAGATTGTCCTCACCGCCCTCAACCTTGAGAGCTTGCAGCTCCCAGTCCATACGAGCTGGCAATTAAATGAGCGGCATTACGGCGCGCTGCAAGGACTCAGCCGCCAAGACGTCGCCCGGCAGTACGGACACGAGCAGGTCGTGGTCTGGCAGCAGCATTTTGATGTTGCTCCGCCGGCCTTGGACCCGACCGACCCACGCTTCCCCGGACATGACCCGCGCTATGCCGGCCTCACAGACCTTGAGCTGCCACGCACGGAAACGCTGAAGGACGTGCGGGCCCGAGTGCTGCCTTACTGGCACGACGTCATTGTCCCGAAGATCAAAAACGGTCAACAGATTTTCGTTGTGGCACATGGCAACAGCCTGCGCGCCCTGACCACGTATCTAGACGGGATTGCGGAAGTAGATGTCCCACGGGTGAAGCGCCCCCTGACGGGCGAACCCTTTGTGTACGAGTTTGACCAGAGCGCCGTCCCACGCCGACACTATTCCCTCCGCCGGGCTCCAAAACTGCAACGCTGGCTGAAGACAAAGATCGGACAGCGGCATCCCCGGTCAAAGGATCGTCCGGGGGTGGGATAGGCACTCCGGCCCTGGAGGGAGTAGGATACCTCTCATGCACTATCTTGATCTCAAGCGGCTCAATGCTATTGACCCGGCAGCTTTCCAAGCACAGCAGCCCTATCCCTGGATCAACCCGCGGGGCTTGCTCACTCCAGAAGGCTATCACAGACTTTTGGCCCATCTTCCCGTGCAAGAACAGTTCACACCCAGCTTTGGCAGACAGCGCGCCCACGGCCAGCGCAGTCATGATCGTTTTCTGTTGGCCTACCACGACGCCCTGCCGGTGGCCCAAGAATGGAAAGATTTTATTGCCGAGTTACGTGGCTCGACCTATCAGGATTGTCTCGGTCGTTTACTCGGCACGCGCGCTTTCGAACTACGCTTTCACTGGCACGACACCCCGCGCGGCTGTTCCATCTCGCCGCATTGCGATGCCAAGTATAAGCTTGGATCGCATATTTTTTATTTCAATACCGAACAGGATTGGAACCCAAGCTGGGGGGGACAGACCTTGCTCCTCGACGACGGAGGGCGCTTCCCGCGCAACTCCGCGCCGGAAATAGAGGAATTTGAGAGCGTCTCAGCCCCACACGCCATGGGCAATTCCAGCCTGCTCTTCGTCCGCAACGGCAGCTCCTGGCACGCCATGCGGCCCCTTCAGTGCCCGGCAGACCGGCTGCGCAAGGTCTTTATTGTGGTGGTCAGTCGCTTTGGACCGGTCGAACGTATAACACGACTTTTGGGCTGGAAGGCGCAAAGCGCCAGATGAGACAAGTGGCGTTGCGCCGGGAGAGCCTTCCAGCAATAATGCCTCCCTGTTTTCCCGACCGTGAGAGGTATTTATTATGACGACTACCCCGCATTGTTTAGTTGTCGGCGTTGGGCCCGGTTTGGGCATGGGATGCGTGCGGCGCTTTGCGGCCGGTGGTTACCGGGTGTCGATGATTGCCCGGCATGCCGGCCGGCTGGCGTCCTGGGCCGCTGAAATTCAGGGGAGTGCGGGATTTCCCGTTGATGTCGCCGACGAGGGCGCATTCCGTCGGACGCTCAACCACATTGTCACCAAGCACGGCCTCCCGGAAGTCGTCGTGTACAACGCGGCGCGAGCGACGTTAGGACAGTATCGTGACATCAGCATGGAGGACTTTAGCCTCAATTTCCGCATAAATACCGCCGGCCTGTTGATCCTGGCCCAGGAGTTGGCCCCGGCGATGGTCGAGCGCGGCTCCGGGGCGCTCATGGTCACTGGGAATACGGGCGCGCAGCGTGGCACGCCAAACTTTGTCGGCTGGTCACCAACCAAAGCCGGGCAACGTATCCTGGCCGAAAGCCTGGCCCGCGAGTTGGGGCCGAACGGGATTCATGTGGCCTATATTGTGGTTGATGCCTTGATCGATATGCCATTTGCCAAGCGCGCCTTCCCCGACAAGCCCAAGGATTTCTTTGCCCAGCCGGCGGATTTAGCGGAAACGGTTTTTCATACCGCCCATCAGCCCAGGTCGGCCTGGTCGTTTCTGGTCGAGTTACGCCCGTTCGGAGAACAATGGTAGCCGTCCCTCACCGCTTGCAGAGCGTTGAGAGGTTCTGCCGGCTGGAGCGAATACGAGGACAGCCATGGACTATGCGTTACGCGCCGAAGAAACGCGCTTGGTTGAGAGGGCGAGAGTATTTGCGGGCGAAAAGATCGCACCCTTTGCCGCAGACTGGGACCTCAGCCGGACAGTGCCGCGCGCGGCCTTCCGGGCGGCGGCGGCCGTGGGCCTCACCGGCGTGCTGGCGCCCGCATCAATCGGCGGGCAAGGCGCCAGTTTCCTGGCGGCTGCCAAAGTATTGGAGGAGTTGGCCGGGGCGTGCTTTGCCTTTACCTTTGGCCTCTGGGTTCATAACAACATGCTCAACACCATTGCCCGCAATGGCACCCCGGATCAAATCGCGCGCTACGTTCCCCCCATGTTGGCAGGAGAAAGAATCGGGGCGTTTTGCCTGACAGAGCCCGGTGCCGGCAGTGACGCCGCGGCGATTACCACTCTGGCCGAGCAATCGTCCGACGGCTGGCGGCTGAGTGGAGAGAAAGCCTGGGTCACCAATGGTGTCAGTGCGGATGTGTTTGGCGTGTATGCGCAAACCGCACCCGCCCGAGGCTGGCGCGGTATTGCCAGCTTTCTGCTGGCTGGCGAGACCCCAGGTCTTGACCGCACCCCCCAGTACACCATGCTGGGCGGACAGGCGCTGGGAGTCACGGGGCTCACGCTGACCAACTGTCCGGTTTCCGGGACCGATCTGTTGTTCGGCCCGGGCGACGGATTCAAGGCCGCCATGCGGGGTATCAATATGGCGCGGACGTTTGTTGGGGCGGGCTGTTGCGGCATGTTGCAGGCCAGCCTCAGGACCGCCCTGGCCTATGGCGCAAAGCGACACGCCTTTGGCAAGCCAGTTCTGAACTTTCAGGGTCTGCAATGGGCACTCGCGGATGTCGCAACGGAGCTTGAGGCCGCGCGTCTGCTGACCTATCGTGCCGCGCTGGCCCTGGACCGGGGAGAGAATGCCGTCGCGGAGGCCGCCCATGCCAAGAAATTCGCCAGCCGCGCGGCCTTCAGCGGCATCTCACAGTGTATGCAGGTCATGGGTGCAGAAGGTTTGCGCACCAACCACCCGCTTGGTCGGCACCTGGCCCTGGCCAAGATGACCCACTATATGGACGGCGCAACCGAAATTCAGAATATTGTGATCAGCCGCACCTTGCTCAAAGAGTACGGCCTCGACCTTGGGTGAAGGATTTTCCCGGACGCTGCTGTGCCTCCCCCAACAGTGTCATTGTTCAGGGGGAAAGTCGGCGAGGGGGTCAGCCCGTCTCGCAAAACCGCGTAAACCGCCCTGGATCAATCTTCTTCTTTTTCTTCTCAAAGAAATACATCTTGGTCCAGGCCGCACAATAGCAGAGTTCGACAAAAGGCAGATAAGGACGAAAGTCAGGCACACCGTCTCGAAAGAGATGCTGGAAAAAGGCGTCTTGAAACGGACCGAGCCAACGGGCCAGGGCGTTGGCCACCCCAGTTCCAATGAGCTGGTCTTTGCGTAAACTCTCGGCGTCTATGCCGCACACTAGTCCGTCTTTGCCGGTCACAATAAAATTCTTGAGAACCGCATCCGTATAGTCAAAGCCTGTCCAGACGCGGCCCGGGGCCAGGCGCTCAGCGGCAGACCTGAGGTCACGATAGGTGGTGTCGGAAAGAATCCCAACCCGATTGAGGAAGCTCAGGTCGCGCTGGATTCGGGACACAAACGGCGTGTCCGCCATGTCCACAATGTGGGGAGAGTGGCTGTAGGTCGCAGCGTAGAAGTCGGCTATTTTTTCGACCACGGCAGGGTCGGGCTGGACAATCGGGCTGCCCTCAACATAGTCCAGCCACAGTTCGTGTTCATACCGGATGACAACGGACGGAAAATGGAGACTGGCGTGGAAAGCCTCAAGGTTGTGTTCGAGTTCAGCCGCCAGTGCGGTATCGCGCAGAATGAGCTGTTTGAAACGTCGCCCGTTCAGCGTTGGAAAAGAAGTCTGCTGCGAGTTCTGGAGGCGGTTGCCAAGCAGGCGCGATACCAGATAGCGTAGCCGCCGCATGAGGCGAAAGGTTCCCGTCTCAGGTCCGCGTCGTGACAATATACGTGACAGCATAAGGGAAGCATGGGCCCGTCGGCGGCCAACCATACAGCAAGCCCCACCCGCCATACAAGCGGCCAGCATATCGGCCTGTTTGTCCGCTCGTTTGGCGGCGGTGGTGGCGCAGAGCGGGTCATGCTCAACCTGGCCACGGCCCTGGCCGACCGAGGCCATCGGGTTGATCTGGTGATGGGTCGGAAAGAGGGCCATTTCCTGGCTGAAATTCCCGATACGGTCAATATCATTGACCTCAAAGTTCGTTCAGCCCGCCACCTGCTGCCCGCGATGCTGAAAATGCCGCGGGTCGCTGGGACTCTGGCTACAAGCCTCCTGCGTCCCAGAGTACCCTGGATTCTGGGCGCCGTCCCCGGCCTGGCCGCGTATCTGAATCACAGACGGCCAACAGCCCTGTTGTCCGCCCTCAGCTATCCCAACATTGCGGCCGTGCTGGCCCGGCGTCTGAGCTCGGCGTCAACCCGTGTCGTGCTCAGCGTTCATAATCACCTGTCCGTGGCCACGGCCCAGGCCGGCAGAGCCTCCGAGAAAAACTTTCCCCGACTGGCCCGCCGTTTGTATCCCGAGGCAGACCGTATTGTTGCGGTGTCAGATGGCGTAGCCGATGATCTGGCCCAAACGATACGGCTGGCGCGTACCCGTATCAGCACGATTTATAACCCGGTCTTCCGTCCAGACCTTCTGACTCTGGCCCACGCACCGCTTGAGCACCCCTGGTTTGCGCCGGGCGCTCCTCCGGTTATCCTTGGTATTGGCAAGCTCAAGCCCCAGAAAGATTTTGCGTGTTTGATCTGGGCTTTTGCCCGTGTTCGAGCGACCAGGCCGGCGCGATTGCTCATTCTAGGCGAAGGGCCTCAGCGCGACGCTCTGCTGTCCCTGGCCGGCCAACTCCGGGTTGCCAACGCTATCGCCCTGCCGGGTTTCGTCGAGAACCCCTTCGCCTATATGGCGCGCGCTGCAGTCCTCGTGGTGTCCTCCGCCTGGGAAGGATTCGGGAATGTCGTCATTGAGGCGTTGGCGTGCGGCTGCCCGGTGGTGAGCACGGATTGTCCGAGCGGGCCGGCGGAAATCCTGGACGGAGGTACGTATGGCCGGCTGGTGCCGGTCGGGGATGACACAGCCTTAGCCCAAGCTATCCTGACGACGCTGGACCATCCCCCCCGTCGAAACTGTTCACGCGACCGGGCGCGGATGTTCTCCATTGACCGCGCGGTCGAACGCTATCTCGACGTGCTGCTGGGAGATTGAAGCAGGTTCGTCGGGTTGGCGCAGGCGTTCTGGCTCAACACTCGGCGGGGACGCGGCAAACGAAGTTGGCGGGGCGAGCGGGAGAAGCGAGCCCGCACCTCTGCCAGGTCTTCCGGGGTGTCGGTCTCGGCCCACCACAGACCTTCGATGGAGGTCACTTCGACCAGGGATGAGTTGGCCATGGAATCAATGACTGACAAATACCAGCGCTGGAGCGAGGCGGGGTTGCGCATAGCCTGCTCCACAGCAGCCCGAAAGGCGTGCACGCCATTGGCGCGAAACGTCATCAGCCCGATGGACTCGCCATGCACAACCGCCGGTGGCAGTGTTTTCCCCACTGCGGCAAGGGTGCGCTCCTGCCGAATCGAGACCTTCATGTCATCGGCGTCATAGCTGGGCTTACGATCAATCGCCAGACTCACAGCCGCGAGCGGGGCGCGCAGGAGGCGCGCTAACACCGCCGGCTCAAACAAGGTATCGCCGTTTAGCAGAACAAAATCCTCAGTCATCTCCGGGAGGGCAGTCCAGCACGTGGCCAGATTATTCGAGAGCGCAAAAAAAGGATTAAAGCGGGTGGTCACTGCTATCTCTGGCAGCGGGCAGCGGGTGAGAAAATGTTCCACCTTGTCGGCCCCAAACCCGACCATAACCGTCGCGCGTTGAATGCCACACGCGGCCAGCGTCCGGAGTTGGATTTCCAGAGCCGGCCGACTGCCATCCACCGGTAACAGGCATTTGGGCGTTGTTTCAGTGAGGGGCAGGAGGCGCTTGCCCTGCCCCGCGCTTAAAATGATAGCTTTCATGAATCGCTGCACAGTAGCCGAATTATTCTGCCCGGTATAAGAGAAAATCGGTCACGAATCAAGCAGGATAAGACCGTCAGCAATCAAAGATGGACTTCCGGCAATGCGCGCCCTCCCTTCTTCCTCCCCGCCACGCCTCGGCCAACCGCTCGGCTTTTATATTGTCGCCGAATTGTTTGCACCAACCCTGTGGGCGTTATTCGGGCTGACCGCACTCGTGCTGACAAAGGATTTGCTCGGCTTCTCCGACCTGGTGATCAATCGCGGCCTCGGCCTTGCTGCGGTAAGCTGGATCGCCTTTTACGAGTTGGTCCCCCTCCTGTCGCGCACCCTGCCCTTCGCCGTGCTCGTGGGCACCCTGGTCGGGCTGGGCCGGCTCCGCTCTGACCGGGAGTTGCTGGCCATTGAGGCCGCCGGTCTTGCCCATCGGCATTTGGTGCTTCCGATTCTGAGCTTTGCCACGGCCATGACGCTCTTCGGGCTCGGCTTTTCGCTGTTTACCGCACCGGCCGCCCTCCGCTCGCTGGATGACGCCTTACGCAGCATGATCCGGCAAAACCCCGGCGTGGCGCTCCGCCCCGGCAGCGTGCATGAGTTCGGTGATACCCGCATGATCGCCCGAGAAATTTCGGCGCGTGGGGATGCCCTGCGCGGCGTACTGTTATGGCTGTCTGATACCAGCCAGGAATATTTTGCCGGGCAGACGCTTTTTGCCGAACGTGGGAGCGTGCAGCCCCTGGCGCATGGGACCGCTCGGCTTGTTTTATACGACGGCGTTATTCTCCTCTCTCCTCAGGAAGGCGGTGGAGAGACCCGCTTCCAAACCTTTGAGACCGTCCTTCGAGAAACACAACGCACCGCGACCTGGCCCGCTCAGCCGCTTACCCGTCTCTCGTTGCGGGCGCTCATTGACCGCGTGCGAGCAACCGCCCTGGCGGGAGAGATCCCGGAAGCACGCCGCGTTCGCGCCGAACTGCACCGCCGTTTCGCGGCCCCGGTCGCGGGGATCGTCTTCAGCCTGCTGGCCCTGCCCCTCGCCTGTCTGGGACCGCGCTTCTCGCGCGCGTCGGGCGGCGTCCTGGGGCTGGTTCTGACCGTGGTGTATTACGGTTTCACCCAACTCGGCGACGGGCTTGCCCAGACCGGGGCAGTGACCGTCGGGCTGGGCGTCTGGCTGCCCAATATGCTCGTCGGCGGACTCGCGGCCCTCCTCCTCGGGTTGCAAGATCGGCCCTGGGTAAAACGGCGCCCCCCCGATGAACAGCCGACCCAGGATTCTGCTCAGCCGGCGTCTCCAGCGGCCCTCCAAACACGACAGGTCCTCCTGCCGCGCTACGTGCTGCAACACTATCTCCTCATGTTGGGCTTGACCTTCGGCTTTCTGCTCGTGGGTTATCTCCTGGTTGATGTTCTTGAACGACTCGAATGGTTGGCCCGTCACAATGCCACGCCAGTCGAAGCCCTTCGATTCTACAGCGCCCGTACCCCCTTGCTGGCCTCACGAATTGTTCCTATGGCCCTCCTGCTGGCAACCGCCCTGACCGTCAGCATCCTGTCTTTCCACCGGGAACTGATCGGCATGCGGGCGTGCGGGGTCTCTGCCACTCGCACGCTGGCTTGCACTCTCCTCGTTGCCGGCCTCGTCACCCCCCTCTCCTTTGTCCTGAACGAATCCATCGTGCCGCGCGCAAACGCCCTGGCCGATCGCCTCAAAGAGACAGAGATTAAGGATCGCGCGCTCCCCACCGGGACCTTACAGAAAATAGTCTGGTACCGGGCCGGCAGCCACGTGTCCCAGGCAACCCGGCTCGACCCGGCCCTGGAAGAAGCCACCGACCTGTCAATCTACGAACTTGGAGACCGGGGGTTACCCCTCAGCCGCACCGACGCGCGCCGGGCCAGGCATGTCGGCAACGGGCTGTGGAAACTGGATGATCCGGTGCGAATTCGCATCTCGGAAAACGGCCTCCAGCGCGAGCCGGCCGAGCCGCTTATCCAGTTGGGGGAGGCCCCGGATATACGGCTTGACACCATGCATCTGAGCGTCTGGCAGTTGGCCCAGGAAATTATCGGGACAGAAATGGCCGGCTACGACGTCACCCCCTATCGCGTTGACCTCAACGTCAAATACGCCGCACCCCTGGCCTGCGTTCTGCTGCCAGCCATCGTCCTGTTCTTTGCTCTGCACGGCCCGCCGTTTCCGGGCCCGGCCGTGACCCTGCTGGTCAGCACGGTCCTTGGCGTCGGCTATGTGCTGTTGACCGGGGTGTGTGCCTCACTCGGCTATGGCGGCAGCCTGTCTCCCACCCTGGCCGGTTGGGGTCCGGCACTCAGCGCGACGCTGCTGGCCGGCGTCTTTGCCTGGCGCAATCAGGGCTGAGCCTGTCAGCATGAACGGAAGAAGGAGCACGAAAAATTAAACTCCACAACGCTGTCATCAGGCTGCTCCCTATCTTATGCTGGCTGGGGTGCAGTCTGCCGATGAACACGGGCTGTACGACCAATCGTGACACGGACCAAACAGACGCGGCTTACGCCACCGCTCGAAATCGCATGCTGACTGAACAGATACGGAAACGAGGCATCCAGGATGAACGCGTCTTACACGCGCTCGCAACGGTCCCGCGGCATCTGTTTATCCCGCCCGCCTACCGGAACCGGGCGTATGACGACGGCCCGCTGCCCATTGGTCAGGGACAGACCATTTCCCAGCCCTACCTCGTGGCGCTCATGAGCGAGCGTCTGGAACTCAAAGGCGATGAGCGCGTGTTGGAAATCGGCACGGGCTCAGGCTATCAGGCTGCGGTTTTGAGCCTCCTGGCGAAACAGGTGTATTCCATTGAGATTGTGCCCCAGCTGATGTCCTCCGCGCGTGAGTTGCTCATACAGCTCGGCTATAACAATGTGACCGTTCTGCTCGGCGACGGGAACTTCGGCTGGGAAAAAGACAGCCCGTATGACGCGATTATCATCACCGCCGCGGCCCCGCATATCCCGCCGGCTCTTCTTGAACAACTCGCCGAGGGTGGCCGGCTGGTGCTGCCGGTCGTCCGGGGTGAGGAGCAGCACCTGCTGAGACTACATAAACGGAACGACCGGATTGTCGAGGAAAACTTGGGGCTGGTCCGCTTTGTCCCCTTAGTGGGCGGCGTGTCGTAGAATAGAACGGCGTTGCTCCAGGGCACCAGCCCGCAGGGTTGCCCGCGGAGCAGCGGTCAAGCAGATCGTTATTCTTTCTTCCCCCCATCCTGCACAATCAGTTGGGCAGAGACGTGGGCGGGGTGGAGCTGACACTTGACGTCAAACAGACCGGCTTTGTCGGCCACAAACTCGACCGTCTTGGTCTCGCCGCTGTTGACCACCTCTTCGACGCCAAAGGCCGGAATGGCGAAGCCGTGGTTGGGCGGGTCACCGGGAATCTTATTCTCCACTTTGATCTGAACCTTGTCGCCTTGCTCGGCAATCAGCACGGACGGAACAAACATTTTTGCGCCTTCGTATAAGACGTTCACGACCGTAAATTTCCGCACTGCGGCCGCCTCTCCTTCAGCGTGCTGGTCTGCCCATGCCACGGGCGTGACCGTCAGCGTTCCGAGTGCGAGCAGGCTCAGCGTTGTTCGGGTGATGTCCCACCACTGCCGGATCATACCATCCTCCTTCATTCCGCTAGGATACGTGTAGTGAGCCACAACCCTGCGCCGATTGCAACGGGACCGCCAGTTCGTGGGCTTCCAGGGCTGGCAAGCCCACACTTCCTTGCTATGATGCGCTGACATGCTGGCCCACGCCCCCTTCACCCTCGTCTCGGACTTTCAGCCCCAGGGCGACCAACCCCAGGCGATCGATCAACTCACCCAAGGCTTGCAGGACGGGCTGGAACGGCAGGTTCTGCTGGGCGTGACCGGTTCGGGCAAAACCTTTTCCATGGCGCATGTCATTGCGCGGCTGAACCGGCCAGCGCTGGTGATGGCGCCCAATAAAACCCTGGCAGCCCAGCTCTATAATGAATTCAAGGAACTCTTCCCCGAGAATGCGGTGCGCTACTTCGTCAGTTATTACGATTACTATCAGCCCGAAGCCTATGTCCCGCAGAGCGATACCTATGTAGAGAAGGACGCCTCGATTAACGAAGAAATCGACAAGATGCGCCACTCCGCAACCAAGGCGCTGTTAGAGCGGCGCGATACCATCATCGTCGCCAGCGTCTCGTGCATCTATGGGCTCGGGTCGCCCGAGTCCTATTTTGATCTCATCCTCTTTGTCGAAGAGGGCAGCGCAGTGGACCGGGACGCGCTGCTCCGCAAGCTGGTCGATATTCAGTACCAGCGCAACGATTTTGATTTTCATCGCGGCACGTTTCGGGTCCGGGGCGATGTGGTCGAGGTCTTTCCGGCCTATGAGGAGAGCCGGGCGGTACGGATCGAGTTCTTCGGCGATACGATTGATGCGATTACCGAGATCGACCCGCTCAGGGGCAAGGTGCTGCGGCGGCTGGATAAAATTGCCATTTATCCGGCCAGCCACTATGTCACCACCTCCGGCCGGATGAAGCGCGCCACCCAGGCGATCCAAGAGGAACTGGAAAAACGGCTCACAGAGTTGCAACAGGAAGACAAACTCCTCGAAAGCCAGCGCCTGGAGCAGCGCACCCTGTACGATCTCGCACTCTTACGCGAAATGGGCTTTTGTCCGGGCATCGAGAATTACTCGCGCCATCTGGATGGCCGCCAGCCGGGTGCACCGCCCCATACGCTGCTCAATTATTTTCCTGACGACTACCTCGTCTTCATTGATGAGAGCCATGTCACCGTCCCCCAGATTGGCGGCATGTACCGCGGCGACCGCTCGCGCAAGACCACCCTGGTGGAGTATGGCTTTCGGCTGCCCTCTGCCCTGGATAACCGCCCCCTCAGCTTTCATGAATTCGAGCGGCGCGCCGGCCAGACGGTCTACGTCTCGGCCACGCCGGGTAACTATGAACGCGAACAGAGCAAAGGCCGCGTGGTTGAACAGCTCATTCGTCCCACCGGCCTGCTGGACCCCGAAATTGCGGTCCGACCGGCCGGGGAACAGGTGGACGACCTGCTCGAAGAAATTCGGCTGCGGAGTGAAAAAGGCGAGCGGGTGCTGGCCACCACCCTGACCAAACGGCTGGCTGAAGACCTGACCGATTACTATCAGGAAATCGGTGTCCGGGTGCGCTATCTCCACTCGGATATCGACACGCTTGAGCGCGTCGAAATTATTCGCGCGCTCCGCCAGGGCCGCTTCGATGTCCTGATTGGCATCAACCTCCTGCGCGAGGGGCTCGATATTCCCGAGGTCGCTCTAGTGGCCATTCTGGATGCGGACAAAGAGGGCTATCTGCGCTCTGAGCGTTCCCTGATCCAGACCATTGGCCGCGCCGCGCGGAATGTGAATGGGACCGTCCTGCTGTACGCCGACAAAATAACCGATTCGATGCAGCGGGCCATTGATGAAACCCTGCGGCGGCGGCGCATCCAGTCCAAGTATAATAAGCAGCACGGCATCACCCCCGAGAGCATCCGCAAAGCCCTGTCCTCGCCCCTGGTGAAGGTCTATGAAGCCGACCATGTGACAGTCCCCATCGTTTCTGAGGACAGCGCAGAATATATTGCCACTCGAGACCTGCCCAAGCTGATCGAACAGACCCGGCAGGAAATGAAGGCCGCGGCTGCGGCCCTGGATTTTGAACAGGCGGCAGAACTCCGCGATCGCGTGCAGGATTTGGAACGGCGCGCCTTGGGTCTGCCTGGTGAAGCAGTCGCCTCACCGCACGCTACGGCAGATCCTCCTGCATCGACCGCCCGACAACCTGCCGCGAGGGGTCGCAGGAAAAAGCCCGCGGCGCAGCCTGCACGCACAGCCCAGTCCCGCGGCCGACGTGCGCGCTGGCAACGCTGAATATCACCGGCGAGACGCCTTCCGACCGGCTGATTCCCGTGGGGGCTGGCAGGGGACTTTTACTCTGCTCGCAAACTGCTAAAAGCGGACAGCCAGACCGAGCCGTGAAGGACTATCCATGTCAAAAGACCGCACAGCCCACACCAAACACCCGGATGAACTGACTCACGCCCAAGCCGTTCTTGAGGCCGAAGCCGAGGCGATCCGTTCTATTCGTCTCAACACCGATTTTCTACGCGCCGTGGACATGCTGGAGCACTGTCGCGGCAAGGTGATTCTCACCGGCATGGGGAAAGTCGGGATTATTGCCATGAAGATTGCGACCACGCTGTCCTCAACCGGCACGCCGGCCTGTTTTCTGCATCCCGGCGAGGCGGCGCACGGCGACCTCGGGCTAGTCAGCGAAAACGACGTTATCATGACGTTTTCCAATAGTGGCAGGACGCGTGAGGTCCTGGAAACCATCCACCGGGCCAAACAGTTGTACGCCATCCCGCTCATCGCCGTGACCGGTCATCCGCGCGCGCCCATTGCCCGGAAAAGCGACCTCGTGCTCAGCGTCGGGGCCATTAAAGAGCCCTGTCCGATCGGCCTGACACCCTCGGCCAGCACCACGGCCATCCTGGCCCTGGGCGATGCCTTGACCCTCGTCCTCATGACCCGTAAACGCTTTACCAAAGCCGATTACGCCAAGTTCCACCACGGGGGCTATTTGGGGAGACGCGCTCGCAAAGAAGCGGAAGAAGAACTGGTCGTCAGATCGTAAAGCCCCAGGGTCCTCTAGGCTCTGGAGGCGGGCTGCAAAGCGCCCTGGCGCAAACAAGGAGGGACCCATGAGCTATGAAACCCTGACCCAGAAACAGGACGAGGCGGTCCTGACCATCACCGTCAATCGACCCGAGGCCCTCAATGCCCAGAGCCGCTTGATGCTGGAAGAGTTTGATCGGGCCCTGGCCGCCGCCGCGGAAGACGAGTCGGTCAAAGTCATTATCGTAGCCGGGGCGGGCAAGCATTTTTCCGCCGGCCATGACATCGGCACCCCGCAAGAACGGGCAGACTGGAAAAAACGCCCCTATCCGAAGGGCATGCCAGGCGAATATAAACGCGGCCGAGACCTGTATCTCGACTGCACCCTGCGCTGGCGGGATTGTCCCAAACCGACCCTTGCCCAGGTCCAGGGCTACTGCATTATGGGTGGGCTGATGTTGGCCTCGGCCTGCGATCTCATTATTGCTGCGGACGATGCCAAGTTTTGCGATCGCACCGTGCGCTGGGCGGGCGCTCATGTCCAGTATGCCAGCCTGGCCTGGGACATCGGCTTTCGCAAGGCCAAGCAATACCTCTTTACCGGTGACTGGATTACGGCCGCGGAGGCCGAACGGCTGGGGCTGGTCAACGAGGTGGTGCCGCGTGACCAACTCGCAGCGGAGACCATGAAACTCGCCCAGCGCATTGCCCTGCAAGACGCCTATGCTCTACGGATTGCCAAATTCTCGATGAACCAGATGCAGGACGAGGCCTGCTTTCGGACCGGCGTCACCGGCGCGTTTCAGTCGTATGCCCTCACCCGCATGTATCGGCTGGAAAAAGGCGAAGACACTTTTGCCGGGTCGAAGCGGGCCAAGGACCGCGACGCCGCGTTTGGGGATAATCACTAAGTGCCCTTCTTCCTGCTGGAGGAGTAGAATGTTTTGTTAAGGAGATCATCAGGAGTATTCAACTCACCCTGCAGCAACAGCAGGCGCTGGACATACAAGAAACCGGCCTGCCACGCATCATTGATCCTCGGACCAACACCGCCTATGTCCTGGTTCGGGTGGCGCACCGGGGGGTCTCTGGATTCCGCAAGAATGACAGGCGCTGTGCCCCTGACATCACGCTGACTTCACACCCGAAACACCTTCATCACCTCATCCCCCAGATAGTTGATGACCTTGACGGCGATCCGGCCGGACGTGGGTTTGTCGAACGGGCGCGAGGTGTCGCTGTTGAGGGTTGCCCAGGCGTCTGCGTTGACCTCGGCCTTGAGGGTGGTCTTGAGAGCTTTGTAGGGGTCGTTGGCGCCGAGGAAATAGGCGTGGCGGACGAAGAAGCTCTCTTCGTTGTAGTCGATGTCGATAAACCAGCAGGCGATGCCATCGGCGTTGTCGCTACGGATTTCACCGGTGTTCGGATGGAACACGTCCACACCGTTGATCTTGACCCGAACCTGTCCGTTCTCGGTGTCCAGGATATCAATATCCGGCTCGCCGAAGATGACGAACACATTGCCCGTGCCGGTGTTCTTCAGATCGTCCGCCATGTGCAGGTCAGCGTTCATGCGGGCTTTAAGCACGGGAATGCGGCCGAGCTTGTCAAACTCGGATGAGCGCGCGTCGTAGTTGAAGGCGCAGGTAATCAACGCGTCGAAATCCGCATCGCCTGCCTCACGGGCCGCCTGGACCAGGTCAGGACGAGAGACCGTGCCGAACTCCGGGCCGATAAAAATTGCGGCGCGTTTTTCGGCACTGGCCTCTTGGTCGCCTTCGAGGTAGCGTCCTTCGGCGCAGATCAAATCGCCCGGCCAGGGGGTGATTGCGGTGAAGCTGATTTTGTCTTCCTTATGGGCCTGCTGTACGCCGGCGGTCTTGAGGTTTTCCAGAATCATCCCGGCGAAGTCATGCTCTTCGCCGTACCCGGCTTCCGGCTCGGCAACGCCGTCAATCAGTTCGTCGTCTTCATCCACGCTCAACACCCGGTGCGGGGACAGACTCTCGACCGTAAACGGCCCGGCAACCCGAACCTTTTTCTTGTCCTCGTAGGGTTTGTCGTACAGGTATTCGTAGTCGGCCTTAGACGCGATGGACGCATCAATTTCCTTCTGCCGCGCAATCCGCTGCTCCCACCACTCGGCATGGAGTTGCTTCGCGTCCTCCGACCAGCCCTCGTCAGCCTCACGAGGAATTTCCCACTCCTCCCACGGCTTCTGCTCTTGTCCCGATGTACAATTCAGTTGCTCGCGCAACGGTTCCAGCGTTTCCTGAAATTTCTCCCAGATCACGTCGATTTCAGCATTATTGGCGATGGACTTGAGCGTAATATGAGGGACACGCTCGTAGACAAACCCTTGACGGATATTGCCGTGCACGGGCGTTTCGGAGGGAGCAGTTCGAGTGACTTCAGCCTCTTTGCGTTGCCCCTCACGGCTGTCGGCGAGCAGATACCAGGGATAGCGCGCGCCCATGATGCGGGCGCGGGCGAGCGCGAGGGCCACGCGGGACGTGTCGATGGTAATCCAGCGGCGGCCCCATTGTTCGGCGACGTAGGCGGTGGTGCCGCTGCCGCAGGTGGGATCGAGGACGAGGTCGCCGGGGTCGGTGGTCATGAGGATGCAGCGGGCTATTGCTGATGTGGATGTCTGAACTACATACACTTTCTCATCAGCCCGACTCTGTACTCCGCCTATGTCTGTCCAAGCGTTGGTCAACGGTACGGCTGGGAAGTCTTCAAGAAAGCGCTTATAGCGTACCCGAGTACTCTCTGGCATGAGTCGGCCAGCAAATCCAAGCCTTTTTATGCCATCAGGGCTCGTGCTCCAGTATCTTTTGCCAGGGAGATATTCTCGGCCTTGATGAATGACAGGTTCCTTGCCAAGCGAATATTCATGGCTAGACGTAAGATCGCTTAACGAAAACGAGCCGCGTATCTGACGACCTCTATTCTGAAGGTGAGGAATGTCTTTAATCGGTCGAATATCGCCCTCAAAAGTCTCGAACCTACTATATCTGGAGGCAGTTTCATCGCCGAGCTTGCGAACTTGATTTAGCTGCCGGAATTTAAGCGAATTTATGTTTTTGGCACACCACAATATGTAGTCGTTGACGGCGGGAAGAAATTGGCTTGTTAATCCAGTGGTTGTCATGAACGAGATCAGAGAAACAAAGTTCCCTTCGCCAAACACCTCATCCATCACCGCCCGCACCCGATGCACGTTCTCATCCCCGATTTGCACGAATATGCTGCCACTCTCCGTCAACAAATCCCGCGCCACCGTCAGCCGATCCCGCAAATACGTCAGATACGAATGAATCCCGTCCCGCCACGTATCCCGAAACGCCTTGACCTGCTCCGGCTCGCGGGTAACGTGACCGGCGTTACCGTCCTTCACGTCGCGGCTGGTGGTTGACCACTGGAAGTTGGAGTTGAACTTGATGCCGTAGGGCGGGTCGAGATAGATGCACTGCACCTTGCCGCGCAGCCCCTCGCGCTCCGCCAGCGACGCCATCACCTGGAGTGAGTCACCCAGAATCATCCGATTCGTCCAGTTGGCGTCGTGCTGATAGAACTCGGTGGAGCGGGCCTCGTCGGGCAGCCCGTTGAAGTCGGCGAACAGGTCGAATTGGGCTTTGGTCGCTCTGGCGTCGGTTTTGGTTTGCCGGAGCAGGGCGTCGATGAGGACCTTGGGATGGACTTTCTCTTGGATGTAGAGCGGTGGTGCCTGCACGACCAAGTCCGACCAGTCTTGTGCGTCCTTCCCCCGCCACACCAACTGCGGGTCCAGGTCCCGGTTGCGCCGCTCATAGGCAACCTGAATCGGGCTTTGCTCGTCCTCCGCCATCACCGACTGATACTCGGCCGTGGGGATGTTCCTGCGCGAGGCGTCCTGATGGGTGAGCGTTGCGACGGTCTTGGCCGTCTTCTTGCCACGGGCTTGCGCCATTGAATTTAACCTTTGTCCGACGCGGGAATCTCCCGGACATCCACGGACAGACACCCTTCAACCGCTTCGTCGAGTGAGTAACACTACCTCATCGTTATCCAATTCATCGATTCCCGGTAGTACGTTTAGTCTTTATAGGGTCCCGGTCCTGTTCGGTCAGTTGCCACAAGCAACTTCACCAATGACCATCGAGTGCATCAGAACATTGCCGGTATTCAGGTTCCTGGCGAGTGCGGGTTCAGCACGGTGCAAGTGATCGATCCATACCGAGGTCTCTACGAGAATCATTCTGCAATCTCGCTTCGACGTCTCGGGATGTATTCTAGGTCAGGCGCACTGCCCCCCGCGTTGGCGAGCCATCTGGCGGCTTCCATCTGTCTGTCTGACAGAAATTTTACTATCAAGCTGTCAAAATCCGTTTTCACCCTATCCTCAAAATCCGCCTGCATCTGATACACCTCGGTGAATTCGGCGAAAGCCCAGCGTCCATACTGCCCGTGATGATTCACACCGGGAATCCAGTAGGTCTCCATAGTAGACTTCTTTTCCTTGGCGTCTTCACCCCGATAGCCCTTGATCTCAACGATCAGATGCAACGGATCGTCGGAGCCATCATCCACCAGGACAATGAAGTCAGGAATATAGGTCCGCATGGTCGAGCCGTAGCGGTAGGGCACCTCCAGGCCGAGGTTGTGATTCTTCACGTACGCCTGCACGGCCGGGTGCGACTCGGCCACGCGGCAGAACTCGGCCTCCCAGTCGCTGTCGAGGATTACCCAGTTGATATGACACCGCCGTGCATCCGTCTCCCAGCGGTGCGCTTTTGAGGTATTGAAGTTCACGTGCATGGGCGAGCCGGTGGGGTTGTAGGGGTCCAATACCGCTTTCACGGGTCGGTCGCCTCGGAAAGAGCGGGTGATACCGGCAGTAATGCGTTCGCAGGCCATGTCGGCCAGCTCTTGATACATGAGTTGGGCAGGATAGGTGCTGCCTTTGCAGACCAGGCAGGTATCGAGCCAGTGTGTGGTGATGCGTTTCAACTGGCCGAATAGGTGGAGCTTCGGCTCTGCGCCAGGGTCGCGCCATTTGGTGTAGAGCAAACGCTTGGCAACGTGGAACGATACGGTGGAGCGGCGCAGGTCTTCCAGGTGTTCCAGGCTCAGGTCAACGTCTTCTCCAATAATGCCTGCGTTCCGGGTGATTGAGGGGCCAACGAGGTCCGGGGTCAATTCCAGAATGGAATCGTCGTTGAACTCTGCGCTGAGTCGTTCCTCCGGCAGTTCGACACGATAGCCTTCGACGCGGGGGAACTGGATGGCAAGATGGTCGCGGTCAGGCCGCACCGCTCGGACCTGAATAGTCTCGCGGGGCGGTTGAGGTGGGGCGACGACCGGTTTGGCGGTGAAGTCAAACGGAATCCCCAGCACGTCGGCGTATTCCACATTGAATAGCTCGTCTTCATTCAAAGCGTAGGATTGCCGGCGCAAGGCGCGCCCAATGACCTGCTCACACAGTAGTTGAGTACCAAAGGCACGCACGCCTAAGACGTGCGTGACCGTGTTGGCATCCCAGCCTTCGGTCAGCATGGAGACCGACACAACACAGCGAATTGGCTCACCCAACCGGCCCGGTTTACCGACCGTGTTCATCACTTCCCGAAGCAATTCCTGGTCTGAAAGATTTTCGGCCTGGCGACGGTCACCGGTACGTTCGATAATCTCGCGGCGGAAACGCTCGACCTCATCTGCCGCCATAGCCCGAAAATTGGTGTCCAGGGCATCGCCGGATTCGAGCTGCTGGCTGTCAATGAGGAGGGTACGTGGACGCGCCAGTTGATTGCCGCGTTCATCGAAATTCTGGAACAGCGACAAGCGACCGTTTTCAAGCGTCTTTGAACCGTCTTCATTGTCCCGCCAAAAGCCCGAGATATAGTCGTAGACCAGCTTGGATGTCGAGGTGTTATTGCACACCACGATAAAACAGGGCGGAACCTGAAGGCCTTCCTGTTGCCACAACTCGAAGGTCTTTTGGTAATGGCCGTACAAGGCTTCCAGGGCAGTCTGGAGTTCAACCGGCAGGCTGAGCGGGTCGAGGGTCTTGGCCTTGCCCCGGCCTTTTTTTGGCATACGGGACCGAATATGCTCCCACAGATTGCGGAACGTGGGCATCTCACCGCCGGGGATATTATCGGCCACCGGTACACGGGGTAGCTTGACGATACCGCATTCGATGGCGTCCATGAGTGAAAAATCGCTCATCGTCCAGGGAAAGAGCGTGCCCTCGGCATAGCCTGAGCCGCGCAGGAAGAACGGAGTGGCCGATAAGTCTATGATCCGTGCCAGACCCAGCTTGCGATTGACGGTTTCCAGGCCGGCAATCCACAGCCGGGCCGCCTCGTTGTTCTGCTCAGCTTCTTTTCGCTCGGCGCCTTGCAGAGTTCCTTCGTCGTCTTTTTCCGGTTTCTCACGGTAGCAGTGGTGGGCCTCGTCGTTCATCACCACGACATTTTTCATACCCATGAGGTCGGGCATGACACGCTGGAGCATCTGCCCTTCAGTCTCCAAGGTGTCCAATTCGGCGCCTCGCCCCTGGAGCAGCGAGCGGCCACTTTTTGAAAGCTCTATGCTCTCGCGCAGCTTAAAGGCGTGGTAGTTGGTAATGACGATCTTGGCCCGGTCGAGGTCGCCGAGCATGTCGCCCGGCACCAGCTCTCTCCTGGCGTAATAGCTGTCCGGGTCGTTCGGTTGCAGGACGCGCAGCCGGTCGCGAATCGTCAAGCCGGGCGTGACGACCAGAAAGCCTCGGGTAAATCTTCTGCTCGTTGGGCGGCGTACCGCGTTGATGGTCTGCCAGGCAATCAGCATGGCCATAACCGTGGTCTTGCCTGCGCCAGTGGCGAGCTTGAGCGCCAGGCGTAGCAAGCCCGGATTGGCATCGTTATTGGCATTTGTGAGATGGTCCAGGAAGTCTTTGCCGGTCTTGCCCGCGTTCGGGGCGACTTCGGTTAGCCAGATAGCGGTTTCAACTGCTTCCGCTTGACAGAAGAAGGGACGGATATTGCTGAACGGGTGCTGTCGCCAGTGTTGCAGTAGACGGGCGGTTTCGGGTGTTACCTGCCAGTTGGCCGGATTTGGTCGGCGGCGCCACTGGTCCACCTGACGACGCAGCGCGGTGATAATTGAGGTGGGGTCGTACTGCTGCTCAGCGGTTGAGAGTCCTTTGCCCTCATCCAGGACAAGTTGCTGCTGGTGCGGTGAGCCTTTGCGTTTTCTCGGCTTTGGAATGGGCGTAATAAACTCAGCCCGGCAGCGGCGTTCGACGATCTGCTGTGTGGGCTGGCCCTGGTCATCAAGCTCCCAGTGCTGCTGGGGATACTCGTAGGGTGAGTTCAGGATAGGCTCCTCGAAGAATCGGTTGTCCATAATGAGGGTTTCGCTCTATGCTGCGGGCCGGTTTCCTCCTGCATGTACCAGTCTCCGGGAGGCTCCTCTACCCGAACGGCTCGGATAATCGGGGGACGGCGGCTCAGTCGCCACTATCGAGCCGATACTTCTCCATCTTCCGATACAGGCGCTGGCGATCAATCTTGAGCAGACGGGCAGCCTCGTTTTTGTTGCCGTGCCCCCGACGTAGAGCCTCCGCGATAAGCGAGCGCTCCATGGACGCCAGGGAAGGGAGGTCTGCCCACGCCTCGAAGTGTGGCTCGGCCTGAGTAAATCCGCTGATAGGGGCTGGCAGATCGGCAGCGGCAATCTCTTGCCCGTGGTGCAGGGCGAACAGACGCTCAATCACATTTTGCAGCTCACGCACATTGCCCGGCCACGCATACGCGACCAGCTTGTCCAGCGCCTCGGTCGTCAAGCGTTTAGGCTGAACCTTATAGGTCGCGCTGAATACGGCCACGAGATGATCGACCAGTAGAGGGATGTCGTCCCGCCGTTCCTTGAGCGGGGGGAGATGGATGGGGACCACATTTAGGCGATAGAATAAATCTTTCCGAAACGTTCCCGCGGCAATAGCCTGTTCGAGATTGGTATTGCTGGCCGCAATGATGCGGACATCGACCCGGACCGGGCGGCTGGCCCCCAACGGCGTCACTTCCCGTTCTTGAATGGCGCGCAGAAATTTGACCTGGAGCGGCAGCGGAATTTCTGCCACTTCATCCAGGAACAGGGTGCCGCCGCTGGCCGCCTGGAACACGCCGTCGTGGTCTGCAATGGCTCCGGTAAAAGCGCCCCGCTTATGGCCAAACAGTTGACTGTCAAGCAGCGTCTCGGACATGGCACCGCAGTTAAGCGCAAGAAAGGGCTGAGAGGCCCACGGCCCTTTGAGATGGATGGTGCGGGCCACCAGCTCTTTGCCCGTTCCGCTCTCGCCGGTAATGAGCACCGTACTCTTATTGCCGCTGACTGAACCAATGGTCTCATAGAGGTGACGCATAGCCGCACTGTGTCCAATGAGTTCACCAAAGCGCTTATGGCGCCGCACCTCGTGCCGGAGTTGCGTAACCTCCTGGCGGAGCCGATGGGTTTCAACCAGCTTCTCGACCTTCAGTAGCAGCTCATCCGGGTTGCAGGGTTTGGTCAGATAATCCGCCGCCCCGGACTGCATGGCGGCAACCGCACTCTCGATTGTGCCGTATCCGGTCAGGACAATGACCGGACACGCATACGCGCGCGCCCGTATTTCGGACAGGAGTTGCATGCCATCCATGACCGGCATCTTGAGGTCGGTAATGACGACGTCAAAATTGATCTGGCCCAGCAAGCGGAGTGCGTCTTGCCCATGCCCGGCGGCTTCTACCGTATAGCCGTGGCGTTGCAGAATCCTGGCCTGCATCTTGGCCATATTCGCTTCGTCTTCGACCAGGAGCAGATGTCCACGCATGATGGGAGTCCCAACCGCATCGCTTAGGAAACGGACGGCCGGGGAATTGCAGTCGAGGACGCTTCCAGCCCGGGGGCTTCATCCGCACACGGGCAGGGAAGCTCAATGAGAAAGGTCGTCCCCTGGTGCACGTCGCTGTGCACGGCAATGCTGCCCTGGTAGCGTTTGATCACCGAATGCACGATCGATAAGCCGAGGCCGGTCCCCTGTCCAGGCTCCTTGGTCGTAAAAAAGGGATTGAAGATGCTGTTTAACTGGTGTTCGGGAATCCCGACCCCGGTGTCGCTGACTTCAATCGAGATGTGATTGCGGGCGGGCCGTCTCGTCTGCACGCGCAGCTCGCCCCCTTGCGGCATGGCCTGGACTGCATTGGTGATGAGGTTCAGAAAGACTTGCCGCAACGCATTCTGGTTGGTGAGACAGCGGCCGACATTACCCAGACGGGTCGAGACCTGAATCTGATGCGTCTCCAGATATTTGCGCAAGAGTTGGAGCGTTTTTCCCAGCAGATCGTCGAGGTCAACCTCTTCCATATCGGTTCCGCCCTCGCGTGAGAACTCAAGCAGATTGGTGATGATTTCCTGGGCGCGTGCAATTTCTCCCTTGGCGATGTGCAGGTCCTCTTGAAAGTCCGGGCTGGTGGTATCGGCAACATGGTCCAGGTCGTATAACGCATGCAAAATAATCCCGAGGGGATTACGAATCTCGTGGGCAATCCCCGCCGCCAACTGGCCGATGGCGGCCATTTTTTCGGATTGGATGAGCTGGCTCTCCAACTGGCGGCGGTCGGAAATATCGACATAAATCCCCTGGATGGTTTTTTCTCCGCGGTGCTCGATCGCCCCAAAATAAACCGAGACGGGCACCGCGTCCTCCCCTTTTTTCGCGACCAGCCGCAGGTCTTCCCAGCCCAGATAGCCCCGCTTCAAAGTCTCCTGATAGAGCCAGCGGACGTGGGCTTTTTCCTCTGGGGGATGGAGGTCCCAAATGGCTTGGCCCGCCAGCTCAGTCCGGGCCATACCGGTGACTTTCTCCGCTTCTCGGTTGGCCTGCTGAATCGTGCCGTCACGCCCGCTGATCTGAAAGATCGGAGCTGGAGCATAATCAACCGCCTTGCGATGGCGCTCCTCCTCATCCCGGAGCGCTTCTTCTCGGGCTTCAACAAAGAAATCCGTAATATGCAACAGCCGTTCGGAAAACTCCTGGTCCAGCAGGGTCAGCAGCGCAACGAGTTGCTTCCGATTTTTCGCATAGGCGCAGCGCAACCGCTCCACGAGCAGGAGGCGGATTTTCATCTGGCTGGCCAGGAAACGGGAGGCCGGGAACAGCGAGATAAACCCCTGCCAGGCATGTTCGCGCAGGTATTCGTACGTCTGCGTATCCTGGGGATCCTCAATATGCTGAGCCCACCGCAAGAGGGCCGCCCGCATATCGCGCGTGACGCCCAGGACGCGCTCGGGTGGAAGCGGGAAGGTTGGGGCAATCAGTCCGACCCATTCCTGGACAACGGCGGTGGCGTGGGCGCGCATGAACGCGGCAAGTTCGGTCCGCAGGGCGCTGGCTTCGCGCGGAAAATCAAGCAACTCACACCCGCGCATATAATGTTCGATACGCGTCAAGTGTTCGGCTAACGATTCTTCGGCAGATTCTTCGACAAAAGGCGGCATCCGCAGGCCCTCGCTTTTCTCCCCCTAGCGCCTCCGCTGTGTTGTGGCAATCCCTGTTGAGACCTTCCCGGCATTTTCTCCGCTGCCAGTCCTCCGCCCGGAACCCCGGCCCAGCCTATTAGACAAGCCATTTCCCGGCGTATAGAAAAGAGCAAACGTGTCCTCCAATAGAGACACCGATGTTGACACGTTTGCTCTGTAAGGACTCGGGTGGGAGATGTGAACGAGAGACTGCCTTCGTTATCGGCTCGGGCCAGTGACCTGTGCGCCCTCCTGTTTGAGCGGGTGCTGCTCTTCGACGGGGCCATGGGGACGTCCATCCAGGCCCAAAATCTGAGCCCGGAAGATTTCGGCGGTCTGGCCTACGAAGGCTGTAATGAACACTTGGTGTTGACCTGCCCTGCGGCGATTACGCAGATTCACGACCGCTTCTTGCAGGCCGGTGCGGATATTATTGAAACGAATACTTTTGGCGCGACGAGTATCGTCCTGGCCGAATATGGTCTGCACGAGCAGACGGGTGCCATCAACCAGGCCGCGGCCCAGCTCGCCCGGGCCTGTGCCCAACGCCAGAGCTCTCCACACCGGCCCCGCTTTGTGGCCGGCTCCATGGGGCCGACGACCAAAACGATTTCGGTCACCGGCGGGGTGACCTTCAGCCAACTGCGGCAGGCCTATGCGGAACAGGCAGAGGGCTTGCTGCGGGGTGGCGTGGATCTGCTGCTGCTGGAAACGACCCAGGATACGCTCAACCTGAAAGCCGGCCTCTTGGGGATCGACGACGCGTTTCTGACGGTCGGGCACCGCGTCCCTGTCGCCGTCTCCGTCACGATTGAAACAATGGGCACGATGTTGGCCGGACAGGAGGTAGAGGCGCTCTATACCTCCGTGGCCCATCGCGACCTGTTCGCGCTCGGGCTGAACTGTGCCACCGGGCCCGATTTCATGACCGATCATCTCCGCACCTTAGCGGCATGCTCCCGTTTTCCGGCCCTGTGTATTCCGAACGCAGGCTTGCCGGACGAAGAGGGGCACTATAACGAATCGCCCGACATGATCGTGGCCAAGCTCGAACGCTTTGTCGATGCCGGTTGGCTCAATATGCTGGGCGGCTGTTGCGGCACGACACAAGCGCATATCGCATTGCTCAGTCAGATGCTGGCGGGCAAGCGGCCTCGCGCGCTGCCAACAACGAAACGGAGCGTGGTCTCAGGTCTCGAACCCCTGGTGATCGACGAAGACAAACGCCCCATGCTGGTCGGGGAGCGCACGAACGTCATTGGCTCACGCAAATTCAAGCGCCTCATCCGCGACGGCGCGTTTGAAGAAGGCGCGGAAATCGGCCGCCGGCAGGTGCGGGGCGGCGCCCACATCGTGGATGTGTGTCTGGCCGACCCCGACCGCGAAGAACTCAGCGACATGACCGCCTTTCTGGATATTCTGGTGCGGAAGATCAAAGTCCCCCTGATGATCGACTCGACCGACACCCGGGTCATTGAAGCCGCGCTTGAACGCTCCCAGGGCAAGGCGGTCATCAACTCCATCAACCTGGAAGACGGTGAGGAACGGTTTGCCCAGGTCGTGCCGCTCATCAAACGCTACGGCGCGGCGGTGGTGGTGGGCTGTATTGATGAAGACCCCGAACAGGGCATGGCGGTCACCCGGCAGCGGAAACTCGCAGTGGCCAAACGGAGCCATGCCCTGCTCACCCAGAAGTACGGCCTGGACGCCGAAGACATTATTTTCGATCCGCTGGTGTTTCCCCTTGGAACCGGGGACCGCAATTATAGCAGCGCCGGCGAAGAGACGATCGAAGGAGTCCAACTGATCAAACACGAACTGCCGGCCTGTAAGACCATTCTGGGCATCAGCAATGTGTCCTTTGGCCTCCCGCCGGCCGGGCGCGAGGTGTTGAACTCCGTATTTCTCTACCACTGTGTCAAGGCGGGTCTCGACTTGGCTATTGTGAACACGGAAAAGCTGAAACGCTACGCCTCAATTACCGAAGAAGAAAAACGGCTCGCCAACGATCTGATTTACTGGCGCGGTGCAGACCCGGTGGCCGCTTTTGCCGCCCACTTTCGACAGAAAAAAGAAAGCGCCATTCAGGATACGCGCGCCGACCTGCCGCTGGATGACCGGTTGGCGCGGTATATTATAGAGGGCTCCAAAGACGGTCTGATTGACGACCTCAACACGGCCCTCAACGAGCGGGCCCCCCTGGACATTATCAACGGACCGCTCATGGCGGGGATGGATGAGGTCGGTCGCCTGTTTAACAACAACGAACTCATCGTGGCCGAGGTCCTGCAAAGCGCGGAATCCATGAAGGCGGCGGTCGGACATCTCGAACCCTTTATGGAGAAAAGGAAAAAACGTGTCCTCCAACAACATGAAAATGCTGGACACGTTTCCTCTTTAACGGACGGCGGGCTCAAAGGCACGGTCATCCTGGCCACCGTCAAGGGCGATGTGCATGATATCGGCAAAAACCTGGTGGAGATCATCCTGTCAAATAATGGTTACCGGGTCGTCAACCTCGGCATTAAAGTCGCCCCGGAAACCCTCATAGAAGCCGTGCGCGCCCATCAACCCGACCTCGTGGGTCTGTCCGGTTTGCTGGTCAAATCGGCCCAACAGATGGTGGTGACGGCCCAGGACCTCACAACGGCCCAGGTGACCTGCCCCCTGCTGGTTGGCGGAGCCGCGCTGACGCCGCGCTTTACCGCCAACAAAATTGCACCCGAGTACGCCGGTCTGGTCTGTTACGCGAAGGATGCCATGCGCGGTCTGGACCTGGCCAACCAGATTATGGATGAAGACAGGCACGCGACGCTGCTGCTGGACCTTGAGAAAGAGCGGGAACGTCTCGCCCAACAGGAGCGCGCGCCAAAACAAGAAACAGCTGCAGCGCGGCGTGTACGACCCGCTGCGCTCTCACACGAACAGCCAGCCCCCCATCCGCCCGACCTGCGGCTCCATACGCTCGACGATTATGACCTGGACACGCTCTTCGCCTACCTCAACCCGACCATGCTGTACGGCAAGCATCTGGGGCTCAAGGGGAATCTTGAGACCTTATTAACCCAGGGCAACGAAAAAGCGGTCGAGTTACACCGCCAGGTCGAAGCCGTGATGGATGAGGTGATTGCAAAAAAATTGCTGCGCGCTCAGGCGGTGTATCAGTTCTTTCCGGCCCAAGCCGAAGGCGACAGCCTGCGCCTGTATCGCGCAAACGGCAAAGACATTGCCACAACATTTCTCTTTCCCCGCCAGCAGCGTGGAGCGGGTCTGTGTCTGAGTGACTTCGTGGCTCCGACGAGCACCGGCAAACAGGACTATATCGCGCTCTTCGCCGTAACCTGTGGCCACGGGGTCCGAGCACTCGCCGAAGAGTACCGCGAGTCAGGCCGCTACCTCCAGTCCCATATCCTGCAAGCCCTGGCCATTGAGGGTGCGGAGGCGTTTGCCGAACTGCTCCATCAGCGCCTGCGGGAGATGTGGGGCTTTGCCGACCCGCCCGAGCTGAGCATGCGGGATCGCTTCAAGGCCCGGTATCGCGGTGTCCGGGTCAGTTTCGGCTATCCGGCCTGTCCACGCCTCGAAGACCAGGAGCGCTTGTTTCAGGTGCTGCCCGTCACCGCCGCTATCGGTGTCGAACTGACCGAGGGCTATATGATGGAGCCGGAAGCCTCGGTCTCGGCGCTCGTCTTCCATCATCCCCAAGCCCAATACTTCAACATCCTGGATGACGAGTTGGCCGCTTTCGAGCACCGGCTGGCAGAGCGTGCACACGCGTTCAACGTGGCCGCGCTGTAGCGCTAGCTCTATAAATGCATCTCGACCGTTAGGGTCTCATGTCCGACCCGAGGCGCTTTTTTCGGCCGGTCCCACCCTCCATTTCGACGAGTCCCAACGAGACGAGAAGGCCAAGGTCGGCAGCGATATTCTTCACGTTGCGCCCGACTACCGTTGCCAGAACCCGTATGGAGTCAGGCTGATGGTCATGGATCGCCTTCAGCAAGGCTAATCGTCTCGGGATTGCGGTGAGGCTTCCGTAGCCCTCGCACAGGCCGGAACCCTTGACAAACTCGACCCTGGCCGATTAGTCAGTGAACCCTCAGCAGTTTTTTCACAGCGAGGGGCTATGCCAACCAAGTATATGGATGTTGACGGCTATGCGGTGAACTATTTTCACACCGGCCAAACGACGCTGCCGTCGGTTGTTCCTGATGTCAGCAGAGGCAAACTCTTTTTATACGTCCACGGGGCGGGCAGTAATGGCCATTTCGCCCATAAGATGCTGGATATGCTCTCGGCTGCCCACAGCCCGCTCGCCTTCGACTTTCCGGGTCATGGGCGTTCGAGCGGAACGGAAAGCCTGGGAAGCGTGACCGCCTATAGCGACTTCACCTATCGACTGTGGCAGACCCTGGGCGTGCGCCCGGTCGTTATTATTGGCCATTCCATGGGCGGCGCCATCGCCATGGAGCTGGCCCTCCGTCACGCGGATATGGTTGCAGGCCTGGTCCTAACCTGCACGGCGGCGCGTTTCACCATCCCGGATGAGCTGATCAGCACCTGGCAGGCGGTAATGAAAGGCCGCCAGGGACAGCCCTTTACCAAGGTGTCGTGCTCGCCTCAGACGCCGCAGGAAATCATTCAGGAAGGCTGGATGGAGCAGATCAAAACCGACCCGCGCGTCCGCTGCTTTGATCTGATGGCCTGCCAGCAGGTTGACCTGCGGGCGCAGCTTGGACAGATCGACTTGCCCACCTTGGTGCTGGCCGGAGCGGATGACGCCACCACGCCAGTCGCTCAGGCAGAAGAGTTGCGAGACCATATTCCGAATGCACAGCTGCGTGTGATTCCCGAGGCCGGGCACTGGCTGCCGCTCGAAAAACCGCAGGCCGCCTGCGACGCCATTCAGGCGTTCTTCAACGACAGAGGAAGCGTATGAGTATTAGTCGAAAAGCCGCGCTGGCCGGTGTCTACGAGCACCCGCTCCGTTGGGCGCCCCATAAAACCCAATACCAGATCATGGCCGAGAGTGCGCGAGGCGCCCTGGACGATGCCGGGCTGAGCATCAAAGACGTGAGCGGCCTGTTTACCTCGGGGGTGGGTGGGATGGGGATTATCGCCCTGGCCGAGCACCTGAATCTCAACCCCGATTTCCTGGACTCCAACTCGATCGGCGGCTCGTCTTTTGTTTCGCATACGGCTCACGCTGCGGCGGCGATTGCCGCCGGCTACTGCGATGTCGCCCTGATCCTGTACGGCAGCAAATGGTCCTCGGATCGTTTTGCAATCGGCACAGGGGGTGGCGGGAGCGGCGATCCGCCCGAGCAGTTTGAAGGCTGCTACGGTCCGACAACCGTTGGCGACTACGCCCTGGCCGCGCAGCGGCATATGTACGAGTTCGGCACAACCAGCGAGCAACTGGCCGAGATCGCCGTGACCACGCGCAAACACGCCGCGCTGAATCCGCACGCAAAGTTCCGCGACCTGATTAGCGTCGACGACGTCCTAGCCTCGCGCGAGGTGTCTTCGCCGCTGCACCTGCTGGACTGCTGCATGATCTCCGACGGCGGGGGCGCTGTGGTTGTCACCTCCGCTGAGCGGGCGCGCGATCTCAGAAAGAAGCCCGTCTATCTCCTGAGTGCGGCAGAGTCCTGCGCGCATACCAACGCCGGGATGCGTGATATTACTGACGCGGCGGCCAAGCAGTCCGGTCCCAAGGCCATGGAGCGGGCCGGGGTGAGTCAGAGCGACTTTGACATGGCCATGATTTACGACTCCTTCACTATTACCGTATGCATTACGCTCGAAAGCCTGGGATTTTGTCAAAAAGGGGAAGGCGGGGCGTATGTCCAAAATGGGCGTATTGGTCTGGGCGGTGAACTCCCGATCAATACCGACGGCGGCGGGCTCTCATCCAACCACCCCGGCATGCGCGGAATTTTTCTGGTGATCGAGGCGGTCAAGCAGTTACGGGGCGAGTGTGGGGAGCGTCAAGTCAAAGATTGTGCACTCGCCTTTTGCCATGGAACGGGTGGAACGCTCGGGCTCCGGCACAGCGGCGCCTCTCTGGTCCTCGGAGTATAGCAGCGGTCCACAACGAGGAAGTGATTATGGCTGATGAGAAAAAGAAAGCGAACCGCCCGGTCCCACGGGTAGATGAAGAGTCGCGACCGTTCTGGGAGGCCTGCGCCCGGCACGAACTGTATATTCAGCAATGTCGGCCGTGTGGAACGGTCTTTTACTATCCGCGCGCCTTTTGCCCGGAAGACCTGTCGCAGGACTTTGAGTGGCTGCGCTGTAGCGGCAGAGGAACCGTCTATACCTTTACGATTACCCGCCAGAATCAAAGTTCGGGCTTTCGCAACAAAGTGCCCTACGTCATGGCCTATGTCGAACTGGAAGAAGGGGTGCGGGTGCTGACCAATATCGTGGGCTGTGACCCGGAGAGCGTCACCATCGGCATGCCGGTCGAGGTTACCTTCGAGGACGTGACGCCGGAAGTCTCGGTGCCGCTGTTCAAGCCGGCCACAGCGTGAAGCGTCAGACAGGTCAGATGCACGCCGGGTGCGCTTTGAGAGTGGTCAGTGGGGAAGCGCTAGACTGGTCACTGAGAACTGCCTTGCATTGCCACAGACGTTCGCTTCTGGCACTATAGGGCTTTATTTTGCAGCCGGAAAAAACTGCTTCGACAAAAGGAGACAGAAAAGCCAGCTCCGACCGCCGGCTCTCAGACAGCCCATGGCACGAGTAATTGACCTTCATCTCCATTCCGAAGCCTCGGACGACAGTCGTGCGCCGGTTGAGGCCTACCTCAAGTGGCTGGCCCGTAAACGCGACGAACGGCCGCTGGACGGCATCGTGCTGACCGAACACCGCCAGTTCGACACCTGGAGTGACTACCGGGCACTTGAGGACAAATATGGCCTGCTGATCCTCAAAGCCTCTGAAGTTGAGACCGAGTACGGGCATGTGCTGGTGTATGGGGTCAATGACGCGATGCTGCGACGCTTCGACTTCTCCAACGTCCGACTGCGCGCTCAAGAGTTGATTGACGAAGTAGCGCGCCTGGGCGGCGTGGCCATGCCATGTCACCCGGGCCGGCCCACTATTGGCTTGATTGAGCACTATGAAAACCGTCCTCCGCTGGAGGGAGTGGTTGGCGTCGAAGCCCTGAACGGCGGCAGCAAAAAAGGCGAGAATGAGCGCGTTGCCGCGCTGATCGATACGTATGGTTACCACGCGTTTGGGGGAAGCGACGCCCATCTGGTGAGCTTTGTCGGGATCTGTGCCACCGAGTTTGAAAAAGACATTACGAATACGGGAGAGTTGGTTGAGGCGCTACGAACGGGTGGCTACCGTCCGGTTGATTTTCGTGTCCGGCGCGCCCCGGTCCAGCCGGCAGCCGGTGGTGCCTAGAGGAGATGCGGATGGCGCTTGAATTTGATCGATCCATTTTAGGCCAGGTGTTTGACGAAACGGACTTTCCGCCGGTTGAGAAAGCAGACCTCTTACAGTTTGCGGACGCGCTGGGAGAGACCAACCCGCTCTACACCGATGAAACAGTAGCGGCGAATGGACCGTATGGCGGTCTCGTTGCGGCCCCGACCTATGTGACCCGGCTCCGACCCAAAAAAATGACACCCGAGCATATGCCGCGCTTCGGCAAGGTTGGCTTTGACGGCGGACGTGATGTTGAAATTTTTGCCCCAGTCCGGCCTGGCGACAGGCTGAAAATGGTCAGCACTATACACGATATTTACGAGAAAACCGGGCGCAGTGGCTCTATGTATTTCATCGTTCTGCGGAATGAGATCACAAACCAGGACGGCCAGCAGGTTGCCATTGTTGACCATAGGATTATGCAGCGATGAAAACACTCTATTTTGAAGAGGTCGAAGAGGGCGATGAGCTGCCGCCGATTGACCTGCTCCTGACCAAAGCCTTTGTCCGCACCTACGCCAGGACGGCCGGCATGGATTTCCCCCGTTTCACCGACGACGAAGGCGCGCGCCAGGAGGGTCTGCCGGGTATGATCGCGCCTGGGGTCCTCAGTATGGGGCTGCTGGCCCGACTGATCGGCGAGTGGAACCAAGCCGCGCAGATTACCCGGATCGGCACGACGTTTCGCAGCCCGGTCCTGCCCGACTGTGCGATTCACCTGCTGGGCTTTGTCACCCAAAAAGATGCAGAGCAGCACACCGCGGAGTGCGATATCTGGATGGAGAACGATGATGGAGAGCGCTGGGTCATTGGAACGGCCAGCGTTCGGTTACCAACTCAGGACTCCTAGTATTCAGAGAGGAGAATAATGCAAAAACGACGACTTGGCTGGGTTATGGTTCTCTGTTTGGTCAGTGTCCTCGGACTTGGCCCGCACGTGCCGGCGGCCTTTGCGCAGAATGACGCCCTACAACAGGGGCTGGATGACTCACTCGACACGCTTGACACCGCCATCCCCGCGTACGAACCGTCTATTTTTGAACCCTTTAATGAGAAGATGTTCTCCTTCAACATCTGGATGGACGAACATATCCTCCGACCGGTTGCCCGTTCCTATGCCGGGGCCGTACCGGAGCCTGCGCGGCTCAGTGTGCGCCGTTTTTTCGACAATATCGGTGTGGTGCCGCGCTTCGCCAATAGTCTCTTTCAGCTCAAGCTGGACGGGGCGGCGCGGGAGGCCGGACGCTTTATGATCAATACCACGATTGGCGGTCTCGGCTTTTTCGATGTTGCTAAAAACAAGTTTGGTCTTGAGAGGAGCGAGGAAGATTTTGGTCAAACGCTCGGTAAATACGGCGTGGGACCGGGCCCGTATCTGGTGCTGCCCTTTATCGGCCCGTCTACGGTGCGGGATGCCATAGGCCGGGTCGCGGACGGAGCTATGGACCCGAAAACATACTTTTTATCCACGGTCGAAGTCACGGCGACGGATGCCGGCACAACGGTCACCAATGTGGTCAACGAACGCTCCCTCAATCTTGAACTCTTCGAGAGTGTGGATCGCTTTTCCCTGGATATGTATAGCGCGGTGCAAGACTTCTACCTGCAAAATCGAGAAAGGCAAATCGCGGAATAAGCCTCCGGCCGCTTGAAAACATGAGGAAGACAGCGACTGGAGCGTCGAGGAACTTGATCGTGGTCAGAATTCTTTTTTTGGTGATGGGTCTTCTTTTCCCCCAGCTCGGCTGGGCGGATTCTCCGGCGGAGGTGACCGCACGGCTGCTTTCTACTATGCAATCGTGCGGTCAGGAATTTGGTTCGTCCTCCGCCCCCCCGCAGTGCACCAATGAAGAGATCGAAAAAAATCTGGCTATTGTTCAACTTTCGCGCTGGCTGATGGGGCCGCACTGGGACACCCTCGGCCACGAAAAGCAGGACGATTTCATCGGCCTCCTCACGCGCCTGCTGCGCGAGCTGGCCTATCCGAGAGCGGCGGAATTTCTGGCCGGTACGCAATTCGAATACGGCGACACGCACCTGCAAGGGAACGAGGCCCTGACCAAGGTCTCGGTCGTGAATCCTGATGAAGGTCGCGTGACCATCGGTTTTCGGCTCAACCAGTCGGAGGGCGTGTGGAGGATTTGGGACGTCCGGCTTGATGGGGTCAGCATGGCGAGCAACCTGCGCAAACAAGTGCAATCCCTCATGTCCAAACAGTCCTATGAAGAGCTGGTGAAGCGTATGCAGCAGACAATTGCGAACGTCAAGACCGAAGAGGCCGGATAAGAGCGGACCTCTCAGACGCCCTCCCACGCTTGAGTAACCGTCATGGCTAGGATAGGCTGCCCGGTTTAACGAAGGGACTGGTAGAACCCGTGCCGAGTATGGGGGGCTTGGCTGTGGCGTTACGGATATTGTCATCTATCCCTCCAGCCGCCAGACGTTTTCCATCCTGTCCATTCCAAAGAACTGTATGAGTGGAGACATTATCCGTGCAGGCAATCCCGCCGTCTTTTAAGTACCGCCTCGTTGCCCTGGAAAAACGAGCCCTGCGGGCTTGCGCTCAAGGGATCGTTTCGTACGCAAAGACGGCCCTGGCTCTCTGTCTCCTGTTTTCGATTGCGGCCTCGCTCTACACCGCACGGCACCTCGAACTCGTCACCGGACGCAATGATCTGATTTCGACCGAAAAGCGCTATCTGCAACTCGATGAGGAGTATTCCGAAGAGTTTGTCGGCGTGGATCAGGTGGCTGTGGTTGTTGAACCGCAAGATATCCCGCAGGGCAAAGCCTTTGTGGCGCGCCTGGGTGAACGACTCGCCCAGGAGCAGGAGCACATTGCTGAAATTTTTTACCGGGTCGATGCGTCTTCCCTGGAGGGCAAAAAGCTGCTCTACCTGCCGGCTGAGGATCTGCGTGACTTACGGCGGAGCCTTGAAGACTCGCAAGAGATTATTCATGAGCTGCTGACGCAGCCTGGCTTGAATACACTGTTCGAGGCGATTAACACCCAAGTCAGCAGTGCCGTTGTTTCGCACCTGGTTGACGACCTCCTCGGGCTGGGCGTGGCAACCGATGAAGACTCCGGCGAGTTCTCCGACTCTCAGTTGTCCTTTCTCAACGCCTTGTTACAAGAGATCGCGCGAGCGCTGCACGGCCAAGACTACCGCTACCGTTCTCCCTGGGCGGAGTTTTTTGGCGGGACGGCACAGCTCGATGACGACGGCTTCCTCATTGCTGAGAACCGCAAATACATGTTCCTCATGGTCGAGGCGAAAGAAGACGCCGCGGCGGGTTTCAACGACCTTCAGGATTCGATGGCCGCTATTCGGCAGGCGATTACCGACCTGCAGGCGGAGTTTCCGGGTCTGGAGGCCGGCGTCACCGGCACAAAGGCGCTGGGCAATGATGAAATGCTCAGCGCCCAGCACGATACGGCCGTGGCAACGGTGGTGTCCCTGTCGGGTATTGCGCTCCTCTACCTGCTCTTTTTCCGACGCATTCGACATCCGCTCTTCATTGTCTCATCGCTCATGGTCGGCCTGAGTTGGACGCTGGGTTTTGTCACGCTCTCAGTCGGTCATCTGACGATTATTACCGTCTTCATCGCCCCGATGCTGCTCGGCTTGGCCGACGACTTCGGCGTCCACTTCATGACCCGTTACGAGGAAGAGCGCGGCAAGGGAAAAGGCCAGGCCGAAGCCATTACCATCGTGTTTGAACAGACTGTCCCCAGTATTATTGCGGGCGCGTTGACCACCGCGCTCGCCTTTTTTGCGGTCATACTGGCAGACTTCCGCGGGGTTCAGGAACTCGGCATCATTTCGGGCGGGGGAATCCTGCTGTCTGTTCTGGCGATCCTGACTTTCCTGCCGGCCTTGATCGTCGGGATGGATTCGTTCTGGCCCTGGCGGGTTTCCGTGGGACAGCAGACGCTCTTGCAGACGACGTTTTCGGGCTTGGGCCAATACGTCGAACAGAAGAGCAGTGTCCTTTTCGGAATCGCCGGACTGGCAACGGCGGCAGGACTCCTGGCGCTGCCGTGGGTCTCCTTTGACTATAATTTGCTGAACCTTCAGGCCCACGGCACAGAGTCGGTTGAGTGGGAAAAACGTATTATTGAAAACTCCGAACGCTCGTCCTGGAACGCCCTGGCAACAGCGCCGACGCCGGAAGCAGCACGCCAAAAGGCCCGGGCGTTTGCGGCGCTCCCCAGCGTGGAAACCGTTGAGAGCGTCGCGTCACTGATTCCAGACGGACAACAGGAACGCTTCCCTATCCTTGCTGCCATCCGCCCGCTACTGAGCGCGCTCCCTCCGCTCCGCCACGACCCCCAGGCGGTGGAGGTCACGCAGCTCGAACGCACCCTGGATAAACTCCGCCTTAAAATTCGCGCTCAGGGAAACGGCAGCGAGACGCTCCTGCATGAGGTGCGCCAACATCTGCTGGCCGTTTTTGAAGCGCTCCGAACGCTACCCGAACAGAACGTTCAACGGCGTCTGGCCCTTTTTCAGAACGCGCTGTTTCTCGACTTTCAGGATAAATGGTCCCTGCTCAGCAATAACCTGTCTCCAGCCGGTCCGATCACATTTGCCGATGTCCCGCCTCAGTTGCGCAGTCGCTTCGTCAGCCGGGACGGCCAGCGGTTTCTTTTACAGATCTATCCCAGGGAAAATATCTGGGAGCGTGAGCCCCTGACGGAGTTCATTCGGCAGCTCCGCACGGTTGATCCCGATGTCACCGGCTCTCCGATTATTGGCTACGAGTCCATTGGGGCGATGCAGAGGGGCTATGTTGAGGCGGCCGGGTACGCCTTCCTCGCTATCCTGGTCGTCACTTTTTTGGCGCTCCGACGGGTCACGGATGCCCTGCTGGCCGTCCTGCCACTCGGTCTGGGTATGATCTGGACCGCGGGCCTGATGTGGCTGGGGAACGTGCAGTTTAATCTCGCCAATATGGTTGCCGCCCCCCTGATTATCGGTATCGGTGTGGAGAATGGCATCCATCTCGTCCATCGTTTTCGAGCTGGCCGTGACGGCTCGGTCGTCAGCTTGATTGCCGGCAGTACCGGCCAAGCGGTTGTGCTGTTCTCACTGACGACCATGGTCGGGTTTGGTAGCCTCATGGTCGCCCAGTACTATGGAATTTTCAGTATGGGCCTGCTGCTGGGCCTGGCAGTCGGAAGTGTTCTGATCGCCTCTATTGTGATCCTCCCGCTGCTCTTATACCGAACGGAAAGGAGCGAACAGGAGTCGGGGGGCGTCGCTCCGGAGCTCTCCGTCCAGGACTCGGCCCAGGGGGACTTGTCATAGGAGGAGTGATTTGAGTCATTGGGTCCTTTGAGTCCGACCCAACAGACCAAGAAGGAGGCGTATCACCTCATGGTCAGCGGACCCCAGTTTGTGCAACACCTCAGCAATGCCGGCTTCGATTTTTTCACCGGAGTGCCCTGCTCTTTGGTGAAGAGTGTGATTGCCACGCTTGAGGAACGGGGCGGCTATATCGCCGAGACACGTGAGGATGCGGCGGTGGGCTTGGCGGCAGGAGCCTATATGGCTGGCAAACAACCCGTTGTCATTATGCAGAATTCAGGCCTGGGGGTCTGCCTGAACGCGCTGTCTTCTCTCAGCCTGATCTATGCCCTGCCCTGTCTGCTGCTGATTACGTGGCGCGGCTATCAGGGTAAGGATGCGCCAGAGCATCTCATTATGGGAGACATCCTGCCCGCCCTGTTATCCACCCTGAAGATTCCGTATCGGGTGCTCGAAGAACGGACCCTTGAGGACGCGGTTGTCTGGGCGGCCTCGGCCCTGAAGCAGACGAGTCGCCCGGCGGCCCTGGTTCTCCCGCCCGGAGTTGCCGCGTGAACTTAGCCCAGGCCCTGAGTGTGGTTATCCCTGCCCTACGGGACGCCCTGGTTGTCCATGCGAATGGGTTTATTTCGCGGGAGTCTTTCAATCTTGAGGATCGGCTCGGCAATTTCTATATGATCGGCTCAATGGGCCTGGCTTCGTCCATTGCGCTTGGTGTGGCCCTGAGCAAACCTGAGCGGCGCGTAGCCGTCTTTGACGGGGATGGCAATGTCCTCATGAATATGGGCTCACTGGCCTTGATCGGCGCCCGGCAGCCACGCAATCTGGTCCACCTTGTTTTTGACAACGAGGTCTACGGCTCGACGGGCAACCAGCCGACGATTTCCGGTCGCGTGGCGCTCGATGAAGTAGCGCGCGCAAGCGGCTATGTTGAGACGCGCCGCGCTGAGGATGCAGACCAGTTGCGCGCCGCGGTGCAGGAGTTGCTGTCGCCAGCCCCATCTGAAAAAAATGGGCCGGCCTTTCTGCTGATTAAAATTGAGCCAGACCGGCAAGAACGGAAGATTGGCCGGATTACGCACGAGCCCCAGCAGATCGTCCGTCGCTTTATGGAGGCCATGAATAAGGACAGAAAACAGAGATGAGGTATTCCCTCTCCCCAATCCCCAAAGTTCATTGTACTATGCAGCAATACATCCTCCTGAATCCCGGCCCCGTCAATGTTTCTCCGCGCGTCCGGCAGGCCCTCCTGCGTGGAGACCTCTGCCATCGGGAAGCAGAGTTTTCCGACCTGTTGGCTGCGGTGCGCGCCAAGCTGCTGCAAGCGTTTGCCCCGGAGGGCTATACCGCGGTGGTGGTAAGCGGTTCGGGCACCCTGGCGGTTGAGGCCATGGTCTCCTCAGCCCTGGCCGAGGGAGGGAAGCTCCTGGTGATGAACAACGGCGTCTATGGCGACCGGATGCGCCAAATGGCCGAAGCCCACCGTATCCCGACCGTAGAATTGAGCTATGCCTGGACCGAAGCGCCGAACCCGGAGCAGATTGAAGCCGCCCTCAGGAAGGACCCCGCTATCACGGCCGTGGCCCTGGTCCAGCATGAGACCACCACCGGCCTGCTCAACCCGGTGACTGAAATTGGCAGGATCGTGCGTCAGCAGGGCCGGTTATTTCTGCTTGACGCGGTGAGTGCGCTTGGTGGTGAAGACCTCGATGTTGTGCGCGACAACGTGGACCTGTGTGCCTGTACGGCAAACAAATGCATCCAGGGCCAGCCGGGTGTCGCCTTTGTGTTGATTCGGAACGAAGTCGTGCCGGCCATGCAGGACTCTCCCCGCCGTTCGTTATACCTCCACCTGCCGCTGCACTGGGAAGCGCAGGAACGACGCAGTATTCCATTTACTCCAGCCATCCCGGCCTGGTATGCGCTGGATGCCGCCCTGGAGGAACTCCTGGAGGAAACACCCGCGGGACGGGTCGAACGCTATCGTCGGGCCGCCCGGTTTCTGCGCACCGGCTTTGCGGAACTCGGACTCGCCTTCCTCCTGCCCCCGGAATTGCGCTCCAACTCCCTGACCTCTCTGGCCTTGCCCCAGAGCGTTTCGTATCCCCGTTTGCATGACGGTCTCAAGCAACGGGGCTTTGTGATTTACGAAGGACAGGGAAAGCTCCGAACCGATATTTTCCGCGTGGCCAATATGGGCCATCTGGCCCTGGACGATTTTCGGCGTTTTCTCGACGCCCTCAGAGATGTGCTGTCAGGCGGGAGACTATGAAAGCGATTATCCTCGCGGCCGGTGTTGGCAAACGCTTTCAGACCATCGCCGATCAGCGGCCCAAATGTCTGATCCAGGTCAGTGGAAAAACCCTGCTCGAACGCACCCTCGCGGCTTTAGGCGCCGCCGGGGTCAAAGAAGCGGTCATCGTGATCGGCTATCGTGGAGACATGATTGCCGAAGAAATCGGCGAGCGGTGCGGCGCGATAGCCGTGCGCTATATCTGGAACGAGCAGTACGAAAAGGGAGCAATCCTGTCGCTCTGGAGTGCGCGCGACGAGCTTGACACCGACCTGCTGATCATGGATGCCGATGTGCTGTTCCCAGCTCGTTTGCTGAAACGCTTAGTGCAATCCAGACACGCAAGCTGTTTTCTGCTTGACGCGAGTTCCGAGAATACCGGCGAAGAACAAATGCTGCTCACCCGGGCCGGGCGGGTGCTGACGATTGTCCGGGGCGGTTCGGGCGACTACGATCTGGTGGGCGAGTCGGTCGGTTTTCTCAAAGTTGCGCGAGACGCCGCTCCGCTCCTCCGCTCGATTCTCGATGACTGGGTGGCTCGGGGCCGAGACACGATCGAGCACGAAGAAGCCTTCCCGGTGTTTCTGGCCCAACACCATGTTGGTTTTGAGCGGGTTGACGACCTGCCCTGGACGGAAATCGACTTTCCGCACGACCTCGAACACGCCGAGCGCGATATCCTGCCGGCTATCGAGCGGCTCGACGCGGATGACGAGTGATCGGTGGTCAGTGGCTAGTGGTCAGGAAAACGGTCCTGGCAACCGACCACCGGACACTGACCACCAACTCGGGGTGAGGAGGATTCCGTGCCGTTAAAGGAGGGGAGCGGGGGGGCGGCCGTTCCCGGCGTTCGCTATCTCATCGTCAACGGGGACGACTTCGGCCTGTCCTCTCAGGTCAATGCCGGCATACTACACGCCCACCGGCACGGCATTCTGACCAATGCCAGCCTCATGGTCGCGGCGCCGGCCTGGGAGGAAGCGGTCGAGCTTGCCCGCTCGACACCGAGCCTCGGGGTTGGACTGCATGTGACCTTAGTCCAAGGGTGGGCCGTTCTCTCCCGCCAGGCCCTCCGCACGATCATCGATAGCGAGGGGAATTTTGCCCACAATCCAACCCGAGCCGGATTACAGTATTATTTCTCCCCGCGGGCGCGGGAAGAAGTTCGGGCCGAGTGTCGGGCTCAGATTGAGCGTTTTCTGGAAACGGGATTACCCCTGTCCCATATTGATGGACACCTCAACATCCACATGCACCCGGTCGTCATGGACGCTCTCCTGGCACTCGTACAGGAATACCACATTCCTGCTATGCGCCTGACCCGAGAAGACCTGACGACCAGCCTGACGCTCGACCCGCGTCATTCCTTGAGGAAACGCTGGGAGTCCGTTGTCTTTACACCCCTCGCCCGGACGACCGAAAAAAAGCTGCAGCGTGCTCGGATTCCCTACCCGGATCATCTGTTTGGCCTGTATCAAAGTGGCGCGTTGGATGAACCCTACCTGCGTGGCCTGTTCCCTCGGCTCCAAGCCGGCGTGACGGAACTGTACTGCCATCCGGCCGGCCGGCCATGTCCTGAGGTCGAACGGTGGATGCCAACCTATCGGAGAGAGGTTGAGCTGACAGCGCTCACGAATCCGACTGTGCGGGCGATGGCCGCAGAAGAGAATATCCGGTTCATTAGTTATCGTGATCTCCCGTCGCTTCGTGAAGGAACAGGGGATTAACCGACGCGGACCATGCGGCCGTCTTTTTGGAGCCGGAAGGTATACTCCCGCCAGCGGACCGTATTGCCCTGCAAGCTGGCACACCAGACAACAAAAGAGAGGAGGTCCGTGAGGAGGGTCAGCAGAATGGCGGGACGCGGTAGCCTTGATTGCAGAAAGGCCGTGCTCATCAGCGCGGCGGTCAGGAGGCGCACCCCAATGACGCTGAGGGCGAGAACGGTCATCTCGACAGACGACCAAAAACAGAGCAGGCTCACACAGGCCCAGACCGTGCCAAACGTCACAACCGTACTGATATACCCGCCGGGACGACAGTTCCGTTGCGTTCGCGCCCACCGTAACTGATGGTAAAACAACCCACGCAGCGAGCCCGCGTCGGGGTGGGTTTCAACGACGGTGGGAAGGACGCGCAGCCGATACCCGGCCCGGCGAATGAGATGCCCGAGGTAATAGTCATCCGCCAGATAATCGGACAGCCTGGCAAAGCCCCCAATCGCGTCGAGGCCGGCGCGTTTAAGCGCCATGGTTGCGCCGAAGGCGTACGCGGGCTGCTCAATCTGGCTGGCGACCACGACCTGGGTGGTAAAAGTCGTGTTGATCATGAGCGATTCCAGCAGGGCCGGCAGGGGTTGTCTGGAACCGCCGCGATACACACAGGTGACCAGGCCTGTTTCCGTATGGGTCAAGGGCGGGATGATCGTTCGCAAGTAATCGGGCGCAACACACACATCACTATCGGTAACGACGAGATAGTCATACTTCATCTGCGGTGTCAGATGGTGCAGGGTGCTGACCTTATAGTTGGTCCCGATCACAGAGGGTGCAACAACCAAGGTCATATCGCACTGGGGAAAGTCGTGCTGCACTTTGGCGACAATAGCAACCGCCGGGTCAGTGGGATCGCGGACACCGCAGAGAATTTGAAAGGTCGGGTAATCGAGCTGACAAAAGCTCGCCAGACTGTCGTACAGATCGGGCGGTGCGCCTTTGAGCGGCTTGAGAACAGTAACTGGGGGAAGGAGCGTGCCAGGGGCCGGATTCGGACGGAAAAACCGCCAGGCCGCATAGATACTAAAAAGGTAATAGACCAGGGCAATACCCAGCAGGCCGGCCAGGAACCAGAAGGCGATAAAAAGAGGAAACGTACCTATCCTTTCTCAATCTACATAGTTGGGGCACGTTTACTCTTTTGGGACATGGCTCAGACACGGTCTCCGCCTCGTCGGGAGGAGACGTGTTAAGCGGCCGGAGAAGACGTGACGCTCATCTCCCGTCGTTTCCGCATGGTGCGGAAGAAGTCTTTGCCTTCCTGCCACATCCGTTTCCGCTCCTCCGGGTCGCGCGCCATCTTTTTGACGGCTTTGAAGATATAGCGCGGGCGGAGGTAATATGAGCGATAAAATCGCTCAACCGTTTCAAAAATTTCTTCCCCGGACAGGTTGGGGTAGTTAATCACGCACTGCTGATAGCCCGACTCGCCTACCATGTCTTCGGCCTTGATATAGCCGTGGTCGAGGGCGAAATCGTAAAAGGCGGTGCCAGGATAAGGGGACGCCAAAGAGACCTGAATGGTTTCCGGATTCATCTCCCGGGCGAAACGCATGGTCTCCTGCATGGTCTCGCGGGTTTCTCCCGGCAGGCCCAAAATAAAGGTGCCGTGGATCAGAATGCCAAGCGTGTGACAGTCCCGAGTAAAACGCCGCGAGGTTTCGAGGGCCACGCCTTTTTTAATGTTCTTGAGAATGGCCGCATTCCCGGACTCATAGCCAACCACAAACAGCCGCAACCCGCCGTCTTTCAGCACCTTAAGGGTCTCGTAGTCAACATTGCCGCGCGCGTTGGTGGACCAGCACAGGCCCAGGGCACCCATTTTTTTGGCGATTGCCCGGGCGCGTTTCGGGTCGGCGGTAAACGTATCATCATCAAAAAAGACCTCTTTCAGGCCGGGAAAGAGGCGCTGCATTTCCTGCACTTCCTCAATGACATTGCCCACCGAGCGGGTACGGTAGGAGTGGCCGGTGGTCACCTGCGGCCACAGACAAAACGTACAGCGCGCCGGACAGCCCCGTCCGGTATACAACGACACATAGGGATACTGGCAATAGGGACTGTTATACTTGCGGAAGTCCAAATCACGGTCGTAAATCTGGGTGACAAAGGGCAATTGGTCGAGTTCTTCATTGCTGAGCGTGGGACGGTCAGGGGTGTGATGGATGTGTCCATCCTGGCGGTAGCTGATGCCCCGGATGTCTTTCCAATCCCATCCCTCGGCGACCTCTTTCATGGAGTAGTCAAACTCTTTGCGCGCGGCAATATCGATGGCTTCGGAGATGTGCAAGGTCTGCTCCGGCTCAGCCGTGGCCTGGCCGCCCACAAACGCGATCCGACAATCCGGATTTTTTTCTTTAATCAACTCAGCGGTGCGCGCGTCCAGTTTTACCGACGGCGTACTGGTATGCAACACAACCAGGTCGTACTCTTTGGCGATCTCAACGGTCTGCGCCTGGTTTAACCCTTCGGGCGGCGCATCCAGCACACGACTGTTCTCGATCATGCCGGCCGGATAACACAGCCAAGTTGGATACCAGAACGACCAGACCTCACGCGTCGCCTGATAGCGTGAGCCCGCGCCACCATCAAAGTTTTCATACGCAGGCGGATTTAAGAACAATGTACGCATTCCTGCTTCTCTCCTTCCCTGCCGCGGCCTGTAGAGACATAGCCTCCCCCCCAAAAGGATGGTATTATACACACGAGAAGAAAGAAGGAAAGCGAGAGGAGTGTTATGAGGAAGCAGTGCTGGCAGATCTGCCTTCTCGTGAGTCTGTTCACCCTGACGGGAGCATCTGTGGTCGGGGCGCAAGACGCCGAGCCACAAGAGCCGGCTGGAGCGTCAGACACGGAACTGGTCGCGGAGCAGTCAGAGGAAGTCGTAGAACTCGGAGACCTGCAAGTCGTCGGCTCGCGGGTGGCGGGCCGCTCGGCCCAGGAGTCGCTGGTGCCGGTGGATATCATTCGGGGCGAAGATTTACAGACCTACGGCATCCGCGACATGGACTCGTTGCTGTCGGCCACGGTCCCATCGTATAACGTCGACCAGCAGCCCATCAGCGACGCGGCCACCTTTGTGCGGCCGGCCAATCTGCGCGGCCTGTCGCCGGACTCGACCCTGGTGCTGGTCAACGGCAAGCGTCGCCACCGCGCCTCGGTCATCTCCTTCTCGGACGGCAGCAATTATGGGACGCAAGGCGCGGACCTGTCGACGATCCCGGCTATTGCCCTGGAGCAGGTGGAAGTCCTGCGCGACGGGGCCGCGGCCCAGTATGGCTCGGACGCCATCGCCGGTGTGCTGAACTTCAAGCTGCGGGAAGACACTGAGGGGCTGGAGGTGCAGACGAGCTATGGCCAGACCTACCACGGCGACGGCGACAAAGTACAGGTAGCCGCTAACCTGGGCGTGCCATTGACCGAGCAGGGCTTCGCCAACTTCAGCTTCGAGTTCATGAATGCCGACGAGACCAGCCGCAGCGTCCAGCGCCGCGACGCGCAGGGTTTAATCGCCGCCGGTAACGAGCATGTCCGCCGACCGGCGGCCCAGATATGGGGGGCACCGGAGATACGGTACGACTACAAATTTTTCGGCAACCTAGGGCTGGACCTGGACAATCTCAACGCTCGGCTGTATGCGTTCGGGAACTATGCCGAGCGCAAGGTGGAGGGCGGCTTCTTCTTCCGCAACCCGAATACCCGCGCGGGCGTCTTCCGGGGCGACCCGCTGGCGGACGGCACGCCCACCATCCGGGTGGCCGACCTGTCGGGTACGGGCCAAGGCTGCCCGGCGGTGCCCACCAATCCCGCGGCGGACTACAGCAATGTGAACCTGCCCGACCACTGCTTCATGTTCAACGAGCGCTTTCCGGGCGGGTTCACACCTCGCTTCGGGGGCTATGTGACGGACTGGAGCATCGCCTTTGGAATGCGCGGAGAGTTGGAGGGGCTGGAGGGCGCGTATGCCCTGCTCAACGGCTGGGCGTATGATGCCAGCGCTTCCTTTGGTTACAACAGGATCGACTTTTTCATTTACAATACCATCAATCCCCAGCTGGCTGCCATGCGCACGAGTATTCCGACCTCGTATACACCCGGCGGCAACACCCAGTTCGAGCGAACGTTCAACCTGGACATTTCCAGACCCCTGGACATCGACCTGTTCTACTCCGCCCTGCACCTCGCCTTCGGGTTTGAATATCATATGGAGGAGTACGAGCAGAAAGTCGGAGGAGAGAACTCCTGGTACATCAATCAGGAACTGGACCTTGCCGGCCAGGGCTTCGGTATTGGCTCGAACGGCTTCACCGGCTATCGGCCCGACTCTGCCGGCGAATGGGAGCGGAACAACTATGCCTTGTATATGGACCTGGAGGCGGAAGTCATTGAATCGCTGACGCTGGGCATAGCGGGGCGATACGAGAACTTCGACGGCGACATTGGCGAGTCGGTCAACGGCAAGGCGAGTGCGCGCTGGCAGCTCATAGAGGCATTGGCCCTGCGCGGCTCGGTCAGCTCGGGCTTTCGAGCACCCACGCCGGGCCAGTCCAATATCCGCAAAGTCAACACGACTTTTACCGAGGCGGGACTGGTTGACCAGGGCATTTTTCCCTCGCATCACCCGGTCGCGGCCTTCTTTGGAGGCATGCCGCTGGATCCGGAGAAATCGGTCAACTATTCGGTTGGTACGGTGGTCAGCCTGGGCGCGCTTGACGTGACGGTGGACTATTACCGGATCAAAATTCAGGACCGCATCGGCCTGACGCGGGATTTCAAAGTTGACCCCGGACAGCGAGCAGCCTTCAACCGGCTGTCGCCTGATGCCGGCTCCATTACCTCCGTGCGCTATTTTACCAATGCGTTCGACACCACCGTCCATGGGGTTGACGTGGTGGGAACCTATCCGCTGGAGTCATTCGCTGGAAGCACCCTATTCACCCTGGTGGGTAACTGGAACGATTTGCAGGTAGACAGCCGTAACGTGCCGGTCGTTGACGACAAGCAAGTCCGCCAGATGGAAGACGGCTTGCCGAAGTTTCGCTTCTCACTCATGGCCGACCATAGCTGGGGGGCGTGGCGCTTCCTGGCCCGGCTGCATTTCTACGACGACTTCTTTGAAGCCCACGGGAACTCCGCCAGCCGACCTATCCTCGCCGGCGAGCGCTGGCTAACGGATGTCGAAGCCTCTTACACCTTTCAGTCTCTGCCGTATCTGGAGGCGCTGACCCTCGCCCTGGGTGCGGAGAACCTGTTCGACCAATACCCGCGCCGCAACAAGCACGCCCGCGACCTGGGCGCGAAGTACCCAGAATCCTCACCCTACGGCTTCAACGGCGGTTTCTACTATCTGCGGGCCGGCTTCGAGTTCTAGCTTGACGACAGGTTGGCTGCAAATCAGGCCGGTGGCGCTTTTTCTGGAAAGCAGGAATACCAGCGCGGGTCAGGACGATCAATCCGATCAGGTTGTAGACGGCCTCTCGTGCCCGCTTGAGGAGCATGAGGGTGAGGCCCGCGCCCTCCCCAATACCAAGCAGGCGGCACAGGAATATCCCCCCCGCTTCCCGCACCCCCAGCGCGCCGGGGATGATCAACGCCGCGGCCGTGACGGGTTGAATCATGGTTTCAATAATGAGGGCGTCCATCCAACTGACCGGTGTGCCGATCAGAATCAAAAACACATAGACTTCCACCGCACCCACCACCCAGCCCAGAAAGTGGTACAGGCTGGCCGCAATGAAATCCTTGGCGTCTCCGTCGTACAAATGAAAAAGATGCGTATCGATGTGTTTGGCCCGCGCCTGCCAGTGTGCCAGGCGGCTCCAGCCGGGGAATCGGCGCCGCAGCCAGCCAACGCATTTTTCAACAAGCCCCCGCCGCTGCCAGCGCACGAGGACCATCACAAACCCGTACGCCATGACAGAAACGGCACCGAATATCCACCAAGCATGGTAGCCGATATCCAGGCGACACAGAAAAAACGGCAGGCCCAGCACGATAAAGGCAACCTGGGAAACGGTCAGGGCGGTCTTGGCAGCAACAACCGATGCCGTACCCACATCGGAGGGTACGCCGTAGTGTCGCAACAGGTAGACCTTAACAGCCTCCCCGCCGACATTCGCCGTTGGCGTCAGATTATTGATGGCCTCGCCAGCCAGTCGGGTGAGCGAAAGCTGAAGCAGGGAGAGCGGCCGGGCGGCCGCTGAGCCGCTCAGGGTATAGCCCCAGCCCCTGGCATCGAACAGGGCCACAAAGCTCTGGGGGATCAGGACCAAGGGAGCCAACCAGCCGATGTGGTACAGGTGCTGGGCGACCTCAGCAACGCCGACCTTCCAGAAGAGCACGCCCAGCAGGCTGAGGCCAAGCAGAACTGCGCCAAGCTGGAGGGGCCAGCTCTTTTGCTGCTCCGCAGTCATGTCTGGATTTCTCTGGGAAGCAGTGGCCTGGGGAAAGACGGTGCGGGGTGCAAGCAATCGCTCTCTTGTCCGGGTGTGGGTCTTGGGCCTGTTGCGTACAGCTATTCAGGGGCTCCAGACGGGAGGCCGGCCATCTCTCGAAGAACGGTCGCCAGCGCCCCCCAGTCGAGGTCACCCCGGCCGCGGGCAAAGGCGGCCCGCAAATGATTGTCAGCCAGGTCGGCCAACGGCAGGGGCGCGACCACATCTTTGGCCAGCTTTTGCATCAGCCCGACATCTTTCAATCCCAGCGCCAGCGCAAAGCCCGCAGGAACATACTCTTGCTGTGCAATCCGGCTGCCATAGCCTTGAAACAACGGGACGGGCAGCAGTGCCCGAATCAACTCCAGGACGGTCTCGTTCTGTAAGCCGCCCTTCTCGGCCAGGGTCAGCGCCTCGCTGAGGGTTTCGATGGCAGCAATCACAAAAAAGTTCCCCACCAGCTTGAGTACATTGGCCAGGTGAGGCTCTTCGCCTACCACGATGACCCCTTGACCCATAGCCTCAAACGCGGGTCGGCAGCGATCAATGGCCGCCTTTGGGCCAGCCGGACAAATCCACAGTTTTGCCGCGGCTGCGGCCTCCGGACGGCCAAAGACCGGAGCGGCCACAAAATGTGTCTTCCGGTCGTGATACCGCGGCGTCAGTTCTTTAGTGACATCGGGCGAGACGGTACTCATATCAACGTGAATCCCGTCCGGTTTGAGGCCGGCCAGAATGCCATCCTCGCCCAGCGCAATTGCCCGGAGCGCGGTATCGTCAGCAATAATGCTGATCACAATATCGGATTGCGCAGCCAGCTCACGGGGGGAATCGGCCCACTGCGCTCCGTTTTGGCGCAAGGTGTCGGCCCGTGAGGCTGTGCGATTGAAAACCGCAAGTGAAAAATCGGCATCAAGCAGATGCCGCGCCATGGGCAGGCCCATCCGACCCAGTCCAATAAAGCCAATTGAGGGAGTCATCGTGAAATCGCTCTTCTTCACTCTTTTGTGTGGTCACTACTCAGGGCTCCGTCCGCTGCCTACTTCCTAGTGCATGGCGTGCGGTTCGCGCAGAATAAATTCGGCAATTTCCGCATCAAACTGCTCTCCGTCCGCCGTGGTCATCTGATAGCTGCCGCGCATGGAACCAAAGGGTGTGGTCAGCGGACAGCCCGAGGTGTACTCAAAGGATTGGCCCTGCGCCAGGACGGGCTGCTCGCCGACCACGCCCGATCCTTTGACTTCTTCCACATGGCCGGTCGCGTCGGTAATAATCCAGTGGCGGGTCATAAGCTGGGCGGTGACCGGCCCTTCGTTGGTGATGCGGATGGTATACAGGAAGAACCACTGACTCTGCTGCGGAGAAGAGCGGGTCGGATCGTATTGAGTTTCCACGCTGATGCGAATCCCTCGGGTAACTGCTTCAGAGGCTGGCACGCTGTCTCCTCCTCTTGCTCTCAGATGAGCAAACTACCCCTCCAACAGACCTGTAGCTGTTGACACGTTTACTCATTTTGGCCCGCATGTCAGACAAACATGTCGGAGTGTATGACCGCCCTGCCAGCGCGTCAACCAAGGGCGTCAACCTACTCTTCAGCCAGGGCCGCTCCGATATCTGCCGCCAGCCGCTGGCCCGTTTCGTTGTCCAGCGTGCCGGCCGGCCATTCAATGCCGAGCCCCGCGCCCTCCGCCGCCGGGAATCTGGGAATAATATGGAAGTGGACGTGCATCACGGCCTGATGCGCGCTGGCGCCGTTATTTTGCAGGATGTTGAAGGCCGTAGCCCCGGTGGCTTTGAGGACGGCTCGGCTCAGCCGCGGTAAAACCCGGCCAAGGGCCGCCGCGGATTCGTCCGAAAGCTGATCTATTGTTTCTGCCGGCTCCTTTGGGACAAGCAAGGTATGGCCGCTGCTCAGCGGACCAATATCGAGAAAGGCGAAGACCTGGTCGTCTTCATAGATTTTGTGGCATGGAATCTCGCCTGCAATGATTTTCAGAAAGATTGTTTCTGCCATGCCCTGCTACCGTCCTCGAAAAACCGGTTGCCGTTTGTCCATGAACGCGTTGACGCCTTCTTGATGATCTTCCGTTTGGCCGCAGCGCAGATGCGTTTCCGCCTCCCGGTCGAGCATGGTGCGGAAATCCACCCCACCCGAGGCATTGACGTTAGCTTTCATATAGCGGTAGCTGACCAAGGGGCCGGAGGCGATACGTTCGGCCAGTTCCAGGGCTTCGTTCATGAGTTGGTCGTGGGCAAAGACACGGTTGACCAAGCCGATTCGCAGGGCTTCGTCCGCGTTAATCATGTCCGGTAAAAAGAACAATTCCTTGGCCTTGGCTTGGCCGACCAAACGGCTGAGCTGCCAGGTCGTCCCATAGTCACCGCCGTAACCCACCCGCGCATAGGCCGTCCCGAGCCGCGCCCGGTCGGAAGCAAAGCGCAGGTCGCACGACAGGGCGATGCCCAGGCCGGCGCCGGCGGCCGGTCCGTTCATCACCGCAATCGTGACCTTGGGCATATGGTGCAGCAGCCGGGGCCAAGCATGGCCTTCGCGGAGTTCGTCGATCTGCTGCTCAAGGGTGGAATCCCGGGTGCCGATTTCTTCACCCTTTTGCATGGCTGACACATCGCCGCCCGCGCAAAAGCCCCGGCCCGCGCCCGTCAGCACAACCGCGCCAACCTCGGGGTCTTCCGACATCTCGCGCAGCGCCGTAACCGCCAGTCGGTTCATGTCTCTGGTGAGCGCGTTGAGCTTATCGGGACGATTCATGGTCAGAATGCCGACACGGTTGGTGACTTCGATAGTGAGGTCAGCCATCTATACTTCCTCCTTGTTCCCTGTGGATGAAACTTGCACTTTATCGCGTTTTGCGTAGAAAGGAAGGGACAATTAAACGGACCGAAAAAGGAGAGAGATTATGACGGCAACCGCAGACCCGCATCAAATTACAAGCGTGGAACAGTTGCGCGAACGCATGGGCTCCCCGAGTGAACTCGTCCCGCATAAGCTCTGGACCACGTTGGATGAGTCGTGCATGGACTTCATCAAACGCTCGCCGTTTCTCCTGCTCGCCACGGCAGACGCCGAAGGGAATCAGGATGTCTCGCCCAAAGGGGACGGGCCGGGGTTTGTCTGTATTGAGGATGAACACACGCTGCTCATCCCGGACCGGGCGGGTAATAAGCTGGTCTTCGGGCTGACCAATATCATTGAGAACCCCCATATAGGCCTGATTTTCCTGCTGCCGGGCACGCCGGAAACCATGCGGGTCAATGGCCTGGCTGAACTCACGGCCGACCCGGCAGTCCTGGAGCGCCTGTCCGCGCGTGGAAAACCCGCGGTGGTTGCCATTCGGGTCCGGATCAAAGAGGTGTTCTACCACTGCGCCAAGGCGTTCATTCGGTCACAACTCTGGAAGCCCGATACCTGGCAGGAGCGCCTCAAGATATCGTTCGGCAAGATTCTGGCGGCCAAGATGGGTGGCGATGCCGGCATGGCCAACAAGATTGACGAATTTGTCGAACAGGACTATCGGACCAATCTGTAGCTCCCGCTCAGCGCTACGATTGTCCGGCGAGAATATCGTCCGGGCCACACTGCGCCTGAAACGCCCGAAGCGCGCGACTGAAGGCCGGGTCTTGTTCCGTATCGAGCAGCGTGTTCGCCGCGGGCAGACCGAGCCGAGCCATGGCCGCCTGCCAGCGCTCCAATTGTGGCGGGGACAGGGGAACGGACAGGGTGTAATGCAGTTCGGTATCGTCACTGAGCAGGATAACCGTCAGTTTATCCTGTTGAACGAGCTTGTGCAGAATAGCGGCGTCGCTCGCCTGTCTCGGGTTGAGATAAAACACGCCGCCTTTGCTCCCCCCAAACGTCGGATGCAGTTGGTAGCCTATGGCCACCACCCAGATTCGCGCGGGACTCTGCCACGTCGTCAGGCTCAGAGTGAGTGGCAGGGGCGCGTCGATAAACCAGCCGAGGTCTTCGACCCGGCTGACAACGGCCAACTCTTGGGCGCCTTCACGGGCAATAAACCGGACGGAGTACACGGGTTCTTCCATTAAGAGCAGCCAGCTTTCTCTGTTAATCACCACGCCGGTCGGTTGCATTGGGGACACTCCTCAAATGAAGAAACGCGCCCTCCAACAGCCATGCAAATGCTGGCCACGTTTACTCATTTCCTTACGCGCTTGACCCATAGGCACGCATCTATCATACATGGCACTCGCATGGCAGCTTTGACGCCGGACCGCCCGGGGGCCACAATGAGGCATTCGGTGTAAGGGACGCGAACACCGGTCATCACAAAAGAAGGGACTATGGCGAGGCCGGTCAGGTATAAGATCGTTGGACTGCTGTTCTCCGGAACAGTTATTAACTACATTGACCGGGTGAATATCTCTGTTGCGGCGCCGGTTATCATGGCCGATTCCGGCTGGAGCAAGAGCGAGTTTGGAACAGTCTTCTCGGCCTTCCTGGTTGGCTACTCCGTGCTCCAGTTGCCGGGTGGCCTGGTGGCCGACCGCTGGAGCGCGCGAAAAGTGCTGGCTCTTGCCTTCTGTGGCTTCTCGCTCTTCACGGCCCTGACCCCACCGGCCGTTTCCGCCTTTTGGCTGCTGCTCAGCGCGCGTTTTCTGGTCGGCATGTTTGAGTCCGTCACCATTCCGGCGCTCACTTCTGTCAACGCGCGTTGGATTCCGCGGGCCGAGTTTGGCCGCGCGCAGACCCTGAGCGTGTCTGGCGTGACGGTCGGTCAGATGATTGCCTATCCACTCACCACCTGGATTATTCTCAATTTCTCCTGGCAGATCGTCTTCTATTTTAATGCCCTGCTCGGCTTTGTCTGGGCGGCGCTGTGGCTGTGGTCTTCCACGGACACGCCCCGCGAGCATCCGAAAATTGATGAAGCGGAACGCGCCTATATCGAATCCAACCTGCCGCCCCGTCCGGCTGCCTCGCTGCCGTTGTGGACCGTTTTTTCCAGCGCGTCGCTGCTGACCGTGACCCTGGCCTATATGTGCTTTGCCTACGTGCTGTGGATGTTTCTGTTCTGGTTTCCGACCTATCTGGTGGAGGCGCGCGGCATGTCTCTGGGGGTCATGGGCACAGTCGGCATTTTTATGCACGGTGCGTCGTTTCTCGGCGTTGTTGGTGCCGGGATGCTGTCGGACTGGCTGCTACGCAACGGCTGGAACGCGCAGTTCGCCCGCGTGCGCTTTGGCGCGTTCGGTCTCACCCTGGCCCTGCCCTGCCTGGTCCTGGCGGCCCAGACCTCCTCGCCGCTGACCTGCGCCGTTTTTCTGGTTCTTTTTTACGGGCTGTTCAGTATAGGCATAGGCGTCTTTACCACTGTTGCCCTGGAGTTTAATCCGCACCAAGCCGGCGCTATCTTCGGCATGATGAATACGCTCGGGACCTTTGCCGGGATTCTGGGTCCCTGGTCTGCCGGACAGATGATTGAGCGGAGCGGAGGAGACTGGACGATCCCGCTGTTTGTCGCGACCGGGGTTGGAGCAGTCAGCGCCCTCATCTTATTTGTGGTCAAGATCAGGAAGATCGAAATAGAGCATGTCGTGCAGTCAGAAGCGACGGAAAGCGGTTCGTGAGCACCTACGACAAGAGAAAAGAGCATAAGCAGACAGGAGGACACTATGGCAGACCGACAGAAACTCTCGGATACGGACATTCAGGCCAGGCTGGGCAGTATGCCGGGCTGGAGCGTGGCCGACGGGAAGTTGCACCGGGAGTATTCGTTCAAGGACTTTGTCCGCGCCTTTGGTTTTATGGCCAGCGCGGCCCTGGTAGCGGAATCCATGAATCACCATCCCGAATGGTTCAACGTCTACAGCACGGTCAGGGTTGACCTGGCCACCCACGATGCCGGAGGCATTACCGAGTTGGACTTTACCCTGGCCGGGAAGATGGAAGAACTCGCCGGCGCAGACTGAAAACTTCTTGCGGTTTCCTGTCTTGGGATTGGGAGTTGGGGGTTAGCCTCCCCCGTGTCCTTCGACTTCACTGACGCTACGCTCAGGACGAACGATACATATCCCGTTCATGCTGAGCGTAGCCCCCCATAGGGGCGAAGTCGAAGCACGCTCAGCATGAACGGCGGCGAAGGGGGCTGAGGTAAGGGGCCCAGTCAGATAACGCCCGTTTCTTCCAGTTCTTGCAGCTCTTCCTGTGAAAGGCCCAGCAAGTCCCGATAAACCTCACGGTTATGCTGACCGAGCAGAGGGGCCGGGGTGACTTCGACCGGGGAGTCGTCGAGTTGGACCGCGCAGCCGGGCATGGTGATGCTGCCGCGGGTCGGATGTTCGACGGTGGCAACCATGCCGCGTGCACGGAGTTGCGGGTGGGTGAAAATATCGTGTGAATCAAAGACCGCCCCGCACGGCACGCCGGCCTCTCCAAATCGCTCCATGACCTCGAACTTGGGGTGCTGTGTGGTCCAGGCCCGAATAATGTCATACACTTCGTCAAAGCGGGCGTTGCGCTCGGAGGTGGCCGTATAGCGCGGGTCGCCAATCAAATCTTCACGCTCAATCGTGTGCAGCAAACTCTCCCACATCCGCGGCGTCGTGGACATGAGATAGACATAATCGTTGGGTCCGCCCGGCGCGCAGGGATAGGTGTCTGTGGGAGCGGCCTGGCTGAGACGGTTGCCGCTCCGCTGCACCACGGCATCGGCCTGAAGATGGTGGCGCATGGGCACACGCATGTAATTGACCACCGCATCCTGCATAGACACTTCCACATGCTGTCCCGTACCCGTTTTGCCGCGTTGCAGCAGGGCGGCAAGAATGCCGACGGCGCAGTGGATGCCGGTGCCGGTATCACCGATAGTCGGGCCGGGTTTGAGCGGCGGCGAGCCGGGTAAGCCGGTGATACTCATGGCCCCACCGGTTGACAGGGCAATCGAGTTGAAACTCTTATACCCACTCCACGGGCCGGACGTACCAAAGCCCTTGATCGTGGCATAGATCAGCCGCGGGTCGAGCTGCTGAAGGTCTGTGTAGCCGAGCCCCAGCCGCTCCATGGTGCCCGGAGAGAAATTCTCCAACACCACATCAACCTGCGGGACCAGGGAGCGGAAGAGGGCGCGGCCCTGCTCGGCCTTGAGATTGAGGGTAACGCTGCGTTTATTGGCATTCAGCAGAATGAAAAAATGCGAATCGAGTCCCGGCTCGTTGGTCAGAAAGTTTCGCCCCGACTCGCCGCTGCGGGGCGGTTCGACCTTAATCACATCCGCCCCAAGAAAGGCCAATAACTCCGTACACGACGGACCGGCCTCAAAATGAGATAAATCGAGAATACGCACATGATCGAGCGCGAGCATCGGCTGTCTCCTTTTTTCTCAGAGCCTGACACCCTACCACCCGGGTTGCATCTCTGCCAAGCTTGTCAAATGGAGAGCGGCAAGGAATAATCAAAGCGCAGACTTTCTATCAGGGAGGGATGGTAGGCTATGCAAAACAAGAAAACATACGATCGGGCCACGCAGGATGTCGGGAATATCCTGGGGATGGAACATGTGAATGTCACCGTGCCGGACCAGGCGATTGCTGCGACCTTTTATGTCTCCGGTCTCGGCTTGACCCGCGACCCGTATATGATGGTCGGACCGGGCAATATGTGGGTGAACATTGGCCAGCAGCAGTTTCACCTCCCGGCGAGTGATCCGCAGGTGTTCCGAGGCCATATCGGGGTGGTGGTTCCAGACTTGGACGCCTTGCAGACGCGACTTGAGCGGGTCCAAAAACGTCTCGCCGATACGGCCTTTCGCTGGTCGGCCAAAAAGAGCTATGTCGCCGTCACCTGTCCGTGGGGGAATCAGTTGCGCTGCTACGCGCCCAGTCCGCGGTTCGGCAGCATGACGCTGGGTCTGCCCTATGTTGAGATGCCGGTCGCACCTCGTACGGCCCGCGGGATTTGCCAATTCTATCAGGAAGTGATGCACACCCCGGCCACCGTCAGCCAAGAGCGCGCCGCCGCGGTCGCCCACGTCCAGGTCGGGCGTGCTCAGGTCCTGCGTTTTCGGGAAACCGCGAAGGCCATCCCCGCCTATGACGGGCATCATATTGCCGTCTATGTCGCCAACTTCTCGGCCCCGCATACCTTCCTGAAACGGCACAAACTGATTACCCAGGAAAGCGACGATCATCAGTATCGCTTTCAGGCCATCGTCCATCCTAAAACCGGCAAGCTGTTATGCGAGCTCGAGCACGAGGTCCGCAGCCTGTTGCATCCCATGTACGAGCGGGAATTGGTGAACCGCAACGCCGGCCAGAGTATCTTTGCCTATCAGAAGGGACAGGACGCGTTCGCCGCCTGAGGGATTGGCAGGCACGGGCCAGCACCCAAGAGGCCAGCGGTTCAAACGAGCCGCGTCAACGTCTCCGTAATCAGCCGCACCGCCTCTTCAAGGTCTGCGTCAGTCGTGTCAAAGCCAAGGCTGAAGCGGATTGAGGATTCGGCCTCCTCACCACTCAAACCGATAGCTCTCAGAACATGCGACGGCTCAGGTATCCCCGAGGTACAGGCAGAACCGGTGGAGGCCGCGAGGTGCGGCTGTAAAGCTCCGAGGATGTCATACGCAGAAAACTCTGCGAACCGGATATTGGCATTGCCGGGATGGCGAGCCTGCCCTTGGGGGCCATTCAACGCTATCGGCCACGGTAGACGGTTGAGCATTTCAACAAATGTATCGCGACGGCGGCATAGCTGCGCCCGCTTCTCTTCCGTATCGGTAGCGGCGAAGATATCTGCTGCTGCGCCCATCCCAACACAGAACTGAACCGGGACCGTGCCCGAGCGCAGACCGTTCTGCTGTCCGCCGCCATAGATCAACGGCTCGATTTGACCCTGCAATTCGCGAGCAATATAAATGGCTCCAATGCCTTTTGGGCCGTACATCTTGTGTGCCGAAAGGCTTAGCATATCAGTTTGGCGCGCCATTGGCTGCATGTTCATGGCAATGGGTGCTTGCGCTGCATCACAATGAAAAACGGCCCCATAGCTTCTGACCAGTTCGGATATTCGCCCAATATCTCGAATCGTCCCGATCTCGTTATTAACCGCGATGATCGACACGATGAGGACATCATCGTCCAACGCTTTTTCCAGAGCCGGCATTTCTACAAAGCCTTCAGCATCGACCGGAATCAGTTCCGCTGAGAAACCAAACTGCTCTTGCAAGATTCTGGCAGCAGCCAGCACACATTTATGTTCGATGGCGCTGACCAGAATGCGGCGGCGCTTGCCTCCGGCGGCCCGGCGGCCCAAGCCTAGCAGAGCCAAGTTGTTTGACTCGGTTGCTCCCGAGGTAAATATGATTTCATCAGCGTCCACGCCGATCAGCCGTGCCACGCACGTAGTAGCTTTTTCGACGGCGCTTGCAGATTCCCAACCAAGGCTATGATCCGACGAATGGGGATTACCGAATGACTCCGCGTAATATGGAGTCATGGCAGTCACAACACGCGCATCGACCGGCGTTGTGGCCTGATGGTCAAAATAGAGGGTTTTACCGATTTTCATTACTCTTGGACGGATGCTACCATAGGGTATGGTATATGAGCCACACACGACCCGGGGGCTCCACTCAGTAGTCAGAGGACAGATGGCCCGCGGACCACTTTTTCAAGACGGCTATAAGCCGCAATTTTCGGGGCACGAAACCTTCCCGTTCCGCTATGGCTGGCTGAAAAAAGTATTCGACCGAGTTGCTGAAATCGAGAACGAGCCCGATAACAGAAACCTCTGTTGGGACAATGGGGCCATTGCACGCTTTGGCGTGGGCAAAAACATGGTGGCTTCCATGCGCCATTGGGCAAAAGCGACAGGGATCATTGAAGAGCCACCCGACACAAACATCGTTCGCTCGACAAAGATTGGCCGCTTGTTTTTCGGGCCAAACGGACTTGACCCCTATATGGAGCACCCCTCCACGCTCTGGTTGATCCATTGGCAATTGGCGGCGCAGCTTGAAAAAACAACTTGGTTCTGGGCCTTCAATCACTACCCCGCCATGATCTTTGATCGGGACGACCTTGTTAAGAAACTTGACCGCCTCGCTCAAGACCGATTCCAAGACCGGGCGTGGCCGCGTGTCGCGAATAAGACAATCAACAAAGATGTTGCGTGCTTTATTCGGACCTATGTCGCCCGGCACATGTCGGGAAAGCTGGGACATGATGACGTGCTTGAGTCGCCCCTGACCGAGCTGGGGCTTATCAAGGCTATTGGCAAACAGGATGGATTTCGTTTTGTGCGTGGGTCGAAGACGACGTTGAGCGACGGTGTATTCGTCTATGCGCTCATTGACTTTTGGTTACGCTATTTTCCTCATACTTCCACTCTGTCGTTCGAGGCCATTGCCTACGCGCCCGGCGGACTAGGCCGGGTCTTTCTTTTTGACGAGAACGATGTAGTTGACCGTCTTGCAGCGCTTGACGAGGTGACGCGCGGCAAGCTCAGATGGTCCGAGACAGCCGGGCTCAAGCAAGTGGTGCGTACCATCGATATTGGTGAAGAAGACGCGCTTTCCTACGTGTCGAGCGACCACCGCGAGCGTACCGAGAAGAAGGCTGCCTGATAGCATTACACGAACGGGTCCGCATAGCGCGCCGCTTTCTGAGATCGATTCGCATCGACGCCGATCTGGGTGAATCTGCTGCGCTTGAAGGATTCGTCTGTCCCCTATCGTCCGCTGACGTTCTCATAACAATGGCGCGCCATGTCTCTGAAACAGGACACGGGGCATTTACATGGACCGGTCCATACGGGAGCGGAAAGTCAAGTCTTGTGGTTGCGCTGAGCGCCTTGCTGAACGGCAATACCGAACGGCAAAACAAGGCCGCTCAGGTCTTCGGGCAGAGTCTGACCAGAACAATGTGGAACGCCTTACCGCTAGGCAACAAAGGCTGGCGAGTTGTCCCGGTCGTCGGCAGGCGTGACCATCCTGTCCGCGTGATTGGAGAAGCCGTTCGGAACGCCGGGCTTGTATCGCGCCGGCCTCGCGGCGGTTGGACCGAGAGCAAGTTGATCGCCACGCTGACAGCCGCGGCCGCCGAAAAACTTGAGACTCATGGCGGCCTGATTCTGTTCATCGACGAGATGGGTAAATTTCTCGAAGCCGCTGCACAGGACGACGGTTCCGACATCTATATTATGCAGCAACTTGCAGAGGCCGCCTCACGAAGCAATGGGCGTTTTCTTATCGTCGGAGTGTTGCATCAGGCATTCGAGGAATACGCTCATCGGCTTTCGCGGGAAATGCGCGACGAGTGGACCAAGATTCAGGGGCGTTTTATTGACCTCATTGTAGATACTGCCGGTGAAGAGCAGATTGACCTGATTTCCCGCGCGATTGAGAGTGACTATCGTCCGAAAGAATTGAGCGAGTCGGCGTCTACGGTTGCGGCGATTGCGCGCCGCGAACGTCCGAGTGATGTTGAGAAGTTCGCCTCCCTGCTGGAAGCGTGCTGGCCGTTGCATCCGGTTGTGGCCTGTCTACTCGGTCCGATATCGCGCCGCCGCTTCGGTCAGAACCAACGCAGCATCTTCGGCTTTCTGAACTCATCCGAGCCACATGGCTTTCAGGACTTTCTCAAACACGCTGGGGAAGACGGGCGGTACGGCCCGGATCGCCTTTGGGATTACCTCCGCGCCAATCTGGAGCCGTCCATTCTGGCTTCACCCGATGGACACCGCTGGGCCTCGGCGGTGGAGGCGCTTGAACGTTGCGAATCTATGGGTGGAGATGACCTCCACATCAAGTTGCTCAAGACGGTCGGTGTTATCGATCTGTTCAAGGAGCGCTCGGGATTAGTCGCGAGTTTCGAGCTACTACGGCGCTGTTTTCCCGATACTTCAATCGAAATGCTTCAACAAGCATTGTCCCAACTCGGCACATGGTCGTTCACAATTTTTAAGAAGTTTCTTGGTGCGTACGCTATTTTCGCCGGGAGCGATTTTGATATTGACCAGGCCGTTCGGACAGCGCTCGACGACATCGACGCCATTGATTTCACGGCTCTGAAATCCCTTGCTGGCCTTCAGCCCATCCTCGCCAAGCGCCACTATCACGAGACCGCCACGCTCCGCTGGTTCGATATCGATATCGTTCCGCTCAGCGATCTTGTTGAATATGCCGCTCGCTCTGAACCTAAAAACGGGGCAATAGGTCAATTCTTGCTCGTGATAGCGACTGAAGGGGAAGACGAAGAGCAGGCGAAAGACTTGTGCCGTACGGCGGCACGCCACAGCGCCGCATGGGATATCATCGTTGGCACTTCGGGCAGGTCTCGGGTTGTGGTGCCGCTAGCGCGGGAACTGCTTGCGTTGGAGCGTGTCAGCAATGACCATCCCGAGTTGGCAGGCGACTCTGTGGCAAGGCGGGAAGTTGATGCCCGTCTCGCGGATGCACAGGCTCTTCTTGAAACGGAATTGCACAAGGCATTCGACAATGCGTTGTGGTTCCATGAGAATTATCAGTCCACACCTCTACGGCGGGCCGAATTGAATAGTATGGCTTCCGAACTAGCCGATAGACGCTTCAGCCAATGTCCCCAACTACACAACGAACTGCTCAACCGACACAAACCATCAACGAGCGCGATTACGGCACAGAACCATTTGTTACGGCGTATAGTCCTGAACGAAGGCGAGCCGCGTCTGGGTATTGAGGGCTTCCCCGCCGAAGGTGGTTTGTTCGCATCCGTCCTTGAATCAGGCGGACTCTACGCACAGGACGGTAAGAACTGGCGTTTCGTTTCGCCAACGAAGACCCATGATCCATGTTGCCTTGCCCCCTTGTGGGAAACCACGCTCGCATATTTGGAAGAGAACACAAAGCGCACAGTTGCCGTCTCCGAATTGTTCGATCTATGGCGCAAGCCGCCGTTCGGCCTCAAGGATGGGCTCATGCCGATTCTCGCCGTTGCGTTTGTCTTGTCCCACCGCAACAAACTGGCGGTTTATCGAGACGGTATTTTCAGGGCGCAATTCGACGATGTGGATGTCGAATATCTGGCAAAGAATGCGGCCCTCATACAGTTGCGCTGGATGGACCTGTCGGAGGTCTCCCGCAGTTTACTTTCCGGCATGGCCCAGATCGTCCGTGATCTTGACAGCGCAAATACCCTTGTTCATCTGGAGCCTATCGATGTTGGCCGTGGCCTAGTAGCTATCTACGATCACCTGCCTCAATGGACCACGCGAACGATGCATCTGTCTACGAACGCCGTGCGTATCCGCGATATTTTCAAACGTGCGCACGACCCCCATACGTTTCTGTTTGAGGACCTTCCGGGAACGCTCGGGGAAGACGTAGCGCTGGCCAATAACCGAGATGTACGCCGAATCATAGCCAGCGTCCGAGACGGGCTGGAGGAACTGGTCCATGCCTATCCTGCAATGCTCCACCGCTTACGCGATATCATGCTTTCTGAATTGCAAGTCCCAAATGTCTCTTCACAATCACTGGCGGAATTACGCGCCCGTGCCGAAAACATCAGGCAGCTTGCCGGGGATTTCAGGCTCGAAGCCTTTGTTGGTAGACTCTCGCAGTTTGACGATAGTAACGAGAGCTTCGAGGGAATGGCGAGCCTCGCGGCGAACAAGCCGCCCCGCGATTGGGTTGATCCTAATCTCGACCAAGCTGCGATTGAGCTTGCCGATATGGCGCAAAAATTCCTCCGTGCAGAGGTATTTGCCCGTGTAAAGGGCCGACCGAACAAACGGCACGCCCTGGCCGTGGTGGTGGGTATGGGTGGCCGACCAACGCCGGTCCATGACGAGTTTGACATTACCGACCTGGAACGTGGGAAAGTGGATGCGCTGATCGAAAAAGTAGACGAAGTTCTAGGCTATAGCGGTGAGAGGCAACGTAACATAATCCTGGCTACCCTGGCCGAGTTGAGCGCCAAGTATCTCAAAGCCGCTGCGGAAACCAATTCGACCGAGAAAGATTGGCGAAAGAAACGGGAGGCGTCTTGAGTACGACGAACAGGGAACGCCACGTACTCGGTCTGTCCGGCGGACGCGACAGCGCGGCGCTCGCCGTCTACATGCGGCAGCAGCACCCTGCCCTCGACATTCAGTATTTCTTCACGGATACGGGTAAGGAACTGCCAGAGGTCTACGAGTTTCTTGGACGGTTGGAAGGTTTTCTCGGACAGACCATATTACGGCTGAATCCTGACCGGGATTTTGATTTCTGGCTGAAACAGTACAACGACTTTCTACCATCGCCGCAAACCCGCTGGTGTACCCGACAGCTCAAGCTGCGTCCGTTTGAGCAGTGGCTACGTCCGATGCTGGAAGCTGGTGAGACGATCTACAGCTACGTAGCGATTCGCAGCGATGAAGAGTACCGGGAGGGCTACTCATCCAAGCACGACAAGCTCATCGTCAAAGTGCCCTTCAAAGAAGCCGGTATCGACAAGCCTGGCGTTCTGGAGATTCTTGATGATGCTGGGCTGGGCTTACCGAAATACTATTCCTGGCGCACTCGGAGCGGCTGCACGTTTTGCTTCTTTCAGCAGAAGATTGAATGGGTACGGCTCAAAGAGCAGCACCCGGACGCTTTTGAGGAAGCCAAGCGCTACGAAAAGACCGCTGTCGTAAACGGCTCGCCGTTTACGTGGAGTCAGGGCGAGTCACTGGAAGAGCTGGAACAGCCAGAACGCATCAAGCAGATCATGCAAGATCACGAACAACGCTTGGCGCGTCGGCGCTCCAAGGTCCACCGAATCCATTAAGGCCGGACAGTGAGCCGCTAGATATTGATGACCTGTATGGGAAAGCAAAGGTGTGTTTGGCGTGTCATAAGTAACGAATAGTCAGATGGTTTTAGAAACTGATGCGCGGTCAAAAGTAATCGATGTGCCAAGCTTTACTCTGAAGGCTGTGATTTCAGATGCTCAGCCACTCTATTTTTTGCCAAAGGATTTTGCAACTGAGGAAGTCCTTATTCCGGCACTGCGGGCTAGCCACTCTGTCGATTTGATGATGGGCTATTTTTCGAGCGGTTCTTTTGCAGAAATAGCGCCAGGGCTCGCGATATTTCTTAAAAATTCAAACGCACCAATGCGTCTGGTAGTGAGCCCATTTCTTACAGCGGGTGACTTTGATGCTCTCACAAAGAGCGATGAAGAACTACGTTGTCTGGCAGAGCGCATCCTAATAGAGGACGTTCCAGATCAAGATGTAATTACCCATCACACTCTCGAATGCCTTGCTTGGCTAATCACCCAGAAGCGTTTGGTGATCAAAGTAGCGGTTATGCGTGAGGCCCTCTTTCACCCGAAGGTTTGGCTATTTCAAGACGGTGAGAATCGAGCTGCCCTACATGGATCGACCAACCTTACAAAGACCGGGTTGTCTAAAAACCTGGAACAACTCACGCTTTCGCGAGATTGGAAAGGGAATGAAGCGGTTTTCCATATTGAACGGCTTCGTCAAGAGTTTGATGCCCTTTGGTCCGGGGGTGACGAAAACTGCAACGATTTTTCTCTCTCCGATGCCATCGAGAGAAAAATCGTTGCGCGGTATAAGACAAAGGAAATTCCGGACGAAAGCATAGTCACAGCGATTTGGCAGAAAGCACATGAATTCCCCCAGCCGGCTATCATGGACACGGCGGGTAAGGCTGAACTCAGGATTCCCGATTATTTGGTCTATGAGACCGGTGACTTTGCGCACCAAGGGCAAGCTGTCAAAGCTTGGACTAAGAGCGAGTGCAGGGGCATTCTTGAGATGGCTACCGGCGCGGGTAAGACGATCACATCGATGATCTGCGCGACTCAGCTCCAAGACGAGGTCGATAGCCTTCTTGCTGTTGTTTCAGCACCCTATCGTCTTCTGATTGAGCAGTGGTGTAGTGAAATACAAGAATTTGGTGTGTATCCAATCAATCTTACAACCGCCGGTGGACCTGAAGAGCGAGACCATGAAATCAAGCAAGCAAGGCGACGGCTCCGAATGGGAACGTCTCGTGCCGAGGTCTTGGTTGCGAGTAATGATACGCTTTGTACGGAGAGATTCGTAAATTCCATTGCAAGTGTACAGGCAGCGAAGCTTCTTATTGCTGACGAGTGTCACAACCTTGGTGCGGAGTCTTTTATTAGCAATCCGCCTGACGTTTTCGATTTTAGACTTGGCCTATCCGCCACGCCTATCCTCCAGTACGACGAGGAAGGGACAGCCGCCCTCATCGCATACTTTGGTGATGTCTGTTTTTCTTTCACGCTAGAGCAGGCTATCGGGAAGTGCCTTACGGAGTACGATTATCACGTCCACTTTGTAGAGCTGACAGACGACGAGATGGAGGAATGGAAAATCCTGACCGCTCAGATTGGGGCTCACGCTTGGAAATTGGGGTTGGACCGGAACGATTCGTATTTAGACAACCTTCTTCGCTTACGGCGGTTGGTCCTTGAGACGGCAAGTGGAAAGCTAGACACCTTAGCCGATATCTTGGACGCAGAGGGCCCCCGTACGCTCAAATTCACCCTTGTCTATGCTACTGACAAGAAACCAGAGCAGTTGAAGCAGGTAAATCGTTTACTGCAAGACCGGGGGGTTCTTTTCCGACAATTGACGCATGAGGAAACGAAGAGTCGGAAAGGAACTCAGAAGATACTCTCGTCGTTCCAGAATGGACAGCTTCGTGTATTGACGGCTAAACGGGTTCTGGACGAAGGTGTGAACATTCCTCAGATCAAACTTGCGTTTCTTCTCGCTAGTACAACCGTAAGGCGGCAATGGATCCAACGTCGGGGCCGCCTGCTGCGTAGATGCAAAGAGATCGGTAAAACCCATGCCGTAATACACGACTTTGTTGTCCTGCCGCCGAGAATATCCTCGTCAACAATTGAGAGTCTCGATAAAGACGCCCGGAAACTCGTACGCTCCGAGCTTGAGAGAGTATGGGAATTTGCTCGTCTAAGCCGGAACGGGCCTCTCAAGGGTGGTCCCTATGAAGCTGTACAGTATCTTCAAGAACTCGCGAACGAAAGTGGGATAAAGTAGTGGCCTACAATAACAAGAAGATCAGAGAAGTTTTACAGGACCAGATTGTAGACGTGCCACAGCGGTGCGAAGGGTATAAGGAGGAATTCACTCGCCTCCTTGTTAACGTCGTGAACCTAGAGCGCGCCCACGCAATCGCGAAACGTAGTGTGGTCAAAGACATTGCCAACGAAGTCCATAAGGTGGGCATGTTTCTATACCGTTCCCGCTCCGCTTCCGACGAATAGGAGAAGACCATGAAGTTGCTTCGCGAACGGATTGAGAATTTCAGACTTCTAAAGGAAGTTGAACTGCAATTCTCGACAGACACCGACCGTAAACTGTCGGTAATACGTGCAGCTAACGAGAGCGGTAAAACGACATTACTGACTGCTCTGCAGTGGGGACTATTTGGCGATAAGGCATTGCCGGGTCGTGGAAAAAATTTTCGGCATAGTCCGCTTGATGCCTCAAGCGGAGAAGCGAAATCTGTCACGGTTTCTGTGGAAATCGATTACGTGATGTCCGACCTCGCCAGCGGCGATACCATTTATCGATTGATACGGTCTATGACGGAAACGGTCAAAGGAGGGGACTGGAAGAAGGGGCGTACCGACGTCTGCTTGTTCCAATTAAAGCTAACTGGTGCTGACCCAATGCCCAATCCCGACGCGCATATTAGTCCCTACCTGCCTGAAGAATTGCGCGAGGTGTTTTTCACTGATGGTGATCGGGCATTGAGCTTTGTCGAAGGGGCTCGGGACGATCAAAAGGAACGTGTTGAAGGAGCCATACGCTCGCTCTTGGGATTAGGTGTCATGGAAAAGGCTCATGGTGATGTCCACGAGGTTGAGCTTGGCCTCAATAGAAAAATTAAAAGAGAGGCGGGGAATCGGAACGACCTTAGAGAGATATCTGAGCGCTTGGTATCCCTTCAAGAGGAAATTCCTCAGATTGAGAAGAAAATAAATTCGTTCGAAAAATCTCGTCTGAGACTTGAAGATCTTGAGCAAGAGGCAGATCGCAAGCTCTCCGATGCTTTACGCAAAGGCAATAGGACAGAGTTGGAGAAACAAAGACAAACGGCAATTCGAGGACGTGAGTCTGCGGAGAAGGATGCGACTCAGGCCGCACGAGACCACGCAAACCTCTTCAAGAGCGAATTTTTAGGTAAGCACCTTTTGGCTGAGCCATTCAAAAAGGCAAAAGAGATACTCGATGGGCTCCATCGCCAAGGAAAGATTCCTAGCCAGACGATTCCGGTACTTGAGGACCGTTTGAACCAACCGACCTGTATTTGCGGTGAACATTTGGACCCGAATGGACAGGATGGACAAAAACGGAGGAGACATATTCAACATCTGATTGATGAGAGTAGAAATTCGGACGAGATTCAAAGGAAGGTGACGGAATTATTTTATAGCGCGCAGGATTTGTTGAGGCCTGTAGCTGGGCATCCCTGGATTGACGAATACAATGACGTGCAGGCGCGGCGCCAACGCGCCCACAGACGTTCCAAAGAACATGGTGAAGCAGAAAGAGCGGCAGAGGCAAAGATCGCTGATCTCCCCGATGTAGATATTCAGCAACTACGCGATTCACGAAGCCGCTACCGAAACCAGCATAGAGATGCTCAAAGACAGGAAATGCGGCTGACCCATCAGCTTGAATCAAAACGGCGGGACGTTAAAGATGCAGAAAAAGAACGAAAGAAGCTCTTAGATCAAGACGAACAGGGTCAAAAGTTGGATGCGGAACTTGAGGTCGCCAGAGACCTTCAAGATATCTTGATAAATGCTCTTGAGACCATGAAGACCCGGGAGCTTAAGAAAGTCAGCGATCACATGAATGCCTTATTTCTCGAAATGATCGGATCGGACGTATCCCAGAGGGCAATCATTACACGAGCAGAGATCACAGAAGCTTTTAGCATTGTCGTCTTTGGCAGATACGATCAGCCTCTTGACCCATCGCAGGACCTAAACGGCGCGTCCCGTCGAGCCCTTACCATTGCATTCATTCTGGCGCTGACAAAGGTTAGTGAGGTTGAGGCTCCAAACGTTATCGATACTCCACTTGGGATGACAAGCGGGTATGTGAAGACCTCGATTCTTAAGATCGCAACGCAACAAAGCTCACAACTGATACTTTTTCTGACCCACGACGAGATCAAAGGATGTGAAGAGATTTTAGATCGGTATGCAGGGCGTGTTCACACGATGACCAACCCTGCACATTACCCGACGATTCTCGTTAATGACCCCGGCGTGGATGACACTCGCGTGCTGCTTTGCGCATGTAACTATCGTCAGCATTGTGAGATTTGCGAACGTCGTGAGACAGTGAGCCTTGAGGACAGTGATTTCGATACTCCTGACATGACGATGGAAGCATAGATGAACAATTTTTCTTCCATAGATATACATTTGCCAGACAAATATCAGCAGTACTTTCAAACCTACTGCTTAACTCGCGTCGAAGGACCTCAAAATCGTCCTGAGCATAGCCCCTTTCCGAGAATGGTGGACATGTGGTTTCTCGCGCTATGTATAGCTGTGAAAGAGGGGCTGAAGCCAGAATTCAAGGTGCAAGGAAAGACCTACAAGCCAATAGAAGGTAACGTATTTGGGAGCGATAGCTGGCGTTCCAATTCTCTTATGCTTCTTGCTGTCGCGCATACGGGCGATGTCAAGGTCACAGACCAGCCCCGTGAGATGATGCGTATCGCAAATGCCTATGCCCTGGCTGGGCTCCCCCGCCTGATCGCAAATTTGGAAGAACGCGGAAATGGCACAGCGCTTGACTACTTATCGGATGCAGTAGTTGAGATGATAGGATGAATGACTATCGTGTTGACATACGTGCTAGGGGGTACCTTCTCTGGTAAACAACTCCACAGAGCGGCAGACACGCCCAGACTGCGGGCCGCGTGACACCAGGCTCCCTTGCAGCCTCTGTAACAGCAAGCTTCATCGGTGCAGTATCTTTCGCAGGATCGTTCTTGCATTTTAGAATTTTATTTCTATTTTGCAATTTGCCAGGTGGGGATCTGTCCTCCGGTGGCTCAGGAGCGCCCGCAGGCCCGGTTAATACCCGCCCCGCTTGTCCACCACGTTATCCATCGGCTCGCCGCGTAAATATTGGCCGAGAATCGGTCGGAACAATGCCACCGCATGCTCCCAGTAGTGAGAGCGAATGCCGGAATAATGCGGGGTGAGAATGACGTTCTGCAGGTGGAATAATTCGCTGGCGGCCTCCGGCGGCTCGGGGTCGGTGACATCCAGCCCGGCGCCGCCGAGACGGTCTTCCTTGAGGGCCTGGATTAAGGCCGCTTCCTGAATAATCGCGCCGCGTCCGACATTCAGAATAAAAGCCCCCGGCTTCATCAACCGCAGTTCAGGCTCTCCGATCAGGCCCCGGGTTGCCGGCGTCAGCGGAGCGGCAACTACCACATAGTCCGACTGCGCCAAGAGCCGGGGCAACTCGTTTGGCCCGAGCAACTCGTCAACACAGGCCGGCCTATCGCCCCCACGCCGTTTATTGGCGACCACCCGCATGCCGAGCGCCTGACAGCGTTCGGCCACGGCCAAGCCAATACTGCCCAGCCCGATAATGCCAACGGTCCGACCGTGCAGCTCGGCAATCAGCGGAAACCGGCTGAGCATTTCCTGACGCGCCCACCTGCCTTCCCCCTGGAGGCGATAGGCATCGTGCAGGCGGCGGGCAAACATGAGCATCACCCCCAGCACGTGCTCGGCAATCGGAACGCCGTAGAGACCGCGCGAGTTGGTGACAATGACAGCGCTCTCGATCAGCTCCGGAAACAAGACGTGCGTGGCCCCGGCCGAGGTGAGGTGGAGCCATTTGAGATGTGTGGCGACAGCCAGGTCCTTTTTGCTGAAGCGGACGGCGCACAGCACCTCGGTATCGGCCAGTTCGGCAAGCCGTCGGTCCGGGTCCTGGATCAGATTGATGGAGGCCTGTGGAAATTCGTCTTGCAGTTGCCGGGCCAGTATGAGAGGAAAATCCGGAAAGCCGGCCAGCCCGGCCGCGCCGGCAAACGAAATACTCACCTTGGTCATGGCTGTCCTCTTGGCGGGCCTATCCATCGCCTGCCATTTGCGTATCCCGCCAATAGCTCCACGGCACAGGATAGTGCACCAACTCCAATTCGATGCCGTCCGGGTCGGCAAAGAATACGGCGTAATAATGCGGGCCGTACTCGGGATAATCCGCCGGCGGATCGAGGACGGTGAGGCCCTCGGCCAGCAGAAAATCGTGGAAACGGTCCACATCGGCCTTCTGCTTGGCCTTGAGGGCCAGGTGGTGCAGACCGGCGCGAGAGCGGTGATGGCCGGCCGCTTTTTCTTCGGCCGGGGCTTCCTTGATGCCGATAATCAGATGGGCGTTATGGAAGCCGTTGTAATGCGGATGGACGAGCTTGCGAAACCCGAGCGCGCCCAGAATTTTTCCATAAAAGGGGAGCGAGCGGCTCAAATCCGTCACCGTCAGGTCCAGATGATCAACACCCAGGACCTCAAAGGTCTCGAAATCAGGGGCGGCCGTTTCCAGCGGGACCGAGCCTGGGATGATCGCACTTTTCAGATGGTCCGAGTGAAAGAGTTCGGACGGAGACACCACAACCCTCCTTATCTGTCCTGAGCAGACAGCCGGCACCTGCCTCTTAATCCAAGACCTTCTCTTCTTTGAGCCGCGCAATCTCTTCCGGCGCATAGCCCAGCACGTCCCGCATCACCTCGTCCGTATGCTGGCCAAGCAGCGGCGCGGGTGTACGAACGCCGTTGGGCGATTCGGCCAGTAACCAGGGGATGCCCATATGCAGTCGGGGACCGACTTCTGGATGAGACAGGCGCGAAAACGCCCCGCGCGCTTCCAATTGCTTATCCTCCGCAAGGTCAGACGCACTCATTGCCGGAAAGGCGGCAACACTCGCCGCCTGGAGCAGCTGCGTCACTGCCCAGCGGTCGTGCTGGCTGGTCCACTCGGTCAGCAGTTTTTCCAGCTCGGCTTCGTTCGCTTTCCGGTTGGGAGCCGTATGAAAGCGTGCGTCACGGGCGAGTTGGGACGCGCCCATAGCCTGACACAGGGCCTGCCATTCCTCGTCCGAGCCACACGAGATCGAGACCCAGGCGTCTTCTCCCGCGCAACGAAAACAGTTATGCGGGGCCATGATGGGATCGTGGTTGCCGTCGCGCTCGGGCTGGGTGCCGTTCATGACGTAATCCATCCAGCCTTCGGACACCAGGGCCGCCACGGCGTCAAACAGCGACACATCGATATACTGGCCTTGGCCGGTCCGCTTTCGGGCGACCAGCGCGGCACAGATTGCCGCGGCGGCGTGAATGCCGCTTTTCGGGTCGCCGTACGAAATCCCGACCTCTTGCGGCGAGCCGCCCTTATAGCCGGTGAGGGAAGACAGACCGCTGACCGGAGCCATGGCCGGGCCATAGCCCATATATTTTTTCTGTGGGCCGGAATGGCCAAAGCCCGAGATCGAAGCCACAATGATATCCGGCTTGATCTGTTTGAGGTCGTCGTAACTGAGCCCCAGGTTGTCCATCACGCCGGTCGCAAAATTATCCACCACCACATCACTCTGCTTGATGAGTGCTCTGATAATCTCCATCCCCTGCGGTGTGGCGACGTTGAGGAGCAGGCTCTTCTTGCCCATGCTCCACTCGTTGAAAATACCGGAGCGATTCACCCCGGCTTCCATATCCTTCGGGTAGATAGGCAGCCGGCGGGTAATATCTACCCGGGTGCTGGATTCGATCTTAATCACCTCCGCTCCCAGGTGAGCCAGATGCATGGTACCAAACGGCCCGGCCCAGACCCAGGTAAAATCCGTCACCCGCACGCCGGCCAGGGGCAGACGGGGGTTGGGGGTTGGAGGTTGGGGGTTGGAGGGACGTGAGGGGCTTGGCAGTTCGGCGAAGACCTCAGCAGTATGCTCCCCCAGTTGTGGGGCGGGACGACGAATCTGCCACCATGGCTCGCGCAGTTGATAGGGTGGGCCGAGATGGGTCAGCGTGCCCGCTTGGGGATGTTCCACATCTACAAAAAATTTGCGCGCGCGAAGATGCTCGTCCTCAGCAAGCTGGGCCATGGTATGCACCGGCGCAAAACAGATCCGCCGCTCCTGGCCCGTCCGAAACAGTTCATGCACCCGCTGCTGCTGGAACCACTCATCCAGATACATCTTGAGCACGTCCTGGTTCTTGGCGCGTTCTATAGCGCCTTGAAAGATCTCCCAGCCTGCCCACTCGGGATTGCCCATGAGGTCAACCAGGCGTTCCCACTGGTCTTCTTCCGCAACAACCAGGAAGATCAGGCCATCCTGACACTCATAAATACCCCACGGATACAGCAGCCGCTTGCCCAGGCGTGAGGCGACCCTCTCGGCGTAGGTATAATGGACGAAGCTCTGTTCCATGAAAGAGGATACATAGGCTTGAACGGCGAGATCAATATGTTCTCCGCGCCCGGTTTCCAAGGCCCGATAATAGGCCCCCAGTGTCGCGACCGTGGCCGCCAGCCCACCCTGGAATCCCGTCTGCTGGCCATAGGCTTTGAGGGGCGGCAGGTCTGGATAGTCCGAAGCCCCAGGGCTCAACCAAGCCCAGCCGCCGGCATTGGCAACAGTAATGTCATACGCCTTGTAGTCTTTGTACGGCCCGGTCAGGCCAAACGGTGTAATCGAACACATCACCAGCCGCGGGTTGAGTGCCCGAAAGGTCGGATAATCAATGCCCAGCTCGGCCATACGCGGCGGCGCATAATCATGGACCAGGATGTCGGCCCACTGCACGAGCTGAGAGAGGCGGCCTTGCTCCTGCGTCACGTCAAGCGTGACACTCCGCTTATTGGTATTGAGGGATAAAAAGAGACCACTCTGCTCGGGGTCTGTTTTGCCGTCTGGAAAAGGCCCGCGCCAACGGGCCTGGTCGCCGCTTGGGTTCCTCGGCTTTGACGACGTTCGCGCCGAGGTCGGCCATGAGCTTTGTCGCGTAGGCGGCCGAGGCAAGATGGCCGAGTTCCAGCACGTTGACACCTTCAAGACCCTGCATAAACTCCCTCCTTTGCCAGAGCGGGACAGACACTCCGCCGACTGTCCCAGTATCGATCAGCGCAAATGTTTCTAACACTCATCGAACGAACTGCCTAATGTTTTTCCTGGTTCTATCCTGCCTCGCGATTTGCTCTCCTGCTAGGACCTGGGATAGTATTCCTGTCCACGAGTTGAAAGAGTAAGCATGTCCTTCCCTGATTCCAAGCTGTTGTACACGTTTACTCTTTGCGGTCAATCCGGCAGGGGTATACCGAAGAAGAGTGCTGGAGCAATCATATGAGTCGGATACGCCGTCGTCTCTTTATGGGAGTCAGTCTGTTGGGCATCGGCCTGCTGGCCGGCATTGGAGGGGAGCCTGTCCGGGCGGACGACCTGGCTGACATCCGACAGGCATTTGAGGCGGATATCCGATTGTTCAACGGACAAGACCCAACAGCGTTCACGGCCACCGCGCACGAGCATGTCGTCTTATTCGGGACCCTGTCTCCCTTTGCCGTCGAAGGGAAAGCCGCCATTCAACAACTCGTGCGGGAGTATTTTACAAACCACGATTACGTCAAATGGCAGTCGGCAAACGCGAAATTCAACGCGAGGCCCTCATTGCCGCTTTTCATGCCGAGATTGAAGCCCTCAATACCGGAGACCTGAACGCGGCAGTTGTTGCTGTCCACGACAAGATCGTCCGGTATGGGCTGTACTCGCCGTTTCCCATCGAGGGCAAGGAGGCATTCCGACAGGCCGTTCAGGAATACTTCGATGAACAGGAACACGCCACGCTCGAAATCGTCCATCCGAGCTATCGCTTGACCGGGGCAACCGGGGCGGCGTGGGGCCACTATCAACTCACCCGAAAACTCAAGGGCGAGCCGGTCGATATCACGCCCGGCCAATATATGCTGACCTATGTGCGGGTCGAGGGCGCGTGGCTGGTGATGAGCATGCACTTTGCACCCTTACCGCAATAAACACCGCTGCCTGACGGTCGGGGTGAAGAGACATGTCGGGTGCATCCGGTGCACCCGACAAAAACTAGCGCAGCCCATAAAACTGCTGCGCGCTCTCTGCTAACACCTTGTGTTTGTTCTCATCCGAGAGCTTCTCGGCAATCATTTGAGGAGCCCCAGGAAAGAAGCCGTCCGGGTGCGGATAATCGGTGGCCCACAGAATCTTTTCCGCGCCAACATAGTCCACCAGATGGGCCAGGCTACCCTCAACCGGTTCGTACGAGATCCAGCACTGGCGCTTGAAATACTCGCTCGGGAGCAGCGTGAGGGGTGAATCCGTGAACACCCCATGATCGTCGCAGTGGCGGTCCATGCGGTCCAACCAGGGGGCAATCCACCCACCACCTGACTCCAGAAACGCAATGCGCAGCTTCGGAAAACGCTCGCACACGCCGTCCCAGATAATGCTCAAACTCGCCAGCATCATCTCCACGGTATGAGAAACAATATGGCGCGGGGCCAACTCCTCAAAGCGGTCGGCCCCCGCCGCCGGCATCCCACCCGTCCCCTCGTGAATGCCGATGGCAAAGTCGAGATCCTGGGCTTCGGCCCAGAAGACATCGTAATCTCGATGCCCCAGCATGCGGTCGTTATACGGGTTCGGGCGTAGAAAGCCGCTCCGCATCCCCAGTTCATGCCGAGCGTAGCGCATTTCTTCGATAGCCAACTCAATGGATTGCATGGGCAGCATGGCCACACCGAACAGCCGGTCAGGATAGGGCTTGCAGTAATCGGCCAGCCAGCGGTTATACGCCCGGCAGGTGGCCGCGGCGAGCTGAGGGTCTTCTATCGCACCGGAAAAAAGGCCCAGGGTGGGATACAGAAAAACGGCGCGGATGCCGTCCAGTTCCATGTCCGGCATCCGCGCGTGCGGATCAAAACCGCCTTTCCGGCCTTCGGTGTATTTAATATCGGTCGAAGCCCGGCCGTCCCGCGCGCCAATGGCACCGGCAAAGCCCAGCCCTTTTTGCCCGCCCAGGACGCGGCCTTCAATCCGCAGGCGTTCTTTGCCGTCCGTATCGACAATCAGTTCGGGCACGCGGTCCCGGTAGGCCGGGTCAATATAGGTGGCCCAGAAGTCGGGCGGTTCTAACACATGGCCGTCCGAATCAATAATATTATACATGCGACTCATTGGCGTCCCTCCCTGCTTATCGCAACGCGTTGCCCTGCGTCCTACCACCTTCTCCGGGGGGGGGGGGTACAAGCTTGCTGTCATTGCGCCCATACGACTTGAAACCTGCCGGGGCAAGACATATGCTCCCGGTAACAATTTTCCTATCCATAAAGGAGGAGCGACGTCATGAGACCGCCAGAAGTTCAATCCAGTATGATGCAGTATCCCGGCCAGGGCGATGCGCCAGTCAACGCCTACCTGAGCCAGCCCCCCACCGCTGGGCCGCATCCCGGTGTGATCGTCATCATGGAAGCCTTTGGCTTAAACGATCACATTAAAGACGTGGCCGACCGGTTTGCCCGCGAAGGCTATATCGCGCTGGCACCGGATATGTATACGCGCGAGGGCAATCCCGACCCGACCGACCTCAACGATGTGATCAAAGTGATGTTCTCCGTCCCCGACTCTCAGGCCATGGCCGACCTGGACGCCGCGGCCCGATATATCAAGGGCCGGGATGACTCCAACGGGAAGGTGGGCGCCATCGGCTTTTGTTCCGGCGGGCGCTACACCCTGATGTTTGGCTGCACGAGTCACAACCTTGATGCCGCGGTGGATTCGGCCGGCGGTTTTATCATTCAGGACGATTTTCCGCCGACCCGACCAACCTCGCCGATTGACCTGGTCAAAGATTTGTCCTGCCCCCTGCTCGGCTTATTTGGCGAAGAGGACCCCAATCCCTCGCCGGAACACGCCGAGTGCCTCACAGAGGAACTCGACAAGCACGGCAAGACATATGAGATGCGCATGTATCCCAACGCCGGCCACGCTTTTTTCGCCGACTATCGAGATAGTTATCGCCCGGTAGCGGCCCAGGATATGTGGCACCGCGTGCTGCTGTTCTACGCCAAACATCTCGGCAACTAGCCTGATCTCCCTCTGGGAGAGGGCCGGGGTGAGGGGGCTGCCCCACCCGTCAACACGCGCAAAAGGAGACCCATCCATGGCAGTAGAGAAATTCCCCGTCGAAGCGAGTCATATCCTCATGTTTGCTCGTTCCGTGGGCGACTATAATGAGATTTACGCTGACGAAGAGTACGCCAGGACCACCGAGTCTGGGTCCATTATTGCCCCACCGACCTTTGTCCAGGCGAGTGCCCAATTTGATCCCGACTATTTTCTGCGGCCCAAACCAGGCAAGCCGTGGTTCGGCTCGGGCAAAGAACCCACGGGCATGAAAAAAGAAGACAGCGGTGGGGGAGGAGGAGGAGGCCTGCACGCCGAGCAGCACTACGAATATCACCGTCATCCCAAACCGGGCGATGTCCTAACCGCCACGGTAAAACCGGGCAAGAAATGGGAAAAGCAGGGCAAGCGTTCAGGCAAGCTGCTCTTTGCCGAGACTATCACCGAGTATCGCGATCAAAACGGCGAACTCGTTGTCACCGCCCGGAGCGTGGGAGTCCAAACCGAGCGTCCTGTCGATCAGTAGGAGGGAAAACATGGCACTATCAGCAAGCAGCCTCACAGTCGGGGATACCTACGAAGAACAAGTGGTCGAAGACCTCAAACGCACCCAACTCGTCCAATACGCCGGGGCATCGGGCGACTACAACCCGGTCCATACGGACGAAATTTTTGTCACCAAAGTCGCGGGCTATCCGTCCGTCTTTGCCCACGGCATGCTGTCGATGGGCATGACCGGCAAGATGTTGACCAACTACGTCGGCGACGGCCGCCTCACCCAATACGGCGTGCGCTTTACCCGCCAGGTCTGGCCCGGCGACTCCCTGACCGCCAAAGCCACGGTGAAAGCCATCCGCCAAGAGGAAGGCGGTCACATCGTTGATCTGGGTGTCTCGACCGTCAACCAAGACGGGGTCGAGGTCGTCAGCGGCTACGCCTCAGCGCGGGTTGATCCGTAGATTCCTGACCTCGTTTCTCTCTCCGAGTCGGCCGACTCGGAGAGGACGGGAACAACGGTTTATTTCGGAGAACTAAAGGCATTCGAGTATAATGGAGAGATAAAAAGAACGGGACAATCGGAGCGAGAACGTGGGTTAATAAGTAAGCAGCAGTCGGTCGTGAACGACTGCTGCTTCTAATGACTCACCTTCACGCTGGAATCGCCGCAGCATACTCCGCCCGCAGTTCACAAAAACTTCTCGCTCGAAAAGCCCCTGTGGAATATCCAGGTGACAGTTGACCTGTCCCGATTTTTTCTTGCCGTCAATGCTGAGCGCGACCCGCACTCCCCGTTCTTTGCAGGAAGCGATCTCCTCCATGAGCCGATTCAAATCGAATCCCTGACCTTGGTACAAAATTGTCTGACTCTGGGTATACGGCGGATCGCAGTAAACCAAGTCGCCCTTTTTTGCTTTGCGCAGGGCTGGGCTGAAGTCCATATTGATAAATGTCGCGCCGGCAATTCGGCGTCTCCATATCTGTACCCGTTGGGCAAACGATCCCGGTGTGATTGGCGTATGCGCGCCACACGGGGTTGACATGTATCCGTCAGATTTCCGAAACCGCACGACTCCGCCGTAGCAGCTTCGACACAGGAAGAGTAAATCCGCCCCATTTGGGCTGGCGTTATACCAGGCTTTAATGCGTTCATACCCCTTGGGCTTCTCGAAGGCAGAATATTCATCATATCGTGTCCGATACCACTGCATGACCTTCTCGGGGTCACTAGCCAGGGTTATCCATATTTCCATGAGCGGACCAAAGACATCTGAGCTAATAGCCTGTCGGGGCTGTAGAGCGGCAAGAACAGCCCTACTCCCCAAGAACGGTTCAAAATAGGTCTGGATGTCCGTCGGGAAATAGGATGCAATCTGGTGGGCAAAGCGCTGCAAGCAGAGCGCGGACTTCTTGCTCCATAGAACGATGGTTGCGTTGTGCGAGCGATTCTATAGGCTGGATGATTTCCGGCGAAAGGTTACGAATCGTTAGAGCTGCCGTGACTGCAATATGCTAGCCCCTGAGGCGGCCGCAGGCAACACGGAGGAAGCATGGATACGCACAACGAAGCCATCCGGCAAGCCCGCATTGATCTCACGGCCGTACTGCGCTGGGCAGACCGGCTCGGCCTGAGTGAGGGCATCTGTAATCACTTCAGCCTGGTCGTCCCAGGCACGACCGACCAGTTTCTGATCAATCCTCAGGGGCTGCATTGGTCTGAGCTGCGGACGAGCGACCTGCTCGTCGTCGCCCCGGACGGGAACGTGATCGACGGCAAATGGCAGGTCGAGCCCACGGCGTTCTTCATCCACTCCCAGATTCACCTCGGTAACCCGTCTGCCCGGTGCGTGCTCCATACCCATATGCCGTATGCGACCGCCCTGTGCGCAATCGACGGCGGTCGTCTCGAATGGATCAGTCAGAATGCGCTACGCTTCCATGAGCGGGTTGCGTACGAAGAGGCGTATAACGGCCTCGCCCTGGACGAGGCCGAAGGACAGCGTCTCAGGGACAAGCTGGCCGAGGGGAAGGTGGTCTTTCTCGCCAACCACGGCGTGATCGTGGCCGGGCCGGACGTGGCAACCGCGTTCGACGATTTATACTACCTGGAGCAGGCCTGCATGGTTCAGGTACTGGCCCACTCAACCGGCTTGCCACTCAAACGTATCCCTGACCAGGTGTGCCGTCACACGCGCGATCAGCTTGAAGCGGAGCGCCAACAAGCCGCCCTCCATCTGGAGGCGATCAGGCGGATGCTGAAGCGTGAAGCTCCCGCATTCCTGGAGTAAGTTCAATTCAGAGTGTCTGAGGAGAGCCGGACCGCGACACGGTCCGAGGGAAAGGGGGGTCCGGGAGGACCCACCCTGGCGTGTCTTTAGACGTCCAGACGATAGCCGGCGCCGTCTCGGACCAGCTTGCCGGCGGTCGGCCCGGCAAAGTGGGTGCCGATAATCAGCGTCGGTGTATCGGCAAACTGCTCAAAGGTCCGCCAGCGGGTCGCCAGCGCCATATTGTTGTCGATATCGAACGGCGTGCAGATATTCGGGTCGTGGAGCTGGATCGGATGGTGAATGAAGTCGCCGGTAATCATGGCCGCCTCGCCATTGGATTCAACCACGACCGAGCAGTGGCCGGGCGTATGGCCCGGCGTCGGAATCAGCCGCACCCCTTCGCAAATCGTTGTCGGCGCGTCGATCGACTTGGCCAGACCGGCATCGAAAACCGGTTGCATGGAGTCCTCAAACACGCGGCGTTGGATAGTGAAGAAGTCCACCGCATCGGCCGGCAGGCTGGCGATCATAGCGTCGTCGATCTTGCCAAACAGCTCCAGCTCTTTCTGATCCATCAGATAGGACGCGTTCGGAAACGTCGGGACCCATTTGCCGCCAACCTGCTGCGTGTTCCAGCCGACATGGTCAAGGTGCAGGTGGGTGCACATGACGTAGTCGATGCCGTCCGGGTCGTAACCGGCCGCCTTCATGTCATCCAAGAACGAGGTGGACAGATTGCTCATGATGTCCATGGGGGCGCGGTTGCGGTCGTTGCCGATGCAGGTGTCCACCACCACGGTCGCACCGGGCGTGTCCACGATCAGCGAGTGAATGCTCAGGGAGAGCGCCCCTTCGGGCGTAACGAAGTGGGGAAAGAGCCACTCGACCTGTTTCACGACCTCGGGTGTTGCGGTCGGCAGCACATCCGAAAATTCCGGATATACGATTTCCTCAATCTTCGTGATTTTGGTATCACCTATCTGCCAATGCATACTATATTCCTCCTGTTCTACTTGCATTGTTCTCACGTTTGTCCTTCTTGGTGTTGGGCCGTTTTCCCCGCTCCCACTGAGAGAGGATCCTTTGCATCTCTCTATAACGGTCCCGGTCGGACCGGGTCTTTGCCGTCCCAGTTTTTGGCTGCGTTCTCAACTAGCATAAACAAGTCCTTGAAGACAGCGTTATTGTCCCACAGTTCGGTATAATGGCCGATGGTGTTGACCGTGTCAAAATATACCAGTTCGGCGTTGCCAACCGTGCACTCAAACGCGGCCTCATGGCCCAGTTCTTTATACTGGGCAGAGGTCGCTTTGTAGTCTTCGGGCATCAGGCCGAAATGATGGACGCCAACCCGACCGGCATCCAGGAACTCTTTGTAGACGGATGGCTCATCGTTATGCTGGACAATCAGCTCGATCTGGAGGGCGCCGCTATTGCCCAGGGCTAAGGTCACATCCACATTCGAGGGCTTGCCCCGGTAGCGCTGATTTCTGAGCGGACAGTGTTCAAACACATAGAATGGTCCCACTTTCAGCACATCTACCCAGTATTTGAGCGCGGCGTCCATGTCTCTGACCACATAGGCTAACTGACGAATAGTATGCAGCGGTTGTGTCATCCGAGTCCCCCCTTGTGTTAAAAGTGGAAAGTGTAAACTTTCGATCGCGGTCAGGATTAGGCGGTTGAGCCAGCCGGACTTGCTAGCGTCTTAGCTTACATTGGAGTGATCGACAAGGATGAGCGCCCAGCAGTGTGGTCGGCAGGACCGAGGAGGACTCTTTGGATTCGCCAAAAATTGAGTATCCCCGCACCTGGTCGTTCAAGATCATTGGTTCCGATGCCGCACAGATAACGGATGCCATCGTTACGATGCTTGAGGTATTCGAGTATCAGCTCAGTGAATCGCGCTACAGTCGGACAAGAAAATACACATCCTTCAATCTCTCCGTTCACGTCAAAAGCGAAGCAGAGCGGCTGGCCATATTCAGCCGCCTCAAGCATATTCCGAGTGTCAAAATAATCCTGTAAGTAAGAAGACGCCCGTCAAAAAGGAGCGTGCGCATGAAGTTTATGTATTTTTGTCTGCCGTCCATTCCGGCTACTCCCCAAGAACGAAAAGACCTCCGACCCATCGCTCACCACACCGAGCGCTGGCAAAAAATGTTCGACGAGGTTGCCGAGATTGCGCGCATGGTGGAAGACTTGGGCTTCACCGGAGTCGCCTTTCCCGAGCACCATCTGCATACCGAAGGCATGGAAATCGGCAGTCTGCCGGTGCTGACCCAATACGTCATTCACCAGACCTCAACGCTCAAGGTCGGCCCCATCGGCTATGTCCTGCCGGGCTGGAATCCGTTGCGGCTCGCCCTGGAGATTGCCTGGCTGGACCAACTCACCAAAGGGCGCACCCACGTCGGTTTTGCCCGTGGCTATCAATCCCGCTGGCTCAATCCCATGGCGCAGAAGATTCACATCGGCGCGACGGTGAGCGATCAGAGCGACATCGATGTGCGCAATCGCGAGGCGTTTGAGGAGGTCTTTCAGATTTTGAAACTGGCCTGGAAGGATGAACCCTTTCGGTTCAAGGGCAAACACTACGAGTATCCGTACCCGTATGAGGAAGGCATTCCCTGGCCGGCCCACGAATGGACACGTGAACATGGCTCTCCAGGCGAGACTGATGAAAACGGGCGGGTCCAGATGATCGACATCGTGCCCAAGCCGTATCAGAAGCCTCACCCCACCCTCTTCCAGGCCTTCTCCATGAGCGAGGCTACCGTCCGCTGGTGCGCCAGGGAGAACATCGTGCCGACCCTGTTCATTTCCGACCACGACCAAGTGCGCCTTTTTGCCGAGACCCATGTCGAAGAAGCCAAGACCGCCGGCCGTGCCCTCACGTTCGGCGAGTCGCTCGGGGTGCTGCGCGCCCTCTACCCCGGCGATACCCAAGAGGCTGCCAGGAAGATGCTGGCGGCCGGCTTTTGCGGCTATGGCTTTCAGAATTTCTTCTATCATTTCGGCTTTCTGGAGGCGTTCCGCACCGAAGCCGACAACAAAAAATACGGCGAGGGTCCGATGCCAGCCTCCGAAGCCACCCCCGAACGGATGATTGACGCGAACTTTGCCCTGGCCGGAACAACGAGTGATATCCGTCGCGCCATGGATCAGCTCATCGAGGCGGGGAATCCGGAGTGGTTTATCTGGCAAGGCGACCAGGGACTGCTGCCGATTGAAGAAGTGAAACGCGCCATCCGGAAAGTCGGCGAGGAAGTCCTGCCGCACTATATGTAGGGCGTTCCCGACTCGAACACCCCAACCGCAAAGCGATAGGCTCACGGCAGGGCAACCGCCCGCGCGGCAAATAGGGTCAGATCGGTTTTTCTCTCTCGGAATCACCCAGCAGGACAGCGGACGCCCGGTCTTCCTGATGGAACACCGTCTCCTTATGACCCAGCCAGGATTGACCCCAGAGCAACGGAGCCTTTATGAGGGAGGAGCTTGCGGGGGCCGCTTACGCATTGAGGACACAATCGAGATGACACCGGAGGAAGACCAATGGCAGAGCCCGATACCCTGTGTGGCTGGGGAGACCAAGATAAAGTTGACTATTTTGTACAGCGGAGCGATCTTCTGATTCCGAAGCGCTGTGAGCAACTCAATACCTTGCTTGACCTTTTTCCCTGGGCGGCTGATGAACCGATTCGCGTGCTCGATTTAGGCGCGGGCTATGGTGCGGTCACCGAGACGATTCTCTCCTCCTATCCACACGCAACAGTCACCTGGGTCGACGGCTCGCCCGCTATGTACGAACATGCTGAGCCCCGCCTCAGCAAGTATGGTGCGCACGTCGAACTTTTTCTGCGCGACCTGGCCGATCCCACCTGGCACGTCGGTCTGCCCGGATCGTTTCATGCCGCAGTCTCAGCCATTGCGCTGCATCACCTGACCGATGAGCGCAAGCGAACGCTTTGTACTGAGGTGTTCGGTCTGCTCCAGCCTGGCGGTCCGTTCCTCAACAATGACGTGGTTGTCGGCGGGCCTGCATTACGCGACCAGTTTACGCCCTTGGCTGATCGGGTTATCCAGCAGCAGGTCCAGGAGCGGACAGGCGAGCTGCACTCGCTCGCAGAAATTCGCCAAGTCCAGACCGCCATGCAGCGCCCCAAGGGACACAGCAGCCACATCGCTCCGCTGGAGCCTCAGCTGAAATGGTGGCGAGAGGCCGGCTTTACGATTGTGGACTGCTATTGGAAGTTTCTGAATTTTGCGATTTTTGGCGGCTTCAAGCCCTTGGCTGATTAGAGCGCGTTTCAGTTCGGTGCGATACTCGTCTTGACGAGTTCCGACCCCTCTCCAAAGACAATCTGGCCGGCCGCATCCTGGGCGCGAATACGTGCTTCGATTGCCGAGGATAACTGCACATTCCGCTCTTGCGGAAATTTGTCCTGGTATAAATGCGGACGCAAAAAGAATTCTTCCGGAGTCCGAATCACCGCTTGAGTTTTTAAGGGTGCGGGGAACCAGCCGCGCCGCATGAAGTCTGGCGAGAAGAACACGTCCACATCTTTCTGCGACCAGTCTTTGACCTGCATGGCATCATGCAGCGTGTAGCCGTAATAGTCGGCCTGGGCGTCCCACCAGACCGCAATCAGGTTGTGATAGCCACGCTCCCCAAGGTTCGGATTCATCATTTGGGTCATCCATTCCTCAACGAAAATAAGCTCATCCTGCTGCCCGTACACCTCCATCCGTAGCGGATAAAAGTAGTGCTGCTCTACCCAATACAGAACCTTACTGGCGTAATAATCCGGCAGCCAGTCCGACTTTGGACGAGCTTCCAGGACGTAGGTCCGCACGCCACCGCCCGGCTGATAGTGTGGATAGTCGTCCCCCATTATTTTCAGGTCCTGGACGGGAACGTCGGTAAAGGCCCCCTCCGCGGTCGCCAAGGTGATGATCGGGCGCGTTTTTGGAAAGCGAACCGTCTCAGTCACGATATCGGTTCCCACTAGGCGCCACGAAAACTCCCAGGCGTCGCGACCGAGGGAGTCATCAAACGTCATCGGCCAGGTGGCCATTTTGTCTTCGCGCTGGGGTTGCGGGAAACGGCGGACCCGACGGATGGCCGGCGAATAGCCAAACAGGTCGGCCTTGGTACGCTTCTCCTGATCGGTCCGGTAGGTAATGAAGAGCATTTGATTGCCGTAATTTTCAGGTGGCGATAAATCCTGCGTCAGCCAGTGCGTCAACAGTTCCCCCGGTTGCGCGGTCAGATGACCCATCAGGCCCTCGGGTTTCCGATAATGCACCAGAACAAGAATTTGCGAACTGGACAGAGAGCCGCTGGGAGTCAGGAGCCCCATGTCTTCGACCTGGACGCAGTTCCAGCGCGGCATATGCGAGAATTCCATAGCGCGAAAGCCCATTTCCTCAGCCGTATAGGGAGCCCGAAACGGATAGGCTTCGGCCGGCAGATACGGGATGTTCGCATCGCGCGGCGTGTCCTGCGTCATATCAATGGCCCTCCGCTCTTCTTCAGAAAGCTCGGCCAGCGTCTTCCAGGTTTTCTCCGGGCGGCCGTTCTGGTCTTCCGCGGCCCACAGGGGCAGCACATAAAAAACGAGGCTGAAACCAAGAAGGCTGACGAGTTCTACGCTGAGGCCGAGAAGATATGTCAGCTGGTCAAGACGCCTGGGCTCACTCCGCATCCAGTCTCTCCTTTCGCTTCGCCCCTCCCGCTCTAACAGAACCCGGCGAGAAGCACCACACGCGGCTATGCCTTGGCCTTCATCCCCTAACCGATTACGATGGGTTCGCTCTCCGTTTCTGGACGAAAAAGATGAAAAAGTCGCTGGGCTGGGCCTATCTCTTCTTTGCTTTGAGTCTTTTTGGCCTTGCCGGCCTGCATACGATCTACTTGGGAAAATCACTGAAGGGGGCCTTTTTTCTGCTGACGACCTGGCTCGGACTCTGGGCCCTCACACAAGTGCTCGTTCTTCCCTCTCCGAGTATCCCGCTTGTCATTGGGCTGGCGCTGCCGAAGCTCTATCAGAATTTTGTGCTCACCATCCCCTCCCCCAGCCTGCCCCTGGTGAGCGGGCTGCTGGCGTTACCGGTTCTTGGGGTATGGTGGTGGGTTGATCTCTTTACCCTGCCCCGGCAGACCCGAAAGGCAAACGAGAAGAGTGAAAGAACACTTCGATAGCTGGCCTGGGAATCATCGACATCGCCCCAAACTTCCAGTACAGTGCGCTTCAAGACTCAAGAGGTGTGTAATGGACGCCGCCAGCATTAAAACCGATATCAGAGACTATATTGCCACGGTCACGATCGATCGCCCGCCCGTTAATGCCATGAACCGGCAGATGTTTGACGAGATTCAAGCCTCCTTCGACGCCCTGAATAATCGTCCTGATGTCCGGGTGGCCATCTTTACCGGGGCGGGGAAATGTTTTTGCGCGGGCGCGGATATGAAAGCGCGTTCGCGCTCACTGGATGACGGCGCACAACAACCGCGTCACGGGGTCATGTGGGCCCACTCGCGGGCGGCCCGCGAAGCTTTTCATTCCATTCTGGAATGTTCCGTCCCCGTCATCGGTGCGATCAATGGCCCGGCTCTCGGGGGAGGACTCGCCCTGGTGGCATCGTGCGATATGCTGATTGCGTCAGAACGGGCGCTGCTCGGTCTGCCCGAAATTGATGTCGGTCTGTTGGGCGGCGGTCGCCATACCCAGCGTTTATTTGGTGTCTATAAAGCCCGTAAGATGATGTACACGGGAGAACGGATCGGCGCGGAGGAGCTATACCGTCGAGGCATTGTTGAGAAAGTTATTCCTGCGGAGCGCCTCATGGATGAAGCCCGCGCCCAGGCGCGAGTGATTGCCGCCAAAAGTCCGCTGGCCATCCGGCTTGCCAAACATGCCATGAATGCGATTGAGTTTATGTCTCTGCGCGATGGTTATCGCTTTGAGCAAAATATGACGCACGAGCTGACGGGGAGTGAGGATGCCAAGGAGGCCGCCCGGGCGTTTGTGGACAAACGGGAGCCGGTATTTACAGGACGATAAACAAGACTGGAAGGAGAGACGGGTATGCTGTTTGGCTATTTTACTGAGCGGCCGTATCGCTGGGTCAACGAAGACGAGGTGCTTGAGCACCGCGGGTTCTTTGCCCTGCCCAACTCGCGCTTTGACCGCGACAAGGCCGCCGATGACTACAATTATTATCTGGACGAATACTGCTATGCCGAAGAAGTCGGTTTCGATGCGCTCATGCTCAACGAGCACCACGGCAACCCTTTCTGCATGGGGTCGGTCATGAATGTCGAAGCGGCCATCCTGGCGCGGATTACCAGCAAAGCCAAGATCGTCCTGATCGGCAATCCGTTGCCGGTGCTGAAGCATCCGTTACGCATGGCCGAAGAGTTGGCGGAAATCGATCTGATCTCACGCGGGCGTCTCGTAACCGGCTGGGTCCGCGGGGCGGGCAGCGAGCAGTTCTTCAATAATGCCAACCCAGCCTATAACCGGGAGCTGTTCAACGAGGCCCACGACTTTATCGTGCAGGCCTGGACCAAGCCGGGGCCGTGGCGCTATGAGGGCAAGCATTTTCACTATCGGCATGTGAACCCGTGGGCCTTACCCTACCAGAAACCGCATCCGCAAATGTGGATTCCCGGAGTGCTCAGCCCGGAGACGGTGCGCTGGGCGGCCCAGCATAACTATCCCTATCTGGCCCTGGTGACCGCCCTGAGTCCGACCTGCGACCTGCTGGACTATTACGCCGATACCGCGGCGGAAAACGGCTATCAGGCCGGCACGGAGAATTTTGCCTATTTGATTGGGGTGTTCTGCGCGGACACGGACGAAAAGGCGCAAGAGCTGGGCAAAGGGTTTGTGTGGGGTGGCGGAGCGAGTGCCTTCTCCAGACCGGAACATACCTTACCGCCGGGCTATAATTCCAAAAACGCCATTCGCCTGCTTGCTCAGCGCCCGAGCGGCGGCTGGGTCGGGGTTGATTCGGACCGGCTCAAGGAGGCCCAGCAGGGCCGGAAGAAAAAGAAGAGTACCGACCTGGGTGAGGTCCGCCAAAAGCTGGAGAAATCGTATAAGCGCGCCCAGGACGACTACCTGATGATCGTCGGCTCGCCCAAGACGGTCATTGAGAAGATCAAGACCATGATCCGCGTGCTGCGGCCAGGAACGTTCGCCTGCTTCCAGGTGCAAGGGCCAGTCGGCAACGAGGACCGGATGAACAGTATCCGTCTGATGGGCCAAGAGGTCATTCCCGCGGTCAAAGAATATGCCAAGGAAATCGAGCTGGTCGATCAGTTCACCCGCGTACCGGGCTCGGTCACACTCACCCCAGGAACAAAACGCATGCCAGTCGTGGACCGCACTCCGCTGGTAGACCTTGGCATGCAGCCGAAGGCGTAGCGCGGCACCGGCGATGACCCCCGGATGAGCGCGGCCACCAGCGCTCCGGCCATACCTGTCTACGATCTGGCACCCTCCTGAACCGCGCGCCGGCTCACGGCCGGCGCGCGTATTGGTCCGAGCCTCTCCCTTGCCGCGGGTGCGACAGCAAGGCATCTTAACGGAGAACAGGATACAGATCGGGAGCCAGAGTCATGCGGACATCACAGCGTCATCTTGGAAAGACGCCGCCGCTTTGATGCCGTCCTGTGTCGCGTCGGTGACGCCATGACGCCCAGGCAGTTTATTATCAAGTGGCGCGCCTCGGAACTCAAAGAGCGCTCCGCCAGCCAGGAGCATTTCATCGACCTGTGCCGGTTGCTCGACGAGCCGACGCCGGCGGAGGCCGACCCAACGGGCGAGCAGTACTGCTTCGAGCGCGGTGTCCGCAAAGACAGGGGCGGCAAGGGCTGGGCCGACGTGTGGAAGCGAGGCTGCTTCGCCTGGGAATACAAAGGCAAACGGAAAGACCTGGACACGGCCTTCAATCAGTTGCGCCAATACACTCTGGCGCTAGAGAACCCCCCCCTGTTGGTCGTCTCCGACATGGCGCGGTTTCGCATCCGCACTAACTGGACCAACACAGTCAGCCAGACCTACGAGTTTGGGCTCGACGACCTCACGGACGCGGCCACCCGCGCCAGGCTCAAATGGGCGCTGTCCGACCCGGAACGCCTCAAGCCCGGCGAGAGCCGTCAAGCGCTGACCGAACGCGCGGCGTCAACCTTCGCGGGATTGGCGCACTCGTTACGGGAACGCGGCCATGCGAGCCATAGCGTCGCGCACTTCGTCAACCGGCTGGTGTTCTGCATGTTCGCCGAAGACGTGGGCCTGCTGCCGAACAATATGTTCACCCGAATGCTGGAACAGGCCCACAAGCGGCCTGACGAGTTCGCCGCACTGGCCCGTGTCCTTTTTCAGGCCATGTCCACAGGCGGCCGGGTCGGCTTCGAGCCGGTGGCGTGGTTTAACGGTGGGCTGTTTGATGACGACACCGCGTTGCCGCTGGGGAAGGCGGAGATCGAGACCGTGCTTGCGGCCGCTGCCCTGGACTGGTCGGAGATTGACCCTTCCATCCTGGGTACCCTGTTCGAGCGTGGCCTTGACCCGGACAAACGTGCGCAACTGGGCGCACACTACACCGACCGGGACAAGATCATGCTAATTGTCGAGCCGGTCATCATTCGGCCCTGGCTGGCCGAGTGGGAGACGCAGAAGGCCGAGATCGTGTCCAGTCTGGAAAAGGAAACTACCGCCAAGTCCGTTCCCGCCCAGACCCGGCGGCGCAGGGAAGCCGAACATTTGCTGCGAGAGTTTCTGGAACGGTTACGGCGCTTCACGGTGCTCGACCCGGCCTGCGGCTCGGGCAACTTTCTGTACCTGGCGCTGCATGCCCTCAAAGACCTGGAGCACCGGGTGCAGTTGGAAGCTGAAGCGCTGGGCTTCGAGAGAGAATTTCCTGCCATCGGCCCGGCCAACGTCAAGGGGGTCGAGATTAACGCCTATGCCGCCGAACTCGCCCGCGTGTCGGTCTGGATCGGCGAAATCCAGTGGATGCGGCGCAACGGCTTCAACGAATCCCGCGACCCGATCCTCAAACCGTTGGAGACCATCGAATGCCGCGACGCGATCCTGACGCCGGAGGGCGGGGAGCCGGCCTGGCCGGAGGCTAATGTGGTGATTGGCAACCCGCCGTTTCTGGGGAACAAGAGGATGCGTCAAGTGCTTGGTGACGCCTATACGGAAAACCTTTATCGATCCCGAGAAGGATTGGTACCGGCCTTCGCCGATCTCGTTTGCTACTGGTTCGACAAGGCTGCTCGTTTGGTTGCCAAGCGCGAGAGCGTTCGGGCAGGTTTAGTCGCGACAAATTCGATCCGTGATGGAAAAAATCGTGCCGTGCTAAGTCGGATTGTCAAGCATTCGGCGATTTATGATGCTTGGTCAGACGAGCCTTGGGTGGTCGATGGTGCCGCTGTCCGCGTGTCTCTGGTTTGCTTGACCTCCAAAGCGTCCAATTTAAGCGTTCGACTCAATGGATGCGCCACTCCGCAAATCAACGCCGATCTAACAGGTGGCCTTGTCGATTTTACGAAAGCCCGAGAGCAAAAGAGCAATAGACAGGTCGCCTTTCGAGGTGGATACAAAAGGGGAAGTTTTGATATTTCAGGCGATCTGGCACGAGAACTGCTCCGTCTGCCCACGAACCCGAACGGTAAGCCCAACACAGATGTTCTGAAGCCGTGGATCAACGGCCTGGACGTGACACGGAGGCCTGCCGGTAAATGGATCATCGACTTTGGGCACGAAATGAGCGAGACCGAAGCGGCGCTTTATGAAGCGCCATTCGCCTATGTTCAGAAACAGGTAAGACCCGAAAGGAGCATCAACAGGCGGGCGGACTTGCGAAAAAGCTGGTGGCGACATGATCGTTCGGGCCGGACTATGTTTGAGAAGATGAAAACTATGTCGCGCTATATTGCAACGCCAATGACGGCCAAATACCGTCTGTTCGTCTGGTGCGATCCGATAATCTACCCCGAGAATGTCTTGGTTGTCATCGCCCGCGACGACGATGTGACGTTCGGCATCCTGCACAGCCGGTTTCACGAGGCGTGGTCGCTGCGGCTCGGCACCACTTTGGAAGACCGCCCGCGCTACACGCCGACCACCACCTTCGAGACCTTCCCCTTCCCGGAGGGCCTCTCACCCGACATCCCCGCCGCCGACTACGCGGACGACCCACGTGCCCAAGCCATCACCGAAGCCGCACACCGGCTGGTGAGCATGCGCGCCCGCTGGCTCAACCCGCCTGAATGGGTCGAGTGGGTGGACGAGCCGGTTCCGGGCTACCCGAAGCGCCCTGTCCCCCGCGACGAGAACGCAGCGAAAGAACTCAAGAAACGCACGCTCACCACCCTCTACAACGTCCGCCCGCAATGGCTCGCCGACGCGCACGCCAGTCTTGATGCCACTGTGGCGGCAGCCTACGGCTGGCCTGCTGATATTTCTGATGATGAAGCATTGCACAAACTGTTGGAATTGAATCTGACGCGGAGCGGGTGACGGATTATTGGAGGAGGTCGGATTAGCAAAGCGTAATCCGACCTCCTCAACCGAGAAACGACCAGTGGAGTTCAGGGCGGTGGCCTTGGTCAGAAATTTTGGCCCCCATACACGGCGCGGCCGGCGGTGCGGCTCTTGAACCATTCGGAGCGTTCTCGATAAACGGCAGGCATGCTTCGGTTTGCGTTGACGATAAATCAGGGTAGGATGGCTTGAAACCAAGTAAGCTACGGCGGGTAGAAAGCATGGTTAGCGATCAGACTCGAAACACCATTTGGCAAGGACTGTTGGATATGGCAAGACTCCTCCGTTACTACGAGAGTCTTGCCGACCGGCATCGACGCAAACATTCTTGGATTCGCATCGTGCTACTTGCCGCGGCGGCTAGTGGTATTGCTACCTTGCTTGATTTGTTTCCAGAGGTCGTTCACATTGTTGCCGGCGGCCTGGTCGCCCTGTGTGTCGTATGGGATTTCGTGTCAGACTACGCAAAAAAAGCGGCCATCCTGCACGCAATCAGCATTGAATGCAGCGCTCTTGAGGTCGAATGGCAAGACCTGTGGGGCGATCTTGAGAACCTCGACGACACGGAGGCTCGACAACGCAACACCCGCCTGTCACGGAGACTCACCGAGGTCACCGGATGGGCGGGGCATACCGATATTCAAGAAGACCCAAAGCTGAATGAAAAATGCGAAGCCGCGGCCTACCGGGTGATGCAGGATCAGTATGGCGTCTGACATGAGAAGACGTACAGCCTCAGGGAAGCCGGCAAGGCCGGGTAAGACGCCACCACCTCCCCCGCCCCCCAGACCCAAGCCGGAGCAGGGCAAACCGAAACCCAACCAGGGCAAAAAGTAGCCCCTAGAGTTATTGCCGAGACCAACGGCTCGTTGAACTGCGCCACCGATGGCTCAATCCATCCGAATGGGATGGACGAAACGAGGGCCGAAGCACTGAAGGCCCGTAGCCGGTCGTCGAGTGGATTCTCTCTCCTACTGGGAGGGAGGCAGGATGAGAATTCCCCTACACCGGGGCCTCAGACATCCGCCACGACTTCTTCCCCGCGGGTAGATTAAACAGCCTCGCGGCGTTCTCCCGCATGATGTCCTGGCGTTGCTCCTCTGTGATATGGGCCGCGTGGTCGGCCAGGAGTTGCTGGGAGTGCGGCCAGGTGGAATCCGTGTGCGGAAAATCACTGGCCCACAGCAATTGCCTGTGCGGTATGATAGCGGCCGCATGAAACGCGGTCGGATCATCCTGGAAAGTCATCCAGATGTTGCGCTTGATATATGCGCTGGGCAGTTGTGACAGGCCGTCAATAATCCCGCCCTCGGCGTTAATCCTGGCGGCGTGGTCCATGCGATACATATAGTGCGGCATCCAGCCGGCGTCGCCCTCGGCACACACGAGTTTCAAGCGTGGATGACGCTCAAAGACGCCACCCAGAACCATGAGACCGACAACATCCTGGACGGCCCGGATGATGCCCAGAAAATTGTTCATCTCATGGCCGCGGTGCGGCATGTTCAGGCTGCCGTCCCGCGAGGTCAGAATATGAAAACAGATGGGCAGCCCCAGGTCGGTTGCGCACTCCCACAGGGCATCGTAGTCGGCGTGGTCATAGTCTTCGTAGATGGGCCGACCCGGCATCATCATGCCGACCATGCCCATGTCTTTGGCGCGCCGGAAATCCTCAATCGCGCTGTCCACACTTAAGACCGCGGTCTGGGCCAGACCCAGGATGCGGTTCGGGGCTTCGCTGCACGTGGCCTGTAACCAGCGGTTATAGGCCAACATGCAGGCGTTCTTATAGTCCGGGTCGCGATGCATGCACAGGCCCATGCCAATAGAGGCGTAGATGACCTCAGCCGCAATCCCATCCTGGTCCATATACGGAATCCGCGCGTGGCCGCCATAGGCTCCCTCGCGGATATCCGGGAACCTGATTTTTTTTGCCCGGTTGTTGCGCTCTGTGACCGTGAAGCCGGCACCGTCAATGAATCCCAGGGGAATCGGGCGCTTCATGCCGTGGACGACAAAGGCGTCCGTACCGTCCGGTTGTTCCACGATGCGCGGGGCAACGGCCCGGTATTGTGGTTCAATATAGTCGATATAACAATTGGCCGGCTCACACACATGGCCGTCGGCTGAAATGATCCCTGCCGGTATCTCTTGCATCGTTGCTCTCCGTTCCAGATCGGATTGGTGATGATATATGCGCCCCAGAGTACGGAAACAACGACCTCTTTTCAAGAAAGAAGAAAAACCTGTTCAAAAGCGTTGATTTCTCGTATTGAGAAGGAGTAGGGAGGGCAGGAGAGACTGCAAGAGTTGGGTAAAAGGAGGGTTTTATGCGTACCATCCTTGCGATAACAGTTTCTTTTCTCATCTTTTTGGTTCTCGTCGGCCTGCACACCCAACGGGCAGACCTGATACGAGACGGGGAGGTCCAGGGGGAAGCGGACAGCTCCTAGTCGCTACTGTAGCCTGCCTCGGAGCAACCAGGGGGTCCAGCCTTCCCTTCATCACCGGGCGTGGGAAAATCGCGGCTGACTGCCTTGGTCCCGACGCTTTTGCGCGGGTGCCGAAGACTGTAGGTTGGCTGCCGTAAAATAGCATACCAAAGATATTTGGACGCTTGACTCTTTCCTGGAGAAAAGTGGATAACAACAAAGAGCCAAACCGGCAGGAAGGCGTGTCAGCCAGAGTAAAGGGGGAACAATCCATGGCAGCGACGGCGGAACAGAAACCAGAGGCAAACAACATTTTTCAACAGGCCGTGGCCACCACGCTCCGGGAGAACGGCGAGCTGGGGATGCAAGTCGCCGTGTATCTCGATGGCGAGCAAGTCGTGTGAGCAATTATGACTGGATGGTCGATCAACTGGCAAATATGAAGCCTGTCTTTCCGGCCGGCACGCGGAATGCCTATATGTGTTACACCTTCGGCTGGGTCATTGCCGAGTGCGTGCGCCGGACCGATCCCAAACATCGGCCATACAGCACGTTCGTACAGGAAGAGATAGGTGCACCCCTCGGCATTACGAATCTCTGGATCGGGATTCCTGAAGAAGCCGAACCGCGCGTAGCCCGGCTGTTTGCCATGCTGGCCAATGGTGGAGAACTGGACGGCGTTCGCTTACTGTCCGAAGAGCGAGTGAGGACGTTCAGCACTCCGCGTCCCGATACTGATCGGCCGGACACGGTGCTGGGCATGGCGATCCGCATGGGGACCGCCGGGCTGTGGGGCGGTGGGGTGAAAGATCCTCACTATCCGTTCCGCCTTGCGGGTTTGAATCCGCGGACGGTGTTTCATCCGGGCGCCGACGGAGCGATTGCCTGGGCCGACCCGGATGCACGCCTGGCGGTAGCGATCTGTCATAACCGGATGATCCATAATCCCACGCTGGCCTTCAAGCCCATTCAGGCTGCGGTCGAGCAGATCTTTGGGGTCGTGTAAGGAGAGCGGGATGACTCTGCCTGATTCTGCAATCGTGCTTCAGCGCGGAGAAGGCGACTCGGTCGCCATTGGGACCGGCACCCCGTGTATCTTTAAGGTCAGGGGAAAAGACACCGAGGGTCATTTCGGTCTGTTCGAGTATACGATGGAACCGGGGACTGAGGGACCGCGCCGTCATATTCACCGGCAGATGGCGGAAATATTCTACATGGTTGAGGGCGCCATCGAACTCCTCGTCGGAGACGAGAAGATGACGGCCCGGGCCGGAACGACCGCCCTCGTCCCCAAGGAAGCGATACACGCATTCTCCAATCCGGGTGCGCAGCGCTCAGTGTTGTTGATTATGTTTTGTCCGGCCGACTCACGCGAGAAATACTTCGAGGGTCTGGCCGAACTCACCAAAGGCGGAAAACCGCCGGACCAGCGCGCCCTCCTTGAGTTGATGCGCAAGTATGACACGGAGCCAGTCGCGGAACCGCTCTATGGAGAAGCGGAGACGCGGTAAAAAGCCCGAGGCTTACATCGAAACACGCTCGCAACGCAGCCCTTCGATTCGGCGGAAGTGTCTCTCATTCTTTGGACTAATGAGTACTCCGAATCCGAGCTGAAGTGCTGTCGCCGCGACAGCGAGATCGTTGGCTGGGATCATCCTGCCCCTCCGGCTCAGGAGAACAAACAGAGCGGTCCATCGTTCCGCGACTGCGCCATCGAATTCGATCAAAGGACACCTCGCCATGAGAGCTTCAACCCGAGCTTGTCGGCGAGCCGCCCGAGTCGGCGCATCAGCGAACTGGACACCGACGAGCAACTCGGCGTAGACAATCGCCGGAATGGCTACCCGCTCGTCCGCCAGCTTACCCAAAGCTCTCTCCCAGTCCTGGCCGGCGCGTTCCAGTGCGACGAGCGCACTCGTGTCGATGACTAGACCCATGGATTGGCTGGAGGTCGATCGGCCCGGTTGACCCGCTCGAGGTCCTCCGCGAAGCGGTCATCGCTTGGCGCGGTCCCTACCCAAGCGGCGAACGCTTCGCGTAACGTTGCGTCTGAATACGATGGAAGAGGAGAGAGCTTAGCCACAGCCTCGCCGTTTCGTTCAACGACGAAAACGTCCCTACGATACCGCACTTTGCCCAGGATGCCTCCCAACTTGCGGGCTAACTCGGTTGCGCTGACTTTGACTTGCATGACACGTAATATACATAAATATGTAATATACGGAAGAGGAGGGAAGACACACGCCTTGAGCGCTCCCCCTCGCTGGGCTAACGTGTCGGCATGAACGCCCAACAGGAATACCAGCCACGAGAGACGCCCGCCTTTGATAATCGCTTTACGCGGGAACTGCCCGCCGACCCTGAAACCGGAAACGCCCGCCGTCAGGTCACCCGGGCGTGTTATTCCCGTGTCCAGCCGACAAAGGTCGCGCAACCCCAGTTGGTTGCCTACGCCTGGGAGGTGGCCGAGGAATTGGGCCTGTCTCGCGCGTTTTGCGAGTCGGACGATTTTCTCCGCATCTTCTCGGGGAATCGGGTGTTGGACGGCATGGACCCCCACGCGATGTGTTACGGCGGCCATCAGTTCGGCAACTGGGCCGGGCAGCTCGGGGACGGCCGGGCCATTAACCTGGGCGAGATTATCGGTCCAACCGGAAAACGCTGGGTGGTCCAACTCAAAGGGGCCGGCCTGACGCCCTATTCGCGGAGTGCGGACGGACTGGCCGTCCTGCGCTCGTCCATCCGTGAGTTCTTGTGCAGCGAAGCCATGTATCATCTCGGTGTCCCGACCACCCGCGCGCTCAGCCTGGTCTCGACCGGTGAACACGTCATCCGCGACATGTTGTATGATGGCAACCCCAAACCCGAGCCGGGAGCCGTGGTGTGTCGGGTCGCGCCGTCTTTTGTGCGCTTTGGCAATTTTCAGATTTTTGCCGCCCGCGGAGAAATCGACGTCTTACGGCAGTTAGTAGACTACACCATCCGTACCGACTTTCCTCACCTGGGCGAGCCGTCCCGTGTGACCTATCTGGCCTGGTTCGAGGAAGTCTGCCGGACAACCGCCCGGATGATTGTGCATTGGCTGCGGGTCGGTTTTGTCCACGGGGTGATGAACACGGATAATATGTCCATCCTGGGGTTGACGATAGACTACGGCCCGTACGGCTGGCTGGAAGACTATGACTCCAACTGGACGCCCAATACCACCGATGCCGCGAGTCATCGCTACGCCTTTGGCAAACAGCCCCAGATTGCGCATTGGAACCTGGTCCAGCTTACCAACGCGCTCTACCCCCTGATCGAACAGACGGAACCGCTGGAAAAAGCGCTGAGCAGTTATGTCCAGGAATTTGAGTCGTGCTGGCAGACCATGATGGCCCACAAACTGGGACTCCAGTCCTTCAAGCCCGACCGGGACGATACCTTGGTCGCCGGCCTGCTGGAAATTCTGCAACTGGCCGAGACCGATATGACCATCTTCTATCGGCGGCTGGCGAGCATTGACCGCGACGCCAGGCCTGTAGACCAGATCGACGCCGCCACTTGCATACAACCGCTATTGGACGCCTATTACGTCCCGGAGCAGTTGACCCCGGAGACAACGGCCCGCGTCGCCGCGTGGCTGCGTCGCTATCACGACCGGGTGAGAGAAGACGGGACGGATGACGAGACGCGCCGGAAACGGATGAACGCGGTCAACCCGAAATATGTGCTGCGCAACTATCTCGCGCAGCTCGCTATCGACAAGGCCGAGCAGGGCGATCCCTCCCTGGTGCACGACTTGCTGGAACTCCTCCGCCATCCCTATGATGAACAACCCGACAAAGAAGCCTACGCCCAAAAGCGGCCCGATTGGGCCCGTCAGCGCCCCGGCTGTTCCATGCTGTCGTGCAGTTCGTGAGCATCAGACATGGACAAGGGAATGGATCGCTGCCTCAAAACCTGCCTGTTGGCGACAGCTTGGCTCCTGGTATAGGATTCAGACCAATGGAAGTCCGGTTACAAAAGCCTGAACGCGAAGACCTCTTGATACACTTCAGGCTCGCCCCGTTCATTACCGAAGGGACATCGGCGCAGACAAAGTTCATCGCCACAATCGCCCAGGAATTCGGTGATTTTCTAAGGAGAGGAAATAATGGCGCATCTGACAACCCTCCCGGCAACCGCGGACACCGCGGATATTCTCCCGATCCTTGAAAAGGACGGGGCGGTTATTCTGAGGGATATGCGCACCCCTGCCGAGGTCGAGCAGGTGCTGAGCGAAACCCGTCCGTATATTGACGCCACGCGCAACGGCCAGGACCCGTTCGTCGGCCTTCGGACCACACGCACCGGGGCGCTGGTGGCTCGCTCGCCGGCGTGCCGTGACCTGGTGACCAGTCAGTCGGTGCTCGGCGCCGCCCGGACCTTTCTGGCGCCCTACTGTTCCCGCATTCAACTCCATCTCGGCCAGATTATTCGCATCCGACCCGGCCAGCCCAAGCAGGCGATTCACCGCGACCGTTGGGCCTGGGGGACATCTCTGAAAGGCGTCGAGCCCCAGTTCAACACCATGTGGGCGCTGACGGATTTTACGCGTGAAAACGGAGCCACGCGGATTATTCCGGGCAGTATGGACTGGCCGGACGGGCGGCGGGCGGACAAGGATGAAATGGCCCAGGCCGAGATGACACGCGGCTCGGTGCTGCTGTATACCGGCTCGGTCCTGCACGCCGCAGGAACGAATGAGTCGAACGACGACCGGATCGGCCTGAACATCACCTACTCGCTGGCCTGGCTGCGCCAGGAGGAAAACCAGTATCTGTCGTGTCCGCCCGAGATTGCAAAAACCCTATCAACAGCATTGCAGGATCTGCTCGGCTATACGCTGGGGAGTTACGCCCTGGGCTATTACACGCCTCCGCTCCCACCGGGAGAAGGGCCCGAGTCCATCGGCCCGCAATACGCCCTGGGCCGAGAGGAAGACGGAGAGGGCCTGGGCAGCGTAGAGCTACGCCGGGAAATCCAAAACGCGACCGGCCTGACCGGAGTGACAAGCGCGGACGCCGCAGACAAGGGGAATCCATGATCAATCGCAATTTCGAAATGATTCAAACCAACGGAGTCCGGCTGCGGACGGTTGTAGAGGGCGACGGGCCGCTGGTGATTCTGCTCCACGGTTGGCCGCAGTGCTGGTATCTGTGGCGACACCAGATTGACCCGCTCGTGGCTGCCGGCTATCGCGTTGCCGTACCCGACCAACGCGGCTATGGCGGCAGTGAGTGTCCCCCCGACATATCGGATTATAATATTCGCACGCTGGCCGCCGATGTGGCCGGCATTGCTCCGGCCCTGGGCCATGATGAATTCACCCTCATCGGCCACGATTGGGGCTGTGTGGTGGCCTGGAACACCGCCCTGCTGCACGAGGAGAGCTGTACCGCGGTGATGGGCCTGTCCGTTCCCTTTTGGCGCATGACGGATGGCGCGCTGAATCCGCCGGGCATGGACGACCAGTTCTGGTATATCCGCTACTTTCAGGAAGAAGGCCGGGTCGAAGCCGAGCTTGAGAAAGACCTGGAACGCAGCCTGCGCATCCTGTATTACGGGCTGTGCGCCGACGCGCCGGCGCACAGTTGGATGAAGCAACTGGAGCACCCCAGGTCGAGCGGCCTGCTGGACGCGCTCCCCGAGCCGGAGCAGTTGCCCAGCTGGCTCACGCCGGAAGACCTCGCCTATTACGTCAAGCAGTACCGGACGAGCGGTTTCAGAGGACCGGTGAATTGGTACCGCAATATCCCGACGAATAACGGTATTACGCCCGAGCTCGAAGGCAAGAGGTTCTCCCAGCCGGCGGCCTTTGTTGCCGGCGCGGCAGACGATGTCCTGCGCTACGATCCCGACTGGCGCACCACGTTTCCAGATGCGTTTGAAGACCTGCGCTTTCTCGAAATCATTGACGGCGCCGGTCATTGGGTGCAGGCGGAAAAGCCGCAGGAAACAACCGCGTGCCTCCTGCGCTTTCTACGCGGCCTGTAAAACGGAGCGCCCGCGGCGCGGCCTCCGTCAGGCTACTTGCCAACCGCCTTGGCCCGTTCAAGCGAGGGCCGGGCGTAGCAGGCCTCTGCCCAGCGCTTCACATTGGCATAGGCCGAGTAGTCGAATTTTACCATCGAGAGAATCAGCATCACCCCGGATACGTTGAGATCGGCGATGCTGAAGGCGTCACCAACCAGCCAGTCTCTTTGGGCCAAGGTGTCATCAAGCACCTTCAGGGGTCGGGCCAGCGTTTTCTCGGCGGCGGCGAGAACCGCCGCGTTCCGCCTTTCCTCCGGCGTCAAGAACTTTTGGACAACGATGTCCATCTGCGGTGGTTCAATCTCGGTCATGACCCACACACTCCATTGCCAAACCAGGGCTTCATTGGCAGGATTACGGGGATAGAGATCACCGCCGTAGGTTTTGGCCAGGTAGAGATTGATCGCCATAGACTCAAACAGGGTCACAGCGCCATCTTGCAAGGCGGGAATACGACCGTTCGGATTCACTGCCAGATACTCCGGCTTCTTCGACTCTTCCATGAAATTGACCGAGACGTGCTCATACTCAATGCCCACTTCCTCGATAGCCCAGAGCGAACGAATCGCCCGCGAGCCCGAAATTCCGTACAGCTTCGATTTTGCCATGCTTGGGTTCCTTTCCCTTACTTTTCGTCGAGGCGTATCAGTTTATACGGCTAACGTCTGCCCGGTGGCACACCCAGGCGCGGGCCTACGACAGCGACCCAATAATCCGATAGACCGCCGTGTCAGCAAAGGAGACGCCTGATGAGTCAGATCCGAGATGAAGTCCTTGCAGCCAACGCCGCCTACGCCAAGGATTTTGGCAGGAAGGCCAACTTGCCAGCCCCGCCCCGCAGACGTTTTACCATTCTGACCTGTATGGACGCGCGGCTTGACCCTGCACAATACGCCGGCCTGGCGGAGGGCGACGCGCATGTGATTCGCAACGCGGGCGGACGCGCGAGTGATGACGCCATCCGCTCCTTCGTCATTTCGTACAAACTCCTGGGAACGCGGGAATGGTTTGTGATTCATCATACCCAGTGCGGCATGGCGACCTTCACCGATGAGGTAATGCGCGGCCTCCTCGCCAGCAGCTTGCAGCCCGCAACGCTGGGCGCTTCGGGCTGGCAGGACGCCGGGGAGGGGCCCGGCTCGACAGAGGGGAGCGCTATCGATTGGCTGACGATCTCGGATAGCACCCAGAGTCTGGTTGAAGATGTGACGCGCCTCCGTAATCATCCCCTGGTTCCCGGCAACATTCCCATTTACGGCCATATCTACGACGTCAAAACGGGCCGGCTTGAAGAAGTATCCGAAGCAACGGAAGCCGGGAAAGTTCGGTAATTCGAGAGAAACCTCTCTGGAGGAGGCTCATGAGCACATCGGCGCAACAGAGCGGATCAAACAGTCCCGAGCTGTCACGGGTGTGGGAGCCGCTGCAGCTCGGCAATCTCACGCTGCGGAATCGCATTCTGCAACCCGCCCATAGCTCGCAGCACGGGGACCCCCGCGATCATGTTTTCTCTGACCGACAGGTCGCGTATTTTCGCGAGCGCGCCAAAGGGGGCGTTGCGCTGTGCATTACCGAAACCGTGGCCGCGGCCCGGAGCGCGCTGGGTTCGTTTTTCCATATCGTTGATGTCTGGAACGAGAGGTGTATTCCATCCATGAGTCAACTGGCTGACGCCGTGCATCAGCATGGCACCAGCGTCTTTGTCCAGCTCGCCTCAATGGGCGTCCACGATCGCGGCCGGATGTTCATCGATCGCAACAAACCCATCTGGGGCGCGTCGCGGATCCCTTCGGTCGTACACAATGAAATCCCCCTCGTGATGGGGTCTGACGAGATCGCGGAATTAACGCGCGACTTTGGACAGTCGGCGGCAAACGTCAAGCGCGCCGGGCTTGATGGGGTCGAGTTGCACGGGGCGCATAGCTACGGCCTGGGCCAGTTTATGAGTCCGACCTACAATAAGCGCGACGACGCGTACGGCGGGACACCGGCCAAGCGCTGTCAACTGCTCATCGAATGCGCCGAGCACGTGCGTAAGCGGGTTGGGGCTGACTTTGTGGTAGGGGGCCGGTTGTCGTGGGATGAATTCCTCGGTCCCAAGGGTGGGATTACCCCAGAGCAGGCAGAAGAACAGGTCGAGGTGTTGGCGGCGACCGGCTTGTTTGACTTCTTCAACATCTCGGCCGGCGGCTATCACACGCTCCATCTGGCGCTGCCCAGCATGGAAGGGGACGAGCCGGATGGCTGGCTCGCACCGTTCAGCAAACGCGCCAAGGAAATCGTGGGCGGCCGAGGCAAGGTCTTTGTGGTGGGGAAGGTCCGTGATCTCCACACAGCGGAAGCCATCCTGGAGAGCAAGGCGGCAGATATGGTCGCCCTGGCCAGACAGCTCCTGACCGATCCCTTTACCGTAAAAAAGACGCGCGAAGGCCGCGAACACGAAATCATCCGCTGCAACCGGTGTAATGAATGCGGGGCGCGTCTGTTTGAACACCGTGAACTCATCTGTAGCCTGAATCCGGTCAGCGGCAGAGAAGCCTACTGGGGAGAGGGTTCCCTGAAGAGAGTCCCGGAGGCAGACCAGAAGCATATTGTGGTCATCGGTGGCGGGCCCGCCGGGATGAAAGCCGCCGCGGTGGCGGCCAGGCGCGGTCACGCGGTCACCTTGCTTGAACGTGCTGACCGGTTAGGCGGCCATTTGCGCATGCTGGAACAACTGCCGGGCCTGACCGACTGGTCGATTGCGATCGACAACCTGGAGCGTGAGGTCGCAAATGCAGGGGTTGAGGTCCAATGCGGCATTGCTGTCACATCCCAATCACTGCGGCATATCGAGGCGTCCCACGTTGTGGTTGCCACCGGTGCCGTTTACGAACGCACCGGCCAGAGTCTCTATCGTCCCGAGCGCGAAGCCATTCCCGGAACCGATCTCCCCCACGTGATTGATGTTGGCACGGCAACCAAGCGGGTCCTCGAAGACACCCAGGCACTCGGCTCGCGCGTGCTCATCCTGGATGAAACGGGCAGCCATTTACCTTTTGCCCTGGCCCAGGTGCTGGCCAAGACAGGGGTCGAGGTCGAGGTTCTCAGCCCGCGCATGTTTGCCGGCGAACGCCTCTTTCGCAACCTGGATATCATGTATATCTTCCCCAGGCTGAAGAAGTTGGGGGTACGGATTACCCAGCAGTATTTTGTCGAGGCGGTCCGTCCGAGCGAAGTCGATGTGTATGATATCTGGGTCGGGCCGGAAGTGCTGGAAACCCGCGACCGGATCGATAGCGTGGTAATGTCGATTCTTCGCGCGCCCAACGATGCGCTCTATGTGGCGGCCAAGGACGCCTTCCCGGAAGTCGTCAGAATCGGCGATGTGGCGGCCCCGCGAGATGTGACGGCGGCCATTTTTGACGGTGAGCAATGCGGACGCGAACTGTAGGTTGCCGGACCGGAAGAACTCGACATCAGGCCCGGCGCGCAGCGAACGTGTTCAACGAAGAAACCCCCGGCCCCGAGACCTCAGCCCAGAGGAAGAGAAAACCAAGCGTGAAGGAAGATTGCATTATGAGTCATTCAGTTACGTATACCAAAGAAGACGCCATCGGCATCATCACCATCAACAATCCGCCCGTGAACGCGCTGAGCCAGCATGTGCGCCAGGGTCTGTTGGAGAGTTTTACCGAAGCCGGTAAAGACGACACCATCGCCACGGTTCTCCTCTGCGCCGGCCGAACCTTTATCGCCGGCGCGGACATTACCGAATTCGGCAAACCGCTCCAGCCACCGAATTTCCTCGACACCATGGAGATTATCGAGAATCTCTCCAAGCCGGTTGTGGCGGCCATCCACGGCACGGCCCTGGGCGGCGGCCTCGAAACCGCGCTGTGCTGCCATTATCGCGTTGCACTGCCGTCCGCACGGGTTGGGCTGCCTGAGGTCAGCCTCGGATTGCTACCGGGTGGCGGCGGGACCCAGCGTTTGCCGCGGCTGATCGGCCCCGAGGCCGCCCTTGAGGTCATCACCTCAGGCGCACCGCTACGAGCCGGCCAGGCGCAGAGCGTTGGGGTGATTGACGAGATCGTCGACGAGGGCAATCTGCTCGACGGGGCAAAAGCCTTTGCCCGCAGGCTCGTCGCGGACGGGGCCGCACTCAAAAAGGTGCGAGACCTGAACGATAAGGTGACCGGCGTTGACCTGGCCATCTTTGACGCGGCGCGCAAACAGGCCAGCAAGACGCGGCGCGGCTTTGACGCCCCCCAGCGTTGCATCGATTGTGTCGAAGCGGCCTGCACCCTGCCGTTTGATGAAGGTTTAGCCAAGGAGCAGGAACTCTTCCGCCAAGTCCTGACCAGCCAGCAGTCGGCCGCTCAGCCTCATATCTTCTTTGCCGAACGGGCCGCGGCAAAGGTCAGCGACATGCCGAAAGACACCCCGACCAGATCCATTCAAAAAGTGGGCGTCGTTGGGGCCGGCACGATGGGCGGCGGTATTGCCATGAACTTCGCCAATGCTGGGACCCCGGTCACCATCCTCGAAACCGGCCAGGAATTTCTGGACAGGGGCCTGGCAGTGGTACGGAGCAACTATGAACGCAGCGCCAAGAGAGGCCGCTTCACACCGGAACAGGTTGAAGAGCGCCTGGGCCTGATCACGCCGACCCTGGACTACACGGCCCTCGGCGAGGTGGACCTGGTTGTGGAAGCCGTGTTCGAGAACATGGAGGTCAAGAAGCAAGTCTTCGCCCAGTTGGATACGGCCACCAAGCCCGAGTGTATCCTGGCGACCAATACGTCCACGCTCAACGTTGATGAAATTGCTTCGGTTACCGCACGCCCGGACAAGGTCATCGGCACCCATTTCTTCAGCCCGGCCAATGTCATGCGTCTGCTCGAAATCGTTCGCGGCGACAAGACGAGCTTTGAGACCTTGGCCACAACCCAGGCGGTCGGCAAGGCTATTCAAAAGATCGGCGTGGTCGTTGGGGTGTGCGACGGTTTTGTCGGCGCACAAATACGGCGCTCAGGCCCAATATCTGCTGGAAGAGGGCAGCCTCCCCCAGGATGTGGATGGCGCGGTCTACGACCTGGGTCTGGCGATGGGGCCCTTTGCCATGGGCGACCTGGCCGGTCTTGACGTGGGCTGGCGCATTCGACAGGGGAAAGGGCTGCCCGACAGCCTGCCCGCAGGTGCGCGGTACTGCGCGATTCCCGACCGCATTTGCGAGTTAGGACGTTACGGCCAAAAGACCGGCGGCGGGTATTATGCCTACGAACCCGGTGATCGTACCCCCCGGCCCGACCCGGCCATTGAGGAGTTGATTGTCAACTCCTCCAAGGAAAAAGGGATTGCGCGGCGGCCTATCAGCCGTAAGGAAATCGTCGAGCGGTTGATGTACGCCCTGGTGAACGAGGGGGCCAAGATTCTGGAAGAAGGCATTGCCCAGCGCGCCAGCGATATTGATGTCATCTACGTCTATGGCTATGGCTTTCCGGCCTATCTGGGTGGTCCCATGTTTTACGCTGACGCTGTCGGCCTCAAAGCGGTGTATGAACGCGTCTGCGCTTTTGCCGAACATGACCCCTCATCCTGGCAGCCGGCGCCGCTGCTCCAGAAACTGGCCGAAGAGGGCGGAACGTTTCATTAGAAGGGGGCGACGCATGCGTCGCCCCGAGCGTGCCGGGGGATCCTTCTTCTTCGACGCGGGCCAGAGCATTACGACCCAATAGCACACAACGCCGAGCCCCACCGTCGCCCCGAGCGGTAGGCCCAATTCTGCCGGTCCGAAGCCTCTATGGGCAGAGGCCCACGACGGGATCAGACACGGCAGTACAAGCGCCCACGCGATCAGGGCCAGTGTTAGGCCGTGCAGATCAGCCTCCCCGCGCCCAGTTCTCTCGTTCGAGCCGTGGCTCGAACTGGACGCTTCGTGGTATTGAAGAATCATACCTATCTACATACTTGGCAAGGAGCGTAGGGGGCAATGGATCAACACCAGTTCAACCAAGCACTGCTCGAATTCTTGGCCTCATCGCCAACCCCGTTCCACGCGGTCGCCCAGATAGCCGCCCGGCTGTCGAGCGCCGGCTTTGCGCGCCTGGACGAATCCGAGGCGTGGCAGCTCGTCCCAGGCGGGCGCTATTGGCTCAGCCGCAATGACTCAGCCCTTATTGCCTGGCGGATGCCGACGCGCTGCGCCGTGGCCGAGAGTGGCTTTCGCATGGTCGGCGCCCACACGGATTCCCCGGGTCTGAAGGTCAAGCCTCAGCCCGAATTACATCGCCACGGCTATCTGCAACTCGGAGTCGAAGTCTATGGCGGCGCGTTGCTCAACCCCTGGTTTGATCGTGATTTATCGCTGGCCGGACGGGTCAGCTATCTGAGTCAGCGGAACGAGGTAGCCCACGCGCTGCTCGACTTCGCTCAAGCGGTCGCCGTCATTCCCAGCCTGGCCATTCATCTCGACCGGGAGGCAAACCAGAGCCGCTCGATCAACGCCCAAACCTATCTGCCGCCGATTGTTGGTCAGGCTGAGGAAAAGCCGGATTTCAAAACGCTCCTGCACAAACGGCTCGAAGCGGCCGGCGTCACTGCTGTGCGTCAGGTGCTGGACTACGAACTGTTTTTCTATGACACCCAGCCGCCGCAGCTTGTCGGCCTGGCAAACGAGTTCATCACCTCGGCGCGCCTGGACAATTTACTGAGCTGTTTTACTGGCCTCCAGGCCCTGACGACCAGCGCGCCCGAACACGGCGCACTACTGGTATGCAACGATCACGAAGAGGTCGGCAGTACGTCGGCGTCCGGCGCGTGTGGCCCCATGCTGAAACACACGCTGGAGCGCGTCATGCCGGCTGCGGAAGAGCGCGGACGCGCCCTGGCCCGCTCCATGCTGATCTCGACCGACAATGCCCACGGCGTGCATCCGAACTTTTCCGACCGGCACGACGACAACCACGGCCCCCGCCTGAATCACGGCGTGGTCATTAAACTCAATGCTAACCAACGCTATGCCAGCAACAGCGAAACCAGCGCCATCCTGCACAAACTGGCCGCGGACGCGGACGTGCCGGTTCAGGCCTTTGTCGTACGGAGCGACATGGCCTGCGGCAGCACCATCGGACCCCTGACCGCAGCCGAGATTGGAGTACGAACCATAGATGTCGGCGTTCCACAGTGGGCGATGCATTCCATTCGGGAAGTCGCGGGGACTGCCGACGCGTTTCATCTGCACCGGATATTGCAGCGCTTCTTCGATACGGAGCGGGTCTGACCCCTATTTCTCCGCCAACTCGGGAACGTGAACGGAGGGTTTGCGATGTCGGGTGAGCTGTTCATACGCGTAGGCGAACGAAAGAATGTCCGCCTCACGATACGGCAGACCGACGATCTCCAGACCCACGGGCAGACCGTCGGGGGTAAAGCCCGCCGGCACGCTCACGGCTGGCATCCAGGTCTGGGCCGCAATAAGCGTATTGGTCGGGAAATCCAACAGGGGCCATTTACCCGCATCAAGCTCGGCCCTTGAGGGCGAGGGCACTTGCGTGGTGGGAAAAACGAGCGCCGTTGTCCCGGCCTTGGCCATGGCATTGATGACCGTCCGCTGAAACTGTTCACGCGCGGTATAGCGCTGATAGTACTCAGGGTCGGCGAAGGGGTCCTCGGGACCCTCGACCAGCGCGGCCAGAAAATCCAGCTTGGGGTGATATTTTTTCGCCCCGATGATTTCCTTGAGGGTCTGCATCGGCAGGCCGGGACGCGCGGCCAGGAAGCGGTCGATATCGTAGCGCGAACGGGTGATATAGAGCGAAGACCGTTCAATACAGTGCTGGAGATCGGGCAGGGTGATATCAACCAGGGTCGCGCCCGCGGCGGTGAATATCGCCAGGGCGTCTTCGATCAGGGCGTTGACCGCGGCGGCCTGGGGATCGGCGTTGTGGCCAAAGACTTCCCGCACCACGCCGACCCGCGCGCCCGAGAGGGCGGCCCGGTCGAGCAACGCCGCATACTTGATCTCCCCTGCAATGGCGGCGGTCGCGGTATAGGGGTCGGCCGGGTCAAACCCGACCAACACCTCAAGTAGTTTTGCGGCATCCGTGACCGTGCGACACATGGGTCCGGCAGAGTCCTGGAAGACCACCAGCGGTGACATGCCCGCCCGACTGATGAGGCCGGGCGTAACCTTGAGGCCGACCAGATTATCGAACGCAGACGGCAGGCGGATCGAGCCGCCCGTATCCTCGCCTACCCCCAGCGTAGCCAGGTTGGCCGCCACCGCCGCGCCGGTTCCACCGCTGGAGCCGCCCGGATCGTGCGCCAGATCATACGGGTTCCTGGTCGTACCGGATTTGGACGAGTAGCCGAACCAGGAGGTGGCAAAGTCCGGCATGGCGGTCTTGGCCAGAATAATCGCGCCCGCCGCTCGGAGCTTGGTAATCGCCGTAGCATCTGTGGCGGGCAGATAACCGTCCAGGGCGATCGAGCCGAAGGTGGTCATAATACCGGCCGTTTCCACTTGGTCCTTCACCACAATGGAGACGCCGTGTAACGGCCCCGACAACTGGCCGGAGGCGGCGAACTCCGCATCGAGCCGGGCAGCCTCGTCCCCAGCGTGCGGATTGACGGTCACGATGGAATTAATCGTCGGGCCGCCCCGATCGTAAGCTTCAATCCGGGCCAGATAGCCCTCCACGAGGTCTGCGCAGGTAACTTCGCCGGCGCGCAGGGCGCTCTGAATCTGTGCGATAGTCGTTTCTTCCAGCTTGAATGACATAGCCTGCCTCCGGTCTTTGTGTTCCACGTCTGGTATGAGCTGCCGGCCCGCCCCGCCGTCATAGCACGCCCAGCGGACACGCACGACTCTCCCGCCGGTCGGGAATGTGGAGAGGCTGTCACCCCAGCGTGGGCTTCGTGACCTTCACCGCGGCCCCCAACGCTACCAGGAAAAAGCTCGTCAGAAAAACGAAATCCTGCGCGCCGGCGGCAAAATCAGCCCCTTTCAGAATAATGGAGCGCAGCGCGTGGGCGAAATAGCGGGCGGGCAGGCAGTGGGACAGGAAGCTGACGAAGGGCGGATAATTCGAAGCTGAGATAGCGGCCGGTCAGCATAATGCACAAGCCGAGATAGCCCACGCCCACATACGGCAACATCTTGCCGACCAGAATCTCGGTGAGCGACAGCGGCGTAGACAAAAGCTGTTCAAAGGTGCCGGGTTCGCGGCCAGCGAAATCGCCGCGATCATAAAGAGAATCCGGGTCAGCATATTGGCCGGCGTGGCGGACAAGAATCCGGCGCGGTCCTGTCCGATTCTCCGCCCACATCTAACAAAACTGCTCCGCACTCTTTTCTTTGAAACGAAAGTTGGGGTAGCCTGTATCTACCTTGAGGGCGTACTCCCTCAATATGACTCTGGCGGAGGAAGAGCAATGCAAGGCAAAGTCATGACCGTTCTCGGCCCGATCGAGCCCGACGCGCTGGGGATTACCCTGACGCATGAACACCTGCTCATTGATCTCCGGGTGTGGTGTGAAGAACCCGAAGACGAAGAGCAAAAGGCCTTCGTACACGCACCGGTAGAAATGGCGACGCTCGGCGCCATTCGGCGTGAACCATTTGGCAATCTGGATAACTGCGTCCTGGATGACACGGCCCTGGCTATTGAGGAATTACGCCGGTTCAAGACCGCCGGCGGAGGCAGCGTGGTGGACTGTACGAATACTGGCCTGGGACGCACGCCGCTGGCCTTAGCAGAAATTGCCCAGGCGACCGAGATCAATATCGTTATGGGCTCTGGCTATTATATCGGCCGTTCTCACCCGTATGACATGGTCGATCGGTCCGTTGAAATGATCGCCGATGAGATTGAATCCGATCTCATGCAGGGCGTTGCCGATACCGGGGTGCGCTCCGGCCTCATCGGGGAGATCGGCACCAGCTTCAAGGTGCGCGAGAACGAACAGAAGGTCTTGCGCGCCGCCGCACGCGCCCAGCGGCGCACCGGCGCGCCGATCAGTGTCCATCTGCTGCCGTGGCAGAAAAACGGGACCGAGGTTCTCGATATTCTTGAAGGCGAAGGCACAAACCCGCATCAGGTCATACTGTGCCATCTCAGCCCCACTAGTGACGACTTGGCATATCATGCGACTCTGGCCAGACGCGGCGCGTACGTCGAGTACGACTTCTTTGGTATGGAGTACTACGTGGACAGCGTTGGCCACTACACGGGCTCGGATGCCGGGAGTGTTGTCGCGCTGAAACGCCTGATCGACGCGGGCTGTTTGGAGCGGCTGCTCCTGTCCCACGATATTGCGATGAAGGTCCAACTCACCCGCTACGGCGGCTGGGGCTACGCCCACCTGGTCAAGAACGTGGTGCCCATGCTGAGTCGCAGCGGACTCAGCGCCGAACAGATCGACACCTTGATTGTGGCGAATCCGCGGCGCGTCCTGACCTGGGGCGCGCCGGTATAAGCCCGAGCAGGCCGGGGTCTAACAGAGGAGGTAAAAGATGGCCGGTAGACTGACAGACAAAATTGCTCTTGTGACCGGCGGTGCTTCAGGCATTGGGCGGGCGACGGTGCTCCGCTTTGCCGAAGAGGGGGCCGCGGTCATGGCCGCCGACCGCAACCCGGGCGGTCTGGAGCAGACCAAGAGCCTGGCGCAAAAGATCAGCCCGGATATCGAGACTGTGACCGTAGACGTATCCAAGCTGGACCAGGTTGAGCGTATGGTTGACACTGCGGTTGAACGTTTCGGTCGTCTGGATGTCCTGGTCAACGCAGCCGGGGTCCTGATCCTTACGCCACCGCTGGCCGAAGTGGACGAACGGCACTGGGACCTGATGATGTCAACCAACCTCAAAGGACTCTTCTTTTGCTGCAAAGCCGCCATCCCGGCCATGCTGCAAAACGGCAGCGGCTCCATCGTCAACATTGCCTCCATGGCCGGTGTCCAGGCCTACAGCCAATCCCTGCCCTATGCGGTCAGTAAAGCCGGCATCATCCATCTCAACTCGGTGGCCGCCAGCCAATACACCTCCCAGGGCATTCGGCTGAACTGCATCGCCCCTGGTTTTGTAGACACCCCGCAGGCGCGCGGCAGCACCCAGAGTACGGAAGCCATCGAGAAGGCGGCCCGCTATCATCCCCTGGGACGCATTGGCCGGCCCGAGGAGATTGCGAACACGATTCTCTTTCTGGCCTCGGACGAATCCTCCTATATCAGTGGTTCGACTTTTATTGTGGACGGCGGCTCCTGGTCGGTTGCCAGCCGGCTCTGAGGGGAGCGTATGGAAAAGCTCATCGAGATTACCAATAAGGCCGTGGCGGATTACGGCTTTCGGCAGGTCGTGCAGTGGAGCCCCGAGGACATCGTTGCTCGGTGGCAACTCTCAACCCGCGAGGCGGAACTCCTCACCAGTGTCATCAAGGACGAACTGGACCGCCTGCCCGTCCCGGTCGAACCCCCGGACGTGCCGCGAGAACAGGAGCGGGTGGCCGGTATCATCCGACAGGCCTTGGGTTAGCCGACGGCTTTATCCCGGGGCGCGGCCTGTGCCGGACGGCGTACTCATACGTGGCCGCGCGTGCCCCAGGCCCATCTCCAGTTGGCGGTCAGGCTCTCACCTTCCAGCATCGCACGGGTGATGACGATGTGGCCGGGGGGGATTTCCTGGGGGTGAACGGGAGAGGTGAACAACGCGGCGATGGCTGCCCAAACGACTGACGACGCGGCCAGTCACGCTTTCCTGCCTGTTGCTTGCACCCCATCCCGCCCGCTGATCTGAACGCTAGCTGCTGGGACTGGATATGAGGTTGACCAGGTATCTTTCAAGACGGTCTCAATCCTGCTTCTGCGCCTGGACCGCTTCCTCGGCGGTCATAACCACCACGTCGCCCGGCCCGGCGCTGACCTCGCCGCCGTCGACCACATAGGTCATGCTGGTCGCAAACGTCCCGGCCGGGCTGGCCAGGAATAGGGCAAGACCGGCGATTTCGTTCGGCTCGCCCACCCGCTTCTGCGGGTTGATCGGAGAGCCGCTGGTCTCAACCGCCTCGACCAATTCCTTTGCCAGGTCGGTCCGTATCAACCCTGGGGCGATACAGGTCACCCGGATTTTATCAGCCGCCCACTCCTTACCCAGGAGCTGCGCCATATTGATGAGGGCCGCCTTGGACAGGGCATAGGTGCCAATACCCATAGAGGGCCGGACGCCTTCATTCGACGTGATGTTAATCACCGCGCCGCCGCCGCGCTGGCGCATGGACTCGCGACATAACCGCGCCAAATGCAGCGGCGACCAGACATTAGTCTTCATGACTCTGAGGAAATCGGCTTCGGTCTCCTCGGCCAGGGTTACCAATGAAACGCCGGCGGCGTTATTGACCAGGATATCGACACCGCCGAACTCCTCGATCGTGGCCTGATACAGCGTGTCGCAGTCCGCACTGATCGACATGTCGGCCTGCACAGTCAAAACACGGCGGCCCGTCGCCGCGACGTCCTGTTTGGCCCGCTCCAGGGCTGCCGGTCTCCGCGCGGCAAGTACGAGGTCCGCCCCATGCTCGGCAAAGGCCAGCGCAATCGCCCGGCCGATGCCCTTGGAGCCACCGGTTACAATGGCGACTTTGCCGTCCAGAGAAAAATCAACAATGCCCATACGCTCCTCCTTTGCGCTCATCGTCTGCGTTCTTGTCTCTTACCACGACAGGGGACAAGAGCTAAAGCGCTTTTCTCTTGACTCTGCTGCCCGACGAAGACTAGCATCCGGGCAGAGCAAAGGGGGCGGTATGCATTTCGAGCTGACGACCCAACATAAACGGATTCAGGCCCACTGCCGGGAACTGGCAACAGACTTTGCCACCCGGGCGGCCGAACACGACCGTGAGGCAAGCAATCCGGTCGAGAATTATGCCCTGCTGCGCGAGGCCGGGTTTCACACGCTCAACATCCCCACAGAGCTGGGCGGCTGGGGAGAACAACTGTTCGGCCACTCGCTCGCCCTGGAACAGCTCGCCCAGGGCTGCCCGGCCACGGCGCTGTCCTTCAATATGCACCTGGCCTGGGTTGGCTATCTGATGGAAAATATCGAGATTCCATCCGACGTGAAGCGGCGCGTGGCAGACTGGGTGGTACAGGGCAATCATCTGGTTGCCGGCTCGACGTCCGAGGCCAGCACCTCGGCCCTGCTGGCGTCGTATGCCCCGGCCACCCAGGCGAGACCGGTGGACGGCGGTTATGTCATAAACGGCAAGAAGTTTTTTTCGTCCATGGTTGGGGCGGCGGATTTCCGGGCCGTCCCGGCGCGGCGCGAGGACGCCACCACGCCTGGCGCAGCCATCGTTTTTCTGGTCCCGCGGGAGGCACCAGGTCAGACGGTTGAGGAGGTATGGGATGTCCTGGGAATGCGCGGCACCCGGAGTGACTGCCTGCTTTTAGAGGACTGCTTTGTGCCTGAAGAATCGGTCGTGTTTGACACCGACAATTTCTTTCCTTCCATTGCCCGCGGGGCGAACTGGTTCTGGGCCTCGTATACGGCAGTCTATTTGGGGGTGGCCGCAGCAATTTACACAGAAATTCTGAAGGTCGTTCAGGAGCGGGTGCCGCGGGGGTTTACCCAAGCCCTGGCCTATCATCCCGACGTGCGACGAAAAATTGCGGAGATGAACGCCGACCTCGAATCGGCGCGGCTGAGCGTCTACCACTCGGCCTGGTTGAGCGATACCGAAGGCCCGACGCAGCATGTCATCGCAGCCCTCTATCGGGCCAAATATCTGGTCGGGGAAGCTGCGGCGCGCATCGGGCGCAACGCCCTGACCCTCGGCGGCGTGCACACCTTGTTCAAGAGTTCGCCGCTGGAACGGCTGTTCCGCGATGGCACGGTCGGCGCTATTCAGTTTCCGCCCAGCGATTTCTGTTTGTCGAGCCTCGGATCGCTAGCGCTGGGCCTTGATCCGCACGAAATACTGCCGCCGATGAAGTAGTCCCGGAGGATAGAGCAGCACTACAGTCCGTTACGGCCGGGCCCGGGTTTCTTCGGAGCGGTCCGCGCGGGTCGGATCGTGTTTATCTCCGAGACTCGCACCCAGCAGCCGGATGGGGCCGGTTGACGGGGTTTCGGCCCAGTGCAGCGTATTGGCCGGAAGATCGAGCCGATCGCCAGGCTTGAGCACCCACTTCTGGTCGCCGACGCCCATGGTGATTTCACCCAGGACCGCCACCAGGACCTCATCGTTCGGGTGGGTATGCGCCTCATAGGAATGGTTGGGTTCATCGTCTTCGATATAGGCCGCCAGCCCTTCGGCCTCCAGGGCACGGACCAGCTCTGACTGGGTGGGTGGTGCGGGCCTGTTCCAACGGGTCACTTTGAGTTCCATATCGTTCCTCCTGCACAGAGTGTTGATGCCTGAGATTCCCTGTAGCGCCAAAGGCCGGACGGGTCAATCAAGAAATGGGGAGAAATACTCAGTTTCGATTGACAAAATTACGCCTCCAGACGGATAATGCGGACACAACTGTTCTTTCCATAAGACAGCGCTTTCCATGGGAGGGGATCGGATGCAAAAGCATAAAGTTATCTCGTCGGACGATCACATTTATGAACCTCTCGATCTGTGGACGACTCGGCTGGATGAAAAATTTCGCGACCGGGCCCCGCGGGTAGTCCCGGAAGAGGGCGACGACTGGTGGTATTGCGAGGGCATCAAAATCCAGACCGCGGCGGCCGGTGCCCAGGCCGGCCGGCGCTTCGAGGACCCGGACAGCCTGTTGTGGGGCTCCGATTACCCTCATCAGGAATCGACTTTTCCCAAGAGCCAGGAGTTTCTCGGCGACCTGCTGGCCGACTGTACCGAAGAAGAATGGGCCAAGATTGTTGGCGGCAATGCCGCCCGGGTGTATCAGTTGGGCTGAGGAGGCTGATTGTGGAACTCAAAGAGAAAATTCTCGTCGTCACCGGTGGGGCGAGTGGTATTGGCAAGGCGTTGTGTCGGCGCTTTACGGCCGAGGGCGCGCGGACAGTCGTGGTGGTAGATATGAACGCGGCCGGGGCGGCTGAGGTGGCGGCCGAGATTGGCTCGGTCGCCATGACGGCCGATGTGTCCACAGAGGCTGATGTGGTGCGGGTGATTGACCACACCGAGCGCGACATCGGACCGATTGATCTGTTCTGCTCCAATGCCGGCATTGCGCTGACCGGTGGCGTGGAAACCTCGGACGCGGCCTGGCAGAAGAGCTGGGATGTCAACGTCATGGCGCATATCCATGCGGCCCGCGCGCTGGTGCCGCGCATGATTGCCCGGGGGGGCGGCTATCTGCTGAATACGGCCTCTGCCGCGGGCTTGCTCAATCAGATCGGTTCGGCCTCCTATGGCGTGACCAAACATGCCGCGGTCGGCTTTGGGGAGTGGTTGGCGCTGACACATGCGCACCAGGGCATCAAGGTTTCCCTGCTGTGTCCCCAAGCGGTCAGGACCCCCATGCTTGAAAACAATGAGAGCAGCCGCGCGGCGAGCGTTGACGGCCTGATGGAGCCGGAGGAGTTGGCCGAGGTTGTCGTCGAGGGCCTGCGGGCCGAGCGTTTCCTGATTTTGCCGCATCCCCAAGTCCTGGAGTATATGCAACGCAAAACCGGCGACTATGATCGCTGGCTCAGGGGCATGAACCGTTTGCAGGAACGCCTGGGCCAAGCCACGTAACCATGTCGAATCGACCGTTTATCGCCGGGATGGTCCTGACCTGCCCGGAGCCGACCTGCGGCTATGCGCTGTACGAAATTACGCGCTGGGCTCTCACCCGGGATTTGCTGGAGGACAACCAGCACTATATGAAGCCGCTCCACGCGGCGATTCGTCCGCGCTCGGTGTGGTCGTCGCTCAAATGCGGGTTTTGCGGCACCTCTCTGTACGACTATAAGCGGCGCGCCCTGCATACGTTCGAGCTGGGCTGGTGGTAGGTCCCCCCCCCCTAGCCTGCCTGACCTGTTTCGTTGGCGATGGCGAGCAACACATCCGCATGACAGTCGTCATCCAGCGGGCACCAGCAGGCCAGATTCTTTCCTTTCAGGTGGTGCTGAATGGTCTCCGCTGAGGGCGGGGCCGGGAGCGTGTCGCCGCCCTTAAACAGCGCGGCCAGCCCTGGGACCAATTGATCATTCAGCCACAGCTTGTACACGGCCACGAGAAAGCCCCGGTCAACGGCCATGGCGGGTTTTTCCTTGAGCCGAAAGAACGGGTTGCCCCACTTGCCGGGCCGTCCGACATAGACGGCGTTTTTCGGCATCTTCCAGTCCTTGGTGCGTTTGCGCTGAATCCGTTTTGGATGTCTTTTGCGTGCCATGCGCTCAGCATAAGACGGTCCGGTATTCAGAGCAAGCGTTGCCAGACGCTCGACAAGGCGGCCCTGCAGGCAGTAGGCTAGGTGCATTCAGGTATCATCCATGAGGATACGGGTATGCCCAAGCAAATTCATCTCGCCGGTTTCGCCCTCTTTACCCCGGCTCCGCATATGCCGCTGTCGTGGATTTATCCGCGCGAGAAGATCCGTCACAAATGGTATGAGGGCGAGTACTGGGAATCCGTGGTCCGCAGCCTGGAGCGCGGCAAGTTCGACATGCTGTTTTTCGCGGACAGCCTGGCGGGGGGCACCCAGCCCGATCAGGTGCGCTACGCCATCCAATTCCCCAGCCATGACCCGGTCTCGCTGATAACCTATCTCTCGGCAGTCGCCAAAAAACTCGGCTTTGCCGTCACCATGTCCACCACGTTTTACCCACCGTTTCTGCTGGCCCGGACCTTATCGACCCTCGACCATCTCACCAAGGGCCGGATCGGCTGGAATATCGTGTCCTCGACCTCAACGGCCGAGGCGAGAAACTTCGGGCTGGAGAGCCTGCCAGCGCATGACGACCGCTATGAGCGCGCCGACGAGTACATGCAGGTGTGCTACGGCCTGTGGAATAGTTGGGAGGCAGGGGCCGTCCAGATGGATATGGAGCACAAGGTCTTTGCCGACCCGTCCAAAATTCATCGCGTCGACTTTCAGGGGCGGTGGTATCGGGTTCAGGGGCCGTTTACGGTCATGCCCTCGGTCCGGCGGCGGCCGTTTCTGTTTCAGGCCGGCCAGTCGGACCGGGGTCGGGCCTTTGCCGCCCGACACGCCGAGGGCATCTTCAGCGCCGCCCGCGGCGTCAAGCAGATGCGGGCATTTTGTGAGGATATTGCCAGCCGGGCCGAGCGCCTGGGCCGCAATCCAAACGACATCCCTGTCATGTGGGCCGGCCAGCCGCTCGTGGCCGAGAGCGAGTCTGAGGCGCGTGAACGCTTTGCTGCCATTCGCGCCCGGATTCCGCTCGAAGCCTCGTTGGCCCAGATGTCAATGCACTTCAATCTCGACCTGTCTCGGTTTGATATTGATGTGCCGGTTCAGGACCTGGACGTGCCCGGCACCAGGGGCCTGTTCGAGATGTATCAAAAATACGACGAGAACATCACACTACGTGATATCGCCAAAACCTATCTGGCCGGCAGCGATACCAATCCGCTGGTCGGCACCCCATCACAGGTGGCGGACGCCATGCAGCACTTCCTCGAAGCGGGCGGCGGCAACGGCTTTCAGATTACACCGCCGTTTTATGCGCCCGACTATTATGAAGACCTGGTGAATCTCCTCGTCCCGGAACTCCAGAAACGCGGGGTCTATCGGGACGACTACACGGGTACGACCCTGCGGGAGCATCTGCTGGACCGGCCCGGATAGCAGCCGAGCCGGAGCGGACTCGGTGTGACGCCGAACGAACCGCCCTACGCCGCCTGCGTATCCGCAGGCAGCTCCATATAGGTCGCGCGCCACTCACCGGTTTCGTCCCACTGAAAGGACGTTTGCAGCGTCGTGCGCGGATAGCGCGCGGTCTCAAGCAGGTCGAGCGCCAGCCCGACAATAGCCCGCTGCATGTCCGCGTCGCCCGGCTTACCGCACGGGTTGCCGAGCGGAAAGTCGGTAAAGACAAAGCGCGGCACGCCGCACTGCTCAACAATATCGCGCGCCGAGCCGAGGACGACTGTGGGAATACCCTGCGTCTCAAGATGTCGGGCGACCAGACTCACGGTCTGGTGACACACCGGTCACAGGGCGACCAGCAGGGCAATATCGACGCCATCCTCACGGCAGAAGTCAAGCACGGCCGGGGCATCTTCGTGCACAGTCCGCCGCGCACTATAGACCGTGGGCACACCGTAAAAGCGCGGCGACAGGCTGCCAAGCCGACCTGCGGCCACATACTCGGTTAAGCGGCGAACCGGCAGAAAGGTTTCGACATCGTCGGTATGGGTGGCCGTTTTGTGCCACGACAGGTGACGGGTGTAGAGCGCCTCGGGTGCCGGTCGGGTGGGCGCGGCATATCGGCTGCGCTTCCGCCCGCCGTACGAATCCGGGGCCGCGGTGGTGACCAGAGCAACCCGGCTTTCACCGAGCGGCTTGGTCAGCGGCGTGAACGGCGCGTCCGGGTTGGACGCCCAGCGGTAGGGATTGCCGTAGCCCTTTGCCAAGTAGTATTCGCGCGATTTGTCGATATAGCTGACAAAGCCGCGCTGGGTTGGATCGAAATCACTCATTGCTGTTCTCCCCTCATCGCGGAAGTATGCAGTTGGGGTTAGGAGATAGACCGACCGGCTCCCCCTTACAGGAGCCGTCCAGCCAGAAGGAGAAGATGCCCGGACGCAGGATATCCTGGACTTTCTTGAGCTTGGGAATCACGTTGTCCGGGGCGACACGTTCGAGTCCGTCCTTGGTAGACGCCACGAGATTATAGGGGACGGCCAAACCGCCAATTCTCCGCTCGTTGTCGTTCGACACGCCAACGCGAAGGGACAACATATAGCTGTGTGTTGAGAGAGTCATGGTTTCCTCCGACGCGGTTATCGGGGCGTGTATGAGAAGAGGTCTTTGACGTCACTCTCCATGCATCTCCCCTCGTTCTTCTTCTCCAAGAAGAACGAGTAGTTCCTCAGGTCCTTCCGAACCATCTTCTGCTCCATTCGCGAGAGGGTAGAAAAAGCCGTATAGGAACCGGAGGGTCCCGATAAACGGATCAGTTGCTCGACCTCCGACTCACCTGTAGGCTCACTTCCCGTGAGACTACGGCCCAGTATCTCGCCAAAAGACTCACTTGTGCTCTTATGTTCCAAGAGATGGAGCAGTTCCTCGGCCAACGACTCGGGCGTATGATGGGTTGATGGGATAAGCCTCAAGAGGTGGGTGGCGCAGGACATCAGCTCTGTACGCTTGTACTCCTGGACCATCTCCGCCGCCGTCATAGCATCTTCCCCCCACGCGCTGGAAACCGGACACAAAGCCAGCATCACAACGAGTACACTAGTACGCAATCGCATCGTAATAGCCTCCTGCTATGAAAATACCAGCAATATAAGAGACGGGCGGTGGAGGCAAGAGGAAATAGGATCGATACAGATTTGCGCCACACCGTCGTAAGCGCGTTCTCGCTCAGGGTCAGTCCGATCAGCCAGGTCCGCGTTGAGCGCGCCCGGTGATCCGTTCGGCGAGATCGTATGTAATGCGTGCCGCCCGCTGCCAGAAGGTCTCGTCCAACTCGGGAATATCGCTGAAATCGATGCTCCCGTCCTTTGTGGCCGCGATCTGTCGGGGGATGGGGAGTTGATCGTATCCGCTCATGGTAGGCCTGCCTTATCCCACCTCCCGAGGCTGTCTGGCGCAAAACCGGGATGGAACTTCTCATTGTGAGAAGAGACCATAATAGCTATTATGACTCGCGTGAGAGAAATTGCCGCCAGAGACGCCAAGAACCGCTTCGGCTATTTGCTGGATGTCGTGCAGAGTGGGCCCGTGCGTGTGACCAAGAAAGGCAGGGCGGTCGGCGTGATGATGTCTGTGCAACACTATGAGCGACTTCGTGGCGCGGCCTGGGAACGTCTGACTATGACGATGGACGCTTTGGGCGAAGAGGCATCCGCAAACGGCTTGACGGAAGCCAGGCTCAAGGCGCTTCTTGCGGATGAAAGCTGAGCGTGTCGTTCTCGACACCAATGTCCTAATCAGCGCGGCGCTTGGCCCGGATGGACCGCCGCGCACGGTTATCGACGTAGAGATATCGGCTATCAAAAGGTCAAAGTAGTCGATTCACCGCTGGTTGCCAACACCACGCACGGGGTGGTCATGCAGGTTCTGATCAACCTGTTCGACAACGCCTCTTATTGGCTGGATACCGCTGACTCCGCGCGAGGTCCTGGAGCGGGGGACACGGCGGGTCAGCGGCCCGGCTGCGACCCTGCTTCGTGTGCTCGAAAGAGAGCCGGAGGCGGTCAAGCGCGCATTGCTGGACCCGTAGAGACGGCTGAATCACACGGCGTTACGTTTCCCGATCCACTCGCGGAGCGCCTTATCGATCCGCGTCTGCCATCCACGACCGCCAGCCTTGAAGTGATCGAGCACGTCCTGTGACAGACGGATAGTTGTTGACACTTTCGGTTTGGCGACCGGCGGCCTGCCACGACGGACAGTCGCCCTGGCGAACTTCTCCGGCCAGCCATCCCCGGACAGGTCCGGTGCCGTATCCCGATCAAAATCTTGGGGTATAGAGCGTTCGTTCCCGTTCATTGGCTTTCCTCATGCTGATGATTCGGTACGCTCCGTCGTCGCGAGGCGTCCAGACAAGAACTACCATCACGTCGTCGAGAAACCCGATAGTAATGAAGCGATCCTCGCCATAGTCCCGTCTGTTGTCCTCCACGGTCAGTGTTGCGTCCGCGAACACTTCCCCGGCCCGGGCCATGTCCAGCCCCCTAGCTTCGAGAGTGGCCGCACGCTTCGCCTCGTCGAACTCGATCGTCATTATTTTTCGTTACTACATTAAATAAGTCTCATACAGGGATCAATCCCCGTGTCGTGTGCCGCAACGTGTTGTTCCCGACACCACTCAGCCCACAATACGCACCTCGTGCCCGCGGCATACCAGCATGGGTTCGACCAGTTCGCCGAAACCGTCCGGCTCATAGCCCTGGATGTCTGCGAAGGTAGCGTTGGGATGATCGATACAGATTTGCGCCACGCCGTCGTAGGCGCGTTCTCGCTCAGCATCGTCCAGGTCCACCAGGTCCACGGAATAACGGACCGCGTCCGGCGTATTATTGAGGGCCGCGACAACGTTCGGCACGTGGACGCTCAGCCAGTAGTCGTCCAGGTGGGCGCGCGCAATGCCCTGGCGTCTCTTGATAAAGAAGACAAGCTTGGTGGTGTCACGCGTTGTCGGACCATCAACGTTGAGATGCTCGGTCACAAACAGATTACAGCCCGGTTGGATAGCGGCATAGGTGCTGAATTTGTCGGCGTCGATATTGGGCGGGGCCTGTCGGCCGATCGTCGTCTCAAAATGCGCTCGGTCCCGGAACCACAACTCGGCCATGCCGTCCGGGAGACGGCCAGCCTCGGCGCTGTCCGAGGGCGGGTCAAAGAAGGTGATACGATAGCGTTCCGGCTTGACCAGCGAAACAACGTGCGGGGCGTGAACATGCTCCCAGACGTGAACCAACTCATCATGCGAAACATGCTCCAGACGCCGCACGGCGGCCATAAACTTTAACATGGGTTCCTCCTTATATAGTGGTCAGTAGGAGCCCTCCCCCTCACCCCTCCCAGAGGGAGGGGGATGTTTTCTCCCCTCTCCCCCTGGGAGAGGGGCTGGGGGTGAGGGTTCCTTAGAAGCCTGCTTGCGGCACGGGCAGCCCGGGGATATCCGAACGCGCCCGAAAGACGCTGCCCTTGAGTGCGCGTTGATCGTTGTTGGCGGTGACCACGTACAGGTCCGCCAGGTCGGGCCCGCCAAAGGCCACGCTGGTGACCGTTTTGGCCGGCACCTTGATGCGTTGATCGACCGTGCCGTCCGGCTTGAACCGCACGATTTCACCCCGCCCGGCCACCGTGGCGACCCACACCCCGCCTTCGACATCGACAGTCATGCCGTCGGGCATACCCTCGGGTAGCTGCGCGAACAGTTGCCGGTCGCTGACAGTGCGGTCGGCGCGCACCTCATAGGCCCAGACGGCCTTGGTGGTGGAATCGCAGTGGTAGAGCAGTGTACGGTCCGGGCTGAAGCCCAGGCCGTTGGTCACCTCAACTCCCTCCCAGAGGTGCGTCACTTGGCCCGGCGGGTCAATGCGGAAGAGCGAGCCCGGCGGCGGTGTGCTCTTAAAATCGAAAGTGTGGATATCGCAGCCAAACGAGCCGACCCAGATACTGCCCTGGTCGTCCATGGTCAGGTCGTTCAGGCCGAACAGGGGCTTCCCCTGCCATGCGGCGAAGATATCCCGCAGCTCGCCGGACCGCTCGTCCCAGTGCGCCAGAGACAGGCCCGTCACCAAGATGCCGCCGCCTGCGTTCAGGGCGATGCCACCAACAAATTTTCGGTCCGCTATTAAGGTTTCAATCTCCCCGTCGGGACTGCGCCGAAAAACACCGCCGCCACGCACATCGCTGTAATAGAGCCGGTTCTGCTCATCGGTCCGGGGTCCCTCAACGAGCCCGTAGCCGGTGGCCAAGGTTTCAAATTCCATACGCTCCCTCCTTAATTCAGTTGGTGCCAGCGTATCACACGCCGCATAGATGATCTCCTCGTATTCAAGAGGCGCTATAGCATCTTGTTTGTATCGACAACCCGGCTCGACCTCAGTTCCCTAACGCGTTCCATCTTCCACGCCCTTGGATCGTCCAAAGGACAAGTTTGGCTATTGCGCCCCCACTCAGCCTGAGATCGATTCTTCAGCGAATGTTTTAAGAGCCTCTGGGAACCATTCAACGAACCGTGTCGCCTCAGTATAGAGCCTATGTATTTCTTCGGAAGTCTTCTCCAGGGAGAAGTTTCCAAAATCTTCATGGACAAGACGGTTTCTTTCCCGTCCGATCTCCATGAAAGCTTGGATAGCAGAGTTTAAGTCGCTGTCGTTGGCGACTTCCTTTTTCATATGATCCTGAAAATCGGCTCCGAAGAGTCCGAAGAACTGGTGAGCGTTCCTGGCCTTCCAGTCGAACCAAGTGTGATACTGGCGACGAACCGCCTTATTGTGAACAAGCCAAGTTAGAGGATGGTTCTCCGTCGTGACCTGTTTGACAAAATTGAGCACTCTCTCCGTCATGGACCGCTCAAAATGGCTTGCGGCGGCTATGAGCAATACCTTCCTGAAGTTTTCGTCTGCGACACTGCTCCATGACACTTCGCCTTTTTCTTCCAGGAAGGCCAGCATATTGGAGAAATCTTTATATAAACTATCAACAATCGTCTTCCTCATCAGGGCTTATCTCCCACAGCCAATGCTCCCACGATTTCTCTCGCCCTGTTGAGTCTAATCATGAGATTTTTCGTTTGTGCCGTCCCTTTTTGAGATGCCTGGCCAAACTTCTCGTCCGTTTCAAGATTCTGAATCTGCTCGGAGTCTAGCGTGCCGGAGACGACGCACCTTTTAGAAAATGCCTGCTCACAGGCAGCCGTAAAAACCGCCTCATAGAGAGCAACGTTGAACCGCTTGTTTTTCTTATTTTTGAAAGCGTCACCGGCCAAGCAAGAGCACGCATTCAGGAAAGACTCAAAGAGTTGACGCAAATACTGATTATCTTCAGAGGTCTGCGTTTTACATTTATTGGAAAACTGGTTGAGGAATTTGACCATAGACGGCGCATAGCTCTTGCTGTCAACAAGGAGAGCGAAGCCACGGAGCAGGACTTCAATATCTTTCATATGCAGGTCTGGCTCGGGAGTGCCGAGAATCTTCCGCCACTTCTCCTCGTTATTGATGTGGAAGAGCTGGGTGTAGAATTCCGAGTGATACATACTGGTACGAATCTCTTGCGGACTGAGATTTATGCCGCCTGAGTTGAGTCGGTTGAATATCTCATAGATCGAGGTGGTGTCATCCGAAGGGACATTTTGCTTAACGACAATATTACGGATTGGTCGCAAGTCGAGTTGAGTCTTGTAGTCCCCAAGCGTCGCATAATTCAAACCCTTAAATTTGTTTGCACGGTTGGGGAGCTTTTGAGGCAATCGAAGATTGAAGGTCTGGAAGTAGGTGTCGTCGTGGAGGATGTCTTCTGGAATACCGCCCTTGCGGTCGAAAATTAACCGGAGTGCTACCCGCTTTTCTTTCCGGGGGAATCGCTTCTTGATAAAATAATAGATGGTCATCAATCGTTGCTGACCATCTATGACGAGGAACGTGTTCCGCTCTTGTTCGTAAAGAAAGAGTTGTGGGACTGGCAGGCCGAGGATAAGCGATTCAATCAGCTTGGACGCGCGCCCTAAATCCCAAACGAAGTTACGCTGAAAAGCAGGGATGCGGACTGCGCCGGAATCTATAAAACTGTTCAAGGTCATGACATTGAAGTCGTTGGGGGAGACGGTGATATCATACTCCTCAACCTGCAATTCATCCGCGTCTTCCGTGTAGTCTTCAAACCAGCCTGCGTTTCCATTCTCCTTCATAGATTTCTCCTTGATATTTCTCTCGGTGATTTCAGAAATACCATACCAGTCTTACCAACACATTAACCTCATCAACGCTGGTCCAGATGAACTGTGGGCCCAAATATGGGTCGTAGGCACAGGTCTTCCTGCTCGCATCGCGGTTCGCCTCCGGCGTAACCAAGCCGTCTGATTGTTCGTGCGACCCTTGCCGTTGCCACAGACAAAGCCGCCGACTTTATGTAAGGTGTGTTTTTACCCTTCCGTCACGACGCTATCCGATGCGGCAAAGAGAATTTCCCTTTTATTATGGCTGGGCGGTCGTGGCCGTGGCCTTTGTCACCCTGGCTATCGGCGTGAACACGCGCACGACTTTCTCCCTGCTGTTTCCGCCCATTCTGGCGGAGTTCGGCTGGGACCGGGGCCGTACGGCCGCAGCCTTTTCTTGCGGTTTTCTGGCGGCAACCGTGTACGCTCCCGTGGTCGGCATGCTCATGGATCGCTGGGGGCCGCGCGTAGTCATCCCGCTGGGCGCGATTCTGGTCAGCACCGGCATGGTCTCGATTACCCTGGTTTCTCAGCCGTGGCACCTGTATCTCACCTTCGGCATCCTGGTCGGCGGCGCGAGCACCTCCATCAGCTATCTGGGTCACTCCCTGTTTTTACCCTACTGGTTTGTGCGCCGCCGCGGCCTGGCCCTGGGGCTTGCCTTTTCCGGCGTGGGCGCCGGCTCAATCCTGCTCTTCCCGTGGGTGCAAAGCATTATTGACCAGGCCGGCTGGCGTGAGGCGTGTTGGGTCGTGGCGGGGCTCCTGCTGGTGGTCGTGTTGCCGTTGAACGTGATCCTGCAACGTCGACGGCCCGAGGACCTGGGTCTGGCACCCGACGGAGACGCCACCCCAAGCACCGCTCACGGGGAGCAGCACCCGGCAGACAATGTCGTGGATCATGCCTGGGCCGCGACCGACTGGACCCTGGGCCGCGCCATACGCACCTCCCGTTTCTGGTGGTTGGGCGCCTCTTTCTTCAGCAGTCTATACGCCTGGTACGCCATCCAGGTGCATCAAACCAAATACCTGACCGACATCGGCTTTTCACACGAGGTGGCGGCCTTTGCCCTCGGGCTGGTTGGGCTGACCGCCTGCGGTGGCCAGATTGGGCTGGGTACGCTCTCCGACCGGATCGGACGCGAGTGGGTCTGGACCATCAGTATGATGGGTTTTGTCTTGTGTTACGTCATCCTGCTCAGCATGCCCGAGCGGCCCAGTCTGGGGCTGTTATACGCCATGGTCGCGGCCCAGGGCATGTTGGGCTACGGCACGGTCGCGGTGTTCGGCGCTATCCCGGCGGAGATTTTTCAGGGCAAACAGTACGGTCGTATCTACGGCACGCTGACTATTGCCGGCAGTCTGGGCGGTGGGACCGGCCCCTGGGTGACCGGCCTGCTCTTCGACCGCACCGGCAGTTATACGGTAGCCTTCTGGATTGCGCTGGCGTTTGCCTTTGTCTCCATTGGCAGCATGTGGCTGGCCAGTCCACGCAAGGTGCGCGTGGTGGCCGGTCAGGTGGAGCGCTTGGCTGCGCGGCGGACGCGAGCCGGACGGGGGGAATCATCAACTGCGAGCTAGTGGTTTTTGTCGGAGTCAGTAGACATCTTCCAGAATAAGATCGCAAAAGCAGCTCTGCCATTCCGTCGAGACGCGATTTGACCGCTTTCCAGTCGGGCATCAACCGGTCGAGCGATTGGTAGAACTGCGGACCGTGATGCCGAGCGTCAAGCGATCCTATATGCGCGCGTTGGCAGTTAAGAGACCTGCGCCCAATCCGGGCGAGGCAAGCTGACGCACGATTTCGTCTCTGGCGTTGGTAGACAGGGGATAGTCCTGTCCCTTCCAGGTGAAGCGCCGCTTTTTGAGTTCTTCAGCCAGCACCTCGCGCAGCAGCACCTCGGCATTATTTCCCCCGCGTGCGCGGCGCGCCTCGTCCGGTGACAAATAGTGATAGCCCATAGCTATTAGTACGTGCAGGGCCGGGATATGGGAGACGAATATCTCTTTTGTTTCAGGCCGAGGCCGGGGCTGGGCAGGCATACCTACTGGCTTCCCCGGATAACAGATAGATAGTGATGGAGCGCCTCTTGTTCCTGCTCAGCAACAAGCTGGACAAAGGGGGTGTAGTTTTGCGTCGTGTGTGCGGTATCGAGCGTTTCGTAATAAGCCAGACGTTGTTCGACCTGAATGATGACCGGCAGATGGCCGCAGCGCAGCAGTGTGCCGATCGTTCGCTTCTTCGTGCCGGTTGTCACCGGTGATTGCGGCCATCCGCATGATCCACAATCCACCAGCAATCAGGACACATTGGACAACGCCTATCACGATCTGCGCCCACAAACCGAGCCGGCGAATCTCCAACTCGGTCTCGTCCCCATACTCGGCCTGGTCGCGCTCGTAGTGATCCTGCCACACGTCTGAGATGTATTTGAGGACGAGCATGGTCAGGACGTAGTCCTTATAGATGCTGGGATCGACAATACCGCGCACGCTGTCGCAGGCAGCCCAGACGACCTTGCTGATATCGGTCTGGTTGATGCCGCCCTGCGGGCCGTCGTCAGTCTGCGAAGAAACAGCGATTTCGCTCATGTTTTTACTCCGGTCCAGTCTTCGCCCGGCACCTGTCTGGCCAGGGCGAGCAGCAGGCGCTTGCGGTTGTCGGCCAGCGCTTTGAGCACCCGCTGTTCACGCCGCCAGGCCGTATGTGGCCTGGAAAGCCATCCATCACAAAGAGGTCTGGCTCCTCACATCATTTACCCTATTGAGGGCTCGCCACGAGCGCGTTTCAACGGCTCAACGCGCCACCGTTATTTTGAATCGTAAAGCCGCCGTCGACAACGAGCGTGGCTCCATTGATGTAGGACGCGGCCGGAAGGACGAGGCTCAGGGTCGCGTGGGCGACTTCTTCCGGGTCGCCGTAGCGCCCGAGCGGCACGCGCCGGCGGGCAAAGATGGCTTTTGCTTTGTCCGGGATAGCGGCGGTCAGGCCAGTATGAATCGCGCCCGGACAAACGCAGTTGACGGTAACGCCCTGGGTGGCCAGTTCCACCGCCAGTGCCCTGGTGAGGCCCATAACGCCGTGTTTCGCTGCGGTATAGGGGCTGGCAAAGGCGCTGCCGCCGACCGCTTCGGTCGAAGCGATATTCACGATCCGTCCGGCCCCGCTTTTCGTGAGATGCGGCAGGGCGGTCCGAATGAGACGCTGGTGGGCGGTCAGATTCACACTGAAACAGCGCTCCCAGACCTCTTCGTATCTGCGGCTCTGAATACGGGCGGAGGCATCGATACCGGCATTATTGATCAGAATGTCGAGCCCGCCGAAATGCTCGACGATCCGGGTGAGCGTCGGTTCGATCTCCGCAGCGTTGGCGAGGTCCAGGGTCCAGCCCGTGGCCGTACCACCGGCTTGGGTGATCTCCTCGACGACGCGGGCAACGCCGTCCGCATTTCTGTCCAGAACGGCAACGCGGGCCTCTTCGTCGGCAAAGAGATAGGCGGTTGCCCGGCCCATACCGCTGGCGGCCCCGGTCACCAGCGCAATTTTTCCTGTGATCGATCGACTCAGCTTGCTCAGGCGTGGCATGTGTTATGGCTCCTTTCGTTCCTCGCCTCCGTCCCATCCATACCGGGACAACTTACCTGTGGCCGGGCCGATACAAAAGACGCTGACAGCGGTGGAATCCGTCGGGCGCATTCCTATCTTGGCTTGCTCTTGAGTCTCATCCCGAGTACACATGCCAGCAGCGTGACCACTCGGCCAAGGAGGGGAGGGATGAAATATCGAGCCATAGCATTGCCGGTGAGTATGCTCCTGATGACGGCTCTCATGCTTGAACGCCCACACGTCGCTCAGGCGACAGACCCCCTCCCCCAGCTCACGACGACGACGTTGGAGCAGTGGATGGCCGGCCTCTCGAATTGGGGACGCTGGGGAGAGGACGACGAACTCGGCACGCTCAATCTGATTACCCCCGAGAAGCGACGGCAGGCGGCTGCATTGGTGACCGAGGGCGTCTCGGTTTCTCTGGCCTTTGACTTGGCAAAGGAGGCCAACACCAATAATGAGTTTCCGCTTGAGCACAGCCTCCGGGTGCATGAGGAGGACGGCGGCGTCTTTGCCGAGGATACGTATACGATCCGGTATCACGGCTTTGCCCATTCGCACGTGGATGCGCTGTGTCATATTTTTCATCAGGGCAAGATGTATAACGGGTTCCCGCGTTCGGCGGTCACACCCTCGGGCGCGGAGCAGCTCGGCGTGCAGACCATGAAACAGGGCATCTTTACGCACGGGGTGCTGGTCGATGTCCCCTGGCTGAAAGACGTGTCCTATCTCGAACCGGGCACCGCGGTGCGGGTCGAAGACCTGGAAGCCTGGGAACAAAAGACCGGTATCCACATAGCGAGCGGCGATGTGCTGTTGGTCCGCACCGGACTGTATAAACGACACCGGGAGGTCGGCTCCTGGGACTTTACCCAGCGGGCCTCGGGCCTGCACGCTGCGGTCGTGCCCTGGCTCAAGACACGCGACGTGGCGACGGTTGGCTCTGACGGCACGAATGAAGTCTTCCCGTCCGGGATTGAAGGCATGCCGTTTCCGATTCACCGGCTGGCCGTGGTCGCCCTGGGTATGCCGCTGCTGGATAACCTGAACCTCGAAGACCTGGCCCGCGAAGCGCAGGCGCGCCAGCGCTGGACCTTCCTGTTTGTGGCTGCGCCCCTGCGCGTCCCTGGCGGAACGGGTTCGCCGCTCAACCCGCTGGCCCTGTTTTAAGGTGATGATGCTTGAGGCGGAGGTCCATTGTGTTGAGCGTTGAAGCAATCCGGAACGTCTTGAAGAGGAAACGTGTCCCTCAAATCTCCTACGAGAAAGTTGGACACGTTTCCTCTTTGACCGCCCATCAGCCCACGCCGAGTCGTCTCGGTGGCCAGCGCGGCTGCGCTGCTGTGGCCATGATACTCGTGGGAGCGGAGGATCGACTGAAACTGTGTATGATCCGGCGGGCTGAAAAATCGGGCGATCCCTGGTCATGCCATATGGCCCTTCCGGGCGGACGCTTTTCTCCCGAGGATGCCGATCTTCGCGTCACGGCCGAGCGTGAAACGCACGAAGAAGTGGGCCTGCGTCTGGACCCGGCCCATCGTCTGGGGTCGCTCGCCCCACTCGCCATCCGGCTGAGCGGACGGGACCAGCCCTTAGCCCTGTTTCCTGCGGTCTATTACCTGGGTCCGGCGACCCCAACATTAACGCTCAATCACGAGGTCGCTGAGGCATACTGGATGCCGCTGGCGCATCCCTGGGAGGCCGGGAACGCCACCCACCTGAAATTGTCTGCGGACGGCAAGACGCTGTACTATCCGGCGATCCGTTTTCAGGATCAGATGATCTGGGGCATCACCTTGCGCGTCCTGACCCTGTTCTCCGATATGCTGGGCCGTCCCTTGCCGCATTTGGAGGAAATTCCGGGACTCGGGCATTAGCGCGTTTTACGATGGTCTCCAGCGCGTTTCACACGAGACTGTACCCCTGCCGGTCCCTTTCGCCGGCATGACGAAAGAGACCGGCTCGCTATGCGGAATCGTCACTTCCGCTAGCGTGTCCATATAATTAAGGAGGGGAGCTATGGAAATTGTTGGCTATGCCGATCGGTTCAGCGTTGCGCCAGGGGAAACCGTCCGATTTCATGTGAGCTGTATGCAGTCCAGCTATCAAGCGGACATCGTGCGCTTGATCCACGGCGACCCCAACCCACAGGGCCCGGGCTTCAAAGAGGAACTCGTTGCAACACCGGTCAGTGGCGAGTATCCGGGCCGTCGCCAGGATATCCACACCGGCTCACACATTATCGTGCCCGACGCGCCGCTGCTGCGTCTGGCCGACGGCTTCGCCCTGTACGCCTGGATATATGCCACCACGCCGCAAAAAGGCGTGCAGGGCATTCTCACCAAGTGGTCGGAGGCGGACGGCGGCTATGGTCTGGTGCTCGACGAGGGCGGAGTCTTGGCCGTGTGGCTGACTGACCCGGCAGGCCGCACACAGCGGGTACGGATCAATACCCCGCTCCGCTCCGGGGAATGGTATTTTGTGGCGGCCACGTTTGACGCCCACAGCGGCCAGATCGCCGTGTATCAAGAGCCGCTGCGCACCTGGCCCCAGGACCAGACCCGGGCAACCGCGACGGCTACGACCCAGTTTCAGGCCACCCCCACGACACAGGTCGATTGCGTGCTCGCGGGACTGTGGCCGGCCGGCGATGACGGCGAGTCCCGCGTTGGTCACCATTTTAACGGCAAGATTGACCGCCCAGGGGTGTTCCGGCGCGCCCTGAGTCGGGAAGAATTGCTCTCGCTCCAGCGCGGAGCCTCGCCGCCGGCCTTTGGCGACGATCTTGTTGCCGCCTGGGATTTTTCGGCTGAGGTTGCCTCTGACACCATCATCGACACCTCAGCCCACGGTCTCCACGGTCGAACGGTCAACATGCCCGCCCGGGCCATGACCGGCTATAACTGGAGCGGACGGGAGACGGATTTCCGCAACACTCCGCATGAGTACGGCGCGATTCATTTTCATGACGACGACCTTGAGGATGCCGGCTGGCAGGTCGATTTTAGCTGGACGCTGCCGACCGCGTGTCAAAGCGGGGTGTATGCCGCGCGCCTGCGGACCGAGGGCGGCGAAGACCATATTCCGTTTTTTGTCCGTCCGCCACAGGGCCGGGCCAGCGCGGATATTGCCTTCCTGGCCCCCACCAACAGCTACCTGGCCTATGCCAACGAGCAACTCACCGACCTCCCGCCGGCCCTGTTTCCCAATCAGAAGCAGGGCGAGTTGTCACCGGAAGACCGCTACACCAGAGAGAACCGCTTGCTGAGCCTGTACGACAGTCATGCCGACGGCAGCGGGGTCTGTTATTCCAGCCGGCTGCGGCCCATCCTCAATATGCGCCCGCGCTACCACATGCGAGCGCTCAACTGCCCGCATCAGTTGCCCGCGGACCTGCACCTGATCGACTGGCTCGAAGCCAAGGGCCACGCCTATGATGTGATTACCGATGAAAATCTGCACGCCGAGGGTCTGGACCTGCTCACCCCGTACAAGGTCGTCATCACCGGCAGCCATCCCGAGTACTGGTCCGGGCCGATGCTGGACGCGCTGGAAACCTATCTGCACACCGGTGGGCGGCTGATGTATCTGGGCGGCAACGGTTTTTACTGGATCACCTCATTTGCGCCCGGCCGTCCCCACGTGGTTGAGGTGCGACGCCGGGTCGGTACTCGGAGCTGGCAGGCCAAACCCGGCGAATACCACCACAGCACCACCGGCGAACCCGGCGGCCTCTGGCGGGACCGGGGCAGAACACCTCAGCGCCTGGTCGGTGTTGGCTTCACCACCCAGGGCTTTGATAATAGCGCGCCGTACCAGCGCGAGCCCGACAGCTTTGATCCCCGCGCGGCATTTATCTTCGAGGGGATTGGAGACGAAGAAGTCATCGGTGACTTTGAGTCCTTAGTCCTCAACTACGGCGCGGCCGGTTTTGAGCTGGACCGCGCCGAACGTTCCCTGGGGACACCGGCTCATGCCCTGGTGGTGGCCTCCTCGTCCGGCCATTCGGACTCCTATCAACATGTGATTGAAGAAGTCTTGCTGAGCGATTCGCAACAGGGCGGCCCGGTCAATCCCAAGGTCCGGGCCGATATGGTGTATTTTGAATATCCCCGGGGCGGGGCGGTCTTTTCGGCCAGCTCGATCGCCTGGAGCGGAGCCTTGTCTCACAACCAGTACGAGAACACCGTCTCGCGCATCACCGACAACGTCCTGCGCCGCTTCGCCGCCGAGGGGCCGCTGAGCGAGTGAGCGGAGCGGGGAGAGACGGACATCTTCCTTGGTTGGCACGTGCAATGTCGCTCAGCGGTGCGTGCTCGGGAATCGTTTCCCCGTCTATCAATAGCCCTTCAAGGTGACAGGCAATGGCTTTGGGCGGGTCAAACGCTCTCCCGATCTGTCCGAAGATTGACAGCCAGCGCGTTGGCGCGATAAGGGCTTGCAGAAGGGCCGCGCTCAAAGGGGGGAATCATGGAGCAGAGTGTCCACAACGACCAGACAGCCGAGCCGTTGCTCGCCTTTACCGCCAAAGCGGTCGAGATGATTAAACATGCCATGCGGCTGAAGGACATCCGGGACGGTGGCATTCGGATGACGGTCGCGGGCGGCGGCTGCAAGGGCTTCCAGTACAGCCTGAACCTTGAGCGAGCCGCGCAAGCAGACGATACGGTGGTCGTGCAGGACGGGATCAAAGCCTTTCTCGACCCGAACAGCGCCCAGCATCTTCAGGGAACACGGCTGGCCTATGTGACGAATCGGCAGGGCAGCGGGTTTCATTTTTTCGGGATGGAGTCGTCCCGGACCATTGGTTGTCGCTCCACGATTCTGCTGCGCTGGTGCATCGAAAACAACACCCGGACTGAGGGCTGCATCCAGTGCGCCAAACGACCGCTGATGGACATAGCCCTGGAGGCAGCGACCCAGTTTGTGGACAGCCGGCAGAGCATCTCCCATCCCGGCCTGCGCCCGATGCAGCTGTGTGAAAAGTGCCACTATGTCATCTGTCAGTGTGACAAAGAGTAAGGCCCACTGCCGGCACCCTCAGTGACTGAAGTAGGATAGGCAGCCCGTCTCTTCCAAGAGCGGACCAATCTCGTCCAGACTGGAATCACTCAGCGCGGCAAATCGCTTCCGAAGCGTATCGAGACATTTTTGCTGATAGCCGAAGGGCGCTTGGACATACGGCTGGCCGAGCAGGGAGACTTCAACTTTCTCGTCGCCTTTTTCTATCGCCACGGCATTGGCCACCAGAAACGGCAGATACGTTTCTGCCACCAGGCGCAGCAGTCCGGGCGTTGCCTCAGGCAGTGCGACGCGGTCGGGATACCACTCGCCTTCCAGCCCGGAGGCATCGTCGAGCTGGCGCGTCCAGCTTTCGGTGCGTTGGGCACGCGCGCGCATGATCGCCAGGGGCGTCGGGTCGGTGGCCAGTGTTTTGAGCTGGCCAAACAGGCCGAAGTCGGCAATGGACGGACGGCTGCCAAAGAGGTGGGCGTGCAGGCCGACATGGCTTTCGAGCAGGTCCAGGGTACGGGTATAGGTCGCCTCGATAATGGGCGCGTTTGGCGAGGTACAGCCCACGAGCGGCATGCGTTCGATCTGGCGCTTGGCAAAACGCTGTGCCGCCACGGCACGCGCGTCTCCCTTTTGATCGGGGAAGAAGTCATCCGCGATCCAGAACGAGGCGTACTGCATGTCCGCGTCATAGGCCCAGCGGTAATGAAACATGGCTTTGGTCAGCCATTCGTCGGCAAAGTCTTCAATGAGATAGGCGAGGAAGGCCCGGCCGGACGAATCAGGGATGACAGACCGCTGGCCAGGATGGCGCTGCTCCAAATCCTCGATAATCGGCGTTGAATCAATCCGCCACTCTTCTTCGCCCGGAAACCGTATCATGGGCATGAGGAGCGGCTGCACCTCGGTGAACTCAGCCATATTCCGTTCGGTCCGCAGAACCCAGTCAAAGGGCAGACGCCGATAGCGCATGACCGCGCGGAGTTTCACGGAATAGGGCGAGCCGTTCTGGCCGACAACAACGGAGCGAGTCCTGGAATCCATGCAGCCTGCACCACGGCTAGATTTGAAGCCCCGGCCACTTCGAGAACTCCGCATAGGTCCAGTCCGTGGCGATTTTCCCGTCGCGGCAGGTGAGCACGGCACAGAAGGGCAGTTGCCAATCCGCGCCCTGGTCCGGGTCGAGTAGCACGGCCTCAACCACGACTACGTTTCCGGTTGCGTGTTTGCGGTCAACGCGCATCGTTCGCCTTGGCGCGGCCTGAAGAACCTGTTGTTCAATCTGGATGAACTGCTCGTGTCCGCGAATAAAGCCCCCATTCACTTCGCAGTCAGGGGTATAGACTTCAAAGACAAAGCGCTCGACGTCGTTGTTATACATATCCTCATACGCCTGGGCGACTGCAAGGCTACGTTCTTCTTGTGTCATCATGCCCTCCTTTGGAATGCTGACAGTTTGAGGATGCAAACGACAATTTGTCAAGAACAGCAATCGCCCCTCTGTTCCCTTTGCTAAGAAAATGCCAGTTGTGATATGGGTACAGCGCTTGTGTGGCCGCTTGAGCGGCCACTGAACGAATCTGGGAAGGGGAAAGTATGGGCGTATTATCTGGATATAAAGTTGTTGAATTTGCGGGCATTGGGCCTGCTCCAATGTGTGCGATGCTGCTCTCGGATATGGGAGCGGAGGTGCTGCGTCTGGACCGGGCGGAAGATGCCGATCTCGGCGTGCCGACCGACGCCAAGTTCAATCTGCTGGGGCGCGGTCGGCGCTCGGTTGCGATTGACCTCAAGAAGCCGGAAGGGACGGAGGCGGCGCTCAAGCTGATCGAGCAGGCTGACGCGCTCATAGAGGGCTTCCGGCCGGGGGTGATGGAACGGCTGGGGCTCGGCCCCGAGGTGTGTCTGGCCCGTAACCCGCGCCTGGTCTTTGGGCGTATGACCGGCTGGGGCCAGGAGGGACCGCTGGCCAACACGGTTGGGCATGACATTAACTATATTGCCCTGATTGGAGCGCTCCATTCGATTGGGCGGAAGGGCGAGGCACCGGTTCCGCCTCTGAATCTGGTTGGCGACTTTGGCGGCGGTGGGGTGTTCCTGGCGTTGGGCGTGGTCGGCGCACTGCTGGAAACCCAGAAGTCGGGCCAGGGCCAGGTCATTGACGTGGCCATGATCGATGGTGCGGCCTCGCTGATGACCGCCATCTATGGTCTGCGCGCGGCCGGCAAGTGGACGGACAACCGCGGGGAGAACATTCTGGACACGGGCGCGCATTACTACAATGTGTATGAGACCAGCGACGGCCAGTACCTCTCCATCGGTTCGATTGAAGCCAAGTTCTATGCGGAACTGTTGCGTTTGACCGGCCTGGAGAGAGAAGAGTTGCCCCACCAGAACAACCGGGCCGAGTGGCCATCGCTGACCGAGAAACTGGCCGTAATTTTTAAGACCAGGACCCTGGCGGAGTGGAACGAACTCCTGGAGGGCAGCGATATCTGCTACGCGCCGGTCCTGAATATGGCCGATGCGCCCAACCATCCGCACAACCAGGAACGCGCTACGTTTGTCGAGGTCGCGGGTGTTCCTCAGCCGGCACCGGCGCCGCGCTTCAGCCGCACCCCGAGCGCCATCCAGCGTCCTCCCGCCAGTCCGGGCGAACATACGGAAGAGGCTCTGCGCGATTGGGGCTTTGACACCGGAGAGCTTGAGCGGTTGCGGGGAAGCGGCGCGATCGGCGTGCGGACCGCGGCAAAATAGCCCGGCAGTGAGACGACCCCTGCTGGGCGGCCGCAGCCTCATGAACAAAAAAGTGTTATGTTCGCCTGATGGCGACACGACGTGTCATATAGAAAGAAAAGAGCCTCGAAAGAGGACACATGATGGCTGACGAACAGGATGCTCGGCTGGAGCGCATTGAAGCCGATGTCAGAGAACTCAAATCTGACATGAAAGAGGTGCGATTGAGCCTGGCAAAAATTGAAGGCGCTCTCCCATATTTTGCGACCAAAGAGGAAGTAGAACAGGCAAAGCATGAAGCGACAAAAGGGAAATACAGCATGATTCTCAGTGTCGTTGCCATTATTTCGTCTCTAGGCTTGTTGCGCGCTCGCATTTTTATATCGTAATTCGGTTATCCTCAGACGAACAGAAAGCCCGGCTCCCGTGTCGGGCTTTTTTTATCGTGCAGGTTGCGCGGCATATTGGGTTCCCCCCGCTACTGCTTTGAAATAGACAGGAGTCAGCGTCATGCAACTCGGTATGATTGGTTTGGGCCGGATGGGTCGCAATATGGTCCGCCGCCTCATGCGCGACGGACATACGTGCGTGGTGTTTGACCTGGATGTCCATACGGTCAAGCAATGTGAACAGGACGGGGCGACCGGAGTTGCCTCCCTCGATGAGTTGATCCAAAAGCTCAGGCCACCCCGTGCCGTGTGGGTCATGCTGCCGGCGGGCGCGCCAACAGATGAAACGGTGACCGCCCTGGCTGAAAACATGGCGGCGGACGACATCATCATTGAGGGCGGAAACTCGTATTTCAAGGACGACCTGCGACGGGCCAAAGCCCTCAAACCGCGAGGGCTCCATTACGTGGATGTTGGGACGAGCGGCGGGGTGTGGGGAGCCGAGCGCGGCTATTGTCTGACAATCGGCGGCGAGCAAGCGCCGGTCCTACGGCTCGCCCCGATTCTCCGCACCCTGGCTCCCGGCAAGGGGACCATCCCGGAGACGCCTGGTCGTGGGCACAGGAACAGCACAGCCGAGCAGGGCTATCTGCACTGCGGCCCGACCGGAGCCGGGCACTTTGTGAAAATGGTCCATAACGGCATCGAGTACGGGCTGATGCAGGCCTATGCCGAGGGCTTTGATATCCTGCGTGGTGCCCGTGCCAGTGGACTGGACTATCACTACGAGCTGGATCTGCCGGATATTGCCGAGGTGTGGCGCCGCGGCAGCGTGGTTGGCTCCTGGTTGCTGGATTTGACAGCGATGGCCCTGGCGGAGAGCCCGGAGTTGGCCGAGTTCTCCGGCGAGGTCCGGGATTCGGGCGAAGGCCGCTGGACGGTGGCGACAGCCATTGAGGAAGCGGTTCCTGCCGAAGTCCTCTCAGCAGCGCTCTACGCGCGCTTTCGGTCTCGCCAGACTCATACCTTTGCCGAGAAAGTCTTATCGGCCATGCGCTTCAAGTTCGGCGGACACCGTGAACCGCCACAGACATGAGCCTCACGGCCGGGCCCGCCTTGCGGGAAACAATTCGGCATGAGAGAAAACCGTCATGACAACCCATGTCCTGGCCGGTGATATTGGCGGAACCAAGACCAACCTGGCCCTGTATGCCCTTGAGGGGCGGGATGAACTCTCCCTGGTCCGGGAATCGTCTTTTCCGAGCACCCAGTATGCCGGGCTGGAAGACGTTATCGCCGACTTTCGTTCCAGTGGGGCGGACGCAACCATAGCGGCCGGCGCATTTGGTATTGCCGGACCGGTTCTTGCCGGCAGGGCCGAGGCGACAAATCTGCCCTGGAAGGTTGACGCGCCCGACCTCCGCCGGTCCATCGGCGGCGGCCCGGTCCGACTCATGAACGATCTTGAGGCAACCGCCTATGGGGCGCTGTTCCTGTCCGCGGATGAAATCCTGATGCTCAATACGGGAAAACCCCGACGCGGCAACTGTGCGGTGATTGCGGCCGGCACCGGCCTGGGACAGGCGTTTCTGTTTTGGGATGGGCAGGGCTATCGACCCACAGCCACGGAAGGCGGCCATGTTGATTTCCCGCCTCGGGACGAAAAAGAAGCAACGCTGCTGCACTTCCTCACAAAGCAGCACAACGGACGGGTCTCCTATGAGCGTGTGCTGTCCGGTCCCGGCCTGGTGAGCATCTTCAATTTTTTGTGTCAGGTATTGCAGCGCCCGGTGGCCGAGGCCCTGCGAGCGCGCCTGCAAACCGAAGACGCGGCCGCAGTTGTCGGCGAAGCGGGTGTCACCGGTAGTTGCCGAACCTGTGCGGAGGCGGTGGACATGTTTGTGAGTCTGTACGGGGCTCAGGCCGGCAATCTGGCGCTGACAGTGATGAGTGTTGGCGGGGTGTATATTGGCGGTGGGATCGTGACCAAGCTGCTGCCCAAAATAACAGCCGGTGGGTTTATGCGATCCTTTACGGACAAAGGGCGCTTCAGTCAGCTCCTGCGGGATATGCCGGTCCGCATCATTCTGAATTCCAAGACGGCCCAGGTTGGCGCGGCCCATGCGGCCCGAGCGCTCGTCGGCCAGGGCTGAACCGGACGCCTCAACGACCGTTGAGCGGGCACCTCTTATTTGATTCTGCCGGTCTGGGTTGTCTCGTAGCCGTCGAGTCGTTCGACCGCGCGTCTGAAAGCAGCGGAGCGGATGACGGCGATGAGCCGCTGGCCTGTTTCGCTGTTGAAAAAGTCTTTCTGAAAGACGAGGTCGTACTCCTCGCGCTCGATGGGAACAAAGTCGAGTCCCAGGGCTTTGGCGGCGGATTTGACGCCGAGACCGGTATCTACCAGACCGCTGGCAATGGCGACCGCAACCGCCATATGGGTGGTTTCTTCGCGTTCGTAGCCCTTGATGCGCTCCGGTTTGATGCGGAGTGTACCGAGCTTATAGTCCAACAGGACGCGGGTGCCCGCTCCAGGCTGGCGATTGATAAAGGTGATAGCCTTGCGCGTCAGGTCTCTGAGATTCTTGATCTTTTTGGGGTTTCCTTTCGGAACGATCAGACCCTGTTCCCGAATGACCAGATTCATCACGACCGACCGGGTGATCAACCGCTGCCTTTTGAGGTCGGGCAGATTATAGACACCGCTGGCGGGGTCGAGCAGGTGGGAGCCGACCATATGGGCTTCGCCCCGCCTCAGGGCGACCAGACCGCCGAGTGAACCGATATTGCTGGCGGATATTTTGAGACCCGGATGCTGGGCGCGGAGCTGGTCGTCAAGTACGCCGATGGTCAGATCGTTGCTGCCGGTAAACAGAATCGTCCTGGCGATTTCCTCTGCCGGACGCAGGAGTTCGACCTGTACCTCTGCGCCCGCGTTCAAGCCCTCGTCCAAGGACGGAATGCGCAACACCCCGTCGGCTTTGACCATAGTGGTGATGACTCCGGCGCCGCGTCCGATGGGGTTGGCCACGATCGTATCGCCAACCTGACCGAGGTTGACCCGGACAAACTCTTCCAGGCCGAGCCGCGACGGAACCTTGCGGGGCAGGACCGCCCTGATCTTAGCCGGCTCCTCTGCCGGCCGACCGAGATAATGGGCGATCAGCTTGCGCAGGACCTGCTGACAAATCACGACCGCGGAAACCGGATAGCCGGGCAGGCCAATGACCGGCGTACCACCAAGGACCGCCAGAATTGCGGGCTTGCCGGGCATGACATCAATGCCGTGGACCAGGATGTCGCCCAGCGATTCCAAGGCTCGTAGCGTGAAATCGTGCTCGCCCGCCGAGGAACCGGCAATGATGATGACGATATCGTGCCGCTTGACCGCCTTGGCCAGCGCGCGGGTAATGGTTTTGAGATCATCCACGACTCGGGGCAAACGCTTGGGCACCCCGCCCCACTCTTCAGCAAAAGCCCCGGCAACGCGGGAGTTGAATTCGATAATCCGGCCCGGCTCGGCCGGGTCGCCAGGTTCGATCAGTTCCGAGCCGGTTGGAATAATACCGACCGTCGGCCGGGCAATGACCGGAATGGAGGTGTGACCGGCGGCCAGCAGCGCACCCAGATCGTACGGCCGAATCTTATGGCCGCGCGGCAGCAGTGGTTCGGTGGCAACAATGTCCTCACCAACGAGGCGGACGTGCTGCCACGGGGTGGCAGAGTCACGAATTTCAATCTCAGCCTCGCTTTTCTTGAATACCCGTTCAATCATGACGACCGCATTGGCCCAAGTCGGAATGGGGTGGCCGGTATCGACATACTGAAACGGGGGCGGGGCGGCAGCACCGTTCTTTTTCCGACGTGGCTGGCTGTCTTTTGCGACCCGCTTGAGCGGCAGCGGAGCAAACTCACTGGCGCCGAACGTGTCCTCGGCCCGCACGGCAATGCCGTCCATGGCTGCGCCGTGGTAATGCGGGGCGGACAGGACGGCAAAGATGGGTTCCGCGGTGGTGCGGTGGAGAGCTTTTTCGACCGGGGCATGTTCGATTCTGGGACTGGGCGGGACGGCACCAAGAAAAATAGCGAGGGCGTCTTCCAGCGATTTCTTTTTGAGATAACGCTTGCGGTCGGTTTTGGCGGCCTGCCGTCCGGCCTGGTGATGAGCGCGCATGGTGAACCACTAGAACAGAATCACTTCAACTTCTTCCCCAGCCTCTCGTCCTTCTTCATTATGGGGAATGCAGACCATGCCGTCGGCTTGCACCAGGCTGAAGATCGCGCCAGATTTTCCGGGGAGCGGCTGGGCGCGCTGAGAGCCCGTCTCTCCATTGGGGAGTGCGTTTTGCAGCCTGACCCGGACGTAATCCTCCCGTCCGGGGGTGGAGGCAATGTTTTGGGCCAGCCGGGCGCGGGTCGTCCGCAGCGGCACAAAGGCCGTGTCCGCGGACTCGCCGCCTATCATTCGCACCAGCGGCGCGCCAAAAAGGGCAAAGACGATCAGCGCCGATACCGGATGACCGGGCAGACCCATAACCGGCTTGCCAGCGGCGCGGGCAAAGATCGTCGGCTTGCCCGGAGCAATGGAAATACCGTGAAAGAACAGTTCCGAGCGCGGGAATGAACAGATGACATCCAGCGCCATGTCCTTGATGCCGACCGAGCTGCCGCCGGACACCATCACCACGTCGGCAACTTTCAGCGCCGTGGAGAGCGCCTTGGTAAACGCTTGGGCATCATCTTTGATGACCCCCAAGTCCGTCACGGTTCCGCCACATTCGGTAATCATGGCGTGGAGAGCGTATTGGTTCACATTCCGCACCTGGCCGGGTCGGGGGGAGCGTGAGGGCGGAATGATTTCATCGCCCGTGGAAATCAGCGCCACGGTCGGGCGTTTATAGACCGGCACTTTGGTAATCCCCACGCCGGTGAGCGCGCCGATATCGTGGGCGCGCAGGCGGCGGCCGGCAGGAAAAATCGGCTTCTTCTTTTTGATGTCCTCGCCAACGCGGAGAATGTTTTCCCAGGGCGACACGCTGCGTAAGACCTCGACCGTGCCGTCGCCCAGCTCTTCGGTGTATTCCACCATGACCATCGAGTTTGCGCCGGGCGGGAGCATACCGCCGGTCGCAATCCGCACGGTCTCGCCCTTCTTGAGCCGGCGTTTCGCCTCCGCGCCCATCTCGATTGCCCCAACGAGTTTGAGATAGGCCGGCAGACTGGCCGACGCCCCAAAGGTGTCTTGGGCACGGACCGCATAGCCGTCCATATTCGTCCGGTTGAAATGGGGCAGATCGACCGGCGAGGTCAAGGGCTTGGCCAGCGTCCGGCCGCAGGCGTCGAGCACCGGAATCTGTTCGCCTTTGGTCTGGGGAGCAAAGGCGGCAAGCTGGCTACGGGCTTCCTCGGAGGTCACTACCCGAAAAAAGGCTTTGACCGGGGCCGGGGCTAGAAACGTGTCAGCATTTTTATGTTGGGAGGACACGTTTACTCTTTGAGCCGCTGATGCGCGAGGCACGGCAGTTCCTTTCGCACTTTTTCCAGATAGTCGAGATCAATCTCGGCGGTAATGAAACACGCGCGGTCGGGCGCCCGGGCAATAATCTTGCCCCACGGGTCAATAATCATGGAGTTGCCATAATCGGCAAAGCCGTACACGTTTTTCCCGATCTGGTTCGGCGCAATGATATACACCTGGTTTTCAATGGCCCGCGCCCGCAGCAGGGCTTCCCAATGGGCCGCGCCGGTCGGAAAGGTAAACGCCGACGGAACGGAAATGATCTGTGCGCCCTTGCGGGAGAGCTCTCGGTAAAGCTCAGGAAAGCGCAGATCGTAGCAGACTGAAAGGCCCATCGTACCGAGCGGCGTAGCGGCGGCGACGACTGCGTCACCCGGCTTCATGCTGTCGGACTCTCTGATACTGACCTGACCGGGGATATCAACATCAAAGAGATGGATCTTGCGGTACTGGGCCAGCAAGTCACCCTGCGGGTTGATCAGCAGGCTGGTATTGTAGGCACGCGCTTCGTCCGATTTTTCGAGGAAAGAGCCGGCCAGGAGGTGAATCCCGAGTTGGGTTGCCAACTCTTGCAGGCGACTCGTTGTCGGACCGGGGATAGGCTCGACCTGTTCGGGCTCTTTTTTATGCCGGCCGCGCCAGGAAAAGACCTCCGGCAGCACGACCAGGGCGGCACCCCGTTCTGCAGCCAGGCGGACAAACGTTTCGGCCTTGGCCAAGTTCTCTTCTTTTGAAGCGGACGCGGTCATTTGAATCGCCGCGGCGAGGTAGGATCGCATGACTCAGACTCCCTCAGGCTCTGAGGACGAAGACTACCGAACGCCTCACAGGGGGTCAAGAGAAGAGGCGGGCACTTTGTGACTCTCATCCGTTTTGATACAGCTATATTAGAGTCATCTTACGGTCTCTTTGGCTATGCGATTTCACACAAATAGAGCGGGCTGGCGGTGGCGGCTGCAACTCATGGGGGGAGTCCTGGGCGTCCTTGGGATGTTCCTGACGGGCTGCCAAACGCTTCAGCATGCGCTGTCTTTTGCCGAGTCGAGGCGGGACCCACCGCTTGCCCGGATATTGGGCAAGCGGGCGGAACTGGAAGAACAGTATTGGCAGTGCCGGGTCAAGCACAGGGGTGCCGACGACGACGCGTGTGCTGAGTACAAACGCGAATTGGACAAGCCGCTGGCACTGCCGGCCACTTCAGAGTAGGAGCCGCCGGGCCAGCCACTCACCCCGCCGATGGGTCAGTACTGAATGTGCTTCGACTTCGCCCCTCCGGGGCTACGCTCAGGACGAACGGGAGTCCCCAATCCCAAAACAGGAAGCCGCTTCTCCTCGCCTGCGCAAAACTGTCGGGCCGTGAGCCCGTTAGGGGAGAGCTTTCGCCTTTTGGCTCAGGACCTCTGCCTATCCATAACGGCCAGACCCTCCAGAGCCAGCCCGTAACCCAGACCGTCAAGCATCAGTTTCTTGATCTGATGGGTAATGGAGAGGCGTGCATACCGTAGCGTCAGCGGAGGCTGTTTGGCCAATTGTTCGGCCAACTCCCAGGCACGGGCGGACAGTTGATCCGGTGGCAGCACTTCGTTCACCACCCCAAGGCGGAGCGCCTCCTGGGCAGACAGCTTTTGCCCAGTCAGGAGAAAATAGCGCCCCCGGTTGGTGCCCAAAAGCAGCGGCCAAACCAGATGGACGCCGTCACCCGGCACAATACCGTTCGGAAAATGCGGAGCGTCCTGAAACGTCGCGGTCTCGGACGCGAGGACAATGTCGCACAGCACGGGGATCTCGGCATGGATGAGGGCCGGCCCGTTGACTGCAGAGATCATCGGCACAGGAATATCGAGCAGATTCATCAGCAGGCGCTTGCCCTCCCAATAGACGGTGTCCCAGCCACGCGGCGTACCCAGGCTATCGCCAAAGCTGGCAAAGTCGATATCTGCACAATAGCTGTCGCCCGTTCCGGCCAGAATAACGACTTTATTCTCCGGGTCGGCTCCGATATCAACGCAGGCGTGGCCGATTTCGCGGTGGGCCGGTTCATTCCAGACCAGCGGCCCGTCGTTAACATGAAAGGTGACTTCGAGAATGCCGTTGCGACGCTGCATTTTCATTGTCTCGTACTTATTGGCATAATCGTCCAATTGGCTCATCTGTCCCCTCCTGTGTTCTTAGTACCTCTTCTTCTAACGCTTCTCTCGGGTCGCTGTCGAGAGATATGGTATATGAGGAACACGTCCGCACCACTGAAAGAAAGGTGAATAGCCATGCCGCAGTTTGAGAGAACCGAGCAAACCCGATTACGCCGCATGCCGGAGCGCGCTTCGTACGACACCGCAGTCGTCGGGGCCATTTTGGCGGAAGGCTTGTACTGTCATGTCGGCTTCAGCGTTGACGGCCAGCCGTATGTGCTCCCGACGATCTACGCGCATATTGAGAATCGTCTGTATATTCACGGTTCGGCGGCAAGCCGAATGCTGCGCACGATGGGGGGGAGCCTGCCGGTCTGCGTCACGGTCACCCTGCTCGACGGGCTGGTGCTGGCCCGTTCGGCGTTTCATCATTCGATGAATTATCGTTCCGTGGTGATTCTCGGCCACGCCACGGAAGTCACCGACCCGGACGAAAAGCAGGCCGCCCTCAGAGCCATTGTCGAGCACGTCATGCCCGAACGCTGGGCTGACGTCCGCGAACCGTCGGCTCAGGAACTGAAGGCTACGAGCGTGATCCGGGTGCCCCTGGAAGAGGTGTCGGCAAAAATCCGCACAGGGCCACCAGTGGATGCGGAGGAAGACTATCAGCTCAACTGCTGGGCAGGTGAGTTGCCGTTGCACCTGGTGCCACAACAGCCGGTCGGCGACCCGCAACTCCGGGCCGATATCACTCTGCCGGAGTACGCGAAAAACTATACCCGTCCCTAAGGAACTTCATCCCGAGTTGGTAGCCAGTGGCCGGTGGTCAGAGTCGTTTCCTGACTACTAGCCACTGACCACTCGTCTTCCTATTCCGCCAGCGCGCCACCACAGGAACTGCCCGCACCGGCGGTGCAACCGTAGCAATGGGCATCCAGACGAATATCCCGACCGATGAGCTGCCGGACCAGGCTGGCGGCGGAGTGCTCGCCTAAACGCAGGGGAGTGCCGTTGCCCAGTCGCAGATCAAGCATCTGGTTGAAATCACAGTCATACACATAACCGTCCCAGGAGATGCTCACCAGGTGACGACACATCAGGCTCTCAAGCGTGGCCGGATTAAAGGCCTGGACCAATAGCTCCATATACTCGGCCAGCTTGCCATCTCGCTCCAGGCTATGGGCAAAGCGGGCGATGGGCATATTCGTAATCGTCAAGAGGTTGTTAAACGTCAGCCCAAAGCGTTGGCCGAGTTCTCGTTTATAATCCGCCTCCAGGTTTTGCTGGGGCGGCGGCAGGTGAGCGCCAACCGGGTTATAGACAAGATTGAGGACTAGGCCCGAACCTGTCTGCCCATAGCCGAGGGCGTTCAGTTGTCGGAGGGCGGCAATGGATTTCTCGTAGACACCGTGGCCGCGTTGCGCCGCAACATTCTCTTCCGAGTAGCAGGGCAGGCTGGCAAAGATTTCAACGTGGTGTTTGGCCAGGAACTCGGCCAGGTCTTCCTGACCGGGATCAAACAGGACGGTCAAATTACAGCGGTCCAGCACATGCCGGCCGTCCTGGCGGTTTTGCTCAACCAGAAAACGAAAGGATGGATTCAGCTCAGGCGCGCCGCCGGTCAGATCAACCGTTCGAGCCTTAGCCGCACGGATGAGATCGAGGGCCAGTTCGGCCGTCCGCGACGCCATGATCTCGGTCCGTTTCGGACCGGCGTCCACATGACAGTGGAGGCAGGCCTGGTTGCACAGCTTGCCCAGGTTGATCTGAACGGTGTCCAGATTGGCCCGTTTAAGAGGAAAGCCTTTCTCTTGGCCTAGCCGCTCGGTAAAAGGCTGAAAAGATGGTTCAGCAGCGGGCATGTGAGTGCATCCACTCCGTTGGCTAACAGCATTTACTTGGCGCACGGCACGCCTCGGCGTCTGTGGTCGCTCGATAGTCGAGTTCCTGGGTTCCGGGTTCCCCCTTATGGGCAACAACGGTCATGGACCGGAAGGCGATGCCTTCGACCGTTCGCCACGGCTGCTCGTCACGCCTCAAAACGGCTATGCCGGAGAAACCGGCCGCTTCGAACGCTGAGATAAACGCGGTTTCCTGCATGGCTCCAGAGACGCAGCCGCTCCATAATTCGGGGTCGGCCTTCAGGTGGGCCGGCACCGGTTCGTCAGCAACGATATCGGAGAGCACCGTCCGCCCGCCCTGGCGCAACACCCGAAAAATTTCCTCGAACAGTTGCCGCTTGTCCGCGTCCTGGACCAAGTTGAGCACGCAGTTCGAGACAACAACATCAACGCAACCGTCGGCAATCAGCGGCCGCTGCGCGCGCTGTTCGACCATGGCCGCCTCAAAGGCTTGGAAGTCTTCGAGCGAGGCTACGGGATGCTTACGCAGATAGGCATCTACGGCATTCAGGTCGGTCCGCAAATCCTGGATTCTGCCGCGGTGAAACTCGACGTTGTGATAGCCCAGTTGTTCGCCAATGGACCGGCGATATTTCTCAGCCAGGGCTAACATCTCCGGCGTCATATCAACGCCGATAACCCGGCCTTCGGCCCCAACGACCTGGGCGGCAATATAGCAGATCTTGCCCGCTCCCGAGCCGAGATCAAGCACAGTTGCGCCGGGCCGGATGTGCTGCGAGGGGTCTCCACAGCCGTAATCACGCGCAAGAATTTCTTCAGGGATGAGCGCGAGAAAGCGCGGGTTATAGTCCACCGGACAACACAGCGCCGCTTCTTCCCGTTGTGCTCCCGCGGCATAGCGCGTCTTGACCGCCTGCTCGACATCAAACACTGCTGTCATCGCTTCTTCTCCTTCCGGATCAATCGCCTGGAGTGAAGTCCGCATACTAGCGTATCTCTCCATCAGTGTACTAGGGTGCCGCGGGCGATCAAACCGCACCCAAAAAGACTATGCGCTCCGCAATGCCGCCTGGCATGTCAGCGACCTCTTCACCGAACTCAAACAAGACCAAGATCGTCGGGAAGGCTTTTCCGACGAGTTTACATTGTACCGAGACGTGGCCGAAGCACAGATGGACCTTGGGGCACCAGCCCAAGCCGCGGCAGAGATAAAACGGGTTGGGAAAGCCTGTGGCGCAGATCTGATTGGCATTACCGAGTACGACGAACGCTGGATGTACGTGCATAAATTCAGCGACCTGCGTCAACACGAAAAGCCGCAGGAAATTCCCGAGGGCCTGTCGTCCGTCATTGTGGTTGCTCAGGCCATGGACTACGCCCTGATTCGGACCGTTCCGTCTGCCCTCAGCGGGGCGGCAACCGGTCTGGGGTATTCGCACGACGCGCTCGTTGTCCTGTCACTCGCCCAGTACATCCGCAACCTCGGCTATACCGCAATCGCGAGCATGAACGATACCGCACTCGCTATTCCGTATGCGATCAAAGCCGGCTTGGGCGAGTATGGGCGTCATGGGCTGTTGATTACCAAAGAGTTTGGCCCCCGAGTCCGGCTCGGCAAGATATTTACCAATCTCCCGCTTGCGCCCGATAGACTGATTCAGTTCGGAGTGAAGGAATTTTGCGAGACCTGTCGGCGATGTTCTGAGGGCTGTCCGGTGAACGCTATCCCCCCGAACGCCCCGTTGGACGAGATCCATAACCAGTCCAACATCAAAGGGGTGGTGAAGTGGACGGTCGATGGGGAAAAATGTTTCAGTTATTGGGCCGCCCAGAATAGTGACTGCTCTATTTGTATCTGGGTGTGTCCCTACAACAAAGACTTCTCCAAATGGTATACGCGGCTCGGCCGCTGGCTGGCCGGCACGCGATTACGCAAGCTGATGTTGCACCTTGACGTTGCCCTGGGTTTTGGGAGACGGATGCAGTCGAAGCGTTGGTGGCGCGGGGAAGGGGGAACCGTGGGGAGGCTCGTGAGCCGCTTGACGCGGGGGAAGGGGAGACGGTAAGAGCCGCCGAACGACCCCGCTCGCCCGACCGACAACCTCGTCTCAGCCCGTAAAGGTCACCTCAGGCACAGTCTGCATAGCCCGTGCAATTGCCTCGGCCGGATACTCGTAGCGTTCGAGTTTTCCGGCGTGGTAGTCGGCATAGGCGCTCATATCAAAATGACCGTGGCCGCTCAGATTGAACGCAATGACTTTCTTTTCGCCGCTTTCCCGGCAGCGCGCGGCCTCGTTTATCGCGACGCAGACCGCGTGGTTGGACTCGGGCGCTGGCACTATCCCTTCTGCTCTGGCAAACGCAACGCCGGCCTCAAAGGTCGCAAGCTGATCCAGCGCGGTTGCTTCAATATGGCCGCTATGGACCAGCGCACTCACGTGCGGAGCCATGCCATGATAGCGCAGCCCGCCGGCATGGATGGTCGTCGGCATGAACGCATGCCCCAGCGTATACATCTGACAGATCGGCGCAACACAGCCAGCGTCGGCCCAGTCCCAGGTGAAAGAACCCTTGGTTAAGGTCGGACAGGCGGTCGGTTCAACCGCGATGATACGCGTGTGCTTGCCGTGCTTGAGTTTCTCTCGGACAAAGGGAAAGGCAAAGCCGGCAAAATTCGATCCCCCGCCAGCGCAACCGATGACAATATCCGGGTATTCGCCGGCCATTTCCATTTGCAGCAGGGTCTCTTCACCAATAATGGTTTGATGTAATAATACGTGCGGGAGAAAAGAGCCGAGACTATATTTTTTTGTCCCTCCAGACGTTTGGGCCGCTTCAATCCCTTCTGAGACCGCCAGTCCCAAGGAGCCGGGATGGTCAGGGTCTTCAGCCAGAAACCGCCGGCCCACTTCGGTGCGGTCGGACGGACTGGCAAACACCTCAGCGCCATAGGTCGTAATCACGTGGCGACGGTAGGGTTTCTGCTGAAACGAGATACGGACCATATACACTTCGCAGCCAAGCCCGAACATATTGCAGGCCATGGCCAGGGCCGTGCCCCACTGTCCCGCGCCCGTTTCCGTCGTCAGCATCCTGACCCCTTCCTGCTTGGCGTAAAAGGCCTGGGCCACGGCCGTGTTCGGCTTATGCGAACCAACCGGACTGACGCCTTCATATTTGTAATAGATGTGGGCCGGGGTCTGGAGCGCCTGCTCCAGGCGGCGGGCCCGAAAAAAGGGAGTCGGTCGCCAGAGTTTGTAAATATCGCGGACCGGCTCCGGGATCTCAATATATTGCTCTTGGCTGACATCCTGAGCGAGGAGCGCTGTTGGCGTAAAGGAAGCGAGGTACTCGGGCGTGACCGGCTGTTTGGTTTCCGGGTGGAGCGGCTGCATCAAGGGCACGGGCATGTCGGCGTTGATATTATACCACGCCGTGGGCATCTGGCGTTCTTCCAACAGATATTTGGTCTGGTCGCTCATGCACTCATCCTTGGGACGGGTCGCTAGACCTGAGTCACGTCGCGGACCGCTCCACGGGCCGCGCTGGTGGTCAGTGCGGCATAGGCTTGCAGGGCGGCTGATACCGGGCGTTTGCGTCCGAGCGGCTTGTAGGCGTCCTTGCCTTTAGCCTCTATCTTTTTGCGCCGTTCGGCCAACTCGTCTTCTGAGAGCAGGACGTTGATCGAACGCTGCGGGATATCGATGCGGATGATGTCGCCCTCCTCGACCAGAGCAATGACGCCGCCTTGCGCGGCTTCGGGCGACACATGCCCGATCGACAGACCGCTGGTGCCGCCGCTGAAACGACCGTCGGTCACCAGCGCGCATGTGGTGCCGAGATGTTTGGATTTGATATAGGAAGTCGGGTAGAGCATCTCCTGCATCCCCGGTCCGCCGCGCGGCCCTTCATAGCGAATGACCACCACGTCGCCGGGCCGGAGCTGGTCGCCGAGGATGCCCTCGCAGGCCGCGTCTTGCGATTCAAAGATACGCGCCGGCCCCTCCATGATCCAGATGGATTCGTCCACACCCGCGGTTTTGACAATGCAGCCGTCCTCGGCCAGATTGCCGTACAGGACGGCCAGGCCGCCGTCCTGGCTGTAGGCAAATTCGGTCGAACGAATACAGCCCTTGATCGCGTCCTTGTCCGGGGTGTCGTAGTACGGATTCTGCGCAAAGGCTTCTTTGGTGCGGATATTACACGGCGCGGCCAAGCTGCGTTTACGGGCGAACTCGTCCGGCTGCTCGCGCCGGATGTCGTTCGCTGCGAGCATTTCGCCCAGGGTCTTTCCGGAGACAGTCCTGACGGTGGTATGCAGTTTTCCGGCCCGGTCCAGTTCACCCAGGATGGTCGCAATGCCGCCGGCGCGGGCGCAGTCTTCAATATGGTAGATGTCCGAGGCCGGGGCGAGCTTGCAGATACACGGCACCGAGCGCGACAGCCGGTCGATATCGGCCATGCTGAAATCGACCTCGGCCTCTTGGGCTGCGGCCAGCAGATGAAGCACCGTATTGGTCGAACCGCCCATGGCAATGTCCAGGGTGATCGCGTTCTCAAAGGCTTCAAACGTGGCAATGCTGCGCGGTAATACCGATTCGTCACCTTCGACATAATAGGCGTTAGCCATCTCGACAATGCGTTTGGCGGCCCGCTGAAAGAGTTCCCAGCGCAGGGCGTGGGTGGCCAAGATGGTGCCGTTGCCCGGCAGCGCCAGGCCGATGGCCTCGTTCAGGCAGTTCATACTGTTGGCGGTAAACATACCGGAGCATGAGCCGCAGGTCGGGCAGGCCGCCTCTTCCATCTTCTCGACGTCTTCATCGCTGAGCGAGTCATCCCCGGCCCCGATCATGGCGTGGACCAGATCGAGCTTGGCCAGACCGGTAGACAGCTCGGTCTTACCGGCTTCCATCGGCCCGCCGGAGACAAAAATGGCCGGGATGTTCAGCCGCATGGCAGCCAGCAACATGCCTGGGGTGATCTTGTCGCAGTTAGAGATACAAATCATGGCATCGGCCTTATGCGCCTGGACCATGTACTCGACACTATCGGCAATCAACTCGCGGCTGGGCAGCGAATACAGCATCCCGTCGTGGCCCATGGCAATGCCGTCATCCACGGCAATGGTATTGAATTCCACGCCGTAGCCGCCGTTGGCATCCACCACCTGTTTGACCCGCTGTCCGATCTCGTGCAGATGGACATGACCGGGCACAAACTGGGTAAACGAATTGGCAATGGCAATAATCGGTTTTTGGAAATCTTCCTTTTTCATGCCGGTCGCTCGCCACAGGGCGCGCGCACCGGCCATACGTCGTCCTTGGGTCGTAATGCTGCTCCGAAATCCGCGCTGTTGCATAATGCTTTGCCCTCCTTATGCACTAGGCTCGGCAGCATAACATCTTTTTTTGGAACGTCGCTAGTCTGCGAGGAAAACCCTCGCTGCTCGCGGCAGGTGGGCTCATCCGCACACGGGCTCATCCATCTCTACGCAGGGGCGAGACCCCTGCGAGCTATGCTTTCCCTTTATTGATAACATCTGACACGCTAGAAGAAACGCTCTGACACAGAGCAAGGAGGAAGACATCATCATGGCAGGGCAAGTAGACGGAAAAGTTGCATTGGTGACCGGCGGTGGGTCGGGTATTGGCCGGTCTACGTCATTAGCGTTCGCCCGCGAAGGCGCGACGGTCGTTGTTTCCGACGTGGTTGTTGAAGGTGGAGAGGAGACAGTCAATCTCATCAAATCCGCTGGGGGCGAGGCCGTGTTCGTGCAAACCGACGTGGCCCAGGCTGCGGAAGTCGAGGCATTAGTCACGCACACGGTGGAGACGTATGGGCGGCTCGACTGCGCCTTCAACAACGCTGGCATTGCGGGGGCTGCTGCGCGGACCGGCGATTATACACCCAAACACTGGGACCGGGTGCTTGCGATTAACCTGACCGGGGTGTGGCTGTGCATGAAGTACGAACTCCGGCATATGCTGACGCAAGGCAGCGGTGCGATTGCCAATACCGCCTCGGTTGCCGGTCTGGTTGGTTTTCGGAGTGGACCCGCGTATGTGGCCGCCAAGCACGGTGTGGTCGGACTGACCAAGACCGCGGCATTGGAATATGCCAAATCCGGCATTCGAGTGAACGCCGTCTGTCCAGGGGTCATCCGGACACCGATGTTCGAACGCGGCATGGAGCTAGACCCACGCATAGAAGACGGGATGACCGCCAAAGAGCCGATTGGTCGCCTGGGAAAGCCCGAGGAGATTGCCGAAGCCGTGGTCTGGCTCTGCTCGGATGCGGCGTCGTTTGTGACCGGCCATCCGATGGTTGTTGATGGCGGTTGGGTTGCCCAATAGCGTCCGGCTATTTCACCGGTCGGCCCACCCGCGGGATACCGGCCTTCAGTTCGCTGGCCAGTGCGGTGCGAACGATCCAGGCTCCGTCTGCCAGGGCCTTCATTTTGTCGCGCGCGGCGGCCCGAGAGCGTGGTATCAAGCCGCAGTCCGTACACGGGTAGAGTGTGTTGGGCGCGATATGCGGCAGACTGCCGGTAATCATCGTTTGGGAGATTTCCACATCCTCTCTTTTTCGATTCAGCGCCCAGCGCGGGACGTATCTCTGGTTCCCCCGGGATGGTTTTGGTACAGTGCGGCGGAAGGGTTTGAAGAAGAGCAATAGGGCCTGGGTATGTTTACCGGAAAAGTCACTCTCGTGACCGGCGCCAGCCGCGGCCTTGGCAGACCGATTGCGATTGAGCTGGCAGAAGCCGGCGCGCGGCTGGCCTGCGTGGCGACCCGGGCCGAAAACGCGGCAGATACGGTTGCCGAGATCAGGCGTCAGGGCAGAGACGCCTTCGCCTTCGGCTGCCGTGTCGAGCGGGCGGACGAGGTCACGCGGTTGTTTGCCGAGGTGGAGGAGCAACTCGGACCGGTCGATATTCTGGTCAATAATGCCGGCATCACCCGTCCGCAGTTGACGCTGGAGATGACCGAAGAGAACTGGGACCAGCATATGGACATCAATGTGAAGTCCATCTTCCTGTGTTCTCAAGCGGCGGCGCGTCAGATGACGCAGCACGGCGGCGGCTGTATTATCAACATCGGTTCGATTCTGGGGCGTAACGCCTTTCCGGCCACGCTGGGTTACTGCACCTCGAAAGCCGCGGTGGATCACATGACCAGGGTCATGGCGATCGAGTGGGCCAGGTATGGCATTCGCGTCAACTGTATCGCGCCGGGTTATATCGAGTCGGACATGATCGACGGGCTGGAAGAAGACGGCAAGCTGACCGCGATAGATTTGATAAAGCGCACCCCCCAACGCCGTCTGGGGTCGGGGACGGACATTGCCAAAGCCGTGCGGTTTGTGGCCAGTGAGGACGCCGGTTTTATGACCGGCGAAGTCATGGTGATTGACGGCGGCTGGAGCGCGTTCGGCTATTATCAGACCAGAGGGGGAAAATAGGCAACGGCGGCTCTCCCGCTCCTCAAGGGTGAGGGCTGGGGTGAGGGGCCACGGGGTCTTCTCTTCATTGACACCGTTGTGCTGGTATAATAGGGGGAGTCATACAGGAAGATATCACTGCATACAACACGAGAGGAGGGCAGTATGGCAGACGAGACGGTCCAGACCGAGCTGTCTGAAAGGGCGCGCGGCTGGCTCAAATATCTATACCGTAAGGCCATGGTGGATGACGACTGGTCCAAAGACGGCCGGCCGTCTGACATGTGGGACGATAAAAGCCTGCCCCCCATGGGAAATTTTCATCGCTTCGATGCCGTAGATTCGTCCTACGCGGTCGCCCTGATGAGCGACGTTACACCGGCCTGGCGCGAGGTGTACGCCAAGATTCTTGAGAGCCTGGTTGACCGGATTACCGACTACTGGGGAACCTATGACTGGTCCGAGCAGATCGGTCCTGATCCGCAGCGCGAGCACTATCCGGATGAATTTTTCCCCTTGCTCATTCCCAACGAGCTGCGCGGGAAATATGACACGCCGGGTTGGGCCGCAAACGGGGTTGAGCCGTGGGGCTATGAGCCCGACCCGATCAAGGCCGCCGGAGCGATCTACTATAAAGGCTTTCTGTCGCTGACCATGGGCTTACACCTGTATGTGTCGGGTGACAGAAAATATAACGACGGCTTCTCTGTGGTGAATAACGGCGAACACACGTTTCACTACACCCACACCAGCATGAACGAGTACATCAGCGACCAGTGGTGTAGCAGACCCGAAGGCTCGCATTGAGAGAACACCAAAGTGTGGCCGCTGTGACTCACGGTCACCAGCCTCGGGCTGAGGCTTTACGACACCTTCTACAACAGCAACACATTCCGCGCATTTGAGCAGTGGTACGAGTACGCCAAGAAAAACTATATTGCCCCGGCCGAAGACCCGCTCCTGCCCGAGTGGGTGACCATCTATTACGACCCGCTCATCGATTACAATAACACCCTGCCCGCCGTCTTTAGCTGGATTATGTGGGGGTTTTACCTGTTGCCGAGTGACCGGGCCATGACGACCCGTTTTTACGAGGCCGCCAAGCGGGACTATTTGGTCGAAAAGCCGGACGGTACGGCCTATATGACCTTCGCGCCCGGCGCGACCGAAGATCATCCGTATATGACAGTGCGGGCCTTGAGTATAGCCAACGATCTGGGTGATACAGAGACGGTCAGAAAAATGCGCGCCCATGTCGAGGCCAACTACGAGCCAACCTGGGACCGCGACACCGGCGAGTTCTCTTATGGCTTTGGACTGAACGAACCTTATCCGCGCGGGCAGTATAACGCCAATCTGATGGCGGCCGAGGTCGGCGGTCCGGGCTCGTGGTCGCGCATCTATACCGAGCCGAACCTGGAGAAGTTTGACCAACCCACTGTGCACGGTGTGGATTTTCCCCACCTGGGTTTGTCGCAGGCGTATTATGACCAGGAGCAGAAGACCCTGGTCTTGCGGACCTATACGGCTGACCCGGCCGCCCAGGGCCGGCCGACCAGCTTCCGCGTCAAGAACCTGAAGCAGCCGAGTACCTGTCGTGTGCTCATGGACGGTCAGGCGTGTGACAACTGGAGCGTGCAGGACGGCGAGATTGAAGTCTCAACCGAGATTGGCGCACATGCGTTTCAGATTATTGAAACGTGACAGCGTACGCGCGCCAAAGGATGGAATGCCATGACCACAGCGGATTGGAACAGTTTAGCCGAGCGCCTCACCAAGGCGCTGCGCCCGGTGGCGGCACCGCTGGCGATTACCTTTAGTCCGGCCCGACCGAAAAACATTCCGGCCTTTGACGAGCCGCTGGCCGAACCCACGCCGGATGGCCGGACCGGGCGGGTACCCGCCGGCTGTGTGTTCTGGATCAAAGCCGGGGAACGCACCTTCAGTACAGTTGCCGCCGACCACGGCAACTGTAGCGTGGGCAGCCTCACCCACGGTTTCAAAACACTGGAAGAGGCGGCCCAGGGCAAAGACGTGGCGACCCTGCTGGACAGCGGCTGGGTGGCAGAGGAGGTCTTGCCCCATATTCCAACGGTCGCGGATAAGCCTGGAGCCGTGACCTACGGGCCGCTGGCGGAAACGCCGATTGATCCTGACGTTGTGCTGCTCCGCATCAACCCGCACGCCGCCATGGTGCTCTCGGACGCCCTGCCCGATCTCAAGATCGAGGGCAAGCCGCAGTGTCATATCGTGGCCATGGCGAAAGACGGCCAGGTGGCCGTGAGTGTCGGCTGCGCGCTGAGTCGGGCGCGGACCGGGATGCAGGCCGCTGAGATGACGTGCGCCCTCCCCGCCCGCCGTCTGGCCGAGGTCCTCGACACAGTCGAACAGACCGCACAGATTGATACGCTGGTGGCGCGCTACGCCGGAGAAGACGCTCGCCGCTTTCAGTAGACGGTCGAGCTTGTCAGGGGGTGGGTGCGCAAATTGCTTCAGCCAGCCGGTGTGGAATAACACCACGTCGCCTTCGCGGATTTCTATGCCTTGTCTCGTCGCGACCTCGCCCATCTCCTTGCTGTTGAAGGCCGTACCGTCAGACACGATGTCGACCGCATAAGTATTTCGTCATATCCAGCAGCACACCGCGCGCCACGATCGGGGGGATGTTCTCCACGCCGAGCTTCTTGATGCCCGTAAGCGAGAGGAAGTCCTGCGTCTTCCAGCCGTTGTAATGCACGTGATCGATGCCGACGTGGCCGAACCCGTCGATCTGGCCGCCGACCCCCAACCAGGTAACGGCCAAGTCGCCGGTGGCGGTAAGCTTGTTCGGTCCCCCCAGCACGAGCTCCCAGACGTACACCTTGTAGCGGCGGGGCGGGGCCGGTCGCCATCCCGAGCGCGGACCGCCAGCTATCTTTCTTTTTTCACCTGCGCTATGCTGTTGGGCCTCTGAGGACGAGCGTTAGAAGATTGCCACGACCCGAAGGAGGACACACAGCATGACACAACTCGATTCGCCGATGCAGATTGGCATGGCTGCCATCTGCCAAAACCCGGCCCAGAAGATCTCGGACTATGAGGTCTACAAAAATGAGATTCGGCTGGCCGATTTGGCCGAGCCGATCGGCTTTGATTCGATTTGGAGCGTTGAGCACCACTTTACCGATTACACTATGGTGCCCGACGTGCTCCAGTTCCTGACCTATATGGCCGGCCGGACCAAGACGGTCAAACTGGGATCGATGGTCGTCGTGCTGCCCTGGCACGACCCCATGCGGGCGGCGGAAGAAATCGCGATGTTGGACGATATGTGTGACGGACGGTTGATTCTGGGGCTTGGGCGTGGTGCCGGGCAGGTCGAGTTCGAGGGCTTCCGGGTCGATATGGGCGAGTCGCGCGAACGCTTTGTTGAGGCCGCGGATATGGTCCTGACTGGACTCGAACAGGGCTACTGCGAGTATGCGGGTCAGTACTATACTCAGCCCAAGAAAGACATCCGTCCCAAGCCGTTCAAATCCTTCAAGGGCCGGACGTATGCCGCCGCGGTTTCACCCGAGTCGTCCGAGATCATGGCCCGTCTGGGCGTCGGCATCCTGATCATTCCCCAGAAGCCGTGGGAAGACGTGGCAGGAGAGCTGGACACGTACCGGACGATCTACCGTGAGGCCAACGGGACCGAGGCCCCGGCGCCGGTCGCCGGCGGCTGGGTCTTCTGCGATAAGGATGCCGGCCGTGCCGAAGAGATGGCCCGGCGCTACATCGGCGCCTACTGGCAGTCGGCCATGAAGCACTACAATTTTGGTGGTGACCATTTCGCCAAGACCAAGGGCTACGAATACTACGGCAAGATGTCCGAGGCGATGGGCAGTGTCGAGGGCGTGACCGACTTTTTCCTCAATCTCCAGGTCTGGGGCACGCCGGACCAGTGTTTTGAGAAAGTCCTCGAGATCCGTTCCAAGATCGGCTGCGATGCCTTCACCGGTGTGTTCAGCTATGGCGGCATGCCGTATGAGGACAGCGAGCAGAGCATGCGCCTGTTCGCTGCTGAGGTCATGCCGCGCTTGCAGCAGTTGGACCAAAGAGCAGTGGCCTAGTCGGCCGTCCGTTCTGTTTGGAACATCCCTCTTCCCCCCCTTTTAACCAAGGGGGGATTTCCCAGACCCCGCGGGGACGGCTGGGATTAGGTCGATGGCAGACATCACATCTTGATACGCTGCTGGCGCGCTACGCTGGAGAAGACGCTCGTCACTTTCAGTAAACAGTCAAACTTGTCAGGAGCCAGGGTCATAGACTCGCAGGTGCACCCTCTGGCATCTGGTCCCAAATCCGGCCATCCAAAGAGCGGCCCGTTCGCTTCTTGAATATCCCGCCCCACTGCTTGAAGAAGAAGGGGACACTGTTTCGCTTGCAGTGGTCGCGGATATTCCGCACCCAGTCGGCCTTCATCGACCTGGCGCCTGGGCCGGATTCACCACCAACGATAACCCAATCAATCCCTTCAAGCGGTATATCCGGTAAAGGGCCTAGTAACGGTTCGAGAGAGAGGAACTTCGTGTGTGCACCGGTTTCTTTTAGCGGCGTCAGACGTCCGAGCCATCGTTCGGATTCGATGCTTGTACCGAGCCAGATATTTGGTGTCCAGTGCAGGCGTGCATTGAGTTGGGCCACCCGGCTCGGTCGCTTGGTGAGCACCTGAAAAGTATGTTGCGACGCCCGGTTCATAGTCTGGAACACGGCCTCAATGAACGTCGATGGAACGGACTGGTGGAACAGGTCGGACATGGAATTGACAAAGACGAGACGTGGCGTACGCCATTTCAGTGGGTCGCCGAGTGCAGATTCATGTACGGTGGTGGTAAACCCGTGTCGGTATTTCTCGACCCCCATCGCCAGGAGTCTTTTCGACATGCGCTCCGCATAGCAATGCTTGCACCCGTGGCTAATTTTTGTGCAGCCCGTAACCGGATTCCAGGTCGTCTCGGTCCACTCGATGGCTGAGTGTGTTGACATAGCTACATCCCTTTCAGGATATGCTCGGCAATACGTTTCGCAGGCGTAATTCCCTTTTCATTACCGACACAGAACAAGAAATCAAACAAGGCGGCATTCTTAGAGTTTTTGAGTATTCGAGATTGTGGGCTCCGATACATAGTCCATCCCACAGCCTCCGCCATTCTCAGATTATCAATATTTCGAGCTATCGCCTTGGAATTACCCGAATACGACGAGACCCTGAGGGGGTACCCAGGGTCTCGTGTTCACTCATCAGTCGCCAGAACCGGCGGTCGAAGATGTGGCTCGGGTCAGCGTCGCCTCACCCGACACTTCAACTATGCCGGGACCGGGCGGGCGCGTTGGTTGTAGAGCATCTTGCGCAGCCGATCTTTCTCTTCCTGGGAGAGCTTGGAGACGTCGAAGCCGAGGTCGCTGCCAACGGCCATGCCTTTTTTGACACCGTCGCGTTCCGAGAGTTCATCCAGCCAGCGCTTGAAGTATGTGAACTCGTTGATGTCCTGCCCCTGCGCTTCCCAGTTGACCGCCCAAGGGTAACAGATCATGTCGGCAATGCTGTATTCGTTCCCGGCCAGATAGGGCTGCCGATATAACTGATTGTTCAGCACGCCGAACAGGCGATTGACCTCATCCGTAAAACGCCGGACCGCGTAGGTCTGATCGCCCTGCTCGTCGCCCAAGCGCCGAAAATGACCGCACTCGCCACTCTTGGGTCCCTGGTTGGCCATCTGCCACATCAGCCACTGATTGACCTCGTAGCGGCCGCGGACCTCCTGGGGATAAAACTGTCCGGCCTTCTCGGCGATATACATCATCATCGCCCCGGACTCGAAAATGCTGATCGGCTCGCCTCCGCCGAGCGGTTCGTGGTCCACCAGGGCCGGCATCCGATTATTGGGGCAGATCCTGAGAAACTCGTCCGTGAACTGATCCCCTTGGGCGATATTGCACGGGATCATCTCGTACGGCATGCCGCACTCTTCTAATAGAATGGTGACTTTCTTGCCGTTCGGGGTGGGCCAGTAGTGTAAATCGATCATACGCTCTTCCTCCTGACAGTTGGTTCATCTAGCTCAGCGAGTTCATTTTAGACATAAACGCGGCGTACTTATCCAGAATCGGCAAGACCTTGTCTCGGCTCTCGGACGGGACAGCGAAGATGGAGCGTTCGATCCCGAGTTCCTGATACTGATTGATCACTGCTTCCTCGGCAGGAGCCATGAAAGCGGAGACGGCCAGGTCCGAGGCCCGACGGCCGAACTTTTCCGCCCGTGCGTGCATATCGCCGATCCAGCCCTTGAGGTCAGGGATTCTTGGCCCGATCGGAATCCAGCCGTCACAGTAGTTGGCGACTCGATTCAAACCGCCCGGGGTGTGGGCACCCAACAGAATGGGCGGATGAGGTTTCTGCAGCGGTTTGGGATAGGACCAGAGCGGATCAAAGTTCACAAACTCGCCGTGATACTCGGCCGCCTCCTCCGTCCAGATGGCTTTCATGGCCTCGATTTTTTCGCGCAGAATCTTCCAGCGGCGGTCAAAAGGAGTGCCGTGGTTTTCCATTTCTTCGGCATTCCAGCCGCCGCCGATCCCGAACAGCAGGCGGCCGTTCGAGAGCTGGTCTACCGTGGCCACCTCCTTGGCCAGCTTAATCGGGTCGTGCTCCTGTACCAGGCAGATGCCGCTGCCGACTTTGAGGCTTGTCGTGGCGGCCGCGGCGGCCATCAGCGACGCGAACAGATCGTGGGTATGCCAATAGTCTCTGGGTAACTCTCCGCCACCCGGCCACGGACTGCGCCGACTGGCCGGGATATGGGTGTGTTCCGGATACCAGACCGACTCAAAGCCACGGTCTTCGCACGCCTTGGCAAAATCGTCAGGGCGGATGGCGTAATCCGTGGCGAACATGACAACACCATATTTCATACTCTCCTCCTTTTCATTGAAAGCTCTCCGCACTTCATGCGAATTCCGCAGGAGAGTCAAGCAGTAAAAGGAGGAGAGAGGGATAAGCGCTGCCCGGGCCCGCGTTTGTCCTGACTTGCAGATGCGCAAGCGAACCTGCCTCACCCCAGCCCTAGCGCTCTTGAGGGCAAGCAGATACACATCACGGAACACGGCTGCGGACGCCTGGACAAAGTGCCGATGTCCTTTCCGCATACGCGGTATTCGTCAGTCTGTTTTTGAGGAGGACAGTGCATGGCAACCCAAACCACATTCCCCTACTCAGGGGCAATAGACGCCGATGGCCATATTCTTGAGCCGCCTGACATCTGGGAGAAATATATTGACCCTCAGTATCGGGACCGGGCCATCCGCCTGCGTACCAATGCGCAGGGCTTGGAATACCTGGAAATCGATGGCCAGCCCTTTAAATATATGCCCGCAGGTTCCCTGGCTGCCTTTGGAGCCATGGGGAAGAAACCGCCCGACCGGGCCAAGCCGGACCCGAGTCTGACCTATGTCGGCGAGGCGCCGTTTGGGTCCATGGACGCCCAGGAACGAGTCCGGCGGCTGGATCAAGAAGGCTTGGAAAAGGCTATCCTGTATCCCAGTATCGGTCTGATCTGGGAGACTGAAGAAGTTGGCGATCTGGCGTATCAGGCTGCCTTGACGACCGCGTATAACCGCTGGATTACGGAGTTCTGTGCGGATACCAATGGCCGGCTGATTCCGGTCGCACATATTTCCATGGGCGATGCCCACGAGGCTGCAAAGGAGTTGGAACGCTCGGTCAAAGCCGGGGCCAAAGGGGCATTTTTTGCGCCGTTCACACCGACGGATACATCCCACGCCCACCCGGACTACGATCCGTTCTGGGCCAAGGCCCAGGAACTCGATGTGCCGGTCGGTATTCATCCGGCCGGTGAGCCGCCTGCCAAGCGCGTCCACCAACGGTTCAAAGACATGCAGAAATGGGCCATGTGGCATTTCAATGTGCATGGTGGCCAGGGCCCGCTCCAGGCGTTTACGGCTATGTTTCAATACGGCCTGTTTGAGCGCTTTCCGCATATTAAAGTCATTGTCTTAGAATCAGGCGCGGGCTGGGCCGGGTATCTGCTCAATCGGATGGACGCCGTGTATGACAGTCCGCTGGGTGATACGGTGCGGCTCAAAGAAAAGCCGAGCTATTACTTTCAGCGTCAGTGCTGGATTTCCGGTGATCCGGACGAAAAAGCCTTTGGCCATGTCGTAGACTTTGTCGGTGCGGACAAATTCTTCTGGGCCTCGGACTTCCCCCATCCCGATCACCCCGACAATTACATGGAAGAACTAAGTGAACTCGTCGCGCCGATGTCAGAATCGACCCGTCAGAAGGTGTTGGGAGAAAACGTGACGAAGGTCTACGACCTGTAAAGATGTTTGACCTCTGCAGCAATCCGGGATGAGGCTCTCCCCTGAGCCCTGAGGTTATCAACTCCTGTACCAGTTCGCCAGCTCCGTCCCGATGAGATGCGGGTTGTCATGACGTACTTCCCTTTCTCGATGGCGACCTTCTTTACCACGGTTCAACCCACGGCCGCAGCACAACCTCAAAGGCCCAGGTCGAGCGGGGCTGACGGTGGAGTTGCAGATAGGTCTCGGCAATGGAATCCGGGTCGGCCATATTGTCGTCCACCGTCGTCCCGGCCAGGCGATGCCAGCGGGTTCCGTCTTCCTGAATCCAACCGATCGCCGCGTCAATCGGTACGTGGGCGATGTGGATGCCCTTGGGCATGAGTTCTCTGGCCATACTCTGGGCCAGACCCGATTTGCCCTGACAGGCCATCGCAAACGCGCCACTCCTCGGGTAGCCCTTAGAGGCCGCGCTGGCATTGGTGAAGATAATGGTGCCCCGGCGGCCGTCGGCGCCGGGCTGGCTGGCCAGCATGCTTTTTGTCGCCTGTTGACCCACGAGGAAGGCGCTATATGCGGAGTTCAGCAGAGTGTCACGTACCAAGCCGGGGTCGGCCTCCACGAGGTCTTTACGGAAAATGTCCGGGGTCCGGCCATCGATATTGTGCACGACCAGCGTGGGCCGTCCAAGGTCAGCCTGCACCGTTTGAAACAGTGCCTCCACGGCCTCGGGATCCCGCGCGTCGCACGCATAGCACCGCACGCCATACTCGCTTGTCAATCCCTTGAGTACGGGTTTATCCGGGGTGCGGGCGGCAACGGCCACCTGCATGCCCTCGCAGGCAAAAAGCCGGGCGCAACTCGCGCTTGTTCCCGGACCGGCCCCGACGATCAGGGCTACCTCTGTTGTCATAGACTTCTCCTCTCAGGCTGGAACAGGGCCATGTCCTGTCCGTTCTCTTGTGTCTGCCAGACCTTCCGTAGCAGCAGACAAGAGAAAAAGAAATCTCACACAAGACCCAGGTCGTTCTCTTGCTTCTCAGCACGGTGGTTGTATATGCTTGGAGCAATGAGGGGGAGCTATGAGCCAAGCGAACATGGACCGCGTCTTTGTGAAAAAATCCTACCCGGTGAGCGCTGAAGACATTATTCCGGTGTTGGACCTCGGGCCGTTTCTGGCCGGAGACCCCGGCGCGCTGGCCCGCCTGGGTCAGGAGGTCTGCCAGGCGCTTGAAGACATCGGTTTCTTTTTCATCAAAAACCACGGCGTGCCCCAGGAGTTCGTTGACCGCCTGTTCGCCGAAAACGCCCGTTTTCACGCGCTGCCGCTTGAGCGTAAACTTTCCGTTCAGGTGGACGGTAAGGGCATCGGCTATATGCCGCCGGGGCTCCAGCATCCCAAATACAAGCAGGACGAACCGGCCCGCAAGCCGGATATTGGTGAGGCGTTTTTCATCGGGCGTGAGGTTCAGGCCAGGGGTCGGGACGGCGGCGCGCCCGACCCGCTCTATCAGGGCGGCAATCAATGGCCGGCAGATTTGCCCGGCTTTCGGGAGACCCTGGTCGAGTATTTCGACGCTATGGAAGCGCTCAGCCTGCGCCTCCTGCCGGTGTACGCCACCGCCCTGGGCCTCCCCGTACATTTCTTTGACAACGCCTTTCTGCACTCGCGGCCGATGGGGATTCTGCGCTTGTCCCACTATCCCGGAACTCCCTGTGAGGAAAACCAGTTTAATGCCTCGCCGCATATTGACGGCGACTTTATGACGTTTTTGGCCCAATCCGAGGTGCCCGGTCTGGAGCTGCGCACCTCGGAGAAAAAATGGATACAGGCGCCGGCGCTGGCCGGGACGTTTCTGGTCAATGCGGGCGAGATTCTCTGCTTGTGGAGTAACGGCCGGTTTCGGGCGACGTTTCACCGCGCCATCAACCGGTCGGGTCGCGACCGGTATGCGATTCTGTTTTTCTACAGTCCCAGCCCGGACACCCGGATTGAGTGCGTGGAGACCTGCTGCGACGCCGACCATCCGCCCCAGTATCGGCCGGTGACGGTCCGGGAGTATACCGAGTGGTTCTCGCACAAGGTCTTCGTCCATCTCAAGGACAAACCGGGCCGCTCGCCGTATTACGACGGAGACCGGCCCGACAGTGCGGCCTAAGCCAGGATGAGATTGTGACTCAAATCAAAGGAGAGAACGGATATGCCAGCAAACAAACCCGAAGAGTGTGACCTGCTGTTGCTTGAAGCGCTGAAAGCGGGCGACCTGGACGCGGCCATAGCGCTCTATGAGCCGGATGCCACCTTTGTGGTGTCGCCCGACCATGTGGTCACCGGCCACGCCGCCATCCGCGAGGTCATGCAGGGCTTTATTAACGCCCAGGCCGCGTTTAACGTCGAGGCCGTCACGGCGGTGCCGAGTACCGACGGGTCGGTGGCGGTCACGCGGGTGAAGGGCAGCAGTACCAGTCCTGGACCCGACGGGAGTCCGGTCACGACGCCGCTACACAGTGTAGAGGTCGTACGTAAGCAGGCAGACGGGACGTGGCGCTTCATCGTCGATGACCCCAGTGGCGAAGGCATCAAGTAAGGTTCGGAGACGAGCGTCAGACTTCTCAACCGCGCGGCGGTCAGTACGCATCCGCATACATGCGCCTGGTGTCGGCAGTATCTTTGTCTTGAAGACCTGCGATCTCCCCAGCCTTGTGAGCCAGGAACACATCGACGAATTCCCCTGGGAACCAAGACCGCAGCAGCCACGCATGATCGAGAACGTCCAGGGCAGACCGCAGGTCGGACGGCAATCTGACGACATTGATCTTCGCCAGTTGGTCGTTCGTCAGCAGACTGAGGTCACCGGTCGTCGGCGTTGGGGCCGGTTCATTGTCTCGAATGCCTTGTAAGCCAGCTCTAGCCAGAACGGCCAGTTGCACATAGGGGTTAGCGGTTGCGTCTGCGGCTCTATATTCCACGTGGAATTGTGCCTCTGCTGTAAAGCTTGCGAGTCCAATCACAGGACACGCGCGCAGCGCTGCCTCCCGGTCATTCTCAGCAAAGTTGTTGAAAGCCGCACTCCACCGATGCGGCTGCAAGCGCTCATACGAAACAACGCTGGATGCCGTCAGCGCAAGCAGGCTCGGCAGGTATTTCCGAATACCGCCAAAGAAGCTCCCGGCCACGCTGCTCAAGCGCGCAGGACTGTTGGCGTCGTACGTGCATGGAACACCGTCCCGATCAACAAGGCTGATATGAATATGGAGTCCGTTTCCGGTGCCCTCGTTCACAACTGGAGAAAAGCTCACTTTTCGTCCGGTTCTTTTGGCGACGGCCCGGACCATTTCCCTGACAATGACACACTCATCGGCGGCGCGCAGGCCAATGCTGGGCGCAACCGTGACCTCATATTGATCCTTACCGTATTCCGGCAAGAAAGTATCGGGTTTGAGGCCGGCCGACCGTAAGGCAGCGAGCATTGTCCGTCCGAACGCGGCGCTGTGTCTGAAGCTTCCTAAACCGAAGCTCGACCACGGTGCGGTCTCGTCGGCCACGCTCCAAAACTCATGTTCAAAGGCCACTTTCAGTTGCACACCGGCTTCGGAGAGCAGGGCGGCTAAGGCATTTTGCAAGATCGAGCGCGGACAAAAATCCCAGGCCGTCCCGTCCACAGTCCGAATGTCCCCAAGCATGAAATGCTCCGGGGCACTTCCGTCCTCAAAAGCGACCCGTACTTCCGCACGCTCGTCTGGAATGAGCAACAGGTCGCCGAGAGACCCAAAAGGGCCATCCGCAATCGTATTGAAACAGGTGATTAAGCTGTTTGTCGGTACCCAGCCGACACCACGGAGGAGCCGCGTTTCTCTCTCTTTGGCGGGGAAGCCTTTGCCACGCACTTGGTTCGCCAAGTCCGCGCAGACGACCATAATAATGTCTTCGCTAATCATCACGGTCCTGACTGAGGCGCTCAATTTCAGCAATCAGGTTCGCTGTCACGACTTGGCGACAGTAGCCCTTGAGCGCCTGCTCGCTGGCCTGCTGTCGGGCGACTGAGTAGGTGGCACACGCGTCTGTGACCAGAGTGACAAGATAGCCAAGATCACAGGCGTCACGGATGGCGCTCTCCACACATTGATCGGTTGCGATCCCAGTAATCACTAATTGTTTGATTCCGAGAGAGCGCAGCACATAATCGATATTCGTGGAGTTGAACACACTCGAGGCCGTCTTGCTGATGACAATCTCATCGCCCACCGGAGCAATGTCAGCGAGTACCCGGGCGTCCCAGGAGCCTTTCGGGACGTTAAAGCCGGTAATCTTGTAGTCGAGGCCCCGATCCCGCCCGTCTTGGGTGAGGTTTTCGATCACGCAGAACATCACTTCTATGCCAGCGGCCCGACAGCAGTGCTGTATCCGGGCAATGTTCCTAACGGCGGGTTTGAGGGCGGCAAAGAAGAAGTCGCGTTCGGCTCGCTGTGCTTCCGGTATCGAACGGACTTCTTCCCCATCTGGATGCGCGCAATAGTTTTGGACGTCGATAATGAGAAAGGCCGACGCGCCTCTGCGGAGCGGCAGATCTCGACTCAAGCACATAGTCCCAGCTCCTCAAGACAGCGCTGAAGCGAGCGAGTCAATACCTGTCCCCAGCGCGCCTGTCCCGCTGTTGTGCGAATACAATCGTTCCGTATTTCGATTAACACGTGGGGGATACCTCGCGCCTCACCGAACCGCGGAATGGTCCGGTCTTCATCATCAGCCACAACGTAGGGCTCGTTCATACCGACAACGGCCTCGGGTGCTTCAACGCGCAGGTGATGGGCCAGCCCTGTCGCTAGCCGGTCATCGCGATTGAACAGCAGCCCGATATGCCACGGTCGATCGACTCCGTTGAGCCTTGGGGTAAAACTGTGGACGCACACCAAAACGGTCGGCACTGAGCGTTGCGCGCGGGCGGCGAGGGTCTGCTCGATGATAGCACTGAAAGGCCGCCAAATCTCGCGTATACGTTGATCTCGGTACGCGTCTGAAAGACGAGCGTTACCCGGGACTCTGACCCCTGCTGAGACTTCGGGAATACAATCCGGCACCCCCAGCGGTCTGTTACAATCCACCACCAAGCGGGAGTACTGTTGGTAGATGAGTTCGCCCGGAAGAGTATGCGCCAACTTCCGCGCGACGGCTAACGCTCCGATGTCCCAGCCAATATGGCTGCGTAGTTCAGCCGGCGAGAGTCCGAGCGTGCCGAGTTGTGACGGGAGGGCGCTTCCCGCGTGCTCGCAGACAAGGAGAATGGGCGTGTTCGCCGCCTGATGGAGATGGCCGACCGGAGGGACATCATGCGGTTGGAGCAGCAATGGTTCAGGCGAGTCCAAGGGGTGAGCGTACAAAAATGAAAGCCGTATTTCAACATTACCGCTGTTGTTTTGTCACCGAATACCGCCACAGCTCAGCCAAATCCAAACGGAAAACGTCTGGACACGAGCCCCCAGGGCCCGTTCAGCCTGAGCGGAGCAGAGCGAAGTCGAAGGCCGCCGCACCGGGGTGAGGTTTTCGCGCTGCTTGACCGTCCCGGATTTTGACTTCAACGAAAACCGCGCCGGTCCATTCCGCCCGCTTATAGGTCCACGGACGCAGTTTCTTGAACCCCGCGCTACTGCGCTCGGGATCATCGAGCATGGGGGTGGCCCAGCCGGCGACCTCCGTTCCCTGAATGAGCAGAGTGACTGCCGCGCCGCCTTCGAGATGTTTCCACCAGTCGGAGTCACTCCCGATGTAGACCATATTCCCCTCACGCAGATAATCCACCGGAAACGTTTTCATCTCCGCCGAGTCTCGCTTCTGCAGGGTGATAAGCATGACGCCATCGCTCAGCAGGCCATGCTGCTCGGATTGCAGGATGATCGGCACAAGAGGATGGTAGGCCGCGACGAGTACCGATAGGCCGGCTAATATGGAAATGATAGTGACCATACGTTCTCCTCTCCCTTTATATCGCATACCTCACACCCGTGCGCTGTTCTGACAGTTCCCAAAGCCTCTTGGCGTTTTCGGCGTTGCGGGCATGTTTGCTCATATATGCCTCGGCCGGTGGGCCGGTCATCTCGAATGGGCCGCCAGGCCCAAAGTAGTCCCCTCCGCTGACATCCCCGGCCGTGGCCGCATAAAGCGTTGGCAGCGCGCCGGCCGGCGGGTCTTGGGCCATAAACGGAAAGCTCATGATAAATTGGAAACTCGGTTTATACTGCTGCAAATTGGTTCGGGTTGAACCAGGATGGGCCGCCGTGGAGAGCAGACAGCCTTTCTCCGTGTGGTAGCGCCGTTGCAGCTCCTGCATGAAAAGCAGATTGGCCAGCTTGCCATACCCATACGCCTTGTTCGGCGAGTATTTCTGCTCCGCATTCAGATTGTCGAACTGGAGTGGGCCATACCGGTGCATGATGCTGCTCACAGTCACAATACGCGAGTTTTCCGTTTTGAGTAACAACGCCAGTAAGCGTCCGGTCAGCGCAAAATGGCCGAGATGATTCGTGCCAAACTGCCGCTCGAAACCATCTGCTGTCCGCTCCAGAGCCGGCACCATCATGACCCCCGCGTTGTTGATTAACAGGGCGAGATTTTTATGTGCGGCGATAACATTCTCGGCGAACGTTTTGACAGACTCCAAACGCGCTAAGTCGAGCGGTTGAAATTCGACCTTGGCCTGCGGAGCGCTTTGCAGAATATTTGCGCACGCGGCTTCGCCTTTTTCTTGATTCCGACAGGCGAGCATAACCCGTGCTCCTTGTTGCGCAAGAACGCGGGCGGTCTCCAGGCCGATGCCACTGTTTGCGCCGGTGACAATCGCCAGGCGTCCGGTTTGATCTGGAACATCCTTTCCACTCCACACCATCGTTGGTCCTCCTTATTAGCATTAGTAGCAGATGTGTATAGCGAAGGGCGCGAAAATTATAGGTGTGCTCTCTTGCTGTTGGCCATCACGTTTGACAGGCTGATGAGGCTATGCTGGCCGCCGGATAACAAGCCTCACCGAACCTGCCAAAGGGAGCGAGACGTGGGGTACAAGCTGAGGCGCAACTTTCAGTTTGGCTGGCTCGAACGCGGCGGCAAGGCCACCGTTTCACGTCTCTGGGGGGCAAGCTCCAGCGCTTTCTTATGATACCGTCGTGCCGCGTCTTCGTAGGTTGGAATGGTGTCGGCGCTGGCCCGATACAGCCGTGCCAGCGCCACGTAGAGGCGCCAATTCTCGGGTTCGCTCCTGAGGGCCGCGGCCGCCTCGGTATCCATCAGCGCGAGTATCTCGGCCCTGGAAAATATGGCGAGACGCGGCCAGAGTCTCGCCATATTTTCAAAGAGAAGGAGTCTGGGATAATTGGCCAGCGGCGTGAAGTCGCTCGCCGCCTGCTTGAAAAAAGCTATGGATTGACTGAAGGTGCTGTCCGAAGCGACCATTTTCCTGGTAGCGCTGGCCGCCGAGTATATCGCCTGGTTGGCGCGGAGACTCATCCCCACCAGGGCGAGCACTCCCACAACAATAACGAGGCGCATCCCGATGTGCTGCAACCGCGCCTCTGGCCGACAGGCCGGGGCGGTCTTTCCTCCGCCCCGTTCGAGGTTGGCGACGAAAGCGAGCAGCAGCGTGTACTGGAGAGAACTTGTGGCCGTGTCGAACGAGAACTGGCTCTGGACGAAATAGCCCATCAATGCCGCCCCGACACACAGCATCAGCACCCGCCCCCTGGCATCCATCCTTGTAACGGCACGCGCCACGACAAAAAACGTGAGCGCCCACAGAGTAAGATAGCTCAACAGACCGACGAGGCCCTTTGTGGCGAGTTCTTCGATAAGCTTGCTATGTGGAGAGTCGGGGGGAGTCATGCGGCCCCCGACTCCAGAGGCATGCCGACCAAAGAGCGAGATGTAGTTCTCCGGCCCCCAGCCAAGGAGCGGCTTATCGAGAAAGCCCTTGAAACCGGCTTCCCAGGTCGCGAGGCGGCTGTGAACGTTGGGAAGCGCTACGTCCGGTAACGATGTGCTCGGCCTGGGCGTGAACGGTTGGAAGAAGCCGGTATCGAACGGGAGGGCAGCGGGTCTGAAAAACAGGAGTGCTATCAGCATGAGCACGCCGCCAAGGACGCCCATCAATCCGACCACGACCAGCCGGGCACGCCGCGTCCGTGTGAGAAACAGCGCGACTGCTCCTGAGAAACCCAAGCCGATGACAAGCCCCAGGGTCGCCCCGCGCGCACCGGACAAACCAAGGACCCAGAGATCGAGCAGGGCAACACCTCCCCAAAAGCATCGCGCGCTCCAGAGCAGGGGAAGCGCGGGCTTCTCGGTCCGCGGGGAAGTCCATTGTTGCCAACGGCCTGCGCCGCGGTTTCCTCCCGACGCTGGGAGGGCCGGCCGAACGGCGAGGATGAACGACCGGGTAAGAAAACCGAGGGCGAGCGTGACGTTGACGAACATATAGGTGCCGAGATAGGTCGGGTTGCCAAACGTAGCAAACACCCTCCCCGCCCAATCGACGCCAACGCGCCGGCCCTCGGTTGGTTGATAATCGAAAAAAGGCAGGTCCACGGCGTAGTACTGCGCCAGGGCCAGCAGGGCCATCATCAGACTGACCCCCAGATGAAGGTTCAGCAGCACGCACCAACCCCGGACGGTGCGGACCACAGCGACCAGAACCACCGCGAGGACGAACCAATGGGCCAGGTCCCCCACGCCCTGCATCCGTTCATAGGTTGACCAGAAACTCCGCTGAACACTGACCCCAAAGCAGGCGGCGAGCGTTGCCACGCCGAGGCTGACGCCAAGCAGGAGCAGCAGCCATGAGCGCGGCGGACGATAGGCCGGCCGGCCGAGCGCCAGCAGCACCCAAAAACCGGAGAGGAGTGCGATAAGGGTCCGCGCATACACGGCCTTCCCCACAACGAAAGGGAAAATCGTCTGAGAGGTGATAACGAAGGGCGTGAGCAGGAGCAGGCCAAAGCCGGTCCAGATACCGGACAGCAGGGCCTTTTCCAGCAGACGGAGCCGGGTCATTCAACCTGCGCGGCTTCCGGCTTCGCTTCTCGCCCAGCGTGGGGCGGAAAAAAGAAACCGATGCCCCAGGAGAGGTGCATAGTGGCCAGGATCGGCGGGAGCAGGAGGGCGGCCGGCGCACCGCGGCAAAGGCCGACGACCAGAGAGCCGACCGTCAGGACGAACACGTAGGCCAGCGGTCCCGCCGCAGTGAGCGTCCACGGGGCACCGACAAGGACGGAGAACGCCGAGGCGACCAAGCCCAGTACCAACAGCGGAGCGGCGACCTGTCGGGCCCGCAGCGAGGTCGGATGACGTCGCAGCAGCACGCGCTTCCAGCGGCCGTAGTCGAAATACTGCCGGGCGAGTGCCCGCATCGTGCTGCGCGGCCGGTAGGCGACCGCGAGCTCAGGGTCGAACCACACCGTTTCCCCGCGTTCCCGCAGCCGGCAGTTGAGTTCATAGTCTTGATTGCGGATAAAGGCGGCGTCTAATCCACCAACCGCATCCAACGTTTCACGCCAAAATGCACCCAAATATGCGGTCTCAACAGGCCCCTCGGTGCCGCCAAGCCGGTGGCGAGCGTCCCCCGACCCGAGCGGCGTGGTCATCGCGAGCGCCACCGCTCGCTCGAAGAACGTGGTCCCGACCACCTGTTGCCGGCCACCGACATTTGCCGCTCCCGTTCTCTCCAGCGTTTCGACCACGCGGCACACATATCCGGGGAGGAGGCGCGTATGGGCGTCACACCGCACGATGATCTTTCCGGTTGCCATTCGCAGCGCTGCATTGACCCCGGCCCCGAGGTGCTGGTCCGGATTGGGGATCACCCGCACCGCCGGGTACTGGCGACGAATGAGAGCAGCGGTCGCCGGCGTGTCGGAGCCATCGGCCACGATCACCTCCACCGACCCGGCATACTCCTGGGAGAACACCGAGTCGAGCGCCTCGGCGATGGTCGCTTCGGCGTTGCGCGCCGGGATGATGACCGACACCGAGGGCGGAAACGCCACCGAAGGCTGTACAGTCATAGTCCTGCCCTACCGTGCAACGCCGAAGCCATGCGGCCATACCAGTATGCGCTGCGGAAGCAGCCCCGCCGCCGCTTGGTGCCCGCGCACAGTCTGTGGTACAGCTCGAGGTCGGCCAGCCCTTTTCGTCCGTCCAAGCGGCGAGCGAGGATCAGATTGGCGACATGGCCTGACGTATCGACGATGTCTGTGTCGAACCCCCGCCTCTCCAATTCCCGCGCCGTCTCGGCTGTCAGCACCTTACTCTCCCCGATCACGTTAGTGGCCGAGACGCCGGAACCCACCGGAGCGATGAGCAGGACGGTTTTGAGGTATCTTTCTCGGTCAACGCCATTGGCGGCTTCTCGTCCCTCCCAGTGAACTCTTTGCTTCAACCACACCCTCTGGCGGTCAGGCGACGTCTCAGCGCAGGACAGAAGGACTTTCGTGTGCAGGATATCCAGGTCCAGTCACTTGACAAGATTTATGCGACCCGCCTTGCCGCGTCAAGCGGTTGGCTGAGGGATTCACGACGCGAAGGTTCGCCATCTGCACTCACCTCACTCAGTACGCAGCTCAGGCCGGCCAGAAACATGAACGTTCCCAGGGTGAGCAGATGATGGGAGTTCGTGCTGAACAAGGCTATGATTGCTGCCCAGCCGACGAGGAGCGGCAGACACATCATCTGCTGACTCTACGGTCAAGTATCGCCCGGCCGGCGGCCCACATAAAATTGGCGTCGCTGCGCCGCGGCAGCCAGACCGAGGACCAGGCCATTCTCGTTCCGGTGTGGAATACGATCGCGAGGAGGAGGAAACGGCACGACATGCCGCAGGTCATAGCCCAGGCGGCCGCTTCGACGCCGAGTCGTGGGTACAGCAAGAGCAGTGTACAGAGATTGACACCCAGCCCCAGGAACACCGCCCACGAACAGATATCTGGGCGGTTCGCTCCCTTGAAGTGGGTCATGAATATCCCGGAGAGGGCATAGGCGAGTATGCCGGGCGCGATGATCCACAACAGCGGGACGGTCGGCAGGAAGGCTTCCGAGAGCACCAGACGAACCAGCGGCGTACTGAGCGCGAGAAAGGCGAGCAGAGAGACACCGGTAGCCACGCCGACCAGACGTAGGCAGCGGGCGACCAGCGTGCTGTCCCCCGCGCCGGCGACCCGGGGAAACAGCGCGTTGCCGACCGAGTTGGCGACCAGCATGAAGGCCAGCATGAGCGCGCTGGCCGTGGCCAGCAGCCCGATTTCAGCCTGGCTGGCGATCCACCCCAGCATGACAACACCAAGGTGCGGCTCGATGGCGCTGCCAATCCGCGCAACGTGGTAGCTCAAGCCGTAGCGGAGAATACGGGTGAAGTTTGAGCGGGCGGGCATCTCGAAGGCCAGCCCGCAGTGCCGCCGCAGGTCCAGCAGACAGGCGGCGACCGTGACGCAATGCCCGGCGGCAAATGCGAGGACAGCGCCATTGACCCCCAGCTCCAGGTGCCAAACCAGAGCCAGGAGGGCGAGCACGTTCGCCGCGACACGCAGCATGGAGAAGACCGCCAGGCGTGGAAAGCGCCGGTGGGCAACGAGCTGAGAGTCGAGCGCGACCGAGAGCGCCGAGAGCGGAACCAATACCAGCGACAGGAGGAAGGCGGGCGTCTCCGCCTGCTGAAAAAAGGCGATGTTGCTGTAGAGCAGCGGGACGGCCAGCGCGGCGGCCAAGCCTCCGCCGACGAGGCAGATCAGCAGGGCGGTGGACACGGCTTGCGAAACGCTCATCTGTCTGGCCGCGGCATAATACTGTGCGCCCTGCTGCGCACCGGGGGTGAGCAGTAGCCCGAACACTGTTCCGAACACGAGGCAGACGGCATAGGCGCCTCTTCCTTCGGGAAGGAGCAATTGGGCGAGAAGCCCCTGTATCAGCAGACTGAAAGCGGCCATGCCGGCCAGGGTCATAAAAATTATGACCACGTCCTGCCCGCCGGTCGTGGTCGCGACTTTTCGCGCGTTTGGTGTGCCTGGTTTCGGTTGGAGCATGGCTACAATCGTCTGCCCTGGTGGCGTGTCCTTTGCCACCCTGCACCGCTCGCTTCGGGAGTGTCTCGCTTTGAATTTCTTGACTCTTCGGCGACCATTCCACCCAGTCCCGAACGTCCGATGATGCTATACCCAATTCAACCTGAGACACGATCCTCGCTCTCGAAATGCCGGATCAATATAGCGGGGATAGAGGTCAAGCGGCTCCATAAAGTGGCTGTCGCCATCGATGTAGCAATCATCAAGAATGCGTTCACTATACGGTCGCAGACTCGGGCTGTCGGCCAGTTCGTCGCACACGCGGCGGCGGTGCTCCCACCTGTTCTTCAACCCAGGCGGAGAAGTCGTGTTCATATAACGCCCGACCGCCCGTTTGAGCGGCTTTAGGCTTTTTTATGGACGGTGCCTCGGCATGCGGGTCACTCTACTATTGGTGCCCCTATTGAGAATAGTCGAGCAATATCTCTCCACCCCGTGTTCGACACTCTACGCGGCTGTGAGCGTGTGCTCTCCGCCGGCTTGGTTGCCCCACACCGCATCGTACGAAAAATCACTGCCGACCCGTGCCAGCTCGGCTTTGCACGTCGCATCAATAAAATCCTGCTGTTCGGGGGATAGGAGCTCGGCTGACCCTCCGCTGACTCCGCGGCGGACCATCTGCCGGTTGGGCGACGACCACGGGGTGAGCGCCGGCGGCTTGAACTTCTCGTCCATGCCTTTCATATAGGCAAACGAACTCTTCTCGCATACCTCGGTAAACTCCTCTTGGGTCAACTCGACCTGCATGAACGCGGCAATGCGGCGCACGGCCGCGGCCAAGTCCTGCTTCATCTCGTCAAAGGTCAGGATGAGCAGGTTGGGCAGGTGGCGGGCTTTCCAGTAGCCGTGCAGATGTTCGGACCAGTTGAACGGTGCAGCATCGGAAAAGAAGAGCCGCAGCCAGAGCGGCACGGCCGGCATCAGCGGACCGAACATGACATCGCGGATAAAGAGGTAATTCGACACAAAGGCATCCTTGGGATCGCGCAGAATACAGATATAGCGGGCATCTGGCGTGTAGGGAATCCGCTCCCACTCCAGATGCGTTTTAATCACCCGCAGGCCGGTGGGCGCGGCCTGGCGGGCGGTATCGTCTGACAGGGGCACGATGAGGTCCTGCCTGGCAAAATCCGGCCACGGAATCACATCGTGAATATGCCTGAACTCGCCCCTGCCCCGCATGGCGATTTGATAGGCGACCTGCATGGTCCAGTTCGTGCCGCATTTGGGAAACGTGCAGACCACTACATCGTGCCGGCTGGGACGATAGTCGCCGAAATCATAGCCGGCCAGCATCTTGGCTTTCATCTTGCGGCTGAGGGCGGCCCAGAGTCGGTCCGCATACCCGGCCGTCTCAACCAGCCACAGCAGCGGTTTGAGCAGGACATAGGTCAATGCCAGAACGGGATACCGGATGGAGGCGGGGAAAAGATCGTGATGAAATGGGTGCGAAGTGGTCATGGTTTCTCTCTTGTCTGGGCGACGCTCCCCTATCCCACCTTTTGCGCCAGCTCGACACCAAACTGTTCGGCGGCGTTGCCGCCCATCATGCGGGCGATAGTGGCCTCGTCGATATGGGCCTGGGTCAGGGCCTCGATCGCGTCCCAGGCGCTGGTGGTATCCTGCTGCGGATAGCGCGAACCCCAGACGACCTTTTCGGCAAAGGCGTGGGGCAAGTGCTGAATCAACCGCTCCTCGGCGTCAAAGGCGAGCAGCACCCGGCCCTCTTCCCACAGTTTCTCGGGGTCGGTCCGAACCGGATAGTAGTGCAGAGGAGGAATCGTCAGGGCGGAGGCCTCCATCTTCTCCAGGACCTCTTCCATCCAGGATGCCTGGCCGCCGGCCATGACGACCTTCAGCCGCGGATAGCGCTGCATGACGGTAAAGCCGATCAGGGTCGCAGCCACGAACATATGATTATCCAGCCACGGGGACAGGATCGGCGCAACCGGATGCCCGATCGGCTGCTGGGCGCCAAAGGTAAAATTCGGCCCGTTGCCACCCCCCGCAAACGGGCCGCCGCCGGCTTCCCTGAACAGGGTGACTTGCGTGAGCCGACGGTTGACCTTCTCGATGAACGGGGCGTGGGAGGTCCACTCCGGGTTCCATAGGCCATTGGCCGGGTGAACGGCAAGCGTCAGGTCGAGCCGCTCAAGCTCGGCCCAGAACGGATCGTAGGAGGGATGGGTATAATAGCGGCCCTGAACGAACAGCGGGCGGAGAAACACGCCCCGAAAGCACGGCATAGACACGATCCGCCGCAATTCCGCCAGGGCATAATCCATGTTTTGCAGGGGAATCACGGCCGCGGCGTACAGACGGTCGGGCGCAGCCTGACAGAAGGCGGCAATCCAGTTGTTATACGCCCGCGCCAGCGCATTGGCGCTGTCCGGGTCCTTGACCAGGGGAAAGCCCTCGGCAAACCAGGTCGGGTAGAGCAGGGTCTGATCTACACCCATGGCGTCCATATCCCGCAGCCGCGCCTGAGGGTCAGACGCCCCCTCGGTCAGGGCGTGTCGGGTGTCCGGGTCGAGCTGTCCAATCTGTTCGCAGCTCATGCCCGGCCGCCAGATGGCATAACGGGGGATATTGGGGTTGCCTTGGTCGTGGTGGGCCTCGCCGTTGATTTTGAGGTAGGAGGCGTACTGGCCGTCTTCCCGCCACAGGGAGAATTTGCCCAGGGCGCGATAGTCCGGCTCCAGATAGGTCTCCCAGATCGCGGGCGACTCGACAATATGGGAGTTGGCATCAAAAACGGCAAAACGCTTGGTCATTCCCGGGCTCCTTTAGCCATCCGGCCGCTTCCGTTAGGCTGTCTGCCGCGTTCGCGCGGAGGCCGGATGAGCGCGGCCTCGGGCTCCAGGGCGCGCCTGACCTCGTCCTCGGTCGGCCACCAGTCCGGCCGTTCGATCTCGGTCACCCGCTCCCGGATGAAGGTTTTCGGGGCCTCAATATGGTAGAGCGTGCGCGCGTTTTCTCCCAGGAATCTGCTCTGATAGGACTCCGGCAGGCCACACGCGCGCATGGTCTCAAGCGCGCGCCACACATCGTCGCCGTCGTGATGATACACATCGGACGACCAGGCCAGAATGTCTCTATAGAACTCGGGCAGACGCGAGGGCGGAGCCTCATCGCCCTCAAAGCCGGTCACGCAATGCACGAAAAAGGTTTCGCTCGGCAGACGCGTGAGCGGTGGCAGCTCGCGCTCGTTGCGGTACAGCTTGTAGAACTTATCACAGCGGTCCAGCAGGAAACTCAGCCAGGTCGAGGAAGCCTCAAACACCGCGGCCCGTATCTTGGGATGGCGTTCAAAGAAGCCTGACATCAGGATCATGACGACCCAGAGCGCGGCCTCGGCCTGGAAGTTTTGGACATTGGTCAGAAACGAGTGGGGCAGACCCGCGGAGATAATGGTCCGGGCAATCAACTCCGCTCCCGAGTACTGTTCGGCATACCCGGCCGGCTTAAGGGAACCAAAGGCCGGAAAGGGATGCATGCCGTAGACCACGCCGGTCTCTTCCATAGCCCGCCACACCTGCTCATATTTGGGCTGAAGCGGATAATTGCCCATGGCGTCAACGGGCCGGACCAGGCCAACCCGACAGCCCTTATCCGCCACCCGATAGACTTCCCGGGCCGCGTACTTCGGGTCCTGCATGGGCAGCATGGCGGCAAAATAGAGCCGCTCGGGGGCGGCCTGACAGTAGTCATACGCCCACTCGTTATAGGCTTTGCACATGGCCTTGGCCCCGAGCGCGTTTTGCAACCACGGATAGGTGTCGATGTCGGTCGGGATGATCATCACCTGGTCTATGCCCTGGATGTCCATGTCCCGCAGCCGCTCGCGCGGTGTATAGGACCCCTTGTGGTCCAGATAGTCGGCCTGCTCCGCGGTCAGCGCGGTCTCGGGATGCAAGTTGCGGACGTACAGGGCGCGCTGGATATCGTGTTTGAGCCCCGGTCCGGCAAAGGAGATGGCGTGAATGCGGCCTCGCCGGCCACCAATCAATTGTGAGCCAATACCCGACCCAGGCACGCCGTTCACAATCAGCTGCTTGCTCTCGGCGTCAAACCACATGGTGGTCTTGAGCGCCTCCAGCTCGTCCTTGGTCAGCCAGTCCGTGGCCCGCTCCCAAATCCAGGGCGGCTCGGTCACATGGGCATCGCAGTCAAAGGTCGGGAAGTCTTTGGTCATGGGAGCGAATTTTTGAACCGGCATGGACTCGTCCTTTCTCCGAGGATTCACCCGGCCAATCGGGATACAAAACTTCTGATAAAAGCGTTCACCTGGTCCGGGACTTCGAGTTGCAGGAAGTGACCCGCGCCAATGGCCTGGGCGAATTCGACCTGCTTGAAACAGGATTTCAGATGGTTCAGGTCGGCGGCTTGCGGGAAAGCGTCCGCCATCCACGGACCGACCATGACCAGCGTCGGCTGCGGCATGGCAGCGGCCGGCGTGGCAGAGTCCGCGGCCATCAGACGAATCTCTTGGACGCGCACGTCTACAGGCGTGCGACAGGCCTCACCGACCGCGGCCTCGACCATCGCCCGGTCGGCCTGGGGGCCAAAAAAGCTGGTATACAGCGCCCGGAAATAGGTCTCACCATCTGGGGCCGTCAGTTTTGCCATCATCTCAGCGTAAAACCGCCCGGTCCCGGTGGTGGGCTTGGCGAGGTCGGCCGCGGGCATGACCGCCGAGTCCACCAGGATGAAGGCACGCACCAGGTCCGGGTAATCATGGCTGAAGGCGACACCCACCGGACCACCGCCAGCGTGGGCAATGGCCACGGCGTTATGAAAGCCGGCGTGGCGGGCCAGGGCTGCAATGTCGGCAGCGTGCTGCTGGGGCGTATGGCCGGAACCCGGTGTAGTCGATTTTCCCATGCCGCGTCTATCCATGCGGAGAACGCGGTGAGCGTCCTGAAAATAAGAAGCCTGCTCCGCCCAGTGGTTCAGATTGGAGCACCAGCCGTGGATGAAGATCAGGTCGGGATTGCCACAATCCTTGCCCTCGACTTTATAGTGCAGTTCAGCTCCGTCTTCGGTTCTGAATATCGGCATTCTTTCCTCCTTGTCAGCCGTCCTGCGGCCCATCATAGGCGGACGCCCTGGGGCTGGCAATCGCGCCCTTGTCTCGCCAGACGAGGGCGCTACGGGGGGCGGCATGTCTCTCAGGCGGGCTCGTCCGAACGCGGCAGCACGGCACGCGCCACGACAAAAAACGTGAGCGCCCACAGGGTAAGATAGCTCAACAGACCGATGAAACCGGCTTCCCCAGAGATCGAACAGGACCGTGCTTCCCCAAAAGCATCTCTCGCTCCAGAGTAGGGGAAGCGCGGTCTTCTCGGTCCGCGGGGAAGTCCATTGTTGCCAACGGCCTGCGCCGCGGTTTCCTCCCGACGCTAGGAGGGCCGACGGTGGCGCCGGTCGCCACGCAAAGGGTCGCCAGAAACACCTGCCGCCAGCGTGCAGCTCAGGCCGGCCAGAAACATGAACGCCCCCAGGGTAAGCAGATGGTGATAGGCCATGCCGAACGAGGCCATGACCACCGCCCAGCCGACGACGGCATCCCGCGCCAGGGATCTCGGCGCCCTCCAGCGCAGCCGGAGCAGGGACAGCAGGAACAGGCAGTAGAGCGCCAACGGCGCGATGCCGGCTTCGCCGAGCAGACTCAGATACAGGTTGTGGACGCCCTCGGAGGTGCCCTGCGCGTTGCTCAGGTTGCCGGCGACGCTTCGGAACGTCCCCAGGCCGCTGCCGACGAAGGGTGATTCCAGCGCCTCCTCCAGGGACGCTTTCCACATGGCCAGGCGGCGAGACGTCTGCAGGCTGGTCAGGACGCTGAATCGGTTGCCGGTGAGGCGCAGCGCGAGATCGTCGCGCACCAGCGCGGGCGGCAGGGGGTCGGTCAGGCGGTTGCTCTCGATCGCCAGCGTGCGCAGCTGGGCCAGCCGGCCCAGCGCCGGCGGGATGGTGCCAGTCAGGCGGTTGCGGGTGAGGCGCAGGGTGGCGAGCTGGTCGAGGTCGCCGAGCTCCGGGGGAATGCGCCCGTTCAGGCCCATATCCGCCATATCCAGCCCGATCACCTGCCCTTCCGTACCGCCCACGGTGACGCCTTGCCAGAAGCCGATGGGGACGTACTCGCTCCAGTTGAGGGGCGCGTCGCCGGCCAGGGTGTCCCGGGCCGCCAGCAGTCGGTCACAGTCCGCCAGCAGGCCCGGGCTGGTGTACGGATACCCGGGCAGACAGAACATCGAGTGGGTCAGGTCATGGCGGGCGATACCGAGCATCTCCGGTGGGATGGCGCCGGTCAGGCGGTTGCCGGCCAGCCACAATCCCCCGGCCCTCGCCGGCGGGGCGACACCGGTCGGATCGTTCTGGCCGAGCGACAGCAGGTGCAGGTTGGCCAGCTTCCCCAGCTCGGGCGGAATCGGACCGGTCAGAGCATTGTCGCCGAGCGACAGCAGGTGCAGGTTGGCCAGCTTCCCCAACTCGGGCGGAATCGGCCCAGTCAGCCGATTGTTGGCCAGGCGCAGCAGGACAAGCTGGTCGAGGTCGCCGAGCTCCGGGGGAATGCGCCCGTTCAGGCCCATCCCCGGCAAGGTCAGCCCACCCACCCGGACCGACAAGATGTCGCTCAGGATGACGCCATCCCAGAGGCCGATGGGGATAGTCTCGCTCCAGTTGAGGGGCATATCGCCGGCCAGCGTGTCTCTGACTGCCAGCAGAATCCCGCAGTCGGCCAGCAGGCTCGCGTTGGCCTGTCCGGGCCGGCAGAACAGATCGTCGCCGGAATCGAACCCGTGCTCCGCCGGTGTCAGCGAGCTGCGAAGGCGCTCGTCGGTCATGAACCCGAAGGCCTGCGCCCCGAAGCCTTCCAGCGCGGACGGAGCGGCGCCGGTCAGCCGGTTTTTCGCCAGCCACAAGTCATCGAGCTTCGCCAGCTTCCCCAGCTCGGGCGGAATCGGACCGGTCAGAGCATTGTCGCCGAGCGACAGCACCTGCAGGTTGGCCAGCTTCCCCAACTCGGGCGGAATCGGCCCAGTCAGCCGATTGGCGGGCAGAGCCAGCACGACGAGTTGGTCGAGGTCGCCGAGCTCCGAGGGAATGCGCCCGTTCAGGCCCATCCCCAGCAAGGTCAGCCCACCCACCCGGACCGACAAGATGTCGCTCAGGATGACGCCATCCCAGAGGCCGATGGGGATAGTCTCGCTCCAGTTGAGGGGCATATCGCCGGCCAGCGTGTCTCTGACTGCCAGCAGAATCCCGCAGTCGGCCAGCAGGCTCGCGTTGGCCTGTCCGGGCCGGCAGAACAGATCGTCGCCGGAAATGACGGTATCGACCACTGCCGGCGCCTGCCGGAGAGACCAGAGCTGCTCTCCGGCCGCAGCCAGCGCGGGCGCCCGCCGGAGAGACCGGGGCTGCCTGGCTTTGGACCGCGCCGGCGCGACCGGGCCCGGAGCTGCCCTGGCAAGGGCGGCCAGCGCGGGCGGGAGGGTTCCGGTCAGGTAGTTGCCCGCCAGCCACAGTTCCTCGATATTCGACAGGTTGGCGAGCTCGGGCGGAACGGCGCCGGTCAGCCGATTGTTGGCCAGGCGCAGGGTGACGAGCTGGTCCAGGCCGCCGAGCGCTGGAGGAATGCGTCCGTTCAGGCCCATTCCCGGCAGGCTCAGCTCGGTCACCCGCCCTTGCGTATCGCCCACGGTGACACCCTGCCAGATGTCGATGGGGGCGACCCTGCGCCAGTTGAGGGGCGCGTCACCGGCCAGGGTGTCCCGGGCCGCCAGCAGAATCTCGCAGTCGGCCAGCAGGCCCGCATCGGTCCCCGGCAACGGCAGGCAGAACTCGAAGCGGTTCAGGTCGCGACCCAGCGCCAGATCGCGCAGCGGCCACAGGCCGCTGGCTACGATCCCGTAGACGGCAAGGCCGACCACACCCGAAGCGAGCGAGCCGAGGAGCAGGAGGCGACAGTCGCGCCCGCCATTGCACAGCGGCAGGAGCACCAGAATCCCGCATACCACCAGGAGGGCGCTTCTGGAGAATGACGCCACGGCCACGGCACAACCCACGGCCAGGCCGAGATAGTCGAGCCAGCCCCGTTTGCCGTGCGCCAGAAGCGCCAGCGCCAGCGCCACAGTGACGCAGCCGATGAAGCCCGCGTCATTCGGGTCGGTAAAGGCGCCGTTCAGGCGAAATGGCAATCTAAAGGTCAGCAGCACGTCCCAGTAGCGCAGCAGTGGCGTGGCCAGCACGACGAGGCAGCCGGCGATCAGCAGCGCCAGTATCCCTTTCAGCACGGGATCGACCCCGACTCGCGCCAGCAGCGCCCGGCCGCCGAGCAGGGGCCCCAGCAGCACCAGGAGAAAGAAGAGCTGGCGCAGGATTACCTTGCCCGCCGCCGGCTGCCATTCGGCGCCGGTGACGAGGAAGGCGCCGCCGCCGACGACCAGATAGGCCCCGATCGCGGTGCAGAGCAGCACGCCGGGCGCTCCCGGCGTCCACCACCATCGGGGGCCGGTCACACCTAGCAAGACCAGACAACAGACGAGCATGACGCCGAGGCCAGTCCACCGCACCGCCGGCATCCCCCACAGATACAGCCAATGCAGGTTGACCAGAACGATTGCAGCCAGTCCCCAGAAACCCCAGGAGACCAACCGGAGCCAGGGGGATGCAGCTTGTCGGCCGGCTAGTGCGGCGCTCAGTGTCATGAAACGTTTCCTCTCCCTCTGTGCTGACTGAGCATCACGCCATCAAAATTCAGCGGATCCGCGTTGGTAGAGACTCTTTCGTCGATATAGTGATTCAACAGTTTAGCGCAGTGGACACGGTCGAGAAAGGTATTGGGGACTCCGCTCTCTCACGATCTCGGTTTCGAGCTCGCGATACCGCTCCGGACTTTCTTCGAATGTGTCCTGATAGGCATGTTCGCTGAACCACATGAAAAACATAAGCCTGCTCCTTACCAAACGAGCACTTTTTTGGGCTTACCGACACGTCCGAGGCACACCCAGCGTCCTTCATTGACAAGCGTCAGGACGGTTCTGGTTCCGGATGCAGATGCAATTGACCATTCGCTCGCTTGGCGCTAGATAGTCCGAATCATCAAGAAGATCGCTGGCTACTCTGGATACCAGCGTCACAAAAACCCCAACGGAGGTCCCATGACTCGGGATGAAGTCGTTGAGCGCAACGTCTTCAAGGGGCGCCTATTCATCGACGCCTAGCGGGCGGTTGACCCGGACGTGGCCCTGGCCCGTCTGTCAGACGATAGCGTCTATATCAACCAGCCGCTCGAACCGGTGGTCGGTCAGCAGGATGTCCGCAAGATCGTCGCTGGCATCATGCAGCTCTCGCACCGGGTGCACTGGGAGCTGCGCAACTGCTTTGGGCACGGCAATACGGTTGTCACCGAACGGCTCGACTGCTGGGACTTCGACGGCAAGGGCTGGGACGATCTCGACGTCGACGCCTGTATGGCCCAGGTCACCGACGATATGTGCTATCTCAACCAGCCGTTGGGGGCGATTCGCGGCAAGGCCAATGTGCGCAAGATGTTCGCCTCGATCTTCGCTCCGGCCAAACACGCCGAGTTCAAGCCGCTCAACGTCTTTGGCTCTGGCGACCGGGGCATCACCGAACGCCTCGATCAGTGGGACTGGGACGGCAGCGGCACCTGGCAGCTCCAATTCCCGGTGTGCGGCATGTTCGAGCTGACCGAGGACGGCAAGATTTACGAATGGCGCGAGTATTACGACAACCAACACTGGAGCAGGAACGGCGGCCCAAGCCTGGTGCTCTCAAGGCTCACAATTTGACAGGACCGACCGCCGACCAGTCTTAGACCTTCGGGAGAATGTCGTGCACGAGGCGCCGCATATCCACGACGGTCTTCGCGGTTGGCGTCCCACTGAACGGCGGCCACAGGAGTGGCATTGTCATCCCGGCATCCCGATACCGTTTGAGATTGTCCGTGATCTGCTCGGCTGTGCCGACCAGCGTTGGCGTCAGCTTGCCCCGTGGCGTCTGATCCGTTTTGTCGCGGGTGATCTCAAACGGCAGCATGCTCGAAATTTCGATGTCGTCGATGGTATGTTCGCTGCCGAGCTTCTCCAGCTCGGCCTTGATGGCGGTCCGCCAGGTCGCGATCGCTTCTGGGGTGTCCATAATCCCGATCCACCCTTCAAGGCCATACTTGGTGACTCGTGCTGCTGCGAGATCGGGCCGGCCTAAGCCTCCAAAAAACATCGGAGGCCGTGGCTTTTGGACTGGCTTCACGCCAAAGCCACATTTTGGAAAGTCCGCGAATTCTCCGTGGTACTCGAACAACTCGTTGGTCCAGACCCCCTGCATCACTTCGATCGTTTCTTTCACGTGCTTGTTGCGTTTCTTATAGATATGAGCGGCGCTTGATGCGGCGAACTCCTCTGGCATCCAGCCCGAACCGACACCGACGTTCAGACGCCCGCCCGAGAGGTGATCCCAGGTCGCGAGTTCTGCGGCCAACACGCCGGGAGCGCGATAGGGGGTGACAATGATACTGACCCCCAACCGCACGCGCTTGGTCATGGCCGCCAGATATGGAATGAGCGGCATACCATGCAGGAACTCCGCCCGCGCACTCACTGGTAGCGCCTTCGGAAATTCCGCCATGAAGCCAAACGATTTTTCAAGTTCCTGGCGGTCTGAGGCTTCGGGCACCACGATACGGTCCAGTGACCACACCGAGTCGAATTCAAGATCCTCCGCTTCACGTGCCAGGTCTACGATTTCGCTGACCGTGATCTTGTCGCGGAGATTCGGTAGATACAGCGCAAGCTTCATAGTAAGGTCCCCTTTATTGGTCGTATTCTCTCCTGGATATATCTATCGCCCCGCCGGCTCATAACGGGAGCGAGTCATTCCTGCAATCCCATTTGGCAATGGGTTGCTCACGTCTGTTGCCGAGTGCATCTTTCTGTGTCGCTCGATTATTGTCAAGCTATTGAAGCCTCATTCTCCGCGCGAAGGTGTATCACTATTGCTGGAACGAGTGGCCCTCCTTCTTTGGCAATTCGCCTGGAGAGAAGGCCGGGCTAATACCCCAACGCCCGCGCCGCGCCTTCCAGGACAACGGGGACAGACCAGGCCGTACGGGCGAGGCGAATATCATCGCTCCGGCCCGAGGCCTACAGGCCGGCAGCGCTCATCCAAAAGGCAGCCGAGCGCAATTGATACAGCATGCCGTAGTACTGACAGACTTCTTCGTCGATCTCGATGCCCGTGGCGTGCTCGTAGTCCCGAAAAAAAGCGTCCCGCTCAACCAAGTCAGATAAGAGATCACTGCCCTCCCGGTTGAGGTCGGTCAGGACATAAGCCACATCGTACATCGGGTCGCCGATGGCTTGCAGCTCCCAGTCGAGCACAGCCGAGATGTGATCGTTGTCGATTAACAGATTGCCGGTCCGATAGGCGCCGTGGACTAAGGTGAGGCGCTGGGTTTCTGGAGCGTTGGCCTTAAGCCAGCCAATGAGGTCGACGAGGATTGGGTGCGGCTCTAACTGTGAGAGTTCGACTAACGCGCACCATTTTTGGACCTCACGCAGCGCAAAGTCGTTGCCTGACTCGGACGGCACGCCCAAGAACGACAGGCCGGCCGCTTGCCAATCGATGGTATGCAGGGTTGCCAGGGTCTGGATAAAACTCTTTGGCAGAGTGCCACGCGCGGCCGCCTCGGCGTAAAATTTCCTGCCGGCCGAGCCCCAGGGGCTCGGACAGGTCCCGGCCACTTTTTCCGTGACAAGAAACGGTTTGTCGAGAATGCTCGTGTCGCTCTCGTACCAGTATGGTTTGGGTGTAGGGAGCGGCGTGGGCGCGGGCATGACTCACGATGGTGACGCATTGGTACGCCCGCGTACGGATTCTCCCCGCCACACTGTCGTCCAGTTGGCTCCCGAAATGATCTGTCCGGATGCCGAACGCGGGCGCATTGGGAAAGCGCTCCAGGACAATATAGACGCCTTGATGAGGACTATGGAGTGGCGCAAGCAGTTCATACATGCCGCCCCCGTTGTCTTTGGCATAGGCAGCTACGTCCTCCACAATTTTTGATATATGCTTTTCATTTCACTCCCTCCCCTCCCTTCCTTCCCGTTCCCATCGGGTGATCTCTGTAAGGCGGCAGTTATACCCGTTCTTCCCAAACTTTGCCAATATCGCCCCCTCCTGGCAGAAGTATGTCGATCCTCAATATCGGGACCGGGCCGGGCGCGTCGGTTACGCCTCTTCCGCTTCAGCGTAGCCGAGGCTGTGGATGTCCTGTCCGTGCCCGTGACGGGTGATGGTGTATTTACTGACCAGATAGATGGAAATCCAGGGGAGGGTCAGGCTGAGGGCGACATGGAAAATGGCCAGGTGGCGTATCGGCTCCTGCATGGACTCCACGCTCGGATTCGGGACAGAGAAGCCGAAGGCCGACAGCAGCAGGCCCACGATGAGCACACCGCCGGCACTGAGCATCTTCTGCGCCAGGGCCGGTCCCGTGTTCAGCAACCCCTCGCTCCGACGTCCGGTCTGGCGTTGGCTCTCCTCCACGATATCCGCGCCCATAGAGCCGACCAGAATAAAACCCGTCACCGTCAGCGACACCAGAAACGCGCCGTGCAGCAGGAGCAGCCACCACAACACCGCGGTGCCGTTGGCCGGCAACAGTGATATGGACACCAGGGGGTCAAGCAGCCGCAGCGCGACTGGCAGCGGCCCCAGCATAGCCGACAGCAGGAACAGGCCGATTGCGGTCCGCTTCTTGTCCCGCCCGCGCGTTAGCGGATAGGCCAGCAGCCCGCAACTGATGGCGAGGAGCATATGGACAACCGGAAAGACCTGGACGCGCTCGGGTGTCCACTGCCAGAAATACAGGTCGTAATAGCGGTCCGTATTGCTGTGCAGACCAACGTATAAGGCAAAGACCAGCCCGGCGGCAAACAGCATCAACCACGACCGGTTCGACAACGTCTCGACGATTTCCTGGCCGAGCTTACGCGGGCTGAACCCCGCGGCAGAGTCGCCCTCGGGAACGTGCAGGTCGGGGATATGCCGGTGCAGGCCGAGCGTTGAAATCATGCCTGTCGCAAAAATGATCACGCCCCCAATCCAGGCCATGTTCCGATAGCCGTCCGGGTTCAGATAGGCTCGCGAGCCCTGATACTCGGCCGTCTCCGGCAACAAGAAGGCCAACGCCAGCCAGGCAAATCCGGCTCCCCCAAACCAGCCGTAGGAGGTACTCCAGCCGACCAACTGGGTCCGCTGGTCGTAGTCCTTGGTGAGTTCCGGGCCGAGGGCGCCCCGTGGAATTTCGTATAGGGTCATCGACACCCGCACGGCCACGGCCAGACACAGCAGCCGCACGAACAGGCCATTCTGGCTCAGATCGGTCGGCGGCTGGAGCAGCGCGTAGAACGAGACGGCAAACGGCAGGATGCCGGCATACATGAAGGGGTGACGCCGGCCCCAGCGCGTGCGCGCCCGATCCGACCAGACGCCAACCAGCGGGTCGGTAACGGCATCAACCACCAGGGCCAGGGCCAGGGCCAGCCCGGCCAGGGCCGGGTCCAGGCCCAGCACCTGATTATAGTAGACCAGCACCCAGCCGCCGAAGACGTGATTCTTCACACCGCTGGCGATGGCGCCAAACCCGAACGCATTCAGAGTGCCACGGCTGGCGCGATGGGCGGGCACGGCCGGCTACGTGAGTTCCACGCCCTCCAGCCGGCCGGTGGAACGCCAGTCGTCGAGGATACGGAAAAACTTGATGGGCCCGGCCCCATAGGTACCGGCGAAAAATCCGTTGTCGGTATCCAGCTTGCCCTCGTTGTTGTAATAGCCGGGGGTGCACTCGGCATAAAACCGCTCGGCAATACGTGCCTTGTCCCGCATCTCGGCCAGCCACATGTCTTCGGCTTCGGGCGTGACCTCAATCCGGCGTGCGCCCCGTTGGCGGGCCTGGTCGAGGATATAGGTCACGTGCTTAGCCTGCTCGTTCAGGGCGTGCGGGACGTTGACCGACAGGGCCGTCTGGGTGAAACCGAGGAAAAAACAATTCGGGAAGCCGTTCGCCTGGAGTCCGAACAGGGTGCGCCAGCCCTCGGCCCATTTGTCGCCCAGGGAGAGGCCGTTGCGGCCGATGATGTCGTAGCCGGCCCGGCGGGTGTAGCTGGTGCCGACCTCGAAGCCGGTGGCGAAGACGATGCAATCGACCGGGTACTCGATCCCGTTGGCCACGATGCCCCGCTCGGTGACGCGCTCGACGCCCCTGCCGTCGGTATCGACCAGGGTCACGTTCGGCCGGTTGAAGGTCGGCAGGTATTCGTCATGAAAGCAGGGCCGTTTGCAGAACTGCCGGTACCAGGGCTTGAGGGCCTCGGCAGTGTTCGGGTCGTTGACGAGGGCTTCGGCCCGGTTGCGCACCTGATTCATCTTCTGAAAGTCAAGCAGTTCCATGAGCTGACCCTTCTCGCGTGGGGTAAGCCGTCGGCCCAGCTCGCGCGAAGCCGTCTTGGCGGCAATGCCGGTCAGGTTACGGAAAATCTCGGTCCAGCCGTCAGCCACCAAGTCTTCATCCTGGTCGCCGCCGCTGACCAGAATATTGAAGTTGTCCATACGCCGCTGCTGCCAGCCCGGTTCGAGTTGCTGGGCGAAGTCCGGGTCGGTTTCCCGGTTGTTGCGCACGTCAATGGACGACGGGGTGCGCTGGAACACGTACAGATGTTGGGCCGACGCGCCGAGGTGGGGGATGCACTGGACCGCGGTGGCACCCGTACCGATGATGGCGACGCGCTTCTCGGCCAGGCCGGTGAGATGCCCGTCTGCGTCGCCACCGGTATAGTCATAGTCCCAGCGGCTGGTGTGGAAGGTATGGCCCTTGAAGGTGGTAATGCCGGGGATACCGGGCAGCTTGGGCCGGTTGAGCGGCCCGTTGGCCATGGTCACGAACTGGGCGCTGATGGCGTCGCCCCGGTCGGTGTGAATAATCCAGCGTCCGCTCGTGTCGTCCCAGCGCATCTCGCTCACTCCGGTTTGGAGGCAGGCGTTTTTATAGAGGTCGTAGTGGCGGGCGATAGCCTTACTGTGTTCAAAGATCTCGGGCGCGTACGAGTATTTATGTTTCGGAATATAGTTCAGTTCTTCGAGCAGCGGCAGATAGCAGTACGACTCGACATCGCACATGGCGCCGGGATAGCGGTTCCAATACCAGGTGCCACCAAAGTCGCCGGCCTTCTCAATGACTCGGATATCGTCAAAGCCGGCTTCGCGCAGCCGACCACCCATCAGCAGCCCGCCGAAACCGCCGCCGATGATAGCGACCTGGACCTCGTCATGAAGCGGGCCCCGCTCAACCCACTCGGTGTAGGGGTCGTCAGTGTAGCTGGCGAATTCGTCAGCGACCTCCTGGTATTGCGCGTTCCCGTCCTCCCGCAACCGCTTGTCGCGCTCGTAGCGATATCTGGCCCGCAGTTCGTTTGGGTCGAAGCCTGATTTTTCCTTGGGGTCCCCCTCAAACAGGTCAATGCTCATGCGTATCTCCTCGGTCTGACTGCCGGATATGGCGTTGGTTCCGCAACGGGGTTCTCTGCATAATGCGCGCATAACTTAAAGAACATTAGTCGGCGCGTCTATTGGGCCACGCCAAAACGCCTACTCACTTGGAGTAGTCTCTGCTTTCATCTCCCGATACCAGTCGGTTGCAAAAACATCCCCGGTTTCCTCATCGCTCTCTGCTGTAGAAATCAGATCTTATTTGATTCCACAGCAAATTATCTCAGAGAAGTAAGCCGTGCGAGACGGCTAGAGCGTCTCACGCGAGGCTGTCGCCATGTCATCTACTCGCGTCATGCCGGACGTGATCCGGCATCCATACTTCGACTCCGCCCTGCCGGGCTACGCCTGTCCTGACGGAGGAAGGGCTCAGCCTGAACGGAGGCCTGGAGGCGCCGGAATGACAGGGGCCGGCTGGCTCTACGGAATCGTGCATTGCTCTGGGTTTTTGTTACGGGTCTGTGTACTATGCGGCCATTACGGGACCGGACAGGGAGGTGATTCCCCCTCACCCTGTCCCTCTCCCTCCAGGGGAGAGGGAGGAAGATGAAAGGAGCAGGGCTATGCGACTCCAACTGGCGCTCAACGTTCGTGACCTCAATGAGGCGGTCGAGTATTACTCGAAGCTCTTTGGCGTTAAACCGCACAAACTGAGAGACGGCTATGCCAATTTTGCGATTGATACGCCGCCGCTCAAGCTGGTCTTGTTCGAGAACCCGGAGGCTGAGGAACGGCTGAATCATCTCGGGGTTGAGGTGTTTGATGAGGCAGAGATTGCCTCTGCTACGGAACGCTTCGAGGCCACGGGTATTATGCCTGAGGTTCAGCGCAAGAAGACGTGTTGCCACGCGACCCAGAACAAGGTGTGGGCCTTGGAGCCGCAGGGACTGCGCTGGGAATGGTATCGAATCACCGACGACGATCCCGCGGAATGAGAGAGGGAGGAAGAAAATATATGGATAAACCGTCGGGCATAATGGAAAAGCCCCTGATTGACCCCCTAAGCTGGCTGTCTCCATCCCCCAAGCCGCAAGCCTATTACGAGGCCATCAAACAGCAGTTCGCCGAGGAGCGGAATCTCAGGCTGAGCTACCGGCCGGAAGGGACGGCGCAGTATACCTCCGACCTGACCGGGGTGCTGGCGCAATACGAGGAGGACCCCTACGGCGGCGCGCTCACCCCGCGTGAGCCTCTCAACGATCAGGTGGAATGCCTGTTCATCGGCGGCGGCTTTTCCGCCCTGCTCACCTCTGCCCGGCTGCGCAAATGTGGGGTGGAGAGCATCCGTATTGTAGAACGGGGAGCCGATGTTGGCGGTACCTGGTACTGGAACCGCTACCCTGGCGTAGCGTGTGACGTGCCGTCGTATGACTATCTGCCGCTGCTCGACGAGATGGACTATGTGCCCAAGGACCGCTTTGCCAAGGGACCCGAGATTTACGCCCACTGCCAGGCGATCGCCAAGAAATACGATCTGTACAGGTCAGCGGTCTTCCAGACGACAGTCACGTCTACCGTATGGGACGAAGAAGAAGAGCTGTGGCATGTCCGAACCGACCGGGGCGACCATATGCAGGCGCAGTTCGTGATCTGTGCCAATGGCACCCTGTCCAAGCCCAAGCTGACCAGGATCGCCGGCATGGAGTCCTTCCAGGGCCACTCCTTTCATACTTCGCGCTGGGACTACGCCTATACCGGGGAAGACCTGTCGGGTCTGGCAGACAAAGTCGTCGGGATTATCGGCACCGGGGCGACCGCGGTCCAGGCGGTTCCCGGCTTGGGGGAAGCAGCCAGGGAATTATACGTGTTCCAACGTACCCCGTCTTCGATTGACATCCGCGACGATCATCCGACCGATCCCACCTGGGCCCGGAAACTGAAACCCGGCTGGCAGACCGAGCGGCGGAACATGATGCGCAAAATCATGGACCCCCATTTGACCACGGAGCAAAAGGCCCAGCGCGCCGCCCTCCCCCGCGAGGAGATCATCCGCCGGCAGGAGAACGCCAATATCGATTACATGCTGCGTATTCACCAGCGCATCGACGAGATCGTGCAAGACCGGGCGACCGCCGAGGCGCTCAAGCCGTGGTATATGTTCATGTGTAAGCGCCCGTGCTTCCACAACGACTACTTGCCGACCTTCAACCGGCCCAACGTGCATCTGGTCGATACCCACGGCAAGGGCATCACTGAGATTACTGCAAAGGGGCCCGTGTTTGAGGGCAAACAGTACGCGCTTGCCGTGCTCATCTATGCCACCGGCTTTGAGGTCCAAAAAACCGGGATTTACAACCGGATCACGGGCGTGGGCGGACGCGACCTGACCGACAAATACAGCAGCGGCATCCGCACCCTGTTTGGTCTCCATACGCAGGGCTACCCGAATCTGTTCATCATGGGCGGCTATCAGTCTTCGTTCCAATTCAATCTGACGGATATCCTCAACACCGAGGGCGATCACATCGCGGCCTGCATCGACTATGTCCGCCGCAACGGCTATCGGTCGATAGACCCGACGCCCGCGGCCGAGGAGTGGTGGGTCCAGGAAGTCATCAAGCACCGGGGCAAGACCAGCCGCAACCGGGACTGTACGCCCGGCTACTACAACTTCGAGGGCGAGTCCAACCGTCGTCAGGACGGTAACTACAACGGCGGCTTCCACCGCTATGTGCACTTCATGCAGGACACCCGGCAGAAGATGGAGGCCCACTTCGTCTTTACCAGGCAGGAGTAATGGCAGCCCGTCCTGTTGGTCTGGGACGTTGAGCTCGCGAACACAAAGGGAGGGAACCGATGCGCGACCATTCCCATACCGTTCCGACCACGGACACGCTGCTTGAGCGTACTCGTGAGGTCGCCCGGCTGGCGGCTGAGCAGGCCCAGGCCATCGAACAGCAGCGCCGCCTGCCCGATGGGCTGATGCAGGCGCTGAAGGATTCCGGGTTGCTGCGCGTCCTCCAGCCCGCCCACTGGGGCGGCTATGAGCGAGATTTGCAAACTTTCTTACGGGTAGCGACCGAGATTGCCAAGGGCGATACCTCAGCCGGCTGGGTGTATTGCATTCTCGGCATCCACAACTTCTGGATCAGCTACGTTGAACCGGAACTGCAAGAGGAACTCTGGGGGAAAGATTCGAGCGTGCTGATGGCCGACTCCTTCGCCCCCACGGGGTCTGCTCAAGAGGTCTCGGGCGGATACCAGCTCAACGGACAATGGAGTTTTTTAAGCGGCTTGTGGTGTAGCGATTGGGTCGCGGTCGGGGCTCGGGTTGCGCCGCAGCCGGACGCGCCAGCCGAGTGGACGATGATGTTTGTTCCCAAGACGGATTATCGTCTCGACGACCGCTGGCATGTCGTCGGCCTGCAGGGCAGCGATAGCAATACGGTCGTGGTTGAGAACGCCTTTGTACCCCGCCACCGGGTCTACTGGTTAGAGCGGGCGGAACGGACCGGGACGTCGCCGGGGCAACAACTGCATCCGAACGCCTTGTATCAACTCCCCTTTATCCCCACCCTGGGCGTTGCGCTGGTGCCGGTGGCCATCGGGTCGGTCCGGTCGGCTATTGCCCATTTTCAGGAGTGGACGCGAACTCGCGCCCCCGTCTACGGCCCGGGCGATACCCCCCTGCCCGGCACGGCCAGTGCCCATATCGCTTTGGCCGAAGCCGCCACCACCGTCAAGGCGCTGGAAGGGCTGATGTGGCAGTGCGCGGACGAACTGGTGGCGGAGTATGGACAGCCGGGTCGCGTCCCGAGTGCGCAGGAGCGCGCCAAGTATTATGCCTGGCGCAGCTACATTGTGCGGCAGTCCGCCCGCGTGGTTGATCGGCTGTTTGAGCTGAGCGGCGGCCGCTCCCTTTATCTCCAGCACCCGGTCCAGCGCATTTGGCGTGACCTGCATGCGGTCAGCCAACACATCGCCCTCCACTATGAGGCCGGGCTGGAAGCCTATGGCCGCACTTTGGTCGGGCTGCCGAGCGGATCACCGCTGTAGACACGAAGGGCACCCAGGGCACGCGTACCAGCCGAGGGACGCGTTAATGCGCGGCGAGTTCCTGGAGTTCCTCCGGGGTGGGCGTGGTCTCAAACTGTGGCAGAGTCGAAGACAACTCATCCCACGGCTGGGGTCGTCCAGATATCGGCGTCGAGCGCCAGCTTGCTGGGGTCGTCCAGGCTGGCCGCGCTGATGCCGCGGATCTCCGGGATCAGATCGGCTCGGGCCGAGACGGGAGAGCCGCACTCTGCACAGAACCCGCGGTGGGTCTGAGCCCCGCTCGTCCCCGTGCAGACATACTCTTTCGGGCCGCCTTGGGTGAATCGCACGGCCGACGCGGCAAAAACCACATTCACGGCAGCACCGCCTCCCGTGGAGCGTTGACAATCCCGGCAGTGGCATTTCCACGTAAACAGCGGTGCCGCCGTACACGCATACCGCATTGCCCCACAGGCACACCCACCCGTCAACGGAACAGAAACAGCCATAGAAAACACCCCCTTCTCGTCATAGCTCTATCACTTCAGCAGAGACGCCAAAAGGTCCGGTCGGCGGACACCGGCTTGACTTGCGTTTCAGCCGGCCTGAATTATACTCTGCACGAGTTGGTGCGAATCGTATCAGCCGCAAGACAACGCGAAAAAGGGGGAATACAATGACCATGACTGCTCGACTCGACCCGGAGCTGGCCGCGCCGCTCGACACCTTTCTTGACCTGACCGGAGGCGGGCTGAACCTGCACGATATCCCGGCCACCCGGCGCACGATGGATGAGCTGGCCGCGGCGCAAATGGCCAAGGCGCCGGCCATCACGGGCATCACCACCGCGGACCGACAGGTGCCCGGACCCGACGGCGCGGTGTTCGTTCGTATATATCAGCCAACCGAGCGGCCTGACACCTTGCCGGCCCTCCTCTGGATTCACGGTGGGGGCTATGTGTTGGGCAGTGTTAAGCGGGACGACCTGCTGGCGACCCATTTGGCCAAAGTCGCGCAGTGCGTTGTGGTATCGGTTGAGTACCGGCTCGCGCCTGAGCACCCCTTCCCGGCTCCGGTCGAGGACTGTTACGCCGCGCTCAAGTGGCTGGCGACCCACACCGCCGAACTCGGCGTTGAGCCCTCCCGGCTTGCCATTGGTGGGGCGAGTGGGGGTGGGGGGCTGGCGGCAGGGCTGGCCCTGTTGACGCGCGACCGGGCCGAAGTCGAACTGGCCTTCCAACTGCTGATCTACCCCATGATTGACGACCGCAACGTCTCCCCTGCCAGCGAGACGCGGCCCGATACCTTTGTGTGGACCCGGGAAAACAATCTCATGGGCTGGCGTGCCTACCTGGGACGGGAGCCCGGTGGAGCGGATGTGTCGCCGTATGCTGCGGCCGCTCGGGCCAGCGACCTCGCGGGTTTACCGCCGGCCTATATTCCGGTGGGTGTTCTCGACCTGTTCCTGGACGAGAACATCGAGTACGCGCAGCGCCTGCTGGCGGCTGAGGTGCCGACCGAGCTCCATGTCTATCCGGGCGGTTATCACGGCTTTAACGGTTTTGCTCCCGGGGCGGAGATCGCCCAGCGTTTTAATAATGAACGCGATGAGGCGCTCAAGCGGATACTGCACCGTTCATCGCACTAGTGGATGGGATTGTGTCGTCCTGCCCGACGACCAGTGGCCTAAGAGCAATCTGCTCTACACTATGGACCGCCCGCGCGGTCGGCTCATAAACGGCTGCCACCACATTTTCAACGAGACCCCTATCGAACCTTGTCTGAATATGATTTGTAATGCATCAACCCGGACGGACGACTGCTAGGTCGTTGCGTTTATTTTCTTGCCAGAGGAGGCAATTGTTGTGATGAAGTTATTTGTTGGGAATCTCTCATGGGACGCCACTCCGGCTGATCTCGAAGCGTTATTCGGCGAAGTCGGGGCGGTCACCTCGGCGAACGTTATTACCGATAGGGAGAGCGGGCGCTCTCGCGGGTTTGGCTTTATTGAAATGGAAAACGACGAAGAAGCCCGAACGGCGATTGAGCGTCTGCATGACCATGAGTTTATGGGGCGACCCCTGACGGTCAACGAAGCACGCCCCAGGGAGCGCCGCGAACGTCGGTGGTAGGGGTATGCCAGGAAGAGCAAAACCAACGAGTTTTCTCAAGCGCCAACGGGAACAATACCGCCAGCAAAAGCAAAAAGAGAAAGCGGAGCGCAGGCGCGAGGCCAAAGCCCGAAAAGCGGCAAATGTTCGCGCTGAGGGAGACGAAGATCCCGATATTGCCGGTATTCGACCCGGCCCGCAGCCTCTTCCCGATCAGTGGAATGTGGTTGATGAAGAGGAGTAAGCCTGCCTGATTGCAGCGCCTCAATTCCGCTGAGGTGCTGACCGGTACGGGGTGGTCTTCATATCCGCGCCACTTTTTCATACCACTGCGAACCCGGGGGCGTTCCCTGCTGCCTGAGAGACAAGCGAGACTAGACAGCTCAGTTTCCAGGGGCAGTGTGCGGTCCGCCCTCGGGCGCAGTCTGCTCGACCCGCTATTTTTCGTGCGGTTTGGGCTACCGGCGTCCTATAAGAGTGGTTCCAACTCGGCGGCCCGCGTTGGCAGAGCGTCCCGCGCATGGTCGAGGCGCTGCTGGCGCTCGGCTTGCCGGATGAGATCAATATCTTGAACGGCCACGGCGTGCCGTTCGAGGAAGGTCCGAGCTTGTCGGCGCTGCTCAAGCCAGGCTCGACTGACGTACCAGACTTCTTGTTCGCCGACGGCGATACGGGTGTCCTGGCTCTTCCACACCAGCCAGGACAGGGCGTAGGACCAATCGGTCACATTCGATATCTTCCAGCCCGCACTCGGCAAGGGGCTGATATCAAGACCGTCCCACTGGGTGGCAAGGCCCTGCGCTTGCCCGTATTTATTCACCACGGCCAGGCGCATGGGGGCACGGTATTCCAGGTCAGAGAGCTCGGCATCGTCGGTCTCAAGCGCATGCTGAACCGCCTCAGGTATCAACTCGATGCCAAGCGCGTACAGGCCGAAATTACGATCAATCCGAAAGGTCACCGTCCGCGTCTGCCAGGTGGCGTACAACACGATTTCAGGACCAGAGCGGACGGTAGCCGCGGCTTTCAGGCTTTCATCTGCTGCGCGTTCAAGGTCGGGTAATTGTTCTACTTGTGCCAGCGTTGACTGCCACTCCGCACCGAGCGGGAGGGAGGCTGCCGATTGGGCGTGCGCAAACGAGAGGACACTCCCCAACAGCAGCACTATCACAGCGAACGAACAGAGCGGCATGAAAAAAACCTCTCACATTCTCCAGCGTGCTTCCAAGCAGGCTTATCAGTAGCCATCAAAGCGGGCGATGCGCTCGCGGTGATAGGCGGCCGCGCCAAAGGCGAACTCGTTCCACTTGGCCCGTTTGAACCAGAAGTGCATATCGTGCTCCCAGGTAAAACCAATCCCGCCGTGCATCTGCACGGCCTTGTTCGTTGTGCGGGTATAGACCTCAGACAGACGAGCCTTAGCCATAGACGCCGCGCGCGACGCATCGCTGGCGCGCGTGTCAAACGCGTAGGCCGCGTACCAGACCAAGGACCGGGCCGGTTCGATTTCGCTCACCATTTCGGCAGCCATGTGTTTGAGCGCCTGGAAGGAAGCAATCGGCCGGTTAAACTGCTCACGGACTTTGGTGTACTCGACGGCCATATCGAGCGCTTGTTGTGCGCCCCCGAGACTGTCGGCAGACAGGGCAACGCAGGCCAGGTCTTGAAGCTGAGCAACCAGTTTCCAGCCTTTTCCTTCCTTGCCGAGAAAGCCGGAGATGGGCACCTCCTTGAACTGGACCTCGTACACCCGTCGCGTTCGATCAAAAATGTCCAGCGGTTGTATGGTCAGGCCCGGGGCGTCTCGGTCAACCAGCGCCAGACTGACGCCTTTTTCGCCTTTTCCACCGGTGCGGACCGCCACCACAAAAACGTCGGCAACGGCGGCGAAGGGGACGAACATCTTGGTGCCGCTCAGTACATAACCGTCACGTTTCTTCCTGGCCTTGAGGCTCATGCCGGCGGCGTCCAGGCGATCGCTGGCTTCAAGGAAAGCCAGGGTCCCGATGGCCTCCCCTGAGGCGAGCCGGGGCAACCAGGCCTTTTTCTGGGTGGAGCTGCCGCCGCGCAGCAGGGCGAACGTGGCCAGAGCGGAAGAAAACAGAAACGGCCCTGGCACGACGGCGCGGCCCATCTCTTCGAGCAGCAGGGCCATATCGAGCAGCCCGAGCCCGAGCCCGCCGAATTTTTCCGGGACGAGCAGGCCGGTCCAACCCAGCTCCGCCATTTTTCGATGCAACTCAGGGGAAAACCCGTGCTCGTCGTCCAAGAGCGCCCGCACGAACTGGGGGGAACATTCTTGTGCCAGGAATTCTCGGGCTGCGCGCTGGAGCAGGTCTTGTTCTTCCGATAAGCCGAAGTCCATGATGGTCCCCTGGAGGGTGCGATCCCTTGCGTTAGCGCGACTTCGGCATCCCAAGCCCACGCTCGCTAATGATGTTTTTCTGAATCTGGGACGTTCCGCCCCCGATAATAAGCCCCAGCGTGAACATAAACTCGTACGGCCAGATGCCATTGTCGATCACGTGTGAGGCCCCCCGGTTGAGCGGGGCGTAGGAATTCATGATTTCAAGGGCCAGCGCGCAAATATCGTGGTTCAGTTCGGTTCCGACCAGTTTATTCACCATGGCCCCGATGCCGGGCTGGCGGCCTTTGGTGGCGTCCGTGAGCTGTCGGAAGGAGTGGTATTTCATGGCTTCGACCCGGGTTGTCAGGTCGGCCAACTGCTGGCGGATGCTTGGGTCTTCCGCCGCCGGCTGGCCGTAGCGACTGTGTCTGCGGGCCAGGCGAATGAGGTTTTGCAGCATGAGCTGAGTGCGGGTCGTCGAGCCCAGCATATTGCGCTCATGAAACAGGGTGGCGTTGGCGACTCGCCAGCCCTGGTTGAGTTCGCCGACCAGATTCTCTCGCGGGACGCGGACATCCTCGAAAAAGACCTCGTTAAAGCCGGCGTCGCCGGTCATTTGGACCAGGGGGCGGACGGTGATTCCCGGTGTCCGCATATCAATCAAAATATAGGAGATGCCGCGGTGCTTGGGCGCATCCGGGTCAGTCCGCACCAGACAGAACATCCAATCGGAGAACTGAGCCCCTGAGGTCCAGACCTTTTGGCCGTTGACGACGAATTCGTCGCCCGCGAGTTCGGCTTTGGTTCGCAGCGAAGCCAGGTCCGAGCCCGAACCGGGCTCGGAATAGCCCTGGCACCAAATTTCTTCCGCGCTGAGGACTTTGGGCAGATAGCGCTGTTTCTGCTCTTCCGTGCCGACTTGCAGCAGAGTGGGGCCGAGCATGGTCAAACCGGACGCGCCGATCAGACCCGGCGCGCGCGCCAGGACCAGTTCTTCATTGACAATGGTCTGGCGCATAATGTCGGTATCGCCCTGACCGCCGTAGGCTTTGGGCCAGCCCAGGGCGACATAGCCGGCCGCATACAGCCGGCGCTGCCAGTCCTTGGCGCGTTGGATGCGTTGCGGATCGTTTGGCGGCAAGTCGCTCAGGGTTTTGTCTTTTTTCGGCACATTGGCTTTGAGCCAAGTCCGCACCGTTTTCCGAAACGCCTCGTCCTCTTTGGAGTATGCCAAGTCCACGGAGTGTCCCCTTTCAATGCCTATAAATGATACAGACGCTTGGCGTTCTCGCCGATGATTTTTTGCTGGGCGTGGGTTGGGAGTTTTGCACAGGAGGCTTTGACTTCATCGACCACACCGGGAAAGGTACAGTCAAAGTGGGGATAGTCCGACCCCCAGATAACACACTCCTCAAGCCCCAACTCGGCAATGCTGCTCAGCGTGCTCTTATCCGGGTCCATAGAGATAAAGCACTGCTCGCGAAAATGTTCACTCGGGCGCTTTTTGAGCCACGGGACATAATGGCCCATGGTGTCAAAATGGCTGTCCATCCGATCCAGCCAATAGCCGAGCCAGCCGACCCCGGACTCCAGAAAGGCGACTTTGAGGCCGGGAAACTGGGAGAGCACACCACCACAGATCATGTTCATACAGGCCCCCTGCTGTTCCCAGGGGTGACAGACCATATGGAAAAAGAACGGGTCCTTGTAGCGCTCTTGGCCGAGGGTCGGCATCTTGGTGCCGAAGCTGCCATGAATGGCAACCGGAACGTTGAGTTCCTGGGCTTCCTGCCAGAGGGGATGATAGGCCGGGTCGTTGAGCCGGCGGCCATTAAAAGGATTGGGACGCACAAAGACGGCCCGCATCCCCAGCTCTTTGACAACGCGCCGCATTTCGGTCACAGCCGCCTCGACAGCCTGTAAGGGCAGCGGCGCCACGCCGTAAAAACGCTGCGGGTAGGCTTTGCAGAAGTCGGCCAGCCAGTTGTTATAGGCCCGACAGGCGGCGGCGGCGACCTGAGGGTCGGTGATATCTCCGTAGATGAGCCACAGCGTCGGGTAGAAAAAGGCGATCTCAATGCCTTCAATATCCATATCCTTGATCCGTTGGTGCGGGTCGTAGCCGCCGGGGACGATCTCGTCCCAGGACATCGTGCGCGCCCGGTGGGCGTCTGACATGCCGCCGGGCGTGCAGGCCGCGGCAATCGCCATAGTGCGATCACGCCGTAACTCGCCGTTAATTTTAAGACAGTCCACCCCTTCCGCATCCTTCGCAATCTGAATTACCTGTGCCCGATAGGCGGACTCGGTGTATTCCTCCCACACGCTCGGTGGCTCAAGCAGGTGTCCGTCTGCGTCAATAATTGTGGCCATGACTCCCTCCTGTAGCGTGATGCGCTATATCAGCGGCCGGCTATTGGGGTGGCTCCGGCGGGAGGACGCGCACATGATTGCTGATCCGCTCGTAGCTCCCCCCCTCCTCTACCAGCCCCTTTAAGGACACCACACAACACTCTTCCTCGTCGCTCAATTCCTGCCAATCAACGGACGCGGGAGGAATGCCGATCTTCACGATGACGGTATCGACCGACAGGATAAATTCTTCCAGGGCGGCAAAGATTTTGACCTGTGGCTCCAGCGGAGAAACGACGATCTCCTTGTAGGGCAGCGGCAGGCGTTCCTCAGGGGCAAGTTCATAGTCCAGGGTCACGCGCAGAACATCTTCCGCCGGACGGGTGAGTGTTGCATTCGAAATTTCGATGAGCGGTTTATATACCTCGGGCTCGGAGCATCCGCCCGCGAGAGCCAGGAGCGGCAAGAGCAGAAGGCACGGGCTGCGCCCAAACCGGGACACGAGACGGGGGAGCAGCAATCTCTGCATAGGCTTTTTTCATTGCTTTACTTTGGGTTCGTGTCCTTGTATCACGTGCAGGCAGGGAAGAAAAACCCGGAAGGGCTGGGCCGTATTACACGAGCGCCACATCCCGGGCGAACTTTTCCATCATGTTCATCATGTCGGCATACGTCCGGGCGAAATTGAAAAAGGCCAGATACAAATACGTTGCTCCGAGTTCCTGATATCGGGGAATATCGTCAAGGAGTTCGTCCGGCTTCTTACCACGGGGGGAAACGCACAAGGTAATCTCGGAGAGGTCGCGGCCGGCCCGCGCCGCTTTTTCCGTGAGTTTCTCCACCCGCTGGGCAAATTCTTGCGGATTGAACACCACGGCCGGCCAGCCGTCGCCGTGTTCGACAACCCGGCGCAACGCCGGGCCGGTATGGCCGCCAATCCAGATTGGCGGATGGGGTTTTTGGACGGGGCGTGGCTCACAGCCGACCTCGCTGAGCTGGTGAAAGCGACCCGTAAATGAGGGGTTTTCGTTGGTCCATAACTCTTTCATGACTACAATGGTTTCTTCGCTGAGCGGGCCGCGGTCGGCAAAGGGCGCATTCAGCATGGTGAACTCCTCCTCCATCCAGCCGACCCCGACGCCACAGATGAGCCGCCCGGCCGATAAGACGTCAAGGGTGGCCAGCGTCTTTGCCGTGACAACGGCGTTGCGGTGCGGCAGCACGAGTACCGCCGTGCCTAACCGAACCTTGTGCGTGCAGGCGGCCACAAAGCTCAACACACTCAGGGGCTCAAGCAGGGGTGCCTGCGGATCAAGGGGAAAGGCGCCGTTCGGACTGTAGGGATAGCGGGAGGCGATCTGCTTGGGCGTAATAATATGATCGGCGACCCAGACAGAATCAAAGCCCAGCGCTTCGGCAGTTTGGGCCGTGGTCTTGAGACGGTTGAGGACATCCCCCTGATCCAGCGGCCCAAGATGGGGGAGAAACGCGCCGTACTGCATAATCATCCTCCGCGGGCGGGTCGTTCCTTTTATTGAAGAAATATCCTATTCGTTGAAGTCACGTTTCAAGAATCCAAACCCCTCACGCTTTTGCTCCTCAGATGCCGACTGTACAATAGCCAATACATTGAGCCAGCCAGTTTCATCGTCCCAGTAATTTTTCTTCATGACTTGATGCCTGCCGCATAGCGGCTGCCATTTCGACGGATCACGTGGATCAGCATTTGCATGGAGCGAGTGCGGGTTCTTATGATCGGGGGTCAGCTTGACTGTACCACCACCAACGGGATCAATGTCGCCTTGCTGCAAACCACAGACAATGCCACCCTCATTCCATGCACAGCTATGATTCGCTTGTTCGAGAATAGCCTGCCACGTCTGGGCGTTTGGACGAGTTCGTTTCGCCGTCGTACCGCGGCACTCAGCATTCGGCATCATATACTCGCTGACTTTCAAACTGCCACGGTTGCGCCACGACAACATGGTATAACCATAATCGATTCGGAGCTCCGAAAGCCGTTGATGCCAGTTCTCTGGAGCTCTCCCAGTTGTTGGATCAGTTGCCACTTCGATTATCTGTTCCCGTGTAGCAACCTTACCGAGATTATCCAGAAAGAACGCTTCAATCCGTGCGCGAACGGATCGTTGCCGATAAGGGCCTTGGACGGTTGCATTTCTATGTTCAGCCATTGACTTGACTCTGGTATGACGCAATTCGTCTGCGCGTTATAGTCAGGTATGTGGACGAGTCGTCGCAGAGAAGCGCGTGACGGTGAAGCCGGAGCGCGGCCGCGCCCGTTGTTCCTGAACCACACATGGGATCAAGCACCGTATCGTTTGTTCGCGTAGACATTAACAGTAATGGTTCAATCACCGATAATGGTTTCTGCGCCGGGTGACCCGTTTGCTCGTTCCGTCCGACGAAGCCAATGTTCAAGGGTGCTTCCAACACGGTCGGCGGCCCAGGAACAAACCTCATCTTGCCCGCTTTCCATCGTTTCAATTGGTCTGCGCTGAGAAAGTGTTCTGGATAGACCGTTGCGCCATCCCTCGCAAGATGCAGGCACGCATTCTGCGCCGATCGCCAGCCATGAATGACGGACGGACAATTCTTGTAATACCATGTGAGCCACGCTATCAGTTTGAAGCCTTCGGGAATCTTGGCGACTTGATACGCGAGAATCTCTGGAAATCCCCAGACAAAGACGTGTTCAGAGATACGACACGCAGACCGGATGACAGTAGCTAACCAGTCATTGTAGTCAGCTCGTTCACCCCCAATGCCCTTATTGTACCACGGGTCAAGAATGGTCGCCTTGACAGCAGGTGCCCCGGCTAACGTGTCCAACACATCCGCTGAAGGAAGGACCTTGACTTTGGTTCGTTGCTTTGACCGCTCCGTTTCGGCATAAACATCAAGTTCCGGGAATGTTGCTTGCGTGTCGTGTCCATTCATTACCCGCTCTCCCTAACCGTATTTCGTGTGTCTCAGCCGTTTCTCTTCTATCTCTCGCACTAACTCCCGCATTTGCACCATATTCACCCACATGCCCCGTATCACCCTTCAGACTCCATAACATATTATGTGGGCCGCTTACGACTCATCGCCGTTCGCCATGCGTCATTCCGTCCACGAATTCACAGACACCACGTTGTACAGCCTGATGCGTGAGCCCGTCCATCCCGATATAGGTGGGCGACGCGGGTCTTGTAGCCCTCCCCGTGTGGACATGCTACAGAGCAGTACCGAGGTCAGCCATGCCGAGTGACGTCAGGGATGCAATGAGTAAACGTGCCAACATTGACATGGGTGTTGGAGGGCACGTTTACTCATCAGGGATAGATGCGGGTGTTCGGGTCCTCCTGGTCCGACATGGAGAGACCATCTGGAATCAGGAAAACCGCTGGCAGGGTCAGGCCGATACGCCACTCAGCCGGACGGGCTATGAGCAAGCGCGGCAACTCGCCCGTCGCTTCCAGAATGAGGGCCGGCGGGTTCAGGCGATCTACACCAGCGACCTCCGGCGCGCGCGTGACACCGCAGCTATTCTTGGCCGGGCGCTCGGCGTCAGGCCAATTGAGGCGACGGCTTGGCGCGAGATGGATATTGGCACCTGGAGTGGGCTGACAACCGCCGAGGTGGCAAGCCGGCATGCCGAGGAGTGGGCGCGGCTGCGGCAGGGCGAAGACCTGCCACGCGGCGGGGGCGAAACATTTGCCCAGTTTCAAGGCCGCTTAGTGCAATCGAGCCAACAGTTCATCCGAGACCATCGAAGCACACAGATTCTCGTGGTGACCCACGGGGGCGCGGTGAGGGCCTTCCTGTTACACTGTCGCGGTCTGAACATGAACCAATTCGGCCAGATTGAAAAAATTGGCAATACCGGCATCAGCGAGGTCACCCTCTCTCCAAGCGGGCAGGCCAAGATTCACATGATTAACAGCACTGCCCATCTCAACGGAGCGGTGCTGTCCGGCGAGACGGTTGACGCCTAGAGCAGAGCCATATTGAGGGACTGGGGGCGAGGGTTCCCCACTCCCTACCCCCCATCCCCAACACCTCATTTAGGGATATCATGCTGGTACATTTTTTGTCCTCACGCTGGCTCAAAGTGAGCCTGAGTCTGGGGCTGTTGTTCGTTCTTGTCTCCTCCGTGGATGTCGCCGGCCTCAGCCAGCAACTGCGTGCGGCCCGCCTTGACTATGTCGGACTGGCCTTCTGTGGTTATCTGCTGGGACAAGCCCTGAGTGCCTATAGGTGGCGGCGGCTGGCCCGTCCGCTCGGATTTGGACAACCACTGAAAACCTTTATCGCTTACTACTTTGCCGGCATGTATCTGAATCTGTTTGCCCCGAGCGTCGTGGCCGGGGATGTGGGACGGGGCTATCTGCTGGCCCGAGGCCGCGCCCGTTTGGGCGGTGCGCTCCACTCCGTCCTCGCCGACCGGGTGAGCGGCCTGGTGATGCTGGTCTGGGTGAGCGCCGGAGGTTTTCTGCTGTGGGGTCCAAGTGTGCTGCCGGTTGAGCTGTATTATGGCATGCTGGCCGCGGCCGGCGGGAGCGTCATCCTGTGGCAGGGTCTCCCCTGGCTGCTTGAACGCTGTACACCACCGGGCAATATCGTCCGGCGCTATGTAGACCGGCTCATCCTGCCCTACCGCACGGACCTCGCCCTGCTCGGCTCCGCGTGCGGCCTGTCTGTCTGCTTTCATCTCTTTCAGATCGGCTTACACGCGGTGGTGGCGACCGCACTCGGACTGATGATCCCGTTATGGTACCTGGTCCTCTTTATCCCTGTGGTCCAGATCCTGAGCGCCCTGCCCGTCAGTTTTGGCGGGCTGGGGATACGAGAAGGAGGCTATGTCTTGTGTCTTGCCCTGTGGGGGATAGGGCGGGACGAGGCACTCGCCTTTGGGCTGGTCTGGAGCGCTATCGTGCTGGGAGCGAATATCTGTGGCGGCCTGGCCTTCCTCGTATTTCCAGAGGTTGGCTTCTCGCCTGCGGCGCTTAAAAAAACGTGGGACGAATCAGAATAGTTTCTTCTCGACCGGCACCAACGGAAATCATTTTGACTGGGACGTTCACCAGTGCTTCGAGGCGCTCGACGTACTGACGGGCGTTACGCGGCAGGGCGTCCAGGCTCCGCATAGCGGTCAGCGGCTCGGTCCAGCCGGGGAGTTCTTCATAGATGGGGGTGACCTGTTCGAGGACGTGCGCGCCCGCCGGAACCTCGTCATATTCCTGCCCCCGGTAGCGATACCCTGTACACACCCGCAGGGCGGGCAGACCGCTCAGCACGTCGATCTTGGTCAGCGCCATGGCATTCAGGCCACTCAGCCGCGCCGCCGTCCGTACCACAACGGCGTCGAACCAGCCACACCGCCGAGGCCGACCGGTGACAGTTCCAAATTCACCGCCATCACGACGCAGCTTTTCGCCGTCCGCGCCATGTTCTTCGGTCGGGAAAGGCCCGTTGCCGACCCGCGTGGTATACGCCTTGGAGATACCAATGACGTTGTGGAGTTGCTGCGGCGCAACCCCCGCTCCCGTGCACACCGCCCCAGCAATGGTGTTGGATGAGGTCACGAACGGATAGGTGCCATGATCCACGTCGAGCATGGTTCCTTGCGCCCCTTCGAACAGGACCTTCTGGCCGGCCCCGATCGCGGTGTGAATATAGCGTGAGGTATTGGTGACATAGGGAGCCAAGCGATCGCGTAGGCGCCGGTAGTGGTCGAAGATGTGTTGGTACTCAAGGGGCTGTTCTTTCAGCAGGGTCCCGAGATAAATGTTTTTCTCTTCGAGGTTGCGTTCCAACTTCTGGGCGAATACGTCTTCGTCCAAGAGATCGACAAAGCGAATGCCGACGCGGGCCATCTTGTCTTCATACGCGGGACCGATCCCCCGGCCGGTCGTCCCGATCTTGCCCTCACCGCGGAGTCGTTCCCGCGCGAGATCGATGGCCTTGTGGTAGGGGGTAATCAGGTGGGCGATCTCGCTGATCTTGAGCGATTCCGGGTCAGACAGGCAGCCCTGCTGCTGGAGGGCATCGATTTCCTCAACCAGGACTTCGGGATTGACCACCACGCCATTCCCGATCACGCACACCTTGCCATCGTGCAACACACCCGACGGGATGAGCCGAACGATGGTTTTCTTCCCCCCAACAACCAGGGTGTGGCCCGCATTGTTCCCACCTTGAAAACGGACAATGACCCCAGCTTCGCGCGAAAGCAGGTCCACCACCTTCCCTTTCCCTTCATCGCCCCACTGGACGCCGACAACGACGAGCGTGCTCATTGGCTGTGTGCTCCCTCTTCCCGCCTCAACACTCATAAACGGATCAGGTGGGCCGACAGAATGGGGGCGAGTCTGCGTAAGGCGGCCAGGACCTCGGGCGAGACCTGGTCATCGACATGAATCAGGGAGATGGCTTCTCCCCCGATTTTCTCCCGCCCCAGCTCCAACCCCGCAATATTGATGCCCAGGGTGCCGAGGAGAGTGCCCACCTGACCGACCACCCCAGGGACATCTTTGTTGTGCAGCAGCAGAATCGTCCCTTCGGGAACGGCTTCCAGATGAAAATGATTGACCCGCACGAGGCGTACGGTCTGATTGCTGAAGACCGCCCCCGCGGCAGAATTGGCGCTGTCTCTAGCCTGCACACTGACAGCGATGGAATTCAAAAAATCACTCGGAGTGCTGCTCCGTGACTCGACAACCCGGATGCCACGCTCACGCGCAACGAGGGGTGCATTCACCCCATTAATCGCCTGTTCGAGAATCGGACTGAGCACCCCGCGCAGGACGGCCGCGGTGGCGGGCGCAACCTCATAGGCGGTAATTTCTCCGCTATACTCGATGTGGATCTCGCGCGGAGCGTGCGGCGTGATCTGGGCGAGAAAGCTGCCGAGTTTTTCGCCCAGGAAGAGATAGGGTTCCAAGATGGCCAGTTGCTCTTGACTCAGGGCGGGGAAGTTTACCGCGTTCTGAATCACCCCGCGCTGGAGGAAATGGACGACTTGGTCGGCAATGGCAATCGCGACGTTGATCTGAGCCTCGTCTGTTGCAGCGCCCAAATGCGGGGTGCAGATCACATCCGGTCGCTGCAAGAGAGGATGGTCTGCCGGGGGCGGCTCGTCAACAAAGACATCCAGGGCTGCGCCCGTGGCCTTGCCACTCTCAAGCGCTTCAAGCAGGGCGGCCTCGTCGACGATCCCACCCCGCGCGCAATTGATAATGCGCACGCCGGCTTTCATCTGGGCAAAGGCGTGGGTGTCGATCAGACCGCGCGTGTCTGTGGTCAGCGGCGTGTGCACGCTAATAAAATCGGCCTGCCGATACAGCTCACTGAGCGAGACGAGTTCGACATGCATTCTGGCCGCCGCTTCCGAGGTGACGAAAGGATCGTAGGCGACGATGCGCATCCGCAGCCCGCGCGTGCGCTCGGCGACAATGGTTCCGATATTGCCCAGGCCCACCAAGCCGAGCACTTTATTGCAGACTTCGGTCCCGGTGAATTGGGAGCGCTGCCAGCGGCCGGCTTTGAGCGCGGCGGTGGCTTGCGGGATATTGCGCGCCAGGGCGAGCAGCAGAGCGATGGTGTGCTCGGCTGTGGTGACGTTGTTCCCGCCAGGCGTGTTCATGACCACGATCCCACGTCTGGTGGCGGCCTCAACATCGATGTTATCCACGCCGATCCCAGCCCGACCAATCACGCGCAGGTTGTGGGCGCCGGCCATGACCTCCGGCGTGACGCGTGTCCCACTCCGAATAATCAGGCCCTGATACGGAGCGATCCGCTCGGCCAGTTCCTGCTCGGTTAGTCCCGGTTGGACGGCACAGTCGATATCCGGCTGCGCGTGCAACCGCGCTATCCCCTGGGGGGCGAGCGGATCGGTGATAAGCACTGTATGTGACATGCTGCACCTCGGCGCTCGGGGCGCTCAGGCAATGGCCGGCCAGCGGGGCAGGAGCACGGCCTCGGCGGCCCGGACGCCACTCCCCAAGGTCAGCGCGACCCCAAACCGACTCAGGGCCATCTCCAGGCTGCTGATGGCCGTAATGACATCAAAGGGACCGGCATAGCCGATATGAGCAATGCGCACGATTTTTCCTGTGAGGTGATCCTGTCCCCCGGCAATATCGACACCCATCCGGTCGCGCATATAGGTCAGCAAGCGCACGCCATCCACTGCGGGCGGAAGCCACACGCCGGTGGCGGCCGGGCTGGGATGGGTCGCGGCCAGGAGACGCAGGCCCAGGGCGCGCACGGCGGCGTGGGTCGCGGTCATCAACACGGTATGCCGCGTCCAGACCTGTTCGAGCCCTTCCGCCTGGAGCTGCCGGAGCACCTCGTCGAGGCCGGTAATCAGAGCAATGGCCGGGGTGGTGGCGGTGGTATGTTGGGCTTGTTCCGTGCGCTCCTTTTGCAGGTCAAAGTAGAAACGTGGCAGCTGCGCCCGCTCCGTGTGCTGCCAAGCTTTCGGGCTGAGGGCGATACACGCAAGCCCCGGGGGCAGCATCAGGGCTTTTTGTGAGCCGGTGATGAGCACATCAATCCCGGAGCGGTCCATGGGGATATCAGTCGCGCCAACCGCAGTAATACCATCGACAATGAGCAAGGTCTCAGAGTCCCGCGTCAGGGCGGCAATGTCTTGGACCGGGTGCAGGACCGTAGTCGAGGTCTCGCTGGCCTGCATCAGAACGGCCTTGGCCTCGGGCCGACGCCGAAGCGCCTGGGCCACCGCCTCTCCCCTCACGGCCTGTCCCCATTCGACCGCAATCTCTTCGGTTTGGACGCCAAACGCCGTGCAGATTTTCAGCCAGCGTTCACCAAATTTCCCACCGTTGACTACAATGACACAGTCTCCGGGCGAGCAGGTATTCGTGATGGCCGCCTCCATCGCCCCGGAGCCCGAGGCCGCCAGGATGAGCACCTCGTGGCTGGTTTGGAACAGCCATTGGAGGCCACGCTGTACTGCGGCAAAGAGTTGGCTGAACTCAGGGGTCCGGTGATGAATAAGGGGCTGCGACATCCGCAGCAAAACGTCAGGCGGCACCGGGGTCGGCCCCGGAGTGAGTAAATATCGCTTTAACATCGTCATGCCCACGCTATACGCATAAAAAAGCCCGGATGGGATCCCCGTATCCAGGCCTCACTTCTCTCCCTCCTTGGTCAAGACATGATGTATCGAAGCGGCGAGACGGAGTCAATGCTCCTCCCTGTCCCTCTTATCCACGCCTAACTTGCCTAAAAGTCTTTGGTTTTCGCTTGACACGCAAGAAGCCGCGTACTATGGTCGTGGGAAAAAGTGGGAGAAAGTGGGGATGAGGGTAGATTCGTGTTTCGCGGGAGTTTTGAACATACGATTGACGAGAAAGGCAGAGTCAGTATCCCCTCGAAATTTCGAGAGATATTGGTTGGGCGGAACGATGCTCGACTGATTGTCACCAAATTCATCCTGGCATCCTTTCGCTGTCTTGATGTTTACCCCTATGCGGAATGGGAGAACTTCGAGCAGGATTTGAGGAAAAAGCCCCGTTTTGATCAAAACTTCCTAAAAATCGAAACTTTTTATCTCTCCAACGCTCAGGAATGTACCGTTGATAAGCAAGGCCGCATTTTGATTCCCCCGCTCCTCAGAGAATATGCCAGCCTGAAGAAGGACGCCATGTTTGCCGCGGCGCTTGAGAAATTTCGTATATGGGACAAGGCGGTATGGCAAGAATTTAATGAAGAGTCTGAAAAAGACCTTGCTCAAGACCCACGATTATTCAGTAATTTGAACGCCGGTGTGATAGCAGACATATAGCACAGGTCCAGGACAAGCTAGAGCCGCCATGCAAACAGCCACGCTCGCTTCGGAATTGATTCAGCCACTCCAGGCTCCCGTGCACCTCCCTGTCATGCTGGAGCAGGTCCTCTCCTTTCTGCAACCCTGCCTTGGCGGAGATATGCTTGACGGGACGCTCGGGGGAGGCGGACACGCCGCGGCGTTGCTGGAGGCCAGCCGTGGCAGAGGCAGGCTGCTGGGGCTTGACCGTGACCCACGCGCGCTGCTGGTCGCGCGACAGCGGTTAGCGCCGTTTGGCGGTCAGCATGTCATCCATGCGAATTTCAGCCACGCGGCGGCGGTCCTGCATGAGTTGGGATGGGCCGGCGTTGATGGCATCCTCCTCGACTTGGGTTTTTCCTCCCTCCAGGTCGAAGACGGAAGACGCGGTTTTAGTTTTCTGCGCCCAGGACCCCTCGATATGCGGATGGATCAAAGCGACGGGCGGAACGCAGCGGATATTGTGAATACTTCCAGTGAAGAAGCATTACACCGTATTCTCCGGGAATACGGAGAAGAGCGGGCGGCCAGAACGATTGCCCGGGCCATCCTCCAGGAACGTGCACACGGGCCGATCACAACGACGACGGGTCTCGTGAACATTATCGAGCGGAGGGTCCGCAGGCCTGTCCGTCATCAGCGGCATCGGGTCCATACGGCCACACAGACCTTTCAGGCACTGCGCATCGCAGTAAATCAAGAACTCCAGCACTTAGCCGTATTCTTACAGGAAGGCTATACATTGCTGCGACCTGGAGGGCGTATGGTGGTGCTCGCCTATCATTCGCTTGAAGATCGTCTGGTGAAGACCGCCTTCCGGCGCTGGGCCTCAGCCTGCATCTGTCCGCCCCAACTTCAGGTGTGTGCCTGTGACTGGGAACCGCAGGTCCGAGTGTTAACCCCAAAACCGCTGACACCGACCAGCCAGGAAGTCATGGAAAATACGCGGGCGCGGAGTGCGCGCCTGCGCGCAGTGGAGCGATGCGAAGGAGGAGGATGATGTGGAGGTTGTCCGGGTGGGGGAAGTATGGCGTGCTTGCGGCTGTTGGGCTGGCCTTGGTCCTGTCCCACCTCTGGATTCGGCTTCAGGTAGTCTCTGCGGGGTATGCGCTTGCAGATACGCGACAGCTCATCAACGCTCTCCAAGAGGACCACCACGCCCTCACGATAGAATGGGAAGCGGCCCTGGCTCCCAGCCACCTGTCTCAGCTCGCCGGCGACCGGCTTGGGCTCTCTGTGCCTCGCCCTGAGCAGATCATTATCCTGCCGTAGGAGGACCGCATGTCGAGACGCATCGGCCTGGTGGCGGGGATGTTGGGAGTGGGCTTGCTCCTTATTGCTGCCCGTCTCGTCCACCTCACGGTAGTGCAGGGAGATACGCTCGCCCAGCGCGCTGCCGGGCAATACCATCACCGTGAGACCGTGAGGCCACCGCGGGGTGCTGTTGTGGATCGTAACGGGCGGCGGTTGGCCTTTAGCGTCGGGGCGGAATCCCTCTATGTCCATCCAGCAAAACTCCCGACCGATGTGGAGGACATAATTCCCGTGCTAGCCCAACACCTCTCCCTGCCCGCGCGACAGGTCGACGCCATTCTCCATTCCTCCGCGCCGTTTGTCTGGCTCAAACGAGGGGTTTTCCCCCAGGAAGCCAGCCAGATCAAGGCGCTCCGCGTGTCTGGCCTTGACAGCAAGAGCACCCAGCGCCGTGTGTACCCGTACCGGACCTTAGCCGCCTCCCTGCTCGGATTTGTGAATGTGGATGCACGCGGCTTAGAGGGAATAGAAAAGACGTATGATCGCTATTTGCTCGGCTCGAAAGGTTACACCCTGGGTGAGCGTGATGGGCGTCAACGCGCGCTCCTGATCCGTGGCGGCGGCCAGCAGCCTGAAACATTCCGCGTGCATTTGACTCTGGATACGACACTCCAGTATGTGGCCGAACGCGCGTTGGAACGGGCCGTGCAGCACAGTCGAGCCGCGGCCGGGTCTGTGATCATACTTGACCCCCAGACGTTTGCTATTCTCGCCCTTGCTCAGGTGCCAACCTTCGACCCGAATATGCCCGGAGATTTCCCTCCTGATGCGCGCCGCAACCGGGTGATCAGCGACTACTACGAACCCGGATCAACGCTCAAGGCATTATTAGTTGCTGCCGCCCTGGATACCAAGCAAGTCAGCGAAACAGACCCGGTTTTTTGTGAACACGGGGCCTACCGGGTTGGCGGGCATACGATCCACGACGTTCATCCCTACGGCGAACTCAGCGTTGACCGGGTCTTGACCAAATCGAGCAATATTGGCGCGGCGAAGATCGGCGAGTTGTTGGGGAAAGAGCGCTATTATGACTACCTTTGGGCCTTTGGGCTCGGACAGAAAACCGGGGTTGATCTGCCTGGGGAGATCAACGGTAATCTTCCCTCGCTCCGGGCTTGGTCTCGAATCAAACTGGTGACGGCCAGCTTTGGGCAAGGGGTGGCCGTCACCCCCTTGCAGTTGGCCTGTGCCTATGCGGCGCTCGCCAACGACGGCAGGCTCATGCGCCCCTATGTGGTGAGTGAAATAGTGAATAGGACGGGAGAGGTCGTCTACGCCAACGGTCCGACCCCGATCAGGCAGGTGATCCAACCCGAAACCTCGCGGCGCATACGGACCTTGCTTGAGCACGTTGTCGCGCCGGGGGGAACAGGCCGGCGCGCCCACATTCAAGGGTTTCGGGTGGCAGGGAAAACAGGAACCTCGCAAAAACCTGACCCCCGGGGTGGGTATTCGGAGACCGGTCGAATCGCGTCTTTTATTGGCATGGTTCCTGTCGAGCAGCCTCGACTGGTAATTTTAGTGATCCTCGATGAGCCCAAGACGGCTACCTATGGAGGGACGGTCGCGGCGCCGGTGTTTCAAGCGATTGCGCGGCAATCGCTTGCCTATCTTGGGGTGGCGGGAAGTACGGGGGAGGGCGCGGACCTCCAATGGACAGGCGGTCCGCAGTTCTCGACCGCCACGCTCTCCGCTGAAGCCGCGTTTGTGTCCGAAGCCTATAGCGCGGGAGGGGATGATGCGTTAGCCGTCCGCTCCGCGGCCGATGACTTTATTGGTCTCAGCCTGCGAGCGGCCATGCGGAAAGCGTCGGCGAACGGACTGCGGGTCGTTGCCCACGGGAGTGGATATGTCACGGACCAGAGGGTCCGCAATAAGGCGCAGACGGGCGAAGCGGTGTATGAACTCAGACTTGAAGCAGACCGGTGAGGTGTGAGGTGACGAGGTTGCGGCAACTCCTGCCTCTTGAGGTAGCCGGGTTCACTGACCCTGCGTTCCAGATTCACGGCCCGATAGATATTCCGATCGAGTCGCTGGCGTATGACTCTCGCCGGGTGACGCCAGGGGCGCTCTTTTTTGCTCTGCCGGGAACAAAGACGAAGGGGACGGTCTTTCTTGAACAGGCGCTTGACCAGGGGGCACGAGCCATTGTCGCTCCGCCCGGTACGGAGGTGCCCCCGGGTGTGACCCTTATCACCTCAGAGCAGCCACGCCGGCTGCTTGGGGCGATCGCCGATCAATTTTATCATCGGCCGAGTGAGCGGCTGACCCTGATCGGCGTGACGGGAACCAGTGGAAAAACAACAACCACGTATCTGTTGGAAGCCATAGGCAAAGCGCTGGGCTGGTCGGTTGGCGTAATCGGAACGGTGAACTACCGCTATGCAGACCACGAGCGTCCCGCTCCCCTCACCACCCCAGAGGCGGTTGAACTGCACGCCCTCTTATCCGACATGGTCAGGGCTGGCGTGAGTCATGTCATTATGGAGGTCTCGTCTCACGCCTTAGCTCAGGAGCGGGTCTGGGGTTGCCGCTGGGACGGTGGGGTCTTTACGAACCTTGGCCGTGACCATCTCGATTACCATCGGCATACGGCGGCGTATTTTGCCGCAAAGGCCCGGCTCTTTCGCAACGGTCTGGCCGAATCGCCAAAACGCAGCCGTTTTGCGGTCATGAACGCGGATGATACCTGGGGCCAGAAATTGCTCACCGAGCCTGTTGCCTATCCCGTGCTGACCTATAGCCTCCACCAGGACACAACGGTCTCTGTCCGGCACGTCAACTATAGTTTGGCCGGCGTCCAGGCTGAGTTGCAGGTGGGACAAGAGACACTTCACGCGGTGTCGCCTTTGATTGGTGAGCTGCACGTCTACAACATCCTGGCGGCCGTCACGGTTGCCCATGCCCTGGGGGCCCCACTCAAAAAGGTGAGTGAAGGGATCCCTCAATGTCGCCGGGTTCCAGGCCGGCTCGAAGCCCTCTCAGTCGGACAGCCATTTGAGGTCTTCGTCGATTATGCCCATAAGCCCGACGCGCTGGAGAAGGCACTGACCGCCTTGCGGACCCTCACGACAGAGCGGCTGATCACCGTCTTCGGCTGCGGCGGGGATCGGGACCGGGGCAAGCGGCCGCTGATGGGAGAAGTGGCGGGTCGTTTGAGTGACGTGGTGGTGTTAACCTCGGACAACCCCCGCACCGAAAACCCGGCCCAGATCCTGACGGAAACGGAATCCGGACTCAGTCGAACCGGGATGACCCGCGCAGAGTCAAACCGAGGGAGGGGAACGGCTGTCCCCACGGGTTCGTATCTGGTCATTGCCGATCGGCGCAGCGCTATCCGACGGGCGCTGGACGCAGCCCAAGCGGGCGATGTCGTCGTCGTTGCCGGCAAGGGGCACGAGGATTATCAGATTATCGGCACGACGCGCTCTCATTTTGACGACGCGGAAGAGGTCTGGCGCTATCTGTCCCTTCAGCATGGCTCAGGACGGGCGTTGGAGGGCTGTGCGTAATGCTGTACGCCTTTCTGTACGCCCTCCACACGACCTACTCCGGGTTTAACGTTTTTCGCTATATTACGTTCAGAACCCTGTTAGCGGGCTTAGTGGCCCTGAGCGTTTCCTTTATCCTCGGCCCCTGGCTGATTGCACGCCTGACCGCGCTCAAGGCGGGTCAGCCCATCCGCTCAGATGGACCTGCGGCGCATCTGAGTAAAGCTGGCACACCCACCATGGGGGGGACGTTGATTCTTTTCTCTCTCACCCTGGCGACGATCTTGTTGGCGGACTTAACCAATCCGTATATCTGGCTGGTGCTGGGCGTCACGATCGGTTTTGGTTTGATTGGCTCTCTCGACGATTATCGGAAGCTCAGCCGGCAGGACTCGGTCGGGTTGCGCGGGAAGTATAAACTCCTGGCGCAAGGTGTAATTGCCCTGGCAGCGGCCTGGTGGCTGTCTGCCCAGCCGGGCTTTGACACTACGCTGACCATTCCCTTCTTCAAAGACGTCCGCCCAGCCCTGGGCTGGTGGTATATCCCCTTTGCCGCCCTGGTAGTGGTGGGTGCCTCGAATGCGGTCAATCTCACTGATGGTCTGGATGGATTAGCCATTGGGCCGGTGATGATCGCGGGGGCGACCTATGCCATTTTCACCTATGTGAGCGGGCATAGTGGAATGGCTGAATATTTACAGGTGCCCTATGTGGCGGGCTCCGGGGAGGTGGCTGTTTTCTGCGGAGCGCTGGCTGCCGCCGGGCTGGGCTTTTTGTGGTTTAACGCCTACCCGGCTCAGATGTTCATGGGTGATGTTGGCTCCCTCGCCCTTGGGGCGGCGCTGGGTATTGTCGCGCTGATCAGCAAACAGGAGATCGTGCTGGCGATCGTGGGCGGCGTTTTTGTGATTGAGGCGGCCTCGGTCATCTTTCAGGTGAGTGCGTATAAACTGAGACGGAAACGTATCTTCCGCATGGCTCCGCTGCACCACCATTTTGAGTTGCTCGGCTGGCCGGAACCGCTTGTCATTGTCCGCTTTTGGATTGTTTCCATCATCTGTGCCCTGGCGGCCTTAAGCACGCTCAAACTACGCTGAGAAACCGAGTATGAACCTGACGGGAAAAACCGTACTGATCATTGGCCTGGGACGAACGGGGGAGAGCGTCGCGCATTGTGTGCGCGCTCACGGCGGCCATGTCCGTATCGCCGACAGCCGGGCCGATGCAGTCGGAGCGGCCTGCACCCGGTTCGATGGCCAGCCTATAGAAATCCGCTCAGAAGACGATACTGACGCCCTCCTGTGTGGGGTACATCTCGTGATTCCCAGCCCTGGTGTGCCGGCAATACATCCGCTGCTGAGAGAGGCGGTCCGGCGGCGGATTGCGGTGCAGAGTGAAATCGAATTGGCCTATCAGCTATTGCGCTGTCCGGTTGTGGCCGTCACCGGCACGAACGGGAAAAGCACAACGACGACCCTCCTTGGAGAGGTGATGCAGCGGTCCGGCTGGGAGACCTTTACTGGCGGGAATTTGGGAACCCCACTCATTGCCGCCGTTGGAGCCGCCTGTACGGTTGCGGTTGCCGAGATTTCCAGCTTTCAACTCGAATGGGTCGAGCAGTTCCGGCCACAGATTGGTGTCTTCCTCAATCTGAGTGAAGATCACCTGGATCGACACGGAAGTTTTGCCTACTATGGCCGGACCAAACGACGCTTATTTACTCGGCAGCGGCGGTCAGATTGGGTGGTCATGAATCGAGACGACGCCCGCGTCCGGGCGTTGTGTCACGGGCTCCCCGGACGGCTGTTTTCTTTTGGTTGGACGCCGCTGGCTGGAGACAAGAGCACCGGGGCCTGGGTTGAGGCGGGGACCCTCGTTCTGCGTCACGCCGGGCGCGAGATGCAGTATGCGATTGATGACATCCAGCTCCGTGGGAGGCATAATATTGCCAACGTCATGGCCGCGGTGAGTGCGGCTACGTTGTGGGGGGTCCCCCCGGCGGTCATCCAGACCGTGTTAGCCTCCTTTACTGGCTTGCCACACCGGCTTGAACTCGTCGCAGAGAAAAACGGGGTGGCCTACATCAATGACTCCAAAGGGACGAATATTGACGCCGTGGTCCAATCGCTCAACAGTTTTTCTGAGCCGGTTATTCTGCTTGCCGGCGGGGTGGAGAAAGGCGGCGATTATCGTCCCCTTCGGGAGGTCGTCCAGACCAAGGTGAAAAAGCTGATTCTCTTTGGCCAGGCCCAGCGCTCCTTATGCGCGGCCTTGGGACAGGACACCGAAACACTGCTGGTCGATGCGTTGGACGAGGCGGTTCGGGCTGCCCACCGGGGAGCCCGAGCGGGGGATATCGTCCTCCTCTCTCCGGCCTGTGCGAGTTTTGATCAATTCCAGAACTATGCCCAGCGTGGGGAAGCGTTCCGGTCCCGCGTTGAAGCGCTATGAAGATGCTTGACGACATCCGCTCCGGGCGGTTCACAGCCGTCCAAACCGCACAGCCGCTCCGGCGGGGTCCGGTTGACTCATGGCTGCTCGGAGCGGTGCTCCTGCTGATCTTGAGTGGAGAACTCTTTGTCTTGAACACGACGTATTTTTATGCGTTTGACCGTTTCGATGATGCCTATCTTTTTGTTCGGAAACAGAACGTCGCCTTGGTGATTGGCGGTCTGGGCTGTCTCGTGGCCCTGGCGCTCCCTTCGACAGTATTCCGTACACTCGCCTATCCGGCGTTAATCGGAGCGTTCATCAGCCTCTGTCTGGTCTTGCTGCCGGGCTTCAGCCACGGCAACGTGCAGCGCTGGCTGTCCTTCGGAGCGCTGAATTTTCAACCCTCTGAACTCGCTAAGGGCGCCGTCGTGCTCTACCTTGCCTATGCGCTTGCGAAAAAGGCGGACCGCCTGCACAGCTTTGTGTATGGCTTGCTCCCGCTCCTTTTGGTGGTCGGGTGCATCGTGGGGATCATTGCCCTGGAACCGGATTTAGGGGGCGCCGTATTCATCAGCCTCCTTTTGGCCGCTTTGCTTTTTGTTGCTGGCGCGCGGAGGCGGCACCTCGCCGGGCTGGCTGGCGTGGGGCTGCTGTGTCTCAGCTACGGAGTCCTGAGTGCGGACTACCGGACTGATCGTTTCTTGACGTTTCTGAACCAGTCGGCGGATTTGCAGGGCGAAGGCTATCAACTCGATCAGTCCCGCCTTGCCTTTGGGGCAGGTGGGGTCTTTGGGGTCGGGCTCGGAGAAAGTCGTCAGAAGCTTTCTTATTTGCCAGAGGCCCACACGGATTTTATTTTCGCCGTGATTGGCGAAGAAACCGGTTTATGGGGCACCACGGGCATCGTCCTCCTCTTTGGCCTCCTCGGCGCGCGGGGGCTCCGGGTCGCGTCGCGCCACCCAACGCAGTTTGGGCGTTTACTCGCCTTTGGCTGTACATTCCTGATCGTCTGTCAAGCCGGGATCAATATGGCAGTTGTCGTCGGTCTGCTCCCAATAACCGGACTGCCGCTGCCCTTCGTCAGCTACGGAGGGTCTGCGCTGGTCACCAGCCTTTGCTGTACTGGCATGTTGCTGAGACTCTCGAGTGAGGTCCAACGGAAGGAGCGTGTCCATGCCTAGGGCGCCTCGCCTCCTCCTGGCGGCGGGAGGCACCGGCGGACACCTCTTTCCTGGAGTTGCTGTGGCAGAGCGTGCGCGGCGACAGGCTGGAGCGGCGGTATTGTTTGTTGGCACCTCCGGCGGAATGGAAAAGGATGTGATCCCGCAACTTGGATTTTCTTTACGTTTTATCCCTGCTGAACAGCTTCGTGGACGAACGCGGTGGGGGAAAATCCGCGCGATGGGGGTCGCCGTCTATGGCGTTGGGGCCGCGTGGCGTATCATTCGTGAGTTCGCCCCCGATGTGATCTTCAGTATCGGAGGCTATGCGTCCGCTCCGACCGTCCTGGCTGGCCGGTTGCAACGCGTCCCCTGCGTCCTGCTTGAGCCCAACGCGATTCCTGGACTGGCAAACCGCTTTCTGAGCTGGTTTGCCGCCCGCGTCTGTCTTGGGTTTGAAACGGCCGCCCGCTTTTTCCCGGCACACAAAGTGGTCCGTACCGGCAACCCGGTACGCGCCGCCTTACAGCCACCGTTCCAGCCGGCCGTAACGGACAGGCCTTTGACCATCCTCATCTTTGGTGGCAGTGCCGGAGCCCATCGGCTCAACCACATCGTGCCGCAGGCCGTAGCCCGGTTACACACAACACGCAATAAACAAAAGAATACGGCTCCAGCGCCACCGCTACAGATCATCCATCAGACCGGCCAAGCCGAGTACGCCGCTGTTTCGGCCTCTTACGCGGCTGGGGGGATAGAGGCCCGGGTGGTGCCGTTTATTGAGGCTATGCAGGAGGTATATGCTGAGGCTGACCTCGTGATTTGCCGGGCGGGGGCAATAACGGCCGCGGAGCTGACTTTGCTCGGAAAGCCGGCCATCCTTATTCCCTACCCATACGCGGCAGACGACCACCAACGCGCCAATGCCGAGGCCCTCGTGCAGGCTGGCGCGGCGGTGATGCTCCCGGACCACACGCTGTCCCCTGAGTTGCTCGAGCAAACGATTGCGCACCTCGTCGAGCACAGAGACAGGCTCGGAAACATGGCCCGGGCGGCGGCGGCTTTAGGCCGCCCCGACGCCACTGCCGCCGTCGTCCAGACCTGTCTTGCCTGTACCCCTTATCGGTCTTCTTCCGGTCAGGAGGTTTCGTGTCAAGAAAGATGAAGGAACGGGAACCGGACGGTACCGTAGGCCGCTGGGAGACCGGAGCTGGTACGCCGCCACCCGTGGCCGTGGGACTCCAGCGGGCTGCCCTCCCCCTCCGCACGACCGCGGTATCCGAAACGCCGGTCTTGTTTAATACCAACCGGCGTATTCACTTTGTCGGTATTGGTGGGGTCGGGATGAGCGGTATAGCCGAGGTCCTACTCAATCTTGGCTATCAGATTAGTGGATCGGATCTGACCGAATCCGAAACAACCCGACGCTTGAAACGCAACGGCGCCCACATTGTGTATGGTCACCAGCCCCAGCACGTCCAGGCCGATACCGATGTTGTGGTTCTCTCGTCGGCTGTCAAATATGCGAACCCGGAAGTCGTGCGTGCGCGTGCGCTCAGTATTCCGGTCATTCCTCGGGCCGAAATGCTGGCTGAGTTGATGCGCCTCAAATACGGCATCGCGGTTGCCGGAACGCATGGGAAGACGACAACGACCTCCTTCATCGCAACCGCCCTGGCCCATGCCCACTTTGATCCAACCATGGTTATTGGTGGACGCCTCAACGTACTGGGGTCCAATGCCCGGCTCGGGCAGGGACGTTTTCTGGTTGCTGAAGCCGACGAGAGTGACGGAACGTTTCTCTTGCTCAGCCCAACCATTGGCGTGGTGACCAGTATTGACCCCGAGCATCTTGATTACTATGGACACATGGATCATGTCCAAGCCGCCTATCTCGACTTTATCAATCGGCTGCCCTTCTACGGTCGGGCCGTGCTGTGCCTGGACAGTGTGCGTGTTCGCGCCCTGCTTCCCCAGATCCGCAAGCGGTTTGTGACCTACGGCCTGAGTCCGGAAGCGGACGTGCAGGCCAAACGTCTCGCCGTCTCCGGTCTCACCACCCGGTGCGAGGTCTGGCGTAGAACGGAGCGGCTGGGCGATATCCACCTGAATCTCCCCGGCCGCCACTATGCGCAGAATGCCCTGGCCGCGGTGGCGGTCGCCCTGGAACTGGATATTGCGTTTTCCCAGGTCCAGGAGGCCCTGCACGGCTTTACCGGCATTCAGCGACGCTTTGAGATCAAGGGAGAAGCAGCCGGGGTGCTGGTCGTTGACGATTACGCCCACCATCCCGAAGAAGTCCGAGCCACCTTACGGGCTGCCAGGGAGGGCTTTGGTCGCCGTTTGATCGCGCTCTTTCAACCCCATCGCTATTCACGCACCGTTCACCTCTTCGACGAGTTCCTGTCGGCCTTTGACGATGCGGACGTTTTGGTGCTGACGGAAATCTACCCCGCGGGTGAAGAGCCACAGGCCGATATCTCGGGGGAGAAGCTCTATCATGCCATCAAACGCCGCGGCCATGCCGAGGTCCATTTTGTCCCCCAACGCGCGGACTTGGCCCAGGCGCTCCAGACCATCACCCGAGCGGGGGATTTAGTATTGACCCTCGGAGCGGGGGATATTGTCCGGACCGGACCCGAGCTGCTCGCCCAACTCCAGGATGGCGGCGGACATGCAAGCTGAGTTGCGGACGGCCTTGCAGACGCGGCTGCAGCGCTCCCGCGGGCCATGTGTGCGCTTCGATGTCGGTCTGGCGCGCTATACCTCGTTTCGTATTGGGGGGCCGGCAGACATTTTTGTCGAACCGAATACGCTGGAAGAGCTTCAGGTGCTCATGGGCATTGTGACGGAATACGGCGCGCCCTACTTCCTCCTCGGAGGGGGGACGAATGTCCTTGTCAGTGACAAAGGGATCCGCGGGGTCGTGATTCGGCTGGGGCGGGGTTTCGACTATGCAGAATGGGAGATCCGGCCTGCGCAGACGCATACCGCACGGGTGCGTGTCGGTGCCGGTCGTTCGCTGGGTCGATTCGTGCGAGAAGCCGTACGCAAAGGGTATGGAGGGGTGGAATTTGCTGAGGGGATTCCCGGCCGTGTGGGGGGCGGCCTCTTGATGAATGCCGGGGCCTTTGGGGGCGAGCTGAGTGAAGTGGTTGAGACCATCACGGGGGTGACCCATACCGGCCAGTCTGTGCGATTATCCAACACCTCGATTGGCTTTGCTTATAGAGCGACGGCACTCCCGCCGCAGTTTATTGTGAGTGCGGTGGTGTTCCGGCTCCGGCAGAAGCCCCGCGCCGGGATGACCGCCGCGATGCAGCAGGCACGTGAAAAACGGAACTGCAGCCAGCCCCACGGATACCCGAACGCCGGGTCCATATTCAAAAACCCGCCGGGGCGCTATGCGGGGCGTATGATTGAGGCGGTGGGATGTAAGGGCCGCCGCCAGGGACAGGCCCAGGTCTCGGAACAGCACGCCAATGTTATTGTGAATACGGGAGGTGCCACCGCGGTCCAGGTCTGGCACCTCATAGAACATGTGCAACGTCAGGTATGGCAAGAAGAACGGATCTGGCTTGAGCCCGAGGTCCGGCGGGTTGGAGAATGGGAGCCGGGATAAAATCTGGACAGCGTGTCGGAGTGCTCTGGGGCGGACTGTCGGCCGAACGGGCGGTCTCCCAACTGACGGGAGAGGCGGTCTGTATAGCGCTGGAGACACGCGGCTATAGCGTCCAGGCTATCCCGGTTGAACCAGATGGCGACTGGATTGCTCAGGCGCAAAAGACGGATGTCATTTTTATCGCCCTGCATGGAAAGTTCGGAGAAGATGGGGCTGTGCAAGGCGTCCTGGAAACCCTGGGGATTCCATACACGGGGTCCAGCGTCTTGGCGAGTGCCGTCGCCATGAATAAACCGATGGCAAAGCGGATTTGGCAAACCCATGATCTACCAACGCCTGACTGGCAGATTGTTGAGCAAAGGACGCCGGCTGAACAGGTCGTGCGCTCCTACCCAGTCGCGGTCAAGCCGATTGCGGAAGGATCGAGTGTTGGTGTGAGCATCGTCCACTCTGAGGCGATGCTCACACCCGCCCTGACGCAGGCATTCCAGTATGACACTGCGTGTTTGCTGGAAGCCTATATTCCCGGCAAAGAGGTGACGGTCGGCATTCTCAAGGGCCAGGCACTCGGGGCAATGGAAGTCGTGGCCAAGGGTGAATTCCATTCCTATGAGGTCAAATATACGCCGGGGCGGGAAGAATTTCTCATGCCCGCCCCGCTACCGGAAGCAACCTATGCACGGGTTCTCACGCTGGCCCGGCAGGCGCATATGGCCCTCGAGTGCAGCGGATATAGTCGCGTCGATATGCGGGTCAGCCCGGCTGGAGAGATTTTCCTGATCGAGCTGAACTCGCTGCCTGGCTTGACAGCATTGAGCTATTTACCGCGCATTGCCGCCCATTATGGACTATCCTATGAGGATCTCGTGGAAGCCATCCTGCAGCAGGCGACGCTCCATATTCCGCGAGGAGACGTATGAGACCCTTAACCCGCAAAAAGTCCTCAACTCTTCTCCGTCTATGGCAGACCAGAGCCCAACGGATCCCGATACCCGTCCGGTCTCTCATCCTACTGGGGCTGGTGTGCGCTGGTTGCAGCATCGGGGGGGTCGGGTTGATACACTATGCCAAGCAGCACCCATACTTCGCCGCGACAGATATTGTTGTCTCAACTGACGGGAGGCTCACACCGGACAAGATCAAACAGTGGGCAGGGGTGGTGCCGAGGATGAACCTTATCGCTCTGGACGTCCAGGCAGTAGAGCGGCGTTTACGGCAACACCCCTGGGTTCGCACCGTCGCTGTCACTCGGGAGTTCCCGCAGCGTCTCTACCTGACTATCCGGGAACGTCACCCCATAGCGCGCATCCGGCGTCCAGAAGCCGCGTATCTGGATGAGAACGGTGACGGTTTTGTCGATCCTGCATCGAGCGCGCCCGATCTGCCGTATGTGAGCGGACTTGAGCGCCTGCCCCTGGAAACGCAGACCGTCAGGACGGTCCTCACCGGCGCTCGTTTATGTCTCTCGCTGATCCAGGAATGGGACGTTGCACTGTCTGAAATTCATTGGGACGACCAGCGAGGATATACGCTGTTTTTGTCCGACCGCCAGATCGTGATCCGGCTCGGCCAGCAGATTCGCCCCAGCGTGCTGGTGCTGATGCAACGGGTCCTGGAGCGTTGGCCGCAAGACCGACGGGCAGCCGTTTTTGATGCGCGCTTTACTGATCAGATTGTGGTGTCCCCTCTTCCCTTGAGACTGGATAAGGGGAAGAGACGTGGACTGAACTCGCACGCTTAGGGAGGCGGTATGGAGAATATGGAGAACAAGGATTCCCTGCTGGTGAGTGTTGATATTGGGACGTATCAGACAGTGGTGGTCGTTGCGGAAAAAACGTACGATGAGTTGGCCGTTTTGGGAATGGGGGCCGCGCCGTCTCAAGGAGTCCGCAAGGGCCTCGTCACTAATGTTGAGAACGCCGCCCAGGGGCTGCAACAGGCGGTGGCCGAAGCGGAGGCCAATGCCAACTGCGAAATTCACAACGTGTTTGTCAACCTGACCGGTGGACATAGGGAAGGAATTTCGAGCCAGGGCGTTGTCCGAGTCAAAAGCGGCACGGTGTCGGTGGACGATGTGCAGGAAGTGGTTGCGGTCGCTCGGACGATCGCCCTGCCCCCGGAGTGTGAAATTCTCCACGTCTTTCCACAGGGGTTTCTGGTGGATGGACAAGAGCGCGGCCGCGACCCCGTTGGGACGAGTGGCGTGCGGCTTGAGACCGACGTCCATATTATCAGCGTTGCCTCAGCCGCCCTGTACGCCCTCCAGAAATGCTGTGAGCGGGCGGGGCTCTATCTCAACGGCGTGCACTATGGCGCGCTGGCGGCAGCCGAGGCCGTCTTGACTCCGGAGGAGAAGGAGCTGGGCGTGGTGGTGCTTGACATTGGGGCGGGTACGACCAGTGTGGCAGCTTTTTGTCAGGGTGTCGTCTCTTACACCGCGGTTCTGCCGGTGGGGGGGGAAAACGTGACCAACGATCTGGCCGTGGGCCTCTGTATCCCCGTGGCAGAAGCGGAGCGGCTGAAACAGCAGCACGGCTGCGCGTTGACCAGCCTGATTGCGCCGGGCGAGGTGATTGAGATACCCGGTATCGGCGAGCGTGACGCCGCGCCGCTCCCACGGCGAAAAATGAGCGAAATTATCGGACCGCGGCTTGAAGAGATTTTTGAGCTTGTCCGAGAGCATCTCGATTTTGGGGGCCTCTCAGACCGGCTCGGCGCCGGTGTGGTCCTCACCGGTGGGAGTGCACTCCTTGAGGGCGTACCGGATTTAGCCCAACGCGTCTTCCGGATGTCGGTACGCCGGGGGACGCCGCGGTGCGCCAGCGATGGGGTTGATCCGACTCAGAGTCCTCTATATGCGGCCAATATCGGCCTGATCCTGTGTCACGCGCAGGATACGCTCCGCCCGCTCGCCCAGAAACAGAACGGACAGAACTGGCAACATATGCGAGAACGGGTCGTCGAGTGGTTTCGAGAATTTTTTTAGACCGTGGCCTCTCCTGTGGAGACATGCTAACCGGAGATGTAAGGAGGTGAGAGATGATTGAGTTTGTGGAGGATGAGGGTCGTGGGGCTCAGATCCGTATCATTGGGATTGGAGGGGCTGGAGGGAATGCCATCAATACGATGATCAGCAGTGGGCTGTCCAGCGTGGACTTTATTGTGACGAATACTGACGCGCAAGCGTTGCGGGTCAATTTGGCGCCGACCAAGATCCAACTTGGCTCTGAGTTGACCAAAGGGCTCGGCGCCGGCGCCAATCCTGAGGTCGGGTACAATGCCACGCTGGAAACCGAGGACGAGCTGCGGCAGCATCTGGTCGGCGCCGATATGGTTTTCGTTACGGCGGGGATGGGCGGCGGAACCGGTACGGGTGGAGCGCCCATTGTCGCCCGGCTGGCCAAGGAAAGTGGAGCGTTGACCGTTGGGGTGGTGACCAAGCCGTTTCTCTTTGAGGGGAGACGCCGGATGCGGCAAGCCGATGAAGGCATCCACGAGTTGAAAGAGCATGTGGATACGCTGATTTGTATTCCGAACCAACGTTTATTGGCGGTCGCGAGCCGCAGTCAGCCACTCATTGAAGCCTTCCACAAGGCGGATGAAGTCTTGCTCCAGGCCGTTCGAGGCATTTCCGACCTGATTATGGTGAGTGGCCTGATCAATCTCGACTTTGCCGATGTGCGAGCCATCATGGCCGAGATGGGGATGGCGATTATGGGAGCCGCCGCCGCGAGTGGAGAGAGCCGGGCAGAAGAGGCCGCGCGGCGGGCCATTGCCAGCCCGCTGCTTGAAGAGATTTCCATCAGTGGGGCGCGCGGCGTGCTGATCAATGTGACCGGTGGCCGGAGTCTGACCCTGCACGAAGTGAATGAGGCGGCAACGCTGATACAGGAAGAAGCGGCTGAAGATGCCAACATTATCTTTGGCGCGGTTATTGACGAGACCCTGGAGGAAGAGTTGTTCATTACGGTGATTGCCACCGGATTCGGCGAACGGGAACTGGAGCGACCACAAACGCCAACGCTCAGCGCGGTGGCCGGTGGGAGACGGAAAGGGCCGCTATATGATCCCGCAGTACTGGAGAAACCAGCCTATGCGCGGAGACGCTCGCTCGCGCAAAGTTCGGTCATCCCTCCGACAAAAAACTCGGACTCGGAGCAGAGTGATGAGCTCGCCGAAGGCATGCCCGTATTTCTTCGCAAGCAGGTAAATCAATAGGAGCACCCCCATTCGACCATACATAGTGTGGGCGAGAAGCCCGCACTCCGAAGCCCTGACTCCCGTGTGTGTGGGAGGAGAACTCTGCTTTTATGTGGCTGACCACCGAACGGGCACGTAAACGTCTGGCGGCTGAAAAACGCATCTTTTCAGCCGCCACTGATGGAGACATTCCGCTCTGCCTCATTTATCCAAATGAGTATGCGGTCGGGATGTCGAATCTCGGCTTCCAAGCTGCCTATAAAATTTTTACCCAACATGAGAGCTGCCGCTGTGAGCGGGCGTTTCTCCCGGACCCGGACGAGGCCACCGCGCTGAGGCGGACTGGGGCGTCACTCGCCTCGCTCGAGACGCAGCGGCCCCTGGCCGATTTTGAAATCCTGGCTTTCTCGATTTCGTTTGAAACGGACTATCTGCATATCCTCGATATTCTAGCTGCCGCACATATTCCTCTCCGGGCCGCAGAACGGTCTCCGCACCATCCTCTGGTCATTGCCGGTGGACCGGTAACCTTTCTCAACCCCGAGCCTGTTGCCGATTTTATCGATCTCTTCTTGATCGGTGAAGGTGAGGAAATGATTCCAGAATTTCTGGAGTGCTATGCGTCTCTGGACAGGGAGGACGACCCGACAGGGCGATTGCGAGCGCTCAGCACCATCGCCGGCGCCTATGTGCCAGCCTTTTTCCAGCCGGCTTATGAGGCGACCGGCTCTCTTGCCCAGACTCCCCATGAGGTTCGGGACGCGCAGCCGGATAGCCCCGAGCCGAGCGTGCAGCGGCGCTTAGTCATGGATTTAGACGCCTATCCAACGACGTCGCAGCTCCTGACCCAGGAAACCGTCTTTGGCGATATGTTTCTGATTGAGGCCAGTCGTGGCTGCGAGTGGGGCTGTCGGTTTTGTGCCGCCGGCTTTATGTATCGGCCCGTCCGCTATCGCAGTCCGGCAGCCTTAACACAGCAAGTGACACAAGGCTTACAGGACCGGCAGACCATTGGCCTGATTGGAGCGGAGATGGCGAGCCAGCCGGGCATAGCCGGCCTGTGCGAGTTCATCGGGCAGGCCGGTGGCCGGGCGTCACCGTCTTCGTTAAAAGCCGATGTGATTACCCAGGATTTGGCCCGCGCGGTTGGACGCCATAATACCCATTCAGTCACCGTCGCACCGGAAGCGGGCTCGGAGCGGATGCGCCGGGTGATTAACAAGAACTTAACCGAACCGGAGATTCTTCGCGCAACAGAGATGTTAGTCGGCGGAGGGGTGCAGGCCCTCAAGCTGTACTTCATGCTGGGCTTGCCAACCGAGACCCAGGCCGACGTCGATGCCATTGCCGCGCTCACGCACAAGATCCATAGCCGGTTTTGCGGCAAACGGGCCAAGGTCGGGAGGATGACTTTATCGATCAACGCCTTCGTGCCCAAGCCGTGGACCCCCCTTCAGTGGGAGCCCATGGAGGAAATCCCCGCCCTCCGACGCAAGATGACTCGCTTACAGAAACAACTCGCTCGTCTGTCGCGCGTGACGGTCGATATCGAGTCGCCGCGTGAAGCCTACTACCAGACCGTCCTTTCCCGTGGAGACCGGCGTGTCGGTCGGCTGCTGCTCGATATCCACGCGCACGGGGGCGATTGGTGGAGCGTGCTCCAACGCTGGCGACGCGTGGCAAAACGCCGGCCCGAAGCTCCCTTCGACTCCGCTCAGGACAGGCTCAATCCTGACTTTTTTGTCTACCGTCGGTATGACTCGGAGGAGCGGCTGCCCTGGGACTTTATCGATCATGGGGTGGACAAACACTATCTGTGGGTCGAATGGCGGAAGGCTATATTAGAACGGCACACGCCCCCGTGTGATGTGACCTCGTGCCGGAGTTGCGCCGCGTGTAAAGACTGAACGTGTCCTCCCCTAGATACGAGATGTTGGCACGTTTACTCTTTTTAGCCAGAGGGCCCGGGCGATGATTTTTGGCATTGGCAATGACTTGGCTGAGGTCGATCGCGTCCGGGCCGCGCTCGAACGTTCCCGAACGGGCCAGCGCTTCCGCGCCCGCGTCTTCACTACCGGTGAGCAAGCCTATTGCGAGCGCCGGGGGAAAGCCAAGTATCAGAGTTACGCCGCACGCTTTGCCGCCAAAGAAGCGACAATGAAAGCGCTCGGACGCGGTTGGGGCCGCGCGGTGGGCTGGCGTGATGTTGAGGTCGTCCGCCAGCCGGGCTCACGTCCCGAGATTGTCCTGCACGGCAAGGCCAAAGCCTACGCCGCCGGTCAGCGTATCCGCCGTTTTCACTTGGCGCTGACCCACACGGCGACCGTGGCAGAGGCCCAGGTCATGGCCGAGTTGTAAGAATTGGAGGGGGCGCTTGCCACGCCCCTCCGCTCGACCGGTTACCTGGCGTCGAGTGAAATCCTGTTTCCGTGGGCCAGCAGGTCGGCCACGGTCTGAAGAAACGCCCCGGCAGGAGCCCCGTCTATTACGCGGTGATCAAACGTCAAGCTCAAGACCATCATCGAACGCTTGGTGACCTCGCTGCGATGGATCACCGGTTTTTCAACAATCCGCCCGACGCCGAGGATGCCGGACTGCGGGGCATTGATAATAGGCGTGAAGGCATCAACGCCGTACATCCCCAGGTTGGAAACGGTGAACGTCCCACCCGACACTTCTTCGAGCTTGAGATGACTGGCGCGGGCTTTCTCGGCCAGGGTCTTCGCCTCTGCGGCAATGTCCTTGAGCGATTTTTTGTCCGCATCCCGGACGACCGGAACGATCAAGCCTTCGTCCAGAGCAACCGCCAGTCCCACGTGGATGTCGTTGTGCGCATGGATGACATTCCCTTCAAGAGAGGCGTTCATACGCGGGTGCTGCTTCAGGGCGTGGGCACAAGCCTGCACGATAAAATCGGTATACGTGACGTTGAATTCTTGACGCACCTCTTGACGGCGATCGATCAACTGCGTGACATCGACTTCTGTGCTGATGGTGAGCTGGGCGCTGCCCTGAAGGCTCTGCTGCATACGCTCGGCAATCACTTTACGCATGCCACGGAGCGGAATATCTTCCGCCGCCGGCGCTACGGTTGGGGCCGGCGGAGCGGCTTGCCCCCCGCTATCAATGATTTTCTGCACATCTTCGCGGGTAATCCGACCGCGCGGACCAGTCCCGGTCACACCGGAGAGATCAATCCCATGTTCTTTTGCCAGCTTCCGGGCGGCGGGCGTGACGGGCACGCGGCCGCGTTTCTCTTCCGGGGCAGTGGGCGCCGCGGAAGCCGCCGCCGGGGCGGGCTCAGGCGGAGCGGCGGCCGGGGCGGCTGTCGCGTTGGCGTAGCGCACGGCGACCTCAGCCACCTCCTCGCCTACTTCTGCAATAATGGCGACGGGCAGCCCGACGCCGACCACGGCTTCGATCCCGTACAGCAATTTGGCGACCGTTCCGTCTGCGGGCGCCTCGACTTCATACAGCACTTTTTCGGTTTCAACCTCGAACAGGGCTTCGCCAGTTTTGATGGGGTCGCCCTCGGATTTGAACCATTGTTGGATTGTACCTTCGGTCATGGTCAGACCGAACTTTGGCATGACGACTTCTACAGCCACAGGTGCATCCTTTCTTTCCTCGGAAGCGCGGGCGGAGGGAGGCTTAACCCAGCATCTCCCTGACAGTCGCGGAAATTTTCTTGTCGTTGGGAAGAATGAATTTTTCCAATGGCGGACTGAACGGGACCGGGACATCCGGGGCGGCCAGACGCTTGACCGGGGCGTCCAGGGAGTCGAAACCCTTGTCCGCAATGACGGCCGAGATTTCCGCTGCCGCGCCACAGCGCAGATGGCCCTCATCAACTACCAGGACGTTATGCGTCTTGGCCACGGAGGAGAGGAACGTCTCTTCGTCCAGCGGAATCAGGCTGCGTGGGTCTATGACCTCGGCAGAAATCCCATCCTCTTCCAGAGACTTTGCGGCCTTGAGCGCCTGGGAGACCATATAGCCAATCGCAATAATGGTGACGTCTGAGCCTGCACGCTTCACCGCGGCTTGCCCGATGGGCACCAGATACTCGTCGTCCGGGACTTCTTCTTTGCTGCGGCCCAGCTTGAGATGTTCGAAGACCAGGACGGGATTATTATCCCGAATGGCGCTCTTGAGGAGGCCCTTCATATCGTAGGCGCCGGAAGGCACCACAATTTTGAGTCCGGGCACACTCATGAACTGGGAGTAGACCGTCTCGGAGTGCTGGGCTGCCGCCGAGCCGACCGCGCCGCACACGGCCCGGAACGTAATGGGCATGTCGGCTTGGCCGCCCGACATATAGCGCAGCTTGGCCGCCTGATTACAGACCTGATCCCAGCAACAGTAGAAAAAGCTGGCAAACTCGATTTCAACAATCGGCCGCATCCCGGCCATGGCGGCGCCGACCCCGGCGCCGGCATAGCCGGCTTCTGAAATGGGAGCGTTCAGAATCCGCTCGGCACCGAATTCATCAGTCAAACCACTGGTTGCACCGAACGCGCCGACCCAGACGTCCAAGCCCATTAAGAAGGTTTTCGGGTCGAGCCGCAGTTCCTCGGCGAGGGCCGTATTGATCGCTTGAATAAAATTCATTTCAGACATGGTTTCTCTCCCTACGTGGCTGAGAACATATCGTCCAGGGCTTCCTCAGGCGCTGGATACGGGCTGTCTTGAGCAAACTGGACGGCGTCATCAATGGCCTGCTTCACCTCGGCTTGGACAGCAGTGAGCCCTTCCTCGCTGAAGGTGTCCGGCACGAAACGTTGCTCAAAGGTAATGAGCGGACAGCGCTTCTTCCACGCTTCTATTTCGTCTGAGGGACGATAGCTGCGCTTGCCGAGAAAGGCTTCCTCGCCAACGACGTGGCCTTCCCAGCGGTAGGTTTTACATTCAATCAAGGTTGGGCCTTCGCCCTTGCGCGCGCGTTCAACCGCCTGACCGGTGGCTTCATAGACCTCGACGACGTCATTGCCATTGACCACCACGCCGGGCATATCATGGCCGCGCGCCCGGTCGGCAATATCCTTGACCGAGGTGACGTCCTTGCCGGCGGTGAACTCCCCGTACAAGTTATTCTCACACACATAGATAACGGGCAGCTTCCAGGACGAGGCGATATTGAGCGACTCGTGAAACGTTCCTTCGTTTGAGGCTCCGTCACCAAAGAAACAGGCGGCGACCTCACCGCTGCCGCGTACTTTTGCCGCCAGCCCCGCACCGGTCGCAATCGGTAAACCAGCGCCCACAATGCCGTTCGCGCCCAGGATACCCAGCTCGAAATTGGCAATATGCATGGAGCCGCCTTTGCCCTTGCAGTAGCCGGTCTTTTTCCCAAACAACTCGGCCATCATGGGTTTGACTTCGCCGCCCTTGGCGATCAAGTGGCCGTGACCGCGGTGGGTGCTGGTAATATAGTCCTGCTCGGTCAAGGCGGCGGCAACGCCGGTGGCGGAGGCTTCTTCGCCAATCGAGACATGGACAAAGCCAGGGATTTGACCCTCTTGAAAAATATCACGCACGCGGGACTCAAACTGCCGGATGGTTTGCATCGTGCGATACATATCGAGCAGCTTGTCTGTACTCAGGCTGGTATCCGCCATAGACATTTCCTCCTTTGGTGTTCACGCGGAAAGCCCCGTCTTCATAGTCTGAAACAGGGGCGCGGGTCAACAACGCCGCAGCGGGGCGGTTCATGGATGGCATATAATTCGGCGGAAACTGGAAGCGATGGAGCTATTGCCTTGAGTGAACAGTTCTTCCAGAGGTCTTTATTTGAGCTTCTGGTTCCTCACTGACCGCTGCCTCTAGCTCTTCACCCGCACGCGGTAGCCGATTTTCACCTCGCCGTTCTTTGGCACCCTGACTTCAAAGCGTAGGGTACGCGCGTCGGGCTTTTCGTACTGCTCCGGAGTAGAAGCGACAACTTCCCAGTCACCATACATGGGCTCTTCGACGCGGACGCCCACGTCTTCGTCCTTGTGGTTGCGGACGACGATTTGCCAACTCACCTCCGACAAGTGGTGGGACAAACGTGTAAAGCTCGTTTGGCGGCGCTCGCCAACGACGTCAAAAGCCGCACCCATTTTCATGCTGACGGTCTCGTCTTTGGGCGTGTGTCAATGCTGTCCTCACCGACAAACTGGAGGCTGCCTTGCGCGTCGGCTTTGTACACGCGGAGGGTCCCTTTGGGTAAGGGTATGCCGAGGCGGTTCTTCTCGGAGTTCTCGATTTCGAGATAGACGCTCACTTTCTGCTTCGGCGGGGGTGCGTCAAACATGCCACGCGCGTAGTGGGGCTGGCCGCGGAGGACGAGGCGCTTGGTAATGGGAATATCCGCGGCGGAGAGAAGCGCCATCTGCTTGGTCTGATTGTCTTTCACCGTGGCCGGTCGATCCAAGGTATACAGATGGTACTCAAAAAAAGATTCCTCCTGAAACTGCGGTTTAGCCGGAGCGGCTTCCGCACTGGCATACGCATAGGTATCCCTGGGTAAAGCTTCCGGTTGCACCCGGTTGACATCGCCGGCTACCAGCTTGAGCGTTGCGTCGCGGTACGTGGTACCGGATGTATTCTCAATGGAGACCCAGCCAGACAGGTCGGCCAGGCTGTCGTCGCTGTTGAGGGCGAGGACGTAATCGGCCTGCCAGGTAATGTCATTGGTAAGGTAAGAGGCTTCAATGGTATGGGTGCTGGCAGCCTGAGTCTGGAGCCGCCACACCAGCGTCGGCTTGGCAATCAGGTTGGCCGGCAGTTGAGGTAAAATAACTCTGCCTGGCAAGCCAATCGAGATTTCGTCGCCCACCTGATAAATTGGCGAGCCGTTATTGGAGAGCAGGGTAGCAGTGACAAGTTCTTCTTTGCCCGTATAGTAGTTCTTGTCGAGCAGCTTCACTTCCTGGCCCACGTATTTTTCGAGCAATTTCTCCGGACTGAGCAGATCGTACTCATAATTCTGTTCTAATACTTGAAACGTTTCCGAGTCGGTCCGCGACCGGATAATTACGGTTGTGGGCATAATCCGGGCCGCAACGTCCATGAACTGCAGGTGGGTCACCCCCCCGGCCAATTCAATCTTACGGACATCTTTGACCAGGCCAAGGTTGGCATTATAGATGATCAGCGAGACCTGGGTCTGATCGTCGTGGGTACTCGTGAGCGGAGCGGCTGAAAGCAGGTGGGAACAAAAGACCTCGACAACAAAAAGACTCGCAGTAAGAAGCGCAAGGAGCTGAAGGCGTTTCATAGGCGGTACGGTCACTCGTCCTTTCTACCCGAATGCTTTCAGTATAGCGGGTTTTCCGTACAAACGCCAAAAAGACGGCGGGGTCTCAGAAAAATCCACTGAGACCCTAGGCCATCTCAAAGCGGGTCAGTAAACCCAGTTTCTTGGCCTGATAGAGCGCGTACTGAAAATAGGCAATGGAAAGAATAAACAGCACCGCGGTCAAGCCGAAGGACAGCAGCAGCGGCGGCCAGGCTAATTCTCCGGTTGCAACGGCGTAGCGCAGTCCTTCAAACACGTGGGTGCTGGGCAGGGTGACGGCAATGCCCTGAACCCATCCCGGCATACTGTCGAGCGGATAGAAAACACAACTGAAAGGCTGAATAATAAATCCGACTGACCAGGCCAGGACCTGAATACGGAGACCGTAACGAAATATCAGGACAGCGATGAGAATACCGATGACCCAGCCGAAGAGCAGCAGGACACTGGTAAAGACGGCGATTGCCGTGCCGCCAATATCCAGGATATTAAAGGCGTACAGGACCCAGGCGAGGAAGTTGAGAAAAAGAAAACTCAGGATACAGCGAATGAGGCCAATAAGACCAATTGCCACAAAGAGTTCGATCAAGGTGACTGGCGAGGCAAACAGATTATACACATTGCGACTCCAGAAATCTTCGAGGATAAACGTTCCGACATCAGTTTGTGCCCGCCAGAACAAACTCCACAGCACCGCCCCGCCAAGAAAGAACTCCATGACTCCAGAGAACGAAGACGTGGACGCAATAAACACGCTGGTAAACCCCCACAACAGGAGGGAGATGACCGGCCAGTAGACAATATCAAAAACACGGTCCAGACTGCGATAGCATAGGCAGGTAAACTTATAGACCAAGCCCCCAATTGTCATGGTCGAAAAGCCATAGTCCTGAGAGTTCACAAAGCGCACGCGGCTTACAGCTCCCCTCGGGCGACCTTGATGAAGACATCCTCAAGCGTCGGGCGGGAGACATGGATATCGACAATCGGGTTGCCGCTTTGCGTCAGGTGCCGGAGTAAGGGGTCGAGCTGGCGCGTCGGCTCATCAAGGACAAAACGCAAGCTCTGGTCTCCGTTCGGCTCAATCCGAGCTATGCCCTGCAGTTGACGGATGGGGGTGAGATCAGACCCTGCCTGAAAGGTCACCTCTACGACTTGGTGTGGAATGAGCCGCTTAATATGAGCAGCCGTATCAACTCGGAGAATCTGGCCTTGCCTGACAAAGGCAATCCGCCCACACAACTCTTCGACCTCATTCATATTATGTGACGTGAACAGAACGGTTGTTTTTCGTTCCTGTTGCACGGCTTGCAACGCCCGCCGGGTTTTCTCGGCAATGTCTGGATCAAGGCCAAGCGTACACTCATCCAGCAGCAAAAGCTCTGGGTCGTTCAGAAAGCCTTTACACAACGTGACACGGGTATGCTGGCCCGAGCTGAGGTGCTGCAAGCGGCGTTTGGCCAGGTCTGTAATCTCGAAGCGTTCGAGCAGTGCGTCGATTTTCCGGGGACGCTGTTTGACGCCATAGATGCGGCCATAGACCACCAGGTTTTCCCATACGGTCAGCACACCGCTCATACTGGTAAACGCCGCGGCCACATTCATCCGGCGACGAATGGCAACGTGGTTGGCAGCAAAATCGTGGTCGAAAATTCTGATCGAACCGCTGTCGGCAATAATGAGGCCAAGCAGGATATTGATCGTGGTGGATTTCCCGGCTCCGTTCGGGCCGAGCAAGCCAAAGAATTCTCCCCGCTCCACATTGAACGAGAGGCCCCGGAGGGCTTCAACCGGACCATAACGTTTCCTCAGATCACGGATTTCAAGGAGAGCCATTGGCGAGGAGAGGGAGATAAGCGGTGTGAAGACGGGGCGAGGTACGACCCGCCCCATACGCTTAGATCACACCTTTTTCTTTGAGCTGGGCGACTTCTGCGCGGCTGAGGCCGGCAAAGTGAGTATAAATCTGCTCGTTATCATGACCAACGGGCACGGACCCGCGCCAGATCTTGCCCGGAGTGGCGGAAAAGGAAGGACTGACACCCGTCCCCTTGACCCGACCGACCTGATTGTCCTCCCACTCGATATGGACGTTTCGGGCCTCGTAGTGCGGATCTTCCGCCATATCCTGGCTGTTCATAATCGGACAGCAGGCGACCTGCGCGGCGTTCAACTGTTCGACAACTTCCTCGACTGTTCGTTCGGCAATCCAGCCGCGCAGCAGGGCGTCAAACTCGATGCCTTCCAGGCCGTTGATATCGACACTGGCGCGCTGCCATTTCTCCTCTTCCGGGTCAAGGCCCAAGACTCTGCACACCCGGGAAAAAACCGCCAAGCCGACCGCGCCGACCACCACCCAGCCATCGCTGGCCTGGAAGGCGTCATAGGGTTGAAACGCGGTGGCTTTGTTGCCCGTTCGCTCGCGGACAAAACCATTGCTGAAATACTCGACCATCGTCCCCGAGAGCAGACGGTGGATGGCCTCGAACTGAGAGATATCAACGACCTGACCCGTGCCGGTGCGTTGCGCGGAAATATAGCCGGCCAGGGACGACCACAGGCAAAACAGGGCCGTAATATAGTCGGCCGTCCAGGGGTTGGCCCGCACCGGCGGGTCAGGGTCGGGAAAGCCGGTCTGGTACATCAGTCCACCAAAAGCCTGGCCGATCATGTCGTACGAGGCCCGACCCAGGTAGGCTTGATGACCGCTCTGACCATAGCCGGAGACATGGGCAATAACGAGCTTGGGATTGGCCTGGAGCACGACCTCGTCGGTCAGACCCCACTTGGTATAGGAGCCGGGCTTGGAGCTCTCCATCCAGATGTCACACGACTTGACCAGCTTGAGGAACAAATCTTTGCCCTCGGGCTTGCTGAAGTCCAGCGTGACATACCATTCGTTGCGCCGTTCCTGAATCCAGGTGGTTGCCACCTGCCCCTGGACGTCTGTGGTGGGCAGTTGCATCCCCAGATGGCGCCAGGCCACGTCGCCCTCTCCGGTGCGTTCGACCTGAATCACCTCAGCACCCATTTCCGCGGCCAGGGACGCGGCAAACGGCTGGGCGACTAAGGTTCCGCTCGATACAATCCGCACGCCCTGCAACGGGCCGAACTGTTCCGGTAGCAGTGATGCCGGACGTGTCTCCATAACCATCCTCCCATGTATCCTGCAATATGCTGTCCATCCCTAACCGAAATCGAGGCTGAAGAAAAGGCTGCTTGAACGGTGAGGGACCAGGCGGTATACCGCAGAGCAGACCGACCCGAGCGTGCCCCTCCGGGTCGGTCAGGAAAAGGATGGACGAGGTCTTCGGGACCTCCGAAGGCCAGACGGCCAGAAATAGCGCGACGGGCGGCGGCGCGGAGTGTGTGATTTTATTAACGGAAGAGAACGTGATGGTGGACGGCTAAGCAGAGCGGGAGAAACGTGATGGTGGACGGCTAAGCAGAGCGGGAGAGAAGAGAGAGAAGGGGGCGGTCTGGACACCGCCCCCTTGTTTTTGAGCGATCAGTTTTTAGCGATCCGTACTGCGCAGCACCTGTCCGGGTAAGCCCCCCTGATACTCGTCGTCCTGATACAGGATTTGGCCGGCGACGACCGTTGTCTTGATGCCTTTGGATTTGGCAACAAAGCGTTTTCCGCCACCGGGCAGGTCCCAGACATATTCCGGGTCCTTTGCATCGATCGTGTCGGGGTCGAACAGCGTCAGGTCGGCCACCAGGCCCGGAGCAATGCGCCCCCGGTTGGGAATACCGAACAGGTCGGCCGGCACTGAGGTCAGCCGGCGGACGCCTTCTTCAATGGTCAGCACCTGGTTGTCCCGCACCCAGCGACCGAGCAGATAGGTCGCGTACCCCGCATCACACAGCATGTCCACATGCGCTCCGCCGTCGGACAGGCCGATCAGAAAGCGGGGGTCACTGACCAGGTTCCTCACCCCTTCGGGTTCAAAATTGAACGCCTGGAGGTCGAACATCAACTCCAGGCGGTCGGCCACCGCCAGGTCGAGAAAAGCGTCCACCACGTCCTTGCCCTGGTCGCGGGCAATCTCGGCCACCGTCTTCTTGCTGGCGACATGCGGCTTGACTGCCTCACTGTGGGCATCAATCACAGTCATCCGGCCCCACTGGCCGCGAAAGATACGCCGCTTATCCATCTCTTCGCGAAAGGCGTTGCGAAAGCCTGGATCGGCATAAATCTGCATCTGCTCTTCAACGCTCTTATTGAAGACATGGTGCCAGGCCGAAAAAATCGCGAAGATGAACGGGTTCTTCATATTGAATTGGACCCGCAATGGGCGGCAGGTGATCTGCGGCACGGCTTTATCCCAGCCGAGGATGGGTTGGACCTTCTCCACGGCATTCAGATAGGACTCCGGCTTGCCCGGCTTGTTGAACAGGGCCAGAAACGTCACCGGACGCTGGCTTTCATCAACCAGGAATTTGAGCAGATCGTATTCGTCGTCCGAGACCTGGCCGACATTAGTCCCGGTCAGGGCAATCTCGATTGTGCCACGGCCCTCTTCTTTCATGACCTGGCACAGCGCGCTCCACTCGGCCCGGCTGGCATTGCGGCAGGCGAGCGGGCGCCCTTCAAAACCAATATGATTGTTGAGAATGGTACTGGTCAGGCCAAACGCGCCGGCGTGCATGGCGATGCGAAACAGCCGTTGCATCTCCCCGACTTCGTCCGGGGTGGCTTCCCGCTCAAACGACTCTTCGCCCATCACATAGTGCCGCAGAGGCGTGAGGGCGGCAAGCGAGGCCACGTTGATACCCATGCCGCGCTTTTGTAACACGTCGAGATATTCGGCGTGGGTTTCCCACTGCCAGTCAATGCCCCGCTCCATGACCTCGAACGGGATCGCCTCGACATTGACCAGGTCCCACATGACAATATCCCGCGCTTTGGGCCGAACCGGCGCGACGCCCACCCCGCAGTTGCCCATCACCACCGTGGTAATGCCGTGCCAGGAGGAGCAGGTCACCAGCGGGTCCCAGGCGACTTGGGCATCGTAGTGGGTATGCGGATCAATAAAACCCGGAGCCAGCACCAAGCCTCGGCGTTGATTTTCTTTTGGGCGGCCTCGCCATTGCCCTTGCCCACCGCGGCGATCAGGCCGTCTTTGACTGCCACATTACCGTAGAAGCTTTGTCTCCCCGTGCCGTCGCAGATACGGGCGTTTTCAATAATCAGGTCATACATGAATGATCCCTCCTCTTTCCAAATCTTTCCCAATCAACCCAAATCAACTCGGACGCCGGTATCCATACCCATCGCAACCCGATACCCGCCTTCCTGAGCCGCCTGGAATTTCTCGCACCACGCCGTGATACTGTCTCGAATCTTCTGCTGCCGTTCGGCTGTGGTGGCGTATTCGCGCACCATGTCAAAAACGGGCTCGCCATGGGCTTCGGCCTCACTGGCATGCGCATAGAAGAATTCAAGATCGTGCCTGGTCAGACCATATTTTTCTTTGAGCGCACGCACCAGACCTTTCATGGAGTCATCGCTGCGCGTCTCGCCGCCAATCGACATGGCCGCCAGAGTGACGAGGCCGTACTCTTTCCGGCCAAGCTCAATCACCCAGTCAACATAGGCGACCGACTCTTGGGCAACGACAGGCCGCCGGACCTCATCCTCGGTGGCTCCGAGCGCTTGGGCCAATCGCATGGACAGCATCCAGTGGGCGTCTTCCCCGCGACCCATAATCGTTTCTTCATCGGTCAGATTCTCAACGATATGGCGTCGGATTTTCCGGTCCAGCGGCCCGAGGCCGGTATTCATAAAAATCCCCCCAAAGGCCCGAATGTGCTGGCCGGTGACATAAAAGAGGTTGAGCGCCCATTTTTTCAGTTGCGGGCGAGACAGTTCCCCGGTCAACAGGCCCTGATAGAAACTGGGGCCAAGCAGGGGCTTTTCATCTTGGTGTTGGATATAGCCTCGCAAATCAGCCAGAAAGGTCTCAACCGTTTCCATGGCCCCCTCCTTCTCCCGTCACTATGTATCCCTTTGCAGGAGAGCCGCGCAAGAGAGAGTTTGCCCGCCACGTACAAGGAAAATCCGATTGCTCTACGGTTCGCCGCTTCCCGCCGGGTCTGTCCGCGACGGGTTGAGGCGGACAACGGTCGCGCCCCAACTGCCGGCCTCCATTGGCGCATCGGCAAAGTCTCTTACATAGGGCAGGCGAGCGAGCAGCGAACGGATACTCTCGCGTTGGACCCCCTTGCCTTTGCCGTGGATGAGACGCACCTGGGTAAACCCTGCACGGCAACACTCGCGTAAGTATTCCTCTACGACGCTGCGGATTTCCTGGGGCGCAAAAGGATGCAGGTCAATCACCTCCTCAATGGGCATGACAATGGGGTCGGGGAAGGGTGTGTCGTCGAGTTCTTCCAAGGCGGAGGGAAGCGGCGCTTTATCCTTGTTTTGCATATTCCCTTTCGGACCTCAGAGATATGTTGGTATCAATAAGATAACTCAGAGGTCTCCCTCACGGCTCGTGTCTTGCTGGCGGGACAGGTCAAGTCCTGATAATTCAACTCGTTTCTTTGCCCCGCAGTATTCAGCCATTTGCTGGCAGGCCCGTCTCGCGCGACAGTACGCCTTGGGGGCGGCTCTGGTGGACGTGCTGCCCTAGATGGCCTTGATCCCATTGATATCGTCCGCCTGGAGTCGGTCGATATTGTCGCTCCTGGAGTTCATGATGGCATTCCCTGTACCAATTCCGGGAATGATTTTTCCAGGACGGTGGTTGCCCCGGCAAGACGGGCCGGCAGGATACGCCCTCCCACCAGCACGACCACCAGGCTGACCCATTTCCAATGGTATCCGAGGATACGCAGGTCTTTTATCCAGTCAGACATGTCTACTCCTGTTCAGCCTCTTCATCTGCCCGCATTGCCATCTCAACCGACCAGCGCACTTCTTCTTCTTTGAAAAAGAGGGCACCGCGTCTTTTGCGGGGCAGACGGTCGGCTATGGTCGGATAGCGCTGTTGCGCAGTCGTGAAGACCTCCCGCAGGATGCGGCGCGACTCTACCGGAAGGTCTGTATGGATGATGGTCAGGATGTACTGGTGTTCCAGCAGGTGGGTGGTTAGCGTTTCGATCAGGGCAATGGTCTCCTCAGCCTGCCCATCTGCGGCGGGTGGAAGCGCCTGCTCGGCCCGGTCGATATAATACCAATAGTGCTCCAGCGCGGCCTGGGCCGCGGCCGTATCCCGGGCGGTCAGCATGGCTTCGGCTTCGGCCAGTTTTTCCCGGGCAAAGCCGAGCGAGAGGTTGACGACCTGCCGGGCGGTCGTGGCCAGCCAGAGTTGTCCCGCTTCGGACCAGGAATCGAGCTGATACCCCACAGTGTCCGGCGTACGGCCGGGTTCCGGCAACCATTCGATATCGCCAAAGGCCGTGACAAATCCGTGGCCGGCTACGGCCTGTCCTGAGCCCAGTCGAAGGGCCGGGGACGAAACGAGCAGAAAGCAAACGAGCAGACTATTCTGAAGGGAGCGGAATTTCACGAGTGGGCCTGCCTATGGGGTGTGGTGGGTCGTGCCGGTTCTTGCAGGATAGAATGAATCGTTGTATCCGCGGCGTCCGTGTATTCGGCAACCGTGACCAGAAAATCAACTGGCAGATATTCTCCGTTGGGGGCCAACTCCAAGAAGACTTTATACACGCCGGCGGCGGGGAAAACGTGATGCAGCGGGACATCCGGGCCAACATACTCCTGTTCTGCCGGACGGCTCATGAGTTGGACCATGCGGCGGGCCATCTGGTCTGACGACATGCTGTGAGCACGCATGCCTTTCATAAAGCGGTCCATCTCCGACGTGTAGGTATGCTGATGGCCGAAATGCTCGCCGTCCAGCCGCCAGCTTGCCATATGGACCTCGGTGCCGAGATAGAGACCCAAATTCCTGACCGGAACCCCCGCTGTGGAGGTGAGGTGACACACAATCTCCACCTCGTGGCCGGCAATGGGCGGAGAGGGCGAAGTGCGTAAGGCAACGCGATACGCACCGAACTGTTTTTCTTGACGGAAATCAGGCTCGGGCGGTGGGCCGGACTCTCCCGTGACCGTCAGCGTGAAATGTTTGGTCCAGCTTCTATCCTTGTGGGTAAACTCATTGACAATGAGATACTGCCCCGCCTTGGGAAACGTATAGGGAAAATGGAACCGCGCTCGCTGAATATCCTGGTCAGTGAGCGGCATATAGTCCTCGTGGTGGGTGTGGGCAAAGGTGGATAAATCACGGCTCACAATAAAAGTGTGGAGGGCGCGTTCGTGCAATATTTGCAGGTCAGAGACCGGCTGTTGTGTCTTGGTATGGGTCAGGTGAAAGGTCAGGGTTGTTTCCTGGCCGGCCTGCGGGAGCGTTGACCCCAAGTCCAAGGTCAGGTGATAGGGCCCGGTCGGCCGGGCCACCAGTCGCCTGTCTTCGCCACCCCAACATCCGCTCAGGCCGTGCAACAAGAGACCCAACGCTCCGCTCCAGAGTAGAATGTCCAGCCACAAGCCTGTTCTGAACCACGTCGAAGGGAAGGAATCTCGTATAGACAGGAAAGCCGGCTGCATCGCCGCCATAGTATAAAAAAATGGAGTATTTGTCGATGCTTAGCGCACTATCGAGGTTCTTGCTTTTCTGTGACCATTACTCTATACCGAGAGAAGCCTGAAGGGGGGGAGCGTGTCCGTCTCAGCGAGAAGAGCACAGGACTTTTGGGTGGAAGGTGAATACACTATGTCTACAGATTCGCGGATGATCCATTTATACAGCTATTACCGCGACGCCGAGCTACGCGGCGCGACGCTGCTCTTAAAATTGACCATGCGCGTCGAAAACATTGAGGCTCAGGTCAAACTCTCTCGGCATCTGGCTGATGAAACCCGTCACGCCTGGTTGTGGACGAAACGCATTACCGACCTGGGGTATGAACCGGTTCACGTCGATGATGGCTACCAGACCCGTATTGGCAGAGCCGTTGGCATTCCTCGCTCATTGATTGATCTCTTCGCCCTCACAGTCGTGGTCGAAGAGCGCGCTCAGCGCCGCTATCTTGAACACGCCAAACGGACCGATGTCGACCCGGAGACGCTCGCCATCCTGCACGAAGTCACAAAAGACGAAAAATGGCATATCGGCTGGATCAAAAACGAGCTGAAAGAAATGGCGAGAGCAGACGGTGGGGAAGGAAAGATGCGGGAAACCCTGCAACGCTACCGGGATATTGACCGGCAGGTCGTTGCCGACTTGGTGGCTAAGGAACGGGACGTGTTTGGCTTTTCGTTTTCTGACGCCCCAGAAGCGTAGTCGTCAGTCCGCTCTCTCTCGGAGTCATGCCAGAAGGGATCAGAGGCGCGGGCCACGATAGCGCTGAACCTGCCCAGACTGAGCAGGCCATTCCTCAACAGGACCGGCCACGCCGCAAAAAACGTATCCGGCCGGCGCGTGAGAAAAAGCACCTGCTGGCTCGGATCGAATATGTCCTGTTCCTGGCCCTCTTCGCCTTCTTTCGCGCCTTGCCCTTTCGCCTCGCGTTTCGGGTTGGGGAAGGTCTTGGCACGCTCCTGTATTGGATAGACTGGCCGCATCGTCGGGTGGGGTTGACGAATCTGGCGCTTGCCTTTCCGGCCAAGGACAACGCGGAACGGCACCGGATTCTGCGTGAAAGTTTTCGGAACCTGGGCCGCCTCCTGGCCGAGTTCTGCCATCTGCGTTCTCTTACACCAGAGAATATTCACGAGCGGGTGCAATTTGAGGACGCCGCCGAATGGCGTCAGTTGGTTGACAACCTCCGCACTACTGGTGCCCTGATTCTCACCGGACATTTTGGCAACTGGGAACTCTTCGCCCATGCGGCGGCGTGTTACGGCCTGCCCATGCACATCATCCATCGTCGCTTACGCAATGTCTTTATTGAAAAGGTGTTGACCACAGAACGCGAGCGATGCGGGACCAAGGTGATTAAGAAAACGACCGCCGGGCTTGAGGTCTTTCGGGCGATTAAGAAAAAGAGTGCGGTTGTTGCCGCAGTTGATCAAAACGCTTCCGGGCGGATGGGCGTGTTTGTGCCGTTTTTTTCACGCCTGGCCTCAACCTCAGCCGGCCTTGCCGGCTTGGCTCTGACAACAGGGGTTCCGGTTGTGCCGGCTTTTCTGGTGCGGGAAAACGGCTCGTACAAGCACAAGGTCGTGATCTTGCCGTTGATCGAACCGGTCCGGACTGGTAGCCAGGAAGAAGATATCCGCGCCACGACCGCAAAATTTACCGCCATATTTCAGGCCATGGTCGAGCGCTATCCAGACCATTGGCTGTGGATACACAAGCGCTGGAAGCGGCGTCCGGCTGGAGACGCCCCCGTCTACCCCTAGATGCGCATGGAGGACAAAAGTGAAGAAGAGCCACGCCGGGCTCAGTGCCCTTGATATTTTGATTACGGTGCTTGTCCTGTCCGTTCTCTTGTTGGCGGCCGCCTATCAATTTGGCGCGTATGACGGATTGTCCGCTCAACCCGTCACCCAATCGGCCGAAACGCAAGAATAGAAGCGCTGGCTGGGCGTCCCTGCCAGGACGGAAGCTGGGCGGACACGTTCGCCTCGCCTGTCTACGGTTCAACCTGCTGCAATTCGACCTGAGAAGAGGCCAGTAACTCCTGTACGGTGTGGAGCTTATACGCCTGCTCGTAAAAGATGCGCCGGATGCCGGTATTCACCAGCACTTTGAGACAATGGATACACGGGGTGTGAGTCACATAAATATCCGCCCCACTGATATTGGTGCCGTTCTTTGCGGCTTGGGCAATGGCATTGATCTCCGCATGGATGGTCCGGTAGCAGTTCTGTTCGATCTCCCCGGTCGGCGTCTTTGATTCGTAAATCAGGCAGCCGACCTCGGTACAGTGGGGCTGTCCGGCCGGCGCACCGTTATAGCCTGTGGTCAGGATATTCCGCTCGCGGACAATAACCGCGCCGACTTTGGCGCGTTGACAGGTCGAACGCTCGGCCACCTGGCGCGTGATGGTCATGAAATATTGATCCCAGGCCAGGCGCTCGGTCATGGCTGGTACACCAACGTCCAGGGGGGTAAAGGTGACGACGGGGGCTGGTGTTCGAGCTGGTAGGCCACTGGGGTCACATCCTCCCGGAGTGGAAAATCCGCCGATATGGTGATGGGGACGGGGGTGAAAGTCAAGACAAAGAGCCCGACGGTACACCAGCCATAGATGGTCCGCTTGCGGTCAAGGGGCAACACCGGGTCGGCTGTCGGTGGGTGGTCGATGCCCAAGACGGCCAACAGGACGACCCACACGAACCAGCCTTGCCAGCCCTGAAAACCCAGCACCAGAATAACCAGCAGAAAGGCGCGTGCGACCCAGCGGTGCGCCGGCCCAAAGAGCGAATACACCACATGGCCGCCATCGAGTTGCCCAACCGGCAGCAGATTGAGAAAGGTGACAAACAGGCCGAACCAGCCGGCCAGCGCAATAGGATGGAGGATGACTCTGACCTCATCGGGGGTCACGCCAAGAGCGAGCGTGATCAAGGCGGAGAACAGCATAGAGTCGCCGAGAATGATGCCACCCGAGAGGGGGTCGAGCGGCCGCACCTCGGAGAGTGTCAGGCCCACGATAACCGCGGGAATGGCGAAGCAGACCCCGGCCCAGGGTCCGGCCGCGCCAATATCAAACAGGGCAGATCGATTGGCCGGTGCCGATTTCATCCGAATGAACGCACCAAACGTCCCGACAAAGAAGGGCGGGCCGGGAATGAAATATGGCAGGCTGGCCCAGACCCCATGGATGCGGGCCAAGATGTAATGTCCCATCTCATGGCTGAGGAGGATGAGGAGTAAGGTGAGAGCAAACGGTAACCCCAACACCAGCGCAGACGGATCACTGAGGGGGTCCCCGCCCGCCTGAAAGGTTCCGGCCAGCGTGGTGGTAAAGAGGGTAGCCCCAAACAGGACGATATGGATGGGCGGAACGGTTCTGGGTGGAACGGCCTGAGGAGACACAACGGAGGACGGAGAATTCGGCGGGACGGAGTGATCGAACGAGGGTTGCGTCATGCACGATATCCCAACTTATACGTGACCAGCCCTTTGGCAATCCGCTCCCCGGTCGAGGTCGTGACCTCGACCTCAATAAAGACCAGACTCCGTCCGCGCCGCATGACCCGGGCTTCAGCGACGAGATCAACGGCGTGCGCCGCGGATAAATAGCTGACCGAGAGATCGGCAGTGGCTCCACGGGCAGCGCTGGGGTCGGCAGCAGACCAGGCCGCAACCACCCCGGCACTGTCGATCAGGGTGGCAATGACCCCACCGTGCACAACGTCACCGGCGGTCCGCAACTCGGGCTTGAAGGGTAGGCTGATGCGGCAAAATTCCGGCGTCACCAAGTCGAGGTGAAAACCTAACAACACCTGAAACGGATCGAGCTGAGGCTGGAAATCGGTCACAACGGCTTCCTGACCTGTCTCTGCTCTACCCTTCTCTCCTGGGGCGCGTCAGCGGCAAATGGCAGGGGTAGACGAACCGGCTGATTTAAGGGAGACCCGGTATCCTCCTGGTGCGACGGCTCAGGCAAGAGGTCTGACTCCTCAGGACCGTCGTAGGGGAAGAAGGTGACGGCAATCACAATATACAAGAGACACCATAAGGCCATAAACGGTGTGCGCTGGGTAAATTTCAGCGGGCCGATTTCAAGCTCTTTTGTTCCCCGGACCGCTCGCAGCAAAAAGATGATGGGGGCGGCAACCAGCACGGCCGCCAGGGCCGGATACAGCATAAACGAAGCGGGCGTATACGTTTCGCCGGCGTCAATATAGGGCTTGAGCCGCAGGCCGGACACAATGGCTGCGGATAATATGGCCAGGGCGGTCACCAGCATGCCCAAGAGTTCGTTTTTCATACCCCCCTAAACAAACAATCCAAGCGGGCGGAAGTCAAGGTGGCGCAAATCGGCTCTGTCGGCTACGTTCCTCTCACATCCTGCGAAGTGCCCCTGTTCGGTGGCGGATGCGCGTGAGTTAAGACCGTGAAAATTTCAAGTGTTGAGTTCGCTGGCGCCGCGATGCGGCCGGGACGGTACCCGCGACTCTCTCAGCCGGAGATCGCCTTTGCTGGACGCTCGAATGTCGGCAAGTCTTCGTTAATCAACCGGCTCCTGAACCAGAAAATTGCCCGGACGAGTCAGACGCCGGGCCGCACGCGACAGCTCAATTTTTTTACCATCAATCAGGCCCTGACCTTTGTTGACCTGCCTGGCTACGGCTATGCCAAAGTTGCCAAGTCCGAGCGGACGGCCTGGCAACGACTGATTGAAGACTATCTGATACACGCGCCGAACCTGTGCGGGGTGGTTATCATTCTCGATATCCGCCGGGGTCCGGAAGCAGAGGAGGCCGCCCTGGCTGACTTTCTGGCCTATCATCACCGCCCCTTTCTCTTTGTGGCCACCAAATGTGACAAGCTGGGGCGCAACCAGCGGGAAAAACAGCGTCACATCCTGATGCAGCAAATCGAGGGTGAGCCGCTGCTCCTTTTTTCCGCTCGGGATGGCCACGGCACAGCCGCCCTGTGGCAGGCGATGCTCGCGCTGACCGCAGCCCATCCCGCTGCTCTCGCGACGAATAAAATCTCAGATGCCTAGCGTTTCGACCATCATCCCGACCTATAATCGCCCCGCCTTCCTGCGTGAGGCCTTGGCCTCCGTCCTGGCTCAGACCTATCAGGAGAATGAAATTCTTGTCGTGGACGACGGCTCAACGCCCGCGGCGCGGGACACAACCCGGCAGCTCGTCGACGAATATGCCTACGCACGGTCCCGTCCCATACGCTACCTCTTTCAACCCCATCGGGGCGTCTCTGCCGCACGCAATCGGGGGGTGGCGGCCAGTCAGGGCGAACTCCTCGCCTTTCTCGATTCCGACGATATCTGGCAGCCCGAAAAACTGGCCCACCAGGTCGCCTTTTTTGAGGCGCAGCCGACCGCGCAAATCTGCCAGACCCAGGAAACCTGGATTCGGCACGGGGTGCGGGTTAATCCACGCAAGAAACATCGAAAACCTAACGGTGATATTTTTGTTCAGAGCCTCGCCGGCTGTCTCGTCAGCCCCTCGGCCGTTATGCTGCGTCGGGAATTGTTTGAGCGAATGGGTGGGTTTGATGAGCAGCTCCCGGCGTGTGAAGACTATGACCTGTGGCTGCGTATCAGCGTGCGGGAGCCGGTCCCCCTGATTGATACACCTTTGGTCCTGAAACGGGGCGGTCATGCCGACCAATTATCCCACCAGTTTTGGGGCATGGATCGTTTTCGGCTGGTCGCGCTCCGCAAACTGCTTGATTCGGGCCGACTCTCTCCCCAGCAGCGGCAGGCCACCCTCGTCATGCTTCACAAGAAGTGCCGGATCCTGGCCGATGGCGCGCGCAAACGGGGCAAGCCGGCGGAACCCTACCTGGCCCTGACGGCGCGCTATCCTTACCCTCAAAGAGAGGCCGCACAGGAGGCGTATGGCGACCCGGGATGAGCAAGCGCGGCAGATAGCGGCCTATGCCCAGCGCAAACGCGTGAGCGGCACAACGCGGGCCCGCTGGCAGGCCTGGCCAGGAGCAGACCAGGCCGCGCTGTTCTCCCTGCTGCAAGACCTCCAATGCGGTGAGAACCATCTCAAAGACGTGCTGGATTGGTTAGAGGAGATTGTTGCGCGGGATGAGCGGACCATTGCAGACATTCTCGAACGGCGAGAACTCCGCCGCGCACGAGCAACACCAGGGTCACGTAACGACAAACTCAAGGCGGTCAAGACGGTGTTGCGCAAGATACGCTACCCACGCCTGACACGCTTGGAGGAACATGTCCGTCAGGCGGTCAAAGCCCTCGCCTTGGGCAGGGCAGGGCAGATATCTTTCCCGCCGAACTTTGAAGGCGATGAAGTCACGGTCACCCTGACGGCGCGCAATGTTCACGAACTCCGGGACGGTCTCTCCCGGCTTCAGCAACGGCTCGATGATGGCCGCTTTCAGCGCGTGTTTGACGCTCTGGATGAGGTCTGACGCCTGCGGCATAATGATGGGCGATGTATCAACCAACTGAAATTCTCATCGAACGCGGCGAGGAAGAGGCACCGGTCGTGCAACGCGCCCTGGCCAAGTTGCCGGAGCTGCCTGTCCGCATTGTTGAAAAAAACTGGGAGCAAAAGGAAGCGCGTCCCTCGGGTAGAGACCCGTTTGGGGCTGGCAAGCGCCGGCTGTTCTTTACCCGCCAGCGCGCCCGCTTTCTCGAACACTGTCCGGCCGGAACCCCTGGGCTGGTGTGCTGCAACTATCTGGTCGTCAGTTTGATCTCCAACTGTCCGATGGATTGCAGCTATTGTTTTTTACAGGAATATCTTGCCAATAATCCCATCCTCAAAGTCTTCACCAATAGTGACGACCTGCTGGAGGAAGTCGCCCAGGTCGTCGATCGTCAGCCGTGGAGACAGTTTCGGATCGGGACCGGTGAACTCTCCGACAGCCTGGCCTTGGATACGCTTTTGGGTTTTTCGACAGACCTGGTGCCCTTCTTCGCCGCGCGGAAGAACGTCCTGCTCGAACTCAAGACGAAGAGCGACGGTATTGACAATTTGCTCAGGCTCGAGTCACACGGGCGGGTGGTCGTCTCCTGGAGCCTGACGCCACCGGCGATTGCCGATATGGAAGAGCACGGTACGGCGTCGTTTGCCGAACGCCTCCGGGCCGCCCAGCGCATCCAGCAGGCGGGCTATAAAATAGGTTTTCACTTTGATCCGCTCATCGAGTACCCCAACTGGGAGACGGATTATCGGCAAGCGCTGGAGCAGGTCTTTACGACCGTTGAGCCACGGGGGGTGGCCTGGGTCAGTTTCGGTAGTCTGCGCATCACCCCGTCCCTGCGGAAAGTCATCCGTCAACGCTTCCCGCAGACCCGTCTCTTATCCGGCGAGCAGGTCTTATGCGAGGATGGCAAATGGCGCACCTTTCAGGCCTTGCGGGTCAAGATGTACCGCCGCCTTATCACCCAGTTGAACAGCCTTGCTCCCCTGGTTCCGGTGTATATGTGCATGGAAACTGCCCCGGTGTGGCAGAAAGTGTTCGGCCGCGCTCCGGGCTGCGACAAGGATGTCGCGAGGTCTCTGACTGTGCCGAATCTGGGACATGAGACCGCGCCCGCCGCGTTCGACACGCAGAGTAATTGACAGCCTGGGAGGCGCTCTGGTAGCTGTCAGAGAACTTTTGTATCGACCGGGGAGGCAGTATGGCAATTGACGGACGAGAATTACGCAACGCAATGGGGCTGTTTGCCACCGGGGTCACCGTCATCACGACGAAAGATGCCACGGGAAAGCCGTTTGGCCTGACCGCCAATGCGTTTAGCTCCCTGTCTCTGGACCCACCGATGCTGCTAATCTGTGTGGATAAAGGCGTAGACTGCTACAGCTGTTTTGAGGAATCCAAGGTCTTTGCCGTCAACTTCCTGAGCCTGGCGCAAGAAGAGCTGTCCACCCGTTTTGCCACAAAAGGGATTGAAAAATTTGCCGGCTTGCCCTACAGCCTCGGAGAACTCGGAGTGGCCCTGCTTGATGGAGCGCTGGCGCATTTCGAATGCACCGTTGCCCATGCCCACGAGGGGGGGGACCACACGATTTATGTTGGAGAGATTCAGCGGCTCGTGACCGCACCCGGCGAGCCACTCTTATTTTATCAGGGGAAATATCGCTCCCTGGCCGCGCAGTAGTCCCACGAGAGACCGTCCGCTCAACGCGCAGTTCCCCCGCGCGTTGAGCGCTGCGTCGTCGTTACAAAATCTCTTTTGATCGGACGTTGCCCTCAGCGTCAATATCGTACACCACCGGGACGCCGGTTCCCAGCTCAAGGCTGAGGACTGCCTCTCGGCTCAACCGATCGAGATGCATGATGATCGAACGCAGGCTATTGCCATGCGCCACAACCAGCACATGCTGTCCGGCTTGGACCGTGGGAAGAAGCCGGTCTTTCAGATAGGGCAGCGTCCGCGCGGCCGTGTTTGCCAGGCTTTCACCGCCCGGTGGGGCAATATCATAGCTCCGTCGCCAGAGTCGTACCTGTTCGTCGCCAAACTTCTTGGCAGTCTCGGCTTTATTGAGTCCCTGCAGGTCGCCGTAATGGCGTTCGTTCAGAGCCTGATCCTGTTCGACGGGCAGGGGCGATTGCCCGAGCACCTCCAAGACCAATTCGAGCGTTCGGATGGCACGCTGAAGCACTGAGGTGAAGGTGGTATCAAATTGCAGGCCAGCGGCTTTGATCTTTTTTCCGGCTTGCCGCGCCTCTTTCTCGCCTTTTGCCGTCAGGGCAACGTCAACCCAGCCGGTAAAGCGGTTTTCCAGATTCCATTGTGATTGGCCATGTCGAAGAAGGACGAGATATGCCATCTATTCTCCAAGCTTCCTCAGACCAGGGTCAGTGCTCCAGTCCTTCCGCCCGCCATACCAGCCCGTCTGTCTCTGGGCAAGCGCCCTTCGACTCCGCTGCGCCCCGCTCAGGACAGGGGCATCCTCAGCGGGACGAAGTCAAAGAACGTCCCATCAATTCCACAAGATAGAAGGTCATGGCAAGGGGGATGAGGTACAGCCAGAGCGGCAGTTGCGCGGTTGGTCCAAAAGAGGAAACGTGTCCGGCCTCTGCCTGTGTATTGGAGGACACGTTTCCTCTTTGCCGCGGGCTGAGGGTTGCCAACTCGGGGTTCAGGGCGCCGCCCGTTGCCTCGACCAGCGTTTCGAAGAGGCGGAGATTGGGCTGGGGCTGAGGGGTTTCACGCGGCCGGAGACGCGGCAGCGTATAGCCGAGAGGACCAAACCGCTCCCCGCCGGGAAGAGTGCCCTCAAGGCTATAGTCGCCCGACATACGGGTATCGTACTTCCCTTGATAATGGCCGGGCGCCAGGCGGTCAAAAATCAGGCGGGAGGTCATTCCATCCGGCGTCGTGAGCGTTGCCGTGAGCGTTGCGTCGGCCTGGGCTGGCTCTTTCGTTCCGTAGAAGAAAGCGTCAACCATCAGCCCGGTCTCGGTGTGCCCGACCTCGACGGAAAACGGAGAGGCGAGCTGCCCATCCCTTCGACAAGGCTCAGGACAGGGGTGTTCGTCTCCCTCCTCTCGGGCAAAACTCCAGCGGACGGTTTGATTCCAGAACTGGCTGTAGCGGTCCCAGCCCACCCACGGCGCCGACCAGCGCCCGTTCGCGTCTGAGGTGAACGCCGCGGCTCGGCCCCGACCATAGGACCAGGAAGCCAAGAGGGGGGGCTGCGTGTCCGTATCCCGGACCGACAGGTCGGCCCGCGCTCCCTTTTTGAGTCTAGTTTGCACATAGCCTTTGACGGCCGGTAGTCGCTGCTGGGCCAAGCCTTCGAGTAGGGGGGAGCGCGGGTTCGGAATGGGGTGTAACAGCCGTTCAACCATGGTCTTTTCTTCCGGTTTCTCTTCCAACTCATCAAGGAAGAGGTCGGGTAAGGTAGACGGGTCGGTGGTATGGTAGAACGCCCCGCCACCGTAGTCTGCCAGACGGGATAACAGCCGCAGGTTTGGCTGCTTGCCCACGGCAATGGTTGAAATCGTGATCTTGAGTTCATTGCGCAGCACTGCGACCAGGTCCAGATAGTCACTCCCGCTCCCGCCGGTCTCGCCGTCGGTCAGGAGCACAATGTGTTTGCGGGTGGCGTACTGACGTTCCAACTGGCGTTTGGCCTCTTGGAGGGCGGGCAGCAGAAACGTGCCGCCGGATGGCTTTAAGCGGTCAATCCGATCGTCAAGCTGGGCACGGGTTTTGCCCAAGTAGTCAAGCGGGGCCACCACAAACGGGGTCTTATCAAAACCGATGATCCCAAACAGGTCGGTATCTGTCAGGTTGCGGGCAGCCGCCCGGGCGCCCAATTTCGCGTACAACAATTTCCGCTGTTTCCGCATGCTGCCGGATTTATCAAGGATCAGTAGCATGGCTGTGCGCGGCTCCTCTTTTTGGGGGGGGACGAGCCACACGGGCAAGACTTGCTCAATGGCCGTGCCGGCGTAGTGGCCCAGACCGAGGCCGCTTTCTCCCCCGACCATAATCAGACCGCCACCATTTTTGACATAGGTGTCCATCCCGTGTGCAAAAGCTGCGGGAAGCTGTTGATGCGCAATATTATTGAGGATCACCGCGGTAAAGGTATTGAGCGCGGGTACAGCAGCCGGCTGAGCAGACAAGGCCAGAGCCGTGACCGCGAGGCCACGACTGCTTAAAGCCGGTTCAAGATAGCGATTGTCACGCGGGGTTGCACTGAGCAACAAGACGCTCGACTGCGGCGCAACCTGCACCCACACGGTGGCCTGGTTGTCGGAGGGAATGGCGTCGGCTGCCTCAGGAGGCGGGGTGAAACTTACATGCAGGGGAACGAGTCCACTGCCGGATAGCCGCAGCGTATGGGTGAGAAGAGAGACGCCTGGGCGGAGTGCGGTTTCCTGCTGCCACACGACAGTATCGCGCGCGCGCACAGTCAGCTCACCCCGGACCGGTCGAAGAGCGGTATTCTCCAATGCAATCGCAATTTCGATGTCCTCTCCGCCCGGGCTGGACTGCGGTGCGCCAAGACGCCGGAGCGCAATATTGGGCGCGCGTTCTTCCGGCGGTGGGGGTAGTGGGTAGAGGCGGATACCCTGCTTGGCCAGCGCAGGGAGCAGAGCGGTCACTGTTCCCTGCGTTTCCCAGCCGTCGCTCAAGACATAGACCGATCGAGGCTGGGGTTCTTCCAAAAGCTGACTCAGGGCGGCCTCCATATTGGTCTCTTCAGGCTGTAGGCCTTCCGGGGGAGTGACCAAAAGAGGAGGAACATCATGCCAGACGAACCGCCGGTTGCCCCCCCCAAAGAGCACAACCGGGGTGTCTGGAGCGGGCCGTATATGGTCTGTAATCGTTTGCTGTATCCACTGCCGTTGGGCGGCGGTCAGGCTGTCTGACACATCGATGACCAAGATGGGAGGAACGGATTGCTGGACGCCTCGGGCAGAGGGGCCTGCGGCCGCAAGGATGAGCGTGGCCAGGAAAAGCCCGCGGAGCGCCAGACTGAGCAACGAAGGACGCTGACGGAAAGCAAAACGTTGCAAGAAGAGAAAGAAGGGGATCGCAACGAGCCCATACAGCACAGCCGGCCGGCTCCAGTCCAGCGGCAGCAGATCGGTCAGCAGCGTCAGACCTTCCATATTCGCAACGATACGCTCAGTATTATTCTCGGGCCTTCGCCTTTCGAGCGACCCACCACCACTCCAGACTGCACAGGACAAGCACGACGAGCAAGAGCCACGGCCAGACAGGCTGCTCGCGTGTTCGGCCCACCCGGTCGGTCTGGGGGATGTGAGGCGGTCCGTCAGGCTCGTCAACCACCAGGGAGAGCGGACGTCCCAGGTCAGTCTCTTCCAGGCTCAGGAGATTGACGGCCACGAGACGTTCCCGGCCATTTTCACGAAAAGTATACACCCCCTGCCGGTCCAATGAGAGGGCTCGCTCGACCGGTCGGAAGTCGGGCGCCTGAGGAAATAGGACAGACCGGGTCGGAACGGTTGGACTGTCTGCGTATGCCTGCGGGCTCAGCACTGCCCCGGTTTTATACAGGGCGGATTGCAAGGCTTGGTCCGAGAGCCAGCCCAAAATATTCAGCGTCAAAATGGAGGCTGGCAGGTTCCGCCTTCCCAGGTAGGGCAAGAGGTCGAATCCGGTCACGACATAGCGCTGTCCGGCCCGCTCTCCAGCCAGTAAGAGTGGTCCGACCGTACTCTCGATGATGGGCGTATTCCATACGGAGGGCTGGAGGGCCTGGGCATAGGCCGGGGTGAGCAAAGGAAAGGTCACATACGAGGTCAGGGGGTGACCGTGGGTCCAGTGGGTGAGCACGGGCCGCTGGGCGCTCTGTCCCAAGGAGAAGAGCGGATTGTCATCCGGCGGCAGAAAGAAGGCCGCCGGCGTCGGGGGCAGTGCTTCGGGCGCGGTCAGGTGAAAGAGGATACACCTGAACGCGGAGGCGTGCGTGACCGTAGCGGGGTCATAGTCCTGAGGGGCCATCAGCGTCAACTTGATATTTGGTATCTGCCCGAGACTGTCCCCGACCTCAGGCGTTGGGCTGACGAGTAAGACCGCAATCTCCTCAAGAGGCGGCAGAATGGCGTAGGCTTCGTTATCAACGGCCAGTCCGTCTTCGTCTCGGCCTTCCCCCTCCCCAAAAAGAATCCGGGCGCGGTAGCTTGTCGTGAGCGGGAGTTGGGAAAAGGAGAAGCTTTGCGCTGCTGGCTGTCCGACCCGCTGGGCAGCGAAGCGCTGCCGGGTCTGGCCATCTTCGATGACAACCTGCCTCAGGGGCAACTGGGAGAGGGCGCCCTCGGCAGCGTGTATGCCGACCGTGGCGTGAATTTCATCTGGGAAAAACGGGCTCCGGTATAAGCGGAATGTACTGATTCCGATATTGGGCTGGGGAGCGCCCAGCGTCACCGTGCGGAGTGCGGGCCTGGCCGGCTGCTCGCCAGGGGACTGTGTGACGGGGCGGTCGGTCACGAACAAAACGCGCTCAAAATCGTGATCGCGCAAGAGTCGGGCAAAAAAGGCAGAGAGCGTGGCCGCGCTCGGGTCGGGTGCATCGCTGACGCGTATCCGCTCCCACACGGCCCGCATATCAGAATCGGCCGTAAGGGGCGCTCCCGTATCGGCTTCGAGCAGGTCTTCGGGGACTGCCCCCAGTGGATTGGTGGTGAAGATGCTGATGGGGTGCTCGGCCGGGAGATTTGCCAGTTCCTGCTGAATTTTCTCCGTTGCCGCCGCAAAAAGTGAAGACTGACCCGAAGGGGCACGCGCCTGCATACTGGCCGAGGTGTCGAGGACGAGCGCAATTTTTCCGGCGGTTTCGTATTGTAAGACCGGCCGAGCGGCGATGGCAACCAATAACAGGAGGATGAGAAGTTGGAGCAAAAAGAGCGGAGACAGTCGGATCCGACCCCACAGGCGTCGCCGCAGCGGAGAAGCAATATCCTGATAGAGAAAGAGCGCCGGAACGACCCGGCGGTGCTGTCGCTGCCGGAGCAAATACGGCAGCAGCAGCAAGGGGAGCGCGAGCAGGAGGGAGAAGGCCGCCGGAGAGAGAAAACTGAACTGCATGAGACTTAACGCGAGGACGCAGGCGTCCGACTACCTCAGCAGCCCCAGCTCCGGCAGTGCGCGTAAGATAAAGTGGGGCAGGTCTTGCTGGGTAATGAAACGGGCGTAGTGAACACCGGCCTGATGGCAGGAACTCTGGAGTTCTCGATTGTGTCGGTCCAAGCGCTGCCTATAGGTCTGTTGGGCCTGAGCGTCAAAATAGACCACACTTTCCTCTCCGCTTTCGCTGTCTGTCAGTCGGGCTCCGCCGGGAAAGAGCGGCGGGTCCATTTCCTCCTGGCCGAGAATCTGAATAAGCGCCAGGTCAAAGTTTGCGTCGCGCATCAGACTCAGGCCGGTGCGGACATCGGACAGGGGGAATAAAAAATCGGAAACCCACACTGCCTTGCCCGCATGGTGGAACTGCTGCAACTGCTGCGCCAGCGACCGGACGACATTGACCCGACCCGTAGGACTGTAGCTGTCAAGAAATTCCGCCACATTGCCCAAGCGCTGGCGGCCCCGGAAGAACGGCGTTGTCGCGGGGACTGTCGTATCCGCGCCCAAAAGGAAAAGCTTGACGGCATCGTTGCAGGCCAGAACCACATGGGCCAGCGACAGGACAACATCCCGAGCGGCTTCGGCCTTTCCGTCTTGAGCGGGGTAGGCCATGGAAGCGCTACCATCCAGGAAGAGTGAGGTATACAAGTCCTCTTCTTCCTGGAACTGTTTAATATAGAGACGGTCGGTCCGGCCGTACAGATTCCAGTCAATAGAGCGCAGGTCATCGCCGGGGGAGTAGCGACGATAATCCGCAAATTCGAGCCCTGCCCCCCGGCGCAGCGAAACATGGCCACCGGGCCGGCTGCCCAGAAAGCGGCGTCTGGTCTGAATGCGTAAGGTTTCCAGCCGAGATAAGTAGTCTGCTGTGAATAACGGTGGTAACACCTAGGCACCTTCGCCTGTGTGCTCGCGGCTCTTTAGGAGCCTGTCCCGGGCGTGATGATGTTTGATTGTATGCAACTCCTCTTAATAAACATCGGGGTGCGGGTGCATCCTCCTTTTTTTCATAGTTTTCGAGTCTGGCTTTAATCCCAGTATGGTTGCCTGTCGAACGGCTTCCCGTCTGGCTGTGTTTCGGATTGCCTGCCTGACATTTGGGTGAATTGCCTCCGTTGGGGTTCCTGTTTGCGCTGAATACCGAGAGCAGAGATAGCGATCGAGCTGCTCCGTTCTGGTCGCGATGAGCCGCTCATGGGACAAACCATCAAAAGCCCCTCGCCTTTTCAACGCCATGAAGTTGGTATCGTGGGCCTCCTCATCAAAGAAGAAAAGGTAGCCCGCCCCGCTCTCCACCGGAAAGGAGGCGGCTGTGGCATCTTCCACTTTCACGTTGGAAGATGGAGCGCTCGGAGTATGCAGGGTGCAGGCTGCATTCGAGACGGCGAAGAGGACTATGGTCAGGAACTGGTACAGTTGCTTCCAGGACTTCATAGGCGTACGTCCTTTTCTATTGTTGGGGAATGACCAGGCGCGCTGTCTCTCCCGCTTCCGGCTAGGCGTCATCACCCAATGCCTCCAAGACCATGCGGGCCTGACGCAACGGGTCGGTAGCCCATCCTTCCGTAAACCAGTCGTAGACCTGTTGCAGGTCTCTCCGGGCAGCCTGCCGCTTTTGCTGCACTGTGGCCCGTTCTGTTTCACACGCTTGCCAAAAACGAGTCAGACTGACCGCGGCCCGCAGCTCAAAGAGTTTGGCCTGCTGACGACGCGCAATGCTGAGAGCGTGCTGAAAGCAGTCCGCTATGCGCCCGCAGGTGTCGGGCGGGAGAGAGGAGGCGCTGCCCCCAGCTCTGGCCTGTTGAGATAACAGCTCGCCTTTGAACCGATACAACTCGGCGGCGTAGATGCGCTCGCCCGTCCGTTCACTACAGGCGAGGGCTTCAGCCAGGCTGGCCAGACCCGCTTCGATCAGCGGTGTGCACAGTCCGTCTCCCTGACTTTTTCGGGCATAGGTATCGGCGAACAGTCCAAGAAAATAGGGCAGCGCCAAGGCAGCGCCAGTCTTCCGAAATTCCTGGAGTCCGTGTTGAATCTGGGTCATCCCCTCAGTGGCGTCTCCCTGGACGGCACGCGCCCAGCCTTCCAGAACGGTGCCCATCGACAACCAATAGGGGGAACCCTGTTCGTGGGCAAGCCGTATCACCGCTTGGGCGTGCGTGCGGACGTTGGGCACCTCCTGACGGAGCTGGGCGAACACGGCCTCGAAAAAATGCGCATAGGCAAGGGTCAGGGGATGTCCACGTTCTGTAGCAGAGTCCACCAGGGAGCGATGCGACTGCTGTTGGGCCTGGTCGGGGTACCCCAGTATCAGCAAGTTCATTATCTCATAGCTCAGACACCCGACCTCTGGATGCTGGCCAAACATATAGGCGGCAGCGTCGTCCAGGTGTCTGGTATGCGGGAGTCCCTGTCCGATATGGAGGCGGCTGGCCGCCAACTCGCCGCGCCAGAAAAAAGTGCCGCCCAAGGCAAAGCGCGCCTCCGCATGCACCATGGAGTCCGTCGCCCCGGCGGTCAACACCAACAGTTGTTCTCCGAGTTCTCGCGCACACTGAAGCGCACCACGGACAAGATGATGAGCCCACACTCCTCGGAGGATGGGGAAGCGTTGCTCCCTGTCCCCGAGCTGTTCACACAGCGTCTGGGCCCGGCTGTACGCCTGCCCCACTGCTGAGGCGGCCGAGCCACGGGCGGCCATCAAGGACCGCCCCAGAGAGTCTGGAAGGCTAACTCGTGCCGCTGTCGTTGGGGGCAAGCAGGGAGAGCGTCCAGCAGGGTCAGGCCGGTTTGCAGGTGACGGATGGCCTCCTCGTTCGCGGACTGCCCAACGGCCCGTTCTCCGGCCTGATACCAATAGGTGAGGGCCTCTTCCTTCAGGCCGGCCTGGGTGTAGTGATGGGCCAGGAGTTCGGGATGGATGTCGCCGCTGACCGAGACATACGCCGCCAGCGTCCGCGCAATCCGTTCATGGTAGTGCCGGCGCTTGCTCTTCAGCAGAGATTGGTAGGCGGCGTCCTGAATCAGGGCGTGTTTGAAGGTATATTCGGCATTGGGCAGAATCCCGCGCTGGTACAGGATTTCCGCCTCGACCAGCACCGCCAGCGCCTGTTGGAGCTCCGCTTCCGGCGCCGTACAGACGACCTTGATGAGTTCGTAGGAGAACTCCCGCCCCAGGGTTGCGCCGAGCTGTGCGATTTCCCGCACGGGCGCGAGGCGGTCCAGGCGCGCCATGAGCGAGTCTTGCAGCGTGGTCGGAATGGCCAGATTGGGCAGCGGCCCGATCAGGGTATAGCGCTCAGACTCCTCTTGCAGAAAATCCGATTCCACCACCATCTTGGTCAATTCTTCGACAAAGAGGGGAACGCCATCCGTTTTGCTGGCGATCTGTTCAACCACCTCGGCCGGCAGAGGCTTGCCTCTGCTGACGTTGGTGATCATGGCCTCGATATGTCTGCGGGGCAGGCGACTGAGCATCATCTGGGTCATATGCGAACGCAGCGCCCACGGCGGCCTGAACTCGGGGCGATACGTCAGCAGCAACAGAATACGCGCTCTGGGAACGTGCTCGATCAGCAGACCGAGAAATTCGAGCGAAGACGGGTCGGCCCAGTGCAAATCTTCAACCACGCAATGCAGGGGCTGGCGGTCGGCTTCCTGCAGCAGCCAGGTCACAAGGGTTTCCTGTGTCTTCTGCTTTTGCTGGTGGGGGGTGCCGACCAGCGGCGGACAGTCCGGGGGGTGGGGCAGCGACAACAGGGCCGCGAAGAGCGGCAGAACAGCCTCGCGTGCAAAGCCCTGCCGGTCCAGCGCCCGGGCCAGTTTATCGAGCTTCTGATGGGGCGGTTCATCCAGCTTGAAATTCAGGATGCGCTGGAGGAAATCGATCAAGGGATAGAGGGCACTGCTCTGATAGTAGGGAGCGCAACGATACTCGATCAGCGTGGCCGCGGAGGTCTGGGCGGCCCGCTCGGTCAGGGCCTGAATCAACCGCGACTTGCCGATACCGGCCTCGCCGCTCAACAGGATGACCTGGCCGTGCCGCTCCTGCACCTGCTCCCAGCGTTCGAGCAGCAGGCCGGCCTCTTGCTCCCGTCCGGTCAGCGGCGTCAGGCCGGTCTGGACGGCCCCCTCCAGGGGATGACGGGCCTCGCTTTCCTCCATAATGCGGTAGACAGAGATGGGCTCGGACACGCCCCCTCAGCGTCTGCGAGCCGAGGCTGACAGTCGTGAACAGTCCGGGAGCGAGCTGACAGGTGGCGGCGCTGGCGACCAGGCTGCCCGGCTGGGCAAGGGTCTGGAGCCGGGCGGCAATATGCGGCGTTGTTCCCACAATATCCAGGGCATCGTTCCCCACCTCGCCGGCCACAACCAGACCGGTATGAATGCCGATGCGGACCTGAAGCGGCTGTCCGAGCCGAATGCCGAGCTGCTGCACCGCGTGGAGTATGCCCAAGCCGGTATGAAGCGAGCGGGGCGCGTCGTCTTCGTGCGCGGTTGGGTAGCCAAAGAACACGAGCAGTCCGTCGCCCAGATATTTGGCAATGTGCCCATCAAAGCGCTCAATGATCTGACTACAGGCCGCATGATATGCGCCGAGCACATCGCGCCACTCTTCGGGATCGAGTTGCTCCGATAACGGCGTCGAACCAACCAGGTCACAAAACATGACCGTGACTTGCCGTCGGTCTGCCGCAACAGACTGGCGCTCCGTCGGGGCGGGTTGCAAACCCACCTCCCCTGTTATGGATACCTCCCGGTCCGGTCCGGTACGGCTCGGTCGGTGACCTGCGGAGAGGCGACGGCTTGGAGAGTGAGCGCCTGTCCGCATTCGCCGCAGAATTTTGCCGACAGCGGGTTCTCAAAGTTGCAGCGGGCACACAGGTTGGCCAGCCGGGTACCGCACTCGGTACAGAACTTCATTCCACCCTGATTTGCAAAGCCACAACTGACGCACTGCATACCGGCCCTACCTTCGTAGCTCTATAGCCGGGACGGCCAGGATTGCCAACCTTCCTGCTGGCTGCAATATCCCCAGACCCTCCTGCCTTGCCCCTCGCACTTGCCATCTGTTTCCGATATATTTTCTCCGAGTAAGGGCGGGTCGCAAACCCGCTCCTACCGCTATTATGGAACGGCTCTATCAGCTCGTCGTCAACCGGCCGAAAACGCTCCTCCTTCTGCTCTTCATTCTCACCTGCGTCTTTGGTGTGTACGCAAAAGACATCCGTCTGGACGGCTCGGTTGAAAGCCTCCTGAGTCAAGACAACCCGGACAGCCAGTATTACGCCGAAGTCCGCCAGCTCTTTGGCAGTGATGAAGTTGGCGTAGTCGGGCTGTTGGCCGATGACATCTATACCGCTGATGTCTTACGCAAGATTACGCGCCTGACTGAAGCGCTGGAGAACATCGCAGGGGTCCAGGAGGTGCTCAGCCTGACCAATGCGCTTGATCCGATTGCCGATGTGGTCGAGCCGCCGCCTTTGGTCACGCAGATTCCCACCGATCAGGCCGGTCTGGAGGCGCTCCGGGAGACGCTGGCCGACCGGCCTATTTATCTCAAGAACCTGGTTGCCATCGACGGAAAAGCCGCGGCCATCAATATCTTCTTCGCCGATATGGACGACGAGGAGTTTATGCAGCGGGGTATCGATGCGCAAATCCAGGCCCTCCTCGATACCGAACGCGAAACCGGACCGGAAGAACTGTTTTATACCGGTCTTCCCCGCTTCAAAGTCTATTCCGCGCGAGCCATGCAGAGCGATGTAATCCGCTTTGTTCCGCTGACCCTGCTCGCTATTGTTGTCGTGCTCTTTGTGAGCTTTCGCTCCATCCGCGGCGTCTTGTTGCCCGCCCTGACGATTCTCGTCAGTCTGATTTGGACGCTGGGTATCATGGTGCTCGCCGGGAGCAGCCTCAGCCTGGGGAGTATTGCCCTGCCGCCCCTGATTCTGGTTTTGGGCACAGCCTATTCGCTCCACATGGTCGCCGAGTATTATGAGTTGGCCCGGCCGGACGGAGCGGTGCGGGACGTTGTGCTGGAGGCCCTCAGAAAAACCAGCCCGCCGATTTGTATCACCGCGCTGACAACCGTGCTCGGGTTCCTCGCCCTGGGCGTGAACCCGCTCAGCAGTATTCGGGTAATGGGTATTTTCTCGTCGGTCGGCATTCTGATCGCTTTTGTCTTATCCATTCTCCTGGTCCCGGCCGTGCTTATGCAACTCCGTCTCCCGACCAACTCGGCGGCGGCGTTTGCCCCTGGGGTCACCGCGGGTCTGCGCCGTATCGGGCACTTTGCCATTCAGAACCGCCTGAGCGTTATTGGCGCGGCGCTGCTCTGCGCCGGGGTGGCGATATGGAACCTCTCCTCGATTCAGGTCGATTCGAATTTTCAGTCCTTCTTTCGGCCCAACGACCCCGTTCGCCAGGCCACCGACGCCATTAATACCCATCTGGTCGGCAGCATGGCTTTTTATGTGGTGATTGATGGAGAAGAAAAAGACGTCATGAAGCAGTGGGATACCTTACGCCGGATTAAAGACCTGCAATCCTATATCGACGGCCTGCCCGGTGTGGATAAGACCGTTTCGTTTGTTGACTATTGCGAGCTGCTCGACCGCGGGGCGCAGTCCGGCGGCGGTGAGGTTCTGGTCGGTCCGGGTGGCGAGATTATTACGGCTGCGCCACAAAGAGGAAACGTGTCCTCCGCTAAACTGGAGAGGCTGGACACGTTTCCTCTTTCGGACAAGCCCACCACCTTCTGGCAGGAGCCGTCTCAACTCCGCGCCGTCATGCAGCTCGTGGCCGGCAGTCCGACCAGTTTTCGGTCTGTCGCCAGCCCGGACTTTGCGCGCTCGAATATCCTGGTCCGCACGACCCTCTCGGGCTCACAGGAGATTTCGGCGCTCGCGGAGCGGATTAGCACCTACGCCCAGGAGCACTTTCCGCCCGACCTCAAGGTGCGGCCCACCGGCAATCTGATTCTCCTGACCAAGACTACCGGCGATATTATTACCGGCCAGATCCGCAGTCTGTCGCTGGCCGCCAGCGTCATCTTCGTCATGATGTCGGCCATGTTTCTGTCCGCCCGGATCGGGCTGATCGCCATGATCCCGAACATCTTTCCGATTGTCATTTTTTTCGGACTGATGGGGATCTCCGGCGCGGTGCTCAACCTGGGGACCAGTATTATCGCTGCTATCGCGCTGGGCATTGCGGTAGATAATACGGTACATCTGATGACCCGGCTGAGCGCTGAGGTGCACGCGGCGCCAGACCAGGAAACCGCCCTGCTCCACACCCTCGGGACGGTGGGCAAGCCGAGTCTGTATGCCTCCGTTATCTTATTGCTCGGCTTTCTGGTGTTGTATTTTTCGACTTTTGTCCCGATCCAGGAATTTGGTCTGCTCTCGGCGGCGACCATGATCGTGGCCTTTGGGGCGGATGTGATCTTGCTGCCAGCCTTGCTCGCCACCACCAAGATTATCACCCTGTGGGACGTCTTATACCTGAAACTCGGCCGGGACCCGCATCAGACGATTCCCCTCTTTGCCGGGCTGCGTCCCCTGCAAGCCAAAATTGTCACGCTGATGGGCGAATTTCGGACTTTTGCCAAGGATGAGTTCATCGTCAGGCAGGGAGAGATGGGGCGAGAGATGTTCGTGCTGATCAATGGCCGGGCAGACGCCCGGCTCACTATTGACGGCGCGTCAAAACTGCTGCGGACCATGGGACGGGGCGATGTGATTGGCGAGATGGCCCTCATTCGTCAGAATCAACGGACCGCAGACGTAATTGCCGCGGACGATGCTGAGGCGATTGTGGTGGATGAGCGCTTTTTGCAGCGTATGCAAAAACGTTACCCGCGGATTGGCGCTCGGATATTCCTGAATATCGCCAAGATTTTGAGCGATCGTCTGGACGATGTGTCTCGACGCGGGGGGGCGTAAGGGGGAGACAGGAGCGACCGGGAAACCGTCCTATGCTGCGTCATCTGCATGTGAAAAATCTGGTCCTGATTGACAATCTCGAACTGTCGTTCGAGTCCGGCCTGAATGTGATCACCGGAGAGACGGGCGCGGGCAAAAGCCTGCTCATGCAGGCCCTCGGCCTAGCTCTGGGCAGTCGCGCAATCGCCGACCTGATTCGACGCGATACCAAGGAGGCCGTTGTCGAGGCGGTCTTCGGCCTTGACCCGGCACGGCGCGCCCCCCTCTTTGTGGAACATGGGCTGGGCGAAGCCGAAGAACTCCTCGTCCGCCGCGTGATTACGGCGAACGGGCGGAGCCGGGTATATCTGAACGGCAGGCTGACCACGGTCGCGCTGTTGCGTCAGCTCAGCGCCGGGCTGATGCAGATCTATGGACAGCACGAGCAGCAGGTCTTGCGTGAGGCGGATTCGGCGCTCTCCCTGCTCGACGATTTCGCGGATACGACGCAGCGCGTCCAGGAAATGGCAACCCGCTATCAGACCCTGCGGCAGGCCTGGGAGCGCTTGCGCACGCTGACCGAGGACAAAGCAGCGGCCGAGGCCCGCCAGGACTTCGTGCGTTTTCAGGTCGATGAGATTCGCCGCGCCGCCCTCCAGCCCGGAGAAGAAGAGGCGTTGCGCCAAGAACGGACCATCCTCATGAACGCCGAAAAGCTGTATCAGACGGCGTCCGGGGGCGAGGCGATACTCACTGCAAGTGACGGCGCCGTCACGGATCGGCTCGGGCAATTGGTGGCCCAACTGCGTGCCCTGGTCCAGGTGGATGCCAGCCTGAACGAAGCGGTCTCACTCCTGAGTGACGGGCTGGCCCAGGTCGAAGAGGCCGCCCTCTTCCTGCGCAGATATGGCGAGCGCCTCAGCCCGAATCCCGAGTGTCTGGAGGAGATCGAGGTGCGCCTCGCGCTGCTCTCGCGTCTCAAGAAAAAATACGGCGGGAGTGTTGAGGCGATTCTGGCCCGGCAGGCCACGCTGGAACAAGAGTTGGAACACATCGAAAGCGGAGAAGAGGCGATTGTCGCATTGCAACAGGAGGTTGCCCAAGCCGCGCACACGGCCTGGTCCTGGGCTGACGAACTGTCACAGAAGCGTCGTGGAGCCGCCCGGAGTCTTGAGCACAGCATCCAGACCGAGTTCGGCCAGCTCGGCATGCAGGGCGCGCACTTTGGCGTCCAATTTCCGCAGCAGTCTGAAGGGAGCGGGGCGAGTCCGGCGGATTCGCCGTTTACGCAAAATGGCCGGCGGCTCGGAGCGCGCGGCTACGATCAGGCCGAGTTTTATCTGTCTGCCAATCCTGGGGAGCCACTCTTACCACTCGTCCAGGTTGCCTCCGGCGGAGAACTCTCCCGCCTCATGCTCGCCCTCAAAGCTCTCTGCGCGGCTGCGGAAGCCACGCCGACACTGATTTTTGACGAAGTGGACGCAGGGATCGGCGGGGGAGTGGCCGAGGTCGTCGGGCGGCGGCTCAAAGCCCTGGCTAACCAGCATCAGGTGCTGTGCATTACCCATTTGCCGCAGATCGCGGCCGTTGCCGACCACGCCTACACCGTGACCAAAACGGTTATGCAAGGCCGCACAATTTCTTCGGCCCAACGTCTGACCCCGCGCGAACGCCTCCAGGAACTCGCCCGCATGCTGGGCGGTGTAGAGATCACACAAGAAGCCCGCCGCCACGCGCGTGAAATGCTTGAGGGCGCACGACGGGGCTAGGGGACGAAGGGCTTTCTCCGTTACGGAATGACTCGATTGCCTCCGTAACGGCTTGGGTTGCCGCGGGCTGGACAGACTCCAGGAAATCCTCCACATCGTCTTCGAGCTGGCCGATGTAGCTAATCTGACCCTTTGGCTGGGCTTGCGGCAGGCGCGTAGGCACGAAACGCCAAACGCGCCCCGTCCCGAGCGGGATAGCGCTTGAGCTGAGCGAGGTCGGAGAAATCCACGCTCCGAAACGGCGCGTTAATACTTTCCAGCGGAGGGAGCGGCTGGGGAGCGCCAAACACAACGGCCAAGGCGAGCAGTGCTGGCACGACAACTCCACTGGCAATGAGCACAATCACTATACGCTTCATGGATCCTCCTGGAGTGCGGGCCACGATCGGTTGGGACAGCAGTTGAAGATAAAACTTTCCGGCCAGAAATGAAAATATAACCCACCATGACTGATGTGGCCGGTCTGTTTGTGAATCTGGAAGATTCTCATTGTGTCGTCTCGTCTGCTCCGGTACAACACCAGGCTCACAGAGAGGCTGGAGGACGTGGAGAATAGGACCGAAGCCCAGCGTCGCGCGCCGAACATGTTCGAAAACGCGCTGGGGTGGTAAAGGAACGTGACCGTGCTGGACCTGCTCAAGAAACATTTCGGTTACGACCAGTTCCGTCCGCTGCAAGCGGAGATCATCGCCAGCGTGCTGGAGCGGCGCGACACGCTGGTTCTGATGCCCACCGGCGGCGGGAAGTCCCTGTGCTATCAGTTGCCCGCGCTCCGTTTCGACGGGCTGACGCTGGTGGTCTCACCGCTGGTCGCGCTGATGAAAGACCAGGTCGATACGCTCAAGGCCAACGGCATCGCCGCAGAATTCATCAACAGCAGCCTGACCTACCCGGAACTGAACCACGTGCAGCAGCGGGTACAACGGAATGCGGTCAAAATCCTGTACGTCGCTCCAGAGCGGCTGGCCCTGCCGGGCTTCCTGGCCTTCCTGGCCGGGCTCACGATCAGCCTGGTGGCCGTGGACGAGGCGCACTGCATCTCCATGTGGGGCCACGAGTTCCGGCCCGATTACCGCAATCTCGTCACCCTGCGGCACGCCGTGCCGGGCGTGCCGTGTATCGCCCTGACCGCCACGGCGACCAAACAGGTTCGCCACGACATCACCGAACAGCTCGAACTGACCCGGCCGCAGGAGTTCAACGCCAGCTTCAACCGCGCCAACCTGACCTATAGCGTGCGTCCGAAGCGCAACTCCGTTGAGGCGCTGGCGGACCTGTTGGACGAGTATCGGGGCGAGTCCTGCATCGTGTATTGCTTTTCGCGCAAGAGCACGCAGAACCTGACCACCGCGCTGTGCGAGCGGGGCCTGTCCGCCCTGCCCTACCACGCCGGCCTGGATACTCCGGTCCGTAGCGAGACTCAGGAGAAATTCATCCGCGACGAGGTCCCGATCATCGTAGCGACCATCGCCTTCGGGATGGGCATCGACAAGCCCGACGTCCGGTTGGTCGTGCACTACGACCTGCCCAAGTCGCTCGAAGGCTATTACCAGGAGACGGGTCGCGCCGGGCGCGACGGCCTGCCCAGCGAGTGTGCGCTGTTCTACTCCTACGGCGACAAGGTCAAGCAGGACTTCTTTATTGACCAGATAGAAGACGCGGCGGAGCAACGGAACGCGCAGGACAAGCTGGCGCGGGTGATCGAGTTCTGCGACCTGCAAACCTGCCGCCGGAAATACCTGCTTGCCTACTTCGGCGAAGACTGGCAACAGGACAACTGCGGGGGATGCGACGTGTGCCTCACACCCCGAGAGGAGTTCGACGCTACTGTCATCGCCCAGAAGATCCTGTCAGCCGTCGTCCGCACGGGGGAGCGGTTCGGTATCGCCCACCTGAGCCAGGTGCTGCGCGGCGCGAATACCAAACGCATTCGGGAACTACGGCACGACAGGCTGAGCGTGTACGGCATCGTTGACGCCTTCTCGAACAGCGAGATCAAAGAGGTAGCCGGCTTGCTGCACGCCAAGGGCCTGCTGCGCAAGGACAGCTATGCCAGCCTGAGTCTGACGCCAGCCGGCCGGACATTCCTCAAGAATCGAGAAAATTTGACCCTCACTCGCGCCAAACGGGCCGAACCGGTTCCCCGTACCACCCCCGCCGACCCGGCGCTGGAGTGGCACAGACGAGATGCGCCATCGTCCGTAATAGATGAGCAGGGTGACATCGCGGTTGACGCAGCCCTGTTCGAGAAGCTGCGCGCGCTGCGTCGTGGGCTGGCCGAGGAGCGCAAGGTGCCACCCTACGTCATCTTCGGCGACGTGACGCTCAGACAGATGGCGGCCTACTTGCCTCAGAGCCGCGAAAGCCTGTCTCATCTCTCGGGGGTAGGCGCGGCAAAACTGGAACAATGGGGCGAGGCGTTTCTGGAGGTTATCCGCTCGCACGCCGACGATCAGGGTCTTGCGGAGCGCCCTGTACCGGTTCTGCGACGCCGCAGAGAGTCGCAAGGCAGTAAGGTGAGTCGGCAAGGTTCAACTCATATTGCAACGAAACAGTTGCTTGAGCAGGGCCGATCGCTTGCCAAGGTCGCAACGGAACGCGGTCTCTCTCTCCGCACGGTCGTGGGCCACGTTGAAAAGCTGGTTGCCGACGGCGAGGACGTTGACCTCGGCCCATTGCTACCGGCGTCGGATCGTCTGGAGGCCATTCAACAGGCGCTGGACCGCTCCGGCACTACCGCCCTGGCTCCGGTCAAAGCGATGCTGGGCAAAGACTACACCTATGAGGAGATCCGATTGGTGCGGGCGTTTATGTTGAACGGGACCGGGTAGCCTCTTTTCTTGCTCGCAAGAGGTGCTTCAGTACGATCTGTTGTTGGAACACTAGGCCGCCAGCTTCCGAACACGGAGTTCCTTGCGCCGTATCTCCGGGCTGATTCCGGCGCGCCGATTGAGGAGGGCTGATAAGGTCTTGCGACTGACACCTCACGCCTTTGCCGCTTCCGTTACGCTCAAGTCCAGTGGCTCCAGGCACAAGGTTTTCACGACTTCGCCGGGATGGGGCGGATTATACATACGCATAGTACACCGCAATGATAGTCTTCGTAGGTGACCGCGTCGGCATCTTTCCCGGCAAAAGTAAAAGTCAGCCTCCAGTTGCCACTGCCCCTCACCGCCCATGTGCGCTTACGAGAGCCTTTGAGTTGATGAAGGTCCAACCCTGGGAGGCCCATATCTGCGGGAGTCGTCGCAGCACGTAAGCGGCCCAGGATCAGGCGTAACCATTCGGCATGTTGGGCGTGGACTACCGGCCTTCGTTGCCGGTAGTGAAAAACTTTTCCAACCCTTTATGTTTGAATCTCCTAATCACGCCGAGAATATAACCTGTACGGCAACACGTTACCATATGGCTCACAAGGGCGGTTCGCTGAGGTAGGCCGCGGGCTGTCGGACCGCGCCTTCCCAAAAGGCCATCCGTCCATCTTGAGCACGCTGATACTTTGTCTTAACCCGCTTGCAAGCAGACCGCAGAGTGTCCTACCCTGGCAAGGATAATTAAAAGACGGAACAATCGATCGTGAGGGAATCAATATGGATAAGACCCTTATGCTTTCGCTCTACCGCGACATGATTCGCATTCGACGCTTTGAGGAAGAAGCGGCGCGGTCGTATTCGCGGGGCAAGATTGGTGGCTTTCTGCACCTGTATAATGGCCAAGAGGCGGTGGCGGTTGGGGCGATGTCCGCGGTGGAGCCCACGGATTATATCGTGGCGACCTATCGGGACCACGGCCATTATCTGGCACGGGTTGGAGATATGAATGCGGCCATGGCGGAACTGTTCGGCAAAGTCGATGGCTGTGCCAAGGGCCGGGGCGGCTCCATGCATTATTTTGACGTGGCCAAACGCTTTATGGGTGGCCACGCCATTGTCGGCGGCCATGTGCCCATCGCCGCGGGGATTGCCTTTGCCTCGAAATATCGGGGCGAGCCAGATGTGACCCTGTGCTTCTTTGGCGAAGGAACGGCCAATATGGGCGCCTTTCACGAGGGCCTGTCGCTGGCCGCGCTGTGGAAGCTGCCCGTTCTCTTTATTTGCGAGAACAATCTCTATTCCATGGGCACCCCCCTGTATCGGACCCTGTCGGTCGAGGACGTCGCCGTGCGGGCCAAGGGCTACCCGATGGCTCAGGAGATCGTCAACGGTGACGATGTGCTTGAGGTCCGGGAGGTCATTCGCCACGCGGCCAAACGCGCCCGCACCGAGAGTTTGCCGATTCTCATTGAGGCCAAGACCTACCGTTTTCGGGGCCACTCCATGTCCGACCCGGCCAAATACCGCACCAAAGAAGAGGTCAAAGAGTGGATGGAGCGTGACCCCATCCGGCTTCTGGCCGAACGCATCTACGCCTTGGGTATTGCCAATGAAGAGCAGCTCAGAGCTATTGACGAAGCCGCGAAACAAGAAGTGGCCGGGGCGGTACAGTTTGCCGATGCATCACCATCGCCCGACACAGCCACGCTGTTTGACGACATCTACTACGAACCCGACCAGTACGAGCAGGACGAAAAGGTTGTGCCGCTCGAAAAGCGCCGTCAGCAGGCGAGCATGTAAGAGCCCTGCGACTTCGCGCCGCCTGTCCTGAGGGACGAAGGCGAAGTATTTGACTGTCTCAGCGACCAGTATCATCCTTTCATCCGGCTCGGGAGAGGGAATTGGAGAGCAAGCACATGCGAGAGCTGACATACCGGGAGGCGTTGCGAGAGGCCATGGCCGAAGAGATGGAACGCGACGAGCGCGTGTTTCTCATGGGCGAAGAAGTCGGTCATTATAATGGCGCGTACAAAGTATCCGAGGGCCTGCTCGACCGTTTTGGTGAGCGCCGGGTAGTGGACACACCGATTGCGGAAACCGGCTTTGCCGGGGTTGGCATAGGCGCGGCCATGGTTGGGCTGCGGCCCATCATTGAGTTCATGACCTGGAATTTTTCGCTGTGCGCCTATGACCAACTCGTCAATAATGCGGCCAAGCTGCGCTATATGTCGGGTGGACAAATTACCCTGCCGATCGTCTTTCGTGGCCCAGGTGGGGCCGCCCATCAACTGGCCGCTCAGCACTCCCAGGCTGTCGAGAGCCTGTACGCCTATGTGCCTGGGCTGAAGGTCGTTGCGCCCGCAACCCCCGCCGATGCCAAGGGCTTGTTGAAGACCGCCATCCGGGACGAAAACCCGGTGATTTTTATTGAGGGTGAAGTCCTGTACGGACGCAAAGGGCCGGTCCAGGATGAGGAGTATCAGACTCCGCTCGGACAGGGCGAAGTCAAACGAGCGGGCCAGGACGTAACGCTTATCGCCTGGTCCAAGATGGTGCACGCCGGCCTGGACGCCGCCACCGAACTGGCAAAAGAAGGCATCACACTCGAAGTCATTGATCCGCGCACCCTTCGCCCGCTGGACGACCGGATGATTTTTGATTCAGTCAAAAAGACCAACCGCTGCATTATTGTCGAGGAGGGCTGGCCGTTTGCCGGCCTGGGGGCGGAGATTGCCTACCGCATTATGAAGGAAGGCTTTGATTATCTGGACGCCCCGGTTGTGCGCGTCACGGGTGAAGACGTGCCCATGCCCTATGCCAAAAACCTGGAACATGAGGTCTTCCCCGGCGTTGAAAAAATCGTGCGCGCGGTCCGGGATGTGCTGTACAGTTAAGATGGGTTGCCCCTCTATATTTCATCCTCTCTCCCCTGGAGGGAGAGGGCTAGGGAGAGGGGATCTACGGAGCCGGAATCGCTCCCCCCGAGAGGCTGTCCAGTTGGCGTTGCGCCCGTAAAAAACGAGGGTTAATTTTCAGCGCCGCTTCAAATGCCGTCCGAGCCGCCTCAGGCTGCCCCAGCCGCCTATAGACCTCTCCCAGTTCATAGTGGGCCACATCATCGCTCGGGCAGATGGCCAGGCCGGCCTGATAATAGGCGATGGCCGTTGCATCATCGGTGGCTTTTCGGGCTGCGTCAAAGTCGTGAAACGCCCGGTTGCAGGCCTCGTTTAGCTGTTGTTGCTGAGCCTGCTGCTGGAGAGCCTCAGTCTCTCGCCGTAACTGCTCGGCTTCTGCGCGTAACCGTTCGATTTCCGCACGCTGCTGTTCGAGGACGGTCGTATCGAACAGGAGACAAGAGGCCAGGAATACGCACAGCCCCAGAGGGAGAGCCAGAAACGAAGAGGTGGTAAACATGCCTTGGGTCATGCTCCGGTTGCCGGCCCTTCGACTTCGCTCCGCCTGTCCTGAGGATGAAGACGGGGGAGTGTCCGTTCGTGCTGAGCGGAGTCCCGGAGGGACGAAGTCGAGGTATCAATATTAGAAGTTATCTTTCAGAAAACGGGTCTTTTCCAGTATTGACACGGGGTCAAGAGGGAGTCCGGGAAAGGACTGTTGCACGTGCGCTTGCAACTCAGCGCTATCGACCCGGACAAAGGGGTTGATCTCTTTTTCTTCGCCTACCGTACCGGGAATGGTCGGCTGGTTTTTGGCCCGCAGCTCCTCGGCCCAGCGCAGTTTTTCCTGGAGTTTCATATTGCCCGGCTCCAGGCTGAGGGCGAAGTTCAGGTTGGTAACGGTGTACTCATGCCCGCAGTAAATCTTGGTGTCGTCCGGTAACTGCATCAGCGTGACCATATTGTTGTGCATGTCTGCGGCCGTTCCCTCAAACAAGCGTCCACAGCCGGCAATAAAGAGCGTATCGCCGGTAAAAACCGATTGTTCCGCTTCAAAATAGGCGGCAATATGGCCGCTGGTATGACACGGGATAAAGAGAAAGCGCGCTTCGAGGTTTCCAATGCGGACCGTATCGCCCTCGTCGACCATATGGGTAATGCACGGCGTGCGTGTCTCGTCCCGCTTATGGCCGTAGACTTTGAGCTGCGGAAATTCTTGCACCAGTTCTTTATTCCCGCCCACATGGTCCCAGTGGTGATGGGTATTGATGATGGTTGTAAAATTCACGCCCTCGCGTTTGATCGCCGCGGCAACCGGACCGGCCTCGGACGGATCAACAACGCCGGCCTCGTTGGTCGCTTCGTCAATCAGCACATAGGCGTAATTATCGGACAACACGGGGATGGGAAGGATTTTCATGCGCCTCTCCTTATCGCTCTGTTTTACTGCTCCATGGGAAAGCAGTACAGCTTGGCCGCGTTTTCGTAGACGAGCTTGCGGCGGACGTCTTCGGACAGATGGGCGAGCTGCTTGTGCAGAAATTCCTGAGAGTCCGGCCACACCCCGTCGGGATGCGGAAAGTCCGAGCCCCACATCACATTGTTGACGCCGACCCGCTCGATCATGTCCAGGCCAGTCTGATCCTGCTGAAAAGTAGCGTACATCTGTCGGTACCAATACTCGCTCGGCTTCATGCTGAGTTCGAGGTCCTGAAACTGATCTTCCCACTCATAGTCCATGCGTTCCAGGACGTAGGGAATCCAGCCGATGCCGGCCTCACCAATCACCACGCGGCACTGGGGGTAGCGCTCCAAGGCACCACCATAGATTACCGCCCCGATAAAGCCGGCGGTGGCAATCTGAAACTCGGTCAGAACGGTGGCCAGCCACATGCGCTTGGAGCGACGGTCTGTGGCCCAGGTCATATCAAGCTTGGGGCCAATGGTATGCAGATGAATCGGCAAGCCGGTGTCGTGCGAGGCTTCCCAGACCGTATCCCAGTCGAGATGCCACAGCGGCATCATACCGTGACGGACAGGTAGCTCGGCCCCTTTGAGGCCCATTTTTGCACAGCGACGCACTTCCTCAGCCGTTTTCTCGGGAGACGAGGCCGGCAGGCTCGCAACCGCGGCAAAACGACCGGGCGCGGCGTGGCAAAAGTCCGCCGCAAAGTCGTTGTAAATCCTGACGACCATGTCGGTCACTTCGGGGTCATCAATCCGAAAGGCGGCGCCGAGAATGCCGTAGACGACCTCACCGACGACGCCGTCCCGTTCCTGGTCCTTGATCCGCAACTCAGGCACGGTCGTGCGCATGATCCCCTTGCTCTGATCCTGGTACAGGCCGGTTGAGGCCATGCGGTCGGCCCGATGAATCTGGCCTGGAATATATTGCCGGCCGGCCGAACCCATCCCACCAACCAGACCCATACTGGTCCCGTTGTGGGCCACCCAGGTTTTTCCCTCCGGGGCGTCCACCACTCGAGGCATTTTGTCTTTGAGGTGGGCCGGGGCATGCTCGGTAAAAAGAGTGGCCGGCAAACACGGGATGTCCATATGGCCATCAGCCGAGATGACCGGGTGATTAAACATAGCGCGTCCTCCATCATATTTGAGAGGTCAGGGAGCACTACCCGCGCTGCTCCGCTGCGGTGCCTGCCCCCTACGAGTCTTTTCTTAGCAGAAAGCGACGAGCAGAGGAAAGCGGGAGCGTGAGATTGCCGGACGAGGGGCCGTGTGAAACAACCCCTACAGAGCCTGTCGCTCCCGGACTCGTATTTTGAACTGGCGCGTTTTCTATAGTCTGAACCTCGCGATTTTTACCTCCATGCTCGGCATGGGCATCGTGATTCCGTTCATGCCGATTTACGCCAAGACGCTGGGCGCAACCGGAGTCAGTATCGGAGTTTTCTTTGCCAGTTTTCCCCTCGCGCAGATCCTGTTCATGCCAATTATTGGGCGGCTGTCCGACCAGCACGGACGCAAGGCGTTCATTGCCACCGGCCTGTTGCTCAGCAGCCTGATGTCGCTGGTCTATGTGTCTGCCCCCAATATCGTGTACCTGACCCTGGGCCGATTCTTCCAGGGGATTGCGGTGGCCCTCATTATTCCCATCTCGACCGCCTACGTGGGCGACTTGGCTCCTGCGGAAAAGCGGGGCGAGCTGATGGGCATCTTCAATCTGGCCCTGACCAGTAGTATCGGAGTCGGCCCCCTGGCCGGGGGCTGGCTGAGCGATACGTATGGCATGGCGCTCAGTTTTTATTTGATGGGCGGCTTGAACGGCCTAGCCTTTCTCTTTGTCTTGTTCTTTTTGGATGAGACCCGCTCCCCCCACGCGGAGACACAGCGACCGCCGTCCTATCGCGAACTCTTACGCCGACCCAGTGTACGCGGGATTGCCCTGTATCGCATGGTGACGTCCATTCAGATGGGACTCTGGTTCTCCTTCCTCCCGCTCCTGGCCGTCGAACTGCTGCAACTCAGTCAATCCCGCATTGGGATCATCATGGCGACCTATATGCTAGTCAACAGCCTCGTCCAGATCCCGTTCGGACGCATGGCCGACCACTATAGCAAGCGCCTGTTAATTATCATCGGCGGCACCCTGGCCTCCTGCGCCTTTGTGACCATCCTCTTTTCCGTCGGTTTTTGGGATCTGCTGCTCATTAGTGGATTCACCGGAGTCATGGGAGCCCTCGCCGGCCCGGCCCTCACCGCCCTGGCCGCAGGAGAGGGCAAGCAGTGGGGTATGGGAGCGATTATGGGTGTGTTAAATATGGCGCTGAGCGTCGGCATGATGCTCGGTCCAGTTGTCGCTGGCCTGCTGTCGGACATTGTCGGCCTACGGCCTTTATTTGGTTTTGGGGCGGCTGCCGGTGTGATGGGGACACTGCTGTTTACTTGGTTGACAACGGAGGAGAAGCTGGCGAGATAGTGCCAGGCGGCGGCCATACCTTGCTCGGGACAAACTGTATTTGTAAAAACGTATTGTAATCTCTCGGTACTCCTTTGGGAAGGAAGAACCAAGGAGCCGAAGTGCTATGCAATTTGATCTGAAAACCCTGCGCGGAGACATCTTCGGAGGTATTGCTTCCGCCGTGGTGGCCTTGCCACTGGCCCTGGCCTTTGGCGTGGCCTCTGGTTTGGGTCCGGTCGCCGGATTATACGGCGCGATAATAGTCGGATTCTTGGCCGCAGTGCTGGGCGGAACGCCGACACAGATATCCGGGCCCACCGGGCCGACAGCAATTGTCACAGCGGTCATTGTCGCCCAGCATGCCGACACTCTCGCCGAGGTCGCGACGATTGTCATACTGAGCGGGCTGTTCCAGATTGCTTTCGGCCTGCTCAGATTCGGACGGTTCGTAACCTATACGCCGTATTCCGTTGTCTCGGGATTTATGTCCGGCGTCGGCATTATCATCATTCTCCTCCAGACCTTGCCCTTTCTGGGGGCACCAATGGCGGGCGAACCGCTCCACGCTGTCCATGCCTGGCCAGAGGCGTTGCGCAACGTCAACCCGAGTGCCCTGGTTATCGCCAGCGTAGCGCTCGCGGTTGGCATATTCTGGCCCCGGCGGTTCCACAACATATTGCCCGCGCCGCTCATAGCCCTGATCCTTGGGACGCTAGCAGCAGAGCTGTGGTTGCCCAGTGCACCGGTGATTGGCGCAGTCCCAACCGGGCTACCTGAGCCGCAATGGCCGATACTATCTGGGGGGGGTTGGTCGAAATGTTGGAGCCGGCTCTGATTCTCGCCCTGGTGAACTCCATCGACAGTTTGTTGACCTCGCTGATTGCCGATTCCATGACTCGGACGCAACACAACTCGGACCGGGAGTTGTTCGGTCAGGGCGTGAGCAACGTAGCGGCAGGCCTGCTCGGCGTCATGCCGGGGGCGGGCGCCACCATGCGAACGGTGCTCAATGTGCGGGTCGGGGGGCGAACGCCGCTATCCGGTGTCTTACACGCCGTGATCCTCCTGGCCTTTATGTTTGGCCTCGGCCCGCTCGTCGAGCGAGTCCCGGAAGCTTGCCTGGCCGGCATCCTGATGAAGGTTGGCTGGGACATCATCGACTGGCGCTTCCTGCTCCGGATTCACCAAGCTGCGACAGAAAACGTGCTCATCATGCTGCTGACGCTGGTGCTGACCGTGTTTGTCGATCTCATCATGGCGGTTGGTGTGGGGCTGATTGTGGCCGGTTTCGTCTCGGCGCGGCGCTTGGAACCCGAGGAATTGAAGAAGGTCGTATCGGTTCCGCTGCTGGATGCAATCGTCTCTCCAGAGGCAGAGAAATCCTACGATGCCCGTGTCGGGCTGGTCGCCCTCCCCGGCCACTTTTCTGTGGCGTCTGCGCGGGAACTGGCGCGGTCGGTCGGGGCGGATATCAAGGACCACGAGGTGGTCATCTTCGACTTTTCGGACGTGACGTATATGGACGATAGCGCGGCCTTGGTTATCGAGGATCTGGCCGAGGTCTCCCAAACGGAGGCCAAGGGCTGTGTTGTCGTTGGCTTGTCCGGTTCGACCGAGGAAGCGCTACGGATGTTCGGTATTCATGACCGCATCCCTTCAGAGCATTTTGTACCCGACCTTGAGGCGGCGAAAAAATTAGCCTGGGAACTGGTCAACGGATGAAGAACGAGAGAGGAAAACGGGACGTAGCGCGGCTCCAGGGTACGGGGAACCACGACGGGCCCGGTGTGATAGAAGCACTGGAAGAGATGAGAGTACAGCAGAGACAAAGGAGAATATGACTATGCCAGCCTATCTCGTTGGTGGAGTAGATGTGAGCGATCCCTCATGGGTGGAAGAGTATGGACCAAAGGTTCAGGCTCTGGTGGAGAAGCACGGAGGCCGGTACCTGGTGCGCGGCGGGGAGATGGATGTCGTAGAAGGAAAAACGCCGGCCTCACGGGTGATGGTCGTCGTTGAGTTCCCGTCCCTGGAGGCCGCCCGGGCGTGGTATAACGACCCGGAGTACGCCCCGCTGATTACACTGCGCCAAACCGGCTCCGAGGCCGAGCTTGTCCTGGTCGACGGGCTGTAATTCAAGGAGCGGTTCACGGAAGCGCGGCTCCGCTGTACGCGGGGCGCGTCACTGCGTCATTGGTGAGGAGCCCCAGCGTAGGGTCCTGTCTCTACATGGGGTTTTTCGGTAATGGCGGGGTCCCTACGCTCCGCTCAGGCGCTGCAGCGCGGCCTCTATCTGGTTGAGGCCCTGCTCCAGATTCTGCATGGACGTGGCATACGAAATGCGGACGTGCTCCGCGGAGCCGAAGCCCTCACCGGCCACCAGCGCAACCTGGGCCTCTTCCAGGAGGTAGAGCGAGAGGTCCATGGCCGACGCAATGGTTTTGTCCTGCCACTGCGCCCCGAGGCAGCCCGAGACCCGTGGAAAGACATAAAATGCGCCTTCCGGCCGCGTACAGCTGATGCCGGGAATGGCCCGCAAGCGGTCAACCACATAATTGCGTCGCTTGGCAAATTCTTTGGCCATGACGCCGACCGGTTCCTGGTCGCCAGTCAGGGCCTCAATCGCTGCGGCCTGGGCAATCGAGTTCGGATTTGAAGTGCTCTGGCTCTGAATGGTTTCCATCGCCTTGATGACGTCCTGCGGGCCGGCGGCATAGCCCAGACGCCACCCGGTCATGGCGTAGGTTTTTGAGACCGAATTGGCCACGAGCACCCGGTCGCGCAGACCCGGCTTGAGGGCGAGCAAAGGGGCGCAGCGCGGGGCGTCGTACAAGAACTTCTCGTACACATCGTCAGAGATGGTGAACAGCTCGCTGGACTCGATCACCTCGGCAATCTGGCTGAGTTCGTCTTCGGTGTAGGCGGCGCCGGTCGGATTGGACGGGCTGTTGAGCAACAGCACCCTGCTGTGCGGGCCGAGGCCGACGCGGAGTTGAGCGGCCGTAATTTTGAACCCTGTTTCTTCGGTTGTGGGCAGGAGTTTCGGCGTCCCGCCGGCCAGGACCACGATGTCGGAATAGCTGACCCAATAGGGCGCGGGGATGAGGACTTCATCTCCGGGGCCGATCAGGGCATGAAAGGCGTTGAAGAGGATATGTTTCCCGCCGCAACCGGTCGTGACTTCCGGGAGGGCATATTCGAGGCCATTGTCCCGCTGGAGCTTCGCAATGATGGCCTCTTTGACGTCCGCGGTGCCGCCAACCGGCGTATATTTGGTCTTGCCGTGTTTGAGCGCCGCAATAGCCGCGTCTTTAATATGCTCCGGAGTATCAAAGTCGGGCTCGCCAGCCCCAAAATCGATGACCTCAACCCCCTCGCGGCGGAGCGCCGCGACCTTCACCGTGACCATGAGGGTCGGCGATGGTTTGACCTGCTCCAAACGTGGTGACAGACGCATTTTTTCCTCCACTCCTCAGAGAGTAAACGTGCCAGCAGCTTTGTATCTAGTGGGGGACACGTTTACTCTTTTTGTCGAACACGCGGCTTGCGCGTCGCCCATACAACGACCTGAAACGGTCATGCGAACATATGAGAGTCCGCGTTCAGGCCCGTTGCGCGAATTTCTCGCGGAGTCGTTTTTCGACATGGGGCGGGACGAGGCCCTGCACTGAACCGTCCAGACTGGCAATTTCCTTGACCAAGCGGGCCGCGGTGTAAAAATGGGCCGCTCCGGTCGTCAGAAAAACCGTATCCATCTCGGGCTTCATATGGCGGTTCATGAGCGCCATCTGAAACTCGTATTCAAAATCTGAGGCCGCGCGTAACCCCCGGATGATGATCTTGGCCTGCATGCGCTCGACGTAATCGACCAACAAGCCATGAAAGCTATCGTAGATCACCCGGTCGCCCGCCTCCTTCAGCTCCTCGCGAAACATGTCGAGACGTTCCTGCGGAGCGAACAGATAGTTCTCTTTTTGGGGGTTATACACGACGGCGACAACCACCTCATCGACGAGTTCAAGGCTCCGCCGGACGATATCGATATGTCCATACGTCGGTGGGTCAAAAGAGCCAGGGTATATGGCACGGCGTTTCACTCGGATTCCTCATTCTTATGTCGGCCCATGCTGGTAAAAAGACACCTCGGTTGTGCCGTAACGGCGACGGTCCGTCAATACCAAGGCGGTGTAGGCGGAGGCTCCGGATTCCCGCCGGGCGTGCTCAACAACGACCCAGGCCCCCGGGAGGAGCACCGGGCTCCGCGCCAGACGCCGCAGAGTCTTATCCACCCAGCCCTCCCCATACGGCGGGTCCAGAAACACCCCGCCAAAACGCCGCCCTTGGTCTTCCACGATACGAATCCCGGTCAGGGCGGAGGCGCGCAGCAGACGGCCACGATGGAGCAGCTTCGTGGTTTTGAGGTTGGTGCGGATCACCTTCTGTGCGTCCGGGCTGGCATCAACGAATACGCCGGACCGACCGCCGCGGCTTAAGGCTTCTATGCCGAGCCCGCCGGTCCCGGCGAACAGATCGAGAATGTCCATATCGGTGAGGGAAAACCGACTGGCAAGGATATTGAAGACCGACTCTCTGACCCGGTCGGCAGTGGGCCGGACCTTGTGTCCCTTGGGCACCACCAGGGTGAGCCCGCCTGCCGAGCCGGAGATGACCCGCATTTATGAGACGCTGAGGTATTAGACGCTGAGAAGGTGAACAGCCAGAGCGGCAGCTTCACCGCGCACCATACCGCCGCCATTCTCGGTCAGTCCAACTTTGGCGCCCTCGACTTGGCGTTTCCCGGCTTCGCCGCGGAGCTGCCAGAAAATCTCCGCGATCTGCGCCGTGCCGGTGGCCCCAACCGGATGGCCCTTGGCCAGCAGACCGCCGCTCGGATTTACCGGAGTTTTCCCGCCGAGCGCCGTCACCCCTTCGTCAATCAAGCGGCCGCCCTCACCCTGCTGGCAGAGGCCAAGCTCTTCATAAATGATGAGTTCGGCCGGGGCTGAGGCGTCGTGGACCTCGGCCACATCCAGGTCTTCGGGACCGATGCCGGCCACTTCGTAGGCTTTCTTCGCCATGCGTTCCGTCACGCCGGGGTCTCCCGGCTGATGATCCTGGCCCGAGCCCAATACGGAGGCTTTGACATAGACCGGCTTGGTAGTGAATTCTTTGGCTTTCTCCGCGCTGGTGAGCACCAGGGCAGCAGCACCGTCGCCAATGGGGGAGCACATCATCCGCGTCAGCGGGTCGGCGATCATGGGCGAGGCGAGCACGTCTTCCATGCTGCGCGGAGTCTGGAACTGGGCGTGGGGGTTCAGGCTGCCGTTGGTGTGGTTCTTGGCGGCAATCTGGGCATAGTGCTCTTTGGTTGTACCATATTTCCGCATATGGCTGCGGGCAAACTCGGCGTAAAAGTCCATGAACATGCTGCGCGACTTGCCGGCCCCCGCTCCCTCGCCTTTCTCCCGGGTTACCTTTTTCATGTCCGCCAGAGTTTTTTGCATCAGCTCGACATCAATGGCGCTGCCGATGGCGGCAAACGATTTCTTCTTATCCTCGTGGTAGAGCTTTTCCATGCCCAGGGCGAGCACGACGTCATACATGCCCGATGCGACATACAACCAGGCCAGATGGAAGGCGGTAGCCGCACTGGCGCAGGCGTTTTCGGTATTAATGACCGGAATGCCGCCAATCCCCATTTCGCGCAGGACCACTTGCCCGCGGATGCATTCCTGACCGGTAATCAGGCCGGCCATGGCGTTCCCGACCGCGACCGCCTCCAGTGCATCGGCCTCAACCCCGGCCGATTTGAGGGCGCCCTCAACAGCCTCGCGGGACAGCTCTTTCATACCTTTATCCAGATGCTTGGTAAAACGGGTCATACCCGCGCCAACCAGGGCAACCTCTCTCATGGAACTCCTCCTTCCGCTTTCCTGTGTGATGAGCGGCCCAACTATATCCGCATTCCCTCTTGTTCTGCAAGGCGAATTTCTTCAGGATAGCGCGTGTGAATTTTGTTCTGGTTCCTATCAAAGCCCTGTCCCAGGGCAAAAGCCGCCTGTCCGCGCTCTTGTCCGATGCCCAGCGGCAGAGCCTGTCTCAGGCCATGTTGCGCGACGTGCTGACACAGTTGCGCCGGGCGGCGACGGTGGACCGCTTTGGGGTTGTGACCTCGGACCAGACCCTGCTCGATCTCGCGCGCGGTTTGGGTGCGGACGCTATTGACGAAGGCTATCCGCGAGGACTCAACGGGGCCGTCGCGGTGGGTGAAGAGTTTTGTCTGCAACAGGGCGGCACAACGCTGCTGGTCCTGCTGTCAGACCTGCCGCTGGTCACATCCGAAGACGTTGACCTGCTCTTGTGCGAGGCAACGGATGAGCCCGAAGTGCTGTTAGTGACCTGCAAAGAGGGCGCGGGCACCAATGCTCTCTTACGCACTCCGCCGCTGGTTATCCCCACCTGCTTTGGTGGTCCGAGCCTCGACGCCCACCAGGCCCGAGCTCGGGAGGAGCATATCGCCTGCCGGGTGATTGAGGCTCCGCGTATTGCGTTTGATATTGACTCGGTCGAAGACCTCACGCTCTTTGCCTCAGAGCCAACGGCGACGCATACCTATCAGGCATTGCAGGATTTAGATGTTCTGCCCGCTCTTGGGGTTGATCCGGCGGAGTGATGCGCCGGCTAGAGGAGCGCCTGGTATATTTCACCCGCCTATGGTGATCTATGGGAAAGCCCCCCATCGTTGTGATTACCGGTCCGACCGCCACGGGCAAAACCGCGCTCGCACTCTCCCTGGCCCAACGCTATAACGCGGAGATTATCAGCGCGGATTCGCGGCAGGCATATCGCCACCTAGACATTGGAACGGCAAAGCCAACCCCGGCAGAGCAGGCCCTGGTGCCGCATCATGTGATCGATGTGGTCAATCCGGATGAACATTTTGATGTGGCCCGCTTTCGGACACTGGCGCACGAGGCGCTTGCCGCTCTGACCCGGCGTGGCAAGCGCGTTTTTGTGGTGGGTGGAACCGGTCTCTATATTCGGGCCTTGACCCGGGGGCTCTTTGTTGGACCGCAGGCTGACCCTGCGCTGCGTCAACGTCTGACCGCTCAGGAGCAGGAGCACGGCCCTGGTTTTCTGCACGATTGGCTACGCCGGGTCGATGCGGACACGGCCTGTCGGCTCCACCCGCACGACCGAGCCCGACTGATTCGGGCCCTTGAAGTCTGGCTGCTGAGCGGGAAGCCGATGAGCGTCTGGCAGCGGGAACATGGCTTCCGGGAGCGACCGTTTTCGACGCTGCTGGTGTCCCTGGTCCTGGAACGAGAGGTCTTGGCCCGGCGTATTCAACAGCGTTGTCGGCAGATGATTCGTGATGGCCTTGTTGACGAGGTCCGCCGGGTCTGGGATATGGGGTTTGGTGAGCAGCTTCCCGCCTTCCGCACCATCGGCTATGCTCAGATTGTGGACCTCTTACATGGACGGTCCAGCCTGGAGGAGGCAGTCGCCCATATGGCCACGGCGACCCGGCGGCTGGCCAAACGGCAACTGACCTGGTTGCGGTCAGAGCCCGGGGTGCAGTGGTATACGCCAGCACAAGAGACAGACATCGACTGTGTGGTGCAGGAGTTTTTTGAAAGGACGCGGAATACCTAACGGGGCAGACGTCAGGCTCGGGCGGGCCGTTCTACTCCTGAACGTTTTACGCCCGCGGTATTGAAGGAGCAATTGTGCAGACAACCTATCTCGATTTTGAGCGTCCGCTGGAGGAGTTGGACAAGCAGGTGCAGGCCCTCAGCCAGTTGGAAATCCGGTCAGCCCGGCAACAGACGGAACTCGCCGCGCTGGAAGAACAGCTCCGCCGGCGCGAGACCGAGGTGTGTAGCGCCCTCTCACCGTGGCAGCGGGTACAACTCTCGCGACACCCGGACCGGCCCTATACGCTCGATTATATTGAGGCCTTATGCTCCGAATTCGTGGAGCTGCACGGCGACCGGGGCTTTGGTGATGATCCGGCGATTATCGGCGGTCTGGCGCGTTTTCGCGGCACGCCAGTGGTGGTGGTCGGCCATCAGCGCGGCAAGACGGTGACGGAAAAAGTGCACCGAAACTTTGGCATGCCCCGGCCCGAGGGCTATCGGAAGGCGCTCCGTCTCTTTCATCTCGCCGAACGGTTCCAGCGACCCGTGCTGAGCTTTGTTGATACCCAGGGGGCCTATCCCGGAGTTGGGGCCGAGGAGCGCGGCCAGGCCGAGGCCATTGCCAGGAATATCCAGGAAATGGCCGGCCTCAAGACGCCCATCATTGTCACGGTTATTGGAGAAGGGGGAAGCGGCGGTGCCCTGGCCCTCGGGGTTGGCGACCGGCTGCTGATGCAGGAAAACGCCTGCTACTCGGTCATTACCCCCGAGGGCTGTGCGGCGATTCTGTTTGGAGAGCGTACGCCGGAACGGTCAGCCTGGGCCGCCGAGGCGCTGAAGGTCACAGCTCCCCACCTGCTCGCTCTCGACGTGACTGACGAGATGATTGCCGAGCCGTCGGGAGGAGCCCACCGGCACGCCCCGGCGGCGATCAGCGAGGTCGGAGCCGCAATCGACCGGCATCTGCAAGCGGTGAGTGACCTGTCCATTTCCGAGCTCATGAACCAACGCTACACGAAATTCCGTCGGATGGGAGAAGTCGGTATTGTCGATACGGCAGAGGAGCCGGAGACTGAAGGCAATGAAGCTGGCGCAACGCGCTGACCCGCTTGGAGAGAGGCCCGAGCCGCATAGACTACCTCAGCGAATCGTAGTACAAAACGCCGTGTGGCGCACAAACGTTCCTCCTCTTCGCAGTCGTCATTATATACGTTCAGAGAGAAGATCGATCGGATCGATGCCCAAATCCTCACCCTGTTGAATCGCCGCGCCCGTCTGGCTCAACAGATTGGAAACACGAAAGGGAAGACCGGCGCGGTTTATGTACCGGGTCGGGAACGGGCCATTCTCGCCCGTCTGGCTGAGCTGAACACCGGGCCGCTCCCGATAGAGTCCGTTCAGGCCATTTATCGCGAAATTATTTCCGCTTCACGTGCGCTCGAAACCTCCCTGCGGGTTGCCTATCTTGGACCCGAGGCGAGCTATGCGCATATGGCCAGCAAAGAGCAGTTTGGCTCGAAGGCCGAATTTGTCCCCGTCGAGACGATCCCCCAGATTTTCTCGGCAGTGGAAAACGGGCAGGTCGCCTACGGGGTCGCACCGGTCGAGAACTCGAGTCAAGGCTCGGTCGCTCTGACGCTCGATCTCTTTATTGAAACAAACCTGCATATTATTGCCGAGCGGTCCTTGGCCATTCGACACTGTTTGCTCAGCCGGGCGACAAAGCGGGAGCGTATTCAGCGCGTCCTGGCCCATCCGCAGTCTCTGGCCCAGTGTCAGCACTGGCTGGCCACGCATCTGCCGGGGGTGCCCACGGAGGCGGCGGCGAGCAATTCCCGTGCGGCCGAACTGGTACGGCGGGACCCGCGCGCCGCAGCGATTGCCGGACGGTTGGCCGCGGAGCGCTATCGGCTCAATATCATCGACGCGGATATTCAGGATCAAGCGGCGAACTACACCCGTTTCGCCATTCTGAGTCGGACCTGGCAATCGGGCACGCCAAGCGGGGATGACAAAACGTCCCTGGTGCTGTCGGTCCGGGATGAGCCGGGGATATTGTATCGGGTGCTGAAGCCGTTTGCCGCCCACAGCATGAGCCTGCTGCGGATTGAATCCCGGCCCCTCAAAGGGCGGCCCTGGGAGTACGTCTTTTTTATCGATGTGGAAGGCCATGTGGGCGACCGGGCTCTCGCCGACGCCCTGCGCGAGATCGAACCCTGCTGCATGTCGGTCAAAGTGCTGGGTTCGTATACCTCCTTTGGGTCAGCGACCGGGGCGGCCCGGCAAAAACGGTGAACGCGTATGGATATTCGAAAGTATGTACCGGATTGGGTCTTGAGCCTCACCCCGTATCAGCCGGGCAAGCCGATTGAAGAGGTGGAACGGGAATACGGGATCGGCAACTCGGTGAAAATCGCCTCAAACGAGAACCCCCTTGGCCCGTCCCCAAAGGCGCTTGAGGCGATGCGCGCGGCCCTGCCCCAGCTCAATCTGTATCCTGACGGCGATGCCTTTTATCTCAAGCAACGCCTGGCTGAGAAATTTGGGCTGGACCGGACGCGGATTATTGTTGGCAATGGCTCGAACGAACTGATCGAGATGATCGTGCGGACCTTTTTGCGCGTGGGCGAATCGATTGTCGCCGCGGAGCACGCCTTTGCCATTTATCATCTGTGTGTGCACGCGGCCGGGGGCCGTACCATTACCGTTCCGCATACCGCCCCTTCGACAGGGCTCAGGACCGGCTTTGCCTTTGATCTGGACGCCATGGCACGGGCAGTTGAAGCCGATACGCGGATCATTTTTTTGGATAACCCCAATAATCCCACCGGCACGATCTACACCAGGACAGACTGGGAGGCGTTTCTGGAGAAGGTGCCGCCGAGCGTGGTGATTGTGGTTGACGAGGCGTATTTTGAATTTGTCGACGACCCGGACTACCCCGACTCGCTCGCCTACCATTCGGCTGAGCGGGTGCTCATCACCCTGCGCACGTTTTCCAAGATCTGCGGTCTGGCCGGCGTGCGCGTTGGCTATGGCATTTCCTCACCAGAAGTGATTGACGCCCTCAACCGTATCCGCCAGCCCTTTAATGTGAATACGCTCGCCCAGGTGGGAGCCTTAGCCGCGCTTGACGATACCGAGCATATTCGCCGCACCCAGGACAATAATCGCCAGGGGCTGGCCTATCTGCGTCGGGAGTTGGGCCGGCTGGGTATAGCGTATGCGCCGAGCTGGGGGAATTTCCTCCTGGTCAAGGTTGGCCCTGGCGTGTCGCAACAGCTTTTACCCCAGGGTATTATCATTCGGCCCATGGAGGGGTATGGCTATCCCGGCTATGCCCGCGTGAGTGTGGGTCGAGCCGAGGAAAACGAACGCTTTATTGCGGCCCTGGAGAAAAAGAGCAACCGTGTCCGCCACGAGACATGAGTTGCCGGACACGGTTGCTCTTTTAGATGCAAGCGCAGGCCCAGCCTGCACCTCATACCGTATGTCAGTATTATTTCATCGTCTGCTGATCGTCGGGGTTGGTCTGATCGGTGGCTCGCTCGGACTGGCGGCCAAAGCGCGGGGTCTGGTTGAGCAGGTGGTTGGCTTTGGGCGGACCGAAGCCAATCTGAAAATTGCGCTCGACCGCGGCCTCATCGATACCTATACGTTTGATCCGATTGAGGCGGCTCAGGGAACCGACTGTGTTCTGCTTGCCGTGCCAGTCCAAGCGATCGGTCCGGCCGTGCAGCAGTTTCTGCCCTATCTCTCACCGGGCTGTATTGTGACGGATGCGGGCAGCGTCAAGGCGCCGGTTGTCGCCACACTCGAATCTCTTGTCCCCGACTCGCTGCCGTGTGTGGCCGCGCATCCTATTGCCGGGACTGAAAATGCTGGGGCTGGGGCGGCCTTTGCAACCCTCTTTGAGGGCCGCCTGTGTGTCTTGACGCCGACCGCCAGGACGAATGCTGACGCCCTGGTGCGGGTCCGGGCCTTGTGGGAAGGCGTTGGTATGCGCGTCGAAGAAATGAACCCGGCGGTCCACGACCGCATCCTGGCCCAGGTCAGCCATCTGCCCCATCTCATCGCGTTCAGTGTGATGAATGGTCTCCTGCAGGCGTTTTCGCCCTCGCCCCCGTCGCAGCCGGAACAGGTCGATCCGCTGGTGTATGCCGGCAGTGCGTTTGCGGACCTGACGCGGGTGGCCGCCAGTCCCGTCGAGATGTGGCGCGACATCTGTCTCGGCAATCGTGACGCTTTGCTCGCCGCGATTGCCAGTTTTGAAGCTGCGTTGACTCAGATGAAGGCCGCGGTGGCTGAGGGGGACGGTCAAGCGCTCTCGGCAGCCATTGCGCGTGCCCGCCAGGAGCGTCAGCGCCTGACCCGTTTGCGTGATACAGAGTAAACGAGTCCGCCACGAGACATAACATGCCGGACCCGTTTACTCTTCTGGGGACATGACGCCAGTGATAACAATCCCTCCCGCTCCACACGGCATACAGGGCGAAATCCGCCTGCCGGGCGATAAATCCATCAGCCACCGTGCCGTCTTGTTCGCGGCCCTGGCCGCAGGAGAAAGCTGCATCCGGGGCTGTGCGCTGGGTGAGGATAATCTGCGGACGATCCGGGCGGTCCGGTTGTTGGGGGTCGATACCGCCCAACAGGACACAACAGTAATCGTGAGAAGCCGGGGCTGGGATGCTTTCCACCCCCCGGGCGATACTGACGTCACCATTGACTGTGGGAATTCCGGAACCACGCTGCGCCTGCTGTCCGGCATCCTGGCGGGGTGTTCTTTTGCCTCCTGCCTGGATGGTGATGCATCGCTCCGGCGGCGGCCCATGGGGCGGGTCATTGAACCCTTACGGCTGATGGGTGCCATGATTGAGAGCGAAAGCGGGCAGCGCTGCGCACCCCTGCGGATTACGGGACATAAGGGCCCCCTCACCGGTATTACGTATGCGAGTCCCGTGGCGAGCGCCCAGGTCAAATCCGCCGTTCTCTTGGCTGGTCTGCGCGCCACCGGGCGGACGACAGTCATAGAGCCGGCACGTTCCCGCGATCATACGGAGCGCCTGTTACCCGCGTTTGGAGGGCGGCTTGCGGTGCAGGGCCGAACGGTCTCCGTTGAAGGCGGAGTGCCCCTGCACGCCCAGGATGTGGACGTCCCGGGCGACCTCTCTTCCGCGGCCTTTTTCATTGCGGCAGCTCTCCTTTTGCCTCACTCGGAGCTGCGTATTCGCCATATTGGACTCAATCCCACTCGGACGGGGATTGTAGATATCTTTCGTGCAATGGGGGCCCAGATCGAGATACACAATGCACGGGAGGTCTGCGGAGAGCCGGTCGGAGACCTGGTGATCCGCTCAAGCCCCTTGCGTGGGATAGAAGTTGACGGTGCACTGATTGTCCGCGCCATTGATGAACTGCCCCTGCTTGCCGTGGCGATGGCGTTTGCCCAAGGCAGGTCGGTCATTCGTGGGGCCGAGGAACTGCGCGTCAAAGAGAGCGATCGCATTCGCGCCCTGGCCGTCGCCCTAGCCGCCCTCGGAGTGACGGTTGAAGAACTGCCGGATGGGCTGGTGATCGCTGGACAGGGGCGCGTGCGGGGGGGCACGGTCCACAGCCAGGGGGATCACCGGGTTGCCATGGCGCTGAGCGTGGCCGGACTCGGTTCGGACGAGGGCGTTAGCGTCCGCGAGCCGGAGTGCATTGCCATTTCCTTTCCCGGCTATTACCGCCTGGTCCAAGAGGTGACCGGAGTCCGGCTGAGGACGGGCTGATGGCGGAGACGAAGCAGGGCCTGATCATCGCCATCGACGGTCCGGCTGGCGCCGGCAAGAGTACGGTCAGTCGTCTTTTGGCCGAACGGCTCGGCTATCGTTATATTGACACTGGGGCCCTCTACCGGACGATTGGTTTACTGGCTTGGGAACAGGGGGTGAGCCCGGACGACGGCGCGCGCCTGGCGGCCTTGTGTGACGCCGCGGATATTACGCTCTCGGACACACGGGTGCTCTTGGCCGAGCGGGATATTACGGAGGATATTCGTCGCCCGGAAATGAGCCGGATGGCTTCAGAGGTCTCGGCTCAGCCCGAGGTCCGCCACGCCCTCCTTGGGCTGCAACGTCGGCTCGGAGGGGGCGGGGCAGCTATTCTTGACGGGCGCGATATTGGGACGGTTGTTTTCCCGGATGCGGACATCAAAGTATTTCTCGACGCCTCGCTCGAAGAACGGAGCCGGCGGCGCTATGCCGAACTGCAACAACGGAGAGAGGCCAACGTTTCGCTTGAGCGGACCCGGCGAGAGATGGCGGAACGAGACCATCGGGACAGCGAGCGGGCCCATGCCCCGCTCCGACCGGCGGCCGATGCCATACGCATCGATACCACCGCACTGACCCAGGCGGAAGTAGTTGACAGTATGGCCGAATTAGTCCATGCCCATGCAAGTATTGAAAGCAAAAAGGGAAAACCGGGCTCGTAGCTCTTGCAACCTCGCCGAGAGGAGAGTATGCAAAGGCGAGGTACGGGAGCTTCGTAGGGGGTAAACCATAACATGGAACATAACGAACAGAACAACGTCGAAGAAACAACGCCAACGCACAGCGAGGCCACCACACACAAGCAGACCCAGGCACGGAACGTTGACACTGACAACCAGTCGGCAGAGACAGCGGAAACCGGCAGTGAGACTCCGCCCGCAGCGCCAGCCCAGCCGGGCAAAGGTGGTGGGGAAGACTTCGGTCAAATGTTTGAAGAAAGCCTGCGCTCGGTGCAACCGGGTGAGATCGTCCGTGGACGAGTGGTGAACATCGGACCGGAATTTGTCACGATTGATATCGGCTATAAATCGGAAGGACATATTCCGCTGGCTGAATTTCGCCAGCGAGATGGACAGCTCACGGTCAGTGAAGGAGATGAAATAGAGGTCTATTTCGACTCGGCTGACTCCGACCAGGAGGGGATTGTTTTATCCCGGGCGAAAGCAGAGCAATTTCGTACTTGGCGGGACATTGAGGAGGCGTTTAACAATCACACACCCGTCGACGGTTCCATTGTTGGCAAGGTGAAAGGCGGGTTGCGCGTCGATATTGGTGTGGCCGCGTTTTTACCGGGCTCTCATGTTGACATTCGCCCCATCCGCGACCTGGATCAATTCCTGGGGAAAACCGGCAAATTTGCGATTCTCAAATACAATCGGGCGCGCTCCAATGTGGTTGTATCACGCCGGGCAGTGCTGGAGCAGGAACGCGCCGCGCTTCGGGAAGAGACCCTGAAGGTGCTTGAGGAAGGGGTCATCCTTGAGGGAACCGTTAAAAATATTACGGAGTACGGGGCCTTTGTGGACCTGGGGGGGCTGGATGGTCTCCTGCACATCACCGATATGTCCTGGGGACGGATCGGTCACCCATCCGAGATGATTAAAGCCGGAGAGACGAGGCGGGTCGTTGTGCTCAAGTTTGACGCGGAAAAGGAGCGGGTGTCCCTGGGCTTGAAACAACTCGTCCCCGATCCGTGGGGGTCGGTCACCGAACGCTATCTGCCCGGCAGTCGGGTGCAGGGCAAGGTCGTGAGCCTGGCCGAGTACGGGGCCTTTGTGGAACTGGAGCAGGGGGTTGAAGGCCTGTTGCACGTCTCCGAAATGTCGTGGACAAAGCGGATTTCTCACCCTTCCAAACTGCTCTCGGTTGGCGATGAGGTTGGAGTCGTGGTCCTTGAGCTTGACCCCGCCCGCCGTCGCATCTCCTTAGGGCTCAAGCAGATTTCACCGAACCCGTGGGAGACGGTGCGGGCGACCCACCCGGTGGGCAGCCGCATCCATGGGAAAGTCAAAAGCATCACTGATTTTGGCGTCTTTATTGAAGTTGAGGAAGGGATTGACGGCCTGGCGCATATCTCTGACCTGCATTGGACCCGGAAGATTAAGCATCCTTCAGAGCTGTTCAAAAAAGGCGATGAGGTGGACGCCGTTATTCTGGGTATTGATGTGGACAACGAGCGCATTTCGCTCGGGATCAAACAATCGGTCGCCGACCCCTGGGGCACCCTTCAACAAGAACATCCGGTAGGGAGTCGGATCAACGGCAAGGTCACGAGCGTGACCGACTTTGGCGTCTTTGTCGAAGTTGCCGATGGCATTGAAGGGCTGATTCACATCTCTCAACTCTCAACCGAGCGGGTAGAGAAACCCTCAGCACTGTTTGAGGTCGGCAATATAGTTGAGGCTGAGGTGATCCATATTGATCCCCGTGAACACAAAATGGGATTGAGTGTAAAGGCATTACGCCGCAGTGAGGAGCGAGCGGAAATGGAGACCTACCTCAAGCAGGAACGAGAGGGCTCGCGTTTCTCCTTCGAGGATATCTTGGGGGAAGAGTTGCGGCTTGACCGGGACGACGGAGACCCACAGAAATCATAAGGCTTTCCTGATGGGGGACGGCAGCGTGACCAAGAGAGACCTGATTGAGGAAGTTGCCCAGTCCTATCCTCGTTTTTCACGACGGGACGCCGAGGTCATGGTCAATACGGTATTCGACAGTATGACCGAGGCCCTGGCCAGGACGGAACGGATTGAAATCCGTGGATTCGGCAGTTTTATTGTCAAACAGCGCCCCGCCCGGAAAGGCCGAAACCCAAGAACCGGCGAGGTGGTCGATGTTGCGGCAAAAAAAGTCCCGCTCTTCAAGGTCGGGAAGGAGTTGCGCCTCCGCGTTGACGGCCAGTCTCTCACGGCAGCCGTGTCTGAAACGGAGACCAGGCCGGAAACAGATGGCGCGGGCGGATTAGATTGAGGCGCGTGACACTCCCCGGGGTTGTTCTTGCCTATCCGGCCCCGTTCCAGATAGCACATCCTGAGACACAACAGATGGAAATATTCTGAATAAAGGCAGGCAGTATTGTGCAACAGACAACTCCAACTGAAACGCTCCGTCGCGAAGTCCAGACGGTCGGTGATCTCAAGAAAATAGGCTATCAGGTGCTTCCCGTGCGAGAGGAGATGCGGGCGAATCTGATCCGTCGGCTCTCCGCGGGGGGGAAATTGCTCCCCGGCATTATTGGCTATGATGAAACCGTGATTCCGGAGATCGAAAATGCGGTGCTGGCCGGGCATCATATCGTCTTTCTGGGTGAGCGCGGGCAGGCGAAATCGCGGGTGATCCGTGGCCTGACGGCCCTGCTGGACGCCTATGTGCCGACCATCCGGGATAGTGAGATTCCGGAGAATCCGCTGGCACCCATCTCTCCGCAGGCATGTCGCCTGGCCGCGGAACGTGGGGAGGCGCTTGAAATCCGCTGGCTGTCACGCGACGAGCGCTATGCCGAAAAGCTGGCCACACCCGATGTGTCCGTTGCCGACCTCATCGGCGAAGTGGACCCGATTAAAGTGGCCGAAGGGCGCTACCTGGCCGACGAGGAGACCATCCACTACGGCTTGATCCCCCGGACGAACCGCGGCATCTTCGCGGTCAACGAATTGCCCGACCTGACCGAGAAAGTACAGGTTGGCCTGTTCAATCTGATGGAAGAGCAGGACTTTCAGGTCAAAGGCTTCAAGGTCCGACTGCCGCTCGATGTGATTATTGTGGCAAGTGCGAACCCCGAGGACTATACGAGCCGGGGACGTATCATCACGCCGCTGAAAGATCGTTTTGATGTCCAGATTCGTACCCACTATCCACGCTCGATTGAGGAAGAAATCTCCATTATGGAGCAGGAAGCCGTCCAGTTCGCCCACGACGGCCTGGTGTTTCACACCCCGCCGTTCATAAAGGAGATCTGCGCTCAGCTCACCATGGAAGCCCGGAATTCCAATGAAATCAATCAGTCGTCCGGGGTAAGCGTGCGCATGACGATCAATAACTTTGAAAGCGTGATCAGCAATGCGGAAAAGCGGGCCGTGCGCCTGGGCGAGAGCGAAGTCGTGCCGCGCATCAGCGACCTGCACGCGCTCTATCCCTCGACTGCGGGCAAGATCGAGCTGGAATATATGGGCGAAGAGCAGAAAGACGAAGACCTCATTGAGCGTCTGGTCAATCGCGCCGTCCAGAAAGTCTTCGACAAATACATGCGGGTCGAAAATTTGCAGACGGTCATCGACTATTTCGCCAACGGCGGGGGCGTTGAAATTTCGGACATGAGGCCGTCCCAACAATACGTGGAGGGCGTCCAGAACATTCACGGGATCCAGGAGAGCTTGGCCGTATTGGGTGTCGATGGCCAGCAAAGCTTCATCTCCACGGCCACCGAATTCATCCTGGAAGGCCTGCATCTGCATCAGAAGCTCAACAAAGAGCGCCAAGGCGGCCGCCAGACCTATCGCGCCTAGTTGCTCCGGCGGTGTGCCGACCCGAGAGAAAGAGCACCCGTGGTGCTGACCGAAGCCGACACCTGTCGCACCTTCGTCGTACCTAAACTCCAGGCCGCCGGCTGGGACACTCCCCCGCACGCCATTAACGAGCAGCGCACCTTTACCGACGGACGCGTTTACTTCGCCGGACGCACGGCCCGCCGCGGTCGGCAGAAACGCGCCGACTATCTGTTGCGTTACCGGCCTGATTTTCCGATTGCGGTAGTCGAAGCCAAGGCGCGCTACAAACACGCCGCTGAGGGTCTGCAACAGGCCAAGGATTACGCCGAGATTCTGGGCCTCACGTTCGCCTACGCCACCAACGGCGTCGAGATCATCGAGTTCGACTACACCACCGGCGTGGAAGGCCAGCGCTCCACCTTCCCCGACCCGGACGAGCTTTGGCAACGCTTGTGCAACGCCGAGAATCTCGATAACGCCACCATCACCCGGCAATTGCTCCAACCCTGCCACCCGGACCGGACCAAGCCGCTGCGCTATTACCAGGAAATCGCGCTGAACCGGGCCGTGCAGGCCATCTTGCAGGGCCGGCAACGCAGCCTGCTGACCCTCTGTACCGGAGCCGGCAAGACTGCAATTGCCTTTCAGGGCTGCTGGAAGCTGTGGTCCGCGGGCTGGAATGCCAAGCAGACCGCCCGCAAGCCGAAAATCCTGTTTCTGGCCGACCGCAACGTTCTGGTAGACGATCCCATGGCAAAGGACTTCAGGCCGTTCGGTGACGCACGGCATAAAATCGCCGAGGGCCAAGCCGTCAAGAGCCGCGATATCTACTTCGCGCTCTACCAGACCATGGCCGGTGACGAGAACCAACCCGGCCTGTACCGTGAGTATCCGCACGACTTCTTCGACTTGGTGATTGTGGACGAATGTCATCGGGGCAGCGCACGCGCCGACAGCAACTGGCGCAACATCCTGGAATGGTTCGCGCCAGCCATTCAACTCGGCATGACCGCTACCCCACTGCGTGAGGACAACCGCGACACCTATGAGTATTTCGGGGCCCCAATCTACGAATACAGCCTGGCCCAGGGCATTGCCGACGGCTTTCTCGCCCCTTACCGGGTGCACCGGATCAGTACCGACTACGACGCGGTCGGCTGGCGGCCGAGCGCGGGCGAGTTGGACCGCTATGGCCGGACGATTCCCGACCGGGAATATACCACACAGGACTTTGAGCGCGTCGTTACCCTGCGCCAGCGCACCCAGGCCATAGCCCACCATCTGACCGACTTCCTCGAACACACCGACCGCTTTGCCAAGACCATTGTTTTTTGTGTCGATCAGGAACACGCCCTGGAAATGCGCAGTGCACTCGCCGGTCTAAACCCTGACCTGATGCAACAGCATCCTGACTATATATGCCGGGTGACTGCGGACGAGGGCGATATCGGCGCGGCTCACCGGGCAAGGTTTCAGGACGTGGAGACCCGCACGCCGACAATCCTGACCACCTCCCACCTGCTCACCACCGGTGTGGACGCGCCGACCTGTAAGAACATCGTCCTGGTCCGGGTTGTCGGCTCCATGCCCGAGTTTAAGCAGATCATTGGCCGCGGCACTCGGCTACGGCCCGACTACGGCAAGCTGGCCTTCAACATCATTGACTACACGGGTACGGCCACCCAGAAGTTCGCCGACCCGGCCTTTGACGGCGAGCCCGTCCATATACAGCAGGAAACAATCGACTCCACCGGCGAGGTACTGGAGGGGGAAGCTCATGAGGACGTGAAGGGAAGGGAAGACATGGACGGCATGGACGTCACGGACACCATACCAGACGACTCGCACAGTCCTCTCACCCGTGACGACCCACCCGACGGCCCGCCGCGCAAGTTTCATGTGGACGGCGGCCAGGTCGAAATCATCCATCACCTGGTGTACGAACTGGACGCCGACGGCAAACAGCTCTCCTGTCGCCAGTTAACCGACTATACCGGCGACAAGCTGCGCAGCCTGTATCCCAACGCCACGGCGTTGCGCCAGGACTGGCTCGACCCTGACCGCCGGGCCGAGACTATCGAGCGTTTGGCCGACCAGGGCATTGACCTCGACAGCTTGGCCGAGACGGTCGGCAAGCCTGAAGCCGATCTGTTCGACCTGCTGTGCCACTACGCCTACAACCTGCCGTTCCGAACCCGGCGCGAGCGGGCCGAGCGTCTCAGGCGCGAGGAATCCGCCTTTCTGCATCAGTTTAGCCCTGACGCCAGCCAGGTGCTTGACGCGCTGATTGAAAAATACGCCGAACACGGCAGCGCGCAATTCAAACTGCCGGAGGTGCTGGAAGTACCACCCTTCAACGAGTGGGGCAACGTCGTTGAGTTGGCTTCGCGCTTTGGCGGTGGCCGTCAGTTGCGCGCTGCGGTCAGTGACCTGCAACGCCGGCTGTACGCGGCCTGAGAAAGTGGACGTTCCCAATTGTTTGACTTTCCGGTCCGGTCGGTATTGTATACATCCATGCTGCGCAGATTCTTCATCAGTTGGGTGCTAGCGGGACTGCTTCTGCCCGGCCCATTATGGGCGGTGGAAGCGGCGCCGGCCCTGACCGACCGGGAGATAGCGGAGCGTTTGGCTCGACTGGAGGAGGGGCTGCACGGGGTACGAACCGAGATTGGCCTACTCCGAGCCGACCTGGGGCAGTTGCGATCCGATATAGGGCAATTGCGGGCCGACATGAATGAGCAGAATCAACAATTGCGGGCTGAAATGAGCCAATTGCGGGCCGACATGAACGATCAGAATCGCCAACTCCGCGAAGACATGAATCTTCAGTTCGCCTACCAGTTTCGGCTCACCCTCGCCCTGCTGGGCGCTTTTACCGTGCTGGTGGCGGCCACCATCAGTTTTGCTCTGTGGGACCGCCGGACGATGATGCGCCCCCTTGAGGGTCGGGTCAAAAGCCTGGAAGAAGACCTTGCTGTCAGCCAGCCCCGCGCGCAAGCCCTGCTGGAATCCTTACGCAACCTCAGTCAGCGCGATCCCGAACTCGCCTCGGTGCTCAAGAATTTCAACCTGTGAGTGGTGGACCCCCTTCCCTAGCCCGCTCCCCTTCGACAGGCTCAGGGCAGGCCTCACAGGGGAGAGGGAGCCGGATAGAAGGAAAGCGCCGTGACTAAACCGCCCCGGAAGAAAACCACACCCAAACCACTCACCACGGCCCAACGCCTGGACGGCCTCATCAAGGCGGCGCGCAAGATCATGCGTAAGGACAAGGGCCTGAACGGCGACCTGGACCGCCTGCCCATGCTGACCTGGATCATGTTTCTCAAGTTTCTGGACGACCTGGAGCGCATTGAGGAAGAGCGCGCCGAACTGGCCGGGCGAGCGTATCGCGGCACGGTTGCCGCCCCCTACCGTTGGCGCGACTGGGCTGCCCCGTCCGACGGCCTGACCGGTCCTGACCTACTGGAGTTTCTGACCGACGAGCAGACCATATTGCCCAGCGGCACACAGGGCCCTGGCCTGTTCACCTATTTACGCAATCTGCGGAGCGATACCACCAGTCGAGAGCGACGTGACGTGATCGCTACGGTATTTCAAGGGCTGACCAACCGCATGGAGAGCGGCTATCTGCTGCGCGATGTCATCAGCCTGATTGACGCCATTCATTTTGATTCATCGGACGAAATCCACACCTTGGGCCGGTTGTACGAGACCCTGTTACGCGAAATGCGCGACGCCGCGGGCGACTCGGGCGAGTTCTACACCCCGCGACCGGTAGTGCAATTCATGGTCGCTGTGACCGACCCGCGCTTGGGCGAGACCGTACTGGACCCGGCCTGTGGCACGGGCGGCTTTCTGGTCGAAACCTACCGTCACCTGGAGCAACAGGCCGACACGGTGGAGAAGCGGAAGTGTTTGCAGGAAGACAGCATTTATGCCGGTGAGGCCAAGTCGCTGCCGTTTCTGCTGGCCCAGATGAATTTGCTGCTGCACGGCTTGGACGTGCCGCGCATTGACCCCGGCAACTCGTTGCGCGTTCGCCTAGCCGAGATAGGCGAGGCCGAGCGGGTGAACGTCATCCTCACCAACCCGCCCTTTGGCGGCGAGGAGGAGGCCGGCATCCGCAGCAATTTTCCCGAAGATCGGCGCACCGCGGAAACCGCGCTGTTGTTTCTGCAACTCATCATGCGGCGGCTCAAACGGGCCGGTCGGGGCCGGGCCGGCGTGGTGGTGCCCAACGGCACCCTGTTCGGCGACGGCGTGTCGGCCCGCATCAAGGCCGACCTTTTAGAGCATTTCAATCTGCACACCGTGGTCCGCCTGCCCGCAGGCGTGTTTGCGCCCTACACCGATATTCCGACCAACCTGATTTTCTTTGACACCAGCGGCCCGACCGAGAGCATCTGGTATTATAAACAGCCCCGGCCTACAGGCCGCAAGAAATACTCCAAGACCGCGCCCTTGCTATACGAAGAGTTCGCCGCCTGTCTGGCTTGGTGGAACGACCGCAAAGCAAACGAACACGCCCGGCAGGTGGATGCTAAGGGCTTGGTGCAACGTGACGAGCAGGGCCGCGTAACGGCCTGCAACCTGGACATCAAGAACCCGCACTCCGGCGAAACCGTGGACCATCGCTCCCCGACCGAGATTGTGGACAGCATCATTGAGAAAGAGCGGCGTATTCTGTCCATCATGGACGAGGTTAAGGTGACGCTGGACGAGGGGGTGTGATGGGTTGGACGGTGGTCCGTCTGCGGGAAGTCTTAGAACAGATTCAAAGGCCAACGCCCATTGAGCCGGACGAAGAGTATCGATTGCTGGGAATGCGCTCTCAGATAGGAGGTCCCTTTCTACGTGAGACAAAGAGGGGAAGCGAGATTTCCGCGCGGGGTCTGAACCAAGTCAACGCTGGAGATTTCATTTACAGTCGCCTTTTTGCCTGGCAGGGCTCTTTCGGTGTTATCCCCGAAGAACTCGACCGCTGCTACGTCTCGAACGAGTTCCCTATTTTCGCTGTTGATGAGGCCCGTGTTGATCCCCGTTTCTTGGTCTTTTGGTTCGGCTTGCCACAGACTCAGAGAATGATAGAGGCGGACTGCTTCGGCTCAACTCCTGGAACCCGTAATCGCTATAAGGAAGAATACTTCTTCAAGCTCGAAGCACCTTGTCCGCCCCTCGACGAGCAGCATCGGATCGTCGCCAAGCTGGACACGGTGGCGGCGTTGGTGGGGGAGCGAAGCAAGGCCATCGAGGCAGCCGAGCATGACGTTCAAGCGATGCTGGCTAATGCCTTCCGTCAGATTATTGACGGCGTACCGTACCGCCCTATAAGCGAAGTCGCGCCGCTTGTCCGTCGTCCGGTTGAGATTGAACCGGACCGCAGCTACCCCGAACTTGGCGTCCGGTCCTTCGGACGCGGGACGTTTCATAAACCGTCGCTAAGTGGCATGGAAGTAGGCTCGAAGAAACTCTTTCGTATTCACGAGGGAGACTTACTCTTCAATATTGTCTTCGCGTGGGAAGGAGCCGTCGCCGTCGCCAAACACAAAGACCACGGGTGCGTCGGCTCACATCGCTTCCTCACCTGTGTTCCCGATAATGACAGGGCAACCGCTGATTTCCTCCGTTTCTATTTCCTGACACCGGAAGGACTCCAAAAACTTGGTGACGCTTCCCCCGGCGGCGCAGGTCGCAACCGCACCCTCGGCCTGAAAAAACTGGACGCTATTACGGTTCCGATTCTGTCCCTTGACCGGCAACGCTGGTTTGACCGCTTGCGGAGGCAGGCAGGTCAAGTGGAGATACTCCGGGAAAGTGCTGGGAGAGATGCGGAGGCGTTGCTGCCAGCGCTGTTGCATGGGGTGTTCAAGGAAGGAGAATCGTACAAACCTGATTGACAATATCTTTTAGTGTGCTTCCAGCCCTCGCCCGCGCTGGCCTCATTTGGCTGAAGCTTTTGGGACAGTCTCTTCTGATTGCTCAGGCTGTGTGGAATCCGCGTCGGACCTGAAAGCCTTGAAAAAATGAATCGGGATGGGCAGACGATAATGGCGACAAGCTACCAAGATCAAAGGCCATACTCCATACTTAAAAGCAGAAAGTTCTTTGCACTGAGGAGAGTGGTCACATTCTCCGAAGATTTGATCCGCAAATGCTTTGAGGGGTTGACTTATATCAACATCAGAAAGTACCGCACCGTGGTCTTCTATGTTGGTGTAAGAATGCTGTTCAGATGTGTCGTCGGGAAACCATAATTGAAAGTTACAGTGTTGCAGATGGTCTGACTTAATCGTCTTTACCTGCTCAAAGATTTGTTCATCTCCATAAAGGCTGGCCCACAGGCCAACCATTGGGTAGAGCACACTTCCACAGGTATTCTCCGTAAGATAATTTTCGTCCCGGCGGGGATGATCCAGCAAATCTGCATATGATTCGATGTTGCAAGGGTATTTCCCGTTTGCCCGATGGCAAAAAATCGCACGCTGCATTAGTTCGTCCAGCCATGATTTAATCTCACTTTTGCTATGGCCTTCGATCATCAGCAATAAAACAGCTATAGATATATCAATCACCTGACTGTCTTTGATCGGTAAGAACAGGGTCGGGTTATTGAATATGAGACGTTTTACGGCTGTCGCGTAAGGTGTAAGTTTTTCGGTAATCTCTTCCCTGGTGTCGGCTTCGTTCTCTAAGAGACCGAATAGAAGGTAATATGTCCACAACCCGCCTAGGGCTAGCCGGCCAAGAATATCGAACATCCGTAAATTGATATCTAAATCGCAAGAGCCTCCCACTGCGACCGACAAGGCATGTTGCCTGTCCGCAAATGGTAGAACTGTTTTTGTTAGGAAATAATAAGAAATTTGATGATAAGTAAATAAAAGCGACTGGAATGTTTCCTTTGTTGAATTCGATACTTTAGTAGATTTTTCAGCGTGTGCTTTGGTTATATTCCAACCGTGGAGTAATGTAATTTCACCCGAAAGATAAGCTGACTCGACGTTATCTACATCACGCGCCCAAGCGTACAGAATCCATAAGCAGATGTTCATTTGCCGTAGGGCGGTTAGTTGTTCCTTGTCCTCCTTGCCCTCGACCGTACCTAAGCTGCGAATCAAGTCCGCGAAATAGCGATAAGAAGCCTCTGGTTCGTCCAGTAATGCGAGTGCTTTGCGTAGCTGAGACCTGGATTCCTCCGGTAATAACTCTTCTCTCAGGAATTTGGATTGGATGACGTCTGCCAGCTTGTCGCCGTTCCATTTTTGGAAGGTGACAGAGCGCTCGCAATTAAATTGGCGGATATAGCCTTCAATTTGTTGTCTCACTTCTTCTCTTATTTCTCCACCGAGACAAATACAAATAACTATTTCTTTGTCTCGGTGTTCCACGGGCAATCGGTTAGGAATATAAGTATCCCGTATTTCATTGAGGGAAGGTCTCAAGGCTTGAGGAGTATTTCCGTCCCAGCCTGGGCGCGTTAGATCACCGGATTTAATAGAAAATAAATACACCTTATCAGTGTCATCATCTTCGAGTTTCCCTACCGCTGCGACATCAACTCCGTCTTGTCTGGTTCCTCTACCTGGTCGCGAGTAGACATTGAGCCCAAGCTCGCTTAACAGGTCCGGCAGAATGGCATCAAGCTCGCCACGTTCTTTCAGCGAAGCGAGGTATTGTCGGATTATTAGCTTCATGTGCGAATCTTCTCATGTCTAAAAGTCCGCAACATATAATCCAAGCTGAAAGGATCAATGTTGTGTAGACGAGGTATCTCCATGCGCTTGTTCTGAGCGTAGGGTTCTCCAATATAGTTTATAGATTTCGTGCCATACAGAAGGACTGATTTCTTTACCAATTGCATCATCACCGACTGTTTCTCAGCTTCACACATAATTTGCCGTATTTGACATGAATAACGTCTGATGAATACCTCGTGGTGAGTCACCGGAGGACGATGTTCTGATAGCTTTTCTACGCCTCTCATATCTTCAATATATTTTTCGTAAGCCTGGATTGCTTCCTGAGATATGGCTTTAATATCAGAGGTATCCGCATTGCTCCGCTCTTCTAAATAACCTCCTACTTCTCCGGGATGGTTCAATAACAGAGGCTCAAAAATCAACTCTGTAATTTTTGAGATCGTTTGCTCGTCTTTTACAAAAGGCACCAGAGACAATAGGATACTTGTCGCAGTAACCGGATAGAAAAATAAATAGCCGATTGCTTTCCTCGCTAAAAATATCAGACGTATTGAATCGGTATTTGTCAATTCGTCGGGGTCAGCCGCCAGAATTAGATTTTTATCGTGGCTCAGTTTGACTATCTGCTCAATCGCATGGCATAGGGCTTGCCCGCCTCCAAAGAACCAGCGGGTCATCAGACGATTCAAGAGACCATTTTTGTTCTTGAGAAGTAGCCGCGTTGCGCTATCGAGCACCCCTATTTCTATGTCGCCGTTTGTCAGCAACTGTTCCAAAAATGCGATAGCAGCATCTTGGGTGTTTTCGGTCGTCAACAGTTTCTCAAGTCCAAAGTCAATGTTATCGAGCGTACCCTTGTGCTCTGGCCGAACATTGACCAGATGTTTCAGCAGCATATTCAGCAGAGACGGTGGGATATCATCAGTGTGAAACCCAAAGACCTCGGATGCTGCATTCAGCGCGATTTCCGCTCCTTTCTTCAAAGCGCCGTCGAAAATAGAAACGGCATGACTAACAGTACGAGGATTTTGTCTGTAGATGTCGAACGTTGATCTTATGATGTTGCCAAGCAGACTATCGTCGTCTTCCTGATCTACCGTTCCCTCTAGGAAATTGATGACCATGTTCACGAGTATGTTCTTTGTTTGATATTGAATTCTACCCAGGGAAAAAGTAGCCCGTTTCTTTATTTCAATGTCGGAATGATTCACAAATTCAAGCGCCTTCTGAACATACACGACTACGTTGCGTCTAGCGCCAGCAATAAGTGTCGGTGAAAGTAAGTCTATCAGACTGGAAGCGTCTTTTTGGATCAACTCGATTGCCTCATGTGGGCGTGAAGGTCTTCTGGAACAGAATTCAATGTACGGTTCAATCAATGTGTAGGCAGCCAAGTCTTGACCTGCCTCGTCTGTTAGAAGGATAACGCACTTCATAACGCTCAACACGTCAGCGTTAAGTTCGGGCAGGACGTCTTCCAGGATATGACGAGTCAGGGAAAAATCATGATCTCCCGGTACGTTTCTTAACATGCTAAAGGCGGCAACAACGTCTACCGTTGAAGTATTGTGAAGGGCTACCAATGCGTGAGTGAGGTCTCTTTTCTCCTTTTCTGATAGCCTGATGGATAGTTCATAAACAGTATCGAGAAATCTATTATCTCGATGAGCCTGTACGAGTTTGTCTTGTAGGTTGTTCATTTTCTCTCACGTCCTTGTTCGACCGACTAATGGCTTACAGGTCCACCGACAAGTGGCCTTCAACTGCTTTCTGGATATTGCTCAGTAATTCATCGAAGGGTCGCGCAGCCCGGTATGGCTGGCACCTCGGCCCAATAGCCCTTTGCTCTCAATTCTGGAGGGTCGCCACGCTGACGTCAATCATGAGGCGAACTCTTGTTGAGACTTCTGTAATTACGAGCGAATCGCGCGCACGTCTTCAGGTCGAAACTCGGTTGCCTGTCCAGGCGTAAGCTGTCCTCAGCGAATCACCCCAGCCTGCTTGACGCTTTTCACCAAGCGCCTAAAGTCCTTTTGCTTCACTCGAATTCCCCTTTAACCAAGCGCCACAGAATTGCCCTCTCGAGGATGCAGGCACTACACCGACGCGCTCTCGAACTTCCCGACGGTGATCTGCTCGACACTATCCCGCGCGTGCCAGAGGTCGTAGGCTATCTGCATACCGAGCCATGTCTCTGGGCTCGGCCAGAAGGCTTTTGACAGTCGGACCGCCATTTCGACCGAGACTCCAGCCCTGCCGTTGACGAGATAGGAGAGCGCTTGGCGCGTGACTCCCAAGCCCTTGGCGGCCCTGGTTACGGACAGGCCGAGAGGCGCGAGACACTGGCGTCTTACGATTGCGCCCGGATGGGGAGGATTCTGCATTGGCATGGTGTACCCCCTCTCTCCGGTGTCTCCCCTTGCGAATGGCGCCCTTTAACGAGTCGGGCAACGTTGTTGAACTGGCGTTGGTCAAGGTCTGTGTATTCGGTTAGGCCCTCTCTGTCATAGGCTTCTCGCAACGCCTCGCAGGTCTCGGCGTTGGGGATCTTCACCTCAAACGGGAGGCCGTGCTGTAGGGCTACTTGCCGATAGAACAGGGTGATGGCTTCGGTTGATGAGAGCCCAAGCCTTGAGAAGATTTCTTCAGCCTCCTGCTTCAAGTCCGGTTCCACGCGAGCACGGATCATTTCGGTCTTTGCCATAGCGTCTCCCCCTTGGCCTTTATGTATTACAATTGGGGAACACTTCAACGATTACTTTTTCAACTTATAGCTCACATTTGTTTTATTGCTGCTGACAAGAACGATCCCGCGCTTAACCAGTTCGCCTATGAGAGCGTCGAGATCGCTCTCTCCTAAGCTCTTCGAGAATAGCGCATTGATCGAATTGGAAAGCGTTTTCAATTTTCTTGGTTTTGCACTGCCTCGGGCAGTCAAGAACTCAACGATTTTCTGAAGGCGCTCTTTTTGTAGGGCTGAACTCGCAGATTTTGAATCGTGAGCAGACGCTTTTTCAGCTTTTGCAGGCTCTGGAATGGGTATCTCGCTGATGGCCTTATGCCGGGAGGCTCGGATTGCTTTTGATTCAAGATGCTTAATCAGCGGATCAAACCCCTTATCTTTTGAGATGATGTGAAAATGGGACTCACCGTTCTCTACGGAAAACTGGCCGATGTAAAACGCGATATGAAAATCAAGGGCGTTGGGTCCGTTGCCTTGAATTTTTATGTACTCGGCGTTTTTCCCTAAATTCTGCGCGGCTGATACGAGATCAAATGGTATCTTTGACTGGTTCTGTCCCACGAAAACAAGAACCTTGAAGTTCTGCCCGGCTAAAACACTCAGGTGTTCCGGCTGTATATTTTCCAAGTCAATCAAGACGTAATTCATGTTCACCCTTTCTCCTTTGTGGTCCCTGCCTACCGATAAGCAGCCTTGACACGATCATGAGCGCCGAGACTCAACCGACCGAACTGACGCTGGCAGGGAGCGGCACTGTGCGGCTCGCTCCGCGCCTATCAGGTTAACGACCCACTCAACATAAGGCGCGGGGACACGCATCCGGCCTTGACATAAGGCATTGAAGGCGGCATCGGCGAGTGTGTCACGCCCAAGGATTCGCTGTACACCATCCTGAGTAAAAATATCTACCGTGCAGCCCGTCGAAAGCTCTTCGAATCGCTCGGCACAAATCCGAATAGCTTTGCGTTCGTCTATGAGAGCCGTTGCGTTGTACTCCAGTGCAGAGGCTATGGTCGCCGCTTCACCGTCATCAAGAGTCTGGTTGGCAGGGCCGGATACGAGGCTGATGAAATGCCGCGTCCCGGCGTCAGGAACGCGCGAGCAAAGGCGTTCGCGTAGCGTTCTTCGTGAGCCTTCCCGTTCATTGACATGCAGAATATCGGGCTTTCGACGACGTGCACTGAAATGCCCGAGTTCATGTCCGCCGGTCTGGGCGCGGCGGGCGCGTGGATGGTTGGCGTTTACCAGCATGTATGCGCCGACTTCCTCGTCATAGGCGAATAAGCCGGACACCTGAGAGTCGAGCGGCCTCACGTAGACGCGCACGCCAAGGTCCAATTCAAGCAGACTCACCAAGTCGCGGACCGGTGCCAATCCCAATCCGAGCCAATGTCGCAGTTCGGTCGCATTGGTTTCGGCTTGGGCATGGACATCGCCCGGCATGAGCGGCCGTTCCGGAGGGTCATTTCGAGGGCGCGTGATACCAAGCGCGTTTTCAAGCTCCACCTCAGCCTGAACAAGGCCCGTCAACAATCGAGCCGCGCTATCGGTGGCGTGGTTGCTGACCGTACTGAGCTTACGGAAGCGGGGTACGAGATCGATACACACTGACTCGTGGCGGAGCAGAGCATTGACCGACGTGTGATACCGGCGTGCCAGCTTTTGGAGTTCATCCGTACGAATCCGGCGCTGGCCCTTCTCTATGGCGACCAACGTCGTGCGCACGACATCAATGCTGGACGCTGCGTCAGCCTGAGTCAGGCCAGCCGTTTCACGCGCGACACGCAAGCGTGCCCCGAGACTCCCGGAAGCCAATTCCTGTTCTGGACCTCTGGAGAGATTCTTGTTCATAGAATACCTCGAATGTCAAAAAAATTATTATATATGACGATGTCAATTCAAGAGATTTAAGAGAGGCATTATCATAATTGATCCGATTGACCGGCCCTGTAATCTAGCCCAATGCGAGAAATCAGTGCGTCGGAGTTCAAGACAAAATGTTTGGCGATTCTCGATGAGGTCGTACAGACCGGACAGGCAGTGACCATGACGAAACGTGGCAAGCCAGTTGCTCGGCTTGTTCCGCCTGTTCCGAGACAAGACGGCTACCCGCAGGATGCTTTATTTGGAACAGTAAAAATTCACGGAGATATTGAGGAGCCGGTTCTGGAGTCAGATAGCTGGGAAGCGAACGTGCGCCTGTCGCGGTAACAACCTGACATTCATATAAAGCCGTTCTGAGCCCGGACGAGCCCAACCTCCACAGCCCCGCTCCGCCGGGCTGTGGGTATAGCGTAGGCGGGCGGGTTACTCTATGATCCCGGCATTCCGTGAGCGTGCTTCCGGACTGACATGATCACCATCCGCTATACCGACTGGGACGGCAGCCAACGGGTCCGGCTGTCGGCCGACAAAATCTTCGAAGAGTTGGCCGCACATCTGTCCTCGACGGATGATATGCAAAAAGCGCTTGAGCAACTCATGCGCCAGGGCCTCGGGGAGGAAGACGATAAGCTCAAGGGTCTGGACGATCTCGTGCGTGACCTGCGCGAAGAGATGCGCAAACGCTACCGCGAGTCCAATATGCGCTCCTCGCTCGATGAGATGCAGGATCGACTGGACTCCATTCTGAATCAGGAGCAGCGCACGCTGGAGCAGAAGCGGCCTCAGCAGCCCGAACTCGAAGAGAAAGAGCAGTTTCTCCAGCAGTTACCGCACCGCCTGAGCGAGAAAATGGAGAAGCTGTCGCAATATGAGTTCGAGGACGAGGCCGCCCAGGCTGCGTTTGACGAACTCATGCAGGAGTTTGACAATATTAGCTCGTTGGAGAACTTTCAGCGCCGTTTCAACGATCTGTTCAACGGGCCGCGCCCGCTGAGCTATCAAGAAGCGCTGGAGCTGATGGAAGAAATGGAGCAGTTGCAGGAGATGGAGCAAAACCTGCTGTCCGGCCAGCCGGAGAAGATCGACCCGGAACAGCTCCAGGAATTGATTGGCCAGGCCGCCAGCCAGGACTTCCAGAACCTCCAACAGATGCAGTCACTCTTGGAAGAAGCCGGGTTCTTGATCTCCCGCGAGGGCCGGGTGCAGTTGTCGCCCAAAGGCGTGCGGCGGATTGGCCAGCTCGCCCTGCAAGACATTTATACCAATCTGCTGCGCGACCGGAACGGCTCGCATGCTACAGACCACCGTGGCATGGCCGAGATCAAAATGGACGAAACCCGGCCCTACCAGTATGGCGACCCCATGCATCTCGACCTGGTCGGAACGCTCAAGAAGTCCATACAGCGCAACACGGGCGTTCCCGTGTCCATCCAACCAGGGGATTTCACGATCTTCGATACCGACCACACGACCACCACATCGACCGTCCTCCTGCTCGATATGAGCTGGTCCATGAGTTGGGAGGGGCGCTTCGGAGCGGCGAAAAAGGTCGCGCTGGCGCTGGAGAGCTTGATCCGCACCCGCTATCCGCGGGATTATTTCTCGATTGTCGGGTTTTTTACCCGGGCCGTGGAACTCAAGGTCAAAGACCTGCCCGAGGCGAGCTGGAATATGGGCGACCCGTTTACCAACCTCCAGGACGGCCTGCGGCTGGCCGGAGACCTGCTGCGTCGCCACCCCGGTCATAATCAGCACATCATTGTGGTGACAGATGGCCAGCCCACCGCCTATTTCTCTCGGGGCCGGCTGTATTGCGAATGGCCGCTGTCTTTTGGGGGAATCAGTATGCGGGCGGCGCAGGAAACCCTGCGAGAAGTAGAGAAAGTCACCAAGCGGGGAGTTACGATCAATACTTTCATGCTCGACGACAGTCCGAGCCTGCGCACCTTTGTGGACAAAATGACCAGGATGAACCGTGGCCGCGCCTTTTACACCCGCCCGGACAATCTGGGGGAATATCTCCTGGTCGACTACGTGACAAACCAGAAAAAGAAGATTTGAGCGGCTCGCGCAGCCTCAGACGGTTTCGTTCGGTCCAACCTGGGCGAGGGTGCGCTGTTCCTCTTGCTGCATATCGGCGAAAACAACCGCCTCGATCTCCCGATAGCGCCGAAGGGCGGCGTCCACCTTTTCCTTGCCCTCTTTGGTTTCAAGTTCGGCGATCTTTTCCATAATCCAGGTCAGGTGGGCTTTCTCATCGGCCTGCATCTCGTGCAGAACCTTAAGCGTCTCCGGAGCGACATCGGAGCGAGCGGCATGTTCCGCGTAGCGGTTGTATGCGCGCTCGGCCACCACGCAGGTGAGGGCCAACAGGTCAAGAAAATTCGCCGGCAGGCCGGCCTTGCGCCGGAGTTGACGGTGGTAGCCATTATCAATCCGCCTGGGCTCGCCGCCCAGCGCCAGAATCCGCTCGGTCCACAGCCAGGCGTGATTGGTCGCATCCGCCAGATGGCGGGCCAGCTTTTCTTGGATGTTCTGGTTCTCCGCGAGATTGATCAACCGCAGAATCAAGTCAGCCCCGCGTAATTCGGCATCCCGGTAATAGTTGAACAACAGGATTTTATAGGCGTTTTTTTCCATGCCGGTCTCTTCTGTTCGCAGTGCCTCAGCTATCAGTGGGAGGCTGTTCGGGCAAGGGTATAAGAAACGGAAAAGAGCAATCCAGATCGGCCCTAGAGTTGGTCGAGACAGGCTGGCAGGGCCGAGAGCTGGGTAATCTCGAAATCGGGCTGGGTCAACGGGTCGAGCGGGTCAGCCTGATAGGCTTGAAGGACCTCGCGTTTGGGTCGCCCCTTTCGATTGAGCCAGACGCTATGCAGACCACTGTTTCGGGCCCCCACGACATCGTGTAGCAGAGAGTCGCCGATATACACGGCTTCTTCGGGGCGACAGTTGGCAGCGCTGAGGGCGGCAGAGAAGATAAAAGGGGCGGGTTTACCCTGGTCAAATTCGCCACCAACGAAGATATCGCGGAAATACGCCTGGAGACCGGCTGCTCGCACTTTGGCCCGCTGCATGCTGGGTGCGCCGTTGGTGAGCAGACTCACATGAAAGCGCTGGGTCAGGCCGGCCAGAAAGGGCAACACATCGGGATACGGTTGACAGTTGCGTAACCGCCTTTGCCAATAGGTCGTGGCCGCGGCATGGGCGACTTCTGCGTCATCGTGGCCCAACCGTTCAAGAGTTTGCTGCCACAGGGAGGCGAGCATAGCCTCCGCTGACCCCAGGGGACGCAGATAGCGGTCATAATCTCCCCAGGCACGATCGGAGATCTGACGATAGGTTGACTCAAGCGCCGCCGCACTGAGGTCCGGCCAGCGTTCGCCTATCACCACAAACGCAGCCTTGAGGGCCTGATCAATCGTTGCTCCGTCGTCGGCCAGGGTTCCGTCAAAGTCAAAAAAGACAGCTTTCAGCATAACCACAAGTCCAGCCTGGGTCGCTCTACGTATTGCAACAGGAAGGTCTTCTCGCGCCGGAACAGGTTCGTCTCTATCTTGATCTTGCGCTTCCTGGGCGAGACGCGCAACGCCACCGCGCTGCGATGATGGTGCAGGGGTCGATTGCAGTCTGCTGGCAGCGATGGTGTAATGCTGTCATGCCAGTACAGGTGACGATACGAAGCGTCCCCGAGACCGTGCGCGGCATGCGCGCGGCGCGCGGCAGCATCAGTCCATGCAGGAATTCTTGTGCGGGGAGAGGGAGTGCATCGCCAGCGGTCCTCGGTGCGATATCACCGCGCCGTCCCACTCGGAGTGATGAGGGCCGGGAAAGAGCGAAAGTGTATGGAGGATACGATTTTGCACAACGGCACGCCCCGGCGTGATGATATTCGAAACGTCGCCATTATCGCCCATGTCGATCATGGCAAAACCACCCTGATTGACGCCCTGCTCAAACAGAGCGGCACCTTTCGGGACAATGAACGGGTGGCCGAGCGGGTGATGGACTCGTTTGCACTGGAGCGCGAGCGCGGTATCACCATCCTGGCCAAGAACGCCGCGCTCTCGTATCGCGGGGTGAAAATCAATTTTGTCGATACGCCGGGCCACGCAGATTTCGGCGGCGAGGTCGAGCGCTCGCTGGCCATGGTCGATGGAGTGATGCTCTTGGTGGACGCCTCGGAAGGTCCGCTGCCCCAGACACGCTTTGTCCTGAAGAAAGCCCTGGAAGCCGGGTTACCCTCAATTGTCTGCATTAACAAAATTGACCGGCAGGACGCGCGGCTCTCCACCGTGCTGGATGCCATCTATGACCTCTTCATTGATCTCGATGCCTCAGACGAGCAGCTCGCGTTTCCCGTGGTGTACACCAACGCCCGGGCCGGGGTTGCCAAACGCGCCCTGGACGAGGAGGGGCAGAACCTTCAGCCGCTCTTCGACCTGATTGTCTCGGCCCTGCCCGGGCCGGCCCACGCGCTGGACGGTCCCGTGCAGTTCCACGTAAACAACCTGGACCATAATGCGTATGTCGGTCGGATTGCCATCGGGCGCATTATTCAGGGCGAGTTGCAGAGCATGGCCGCCTATACGCTGTGTCGCGACGATGGCTCCCGCCTGCCGTGTAAGGTCGCCCAACTGTATAGTTGGCAGGGGCTCAAACGGCACGAGGTCGCGTCGGCACAGGCCGGCGATATCGTTGCGGTGGCCGGGATTGAAGAGATTCAGATTGGAGAGACAATCTCTGATAGTGACAATCCGGTCGCCCTGCCCACGATTCAGATCGATGATCCGACGCTGGCCATGATTTTTGGGGTGAACACCGCTCCCTGGGCGGGCCGGGAAGGACAATATGTGACGTCGCGCCGTATCCGCGAACGGCTCTTGGCCGAGGTGCATAAAAACGTGAGTCTGCGCGTGGAAGAGACCGATTCCCCGGATGCCTTTCGGGTGATGGGGCGGGGCGAACTCCAGCTCTCGGTGGTGATTGAAACCATGCGGCGGGAAGGCTACGAACTCCAGGTTTCCAAGCCGACGGTCATTGTGAAAGACATTGAGGGCCAACTCCAGGAACCGATGGAACTGGTATCCATCGATGTCCAGGAAGACTATGTCGGCCAGGTCTCTCAGCTCATGGCCCAACGGAAAGGGCTGTTGACGCATATGGCTCCCCCGGAATCGGGCCGGGTCAGTCTGGAGTTCTCCGTTCCCTCGCGCGGTTTGATCGGCTTTCGGTCGCGCTTTCTGACGGAGACACGCGGCACGGGCAGTATGCATACGCTCTTCAACGGCTATGCCGCCTGGCATGGCCCGATCCAGAGCCGTAGCAACGGCGCCCTGGTGGCAGACCGTGAGGGGCCGGCCACGCCCTATTCGCTTTTTCATTTGCAGGAGCGCGGGGTCTTCTTTATCCCGGCCGGCACGCGTGTGTATGAAGGCATGGTGGTCGGAGAGAATGCGCGCGACAAGGACCTCGATGTGAACGTATGTCGGGAGAAGAAGCTGACCAATGTACGTGCTGCGGGACGGGATGAGGCAGTGCGCCTCGTTCCGCATAAAGACCTGGATTTGGAAGACGCCCTGGAATGGATCGCCGCGGATGAACTGGTCGAAGTCACGCCGGTGTCCATCCGCTTGCGCAAGAAGGTGTTAGCCCAGAACAGGCGGCCTAAACGCCGCGACAACGGCCTGCTCGCGGCTGACATTGATCAGTCGTTCGGGTAACCCCATGTCTCTCATACAAGACCTGACAGCGCTGCTTTCCTCGGAGCAGGTCTCCACCCGGCCCGCCGACCTGGAGCTTGCCTCGCACGACGAGTCGGCCTGTCCGCCGACGTTACCCGATGTCGTTGTCTGGCCACAAACGACCGAGGACGTCCGCCGGGTCGTGCATTATGCCTCTGAGCAGACGCTGGCGCTGACGGCACGGGGAGCGGGGTCGAGCCTGGAAGGCAACCCGATTCCGGTCCGGGGCGGGATCGTTGCGGACCTCGCACGTATGGACCGCATCGTGGCTGTGCACGCGGAAGACCTTCAGGTCACGGTTCAGCCCGGCGTTGTCTATAATGATCTGAATGACCATCTCAAGGCCTATGGCCTGTTTTTCCCGCCGTCACCGGGGGGCAGTTCCGATGTGGCAACGATTGGCGGGATGGTGGCGAATAATGCCAGCGGTATCTATTCGGTCAAATACGGCGGGACGCGCGCTCATGTCAAAGCCGCCACCGTGGTGACCGGCGCCGGCAAAGTCCTTAAACTGGGGACGCGCAGCCGCAAAACCTCGTCGGGCTATCATCTGCTGGGGCTGCTCGTCGGGTCTGAAGGGACGTTGGGCATTGCAACCGAACTGACGCTCTCTCTGGTCGGTCTGCCGCAGGGGCGGAAACAAGGTGCGTTTACCTTTCCTTCCGAAAAAGCGGCGGTGACCGCAATCGCGGCGATGATGCGCTATGGGGTTGATCTGGCCGCGGTCGAGTTTCTTGACCAACGTTCCATCGCCGCCCTCAACCGCTTTCAGGATTTCGATCTCACCGAGCGGCCCTCGTTGTTTCTTGAGGTCCACGGTTTCGAGAGTGCGGTTGAGGAAGTGTTCGATACCGCCCAGAGCCTGTGTGACGAGCAGCAGGGCGAACGGATTGTCCTGCCCGGCGGACGCAATCCGTGGGAGATTCGCCATTTTACCACCCGCGCGATTCAGGCCCTCAACCCGCGCGCCAAAACGATTCGTACGGATATGGGTTTTCCCATCTCGCGCCTGCCTGAGGTGATTGACCAGAGCTATGCGCTTGCCGAGCGGCGCGGCGTTGTCTTGCACACCTTTGGCCACGCCGGGCTTGGCATTCTGCACGCCCTCTTGCGCGAAGACCCGGCGGACGAGAAGCGCTGGGCCATCGCCAACCGGGCCAAAGATGAGATTGTTGCTTTTGTCCTGTCTCTGGGAGGAACCGCTTCAGGCGAGCACGGCATTGGGCTTGGCAGCCGGAAATATGTTGTCCGGGAACACGGGGCCGCGCTTGAGGTGATGCGGGGGATTAAGCACGTCTTTGATCCCAAGGGCATCCTGAACCCAGGGAAAATCTGGCCCTGACGGTGCCCCGGGCCGTTACAGGATGAGGAAAATCTGATCCCCTAGCGCAAATCACGATGCTGTGTAGCCGCCCGAAACGGCGAGAGCCTAGTGTGAAACGCCCTATCTCGCGTCCGCGCTCTGCCGGGCCAGACGATCACCGGCCCGTCGAAGATCGGAAAAACGGACTCCGGCAATGGGTAGGGCGATTAACCCCTGGCCGATCAAGGTCAGGAACTGCACCGCGTTGAGCACCAAGCCGTAGGCCAGGCCGTCAGCGTCGCTCACCCCATAGATGCCGAGGGCGAGCTGACACGCGTATTGATACGGTCCGATCATGCCCGGCAGATTCGGCAGCGCCGTACCAAAGCTGATAAAAATGAAAATGACCAGGGCCGCGCTAAAAGGCGCGGACAGGTCAAAGGCGCGGATCATGATATAGCTCGACAATATAGGCAGGAACCACAAGGTTAGAGAAACCACAAAGACGGCCAAGAGCAGGCCGGGATTGGGCAGAATCCGCATCCCATCGGTCATGGCGGCCAGAATGCTTTTGACCCGGTCGCCAAAGCGCTCCGGGAGCAGGCGAAGGACCCAGCGATCAACAAACGCCTCCCCCTTCCACCAAAACAGCAGGACCACGGACACGAAGACACCGGCAATCACAGCCGGGACCAGAGCGCCGCGCCGGACCCATACGGGCAGGCTTTCAATAAGCAGCAGTCCGGCCAGCAGATAGAAAACGATACAAATCGAGTCCATCATCTTCTCGACCACCAGATTGCCAATGACGTTTGAGATGGACACCTGAGAGCGACGGGACAAGAGCCAGGGACGAACGACCTCGCCCAAGCGCACCGGGAGCAGATTGATGGCCATATAGGCGACCGAGGTCACGACCCACAGCCGGCCGATCGGTACATATTCGAGAGGCCGAAGTTCCAGTTGCCAGCGCCAGGCACGCATCACCATGATGAGCAGGCTGACGACGACGGCAAGGCACAGCCAGTCGGCCCGCACCCGGCCGAGGGCGACCCCCAATTCATCAAGCTCCACGTTACGAAACGCCAGATACAGAAAGCCCCCACTCACCACCAGGCTGAGGGCGAAATTCAACACACGACGACCAGAGGAAGAGTGTTCTGCCATGTCAGCTCCTGCGCTCGGTTCAGCATAGCACGCGCTGGCCCGCTGGTCAGGAGCGCGGGCCATCATGCGTGAGAGTCGAATGCCCGAATTTTGCATGAGAGCGTCTCCTCAGTTCCTGCGTTTGCCTCAAGGCGCGGCCGTGCTGTGAGGACAGGGAACCGGACGAAAAAGAGTAAACGTACCCTTCCATCAGACAAAAAAGCTGGGTACGTTCCCTCTTTATGAGCCGAGACCAAAACCTTGCCGTTGCCCAGTCCGTCCGCCTGAAGCCGATTGAAGAAATCGCCGCTCAGCTATCGTTACCACCAGAGTACCTTGAGCCCTACGGGCGCGTAAAAGCAAAAATCGCGCTTGAGGCGCTCTCCGCCGCGCCCACCCAGACCCAGGGCAAGCTGATTCTTGTTTCTGCCATTAACCCAACCCCTGCCGGCGAAGGCAAGACGACCACGACGATAGGCCTAGGCCAGGCCCTGACCCGTCTCGGTAAAAAAGCAACTGTGGCGGTGCGCGAACCCTCAATGGGACCAGTCTTTGGGGTGAAAGGCGGAGGCTGCGGCGGTGGTCGCTCCCAAGTCCTGCCCATGGAGGATATCAATCTGCATTTCACCGGCGACATTCACGCCGTCAGTTCCGCGCACAATCTGCTGTCGGCCATGATGGACGCCGCCCTATTTCATCGAACGGTGGATTTGGATGTCCGTCAGATTCGCTGGCGACGCGTCATAGACATGAATGACCGCGCGTTGCGTCAAATCGTGATGGGTCTGGGCGGGCGTCTTATGGGCGTCCCGCGCGAAGAGGGCTTTGATATCACCGCGGCCTCGGAAGTTATGGCGATCCTGGCCCTGACGAGCGGACCCGCGGACCTCATTCAGCGTCTGTCACGTGTTGTGCTGGGCTATTCATCCCAGGGAGAGGCGGTCACGGCAGACCAGATTCATGCGCCGGAGGCGATGGCCATTATTCTGAAAGACGCCCTCAAACCCAACCTGGTTCAGACCGTAGAAGGCGTGCCGGCCTTCATCCATGCCGGGCCGTTCGGCAATATCGCCCATGGCTGTAATAGTATCCTCGCCACACGACTGGCCCTGCGCTACGCCGATTATGTGGTGACCGAAGCCGGCTTCGGATTCGATCTGGGCGGAGAGAAATTTCTCAATATCAAATGTCGAGAGGCTGACCTATGGCCCGCCGCAGTGGTCCTGGTCGCAACAGTCAAGGCGCTCAAAATGCACGGTGGGATGCCGGTGTCAGATGTGAACAGGCCCGATCTGTCAACCCTGAAGCAAGGCATGGAGAACCTGGCCAAACACGTCGAGAGCCTGGGCGCGTTTGGCCTCCGCCCCATTGTTGCGGTGAATCGGTTTGCTACCGATACCGAGGAGGAGTTGCGGCTGGTTGTAGAGGAGAGCAAGACCCTGGGCGTAGACGCCATAGTCATCGATGTGTTTGGCCAGGGAGGAGAAGGCGGGCTGGCGCTGGCCGAGGCGGTGGTAAAAGCCTGTGACGGGCCGGCTCCGGTGCAGCGCTTGCTGTATCCAGCGGCAATGCCGATTGAGGACAAGATTCGGACCATTGCCCAAAAAGTCTACGGTGCGGCGGATATCACCCTGCTGCCACGCGCGCGCACCGACCTCAAGCGGATCAACGACCTGGGGTATGGTCATGTGCCGATTTGTATGGCCAAGACCCAGATGTCGCTGTCCGACGACCCAAAACGCTATGGCCGGCCGCGAGACTTTGTGCTCAGCGTGCGTGAAATTCGCCTCTCAGCCGGGGCCGGTTTCTGCGTCCCCCTCACCGGGGACATGCTGACCATGCCCGGCTTGGGCGCAAAACCTGCCGCAGCCGGGATGCGGATGGATGAGAACGGCAAAATTTCGGGTATGTTCTGAGCCTGGCACTACCGCCGATTGTCACTCGGTCCGCCGCCGGGCGAGTTCCGCATAGCAATAGACGAGGGCCAGCCCACGATACGGACGCCAGAGCTCGGCAAAGGTACGCATTTCGGTTTCGGTCGCCTTTTCTTTTTTGCCCAGCATGCCCTGGGCAAGATATTTGACCACGCCCAGGTCGCCGCCCGGAAATACGTCGGGTCTGGCCAGGCCACGCATCAGCGCGGTTTCCGCCGACCAGCGACCAATGCCTTTGAGTTGAATCAGCGCTTCAATCGCTGCTTCGTCCGGCAGTTGAGCGATTTCGCTCTGCTGCAAAGCCCGAGAGGCAAACGCTTCGCCCAGGCGGATCAGCGTGCCGGCCTTGGCCATGCTCAGCCGGAAGCCGCGCATGGTCTCCAGGCTCTGGCCGGCAAATCGCGTCGGCTCGGGAAATGCGTAATAGGTGTGTCCCTTGCTCCGCCACTTACGGCCAAACGCTTCAACCAGTTCCTTTTTAATGGAGTAAGCAAAAGTGAGGTTGACCTGCTGGGAGAGGACCGCCATGACCAGTGCCTCGAACAGCGTCGGGCTGGAGGTGATGCGCAGCCCACGAAAGCGCTTGACCAGCGGCGCCAGCGTCTCATCCTGACGCGCTAAGCGATAAAACGGTCTGAGGTCCAAGTCGGAACACAGGATGTGACTAATCTGGGTTTCAAATTCCGCTTGCTTGAGCGCGACCTTGGACGGGCTTGTGAGTTCAACCGCAAGCTGCGGTCTCGCAACAGTCCCGATATGTGTGACGGTTGCGAGCGCGAGTTGCCGGCCAGCCGCGAGCAGGCGTTGGTATTGCTTGCCTGCGACCAGATCGACATTCTCGTTCGCAAAACGCATGAAGCGGGCGACCGTGAGATCAAAAGAGTAAGGCGAGCGCGGGATGATTTCGAAAGTATACCTGGTATTCACGGTCTTCAGTCATGGGCGGCCAGGCAGCGAGCGGCCGAGTTCTTCCTGAACAATTGACGGACGCTTTTCAAGCAGCGCCAGAAGTACGCGGGCCGGTCCCTCCGGGCGGCGGCGGCCTTGCTCCCAATTCTTGAGGGTGCCAAGTGACACGCCGATGCTCTTGGCAAAAATAGGTTGCGACAGGCATGTCTTGCCCCGGATAGCCGCGACATCGGGTTCGGGAACCTTGACTTCATGGACTGCGAAACCGCTCTGCTCGCCGTCCAAATAGACCCGGGCATCTTCCAGCCCGGCCATGACCTTGTTGAATGCTTTGCTCAAAGGTCAGCACCATCGACGAGGAGAGATTCAGCCTCGGCCGGGCTCGCGCGCCCCATCCACGTGCTGTCGAATAACAGCTTTTCATTGGCCGACCACCAGACTGCCATCTTCTATGCTTTCCTTTATGCTCGCCGTTTACGGAGGCGCAGGTCTTCTCAGTCTCAACCCTCAGCCCCAATCCTTTTCTTAAATCACGTCCTCTTCTCTCAACTTGGCCACATCGTCCCACGAATAGTCGAGCAGCTCGGTGAGAATGCGCTCGGTGTGCTCGCCGAACTCCGGGGCCGCGCCTTTGGGGTCGCCCGGGGTCTTGCTCAAGCGAACAGGCACGCCAACCAGTTGTGTTTGGCCGATGCGGGGATGATCGTAATCGACAATATACTCGTTGGCGAGCATTTGTTCGTCAGCGGGCAGGTCAGCAATCGTGTTGACCACCGTGTAAATGAAGTCTCCGCCTTCCTTGAGGGCCTGCATCCAGGTGTCTCGGGGCCGAGAGGCGAACGCGGCATCCAGAATGGGAATGATATCTTTGGCGTTGTCGGCCCGGTCTCCCATGGTCACAAAGCGGGGGTCGTCCAGGACGTGCTCAATCCCCAGGACCGTGCAGAAATCGGACCAGTAGCGGTCCTGTTGCGGCATGGCCAGACAGAGCCACTTGCCATCGCCGCATTGGTAATGGTTCCACAACGGGCTCGGCGCCGCGGCGCGTGGCATGCGCTTAAACTCCTTACCCAGAATGGCTTTACACGCCACGTTGAGCCCCTGGAGCGCGGTCATGCTGCCCAGATGGGAAATATCGACCTCCTGACCCATGCCGTATTTTTCGCGCGCCAGCAGGGCGGCCATGACCCCGTAGGCCAGCATGATGGCGCCCATCTGATCGGCGATGCCGCCGGCAATGCTGAGGGGTTCCATCTGAGGCTCACCCACCGCGGTCATGATGCCCGAGCGCGCCAGCCCCATATAGTCAAAAGAGGGCTCACCGGAATCCGGCCCAAACGGACCGTAGCCGGTGGCGCTGGCGTAGATGAGTTGTGGGTTGCGCCCAGAGAGCGCCGCGTAGCCGATGCCCAACTTGTCGGCTACGCCTTTCCGAAAGTTCTGGACAAAGACGTCGGATTTCTCAACTAATTGGTAGACAATCTCTATGGCTTTGGGATTTTTAAGATCGAGGGTGAGGCTCTGCTTATGTCGATTATTGGCCTCAAAATAGAAATTCGGGCCACTCGTCGCCCCAACCAACGCCCCGGCAATGCTGAGCACGCCTCGGCCCGGGTCCCCTCCGACGCGCTCTTCGATTTTGATGACTTCAGCGCCCAAGTCAGCCAGCATCATGGTGGATACCGGCCCTTGTTGCCAAATCGTCCAGTCAATAATACGAACGCCATCTAACGGTCGCTTCATAGCTTCTCCTCCTGCTGGAATAGCTGTGGTGACGGAGCTGAGGTGCACGGACTGTAGCATAGGCCGGACGGGGAACAAAGGAATTGAATGAGAAAGGCGAGCCACGTCTGAATGGGGACACAGACTTGTACTCTTGCCTGCATAGGCAGAAGACGGTATAGAAAGGCGGCCTACGAAACGGGAGCATAGCATCAACCATGCGTATTGATTTCCACGTTCATACCACACGCGGGAGCTCTGACAGCAATCTTGACCCTTTGCTGATGATTGACCAGGCACACACCATCGGCTTAGAGGGAATTTGCATCACCGAGCACGACAATGCCTGGACGGACCCGGAAATCGAGGAGTACGCCCGCGAACGCGGAGTGACATTATTTCTGGGGATTGAGGTCACGACCGAATGGGGCCATGTCGGAGCCTTTGGCCTCGACCGCTATGTCGGCGGTATTTATAAGGTCAAAGAGTTACGCCGCATTATCGATGAGGTCGATGGTTTTCTGATTGCCAACCATCCGTTTCGCTACAAGCTCGACCCACGCTTCCAGTTTATCCATAAAACCGCTCCTATCGACCTGGCCGACCCGGCGTCCGGGAGTCAGGCTCTCGAAGTGATGGAATATGTAGACGCCATTGAGGTGGTGAACGGTGCCTGCTCAGAAGAAGAAAATCGGTACGCCCAGGCGGTCGCTGAGCATGTCGGGTGCAAACGCATTGGAGGCAGTGACAGCCACTCTGCGCCTTCCATCGGCTGCGCGGTCACGATTTTTGAGCGTCCCCTCTCGACCACGCGGGATCTCATTGATGAGCTCAAAGCCGGTCGCTATGCCACCGGTCAAGGCCTGAACACTGGCGAACTGCGCGTATTCCCATAGGCAACCTTATTTTCTGGAGCGCGCGGATACGAGACACTGCGACCATGACACGCCCCAAAGCCTTAACCATTGCCGGGTCGGATAGTGGAGGCGGGGCTGGTATTCAGGCCGATCTCAAAACCTTCATGGCACGCGGCGTGTATGGCCTGAGTGTGCTGACCGCGGTGACCGCCCAAAACACCCTGGGCGTCCAGGCTGTTGTTGAGCTTCCGCCCGATTTTGTCGCCCAGGAGTTCGATAGCGTGTTCGGCGATATGTCCATCCAGGCCGCAAAGACCGGCATGCTGTCATCCATCCCCCTCGTCGAGGTGGTGAGTCGCAAGATGGCAGAATGTGGTGTCCGGAAGCTGGTCGTTGACCCGGTGATGGTCGCCAAAGGAGGCCACGCGCTTCTCCAAGAAGATGCCCGCCGGGCCCTGATCGAGAAACTGCTTCCCCTGGCGTGTGTGGTGACACCAAATCTGCATGAGGCCGGGTTGCTGTCCAACATGGAAGTTGTCCGTCGGTCCGATATGGAAGAGGCCGCCCGCCGTATTAAAGCCTTAGGACCGGCCTCTGTGGTGGTGAAGGGCGGCCATCTTGAAGAAGATGCCTGTGATCTGCTGTTCGACGGCCGCAGTTTTCGGGCCTACTCCTGTCAGAAAATAGACACCGTGTGTACGCATGGCGCGGGCTGTACCTTCTCGGCCGCGATCGCGGCCGAGCTGGCCAAAGGAAAAACGGTCGAGACGGCGATCTCCCACGCGAAAGACTTTGTGACGCGCGCGATCGCCGCCGGGTTCCGGATCGGACACGGGCATGCTCCACTGAATCATCAAGTCGATCTGTAAGACGACCTGTATCCCGCCAGACCTGGGACTGCGGGGAGACCCGTGCCTTGTGGCCCTCCGGAGCCTTAGATAGAGTATATTCTTCTATCTTATGAGTGAATCTTCAAAAACTGCCGTTCAAAAACAGACCGAGGGACGAGTGCGGCCAGAATCGCGGCCGGCACGGCAGCCCGGGCTCCATTTGCTCGAAGATATTGATGCCCTCTTCTCTCATGCCCACGACTTACAAAGCACGTTGCAGGAAATTACCAAGATTATTACCCAGCGCATGGGGACCGATGTCTGTTCGCTCTATCTCTTGGACTCCAAAGAGGAGCGGCTGACTCTGTGGGCAACGACCGGTTTGGATCAGACGGCCGTCGGGAAAGTCAGCCTGGACAAACATGAAGGGCTGACGGGCCTCGTGATTGAAACGGAGCAGCCCGTCGTCGCCCCTGATGCCATGGCGCACGAACGGAATAAATACTTTCCGGAAACCGGAGAGGAGCGCTTCCATTCATTTTTGGGCCTGCCGATGAGCGACAAGGATAAGCTACTTGGCGCGCTCATAGTCCAGAGTCGAAGTCGACGCCGTTTTCCTCGGGCAGAGGTCCGGCTGCTCAAAAAGATTGCCACCCAGGTTGCGGGCATCATCGTTCAAGCCCGCCGGCAGGACTCACTCAGAACACAGGAGCAGGAGCGGCAGGATTATCGGGCGCGCATGTTGGCGGCCATTCAACGCCCGAGCGCCTATGAGCGCAGGCGGGCACAACAAACACAGACGCCGGGGCGAGCGAGCCGTTTACGTCTGACCGGCGTGAGCGCTTCGCCCGGGATCGGCTCCGGTCAGGCCCATCTTGTCCATCCGGTTGTGCGCCTTGACGCGATTGAAGAGCACCGTACGGACAATCCGGATACCGAACTCCAGCACCTGCACGCCGCTCTGACGCGGTCGATTCAGGAGATTGATGCGCTCAAGGAACGCGTCCAGGAGCGGCTGCCGGAGATCGATCGGGCGATTTTTGATGTGCATCGCATGATGCTGGAAGACGCGGCGTTTATCGAAAAGATTGAAGTTCAGATCAGGGACGGCTATGCCGCGGATACCGCGCTGAAGAAAGTCACAGAAGGCTATGTCGAGGCTCTGGAGCGGACAGGCGGCGAGCACCTGCGCGACCGGGCAGCCGACGTGCGCGATATTGGCCAGCGTGTCCTCCGCCATCTGCTCGGCCTGGAGGAGAAGAGCGGACCACAGGGGGAGAATCTGATTCTCGTGGCGGACGACCTCTCTCTGTCGGACCTCTGCCGGGTGGATCATCGTCAGCTCAAGGGGGTCGTCCTCGCCAATGGCGGCGCAACCTCTCATACGTCTATTCTGGCGAAGTCCTTTGAAATTCCAACCGTTGTTGGGGTCGAGCACGCGACCGTTATCCAGCAAGGCGATGCGGTAATCGTGGACGGGAATGCCGGGGTGGCCTATGTGAATCCTGGTGCCGAAATCGTCCGTGAGTATGGCCGCTTTGACCGCGAGTATCGCGCATTCAACCGAAATCTCGAAGAGATTCACGATCTCCCCGCGGAAACGCAGGACGGGGTGCGGGTTGCGCTCGGAGCCAATGTCGGCTTGCTGAGCGACGTTGATTTTGCCCAGCGCCACGGAGCCGAAAGCGTGGGGCTCTACCGGACCGAGGTCCCGTTTCTCACCTATAGTGATTTCCCGGACGAAGAGACCCAGCTAGCGCTGTATCAAAGGGTGTTGACTGGTATGGCGGGCAAGCCGGTCACCATCCGCACCTTGGATCTCGGACCCGATAAATATCCGCCCTATATGAAGCTGCCCCAAGAAGATAATCCCTTCTTAGGCTGGCGCTCGATTCGGATCTCTTTGGAGATGGCCGACCTCTTCAAGGTACAGCTACGCGCTATTTTACGCGCCGGAGTGCATGGGCCGGTTCGTATTTTGTTTCCCATGATCTCCAGCGTAGAAGAGCTACTCCAAGTCAAGAACCTGTTGGCGCAGGCAAAGGATGAATTACAACGAGAGGGCAAAACGTTCGACCCGTGGATGCCGGTCGGCATGATGGTTGAGGTGCCAGCGGCAGTCTGGTTAGCCGACCGGCTCGCCCAGGAAGTGGACTTCTTCAGTATTGGGACGAATGACCTCATTCAGTATCTGCTTGCGGTAGACCGGAACAACCGTAAGGTCGCCGCGCTCTACGAACCGCTCCATCCGGCTGTCCTGAATGCCATAGCGACGACCGTACGAGCCGCGCAACGCGCCGGTAAACGAGTCAGTATGTGCGGAGAAATGGCCTCCGACCCGCTGTGTACGCTCGTGCTGCTCGGCATCGGGTTGGATGAGCTCAGCATGGAGCCGTTCTTTGTCCCAGTTATCAAACGTCTCGTTCGTTCGCTCTCCTATACCGACGCCCAATCGCTCACCGAGGAGGTTGTTCAACTAGGAACGGTCCGCGAGGTGAAAGGGCGCCTGTTTTCTACGCTCAAAGATCTCGGCATGATCGAACTGGTCGAGATGTATCGGTAGGTTGCGGCTGTTTTTGCCCGATTTTATTGACATTCCCAAGCCTGGCGGATAAAAATTGAAGAGAGGTCCGTGGCTCTGAGTATGACCCTTTTCTTTCTCGTCTCTGCCCAGAACCGGATATCTCACGTTGTCATTGTGGAAGTAAGGATGAGAGGAGGATACGGGTGGAAGAAGAGACCAGCTTGGGGAGGAGTTGATAGGCAAATGGTGAGTCGGAGGCGCTTCGTGGCAAGACCTCCCGGCTTCTGGTGTGGGATGTAGTGCAGCACCCTATCGGGTGAGGAGGTTGGTAGCATGACGAAGGCAGAAATGGTGGAAAAGTTGGCGGAGAAGTGGGGAGGAATCTCGAACCGCCAGGCAGCCGACAATCTGGATTCTCTTGTGGAGTTTATTATCACCACGGTCAAAAAAGACAAAGGATTGAGAATTCCCAATCTTGGGACCTTTCAGTTGCGCTCAGTCAAAAGACGCAAGGCACGCAACCCGCGGACCGGAGAGGAGATTACCATTCCGGCTCGAAACAAAGTCGCCTTTAAGTCGGCAAAAGCGCTGACGGACTCTGTTCAGAGGGCGCCCCGGAAGAAGGCCGCCGCCAAGAAAACCGCCGCCAAGAAAACCGCCGCCAAGAAAACCGCTACGAAGAAGGTCGCCCGGAAGAGAAAGTAAGCCCGAGAGTCTTGTATCTGCGAATCCTTCCCCTTTCTTTTCTTCTCTTCCAGGTCTGACAAGGGGCGTCTTTGGCGTCCCTTTCTTTTTTATGAGCTACGCGGTCAAAGAAATTTTTTATACCCTCCAGGGCGAAGGCGCTCACACCGGCCGGCCGGCGGTCTTCTGTCGCTTTACCGGATGTAATTTATGGTCTGGGCTGGAGAAGGACCGCGCTACGGCGGTCTGTCAGTTCTGCGATACCAATTTCGTTGGGACGGACGGCGCTGGGGGCGGGCGTTTCGCATCCGCCCGTGACTTGGCCGATGCTGTCGCTGCGGCATGGCCGATGCAGCAGGCCCCTCACAGTGTTCGGTTTGTGGTCTGTACAGGCGGTGAACCCTTGCTCCAGCTTGATGCCGCGCTGGTTGACGCTCTGCACACAGAAGGTTTTGAGATTGCTATTGAGACCAATGGAACGCTGCTTCCCCCGCTGGGCCTCGATTGGGTCTGTGTCAGCCCCAAGGCCGGCTCGACCCTTGCCCTCCGGCATGGCAGCGAACTGAAACTTGTCTTTCCCCAGTCCGGTGCGGAGCCAGAGCTCTTTGCTCAACTCGATTTTCAGGAGTTTTTCCTGCAACCGATGGATGGTCCTGAGCGAGAGCACAATACCCAACTGGCGCTCCAGTACTGTCTTGACCACCCACGCTGGCGGCTCAGCCTGCAAACCCATAAGCTGCTCGGGATTCCCTAGTCCGGCTCCGCCCACCAGTACGACCGAGAAGACCCGGTGAAAGACGGCCCCAACCAACAACAAAAGCTCCTTCAGCTTGCCGCACAGCAAGCCGCCCGACAGGGAAAAAGTGTCGCCCGCTATCTCCGGGAACTGCAAACGGAAGCCTCACGCCAAGAACGCGCCTCAGTGCGCGGTGCGGAACCTCGGCAGCAGGCGTCCCGCGCAAGATATGTGACCCTGACTCGTCGGGAGGTTGAGCGATTCTTTGCCCAGATTACAGCTGAGCGCGACCGGGCGCTGTTTGCAGCCATGTACACTTTCGGACTGCGCGCCTCTGAGGTTGGCCTCTTACTGCGCGAGCACATCGACTTTCACACCCGCCGCATTCATGTCCCCCGTCTCAAGGGCGGCGTCGCCGGAGAGAAACCCCTGACCGCAGAGTATCTGCGTCTGCTCCGAGCGTATCTGCACACTCGGAGTGACTCCCTGCCCTACCTCTTTCCATCGCGGAATGCGCGTCCGGTCAGTCGCCAGCGTATTGATCGACTCTTCCGCATATACGCGGAACTGGCCAAGCTGCCGCCGTCGAAACGCCATAGCCACTGTTTGCGCCATTCCGTTGCCGTCCATCTGCTTGAAGACGGACATGCACTAGAGGAAGTGCAGGCGCATTTGGGGCATAAGTCTATTCACTCAACAGTGGTCTATACGAAAACCGTTGCCCCACGCCGCCGCCCGCTCTCCGTGCGTATCCAGCCGTCCAGGAGCGCGCGAACGGTCGTGCGAGTGATAAAAAAATCGGGACCAAGCTAAGCCGCCCTCATCACGCCCGAGAGAGAATTATGCGTCCACATGAACGAGTCAAAATTTTTATTGTGCCCCCTTGACTCAAAGCCAGTCGGCCTTACCTTTGTCTTGTGTCAGACAGCAACCCAAACACACAGGAGGTAGAGACAATGCGACGAGAGCTGAGCGTATGGCGCGGACCGTTTGGAACGATGCACCCCTGGCGGCCTGACCTGGAGTCTGTGGTCAACGATTTTTTCTCTTCCCGCGGCTGGCCGGCAATGCGCCCTGAAATGCCCTCGGAAGCGTCGTTCAGGATTGACAGTTATATGGACGGCAATACGCTGCATATCAAAGCGGATCTGCCCGGCGTGGAGCCCGAGGACGTTGAGATTGCGCTGGAGGGCAACCGCCTGACGGTCAAGGGTGAACGCAAAGCCGAGCATGAAGAGGAGCGGGGTGATTACTTTCATCAAGAGCGCTCGTACGGTTCGTTTGCCCGGTCGTTTGTTTTGCCGAAGGGCATCGAGGCGGAGAAGATCGAGGCAAGCGCCAAGAACGGGACGCTCGAAGTCATGGTGCCGTTCCCGGCAGAGGTCAAGCCGAGACGTATTCCAGTCGATGTAAAAACTGAAGTTGGGACAGAGGCAGCCTCAGACTGATAGCTGCCCTCCTTTCTCTCCAGACCATGAGGGCTCCTCCGGGAGCCCCCATGCTTTCAAACGGTGGGACACAGAGCCTAGCCGTGTTCTTCTAACCACCGGTTAAAGCCTTCCGACGTATTGCCATATGGCCGGCGCATAATAATCCTCAAGCAGGCGCATATCGTTTTCTGAGAGCGTCAGAAAGCCCCGCTGCTTTTGCTCCTCCTTCTGCCACGCCCGGTCCAGCATCTCCCGAATTTAACGGTCACTATCGCGCATTTTCTCCTCGCTTCGTAGGGACCTTGTACGCTCCCCTCTGCCCCACCTCGTCTACCATCCTGATAACACCATCGACACCAGAAATCACTTCTCGTACACTACCCCTGTGAAGAGTTTCACAATTTCCGTATGGCTCCCGAGCGGCGCGAACGGGACGCTGCCATGGATACGGACGTTCACGGAGGGAGAAAGTCATGGACCTGACCGCGTTTTCGGCGACGACGCTGGCTCGATTTATTCGGACAAATCTCGTTTCTTCGGTTGCCGTGGTGGATGCGCATCTGGCCCGCCTCGAAGCCGTTAATCCAAAGCTCAACGCCGTTGTACAGCTTCGGGTCGAGGCGGCGCGACAACAGGCCCGGGCAGCCGACGAGGCCATCGCACGAGGAGAAAGCGTCGGCCCACTGCACGGGATCCCCATCACGCTCAAGGATTCGTTAGACACCGCCGGCATGGTCAGTACCTGGGGGACAATGGGACGAGCCGATTATACCCCCGCCCACGATGCCACAGTGGTGGCGCGTCTGCGTGCCGCGGGAGCCATCATCCTGGGCAAAACCAATACGCCGGAGTTTACCCTGGCGGGGATTACCAACAACGATGTCTATGGTCGGACAAATAATCCGTATGATGTGGAGCGGTCGCCCGCGGGCAGTAGCGGGGGAGCCGGAGCAATTCTTGCGGCGGGCGGCTCGGCGCTCGACCTGGGGAGCGACACGGGCGGCAGCATACGCATGCCGTCCCACTACTGCGGCATTGCCGGTATCAAACCCACCTCGGGCCGAGTCCCCCGCACCGGGCACGCCATTTCCTTTGATGCCGGCGCCCTGGACGCCTTTACCCAGATTGGTCCCATGGCGCGCCAGGTCGAAGACCTGAGTCTGACCTTATCCATTATTGCCGGCCCGGACGGACACGACCCAGCGGTCGTACCGGCTCCGCTGGGAGACCCCCAAGATGTGAGCGTGAGAACTCTGCGGGTCGCCTTTTACACGGACAACGGGATCACATCTCCGAGTCCGGACACTGTCAGCACTGTCCAGACCGCGGCCGGCGTGCTTGCCGAGCATGGAGTCTCGGTTAAGGAAGATCGTCCGCCGGGGGTGAGCGACGCCGAGCGGCTGTGGCGCAGCCTCTATCTTGCGGATGGAGGGGCCTGGATACGGCGGCTCATCCACGCAGCCGGGACTGAGCGCCTGTCCTCCGCCTTGGAGTGGATACAGGGGGCTCAGCCAGTATCCCTCACGGAGTTTACTCAGGAATTGAGCAGATGGAATATCTACCGGAGTGAGATGCTGGCATTTATGGAGCCCTACGATGTGCTGCTGTGTCCTGTCAGCGCAACACCCGCCACGCGCCATGACGACCCCGACGGCCCGGATTTTACCTACACCTTCGCCCACAATCTGACCGGCTGGCCGGGCGCGGTCGTGCGCTGCGGGATGTCTCCTGAGGGCTTACCGATCGGTGTCCAGATCGTCGCCCGTCCTTGGCGTGAGGATGTCGCTTTGGCTGTCGCTCAGTATCTGGAGACGAATCTTGGCGGTTGGCAAAGCCCGGCTGTGTAGCCTCGGGTTTGCCCCTTAGAGCAAGTCACGATTGTGTGTAGCCACCCGTCATTCCTGCGCATTCAGGCCCTTCGACTTCGCCTCGCCCGTCCTGAGGGATCGAAGGGCTCAGGGCGAACGCGCGTGCTGAGCGTAGCCCGAAAGGGTGGAGTCGAAGCAGGGATGCCGGATCACGTCCGGCATGACGCGAGCACCCCGGAACGGCACCAGCCTGGCGTGAAACGCGCTAGGCTGGCGGGGAGCCTCAACGCCCTTGCCCGCTCACCTCAAACACCAGCCGGCCGGCTGCCTCCTGGGCTTGGACGCGGGCTCTCATCTCAGCAGAGAGTTGGAACGAGCGCGCCTCGGGGAATTTCTCCTCCTCCAAGGCAGGCCGTAAAAAAAAGAGGGCGGGGGAGGGCACCTGGGCCTGAGTCTTGACAGCAGAATCAAGATACCACTGGCGGCGCATAAAATCCGGGCTGAAGAACAGAGCGACTTCCTGAGGATTCCAGGCTGTGACCCGGTGACTGTCGTTCACAAAATAGGACATCAGGTCATCGGCAATATCCCAATACACGGTAAACAGCGAGCCATACCCCCGCTCCCCCAAGGCCGAATTAAAAAGCTCGGCGAGTCTTACCTCGATGGAGCTGAGATTCCCGTCGGAGCGGTATTTCTCGATTCGTAGAGGGAAAAAAGAATGTTCCTCCAGCCAAAACAAGAGCCGCGGCACATAGTAATCGGGCAGCCATTCGGGGCGGGCCCGGGCCTCCACAACATAGCACCTTACTCCACCCTCGCCTGTATAGTACTGATAGCTGTCTCCCATCAGCTTGAGCTCAGTCGTCCGCCGCTCTTGGAACTGGCCGGTCTGTCCATTCCGTAACATGAGGGTCGGGCGCGTATGGGGAAAGCGCACGGTTTGGTACAGGGTGTCCAGACCCAGAACCTGCCAAGAAAACTCCCCAGGCGTCGCGTCCATAATTGTCGTCAGGCGTGAGCGCCATATTGGGAATCTTTCCCTGCCGCCGGAGTGGCGCGTCGTGACGAACCCGGCGCTTGGCCTGTGAGTACCGGAACCGTTCTTCCTTCTTGATGAATTCTTTGCCCGTGCGATAGCGAATCGAGAGTCGTTGCGAACCTTCTGAAGCGGGGGGAGCCGTGCGCTGACTGAGCGACCGATAGATTTCTTCGCCGGGCGTGAGGGCGAGTTCCGCTTCCACACCAGCCGCACTTGCGTTATAGGCCAAAAAATTGGTGGCACTCCCCGGGTTGAGCAGCACCCCTTGGGTAGAAATCGATGACCACGCCCTGGCAAACACGGCCGACCAACGCGGACGGGAGGTGAACTCCATCACCCGATAGCCCATCTCCTCAGCCGTATAGGGCGGCGTAAAAGGATAGGGCTCGGCCGGCAGATACGGAACCTGGGGATGGCGTGGAGCGTCACCTGCAAGGTCCAGCTTCTGTCGTTCCTGTGGAGAGAGGTCTGCTATTGTTTTCCAGGTACGGTTCCGGGAGCCGTTCGTCTCTTCAGCAGCGGCAGGGAGAGCGGCCCCACGAGTCAGGATGAGGGCCGAAAGCAGCCAGAAGAACAGGCGCGAGACCATGAGGCGCACTTGCTTCAGTGTCCGTGCTGGGCGACAAATTCCTCCAGCACCTGGTTAAATTCGAGCGGCCGTTCGATCTCGTAGCAGTGGCCGACTTCTTTGAGCACGCGCAGTTCGGCTCCGGGAATATGCGCGGCCAGAAAGCGGTTAGCCTCGACCGGCGTGGCCTGGTCTTCCTCTCCGACCAGGACCAAGGTGGGCTGGGTAATCTCCTGTAAGCGGTCCGAGATATCCCACTGCCACACCCCGTTGGGGTCTTCCAGACAGGCCAGGGCCACCCGGCGCGGAAAGCCGCCCTCGTTCAGGAAGTTGTGCTTAATCATCTGGCAGACCTCGGGTCGCTCGGTCTGGGTCTTAGCCGAGAAACAGCGGGCGACCAGGTCTTCCGCGGTGGCCTCGTAATCGTTCTGGAAGCTGGCAATCAGCTCGGCGGTATCCAGGGTCTGGTGCAGGTTGGTCGCACTGCTGATGATGACATTCCCGGCGACCAGGTGCGGATAGTCAAGGCTCATCTGCATGGCCCGCATCCCCCCCATCGAGTTGCCGACCAGAATGGCGCGATCGATACCCAGGGCGGCCAGAACGGCGGCATCGTCGGCCGCCATGTCCTGAATGGAATAGCCCCTGAGCGGCTTGGAGGAGAGCCCGTGTCCGCGCGCCTCAATGACAATACAGTGATATGTATGGGCCAGGATCGGGGCCTGATACGCCCAGATCCAGGCGTTGGCCGAAAAGCCGTGTAAAAAGACCAGGGGAAACCCCTGTCCATAGTGGTTGTAATGAACCCGCACTCCCTTTTCCCTTTCGACGTACGGCATAGACTCCCTCCTTAATGGAGACAGCCATAGCCCGCTTTTCTTGGGCCTGTCAAGCTTCGGGCTGTTCCGTTGCTCACTCGGATGTCAGCTTACGCTATGCGACCTGACCTACGGCTCGGCTGGGAATAAAGGTCGCACCTGCGCGTCAAAGCCCGACTGAGAATCCGCGTTAATAGTACTGACACGTGGGAGAGTCGTAAGAATATGACCCTGCCCCTATTTCGGACCCAATCCCTGGGCAAGCAGCGTTGGGGACGCTATTGATCGCCTGGTCCTCAAATCTCATCGTGCTGCCTCAATCAGTTCTACCAAGTGTCTGATATAGACGGGTTTTATGGGTTTGTGCAGGGGAATCGTCAGCGGCTCATGGGCTTGATCCTCCGCCTCAACTCACTCCCGATCCAAGGCCCGGTACTGGATGGCCTGCGCGATATGGGCGCCGGTGATGTGTGCCTCGCCGGCGAGGTCGGCAATGGTGCGGGCGACTTTGAGAATGCGGGTATAGGCGCGGGCGCTCAGCCCCAGGCGTTGCATGGCGTTTTCCAGGAGCTTTTCACCGGCCGTGTCGAGCTGACAATACGTGCGGATATCCCGGCTGGACATCTGTGCGTTGCAGAAAATTTTGCGCTGCTGAAAACGCTGAAGCTGAATTTCACGGGCCTGGTTTACGCGTGTCCGAATGGTTGCCGAGTCCTCACCCGTTACTTTATCACTCAGTTCTTTATACTTGACCGCCGGGACTTCGACCTGAATGTCGATCCGATCCAATAAGGGGCCGGAAATCCTGGCTCGATAGCGCTGGACCTGTTGCGGAGAGCAGGTGCACTCGTGCTGCGGGTCGCCGAAGAAGCCGCAACTGCACGGGTTCATCGCCGCTACCAGCATGATGTCCGCCGGATACGTAATAGACCCGACTGCGCGTGAGATCGTGACCCGGGCGTCCTCCAGGGGCTGGCGCAGGACTTCGAGAACGTTCTTGCGAAACTCCGGCAGTTCATCCAGGAAGAGCACACCATGATGGGCCAGGGAGACCTCACCCGGTTTAGGCACCGTGCCGCCCCCGATCATGCCGGCATCGGAGATGGTGTGATGCGGGCTGCGGAAGGGCCGCGTCGCAACCAGGGCCTGACCGTTGAGGCTGCCGGCGACGCTGTGGACCTTGGTCGTTTCAATCGCTTCAGTCAGGGTCAGCGTGGGCAGCACCGTGGGCAGCCGTCTGGCCAGCATGGTCTTTCCAGACCCCGGCGGGCCAACTAACAGCAGGTTATGTCCGCCACTCGCCGCAACTTCGAGGGCGCGTTTGACGTGCTCCTGACCTTTCACATCGTTAAAATCAACCTCATATGCGGAGTGCTGCGTAAAGAGGGTGTTGACGTCAACTACAGTCGAGTCGAGTGGCCGCTCCCCGTTGAGGAGCAGAAAGGCCTCGCTCAATGTAGACACACCAAAGACCGCAACCTCGTCAACAACCGCGGCCTCGGCTGCGTTTTCCGTGGGTACAATCAATCCCTTGAGCCCTTTTTCCTTTGCCATCACGGCTAAGGGCAAAGCGCCATGGACGGGCTTGACTCGTCCGTCAAGCGAGAGTTCGCCCAGAATCGCATAGGAGTGAAGCTGTTCTTTGGCGAGCCAGCCCTCAGCCGCAAGAATGCCGAGGGCAATCGGCAGATCATAGGCGGCGCCTTCTTTTTTAACGTCCGCAGGAGCGAGGTTGACGGTGATGCGGCGAGCAGGAAATTCGTAGCCGGAATTCTTTATGGCCGAGCGAACCCGGTCCTTGCTCTCTCGAACAGCCCCCTCAGGCAGGCCGACGGTAGTGAACTGCGGCAAGCCCAGTGCCACATCGACCTCGACCTCCACCAACAAGCCGTCAATCCCAATCAGGGCCCCGGATACCGCTGTGGCAAGCATGCTTTGCTGCTAACGGAAAGAGCATCAGAAATCAATGAACAAGACCGGCCGGCCGAAAAGAGGAAACGTGTCCTCCAATAGATATACGATGCTGGACACATTTCCTCTTCATTCTCTTGTCTGACCACGAAGAGGTGATAGGCTGCACTCCATATTGAAATAGAGATTGGCCAGAAATAAGGAGGGATTGCTATGGCCCGGATCGGAGTAGTTGCCGCCAATATGTCAGGACTGACGTTTCCCGAGTTGCAGGACTTGGCCACGAGCGCCGAGGCGGCTGGGTTTGAGGCGATTTTTTCACCGGAATTCATGAATGACTCGCTGATCAACTGCCAGATCATGGCCCAGGCCACCTCGCGGATTAGGGTCGGCACCTGGATTGCCAATATCTATCTGCGCCACCCGGCGCTGTGCGCGCAAACGGCCATTGCGATTGACGACACCTCGCACGGCCGGCTGATTCTGGGCCTCGGGGTGAGTCACCGGCCCATTGTTGAGGGCCTCTACCAGGAAAAAATGGAGAAACCGCGCACCTTCATGCGTCAGTATATTGGCGCGATCCGTGACATGGCCGCCGGCAAAGAGCTGCCCGGCATGGCCATGCAGCCTCGCGCGGCAACCCACCACGTTCCCATTTATATCGCAGCCCTGGCCCTGAGCACGGCCACTCTCAGCGGCGAGCTGGCCGATGGGGTCATGCTGTATCTGTGTCCCAAGAGTCGGCTGCCCGCGGCCGTGGCCGCGGTCGAGAAGGGAGCGGCCAAAGCCGGTCGGCCGCTTTCGGACGTTGATATTACGACAGGCATTCCGTCCTGCATTCATGACGATATGGACGCGGCCATGCAAGCAGCAAAGGTCAACCTGGGGTTTTATGGCGGCTTGCCGTTCTACAATAAGCTCTTTCACGATAGCGGGTTTGAAACGGAAGCGGCGCAACTCGCAGACGGGCAGGGGCAGGGAGCGACAGACACCATGGCGGACGAGCTGTCGGTCATCGGACCGCCCGCACGCTGCCGGGAGCAACTCGCCGCTTTCCGCGAAGCCGGTGTTCACCTGCCGATCCTCAATCCGGTGCCGGTCGGCGACCAGACCTACGCCCAAGCCGTCCAGAAGGCGATTGAAACATTTGCCCAGTGATAGGAATCCCAGGGGCGCGACCTGGCGTGCCCCTATTGCCCAGCCGGAATCTCCCACCGCTCCCCAACCGCAAAGACTTTAATGGGATCAAGCGTCCCGCCAGCCCGCTCAACGACCCGCTGAAGCTCTCGCGGCGGTTCGTCTATGGGCTCATCGGTGAGGCGAAACGTGCCCCAGTGGCAGGGCAGCATCCAGCGCGCTTTCAGGTCCAGAAAGGCTTGATAGGCTTCGGCTGGGTTCAGATGGGAATAGTGCATGATCCAGCGGGGCTCATAGGCTCCAATAGGCAATATGGCCACATCGATCGGACCGAATTTCTTCCCGATCTCGGTAAAGCCGTGAAAATAGCCCGTATCGCCGGCAAAGAAATAGGTCCGTTCGGCACTGGCAATGATCCAGCCACACCACAGGGTAGAATCTCGCGCCTGCTCAATGCGTTGCGACCAATGTTGCACCGGAACGCAGGTGACCTGCCAGCGACCGTGCCGGGCGGTTTGCCACCAGCCGAGTTCGACCGCTTTTCTTCCCTTTTTTTCGATCCACTCGCCGAGTCCCAGCGGGACAAACCAAGTCACGGTCTGGGGCAGATGCTCAACCGTATACGCATCGAGATGATCATAGTGATTATGGGAGACCACAGCAAAGGCGTCGGCGGGAATAGACGAGATCGGCACGCCGGGTGGATGGAAGCGGGCCGGAATCAGCGCCCGCTTGCCAAAGTGGGGATCAGTCAGAAAGACATCCTCGGCATCATGGATAGCAAAAGTCGAATGGCCCACCCAGGTGACGGCAGCCGAGGTTTCAGGAGTGGCAAACGAGCGGCCATCGTTGTCCAGCCGACGAACGAGCGGCGGGTCGCGCCACGCGCCGCTATAGGCGCTGCGCGAGGCCGCCCAGCGAAACAGATCGGTCCAGTGCTTGTTTGAAGGCCGCCAGGGATTGAACCACGCCCCAGGCTGGCCGTGGGCCGCATACAGCAACGACGGGTCGGGGTTCAGTTCGGGCGTGCGGTCCGGGGGAACCGAACAGGAGAGAGAAAAGAAAAACAGAAAAGCGCCGGAGAGGATACGGATATACATGAGAGGTTCTGCTCTATCCCGCCCTCTCCGAGAAGAAAAGTCCTCCTTCGACTCCGCTGGGCTCCGCTCAGGACCGACGAAGGGAGACTGCGCCCCTCCTGAGCGGAGCCCCGGAGGGGCGCAGTCGAAGGGTCAGCAGCTTGGTTTTAGGTCTGATACAGAGACGCCACAAACTCTCCATACCCGTTGTAGGGGAGGGTTGCTTTGATTTCTCTCGTCCCCAGGACGCGCTCGCTCGCCTGGGACCAGCGGGGATGCGAAATGGCAGGATTCACGTTGGCAATAAAGTCGTACTCCCAGGGAATGAGGGTATTCCAGAAGGTCTGGGGCTGTTCTGCGACAAACTCCAGGCGCACGATCGACTTGATGCTTTTATAGCCATATTTCCACGGCACCACGAGCCGAATCGGTGCGCCGTGCTGTTTGGTCAACTCGTGGCCGTAAATGCCGGTCACGAACAGGGCCAGCTCATTGGTCGCCTCGGCCAGGCTCAACCCTTCGTGATACGGCCACGGATAAGTGTCGTTGCGCAGGCCGGGTGCCGCCTGCGGGTCGTGAAAGGTGACCATCCGCAGGTATTTGGCCGAGGCGAGGGGCTGGACGAGATCGACCAGCGCCTTGATGGGAAAACCGGTCCAGGGCACGCTCATGGACCAGGCTTCTACGCAGCGATGCCGGTAGAGGCGTTCTTCCAATGGCATTTTCCGCACCAGGTCGTCGATATCGAAGGTCTGGGGTTTATGCACTAGGCCAGCCACCTCTACCTGCCAGGGGCGGGTCTGCCAGCCCTCGACCAGGCGCACGACCAGCTCTTTGCGCGAGCTGAACTCGTAGAAATTATTGTAATTGGCCGCATCCACTTCGGGGGTCAACGCTCGGTCCAGAGTAAACTGTTCATTGCGCGCCGCCGGGTAGAGGGCGGCGGTGGGGCTTGGTTCGGGGAGGCCGCGAATCGGAGGGACTTCTTTCGCGCCCGAGCTTTCACACCCGGCAAACACACCCAGCGTACTGATACCGGCGATCCCGAGTGCTTGCAGAAAGGCGCGCCGGTTGAGGAAGACATCTTCCGGGGTTGCCATGCACTCAGGGATTTCCCAGCCGCGAGGGATTTTGATCAACATGCTGTATCCTTTCTGCTGCGCGCCGGGCCCGATGCCCTCAATCTCGCTTTCATTATCGTAGGTGACTGGCCGTGAGAGTCAATCTGACATATGCCGTATTGTGAATTATGGGTCGATCCGCCACAATCCGAGGGGCTGCATTTCATGGCGGCGACTCTGAGGAGGAGATATGGCTGACAAGACAAATGGTGCACAGAAACTCCTAGCCGGGATAACCGTGCTCGACTTTACCCAGTACCTCGCCGGCCCGTCCGCAACCCGGATTCTGGCCGACCTCGGGGCGGATGTCATCAAGATTGAACGCGCACCCACCGGTGATCTGGGACGGCAGATTCATCTTGTTGAGCACGGCCAAAGCGCGCTCTATCTCGCCGCCTGTGCCGGCAAGAAAAGCGTCTGTGTGGAGATCAAGCACCCGAGGGGGAAAGAAATCGTGTATCAACTGGTGCGGAAGGCCGACGTGGTGGTTGAAAATTATAGCCCTGGAGTCATGGCCCGGCACGGGCTGGACTATGACACGCTCAAAGAGCTGAACGCCAAACTGATCATGTGCTCGGTGTCGGGCTATGGGCAGGACGGGCCGTACGCCAGCCATACCAGCTTTGACATTATCGCCCAGGCCCAGAGCGGCGTGATGGCCATGACCGGCGAGCCGGATGGGCCACCGACCTATGTCGGCGACTATTTCGGGGACCCGAATGCGGGTATTCATGGCGCACTCGCCGTCTGTGCCGCGCTCTTTCATCGCGCCACCAGCGGACAGGGCCAGTATATTGACGTGTCGCAGCTCGAATCCCTGGTCTATCTGGACTATGTCAACTTCCCGCTTTTTCTGATGAGTCAGGGTGCTATCGTGCCGCATCGTTTTGGCGGAGACTTTTTCAATGTGTGCCCCTATGGCGTGTACAAGGCAAAAAAAGGCTATCTGGTTTTTGCCGTCGCCGGGCATCAATGGCCAGCCTTAACCAAGGCGATGGGCAAGCCGGAGTTGGCGACGGACGAACGCTACGCCAGCATGGAGGATCGAATCCAGCGGAGCACGGAGGTCCGGCAACATATCGAAGACTGGCTCCAGACCTTTGAGGACGACGAGACGCCCCTGAAAATTCTGGCCGAAGCCCGCGTGCCGGCCGCTCCGATCCTGGATATTCCCGGCGCTGCGGCTCATCCCCAACTCCAGGCGCGCGGACTGTTCCAAGACGTACCGCATCCGCTGCTCGGTCCGACCCCGATTGCCAAATCGCCCTTTCATTTTTCCAACGCGAACGTCGAGATCCCCTTTCGCGCGGCATTCCTGGGTGAACATAATGAGGAGGTCTTGCAGGAGCGCCTGTCCTATTCGGAAGAGCAGGTCACCGCGCTGTATGAAGAAGGCGCTCTGATACAAGAGGCACGGGTCAAAGAGCTACGGGCGGCTGGCACGCTCTAGGCTGTGCCAGAGCAGGCCACTCCGTCCTTACTGACCTTTCCACTCGGGCTCACGCTTTTCCGCGAACGCGCGCGGACCTTCGGTATAGTCCCGGGTCTGCGTCAGCGTCAAGAATAAGATGTTCTCAAACCGCAGGGCGTCTTCAAGCACGCGGCCGAGACTGCGATGAGTTCCTGATTATGGACCGGTCCGAGGGCGTTCATGGCTTCCGGGCGGTGGATGGTGACATAGGCGATCCGATCACGTTTTTCGTAGGCAATGACAGACATGGCTTTCTCCTTCTCTATGTTTCGTGACGGGCATCCCGTCCCACTTGCTCAAGTCGCGCGATGACCTCTTTAGGGTTAATCCGGTTCTTAAAAAAGAACACCCGGCCCGGAACATCGGTAAAATCATCCTGGCTGACGTTCAGGTTGGCCGACACGGCAATCACCATGTCCTGCCGGCCTGAACGGCGCAGCTTCATGAGCTTTTTTTCCAGATACTCCGGTCGCCAATAGCCCACGATTTCCATGAGTGCGGTGCGCCCGTCGGTGTGTCGAAAGGCAAAGTCCGGAATAAAGACGGTCTCTTTCAGATTGATGATGGCCACCTCGCGTTCAATCTCCCAGCCGCTCTCAATCGCGTGAAAGCGTTCGGCAAAGGTCTTTTCGAGGAGCGAGTCATACATGGTGCTGTCACGATAGTGAGAGACGAGATTGGCACTCTCGTCGAGGGGGAAGTAGCGCTGCTCGCCCTCGGCGGTGACGATCTCGGCCTCCATCTTCCAGCGGGTACACAGCAGCAGGGCCGGCAGGAAGACAGCCAGCTTGAGGCCATACTTCTGGGAGAGACGGAACATGCTGACCGGCCCGTCCAGCAGAATCTCATAGCCGCTGTCAAGATCGCCCTCAATGGCGTGCATGAGCTGATAGAATTTGATGAACTTGAAGAGCTGCTTGTAACGGCTCGGAATGTTCCGAAAGACCGATAGCTTCATCCGAATACAGCGGTACAGCAGGGCCTGCGCCAGGGCGACATTATAGCGCTGGAGCAGCCACGCCGGCTCGGGCGGATCAAAGCGGGTCAGGATATGGTTCTCGGCCAGATCGGCGTAGAGCGCCCACGCAATCTGTTCCGGCTCGGCTTTATACTCGCGCGCAACCTCAGCGATCAGATCATCTTTGGTCACGGGATGGATATGGTCGGGCTGCAAGACCACGGGATGGTTTTCGCGAGCCAAGGCGAACAGGCGACGGCGGACCTCCAGCGGCGGGGCCACCGCCTGCTCCTCAAATTCGCACCGGTCGTCGCGCAGCAGCTTGGCCAGCCCGCGCTGAATGCGAAAGTCGGTCCGGTCTTCCGCATACTGATGCAGCGCCGCGGTCAGCTCCCGCCTGGGCTTGCCCTGATGCGCGGCATAGATGGCGAGCAGTTCCTCGGCCATCCGCGTAAAGCGCGGCGCGTCGGTCCGCACATAGCGTGGATAGACATACGGGCCTGCAGTCCGCGTCAGCAGGAGAGCTGAGGTCAGCATGGTTGCGATCGAGTCTGGAGATTTTCGCTGCTGAGAGCAAGAGGGCCGGAGACGGGCTAGACTGTTCGGACTGGTGCGCTATGGTGCGCCGGTTCGCTGTTCTGGAGAAGATTCCATGCGCTGGTCCGTTATCATTCCTGCCTATAACGAAGAAAAACGGCTGCCTGCCTACCTCCGCGATGTTATGGCCTACTTTGACGGCCGGGGAGAAGCCTACGAGGCGATCGTCGTGGACGATGGCAGTCAAGACGGGACCGGCAGCGTGGTCGAACATCTCCGGGGGGGGGCATCCTGTTCGGCTTATCAGGCTGGCAGAGAACCGGGGGAAAGGCTGCGCGGTTCGTACTGGCATGTTGGCAGCACGGGGAACCCTCCGGTTATTCACTGATGCTGATGGCGCAACGCCTATCCAGGAGTTAGAAAGACTGGAACGGGGGATAGCGGACGGGGCAGATATTGCTATCGGTTCTCGTACCGCGCGTGACCCGACCCGTGTCGTACAAAAGCAGGCATTCCGAAAAATAAGCGGGTCAATTTTTAATGTCGCCTTACGCAGCCTCGGTATCACGGACATCACGGATACGCAGTGCGGATTTAAGCTCTTCCGGGCTCCAGTAGCCACCGCGCTCTTCTCGGTGTCACGGTGCGAAGGCTGGAGCTTTGACGCAGAACTGCTGTTTATAGCTCAACGCTGGAAATATCGGATTGTCGAGGTTCCCGTTCATTGGACAGAACAGGCTGGCAGTAAAGTTCGCGTTGTCCGTGATGGCCTCCGCATGGTCTCCGACATGTGGACGGTCCGAAGAAAATATCACCGTGGCCTCTATGTTCCACCTCGCGGTGCCGGGGACCACAGTCAACAACAAGGCCAGTGATATGAACGTGCAGTCTGCGGGCGGGCCCGCCTTTGGGCTATTCCTGGCAGTGTTCCTGACGGTCTATGCTCCGGTACTGCTGAACTCGTATGCGTTCACCGATGACTTTTTTGATCTCGCCGCAGCACTGCGGGGAGATATGTCTTGGCCAATCACAAAAAAAATTACAGAGGGCCGTCCCCTCCTCGCTCTATTAACGTATATATCGCTGACCACGGCAAAGGATATCGAGGATCTCCGCTACCTGCGGCTCGTAGGGATTGTCGGCATCGCCGTATTAGCCTGGAGCGTGTTCCGGCTACTCGTGCGAACGGGCTGGGAGCCGGTTCGGTCGTTTTTTGCGTCTGTGATTCTGTGCACCACCCTGCCGTTTCACGTCTACGCGGCGTGGGCCACGACAGCATTTTATCCCTATGCGGCTCTCGCCTCTGGGGTCGCGTTCTTCCTGGGTGAACGGACATTTAGGACGCACCGTCGCAGTCCGAAGTGGCTGCGCGTGGGTGGAGCGAGCTTAGCCCTACTGGCAGCCCTCGCTATTCATCAGTCTGCGGCCATGTTCCTTTGGGTCTTCGCCGCGGTAGTTGTACTGAAACCGGATACGCCGCTGGATGACGTACTTCGCCGCTTCGGCTGGTACTGCATGATTGTCATGGGCGGGCTGCTGTTGGGATTTGTTGTGTACAAGCTGGGCTTAGCCCTATATCCAGCTCTTTCTGCACGGACTGGCCTTGTTCATAATATCCCCGGCAAAGCCGTGTGGTTTCTTCTTGAACCACTCCCGAATGCGCTGAACTTCTCTCTGCTTTCTCCATCTCATTATGTCTTTTCAGATTTTCACCGGATCGCGGACATTCTTCTCGCGTGGGGGGTCTTCGTCCTTATTGTTGGAGGCATGATGCTGTATGTCGGCGGGACGCTCAAAGAGCGCCTCTGGAAATTGGGTATTGCCCTGTCTGTTCTGCCTCTGAGTTATGTGCCAAACCTGATTGTCGTGGAGAACTGGGCATCGTATCGGACGTTACCGAGCCTCACGTCTGTTGTTGTCATGTATGCGTTTTTTGCCTTCCACGGATACCTGCGACATTGCCGTCGTCTCTCCTTTACTGGGGAATGCTGTCATGGGAAGTATTGCACTCGCCAGTGCACTGTCGGCAATGTATCACGTTCATACCTACTTCGTGGCTCCACAGGCTCAAGAACTGGAGATTATGCGCTCGCAGTTGGTCCAGGAGGATCTTTCTTCAGTCCAAGGAACTTACGTGATCTGTCCTACGTGGCGGGATACGCTTGCACCGCTCGTGCGGTACGATGAATTTGGATTTCCTTCTTCGGCGGTCTCTTGGGCAGCCAGAGCTATGGTGTTTCTCCTCCTGCGCGATACAGCCCCGGACTATGCCGACCTGCCGGTGACGGTCGTCGCCGCGGATGATCCCATTGACCCGCCCCCGAACAGTCTTGTCGTGGATATGGGGAAGCTGCTCCGTCAGGCACGACAGGACGCCCGACAGCAATAGGCGTGCAACGGCTTCAGCGCCTCACTTCGACTGATAATTCCCTCCCCCTAAGGGCGAGGGTGGGGGGATACGCTAGCAGGCGTGAAGGGCTAGGTGAAACCGAGGCACTACCGGCGGCGGGCTGGACTGTGCAGGCTGGTTCGCTATGGTGCGTCTAGCAGGAGGGGATATGACGTATCAGAACCTGTTGTTCGAGAAGAAGGACGCCCTCGGCTACCTGACCCTCAACCGACCGCACAAGCTCAATTCGTTCAGCACAGAATTGATGGCCGAATTGAGCGAGGCGCTCGACGCGATTGAAGCGGACGATGATATCCGGGTCGTGATTCTGACCGGAGCCGGGCGGGCGTTTTCGGCGGGGTTCAATATCGCTCCGCCAGAGGGCGAGCCCGAGATCTATGACCGCTCCGCGGATAGCTGGCGATCTGATCTGAAATATAATATCGAAATTTTCCTCAAGATCTGGCATTCCAGCAAACCGTATATTGCCGCGATTAACGGCTATGCCCTGGCTGGCGCGTGTGAACTCGCCCAGTTATGCGATATTAAAATTGCCTCCGAGCAGGCGGTATTGGGCGAGCCGGAAATCCGGTTTGGGACCGGCCCCCCGGTCCTGGTCACGCCGTTCAGCGTCGGGTTTGCCAAGGCAAAAGAGCTGCTCCTGACCGGGGAAATGATCTCTGCCCACGAGGCCGAACGTCTGGGCATGATCAACCGCGTCGTGCCGCACGACCAGCTCATGCACGAGTGCGAGAAGACGGCCCGCAAACTGGTGAAGATCGCTCAGGTCGGGGTGAAGTTCAACAAGGCCGCCATTAACCGGGCGTATGAAAACATGGGCTTTCTGAACAGCATCTACCAGAATCTCGATCTGGTTGTCATGTTTGACACCACCCGGACGCAGGAGCAGGAAACGTTCAATCAGATCCGGAAGGAAAAAGGCCTGCGCGCCGCGCTCGACTGGCGCGACGCGCTGTTCAGGGAAGACGATAAAGAGTAAACGTGTCCAGCATCGCATGTTTATTGGAGGACACGTGTACTCTTTTGAAGCCGCGCATATCTCTGCTCATCGCGGCGCTGGCCGTGTTGGCCCTAGCCGTCCCGACCAGCGCTGACACACCGACGGCGCAGTCCGGGAGCACCCTCCAGCCCATCCCCCTTGAGGATATGGAGGTCGCGGTGCTTGCGCCGGTCGCGTTGCAGGCCGTGCAGATTCCCCAATCCATCGTCCTTGATGGTCGGCTGACCGAGCCGGCCTGGCAGAGCGCGCCGGTCGGCAGCGACTTCCGCCAACGCGAGCCCGACGAAGGGGCCCCGGCCTCCCAGCCGACCGCGGTGCGCGTCTTGTACACGGCGACCCATCTCTACATCGGGGTGGTCTGTCACGACGCGGACCCGAGTGCGGCGGTTGCCACCCGCTTCAACCGGGACGCGGACCTGGCCGCGGATGATCGGGTGACGCTTCTGTTCGACACGTTTGCGGATCATCGCAACGCGTTCAAATTTCAAACCAACTCGGTTGGGGCGCGGGTGGATGAACTCATCGGAGACGAGGGGGAGACCGAAAACCGGGACTGGAACGGCATCTGGAACGTCAAGACGGCCCGCTTACCGAGCGGCTGGAGCGCGGAATTTGAAATTCCGTTTCAGACCCTCAGCTATGCCCCGGGACAATCGAGCTGGGGGTTCAACGTCCAGCGCATCATCAAACGGGTGAACGAAGAGACGGTCTGGAGCGGCTATCTCCAGAGCCTGGACTTCAACCGGGTCTCACGCGCGGGCCGACTCACCGGGCTGCGCGACAGGTCCCAGGGTCTGGGACTCGATTTTTCCCCGTTTCTAACCACCGAGGTGCGCCGCGATGCCGCGTCTTTTAAGCCGGGCTTTGACCTGTTCTACAAACCCACCCCCGGCCTGACGCTCAGCCTGACGCTCAACACCGACTTTTCCGAGGCCGAGACGGACGATGTGCAGGTCAATTTGACGCGCTTCTCACTCTTCTTCCCCGAAAAGCGGCAGTTCTTTCTGGAGGACGCGCCCAATTTTGCGGTTGACGGTCTGACCCCGACCTCGGGGCCGTTGGTGATTATCCCCTTTTTCAGCCGGCGCGTCGGCATTGCCGATGACGGCAAACCGGTTGACCTGATTGGGGGCGCGAAGCTCAGCGGCCGGGTAGGCAAGTATTCCCTGGGGATACTCAGCGCCCAGACCCAGGAACGCGACCCCATACCGGGCGAGAATTTCAGCGTGGTCCGGCTTAAGCGCGACCTCGGGGAACAGGCCTCGCTGGGGCTGATCGCGACCCGACGGACACCGGAAAACGGGGACGCGAGCGGCCTGTACGGACACGACTTCCTGTATAAAACAACCCGCTTTCTGGGAAGACGCAACCTCACCCTGTCGTCGTTTGTGTTAAAGAGTTTTCGTCCCACGGCGCGCAAGCACTGGGCCTGGGGCAGTCAGATCAATCTGCCCAACGATACCTGGACGATATTCGGCACCTATCGTGAGGTACAACGCGATTTTGAGGCCAGCATGGGCTTTGTGCCACGCTCCGGCATTCGGCGCTTTGGCTGGTTCCTCCAGGCGGCTCCGCGGCCTGGGCGCTGGGGAACACGGCAAGTCGCCTGCGCCTTTGACGGTAATTATATTACCGACCAGTCCACGGACCGACTCCTTACCCGCAACATCGTCTTTCCCTGCGAGTGGCGCTTCGAGAGCGGCGACACGCTCATGTTCCGGGCCTGGCAACAGTTGGAACGCCTGACCGAAGGTTTTGAGATCAGCCGCGGCGTTCGGCTGCTGCCCGACCGCTACACCTTCCGCCGCTATATGGTCAAGGCCGAGACCGCGGATAAACGCAACCTGTCGGCCAGTCTGACCCATTTCTGGGGCGACTATTACAGCGGCAAGCGCGACAGTTGGGACCTGCGTCTCAATTTTCAGCCCGGCCCGCGCCTGTTCCTGAGCCCGGAATATCTCCAGAGCGATGTCCGTCTGCCTGAGGGCAATTTTGTCACGCGGCTCTTGCGGGTGCGGCTGGACATAGCCGTCAACCCCAATCTGTCCTGGTTCAGCCTGATCCAGTATGACAACGTGTCGGACGTGTTCAGCTTCAACACGCGCATCCGCTGGATCATCGAACCGGGCAACGACATCTTTCTGGTCTTCAACCAGCGCTGGCTGGACGAAGAGGGCGGCTTCCACTCCATCGGCCGCGAGGGCCGCTTCAAGGTGCGCTACACCTACCGGTTTTGAGAACGGCGGGAGACGCGTGCCCAGACCGGCCCTGCCCCGCAGGTTTTGTACGGGAAACAGTGCGGGGGCTTTGCTTTTCAATATGGCCCTTAAAGCGGAGCAGGATCGTCTTCCCCACGCGTTGGCTCCGACCCGCGGCGACGACTCCACCTGGCATGATTCCGAGGCTGATGTTGCGCAAACACCAGCGGTCGCCGAGGAGGCGAGAGATGTTTTCGAGTTTCAGGGGAGGGGGTTGCATGGTGAGGTCTCCGCAACACAGGAGTAAAGGAAATGGGACAGCAAGGCCCCCGGACGCTACTATCGCCGCTGGTGGTGGCTCCTTCCCTCAGAGACTGGCAAGTGATATTCGTGCCTGGAGCAATCCAGTCTCGCGATTCAACTACGGCAAGAAGGTCTCAACCCGATACCTCTTCCCGTCGCTCCGCACCGTTACCGCTCCCACCTGGTCCGTTCTGAGCAGTGCCACGCCCTGTCGCTCGTACCGCTCCACCACCTCTGGGGCGGGAAAGCGAAAGCGGTTGTTATGGCCGAGCGATGCTACTGCGACCTGGGGGGAAACCGCTTCAATGAAGGGCAGGGTGCTTGAACTCCGGCTGCCGTGATGGGGGACTTTGAGAATCTCACTCTCAAGTTGTGTAGGCGTTGAGAGCAGGACACGTTCCCCTGCTGTCTCGACATCGCCGGAGAAGAGGAAATCCACCTCTCCGTGACTGAGGCGCAGCACAAGGGAAGCGTTGTTGGTGTCCAGGCCGGTCTGGCCGCAGGGAGGATGGAGGATTTGAATATGGACTCCGCCAAATTCCCGCTCTGGCGTATCACGGCACAGGTCGCGCGTGTGGATGTCGTTCTCTTGCAACGTTACCCTCAGCCTCTTGAAGCGCTGGCTGTCTGACTGCCCCCCATTAAACCAGAAGGAGGTGACACCAAAATGTTTGGCCAGAAACTCCAGCCCGCCGTAGTGGTCAAGGTTGGGGTGGCTGAGGACCAGCGTGTCTATACGTCCGATTTTCTGCTGCCACAAGAAGGGCGCGACGATAGCCCGCCCCGAATCAAACGTCTGACTCATGAATCCGCCCGCGTCCATGACCATGACGTGGGAGCCGGGAAACTCGATCACGGCCGCATCACCCTGCCCGACATCGAGAAAAGAGACCCGCAGCTCCGTCTGAAAATAGCGTTGGGTCAGCCAGTACAGACCGTCACAGAGCAGCAGGCTGAACAGGCAGGAAAAAAAGATTCGCCGCAATCCAGATGGCTGGAGGCGAGTGTAGAACAGGAGGGAAACACAGAGGGTATAAAACAAGAGGAGTTCAAAAAGCGTGAGGGTCACAAAGTGAACGGCGGTGAAGGGCAAAGCGGCAATGGCTTCGACCATCCCCACGCCGAGTGAGACCACGGCGCCGGCACACCACACGACCAGAGTTGCAGCTCCCGTGTGAATAAACACCAACGCTGCCGTAGCCAGACCCAACACCACGGCGGCACTTCCCAGGAAAGGCACTACCAGCAGGTTGGCCGCAAATCCAACCAGTGGGACCGTATGAAAATGGGTCGCGACAAGTGGGAGCGTACCGACCGTCGCACTCAGAGTAACAAGACAGTAGAGACCGGCCCGGCGACGGAATCGCCGGCGCCACGGGGAGAGAGCGACCGCCCGCGTTTCGTCCCGATTGTCCCACCAGGATTGAAAACGATGCAGACCGAGAAAAATAGCCAGGACAGCCACAAAGGAAAGTTGAAAAGACGCATCAAAGATGGCTCCCGGCCAGATCAGCGACACGACCAGGGCGGCCAGGGCAAGGCTGCGGAAGACCTCCTCTTTTTGGTCAAGTAGCAGCGCAGCGAGAAAGACCGCAACCATGATGACCGCGCGCAAGGTCGAAACACTGCCGCCCGCAAGTCCGGCGTACAGCAGCACGACCGGCAGCGTGAAGAGCGCGGCCAGTTTGGGCACCGACCACATCAACAGCGCATACTGACTCCGCGCCAGGAGCCACCGCCATGCCCCGTACGCCACGATTGCAACCAAGCCGATGTGGAGCCCGGAAATGGCAAGGACGTGAGCAACGCCCACCCGCGTGAAGCTGGCACGCAACTCCGGGTCGAGTTGGCTTTTATCGCCGATAATCAGCGCGCGGAGAATGGCCGATGGCGGTGCCGCCAGGTGTGCGTCAAAGAATGCACCGACCGTTCGCCGAATGTGTTCAAGCCGATGACGCAGCCACGGGCCGGGCTTGTTGACCGGTTCGATCTTTTCGATTTTCCGATCATCCCACACAAAGGCGGTGAGATAGAGACCCCGCCGGGCCAGATAGCCCGCGTAATCAAAGCTGCCCGGCGTCTGAAAATTGCGCGGCGTGCGGAGCTTGAGCGGAAGCCGCAACACATCGCCGTACTGCCAGCGGTCTTGGAGATGACGAACGGTAACGAGCACCTTGCCCGTTGCCGGCCGTGCCTGCCCGTCTTGCCAGACCCGTTGCGCCTCAAGATAGAACCGGCCCCGTGCCGGACCCCGTTCCGGCTCCTGGAACAGCCAGCCTTCGAGTATGACTTTTTGGGGTAAAGCAAGCTGGCGCAGGTGAGACGCGGGAAAATCAGGAGCGTAGGCTCGATGGAGGGTGATATTACCGACCAGGAAGGCACCATTCAGCAGACTGATTAAAACGGCCAGACGGAACCCGCCCATGATCCAACTGACCACGCTGAGGGTCAGTAGTCCGCCCAGCCAGAGGGGAGCAGCCGTCTGCCAACCCCAGGCCACGCCGGCTTGACCCAAGAGGTACACCAGGGTGAGATGAATGAGAATCGACCGCTCAAGCCAGCCCGTCAGGCGAGGACACGCGAGAGACGCTTGCCAGGACGGCTGATGAGACATGATAGACAGGCGATGGGTCGGCCCGGTTAGCGCGGAGCGGGATGTGCCCGTAAGTGCTGGTGTATTTTTTCCGCCAGGGTCGGGGTAATCCCCGCGACCTGGCCCAGCGCTTCGGGCGGAGCGGCGCGCACCCGTTTGAGGCTGCCAAAGTGCCGCAAGAGGGCTTTGCGTTTGGCTGGACCAACGCCGCTAATCGCATCGAGCGGCGAACTGAGGCACTCTTTGGCCCGCAGGTTCCGGTGATAGGTAATGGCAAAACGGTGGGCCTCATCCCGGATGCGTTGCAGGAGAAAGAGCGCAGTGGCGTTGGGTTTGAGCACGACCGGATTCTTGCGCCCGGGCAGAAAGACGCGCTCGGAGGAATGGGCGACTTCTTCGGCAAACGGGTCTCGCTCGGTCCGCATCTTGGCCAGGCCAATGACATCGACCTCAGTAATCCCCAACTCTCGCAGCACAGTGACGGCGACGCCGAGTTGGCCTTTGCCGCCATCTACCATGAGGAGGTCCGGCAGGTCGTGTTCCGCCCGGGCGCGCTGATATCGGCGGGTGAGGACTTCATACATCATGCCGAAATCATCCGCGCCTTCGACGGTTTTGATACGAAAACGGCGGTAGCGGCTCTTATCCGGCTCGCACTCATCAAAGACGACCATGGAACCGACAGAGAGATTGCCCTGGGTATTCGAGATATCGAAACACTCAATCCGTTTTGGCGCGTTTTGCAGGTGCAGCGCACGGCGGAGGCTCTCCAGGGTTTTCTCTTTATGTTCTTCTCCCCGCCGCTTTTCGACAAAGCTGTGACGCGCATTTTCCTGGGCCATTTCGACCAGCCGCAGTTTGGCTCCCCGCTGCGGACAGAGCAGGCTGATCTTTCTCCCCTTCCGTTCCGAGAGGAGTTCCGCCCGGATGTCGGCATCGTCGAGTCCGACCGGGACAAGAATATCGTCAGGAATAAACCGGCCGCCCTGGTAGAATTGGCTCAGGAACTCAGCCATGACCTCTGCGTCGGGGAACTCATTGTCGGTAAAGCTATAGGCCAGGGTGCCGACCAGTTTCCCGCCACGCACAAACAGCACCTGTCCTTCGATCAGTCCGCCCTCACGGTACAGGCCGAACACGTCCTGGTCGTTCCCCAGGGGGGTGGCGACCTGCTGCTTTTCCGCGGTTTTTGTCATGGCCCGGATCTGGTCCCGCAGCCGGGCGGCTTCTTCAAAACGCAGAGCGTTCGCGGCCTCGTTCATCTGCCGGGTGAGGCGGTCTATCAGTTGGGTGCTTTTACCTTCGAGCAGCAGCAGGGCATTTCTCAGTTGGTGCTGGTAGGCGTCGGGAGCGACCGGCAGAGTACAGGGACCGAGGCAGCGCTTGATCTGATGTTCCAGGCACGGCCTGGTGCGGTTGCGAAAGACGGTGTCGGTACAGGTCCGCAGGGGAAAGACGCGGCGAATGATTTCCAGGGTCTCCTGGACTGCCGTACTGGAGTGGAACGGTCCCAGATATTTACTGCCGTCTTTCGCAATCTGGCGGGTCAGGAGGAGACGTGGCCACTGGTCATGCTGGGTGACCTTCACATGCCAATAGGACGTGTTGTCCTTGAGCCGAATATTATACCGAGGCCGGAATTGCTTGATCAGGGTGTCTTCGAGCAGCAGGGCCTCTTTTTCGGTTTGGGTAACAATGACCTCGACATCGGTCAGTTGGGCGAGGAGAAAGCGGATTTGCGCGCGGCCATCTCCGCCGCGGGCGTATTGTCTGACCCGGGCGCGCAGATTGTTCGCTTTCCCGACATAGAGAACGGCACCGGTGTGATCCGTAAACTTATAGACGCCGGGACTGGTTGGCAGGGTTGTCAGCTTGGCTTCGAGTTCGGCGTTGCGAGAAAAAGAGGAAACGTGTCCTGCTCTATTGGCAGGTTGGAGGGCAGGTTTTCTCTTTAAGGCATTCGCCACACGAATCCTCAAAAAAGAAGGGCGGCCCCGAAGGCCGCCCTGACGGCATTGTTCGGATGCGCTGCTATTCCGTCGCAGGTGTCGCCGGTTATTCGCTGGCTCCTACGCTGATGTGCTCTTTCAGTTCTCCAAGCGTCTTCTCGCCAATTCCTGTGACGTTTTTCAGGTCGTCTACGGTCGCAAACGGACCATTTGCCTCGCGATGGGCGATAATGGCCGCGGCTTTTGTTTCACCAATACCGGGCAGAGTCTGCAAGGCCGCAGCGTCCGCGGCGTTGATGTCAATCGGCCCGGCGGCTTCAGGCATCGTCTCCTCAGCGGCTTCAGCCGTCTTCTCAGCCACCTCATGGTGAGCCGCCCAGACGGGCGTCCCGGTAAGACAGCCGACCGCAAAAACCCCAAGCGCTAGCCGGAGAAATTTCTGTTTCATGCTTCCTCCTTACAAAAATAGAGTAACAGGGAGATACAGTAGATCTGCAATCCATATCTGTCAATACGCCATGAAGAGGGCTCGGTCGCGTTGACCGAGTAGGGTAAACCCGTTAGATGAAGGGTTGACACATTACGGCTATTGACCTGCTTGCAGAAGGAGAACCGTTCAGTATGGCGACGATGATCACCGAGGACTGTATCAACTGCGGGGCGTGTGAGCCCGAGTGTCCCAATACCGCCATCTATCAGGGGGGCGTGGAGTGGGAGTTTAACGCGGCCCTGCATCCGGCCATCGATGACGACATTTTCTATATCGTGCCGGAGAAATGTACGGAGTGTGTGGGCTTTTTCGATCAGGAGGCGTGTGCGGCCGTGTGTCCGGTCGACTGCTGTCTGCCCAACCCGGCCATTGTGGAGACCGAAGAGGTGTTACTGGCGCGGGCCCGGGAGTTACACCCCGAGCAGCCCTTTGGGGAGGAGTTCCCCTCTCGCTTCAAGGGGAAAGGCGGAGCGGATGCACCGGCTGAGGCTGCGGCTCCGGCAGCAAATGGCGCAGCGGTACCGGTGGCCGCACCGGCACCAGCCGCAGCTCCTGCTCCGGTGGCACCCGTTGCCGCAGCGCCAGCAGTGACGGCGCCGACCCCCAAACCGGTGGCGCCCAAAAAGGTCGTGGAGGAAAAAGTCTTTGAAGGTGAACTGGCCGGCACGTACGCCCAGGCCCAGGCCCGCGTCCAGCCGGCGCAAAACAATTCAATTCTGGGGACGCTGCTTGCCTCGGCTCAGCCCATCCTTGGCGCCTTACCGCTCTCAACCAAGCGCGCCCTGGAGCAAGCTGTTGGGGATACGCGCTATTTTCATGTCGGGACGGCAACCAGCCTGAATATCCTGTTCAATATGGTCCTGTACCCGATTATTCTCCTGGCCGTCTATAGCGCTGTTTTAGGGGGAGAACTCTTCAGTCAGGCAGCAAATAAATTCATCTTTCTTGGTGTTCTGATTGCTTCGGTCGAAACGTTGATTCGCCTGCGCGAGTCTTTCTTTCAGGGCGTTCCAACCGAAGACACGCCGTTGCGTGGGACCTTCTACGGTCTCCCCCTTGCTCCGGCGATGGCCCCTTTTCTCGGTGTTTCCGGCGGACGGACGCCGGATAAGGGCGATCAGCCGATTGAGGGCTATTATACCCCGGAGTTTGATGAAAAGACTGAACGTTCGCGTCGCTACGGCGAGCGGTATACGGTCGAAGAACAGGGCAACGCCTACATCCTGCGCCTAGAATTCCCGCGTCGTATCCCGGTTTCTGCGGCCAAGCGGGAAATGGGGATTGGCGATGAAATGCCCGCCTACGAGTATACGCTCTCTCTGAAGGACGGCAAATTTTTTGTACGCGGCAGTGTCAATGACCCTGATATCCGTACACTCGCCGCGGTCTCGTCCTCGTTTCCCCCTGACTTTAACAAACGCATTGAGGTGAGTGGTGGGATATCGAGTTTTAAGCACCGCTATAGCGACAAAACGCTCGAAGTTGTGCTGTTCAAACGCTAACGGGTAGGGGCGACGCACACGCCGCCCCATAAGTAAAGAGGTATGCCTCAAAAGCGAGTATTTATCTCCGACTCGCTTGCCGTCCTGCAAGAGGCGCTCATTGCCGCTGTCCACACGCTGAAAGCGGCTGATCCACTGGCTCCGCTCACGATTATTGTTCCTAGTGATGTCGTTGGCTCGCAGCTCAACTGCGTCATTGCCAAGGCTGGTGACGGGCATATCGGCCTGCGGTTTACAACGCTGATTGACCATGCGGCACGCCTGACCGAAGCACGGCTGAGGCGGGAGGGGAAACGGCGCGTCTCAGCCGCGCTGCTTCCGCTGCTCGTGAAATATCTCTTGCTGGAACAGGCCCAAGCCGGAAAGGATAAACGTGTCCTCCAACAACATGCAGATGCTGGACACGTTTCCTCTTTATTTCAGGCGCTCGCCCGGCAGCCCCGGTTTCCCCAGTTCCTGAGCGAGACGCTGTCAGACCTCAAGCAGGCGGGCGTCCGGCCCCACCATCTGCGCGTGTTGTCTGCCCGGATTCCTTCACGGGACGTATTGTATCGAGAGAAAATACGTCAGCTACTGGACTTCTACACGCGCTATGAAGCGTGCTTAGACGAACGGCGACTCGTTGATGACGCCGGTCTGTTCACTGTCCAGGCTCAGACGGCAATGAGTGACGAGCCGCTGCTGGTGTACGGCGGACTTGAGCATACCGCACAACAGCGGCGTTTTTTGGAGACGCTTTTCACGGAGCGGGACACTCTGATCTTTCTTCCCTGGCGACCCGGTTCAGCCTACGAAGCCGTCACTCCCACATTGAGCTGGCTGGGCGGGCTCGGCTTTCAAGCGTCTCCATTAGCCCGTCCGCAGGACCCATCCTGTTCCCTTTCTCAGGTCCAGACCCGGCTTTTTGAACGCGACGAAGAAACGCCCCAGCGGCCGGTCTCCACGCTCCCGGATGCCTCTCTTCACATCATTTCTGCACCAGATCAAACCCAGGAGGCACGTGAAATTGCACGGACCATCTTTTCACTGGTGCGAGAGCAGGACTATGCATTTGACGAGATTGGCGTACTCCTCACCGAGTCGAAAACATATGGTCCGTTGCTGCTGGAGACGCTCTCCCGCCTCGGGATTCCGTGTACCTTTGTTGGGGAGCAACCCGTGCTGGCTACGCGACGGGGAAAAGCCATGCAGGCGCTGTGTCACCTCTTGTCTGAAGACTGTTCGCGGCAGCGTCTGTTCGCCTTTCTCAGGCTGGCCCGTCCTCCGTTTCCAGAGCTGATTGGGGAAGGCGTTTCAGAGGCGCACATCGCCCAGTGGGAAGCCCTCTGTCTGGAGGCCGGGATAGGACGTGGGGGTCAGGAATGGCGCGTTCGACTCGCCGCCCTGGAAGCGCACCACCAGAACACACCAGAGGGACAAGCCGGACCGCTGGCGCCCGCTCTCCGTTTGTTTGTCAGGTTTATGGACCGTTTGCTGACGGACGTGAAAATGGTTCAAGACCAACACACCTGGGAAGGCTGGCTGGTCCACTTCCTGCGGATGTATGAAGATTATATATCCGGTGAGGGCTCGTGGAGTGACGAGGAACTGGACCAACTAGACACCGGTGAGCAGCGTCTGAATATTGAGGAGACCCTCTGGAGTCTCTCTCCACTCCTGGCTGAAACAACTCGCCCGGCGGAGTGGGTGGAGGCTGTTCTGACCTGTCTTTCCTGGGGAAAGGTGCAACTCCGAAAAGCGCACCCGACCGGCGTCTTTCTCGGTGAGATGACCCAGGCGGCCGGGCTCCGCTTTCGGGCGGTCATCATGCCGGGTCTGGCGCAAGAGTCTGGGGCTCGCCTCCCCTCTCAGGACCCGATTTTGTCCGATGCCGAGCGCCAACATCTGGCCGAAGTGCTGACCATGGACGTGCCTGCCCGCCGCCAGGTGGTTGAACGCCAACAGCTCCTGTTTCTGCTGGCGACCCAGAGTGCGCAGGAGGTGTTATGTCTGACCTATCCCCGCACTGTCCGGGCAGCAGTCCGCCCTCCCGCTACGCTCCTCTTACAGACCGTCAGTGTGCTGTGTGGCCGTCAGGCAACGCTGGCAGACCTGCAACACCGGAGTCGGTGGGTATCGACGGCTGGAGGATACACGCAGAGCACCCGGCCTGCGGTGGACGCGCTGGAGTTCCACCTGGCCTATGCGTTTATCCACACTCCTTACGGCAACCACAAGGCTCCTGTGCCTGCGGTTCAGCCCGGTCTACAGACGGTCCCGTTCTTTGTTCCTGCCGCACGGGCGATGGGGCACCGTTGGGAGCGTCCGCACCTCACGGCCTTTGACGGTTGTCTGCAAGCGGAGAGCGTTAAAAACACGCTGCGTCAGCACCTCTTCCCGCAGGGATTGTGTTTGTCCGCGAGCAGCCTGGAAACCTATGCGCGCTGCCCGTTCCGCTATTTTCTGGAGACCGTGCTTGCTCTCAAGCCGTGGGAAGAGCCGGAACAGATTCTTGCCCTCCTGCCGCGCGACCGTGGTGTATTAGTGCATGCCGTTTTGTACGAGTTTTTCTCTCGCCTCCAACAGACGGACCAATTGCCCCTGTCCGCGCAACGGAGTGATGACGAGCGGCGACTGCTCACCCAGATAGCGGAGGAGAATTTTACGCTGTTTGCGCAGACCCGGCCAGTCGGGCTGCCCTTGCTCTGGGAGATCGAGCGCGAACACCTGCTGCGGCGTTTGCACGCCTTTCTCCAGCGCGAGCGCCAGACGGCGCGCGATTTTTGTCCGACGGCGTTTGAGGTGTTTTTTGGCATAAGGAGTCAACGTGTCCAGCATCCCCATACTATTGGAGGACACGTTGACTCCTTCGAGACAGAGGAGCCAGGGTCGGGGGTCAAGGAATCGGAGCAAACCCCTCACCCCCAGTTCCTCACCCCCAATATTCCTGTTCCCTTTCGCCTTGATACGGGGGAAGAGGTTCAGCTTCGGGGACGGATTGACCGGATTGATGTTTCGACGGAACACAACCAGGCCCGCATTCTTGACTATAAGACAGGCCGGCCACCAACTCGGGGCTTTGCGGGTGGAGCCGCGCTCCAACTGGCCCTGTATCTCTATGCTGCCCAGTATCTCCGCCCGGACCTGGACTGGGCCGGGGCGGAGCATACGAGAGTGGATGGGGCCGCTCAGCCTGACAAAAAGTCTCTGGCCGCAGAGACACAAGCAGTAACGCTCGGAACCTTCCGAACAACCATCACCCACCTTGCCGAGGGCATCACTGCTGGACTGTTCTTTCCTGCTCCGGATGCCTGCCAGTCCTGCGCCTTTCCTGAAATCTGCTCCGCGCATGGCTCTGAGTGGGCGACACAGAAACTCCAGGACCCGCACACAATGGCTTGGCGCTGGGTACGGTCACAGGCATGACCCACGCTGCCCTTTCGGATGCCGGCGCTCAGCAGCGTATCGTCTCGGATTTTCAGACCACATTTTTACTGGAAGCCGGGGCGGGAACAGGCAAAACGCAACTGTTGCTGAACCGTTTGCTGGCCCTGCTGCGAACCGGCCGGAGTCCGCTGAGCCGGGTCGCTGTTATCACCTTTACGGATAAAGCCGCGGCCGAACTCAGGACGCGGCTCCGCGCAGCGGTTGAGTCCGCGCTCCAGACCTCCCTGCCTGAGGCAGAGCGCACGGCCTTACAGGCGGTGCTGTCTGAGTTGGACCGGGCGATGGTGATGACTATTCACGCGTTCTGCGCGGCCTTGTTACGCGAACGAGCGCTGGAAGTCGGACTGGACCCGGCTTTTACGGTCTTAAACCAAGCCGAGGCACGCCTGTTGCACGACCAGGTCTGGCACGCCTGGCTCACCCAAGAGTTGCAACCCCGGCAGGACGGCGCGGACCTGATACGCCGGGCATTTCGTATTGGTCTCTCAGTCACCCACCTCAAGGCTCTGTGCGATTTTTTGATTGAGCAGCGCGACTGCCTGGACTGGCTACCCGCGGCAGTCGATACAGATATCCCGACCTGCTGCGCTGAGCTCGACCGGACTGTCGCCCGGCTGACCGCTCTACGGAACTGTTGCCACAACACAACCGACTCGGTGTTCGAGCAAATCACGGCTCTGGCCGATCTCGCTCCGACGACCTCCTCTCAGGACAATGCGGAGACCTGGGATCACTTTTTGTCACACCGCCTGCCGCTACGACCTCGAAAGGGGAGACAGATGAACTGGCAGCCGACCGCGGCGCTCGACGAAGCCCGGACGCTGCTCGCGCAACTCAAGGCGCTTCATCTCAGGACCCGGGCCGCCTGGCTGCATAATCTGACGGTGGGTCTGGCTGGCTGGCTGGGCGGCTATCTGCGCGCCTATCAGGCCAAAAAACAGCAGCAGGGTAGCCTCGATTTTCTGGACCTGCTGGTGCTGATGCGTAACGGACTCAAGCAGAACCGCGAACTGCGGCGCTATTTTCAGCGCAAATTCGACTTCCTCCTCGTTGACGAGGTCCAGGACACCGATCCCTTACAGGCCGAAATTCTGTTCTTCCTGGCCGAGGATCAACCACAGACGGAGCGCTGGACGCAGGTTGCGCTCCGCACTGGGAAACTGTTTCTGGTCGGCGACCCCCAACAGTCCATTTATCGCTTTCGACGGGCCGACCTCGAAATCTATCACCTGCTGCGCTCGGCCATTGAGCGACAGGGGAGCGTCCTCAACCTCTCAACGAATTTTCGGATGCGCGCCGCCCTGGTGAAACAGATGAATGACCTCTTTTCACGGGTGCTGGACAATGAGGATGACCCGGATCAACCTGGATATCTGCCCTTACGCGCGGTGAGCAGTGATGAGGACGAAGAGGGACCAACGTTTTTGCTCTTGGACCTGCCCCACGCAGCACCACCCGCACAGACGAACCAGGACACGCTGCGAAACATCGAAGCACGCGGCACAGCACGGTTTATCCGTCACAGCGTTGCACAGCAGACGCTGACAACACGAGCAGGTCGGCCCCTGGGGTATGGCGATATCGCTATCCTGTGTCGGACGAATCGAAGCGTTGAGCTGTATGAACGAGCCCTACGGGAGGCCAGCCTCCCGTACCGGAGCAAAAAAAGAGGAAACGTGTCCTCCAAACAGCCATCAATGCGGGGCACGTTTCCTCTTTCGGGTGGGTGGCGGGGTGCGGCAAGTCAGGAGCGAACAGATGTACAGGCGTGTGTACGGACCTTGCTCCATCCCGCGGACACTCCAGCCCTGGTAGCAACCTTACGCTCGTCACTCTTCGGCTTTTCGGACGAGGAGCTGACGCAATTTCGCTGCGCCGGCGGGACCTTCGACTATCTTGGCGGCAGAGTCCCCGAACAGCTCCCCTGTGCCGACCGGCTGCATGCCGCTTTTGCGGTGCTCCGCACCTTATACCGGCGACTGTCCCATACTATGCAGAGCGCTTATAGTGTCGGGGCCGGCCTTTCTGCGCTGCTCACCGAGATCTATACCCACACCCCCTTACTCCCGTTGTTTGCCTGCCGCCCTCACGGACAGCAACGGCTCCGCGACATGCTTCAGTGTGTTGAGGTGCTGCGCGAGATGTCCGGCCAGTACGGGGTTGCGCAGGATTTCTCCCCAGACTCTTTCGACCGTCTGCTCACCCCTGCCCTGGATGAGTCCGAGGAAAGCCCGGCAGAGCAAGCGAGGGTCCTTGATGAGCCGCAAGACGCGCTCCACGTTCTGACAATTCACAAGGCCAAAGGATTGGAATTTCCGCTTGTCGTTATGGCGGAGTCTGGAGTGCCGCCCAACCGGCTGACCCGTCCCGGCCTGGTGAGACGCAAAGACGCTGGCCTTGAACTCCACCTTGGGCCGCGCGCGCTCCAATGTTGCACCCTGGGCTGGCAGGAAGCTGAGGCCCGAGAACGCCGGCAGGAGGCTGCTGAGGAAAGACGGCTGTGGTATGTGGCTGCAACGCGCGCGCGGGAATACGTCGTGTTTCCCCTGCCGCCCCCCTCAGAGGCGAAAAAAAAGGACACTATGCTGCATACGGTCCTGCGCGCCCTCTCAGGCACAGCGCGGCAGGCTGGAAAGAGCGCTACCGACCAGACGGACCAACCTCAGATTTCATCTGAGCCTGAGCTGACGGACTCCCAAGAAAAGCCGACTGCTGCTGACACGCAGCCTTCCGATATGGACTGGATAACGGACAGGCGGCGACTCATTGCCAAAGGGCGGCAAAAGAGACACACCCAGAAGGTACTTCAGCGGGGAAATGTATCACAGCAACAAGTGCGGTTGGATCGTCTTATTACGCAGACGGTCGTACACCTGCGGCAAGAACAGGCCGGTCAAGACCAATCTGTGGAAGCCTCTCTCCAGGCGGCACTAGCTGACGGCCCTTTCCCTGACGATATGCGGCAGTATATTGCCAGGACTACGCTCTGGCCGCGTATTCACGCCGCTCCCAAATACATTGTGGATGAGGGCTTTACGCTGCATGTCGGCCATACGCTCCTCACCGGGCGGACTCCCCTGGCGTTTCTCGAAGGCGGGAAATGGGTTATTGCTGACTTTTCCTTGGGAAAGGCGGACCTCTCAGGAAAAGAACGGGACATTGCGTATGCCCGACTTGGGCCCAGCGCGCTGGCCCTTGAGCAATTGACCCCGTTCACGGTGCAGGACCTGCTCCTCTTTCTGGTTGATAGACAGCGGGAAATCTGCGTCGCATGGGAGAGTCCCGGGAAGGGCGCTTTTCGGAAACAACTGGTAGGCTGAGAGGCGGTGTGAGAAACCGAGATGAAAACCCCACCGCCTGATTTTTCAACCGCGGAGAGAGATTTCTACCTCAAAGAATTCAGGGGAAAGAGTCTCCTGTTCGCGCTGCGGGCAAAAGATATCACCGCGCCCGGGGACCGAGACGTGGTCCAGGAGGTCCTGCGCACACTCGTACTGAACGAAACCCGAGTGATCCTGCTCGTGGAAACAAACGCCTCCATACCAGAGCGCCGGGCTGTTGCGGGACTGCATACGCAGTTGTCTCACGCGCTGAACGGCATCCCTGCCCCTGCTCTCCTGTTGCCTGGGAGCAATGAAGACCAGCGATGTCTCAGCATTCTGGAAACCCTGCGGACGGATTCCGTTTTCATAGGGCTCTGGCCGGCCCAGGCCCGCCTGCCGGCTCTTCAGAACGCGCAGCAACTCGCGAGCCGCCTCACCGTCTACAAGCTCGTGATTCTGGACCCGCAGGGTGGATTAACGGCCAGCGGCGCGCCCTTATCCTTTCTGAACGGTTCGCACTTGGAGGAGTTGCGGTCTCATGGCGCGCGCGGGGAGATGCCTCACCAGTGGCACCGACAACTGGAAACCGCGCGGTTAGCCCTAGAGGGTGGCGTTGCCTCAGTCTCGCTGTGCTCGCCGGCGAGCCTGGCAAAAGAACTCTTTACCTACGAAGGGTGTGGAACATTCTTTACGCTGACAGACTACTGTCAGGCGGAACGATTAGCCCTTGACGATTTCCCCGAAGCCGAACGGCTCATCAAGCGGGGCGAACAGGAAGGGGTGCTCAAAAAACGGACCCCCTCCGAGGTCAGTCAGTTGTTGCTGCACGGCTATGGCGCGCGGCTTGGTCAAGAGCGCGACCTCGTTGGGTTGTGCGCTCTACTGCCGTATATTGCTGACAATGCAGGAGAGATAGCAGGTCTCTACACACTCAGGCGGTTCCACGGCGAAGGAATTGGAAGCCGCCTGGTTGGGAAAGCGATCACCGAAGGGCAGATACGCGGCCTTGCCTATCTCTTCGCCTGTACCAACCAGGAGGGCGCGCGGAGACTTTTTGAGCGATTCGGTTTTCGCCAAGTCACGCCTGACGCAGTGCCAGCGACAAAATGGCACGCCTATGCTCCCGAACGCAAACGGGCTATTATTGTGTATAAGCATGAATTCTCATGAAATTCTCCGCTGTAAGGTGAGAGGGAACGCAGCCGTGCTCGAACCTATCCTGCTCTCGTCTGTTGCGGGCGGCGGGGGTTGGCTGGAATCGCGCAAAAACGCCTGTAGAGCTTGGGTGGTCTGCTCACCCACTATGCCGTCTGACAACCCGGGCCGATAGCTCAGTGCGGCCAGCAAGTCCTGGACCTCACGAATCGTCTCGACCGACGCACCACCCCAGCCTGTCGGGGTTGGTGCAGTTCGGGCGCTGGCCGGCGCTCGGCTCGGCTACCACTCCAAAGCCAGCTTCTGGGTCTGCACTCGTTCTTGCGCCGGTCATCTGGGCGACCAGCACATCACGCTCGGCTGGCAGCCAAATTGAACCACTTATGCGCCTGCACCTAGTTCTGCGGGAGCCCTCTACCCTGGAGATACAGCCTCACCGGCCTCCGCGCTCGCCACTCGGCTATGGCCACGTCCCGCAGGCCAGCCTCCCAAGCACGCTGCCCTGCCTCGTAATCTGCCCCCGCAGGCGTAGCGGGCACCAACACCCCTGTCCTGATGTCACTGCGCCAAAACATGTCGCTCCATCCCGAATCAGGATCGTATGCCTACGTGCATGGCCCTCTGGGAAGTTATTACCCAAAGTGGAAAGCCACCTGCTCCAGTACAGGGACTATGTGTGTAGTGTGTACTTAATCCATAAGACATTAAGGGTCGTGTTTTACCTTAATGTCTCTAGCCAGTAAAAACAGCAGCCTACATCTCAAACTGACGCGCTACCGGACAGTACCTTCGCTTGACTTCCCCTCTGACTGACCGTAGTATAGGCAAAACTCCTGTTTTTTCAAAGTCTCGGCCAAGCGCGTCGGCCCGCCTATAAACTCTTTTGGATCAACCAAGCAGAAGTAGTCCTGTCGGAGCAGTCAATCCTTCCCCCTGCCTTATTCTATGCGTTGGGATGAAGGTAAAGTTGCGTCCTGTCTTGTTTTAATGCTGTTCATATAAAGGGGGCTGAAGCGTCCTATGGAAAAAAAGGGAAATAGAAAAACGGCGACTGTTTCGCAGGCCTCCCAACAGACATCCACCCAGACAGCGGCGCAGCGGGCTGAAAGGTCCATGCTCATAAAAACCCAGGCTGTTACCCCTATTGCTTCCACACCGCAAGGGGAGAAACCAGCACGAGAAATGGCAACCATCATGTCCATTCTTGAAGACATGGATATTGAGACGGTTAATGTTCTTGAGGAAGGGGACTCCGCCAGCATTGAAGGGGAGACCGCTGCTCCTGAGACAGTGAAACAGGACGAAGGGAGCTGGGGAGAGAGAGTGGTAGCGGCTGGAGAGCCGGTGATGGGAGACACGTCAGACCCTGTCCGCATGTACCTCCAGGAGATGGGCAATATCTCCCTCCTGAGCCGTGAACAGGAGGTCGCGATCGCAAAAGAGATCGAGGCTGGGGAGAAGTGTATTCGCCAGGAGGTCTTCTCCACTCCTTTGGCGCTTCAGTATGTTCTCTCTCTGGGGAGTCGGCTTAAACAGGACGAGACAGAAGCACGACGTATTTTTGGCGACGAAGAAGAGGATACGGATGCGTCCGGCAAGGAAGACCAGCGGATTACACTCTTTCTGAGCCGTATGGGACCGCTCAAACGCCTGGCCGGGGAGCGGGAAAAAGCCGCCCAGGTGTCTCGCAGGCGGAGTCCGGTCGCAGAGCGGGAGAAAGCGCTGAAGCGGCTGGGTACTCTCCGCGAGAAGATCAGGACTTCACTGGATACGCTGCCTTTAGGGCGACGTCATATTACGGTTGTGACCGATAAACTCAAGGAAGTCGGCGTCAGGCTGGACAAGCAGGAGCGGACTATCCGCAGACAAGAGTCCGTCCTGAATTGCAAGGCGTCCGAGATTCTTGCCCTGGCACGGGCCTCCACGTCGAAGAATGGGAGGACACGTCTGAGAGCGGGAGCAATAGGCGGGAAGGCCCAGGAGCAGAAAATCCAGGAGGCCAGTCAGATTATCAAGAACGCCCGCAAAGAAATTCGGCACATTGAGAGACAGCTTGGAACGAACCGTGAAGAACTGCGTCAGGCTCTGAGGACGATCGCGCGGGGAGAAGCCCAGGCTCAAGAAGGCAAGCGCCGTCTCATTGAAGCCAATCTGCGCCTAGTGGTGAGTATTGCCAAACGCTATGTCAACCGTGGGCTGGGATTTCTGGACCTGATCCAGGAGGGCAATATCGGCCTGATGCGCGCGGTTGAGAAATTTGAGTATCAGCGCGGCTATAAATTCTCGACCTATGCAACGTGGTGGATTCGACAGTCTGTGAGTCGGGCAATTGCTGACCAGGCCCGGACGATTCGGATCCCGGTCCATATGATTGAGACGATCAATAAGGTGCTGCGGACCTCTCGCTACCTGGTCCAACAACTCGGCAGGGAACCTTCGCCGGAAGAAATTGCCGCCCAAATGGAAGTGCCGGCGGACAAAGTCAGGAAAGTCCTCAAGATTGTCAAAGAGCCGGTCTCCCTGGAAACCCCAATTGGAGATGATGAAGAAAGTTCGCTGGGAGATTTTGTTGAAGATCGGCAGACTCTCTCTCCGGCAGACGCGGCGATGGCCCTGAGTTTAGAGGAGCAGACGCGCAAAGTCCTTGCCACCCTGACGCCTCGCGAGGAGCAGATTCTGCGTATGCGGTTCGGCATTGACGAAAAGACAGACTACACACTGGAAGAAGTTGGACAGCGCTTTGCCGTGACCCGTGAGCGCATCCGTCAGATTGAGGCCAAAGCCTTACGGAAACTGCGCAACCCGACCCGAGCGAAGAGCCTGGAAGCCTTCATCGATAGCTAAGCAGCCCCCCTATCCTTCCCTTTGAGGGGGGATGGGGGGGCAATAATTGGAGGAACGAGTGAATTCGAAAGACCTGGAACAACAACTCAAACGGTGGCGGGAGGAACGTGGCCGCAAGCCGGTCCAGCAGTCTCCCCCTACCTCGGACAAGCGCACCGTTCGAGTCAACGGCCAGAGTGTTGTTGTTGTAAAGCGCTCCCGGAGCAAATCCTCGGGACAAGTTCCCGCTCAAACCCTACCCTGAGCTTGGTCGAAGGGGTCGGAAGAGCCAGGTACTCTAAAGAGGACACGTGTCCTCTTTTAGCCAAAGAGTCCATTCTGGACCGCAGCACAGAACGCCGTTGTTGAGGCTGACCCACCCTGGTCAGGCGGAAGTATCTCGCCGCTGGCGTACACCTGCGCGATTGCGTCCTCAAGGCTCTGGGCCTCGTCGGTCCAACCGAGATAGTCGAGCAGCAGCGCCGCGGAGAGCAAGGTTGCGGTCGGATTAATGATATGCTGGCCGGCAATATCAGGTGCGGAGCCATGGACGGACTCAAAATAGGCATAAGTGTCGCCGTAGCAACCGCTCGGTGCGAGTCCGAGGCCACCAATCGTGCCAGCAGCAACATCGGACAGGATATCGCCGTACAGGTTCGGCATGACAACGACGTCAAATTGCGATGGGCTGGCGACGAGACGCCGCGCAAAATCATCGACAATGTATTGTTCATAGCCCAGGTCGGGATACTCTTTGGCCGTTGCTTCAACGACTTCACGGAATAGCCCGTCACTTTTCCGCAGCATATTATACTTGCTGGTACAGGTGACGATCCCCCTTCCACCCTGGGCTTTGCGCCTGCGCGCCAGTTCAAAGGCGAAGCGGGCGATGCGGCGGGAGCCGTGCTCGGTAATCGCTTTAATGGCAAACAGGCCCTGGGCTGTGGTATCGAGCGGTTGACGCGTGATCGCGCTCGTCAAGCCGAGCGGCGCAAGCGTATTCAGGTCGCCCTCAATCCCCATATACAGGTCTTCCAGGTTTTCTCGGACTACGACAAAATCAATGGCTTCCGGATTTTTGAGCGGACTCCGAAATCCTGGTCGCCAGCGTGCCGGACGGACATTGGCATACGTCTGCTTGCCCCAGCGGAGATAGCCGATCCCGCCGGTTGTGCCATTAGTCGAGCCAAACAGGGTCGAGTCCGATTGGTCTATCGCCTCACGCAGCGCGCCCTCAAACTCCTGCCGTGAGCCGTACTGCTGCACTCCCTCTTCACCGGACGGAAACTCGGTGAAGCGCAGGTCCAACGCGAAGTTTTTCAGAATTTCAACCGTCGGCGCCATTGCCTCGGGTGCAGCATCATCACCAGGAATCACCACAACACGCTTTGCCATCTTGCTATCCTCTCTGTTCGCGCAACCGCACATCACGATAGTTCTTACCAGGAACGATTTTTCCAAGCACAGCCGGCAGCCGGGCGCCGGTTGCACTCGGCACATTCGAGGGCAGGCCGTGGACTGTCGCATAGGCGAGAACGGCAAATGCCAAGGCTTCTAACGACTGGCTCTCATAGCCGGTCTCTTCAAGCAGTCGGACGCGGACATCCGGCAGGGCCTGAGCGAATTGCGCTCGCAGGGTCGGATTGAGTGCCCCACCACCGGTGAGGTAGACCTCGGCGAGCGGGCCGTGCGGCAGGATAAAGTCGAGATACGCTCGGGCCATGCTCGTGGCGGTGACAGCGCTCGCCGTCGCCACTTGGTCGTTGGGGGACAGCTTGAGCTGCGCGGCACGGTTGAGAAACCGCTCTGCAAACGGCGCACCGAATTCTTCTCGTCCGGTCGACTTGGGCGGACACCGGGCAAAGTACCGATGCTGGAGCAGTTCGTCGAGGAGACGGGCGTGCACGCTCCCGGCCTTGGCCATTCGACCGTTCCGGTCGTACCACTGCTTGCCCTGGGTAACGGTATGGACAACGCTGTCGATCAGCATATTCCCAGGGCCGGTATCAAAGGCCAGCAGGTCTTGTTTTGCGGAGCGCGGCGGCAGGTAGGTGAGGTTGGCAATCCCACCGATATTATGAACGGCAACCGCACGGTCAGGCTGTTGAAACAGAAACGCGTGGACATAGGGAACGAGCGGTGCCCCCTCTCCGCCCAGGGCAACGTCTGCCGGTCGAAAGTCGGCTATCGTCGTGATACCAGTCCGATGCGCAATGACGGCAGGTTCTCCAATCTGAAGGGTTGAGCCTGGTCCGGGTCGCTGGTGGGGGTTGTGATAGATGGTATGTCCGTGGGAGCCGATGGCATCGACCTGCTCCCACGATATGGCCGCGCGTTCGCACAGCTTGAGCACCGCCCGGGCAAACAGCTCGCCGAGGAGAACATTGACTTGTGAGACTTCGCCGGCATCAATCCGGGCTCCCTGACTGACCCTCAAAAGACGGGCTCTTACAGGTCGGGAGTACGGGAATGAGCGGAAGGCCCGCTGGTCAATACGGAAGCGGCCCCTGACGCGGGTAATATCAACCAGCACGGCATCGATCCCATCATGGGACGTGCCGGACATCAGGCCGATAACCGTCCGTTTTGACATGCCGGTTCCTAGGGGAGAATGTGGTCATCCCAGTGGGACACGGTGGTAAGACACCGGGGAACCGAGGGAGAATAGCCCCTCCTCCCTGGATGTGGGTAGTCTGGTGTTCAGTCAGTCAGATCAAACTGAAAGACGGCGTCCATGCCCTTGGCTGCCTCGGCGTTCAACGCCTCCGGCATGCCGTCAATGACTTGTTGCACGCTTTCTGCTGCTGGGCGGCTCGCGTCCGCCTGCTTAAAGAGGTTTTGGAGCTTGAGCGCTAAGCCCATATCTCCGGCAATTTTCAGCTTGCCAGTCATGAATGCCATTTGGCCGTTGAGTTTGCCGTTGACCATATCCAGGTAATCACTCTCCTTCATGGTGATGGTAATGTTCGGGGACGCATGGGTGCCCGCCTGCACCTCGATGCTTTCGTTCGCGATACGGAAATGGTACTGGGTGGCCATCGCGGCTTCCTCCTCATAACTCCAGGATATAGATACGCTACCATAGATATTTTATCCGAGAAACTAGAGAGTGCTGAAAGGGAATGTTGTCGAAAGTCAAAAACGGGTTTCCTGCCCCCTCGCCCCTTGAGGGAGAGGGCGGGGGTGAGGGGTCTTTGGAACGGTTGCCGAGGCGAAGGGGTAAGCATGACACAATACGACGCAGCATGGAAACGTCACTGGGCCGGGCTGGTGCTCCTTTTTGTGAGCCTATTCATGGGAACGTCCAGCGACGCCCAGGAGCGCATACTTCAGGACGCACTCGCTCAGGTCGCCAATGAATCAACGCTCGAAATCACAACCATAGGACGTAAGAGTGGTAAGCCGCGGACAAAACCGATCTGGTTTGTCTACGACCAGGGAGCGTTGTATATCCAATCCGGAAAAGATGGAAAAACCCATTGGTATCGCAACCTGCAAAAAAACCCGCAGATGCGGCTGAAAATCGGTCAACTCGTCCTCACCGGAAAAGCACAGTTTATGACAGATACGGCCGTAATCGAACGGGTTCACGACCTCTTCCGCTCAAAATATTCCCTCGCGCGTGTTGCCGGATTTGTCGGGTCCTCAATCGGGCATGGCAGGGTCATTCTGGTTGAGCACCTGACTGAAGCCACGCCACAGGAATAGGCCAGGAGTCAGGTTCGATATGCACGTCAATGTCGTCATGGTCGCCGCGGGAAAAGGCACGCGGCTGCAAAGCGAATTGCCGAAACCTTTTCTGTCCGTTGCCGGCCGGCCGATTCTTGTGCATACCCTGCGGCGTTTTGCGCCTCTTGAGGCGGTCCGGCGCGTCATTGTGGTGGTTGCTGCCGAGCGCGAAGCCCTCTGCCAGGAGGTGCTCCATACGCACGGCCCCTGGCCACAACCGATTAGCGTTGTCCACGGGGGAGCGGACCGGCAGGATTCGGTTCGGCATGGTTTGGCCGCGCTTGAGACCCAGTGTGAGATCGTGGTGATTCATGACGCGGCCCGGCCGTTTATCAGCGTTGAGGCCATTCAGCGCAGTATTGCCGCGGCCGCCGAGGCGGGCAGCGCGGTTGTGGCCGCTCCGGTGCGCGACACCATCAAGCGGGCCGGCACCCAGCACTCGGTCCGTGAGACAGTCTCCCGGCACGATCTGTGGCTGGCGCAAACACCCCAAACATTCCGGGTCGCAGTGATCCGAGCGGCCCACCATTGGGCGCAGCAGCAAGGTATCACAGGGACGGATGATGCCACTCTGGTTGAACAAATGGGCCGGCCCGTCCGTCTCGTTCCCGGCGATGCGCTCAATTTCAAGATTACAACACCGGACGATCTGGCGCTCGCCCAGGCAGTGCTGCAAGCGTCCAAGGGCTGACCAGCCCGGACCACGTTACACGCCTGGGTTAGAGTTTGTGGAGAGTATAAGGAGAGAATGGATTGCTGGATACGAAGCCCTCCTCAAATTTTGGGATTTTTCAAAGAATACAAGACCCAAGAATCTTCAAAATAGAATTATGATGATGCTCCCATTTTTTTTGCAAATTGTGTGCTCAGCCGCAGCGGTCGGGATCACAGGCGGAATAGTCCGGGTCAAGCGGTGAAACATGCCAATAAGTCAGCGCCCCATAAGCCCGTCAAGCCAACGCGCTAACTGAAGAAATGAAATATCTCATTGTCGTAGAGAAGACCGCAACCGGCTTCTCAGCCTACTCCCCGGATGTGCCGGGTTGCGTGTCCACGGGTCGGACGGAGAAAGAGACCAAGACCAACATGAAGGAGGCGATTGCATTTCACGTCGATGGCCTCAAGCAGGAAGGGCTGCCTGTCCCGCAACCATCTCCGAAATGGGCCTATGTGGAGGTCGCTGCGTAGCTAGCCGATGACCGTTCTGCGTCTTATCTGCGCAGGACTGTGCGGCCAACCTGACCAAAGAGGTTCGGGGTCGGACTCTTTGCCTGGGCTTCTTGCTGCGTAATGAGTCCTCGCGTGGCGAGGTCAACGAGCGCCCTATCCATGGTCTGCATCCCATCCTTGTGGCCGACCTGTAGGGCAGAGGGGAGTTGGTGGACCTTGCTCTCGCGGATCAGGGTACGGATCGCCGGGGTGCCTACCAGAATTTCTAGGGCCGGGACCCGCCCCCCGCCTTTCTTTTGACATAGAGTCTGAGTGATGATGGCCTCAATCGAGTCGGCGAACTGGGTCCGAATCTGGGCTTGTTGGCCGGCGGGGAAGACATCAATGATCCGGTCAACGGTCTGCGCCGCGCCTAGCGCGTGTAAGGTGCTCAAAACAAGATGGCCGGTTTCGGCAGCCGTGAGCGCGAGTTGAATGGTTTCCAGGTCGCGCATTTCACCAACCAGAATAATGTCGGGATCTTCGCGTAAGACCGCCCGCAACGCATTGGCGAACGAGCGGGTATGGACACCGAGTTCACGCTGATTGACGAGGCACTTCTTGGATTGGTGGGCAGATTCGATGGGGTCTTCGACCGTGACGATGTGACCTTCGACCGTCTCGTTGAAATGGTTGACCATGGCAGCCAGGGTGGTCGATTTTCCACAGCCAGCCGGGCCGGTCACCAGGATGAGTCCTTGTCCCCGCGTACACAGTTGGCTGAGAATCGGCGGCAGCCCGAGTTCCTCGAACGAGGCAATCTCCGTTGGAATGGTCCGCAACACCGCGCCCTCACCGCGCTGCTGCATAAAGACATTCACCCGAAAGCGCCCCACGTCACCCAGGTCACAGGAGAAGTCGAGTTCGAGACTCTCCTCAAACACCTTTCGCTGATCCTCATCCATAATGTCATACACCAGGGCGCGAACCTCATCCCGGGACAGCGGGGTCTGAGCAAGTCGTTTCATGACCCCGGCGAGCCGCATCATGGGTGGTGCTCCACTGCTGAGATGGAGGTCAGAAGCGCCCGATTGGACAGCGCTGGTGAGGAGTGCGGTTACATCCGTTGACATGGGACCTCCAATTGCAGAACAACACGATGACGCTCGCGTCTGTACTGCAACTGTACGCAGAAGAAGGGTACGGAACAAGAATGATTGCTGGCGGGTGAAGCTGACCAGCCTTGAAAGAGTAAACGTGTCCTCCAATACATATGAAATGCTGGATACGTTTACTCTTTTTGTCTCTATGCACTCATAGTCGCCTGTGGTAAGCCAGACGTTCTATTCTCCCTGCCAGCCGGGAAAGGAGAGCGCAGCATGGGATATGAGGCCATTATCTACGAGCAGGTTGAAGACAAAATTGTCCGCGTGACGCTGAATCGCCCGGAGAAATTGAACGCGCTGAGCCGGCAACTCCTGTCAGAGTTGGATGCGGCCCTGGACGAGTTTGAAGCGGCCAATGATGCCAGCGTCCTGATTATTCGTGGGGCCGGGCGGGCCTTCTGCGCGGGCTATGATCTCCAGCCGGTTTCAGGGCCGGGGGGAGGCTTTAGCGTCACCAGTGACCGCTGGGGATTGCGCAAGCTCGTCGCCCGCTGGCAGCGTCTGTGGAACCTGCCCAAGCCGACGATTGCGCAGGTCCACGGCTATTGTTTGGCCGGAGCGACAGAGTTTGTCGGGCATTGCGATCTGGTCTTTGCAGCCGACGATGCCCAGTTCGGCCATCCTGCCGGACGCTCGCTCGGAGTGCTGCCGTCGCTGGCCATGTGGCCCTACCTGATGGGGATGCGCAAAACAAAAGAGTTTCTCTTTACCGGGGATTCCATGACTGCGGCTGAGGCGCTGGAAAACGGCCTGATTAACCACGTCTACCCGAAACAGCAGTTGGAGGATGAGGTGCTGCATTATGCCCGCCGTGTTGCCGCGGTTCCAGTTGACCTGTTGACGCTCCATAAGGCGGCGACCAATCGCTTTTTCGAGGCCATGGGCCTGTATGCGGCCGAACAGTCGGCAACCGAATTTGACGTGATCGCCCACCAGACCGTAACGGTCACAAATGAGGTCAAGAAAATGATGGAACGCGGGCTCAAAGAAGCCCTGCGTGAGCGTGACAAGCCGTTTGCCAAGCAATAGCATGGAAAGATCACAGACGGACGGGCGGCGCCTCTACCTGATGCGGCATGGGGAAACCCTGTATCAACGTGTGGCAAACGAAGGGGCGCTGGGCAATGGGGCCCTGACCGAACGTGGGCGAGAGCAGGTCGCGGCGGTCGCGCTGCTCTTTCGGGGAGTGCCGCTTGATGCGATTTACGCCAGTCCGCTTGAGCGGGCGTATGAAACCGCCCGGATCATTGCCACAGAAAAAGAGCTGGACATTCAGGTGGTGCCGGAACTGAGCGAGATCATCCCGAGTGATACGGTCTTGGCCCAAAAGAGTCTGACCGACATATTTAAGGAGATTCAGGAGTTCTTTAAGAATACAGACTCTAACTGGGACGAGCCCTACCTGGGCGGAGAGAGTTTCCGTCAGGTCTATGTCCGTGCCGGGCGACTCCTCCAGACCCTCTTGGCCGAAGATGATTGGCAGACCGTTCTCCTGGTTGCGCATGGGGGCGTGAACAACGCTTTTTTGGCCCATGCCACAGGGGTCACACAGGGGAGGATTTTTAATATTGAGCAGGACTTCGGCTGTATAAACATTATTGACTTTGTCCACGGTCGGCCCTTTCTCCGCTTGGCCAATTTTACTCTCTACGATCAGCTCAAAATTCACCTGCGAGAGCACAGCCTGGATATTATTCTCAATTTGTTGCGGGGACGTGGTGTTATTGACGCCGATTGATCCTGAAGGGTACGGCCCGATTCTCCTCAGGGTATAATTTTTTCACCGTCAACAAAAAGAATGAAAAACCTCTTGACTTTAATTTTCATCTCCCCTACCTAGCCCAATTAGACTAATCTACAGGAGATAAATATTAGCGTTCAACTCGTCATCTTAGGGCTGTTATCCGAGAAGCCGTTTCATGGCTATGAGCTGCGGCAGGAGGTCGAGCACCGGCTGTACGCCAAGTATATCAACCTGAGTGGTGGCTCGCTCTACTATAACCTCGGGCAGCTTGAACAGGCCGGGTATGTCGAAAAGACCAAAGTCGAACAAAAGGGGAACTATCCGGCCCGGCAGGTCTACCAGATTACGTCAGCCGGTCACGACTATTTGCGGGCCGAGTTGCGGCGTCAGTTGTTCGACACTAAGGAGCGAACCAAAGTCTTTGACCCCTTGAACGCCGCGCTCGCCTTCAGTCATCTGCTTGACAACTCAGAGCTGCGCGCCGCCCTCCAGAGCCAACTTGAGTGGACGCGCAGACGACTGGCCTGGGTCATTGAGCAGCGGGCCTACTGGAACGAGCGGGATGTGACACTCCCGCAAGCCCAGATTATTACGCATGGATTGGCGTATTTGGAAGGGGAGATTCACTGGCTTGAGGACTTCCTGGCCACGATCGATGGACAGAACGGGTGGGGATTGCAGACAGACGGACTCGCCAGCGTCTCTTCTTCGGAATAGCGATACAGGCAAAAACGGAGAGACATTCCACACAAGAGGAGGGTTCAGCATGGAAGGTTTAAGTGTTCTCGATATGATCCAGCAGGGGTGGTATATCACCTATCCCCTGATCATAATGTCGGTGGTTGTCATCACCATCATCTTTGAACGGCTGGTTGCCCTACGCGGATTGATCGGGGGGACCTTGCAGATTGCCGGCGGTCTGGTTGGCGTCTTACAGAAGGGGGATTTTCAGGGAGCTACGACCTCTGCTGAGGAGCAGGCGAATAAACCGGCGGGCCGGATATTTCGTGATGTCCTTTCTCAACAAGAGGGCGAATCGCTCGAATATTTGTCTGAAATCATTGAGGACCGCCGCTTCGAGGAAATCGAGGCGCTCAAAGGCAGTATATGGGTGCTGGGAACAGTGGGAGTGAGTGCCCCGTTCATCGGGCTTCTGGGTACCGTCATCGGAATTATCAAATCCTTCACCAGTATGGCGGTTGAGGGCAGCGGCGGTTTCGCTGTGGTTGCCGGTGGTATTTCCGAGGCGCTGGTTGCAACCGCGCTGGGTCTGGCAGTGGCAATTGTTGCGGTGATTTTTTACAACTATTTTCATACCAAACTGGAGCGGGTCGAGGCCGCCATGACGATCAGTTCGGACCGTGTGCTCGAAGCCGTCCGCCTGGGGAGGAAAACCGATGGGAATGGCTAGTCCACGCAAAAAGAGCGGGAGTGGATCCGACATTATGGCCGAGATCAATATCACTCCCTTGACTGATATCTTTTTAGTGCTCTTAATCATCTTTATGGTGACCAGTGTGGCGATGGTTCAATCCGGAGCGGAAATTAACCTGCCCGAGGTGCAGGAAACCGACTCGGAGCCACGGCAGATTGTGATTACGGTGACCCCCCAAAAGGAAATCTTCGTGAACGCCAGACCGGTGACCATGGCCGATCTTGAGGTGGCCCTCAAACAGCAAGTCACCGCCAAGCCGGACGTGCCGGTTGTCCTCGAAGGAGATAAGGATGTCATTTTGGGAGAGGCGGTAAAAATTCTCTCCATTGCCCAACGAGCTGGAGCAACTCAGGTTGCGATTGCGGCCAGACAGGCGGGGTAAGCGGTCCGTCGTAATCGCTAAAGGAGGGTAGGGCTATGGCTTCACCCGAAGACAGCACAAAAACATCCGAGAGCACTTCAATCGAACGTAAAGTCCAAGAGGATTTGTGGCTGTATCGAGGCGGGGGCTTTGGCAGAAATGCGCGCTGGTTCGCCTTCTCGACCGCGGCTCATATTCTCATTTTGTCCATCTTTGCCACCACGGCTGTGACCATCATGAAAGAGCCGGAAATGGTGCGGGTCAACGCATTGCCGCTCACGCAAGAAGAACTGGACGCCATGGCGGAAGAGGAGATGCCGGACGATTGGGAGGGGGAGCCCTCACTAGAGGATATTCCGGGCATCCTGACCATGGAAGACCTCGCGCCGAATAAGGCGCGCCCAACCGGTCCGGCCTCAACCGGTCCGCTCCAGGCTCCTATCCAACGGGCGGCCATTCCCGTCTTCTCGGGCATCGGACCGGTAACGATTGAAGTCCAGCGTGCTGACAGTAGTTTTTCCGGTATCGACACCCAGCTCAGCGGCTTGGTTGGCGCGGGAGACCTCGGCGGAGGCGGGGGTTTTGGTGACTATGGGCGGGGGCTGCGTAAGGTCGGTCTGGATGTGGCCCTGGTGATTGACGCAACAGACAGCATGCAGTTTGTGATCAATTCGGTTCGTGACCGCTTGACGAAGCTGGTGACGCTGTTGCGCAAGCTCGTCCCGACCTCGCGGATCGGTATTGTGGCCTATCGTGATAAGGGCGAAGAATATGTCACCAAATGGGTTGACTTAAGTTTCTCCACACCCAAGCTCAAAGGCTTTTTGGCCAATCTGCACTCTGATGGTGGTGGTGATTGGCCGGAAGCGGTGTATGAAGGCATGGACGCGGCCATGAACGACTTGAGTTGGCGGAAACGCTCGCGTCGCGTGGTGATTCTTGCCGCCGGTTCGCCGCCCCATCCGGAGAGTATGAGTAGTGTGCTGGGCTTGGCGCAGGGGTTCCAGGCACGCGGTGGGGTGGTCAGTGTCATGGACCTGGCGGATAAAATGCACGAGGACTTTGAGTACGCGCTCTGGGAGCGGACCGGGAAAATTATGAATGTCGCCTTTCAGCCCACGCCGTTGCCGAGCTTCTATCGCGACTTCCGGCATACCATGGCGTCTGTGGCCCGAGCCGGCGGGGGAGACTTTATCCCGCTGATTGAGGAGAAGGCCTTGACCAGGAACATCCTCATTATGACCTTTGGTTCGCGTTGGGAAGTGGAGATGGCGAAATATTTACGGGACTTGGAGTAGGACGCGATCTCGTGGTCGAAAAACGTGATACCAGAGCACCCTGTAGGCGAGCGTTTCTCTTCGTGCAGATGGGGATGGATGGCGGGAGTTTTGAGCGCAAGGCCATGACGTAAGGAGCAGGGTCGAAAAAGGAGTGCAAGCGTGCGGCGTCTGGTTTCCATTATCGGTATGCTCTCTCTGAGTGTGCACTTGGGCTGGCTGAACTCCGAGGTCGAAGCGGCGTCTGTTGCCGAACTCTCTGCCCGGGCGAAGCAGGCCCGGAGCAAGGCCAACGCGCTCAAACAGGGGAGTTGGGATGCGCAGGCCAAGCTGCAAGCCATTCAAATCCTGGGTCCGGTCGCCTTAGAATTTGTTGCGCTCCCCAATTTGGCCCAAGCAGTCAAAACACCGTCGAGTAGAAAAGCAATTCGTGATGTCTACGAGACGCTCCATGGGCTGCTGAACGGTATTTATACCGGCAGTTTTCAGCGCGTGGACCAGATGACGCAGGATGTCATTGCCCGGGATGGCGACCTGGAGGCCGTGCAGGACTCACAGGAATACCGGGCTGAACAAGGGGTGGCGGCGCGCGCCTTATACTTCTTGAACTGGCTGAACTACATCGGCTCGTTCACGTTCGATGAGAAGAAAAAGGAAACCCTGCTGACGAAAGCCATGAACGGTTTTGGTGAATTCGCGGTTGGCGATCAGGCCTCGCGACTCAAGAACGAGAGCCTGTTCGGCCGAGCGCTGAGCGAACGCGAACTTGAGAAGTTTGACTGGGCCATACGAGACTTTGAACTGCTGCTCAAACAGCCCGGCGTGTCTGCCGATATGAAACGGAAGGCCCAGAGGGCTCTGGAGCAGACACGGCGCTATGCCAAGCGTGGCGGGAAATCCCAACCTTCTCCGACGGAATTGGCGCAAGCCCGATTCCAGCAGGCAAAAAGCATTGCCAGGCAGAGTAGACAGGCGAGCGGCAAGAAGCGCAGCCAGTTGCGCGGGCAACTCCTGGCCTTGATTCTCGAACTCCGCAGGGCCGGCGGTAAGTGGCAGGACCGGGCCGATGCGTTGATACAGGCAGAATTGACGCGCGAGGAAGAACTCGTCATCGCCGAGCAGGAAAACCCGTTTCCACCCTGGTTAAAAGCCAAGGAGCATATGCAGAAACGACGCTTTGCCAAAGCGGTGCCTTTTCTTGAGGAAGTCATTGCTTCAAACGATCCCAACGCGGCCGTGTATCAGACAGACGCGCACTACTACCTGGGCGTTGGGCTGTATGAACAACGTCGCTACCGACAAGCCATCAATACCCTGGACACCTTCCTCAGCAACGGGGGGGCAAAGACCAAGCACGCGGCTGACGCGGAATACTTTCAGTTCAAGTCGGCTGAGTCGTTATACGCACGGGACCAAAGCGCGCAGCACAGAAAGCTGTATGTACAGGCGATTCGCGACTTCGCGCGGAAATACCCCAAGCACCGGTCCATCTACGAAGCCCACTTCCGGCTGGGTGAGTATTACCAAGAGCAAGAGGAGTATTTGAAAGCGGCTGAGGCGTATACGAAGGTGCGCGGTGCGCCGGCGTTCCGGGTGCGAGCCGACTACGCCACGCTCCAGTCGTACTTCGAGGTCCTGCACGCAATTGAAGACGGCGATACCAGTAGTGGACTGAGTGAAGACGCTATCCGCCAGCGGATTGGAGCCAGTCTGGACGCCTACTGGAAGAGCAGCGCGAGGTTGGCCAAGCGCAGTCCCAAACTGCTAAAGCGGGACCCCTATCGCGAATATCCGGGCAAGGTCAGTGTGATGCATGCGGTCTATTTGAGTCACGATATGGACGCAAACGCCGAACAGATCGTCTCTTTTCTCGACGGCTTCGAAGAGAAGTATCCGAAGCAGCCTGATGCGTTTGAGACCGTCGCCCGTACCCGGCTGGTCGCCCTACAGAAGACCGGGCGCTATACCGACCTCGCCAATGACGTCGAGAAAATTGTAGAGCGCTACCAGCCCGACAAACAGGAGGAACTCCTGGCCGGACTGTCTGGTGTGCTGGAAAAAGACATCCGTAAGCTCCGCCGTCAGAATGATACAGACAACGCACTCATTGCCAAGCGGACGCTGGCACGTCTGCATGAAGTATGGCTCAAGAACGATGGCCAATTTGCGGAGGATCAGTCTCCGGATCGCTTCCACTATGACTTGGCCCAGCTCTATCTCGATACCAAGCAATACGACAAGGCTGAGATTATCTATAAAGACCTGGAGCAAAAGCAGGGTGCCTATGCACTGGTCGCTATTGTCGGCTTAGCCCAGGTCTCTGAGGTACGGGGCGATAAAAAACGGGCGCTCTCCCTGTGGGAGGCCATGCTCAAGGGCACCCAGGTCGGTGATCTGCTCTGGTTTCGCGGGACGTTTGAAGTCGCCCGGCTGAATGACACCCTCGGCAATGCGACCCAGGCGTGTAAGACGGTCAGTAGCGCTCAAAGAATGCTGAAACGACTCGGTGATGCCAGTCTCAAGACCAAGATTCAGGACTTTGCCAACCAAACGTGTGGGGCCTAAGCGCCCCTTTGTTCTTTGCCGTCTTCCGAGGGGTACGCCAGTGTGCCCCTCCGCGCTTCTGTCTCAGAGGAAAATCCTGACCTATGAAAATTGCTGACAACGCCGCGAAGAGGAAACGTGTCCCGCATCCGCCCGTCGAGGGCGGACCCGTTTCCTCTTTGAATCCACGTTCGGCCTTTCACTGGGGGGGCTATGCACCTCGGGTCAAAGAGGGGCGCTTGGTTGCCATGGAAGCAACACCTGAAGACCCGGACCCCTCTCCTCTCGGGCGCTCCTATGTAGAGGCAGTCAATGACGATCTCCGCATCCGCCAACCCATGGTGCGAGAGGGCTGGCTCAGGAACGGACCGGGCAGTGGCACCCGCGGGGGCGAGCCTTTTGTCGCGCTCAGTTGGGAGCGGGCGCTTGATCTTGTTGCCGCCGAACTTGAACATATCCGGAGCACCTTCGGCAATCGGGCGATTTATGCCGGCTCATACGGCTGGGGCAGTGCCGGTTCCTTCCATTTCCCCCAAGGCCAGTTGCATCGCTTCCTCAACCTCTTTGGCGGCTTTGTGCGTTCGATAAACACCTACAGCCACGCCGCGGCCGACGTCGCCATGCCCTATATTGCCGGGAATTTTTTTCGTCTGCTGGTCGAGCAGGCCTCGTGGCAGACGATCGCCCGGCATTCCGAACTTGTGGTGGCGTTTGGCGGGATGCCGCTCAAAAACGCACAGGTGGCCTATGGCGGAGTGGCCCGGCATCGAACCCGAGCGGGCCTGGAAGCCTGTCGGCAGGCCGGTGTCGAATTCCTGAATATCGGTCCGGTGAAAAACGACACGGCTGACTTTCTGCGGGCCGAATGGCTGACCCCGCGCCCCAATACCGACGTGGCCCTGATGCTCGGTCTGGCCCATACCCTGGTCGAAGAGGGGCTGGCCGATAGCGCGTTCCTGACACGTTACTGTGTGGGCTTTGATCGGTTTCGACCGTATCTCATGGGCGAGAGCGATGGACAGCCCAAAGACGCACGATGGGCTGCTGATATCACCGGTCTGAAGGCCGAGACGATTGCCACGCTGGCCCGACGCATGGCCGCCAAGCGCACGCTGATCACGATAGCGTGGTCCCTCCAACGGGCAGATCATGGCGAGCAGACCTATTGGATGGCAGTCACCCTGGCCGCCATGTTGGGACAGGTCGGACTCCCTGGCGGAGGGTTTGGCTATGGCTACGCTTCCGTCGCTACGGTCGGGAACCCGGCCTCTCGCATTCCCTGGGCCACCTTGGATCGCTGTGCCCACCCGGTTGACGATGTCATCCCGGTTGCCCGGATTGCCGACCTCCTGCTGAATCCGAACGCGGAGTTCGACTATAACGGGCGGCGAGCGACCTATCCCGATATTCGCCTGATCTACTGGGTCGGCGGCAACGTCTTCCATCACCATCAGGATTTGAACCGCCTGTTACGAGCCTGGCAGAAGCCGGAAACCGTTATCGTCCATGAGCCGTGGTGGACGCCCATGGCGCGCCACGCGGATATCATTCTCCCGGCGACGACCCCGCTCGAACGCAACGATATGGTCTGCACACCCCGCGACGGCTTTGTAGTGGCCAATAAACAGGCGATGGAGCCGGTCGGCGGGGCGCGGAACGATCATGATATTTTTGCGGATCTGGCCGAACGCCTCGGCTTTCGAGAAGGGTTTACCGAAGGACGGGACGAAGCCGGCTGGCTGCGCCACCTCTACACGCTCTCCCGGGAACGTGCGAGGGAACGTGGTTTTGTTTTGCCTGACTTTGAGCAGTTTTGGGCAGACGGCTATTTTGAACTGCCGCTCCCGTCTGAGCCAAAGAGGAACCGCGTCCTCCAACAACCGGCAGAGGCGGGACGCGGTTCCTCTTTCCAGCCTTTTCTATCCGCTTTTCGGGCCGATCCCGACGCTCATCCCCTAGACACACCATCCGGGAAAATTGAGATATGGTCGGAGCGGATTGCGGCGTATCACTACGACGATTGTCCGCCTCACCCGACCTGGATAGAACCGGCCGAATGGCTGGGGAGTGAGAAAGCCGTGCCCTACCCCCTCCACCTGATCTCTAATCAACCGGTCGGCCGTCTGCACAGCCAACTCGACCAGGGGTCGGTCAGCCGCAGCTTAAAAGTCGCCGAACGCGAACCCCTGTGGATCCATCCGGCCGATGCCCAGGCGCGCAGGCTGAGCGAGGGCGATATTGTCAGGGTCTTTAATGACCGGGGCCAATGTCTGGCAGGTGTTCGCATGACCGCCAATATCCAAAAGAGCGTGGTCCGGCTTCCCACGGGAGCGTGGTATGACCCGCTCGAACCGGGGCTGCCGGGGTCATTGGAAAAGCACGGCAACCCCAATGTACTCACTTTGGACAAAGGCACGTCAAAGTTGGCTCAGGGACCCAGTGCGCAAACCACCCTGGTGCAAGTCGAACGCTACCAGGGCGACCCACCGCCCGTGACCGCATTCGTTCCCCCGGAGATTCGCCGGGAATAGGCGGAGTCCGGGTATAGCGCCACAGGCAAGCCTAAAAGTCTATGCTAAACCCCTCGTTCGCCCGGGTGCGCTCTTCAATGAGAAACCCCCGCGCACCTGTATATGCGCCCGGCGGGAAAGAGAGATAGCCCCGGACTTCCGCGCCGGGCGCAATGGTCTGATCCGTGAGGACAGGAGTCGGACCGTCTTCGCCTGCTTCCAGCGGTCTCACCCGTTCGCCAGACTCGGCGCGTAACGAGACCTTATTGGCTTTGATCAGATAGGCGCGGTCAGTCCCATTGTGAATCTTCACCTCCACCACAAAGTTTTCACTGTCCCGAGCGCGCTCCCACATGTCATCCGCGGTCCTGCGCAGAGCGGATGAGCCTCTGCCTGGAGGGACGGCGATCACTGGGGCTATTGCGGTTAATGGCCGGACCTGTACGTCCACATTCTGCGGCTGAGCCCGAAGAAGCGACTCTGAAAAGACAGACAAGACGCCGGCTCCGAGTACAATCAGACAAAAGCGGGAGACAAAACGCCAACGGAAGAGCATAGCCGTAGTTAAGAAGGGACTTTTTAGGCGGTTTCTCATGGTAGCCTTCTTTATCATGTGGAAGGAGACTCAGAGAGGGTCCTTCCTACCGTCTCTCCTCAATCGTCTCTGGCAAGAACTCGGTGTCAAGAATGTCCTCCGAGCGAAAAGGGCAGGTAGTCGGAAACGCTGCGCCTGCGAGGCCGGTCTGGTTGGCGGCGCTTCGGCCGGCGCGGGGATATTGACGCTTGACAAATTCTGTGAGTTGAGGACGAAGACTGGGGCTGTCCTGGAGCAAGTCGGCAAGCGCATCCCGCGCATTGTCAATACTGTCTCGCCAGCTTCCTGAGCGACGTTGCTTTTGCTTGGCCCATTTCGAAAGGTGGATAAGAAGATTCTTCAGATGGCTTTCGACCGCGCGGCGTTCACTCCGCCCCGTGTCTTCCAACTCCTCCACGATCCCCTCACAATCAATCTGGTCAAACTGACGAGCACGAAGACGGGCCGCTTGTTCAAGGAGCCACGCATGGTAGTCGTGCTCAGAGAGTGGTGGTTTTGCTGCTGGAACAGCCATGACATTTCCTTGTTCACATCGTTTCGCGCTATTTCGCATCCCTATATTTTACCGGGACCAGCCCGGTGGCCGAGCATATCGACGGCCGCTCCGCACTGCTCAAGCGCGATAGAGCCCAGTAATGGCTCGTATTCGCCGTTCTCTGGCTTCCTGTCTATAAAAAGCACCTCGTTGTAAATAGATCGAAATCCTTCCACGGTTATTTTTACCGGACCGCGGACTGTTCCTTGGACGACTTCTTGAGTCGCTGTTGGCAGTGCAAGCGTCTCCTCCGAAGCAAATGCGCCGAACCGACCCTTCCAGCGTGACGGTAAGGTGAGGTGGCTTGTTCCGGTATCAACCAGGGCGTCCAGTTTCATGAACGAGCCGGTTTCGGAGAAATTTTCGATGTCCACTGCTGCGACTATTCTTCCCATCCGAAGAGGTTTTACCGCTCCGTGCCGTTAAAGGAAAGGTCTCGGGGGGTGGACCGTCTCCAAGACCCTTCCCCTCAGAGGGGAACTCCGCTACATATACCGCGCTATGCCAACACAGGTAGGCTCTCCGGGAATTCTGTATTTTATCGACCAGGGCGGGAATGTGATGTATCTCATCATTGCCCTGTCTATTTTTGCGCTGGCTATTGTCCTTGCGAAGTTCTGGGGCTTGGCGCGATTTCGCTCGCAGCTCAATCGGCTGTGCGAGCGCCTGCATCTCCTCATCCAGGGGTCTGGCGGGCATCTCGACCAAGACGGCACCCTGAACGCGGCGCTCCAAGTCTGCCGCGAGCACAACACGCCGCTCGGCCGGCTGTTCGAGACGGCCTTCCTGTATCGCGTTGAGGAACGGGCGGAGCTGACGCGACGACTGGAACGATTTGGCGGTGAGGTGGTGGCCGGACTGGAGGCGTATATGACGGCCCTGGCAAGCGTGGTCGGGGTTGCCCCCATGCTGGGCTTCCTGGGCACGATTATTGGCCTGGTCGAAGCCTTTATGAGTTGGGAGACTCTGGGCGACCAAATTACCGTTGGCGTTCTGGCCGGTGGCATTTATAAAGCCATGTTGACCACGGCGGCAGGGCTGACGGTCGCCATCCCCTACTATCTTTTATACAATCACCTGACCTCGCGCATACAGCGTTTGACCCGTCTGACCGAGACGCGCACCGAAGAACTCCTCGATGTCCTGACCGGGCCGACCGCGCAAGAAGCCCTCCCGGAGGCCGTGCCACTACAGGAGCCAGCCCGTCATGCAGTTTAAGCGGAAGGCGAAAGTCTTGACGAGTATGGAGCCCTTGGCGCTGACTGATATCGTCATCAATATGTTCATCTTCTTCTTCATCACCTTCAGTTTTCTGGCAACCTTTCAGAAAACACGCGAAGGGCAGGTCGATGTGAGCCTGCCCAAGGCTGCGTCTGCAAACCCCCCAGTCGAAAAAAAGCGCCTGAGTGTGAGCTTGAAGAAGGATGGCCAACTCTTCTTAGGCGAGACCCCAACGACTATTGCCGAACTCGAAGCTCGATTTAAGACGGAAAAGCTCCAAGGCGCAGACGTGACGCTGGTCATTCGGGCAGACGGCGATGTCACCCATAATCGGGTCGTTCAGGTCATGGACTTGGCTCGCACCGAAGGGCTCGGTCGCCTGGCCATTGCAACCCAGAGCAGGTAGGAGACCGGGATCGGGTTCAGGGAAGTCCGACCTGAACCCGAAGAGCCAATCCAGCCCCTACTCAGGCATGTCTCCCTGGCAAGAACGCAATCTGGCGGCGATCACCCGTCGCCTCGCCCCACTCCGTCACTGCCCGCAGGGCGTCCTCTTTGAGCGACGATCTGCCTACAACCATATTGTCGTCCGCAGAAAGCACAATCAGCTCCTGCTCTGCTATCGACACCGGCAGAGTCGCGTTGAAGAGGTCCAATCCCGGCTCGACCCGCTCTCTCCGTTGGCCCTTCTCTCCCCATACACCCAGGCCATGTTGTTAGCCCTGGTGTGGTGTCCTCAGCCACGGCGTATTCTTTTAATCGGCCTGGGGGGCGGGCGGTTGCACATGGTTTTACACCATGTTTTTGAAAGCGCGCAACTCGATACCGTCGAGCTCGACCCCCTCGTCGTGGACATTGCCACCCGCTTCTTTGGGTTTTTCCCGGACGAGCGCCAGCGGACCGTGATTGCCGATGGCAGGGCGCATGTACGCGCCCTGGCGGCTGGGACGGCGTACGATCTGATTGTTCTGGACGCCTACCGATCCGAAGGGGTGAGCCCGCATCTTCTGACCTATGACTTCTACGCCGAATGCCGCGCGCGTTTGGGTCCTCACGGCCTGCTCGTTTCCAACCTGCACGCTTCCACGCCCATGTATGATGCTGCGCGTAGGACGTTTGCCGCGGCCTTCCAGTACACGACTGCCTGCTCGGTGGCGAGCGGCAATGTCATTGTGACAGGCAGTAATACGGTTGCCCTGGACCCCCGGCGAATACGGAATCAAGCCGCTCTGGCAGAGCGGCCCGAGACAAGCGGTCTACCGCTTGCAGCCTGGGCGAAGCAGGTCTCTTTCCGTACCTCTTACCGGAGGAGGGCGGCTATTCTGCGGGATAGCAAGCTTTCGGCATGAATCGTCGGTGGGGGCCTCGCTGTCACTTTTTCAGCACTTGCTTCCATCGCTACGTGTTTTCAGCTACAACCCCTGCCAAAAGCAATCTGACTTGCCCGTAAGGCTGCCGCATGTCCGCCAAACACCGCTTGTATCTCCGGGTCGGAGATTATGTGATCCATCGCCGCTATGAAGAATGGGGGACGGGAGAAGTGGTTGAGGAAATGACCTCGGTCCTGGAAGGTGGGACCTGTCTAGCACGGGTGAACTTTGAGGATGGTCAGCAGCGGACCTTCGATAATAATCTTGACAGCCAGTCCTGTTGTTATTTTTTTGGCGTGCGTCGCCATGAACATCCCTTGTTAGCCCCGGACGGGGACCCCGATTTCGCCGTCGCTTCACAGGCTTCTGAGAAGCGACGTACTCAACGAACAAAGCGCCTCCCCCGAGGCTAGACGCTTTATTCGTTCGATTCGGACGCGGTTCCCTTCGTTGTTTCGGCAGCTTCCAGAGCTTCCCCTTTGGGGCCGGTCCGTCTGACCCGCCTCAATTCGAGCGTTCTGACAGTATCGGGATTCACCCACGGCAGACCCATGGCGCAGGGTTTTGCCATGCCTTCCTCCTCAACCTCTTCATAGTGTGGAAAGCCTGCCCTGCCGAAGTTGACCATCATCCGTTTGCCCATCCGCAGTTCTCCTCCTGATCTTGCTGGTCTATTCATGGCCCTTCTGTGACACAGGGTCAAGGCCGGAGTGCCCTCTAGCAAAATGATACCCCAATCGGTAGCCTAGGCGACAAATCTACTGTTCGGGTGAGGAAGACGACGAGATGAAACCGGTTGCGGAAAACGTAAAGCTGGCCGAGGTTGAACTTGGAGTGCTACAGGCGTGGGACAGGAACGATATTTTTCAGAAGACCTTGGCCAAAACCCAAGCGCAACCGCCCTTTATTTTCTATGACGGTCCGCCCTTTGCGACCGGATTACCGCACTACGGACATTTATTGGCGGGGACGATTAAGGACATTATTCCCCGTTTTTGGACCATGCGCGGACGGCATGTAGACCGCCGTTTTGGCTGGGACTGCCACGGTCTGCCGGTCGAGATGGAAATCGAACAGGCCCTGGGGGTGGGCGGTAAAGCCGAGATCGAAAAATTCGGGATTGCCAATTTCAACAATGAATGCCGGAAAATTGTCCTGCGCTACACCCAGGAGTGGGAAAAAACGGTGCGGCGGATGGGCCGCTGGGTTGATTTCCGGAATGACTATCGGACCATGGATGCCTCCTTTATGGAGACGGTGTGGTGGGTATTCCAGCAGATGTGGGACCAGGACCTGGTTTATGAAGGCTATAAAGTCCTGCCGTTTTCCACCCGGCTGGGAACCGTGTTATCAAATTTTGAAGCCAACCTGAACTATAAAGATGTCCAAGACTCGGCCATCACGGTGCGCTTCGCGGCCGAAGGCGAAGCGCAGGTCTTTTTTATTGCCTGGACCACCACACCCTGGACCCTGCCGTCGAATCTAGCCTTAGCCGTCGGCCCTGACATTGACTATGTGAAAGTCCGCGACCACGCGGATAAGGTCGGCTATATTCTGGCCGAGGCCCGACTTCAGACCTACTTTCCCAAGGAAAACAGTTATACCGTTGAGGCCCGCTATCGAGGTAAAGACCTCGCCGGCCGGACATTTACTCCGCTGTTTCCCTATTTTGTCGATCAGAAGGAGGCAGGCGCTTTTCGGGTCATCGAGTCCGAGCATGTGACGACCAAAGACGGGACCGGTATCGTCCATATGGCGCCGGCCTTTGGGGAAGAGGATTTTCATGCCTGCCAGCGGGCGGGTATTCCCTTGGTGAACCCGGTCGATGATGACGGTCGGTTTACCTCGGATGTCAGGGATTTTGCGGGCCTGCACGTCAAAGCAGCCGACCCCCAAATTATCCAGCAGCTCAAACAGGCAAAACAGCTCGTTCACCAGGGCACGATCCAGCACAGTTATCCCTTCTGTTGGCGGAGCGAGACCCCGCTCATCTATAAGGCCGTCACGACTTGGTTTGTGCGGGTTGAAGCCCTTCGGGAGCGGCTGGTGAAAAATAATCAGCTGACGACCTGGGTCCCGGATCATCTGCGAGACGGGCGCTTTGGCAACTGGCTGGAGAACGCGCGCGACTGGGCGATCAGTCGCAATCGGTACTGGGGGACACCCCTGCCGATCTGGAAAAACGAGACCGGCTCCGAAGTCGTGTGTCTGGGCAGCATTGATGAACTCGCCGAGCGGACCGGCACGCGGGTGGACGATCTCCACCGTGAATTTGTCGATGACCTGACATTTCCCGATTCAACCGGGACCGGCGTCATGCGCCGGGTGCCGCAGGTGTTCGACTGCTGGTTCGAGAGCGGTTCGATGCCCTACGCGCAAATTCACTATCCGTTTGAGAATGCAGAGCATTTCTCACGAGTGTTTCCCGCAGACTTTGTTGCCGAAGGGCTGGACCAGACCCGAGGCTGGTTTTACACCCTGGTGGTCGTCGCTGCCGCACTGTTTGACAAGCCAGCTTTCCACAACGTTGTTGTCAACGGGATGGTGCTGGCCGAAGACGGCAAGAAGATGAGCAAGCGGCTCAAGAACTATCCGGAGCCCGAAGATATTCTGGACGAGCACGGGGCCGATGCCCTGCGCCTCTACCTGATCAACTCGCCCCTGGTCCGGGCCGAGGAACTCCGTTTTAGTGAGCGCGGCGTGCGGGAGACGGTCCGTCGCCTGCTCCTACCCTGGTGGAACGCCTATAAATTCTTTGTCACGTATGCCTTGGTTGACGAGTGGCACCCGTCACGCGCGCTGGAGGCGACATCACCGAATATTCTGGATCGCTGGATCCTTTCCCGCAAACAGACCCTCATTCGCCGGGTCAGTACCGAGATGGAGCAGTATCGGCTGTATAATGTGGTTCCCGCACTGCTGGATTTTCTCAACGAACTGACCAATTGGTACGTTCGTCTCAACCGGCGTCGTTTTTGGAGTGAGGCTGATTTTATCGCCGAAGGCAAAGCGGCGGCTGACAAACAGTTTGCCTATCAGGCCCTGTACGATGTCCTGCTGACATTTTCCAAGCTCATGGCCCCGTTTACACCGTTTCTGGCGGACGCCATTTATGCAAATCTGGTCACGCTCCAAGAGGCTGGAGCAGAAGAGAGTGTGCATCTCGAACCGTTCCCCGATTACGATAAAAACCAGGTGGATACTCGACTCGAAGATGCCGTGGCCCGGATGCAGCGGGTGATCCTGCTGGGACGGAGTTTGCGGAACGAACGGAAAGTCAAAGTACGCATCCCGCTCCAAACGCTGACCATCCTTCATCGCCAACAAGTGATTCTTGATGAATTGCTTCCGTTGGAAGGCTATATGCAGGAAGAATTGAATGTCAAAGAGATCGTCTACAGCACAGCGGAAGCTGAGAAAGTCACGCTCAGCGCACAGCCCAACGCGCAACTCCTCGGCCCTCGCTTTGGGAAGGCGTTTGGTCAGATTCGCAAGCGGATTACCGATCTGACTATCGATCAGATGCTTATACTTGAGGCGGGAGAACCGATTCAACTCAATGGAGATACCTTTCAACCCGAGGAGATTCGGACCCTGCGCCATGCGCGCGAAGGGCTGCCAGATGTCCGTTCGGATCGGTTTATTTCCATCGATTTTCCGTGCGAGCTGAACGACGCCCTAATCGCGGAAGGGTTGGCACGTGAGGTCGTGCATTATATCCAACAACTCCGCAAGGAGGCGGGCTATCAGGTAGAAGACCGCATTGCGGTAAGCTATGAAGCGGATGGACGCTTACGTGATGCCATTACGCAACACAAAGCCTATATCCAACAAGAGACCTTAGCCCGCGCCCTGGTATACTGCCAGCCAAGTGGCGATCAGGTTCAGAGTGTAGAGATTGATGGCACCAATCTGACGGTTGGCGTGCAACGTAAGTCTGCCTGACTGCCACTCAGGGATTGACTCCTTTCCTATCCATTAGCCGGGGTATGGTGGACCGCGTTTCGGCGTCATGCTGCCGAATCCCATGCGACTTCCCCTCGTGATATTGACCCGCTACCAGGGGCCGATTAAGGTGGAAGGGAGGAAAACTTGTTCCGAATAGCAGAGGATGATGTGAGAAAGTCAGAGTCTGGGAGGTCTGAGATGTCCAGTAAGAGCGGAATACGATGGGATGGCGTCCTGGTGCTGGCAGCGTTTCTTGTGAGCGCCTGCTCTCAACCCCTCTCAACCCGAGAGAAAAGCACGCTGGGGGGCGCGGGACTCGGCGCCGCAACTGGCGCAATTATCGGGGCCGTCGTGGGAAGTCCTGGGGCTGGGGCCGCCATCGGTGGGGCGCTGGGAGGTGTCACCGGCGCCGTCGTTGGTGATAAGATGCAGAATCAAGACACTCAGCAGCAGAACCAGCAATTTCAGCTTGAGCAGCAACGGCGCGATCTTGAGCAGCAACGGCAGGAACTCGAAGAACTCAAACGGCAACAAGAATACTGAACCGGAGAAAGTGTTGACTATGAGAAAGACCGTCCTTCTTCTGCTGACGTTCATGCTGGTCTTTGTGGTTGGCTGCTCGCGGCCCGTGTCGGTCCGCGAGAAGGGCGCGCTCGGAGGCGCAGGTCTTGGGGCTGCAACTGGCGCGATCATCGGGGCTGCGGTTGGGAATCCCGGAGCCGGGGCTGCCATTGGTGGGGCGCTGGGAGGCGTCACCGGCGCCGTCGTTGGTGATCAATTTCAAAAACGCGATACGGAACTCGCGGAGAGTCAGCAGCAAATTGAACGGCAACGCCAGGAGATAGCGCGCAACCGCCAGCTGCTTGAAGAACTCAAGCGGCGCAATCTTGAGGCGCGTGAGACCGAGCGCGGTGTGGTGGTCAATCTGCCGGATGTCTTGTTTGAATTCGGTCAGTCTGATTTGACCGGTGATGCGCAGAGTCGCGTTCAGGGCATTGCTGACGTGCTGAATGATCAGGCGCGTGGACGCCGGATATCGATTGAGGGTCACACCGACGCTATTGGCGGCGAAGAAGCAAACCAGCGCTTGTCTGAAAGACGGGCGGCGAGTGTCGCCAACGCCTTGGCGACATCGGGAGTCGACCGGGCCCGGGTGACAACAACGGGGTACGGCGAACAGTATCCGGTTGCGTCCAATACCAACCCCGATGGGTCGGATAACTCAGCCGGTCGCGCCAAAAATCGCCGGGTTGAAGTCATAATTGAAAATTAGTGGCCTACTACGGGTTGGAAACTTGCTCATTCCAGCAATTCTTCTTGAACGTCGGCCTCTTTCCTGTGCTCTGAGGCCGACGTCGCCTCTGTGCTCCCTTTTTCGGGCTCTGGCTTCTCCCAAAAATCCTCTGGATTCTTATCGAACCGGGAAAAAACATAATCCCGCAGGGTAAAGACGGTTACGCCCCCTTCCTGCATGGCAAAGTGCCTTTCCGTTTCCTCTTGGGTTGTCTGGCCGAGCAAAACAGTCGCGAGTTTTTCGCCGGCCGCATCTGTGGCGACAAGGGCGACCGTCGGATTATCGAGTCCATACAGACTCAAGTCTTCTGGATTATCGGCGGCGATTTCAAATCCGCGCAGTTCCCGCAGGTCAGTGACAAATTGGCTGAGGGTTGCCGTCTTGAGCGTTCCCTCAGATTTTCTATCAATTGCCCACGTCTTCTCTTCCCCTCGTGAGAGCGTAAACCCCTCTCCTCCCGCGCGCGTGACCACGACTTGGGTGATTTTCCCTTCCGGTATGCTGACGACGGCCTTGTCCCGAAAGTCAGTGACGGACTTACTCAGATCTTTCAGCAGACCCGTACGCACAAGGTACAGCGTTTCTCCATCACCACGCTTGAGGTAACGTTGCGTTGTCCCGGCATCTATATTTTTCTCATCTCCAACAGAAATTGTATGCGTTGTGCCCTCCCCGAGACGGAGCGAAATGGTCAGGTGGGCAGGCTCGAGACCGAGGGCTGACAGGTCGAGCAGCGGCTGATCAACGAAATCTTCCGCCCGGATACCCTCCAGGGCCGAGAGATAGGTTTGTATAGCGCTGGGGTCGACGGCGTATGGGGCGGGATGTTCAAACTTCCAACCAGCATCCGCCTTGGCCAGAACAATGTTTGTCTCAGGAGCATTGATGGCGATCTGAGTGACACGGGACCTCTCAAACGGCAGCACCGTTTTGTCCCGCAGTCCCTTGACTTCTTTGGTGAGTCCCAAGCGAAACGCCTGACGGGTGAGATGAAGTTGCGGATCCCCTTCTTTCTGAACATAGGCAGAAAACCCTACTGGCGTGTCTTTGCCAATCGATACTCTTGGCAGTGTCGTGCCGTCCTGCAGAGCGATGCGCAGAACGACGGGCGGCTGGGCCAGGCCGTACAAGGCGAGATCAACCGGCTCTTCGGGAGTCAGGCTGCGGGTGACCTCTTCGTCTACTATGGCGGTCAACATATTATTCACCGTCGTATCGTCGGCCTTCGTCTGGATCGGAGCCGTGATGTCCCACTCCCCCGCCGCGGTCTGTTGCAGGCGGATTTCTCGCTCGGGATAGGTCAGGGTCAACGTATCCACCGCCTCCTTTTCAAAGGTCAAAACCGTTGGTTTTTCGGCCTCCTGTTTGGCTTTGGGCAGCTCAATAAAATAGACATACGCCCCCAAGCCGAGGAGGACGACCAGCATGAGAAGAGTTCGTGGCACACTCATAACTAGCGGAGCGGAGAGACAGGCCGGTTACCGTCGCCGCCACCAGGTGGCGAGCCCGGCAATCAACAATATCTCGGGCAGAATCAGGACGGACAGATAAAAGACCGTCGTTCCTTGATCGGCGGTGAGTTGGACGCGCGAGGCACGAATCGTCCGGGGACGGATGGAAATCAGCTCTTCTTCCCCGACCAGCCAACTCACGGTGTTCAGTAACAAGTCCCGGTTAAAATACTGACCGATAAACTGGTTGTTGGCAAAACCGGCATTGCCAAAGACCACCATCCGGGCCGTGTCCTCAAGCTCTTTGTCTATTTCTTTCAGATCCACCGTGACTGCGGTGGCCAGCGAGATAGGGCCCTTGCGATCATGATCGTCGAGCCGCACGCTTTGGTTTTGGAACACCTCCTCAAGGTCGGTTTCCGCCCAGGCGTTCGGGCCGGTCTTGACCAAGCTGACTGATGTTATTCCAGTCCGGCCGTCGGCGTCCGCTTCAACCGAGCGGGAAATTCCGTAGGTCGTCAACGCCGCCGAGCCGCGGCGGCTCAGGTCCGTCGTGATCGGATGTTCCCCATAGGTCTGGGCCAAGGGGGTGAGGGTAAACGTCCGACCGCGTAACAGTTGGAGTTGTTCATCGACGATGACATCGTTACCGACCTGAATCCCCCACTGAGACAGATACGGAATCAATTCCGGCGTTACCCGCGGGTTGAGCAGGAAGAGTGTGGCGCCGGCCTTTTTCAAATAGGCGTCAATCAACTGGGTCTCATGCGCGAGGAGGGAACGCTGTGCCCCGGCAACGATCAGCAGATTGGCCTCTTCCGGTACGGAGGTGTCAGGCGCGAGAACCAGCGTGTTGACGGCATAGCCCTCGTTTTCAAGCGCGGTCCTGAGTTGACCATAACTCCCGGCCTCCTGGAGGTCCTGGCTGCTTGGCTCGCCATGCCCTTCGAGAAAGTAAACGGTTTTTTTGTCCGGGCGGGAGATTTTGATGATGCCGTTGGTCAGGTCTTCTTCTGTTGTTTTATTAATGAGATTAGTCTGGTCTCCATACCGCAATACAACGGTCGGCAGTGTGGTGACCTGGAATCGCTCGGCCAAATCCGGTCGCTGATCAGGATCGATGATCCGCGAGGAAATTTTGTCCGAATCATACTCATAGCTGCTCAGCAGTTCGCGCAGCTGCGGGTCCGAGCCGGCTTGGACAAAGGCGTCAATTTCAAGTTTTTTATCCAACTGGCGAAGCACATTCTCTGACTGTGGAGACAGGCTGTAAATATTGGCCTCGGTCAAGTCGAAGCGGTGATGGTGACGGGTAGACAGATAATTCACCAGGATGAGAATGCCGATAAAGAGCAGGGAATAGACCGCGGCGCTGGCGCCGTATTTGGTCGAACGCTCGCCAAGAAAGGTTTTGACCGACCCTCTGGACGAGACAAGGGCCCCAATCACGGCAACGAGGCCGGTCAGCGTGTGAACGAGAACGTAGGCGGAAAAATGGCGAGTCAGAAAGTAGGCCACTCCGGCAAACAGCAGCAGAATGACCCCGACCACCCCGTAAAACGAACCAAGACGCGCCATATCACTACCTCCAGCGCAGCGATTCAACCGAACGCTGGGTTAAAAATAAAGACAGCAGGATGAGGCTGGCGAAATACACTAAATCTTGCGTATCGATGAGGCCGTTGACCATTTCGGCAAAGTGTTCGGTGACGGATAAATAGCGCAGGAGAGGGCCGAGCACCTCCCCGGCGGTATCTGCTGGCCAGCCGATAATATAGAGCAGCAGCGTGGCCACCAGTCCGCTCACGGCGGCAATGATCTGGTTTTCGGTAAACGATGAGGTGAGGAGCCCGACGGCGACAAAAGAAGTCGCCAGCAGCAACAAGCCGAGATAGCCGGACAGCAGGACTCCGATCTCCGGATTGCCGAACGCAATCAGCACCGCCGGGTATACCCCGGTCATGCCGAGCATGATGCAGATGAACAGAAACGAGGCCAGGAATTTACCTAACACAATCTCGCCGGTGCGGAGCGGGGAGGTGAGGAGGAGTTCGTAGGTGCCACCTTTTTTTTCTTCCGCATAGGCACGCATCGTGATCATGGGAACGAGAATGACGAGGACAATGGACAGATTATGCATCAGCGGAGCAATGACAAACTCGTTCAGATTCAGCTGATCTGCCGCTTCCTGCTGGAGCTGAGTATAAATACTGAGCAGCACATTAAAGCGGGAGAGCAGGTTGAAGAAAAACCAGCCGCCCAGCAAGAGAAATCCAGTCAGGACGACGTAGGCGATGGGCGACACAAAATACGCCCGCAGCTCTTTGCGAATGATGGTGAATACGTTTCTCACTCCGCGGCCTCCTCCACTGTTCCCGCCGTTTCCGCCGCGCCGGGATCTTCCCGTGCAATGGCTTTGAGAAACACGTCTTCGAGCGTCTGGCCCTGGGCGAGGTTCGCTATCATATCCTCGACCACAACTTTTCCGGCGTTAATGATCACGACTTTTTCACACACCTGAGCGACCTCGGGCAGGATATGCGTAGACAGAATAACAGTGTGTTCGCCGGCAAGCTCTTTAATCAGGGACCGGATGCCAATAATCTGCTGCGGGTCGAGGCCCACCGTTGGCTCGTCCAGAATGAGGACACTCGGGTTATGGATAATCGCTTGGGCAAGGCCCACCCGTTGCCGATAGCCTTTTGAGAGATAGCCGGTGACACGAGAGGCGACATCGGTCAGGCCGCAGCGCTCCAGCGCCCGGTCCAGGGCCTCCGGGATATCCGCCCGAGCCATGCCTTTGATGTGGGCGACAAAGCGCAAATACGCGGTGACCGTCATATCGTTATAGAGCGGCGGGGATTCCGGGAGATACCCGATCCGTTTGCGGGCCTCAAAGGACTCATCAAAGATATCGAATCCCGCTACTTTGACGGTTCCCGCAGTTGCCGGCATAAAGCCCGTAATAATGCGCATGGTCGTGGTTTTCCCAGAACCGTTCGGTCCGAGAAATCCGAGGATCTGACCTGACTCAGCCTGGAAAGAGATGTCAGACACCGCGGTCAAGTCACCGTAGCGTTTGGTAAGATTTTGTACTTCTATCATGGTCTTATGACGCCTGAGGATGGGCAATACATGGTATGACGAAAATCCACTTTTGGCAGGAATCTCTAAGGCCGGTTTCCCTTCTTGTCAAGTTGACCACGCGCAGGGGAATGACATCTGCCGCTGTTGGACGGGGAAACTTCTGCGACATTCATGTCCCTTTCATTTTTTCTTTCCGGTTAGCGAGGGTCTGTTAGGACGGAAGCGGGCTCGATACCATGGCCTGGAGCACCCCCTCATATTTTTTCGCGACTTTGTGCTGAATAGGAAGGTCTCCTTTCACGTCTCACCCTAAGGATGCTGGAAAACGGTGGAAGTAAGCGATTGGGAACTTGTCCGGCGTTGCAAGCAGGATAACCGGCAGGCGTTTCAAGAACTGGTTGAGCGGTATCAGCGAAAGGCCGTGGCAATCGCGCTGGGAATGCTCCACGACCGTGAAGATGCCCTTGAGGTCGCCCAGGAAGCGTTTACCAAGGTTTTTGCGAGCATCAGCAAGTTTAAGGAAGAGTCCAGTTTTTACACCTGGCTGTATCGAATCGTTGTCAATCTCTCTATTGACCGCCAGCGTCAGCGTAGCCGAAGATCAATGTTCGAGCAACATCAGTCAAGGGGGGATCACGATGACGATTGGATTGAGAGTATTCCAGATAGGCGAGGCATTGATCCTTCAGACCGCGTTGCCGAACGCGAACTTGGACAGCATATACGGACCGCTATTGACGAGTTGATGCCTGCCCATAAAGCGGTCATATCGCTACGGGCGGTCGAAGGGCTGTCCTACGAAGAGATCAGTCAGGTGCTACAGTGTTCCAGGGGAACGGTAATGAGTCGCCTGCACTATGCAAGAAAAAGGCTGCAAAAACGCCTCGGGCACGACCTCTAACCAAGACTGCCAGCCTATGATTCGTCTCTGTTGTCAGATACCGCCCCCCTCATTCCCACGATCATCAAGACGGAAGAATAACCTCCTCTTCTTCGGCTCCGGCGCTTCTGGGAGGAATCGCCACAAACTGCTTCGCTTGACAGAACGGGAAGATTGTTACCCCAGCAGGTGGAATCCAATACTCACCAGACCACCGAGGGGCCATACATACCACGCAAAGAGGTGAAACCGCTCTTGTTGGACGAGGCGGAGGATGAGAGCAATTGCTACATAGCCGACGCTGCCGGCGACAACCATACCCGTGACGTAGGGACCGAGTGGCGGGAGGACCTGTTCCTCCAGCTTTGAGACTTCAAGCAGGGTTGCCCCAAGAATAGCCGGAATGGATATGAGCAAAGAGAAGCGCGCCGCAAGTTCTCTCTTGAGGCCAAGGAGAACACCTCCTGTAATCGTCGCCCCGGAACGAGACAGGCCTGGGATAACGGCAAAGCCCTGAAGAATACCGATGACGAGCGCCTGGAGCGCGTGCATGTCCGTGGTCGGAATATGAGGTTCTCGTCCCTTACCCCACCAGAGCAAGCAACCCGTCAGGAAGAGCATGAAACCGACGACATCGGGGCGGATAAAAAATGGGATGAAGAGCGTGTCGAGGTATAGTCCCAGGAGTGCGGTCGGGATCAATGCCAGAACGATATGGAAAACGGTTTGTCTTTCGCGTCCGGAGAAGACGCTCGGCGAAGGCGGCGCGGCGCGGATGAGACCGGTGCACAGTCCGTAAATATCGTGCCGGAAATACGTCAGGAGGGCGACTGCCGTCGCAACGTGAAGGGCGATATTATACAGAAGATCAATTTCTCCTGAACCGCCAAGGAAATATTGGACCAGGACGAGGTGGCCGGAAGAAGAAACGGGGAGAAACTCGGTTAAGCCTTGCAGGAGGGCGAGCAGACAGGCGTCGAAATACCCCATGGTGCAGTGATCAGTTGCTTCCTAGAGAAAGACTGGCGACAAGAGGGAGAGCTTTTCGGGATATATCAATAAATCCATGGGATGTTGCCTCCCCTTGTTTCGCCCGTTTGGAGGGGAGCGCGTGCCTCTGCTCTCATCTGTGCTGTTTCAGTCCGTTTCTGGCTCTGGCTGAAATATGGGTAATGATGCTTCAATGTCCCGCAGGAACGGAGCAGCCAGGTCTTTTTCTGAGAGTAGCGGCGCCTTCACTGGCCACTCAATACCAATATCTGGATCGTTCCAGGCCAAGTCGATTTCATCAGTTGGATCGTAGAAGTCCGTACACTTATAGATAATTTGAGCGCGCTCACTCAAGACAGCAAAGCCGTGGGCAAAGCCGGGTGGAATATAGAGCTGGAGAAAATTTGCGGCTGAGAGGACAACGCTTGTCCATTGGGCAAAGGTTGCTGAGCCGCGCCGAATATCCACCGCTACATCAAAAATTTCGCCCTCCAAGGCTCGGATCAGCTTTCCTTGAGGATGCTGAATCTGGGCGTGGAGCCCACGGAGGGTGCCATACGATGATTGGGAATGGTTGTCCTGGACAAAAGTCGCCCTGATCCCGCCCGCTTGATAGGTCCGGGCGTGGTAGGTTTCGAGGAAGAAGCCGCGTGCATCGTGGGACACGTCCGGTTTAACCACCGTCACGCCTGGGAGTCTGGTCGGGAGAAAGCGCATATCAGCTCCCTTCATGAGGATTTATGCTGAATCAAACGGAAGAGATATTGGCCGTAGGCATTGCCCTTCATGCTATTGGCCTGCTGGACCACTTCGGCTTCAGAAATATACCCCATGGTATAGGCAATTTCTTCGACACAGGCGACCATCAAGCCCTGCCGGTCTTGTAGCGCTTGAATAAAATTCGAGGCATGGAGCAGCGACTCATGCGTCCCGGTATCCAACCAGGCGATTCCTCGACCAAGTTTTTCCACATGCAGGCCTCCCAGACGGAGATAGGCTCGATTCACATCCGTGATTTCCAATTCGTCCCGGCTGGAGGGTCTGAGGTCTGCGGCAAGCGAGACAATCTGATTGTCGTAGAAATAGAGACCGGTGACCGCATAGCTTGAGCGCGGTGTGGACGGCTTCTCTTCGAGACCGCTGGCCCGTCCTTGGGCGTCGAATTCCACAACGCCGTACTGCTCTGGGTTACGGACTTGGTAGGCAAAAATGGTCGCCCCACTCGTGCGCCGGGTCGCAACGCGGAGCGAGTCCGGAAAGCCGTGGCCATAGAAGATATTATCACCGAGAACAAGCGCAACCGCGTCACGACCAATGAAATCACGGCCAATCAGAAAGGCTTGGGCAATGCCTTCTGGGCGGGGTTGTGTCGCATAGCTAATCTCTAGGCCAAGCCACCGGCCATCTTTCAGAAGACGCCGGAAGCCGTCCTGCTCATGGGGTGTGGTAATGACAAGGACCTGACGAATCCCCGCCAGCATCAGCGTGGAGAGCGGGTAATAGATCATCGGTTTATCGTAGATTGGCATGAGCTGTTTGCTGACTGCCCGGGTGATGGGATACAGCCGCGTACCAGAACCGCCGGCGAGGATAATACCTTTCATGATTGACCCTTTGTCAGGGGCGCGGCACCTAGTCCCAGACGCTCTCGGTTATACCTGTCCGCCCCAATGGCTTCGCACCACCGCCGATTGTCCACATACCAACGGACCGTCTGGGCCAGGCCCTGCTCGAACGTATGGCGTGGCCGCCAGCCGAGTTGGGTTCTGATTTTTGTGGCATCGATGGCGTAGCGCCGGTCATGGCCGGGACGGTCGGTCACCAATGTCAGCAGGTCGGAGTAGGCTGTCATGCCTCGCTCCTTGAGAGCCGCATTTTGTGAGGCGGGCAGCCGTTCTTCAAGAATGGTGCAAATCTGCTCCACAACCGCCCGATTGGTCCGCTCATTCCCCCCCCCGATATTATATTGTTCACCCCTCTTGCCCTGCCGCAGAGCCAGCAAGATGCCCCGACAATGGTCTTCAACGTGCAGCCAGTCGCGGACGTGTTGTCCATCCCCATAGATTGGAAGAGGTTTGCCCTCAAGAGCGTTCAGAATCATCCGCGGAATGAGTTTTTCTGGAAACTGATAGGGGCCGTAATTATTGGAACAACTCGTGATCAGCGTGTGCAAACCGTACGTCTCGTAATAGGCGCGGACAAAATGATCGGCGCTCGCCTTTGAGGCGGAATACGGCGAATTCGGCGCGTATGGGCTGGATTCGGAAAAGCTGCCCAGCAGTCCGAGGCTGCCGTAGACCTCGTCTGTCGAGACGTGCAGAAACCGAAGCTGCTCCCGAGCGTCCAGGGAGGCCGCGTATTTTCGGGCTTCCTCCAGCAAATAAAACGTCCCAATCAGATTCGTTTCAACAAACGGCCAGGGATTGTCAATGGAGCGGTCCACGTGGGTCTCCGCGGCACAGTTCACCACGGCCTTGGGCCGATACGTCCGGAATAATTCCGCCACCGCTGGCTGCTTGGCGATATCGGTCCGGGAAAAGGTCACACGCGGATTTTGGAGGGCGTCTTCAAGATTGTTCAGACTGCCGGCATACGTCAACTTATCAGCGATAACGACGGAGGCCGTTGTCTCGGCCAGGGCGAGGCGGACAAGATTACTCCCGATAAACCCTGCCCCGCCAGTGATCAGCATGGTTTCCGCTTCCATATGTACCCGCGTCCCTGTCTTTTGCCACCCGCCTTTGTATCAGCCACGAGGCGGCTGATACCTTCCATTCTAGACGAGGGGAAAGCGTGTTCACAGCCCGGCAGGCGGTCTGGGTTGTGATGCCGGGCCGGTTACGGGTGAGCGGGAGTCGGCAAGAGGCGCGCCAGTTTCTCACGATAACTCGGTGGATTTAGGCGGAACGTCGGGTAATCCCGATCGACTTCGGTGTAATAGCGGAGCAGGATCAGGTAGCGCCGGACCAGTTCCGGCAGCAGGAAGTTTTGGCGCACGTGTTCCTGGGCCTGTCTGCCGAGGTGGGCCGTTTGCTCTGGTTCATCGAGAATCCGGGCCATTTTCGCCGCAATCGCCTCAACGTCCATTGGTTCAACCAGATAGCCCGTCTGCCCGTCAACGACCTGCTGCACGATCCCGCCGACACGCGAGCCAATGACCGGAGTGCCTTGCCACAGTGCCTCGGACACGACCAGACCAAAGCCTTCACGGGTTGAGACATGGACGAAGCCCCGGGCCAGACGCATCAGCGAACCGACGACCTGATCGTTGTTTTCGACATTGACCCAGAAGCGGATATCGGGGTCAGCGCCAGCTTGTACTTGCAGTTGCTCCAGCATGGCCTCGCCTTCGGGGTCGTCGGTTGCGGTGTTGCCGAGAAAGATAAGGCAGGGGGCCGGGTCGTAGGTCTTCTCCTGACGCAAGCGTTTGAAGGCGCGCAGGACAGTCGCCTGATTTTTATGGATATCGTAGCGGGAAATGGCGGCCAGAATCGGGCGGTCCGGGTCCAGCGCGTGCCGTTGGAACAGTGGGGCGAGCACCTCTTTTGCCCGGTTTTCGGTATACTGCCGATTTTTTTCCGCCCGCGGGTCAATGCACGGCGTAATCTGGTAGTGGGGAATCTGTAGCTCCGGTCCGACAAACTCGGGCATGGTAAAAATCGCCCCCGCGTACTGATTGAGGTAGGGTGCCAGGAAACGCCACACCGTCGGGTTCGGCGTTGATGTATCAATATGACACCGCCACAATACATTGCCCATGAGCAGGCCACTCATAACCAGCGCCGCGGGTTGCGGGTCATGGACAACGATCAGGTCAGATTCGATTGCGGCGTTTGTGGCGTGGGCGGCCAGATTATCCAAATAGGTTTCAAACAGTTCCTGAAGGGAAATCGGCTGGTCCACGCCCTGGAGGGTATTGTGAAACTTCTTGGTGACGTGAAAAAACGCCTCATGGCCCTGGATGGTAAACCAGCGAGCGTGGACGCCGAGCGATCGGGCCAACGGAATCACGCTCCGCAGCATCTCCGCCACCCCGCCGCCCACAAAGGCCGAATTGATATTTGCCCAGCCTCTCCCCTCAACGGGAGTGGCAAGCTGCTTGAACGCGGCGACCCGTTCCCGGCCAATATAGGGCTCGTATTCGTCAAGCGTCAGGCTGATTTCCGGCTGATATTCTTCCAGCATGACCGGCGCGTCACTCATGGTGTCCGTCCTTATGACCGCCCCCGTGTCCGTCTTTCGTTACGAGAACCGGCGGTCAGCGACAAGAACCCTTCTGCCTTCTTGCGCGTGCATGAGGCTCATGGCCGGTATGAAACGAGAGGCGGTCAGAGAATCTGGCGCTATAGAAAATCTCAATCGAGACAGGTTGTCAATGGGGGAGCAGGGGCGGGCTGATGCTCGGGCCGTAACAGGTCCACCACCGTCTTGACGGGGTGAAACGTACTGCTCGGCACTTCCACAAAGACCGTATTCCAGTGCGCCATCGCACCGTTCCACAGCCCCGGTAATTCGAGGGCGCGCAGGACATGTCCGTCTTGTGATTTGTCGGAGATAAATCCGGTCGCAGGATCGATGAACTGGGCTAACGGAAAGGGGCGTCCACGATGGTCTCGCACGCCACAGACGAGATCAACCGGATTGAAGTGGGAGGCCGCCTGCCAGCGTGCTCGTTGCTCCGCGTTTGTCATATCGACCTGGGAAGACTCGACAATTTGGCGTGAGAGAGTGCCGTTGGCTTGTCTGACCCAGAAAGGCCCCCCCCCTGGCTCTCCGGTATTTTTCACCACCCCACACACGCGCAACGGCCGGTCCAGTTGAGCAATGAGAAAAGCGCATTGGTGCGGCGGTGCGGTGCGCTCAAAGTCTTGTGGCAGGACAAGTGACAACTCGTCCTGAGCAAAGCTACGGGCCACATCTATAGCGGTACGCGCGTCGTCCGACTCACTGGGGTGAGCGGCTTTGAGCTGCACGATATGAGAAAATGCCTGTTGTTGGAGGTGGAGAAGATAGCCACACAGGAGTTTTTTATACCGGTAGGTATCGGGCTTGAGTCGGTCGGGCAGGACATTATCGATATTCTTAATAAAAATAATATCGCCTCGCAGGTCGGCCAGGTTTTCTAATAACGCGCCGTGCCCGCCAGGACGAAAAACCAGAGACCCCCTGCTATCCCTGACCGGGATGTTGTCCGGGTCCACAGCGATCGTGTCTGTCCCGGGCTTCTGAACAGAATACGAAATGTCGAGGTGAGCGCCCCGCTGAGCGTAGCGGTGGCGCACCCTGTCAAGATACGTCTGAATGGCTTGCCTGTGTAGCGCGAGAACCGTGAAGTGCAGCCGCGCAACGGAGGCGGCATCCCGGACATACTCCAGCGCTTCAACCAGATGCTCCTCAAAAGCGGTCCGGCTATGATCTCCGTAGGCGTGAAATGGCACGATCCCTTTGGGCAGGTTGGCGTAGTTCAGGCCTGTTGGTGTGAGGAGATACGTGAGAAGCGGGTGATACTGCCCCTGACTCAGCAGTCCTTCCAGCGTGTGGCCGGCGCTGTGCAAGACGGTCCGCAGGTCCTGAGCAAAAGCAAAGCGGTCAAGATGGCTGAGAAAGCGTTGGAATGCCTGACAGTCGGCATCTCCCTCAGCAGCTTTCCTGGCAAACGTCTGATTCGAGAGCAGCTCCGGCCGCTGGGAAAAAGAGAGCAGGAGTTGAAACATCCGACTGGCCGCACCCGAGGCGGGAACAAACTTGATGAGGCGGCCTGCTGCGGCAGCCTCGGCGTACAACCGTTCCAGGCGGGTAGTCTCGGCCGGTATGCGAGCAATCCCATCACCCAGCGTACACGCTCGCTCCAACTGAATGGGAGGAAACCCCTGCTGAAACTGCCGAATAGAGGCGGCAATCGTCTCGGGTAATATCCCGCGGGCCTGGAGATCTGCCCGGTCCTCGGCGGTTGGCTCATACTGCATCGTCATCACCCTCTACGACTTCCATCCGTGAGAAATTTCTCTCCAGCAGGGACAGTCTTTTCCAGTCTCTTTACAGCCAGAGTCGTGTGGTTCGTCAAGCCCAATCGACCCCTTCCTACTAGGCAGGTGGGTTGGAATATGGTTGCATACACAAGCACGCTTCCCCGTCCTTCTCAGGCAGCCGAAGCGATTGAGAGGGCAAGCTGCGCACCAAGGAGACCCGTATGGCCGTTGAGATTCCTGTCCTCACCCAACAATTACAAGCATTCTGTCTGAGCCATTATGGACAAGACGCGAGCGTACACCAGGTCGAGGCCATGCCGGGCCACGCCGGGCTGAGTTTTGGCTTCACCGTGACGTATGAAAAAGACGGATCACCTGAACACGAATCTCTGGTCATGCGTTTACCGCCCAAAGGCGTTCGCCAAAGTGGGAATACCGATGTCCTGCGCCAAGCACCCTTACTGCGCACGCTCACGAAGAATGGGGTACCTGTCCCTGAGGTGCGTTGGGCGGGGGATGACCTGCGCTGGTTTGAGGTGCCCTACCTGATGGTCGAACGCCTGCCCGGCCGCACCTTCCACGTCTGGGAACCCGACGCGTCGTTTAACCGGGCCGCCGAGGCTGTCGAGCTACTCTACCGGCAGGGGGTACAGGCTTTAGTCCAGGTCCACCGGCTCGATTGGAAAACCGAACTGGCCGGCTGGGAAGCACCCCGCTCGCTCGAACAGGAAATCCGCTTCTGGGACCCCATTTTAGCCAAAGCCGCGGAGCCGGAATGGGTCACCTGGGGCGAAGAGGTCCGTACCCTCCTGCTGGCCCACCAGCCCGCGGACCCTCCGATCGGCCTCTTTCACGGCGACTATCAGGGGACCAATCTGCTGTTTGACAAAAAGGGGAAACCTGTCCTTCCTCGACCGGCAGATGCGGGACAGGTTTCCCCTTTACCGCCCGCGGGCGAGCAACTGGTGGCCCTCCTGGATTGGGAGATTTCCGGTATCAGCGGACATCTCCTCGACCTCGGCTGGCTGCTGGTCTTTATTGACCCGGAAAGCTGGGACGCCGAACGCCGTCCGATCTCAACCATCCCGCCGATTGACGAACTCGTGGCGTTGTACGAAGAAGGCATGCAGCGCAAGGTTCCCGATATCAATTGGTATCGTGCCTTGGCCGGCTATCGCTTTGGCGCAATCAGTTGCTTTAACGTGATGCTGCACCGCCGCGGCAAGCGCCACGACCCGGAATGGGACCTGATCGCCCCGTCGGTGAAGACCCTCTTTGGCCGGGCCAGGGAATTGCTGCTCAGAGATTGAAGGAGGTGCGAAGCCGATTCTCCCGCCGTCAAGAGTATCCAGATATTTCCCATCTTGACAGGGCTTGATACCTCCTGAGCTCCTTCAAGTTGAGAACGAGAGAGATTATGGGCCATGTATTCGCGGACAGAGAATTGAGCAACCCAAGGCTGCCAGAATTGTTGCCAATACAAGTGAGCGCGTTGGCCGACACCGAGGCGCTCATGCTATGCATACCGGAACACTTGGCCCTTCAGTTACGCCTGGAAACAGAATCCGTCAGAGAAATGTCCGTCGCCGATGGACGGCGTATGAATGTTCCCTATGTGGGACCGGTCAAGGTGAGTTTTGGCAACCGGTTTTGCTACGTTGGCGCGCTGGTCCTCGGTGATGAGGTGTTGTTGGGGGCCGTCCCCGTGGAAGATATGGACTTGGGCGTGCATCCGAGCCGTAGAGCGGTCACTGTTGATCCGAAGAGCCCCAATATCCCACACGCACGGGTCAAGCCACTCCAGCACCGGCCCACCCGGAAAGTCAACGCAGCCTGTTCCGTTTCCCCTCCTCAGACGTGTGATGCACCTGACATTGTCCGGCGGACGGGCGGCGTTCAGGCTCACCCCTTTCTCCTTCAGGGCGGCAGGTCTGCCGCCCGCCCCCTCCCGTTCGTCCTGAGCGTAGCGCCAGCGAAGTCGAAGGACGCACAGGACCGGACGACTGCGATTCTCCCCACTCCCATTCGTTCCTTGCCGCGGAAAATCCGGTAGCCTGTAGGCACCGCTGACTCCTGTCAGGAACTCTTCTCCCAGCGTGGTCACAAGCAACCTGGCCCTGCCAAATTCACGGCCATCGGCCAAGGCGCGCGCCGTATGTACTCCGTCGCCCAGTCGGTTCCAGTTAAACAACAGGCCAAAGCCGTTATTCGTATTACCACAGACACTGGCCGTGTCCTCGCGAATGGTCCCGTACGCGGCATTCAGCCGCATCGTACCGTTAATTTCAATTCAATCCGCAAGGTATCTCGCATATCCAGCCGGAGAACAGCTCGATACCGCTCTGGAACGCACCGGGGGAGGGGTTCTCTAACGCTCCAGTGCCAGTTAAGACCGAACGGCGGTAGATGACTCCAAAATCGGCATTCCTCAGCCAAACCGACACCCGACCTTGGGGCGTAATGCGAGCGGCTGCTGATGACTGCCGGACCAGGGAAAACCCGGTTGAAACACTCGTCGGGGTGGGGTGCCGCCAGGGGCGTACATAATGAGTTCGGATGTAGCGCCCTCGGCTTTGTCCCCGTCAGTCAGCGCAGTACGGGCGTATTCGACCGCGGGCGCCTCGTCGAGGACGGGCACGGTGTCGAGCTTTTTAGGAGTGGGCACGAAGGCTCCATTCAGCAGACCGGCGCCCGTTCGGAGCAAGGCGCACAAGCAACTCGGCCGGCCAGACGGGCAGGCCGTTATACGTCCGGTCAAAGCGCAGATGGGTCCGGCCCAGTCTCAACCGGCCTCGGCCATAATCCGCTGAGCGCGCTGCACGAGCTGGGGCACCTTCCAGGCAAACTCGGCGGCTTTCGGATTGGCCGCGGTTCCTTCGAGATAGTGTCGATACAGGCCCTCCAGAATAATGGCGTACTTCCAGACCGCCAGGCAGCGATAGAAGGGAAAGTGTTCCATGGTCCGACCGGTGCGCTCGGCATAGCGCGCGGCCATCTCTTCGCGGGATAAAAAGCCCGGCAACTGGGTCATGGCATTGCTGTCAATCAGGTCCGGGGTGTCTCGCTCATCACCGGTCGGTCCCCAGAAGCTGAGCAGCCAACCGAGGTCGGTCAGCGGGTCGCCGAGGGTTGCCATTTCCCAATCGAATATGGCGACCAAGCGGGCCGGTCGAGACGCCCGAAACATCACATTATCGACTTTGTAATCCCCATGCACAAGTGTCGCTTCACTTGCCGGCGGCAGCCGCTGGTGCAGCCAGTCGCCGACTGCTTCGAGTCCGGGCGATGGCCGGGTATGCGGCACGGTCAGCTCACACTGTTTGGTCCAGCGTTTGAGTTGGCGTTCAAGATAGCCCTGCGGCCGACCAATGCCTTCCAGGTCCGTGCCCTGCCATTGCACCGCATGGAGTTCGGCGAGCGCGTCGATTACTTCTTCGCCAAGTCGGCGGCGTTCTTCCCGCGCCGCAAAAACTGCCGGGAGCGTTTCACGGATCACGATACCGTCCACCCGTTGCATCAGATAAAAAGGAACGCCGAGAACGTCCCGATCTTCACACGCAATCACCGGTTGTGGAGTCCGCACGTCAAAGGCGGACAGGGCTGACAGCACCCGGTATTCACGCAGCATGTCGTGGGCGGTTGGCAGGAGGTCCCCGCTCGGCGGACGCCGCAGCACCCAGCGTTTGTCTCCCCAGGAGACGAAAAATGTTTCGTTTGAATAGCCGGCTTCATGCCGTTCAATCCTGATGTCGCCCTCTGTCAGGGAGAGCCGGTCATGCAGAAAACCAACCAAATTCGGCAGGTTAATGAGCGAACTGCTTTCCTGAAGCATCTTGACCCCCCTCACCCTCTCCCGTTGTTCAGACTTGATAGGCAGCGTGTTGACGGCGCCGGTCGCTGATGCGTTCTTCTACCGTTCCTGCAGTAATGACTTCGTACAAGATCGCCTGCTTGCCTTCCCGTTTGCGCAGAATTCGGCCCAGACGCTGCACATGCTCGCGGGTGGAACCGGAACCGGACAGAATAATAGCGACACTGGCTTCCGGGATATTCACACCTTCGTTCAACACCTTTGATGTAGCCAGCGCCAGATACTCCCCGTGGTTAAAGGCTTCGAGTATGGCTCTCCGTTCCTTTGTCGGTGTTTGATGGGTAAGGGCTGGAATCAAAAACGCGGCGGAGATTGCGTGGACCGTGTCATTATCACTGGTGAAAATAATAGTCCGGTCACGGGTATGTTTTTTCAGCAGAAAATCAAGAGTACGGAGCTTGGCCTGGGTTCCCAAGGCCAGTTTTTTTGCCCGCTGGTGGGCCAGCAGAGCACTCCGGCCCTTCCGACTTATCGCGCTCTCACGAATGAAGCGATGCCAGCCGGCCAGGCCGTCCAGGACGATGCCGTGATCCATAATAAAATCATAGAACGTGCTGCGGGCCTGACGGTATTCCGTTTCTTCCTCTGGCGTGAGCGTGACCTTGAGGCGTTCAACGACGTAGTCGGACAAATACTCCCCAGCCAGCTCGGTAATCCCTTTGGCATACACCCACGGGCCAATGAGGCTATCGAGCAGGGCCTCACGCCCGTCTGCACGTTCCGGCGTCGCCGTCAGCCCTAAGCGATAGGGGGCCAGACACATCTCCGCAGCATGGCTGTACACCTCGCCCGGCAGGTGATGGCATTCGTCAAAGATCACCAGGCCCCATCGATTGCCCAGGCGGTCCATATGCCGATACGCGCTGCTATAGGTTGTCACCGTCAGATCCTCAATTTCATAATACCCCCCGCCAATCAGCCCGACCGTTTCACCGAACGCCGCGCACAGCAGGTCGTACCACTGATTCACGAGATCGATCGTTGGGGCAACGACCAGAGTGCTCCGCTGAACAATTTCTATAGCCTTCTGGCCGACATGGCTTTTCCCGGCACCGGTCGGCAGAATGATCGTGCCGCGTCGTCCCGCGTTGACCCAGGCCTCAAGCGCGTCGCTCTGAAACGGGCGCGGCGTTTGGGCCAGGCGACTGGACAGCCTCAGCGTGCGGTAAGCTGGCGCGGCATTCGTATAGGCGGTCTCGTGCTGCTTAAAGGTTTCAACCACCTGGCGATAGTGATGGGCTTGAGTTCGCCACCGATCAACCCGGCCATCCCACTGAAAACAGGCGGGAGGGGCGAACCCTTCGGGCGGGTCGTAGAGCACGAGAGTCCCAAGGTCGAAGGACAGACGCATGAGAGAAGGGGTTAGGGGCCAGGGAAGCCCAACGCCCTCCCTAGCCCCCAGTTCCTATTGCTACACCACGTGTTTCTCGCGGAGTTGGGCGATTTGCTGTGCGCTCAGGCCCACATCGCCCAGGACTTCGTCCGTATGCTGCCCGAGCGCGGGCGCAAAGGAACGGATCGATCCCGGTGTGTCCGACAGCTTAATGGCCACGCCGGCCTGGGTCACTTTTCCGGCTTGGGGGTGATCAAGCTCGACTGTCATCTCGCGATGTTGCACCTGTGGGTCTGCAAAGACTTCGGGCACATCGTAGACTTTTCCGACACATACATCGGCTTGTGTAAAAAAATCGTACCACTCATCGCGTGTTTTGGTGAGCAGAATGTCTTGGAGTTCTTTTTTCACCTGCTGATGACGCGAGGTTGAATGCTGAGAGAAATCTCCCGTCTTCATGCCGCAGTCCTTCCAGTCCGGCCGGTCCAGGGCTTTACAGACATTATTCCACAGCCAGGGCTCGGTGCAGCCGATGGAGAGCTGTTTACCGTCTTTGGTCTGGTACACACTGTAATAGGCGTATCCGCCGCCAAAGACCCCTTTGGCCCGGCCCGGCATGGTCCCATCGGCAAAATAATCCCGGACGGTGGGCGTGGCCGCAAGCAGTGAAATCGTGGTGTCCAGATAGGCGATATCAACCACCTGCCCCTGGCCGGTCTGTTGTCGGGCAAACAGGGCAAACATGATACCGAGCGCACCGTGCATGGAGGCCCCGGCATAGTCGGCAATAATATTCAGCGGAATGGAGGGCGGCCCCTCGGGCGGTCCAATCAGGTCCAGGACACCGCTCAAAGAGAGATAATTCAGGTCGTGGGCCGGGAAATTCCGGTACGGACCGTCCTGGCCGTAACCGCTCAAAGAGCAGTAGACGAGGCCGGGGTTGATTGCCCGCAGAGTCTCATAGTCACCGCCCAGCCGCTGCATCACGCCGGGCCGGAAGCCTTCGACCAGCACGTCATACTCCTTGGCTAAGGCGTGCAAGATGTCTTGGCCGGCCGGGTCTTTCAAATTCAGGGCGAGGCTCTTTTTGTTCCGATTTGTGAAGCTGGTGGCCAGTTTGCGAGCCTCATCCGGTTTGGGTGACGCGCCCGAACCGGCCAGCTTGCCGGCGGGGGGCGGCTCGATTTTCAACACCTCGGCCCCCATGTCCGCCAGCATCATGGTACAGAATGCACCCGGCCCGACTCGCGTGAGTTCGAGAACTTTTATGCCATCAAGCGCTAATGCCATGCTTCCCTCCTTACAAGAATGATAGAGTATTGTCGGGAATTGTTATAAACGATCCAGCTATACGGGCGCTAGAGGTCTATGGTCAGCTCGCTTCGGAATTGAGGCCCTCCCCCCTATCTGCTAGCGTAGGGCTTCTCTCCTGAAGAGAGGGCTGAAGGATCGGGCTTGTGACTCCGCAAGAAAAACTGCAAAAAATCCGGGCGGAACTCCAACACCGTTTTCTCGAACGGCACGCCCTCATCGATGGCGCGCTGGCGGCCTTATTGGCTTCCCAGCACGTCCTGATTATCGGCCCTCCGGGGACGGCCAAGTCGATGCTGGCGGATGAGCTGTGTCGCCGGATTACCGGGGCACACTATTTCCAGTGGTTGCTGACGAAATTCACCACGCCGGAAGAACTCTTTGGAGCGGTCAGCCTCAAATCGCTCGAAGCCGACGATTATCGCCGGGTCACGGATAATAAACTGCCCGAGGCGCACATCGCCTTTCTGGACGAAATCTTCAAGTCCAGTTCCTCGATCTTGAATGCGATCCTCAGCATTATCAATGAGCGAGTCTTTCACAACGGCAAAGAGGCGGCGGCGGTGCCACTCCTGACACTCTTCGGGGCCAGCAATGAACTGCCCGAGGACGACGAACTCGTTGCGCTGTACGACCGCTTCCTGCTGCGCTTCGCCGTGGATTATATCCAGGAGGACTTTCGCTTTCTGCACATGCTTCAACGAGGAAACGTGTCCCGCATCCGCCCGTCGAAGAAGGACACGTTTCCTCTTCAGGCGCACAAACCGGCTGAACGCACCACACTGACCCTCGACGAGCTGCGCCAATTGCAGACCGAGGCCCAAGCCGTCACCATCCCCGACGCCGTTCTGGGGGTCATCGCCGAGATCCGCCGGGAGCTGCGGACACAAGACATTCTGGCGTCCGACCGTCGCTACCGCCAGAGTGTCGGTCTGCTGCAAGCCGTGGCCTGTTTGGACGGACGCAGTACTGTAACCGAAACCGACGTATTCTTTCTTGAACATGTTTTATGGAAGGAGCCGTCAGAGCAGGCCGCCGTGCATAGCGTGATTCATGGCTTGATTCATGGCTATGAGGATGAGGTGCAGGAACTCCTGTTTCAGACCAGAGAGTTGCGCGACTATGCCGCGCGCGCCTGGGAGGACGCGGAGCAGCGCGCCCGTGCTATCATCGAGGCGCACACCAAGATTCGGAATATCCTGACCAAGGTGGAGGAAATCCACCAACACGTTCAGGAGGTCGGGCGCGCCATCGATAAGGTTGAACGGGCGAAACGAGAGATTCAAGAAATCCAGGGCCAGTTATTGGAACGGCTCTAAGCCGCCTGTCCTGAGCCCAGTCGAAGGGTCCGAAAGATTACCATGCCTCGCCGGCGCGCCAAGAAAAAATCCCAGTTCAACTTCCCGCCACCAGAGCCGCTGTCGGATAATGTCTCTTGGGTTGAGAGCGACTCGTACGACCGGGCGGTCTATGAGCAACTCCGCGCCAGCTCCCCCTCTTTACAGCGCCTCGAAGAGAGCGGGGCTGCCCTCTTGCCACACTTTCGGGCGCTCCTGCGCGATCTTTTTTGTGCGCTCTTCAAATATAACGTCGTCTTTTTCACAACGGACGATGTGCTCCCCAGCGCAGCGGTGAACCGGGAGTTACTCACCGCGCTGCATACCGGCGAGTTGGCGAACCTGCTGCGAGAAGCAACTGTCCTGGATGAAGGGCGGGCCGGACTGGCCACCGTGCTCTTAGGCGAAGGCGCTCTCCGCATGCTGAAATCTGAAAAGCCACTGACCCGGCGCGACTTGCTCGATCTCTGGAATATAGAGCAGCAAGAAGCGCTGGTACAGCAGAACATCGACGAAGCCCGGAATGCAAAAGAACTCGCTGAACAAGCGGACGCTACGGAGGATGTCTCACAAGAAGGCAAAGAGATGCTCGAACAGACGGCCGAGCGTATGGCCAGCCAGGCGCGGGCGGAAGACACCCGGCTGCGACGGCAGGCCAATCAACTCAACCAAGACCTGTCCCGGGTCCAGCAGGAAACCCGCAATCGTTTTCTCAAAGAAGCGATTACGGTGGCGCAAAATCTCGACGACGCGACCTAGGAGGCCGAGTCGTGGGGGCTGGCCGGTGGTGGGGGCTACCAATCTTCCCCCGGCCGCCAGATTGAACTGGGGAGGCGGCTGGCTGGGAATGACAAGCTGAGAAAGCTTGCCAAGATGGTCGGGCGGATGAAGCACCAGGCGCTCGCCCTGCGGCGGAAAAACTTTGAACGCACAACGGACGAAGTCTTTGAGGTGGGCATCGGGGCGGAACTCAGCCGTTTGCTCCCCCACGAGATGGTGAGCTTGCAGCATCCCCTGTTACGCCAGGACTTTATCCGGCGCTTTGTGGATAACGAGCTCTTGCAGTACGACCTGCGCGGGGTGGAGGCGCAGGGCAAAGGCCCGCTTATCGTCTGCCTTGACGGCAGCTCGTCCATGCAGGGAGACAAAGAAGTCTGGGCCAAAGCGCTCACGCTCACGCTGCTTGCAATTGCCCGGCGCGAACGGCGCCGGTTTCGGGCGATTTGTTTCTCGTCCGCGGATGCGCCCCTGTACAGCGTCGATCTCAATACGCGGGGGCGCTATGAAGCGGACATGGACAAGGTTCTGGAGCTGGCGGAATACTTTCCCGGCGGCGGGACCGATTTTGAAAAACCCCTCGACGCGGCCCTGGGGTGCATCAAAGAGGGAACGTGTCCCGCATCTGCCCGTCAAGGAAGGACACGTTCCCTCTTTCAGGAATCTCGTTTTCAGCGGGGTGATATCGTGTTTATTACCGACGGTGAATGCCGGGTCCACACCGACTGGGCCGAACGCTTTGCCACAGAAAAGAACGCGCTCGGCTTCTCGCTCTTCTCGATTCTGATTGATGTTGGCACCAGCTCGCTGGGTTCGCTCACCCCTTTCAGCGATAGGATTACGAGTGTCTCTCAACTGACCAGCGAAGAGGCCAGGGATGTGTTTGTCAAATTGTAGCGAGCAGTACGAAGGGAGTACGCCGGTATGACTGCCCTATCTGGACTACGGATTCTCGACCTGACCGACCTCAAAGGGGCCATGTGCGCCAAACTCTTTGGCGATATGGGGGCGGATGTCATCAAGATTGAGCCACCGGAGGGAGACGCCACGCGTCGCATTGGTCCGTTTCTCGATGGCCAACCCCGCCCAAGAGGAAACGTGTCCTCTCCCAGACACGAGATGCGGGACACATTTCCTCTTTCCGACCGGAGTCTGCTGTTTTGGTTCTATAATACCAGCAAACGGGGCATCACCCTCGACCTGAACCAGCCCGCCGGCCAGGAGTTGGCCAAGCGACTAGTAGAAACAGCAGACGTGCTGGTCGAGTCAGCCGCGCCAGGGACACTCGCCCGGCTCGGTCTGGGCTATGACGAGTTGAAGCAGCTCAACCCACATCTGGTGCTCACTTCGATTACGCCTTTTGGACAGACCGGACCTTACCAAGCCTACCGGTCCTCGGACATGGTGGCCGAGGCCCTGGGTGGCATGATCTGGACCAACGGGTTTCCCGATGAGCCACCGCTGCACGCCATGGGCCTGCAAGCCTACCATAGCGCCTCCTTTTTTGCCGCCATCGGCACGCTGTTGGCTCTGTGGACGCGAGACAGCCTGGGCGAGGGCCAGTGGGTGGACGTCAGCATGCAGGAAGCCGTCGCCGGGGCAGTCGAACATGTAGCGCCGTTTTATCACCAGGGGCTGGGCATTGAGAGTCGACGCGGCAGCCTGCACTGGAGTCGCTATTTCCGCGTGGCTCGGTGTCGCGACGGCTATGTCATGCACTGCTCATTGGGGGATTGGACCTCGCTGGTCGAATGGGTCAAGGGAGACAGGAAAGCCCAGGACCTTGACGATGCACGCTGGCAAGACTTGGTCTATCGAAGGGAGCATGCCGAACACCTGTTTGATATTCTCGATGACTGGGCCAAGGACTACCGCGTGGCCGAACTCATGGAAGGCGCCCAACTCCGACGTATTCCGTATGCCATGGTCCGACCGCCCGAAGCTCTGGTGGACGACCCGCAGTTGAACGCGCGCAGATTTTTCTCCCATATTGGGCACCCAGAGTTAGGTCGTCCGGTGCACTACCCTGGCGGTCCCATCCACTTTACCACGACGCCGTGGCGCATTGCCCGCCGTCCGCCCCTCCTGGGCGAACACAACAGTGAGGTATATGGAAGCGAGCTCGGGATCGAGGCAGATCGCCTCTCGGCACTGCAGCAGGCCGGTGTGATTTGAGCTATAATACCTCATGATTCGAATGGTCCGAACCAGTCCGAAGAAAAAGAATTCCCGCAAGGTGAAACCGATACCTGCGATCGTCGGTCTCCTCATCCTGGCCAGTCTGGTTTTCAGTCGAACAGATCCCCGCCGTACCGAAGATGAGACCGCTTCTCCTGCTAATCCTGCCAACGCCTGGCAACAAGTCGCTCCCCTCTTCCCGCATACGCCCGGCAGTCGCTGGGTCTATACGCTGTCCGGCGCGTGGTATGACACACAGGCGGAACTCAGTGTGGAGGTGAAAGGACAGCAGCGTATCCCCCGCCTTCAGCTTGACGCCGTGGTGCTGGATGAAGCCCACCCCGGCGTTCATCCGACCGCGCCTCAAGATATCCTGCCCGTCTTGTACTACCCCTATGAGGGCTATCTGGTTCGCAACACCAACCATGTCTATGGCAATAATGAGCGTACGACCCTGGTTTCAACCGGGACCATAGGCGAATCCTCTGCCCCCGTCTTCCCGCTCGATATCGCCAGCAAGAGCGAAAACCAGCGTGAAGAGTGGCGAGAGGTCCGGATTGGTGAATGGGGCGAGGTGTCTCAGCTCTCGACGATCTATCGTTTTGGCTCGGAGCAGGAGCCGGTGGTGGTCAAGGCCGGGACGTACACCGACTGTCTGCGGGTGGAGACCAAGATTACCCGGACGAGCGGACGCGGTTTTCACTATACCGAATGGTATACCCCTGGTGTTGGCATGGTGAAAAGTACCACCACCGATCTGGTGAGTGGAAACATTGTTGAGCAAAAAGAGCTGGTCGCATTTCAGCGCGGGCAGGCTGAAACCGAGCAAAAGGACAGCTAGGTTCCGGGGGATGTAGAGAAGAATCGTCAGTCTGCTAGAATGAGAACAGTGTCTGTTATGAGCGTATTGGATTTGTCCAGAAGAGAGAAAACAGCGTCATGAACGAACCCATTATCTTAACAACCAGTGTGGAAGGACTGCCGCCGCCCCGCCGCGGAAAAGTCCGTGATATTTACGAAACCGACGACTATCTGTTGATCGTTGCAACCGACCGGGTCTCGGCTTTTGATGTCGTGCTGCACGAAGGCATACCGGGCAAGGGACGGGTCTTGACCCAGGTGTCACGCTTTTGGTTTGAGCGCCTGGCCGACATCGTGCCGCACCATCTTATTGCGGTTGACGTGGAGGCATTCCCGGCTGTTTTTCAGTCCGCTCGTGACAGTCTGGCCGGTCGCTCCATGTTGGTCAAAAAGGCGGAACCGCTACCGGTTGAGTGTATCGTTCGGGGCTATCTGGCCGGGTCCGGCTGGCAGGAATATCGGGCGAGTGGAACCGTGTGCAGCATTCCGTTGCCCTCGGGACTCCAGGAGAGCGCCCGTTTACCCGAGCCCATCTTTACCCCCTCAACCAAAGCCCCGCAGGGCGAGCACGACGAAAATATCGCCTTTGCCGAAGTCGAACGCCTCATTGGCGCGGACCTGGCCGCTCAGGTACGGGACCTCAGCCTGGCCCTATACAACGAGGCCCACGCCTATGCGGAAACCAGGGGATTTTTCCCGGCGGACACCAAATTCGAGTTCGGCCAGTGCGACGGTCAGCTCATTCTCATTGATGAAGCCTTTACGCCCGACTCGTCGCGCTTTTGGCGGAGCGAAAGCTATCAGCCCGGCAAGTCTCAGGACAGCTATGACAAGCAGATTATTCGGAATTATCTGATTTCCCTGGGCTGGGACCGCCGCCCGCCGGCCCCGCATCTGCCGCAGGAGATTATCGATCAGGCGGCCTCTCGCTACCAGGAAATCTACGAAAATTTAACCGGCGCCGGGGGTCCGGGAGTGTCCCCCGCAAAATAACAGCTAAACTCGCGAGTGTAGGCATGGCATCCAGCATCGGCCTATGGGTCGGTTTTACCCTGATCGTTCTCGTCCTGCTGTTCCTGGATCTGGGGGTTTTTCACCGGGAGGCGCGCGAGGTATCGCGCAAGGAGGCCGGAATCTGGAGCGCGGTCTGGATCAGCCTCGCCTTGGTCTTTAACGCCTGGATTTATTATACCAGCGGCTCGGAGCCGGCCCTGGAATTTCTGGCCGGCTATTTGATCGAAAAATCGCTCAGCGTGGACAACATTTTTGTCTTCTTGCTGATCTTTTCCTATTTTTCCGTGCCCCTGGCCTATCAGCACCGTATTCTGTTCTGGGGAATTCTGGGCGCACTGGTCATGCGCGGGATTTTCATTGCCCTCGGAGCAACGCTGCTGCACTATTTTCACTGGGTCATCTATCTCTTCGGCGCTTTCCTGGTCTTCACCGGCATCAAGCTGGCCATCTCCGAGGAGACCGAATCCGACCCGGAAGACAATCCCGCAATTCGACTCCTGCGGCGGGTGCTGCCGGTCACAGACAAATACGCGGGTCAACACTTCTTCGTCCGGCATCAGGGGCGACTCTTTGCCACCCCCCTGTTGGTCGTCCTCGTTTCCGTAGAAAGTACGGACCTGGTCTTTGCGATCGACTCAATTCCGGCCATTTTTGCCGTCACCGACGACCCCTTCATTGTCTACACCTCAAACGTCTTTGCCATTCTGGGCCTGCGCGCCCTCTACTTCCTGATTGCCGGCGTGCTCGACCTATTCGTCTATCTGCGCATCGGCCTGGGCGTGGTATTGGGCTTTGTTGGCCTCAAAATGCTCCTGGTCGACGTATATCCCATCCCGATTGGTCTCTCCCTGGGCGTGATCGCCCTGGTCCTGACCGTCACGATCGTCGCCTCCCTACTCTTTCCGCCCGCCGAGGCGGCCAAGGAAGATATTTCCGAGGCGGTATAGGTTGCCCAATGGTATCCAAACCAACAGGCCGCCGCGCGCTCGAAGGCATCCGCATTCTTGACTTCACCTGGGTGGTCGCCGGTCCGGTCGCGGTGCGTATCCTGGCCGACCAGGGTGCCGAGGTCATTAAAATCGAGCGGCGCGATACGCTCGATCTGGGGACGCGGCGGGGCGGCTTTTCCGGCAATCTGCACCGGGGCAAGGAAAGTACGGTTATCAATATGGCCGATCCGCGTGGGATTGCCATCGCCCAACAACTCGCGGCCATATCGGATGTCGTGATCGATAATTTCAGCGCCCGGGTCATGCGCAACTGGGGGCTCGACTACGACAGCCTCAAAAAAATCAAGTCCGATATTATTGCGGTCTCCATGTCCGGCTTTGGGCATACCGGGCCGCACAAGGATTATGTCAGCTATGGCCCGACACTCCAGGCCTTGTCCGGCTATACGCTCCAGATGCGTCATCCCGGTCACGAGCCGGCCGGCTGGGGCTATTCGTACGCGGACATGACCGGCGGCTATAGCGGCGCGCTGGCCGTATTGATGGCCCTGTGGCATCGCAAACAGACCGGCCAGGGGCAGTTCGTTGACCTGGCGCAGTTTGAGGCAATTTCCAGCCTGGTCGGGCCGGGCTTGCTCGACATCTTGAATAACGGAACCCCAAGTGAACCTGTTGGTAATCGTTCCCAGGAAGCCCCGGCAGCCCCGCACGGGGTGTATCGCTGCAAAGGTGACGACCGCTGGTGCGCGATTGCCGTCTTCACCGAAGCAGAATGGCAGCGTCTGTGCCATGTCTTGGGGCAGCCGGCCTGGACGCGCGAGGCACGCTTTGCCACTCTTGCAGACCGCCTCCAGCATCAGGACGCTTTGGACCGTCATATTGAATCCTGGACCCAGCAGCATACCGCGGAAGAAGTCATGACCCACCTGCAAGAAGCCTGCGTCGCTGCCGGCGTGGTTGCCAATGGGCAAGACCTGGACCGCGACCCGCAACTACGGGCGCGGGGGTATTGGGCACGGCTACCGGCCCAGGAAAACGGCAAGACGGAAGATGTCATCCTTGACGGGCCGCCATTCAAGCTCTCGAAGACACCAGGCTACGTGGCCGCCCCAGGTCCGCTACTGGGTGAGCATACGGAGAGCGTCCTGCGCCGCTTGCTCAACTATTCTGACCAGCAGATCGCTCAACTCAAAGCAGAGCGCGTCATCGCCTCGCACGCAGAGATTCATGCCGAGCGGGCAGCACAGGACTGAGGTACCTGCTAGCAGGATTGGGGGAGTAGTGGATGTCCACAGACTTCCAGGAAATCTTCGAACGCGATAATAGGCGTTGCGTCTACCGCTGCCGTGACCGCATGAGCGATTTCGAAGCGTTCATGAGCGCCGAGGAAGACCACCTACTTCCCAAATCGGAAGGCAGACTCCACGAACCACGCAACATTGTCGTAGCGGGTGCCGTATGTAATCGCCTCAAGGGAAGGTTTAAACCCGAGATACCTCTGGATTTAGATGATCCCGAATCCTCGGCGAACATATATTGAGGAAGTTCGCGCTCACATCAGGGAACGCCGTGCGGTCCGAATGGCAGACTTCGCTGGCTGGCCTCACCCCGATGATGAACAAACTGAAATGTGACACTTGCTGAGAGCAGGCAGCTCGCATCCGCCACGTCTCTCGCAGCTATGGTTCTGGCGAGGCCCTGCTGGTGATTGAAGGGATTCCCCTGATCTCGTGCTCAAGCTGTGGTGAAAGCTATTTTACCGCTGAGACGCTTCACGAGGTCGAACGTATAAAGTGTCATCGAGAAGGATTCGCACAGACAAGGCCGGTGTCCGTGGCAAGGTTCCATCAGGCGGCCTAACTATCGGTAGATTTCAGCCAGCCGCCGGCAACTCCCAATAGCGCCGCTGCACGGCCCGGACGTTGGGGAGCAGACCCTGGCGTTCATAGGTGGGGAGTGGGGAGCCCAGCCGGTCGCCGCCCATTTCGTCCAGAACATAGACCACTGAGGTTTCCAGCCCTTCCAGATCGTAGCCGCCTTCGAGAATGGCGGCACAACGGCCCTGGGCCTGGTCCCGCGCCACGCGCAGGAGAATACGTGCCAGGGCAGTAAAGCCCTCTGCCGTGACGGTCAGACCGCCGAGGGGGTCGCGGGCGTGGGCGTCAAAGCCGGCGGAGATCAACACGAACTCGGGCTGGAACTGCCGACAAATGGGATCGATCACTTCTTCAAAGAGCGACACAATAGCGGCATCTCCCCAGCCGGCGCTGAGCGGCAAGTTGACGGTATAGCCCTCGCCGCTGCCCCGGCCGGCTTCCTCAGCGGCCCCTGTGCCAGGGTAGTACGGATATTGATGGGTCGAGAGATACAGCACGCCAGGGTCGTCATAGAAACTGTGCTGGGTGCCATTGCCGTGGTGCAGGTCCCAATCCATCACCAGAATCCGGCTCAGCCCAAAGCGTTCCCGCAGATATTGCGCCCCAATAGCGACGCTGTTGAACAGACAAAAGCCCATGGCCCGATTGCGTTCGGCATGATGCCCGGGCGGTCGCACCAGGGCGAAACCATTGTCCACCTCACGCTCCATGACCGCATCCAGCAGGGTCAACAGGCCACCGGTGGCGAGGCGGGCCGTCTCATACGACTGCGCGGACACCCGCGTGTCCGCGTCAAAGGCCGCAGCTTCGAGACCGGCAGAGGCAGCGACTTGGCCAATCAGGCTGGTATCGTGGACCAAGGCGAGTTCTTCAGGTGTCGCCCGTCTTGGGGGAAACCGCTTCAAGCCGGCGCGTTCATAGGACGCGAAGCGGCTGAGTAGGGTGCCGATCCGGTCCGCCCGTTCCGGATGACCCGGACCTGGGTTGTGGTCCTGATAACGTGCGTCCAGCACGATGCCTGTCTGTAACATTGATCGCTCCTTACCGGGCCGGGAGAGCGTCTCCCCTATCGGGCCCTGGCTATAACTTGCGCCGGTTTTTCGATTATACTACCGTAACCCGAGAGGCAAATATGTTCGGAATCGGGATGCCGGAATTGGTAGTGATTATGGTCGTGGCGCTGATCGTCCTCGGCCCAAAGCGCCTGCCCGAAGCGGCCCGCGGTTTGGGTAAGGCCTTTGCCGAATTGCGCCGGGCAACGAGCGGGATCACTGAAGAGCTCGATAACGCCCAGATCATGCTGGACGAGGAAGTGCGTGCAGCCGAGCGTAACGCACGGGCGAACTCTCCGGCCCTGCCGCCTGCCCCTGCCGACTCGCCCCGCTCTTCGGAAACGCCAGAGCCAGAGAAGAAAGAGCGCACCGGAGGAGACAACTAGGACATGGTCTCTGACGACCGGTCCATGCCGCTCACCGGCCATCTGGATGAGCTGCGCAGCCGCCTCATTCGGTCTTTGCTTGCCATCTTCATTGTCTTTCTCCCGGCCTATTTCTTTGCCAATATACTGTTTGCTTTTCTCGCTCAGCCCCTCCAGCAGATAACGGACGACCCCCATTCTCTGATTGGCACCAGCCCGACCGAGGCGTTCTTTACAAAAATCAAGGTCGCTTTTATTGCGGCGCTCTTTGGCGCCAGTCCTGCTATTTTTTACCAGCTCTGGCAGTTCGTTGCTCCGGGCCTCTATCCACAGGAACGCCGCTACGTCTGGCCGTTTGTCCTCTTCTGTTCATTTTTTTTCGTACTGGGGGCCGGCTTTTGTTATACCGTCGTTCTGCCGATTGCGTATGCGTTTTTTTTGGAGGAGTTCCGCAGCATCGGGGTACAGGCCACCTTAAAAATCAGCGAATATCTGACCTTCACGGCCAGAACGCTGCTCGCCTTTGGGGTCACGTTTGAACTGCCCGTCTTCGCCTTTTTCTTTGCGCGCGTCGGACTCATCACTCACCAGACCCTCATTGGCGCATTCCGTTACGCCGCGGTCGGCGTTTTCATACTGGCCGCCATCCTCACCCCGCCCGACGCGATCTCCCAAATGCTCCTCGCCGCCCCGCTCCTCTTGCTGTATGTGCTCAGCATTGGGGTGGCCTATGTGTTTGGGAAGAAGAAAGAGGCGAATGAGGGGACGGAGTTGGAAGAGTCGGACGAGTAAGGACTTTTGATGGGCAAAAGTGACGCCTCTCCTCTTTATGAGATGCGTTCTCGTGAATAGCCATGCCAACTCATGAGGGCACCGTCACCGCACGCCTACGGTCAGAGTGCCTTGACGGCGTATCTACACCGGATACACTTTCATACACATTCAGTAGAGAAAGTTGAGGGAGTCATGAAAATTGAGACGGAAATCAAAAAGTGGGGGAACAGCCTAGCCTTGCGTGTGACCGGCATAATGGCGGCATTACCCCAATTCAAGGCCGGCACCAAAGTTACCGTAGACGTGACCGAAGAAGGTATGGTCGTCAAGCCGGTTATTCGAAAGAAAAGGCCGCTCCGTTTTCTCTATACCGAAGAGGAGTTACTGGCTGAGATAACGCCGGAAAAAGCACACGCCGACGCGCTGGCCCCACCCGCAGGGCCCGCGATTGGAGACTAGATGGTATCCAGACGCTACATCCCCGCGCGGAGGGATGTCGTATGGCTCGACTTTGAGCCCACCAATGGGAGGGAAATCGGGAAATACCGTCCGGCGCTGGTGTTGAGTAGTCGAGAATACAATCGGAGGACCGGGCTGCTGATCTGTTGTCCTATCAGCACCAGTATTCGCGGTGGGACGACGGAGGTTCCGATATCCAATCTCAAGCAACCATCTGTGGTCGCAGCGAACCTGATTCAAACCCTCGCCTGGGAGGAGCGCAGGGTGAAAAAAATTGTAACCGCCAAGCGGGATGAATTCCGAGAAACCGTGTTGAAGCTGCTTCCGCTGATCGGAGCAACTGAAATCCTGGAGGATATGACATGAGGTCCGATTTTACTTGCAGTGACCCACTCGGCGCGTTTGGCCCTAGTCGATCGAGTCTGGAAACACGGAGTTGATAAGGCCGATGATCCACCTTACACCGAGTCCGTCGCCTCTGGATGCATCTTCTTCATCAACCAGTCGTCAGACGCGGTCGGACGGGAGACCTGGTGCCAGTCCATATGCTGCCGCAGCGATTCGAGCGCGGCCCAGGCATCCTCGATAAAGTCGGGTACGATCAGGAGCACGATAATGGCCTTGGTATTGTCGATCGTGCGGACAATGCCGAGATCTTCGTAGGACTCGATGACACATTTGATGAGCGCGATATCTGCCCGCTCAACCCGCAAGTAAATATCGATCAGCTCCATGTCCGCACCATGAATACTGTCTGGAGTACTGCGTGCACGGGCGAGAGTCAAGCTTGACGTGACACCAGCGGCCTACTAGAGTCTGACTCTGCTGCGTCGGAGTTATCCGACCGGAAAGAAGGAGGGAGTATGCCGGGTGCCTTATCAGGTTTTCGGGTCATTGAATGCGGCGAAATGGTTTCTGCCGCCTACGCCAGCAAGCTCATGGCCGACATGGGCGCGGAAGTCATCAAGATTGAGTCGCCGCACGGGGGAGACGCGGCCCGTCAACGCGGTCCGTTTCCAGGCGGAAAGCTCCACGCGGAAAAGAGCGGACTCTACCTTTTCCTGAACACCAATAAACGCGGGATCACGCTCGACCTGGAACAGCCCCAGGGCCAGGAGGTCTTGCAGCGTCTCGTCGAAGACGCGGATCTGCTGATCCATAATGTCCATCCCAAGCATATGCCGACCGTTGGTTTGGACTACGACCGTCTGGCAGCCATGAATCCCAGCCTGGTCATGACCTCCATCACCCCTTTCGGCCTCAGAGGACCGCATACAGAGTATGAGGCGTCTGACCTCACCCTGTGGAACGCGGGCGGGCTGTGCTTTCTGAACGGCGGAGGGCCGGGCACCGATCATCTCCCGCCGCTCAAGGCCTTTGGCCAGCAGTCCGGGTTTACGGCCGGGGTGCACGCCGCGGTGGCGTCGCTCGGCGCACTGTTTGCCAGACTGCGCGGCGGGTTGGGCCAGCACGTCGAGTTCTCCGTCCAGGAATGCCTGATGGGCATCTCGGAGTTCGGCACCATGATGGCCGCCTATGCCGGCGTGGCGGTGACGCGACTCGGACATAAACCGATCCAGCCGCTGGATCTGTTGGAGTGCAAAGACGGCTGGATCTTCATCTGTTGTGTGGAGGAGCATCACTGGCACTCGTTTGTGGACCTGATGGGCAACCCGGAGTGGGCCGCCGTGCCGATTTTCGAGGATCGACTGAAGCGCGGCGAGAGCTGGGATGCGCTCAAGCTGCTCATTCAAGACTGGGTCAAGGATTGCACCGTACAGGATTTATACCTCAAGGCGCAGGCGCGCCGGATTCCCTTTGCCCCAGTCTCAACCATGGGCTATTTGCTGAACTCCGAACATCTCAACGCCCGCGGCTTTTTTGTCCGGCTCGATCACCCTGAGGCGGGCAGCCTGCCCTATCCTGGCGCGCCCCATATCTGCTCGGAAACGCCGTGGGAGCTGCGTCGTCCGGCCCCGTGTTTGGGACAGCATAACACCGAGGTCTATACCGAACTCGGCATGACCGACCAGGACCTGGCCGCGCTTCAGCGAGCCGGTGCCGTCTAGGAGAAAGCAAAAGGAGAAGATCATGAGCCGATCGCCGTTGGATGGAATCCGCGTTGTTGACTTTTGCTGGGCTTGGGCCGGCCCGTATGGTTCCCTGCAACTGGCCCACCTGGGCGCGGACGTCATTCGGATCGAAAGTGCCAAACGCTTATGTCCGTCCCGCCTTATTCCGCCCTGGCCAGACAACGAATCGGGCGTGAACCGGGCAGGCTATTTTAACCAGTACAACCAGGGCAAACGCTCCCTCACCCTGGACCTGAAAGCCCCGCAAGCCATCGATATCGCCAAGGCGCTGGTCTCAAAGAGCGATATCGTGATGAATAATTTTGCCTCCGGGGTGATGGAAAAACTTGGGGTGGGCTATGACGTTCTGCGCCGTATCAAGCCCGACATCATCATGGTCTCTCTACCCGGCTATGGAACGAGCGGACCGGAAAAAGACTTCGTATCCTACGGTCCGCCGCAGGTCGCTCAGAGCGGCCTGTCGGCCCTGACCGGCTATGTCGGCGGTCCGCCCATGATGGCCGGTTTTTCCTACGGCGACCCCAACGGCGGTATCCATGCCACCTTTGCCGTCATGGCTGCCTTGCTCCACCGTGAAAAGACCGGCCAGGGCCAGTATATCGACCTCTCCCAGTGGGAGGCGGCGATCATGTTATTGCCCGAAGCCTTGATGGACTACAGCATGAACGACACCCAACCCGAACGGATGGGCAATCGCGATCCCCATATGGCCCCCCACGGTGTCTTTCGTTCCAAAGGCGACGACCGCTGGGTGAGTCTGTCGGTCCGGGACGAGGCGGAATGGCAGCGCTTGTGTGAGGTCATGGGCCGACCCGAGCTCAGTGCGGACGCGCGCTTTGCCAGCCTGGCTGCGCGGAAAGAAAACGAGGCCGCGCTGGAAGAGATCGTCACGGCCTGGACCCAGGAACGCACCGCGGACGAGGCCACCCAGGCGCTACAGAAGGCCGGCATTCCTGCCTATCCGTCGCTTGATGCGATTGACATGATCAACAACCCACACGTTGGCGCGCGGGACTATTTCGTCGAACTGGAACATCCGGAGGTGGGGACCCGTCGGCATATGGGTATCCCCTGGACCATGTCCCGCACCCCGTGTGAGATACGGCGTCCGGCTCCCTGCCTGGGCCAAGACACGGATGCCGTGCTGACCGACATCGTCGGTCTGAGTCAGGACGAGATCGCCGCGCTCCGAGAAAGGGACATCCTGACCTAGACAGAGAGGAGTGTGGACTGGCCGCGCGGAACGTCATCAAAGAGTAAAAGAGTAAACGTGTCCTGTTTTATAATCCGTACAAACGTCGCGCATTCTCATAGGTCATCTTACGCTTGACCTCAGCGGGAATGCCGGCAAAATTCTGCTCTATCACCGCTCGTGAGCGCGGCCAGGTTGAGGCGCGGTGGGGGAAGTCCGATGCCCACATCAGATTGTCCGCACCGCTCAGCTCATAGGTCATGACTCCGGCCCGGTCGTCTTGAAAGGTGGCATAGATCTGCCGTTTGAAATACTCGCTGGGCAGGAGGGTGTTCGGTGTTGGGTCCACATACTTGAGCGTTTCGGATGAGATATCCAAGCGACTCAAATAATGGGCAATCCAGCCAATATCGTTTTCTGCGGAAACCAGCTTCAGCCGGGGGAACTGTTCGCACACACCGTTGTAAATCAGATCGGTCAATGAGTTTTGGACTTCGTGGATAATAGACATATTCGAGGCCACCCGTCCCTTTTTGAGTCGGATATTTTGCTTGCCGGTGAGAATATGCAGGCTGACTGGCAGGTGCAGATCCTGAACGGCCGCCCAGAACGTATCAAAAGAGGCATCGCTGTAGGGCACCTCCCGGGGAGAGGTCGCGTTGATCATGATTCCGCGCAATCCTTTATTGGCAACGCGCTGCAACTCACCCACGGCCTGCTCGACATCCTGCATGGCAATCAGCCCCAAACCAACAAGGCGCTGGGGGGCGTGACTGGTAAATTCGGCTATCCAATCGTTAGAGGCCCGGAAGCACGCCCACTGAAGGTTGACGTCTTTGAGGTGGAAGAGGAACATGCCGAGGGTCGTATACAGGGCCTCTCCTTCGACCCCGTCGATATCCTGATCCTTGAGCCGCTCGATCGGGCCCCAACCGCTCGGACGCGCCTGCTCGTAGCCGACGTTCTGATTGGTCGCCAGATCCTTGGGGTCCTTGCCCGCGGCAAACCCGCCACCCACGGGGAACGGCGTGAGCCCTTCCGCCACAAAAAAGCTACCCGGTTTGTCTTGATAGTTTTTGATGACGCGCGGGGCCCGGTCTTGAAAACCCCGGTCCACGCGCTCTACCCAGAGGTCCGCAGGCTCTATGGTGTGTGAGTCCGCCGAAAAAATAGCGCTCGGTGTTGAATCCTGTGTCATGCGGTCTCCCTTCCTTGGTGGCTGTGATTATCCTGCGGTTGGCTAGGAGATGTCAATCCGACCGCACCGTTCCGGGGCTATTCCGCTCGCCCCATCGAATGGGGTGTATAGACGCCCGGGCGAGAGGTAGAATCTGACCCTGAGGGTATTGAGAGGACGGGGGATTCATATGCGCTACATCATCTACGGAGCGGGTGGCATCGGCGGGGCCATTGGGGCGCGGCTGTTTCAGCACGGACATGACGTTATGCTGATCTGCCGCGGTGAGCATTTACACGCCATCCAATCCAAGGGCCTGACATTAAAGACCCCCACGGAAACGCTCCAGCTCACAATCCGTGCGGTCAGCCACCCCGAAGAGATCACGTTTACCCCGGCTGACGTGGTGGTGCTGACGATGAAGTCCCAGGACACAGAAATGGCGCTACGCGACCTTGCGCGTGCGGGAGGCCGGGACCTTGCCGTCATCTGCGGTCAGAACGGGGTGGACAACGAACGTCTGGCCGTCCGCCGCTTTGCGCACGTCTACGGCATAGTAGTCTGGATGCCGGCCACCTATTTGGAGCCGGGGCTGGTGCTGAATCATGCCGAGCCCGTTGGCGGGATTCTGGATGCCGGACGTTACCCCAACGGGGTTGATTCGCTCATTACCCAAGTGACGCAAGATCTGACCACCTGTGGCTTTAGTGCCGCACCTGACCGTACTATCATGCGCTGGAAGTACACCAAGCTGCTGAGCAATGTGCGCAACGCCTTTCAGGCGGCGTGCGGATTTGAGGCCCGCTCACGAAAAATTATCCGGGCACTCCGCGCCGAAGCCCTCGCCTGCTATCAGGCTGCGGGCATTGAGTTTGTGCCCGCAGGTGAACTCAAGGCGCGGGTCCGATCACAGATTAAGCTCGTCAACATTGAGGGCCATCCGCGGGCTGGCGGTTCGTCGTGGCAAAGTCTGATGCGCGGTTTGCCTACGATCGAGGCTGACTTTTTGAACGGAGAGATTGTTATGCTGGGCAGGCTCCACGGTATTCCCACTCCTTGTAACGCCCTGCTTCAACAGGTTGTTAATGATATGGCCTCTACCGGCCAGCAGCCGGGCAGCCTGACCGTCAAGGACCTGGAACGCCAGCTTGATGAGGCCAGCAGCTAGGCTCTCGTGTGGGAGACGTTCTGTATTCCGCGCAGATCGGGTATAGTGGCGTCATGCCGTTTTCATTTGAGCCCAGCCTGCCTGCGTGGATGACGTTTACCGCTGGTGAGGTCCCCATCGTCCTTGTCGCTCCGCATGGGGGCCGCCGCCCGACGGATGCCCCCATCACAGATAGTATCAAGGTCAATGACCTGTATACGGCCGAACTCACGCACGACTTAGCCGCCCAAACCCGGAGCTATGCGCTGATAAACCGCTCGCATGACCGCAACGAGCTGGACCTGAATCGCGTGAGTCAGGTCAAACAAGAGGCCCCCTGGTTTCTGCACTCTCTGGTCGAACTCCTGTCAGCGCTGACCGCGCAGCATGACTCGGTGCGCGTCTTTTTTATTCATGGCTGGAATGTAGTACAGCCCGTGTGCGATGTGGGCATCGGACTCCGCCAACGCGCGGGGAACCTGATGAAGGCGGGCAAGGGGGAACCGACGCTGGATGTGGCGTTCTTTTCCGATGTCGTACTCCCCTTTTGTGAAGCGGCCCAGGAACACGAGATCGATGTCGCGCTCGGACGGCGCTATGCCGCGGCCGCCAAAAATAATGTCATGCAGGTCTTCAGCCCGCGTTTTCTGCACGACGACTCTGCCCACATACGAACGCTGGCCGAGCTGTCCGAACAGGGAAAAATTAACGCCGCGCAGTTGGAACTCGGCGTGGGCCTGCGTTGGCCCGGAGCAGAGCGGGAGCGCTTTGTCCGCGTCTTTTGCCATACCCTGGGCAATTCTCTACACAATGGTGCCGTGCCCGCTCGGAAGGGAGACCGCGACTTTTCTGCGTGTTCTTTTCTTGAGACTCCGCCGGCAGAGGACACAACGTCGTACGATTCTTTGCTGCCTGAGACCTGGAAGCGCGAGCCTAGCCGCCTGGCCTTGCACTTTCACGACCCGATGAGCGGGTTAGGGGTGATGGGTGGCGTAGAATTTGATCCTGGGGCAGCCGTCCATTCTGGACGCTTACTCCTCTCCCTTGGCGGAACCGAGATGGTGCTCTTTACCGGTGAAGACAGGCGCGGATCGGACCCCGGCCAGGTGCAGATCGGGCAGTGCGTGTGGCGGCGACAGCCGGGAGGACTCTCCATCAGCTACCGGGGCACGCTCATGCGCTTTGCCCATCCCCAGGCATTTATTCGGCTCGAAGACGGGTTGGCCGCGTCCTGGATAGAGCCGGCCGAGGTGGACCTGCAACTGGTGTTTCCTGCGCTGCCAGCCAGCCGTTCGGCTCTTATCCAACTGTGTCAACTCCAGGGCAGCGTGGCTTTTCCAGACCGCGAGTATAGGGTGAGCGCCTGGGGCTTTGTTGACGTGCTCAGACCCGACGAGACGGACCGTCTCCTGCCGCGCCGCTTGCTGTCGTTGCCCTTTGGGTCTGACCTGGGGATTTTCCTGGCTCGCGCCGAAACTCCTGACGGGCCGCATTCTTCCGGCATTGTCTATCAGCACGGCCACCCCCAACCGCTGGACCCCGGAGACTGGCAGCTCGAATACGCCTTCGAGCATGGCCGCCCCACACGGTTCTCTGTCTCCTTCTCCTCCTCTGCCCCGCTGTCGCTTGAGTGCCAGGGAGAAACCCTGACGGCTATTCCCATAGTGCGCCACACGCATGACGGGCCGGCCCTGGCCGTGACCTTTGGGCTGTCCCGAACCGTGTGGCACGGGCGGGAGGCATATGGCATCTATGAATTCTCCGAATATCTGAAGGATGCGTCAGCACGGGCCGAGTCACCCGGAGCGTGATTCCCGCGCGTCTCCGAGTCCGGGACATCTTCGGGAATAGCTCTCAACCTCAGGAGAAAAACGGGGAGGGCATCTCGCCCAGCGCCCGGCCTCCTACGCAATGGCCTGGAGAACCTGATCCGAAGACTCCAGAGACTGTTGGGCGGGCTTGTCTTTGAGGAAATCGACAAACTTCTGGGTCGCCTGGGTAAAACGGCGACCCCGCTTGGAAATAAGGCCGATTGGGCGCATGATGACCTCGCCGGAAAACTGGATCACCTTGAGGGTTTCATTCTTGACCTCAAGAGAAACGGAAGGCTCGGGGACAATAGCGATCCCGGCTCCTATTTCGACCGCGCGTTTGATCGTTTCGACATTATCCATTTCCATCATGTGTTGAACCTTGACCCCATGCCGCCGGAAGAGACGATCAAGCGCCCGACGTGTGGGAATGTCGCGCTCAAAACCGATAAAATTCTCGCCGTCGAGCTTCTTGATGTTGATACGCCGGAGTGAAGCAAATCGATGTTGCGGGGCGCAGATCAAGACCAGCCGGTCCTCCCGGAACGGGGTGAGTCGAATCTGGGGCCGCTTACTCGGATAGGCGACAATACCCAGATCAATATCGCCGCGACTGACGTCTTCGTAGATTTTATTGACGCGGGTATATTCCAGGTGGATGTTGACATCAGGGAAGGTCTGCAGGTAGCCCTTGAGTGGCGAAGAGAGCTCATAGAGCCCGACACTATAGACCGTGGCAACCCGAACCGTGCCGGCAACCGAGCGGGAGAGGGTCTGGATCCTGTCTTCGATTTCGCGATACTTCTGCACAATCTCCTTGCCCGCCTCATACAAGATCTGCCCGGCTTGTGTCAGGCGCACATTTCCCTTTGAACGCTCCACCAGTTCTCGGCCGTAGCGCTCCTCCAGACCGCGAATCTGCTGACTGACTGCGGATTGGGTAATAAAATTCTTTGAAGAGGCAAGCGAAAAGCTGCCCGTCTCAGCCAGATCACAAAAGACCTTCAGCGTTTCAATATGCATGGTTTCTAATAATGGAAAGAAGATTTTTTCACTTTACTTATAGATGAATTTTCGCTACCCTTCCACCCTCACGTGCGACCACCATTATCCGTCAAATTTCTGTGGAGGAGAGGCCCTATGTTTGAACCAGACACTCTCTTGCCGGAGCAATACTTTGCCTTGCTCGGGCGTAAATCCCTACAGGGTGAAAAACGACTCCTGCTCGCTATGCTAGAGGATGCAGTGCATTGTTTCCAGACCTATCTGTTAGCAAAAAAACCCCACGAGCGGCGACTCTTTCAGGAAGCCGAGGAGTGGATTGTTTCTACTGATGGACTCTGGTTCTTCTCTTTTGAAAATATTTGCGACGTGCTGGGCATCAATCCGAGCCGGATGCGTGCAGCGCTCAAGGCGTGGAAAGAAGAGCAAACGCTCCGCTATGCGCAGCACGGCGAAGCCCTGGTTGATGTTGCTCTCAGCGCGGAGATTCCCGTCCGCGCCGACATCTGATCTCCTCCGTCTGATCCACGAGCGGATAGGGCAAGCGTCGCGTTGAGGCTTGTCCCAATCCCGTTCCCACTCCGGTCGTCTACACTGGGGCAGTGACCGTGCCCCCTCTGGCGAGGAGGACGAAGAGGCAGAACGCGGCGGTCTCGACGAGTTCTGCCACCGCCCCCCAGTGGTCTCCGGCGACGCCGCCCAGGCGACGATTGCAAAGCAGAGTAAAGCCGATAATGAGTCCGCCCAAGGGAAGAACGAGCGCAATGCCCGCAATTTCAATCAGCGTAAACAAGACCCCCAGAGCAATGAGGCTGGAGAGGGCGAACTCATTAAACTGGACACCATGCACAAATGTCGTGCCTGGCCTCTCGTCCCGAGCAGGACGGGAGCTATAGGCCATCACCACGCACGCCCATCGACCCAGCATAGGTCCGAGCAAGAGAGCAATGTCTCGATAGCCGCCGAGCAATAGCTCCAAGGCGCGGACTTTACACGCCAGGATAAAAAAAAGGGCCAGGATACCAAGCGGTCCACGCGCAGGTGCTCTCCTCGCCGAGTCCGGTCCGCCAAACAGAGCAGTTGCGCTCTTCACGACCCCATCAAGATGAAACCCTCGACTCACGACAGCCAGCAACCCAACGAGCATAACGCTGAGCCCTGTCGTCGGGAGTACGGGTCTGAGCAACCAGTCTGCCCCCCAGACCAGCGCGCCGATGAGAATCCCAATCAATGGGAAGAAGATTGCGGACTGCCGACAAGCCGTTGCATCAAAAGGCAGCTCTTTTTTCGTCCGCACGAGGGTGAGAAAATGTAAAGCCGTCAGGCAGGCGGTCAGCATCCAGGCTCGCAACCCACTTCCCTGCCGGCGCGCAAGCGGCCAGAGTCGATACTCGCCAGTAAAAAGCGGCACCGCGGACGCGGCTCTTCCTGGTTCATCCCAACGACAAAAACGACGCTCCGGCCAAAGACATGGACGCGGACGGGAAGACGCCCATCAGCACTGTGCCGATTGCGGCTATCAGGATGGCCACCCCTAACGCAGAACGGAGTGAGGGTAATTCGACGATGGCGCCGCCCTCACGCATATACATATTGACGACGACACGAATATAGTAATAGGCCGATACGACGCTGTTCAGCGCGCCAATCACCGCGAGCCAGAGATAGCCGGCCTGCACCGCAGCGCTGAAAATATAGAACTTGCCGGTGAACCCGACCAGCGGCGGAACTCCGGTGAGAGAGAGCATGAACACGGTCATGGCCATCCCCAGGGCCGGATAACGAAACCCGAGGCCGGCATAATCGTCAAGCTCTTCATGCGGCTCACCCCTGCGTCCAACCGCGACCATCACTCCGAATGCGCCCAGATTCATCAGCCCATAGGCCACCAGGTAGTACAGCAGCGCCGCGCCGCCCACGTCGCTGCCGGCAACCATGGCGACGAGGAGATAGCCGGCATGGGCAATGCTTGAATAAGCCAACATGCGTTTGATGTTATGCTGGACCAGAGCGGTGACATTCCCCACCGTCATGGTGAGGGCGGCCACGACCCACAGAATACCCTGCCAATCCGCATGGACCGCGCCCAAGGTATGCAGGAATATCCGGGCAAAGGCGGCAAAAGCGGCGGCCTTGACGCCGACCGCCATAAAAGCGGTAACGGTTGTTGGTGAGCCCTGATACACATCTGGGGTCCAGACGTGGAACGGGACGGCGGCAACCTTAAACCCGAAACCGACGATTAAGAGCCCCATGCCAAGCAACAGTAAGGGCGAAGAGCCCTGTGTGCCGACATGTTCGGCAATGGGTCCGAGCTGCACACTGCCCGTCGCCCCATAAATCAGGGCAATGCCATACAGCAGGAATCCGCTCGCAAACGCCCCGAGGAGAAAATATTTGAGCGCTGCTTCATGCGAGGTGAGATGTTGCCGCCAGATCCCGGCCAGGACGTATACGGCAATCGACATGGTTTCCAGGCCCAGAAAGATAAAAATGAGGTCGGTGGCGGCAGCCATGACCGTCATACCCACCGTGGCAAAGAGAATGAGGGCGTAATACTCTCCGTGCCGGATCTCGGCGGTTTCGAGATAGCTCAAAGACATCAACACGGTCAGACCCGCGACCAAACAGAAGACAAGATTAAAGAACAGGGCATACGCATCGAGGGCGAACATGCCGCTGAACGACACAACATCGTTCTGGCCCCACAACAACCAGGAGCACAGCGCCGTGACAGCAATGCCCGTCAGGCTCAGCCAACCGAGCAGGGAGCGCTCATCGTCTTTGATCCAGATGTCCCAGAACAGGGCCAGCATGCCGGTCGCGGACAGGAGCAGGGTCGGCAGGACCGAGAGCCAATTAACGGCGGGGAGTGTCATGTCCATACGCAGATCGCTCGGGCATTACTCAGACGTGACGGATTCGGACAAAACGGGACGAGAGCGGGTCAGGTCTGCCATGGCATGCGTACTCGGCGCGGCTTCTTTGTGAATACGAGCCAGGGTGGCTTCCACCGACTTCTCCATACGGCTGAGGAAGGGCTTGGGGTAGAGACCCATCAGCAACATCAGGGCGATCAACGGCACGAATATGGCCAGCTCGCGGCGGGACAGGTCGGTCAGATTGGCGTTCTCCGGCTGCATCAGCGGTCCGAAAACAACCCGCTGATACAGCCGCAGCATATAGACGGCCCCCAGAACAACGCCGGAGACCGCAACCGCACCGACCAGCGTGTTCGCCTGAAAGGTCCCCAAGAGGATGAGGAACTCCCCGACAAATCCGTTCAAGCCCGGCAGGCCGATCGAAGACAGCATGGTAATCAGAAAGACCGAGGCAAAGAGCGGGAGTTGTTTCCATAAGCCGCCGTACTCACTGATGAGCCGTGTATGGCGGCGCTCATACACCACGCCGACCAACAGGAAGAGAGCGCCGGTTGACAGGCCATGGCCGAGCATCTGATACAGCGCGCCTTCGACCCCCTGTATATTGAACGCAAACAGCCCCAGCATGACAAAGCCGAGGTGGCTGACGGACGAGTAGGCTATCAGCTTTTTCATATCCGGCTGCACCAGGGCCACCAGCGCCCCATACACGATACCAACCACAGAGAGCGCCATGATCAGCGGCGCCGCGGCGTGGGCAGCGTCGGGGAAGAGGGGCAGGGCAAAACGCAGAAAGCCATAGGTGCCCATTTTGAGGAGCACCCCGGCCAGAATGACAGACCCCCCAGTCGGGGCTTCGACGTGCGCGTCCGGCAGCCAGGTATGAAAGGGGAAGAGAGGCACTTTAATCGCAAAGGACAGAGCAAACGCGGCGAACAACCACATTTGGGCGTTGACCGGAATCTCAAGGGTATACAGACGCAGGAGATCAAAAGTGAGCGTGCCGTACTGAGTATGATGGAGAGAGGCGAGATACAGGATGGCCACCAGCATCAGGAGACTGCCGACCATGGTGTAGAGCAGGAATTTGAGCGCGGCATAAATGCGCCGTTCGCCACCCCAGACCCCAATCAGGAAGTACATGGGAATCAGCATGACTTCCCAGAACACATAGAAGAGAAAGACATCAACCGCGACAAAGGTCCCGATCATGCCGGTTTCCAGGATGAGAAAGAAAAAGAGATACTCCCTGACCCGATGTTTAACGCTACTCCAGGTGGACAGAATCACCAGCGGCGAAAGGAACGTCGTCAGCAGGACAAGAAACAGACTGATGCCATCGACGCCAACAGAGTATTCGATCCTGAATTCGCGAATCCAGGCATAGCGCTCAACGAATTGAAACGCGGCGGTCTCACTATCAAAGCCGGTGAACAGGCCGAGCGAGATGAAGAAGGTCAGCAGCGACGCGCCAAAGGCGGTTCGACGGATCAACTCCCCCGCGTTCTTGTTGAGGGTCAACAGGAAGAACGCCGTCAGCAGCGGAATGAAAACAATGAGGCTTACCACAGATAATACCCCAGAATAAGAATCGCTCCACAACAGAACGACAGGGCGTAGGTCTGGACATTGCCGGTTTGCCAGAAACGCAGGACCGAGCCGTTGGCCTGAATCACCTGCGCCGTACCGTTGACCAGGCCGTCAATAACGAGCGTATCCCACACCTTCCACAGCCACTCCGAGGCTGCCAGAAGAGGCCGGACAATCGCCGCTTCGTAGAACTCATCAACATAATATTTATTCAGCAGCAGTTGATACAGGCCGGAGAACTGCCGGCTGAGGCGGTCGGCCCCTCCTCTACCTGGGGCAAAGGGGGGGGCTTGCACATACAGCCGATACGCCAGCCCTATCCCTCCCAGCCCAAGCAGGGTCGGCAGATATTTCACCAGGAGCGACACATGCGGATGGGCATGGCCGTAGAGCGGACTGAGCAGTTCGGGCAGGGTAAAATAGCCGCCGATCAAAGACAGGATGGCGAGCACCACCAGGGGCACGGTCATGACTTGGGGCGACTCATGAATACGCTGGGCGACCTCGGGGTCAGAGCGATTTTCCCCCCAGAACGTGACAAAGAACAATCGAAACATATAGAAGGCGGTCAGGCCCGCCCCCAGGGTCCCAATCAGCCACAGCAGGAGAGAGCCGTGCGGACTCCCAAAGGCGTGTTCCAGAATGAGGTCTTTACTGAAAAAACCGGACAGGAATGGAAACCCGGCGATGGCCAGACAGCCGATGGCAAACGTCCCGTAGGTGGTCGGCATCTTGCTTTTCAGCCCGCCCATCTTGCGGATGTCCTGCTCTTCGCTCATGCCGTGGATGACACTACCGGCACCAAGAAAAAGCAGGGCCTTGAAGAAGGCGTGGGTCATGACATGAAACACACCCGCCGCATACGCGCCCACCCCCAGCCCCAGAAACATATAGCCCAACTGACTGACCGTTGAGTAGGCCAGGACCTTTTTAATATCGGTCTGCACCAGGGCAATCGTGGCGGCAAACAGGGCAGTAACGGCTCCGACCACGGCCACGACGGCGAGTGCGGTGGGGGACAGGGAGTACAGGAAATGCATCCGCGCAATCAGATAGATGCCGGCCGTCACCATAGTCGCGGCATGAATGAGCGCGCTCACCGGCGTAGGGCCGGCCATGGCATCCGGCAGCCAGACATAGAGCGGGATTTGGGCAGACTTGCCAGCAGCGCCGACAAAGAAGAGCAGACAGATAAGCGTGACCGTCGTCACCGGCAGCACTGAGGCGTGGGCCGCGATTTCGCTGAACGACAGCGTCCAGACACCGTGCGCACCCAGGCTCCAGAACAACAGAAACAGGCCCAGCAGAAAACCGGCATCACCGATCCGGTTGACGATAAATGCCTTTTTCCCGGCACTGGCCTTTTCGTCGTCCGTATACCAAAAGCCAATGAGTAAATAGGAGCACAACCCAACGCCTTCCCAGCCCACGAAGAGCAGCAGGATATTATCGCCCAGCACCAGCAGCAGCATGGCGGTGGTGAAGAGGTTGAGATAGGCAAAATAGCGCACCACATCCTCGTCGTGGGCCATATAGCCGACGGAATAGACGTGGATGAGAAAGCCGACGCCGGTGATGACCATGATCATCGTGCCGGACAAAGGGTCAACCCGGAGCGCCATATCAACCTGCAGGGCGCCTGAGTAAATCCAGGGATAGACACTATCGACCAAGGCACCGCCGTCCGGCAGTTGGACAAAGGCCGCAAACGCAAAGCAAAAAGACAGGAAGATCATGCCTGGCGAAACCCAGTTCACGACCCGTCGGCCATAGCGAGGCCCCAAGAAGAGGTTGAACACCACCCCGAGCAGAGGAAAGAGTACAATATAGCGCAGGTACGAGACCGTCTGGACGGCCACTTCAGCCGCGTGCGGATGTTCCATCTCTACAAGCACCACTCCCAGTCGATTCGGACGCTCTGCTGTGCGTTGAAAGAGGAAACGGGTCCTCCAATAGACCTGCAGATGCTGGACCCGTTTCCTCTTTGTGTCATGCGCCTTACCATCGCATCAGGTTGAGTTCGTCCGCATTGACCGTCTCCCGGCCGCGGAAAACGAGCAGGATAATGGCCAGCCCAACCGCGACCTCTGCCGCCGCAACCGACATCACAAAGAACACGATGATCTGTCCGTCCATATTGCCGAAATGCCGGGCCAGGGCCACAAAAGACAGGTTGACGGCATTCAGCATCAGTTCAATCGCCATGAAAATAATAATGATATTGCGGCGCAAGAGCACGCCGGTCACGCCGATGGTGAACAGGATGCCGCTCAGAATGAGATGATAACTGATTGGAACCATAGCTCGCTCGGTCGCCCTAAAGAGGAAACGGGTCCTTCAATAGACATGCAGATATTGACACGTTTCCTCTCTCTATCGTTTGGCCAAGACCACCGCCCCGACAACCGCGACCAACAGGAGGATGCCGGTAATTTCAAAAGGCAGCAGATACGTGGTGAAGAGCTGACTGCCCAGGGCTTCGACCGTCCCGAAGTTCTCGGGCAGGCTGCTCTCGGCCTGCTCGGACGAGGAGCGTTGCAGCAGCAGACCCAGTTCCGCCACCAGGATGACGCCGCCAATAATGGCCGCCCGGCCCAAGCCGTGGCGCGGTGTCGGCTGGGTGTCGCTCTGCAAATTGAGCAGCATAATCACAAATAAAAACAGGACCATGATCGCCCCGGCGTACACAATGATCTGGAGCGCGGCGACCACATGGGCGTCCAGAAACAGAAAATAGACCGCCAGCAGAAAGAGGGTCAGGACCAGAAAGAGGGCGCTATAGACCGGACTGGGATGGGCAATGACCATGATCGCGATCACGACCAACGGAATAGCCAGGGCAAAAAAGGTCACAAAATCCATAGCGTCTACTCGAACAGGAGAATAATCAGCGCGGTCAACATGACGTTGGCCAGCGCCAGCGGGAGGATAATTTTCCACCCCAGGCTGATGAGTTGGTCATAGCGGAAGCGGGGCAAGGTCCAGCGAATCATGATCTGGAGCCAACAGAAAAAGAGCACCTTCAGCGTAAAGGACCCGACTTGCAGCAGCGTCACGAGCAGGGAGGGCAGCGCCAGGCTGCCGCCCCACGGGAAGTGAAACCCGTCGCGCAGCAGAAACGGAACCTGCCACCCGCCGAAGAAGAGCGTGGTAATCAGCCCGGCAACGATAATGGCTTCGACAAAGTCGCCCAGCATGAACATAGCCTGCTTGGCGCCGGAATACTCGGTAAAATAGCCGGCGATCAGCTCGGACTCGGCTTCGGGCAGATCAAACGGAATCCGCTTACTCTCGGCTATTCCGGCGGCCAGGAAGATCAGAAAAGCCACCGGCTGATAGACGATGCCCCAGGCCGGAATCCAGCCGCCGATCAGCGCGCCCTGGGCGCGTGTAATCTCCTGCAAATCCAACGAGCCAAAGGTCAGGACGACACCGATGAGCGCCAGCCCCAACGGAATCTCGTACGAGATCATCTGGGCGGAACCCCGAATCCCGCCCAGCAGCGCCCAGCGGTTATTGGAGGCCCAGCCGCCCAGGACGACGCCGTACACGCTGAGTGAGACCATCGCCAGCACATACAGAATGCCGATATTCAGATTGGCGGCCTGAAGTGAGATTTCCCGTCCGCCAATAATCAGCACGTCGCCAAACGGGATCACAATAAAGGTGACCAATAAGGGCACCAGGCCAATGGCCGGCGCAAGCGTGTGCAGCAGCTTGTCCGCCCCCGCAGGCACAAAGTCTTCTTTGGTAAACAGCTTGATGGGGTCAGCCACCAGGGTGTTCACGATGCCAAGATTAAAGGGGAGTTTTCCAAACACAGCGGCTCGATTGGCACCAATCCGATCTTGCAGAACCGCGCTGCCTTTGCGCTCTACCCACAGCAGCAGCCCACCGAGATTCAACACCATCAGCACCACCAGCAGGGTCAGGCTAAACGTGATGAGAAAATCAATCATACGGCGTCTGACGCTGCGGCTCCTGGTGCGGAGGCAGATTCGGCCTGCTTTGCCAACTCATCAATCAGGCTGAGCATACTCTCCGGGGTCTGCTTCTCGTGATAGTCGTCGTTGATCTGGATAACGGGAGCGGTACCGCATGAACCCAGACATTCAACCTCGCTCAGTGAAAACACCTTATCGCTGGTGGTCTGGCCGACTTTGACGCCGAGCCGGTCTTCCAGGCAGCGGACAATTTTTTCAGCGCCGACCAGGGTGCAGGACAGGTTGGTGCAGACCTGTACGTGACACTGCCCCATCGGCTCCTTGTAGAACATGGTGTAAAAGGTCGCGACACCCTGCACATAGGCCGGCGACAGGTCGAGCAAACCGGCGACATGCTCCATCGCGGCGGGGCTCAGATAACCGAACTCGGTCTGCGCCAGCCACAGGGTGGGCAGAATGGCGGCCTGCTTGGTCGGATATCGAGTCAACACTTCCTCAAACTGTTTGTGCGTTTCCGCCGAAAATTGGACAGCCATTTTACTCATCCCGCGGGATATCCGCCCTGGGCGCTCTCCCCTTAGCGGTCACACTCGCCACCTATCATATTGACCATGCCGAACGTCGTAATAATGTCGGAGATCAGACAGCCGCGTAACATCTCGCCCAGCGCCGCCATACCGAAAAAACAGGGCGGCCGCACCCGGACGCGATAGGGGCGTCCGCTGCCGTCACTGACGAGATAAAAACCGAGTTCGCCGTTTGCGCCTTCCACACTCAGAAACGCCTCGCCGGGTGGAATTTTGACCCCCTCAATGACCAGCTTGAAATGGTTCATCAGACCCTCAATATTGCCGTATACCTGCTTCTTTTCGGGCAGGCTGATCCGCGGGTCGTCAATCCGAATCGGGCCGCTCGGAATACCGTTCAGGGCCTGCTCAATAATACCCATGCTCTGTTTGATTTCCTCAAAGCGTACGGAAAAGCGGTCATAATTGTCACCCTGGGTACCCGTCGGGACATCAAAGTCAAAACGGTCATAGCCTGAGTAGGGCTGCGCTTTCCGTACATCGTAGGGGACGCCGGTGGCCCGCAGGAGTGGACCGGTGAGACTGTACGAGATCGCCTCGTCCGGCGAAATTGCTCCGACGCCGGACATGCGGTCAATGAATATCCGATTCTTAGACAGCAGCGTGTCACAGTCACCGAGGATGCGACGCATATCGGCGAACGCCGTCCGCACGCGCCCGGCAAAATCGTGCGGCAGATCGTGCGTGACACCACCGACCCGGGCATAGCTGACCGTCAGGCGGGCACCCGTCACGGCCGTGACCAAGTCGTATAGGGTCTCACGCGACTCCATCAGATAGAACCCCACGGAAATCGCACCCGCTTCTGTGGCGGCCATGCCCAGACACGTCAGGTGATCGGTGATCCGGGAGATCTCGCTCATGATGACCCGGATATATTGGCAGCGTTCCGGGACCTCAACGTCGAGCAGCTGTTCGGCCGTTACGGCAAAGGCGACATTATTAATGAGCGGCGAGGCATAATTCAGGCGGTCGGTGTAGGGGATGCAGTGATTCCAGGTACGCTGCTCGCACATCTTCTCAAAGCCACGGTGCAGATAGCCGATCTCGACATCGCAGTTGAGTATTTTTTCCCCGTCAAGGGTGAGGTTGAATTTGATCGTACCGTGGGTTGCCGGATGGGACGGCCCCATCTGCAATTCCATGATTTCAGAGGTAGGATCGTGTTCAGCAACCTCTTTTTGAGTACGAAGAAGGGGGGCCGCGGCTTCCGGCATAGATTGTTACCCTTTATGCCATGGGTTGGTAATAGGGTCGCGTTCTTCGACCAGAGGTTGACGTTTATTGACCGGATAATCCTTGCGGAGCGGATGGCCGCGGAATTCTTCGTACATCAGGATGCGACGCAGGTCTGGATGGTCGCTAAACGTAATCCCGAACATATCCCAGACTTCGCGTTCCAGCCAGTTTGCCGACTTCCAGACGGACGCAGCCGATGGCAGCTCGGCCCTCTCCTCTGTGAGTCGAACTTTGACCCGCAGGCGATGATTATGTCTCAGTGAGTGCAGGTGGTAGACGACCTCGAAGCGCGGCTCTTTCCCGAAAAAATCGACCCCGGTGATATCGAGCAACAGGTTAAAGGCAAAATCCGGATGCTCCTTGAGCTGGCTCAAAACAGCCAACAGGTCTCCTCGGTCAATGACAATCGTATCATTCCCGTGCGAAGAGTGTCGCTCTTGTATCGTGTCGGGCAAGACCGTCTCGATATGAGAGAGAATGTCTGCTTCAGCCATCTCTGCCTACGGGCTGCCTAGGTCGATTCCAGCCCCCCCTTTTTCACCTCATAGACTAAGCCCACAACCAGCACGAGCACGAAGAGTAACATGGCCATGAAGCCGAACAGGCCCAACTGGCGGAAGACAACCGCCCAGGGATAGAGGAAGACCACTTCGACATCAAAGACAATGAAAAGGATCGCGGCGAGATAGAATTTGACGGAAAAGCGACCCCACGCAGACCCGCTGGGAGGATTGCCGCACTCGAACGGTTCGTCCTTGACCGCCGAGTGGGTTTTGACGCCGAGCAGCGTGCTCGCAAAGGTCATGGCCAAGGCCACGACCCCACCTAGGATCAGCGCAATCAGGACGGGAACGTATTGATCCATAGCAAGCTCTTGTCAACTCCGACAGCTACGGTAGGCAGTGTATGATCGTGTTGTCTGCTCAGTGCCCTCGGCACAGGATACAGAGGCCCGGCCCGGTGTCAACAACCCCAAGCACCAGCTTTCCATACCCCCCAACACAGAGCTATGCCCGCGTCTTGATATTCGCTTTTTCGTGCAGGTGCGCTCGGTCCGTTCAACCGCACGATGCTGCCGCGTCCCTTCCTTGCAGGAGGACTGGGGAGGTGGTAAACCTTCCACTCACGCGGCCCTGGGGGAAAAGAGGAAACATAGCCTCCAACAGCGTGGAGATGCTGGACACGTTTCCTCTTTCAGGCATGTTTGTGGGAGAGGTGCCAGAGTCAGGCCGATCGGGCACGACTGGAAATCGTGTGTACCTTCGGGTACCGAGGGTTCGAATCCCTCCCTCTCCGTCAGTGGTGATAGCTAGGTCCTGCGCAAGGGAAGCCGGGAAGTCCGTCAGGTCCGGAAGGAAGCAGCGGTACCGGAACTCTCCCTGTGCCGCAGGGTAGCCTAGCTATCACCACTGACGACGTGAGGAGAGTGACACCGCGGCTAACACACCGGACAACCTCAAACCCCTGGCTATGCTATGAGCTATCTCGTCCTTGCCCGGAAGTGGCGCCCTCAGACGTTCGATGACGTCATTGGGCAGGAACATGTCACGCGCACCTTGCAGAATGCGATCCGCAGCGAGCGCGTGGCGCACGCCTTCTTGTTTACCGGGCCGCGCGGGGTGGGGAAAACAACCACCGCCCGGCTCTTAGCCAAAGCCCTGAACTGTGAGCAGGGGCCAACACCAGACCCCTGTAACGCCTGTAGCCAGTGTGAGGAGATCACGAACGGTAGCGCCATTGATGTCCTGGAAATCGACGGGGCCTCGCATACCGGAGTGGACAATGTGCGGGATTTGACCGAGGGGGTACAGTATCGACCGGCCAAAGGCCGTTTTCGGGTGGTCATTATTGACGAAGTCCATATGCTCTCAAATGCCGCCTTTAACGCCCTCCTGAAAACGTTGGAAGAGCCGCCGGCGCATGTCAAATTCATTTTTGCGACAACCGAATCCCATAAAATTTTGCAGACGATTCTGTCTCGCTGTCAGCGCTACGACTTCAAGCGTATCCCGCTGCGCGACCTCATACAGCAACTCCGGCACCTCACCCAAGCAGAAGGCTTTGAATGCGATGAGGCTGGGCTGGCCCTGCTCGCACGGGAGGCCGACGGGAGCCTGCGCGACGCCGAGTCGCTCCTCGACCAGGTGGTGGCGTGGAGCAACGGCCGGGTCGAGGAGACGGCGATCAGAGACGCCCTTGGCGTCGCCGACCGCCAGGCCCTGTTTCGGGTGGTGGAAGCGATTCTGGCTGAAGACCCTGCGCGGGTGCTCCGGCTGACAGGCGATCTGTATCAATACGGCTATGATCCGCGGCGCCTGTGTCACGATCTGCTCACACACTTCCACGATCTTGTGGTTGCCAAGGTGAGTTCGGACGTGTCTGTTCTGGCCGATCTGCCCGATCACGAGGTGGAGCTCGTCCGCAAACAGGCGGCCCTGCGCTCACGAGAAGATCTCCAGCGCTTCTTTGCGTCTCTGTTAGAGACAGAAGAGGCCGTGCGGAAGTCGGCCTATACCCAACTCGTCATTGAGATGGCGCTGGTCAAGCTGGCCAGTCAGCCACCGGTTCTCCCGATTCAGGAAGCGCTGACCAAATTGGAAGACTTGCAACACCAACTCGGAAACGCCAGAAGCCGCCCGGTCCCGGCAAGACAGCAGCGCTTTCGGCCTGCCGCCTCAACTGGGTCTATTGGGTCTTCGGGTCTCAAGGACTCAAAGGACTCTACCGACCTGAATCCGCCTCCGACTACAACACCACAAGCTGAGGAGACCTCTCAGCAGGCTTCCCCCCCCGGTCCTGCCGCTATTTCTGCGTCGACTCCTATTGCCAGCGGCACGGTAGAGCACCTGGAACAGGGCGAGCAGTGGGACGGCTTTCTGGCAATGGTGCAAAGCAGAAAAATCTCGCTCTTTTTTGCCCTGAAGGCGGGCTATTTGCTCGACGTGACCCCGACGGCTTTGCAGATCGGCGTGGACAAGGACCCCTATCTGAAAGAGTTGTCTCGGCAGGAGAATCGGACCGTTTTGGAAGACGCTGCCGAACAGTTCTTCGGACGCAAGCTCACCGTTGAGGTGCAAAAGGGAAAACACGGATTGGCCACACAGCCACCCAGCTCACCACCAGATGGGGGAAACGGGCCGCACCAGAGCGCCCAAGACCCCCCAGGCTCGGCAGACCCACTCGTCAGAACCGCCTTGGACATCCTTGGCGGAGAAATCCAGGAAAGGCGGGCGCCGAGAGCAAGCGGGACCGGCTAGGGTACAGAGTGGAGGACACAGCATGGCACACAATATGGGAGATATGATGAAGCAGGCCCAGCAGTTGCAGGCCAAACTGGCCCAGATTCAGGAAGAGGCCGGGAAAAAGACGGTTGAAGCATCCGCCGGCGGCAATATGGTCACGGCCACGGTGAACGGCAAGTTGGAACTCGTCGCGCTGCGTATTGATCCGGCGGTGGCCTCAACCGATGATGTCGACATGCTCCAGGACCTCGTTACTGCCGCGGTGAACGAGGGCATTCGGCAAGCCCAGAACATGATGGCCACTGAAATGGGGAAAGTCACCGGAGGGCTCAAGATTCCTGGGCTGAACGCCTGAGAGCATTGACGACGAGGGATGTAAAAGAGTAAACGTATCCAGCATCCGCATCTTTATTGGAGGACACGGTTACTCCTTATGACAACGCTGACCCCGGCCCTGGCTCGCCTGGTCCAAGAGTTGGGGAGACTGCCGGGGATTGGAGAGAAAACCGCAACGCGCTTAGCCATGTTCATCCTGGGCGCGGGGCGGGACTATGTCGAAAGCCTGGCCGAGGCCATCTGGGCGGTGAAGACCGAGACCACCCTGTGCCAGGAATGCTTTGGGCTGGCTGAGGGCGCTCAGTGTGCCATTTGTCGCGATCCGCAGCGGAGCACCGAGGCCATCTGCATCGTCGAAGAACCGGCCGACCTGATAGCCGTCGAACGCTCGCATGAATATACGGGCCGCTATCATGTCCTGCACGGCGTGTTAGCCCCACTTGATGGTATTGGGCCGGATGAACTCACGATTGCTCCCCTCCTGGACCGCTTGCGCTCCGGTGCGGTAAAAGAGGTTATTATCGCGACCAACCCTAATGTCGAAGGCGAGGCAACCGCCTTGTATTTGGCCAAGGTCATTAAGCCGCTAGGCGTCCAGGTGAGTCGGATTGCCCACGGCATTCCGATGGGCGGGGATGTGGAATACACCGACGCGGTCACGCTCGGCCGGGCAATTGAAGGCCGGCGAGAGATGTAATCCCGCCTTTACTCTTGTTTTTGCCTTTGCTAAAACTGCGCTGGCGATACTGCCCGGTTCGTGATCCTCGGTAGCTCAATCGGCAGAGCAATCGGCTGTTAACCGATGGGTTGTTGGTTCGAGTCCAACCCGAGGAGCCAACTTCTGACTGTCAAATCTGGCGACTCGTCAGTAAACATGAGACCCCGAGGGGTGAACCTATCGGGGTCTCGTTGTATCCGGGGTTTTTTCAGACGCTTGCTGCCACCCCTCTATTCTTCCGGATTCTCCGGTTCGCCGGGAGGCGGCGTCTTGGTTGACCGAAGATACCGCTCTTCATATATTTTTGTTCCACTCCTTTATTATGACACGGACCTTGAGGACGTGTATGAACAAAATGAGGTTGGGAGAGTTGAGGGAAGAACGCCGCTATCAACAATCGGGCCGGTTCCGATACGGTCTGAAGCCAGTGCTTGGTGCCACGCTTGACACGCTCGACCGGCGACGTTGGCATTGAAGCTGGCGCACGGAGCGGAGACCTTTGCTGTTTTGAACTACGCTATCAAGATGGTGCCAAAGAAGCTCAATAGTCGAGCCAAGCGTCTCTTTGTTCAACAGGCTGTCAACTTGGCGGTACTATATCCATATCTTGCTCCCCTCCTGGACGAGCACGTGTTCAACAAACATCGCTATGATGGAATTGAGAAAGTTATGCGTGAGTTTGTTGACGAACTCCTCGCGATTGGGATTCAGCGGATTTACCCGGATGCCATCGCCCACGCGCTGTACTCCGCACTCAAATATAATCTTCGGTTCAACGGGTCAGAGGAGACGGACGCCGACCAGATCATTAAGATTGACGACTGTATTTCAGTGGTGCTTCTATGGGAGTACGCAAAACGACACAAAATCAAGACTATTCAGGACAAAATACGAAGACGCGCAGAAAAACTGAAAGCTATGGACTCTCGAGAACAGGACCGCTTTTGGCTTCTGATCTATCAAGCGTGGAGAGAAGCTACGCTCAGAAAGGAAGGTCAAACATTCTTGGCTGATCTGAAACGAGAGCGTTTCAACTTTGTCCGCTTCCTGTGAAGCATCAGAAGATGAACGAAAAAATCACCTTAGCTCAACTCGAATCCTTCCTGTTCAAAGCCGCCGACATTCTGCGCGGCAAGATGGATGCCTCCGAGTTCAAGGAGTTCATCTTCGGCCTGTTGTTCCTGAAACGGCTGTCTGATGAGTTCGACCGCAAGCGCGAACAACTCCGCGAGAGGGACTTTGCTCACCTCAGGGACCAGCCCGACCTCCTGGCAGGCTTGATTGAGGACAAGACCTCCTACGGCGAGACTTTCTTCGTCCCCGTTCGTGCTCGCTGGCATGAGACCTGGACGGATGAGAACGGTAACTTGGTTCCAGCGCTCAAGGACCTCAAGCATGACCTCGGCGACATGCTGAACAAGGCCCTTGCTGCGGTCGAGGACGCGAACGACTCATTGGATGGGGTGCTGGAGAACAACATTGATTTCAACGCCGTCAAGGGCAAGACGAAGATACCGGATCAGAAATGGAAGGAGTTGCTTGATCATTTCAACCAGCCAAGCTTTGTCCTGGTCAACGACAATTTCGAGTTCCCCGACCTGCTCGGTGCCGCTTACGAATACCTGATTAAGTATTTTGCGGACAGCGCCGGCAAGAAAGGCGGCGAGTTCTATACGCCTGCGGAAGTCGTGCGCCTGCTGATACAGTTGACCAAGCCAACGGAAGGGAACGAGATTTACGACCCCGCCGTCGGTTCCGGCGGTTTTCTCATCCAGGCTCACCAGTACGTTGAGGAGCAGGGCGAGGATGCCAACAATCTGGCTCTCTACGGCCAGGACCCCAACGGAACCACTTGGTCAATCTGCAACATGAACATGATCCTCCACAACATTACGCGCTTCACCATTGAGAACGGGGACACCTTGGAAGACCCCCTGATCCTGCAAAACGGACAGATACGCAAGTTCGACCGGGTGGTGGCCAATCCCCCATTTTCGCAGAACTACAGCCACACCGACATGAAATTCACCAGCCGCTTCCAAGAGTGGAGCCCGGAAACCGGGAAGAAAGCCGACCTGATGTTCGTCCAGCACCTGCTGGCCAGCCTCAAGAGTGATGGCCACATGGCCACCATCATGCCCCACGGCGTGCTTTTTCGCGGTGGTAAGGAAAAGCTGATTCGGGAGCGGTTGATAAAGAACGACGTTATCGAGGCAATCATCAGTTTGCCGCAGGGCTTATTTTATGGGACCAGCATCCCGGCCTGCGTGCTCGTCTGCAACAAGAACAAACCTGACGCCTTGCTCGACAAGGTTTTATTCATCAACGCGGACCGAGAGTTTGCGGCAGGAAAGAATCAAAACAAGCTGAGGCCGGAGGACGTGGAGAAGATCGACTTTGTGTTCACCAACAAACGCGAGATTCCGAAATATAGCCGACTCGTGGACAAGTCAGAGATTGCGCACACGCACGACTACAACCTGAACATTCGGCGCTATGTGGACAACACGCCCGAGCCGGAACCGGAAGACGTGCAAGCCCATCTCATTGGCGGCATCCCTGAAAGCGAGGTTTCGACGCAAAGCGACCCCTTCGCCAAGTTTGGCCTTCAATGGGAAACGCTCTTCCAGCCGGAGCGACCGGGATACCTCGCCTTCAAGGAGTCGATTGCGAGTAAGGCCGACATCAAAGGCATCATCGAAGCGGACCAAGCGGGCGTACAGACGTTGGATATCCACCGAAATACTCTGGAACAGTGGTGGAGCGTCGCCCGGGACGACTTCGCCGAGCTTGAGCGCGCCAATCACGGCGGACGGAAAATGCCGGAAGTGCGACAGGAGCTTTTGACCGCACTCAAGGACAAGCTCGTTCCCTTGGGTGTCCTTGACGAGTTCAAGAGCGCCAGTGTGTTCGTCAACTGGTGGCAGCAAAACCGCTACGACCTGAAAACCATTGTCTCAACAGGCTGGCACCACACGCTTATTCCCGATGAATATCTGATCGCCACGTTTTTCCAGAGCGATGCGGACGCCATTGAGGCATTGGAAACCTGTATCGGTGAACTGCAAACCGAGCTGGCCGAGGCCGTGGAGACTGCGCAAGAGGTGGCCGCCTACGAACCCGACGAAGATGAAAAGGTAACGGCTATAGTTATGAAGAAGGCCCTCAAAGCCCTCGTTGATGATCTGAAGGGCAGCGCGGGCGCATCTGCCAAGCAAGAGCTGGCCAGGCTCAAGGCACAGGATGCCGCTATCAAGACAATCGATAATCAAATCAGGGCCAGTAAATCGTCATTGAAAGAGAAGACCAGCGAATTGGCACTCAAAATCCAACTCAAACGGCTTGGCGGCGAAGGATTCAAAGCCGAAAGTCAGGAACTCATCCGGCAGGTCGAAGCCCGGCTTGCCAAGCTGGACCCAAACAACACGACCGACAAGAAAAAGACCGTGGCCTTACACAAAGACAAGGCGACGCTTGAGGAGCGTATCGCCAAGACCGACGCAATACTGAAGGCTATCAACGGCCCGCTCACCGATGACGAAGCTAGGCACCTCATCCTCAACAAGCTCTTCGACATCGCCAGTACCGAACTCGAACGCTACCTCAATGCAGAGATGCGAAACTTGGTTTCAGGCGTTGAGAATCTGTGGAGCAAGTACGCCACTAGCAGCCGAAAGATAGAACAAGCACGGGTCGTCATTACGGATCGTTTGGACGGATTTCTGGAAGGTCTTGGGTATTTCAAATGACCACAACTACTCAGTCTCGGCCTCTTCGGGACGTATTGACACTAGAAAAAGGGAAGCCGCCGATACATACCTCTTACAATGGGCCTGGAGCAGAGCGGTATCTAACGCCTGACTTCCTACGAGGTAGGGCAGAAGCTGAGTATGCCCGACCAAGTTCGGATGCCATTCGAGTCATAGACGGGGAAGCGCTCATTCTTTGGGACGGTTCAAATGCCGGTGAAGTTCTTAGGGCGCGTAATGGAATGCTTGCATCAACAATGATGAGGGTCCGCCCTAACTCCGATTACGATGCAGTCTATTTCTATTATGCTCTAAAAAGTTGGGAAGACTATCTTAAGGGTCAAACGGCTGGCTCTGGCATTCCGCATGTTGACAAAGAAATCCTTGGCGACCTTTCGCTTTTCTATTGCCAGAAATCCGAACAAACCAAGATCGCTGAAATCCTCTCAACAGCAGATCAAGCCATTGACCAGACCGAAGCCCTGATAGCCAAACAACAGCGCATCAAAACCGGTCTGATGCAAGACCTGCTCACGCGCGGCATCGACAAAGACGGGAACCTTCGCTCCGAAGACACCCACGAGTTCAAAGACTCGCCGCTTGGGCGCATTCCGGCGGGATGGGAAGTAAAGGAAATCCAAGAACTTCTTGCAAATGTGAATCCCCCAATGCGTAGTGGCCCGTTTGGCAGCGCTCTGTTGAAAGAAGAATTGTTGGAATCGGGTATTCCTCTCTTGGGCATCGATAACGTCTTACCCGAAGAGTTCGTTCCATTTTTCAAGCGGTTTGTTGCGCCAAAAAAGGCGAGACAGTTGAAGAAATTTCGCGTTCGTCCACGCGACGTTATGATCACTATCATGGGTACAGTTGGGCGGTGTTGTATGGTGCCAGATGACATTGGTGAGGCACTATCATCAAAATATGTCTGGACCATTTCTTTTGATGAAAAAGTCTATTCTCCATACTTAGCGTGTATCCAAATTAACTACTCGCCGTGGGTCCTGAACCATTTTGCTGAGGGTATGCAAGGGGGAATAATGACAGCGATCAGATCGGAAACCCTGCGTTCAACCCGGCTACCTGTACCGCCGCCGGACGAGATGCGGGAAATCGAGGATCGGCTTCGGGCTATGTCAACTAGCATGGGTACGAATCAGGGAGTTCTCAGAAAGCTTATGCGACTGAAAACCGCCCTGATGCAAGACCTCCTCACCGGCAAGGTGTCTGTCGCCCCGTTGCTGACTGATCTGACCTAGTACAATGACCAAGTGTCGCAACAGCCCGTATCCACCCCTTCGCATGGACGAACGCAACCACGTCGAGAAACCGCTGCTTGAGCAGTTGCACGGCCTGGGCTGGGAGATCATCGACCTGACCGACGAGAAGCAGCAGCCCGGTGATACGTTTCGGGAGAGTTTTACCGAAGTCGTTATGCTGCCGGTGTTGCGCGAACAGCTCAAGGTCATCAACCCGTGGCTGGAAGACGATCAGGTCGAAGAAGTCGTCAAGCAACTCACCACGAGTTGCCCCGGCACGGGGTTCATCGAGAACAACAAGCATGTCCTTCACCTGCTGCTGGAGAACACCAGCGTCAGCGAGAACCGACGGACAGGCGGGAATAGCTCGACCGTACGCTTTATCGACTTCAAAAACCGTGGCAACAACCGCTTTCTTGCCGTTTGCCAGTTCAAGGTCCGCATCCTGGGCACCGAGCACCACATCATCCCGGACGTTGTGCTGTTCGTGAATGGCCTCCCTGTGGTTTTGATTGAATGCAAGTCGCCCAAGGTCAAAGACGCAATCCCCGAGGCCATTGACCAGATGTTGCGCTACAGCGAGCAGCGCGGCGTGAAAGGCGAGGGAAGCCCACCGCTCTTTTATTTCAATCAGTTTGTGGTTGCCACTTGCCGACAGGAGGCCAAGTTCGGGACGATCACCACCCATAGCGCAAAGCATTTCTACCGCTGGACCGACCCCTATCCGAGAACGCTCAACGATCTCGATCATGGCGCTGGCAGCCCGAACGACCAGCAGCGCTTGGTCGCCGGGATGATGGACAAGGACAACCTGCTTGATCTCATTCGGACGTTCACCCTGTTTTCGATCAATGACAGAGGGCAGACCATCAAGATTGTGGGGCGCTATCAGCAGTTTCGTGCGGTCAAGCTGGCGGTAAAGCGATTGCTGGAAGGCAGGAACCCGCGTAAACGGAGCGGCATCATCTGGCACACTCAGGGCTCAGGCAAATCGCTCACCATGATGTTCATGGTGCGTGAAATGTACCGACACGCGCACTTGGCACACTGGAAAGTGGTCTTCGTCACCGACCGGACCCAACTCGAAGACCAGTTAAGCGAAACCAGCCAGAGCGTTGGATTTACCGTGAAGACGGCCAACAGCATCCGCGAACTAAAAGAACTGCTTCGAGCCGATACCTCGGACCTGGTCATGGCCATGATCCACAAGTTCCGCGAAGCGGACCTGACCGAGACCTTCCCCCAGCTTAATGACAGCCCCAACATCCTGGTCATGACCGACGAAGCCCATCGTTCCCAATACAAAATGTTCGGGGCGAATCTCGATAAGGGTATCCCGAACGCCGCAAAGATCGGCTATACCGGCACGCCGATTGACAAGACCGAGATCGTCTTTGGCGACTACATCGACAAGTACACCATGCGGCAGTCCACTGATGATGGCGTCACCCTGGAGATCGCCTACGAAGGCCGTACCCACAACGCAGAAATACCCGACCAGGAAGGCATGGATGCCGCGTTTGTAGATGTGTTCAGCGACTACAACCTTCAGCAAAGGCTGGAAATCCTCGGCCACGGTTCCCGAGACGCTTACCTGGAGGCAGAATCGACGCTTGAAGCCAAGGCCAAGGATATGGTCAGACACTACCTGACCCATGTATTTCCGAACGGCTACAAGGCCCAGGTGGTGGCCACATCGCGCGAGGCAGCAGTGCGCTACAAAAGGCACCTTGACGCCGCCCTCGCGGCGACCATTACAAAGCTGGGAATATCGAACCCGAACAGCCTCGACCTGGAACAACTCAAGCAACTGCAAACCGATGTCGTGATCTCCGGCGGACACAATGACCTGCCGCACGTAAAGGCGTACTCCGACAAGACCAGACACGAACGCAGCATCAAGAGCTTCAAGAGGGCGTTCGGGAGCGAAGATGAAGGCGTGAGCGGGGATATCGGTATCCTCGTTGTCAACAACATGCTCATCACAAGCTTCGACGCTCCCGTGGAGCAGGTCATGTATCTGGATAAGGTCATCACCGACCACAATCTATTGCAGGCCATTGCTCGGGTGAACCGGGTCGGCGGCGACACCAAGGACAAAGGCTTTGTGGTTGATTACGTCGGCGTTGGTCATCATCTCAGGAAAGCCATAGACGCCTATGACGAGCGAGAACAAAAGGAAGTTATTGAGACTCTCAGCTTTCCCGAAGATGAGTTGCGCAACCTTACGGATAGTCAGGCCGGGATTGTGACGTTGCTTGAACAGCATGGCTTGACAGACCTGACGGATCACGACGCCTTCTTTGATGTGTTCTATGACGAGGACCTTCGCTTTGACTACATGCAGGCGTTCAAGAAGTTCGCCAAGTGCCTGAACCTTGTTTTCCCCGCGCGACAGGCATGGGCGTTTATGGGCGATTACAACGCCCTGGCTGAAATCAACATCCTCGCCGGAAAGCACTTCCGGGACGAACGGCTCAGCATGAAAGGCATCCCGCCAAAGCTGCGCGCAATCACGGACATATACCTGGAGTCAAAGAGTATTGACCAGAAGGTCACGCCGATTTCGATTCTGGACGAGGACTTCCAAAAGAACGTCAATCAGCGCCACCGCGCAAAAACGAAAGCGGCAGAGGTAGCACACGCTATCCGCCATCACCTCGACATTGAGTTGGATGACGACCCGGACTTACAAGCGTCCTTCGCGGAAGCACTCGCACAGATATTTCAAGAGTTCCAGGATAACTGGAAAAGGATCTACGAAGAGCTGGAGAAACTGCGCCAGCGTATCGTCAACGCAAACAAGGAGCCGACGTACGGACTGCACCGCAAAAAGCAGATGCCGTTTCTTCGGATGTTTCGACGCGAGCTGTTTGGCGTGGACATGGTTAAGGACGCTGACGAATTGAGGGTGGCGGAAACGCATCCTCGTTATGGATTGAGCGAGGACGACAAAATCAGCCACTTGGTCGCGTTGACGAAGAGCGTCTCACTGGTGGTCGAGCGGGAGTTGAGGCTGGTCGGATTTTGGGAGAGCATTCCTGCGCGCAACACGTTAAAGGCCGAGATTCAGAAGACGCTTCTCCAGACATCGTTTGTGCAGCTGCCAAACCTTGCGAAGAGGTATAACACAATAATCAGCCGCGCAATGGAAATTGCGGAAAAGAACAATGACATCATTCTCTACGCAGAGTAAGCATGGACACGGCCTACACAATCAAACGCTCACCGAAACGTAGGAAGCTGACGATCACCGTCGAACGGGATCGTAGCGTCGTCGTTCATGCCCCTGAGTCCACGCCCGAAGAGGCGATTCGGGAAGGCGTCGAGTCAAAACGTCAGTGGATTTATGGAAAGATAACGCATTCCCAAAAGTACGAAGAACGACCTCATCCACCTGGCAAGGAGTTGGTGAATGGCGAATCCGCGCGCTACCTTGGCCGCGAGTATCAAATTAAAGTCATCCCGACCGACTCGACGGAGATACGCTTCGAGCAACGTTTCTTCATCCCGGCTTCCCTGGCGGGCGGGCGAAGAAAGGTGCTTCGCAACTGGTACATCAACCGAGCGAAAGAGATCATTCTTCCAAAGGTAAAATCCATGGCGGCTCTGCTCGGAGTGGAGTTTGCCAGAGCGAAGATTGTGGACAATCGCTTCCGCTGGGGTTCATGCACTGTCAAGAACAACGTGAACCTGAACTGGCGGCTGATTAAAGCGCCGATGTTCGTTATCGATTACGTCATTGTGCATGAACTCGCCCATCTGCTCGAAGCAAATCATACCTCCCGATTCTGGAATATCGTTCGGACGCATGCGCCAAGGATGGAAAGGGCGCGGAACTGGTTGAGGGAGAATGGCCAAATCCTCGAACGGGATATCTGACGATTGGGCGCAACGGCTATGTCGGCTTACCCCTTCGGCCAGGCCGATCTACAAGACTACCCGGCATGAGCACACGGGTTTGGGGGGCGGCTGGGGGCCTGGATTCCTGCTTCCGTAGGAATGACGGGCGGCTACACAGCATCGTCATTTGCTCTAGCGTAGACGCTACAGCAGCGACACACCCTCAAGCCGTGCGGCCTTCTGATCGAAGGGGTACAGCGGCTGGGATCCAGACCGTTCGGCCGCGGCCAGGATCATCAGGTCGGAAAATCCCGTACCAGCCGTCCGGTATCGCAGAGCCGCACGGGCAGGATGCGTACCTCGCCGTCGGAAATAGCGTAGCACCCCCGGTCCCCGGCTTGCAGGCCGAGTGACTCCCGAACGGGCTAAGGATTATTGGCCCTCTGTCGTACCTTAGTGAACCTTCATCGGCCGGGTCGCATTCCCGCTCGAATAGCCCGCCCGCAGGCAGGCACGTGCCGGGCAACGAGGGTGAGTCCGGGGGACGGCGGAAGCTCAGGCGATCTCGACGAGCTGGAGATCAAACGTCAGGTCCTTGCCCGCCAGGGGATGGTTGGCATCGAGCCTGACGGTCGAGGCGGACAGCTCAAGGACTGAGACCGCTATCGATTGGCCGTTTTTCTGATTGATTTGGAGGCGCTGGCCGACTTTCAGTTCAACACTCGTCGGGAATTGACTGCGCTGGACCTGCGTGGTCATCTCGTCCCGATGGGGACCGTAGGCTTCCGCAGCCGGAACGAGGACGATTTTGGATTCCCGCGGATGCATCCCAATGACGGCCTGCTCAACCCCGTGGAGCACCTGGCCTTTCCCGATGGTAAATTGCAAGCTCTCGCTCTCCGTGGAGGAGTCAAAGACTGACCCATCGTCGAGCCGACCGGTGTATTGAACGCGAACAGTGTCACCGTCCTTTGCCTTAGTCATGGGACTCCTCCTGAGAGGTCGACCGCCGTTTTCCGCACAGAGCGAACGTGTCCTCCAAAAACAGGCAGATGCTGGACACGTTGACTCTTTCTACCAATCCCGGTCGCCGCCATCCCTCCTCGGGCCTCGTGAGCGTTCTCTTTGCGGCCGGGCTTCGTTGACGGTCAGCGGCCGCCCTTGCAGTTCATTGCCGTTCAGGCGCTCTATTGCCGCCTGCGCCTCGTCTTGATTTTCCATTTCGACAAAGCCAAATCCCCGAGATTTTCCAGAGAACCGATCAGTAATGATATTAGCCGAGCTCACCGTGCCTGATTCGCCGAAGAGTGCTTCAAGTTCTTCCTGCGTGGTGGTGAAGGGAAGATTGCCAACAAAGAGTTTCATATTGTTCCTTTCCGAGGGAGGGGGCCTCCTGACACGTACAAAGCCCTGAGAACCACATGAGAAGGTTCCCAGGGCTTATGATTGTGCGAACCAGCTCAACATCGACAGGGGAGCGCCTGTCTGCGCTCCCTTTTTTCTGATGGGACTGTATTGCTTTTTCGCGTTGAACGCAAGCGTGCGAACGGCCGGGGGTGTCTCACCTTAAAATTTTTCTCTGACCCGCGTATCCTCGCCGCGCGCTCAACGCCCTGTCCCCGTTGGAAACGAACGGTGCCGATTTCTGCGTTCTCCTGCGGCGTTACCGCCCAGGGAGTGCTTCCATCTCTGCGGCAACTCTTTTACAGTGAAGCCCAGTACTCTCATATGGAGTGGAGGAGCACACGCTATGTTTGTCGTCACGAACCGGATTCCCGTTGCTGAGGGACATGAGGCCGACTTTGAGGATCGGTTTCGTCACCGGGCTCATCTGATCGATCAGTCCCCAGGGTTTATTAAAAACCTGGTGATGCGACCGGTCCAGCGCCGGTTCAACCACCAGACGGGTGAGTGGGAAGAGAAAGAAGAGCAGGGATTTTATCTGGTCCAAACCTATTGGGAGAGCGAGCAGGCGTTTTGGGACTGGACAAAAAGCGAGTCCTTCCGCAGCGCCCATAGCAACCGCCCGCCCGCGGAAATGTTTGCCGGCGCCAACGTGCTGGAAATCCATGAAGTGGTTCTGAATACGGAAGAAAACGATTCGGCGTAACCGGAGCGGAGGAGGCATGGAGCAGCCACACGAGCAGATAGCCGAACGCTTTCGGCGGATCATGCCACGCGTCGATTTCTGTTCGCTCCGCATTGTGCGCGAGCGCTCAGAGTCGCTGGCGGTTCGTCAGGAGGTCTTACAGCCCGTGTCGAACGGCGATGACCTGGGAGCCATGGTCACGGTCATCCATCAGGGGGGCTGCGGCTATGCCGGGACGAGCGACCTGACTGAGGCGGGATTACGGCGCGCGCTCGAACACGCCAGGGAGTGGGCGCAGCGCAGCGCGGCGTGTAGCGTGACCGACTTCTCCCAGGTGAGCTTTACCCATCCGCAGGGTGAGTATGAGACGCCGGTGGCCGTTGCCTGGGAGGCCGTCCCCCTGGCCGATAAGATCGCGCTGCTCCAGCAGGAGAGCACCCGCCTGAAAACGGACGAGCGGATTGTCGATTGGGCGGCCAGCCTGTGGCATACGGAGAGTGACACGCTTTCCATCACAAATGGGGAGGCCCACACCCGCCAGCGAGGCTTCTCTATCGTCCCGATGCTGAGCGTCACCGCCAATGCCGGGACAGAGACGCACACCCGGACGTTTGGGGGGCGAGGGTATTGCCGCCAGGGTGGGCTGGAGGTCTTGGACCAGACCGGGTTTTATGAAGCGGCTCCGCAACTCAGCGCCGAGGCGGTCCAACTCCTGAGTGCGCCCGATTGTCCGGCCGGACAGATGAACGTTCTCCTCGCCCCGGATCAGATGATGCTTCAGATTCATGAGTCGATCGGCCACCCGCTTGAGCTTGATCGCATTCTCGGGGACGAGCGGAACTATGCCGGGACCAGCTTTGTGACGCCGGACATGTTCGGCACCTATCAATATGGCTCGGACTTGTTGAATATCACCTTTGATCCCTCCCGACCCGAACAGTACGCCAGTTATCAGTTTGACGACGACGGCCAGCCCGCTCGGAAAGAATATCTGATCAAGAACGGCCGCCTGCTGCGCGGATTGGGCGGGGTGGTCTCCCAGGCGCGGCTGGGCCTGCCCGGCGTTGCCAATGCCCGCGCTGCCACGTGGAACAGGCCGACGATTGACCGCATGGCGAATTTGAACCTGGAACCGGGAGCGTCCGATTTCTCGTCCATGGTCGGTGCCATTGAGCGGGGCGTGTATATGAGAACCAACTGTTCCTGGTCCATCGATGATTCGCGCAACAAGTTCCAGTTTGGCTGCGAGTGGGGCCAACTGATTGAGGGCGGCAGGCTGACCACGGTGGTCAAAAAACCAAACTACCGAGGAGTGTCGGCCACGTTCTGGCGCAACCTGGCCCTGGTCGGCAACCTGGACAGTTACGAAGTGCTCGGCACCCCGTTCTGTGGCAAGGGCGAGCCCAATCAGGTCATCCGTGTCGGGCATGCCGCTCCAGCCTGCGTGTTCTCGGACGTTGAGGTCTTTGGGGGAGACTAGTTCATGCAGGAATATTTCTCCCAGCTTGCGGACTTCATCATCAGCCACCTGACCGCAGAGGAGCACGCGCTGTGTAACTTCGCGGCGGAGGACTCGGACTTCGTCCGCTTCAACCACAGCGCAGTCCGCCAGGCGGGAACGGTGGCGCAGCGTTCCCTCGCAATTGAACTCGTTGTTGGACAACGCCACGCCAGCGGGGATATCAGCCTAGGCGGCGACTTTGGCGTGGACAGCCGGCGGGCGCGCGCCGTGCTGGACCGCCTGCGCGCCCAGCTCCCGTACCTGCCCGAAGACCCGCATTTACTGTACGCGACTGAAGTCCAATCGAGCGAACATCACGGCGAAAACCGGCTGCCGGAAGAACGGGGGATGATCGTCGACGCCATCCTGCAGGCCGGACGGGAACGGGACCTGGTCGGCTTTTACGCGGCCGGCGGCATCCACGCGGGGTTTGCCAATTCCTTTGGCCAGCGCAACTGGTTCTCTACCTATACGTATAGTGTGGACTGGAGCTTCTATCTCAGCGGCGACAAAGCGGTCAAAACGGCGGATGCCGGCTTTGTGTGGAATCCGAACGTCTTTCAAAACAAGGCGGAGACTGCGGCCCAACAGTTGGCCGCGCTTTCCAGGCCGGCCAAGACCATTACGCCGGGCCGCTACCGGGTGTATCTCGCGCCCTCGGCCGTGTGTGAAATCATGGAACTGCTGAACTGGGGCGGATTCGGTCTCAAGGAGCAGCAGACCAAACAAACGCCGCTGATTAAAATGACGCAGGAGGGAGCGGAGTTGCACCCCGCTGTCACGCTTATTGAAAATACCCGTGACGGAGTGGCTCCGAACTTCCAGGAGGCCGGCTTTCGGAAGCCGGACCAGGTCCGCCTCATTACCCAAGGTCGTCGGGGAGACTGTCTGGTATCGCCCCGATCGGCCAAGGAATACGGTGTGGCCACCAATGGGGCATCGAGTTGGGAGGCGGCCGAATCCATTGAGATGGCCGCAGGGGAACTGGCGCAGGACACGCTGCTGACGCAACTGGACACCGGCATCTATATCAACAATTTGTGGTATCTGAACTATTCGGACCTGGCGGCCTGCCGCATGACCGGTATGACCCGGTTTGCCACCTTCTGGGTGGAAAACGGCGCAATTCAGGCACCGCTCAATGTGATGCGGTTTGACGAATCGCTCTACCGGATGCTGGGGACGAACCTGGTTGGCATCACCGCCGAGCGGGACTATATGCTCGATCCCAACACCTATCATGCCCGCTCAACCGGCAGCAGCCGACTGCCGGGCCTCTTGATTGAAGACTTCACTTTGACCTTGTAGGGAGTTCGTTCTTCTCAGGGGTGTGAAAGGGGAAAACCCGCTATGAGGCAGGGGGCAATGAATAAACACGCACTTTGGAATGCCATAGAGTCGCGTCTCCCGCAATGGGAAGAGAAATGGAAAGATGCGGTTGCTGCCCTTGAGGAGAGAAAAGCCGGCAGGGCCTGGAGCGATGATGAAGTCTTCAAAGGGTTGATGGAAGGGAACGACGCCGGCGGGCCTGGGATTGCGGAGACGCATATAGTGTCCGGCTGCGACATCAATGGCCGCAGTGGGCTAACAGTGTTTTCTAGTAGGGCCGCCGCATACGACGCCCCTCCTGAAACGGGGCGTCGTTGTCCACGCCCAACAGATGTTTCCCAACCAATTCCGATACCCGGTCAGGATGGGCGTTGATATGCAGCGGCATGGCCTGCACGTCACGGTAGCGGCGCTCAAACGAGCCGCCTTCGCGTAAGCCATTCCCACCCTGGACGCGCAGGAGTAGCCGCATGGCGTCGTCACACAGCCGGAGCGCCGTCATGCTATAGCCAAGCTGGCGCAGATAATCCGCCTCCGTGGGGATAATGCCCGCCTCGATCCGCGCGTCCGTTTCCGCACAGCCCGTCAGGACGGCTGCGCGGGCTGAGGTAATGGCGGCCCCAGCCTGGCCGATATTGAGCTGGACCGCTGGCCGCTCAGCCACTCTCACCCCAAAGATGGCCACCCGGTTGCCCAACTCCTGGCAGGCTTCCGCTAACGCGGCCGCGGCAACCCCAACCGCCTGCGCCCCAAGCCAGAGATCGGACACCGCCGTCCAGTCTTCACGGTAGCGATGCGCCACCATAGGGCGGTCCGGGTCTCGAAATTGGACCCGAAAGTCCATGGAAAAAGACCGGATCAGCGCGGCCGGCACGGTTACGGCCTCATAATTGATATGATCGGTTGCCGAGGCCCGCAGGCTCATCGACAGCCAAGTTGGGTCAACAGACACGCCCTGTGCATCGGTCTGGACAACGGTGAAGCGCAGATCCGGTCTTTCGTCAGGTGACTGCGACTCACGGTCGAGCGCAAACACACAGGCGGCCCAATCACCATAGCGAGCGCCAGAGGCAAAGCTGGCCCGGCCGTTGAGGATCAGGGCTTCGCCTTCAATTTTGCCGTGGACGCTGGTGCCGGCTCCCGCGGGGAAGCTGACCCATTCGCGCTGGGCGACCATCTGCCGCAGGACGTCGCTGCCGTCCGGGCCGAGTTGACCGCAGATAAAGTGAAACACGCACAGGTGGTTCCACAGACACCAGGCGGTCGAAGCGCAGGCACCGGCCACGGCTTCCAGCTCCTGGGCGATGGCCCCGATACTGGCCTCTATCCCGCCGATATTGCGCGTGGCTGAGGCCCGAATAAGATCGGTGTTTTTGATCGCGCTGATCACGTCCGGAGCGACGCTGCGCGTCCGGTCGGCCTGGGCGGCCTGCTCGGCAATGACGGACAGGGTCGGGGCGCACAGCAAATCGCTCTCAGTGTTGAGAAAGGTGTGGACAGGATTCATCGGAAAACTCCCTGAGTGCGATGCGAGGCATGGTGACAGGCATTCATTGATATTGTCAAGCAGACTGGGTAGAGTAGTATTGTTGTGGAGAGGGTCTTGGAGAAAGAAATGACGTTCTCCGACTCCGAAAAATGACTCCTCGCGTGTGGAAAGGAGAGAGGATGAAACATACATGTGTGTCTGTGGTGGGAGTAGCAGTGCTTGGGGGTATGCTCGCGTCCTCAGCCTGGGGCGGACCAATCTCTATAACGATTACAAACTTGACGAGGGCCCAAACATTGACCCCACCTATCCTGGTGAGTCATAAAGCCGGCGTTCGTATTTTTGAACTTGGCACCCCGGCAAGCCTTGAGCTTGAAAAGATTGCGGAAGCCGGCAACACGGACCTGCTGGCTCAATCACTTGAGAGCAGTCATGCCGTGAGAGATATCATCCAGACAAACAATCCTATCGAACCAGGCAGGTCCGCAACGTATACTGTTGATGTGCAGTTTTCAACAAAGCCTGACAAGCGATTCAACTTGATCAGTCTAGTCTCCAAGTTGACTCCCACTAACGATACTTTTGTTGTTTTGAATGGTGCACCCGCTCAGCATGATCAGCCGACCACGCTGTTTCTGAGCGCGTATGATGCTGGCACAGAGATAAACGACGAAAAATGCGCAAATATTCTCAGCGGTGGTGGGTGCGTCGATGGTACTGGCTTTGCTGCCGATCGGGTCGGGGCTGAGGGAGTTGTGTATGTCGGGAATGGGATTCGTGGTGTTGGAGACCTGAACTCAGCACTCTATGACTGGAAAAATCCGGTCGCCCAGGTCGTGCTGGAGCCCTAATCAGCCCGCAGGCGTCAGCGGATAGAGGAACTTACGAATTGGAAGAGATTGACGCATACAAAGATTTCACCAGACCGCTCAATCTGCTGACCGGCAAACAGCCCAACCTGACCACCTTGGTTTCGTCGGTGCAACGCCCTTGAGAAGATTAAGGAAGATATCGTGTTGTTGAAACAATGAGCCGGACTGGCCCAATAATGCAAGCCCTGTCTCTCTTTGATGTCGTTGTCGATCTTGGCCTACTGCGATCCGCCTTACGGCTCCAACATCGCGAGTTTCTCTTTCTGATTGAAAAGAGATAGTCCGCTTGGGGCGGAGGGTCCTGCTCTCCGTTGGCGTTATTGCGTATGCTCCAAGGCCCACAGAATCAAGTCGGCCGTCCCCTCGTCTCCCCAGTGGCTGGAATCGATTGTCAGATTGTAATGGCTCGGGTCGCGCCAGTCGCCGTGGTAGAAGGTGTGAACATAATCTGCCCGCAGTTTGTCCATGCCGGCAATCCGCTGCCGGGCTTGGTCTCGGTCTAGCCCCTCGGCCTGGACCACGCGCTCTATTCGGGTTTCGATCGGCGCGTGCAGGAATACGTGCAGGGCCTGGGGATGCTGCTCAAGGATACGGTTCCCCCCGCGGCCCACCAGAATGGCGTTCCCCCTCTGGGCCACTTCCTCAACAATGGTTTTGGTCATGCGCACGAGCTGGGCATCGTTGAGCCAGAGTGGCGGCGGAATATCGTAGGCGGACTCGAAGCCGCCCAGGCCGAACAGACCGACCATCCGTTCAATAAAGGAGTCAACCCGTTCGTCTTTTGCGTCAATATAGTCTTCCGCGACCTGATACTGCGAAGCGATCTGCCGAACGATCTCTTTTTCCCAGACCGTCCAGTGCAAACGCCGCCCCACATCGCGGGCAATCAGGCTGCCACCGCTACCGTATAAATGAGAGAGAGTCAGGATGGACTTTCCCATAGTCGCCTCCTTGTTGCTCACGGTACGGAGTGAGCGCATTCTAGGAACGGACGCGCTTTTGTCAATTCTCTCCAGAGAGGAAACATGCCCTCCGACAGACATGCAGATGGGGGGCACGTTGACTCTGTATCCCCTTACCGTTGGGACACGAACAGAAAGGCGCGGCCAACGGCCGGCTTATCCAGGATGTGTTGACCCGGTGCCCCGAAAACGAACTCCGGGATATGGTCGGCGTTAATATCGCCGGGCGAGGCCAGGGCATAGCCGAACATTGAACCCTGGTGCGGGTAGGGGTTGTCAAAGGTAATCAAATGGCGGCCGTCGCGGCCGTTATAGAGAAAGACTTCTCCCTGGATGTGAAACTCATCAACCTTCTGAAATGGGGCGCTGACCAGGATTTCGGGGATCTCGTCCGTGTTCACATCTGGTATGGCGGACATGATCCAGCCAAACCCGGACGCGGGGCGTGGAACCGGGTCGCGGAAAGTCAGCAGGAGGGCACCGTCTATCCCGCTAAAGGCAAAGGCCGCCCCCTGTGCAGCGACTGCGCCGACATCCTGATAGGGCGCGCCGATGAGCAGGTCTGGGACGCTATCCGCATTCAGATCTCCAGCCGATGTCACATGCCAACCGAATGACGCGCCGGCCTGCGGCTGGGGGTGAGCGATGTGGTACAGCAGGCCGCCGTCTGCGCCGCTATACACATAGACCTGTCCCTGCGTGCTCCTGCCCTCGACAGTGGAGTAGGGCGCACCGACGATAATATCCGGGATACCATCGCGGTTCAGGTCGCCAGCCGAGTTAACCGTCCAGCCAAAGCCCTCGGCACCGGAGTCGGGCGGGGGAGCGAGGGTGTAGAGGGCGGTGCCGTCGCGGCCCCTGAAGACAAAGGCCCGGCCTTCGTGGTCCTGGCCGTACGCGCCCACAATGGACTCGGGAATACCGTCTCCGTTCAGATCTCCGGCGGAAGCGACGGACCAGCCAAACCCCGCGCCCGCACTTTGTTGGGGCGCTTCGAGGGAGCGGAGGAGTTGCCCGTCGTGGCCACTAAAGACAAAGGCTTGTCCGCTGCCGACGCGCTTGCTCACGTTGTATTCGCTGCCGTCCTCGGCAGTCCAGCCAAAGACCAGCGCCTCCGCGCTCCCGGCTTCGCCCTGGCCGAACGCGCCAATGAGACAATCCGGTATGCCGTCCTGATTCACATCGCCAGCCGCGGCAACAGAAAATCCAAACGCGGCATCGGCCTGGGGATGCGGGTTGTCCAGTTCCAACAAGAGCTTGCCGGTCTGGCCGTCGAACACAAAGGCCCGGCCCTGGTGGTTATTCTCGTCCCAGGTTTGCTCGTACGCGCCGATGACATAGTCGGGGATCGCGTCGCCATTCACATCGCCCAGCGCTGATAAGGCCGAAGAGAAGCCGGAAAAGATCAGCCGATTCGGGGTATCCAGGATACGAATTTCCGGCCCCGCCCAAGTCGGGCCACACAGGAAGAGCAAGGCGCTCAGCCACAGAAACGGAAGATGCCACATAGCGATTGTCCTCGGGGTGGATTGTCATGCCAGATAGGGAAAGGCCCGTCGGTCATATCCTAGCCTCTACAGACTGTCAAACCATATTTTTCCTGCCGCTCGCCAGCACATAGACTTCGGCCGAACCCTTGCGCGTCGCCTCCGGACGGGACGTTTTGACCGTCTGAAAGGCGGAGCGTAACGTCGCGACAAAAGGCTGATATTCTGCGCTCATAAAGGTTTTGAGGAATAAGCTGCCGCCCGGCTTCAGGAGGGGGCCGCAGCAGGTCAGCGCGGTCTGGCCTAACGCGGATACGCGGGCGTCATCGGCTTCGCGCACTCCGCTCAGCTTGGGCGCCATGTCCGAGAGGACGGCATCAGCCGGGCGGCCCAGGACGGCAAGGAGAGCGCGCCGCTGCGCGGGGTCGGTGGCATCGCCCTGCACCAGGGTGACGTTGGCAAGCGGGAGAGGCTCCAGCCTGACCAGATCGATACCCAGCACCTGCCCGGACGGCCCAACCGCCTTGGCCGCAACCTGGACCCACCCACCCGGCCACGCGCCGAGATCGATGACCCGGTGCCCCGGGCGCAAAAAGCGCCAGATGCGGTTGAGTTCCAGAAGTTTATACGCCGCCCGGGAGCGATAGCCCTCCTGTTTGGCCTTTTTGTAGAAGGCGTCCTTACGGGTGTAAGCCACGTTTCAACCCTCACCGGTCCGTTAAAAGCCGGCGCTTCGTCACGAACAACGGGGCGGCTATCTGGGCGCCATGCGGATGGCGCCGTCGAGCCGAATGGTTTCCCCGTTTAACATGGCGTTCTCGATGATCTGGCAGGCCAGGGCTGCGTATTCCGCGGGACGGCCCAGCCGTTGCGGAAAGGGCACGCTGGCCCCGAGCGCCTGCCGGGCCGGCTCGGGCAGGCCCATCAGCATCGGCGTCTCAAAAATTCCCGGCGCGATGGTACAGCAGCGTATCCCGGTGCGAGACAGGTCACGGGCAATCGGCAGCGTCATACCGACAACACCGCCTTTTGAGGCCGAATAGGCCGCCTGCCCGATCTGCCCGTCAAAGGCCGCAACCGAGGCCGTGTTGATGATAACGCCCCGCTCACCATCGTCGCTCGGCGCGTTTTTTGCCATGTGCGAGGCGGCGAAGCGAATCACATTAAACGTCCCGATGAGGTTGACTTCGATGGTTTTACGGAACGGGCCGAGGTTGAGCGGCTCGTTACCCTTGCCCAGGGTCCGGCCCGCGGTGGCAATACCGGCGCAGTTGACCGCAACATGAATGGTGCCGAAGTGTTCAGTCGCCTGGGCAAGGGCCGCCGCCAATTGATCGTCATTGGTCACATCCGCTTCGAGAAACGCGGCGTGGTCCCCGAGTTCCTGGGCAAGGGCGGCACCGTTCGATTTGCTCAGGTCCAGCACCGCCACGCTGGCCCCTCGGGCCACCAGCGTCCGTGCCGTTGCCTCGCCCAGACCGGAACCGCCGCCGGTGACGACCGCCACACTTTTCTGAATATCCATATCTGTCCTCCATGTGCTCTCGGTTGACTCAGGTCTGCCAGGGCCGGATGTAGCGTTGATATACTTTTGGCAATTCTGTAGGAAGGGATGTCACGTCTTCGAGGACCATATAGCGGGAGGGCGCGCACATGTCCCGTAAATAATCATGGCCGGCCTTATCGATGGTCAGACAGAAGGTCAGCACGCCGGCCTGGTCGGCCTCCCGCAGCGCCATCATGGTGTCCTGAATGCCGTAGGTAGCGGAACGCCGGTCAGTGCCATAGTCCATGTCCTGGGGAAATCCGTCGCTGAGCAGGACCAGGAGCTTGACCCGGCAGGCAATAGTTTTGAGCTTTTCCAGGGAGTGACGAATGGCCGGGCCCATCCGGGTCGAACGCTTGGGTTCAATCGCGCCAATTCGGCCCTTAATGGTCGGGGAGAGGGACTCGGTGAAGGATTTGACGTGATAGAATTCAACATTGTCACGGCCCTGACCGGAAAAGCCATAGACCGCGTAGGCATCGCCTATTTCTTCCAACGCTTCCGCCATCAAAACCAGGGCTTCTTTGGTGACATCGATAATACGGCGGGGCTTGGGCTGCGGCTCCACAGGTTTTTTCTTCCAGCCAGCCAGCCAGTCGTCAGAGTCGTCCTGACCATACGTGGGGGGCAGCGGCACCACGGGTTCGTCTGTTGAGGCACTCATATCCAGCAGAAACAGGGCCGCAACATCCCGCTCGGTCTGGCGTTTGGTGGTATACACTTTGGGCGATGGAGCAAGCCGCGCCCGGCGGTCGCTGACTGCGGTAATCACCGCGTTCAGATCAAACTCCTCGCCATCCTCAAGCCCGCGCACGAGTCGATACTGCTCGGGGCGGATGCGTTGAAACTCGGCCTTGATGGCCGGGGTGAGGGCGACATAGTCGCCCAGGGTCTTGGCAAAAAACTCGCCGCCATCGCCGCTGAGCATAATTTCACGCAGCCGACACCAGCGCGTCCGATAATCGGCGATGTGGTAATCCCACTCGTCATAGAAAAAGGTCAAGGCTTCCTGCCGCTCTCTGCGGTGCCCGGTGCTCACCAGCGTCCCATTCTCAGGCAGGCGGGCGTCCGGGTCGGAGGGGGCAGGCAGCTTGCCGTCCAGGTCCGTAATATACAAGCCCTGCGGGTTCAGGCTGTCCGGCTTGCCCTGGCGGATGTTGAGATCTATTCCGGCCTCAAGCAGGGCTTTAAGCTCTTCCGGGGACAGCGGCGCCCCACCGCTGTCGACCTCTTCCTCGGGATCTAAGGCCAACTGGGGCAGCTCCGGCATCTCTTCTGTGGGCGGCGGGCTGTCATCGGTCATGTCCGGGTCAATGAGCGCATCGCCGGTCATCTTTTCAAACAGCGCGGCCTCAAACGAGGCCGGGTCCTGGTCCTGAGGCTGCACCGTCACCAGCGAGGACAGAATACGCTGATACGTGTCGGCCGCCCACCGAGCCGAGTCATACACCGAGTGAGACGGCGGTGAGGGGAGCGGCAGCGTGGCAAAGAGTGCCCGCAGGGTTTCGGGCAGGAGCGACGGCAGGGATACGGTATCCAGCCATACGAGGTCCGAGCGCAAGCCACGATAGGACTGACCGACCCGGTGGATCACGCGCCGCGTTTCCACGAGTAGAAAAAGGGCTTCGACCACCTGGGGGTGGGGGAAACAGGCAAAGAAAGCGCCCAGACCACCGGTGGGTGGACCTGAAGCTTCTCTGAGTTGACGGCCCTCCGTGGAGAGCTGCGGCCACAGACGTTCCAGGCGAAAGTCATAGGTACCGAATTCGCGCCGGCCAGCCTGCACCAGGGCCAGGGCGCGAAAGACTCTGAAATTCTCCTCATACGTTGGAAAAAGGTCAATCCGGGCCGGCAGCGGGATGGCGTCTCCGAGCAAGGGAAATTCTTCCAGCGCCGGCGGATAGGAGAAGAATTCCTGGCGCTCGATACCGGCCGCCCAGCCGGACAGCATCTGAATATACTTGCGCAGCACTTCCTGGACCTCGTCCAGATTGACCCCCGTGTCGTCGTGGCGGAGGACGCGCAGGCTGGTCCGCGATTCCAGCCCAAAAAACGCTACTCCCGCTTCCGGGCGCGCCCGCCCGATGTCGCGTCCCGTGGTGATCCATTCCAACAGACGCTGCTCGCCGGCTTCTTCGTAGGCTCGGGGTAGGGTCCGGATGGCCGGGGGAATGCCGGGCGCGAACTCTTGGGCCAGGGTGGCTAATCCCTCGCGCAGGGCGGGACGCTGCCCGCTCCCTTCGACACGGCGCAGGGCAGGCTCAAGCGCGTGAAGGCAGGGGGCCATGAGTGGAAAGAGCGAGAGCAGGGCCTCGGGATCGGAGCGGATGACGGGTGCCAGGATGGTCAGGAGAAACGGCTGGAGAGCGGGTGGCAACCCGGCCAGCACGGCTGGGAGCTGAACAAAGACGGCTTCGGCCGCGGTGGGCGAATGGCTGGCCGCAGCCTGGCAGTCCACTAATAACTGGAGGCGAATCTTTTCGTCCAGTTCGGCAAAACCGCTGGGCAGCGTCGTGTAAAACGTCCACGGGCCGGAATCCTGGACGAGCACGCCTAGGACGGCCCACTCCCGCATCTCGTCCGGGCTCAAAACGGGCAAGACGATCGGGGCCGCGGAAAAATAGGAGAGCGCCAGAAACTCGCCTTTCCACCCCTTTTTCCTGAGGAGCGCACTCCCGTGCTGGGCCCAGGCGTGCAGACGCTCTGTGCGCGGAGCCGGCAGGCTCGGCAGCAATGGAGCCGAGGTTTGTAAAAATTGCGCGCCTAAGCGGCGTGAGATCTGGAGGACTTCTCGACCGATTGCGCCCCACGCCTCAACCTGATTCCAGTCGAGCCGGGCCAGCGCGTCGGGGGGGATGGAAAAATACGCCACTGCCCCTTCACGCGAGGGCGGCTCGTGCTGGACAAATCGTTCGCCGCTCTGCACCCACTGCTCAAACCGCTCCTCTCCAAACACACGCCAGGCAGCAGGAGCATTACGGCAGAACACCTGGGCCAGGGTGAGCGAGCGGTCCGCCAGTCGATCACCAGCCGCGAGCAGGGTCTCCCGTACTGGGGCCGGCAGGGCATCGAGTTCGGCCACCAAGGCTTGGCCGCGGGCCCCGCCGAGCAAATGCCGGGTATCAAACCACAGGGTGCGAACGGAGGACATGGAGAAGAGGGGGGTGGGGACGAGGGGTCAGGGGTTGGCCCCCAATCCCTCGTTCCTCATTCTATACAGAGGTCAGCCAATCCTGATACTTTGGATTGGTCCCTGTAATGACGGCATCGAAGCGGGTTTTGAGTTCTCGTGTCACCGCTCCGGGCGTTTCCCCACGAATCACCCGGTCATCGAGCTCGCGAATCGGCGTTACCTCTGCAGCCGTGCCGGTAAAAAAGACCTCGTCGGCAAGATAGACCTCGTCCCGGGTGATCCGATCCTCTTCCAGCGGAACGTCCATATCCCGCAGCAGGGTAATGGCGGTATCGCGGGTAATGCCGGGCAGGAGCGAAGACGAGAGCGGTGGCGTCTTGATCTTGCCCCGCCGCACGACAAAGATATTTTCTCCCGGTCCTTCGGCCACGTAGCCGTCGGTATCGAGCAGCAGGGCCTCGTCATAGCCCAGCGCCCAGACCTCTTGACCGGCAAGAATGGAATTCAGATAGGTGCCGACGGCCTTGGCCTTGGTCATTAGGGTGTTGACGTGAAAACGTTGAAACGACGAGGTCTTGACCCGAATGCCCTTGAGCAGCCCCTCTTCGCCCAGATAGGCCCCCCAGGCCCAGGCTGCAATGGAAACACGAATCGGGTTGGTCCTGGCGTGGAGACCCCGGTCCCCCTCGCCAACAAAAACCAGCGGACGGATATAGCATTCCTTGAGGGCGTTGGCCCGAACCGTTTCCAGGCAGGCCTGCACCACGTCGTCTTGGGAAAAGGGGATGGTGAGCCCGAGGATGTGGGCCGAGTCGAATAAGCGCTCGATATGTTCGGGTAAGCGGAAAACGCCTGACCGACCGTCTTCACCCGCATAGCAGCGAATGCCTTCAAATACGCCCACACCGTAGTGGAGCGTATGGGTGAGGACATGGACTTTTGCCTCGTCCCAGGGAACGAGTTCACCGTCCATCCAGATTGTGCCGTTTTCCACAGAAACCTCCTTGTAAAAAGAAGCTTTTTGCAAATCAGAAGCCCTGGGGAAAGTCAACGGGTGGCGGCGTGTCCGAGCCGCCTAAAAGGGCAGCTCAGCCGGTATGAACTCTTCCCGATCAAGGACGATAGCGGTCGCGGTGGTGCCCTTCTTGAGCATATCGGTCTCGGGCGGGCCGATCACCAGGCTCTCTCCGAGAGAGAGCGAACTCAGAACGCCGGAGCTTTGGGTGCCGGTTGAATGCGCCACATAGCCGGAGCCGTTCCGGGTCAACTGACAGCGGACGAACTCCGTCAGTCCCCGGGCCTTGGAAATGTCTTCGCCAAGAGTGGCCTGGACGGTCGGAAAGAAGAGCTTGCGGTAGCCGGCCATACGGCGCAACGCGGCCCAGGTATAGAGATAGAAACACACCAGAGCGGAGACCGGATTGCCGGGCAGACCGAAATACGGGCGTCCGCGGAGCAGGCCGAACGTCAACGGCTTGCCCGGCTTTTGGGCGACCCGCCAGAACAGGCGCTCAATGCCAATGTCGTCCATAGCCACTTTGACAAAATCAAAATCCCCAACCGACACTCCACCGGTGGATAACACGACATCGTGGCGCACGGCCTCTTCGAGCGCGGCGCGCGTTTCTTCCAGGCTATCGCGGGCAATGGCCAAGGGGACGGGCTGGCCGCCGGCCTCCCGCACGGCCGCAGCCAGCGTGTAGGCGTTGGAATTCACAATCTGACCCGGTTGCAGCGGGATATCGACTTCGGCCAGCTCATTTCCCGTACTCAGAATGGCGACCCTGGGATGCTGATGAACGAGCACAAAGCTGCGTCCAACCGAGGCCAGCAGCCCGATATCCGCCGGACGCAGGACACGCCCCGGCTTGAGAATCGTCTGGCCGGGTTGGATATCCTCACCGCTCGCACGCACATTATTGCCTTGGGGACCGGCCTTGCGAATGAGCACCCGGCCGGCTTGTTCCTGGGTGTCTTCGACCTTGATAACGGTGTCGGCACCCGGCGGCAGGACGGCGCCGGTCATGATTTTACTCGCCGTCCCGGGTTCGACGGTTTTGGTTGGCACGGCGCCGGCTTGAATGACTTCCAGGACGGACAGCCGGGCGGGCTGGTCTGCCTGGGCGGACTGAATGTCGTCATGCCGAACGGCATAGCCGTCCATGGCGGAGTTCGTGAACGGCGGGACTTTGCGGACGGACTCGACCCCCTCAGCCAGGACCCGTCCGGTTGCTGCAAGCAGACTGATCCGCTCACCGGCCAGCGGAGAGACGGTCTCCAAAATCTGGGTCAGGGCCTCATGTACGGAGATCATACGTATACCCGTTTGGGAATCTTACAGCCCACCTGCCTTGACGATCTCCTGCAAGCGCCGGTCTTTGTCTCGCGTCTTTTCAACCAGCTCGGCTTTGAAGGCCTGAAACCGTTCCAGCAGGCCGGCGTTGCTGGTTGCCAGGATTTGAATGGCCAGCAGACCGGCGTTGCGGGCGCCATCAATAGCGACGGTTGCAACCGGCACGCCGGCCGGCATCTGGACAATGGACAGCAGGGAGTCCTGGCCGTTTAAGGCCGCACTTTTGATCGGCACGCCAATAACCGGCAGGGGAGTATGGCCGGCAACCACCCCCGCCAGATGGGCGGCTCCCCCAGCCCCGGCAATAATGACCTTGAGGCCCCGCTCAACCGCCTGACTCGCATAATCGGTAGCAGCGTGCGGTGTCCGATGAGCGGACAGGACACGGATTTCATACCCGACCTCAAACTCCTCACAAACTTTGGCCGCTTGTTTCATCGTCTCGAGGTCTGAGTCACTACCCATAATAATACCAATCTGGGGGGTCATGCTTCCTCCTTTTCATTCCGGTCAACGAGCGATTCCAATATCTGTTCCAGGTGCACACCGCGGGAGCCTTTGACCAGCATGAGCTGCGGCCCGTCGGCCTGCCGTACCAGAGCGCGGACGCACGGGACGGCTGCTGTTGCGTCAGGAAAGACATGGGTCGAGAGTCCGGCCTGAACCGCTGCCTCGGCAAGCTGCGGGGCGTACTGACCAACCGTCACCAAGGCATCTGGCGCGGGTGTGAGCCCGGCGACATAGGCTCCGATCTCTTGGTGCCGCAGTGCGCCGACTGTCCCTAATTCGTGCATATCCCCCAAGACGAGGATCAATCGCTCACCGGCATTCCGAATGGCGTTGGCGGTCTGGAGCGCGTGCTGCATAGAGGCCGGATTCGCATTATAGCAATCGTCCAGCACGGCGAGTTGATAGGCTGGAAAGGGGAGCGGGGCGAGCCGACGGGGTGCCCCCTGGGCGGCTCGCAGCGTTGTGCAGGCCGCATCAAGGTCCAAACCGTTCTCTAGCACTGCGGCTATGGTCGCGAGGGCGGCGGGGACGCAATGGGAGCCGATGAGCGGCAGTTGCATCTGCCGGTGCTGTCCCTGGGCGTGCAGCTCAAAACGCGTCTCCGTCCGCGACACCTGAATCTGCGACGCTCGCACCTGATTGGCAAGCTGTTCACCAAAGGTGACAATCCGGCACCGGGCCTGGCGCTCGACGGCGTCCAGCAGCACGGGATCGTCGCCATTGATAATAACCACCCCATCGGGCGGCAGGGCCGCGAGCAGCTCGGTTTCGGCGGCCAGCACCCCGGCCAAGTCACCGAGCGTCTCGGTGTGTTCTTCGCTAATGGTAGTAATGACCCCAATATGGGGCTGGGCGAAACGGCCCAGCGCGGTGAGTTCTCCGGGGCCGCTCGTTCCCATTTCCAGGACCAAAAAGTCGTCTTCCGGCGCGGCGCGCAGTAGGGTCAGCGGCAGGCCGATGTGATTATTCAGATTTCCCCGGGTCGCCCGGGTGGGTCGTTGGGCGGTAAAAACCTGGGCCATCAGCTCTTTGGTCGTTGTTTTGCCGTTGCTGCCGGCAATGCCAATCACCCGCGCGGACAGCCGCCGGCGGTGCCAGGTCGCGAGGTCTTGGAGCGCGGTCAGCGGATCGGCAACTGCGATACCGGTGGCCCCGTCTGGCTGCCCGACCGGGAAAGACGGCGAAAAAAGAAAGCCGGCCGCTCCGCCCTCCACCGCAGCCGGGATATAGCTATGCCCATTGACCCGCTCTCCGGCGAGCGGGACGAACAGCGCCTGGGGCGCGATGTGGCGCGAATCAATGCTGACCGAGGTAAAGAGCGTATCTGGACGACCCCACCTGAGTGTGCCTCCGGTGGCGGTGCAGATGTCGTGTGCGCGCAGTACAACTCCCACAATGGGCCAACTCTATCGAGGCGGCCTGTGAGTCGCAAGCGTAGGGAGTTCCACCATTGAGGACAACGACAACGAAACCAATAGCCCAGGGCCGCCAAGGAAGGAATCCGCATGATCCATCTCCTTTCCTTGGGGACGAGTTTGGGGTTGAGTTATTGCTCTAGCCATCACCTACGAGAGAGTGTTTCCTTCTTTCCGGGTGGGGTTTCAACTGCTCACGATTGCACGGGCGCGTCGTCTCGTTCCCGTGCTGTTTTCTTGCACGTTACGCCTCTATGAGCGTCCATCAACCCCCTTTTTGCGACTGTGACACAGACGGGGGGAATTATTTTTTGCCTAGAGGCAGGGTGTGCTCCATTGCTCTGCTGGGCGGGGCATGTCACCATGCACGTATGAGCCAGCGGGAAGAACAGGCCAGGACGATTGTGCAAACGCTGCACCGACATGGCTATACGGCCTATTTTGCCGGTGGCTGTGTACGAGACCGCCTGCTGGGCATTCAGGCCAAAGACTTCGATATCGCCACGGATGCCCGGACCGTCGAGGTCCGAGCCCTCTTTCCGCAGACGATCCCGGTCGGGGCGCAGTTCGGGGTTGTCCTTGTTATTCTGGAGGGTATGCCCTATGAGGTGGCGACGTTTCGGGCCGATGGGGCCTATCATGATGGCCGTCACCCGGTAGCGGTTCGCTTCAGCGATGCCCGGGAGGACGCGCTGAGACGTGATTTCACGATGAACGGCATGTTCTTTGACCCGCTGACGGACGCAGTCATTGATTATGTTGGCGGGCAGGCAGACCTGCGGAATCGGATCATTCGAGCCATTGGGGAGCCGGCGGCACGCTTTCACGAAGATCGCATACGCCTGCTGCGGGCCGTCCGCTTTGCCGCCCGGCTGGGCTTTGCTATCGAGCCCGAGACCTGGCGGGCCGTGGGCCAACTCGCCCCGACGCTGACCGATATGGCCTGGGAACGGATCGGCGACGAGGTAGTGAAACTCCTGACCGAAGGAGGGGCACGCTCGGGGATGGAGCTGTTGGCGGAGTCGGGCCTGCTGGCGGCCGTGCTGCCCGAGGTCCTGGCGCTGCGCGGGGTGGCGCAGTCGCCCGATTTTCATCCCGAGGGCGATGCATTTGTTCACACGCTGTTAGTCCTGCACCAGCTCGACGCCCTGCATCAGCCGAGCGAGAGCCTGGCCCTGGGCGCGCTGCTCCACGATATTGCCAAACCGCTGTGTCAGCGGCAAAAGGGCGAGCGCATGACGTTTTATGGTCACTGCGAACACGGCGCGGAGATGGCGGTCGATATCTGTCAGCGTCTGAAACGCTCCCGCGCGACCTGGGAACGGGTGGCCCTTCTGGTCAAAAATCACCTGCGGCTGCTTGACGCGCCCCGCATGCGAGCGGCGACGCTCAAGCGCTTCTTGCGCCGTGACGGCATTGGGGAACTCCTGGACCTCGCCCGTCTGGACGCCCTGGCGTCACACGGCAATCTTGCGGCGTATACATTCTGCCGTCAGAAACTGCGCGCGCTCGGACCTGAGGAGTTGCGCCCGCCCCGTCTGTTGAGCGGCCAGGACCTGATCCAGCTCGGATTTCAGCCCGGTCCGCAGTTCTCCACCATCCTGAGGGCGCTGGAGGAGGCCCAGCTCGAAGGCCGGGTGTGCACCCGACCGGCCGCGCTCTCCTGGGTGCACCAAAACTGGCAGCAGCCCTGACCGCTCAAGAAGCCTGGGCGGTGTGCTCCGACGGAGGGAGCGTCAACGGCAGGGCGACCCGGACTGTGGTTCCCTGATTGACCTGACTCTCGATCCGGAGTGCGCCGTTATGGGCCATCACAATATGTTTGACAATGGCCAGTCCCAGTCCCGTTCCTCCCAGCTCGCGGGAACGGGCTTTGTCCACCCGGTAAAAACGCTGGGTCAGACGCGGAATATCGGCTTCCGGGATACCACAGCCGGTATCGGCTATGGCAATCTCCAGCCAGTCCCGGGCGCCGTGGCCCGTGCCATCAAGGGCGCGGACATCGTGCGCCTCACGAGCGTGCTCTGCCGGAGCGGCATGTCCCCACCACGCCGGTGGCCCTCCTGTGTCGTCACGGGCAGGGTGCAGGGCCACGGTGACCGTGACCTGACCCTGAGCGGGCGTATATTTGACCGCGTTGTCAATCAGGTTGATCAGGACTTGATGCAGGCGGTCCCGATCTCCTCTCACGGTGGGCAGGGCGGGCGGGATATGCTGAGAGAGGCTGACCCTCCCGCGCTGGGCTTTCTCCTGGAGTACATCAAACACTTCCTGGACGAGTTCAGGAATATGGAGTTCCTTCCGATGGAGCTCGGTCTGCCCCAATTCCAGGTTGGATACAGTCAGGAGGTCGTCTATGAGGCGGCTGAGGCGTTCCGAGTGCCGGTCAATAATCGTCAGGAAACGGCTCGCGTGCTCGGGGTCGTGGAGGGCACCCGTGAGCAGGGTTTCCGCATAGCCTTTGATCGCGGTCAGCGGGGTGCGGAGTTCATGCGACACATTGGCCACAAAGTCTGCCCGGATGGATTCGAGCCGTTTGATCGGGGTCAGATCGTGACAGCTTAACACATGCCCACTGGTCGTTGGCTGGCTGGCCTGAGGCGTTGCATATTCTCCGCTCTGAGGCAGGCGCAGGACGCTCACGGCGAGCTGTCGCGGCTCCTGGCCCTCGACTTCGATTTCCTGAGTAACGCCCTCTGCCGATTCGGCGGACAAAAGCTGGTGCAGAACAGGATGGCGGGAAAATTCTTGAAAGGGACGACCCTGCCAGTCTTCCGTGGGGTCCAAACCAAACAAGTGCAGAGCGGCCGGGTTACAGCGCACGATATTGCCGTGCGGATCAAGCACGACAAGGCCTTCAGCCATACTGTGGAGCAGGGCTTCGAGTTCTCTCTTCTCGTCTTGGAGCCGCCGAAGATGGTGGACTTGCGTGGTGAGGAGTCGGGAGAGCTGGTACTCGATGGTGCCCAACAGATCGTTTTTTCGGACCGGGAGAGCGGGGAGCGGGGCTCGGTCGGAGGCAACAGCCAGCAGCGCACTGAGAGCGCTCAAACGCCGCCGGAACTGGGCCCGCTGACGCAGTGCAATGCCCAGCGCGGCAAGGCCACAGACCAGGGCTGCGTACCAGCCCCACTGCGGCCGGGCGTCCGCGGGAAAGAGCAAAAGGAGATGGAGCAGGGCCAGCAGGGCGAGGCCGACCGGAAGCAGAATGGCAAAGGTAATATTATCTCTCACACGAACGGGCTGCGTTGCGTCCGGGAGCCGCGCGATCAGGTCTCGAGCGCCTCCGGATTAAATTTATACCCAACCCCACGCACAGTCAGGAGCAGGCTGGGGTTGGCGTCATCTTGCTCAATACGCTTCCGCAGGCGGCGGATATGGACGTCGACCGTGCGGGGCTCAATATAGACGTTATGCCCCCACACCAGATCAAGAATTTGGGTCCGGCTGAAAACGCGGTGCGGAGACTGAACGAAAAATTTAAGCAGTGCAAACTCGCGCAGACCAAGTTCGAGCGGATTGCCATCCAGCTGCACTTCGTAGGTATCGTAATCGATCTGCAACCGACCACGGACATACATCTGGTGCGGCTGGTCCGCCGGCGGCCCATAGGTCCGTCGCAAGACCGCCTTGACCCGAGCCACGAGTTCGCGCGGACTGAAGGGCTTGGTCATATAGTCGTCCGCCCCCATTTCGAGGCCCAGGACCTTATCGACCTCGGAGGCGCGCGCCGTCAGCATCAGAATCGGGACGGTGGCCATTTTGTCTTGTGAGCGTAGGGTTCGACACACCTCCAGGCCGGACAGGCCGGGTAGCATGAGGTCGAGAATAATAAGCGCCGGCCGTTCAGCCGCGGCCAGATGCAGACTCACCTCGCCGTCACTCGCTTCGAGGACGGTAAACCCTTCGGTTTCCAGATGATAGCGAACCAGGGCGCGAATGTCTTTTTCATCTTCAATGATCAGCACTTTCCGCTTGGACAAAGAGGAAGCGTGTCCAGCATCTGCCTGTCCAGTGGAGGACACCTTTCCTCTTCCCGCCGCCTCCGCTGTCTGCTGTTGTCCCGCCATAACCTCCTCTGTTTCAGACGGACTCGGGTAAGGGCGAGAGATGGCGTATGCTCTTGCCCTTGGCCAGGTAGATCACCATCTCGGCGATATTGGTGGCGTGGTCCGCAACTCGCTCAAGGTATTTTGCGATAAATAATATCCGCATGGCACGGCTGGCGTATTCGGGTTCCTGCCGCATCTGAGACAGCATGGTGTTGAAGATCTGAGCGGTTAAATCATCAATCCGGTCATCGTGCTGACACACGCTCAGGGCGAGGTCGGGGGCCTCGGACCCAAAATCGCTGAGTTTCTCTCCGACGGAGAGGCGCGTATCGGGGGTAACGCTGACATCAGAGGAGGACTGTAAGAACGCGTCAAGGCTATCGCGCAGCATGGCCCGGGCGCCCTCGGCCATTTCGGGTAATTCCGGCCGCGGGGCGAGGGGCGCTTCCTGATTGAGCTCGATTGCTCGCTCACAGATATTCTCGGCAATATCGCCGATGCGTTCGAGATCGGTCGAAATCCGCAGACTGGTGGTAATAAAGCGTAAATCCCGAGCGGCTGGCTGATACAGGGCGAGGAGACGGATACAGGCTTCATCAATGACGACATCAAGATAGTTGACCATATGGTCACGCTCTATGACCGCACGGGCGGTCTGCGAGTCGCGCTCGACGAACGAGGTGAAGGCGTCCCCAATCTGCTTTTCGACAAGCCCCCCCATTTCCAACACCTTGGCCCGAAGCTGCTGGAGTTCTTCTTCGTACTGGCTATCCGTATGAAGTGGCATAGCGCCTCCGCTTCTAACCGAATCGGCCGGTAATATAGTCTTCGGTTGCCTGTTTTTCTGGAGTGGTAAATAGTTTTTCGGTCTTCCCGAACTCTATCAACTCACCCAAATACATAAAAGCGGTGAAATCCGAGACCCGTGCGGCCTGCTGCATATTGTGGGTAACGATGACAATCGTGTACTGCTTTTTCAGCTCATGGATGAGTTCTTCAATTTTTGCCGTGGCAATCGGGTCCAGGGCGGAGCAGGGCTCATCCATCAGGACGACTTCGGGCTCAACCGCAATGGTCCGGGCAATGCACAGGCGTTGATGCTGACCACCGGATAAGCCCAGCGCGTTGTCATACAGCCGGTCCTTGGCTTCTTCCCAGAGGGCGGCGGCGCGCAGGCTCTTCTCAACAATATCATCGAGCTGCGCCTTATTGTGAATACCGAGCACCCGCGGCCCGTAGGCAACATTTTCATAGATGGTTTTGGGAAAGGGGTTCGGCTTTTGGAACACCATGCCGACCCGTTTGCGCAGATCCGTCACGTCAAGCGTTTGATCGAGAATCTGGAGGCCGCCCACGACGATACTGCCGCTGATCGTACAGCCATCGACCAGATCGTTCAAACGATTCAGGCAGCGCAGCAGGGTTGACTTCCCACAGCCCGACGGACCGATAAAGGCCGTCACTTGGCCTTTTGCAATATCCATATTGATATGCTTGAGGGTCTGCGTCGTGCCATCGTAGCTGAGACACACGTCCCGGATTTCAATCTCTACGGTGTCGCACGTGCCGAAAAGAGGAACCGTGTCCAGCCCTTTTGGAGCAGTGTTGGAGGGCACGTTTCCTCTTTGTGCGGTGGGGTCATGACCGTTGCCCGAATCCGGTCGCGGCGGCAAGGTGACGGCATGGCCGACTGGAGGTTTTTCCTGGCTTTCCATACTCACTCTCCCTTTAGAAGGCGCCAAAGCGCAGGCGGCTGCGTAAACGGTTCCGAATCGCAATCGCAGCCAGGTTCAAGGCAATGACAATCACAATCAGCAGCAGGGTCGTCATAAAGACCATGGGCTTGGCCGCCTCAACATTCGGCGACTGAAAACCGACATCGTAGATATGAAACCCCAGGTGCATGAATTTCCGCTCCAGATGAAAGAACGGCCAGTGGCCGTCAACAGGTAAGGTCGGGGCCAGTTTGACAACGCCGGTGATCATCAGCGGAGCGACTTCTCCGGCGCCGCGGGCCATAGCCAGAATAGTCCCGGTCAGGATGCCCGGCAGCGCGCCGGGAATAACAATCTTTCGCAGGGTCTCCCACTTGGTCGCGCCAAGCGCCAACGAGCCCTCCCGCCACTCTGTTGGGATGGCGGACAACGATTCTTCGGTTGCGACAATCACCACTGGGACGGTCAACAGGGCCAAGGTCAGCGAGGCCCACAAAATCCCGCCGGTGCCATAGGTCGGGGTAGGGAGAGAATCCTGGTAGAAGAGCTGGTCCAGCGTCCCGCCGATCACATACACAAAAAACCCGAGGCCAAAGACGCCAAACACAATCGAGGGCACGCCGGCGAGGTTGTTGACCGCAATCCGAACGGCGCGAACCAGGGGGCCCTGCTTGGCATATTCGCGCAGATACAGGGCGGCAACCACGCCAAAAGGGACAACCACAATGCTCATGATGATGACCATCATGACCGTCCCGAAAATGGCGGGGAACACGCCGCCCTCGGTATTGGCCTCGCGCGGGTCTTCCCAGAAGAATTCCCAGAAGCGCGTTACATACAGGCCGAAGCGTTCCAACCGGTTCATATCATTGGGCAGAAAACCTCGCACCACACCCGCGACAGCCAGCTCTTTCTCTTTGCCGTTCATATCCTGCACAACGATGTGATAGCGTGCGTTTTCCTGGTATAACGCGCCGAGTTCTTGGGCCTTTTCCTCATAGGCCTGCTGCAGAGAGGCGATGGCCTCCTCAAGGGCGGCAATTTTTCCGGCGGCCTGGGTGGGATCAATCTCTTTCCGCTGCGTCGCTTGACCTCAATACGCAGGTGTTCGAGCTCGTAGTTGATATCCCCAATGTCTTTCTTTTCGATGGAGTGAATATTATCCAGCGTTGCCTGGGTCCTGGCGTGAAGTTCGAGGAATTTTGGCCAGGCCTGCTCAAAGCCCTCGGCGACGATTTCCCCGTCCTGCCGCACCGTGGTGAGAAAGCCAAAAAACGGCCCCCATTCATACCGTTCCAGATACATTACCTGCTCCGGAAACGTATGCCCGGTCATCAGGCTGTCATCCACCCAGCGAAAATCGGCGCCGTACAGGTCACGGTTGGCAACCTGGAACTGCGTCCGATACTGTTCCTGACCGTCTCCGACCGACTGCGGAATAGCCTCCCGGGCACGGACCGCCCCCAGGAGTTTTTGCCCGTCCCGAAGATCAACGGCTCTGAGTTGGTCGGGCCAGAAGAACCCGAGCGCATTGGCCCCAACGACCCAGATTAAGGCAGCGATCATGAGCAAACTGAAAGCCAGAGTCCCCCCCGTCATCCAGATGAACGGGTCGCCGCTGCGGAGAAAGCCTGTGAACATGCCCCCCCCCGAGGCGTGCGGCGCTGCGGGCGCCGGAGCATTAGATGCGGCCATAGCGGTCTCGTAAGCGCTGGCGGACAACTTCTGCCACGGTATTGACCAGAAACGTGAGAATAAAGAGGAGCAGAGCGGCCAAGAAGAGGACCCGGTAGAGCGTCCCGCCGTGGGGCGCTTCCGGGATTTCCACCGCGATATTCGCCGATAAAGCCCGGAAGCCCGTAAAAGGATCAAAGTCCATGACGGGCGTATTGCCGGTGGCCATCAGGACAATCATGGTTTCTCCGACCGCCCGTCCAAAGCCGATCATGATGGCCGAGAACACGCCGGGGCTGGCCGTTGGCAGCACGATCCGCAGGGCCGTTTGCCACCGCGTCGCCCCCAGCGCAAACGACCCGGAAATCAGATGCTGAGGAACGTTGGAAAAGGCATCTTCGCAGATGGTGTAGATAATCGGGATAACGGCAAAACCCATGGCAAAACCCACAATCAGGGAGTTGCGGGGGTCATACCGCACCCCGGAGGTGTCGTACAGCCATTGGGGAAAATCACCGGCGAAAAAGGCAGCCTCAAGCGGGTTGTTCAGCACGACACAGACATAGATGGCGAGTATGAGCAGCGGACCCAGCAACACCAGTTCCGTGCCCGGTTTCAGGCTGCTGCGAAAACCAAGGGGCAGCAGGCGCCAGGCAAAGGACGCGCCCAGAGTCACCACGGGCAGCACGATAAACAGCAACAGCAGGGCGGGCACCATGTCGGCCACCAGGGGCGCCAGCCACAGACCGGCGAAAAAGCCGAGCACGACGCTGGGCAGGGCGGCCATCACCTCAACCGAGGGCTTGACTATATTGCGCAGCCGCGGGTGCATGAACTGAGAAGTATGGAGCGCGCCGCAGAGACTGAGGGGAATGGCGAGCAGCAGGGCGTAAAATGTTCCTTTCAAGGTCCCGTAGGCCAGCGGGGAGAGGCTGAGTTTCGGCTCAAAATCGTCCGTTCCGCTGCTGGACTGCCAGGTGTAGTCCGGGGCGTCATAGCCCTCGTACCAGACCTTCCCGAACAGAGAGGAAAGGGTGATCTCCGGATGAGGATTATCAACCGCCCAGTTGTACAGCTGGCCCTGTTGGTTGAGGGCGAGGATGCCATTGGTCCGTGGGGCATAGGCGAGGTGCGTAATCGGGCTGCCGGCTGTATTACGGCTCAACATGGTGGCTTCGGTGGTTGAGTACTGGATGCGAACCGTGCCGCTGGCATCGCCAGTGACAAAGCCTTTATTCCGTGGAGAGGGGGAGATGGTTGTGATGGAGGCGTCGTGGGACCGCATCGCATGAATTTCACGAAAGGGAAGTTCGGCTGGATTGTCCTGGTCGCGCACCTGGAACCAGACACTCACCCCCCCGGCGTCATCCCCCATGACGAGAGAGCGGTCGCCGATCAACCAAGCCATGGCCCGGACGGGAGCCCGCGGTTGACCCTGCGCCTGTAAGCGCGGCATGACCTGGGGCGCAGCGGCGGCGCGTATATCCCAATGGATCACGTCACCGGTTTCTAAGGCGGCAAACAGGTTTCGCTGTTCTGCATCTAACGTCAACGTCGTCACGTTCGCATCCAGCGCGGATGAGAGCTCTGTCCGGTGTTCCGATACCTGAGGCTCGCCCAGGAAGGATTCTTCGGTTGTTCGAGACAGGAAGAGGAGGGTGCGTGGGCCGAGCAGGGCGGCCAGAGCCATTTTCTCCGCATCTTCGCTGACCCTCTGATAGACCAAAGCACGAATAGCGCGGCCCTGTGGGTCGAGGACAATTGTCTCTTCTTCCGTGACCTGAGGCGTGCTGATGCGGGTCTTCCCCGCAAACGAGACCGGGAAGGAGATCGTCAGGGGAATAACGACACCGTCCGCGGTTCCGAGCGCGGCAGTATGCGTCAAGTTACGATAGTGCACCGCCGTGATCTGCCGTCCCTGCAGGGCTTGGATCTCATAGCGCTGGAGGAGTTGGTTGTCGGTGAGGGACAGAAAATCAACCGTGCCCGCCCGGGTAACGGTGTAGGCGATTTCTCGATATTCGTCGATGCCCAGAGCGAGGACCTCGGCACGGGACCCACTGCCTACCAGGGCGGCCAGCGGAGTGGGCGGGGTCTCAAGTTCCGCAGTTGGCGCCTTCCAGAGCGGGACGGTTTCGGCCACGATCACAAAAAGAATCGCGGCGATGCTCAGAATAACGGCAAAGCCACCGCTGGTGATCAGAATAGTCGCGGCCTTATCAACCAACTTTTTACGCCGGAGTCGGCTCTTATCTTCGGTCGCCGAGAGACGGACGCCGACCGGGTGCTCTCCGTTTGCGGGCGGCAGCGAGGGCTGTCTGGGGGGATGTGCCTGCGTCTCCGGCATAGTAGACCTACTTTATGCGATTCTGAGGACAGGGCAAGCGGTGAACAAAGAGGACACGTGTCCTCTTTCAAAGAAGGGCGGGGAACTCCCCCGCCCTTCTGCTACTTCAATTCTGGGACGTAGGGGTGCGTGAGAGGAACGCTTATTCCAAGGCCGCTCGGTCTTCATGTACCAGCTTGGCAGACATGGGATAGTACCCGTCCTTGACCACGATCTCTTGTCCTTCTTTGCTCAGGATAAACTTGAGAAATTCCTTGGTCAGGGGATCGATCGCCGTGTTCGGCTCCTTGTTCACATAGACAAACAGGAAACGGGACAGGGGATATTGGCCACTGGCCACGTTCTCGTAGGTGGGCTCGACATAGTCGCTGCCCTCTTTGACCAGGGGGATAGGCCGCACGCCAGAGGTCGTGTAGCCAATACCGCTATAGCCCGCCCCGTTGCGGTCTTCGCTCACGCCCTGGACCACGGAGGCCGAACCCGGCTGCTCTTTGACGGTGTCCTTATAGTCGCCCTTGCACAGCGCGACCTTCTTGAAGAAGCCGTAGGTGCCCGAGGCGGAATTCCGGCCGTACAGGCTGATCGGGGCCGAGGTCCAAGCGCCCGTCAAACCCAGGTCGCCCCAGGTGACAGCATCCATGGTAGCGCCGCATTTGCGGTTTTTCGAGAACAGGGCATCGACCTGCTGAAGGGTGAGACCCTGGACCGGATTGTCCTTATTGACAAAGACGGCCAGCGAGTCGAGCGAGGTCCGAATCGGGGTCGGTTTGTAACCGAACTTCTTCTCAAAGGCGTCCGTCTCTTTGCTCTTCATGGCCCGCGACATGGGGCCAAGTTGGGCCGTGGCTTCAATCAACGCCGGAGGGGCGGTGCTTGATCCCTTGCCTTCGATCTGGACGTTCACGTTGGGATAGACCTTCTTAAACCCTTCGGCCCAGAGGGCCATCAGGTTGTTGAGCGTGTCCGAGCCGATACTGTTCAGGTTGCCCGAGATGCCGCTGACCTTTTCGTAGCTGGGCAGGTCGGCGTCGACTTGAATCGTCTGGGCGCTTGCCAGAGAGGCACTCAGGGCCAGCGCTCCACACACAGCCAGTATATTCCGTATTTTCATACTCTCTCCTCCGTAGGGTGTCCTTTAGAAATCGACCTGGAAGCGCGCCTGGACGATGTCGGCGTCGCCGCAGTGGTCGCCCATATTGCCTTTGTAATAGCAGTCATCCTCGTCCAACATGGCCCGCACATAGTTGAGCATGATGCGCACGTTGGGGTTGAGATACCAGTTGACGCCAAAGGTGAAGTTGCTCAACTCACCGCCGTTCATGTCCTCGTCGTTCAGGTCGAGCATAGAGTAGCGGGCCGCGAGTTCCAGGGCTCCGTAGCCGCCTTTCCAGTCAAAATTCTTCTTGGGCTTGACCCGGTCGAACGCGCCGCTGGAGGTCTTATAGGGCCGGTGCTCGCCGGTCAGGAAGAAGCTGCCGAAGATGTAGTAGCCGTCGTACTGGATGGCGGCGCCTGAGGGTCGGTCGACCAGAGCGCTCATCCACTCGAACTGGAGCGAGGCCGGGCCATGGACCAGGGCCACCTCGGGGGTGAAATAGTCAACATCCTCAATGTGGAACCTGGGGGTTTCCACTAGGCGAGGACCGAGGTGGGCTTCAGGCCGCTGACGAAAGCGCACCCGCTCGCCCGCGTCGTGGAAGGCGTGCCGGTATGACAGTCCGAGGTGGAGGAGCTGTCGGCCCTTTTCCACATACCAGGGCAGCATGGTCAGCCGGGTCGTGGCGTTATAGGTCCCGCTGTTGCCGAAAGTCGTGTCGGTGTCGGCCGGGTTGCCCTCGCGGAAAAAGCCAAACGCCGCGGTGGCGCGCCTGTCCATAAAGGACCGGTTCAACCGCACGCCGAGGTTCCGACCGCTGGAGAACACATTGGGCAGCGAGCGCTCCATAAAGGTGATGTATTTACTGCTAGTCAGCTCTTCGAGCGAGAACGGCTCCTTGAAATGGCCGACCGTGAAGTTCCCGACCATCGGGACTTTCCTGATCTGAATATAGGCGTCCTTGAACGGGTCGGAGCTGGCAAAGTCGTACTGGAATTTATACTTGATGTTACCGTAGACGCTGCCTTCCATGAAGAAGCGCGCCCGCCGGAACTCGCTGCCGGCGCCGATGCGGCCGAACTGCCGGCGCAGGTCCTCATCCGTGCTGTAGACGGCCCAGTCGTTCATGATCCGACCACCGATTTTGAGCTTGAATTTGCCATCGACCGAGTCGAGCCGCAGCCCGTTCTTCCAGTGGGCGGCCAGAAAGTTTTTCTTCCCGACGTTTTGCTCTAAGCCTGCGACCTTTTGCGTCAGACCCGAAGCGGCTTCGACCTTCTCGTGCTCAGCTTGGGCCTTAATCATCAGGGCGCGGTACTGCTCCTCGCCGATCTGCCCGTTGGCTTTGAGGACATCCAGGATTTCAGTGGCCACATTCTTGGCCTGGGCTGGTCGTGTCATCAGCAGCCCGGCCGCAACGAGGCCGACGCAGAACGCGAGTCCCCATCGTTTCATAGAGTATATCTCCTTCCTCCAGTGTTGAATTTTTGCTCTGACTTTTCTCCAGTCCCTCGGTTGACGCATGTATACCGTTTCCGCAGATCACCCCCTTTCGTGCGGGCCAGAGGTGAACAGGGTAGGTTCGGGCTGTTACAAGAGCGTGACAGGGCCGTTATGAATGTGTGAAAATCTGGGACAGGTGTCTGCCGAAATCCACCGCAGGGAGTGCAACATGTCGAATATGAAAAAGAATTTCGTTAGACGGGGAGGATAAATATCATCCGGGTCGCTTGGGGGCCGGCACTGGCCGCCTCGAAACGGGGCGAGTCGAGCGCCCGTAAGAGCCCCTCGGCCACTTGGATTCGCGCCGAGTTAGGCGTGCAGAGGAAAACGCGCCGGCGCTTCACTCTCGGGTTGCCGGGCCGGCACTCACTTGCTGGCGGTGGTGGTGTGGCCGGGCTGGGGTGACAGGTCCTGAGCAGGGCCGGGGGCGGTCGAAGCAAACCAGCCCTCGGTGCGCTGGCAGAAGCGCACCAGTAGTAACATCACCGGGACCTCGATGAGCACACCTACGACGGTCGCTAAGGCGGCCCCGGATGACAGCCCGAACAGCATGGTTGCCGTGGCAATGGCAACCTCGAAATGGTTGGAGGCTCCAATCAGCGCGGTGGGAGCCGCATTTTGGTACGACAGTCTGAGGACTCTCGCCAGGCCGTAGGCCAGGGCAAACACCAAGACCGTCTGAATGAAGAGGGGAATCGCGATCCAGACAATCATCAGCGGATTGGACAGAATCATTTCGCCTTTGAGGGAGAACAGCAGGACCAGGGTGATGAGGAGAGCGCCGATGGTGACCGGAGTAAGAAAGTGGAGAAATCGCTCACGGAACCATTGTTCGCCTTTGGTCTGCATAATCCACTGACGCGAGCCATAGCCGGCGACCAGTGGAAGAGCGACATACACGCCGATGGACAACAGCAGGGCTTGCCAGGGGACGGGCAGACGGCCGATCCCGAGGAGCACATCGCCCAGCACGCCATACAGGACAAGCATGGTCAGGGAATTAATCGCGACCATCACCAGCGTCAGCCCGTCATTCCCCTTGGCCAGATAGCCCCAGACCAGGACCATGGCCGTACAGGGCGCGATGCCGAGCAGGATACAGCCCGCCAGATAGCTGCGCCACAGCGGCACCTCCAGCATCTTGAGGCCGTCAACCACCACGACGGTCCCGGAGCCATAATGCGCTCCCACCGGCAGATTGAGGCCAAACGGCATCTTGACGTGGTCAACGGCATCCGGGCCGATAAAATCGAGAAAGAAGGTCCCGAGAAAAAGCACGGCAATCGCATACATGGTGAAGGGTTTGATGGCCCAATTGATAAACAAGGTGAGTCCAACCGGACGAAAGAGTGAACGTGTCAACATCCCTCTCTCATTGGAGGACACGTTTCCTCTTTGGGCGCTTTTCCCCGATCGAATGACCTCGGCAAAGTCGATCTTGACCATGATCGGGTACATCATGAAAAACAAGCAAATCGCAATCGGAATCGAGACCACCGGTGCGTCGCCAACATGCAGGGAGAGCCCGTCAAGAAAGGTCGCCATACCCGGCGCGACACTCCCCAGACCGATGCCCGCGGCAATGCACAACAGGACCCAGACAGTGAGGTAGCGCTCAAAAACACTCAACCCCTGTGACGGCTTGAACGGAGATGGTTTGGTTGCCATTGGTGTACTCTACTCTTGAAGAAAACGGCGTTCAAAAGGGAAGAACTCGGACCATGTGACCTAAGCGAAAGAATATGACACTGACGTTACAGAGCGAAGACATCTGCATGAACTGTCCATATTCTCTCGTAGTGAGAGGAGGCACGGGCCACAGTCCCGGCGTTTAGGCGCAGCACGCGAGGTCTTCCTCTCGACATTCCGTTGGTCCACAACACGCCGTGCCGGATTGTTTTTTCGCGAGCTGACCAAGGGAGGTTGTGTCCGCTAAGTAAAAGGCGGTAAATCGGCTCTCAAAGTCCTCAGCGACCGATTTTTCGGCAATTCCCGTTGCCAGCACAGCTGCCTGCCACCGCTTCACTTTTGGAAACGCTTCGAGAAAGTCGAAAGCCGTATAGCGCTCGATAACCGCGGCACGATGGAGCAAGGGCAGCCAAGCGATATCCACTAGGCCCAGGCTGTCTCCATTACAGTATGGGCCTTCCCCAAGCTGAGTTTCTATTTTCGCGAAGGCCGTACCTAATACTGCTCGACCTTCCTCCAGTGTCCGTTCGTCCGTACTGCGTTGCGCGCTGCATTGCACTAAGTAATGCCTTGATGCCAGATAAGACCACGCGCGGTCTTGGGCTTTCCTGACCGGATCGTTGGCGGCAATTGGGGAGCCTGTCGTTTCATCGAGGTATTCGACAATAGCGTCGGATTCGAACAGGACCCGGTCGTCATCTGTGATCAGAATTGGCACCTGGCCGTTCGGAGAGGCCTCGAGAAACCACGCCGGCTTCTTGCTGAGGTCGATATATTCGATATCGTACGGAACCTGCTTAGCCTCCAGCAGGGCAGTGACACGTTGAACAAAAGGACAAATTTTAAAGCTGACAATTTTCATCCGTTGCTCCTTCGCTCCTATGTTTTCAAATCCTACGCGGTCTGTTTATACAGACGGACGAGGCGGGACAAAGGACGCAGAATATAGAAGAACGAAAAAGGCCGGCAGGAAAAGGGAGGGGAAACCTGTGGGCCTTGATACACGCCGAGTCGGGGAGATCTCAGCTATGTATAGCTATGAAAGCCGGGACTCCCACCCCAAAGAGCCGTGCCAACGGCTTCGCATTCCCTTGCTTCAACTCCTGAAACTCTTGCCAGGTGACGCCAGCAATTGACCGTCCGATTCGTGTAAATGCCAGCGTAAATTTAATAAGTGGATGCATTGTGCCATAATCTACGGCATATGGATTGGCAAGATTCGAGCGTGAAGCGGTCATCCGGTGTCAATCCATCTCTGACCCGGTAGTACTCCTCCTGAAGCGCTCCAACCATAGATTCAGCTTTTTCCAGACCCACGCCATCCATCGGCGTCCAGCCGGTGTCCCAACTTTCTCCCCTTCCTTCTCTTTCAACGCCTTCGTAGCCGCGTCAATCTTCTCCGGCGTCGGGTTCTCCACATCTTGCAGCATATCGAGCCTGGCTTGCGCCTCCGCCACTTTCTTCTCTGTCCGGGCTATTTGCCGCGTCAGCTTCTCGCTCGGTTCGCGTGCCGCGTCGTCCTGCACAATCTCCAACAGCATCTGCGCGGCTTCCAGGTCCGCTTCCGCCTCTTCTCTCGCCCATTGCTGGGCTTCCGTAGTATCCTTCGCCCCTCGGGTCTCCGCTTCGGCAAATGCTTTCTCCCCCTCCTGATGCGCCGCCTCCTGCTCTGCCAGGTCTTTCCGGGCCTGCTCGGTCTCTTGGAGCAACTGCTGTCGTTTTTCCCGCACCTCCAGGGCGTCCCGCGCCTCGCGCTGGGCCGTTCCGAGCGCAGTCTGCATCAGTTCTTCTTGCATCTGCTTTTGCAGCGTGGCATCCAATTCAGCCACCGTAAACGCGCGAATCTGTTCGTTCATGTCTGTCAGCAGCTTGCCACGCTGCTTATGCGGCGTGGCAAGCACCAGTTGCACAGCCTTGTCCAGGGTCGCGATATCCAGGAAGTCACCCTCCGCGTTCTTGAGCGACAGGCCAAGCTGCTCAGCCACATCAATCACATACAGCGCGCGGTCCGTCGCATTCGCTTCTTCTTCGCGCGTCCGTGCGGCCACCACCGCCCTGTCCTCTTTCCCCGCCAGCGGCTCCTGATAGCGCTCCCCAGGGGTCAGACGATTGTCCAGTCTTTGCATCTCCTCAGCTATATCTTGATAATCACCCAGACGCCCCATCGGCAGGGGCGGGTCGAAGACCACGGGATCACGTTCGAGGTTTGCCGGGTCATCATCGATCCGCCAGCCCCCTTCTAGTCCGTCTTCTTGTGCAAACCAGTCGATGGGTCCCTCGTCGTCACCGTCTGCGGTCTGCCCGATATGATCATCGGCTCGTGCAATGTGTTCGGCTAACCGTTCTTGGTGTGTCGTGTCCGGGTAGGGGGCAGTCACCCCAGCACGTTCGAGGGCAATTTCCTTCTCAATCAGTTCGCTATAACGTGCCAGGCCCTCAGGGGTGAGTGTCCGGTACTCATGCCGCGCAGTCGGTGTGATGGTCATCCTCTCGCCGTCTGGCAATGTCACCGGGACGGGCTTCCGCGTGTGGAGGGGCCCCTGGATTGTGATGCGTTCTTTTCTGACCGTGGCGAGTGTGGCTTCCAATTCTCGCAGTTCTTTCGTGAGATCGTTGATCCAGTCTTCATACTCAGGTTGCTCCTCTCGGGACCATCGCTGATCGATAATATCCTGCCGGATTCCCTCTCTTAATTTCTTCGCCTTTGCGACCCGCTGTTGTGCCGAGGCATATCTTCTGGCCACGTCCTCCCGATATGCCTCGACACGCGGATCATCGAACCGTATTCGTACGACCCGTGCGGTTTGTGCAAGGTTCGCAAGCTCAACCCGGAGATCATATAACTCCCATTCCTGCCCAATCTCCCGGCTGATCGCCTGCCGGGCGGGGCGTCCATGTCGGGATCATCCGAGAGCGGTTGCAGCCGCTCTGTAGCTGATGTGGGGCGCGACACCGACCCCACGAGTAGGCTTCGGGACCCCGAGCAGGTCCAGCAGGAAGTTCAGAATGCCTTCGTAGCGCCGGTCCATTCGGGTCAAGTCCCCGCCCTCTTCGTCCATCTTGTCGGCAATGATGCGGACATAGCTTCTAATCTCTGGGTCAGTCAGATTGCTCGCGCCTTTTTGCTGAAATTGTTTCAGCAGCCAGTCCACATTCTGGTCGATCTCAAGTGACCTGCTCGCTCGTACCACAGAAGAATACACACGCGGCAGCATGGCATCGATTCCAGGGGCAGCCTTCCGCATCGCCCCTTCTGCCTCCAGCAGATCAACCAGTTCTGAATCTGTCACCGTCTTTTTGTCCGTGCGGATTTTGCGCAGCAGCGTTCCCGTCTGCTGTTTCAGTGTCCCCAGGTGCCCTTCCAGCGCATCTCCTATCACCTTCAAGTCACGCCGTGCTGGTGTCTGCTTGTCACCAGGCAGGTCCGCAATACGCGCATCCTCCCGTCCTCTCCAGTGTATGAGCGCGTCGTCAAGCTGCGTATCAAGCTGGTCAGACTGTACCTCTCTCAGCCGAGCCTCTTCATCTTCCTCTGCCAACAGTCGGCGCAGTCGGTCAGTTATCTCTGGCATACTCCTCTCGGCGGGCGAGGCGGCTTCCTGAAATCTATCCGTAGGCACCAGTCTTTCATTCGTCTCAATCTCATCTGTAAAGAGTTTTTCTGTCTCGTCAAATGCGCGTTTCAGCTTAGGGTAGGTGCGCCGTATCTGCCTGTCCTTACAGTTCTTTCAGAATCTCCGCTCGTTTCCGTTCGTATTCTTCGACGTTGAGAAGACACAGACTGATGATCGTCATGAGAAAGTGACGCATGCGGCGCCCCCTCAGACAAATTGTCCCTCAGACAAATTGTAGAAACAAGGTCAAAATGCCCAAGAAAGACAAAAAGCCAAAAATATCGGTGCAGGCGGTCACAAACACGTTTGAGGCCACCGCCGGATCAACCCCCAGGCGACGGAGGGTCAGGGGGACCATACTCCCGACAAAGGCCGCAATGATCAGGTTGGCCAGCAGCGCCAGCGCCAGCACAATGCCCAGTGTGGCGTCGCCCTTCCATAGGTAGGCCACAATGCCGGCCGCAGCGCCAAGGGCCAGACCGTTGCCCAGCGCGATGGTCAGTTCCTTGACTAACACCCGCTTGGTTTGGGTCAGGGGGACTTCCCCCAGCGCAATGCCCCGCACGATGACGGTAAGCGTTTGCACACCAGCGTTCCCGCCTTGGGCCGCGACAATCGTCATAAAGGCCGCGGCAATGGCAATCTGCTGAATCGTTCCTTCAAAAAGGGCAATGACCAGGGCGCTCAGCGTGGTGGTCACCAAGTTGAGCGCCAGCCAGGGCAAGCGAAGACGAATGGACTGCCAGGGCGAGTCCAGTACTTCTTCCTCTTCATCCAGACCGGCGAGCTTATAAATGTCTTCCGTCGCCTCCTCCTCCATGACATCCACCACATCATCGACCGTAATACGCCCGAGTAAGCGTCCTTCGCCATCGACCACGGGCAGGGAAATCAGGTCGTATTTCTTAAACATCTGGGCGACTTGTTCCTGGTCCAGGTCCGCCCGAACCGAAATGACCTGTTGGTCCATGACGGTTTCGACGAGATCAGACGGGCGGGCAAGAATGAACTTCCGGAGGGGGAGGACGCCGACGAGGCGATTGGCGTTATTGACGATAAAGACGCTGTGGATATCCGGGATTTCATCGCTCCGACTGCGAATCATCTCGGTGGCCTGGTCAATACGCGCGCCTTGGGACACGGCCATATACTCGACCTGCATGATTCCGCCAGCCGTATCCTCGGGATAACGCAAGAGTTGGGTGACTTCGTCGGACAGGTCCTGCGGCACTTCGTCGAGGACCGCTTTGGCGCGGCGGGCCGACAGGGAGGCCAGCAAGTCCGTCGCATCATCAGAGTCAAGATATTCGACCAGATCGCCCAGCCCGTCATCCGACAGGCGTTCGACCAGATCGTCTTTGGTGTGAGCGGAAACGAGGCTGAGGACTTCGGCTGCTTGCGGGGCAGCCAGGAAGCCAAACACCTTATACTTCACCTCAGGCTCTTCCAGCACATTCAACAATTCTGCGGTGTCCGCCGGATGCAGGGCGGCGACCCCCGTCCGCACAATCTCGTCCTGACCCAACTCGGCCTGAATGACGAGATGTTCGAGGGAAGGTGGCGGTGGAGGTTCCTGGGGCGAGGCCGCTGCAACCGGTGGATATGTCGTCTGTGCTTCCATGCGTCGTACCGCTGCTCGTTGGAACTGTAGCTGCCAGATCACAAAAGATGAATGGTCTCGCCTATGAGACAAACAGGGAAAAGCCTCCTGAACAGGCCATGTCACTCACTTTTCACCCCAGCGTCACCCTGGTGTCATGTAATGCGGAAACATAGGGCAGGAGACGTTATCCCTCCCCCGGCGCTGCTGGGCATAGTGTCGATCTCCCTCCCCAGGGATCACACGCCCTGGCAGCGCCCCTTCCGCTCGCTCCGGCCTGACCGAGAGAGGCGATAGCGCCCCGCCGGCCGTGGGTATGGCTCCAGGGGTTGCTATTTGCTCTTCACACTGGTCGGCGCGCCCGGATGTCTGATACAGGATGGTATGGACATGGAAGACAAGCCTTTCATTAACCGTGAGTTGTCCTGGCTCGAATTCAACCGACGCGTGCTTGAAGAAGCCTTCGATGAAAGTGTCCCCCTGCTCGAACGCGTCAAGTTCATGGCCATATTCAGCGCTAATATGGACGAATTTTTCATGGTCCGCGTGGCGCGGCTCAAGCGTCGGATCGTTCAGGGCGACCTGGAGGCCGGTCCGGATGGCATGACGCCGGCCCGGACGCTGACCGCGATCTCAAAGCGCGTCCATGAGCTTGCCGAGGAACAGCACCGAGGTTTTCTGGAGACCATTCAACCGCAACTGGAGGCGGAGGGGATTCATATTACCCGTCCGGAAGAGTTGAATGCCGAGCAGAGTCATTTTCTGGAAGACTTCTTTCGGCGGACCCTGCTGCCGGTTGTCACGCCGCTGGCGATTGATCCCGGCCATCCCTTTCCCCACCTCGGCAACCGTTCCCTGTGCCTGGTCGCAGCCTTGCGCTCGGCCGGGACCTCGCGTCTGCCCCGGACCAAACTGGCCGTTGTCCATATTCCCAGCGTCGTCCAGCGCTTTATTGCCCTACCGGCTCCAGCCGGCAGGCATATCTTTATCCTGCTCGAAGATGTCGTGCGGCTGTATCTGCCCCGCCCGTATCACGGCTATGAGATCCTGTCGTGTCATGCCGTCCGGGTGACGCGGGACGCGGACTCTGCCCTGGCGCTCGGCCGAACCGAAGATCTCCTGACGAGTATCGAGGAGAGCGTGCGCGACCGGCGCATGGGAACCGCGGTGCGGCTGCAATACGACTCCGACCTGCCGCAGAGTGTTCTCAATATGTTTATTGATGAACTCGACCTGTACCCCGAAGACCTGTATGCCGGTGAGGGTTTCACCGCTTTTACTGACCTGTTTCAGCTCTATGGAGCCGTGGATCTGCCCCAGCATAAAGACCAGCCGTGGACACCCCTCCCGGTCCCGGCCTGTGAGCAAAAGCCGGACATGTGGAGTGCCATTCGGGAGGGCGACATCCTGGTCCACCACCCCTACCAGTCTTTCGATGTGGTCACCCGCTTTGTGGAAGAGGCCGCGACCGACCCGAATGTCCTGGCCATTAAAATGACCCTCTACCGGGTCAGCCCGACTTCACCCATTGCCCAAGCGCTCACGCGAGCCGCCGAAGCGGGCAAGGAAGTGGCCGTCCTGGTCGAACTCCGAGCCCGTTTTGATGAGGAGGCCAATATTACCTGGGCGCGCGCGCTCGAAGAGGTCGGCGCCCATGTGGTGTATGGTCTGGTCGGCTATAAGACCCACTGCAAGGCGTGTCTGGTGGTGCGGCGTGAGAGTGCTGGCATCCGCCGCTACTGCCATCTCGCAACCGGCAACTACAACGTGAATACGAGCAGCATCTACGGCGACTTCGGCCTCTTTACCTGCCGCGAGTCCTTTGGCGACGATCTCACCGACCTGTTCAACCTGTTAACCGGCTATACCCGCCCGCAGACGTTTCACCATCTCCTGGTCGCTCCCACGAGTATGCGGGAGGGCATGATCGAGCGGATTCGGCGCGAAGCGGAACACGCCCTGGAGGGCAAGCCGGCCAGAATCATTGCCAAGATCAACAGCTTGGTTGACGCGGCCATGATCGAGGAGTTGTATACCGCCAGTCAGGCGGGTGTGGAGATTGATCTCATCGTGCGGGGCATCTGCTGCCTGCGGCCCGGACTGCCGGGCATATCCGAACGGATTCGGGTGATTTCGATTATCGATCGCTACCTCGAACACGCCCGTATCTTTTATTTTCATAATGACGGCAAGGCCGAGTATTTCCTCTCCTCGGCCGACTGGATGCCGCGCAATCTGGACCGCCGCGTCGAAGTCGCCTTTCCCATCCTCGATCCCCATATTCAGGACCAGCTTTTTGAAATTCTCAGCATTCAACTGGCCGACTCGGTCAAGGCGCGCGCGATCCTGCCTGACGGACGCTCCAAGCGGGTAGAGACCGACCCGCTCGCCCCGGTCCGGTCTCAGCAACGCCTGTACGAATTCACCAGGGCCCAGGCCGACGCCCAGATGCCGGTCGAGGAAGAACTCGACCTGGACGGCTTGCAGCCCTTTGAAGGATAGGGCCATCTCTCGCCAGTGCGCAGCGGCGGGTACATTGAAACCCTGGCGGAAATCCTCTAGCGTGCAGAACGATGTTCGAACGAATATGGGTCCTATGCTTGAGCCTCCTTCTGCTGGGCGTGTGGGGCTGCTCGGCCACCCTCAGACGCCCCTCGGCTCAAGAATATTATCAGCAGGCAACCGAGTCTTTTACCGACGAGGACTATCTGGGGGCGTCCGATCAGTACCAGGAGTTGCTGGATCAATATCCGCTCAACCCGTACGCCGAGGAAGCGCAGCTCAAAGCAGCTTATGGGCTGTTTATGGAGGAAAAATACGCCGAATCCGTCGCGGCCTTCAAGGACTTTGAGCGGGCCTATCCGACCAGCGAGCATATGCCGTTTGTCAAGTATTTTCTCGGCATTACGAACTATAGCCAGATCCGCTCCAAGGATCGCGATCAGGCGGTGACGCGCCGGGCGGACGGATTTTTTCAAGAGGTGATAGACCGGTATCCGAAAAGTGCTTTTGTCCTCCAGGCTGAGGAAAAGAGCAAAGCGGCGCGTGACATCCTGGCGGCCCACGAATTGATGGTAGCGAACTTCAACGAGAAGCGTGGCAATTTGACCGCCACAAAAGCACGCCTGCGCAGCCTGATTGAGCAATACTCTGAGACGGATGCCACCGCGGAAGCCTTGGGTCGGCTCGAACAGCTTTTGAACGAAGAGGGCAATGTCGAGTTGGCCGAGTTGGCGGCCCGGGCTGAGTCTGCACGGAGAATACATAGAGACACACCCAATGCGGAAGAGGACAGCCCGGAGGACGGGGCGACCAGCTCGGGAGTCGATCCCTTATTGTTGCTCGTTTCCGAGCTGAAAAAACAGGAAGAGGAAGAACGCCTGGCCCGGACGGAAGCGGATGCGGAAAGGCTGGCGGCGGAAAAAGAGGCCGAGCAGGAAGAGCGCGCCTTGGACGACGCCTTGGACGATGATCGGTCCTACGAAGTGGGCGACGATTATCGGGAAGTAGACCTGGAGGCCTTGGAAACAGAGCGGGCAGCCCTGGAGACTCCCGACATTGAGGAGTTGGAATTCGACGAGGAGACAGACGATTTCGGACCCTTGGAACTGACCGAGCAGGATGTCTCCGCCGGGGATGACATTGATCTTTCCGACGATGACATCCTCACCCTTGACATTGAGGAAGACGATGGTGCGCTTGAGGAAGATGCTGAAGCGTTGGAAGCCGCTGGAGTATTGGACGCTGAAGAATTGGACGCTGAAGAATTGGACGCTGAAGAAGAAGCTGAAGGTGTCGTTGAAGAGATTGCTGCGAGCGAGGACATGACCATAGATGATGGGGTTGAAGGCGGCGCAGGGGTGGCCGGAGCAGAAGAAGTCGGGGACGACGAAGGAGTTGCCACAGTCGAGCAGGACGAGCCGGTTGAGCTGAGTGAGTCAGGGGTTGAATACGCCGAAATAATAGATGAGGAAGCCGCCTCTTCCGGCGCTCTCACCAACGGAGGGGTCGCACCCAGAACAGGACGGGAGGCCGTGCTGGGGATCGATATTGAGGAAATAGATTTTGAGTTTGAGGACGAATGAGGCCGGGAGCGCGCGCGTTCGTAAGGGGAAAGTCCTGGTGGTTGGTGTTGGTGGGCTGGGATCTCCGGCGGCGTTGGCGCTCGCCCTGACTGGGGTGGAAACCATTGGCCTAGTGGATTCGGATTGGGTCGAGCTGTCAAACTTGCAGCGGCAAATCCTGCACTTTACCCCGGATATTGGCAAGCCAAAGGTCGATTCGGCCAGGGAAAAAATTCAGCAACTCAACCCCTCGATAACGGTGCTGACCTATAATGAGCGGCTGCATGCGGATAACCTCGCGGATGTCTTTGCCGCTTACGATTTTATTATTGACGGAACAGACGGCGTAGCCACAAAGTTTTTGATCAATGACGGTGCCGTGCTGCTCAACAAACCGTTCTCTCATGCAGGTATTGTCCGATTTCACGGTCAGGCGCTCACGGTCTTACCAAGGCAGACGACGTGCTTGCGCTGCCTGTTCCCGGTTCCGCCCCATCCCGATGAAAACCCCACCTGCCAGGAGGCCGGCGTCCTTGGCAGCCTGGCCGGCAGCTTCGGGAGCGTTCAAGCAGCCGAGGCAGTGAAATATCTGAGCGGAGAAGGAGAACTGCTCACCGACCGCTTGCTGACCTATGACGCCCTCGCCTTACGCTGGCGAGAGGTCCGGGTACGCCCGAGCCCGCAGTGTCCGTTGTGCGGCACGCGGCAGACGATTACGAGTATCCGACCCGAAGCCTATGAGTTGGAAAGGCTCTGCACGACTGTCTGAAGAGAAAGTAAGGCAGGGTGATTGTCAGACCGGAGCAAAAACGTAACAGTAGAAGCCTGAAAGAGCAGATGAGTGATTCCGAATCAGGAGGGAGTGCATATGAGTGCTCAGGTACGTATCCCAACCCCGTTGCGCCGCTTTACCGGCGGCGCGGAAGCAGTATCGGCCGATGGAGCCACGGTCGGGGCGTTGGTCGATAGTATAGAGAGTAACCATCCTGGGATTAAAGAGCGGTTGTGTGATGAGGCCGGCGAAGTCCGTCGCTTTGTCAATATCTTTGTGAATGGTGAGGATATTCGTTTTATCAACAACCTTGATACGCCGGTGAAGGAGGGCGACGAAGTGTCCATTGTGCCTGCTATTGCCGGAGGCTCTTTTTGCCCCCGCCTCGCTCCGCTCGGCACCCCCTAGAGAAAAAAGGGCAGATTGCGTGTCACTCCTGCCGAAAAGCGCAAACGTATCCTCCCAGGATAGAGAAGAGATGCGGGACACGTTTGCGCTTTTTCCAACTGAGGGACCGCCACCAGCAGGTCCCCTGCGTGTTCCGTCCGTGCTGCATCTGATTGGGAATACGCCGCTGCTTGAAATTACCCGGCTGAGTACGGACCTTCCTCCGGGCGTCCGGGTCTATACCAAACTCGAAGGTTTTAATCCTGGCGGGTCGGTCAAAGACCGCCCCGCGCTGTGCATGCTCCAGAAAGGGATTGAGAGCGGCGCGCTGACCCCGGACAAGATGATTCTCGATTCCACCTCCGGGAATACCGGCATCGCGCTGGCAATGATCGGAGCCGTACTGGGCTACCCGGTCGAACTGTGCATCCCGGCCAACGTCAGCATCGAGCGAAAAAAAATTATCTCCGCGTATGGGGCAAAGATGATTTTCAGTAGCCCGATGGACGGCTCGGACGGAGCCTTGGAACTGTGTCGGGAGCGGCTGCAAGAGCACCCCGAGCGCTATTTCAAACCGGATCAATACTTTAATCCACACAACTCACTGGCGCACTATCAGACAACCGGGCCGGAGCTGTGGGGGCAGACCAAAGAGCAGATCACTCACTTTGTGGCTGGCATGGGGACCGGCGGAACCTTGATGGGAACCGGGCGCTACCTGAAGGAGAAAAACTCGGACATTCAGATTGTTGGGGTTGAACCGGACGACGCCTTTCACGGCCTTGAGGGGCTGAAGCATATGGACAGCTCCATCGCGCCCGGCATCTATCATGAAGCGCAGTTGGACCGAAAAATCAGTGTTTCCACTGAAGACGCCTATGAAACGGTGTACCGGCTTGGCAGAGAAGAAGGGGTGTTGGTTGGCCAGTCATCCGGCGCGGCGATGTGGGCGGCGCTCCAGGTAGCCCGTGAGATCGATCAGGGCACCGTGGTGACGCTCTTCCCGGATTTCGGAGACAAATATCTCAGCACCAATCTGTGGATCGGCTGGAAAGAATACAATCAGCGTCAGGCCAACGCTCGAGCAGAGGGAGCAACGTGACGGAGCAGCCCTCTTGCCCCTGTTGAAAATGCCCATGCTCGGAGACGCCCAGATCGAACGTTATAGCCGGCAGATCATTCTGCCCCAGGTCGGCGGAAAGGGGCAGGAAAAACTTCTTCAGAGTCAGGTGTATGTTGACGGAGACGGGCTGCTCGCCGCCGCGGCGCTCTTTTATCTCGTTGCTGCCGGCGTTGGGACTATTGGCGTGGTGCGGGCCAAGGCCGCTCCGCTCTTTTCCGTTCTTGCGGAGCAATCCCTTGGACCGGATGAGCAGCCGGTGGCCCACACCCTCAAGCGTCTGAATCCCGATTGTACCATTGTGACCCACCCAAATGAGGCCGAACAACCGGCCCACCACTATGATCTGGTTCTGGCCACAACAGATGCCCTGCACGATGGGTGGTACGCTCGGCACAAGCCGTTTGTGTGGGGGGCCACCAACGGAGAAGAGGCCCGCCTATTCGTGAGCCGGGGAGACCGGGCCGACCGGCCCTGCCTGCGCTGTCTCTTCTCAGAAAGAGTAAACCTGCCCTCCAACAGGCCGGCGAGGGCTGGAGAGCTGAGCGACTCCCCGGCCCTCGGCAAAGAGGAAACGTGTCCTTCCTCGGCCGGCAGATGCGGGACACGTTTCCTCTTTTCTCCATACGCGCTCTTTTTGGGTACCCAACTCGTTACTGAAGTCCTGAAAATCATCCTCCAGCCCGAGGCGGATCGCCCGCCAAAACTGTTGACTTATACATTCCCGGCGTTTCACTGTACCGAGCAGACGGTGGAGAAGAACCCATACTGCTCGGCCTGTTCGACACCAGTCCAGCGTACCTGATTGAGGAAGGAGAAGACGTGGAGACCCGTGGGCACCAGCCCGCCTCGAATGAAAAGAATTCCTATTCCCTCACACACCTCAAGTGTCTTGAGGCTGAGAGCATCCATGTCATTCGTGAGGTGGCGGCCGAGTTTGATCATCCGGTCATGCTGTATTCCATCGGCAAAGATTCGGCCGTCATGCTGCATCTGGCTCGGAAAGCGTTTGCGCCGGGGAAGCCGCCCTTCCCCCTCATGCATATTGACACGACCTGGAAATTCCGTGAGATGATCGCCTTCCGCGAGACCTACATCAGACACGAACTCGGCCTCGACCTCATCGTGTATATTAATCAGGACGGGGTCAAAGCAGGCATCAGCCCCATGACGCACGGGTCCAAAAAACACACCGACGTGATGAAGACCCAGGCCCTCAAACAGGCGCTCGATCAGTACGGATTTGATGCGGCTTTTGGGGGCGCACGACGGGATGAAGAGAAATCACGGGCCAAAGAACGGGTATATTCGTTCCGTGACCGCAACCACCGCTGGGACCCCAAGAACCAGCGCCCCGAGCTGTGGAATCTGTATAATTCTACGCTGGATAAAGGCGAGAGCATCCGGGTTTTTCCGTTGTCGAATTGGACCGAGCTGGACGTCTGGCAATATGTCTACCGCGAAAACATCCCGCTTGTTCCGCTGTACTTTGCCAAGGAGCGCCCGGTTGTCGAGCGCGACGGAGTGCTCATTATGGTTGACGACGATCGTCTGCCGCTCCATCCAGGTGAGCAGCCGCAGTTGAAAAAAGTCCGCTTTCGCACCCTGGGCTGCTATCCGCTGACCGGGGCGATTGCATCCGAGGCGGACACCCTGCCGCTGATTATTCAGGAGATGCTGCTGGCGACGCAGTCCGAACGGCAGGGCCGTGTCATTGATTTCGACCAGGCATGCTCTATGGAAGAGAAGAAAAAGGAAGGCTACTTCTAGTTATCAGGATGTCTCACCAATCTGACCTGATCGCGACCGATATCGAAGCCTATCTCGCCCGGCATGAGCGCAAGGACCTGCTGCGCTTCCTGACCTGCGGAAGTGTAGACGACGGCAAGAGCACTCTGATCGGCCGTCTCCTCTATGACTCCAAGATGATCTATGAGGATCAGCTTGAGGCGATGAAAAAAGACTCGGTTCGGCACGGCACGACCGACACCGAGTTTGACCCCGCCCTGCTGACCGACGGCCTCAAAGCCGAACGCGAACAGGGCATTACCATCGATGTCGCCTATCGCTATTTTTCGACCGCCAAACGCAAATTCATTATTGCCGACACTCCAGGTCATGAGCAGTACACCCGGAATATGGCGACCGGCGCGTCAACCTGTGACTTGGCCATTATCCTGATTGACGCGCGCCACGGTGTCCTGACCCAAACCCGGCGACACAGCTTTATCGCCGCTCTCTTGGGGATCAGGCACATTATTGTTGCCGTCAACAAGATGGACTTGGTGGACTACCGCCAGGAGGTGTTTGAGCGGATCGTCAAAGACTATACCGACTTTGCCGCCAGACTCGAACTGAGCGATGTGCACTTCCTGCCCATGGCTGCGCTGAGTGGCGATAACGTCGTGCACAAGAGCGAGCGTCTGCCGTGGTACACGGGCAGCCCGCTGATGCACCTGCTGGAGCACGTCTATATTGCCTCGGACGCCAATCTGATCGACTTTCGTTTTCCGGTCCAATACGTCAATCGTCCCAACCCGGACTTCCGCGGTTTTTGTGGCACAGTGGCCTCGGGCATCGTGCGGCCGGGCGATGAAGTCCTGGTGTTCCCGTCACGCAAAACGAGCCGGGTGAAAGCCATTCATACCTTTGAGGGGGAACTGGAGCAGGCCATGCCGCCGCTGGCCGTGACCCTGACGCTTGAAGACGAGATCGACGTCAGTCGCGGAGACATGCTGGTTCACCCCAACAATATCCCCCTCATCACCACGCATTTTGAAGCCATGCTGGTGTGGATGGCTGAAGAGCCCATGCAGCCCGGCAAGCCGTATTTTCTCAAGCAGACCACCACCATGACGCCTGGAGTCATGACCGAGGTGCGGTATCGCATAGACGTCAATACCCTCCACCGGGGAGACGCCGCACAACTGGCGCTCAACGAAATCGGGCGGTGTGCCTTTGCGCTCGAAAAGCCGATTGCCTGTGACCCGTACCGTAAGAACCGTGCGTCCGGGGCGTTTGTCGTTATTGACCGCCTCACCAATAACACGGTCGGCGCCGGGATGATCATCGACCGGAAGCCGGACCCTCTCTTTGCCCCTCTCCCTCGCTCCGCTCGTTCGACCCCCACAGAAGGGGGGGGGCAACCGACACGGCCGGCCGTGTCAGTTCGGACCCACAGCCCGGCCTCTATCCGGGAGGAAACCGGCGGGCTGATTGCCGTAGCCGCGCGTGAGCGGGTCCTGCAACAGCACGCGCTCACGGTCTGGCTGACGGGTTTGTCCGGCTCTGGAAAATCGTCCATTGCGGAACGGCTTGAGCAGCGCCTGCATACTGAAGGGTTCCACGCCTATCGGCTCGACGGCGACAATCTGCGCTTGGGGTTGAATCGGGACTTGGCCTTTTCCGCAGCGGACCGCACGGAAAACATCCGCCGCATTGCTGAAGTCGCGCGGCTCTTTAACCAGGCCGGACTCATCGTCCTGGCACCGGTTATTGCCCCCTTTCACGCAGACCGGCAACACGCGGCAGAGATCATCGGCGCGGACCGTTTTTTTGAGGTGTATGTGGATACCCCGCTTGCAGTATGCGAGGAGCGCGATGTGAAAGGGCTGTATCAGAAGGCGCGGGCCGGGGAGATTCCAGACTTTACCGGCATCTCCTCCCCTTATGAACCGCCACCCGCGCCGGCGCTCCGGCTGAAGACGGTTGGGTGCACAGTTGAGGAATCTACCGACACTGTGTTTCGGACGATCGCGGCTCATATCCGGCTGTAGACGCCGGCCTGTCTGCTCGCCTTACGAAGGCTTTCCCGAGGAGGAGCCTGCTGGATGTCTGGTCTCAAGCGTTTCCTCTTTACGACCGGGCTTCTCGTCCTGACGTGTACGATACAAGCGGCAGGTCAGGAAGCGGTCGATTTCCGAACGCCCACCCAAACCGTAGAGGAGCAGTTTCTTTTTCTGAGGAAAGGTATTCAGGCAGAATACTTTTCGCGTGAAGTCGGGCAAGACTGGGATCAGATGGTGTTCTGGCCACACGGAGCCGCTCGCCCAACCCACCTGGTCGGCTGTATTGAAGAAATCCTCGACTGTTTGAGCGGCACCTGTGGTGAATCTTTTGTCTTTGGGGATAAACTGACACCGAGCGTCCAAGTCATTGACTTGCAGACCCGGGCGGTCACCACCCTGGTGCGCGGGATGACGATTTGCGATGGGATCCGGACCACGCCGTGGGGCACGGTGATCGCCACGGAAGAAGATTACCAAAGCGACACAGGGTCCGTATATGAGATTCTTGACCCGCTGACGGCGGACGAGTTTACCATCCTTGATCGGAGCAGGGGTGGCGCTCCGGCCCGGATCGTGGACCAGGACGGCTGGGATGCCTCGGACCGTATTATCAAGCGCACGGCATTCCCGGTGATCCAGTACGAAGGCCTTCTGGTGCACGAAACAGGCGTGGTGATTGCGGGTGACGAACACCGGCCCGGGAGCTATGAGCGGGGCGATACCGATGGCGGCGGCGTGTATAAATTCATCCCGACCAATCTGTACAAACCCGATACAGGGCATATTGCGTCCCTCAATCAATCTCCCTTGATCGAAGGCACAACATACGCGCTGCAAGTGTCGTGTCGGGAGGATCGGCAGCAGTTCGGCCAAGGCTGCGAAATTGGCAACGCCGCCTGGATTCCACTCACGCCAACCGTTACGTCCGAGATCAGTCTTGACGCGGGCAAACCCCGCGTTGGTCGTGAGGCCGCCAATGCGGCTGGGGCAACGGCCTATTATCGTCCTGAAGACCTCCATCGTGACCCGATGTTCAGCGACCCCAACCAGCCTGACGCGATTCGCTTCTGCTTCGCCGTCACCGGGAACCATGCCGGCAGCAACTACGGCGAGGTCCAGTGCGCGATTGATCAGGATGTGACCACGGCAACCGGGGCAACGGGAGAAATCGTGTTGAACCGCTTCATTGAAGGCAGCCCCGAATTCAGCCAACCGGATAATCTGGCCTTTCAGCCGACAACGGGGGGGCTGTTTGTTGTCGAGGACAATGGGGCGAGCCGGGGGAATAGTGACGTGTGGGCCTGTCTGCCGGACGGCGCGGACGACGATATCAAGTCTGACGGCTGTGTGCGGCTGCTCAAAATTGCCGACGGGTCTGCCGAGTCAACCGGTTTTCTCTTCACGCCGGATGGCACCGAAGCGTATTTTGCGATCCAGCATAGCGCCGACGGCAATATGCCCTTGGTAGACGATTTTCAGACCGATGACCTTATCAAGCTGTCCGGGTTTCGGGTCAGACCCATGGAGTATGATTTTGGTGCACGGACGGCGTACCGTCTCGAAAGGCAGTCCTATCGGTATTTCGGCTTTGGAGCCGAAAACGCAATCGAGTCGCGCTGATGAGTCTTTGGAGTCTCTTGAGTCTTTGGAGTCTCTTGAGTCTTTGGGGTCAGGACTCAAAAGACCCAATGGCTCAACCGACCCAACCGACCCGAGCGCTCAGCCGTCCCCTCACGTCGGTCCAAAAGGTTGAGCTGCTGAAAGGGTGGACGGCCGTGTTGCCGCCCCGCTCCCCCGGATCGGGAATAGTCGGCGTCTATAACCCCGAAGCGGTGATTCCTCCGCAATGCTATACCCGGACCGAGGGCCGCTTTAATCCGTGTTACGTCTGTCATCAAAATCACATCCCGGGCCGTGAAAATCGGATGAACGATGCCCGTTTGCAGCGGGCGTACAGTTTTAGTCAGGCCGGGCAGACCAATCGCTGGCGTAATCTGTTTGAAGACCGGACCAGGCGGGTCGCGGCCATGAGTGATGAGGCCATACAGGCGTGGATTACCGACGATAATTTTTCCGAACTGGCCGGCCGATTGGAGGCGGTTCACTTTCGGGGCTATATTCCCCGGCTTCACAACCTGGCCGATGGGGCGGCCGCCTTTGATGCACAGGGCTTTGCCAAAGATGGCAGCCACTGGGTGGCTTTTACCTATAAGCCCTTTCCGAGCACGTTTTGGCCGACCAATGGGTCTACCGATGATGTGCTGATCCGGTTGCCGGCCAAGTTTCGACGCACCCAAGACGGGGGCTATTCGCGCGAAGTGTATAAGGCCAATCTGGCGATTCTCGAAGCCGCGATTAAGGGCTTTGAGACTATTGGCAGCCTGCCCATTGATGAGGTGCAACTCGACCAGGACCTGAATGGCGACGGCACGCTCGGGCGCATTCACGCGCTCACCCGCCCGGCAACCTATGTGGGAGCGGGGAGTGATACGCGGGTTGAACCCTATGTCTATCCCCACCGGACGGAATTTCTGCATACCGTGCGCTATGTCGGCGTCGGCGCGGACGGGAGCATCACCAATGCGCGGCGGATGAAAGAAGTGCGTTATATGCGGAAGCGGGACTTCCTATCTCCCTCCGTCCTCGCCCATTACTACGACCAGGAATATCAGGAAAAGCTGGAAGGCACGCTGCCTCACTATCCGGACCGCGGCCATGCCGGCCTGGACAATAAAATGGGCTGGCTGCTCCAGGGGTTTATTGAAGACAAGGCCGGCCGGCTGCGTTTCAATACCTACGAAGAGACCATGTTCTGCATGGGCTGCCATAACACGGTGGGCTCTTCGATTGACAAGACGTATAGCTTCCCGCGCAAGATCGACGGGGCCGCCGGCTGGGGCTATATCAATCTGCGCGGCATGCCGGACGCGCCCACTCTGAACGAACAGCAAGGGGAAATCCTGACCTATCTCGAACGCGTGGGGGGCGGCACCGAGTTTCGCAACAATGCGGAGATGGCGGCGCGGTGGTATCATGCGGACGGGTCGGTCAATTACGCAGCCGTGGCCGCGGCCCGGGATGTCTACGAGCTGATTACCCCATCCCCCGCCCGGGCCTTATTGCTCAACAAAGCCTATAAGCTCATTGTCGAAGACCAGGACTTTATCTACGGCCGTGACTCGACGCTACACCCGTCGGCAAACGTGTACGAGCATGTTGATAACACCACCGCCCCAACACTCCCGCCGGACAAAATCTATACCTGGGATATTCGCCTCAATTGGGCGGCGGGAAGCCGCCCGCGTTGACGCACTTTTGCTTGCTTGATAGGCCCGCTACGGGACACAGAGTGAACGTATCCAACAGAGACAAAAAGCTGGAGATGCTGCCTTTCCCCTCAGCATTGATCGATTGAACGCCCTCTGGCATACTACCGCCCCTCACAAGACGAGCAGGCATCCTGGGCATAATCATAACCCTGGCCGGTAGAGTTCCCGGCCAGATAACAACACAAGGGAGATGGTGTGGAGTCTTTAGGTGATTGGCAGCGAAGCTGCTATTGCGGAGAGCCCCGCGTGACCCACGTCGGACAGCCGCTGACCGTGATGGGGTGGGTGCATTCCCGGCGCGATCATGGCGGCCTGACTTTTGTCGATGTCCGCGACCGTTCCGGCTTAGTCCAAATTGTCTGTAACCCACAAGTCAGCCCCGCCGCCCATACCCAGGCGAAAGAGTTGCGCCTGGAATACGTGGTGGCCGCGAGAGGGAGGCTGGAACGACGCTCGCCGGAGACGATCAATCCGAATATCCCAACCGGCGAAGTCGAACTCGTTGTGGAAGCACTGCGGCTGCTCAACGCCGCGCGGACGCCACCGTTTCCGATTGATGCCGAGACCGATCTGGCGGAGAACACCCGGCTGCGGTATCGCTATCTTGATCTCCGTCGGCCCAAGATGTTCAAGAACCTCCGCCTCCGGCATCGGCTGGCCAAAGTGGTCCGCGATTATCTTGACGGCGAGGACTTTCTTGAGGTTGAAACCCCGGTCCTGACCCGGAGTACCCCGGAAGGCGCGCGTGACTATCTTGTCCCGAGCCGGGTCAATCCAGGCGGATTTTATGCCCTGCCGCAGTCGCCGCAGTTGTTTAAGCAGTTGCTGATGGTAAGCGGCATGGAAAAATACTTCCAGATCGTGCGCTGCTTTCGGGATGAAGACTTACGGGCCGACCGCCAGCCTGAGTTCACTCAGATTGATATTGAGATGTCGTTTGTCCGACCGGACGATGTGTTTCAGCTTATTGAGGGCCTGATGGTCCGGCTGTGCAAGGAAGTCAAAGGCATCGACATCCCCACCCCGTTTCCCCGGATGCCGTACCGCCAGGCCATGGCCCGCTTCGGGAATGATAAGCCGGATATCCGGTTTGGCCTGGAAATCCAGGAGCTGTCCGCGCTGTTCAGCCAGACCGACATCAAGGTCTTTCGGCAGATCGTCGCTGAGGGGGGGGTGGTCCGTGGTCTGGTGGTATCGGGCGACCCATTCTCACGCAAAGAACTCGATGACCTGATTCCGCTGGCCCAGGGTTTCGGGGCAAAGGGCCTGGCCTGGATTCGTCTGACCGAGGGCGGGTGGCAGTCGCCCTTGGCGAAATTCGTGAGTGACGACCGGAAACAGGAAATCGAAGCGGCCCTCGGGATCAAACCAAAAGACTTGTTGCTGATGATTGCCGATCAGGAACAGGTGGCGTGCGAGGTGCTGTCACGCTTGCGCCTCTATCTTGGCGACAAACTCGATCTGATTCCCAAAGACGAGATGCGTTTCCTGTGGGTGACGGACTTTCCGCTAGTCGAATACGACGCAGACGAGAGGCGCTATGTGTCCAAACATCACCCGTTTACTGCGCCCAATGACCAGGATATGTCCCTGCTTGAGACCGACCCGGGAAAGGTGCGGGCGTTCGCCTACGATGTTGTGCTGAATGGCGTCGAGTTGGGTGGTGGCAGTATCCGAATTCACCGCCAGGACGTGCAGCAAAAGATTTTCACCTTGCTGGGCATCGGTGAGGCCGAGGCTCAGGAGAAGTTCGGGTTTCTGTTGGAAGCCCTGTCGTATGGCGCTCCTCCCCACGGTGGGATTGCCCTGGGCTTTGACCGCCTGGCCATGCTGTTTGCCGGCATGGATTCGCTGCGCGAGGTCATTGCCTTTCCCAAGACGGCCCGCGCCCAATGCCTGATGACGCAAGCGCCGGGCGGGGTCGATGCCAGACAGTTGCGAGAGTTGAGCATTAAAGTCGATTTATAATTGGGGATTGGGTTTTAGGGATTGGGGGTTGGCTTTGCTCATCCCTGACCCCCAATCCCTCCTGACTATGCTGAGGACACGTGGTTGGCGATTCGCCGTGCTCGTATGGCTCTGGTCCTGCTTTGCTCCGTCTTCGTCACCGGCTGCGGAGACCTGCGGCACTATCCGCACGAGCTATAATCCGACTGCCGCGCTCCGGCCTGACGCTTTTACCGTAACGCCCGGCGATCCGCGCTGGTCCGCATTTCTCGCATGGGCCAAGGCGAAAAAGCTCTATACCTTTCAGATCATCGGACTGAGCCAAAAAAAAGACGCGCTGCCCGGTATCATCTTCCGCTGGGCCAAAGACACGGTCTGGCAAAAGGATGTCGTCCTCCCTTTCGGGCAGGCCCTGGGACATATGATTGCCGAACGCCGCTGGCGAGACGCTGACTTTCCAGAGTTTTTTGCCTCTCGCGGCGGCATATTCGGCGTCGATCTGGCCGAGCGACTGTATGGCATGGATGCGCAGACGCTCGGCCCCTGGCAAGAGTTCTTCCACCGCGTCACCGCATCCACAGGCCCGGCGCGGCCCCGGCTCAATGCCCGGCTGCTCAGGATTGTCTCAGACGGACAGGCAGCCTCCATTGCACTTGGGCAAGATCGCACAACACTCTATCTGGCAGACCGCCTGCGGAGCGACTTGTCCTTATTTTTGACGGATTGCGCCGTTGCCGAATTTTTTGAGGAGTACGACACGTCGAAGGAAGCGACCCCTGGTGAAAGGCCCGAGGCGACCGCTGAGCCTTCAGCCCCGAAACAAAGAGTAGACGTGCCCGCCAACAGACAGACAGATGTTGGCCCGTTTCCTCTTCGCGGCAAAGCCCTCTACGCCAGTCAGTGCAGCGGCTGTCACGGCGCAGCGGGTGACGGGCAGGGCATGCTTGCACTGAGCTGGCTGCCGCGGCCGCGTAACTTCGTGCGCGGCTCATTCCGGTATCGTTCAACGCCCAGCGGGAGTCCACCCACCGATGCCGATCTGTTCCGCACTGTGTCCAAAGGGCTGGCCGGGAGTGGGATGCCGGCCTTTGAGGCCATCCTCAGCGAGCAGGAGCGACAGGACGTGGTCGCGTACATCAAGCACTTCTCACAGCGTTTTGCCTCTGAGTCGGCCCCTCTGTCCACTTCAGTTTCGGCACCACCCCCGGTGACGGAGCAACGCCTTGCCCGAGGCGCGTCGCTCTACGTGGATTCCGGCTGTCCGAGCTGTCATGGGGCAGAGGGCAGGGGGGACGGACGCTCGGGTCAGGACTTGAAGACCGCGGAGGGCGATCCCATCACACCCCGTGATTTAACCCATAAATGGAGTTTCCACGGCGGCCACACGCCGAGCGATATCTATCGACGCATTGCCAATGGCATGGACGGCTCCTCTATGGCGGCATACGAAGAGGTATTGGAACCGGACGATCTGTGGGATCTGGTCTTTTACGTGCTCTCGCTCTCTCCAGAACAGCGGCCACACGCGAAAGCCTGTCCTGAGCCCAGTCCAAGGGCCGGTCATGGAGTAGAGAGCAAGAAACAAGGAGGAAGACATGGGAAAATTGGATGGACAAGTCGCCGTGATTACGGGCGGAGCCAGCGGGATTGGGGCCGCAACAGTCCGCCTGTTCACCGCCGAAGGGGCCCGGGTCGTGGTGGCGGATATGCAGGCGGACAAGGGCCAGGAGATAGCGCAAGAGCTGGGAGACCAGGGCGCCTTTGTCCAGGTGAATGTGACCCAGGAGGCCGAGGTCAAGGCGGCCATTGATACTGCGCTCGAACGCTGGGGACGGTTGGACTGTCTTTACAATAACGCCGGCTTTGGCGGCGCGCTGGGGCCGATCGAGAGTATCAGTGTGGAAGATTATGACATGACCTTTGATGTGCTGCTCAAAGGCGTGTTTCTCGGCATCAAGCACGCCGCGCCCATCATGAAAAAACAGCAGTCCGGCAGTATTATCAGCACCTCCAGCGCCGCCGGCGTGGAGGCCGGCATGGCGACCCACCTCTATAGTGTGGCAAAGGCGGGGGTGATTCATCTGACCAAGTCGGTCGCCCTGGAACTGGGGGAGTTCAATATTCGAGCGAACTGCATCTGCCCAGGTGCGATTGTAACGCCCCTGGCCGTTGGCCGGCCGTCGCCAACGGACAAACAGGTGGCCGGTCTGCGCAAAGGCGCGGCCCACCTGCATCCTCTCGGTCGGGTCGGCGAGCCTGCAGAGATCGCCAAAGCCGCCTTATGGCTGGCCAGTGATGATTCGAGTTTTGTGACCGGTCAGGCCCTGGCCGTGGACGGCGGGATCACCGCTGGCCGGCCCTGGCGCGACCTGCCCGCATTCCACCGTACGCCCCATCCGATCCGCATGTACCGCGTCCCAGGAAAGTAAAGAATATCTGGGATTGGGGATGAGGGGTTAGGGAAGAAGGGACAATGTAGAGGCAAGCACAAGGGGTTTCCCTCTCCCCCGGGGGAGAGAGCCAGGGCGAGGGGGCTATGACAGCGCCTCAATTACCTCGGCAGGGGCCTGGACCAACTCGATCAACACGCCCTCGCCGCTCAGCGGAAACTCCGTACTGCCCTTGGGATGGATGAAACACACCTCATAGCCAGACGCGCCCGTGCGGATGCCGCCCGGCGTGAACCGCACGCCCTGCGCGGTCAGCCATTTCTCGGCGGCATGCAGATCATCGATCCACAGACCGATGTGATTCAGCGGCGGGTCCTGGACCCTGGGCCGTTTCTCCGGGTCGATAGGCTGCATGAGATCCACTTCCAGTTTGAGTGGTCCCGAGCCAATCACCGCAATATCCTCATCCACATTCTCGTTCTCACTGCGATAGTTGCCGCTCAGACTCAGCCCCAGGGTATCGACCCAGAACTTCCGCAGCGGATTCTTATCCAGCCCGCCTACCGCGATTTGTTGAATCCCCAGCACGCTAAACGGTCGCTCACTCATTGTTTGCTTCCCTCGTATGGCAACAGTGTCGGGAGTTGTTGTACCGGTTCTGGGAGGGGGGGACAATTGGGGGGAGGCTGTGGGATCATGTCAACAAGACTTTTCAAAGATATCCGTGGCTGCTCTATCCGGCTTACGGAAGAACGGAGACTACATCTTCAGACAGAACACCCAGAGATGACGGGACAGCTCCCCAATGTTGAAGAAACTCTTGCTGGTCCTGACCAGATTATACGGTCGAGGACAGATGGGGCGGTCGAGTTGTTCTCCAAATACTACCCATCGACTCCTGTCACGGAAAAATTTCTGTGTATATGTATAGTTGTCAAAACCGTCCCGCGGGACGACTTCATCATCACCGCGTACTATACGGATACGATCAAGAGAGGTGAAGTCTTATGGGAGCCGTAATGAGGGTTTGGTATGACAAGGCCCGGGTTTCCTCTGTGTGCAGGCGTTCGTCCTCTTTATGAGGCGTTGCTCTTCCGCTGCCAACTTGTTTTCGCCGTCACGGTCGGCTACCGTCCGAGACATTCTTCTGTATGCCCCGGACTTTTTGACCCGCTCTCGACATTGAATAGGCGAAGACCATAATAGAGGCGCAACCGTATGGCGCAATACGTCGGCATTTTAACCAGCGGCGGAGATTGTCCCGGACTCAACGCGGCCATTCGCGCGGTCGGCAAGGCCTGTTTGGAAGCCTATAATATCCGGATTATCGGCTTTCAAAACGGTTTTCGTGGATTGGTGCAGAATCAAACCCTGGAGTTGGACAGAAAAGCGCTCTCGGGCATTCTGACCGACGGCGGAACCATTCTCGGCACCAGCCGGGATAAGCCGCACAGGATGTCCATTGGGGGCAGAATCCATGACATGACGGATGCCATCGTTGATACCTATCGGCGGCATCATCTGGATGCGCTGGTCTGTCTGGGCGGGGGAGGCACACAGAAAAATGCGCTCCGTCTCAAAAAAGCGGGCCTGAGTATCATTACCCTGCCAAAAACGATTGATAACGATATTGCCAAGACCGACGTCACGTTCGGCTTTAATACCGCGGTGGGTATCGCGACCGAAGCCATAGACCGGCTGCATTCAACCGCGACCAGCCACGATCGGATTATCGTGGTCGAAGTGATGGGCCACAGAGCCGGCTGGTTGGCCCTCCAAGCCGGGACGGCCGGCGGGGCGGATGTCGTTCTTATCCCGGAAATTCCCTATCACATTGAGCGGGTTGCCCAGACGATCCGGGAACGGACCAGACGGGGCAAACACTTCAGCATTGTCGTAATCGCAGAAGGCGCGCTATCTATCAGTGACGCCGAAAAGGTCGAGGAGATCGTGCACCACAAACGGGAGGCCAAAGACAGAGAAGAAAAGGGGAAAGCCTCGGCCAGACTGGAAAAATTCCATAAGGAGCACGTCGGCCATACGATTCATCTCACCCGGGAGTTGGAACGCCTGACGGGCCAGGAATCGCGCCTGACCATTCTTGGTCATCTGCAACGCGGGGGGACGCCCTCGGCCACGGACCGTGTCCTTGCCACCTGGCTGGGCACCCGCTGCGCTCAGTTGCTGCGGGAAGGGCGCGACGGCTTTATGCTGGCCGTGCAGGATCAGCAGCTCCGGCCCGTACCGCTGGAAGAGATCGCGGGGAAAAAGAAACTGGTCTCCCCGGACCATCCTCTCATTGAAGCGGCTCGTCTGGTCGGAACCAGCTTTGGCGATTAAGCCACGAGTCCGCAGCTTAGCTCTGTATTCGATCTTTCGTGCGTGTTTGGAGTACGGGGATGAATAAGACCTCGGTAAGGAGGAGGTATGAAATTCGGTATCGTCCCGATTAACCTGCGTGAATTCACCGACCCGGCACTGGTGATCCCGTTTGTCCAAAAAGCCGAAGCGCTCGGCTATGAGTCTGTCTGGACCGCAGAGCATGTGGTTATTCCCAAGCACTATGACTCAGTGTATCCCTACAACCCGGACGGGAAACTGCCGTTCAAACCTGATGCACCGATTATCGACCCTTTGGTGGCCTTGACCTTTATCGCCTCGGCCACCACGACGCTCCGGCTGGGCACCGGGGTCAATATCCTGCCCCAGATGAGTCCGCTCTATCTGGCCAAATGGGCCTCATCGATCGACCATCTGTCCCAAGGACGATTGATGCTCGGCCTGGGCATAGGCTGGCTGCGTGAGGAGTTTGCCGCTATCGGCGTGCCATTTGAGCGACGGGGCAAACGGGCCAACGAATATCTCGAAGCCCTCAAGACAGTCTGGACTGGTGAGGAGGTTGATTTCCGCGGCGAGTTTGTCACCTGGCAGGGGTTTACCATGCGGCCCAAACCTGCTCAGGCGGGTGGAGTGCCGCTGGTCATTGGGGGAGTGACGGCACCGGCCATCCGGCGCACGGTTACATATGGCGACGGCTGGTATGTGATTGGCAAAGATTTGGACGACTACCGAGCGTATATGCAGGCGCTGGCAGAGGAATGTGACCGCCAGGGCCGTGCCAGACGGGAACTCGAAATCACCGCCTACTGGAATTACTACGGGGAAGGATTGGACAGTCTGGCAGTGTACGAAGACCTCGGCGTTCATCGCCTCTTGGTCAATATGCACGCGCTACGGGCCGGCGATGTCACCACCGCCATGGAGCGTTTTGCCGATGAGGTCGTAGCCAAACACGGCTAATCAAGGATACAGAAGATGAGCCACGTCACGTTCGGGACAACCTTGGGCGGGTTTGGGGGCGGACTGGTTTCCGGCCCGACGCTGTGTCGCTGGGCCGAGGAGATCGAACAGCTTGGCTATGACATCCTTTTCTACCGTGACCATGTGCTGTGGCACAGTCCGGTGCTTGACCCGTTCACCATGCTAGGCGCATTTGCGGCGCGGACAACGAAGATCAAACTCGGGACCGGAGTGCTGCTCCTGCCGTTACGCAATCCGACCCTGGTCGCCAAAATGATAGGCAGCCTGGATTGGCTGTCCGGCGGACGGTCCATTCTCGGCGTGGGCGTTGGGGGCGAGTTCAAAAAAGAATATGAAGCCTGCGGCATTTCGTTAAGGGAACGCGGTCGGCGAGCCACTGAAGGCTTGCGCGTGATTAAGGAACTCTGGACCGATCCTTCAGCCACGTGTGACGGGCAATTGCTGCAATTTGAGAACGCCCGGATGACTCCGCGTCCGCTCACGCAACCACATCCACCGATCTGGGTCGGCGGCCGGGTTGATGCGGCGTTGAAACGGGCCGGGACGTATGGGGACGGCTGGTTTGCGTATTTTGTGACACCGGAGCGTTTTCGCACCAGTCTGGACAAGGCGCTGGAGCACTGGCATCAGCGCGCGGCTGCCTCGCGGACCACGTTCACCGGGGGCGTGGTCCTGTATTTCTGTATCGCGCCCACGTACGAAGCAGCGCGCGCGAATGCCGTGCACACCCTGTCAACCGAATATAATCAGTCGTTTGACAGCATTATTGATAAGTATAGCGCACTCGGCCCGGCCTCAGAGTGCGCGGCCACGATTCAACGCTATATTGACGCCGGGGCGCAGAATATGACCCCGCTGCCGGCGGTGCCCGCCGCCGCGACCATGGATCAGCTCCGCTCTCTTGCGACGGACGTATTGCCGCCCCTCAGGCAGAGCCGATCGTAGGAGGGGCGGGCCTCAGCGCAGCTTGCCTTCAACAAAGGGGACTTCGTAGGCTTTTTCGTGGTTGATGGGACCGTGTCCGAAATAGCCCTCTTCGCCAAATAACTCGCCGTGGTCTGCGGTAATCGTAATATAGGTATTGGGGGGGACGATGTCGAAGAGGCGTTCAAACACGCCGTCAAGATAGCGCACCGCGTCGACCTGGCGCTGACGAAGCAGGTCGAGTTTGTCCTGGTCAAAGAACCGCTCCCCTGCTTCGTCCTCGATCAGCTTCCCGCCGACGACGGCGTCATCGAGATGCTTGAAGACGCCGTGGACGCCGTGAATCTTCGGCCACTCCTCGCTCGGCTCGTTGGGCAAGGCGTACGGGTAGTGCGTCTCTCCAACATTCAGCAGGTAAAAAGACGGTCGCTCGGGGGAGAACGATAAGCGCTCAAGCATGGCGGCCATGTCATTATGGGTCGGCATAAGGGTAAAGGAGTCGAAGTCCTTATTGAGCAGCGTAGCCGGGTTCAGCACGGGCAGGGAGACCATTGCGTGCGTGTGGTAGCCCAGCTTCCATTTCAGGAAAGTCGGTAAAAAGAGCTGCGGCACCAGACTCTTGAACGCAACCTGTTCGGCGCCAAGGCGTTCCTGATATTTGAAAAAATCCTGTTTGTAATACTCCGAAGCATAGACCTGCCGCGGGCTGGAATGGGGCAGCAGCCCCATCAGCAGGTTGTAATGGGACGGGGCAGTCCACGACGCATAGCTCCACCGCCGCTCGACCTCGCCCAGGGCGCTGACTGTCTTCGATTGAGCGGTCATAAAGGCGTCATACCGGCAGCTATCGAGGATCACGATGAGGTAATTATTCCTGCCCTGGGGGGGCGGAAGCGGCTGCGCCTCGACACCGGGGAATGGCGTGGCTGGCGGAGACTCTGCCGGCTGGGACCTTGCCCCAGACGCACCCCGCTTGAAAATTCGATCCAGAATACCCACGCTGCCTCCTCAACTGGCAAGCTTGACTTTTCCAGCCTGAACCCGGGAGAGCATACGGTCAGGATTATGTCCGCGTGCGCGTAATAAGCGGGTCACTTCGGCCTCTGGTAACGGCCGCCCGCCCCCAAGGAGACGTGCCCGGAAGAGAATCTGGGCGGCGTGTTCAAGCATCTCCAGCTTTGAGTAGGCCTCCTGGAGGGTCCCGCCGACCGTCACAGAGCCGTGCCGGGCTAACATCAGGGCGTCGAATTGGCGGATAAAAGGACAGATTGCCTCACCAGCCTCACGCGTCCCCGGCGTTATATAGGGGACAGTTGGAATTGCGCCCAGCGCCGTCACGACTTCGGGTAAGGTCCCGTCGGCAAGCGAGATATCCGCTAATGTACAGGCAATCGCGGTTGTCGGATGGGCGTGAATGACCGCCGCAATATCCTCCCGCTCTCGATACGCGGCAAGGTGGAGGGCGATTTCCGATGACGGGGCGTGCTCGCCACTCACCGCCTTCCCGTCTACATCGGTCTCAATCAATTGCTCTGCTCGGAGGAAGCCTTTGTGTACACCCCGCGGCGTGATCAGGATGCGGTCCGGCCCAAGACGCACGCTGGCATTTCCTTCTGAGGATGCAATAAAGCCCTTATGGTACATGGCGTGGCAGATATTCACCAGATCAGTCCGTAAAGTATGCCCGCTGGTGTTCATAACCGTTCTCGATCAGACAGATCTTTTTATTGGACCCGGCGCGTGGCTCTTCGCCCAAGACTGTCCTAGACCTGCTCCGTCTTTTTTACAAGAGAAGGAGCAAAAAATCTGTGTGAGGACTGCAATATATGTAGAATGCTGATAGGCTATGCGCGCAAAATATAAGGAAGATAAGGAGGTGCAGACGTGACGGCAGGCGTCGATATCTTTCACCCCGCGGCAGAGCATCGTCTTTTGCGGCAGATGGTGCGGGAGTTTGTCAAAGAACGGGTTGAGCCGCAGGCGCTGGAGCACGATCGTCAGGAACGCTTCAATATCACCCTCTTTCGCGAACTCGGCGAACGCGGGTTGCTGGGCATTACGGTGCCGGAAGCGTACGGCGGAGCGGGCATGGACGCGGTGGCTGCCGTTATCGCGCACGAGGAACTGTCCGCCTCAGACCCGGGCTTCTGCCTGGCCTACTTGGCCCACGCCATGCTCCTGGTCAATAATTTCTGTCGTAACGCCAATGACGAACAGCGCCAGAAGTATTTGCCGCCCCTCATCTCCGGCGAATGGGTTGGCGGGATGTGTATGACCGAGCCCTCAGCCGGCACGGATGTACTCGGTATGAAAACGCAGGCGGTCCGCCGTGGGGATACCTATGCCATTACCGGCCGCAAGATGTTCATTACCAATGGCGCGCTGGATGACACGACGCTGGGCAATCTCTTTCTCGTCTACGCGAACACAGACCGGGGGGTGAGTTCGTTTCTTGTGGAGAAGGACTTTCCCGGATTTTCGCTCGGTCAACGGCTCCACGGGAAAACCGGTATGCGCGCCTCCATGACTGCCGAACTCGTCTTTGACGCCTGTCAGGTTCCGGTCGCCAATCGCCTGGGTGAAGAGGGCGACAGCCTGCTCCACATGATGCGCAACCTGGAAATCGAGCGGGTCACTATCGGCGCCATGTCTACGGGCATCGCCGGTCGCTGCGTCGAAGATATGACCCGCTACGCGAGTGAGCGGACCGCCTATGGTCAGCCCATTAACCGCTTTGGTCAGATCCAGCGCTATATCGCGGATTCCTATGCCCAATACATGGCGGCCCGGACCTATCTGTATCACACGGCGCGGCATATGGACCTCGATCAACCGGGTCATCGCATCGACTCGGACGGCGTTAAGCTGGTCGCCACAACCATGGCAAAAACCGTCGCGGACAACGCCATGCAGGTGTTGGGTGGCTATGGCTATTTTAACGAGTACGTGGTTGAGCGTTTATGGCGAGACGCAAAACTGCTGGAGATCGGCGGCGGCACCCTGGAAGCGCATCAGAAGAATATCACCAAGGATTTGACGCGGCATATGGACTGCATCCGATAGGATCATTGGAGAGAGCCATGCGTAACCTCTGGGACCGAATCATGATTGCCCTCATGGTGGGAGTGATCGGCTTTTGCCTGCTGGAGATATGGAACGGCGCCCCGGAGTTGCTCCGCTGTACGCTCGGCATCGGTGGAGCCGTGCTGGTCATTGTCCTCAAGCTGAACGCCCTGCGGCGGGCCCAACAGCAAACACCCTCCAACCCGTAAGCCCGAGGCACGCCTCTCGCTATGCAAAAAAAATTGTTCAACGCTGGCAGGCCGCGTGGGGCTTTTCCATCTACCGCGGAGAAGGGCTTTACCCTGATCGAGCTGCTCCTGGTCCTCGTTATTATCAGTATTGCCTTTGCCATTGTCGCCCCTGCGGTCGGGAATCGGTTTGGCGGCAGTGACCCGAAGCGGGTGGCCGCGCAGTTACGCACCACGCTGGAACTCTTACGGCTGCGGGCGCTCACGGATGGCAGAGAACAGCGTCTCGTCATTGACCCCGAAGACAATCAGTATTGGCAGGAGTCCGGGCGCCAGGCTGCGGCTCGGGATGACAGCGAAGAGGAGCCTGACCACGAAGACGAGCAGACCATTTCCTCTGATGAAGACATCCAGCTCTCGGCCACGAGCCTCTGGGTGCGGGAGGAGGGGGCAGTCGAGTTCCGCTTTTATCCGGATGGCACAAATTCCGGCGGGGAGATCACCATAGAACAACAGCGGGGGACGAATGCAATCGCGTATACCATCGCGCTCAATCCGCTGCTGGGGACAGCCACCGTCCGCTATGCCGGAGAAGAATAGTCGGGAGGCACAGGAGGGCCGCCAGTATGAAAAAAGACGCCCGCCAGCATCCGACCTACCATTGGAGGGCGGGGTTTACCCTCTTGGAAATCATGATCGCGCTCTCCATCTTGGCGGTCGGCCTGGTTGCCGTGCTGGAACTCTTTGCCGGCAGTCTCCGCCTCACGGGAAAAGCCTCCCACCGCACCCAGGCGGTCATCTATGCCCAGAACGTGATGGACGGGTTTTTTGCTCCGGATTTCCTGGAAGACGGAGAGGAGAGCGGAGAGCTGCCGGACGGCTTTTTTTGGCGGGCACAGATACGGGAAATTTTTCCGGCTGAAAATGAGGCGCTGGACGGAGAGTCGTCTCCACTGCACATCAAGGAGATTACGGTCAGCGTCGGCTGGGAGGAAGGGGAGAGCCACCGGAGTTTCGCGCTGCGTTCCCTACGCCTCATGTACGAGGATGCGGAATGACGCAGGGGCAGACCCCCGTACCCGCCCCCAAAAACCCCAACGAACCATGCGACACGCGCGCGGCTTTACCCTGCTTGAACTCCTGGTCAGCCTGACGCTGATGAGTCTGGTCAGCCTTGGCGTCTATGGCGCGCTCGGCTTTGGCGCAAACGCGCTCGAGCGTGGCACATCCCGGAGTATTGAGAACCAACGTGTCCGCGCGGCCCTTGCACTGGTTGTGCGCAAACTGAAGTCCGCCTACCCGCTCATGCTGCTGGTCGACGGCGAGCGCTTCGTCTATTTTTTTGGGGACGAAGAGGAACTCCGCTTTGTGGCCTCTGCCGACCGGCCTGAAATCGGCGGGTTGGAAAAGGTCTCCTACTTCATCAAAGAAGAGGACGGCGAGCGCGAGCTGTGGATGCGTGTTTCCGCGCCGACCTTACCGGCAGATCTCGCCGAAGAGCGCGAGGGGAGTTTGTCCTTGGAGGCCGCGGTGCTGGCCAACGTTGACGAGCTCGTCTGGGAGTATTTTGGACAGCGGCAAGACGAAGACGAAGCAACCTGGCATGAGCGTTGGAATGGCGAAGAGGAGCCGAAGCTGCCCCAGGCCGTGCGGCTGTCGTGGCGCGCCCAGGTCAGCAATCTGCCGAACGAGTGGCAGATCGAAGTCCCGATTCCGGTCCAGGAGCCGATTTCAGAACTCCGCCGGACTCCCCAGAACCGCCGCCGGAGTCGGAGAGAGCGGTCATGAAGAGGACACGTGTCCTCCAATCAGACAAAGCTGAACACGTGTCCTCTGTGCAGAACGAGCATGGCGTTATTCTGATTGTTGTCTTGTGGGCGCTGATGGTGCTCATAGTTGTGGCGATTGAGCTCGGCCGGACCGCCCGGGTAGAGGGGCTGAGTACCGATGCCTACCAACAGGAGGTCAAAACCTATTATCTCGCCATAGCCGGGCTGAATCGCGTCCTCTACCATCTCATCCGGACGAGCCAGCAGGGCCGGACGCGTAATCTCCAAGACGAAGATCGGCTGGGGCGGCGTAACCGGCTGAGCGATGAGCAGCCAGAGGAGTGCCCAGACCTCTGGCTGCTCGGTGATGGCCAGTGGAAAGACGAACCGTATGGAGAGGGCGGGTATCAGGTCCGGGTCAGCGACGAGAGCGGCAAAATCAACATCAACCAGGCGGATGAGCTTATTTTACGCCAGACCTTTACCAATCTGGACTTTGACCCGGCCTTCGGGGATGCCCTGGCCGATGCCATCCTCGACTGGCGCGACCCGGACTCCTTAGAACGGCTGAATGGGGTCGAGAGTGCGTACTACCTGGCCCAGGATATTGCCTATCCAGCCAAGGACGGACCGTTCGACACGATTGATGAGCTGCTGCTGATTCGTGACGTTACCCAAGCGCTCTTCTACAACACCCTGAACGAAGTGTTCACAGTGTATGGCAATGCGCGCCGCGGCAATATGGCCAACCCCCAAACAGCGAACGCCCTCGTGCTCCGGGCCATACAGGGGGTTGATGCGGAAACCGCAGAGGAAGCGATCCGGCAGAGGCGCGAAAACTGCGGGGAAGCGTTCCTGGACGCGACCGCGGCACGCGGGGGGCTGCCCACGATTGTCACCATAGAGAGCATCGGCTATCTGAACACCGGACAGATCACCCGCCGGCTGGCCGGGGTAGTGGACCGCACGGGAGGCCAGTCGTATCGGGTGCTGCGCTGGCATGACCGCCTGCCTGCACAAGCCCTCCCGCTCAGAAAAGACGATTTGGAGGACGAGGAAGAGAGCTGGTTCTGAGCCGGTCCTGTCATTCCTGGAAAGCAGGCCTCCAGGCTCCCAGCCCCGCCCGCTGGAGGCCGGATCAAGTTCGGCGCGACGAGAGCGTAACGGCACGGCCAGAACCTATCGGGAAACACTCTCGCTCTTCTCTCATACTGTCTGCCATGAGTAATGCCCTTGTCACGCCTCCTCATCTTCCAGTTCCGATTCCAGTAATTCCTCTTGTTCTTCCAGGCGCACCTGGAGGGTACTCAGCGCTTCAAACACAGCCCGCACCGCTTCCTGAAAGTCCTCTTCGGCACTGACTACGCCGGCGGCCACGCGGGCTTCACAATCCTGACTCACCTCGGCAATGGACAGTTTGGCCGACTTCACCAGACCGACCCATTGGCCGATAATCGCAAGGGCGTCTTCCATCCGGTCTGCCTCCTTTCTGCCTGCTCCATCCCCTGGTAGACTAAGAGCCCTCACCTCTACAGGAAAGGGGAACAGTATGCGACAGGTTGCACTCGTTGGAGCGGGGATGACACGCTTTGGCAAACATGTGGATCGCAGCATGAAGGATTTGGCCCGTGAGGCGGTTGAGGGAGCCATACAATCGGCAGGGGTCCCCACGCAGGAGATTGAGGCCGCGGCCGTGGGGAATGCGGTAGCCGGCCTGATTACCGGACAGGAGTGTATCCGGGGTCAGGTCGTGCTGCGCGAGCTCGGCATTGGGGGCATCCCGGTCATTAACACGGAAAACGCGTGTGCCAGCTCTTCCACTGCCTTTCATCTGGCCTGGCTCTACGTCGCGTCCGGGATGTATGACGTTGTGCTTGCGCTCGGGATGGAAAAGCTCTTTCACCCGGACAAGCGGCGGACGTTTGAGGCGATTGGCAGCGCCATCGATCTTGAGTTGGCCGATACCTTTGCCAGAGAGATGAGTGGCGAGCAGAGCGCGGGGGCCGGTCAGTCCCGAAGCGTTTTTATGGACTATTATGCCAACCTCGCCCGCCAGCATATGCAGCGCCACGGCACGACGCGGGAACAGTTTGCCCGTATCGCCGCCAAGAATCACACCAACGGGAGTCTGAACCCGCACGCCCAGTATCGAACCCGACGCTCGGTCGAAGAGGTGCTGGCCGCGCCCCTCATTGCGGACCCACTCACCCGCATGATGTGTTCCCCCATTGGCGATGGCGCGGCCGCGGTCCTGGTGACAACAGCCGACAAAGCCCGCCAACTCACCACCCGACCCGTCTATGTCAGAGCTTCGACCTTGGGTTCAAGCAATAAACACGCTGCCGGTTCCCCTGGCATTGTGCCGGCAGTCGCCCGCAAGGCATACGAGCAGGCTGGACTTGGGCCGGCTGATCTTCAGGTGGTTGAGGCCCACGACGCCACCGCGCCGGCCGAACTGCTGGTGTATGAGGAATTGGGTCTGTGCCAAACAGGCGAGGGTGGGAAACTCATTGACGAGGGCGTGACCCAGCTTGGCGGCCGTTGCCCGGTCAATCCCAGTGGCGGTCTTTTGGCCAAGGGTCATCCGGTCGGCGCGACCGGCGTGGCCCAGATGTGCGAAATATTCTGGCAACTCCGGGGCGAGGCAGGTGAGCGGCAGGTCGAGGGCGCCAAGGTCGGCCTGACTGAAAACGGTGGCGGTGTCCTTGACGGCGAGAACGCGGTCGCGTCTGTCCACGTGCTGAGCGTCTGATCTCCAGGGAAAGAAAAAGGCCCGCAGGGTAAAGGAGGGGAAACCTGCGGACCTTGGGCCATAATCGTCAGGACGGGGAGGACCTGACGATTATGGCCTGAACAAAATGTTCAAGAGAACGAGGAGAAGCATAGCCGAGGCAGAAGTCTTTTACAAGATAAGTTTAACTGAATTAAATTTATTTTATTTATAATGTAAACTTATACAACATCCGCGCCCGATTGAAGAACTGACTACCTGGGTGAGTGCTGTGGTAGGAAAGGGAGAGTAATGGCGGCAAAACGCTTAAAAACTAAAGCGGGGGGGAATATGCTCGCAACATCCAATCGTTCGGCAACGGGCGCTCGACAGAGCGTCAGAGCAGGATTTCTTGAAAGAGCACGCGTGTCCAGCATCTACATGTTTATTGAAGGACACGTTTACTCTTTTCCTCAGACGAGGAGACCGAGCCGGCGTAACGACAGGTGAGGCTGTATGACAGACTATGCTGAAGTGCCCCGGCTCGGGATCGGTGGACCGGTCGGCTCGGGAAAGACCGCGCTGATTGAACACGTAGTGCCCTATCTTCAGCGGCAGGGGCGACAGGTCGCGGTCATCACCAATGATATTCTGACCCAGGAGGACGCCCAGCGCCTACGGAACCGTGGCTTCCTCTCCCCGGAACGCATTGTCGGTGTTGAGACCGGCGCCTGCCCACATACGGTCATTCGCGAAGACCCCACCATGAACCTGGAAGCGGTCCGTCAGTTGGAAGAGCAGTTTCCCGCCCTGGACCTCATTATCTTGGAAAGTGGCGGGGACAATCTGGCGTCAACGTACTCTCCAGAACTCGCCGACGCCTTTGTTTTTGTCATAGACGTGGCCGGGGGCGACGATATTCCACGCAAGCGGGGGCTGGGCATTACCCGCTCAGACCTCCTAGTTATTAACAAGGTCGATCTTGCCCCCTATGTCGGCGCAAATCTTGAGGCAATGACCCAGGATGCCCACCACGCTCGTGGGCCGCGGCCCGTTCTGCTCACCAACTGTAAAACAGGGCTGGGGATTCAGGATGTGGGCGAGTGGATTGAACGCGCATTACTCTTTGTCTAGCGTCACCTGGGTGTTCCCGCACCAGACCTGCCAAAATGAGAAAGGGAGGCCACGCATGCTGCGCATCAGTCATCGTCGCGGGAATATCCACCGTGATTCAGACCTCGCCGCTCAGGTCACGCGGTGGGAGCGGGTGCACCAACTGGAAGAAGTGACCATTAACGAACGGGAGGCACAGAAGAGTCGGCTTCGCCTCCAGACCTTGACCGGTCAGGACCTGGGACTCGTCCTCCCCCGTGGCACAGAGATAGCGGATGGGGACGTCTTTGCCTTCACCGATAGGGAAGGGGGCTTGTTAGTCCACATCGCTCTTCAGGAGGTCATGGTGCTGACGCTACGCCCAGAACTGTCCCTGAGCGAGCAACACCACTGGCTGGTTCGTCTCGGTCATGTGCTGGGTAATCAACACTGGCCGATCGCGAGCGTCAACGAGGCAGTCCTTGTGCCGGTCACCCTCGACCGAGCAGTGATGGAAACCGTCCTGCGCACCCATCATCTCCTGGATCAATTTACGATTCGGTATGAGCGACGTTCCTGGCCAAAGGCTGCCCAAAGCGTATGGACGCCACCGCATTCATAGCCGCCCTCCAGTTGACCGACGCCTTCTTTCCCTCCGGCGCGGTCAGCCTGTCTCACGGCCTGGAAACCTTTCTCAGTGACCAGTCTGCGGCCCTCTGAGATGCCACTGTGGAGCAGGCGCTGGAGCGCCAACTCGAAGAAATCGGCGCTTTCGTTCCGCTCGCCGATATCCGATCCGTGCAACACGCCCATCTGTCTGTCCGACTCTTTAGTAGCTAGGCCCGGAGGCTTGTCTGGAAGCCGGACTATAGGGTAGTATCCCGGCGTATTTTTTCGTAAAGAGAAAACGTGTCCAACTTGAGACTATTGAAAGACACGTTTCCTCTTTGCCCCCGTAGCTCAGGAGGATAGAGCACCGGATTCCTAATCCGGGTGTCGTGCGTTCGAATCGCGCCGGGGGCAGTTTCCTGTTCAGTGCGAGATGCATGATGCGTGAAAGTCGGCGGATGCGGGAGGTTCAGACGCCGATCATTCCGGTGATTGCTGAACTCATCCGCGCCCACCCCGGGACGGTTTCTCTGGGCCAAGGGGTGGCCTACTACGGCCCGCCGCCTGAGGCGCTGGAAGCGGTTCAGCAGTTTCAGGCCGATCCTGCCAACCATAAATACACCCTCGTCCAGGGCATTGACCCGCTCTTGGAGGTGATTCGCTCCAAACTGTTGGAGGAGAACGGGGCCGCGCTGACTGACGCGCAGCGTATCGTCGTAACGGCCGGGGGCAATATGGCGTTTATGAATGCGCTGCTGGCCATTACCGACCCGGGCGACCAGATTATTTTGCAACTGCCGTATTACTTCAACCATGAGATGGCGATCAGCATGGTCAATTGCGAGGCCGTATGCGTGCCGACCGACGCGCACTATCAGCTTCAGCTCGACGCAATCAGAAACGCGATGACGGAGCGCACGCGCGCCATTGTGACCGTGTCGCCCAATAACCCCGCCGGTGTGGTGTATGCCGAATCGGACCTGCGGGCGGTCAACGCCCTCTGTCGGGAGGCCGGCCTGTATCACATCAGCGACGAAGCCTATGAGTATTTCACCTATGATGGCGCGCGCCATTTCTCGCCGGGGTCCATCTCGGACAGTAGCGAGTACACAATCTCCCTGTACTCGCTGTCCAAAGCCTACGGGTTTGCGAGCTGGCGCATCGGCTGGATGGTCGCGCCGGGCCACCTGTATACGGCGCTCAAAAAGGCCCAGGATACGATTCTGATCTGCCCGCCGGTCGTCTCGCAATACGCCGCGGTCGCGGCGATGCAGGTCGGGTCAGCCTACTGTCGGGAAAAACTCGGGGCGATGGCCGCGACCCGCCGGATCATACGCAATGCACTGAACGAGTTGGGTGAGATGATCGCCCTGCCGCGGTCTGACGGCGCGTTCTACTTTCTGCTGCGGGTGCGCACGGAGATGGATGCCATGACCTTGGCGGAGCGCTTAATCCGAGAGCAGCGCGTCGCGGTCATTCCCAGTGCGGCTTTCGGTCTCACAACCGGCTGCTATCTGCGCGTCTCCTACGGCGCACTAGACGAAGAGATAGCAGACGAAGCGAGCCGGCGGCTGGTGCACGGGCTGCGATGCATTGTGCAATAGCGGGCGGCGACAAGAGCCCTCTTGAGCGCCCTACCCCATACGGTATGTTGAGCGTGGGCATTCTGATACCTCTGCTGCACTGCTCGGTAAACCGAGAGAGACCCAAGAGGACGAAGTGTTATGCGATCAGGCTTTCATGTGATGGACAGCGATCTCCACGTTATTGAAAACGGCGAGGTGTATGAGAAATATCTCGACGAGCGATACCGCGATAAGAAACCCCGCTACCTGGGCTGGAGTCCGACCAATTTCCCGCACTGGGAGGTCCAGGGACAGATGATTCCTCCGTGGGCACAGTCCGCCGAAGTGATTAAAGCCCAGGAATATCTCGATAAACCCACCGAGCACATCTACAAGTCGGTCCGCGAGCGGAAGTACGAGCCGGCTTCCACGCTTGAGGCCATGGATGCCGAGGGTATTGATGTGGGAATCGTCTACCGCACTTTTGCGCATATGGTCGTTTCCATTGACGATTTAGAGCCCGCCTATGCCACGGCCTATTGCGCGGCGTTTAACGATTGGCTGGCCGATTACTGTCAGACCGACCCGCGGCGTCTCAAAGCGGCCGCTATTGTCTCGTTGCACGACCCTGAACTGGCGGCGGCAGAGGCACGCCGGGCCGTAAAAGACAAGGGCCACGTTGCCGTCGTTCTGCTGCCCATGCCCTGCAAGGGACGCTATTTCAACGCGCCCGAGTGTGATGTGTTGTGGAAAGAAGTCGCCCGGCTGAACGTCCCCCTCGCTTTCCACGGAACGAGTGGCGGGGCGTCTCAGGATTATGCCAGTAATCGCTATCGGGGCCATCCGAATTTCCGCACGCTGAACCACTCGTCCGCCTTTCCCATGGAGCTGATGCTGGCCATGGGCGCCATGACCGTGGGCGGGGTGCTTGAGCGTTTTCCTGACTTGCGGGTCGGTTTTCTGGAAGGCAATTGTGGCTGGCTGCCGTGGTGGCTGGACCGTCTGGACGATCAGTGGGAGAAGTACGGCGGCGGCGAGGAAATCAAACTCTCGGCCAAGCCGAGTGAGTATTTTAAGCGCCAGTGCTTTATTGGGACGGACGTCGATGAAGAGTTGTTAGCGGTCACGGTTGATAAAATCGGCGACGACAATATTGTCATGTCGGTCGATTATCCCCATGCCGACGGCCCCTTCCCGAACGGGATTAAAGAATTTCTGGAGCTACCTGGGGTCGGACTGGACTCCAAGCGCAAAATCATGTGGAAGAATTGCCTCCGCTTGTACGACTTTGACGAAAAGAAGATTCTGGGCGGGGAGTGACTGAATATTCTCCGTCCTTCTCTCTATGAGCCCGCCAAGGATTTCATTTTTCTATTCTTTATAATTAAATACTAATTGCATTTCGATTAGTATTATATTGAATATATCAGACGGTTAGGGAATGATAACAAAGTTTAATTACTAATTATAAATTAATTAGTAGTAAATTAGTATTTTGAAAGATGAAAATCCTGCAACTCCACCAACCCTGGGTGACCTATTCTCAAAGGTAAAAGATTCAGAGCGGTTGGGGAAAATTCTTGCGAAAGGAATTTCTTCCTCCCCGCAGGGAAGGTATCGGCACTGGGAAAAGTTGAAAAGACTCCAACCTCCAGACGGACTCTCTTTGAAAGAGTGGTGGACAGGGATTAAATTTGCCCGCTTCCAGACACGGAGGGAAGTTCCTCTCCTACAGGACAAGGACGGCAAACCATTCACGTACTCCCTAGCTGATCCGGTACTGGAACTCCTGCATGAGATCGACCGAGACGCGAGCGGCAGGATAACCACTCGGGACCAGATTACAAACCCGCAGACGAGAGACCGCTATATAGAACGTTCTCTCATAGAGGAGGCCATTACTTCGAGCCAGCTTGAAGGCGCATCGACGACGCGCGCAGTCGCAAAAGATATGATTCGCTCGGGGCGAGCACCCATTGATCAAAGCGAACGGATGATCCTCAATAATTACCGGGCAATTCGCCTGATAGATGAATTGAAGGATCAGCCACTCACTCGTGAGCTACTCTTCATCATCCATGAAACGCTAATCCGCGATATCCTGGAGAGGGGTGCTGAGAGGAATTACCTCAGAGCCCCTAGTGACCAAATCGCGGTCTACGATGAGCGCGATAGCACTCTCTTGTATGAGCCCCCGCCCGCCGAACATATTCCAAGTCGAATGGCCGCGATGTTTGACTTTGCAAGTCAAACCCAGACAGGAGCCTTTCTTCATCCAATACTGAAGGCCATTATTCTCCATTTTTGGCTCGCTTACGATCACCCTTTTATCGACGGCAATGGAAGAACAGCAAGAGCCCTCTTCTACTGGTCTGTCCTCTCCCAGGGGTTTTGGATGTTCGAGTTCCTTTCGATTTCCAGCATTATTCGAAAGGCACCGGCAAAATACGCCCGCTCTTTCCTCTATACGGAAACAGACGAGAATGACCTGACGTATTTTATTCTGGCCCAGCTTCGAGTCATCCAGCGGGCCATCAACGAATTATACGCCTATCTTGACAAGAAGGCTGACGAGATTCAAAAGACTGAGCAGTTTCTCCAGTCTTCCGCTGCTGTCAACCAGCGCCAAGTCGATCTTCTCGGGCATGCACTCCGCCACCCAGGTATGCGCTATACGATCGCATCACATGAGAAGAGCCAGGGAGTAACCTACCAAACGGCACGGACCGACCTGCTTGATCTTGTGGATCGAAAACTGCTGGGCATGACAAAAGCCGGACGCGCCTTCGTCTTCATCGCCCCGAATGACCTTCCAGAGAGGCTGCGGGCGCTTTCCTAAGATATGACCTGTTCTGGTCAATCAGTCCCCGGCTCGTCCGCGTAGGCCTCTGCTAGCAGGTCAATGGTATGCACGGCTTTGATCGGCAGCCCACCCTGCTGTAATCCGGCCCGGATCTGCATGAGACAGCCGGGGTTGCCGGTCACAACCACGTCGGCTTCGGTTGCCTGGATATTGCCGACTTTACGCTCCAGCAGCCGGGCCGCCATCTCCGGTTGGGTCAGATTATACGTACCGGCACTGCCACAGCACCAGTCGGACTCGGGTAAGTTTGTCAGCTTCAGCCCAGGGATAGCCCGTAGCAAAGCGCGGGGTTGCCCGCGCACGCCTTGTCCGTGCGCCAAGTGGCAGGCGTCGTGGTAGGTCGCCTTGACCCGCACTTCTCGGGTGGGCGTCCTGAGCTCCAGGCTGCCCACAAACTCGGCCACATCCTTCATTTTTTCCGTGAGGCGGGCCGCTTTTTCCCGGTAGGCAGGATCGTCTTTGAACAGCTCGCCGTACTCCTTCATCATGGCTCCGCAGCCGGCCGCGTTGATGATAAGGGCATCCAGATCGAGTTGGTCGAAGACATCGATATTCCGTTTGGCCAGCGCCAGGGCCGTCTGCTTTTCTCCGTTATGCAGGAGGAGCGCACCGCAACAGGATTGGGCCTTGGGAATAAGGACCTCACAGCCGTTATGGCGCAGCACCTTCACCGTAGACTGGTTGGTCGTCCCAAAGACCGTAGACATGACGCAGCCCGACAGCACAGCAACGGTGTGGCGTTTTTCACCAATGGCGGAGTAGTGCTCCAGGAGTGGCGCGGCAGAGACGCTGCCACGTTCCGGTAGGAGCCCGAACCAATAGCGCAGTGTGGCGGGAATGGCCTCAGAGCGCGCAAAACGAGCCAGACCAAGGGCGGCTCCGACTTTGAGGCACAGCGCAAAGAGCTGTGCCCCTAATGGATTGGGGAAGGTCTTGTTCATGAGCCAGCGCTTTCCGCGCTCCAGCAGAGGCCGGTGATAGTGCTGCTCAATAAAGGGCCGAGCGCCTTCGATGAGCGCTCCATATTGCACCCCAGACGGACAGGCGGTTTCACACGCCCGACACCCCAGGCACAGGTCAAGATGCCCAACGACCTCGTCGTTGAGCTGTGCGTGTCCCTCCTGCAGAGCACGCAACATGACGATGCGTCCCCTGGGCGAGTCCATCTCCGTGCCTAATTCGACATACGTCGGACACGAGGCCAGGCATAACCCACAGTGCACGCAGTCAAAGAATTTTTCGTGGTCAACGAAGGCGGTATTTTCCATAAGGAACGATAAGCCTTATCACAGGGGTTTCGTAAAACGTCTTTTCTATATTCCACCAACAAAGCGACCGGGATTCAAAATACCGTTGGGGTCCAGGGTTTCTTTGAGTCGCTGCATCAGCGGAAACGCTTTGCCCACGGTGCCCCAGACATTCGCCCGTTCCTTGAGCGCCGAGGGGATCTCTTCCACCACGGCAAATCCGTTGTTGCCGGTTGCGTGGACACGTATCCAGTCAACAAGGGACAGAATCTGGTCGTCGGGGACGGCCTCTCCTTCAAAAGCCGTGTACAGGACGCCGTTCCCAGCCCGAGCCAGGAAACGGGCCGGAGCGTGACGGCGCTGGGCTTCCGCTGCCAGGTCTGCACAAAATGTCGCGAGCTGGGTTGGTTGAATGCTCACTTTACAGCGAAGCGTCGCCGGACCGGACACGGGGAAATCCCGGAGACTCTGAGAGAGCGTCTGCGCCTCGTCGACACTCAATTCCTCAATACCACTGGCATCAGCCCCAAGAACATCACGGAGGCGGCTCCGCTGATCGTCGATTTCCTCCTGCATCCCGGCAAAGCCGACGAAGAGACGATAGCCCCTCTCGTCTCCCCTTTGGTCTCCGAAAGACGGGAGCGGAGAAAAATTGGCCAGTTCCAGGAAAAAGGGCTGCATGTCCGAGCCCGTCAGTTTCAGCGCGGCTTCGCCAGCTTTTTCAACCGAGGAGAACGGTACGGCGAGCGTTGCGTGGGCTTCGGGTCGAGGACGAATCATAAAGGTCGCCTCGACGATAACGCCGAGCGTTCCAAACGCCCCGCAATAGAGCTTCGGCAGGTCATAACCGGCCACGTTTTTCACGACTTGCCCGCCGCCCTTAATCAGGGTCCCATCCGCGCACACGACTTTGATACCGATCAGAAAATCGCGGACTGTGCCTTGGGATAATCGGGTGGGACCGTTGAGGTTGGCGGCAATGACTCCGCCGACCGTGGCCCGCTCCGGACAGGGTGGGTCGAGCGGCAGCCATTGGCCGTTTTCTCCAAGAATAGCCTGGAGTCGGGCCAGAGACAGGCCGGCTCCGACAGTAATCGTCATATCGGTAGGCTGGTAGTCGACAACCGTATGCAGCGCCGTCGTACACAGCGCCTGCTCGTATCGTTTCGGGACGCCGCCCACATGAAGAAACGCGCCGTGCCCCACCGGACTGAGGGCGCGGCCGTGTTCATTCGCCTCTTTCAGCAGGCGGGAGACTTCTGCAATCGAGGTGGGATAGACTACCGTCTCGGGTGCTTTCCCATCGATGATAAACTGGGTGGACGGCGGACGCCCTGCGGCCTGCGTCAAAGGAGTGAACGTGTCCTCCGATGGTTGAAAAGAGATGCGGGACACGTTTACTCCTTTCGGTCTGGCTTTCTCTCCAATACTCTCCAGAGCGGGCTAGAGCGGGACCTGACGGCGCGGCGTCGTCACGTCAATACAGCCACCGGGGGTTGGGATAATTTTATTGGGATTACACAGGTTGTCTGGATTAAAAACGGACCGGAGCTGGGTCATGACCATCAGATCTTCGGGGCTAAAGATGAGCGGCATCTGGCCCATCTTTTCGACGCCAATCCCGTGCTCGCCAGTCAGGCTGCCCCCCAAGTCTACACAGGCGTTCAATATTTCCTTCCCGGCTTGGACCACACGCCGGGTTTCATCGGCGTTGCGCTCGTCGTACATCAGGATCGGATGGATGTTGCCGTCCCCGGCGTGGAACACATTGGCAATCCGCAGTTGATATTTTTCTGACACTTCAGTAATGCGCTGCAAAATGTCGGGGACCTTGGTCCGTGGGACGACGCCATCCTGGGTGCAGTAATTGGGTGATAAACGGCCAATGGCGCCAAAGGCACGCTTGCGACTCTTCCAGAGCGCCATCCGTTCCGCATCATCCCGCGCGATCCGGACCTCGCGGGCATTATTGTGTTTGCAAATCGACTGAATCCGTTCGGTTTGAGGATTAAGGCTGGCGGCCAGACCATCAATCTCGATAATCAGAACCGCCCCGGCGTCGGTTGGAAAGCCAAAGTGAAAGGCTTCTTCGATCGCTTGGATAATCAGCGTATCCATCATTTCCAGGGCCGCCGGGACAATGCCTGAAGCAATAATGCCGGAGACGGTCTGGGTGGCGTGGTGGACCGACTCGAACACGGCCAGAAATGTTCGGTAGGCCTGCGGCTGGCGGGTAAGCTTGAGGGCGGCCTGGGTCACAATCCCGAACGTGCCTTCCGCGCCTATGGTAATCCCCCGTAAATCATAGCCGGGAACGTCCTCAACCGTTCCGCCTAAGGTGACGATTTCCCCGTCCGGCAGGACGACTTCCAACCCGAGCACGTGATTGGTGGTCACGCCGTATTTGAGCGTATGCGGCCCGCCGGAATTTTCGGCGATATTGCCGCCAATGGTGCACGCCTGCTGGCTGGACGGGTCGGGGGCATATTGAAAGCCCTGGTCTTTGACCGCATTACTGACCCACAGATTCACCACGCCGGACTGGGCCACGACATAGCGGTTGAGCAGGTCGATATGGACAATCTTGTTGAGGCGGCTGGTCCCGATCATGACCGGCGCTTCGACCGGCAGGCAGCCCCCACTGAGACCGGTTCCGGCTCCGCGCGGGACAAAGGCGATCTTTTCCTTGTTGAGAAATTTGACGACCGCCGCCACCTCTTCCGTTGAGTGAGGCAGGACAACAATCTCAGGAACGGCCTTCTCCAAGGTATAGCCGTCGCAGTCATAGACCGAGCGGGCGCTCTTATGCGCGACCACCCCGTCAGGGCCAACAAGGTCATACAGTCGGTCAAGAACCTGCTGATCCATGCACACTCCTTCCTCGTTCCGTTCGACTACACGGATTGGCGGCGGATCAGGCGTTTGACGGTATACTCAAGGAGGACCGTATCGGCCTGATTCAGGACCTGGGTGAGCGAGGTGACGACCCCGCGATCGGGCTTTGAGGTCTCACGTTTCCCGAGAATGCGGACTTTGACCCGGACGGTATCTCCGCAGCGCAGGGGATCCGGAATGTTCATGTTTTCAATGCCGAGCAGGGCCAGACCGCCTTTGGCCATGCCGGACTGCACGGTCAGCCCCTCGGCCAGGGCAAAAGTAAACGAGCCTGGCGAGATCCGGCCTTCAAATAAGCTGTGGTTTTTGACGAACTCCATGTCCATGAATAAAGGCTCGTGAAAGCCGAACAGGTTCACGAAGTTGACGATATCCGCTTCGGTGACTGTTCGCGCTTTGGTCTCGAACTCCGTGCCGACTTCATACTCTTCAAAGTACTCGAGTGCCATAGAATGTCCTCGGGAAAAACGTCAGCTAGGAGTCTGCGGACTTGTGCTGGAGAAGTCAACAGCGCAGACAGCCTCAAAGGAGGCGGGGTGTTGACAATTGGTCGGCTCTCGCGTTGTTTTACCCACTATGAAAAAGCGCGTCGCCGTTGTCGGAGCAACCGGGATTGCGGGTCAGCAATTCCTCGTTGCGCTCCAGGACCACCCCTGGTTTGAGGTGGCTTTGCTGGCTGCGTCAGAGCGCTCAGCGGGTAAAAGCTATGCAGAAGCCATCCGCGATCCCAAAACCGGGGCACGGAGATGGTGGTGCGAGGAGGAGCCCCCGCAGTCCGCGCTGCCGCTTCCGGTCCACGAAGCATCGTCTCTGAACCTGACGGGCATCGATCTCGTTTTTACGGCCGTCGAATCAGGACCGGCACGAGAACTGGAACCGGCGTATGCCAAAACGACGCCAGTGGTCAGCACGGCCTCGGCGTTTCGACAAGAGGCGGATGTTCCCCTGCTTATTCCGGGTGTCAATATGGATCATATCGCCCTGATTGATACCCAAAAGAAAAATCGCGACTGGCGGGGCTATATTGTCACGCAGCCCAACTGCACTACGATCGGGCTGGCGATTACCCTCCGGCCGCTGTTTGATCAATTTGGCCTGAAAAAAGTCATCATGACTTCCATGCAGGGGTTGTCCGGGGCCGGACGCTCGCCGGGTGTAATCGGAATGGACACCATAGACAATGTGATTCCGTTCATTGCCGGCGAAGAGGAGAAGGTCGAAAAGGAAGGGCATAAAATTCTTGGTCGCTTCGAGGCTGGAGCTATTGTCCCAGCCGACTTTCTGGTGAGCGCGACGTGTACCCGCGTCCCGGTTCTTGAAGGCCATACCGAGGCCCTGCTGGTCTCTATGGACGCCCCCTGCTCGGTTGGGGATGTCCGGGCGGCGATGGTCGGGTTTGGCAAAGAGTTTGTCGAAATGGGCCTGCCCTCTTCTCCGCAGCATATGGTCATCGTGCACGATGACCCGTTTCGGCCCCAACCGCGCTTGGACCGTGATGCGGAAGACGGCATGGCCACATCGGTTGGTCGTCTCCGGGCAGACCGGACGCTTGAGAATGCCGTGAAATATCTTCTGGTCAGCCACAATACCAAGATGGGGGCGGCCAAGGGGGCGGTCCTGACGGCAGAGTATCTGTATCAGACGGGGGAGGTGTAACTCACCTCCCCCGTCTTGAAACAGCATACTGCCTCAATGCCCACCGCCTTCACAACCGCGGACCTTCCTCCAAAGGCGCCCGGCTTCTGGAAGCTCGCCAGGCCCGGGGCTGTCCTCGTCGGGATCTCGATCGGTGCGGGTGAGCTGATTGTCTGGCCGCGGAATACCGCGCAATTTGGTGCCGGCATGACCCTGGGCGGCGCTGCTGGGTATCTTTCTTCAGTTCTGGATTAATTGCGAGATTGGTCGCTACACGTTGGCGACGGGAGAAAGTATCTACGCCGGATTCAGCCGCATCTCGCGCCACTTTGCCTGGATATTCATCCTTCTCAACATCCTCGGCTGGATTCTCCCCGGCTGGGCGCGGGCCTGCGGCGGCGCGCTCAAAGCGCTCCTGGTCGGCCCTCATGGCTGGGGGGAGCCGTGGGTCTGGACGGCCATTACCTTTGCCGGTGTGGCCTTTGTCTTGTTCGGCCCTAAACGCGTGTATGCTTCGGTTGAGAAGACGACGGAATTGCTGGTCATTATGGTAACGGGCGGTCTTCTGCTGCTTGCCTGTGTCGTCGGCAATACGGAAACCTGGGCGGCGCTGGGACACGGGATGCTGAACTTTCCGTTCAAGCATCCAGATATGCCGACGTATATTCTGTTCTCTTCGGTTGTTTTTGCCGGAGCCGGGGGGACGGCGAATCTTTTTTTCTCGTTCTATATCCGAGACAAAGGGTGGGGAATGGGGGCGCTGATGCCCAAGGGAGTCAATCCCCTCCGAGAACAGGAGGATGCTGGTTTCAGATCGGGCGTTTCAGATTGCCGTGACCGAGTCCAATCTGGTGCGCTGGCGGGCATGGTTCAGACATTTGTCCGTGGATCAAATGCTCTTTTTCTGGCTCCTCAACACGTTCACCATTCTCTTGTTTATCTTTGGCGCGCTGGCGGTGCTGCACCCGCAGGGCATCGTGCCGAGCCAGGAGATGCTGGTCTGGGAGGAAGCCGAGATTTTAGGCAGCGTGGGAGGCGGCCTCGGAAAAGTTCTTTTTCTTTTGGTTGGGATCGCGTGTTTATTCAGCACCCAACTGACGTTGATCGACGGAGTCGCCCGGACAGGCGCGGATATCCTGCATACCAACTATACCTGGGCGCAAGAGAAGCCGCTGAGTTGGTGGTACGGGGTCATCGCCGTAGGTTGGATCGTACTCGGGACCTTCTTGACCTATGTGTACGAAAGCCTGCCGCCTATTCTTTTTCTAATGGGATCGGCGTTTTTTGGTGGGATTGCGATGGCCATCTACACGCCGCTGACACTGGTGATCAATCGAAAGCTGCTCCCACCAGCGTTCCGGCCCGGCCCGGCGAAAACAACGCTTCTCGTCGGGATTAGCTGCTTTTATGTTGTCTTTGCCGTCTTTTCGGTTGTTCGGCTTGGACAGCAGCTCTTGTAAAAAAGGGCGCCGTGTATATGACGGCGCCCTTTTCTTTTTCTGAACTCGGAATTACACGCTTCCGGATAGCGTAAACGCAATAACCAGCGCGTAGATAGCCAGCGCCTCAATGAAGGCGATACCGATGATCATCGGGGTCTGGATACGATCAGCCGAATTCGGGTTCCGACCGATGGACTCCATGGCGGCAGCCACCGCGCGGCCCTGACCCAAGCCGGCACCCACGGCAGCGATACCGATGCCGAGGCCTGCCGCGAGCGCGATCATGCCCCTTGAGGAATCGCCGTCTCCGTCAGCCGCGAGAGCAGCGCCGGCGGTGAGCAGCAGCATACAGACCGCCAGCACACCAGTTACACATACTTTCTTCATACATCCTACTCCTTTCATGTCCCAATGGCGCAGTATCGAGTCCGCCTCCTCTTATCCTCCTCACCACTTCATACCCTCTCCGCCATCTGGACTGGGTTTTATTGCACTCTATCTTCTTCTCTTTCTCTTAGTGATGCTCATCATGGGCAACGGCCAAGGAGACGTAGACCATGCTGAGCAGAGTAAAAACAAACGCTTGGACAAGAGAGACAAAGGCCCCAAGCGCGTAAAAGACGACCGGAATCACAACTTTCGTCAGGTCCGTAAATATTTCTAAAACAACGTGGTCGCCGGTCATATTCCCAAAGAGCCGTAGGGAAAGAGAGAAGGGCCGGACAAAATTATCAATGAGTTCGAGCGGGACCATCAAAATGCCCAGCCACCAAATCGGGCCGACAAAATGCTTCAAATAGGCCAGGCCCTGTTCTTGGAACGCATAGAAATTGTACGCAACAAAGGAAAGCACGCCCAAGGCGAGCGTTACGTTGAAATTGCTGGTGGGGGGAGAAAATCCAGGTAACAGCCCGGAGAGGTTGGCAATCAGAATAAAGAGGAAGAAACTGCCATAGAGGTGGACGTATTTCTGCGCCCGGTCGCCCAGCACGCCCTCGGCCATATCAGAGACGCCCTGAGTGAGGAGTTCGGCCATGTTCCGACAGGTCAGCGAGTCATCGGGGACCGCCACATCATCTGCGGCAGCCAACTGCCTCTTTGCCATGTACGCAAAGAGAATAAGGGCGGCAGAGACAATAAGGGAGGTGGCGATATGACCTGGGAGCAGGCTGAGTCCAGGAATATGATCGACCCATAGAAAGAGATGATGTTCCATAGATTAGCGTGGAGTAACGGGGTGTTCAGGCTGATCCTTCGGTCTGCTCAGGCCGATTATCATGCAGGCAATAAGCAGTAAAGGGACCCCGGCGACAAAACTCTTGGCGTCAATGGGATACCGAACAAAAACCGCGCTTACCAGCAAAACGTACAATCCCGCTTTGGCAGCCAGCCACAGCACGACGCGAATCTTTCTGTTCATATTGGATTTCAATGGGCCTTGCGCATCGACGGAAGCGAGCGCGGAGCGGACGGCTTTTTTGAGCAGCCAGAAGCTGGCCTGCATCACTCCACCGCCAAGTACAAAGCTGGGCACGTGAAGAATGCCCGTTATCCAGCCTATAGCGGCCCCAGCCCCAACTAAAGCAAGGTTCAGGACTTCTATTCTCTCAATTGTCTTTTGCGTCTTTTTCACGGGCAGAAAGGCGCTGGAGCACGATTAGCAGACGATATATCGCTCCTGACATGCCGACGATCACCCCGATGGCCATCAGGAGTGGCGCTGTGCCAAACTGTGAGTCTGCATAGTTGCCAATCAAGAGGCCGGCGACAATGGCGCCGGCAAACTCGAACCCAAGCGCCCCATACTTCCCGTAGGTAACGAAAAGAGGAAACGTATCCGGCTTTTTCGTGTGATTGGAGGACACGTTTCCTCTTTGTGGACTCTCCTGGGCCACGTTGTCTCAGCTACCGAGGTTCTTAAGGACCGTCCGGGCTGCCCGTAGGGTTTCCTGGATCTCGTCCTCGCCGTGCGTCAGAGAAAGAAAGGCGGATTCGAATTGAGAGGGGGGAAGGTATATACCCTGCTCACTCATACCGCGAAAATAGCGAGCGAACATCGTGGTATCGCTCTGGGTTGCTGAGGCATAGTCGCGTACCTGGTCTACCCCAAAGAAGACGGTGAACATCGAACCTATTTGGTTCACACAGGCGTATATTCCAGTCTCACGAATGGCAGCGCGTAATCCCTCGGCCAGCATATCTCCGAGCATATTCAACCGCTCATAGGCTCCGGCGGCGTGAACAAGCTTTAAGGTTTCAACCCCGGCGGTCACAGCCAACGGATTTCCAGACAGTGTCCCAGCTTGGTAGACCCCCCCCAAAGGGGCCAGCACGTCCATTAGCGCCGCCTTTCCTCCAACAGCAGCCAATGGCAGGCCACCACCTACGACTTTCCCAAGGCAGGTGAGATCGGGGTCGATGTGGTAGAGCTCTTGAACGCCACCACGAGCGAGACGGCAGCCGGTCATCACTTCGTCAAAGATGAGTACAACTCCAAACTCCCGGGCGAGTTCCCGGAGGCCCTCAAGAAAGCCTTGCTCGGGCAGGACGAGGCCCATATTTCCAGGGACCGGCTCCAGTATAATAGCGGCCACTCCTTCCGGGTCCGCCTCTAGGTACGCTCGTACGCTGGAGAGACTGTTGTACTCAGCCACAAGCGTCATGCTGCTAAAGGCCTCGGGAACCCCTTGACTATCCGGGGTGCTCAACGTCAGTGCCCCGGACCCGGCTCTCACCAGCAGCGCATCGGTATGACCGTGGTAGCAGCCCGAGAACTTGATGATTTTCGCACGACCGGTATAGCCACGGGCGAGACGCAGGGCGGTCATGGTCGCTTCTGTACCCGAGGAGGTCAGGCGGACCTTCTCAATTGATGGAATGGTCTGGGTAAGCGTTTTTGCCAGCTCAATCTCTTTTGCCGTTGGGGCACCAAAACTCGTCCCGTTCTTCACCACCCGCTCAAGTGCCCCAACAACCTGCGGATGCGCATGTCCGGCTATTAACGGTCCCCAGGAGCCGACGTAGTCTATATATTCACGCCCATCCGCGTCAGTAACGCGGCACCCTTTCCCCCGGTTGATAAAAAGAGGATCACCACCAACGGCCCGCCACGCCCGGGCCGGACTGTTCACGCCCCCTGGGATATATTTTTGCGCTTCATTGAAGAGTTTTTGCGATGTTGACATCAGCGTCTACCCACGTCCCCCTGTGAGGATTCCCCCTGCTACCACCCACTCATAGGAGAGTCAAGACAAAAGAACTCTTCTCATACGAAGTACCTATATGACCCGGAGTGCTGAGAATCTCCCCTCTCCTCCGAGGCTCTCTTATCGTGATTCATAACAATATGTGATCTTATTAAATATCTTTTTGCAATCGACGCATTTAGAAAAAACAATAAAAATAAGGAGATACAAACCTGATTGTTCTATCCTCTGATTTTTACAAAAATCACATTATGTTATTAATTCAATTTTTTCAGTAATATTCACGGCTTTGGAACATTTCTGCTCTCTTCCTTGCATTCTTTAGGGAAAGAGCTTAGGACGCAGTGACACTATCCTCTCTGGCCTCATAAATTTTAAGCGGCACATTGACTCGGATAGACATGAGTCTTTTTCTCGCCCCTCTGACTGCGCAGTTGGCGAACGGGATTCTCCCGGGGCAAAAGGTGAGGCAGAAAGACAAATGCGTGTGGATAAATCCATCAGACGATAGGCATCTCCTTGGTCAAAACAGTAAGTTATCAAGTTATCCACACCTGTGGATAACTTTTGTTGAGTGGGGGAAGGAAGCGGCATGCATCGGGTGTGGGAACGAGTGTTGGGAATTGTTGAAGAACAAGTAGGAAGGACGAATAGTGAAACCTGGCTGAAACCGATTCGATCCCTTGGGCTTCAAGACGACACGTTTCACCTTGCAGTACCAAGTGTACTCTTTAAGGATTGGCTACTCAGCAATCTCGTCGGCCCCCTGGAAAACGCATTTACTGAGGTTCTTGGTCAGCCAACGCACCTCGTCTTACATGTACAGGAAAAACCGCAAGGAGAACTCTTTCCAGAAGAAGAGAAGGAACAAACAGCCCGGGGGAAAGGGAGAGGAAAGAAAGACGGACTCATCCAGAATTATACATTTTCCTCTTTTGTCGTCGGTGGCGGCAATCAGTTTGCTCATGCCGCGGCCAAGGCGGTCAGTAAGCACCCAGGGAAAAGCTATAATCCATTATTCATCTATGGGGGGGTTGGGTTAGGCAAGACTCATCTCATCAATGCTATTGGACACGAAACATCGGGAAAGCAAGGAAAGGACAATATTGTCTATCTGTCCTCAGAGTCTTTTACCAATGAATTGATTGCTCATTTACGGAAGAATCGAATGACGGAATTTAAAAATAGATTCCGTCGCGCAGATGTTCTCATTCTTGATGATGTGCAGTTTCTGTCCGGTCGCGAGCGAACACAAGAAGAATTTTTTCACACTTTTAATTCCCTTCATGAGTCGAGCAAGCAGATTATCTTAACGTCGGATAAGTTCCCAAATGAGATTGGTGGGCTTGAAGAGCGGTTACGGAACCGTTTCGAATGGGGATTGATCGCCGATATCCAGCCGCCCGACCTTGAGACTCGGGTAGCAATTCTGCAAAAAAAATCACGCGTAAGACGTATCCCCCTCCCCGACGATGTTGCCCTTTTTATTGCCTCCCATGTGACCTCAAACGTCCGAGAGCTTGAAGGCGGCCTGACGCGATTAGGAGCGCTAGCCGCCTTCAAGCAGGCCGATATCACTGTCAACTTTGCACGGCAGGTTCTCAAGAACTTAGTCACAGACCAGGAAAAGAAAGTCTCGATTGGGACCATACAGAGAACGGTGAGTAAGTATTTTGGCGTCAGCGTTGCTGACATAACTTCAAAGAAACGGACAAAGATGGTTTTGTTTCCAAGGCAGGTTGGAATGTTTCTCTGCCGCAAGATTGCCAGCGCCTCCTATCCAATGATCGGAATGCGATTTGGAGGAAAAGATCACACGACGGTTCTGCACGCCTGTCATGCAATTGAAAATCGTTACAAAAGAGACGAAGAGTTGCGCGATATTATCAACAGAATAGAGATCATGATTTATGAGTAGGCTCTCTTCGCCCTGTGGATAACCTGTGGATAACCTGTGGATAACCTGTGGATAACCTGTGGATAACCTGTGGATAACCTGTGGATAACCTGTGGATAACCTGTGGATAACCTGTGGATAACCTGTGGATAACTTTTTTCGTCTCCGAAGTTATCCACAGGGGGGTGTGGATAACTTTTCTATTATAAACAGATACTTAACCCACTTATCCACATATCCACAGGCCCTACTACTACTATCTATCTATTATATATAAATATAGAGAATAAGTATAAGCAGTAGTAAGTAGAGAAAGAAGAAAAGAAGGGAGGAGGACATGGAATTCAGCGTCGGTAAGGAAGACCTCCTTCAGTGTTTATATCTGGTCCAGGGTGTTGTTGAGAGACGGTCCTCTCTTCCTATGCTCTCCCATGTTCTTATTGAATCAGACTCTACGGGAGAGAAGGAAGGAGTTATTTCCCTTGGGGCAACAGACCTCGAAATTGGTATCCGCCAGCAGTGTCAGGCTGACGTAAAAGCGGCCGGATCAATGACAGCGGATGCGCGAAAATTGTATGAGATCATTCGTGAGTTGCCATCCGGTCAGGTCCGTTTACGCTCAAGTGGAAATGGCTGGGTCGACGTCAATAGTGGAAAATCCCGCTTCAGAATCGCCAGTCTGGATCCCAAAGAATTCCCCACAATAACAGGACAAAAAGAGAAGCAGGAGGATCCCTCCTCTTTTGGCCAATTCATATCTTTGCCCGGACCGACCCTGCGGGAGATGATCGAAAAAACTCTCTTTGCAACCTCACCTGACGAGACACGGCTAAACCTCAGCGGCGTCTATCTCGAGACCCAGAAAGAGGGCAAGGTCCGTATGGTTGCCAGTGATGGACACCGCCTGTCTCTCATAGAGCGGGAGGTTGATACTCCCGCCCTGCCCGATTGGCCGAGCGTCATACTTCCGAAAAAAGGATTGGTTGAAACACGGAAACTCCTTGAGCGGAGCGAGGGGACAATAGACGTTGCTGTCAATGATTCGGTCGTCAACCTGAAGAAGGAGACAACCGAACTCTTTATGCGTCTGATTGAAGGAGACTTTCCTGACTACCAGCAAGTTGTTCCAAAAGAGCATACGCACCGTATTGAGTTTCCCCGAGACGAATTCCTCAGCGCCCTTCGTCGTATTTTGATTCTCACAACAGAACGCTCTCGGGGGATAAAATTACAGTTTGAAAAAGACAAGATCGAAGTTTCCGTCAACACTCCGGATGTGGGCGAGGGAACAGAGGAGATTGCGGCTTCATACGCTGGAGATGGATTATCAATTGGGTTTAATGGAAGATATCTGACCGAGGCGTTGAACGTCATGAACGAAGGGGATTCTGTTGTCCTTTTTCTTAAAGACGAGATGAGCCCTGGACTCCTTCAGCAAAAGGAGAGCCGTGAATTTTCCTATGTCATAATGCCTATGAAAATAAATTGATATAAAACTGTTTTATTTATTCTTGCGGTTTACGTAACGTAAAGAAAATGCTAGGCTTTGGCATCAAAAAGAGGAGGTGTATTACAAATCCTTAAACCTGCCTCCTTTGGGAAGTACATGCTCGAACAAAACTATGGGGCAGGACAAATCAAGGTACTCGAAGGTCTCGAAGCAGTCCGCAAGAGGCCGGGAATGTACATCGGCGATACCGCGGAGAGAGGACTTCATCATCTCGTTTTTGAAATTGTTGACAATTCCGTCGATGAAGCACTCGCCGGCTACTGCACTCACGTTATTGTAACCATTCACGCTGAAGGGCATGTCTCCGTTGTCGATAATGGCCGGGGCATTCCAACGGAAAATCATCCGACCGAGGGTATTTCAGCCGCTCAGGTCGTCCTTACGAAGCTTCATGCCGGTGGAAAATTCGATAAAGGAGCATATCGAGTCTCCGGAGGGCTGCACGGTGTTGGTGTTTCCGTCGTTAACGCACTATCAGAAATCCTTGAAATCGAGATCAAGAGAGAAGGGAGAACCTATTTCCAACGTTACCGTCGAGGTCAGCCGGACAACGAGTTGAAAGAGATCGGACAGACTGAGGAGAGTGGAACAAAAGTTGTCTTTACGCCAGACACTCAGGTTTTTGGTGAAAGAGCTTTTAGTTTCGACATCCTCTCAAGGCGGCTTCGTGAACTCGCCTTCCTCAACCCAGGCCTCCATATTTCTATTGTTGATGAAAGGGAGACGGATAAACGCCATGACTTCTTCTATGAAGGCGGGATCGTTTCTTTTGTTGAGCACCTTGGCCGAGCAAAAACACCACTGCATAGCGAGGTTATCTATTTTAATGGAGAAAGAGGCGGAACCACAGCTGAAATCGCCCTCCAGTGGAACGAGGGATATGTCGAAAGCATTTATTCATTTGCCAACAACATCAACACGATAGAAGGCGGAACGCATCTCGTTGGACTCAAGGCGGCGCTGACCAGGACCATTAATTCCTACGTTGGGTCACTCGGTCTCCTCAAAAAAGACCAGGAAAACGTTCAAGGAGAAGATAGTAGAGAGGGTCTGACCGCAATTATCAGCGTGAAAGTTCTAGAACCTCAATTTGAAGGACAGACAAAGACCAAGCTTGGCAATAGCGAGGTCAAAGGATTTGTCGAATCGTTGATTAACGAAAAGCTTGGGGTCTACCTTGAGGAACATCCGGCAGAAGCCAAAAAGATAGCTCACAAGAGTGTTGATGCCTCACGAGCTCGTGAGGCGGCTCGAAAGGCACGTGAACTCACACGGCGGAAGGGAGCGCTCGATTCCGGGTCTCTCCCCGGGAAACTTGCTGACTGCCAGGAGCGCAACCCGGAAAAAAGTGAAATTTTTCTTGTTGAGGGGGATTCTGCCGGAGGATCGGCAAAGCAGGGCCGGGACAGGCGGACGCAAGCTATTCTACCGCTACGGGGGAAAATTCTGAATGTCGAAAAAGCGCGCTTCGACAAAATGCTTTCATCCCAGGAAATCCGCCTCCTGATATCCGCTTTAGGAGCTGGGGTTGGGAAGGATGAAACGGACCTCTCCAAACTGCGCTACCATAAGATCATCATTATGACAGACGCGGATGTTGACGGTTCCCATATCCGGACCTTACTGCTGACGTTCTTATATCGTCAGCTCCCCGGCGTTATCGAGGATGGGCATCTGTGTATTGCTCAGCCCCCCCTCTATCGGGCCAGAAAGGGAAAAACCGATCACTATCTGAAAGATGACGCCGAGCTCAACGATTTCCTTGTCGATCTCGGTGTTGAACATGTCCTGGTGGGGGAGCTTGAAGGGGAACATCTGAAAACATGGGTCAAAAACTCCCTCCGTCTGAACAGCATTCTTGATCTCGTTGAACGGAGAGGGAGAGACCGGCATATTGTCTGTTCTCTTCTCTCTCATCCAGACCTCTCTTCGACTGCTTTCAGTAGTCGGAGTCTTCTTGAGTCTCTCCTCTCTACGGTCGAAAAAGAGTTGACAGACCGTAGCCCTATCGCTTTTTCCATAGAGGAAGACAGAAAACTTGGCGGGTATAAGATTATCGTTACCCAGGGGCTGAACGGCTCCGGACAAAGGGTCGTCTTTGACCGGGACTTCATCGAGTCAGCAGAGGCTGTAGAAGTAAAAAATCTATTGAACGCGCTTACGAATATCGGTCCGGCTCCTTTTACCTTCCGTGCGAAAGATACCTCTCTCACCCTGGGAAGTCGGGAGGAAGTTCTTGATGCAATCTTAGCGCGCTCCAGAAAAGGAGTTGATATTCAGCGCTATAAGGGCCTTGGGGAGATGAATCCTGAGCAGCTCTGGAAACAACAATGAACCCGGAGACACGGACGCTCTTGCAGGTCAGGATTGAGGATGCTTACGAGGCTGATGAGGTCTTTTCTACTCTCATGGGAGATGAGGTTGAGCCGAGACGGAAATTCATCTCCGAGAACGCGCTCTCCGCCAAGAATATAGACATCTAATCCCGCTACGCTCCCTGTTGGAATCAAAAAAGAAGCTCCTTTGTATGGAAGACTATCCAGACTCCCATCCCCTTCTCTCTGTCAATATCGAGCAGGAAATGCGGCAGTCCTATATGGACTACGCCATGAGTGTGATTATTGGTCGCGCCCTGCCCGACGTCCGTGACGGATTGAAGCCTGTCCACCGGCGCGTCCTGTACGCCATGCACGACCTCGGGAATGAATGGAATCGCCCCTATAAGAAATCCGCCCGCGTCGTGGGCGACGTGATAGGCAAATACCACCCACACGGAGATTCGGCCGTCTATGACACGCTTGTCCGCATGGCGCAGGATTTTTCGTTGCGCTATCCGCTCATTGACGGCCAGGGAAACTTTGGCTCGGTTGATGGTGACCCTCCCGCCGCCATGCGCTATACCGAAGTCCGCATGACCCGAATCACCTCGGAGTTGCTTGCCGACATCGACCGAGAGACCATTAATTTCATCCCGAACTATGACGACACCAGCCACGAACCAGCGGTTCTTCCAAGTAAATTTCCAAATCTCCTGGTCAACGGCTCATATGGAATTGCTGTGGGGATGTCAACAAATATTCCCCCTCACAACTTGGGCGAAGTCATTGATGCGCTCCTGGCTCTGATCGAGAACATGGATCTCGAAAACCGTGACCTCATGGAGTATATCCCTGGTCCAGACTTTCCCACCGGAGCGTACATCCACGGACGCTCCGGTGTCCGGAGCGCGTATGAAACCGGGCGAGGTATCGTTCAGATGCGAGCCCGGACATCCATAGAAGAAGATGAGAAGACCGGAAAGGGTCGTATTATCGCCCACGAGATCCCGTATCAGGTGAATAAGGCCCGTTTGATCGAGCGTATGGCTGATCTGGTCAACGAGAAGCGTATTACCGGAATCTCCGACCTGCGTGACGAGTCCGACAGGCATGGCATGCGCATCGTTATCGAGCTGAAAAGAGACGTTGTCCCCCATGTCGTTCTCAACCAGCTGTATAAAATGACCCCTCTTCAGGATTCGTTTGGAGTCATTCTTCTGGCCATCGTCGACGGCCGCCCTCGCCTCCTGACGCTCAAAGACACCCTCCTGCACTTTCTTGAACACCGCCGGGAGGTGGTCCGACGCCGGACTGCCTTTGATCTTCAGAAAGCTAACGAACGCCTCCACCTCCTTGAGGGGCTCAAAATCGCGCTGGACAACCTTGATCCCGTGCTCCACATCATTCGCCGAGGGCAGAACCCAGCGAGCGTCCGGCAAGCCCTCATGGATCGATTTTCGCTGACTGAGACGCAGGCACAGGCGATTCTTGATATGCGCTTGCAGCGACTCACCCAACTGGAACAGGGAAAAATTCTCTCCGAGCACAGTGAAACGCTCAATGCTATTGCTTCCCTGCAAAATATTCTGGCCAGTCCGGATAAGATCGACGGCGTGATCAAAGAGGAGCTAACCGATCTGCGGAGCCGATTTTCCGACGAGCGGCGGACAGAGATCCTGCACGCCGGCGCAGATCTCTCGGACGAAGATTTGATTGCTGAAGAAGACGTCGTGGTAACCATATCCCACGCCGGCTACATCAAGAGAAATCCATTGACCGAATACCGCTCTCAGCGTCGGGGAGGAAAAGGGGTTGTTGGTGCAACAACCCGAGAAGAAGACTTTGTTGAGCATATCTTCATCTCTTCTACGCATGCCTTTCTGTTGTTTTTCTCCTCAATCGGTAAAGTGTATTGGGTGAAAGTCCACGAAATTCCTCAGGGCAGCCGCGTGGCAAAGGGAAAAGCGATAATTAATCTTCTGCCGCTGCAGGAAGGTGAGAAAATTTCAGCCTTTCTCCCTATCCGAGAGTTCCAGGACGTCGGTTTTATTGTTTTTGCGACCCGCAAAGGACAGGTCAAAAAAACGAAGCTCATAGCGTATGCAAATCCTCGCCGCGGCGGAATTATCGCCATTACTCTTGGGGACGAAGACAAGGTGATCGGCGTCCAACTCACGGACGGGAAACAAGAGATACTCCTTTCGACCAGAAACGGAAAAGCGATTCGATTTGCAGAAGAAGAAGTCCGAGCAACCGGACGCGGCACATCCGGCGTTCGAGGGATTAGCCTGGAAGAGGAGGATGAGGTTGTCTCTCTTGAAATTCTGAATCAAGAGGCCACCCTTCTCACCGTGTCGTCTCAAGGGTATGGTAAGCGGAGCAGGATAGAGGACTATCGGCTACAGGCGCGCGGGGGGAAAGGAATCAGTACGATGCGCACCACGGGCAAGACCGGAGAGGTCTGTGGTGTTCGGCAGGTGAAGGAGGACGATGACTTGATGCTCGTGACGGATAGCGGCAAGATAATACGGCTTCGGGTCGCTGAGTTGCGGGTGATCGGCAGGAATACCCAAGGTGTCAAACTCTTTAACGTCGGTGCGGATGGATACGTCTCCAGTATCGCGCTGGTCGCAGAAACGGTTCTCAATTCACACAATATGGAGGAGGAGCATGAGCATTCAGATAGGCCAAACGGCACCGGATTTCACACTCAAGACCAATAAGATGCAGGACTTTGCACTCGGCGAGGCAAAGGGGAAGAAGAATACCGTTATCCTTTTTGTTCCCCTGGCCTTTACCGGTGGTTGAACGAAAGAATTGTGCTCGGTTCGAGACAATATCAACACTCTGCAGAATGACGATACTCAGGTTGTGGCCATTAGCGTGGACAGCCCGTTCTCGCTCGACGCGTGGGCGGCGAAAGAAGGCTATGATTTTCCACTGCTGAGTGACTTCAATAAAGAAGTCTCTCAGGCGTACGGGTCGTTCTATGACGACTTGCTCGGTTTCAAAGGCGTCTCCAAACGTTCGGCCTTTGTCGTAGATAAAAGTGGGACAGTCCGGTACGCCTGGATGACAGAGGACGCCAGCCAACTTCCTGACCTGGATCCCATACGGAACTGCCTCCAGAATTGCGGATAAGACGACTCGCATACTGAAAGACGGGGCTCACTCAGCAAAGAGGAAACGTGCCCTTCAATTGAAATAGTAGGAGTTGGACACGTTTCCTCTTTCTCACCTTTTCTTCACTTTTCCCCGTATCACCAGGAGAATGAGCAGCGCGAGGGCCCATATGCCAAACAGCAGCCCACTCACGACCCAGGGGTAGGGCGGCCGGTGATTCCTCCTGGCCATGAGGCCGCAGGCAATCCCGTCAAGAAAGTGAATAAAGAGCGTCGTCCCAACAAGAGCCGGAAAGTCAATGGTCTCGTCGAGGAAACGTAAGCCGGTGAAATACCCGAGAAAGACTGCGAAATCCACGCGACCCCCCTACTTCTGACACGGTTGGTTATCTCTTATTTTCCTGAGCGACCTCTTCTCCCAAGGTATGGACAAAGAGAAAACGGTTTTCGAGAAGCTCTACGAGGCAAATAGAGAGAACTTTACAAATCTTGTAAAGGACCTCTTGGCACAGGGGTGTATGCACGACGTTATGGAGAAGACGTTTCGGGATGCGGCCCAAGCGAAAGAAGAAGTCGCCCGCAATATGGAGACGATACTCTCCGTGCTGAATATACCCTCTAGGACAGACTATGAGTATTTGGTTGAAAAGGTTGGAGAGGTCCAAGGCAATCTGCTCAATCTCAATATGAAACTTGACCGCTTGCTCGCGAAAAAAGACAAAACGTCCCGACGTTCCGCTGGCAAAAAAAAGAAGAAAAAATAGGAAAGGCTGCAATCACCGCGTGGTGGTGAGTCCTCAGTCATGGCGTCGCCCATCCGTACTTGGCCCGAATCTGACCGGCCGCGCGAGAAGCTAATCGAGCACGGGGCGGCAACCCTCTCCAATGCAGAACTCATCGCCATCATCCTCCGCACCGGTGATGCAAGTTCAGGCCAGAGTGCGCTTGACCACGGGCGAGCGCTTGTCTCCCGTTTTGATGATTCATTCCGAAAACTGGAAGAGGCGAGCACGGTCGAACTGTGCGAGGTCAAAGGTATCGGGCCGGCAAAAGCCGCGCAGATAAAGGCCTCTTTGGAGATTGCGAAGCGCTTCTCACAAGAAAAGATTCGGCGAGGCGAGTCTTTCCGTTCCAGTGCTGATGTCTTCAACCACTACCGCGAACAACTCGGTAGCCTCAAAAAGGAAGAATTTCACGTGCTTCTCTTGGACGCCAAGAACAGAAAACTCAAAGACGTGCGTATCTCGGAAGGGTCTTTGACCTCTTCCTTAGTCCACCCCCGTGAGGTTTTTCAGCCCATCATCCGCGAGTCAGCCGCGGCGGCGATCCTGGTGCATAACCACCCGAGTGGCGATCCTATGCCGAGCCAGGAAGACCTCAAAATCACCCAGCGCCTCAGGGAGGTCGGGGAGGTGATGGGCGTCCACATTCTGGACCACCTCATTATTGGCAAAGGCCGCTATATCAGTTTTGTCGATGATGGGTACTGGTATTAAAGAGTGAACGTGTCCTCCAATAAACATGCAGATGCTGGACACGTTCACTCTTGAGAGACTATGGGACTCAAGAGGAGCCTGCTCGGCAAAGAGTACGACCCGCAGTCGTATGTCGTCAGTGCTGAGGCAATCATGGCCTACGCACGCGCGTACAATGAGGAGAACGCCTGGTTTTTTGACGCAGATAGACCCAAAGGCATTCTTGCGCCACCGCTGTTTGGCGCGGTGGCAAGCTGGCTCTCGTTGATGACGGTCGTGACCGACGCCGAGCTGAACGTCGATGTCCTCCGTTTGGTGCACAGCCAGCAAGACATGCGCTTTTTCCGTCCTCTTATTCCCGGAGACACTATCCACAGCACGGCAAAAATTGTGGCCATTGAGGAGCAGCCTGGAGGAGAGTCGCTGGCCGTCGATCTCCACTGCTGGAATCAGACGGGCGAAACCGTCCAGCGCATCACCTTTACCGCCTTTATCCGCAGCCAGGGACGCCGTCCCCGGACGAGGGCGGCAACCGGTGAGACTTCCGAACCCCTGCATCGCATCTCCCAGACCATCGACGCGGATCAAACATTTCGCTATGCGAACGCATCAGGCGATCACAATCCCATTCACATTGATGAAAACATCGCCAAGCGGGCAGGACTGCCGGGTATTATCGTTCACGGTTTGTGCACCCTGGCGTTTGCATCCAAAGCCATTATTGACAGCGTGTGTGAAAAGGACCCCCGCCGTCTCAGGCGGCTCAGTGCCGGATTCGCCCGACCTGTGCTCCCCGGTCAGACGATAAGTACGACTATCTGGCGGGATACGAAGTCAGGCTTGTATCGATACGAGACAGTCAATCCCAACGGACGAGCCGTCATCAAGCCTGGCTATGCGGAGATTGCAGGGGGTGCGACGGAGATGGTGTGACTCACCCCAGGTCTGTCCACAACCTAGAACGGCACGTCATCATCCGGGGGAACCGAGCCCGCCCCGGCATCATCAAAACCGCCGCTTGGCCCGTCATCAAATGACTGGCCCGAACGTGCGCCCCCCCCGTCACGGCCGCCGAGGAACTGCACATGCTGCGCGTTGATCTCCGTAAAATACCGTTCCTTCCCCTCCCTATCCTCGAATTTGCGCGTCTGGATACGCCCTTCGATATAGACCTGACGACCTTTCGACAGATATTGCTCGCACGTTTCGGCCTGCCTGCCCCAGACCACGATGTTGTGCCACTCCGTGCGTTCCTGCCTGCCGTTTTCCCTATCCATCCAGGTATCGGTCGTGGCCACAGAGAAACGCGCCATGGCCTGCCCACTCTGCGTGCGGCGCACCTCCGGGTCTCTGCCGAGGTTGCCCACAATAATCGCTTTGTTCACCGAAGCCATGATGTTTCCTCCCTGTCCTTTCGGCTACGCTCAGGACAGGCCTGAGCCAAGGGCCTGCCGGGAACCGTACCAACCTCGTCTTTTGAAGTCAATCTGACCGACCAGAGGGGGGTAGAGGGATTGTTGCGCTTCTCTGGCTCGCTTATATTCGTCGGAGTCTGCATGAGGAAAACATGATGCTGAAGACGCGAACTTTTCAAAGAGGAAAGCGGATTCTCTTATTGCTGGCCGTATTCAGTTCCCTGGCCGGGATGGTGTATGGCGCGGATGCGCCCGGCCTCAGAGAACACTCTCCGTTCATCTCAACCTCCCGGCCCGGCATGGTCGTTGCCGCGAACGCGCCGGCGAGCGAAGCCGGCGTCGCCATGCTCCGCCGGGGAGGCAACGCGGTTGATGCGGCGGTTGCGACATCCTTTGCCATTAGTGTGCTCAGACCACAGTCAACCGGAATAGGCGGCGGCGGGTTTCTGCTGTTCTATCTGGCGAAGGAACGCAAAACCCTGGCGATCGATTTCCGCGAACGGGCCCCGCTCAAAGCCACCCGAGACATGTTTGTCCGGGACGGAGCAGCCGTTCCTTCTCTGAGCCGAACCGGACCGCTGGCCGTTGCCGTGCCCGGTACTGTTGCCGGCCTAGTGGAGGTCCAGCAACGATACGGGAGCTTATCGCTCGCAGAGGTCATGCAACCCGCCATCCGTTTGGCAGACGAGGGATTTCCGGTCTACCCGCATTTGGCCCGAGCCATCGCCTACCGAGCCGAGGTCCTGGGAGAATCCGACGCGGCCCGGGCAGTGTATTACCGAAACGATCAACCGCTCCGCCAGGGAGACCTCTTTGTCCAAAAAGACTTGGCCAACACCCTGCGCGCCATTGCCAAGAACGGCAGAGACGCTTTTTACACCGGCCGGGTGGCAGAGGCGATTGTCACGGAAATGCGACGGATAGGCGGCTTGCTGACCCAGGAAGACTTGGATCAGTATAGCGTGATTGACCGCACGCCGGTGACGGGAAGTTTCCAGGAGAGGCGTATTTATTCCATGCCGCCGCCGAGCTCCGGTGGTGTCCTGCTTGTCCAGATGCTGAATGTCCTGTCGGGATTTCCTCTGCAAAAGCTCGGCTTCCAAACTCCCGGCGCCACGCATATCCTGACGGAAACCCTGCGCAGGGCCTTTCACGACCGAGCCCGCTACCTGGGCGATACGGATTTTGTGTCCGTTCCGGTTGAGCGTCTCGTCTCTCCCGCATACGCGGAAGACCTACGGGCAACGATAGATGTCTCCAAAGCCACGCCCAGTCAGGGCATTCCGCAGACACCAACAGGGCGGATAGAGTCGACGAGCACCACCCATCTGTCCGTCATTGACAAAGACGGAAATGCCGTAGCCACAACCCAGACGGTCAATTTGTATTTTGGCAGCGGGGTCATGGTACCTGGGACCGGTATTCTGCTCAACGACGAGATGGATGACTTTAATGCTCAGCCCGACCATCCCAACGCCTTTGGTCTGGTCGGCAATACGGACGCGAATGCCATTGCCCCCAGGAAGACGCCACTGAGCAGCATGAGTCCAACCATTGTGACCCGGGACGGAAAGGTCGAACTCGTGATCGGCGGACCCGGTGGATCGCGCATTATCAGCTCGGTCCTGCAAGTCATGCTCAATGTCCTCGCCTACCGGATGTCCCTGCCGGATGCCATGTTTGCCACGCGCATCCATCATCAGTGGTATCCGGACCGGCTGAACCTGGAAGTCCAAACGGGGAGTGCATCGAATGGACTCGTCGAAAAGCTTCAGGCTATGGGCCATACTGTGAAAGTCGTGGAATGGGGGCCCGGCAAGCGTTCCCGCTTCGGTAACATCCAGGCGATTCATGTTGACCGGGAATCCGGCCTGATAACCGGGGTCTCCGACCCCCGGGGTGAAGGACAACCGCGCGGCCTGGACGCCAAGTAGCTGAGGCGGCTAGGATAAAGCCAGTTTCCATACGAAGGGAGTCTGCTGTGGCGGATTTAATAGACACCGATTTCTACCAGATTGAAGAATTGCTGAGTGAAGAAGAACGCTTGGTACGCGATGTGGCGCGCCGCTTCGTGGATGAGGAGTTCATGCCCAGGGTGCAGCGGTGCTTCCGCGAAGGCTCTTTTCCCATGGAACTCGTTCCTCGACTGGCCGATCTGGGCTTTCTGGGGGTGACCGTGCCAGCCGAGTACGGCGGCGCTGGTATGAACAGTGTTGTCTACGGCTTGGTCAGCCAGGAGCTTGAGCGCGGGGACAGTGGGCTGCGTTCATTCGCCAGCGTGCAGTCGTCCTTGGTGATGTATCCGATTCTGACGTTTGGCTCAGAGGAGCAAAAGACGTTCTGGCTGCCCCGCCTGGCGCGGGCCGAGGCAATTGGGTGCTTTGGCCTGACCGAGCCGGATTTTGGCTCGAATCCGGGCGGGATGATAACCCGGGCGCGGCGGGAAAACGGCGGCTATCTGCTCAACGGAACCAAGCGCTGGATCACCAATGGCTCAATCTCCGATGTGGCTGTGGTGTGGGCCAAGCTCGAAGAGGACGGCAAAGATGTGATTCGCGGCTTCCTGGTTGAAAAGGAACGCGACGGCTTTACCCGGCAAAACATTGACGGAAAATTCAGTTTTCGGGCATCCGTGACCTCGGAGCTGATTTTCGAGGATTGCTGGATTCCTGAGGCCAATCTGCTGCCGAAGTCCGGCGGCCTCAAATCCCCGCTCATGTGCCTGACCCAAGCGCGTTATGGGATTTCCTGGGGCGCAACCGGGGCGGCCATGGCCTGCTATGAGTGCGCGGTCAATTACGCCCAAAACCGCAAGATGTTCTCACGGCCGATTGGAGGCTATCAACTCGTGCAGGCCAAACTCGTCACCATGCTGACCGAGATCACCAAGGCGCAGCTTTTGGCGTACCGGCTCGGCCGGCTCAAAGACGCCGGCAAGATGCGGCCGGACCAGGTCAGCATGGCCAAGATGAATAATGTTTCGACCGCGTTGCACACGACGCGGCTCGCGCGGGACATTCTCGGTGGGAACGGCATCACGGATGAGTATCCGGTCATTCGACACCTCCTCAACCTTGAGACGGTCAACACCTACGAGGGCACCGAGGATATCCACCGCCTGACGCTCGGTCGCTATATCACCGGGTTGAGTGCGTTTGAGTGAACGCCAAAGCTGGCCACGTTTCCTCTTCGGAGCCTATCGAGGTGGGCATAGGCGCACGCACGCTGACCCTGCTCCGCGTGAAAGACCTTGAGCGGTTGGTTGACCGCGAGGCCCTGCTGCGTGACGACGCCGAGGAGCCGCCATACTGGGCGCACCTGTGGACCGGTGCGCTGACCCTGGCCCGCTATATAGACGCTTGTATCGACGTTCGAGATCAGACTGTGCTCGATCTCGGCTGCGGACTCGGGCTGACTGGTATCATCGCCGCGCAAAAAGGGGGGCGGGTCACCTTTGCCGACAAGGAAGCTGACGCAGTGTCCTTTGCACGGGAGAACGCGCGGTTAAACGGATGCGCGCAATACGAGGCGTGGTCGCTCGACTTTACCCAGGATGTCCTGGAGACTCGTTTCTCGCTCATCCTTGGCGCGGAGATTTTATACGACCGGCCAACCTTCCCCGCCCTGGTGCGTTTTCTCTCTACGCATCTCTCCCCCGCGGGACGGGCTATCCTGTCCGATGCCAAACGGACGAATACCCAAGACTTCTACCAGCAGCTCGACCGAGCAGGACTGCAATGGACCCAGGAAGAAGTGCGTGAGCGGGAAGACCACTTGCCCCTGCCCGTCACCCTTGTCACCATACAGAGAGCGGAGGGAGGAGAGAGCGGTGGTGACGAATAGAACAATTTCTCGGGTTATTGGCATCCTGCGCCGCGCCTCTGCGGACTGGAACGCGCCTGTAGTGACGGAAATGGCGGGGTTTTCTCGCGATCCCTATCAGGTGTTGATCGCCTGTCTGCTGAGTTTGCGAACCAAAGATGAAACAACCGGCCCGGCGGCCCGGCGGTTGTTTGCCCTGGCGGATACGCCTGAACAAATGGTGACCTTGACACCCGCTCAGGTGAAGAAGGCGATTTATCCGGTCGGGTTTTATAAAACCAAAGCGCGAACCGTGCTTGATGTCTCTCAGCGGCTACTCGATATCTATGCGGGTCGAGTCCCCGACGATATAGACGAACTCCTGACCTTTAAGGGCGTGGGCCGGAAAACCGCGAATTTGGTTGTGACCTTGGGCTTCCAGAAACCTGGGATTTGTGTAGACACGCACGTCCACCGTATCTCTAACCGTTGGGGATATGTTGAAACGGGAAACCCGGAACAGACAGAAATGGCCCTGCGCGAAAGTCTGCCCAAGCGGTTCTGGATCGGCTATAACGACCTGCTGGTCGCGTTTGGACAGACCCTGTGTCATCCCACCTCCCCCAAGTGTAGCGCATGTCCGATTGAACGCTTTTGCGGAAAGATCGGTGTGGAACGGAGTCGATAAGCCTGTCTCTCACAACAAATTTCCGAATAAAAATCCTGTGGGTGGCCCTGCTGTATTTTGCCGAGGGCTTTCCGTTCGGGCTCCTGTTCGGCGCGTTTCCGGTGTACTTCCGGATGCATGGCATGAGCCTGACAGAAATCGGTCTGTTGAATATGGCGGCGGCCGGGTGTTATTGCGGTCCTCCTCTTAAGAAGCCTGAGCGATAAGAGAGAGGCTCTTCACGTTGCAGACGGAGTGGGGGCGGAGACGCGCGCCGCCCTCGACCGCTGCCGCCCGCTGCCCGTACAGGCCTCGCTGTCCGAGGGACCAGTAATTCTTAATTCCTCATTCTTCCTTGCCCGCGCCGGCCGCGGTGTGCAGGGGTACCCTGTTCCCCGCAGGCGGGAGAGAGTGGGCCGGCGACAGGGGGTGCTCTCTGCTGGGCACGTGCCCGCTCTGCGTGTCTGGCTCACCTCGCCTGCGGGACCACCAACCAGCCCACCCGCGGCCGCTCCACCGCGGCCCCGCGCCCGTAACGGCTCTTATGCCGTGCCTGGAAGGGCCTGGTAAAAGCCATTGGTCTGGACCAACTCGACCGGTGTTTCAAACAGGGCACTGAGATGCGCGTTGGTGAGCACCTCTTCTTTCCGGCCATCCGCAATAATCTTGCCCTGTTTCAGCAGGACAACGCGTGAGACCTCTGGGGGTATTTCATGAATATGGTGGGTCACCAGCGCCAGCGTCTTGCCGGCCTGCATCAGGTGCCGAATGGTCTCGATGTATTGAAAACAGGCTTGCAGGTCGAGCCCGCTGGTGGGCTCGTCCAAGACTAGAGTTTCAGGATCGTTAATCAGCGCCCGTCCCAGAAGAAAGCGCCGTTGCTCACCCGTGGACATGGTCGCATAGGTCTTCTCTTGCAGTGCGCGGATCCCAAGCGTGTCCAGGACTTTTTGCGCGCGCGCCGTATCATCGTCACTAAAGTTGTGGTGCCAGGCGATATCTATGCTCGAATAGAAGCCCGATAAAATAATATTCAACCCACGGGCGTCACCGACATACTGTTGCTGCAAATCGTGGGACACGAGGCCAAAGCGGGAGCGCAGTTCCCACATATCCCAGCGCTCCTTTCCATATAAACGCACGTAACTCTCTGCCTGGGCAACGGGGTAGAGATCGCGGGACAGGAGTTTGAGCAAGGTTGATTTGCCCGCGCCGTTGGGGCCGAGGATGACCGTGTTTTGGCCCTCGGTCAGGGCGAGAGAGAAATTCTCGAACACGCGGGTCTGACCACGATAAACGGTCGCATTTTTAATCTCGATAATTTTTTGCATACAGCCTTCCTGCTACTATTCGAGGCGTATCCAGAGGCAGTCCACCCCATCCAGAAACATATGAATGACCAGTCCCAGGGCGATCAGTCTCAGCCAGTTTACCCCGGGGATCGCGAGCAGGAGCAGATAAACGACAATGGCCGGGTAGGAATGGAGCGGGTGAAAGCCGATGCCGCAGCGCTGCGGATCGTAAATGGGATCGGCCAGCAGATGGTCAATATCAACAACCATCGTACCGACCATGATCAGGAAGGCCCACCGCCACCGCTCCACATACCATGCCCGGGCGACAAGCGCCGGAACAACAAAATGGAGCGCTAGGTGAATGAGCGGACGCATCACCTCAGAATCAATTCTGCGGGCCGGGCAAGCGGGTCTTCCTTTCCACACTGGGGACAAGGTCCATCACTGTGCTTGGCAAAATCCTCATCCAACTCAAAGCCGCAAAAGAAACATGAACCTGCCAAAGGATCTTTTTGAATTTGAAATGGCTCCAATTCGCTCCCACAATAACGACACTTGATGGCTTCGGCTTTGATGACCTCAGCGCATTGAGGACATTTGCGCGGTGTTCCTCTTTGCAGTACTTTTTTTTCGCCGGCTCCTTGAGTTTTGCTCACAAGCAAAGCGAGGATAACATCTAAAGGTCCTAACAGGAGACACCCAAAGGCCCATCTGCCTGCGCTTCGGCCTTTGTCCGTCGCCTCCATCTCTATTGCCTCTCCATTATTCTCCTACGACTTGCTTCAGTCTTTCCCAGCCGCAAAGACAAACCCAGAGGGTTAGGCGGCCCGGTGTCCACTGATAACTTCTCTCAGCCCTTCGAGTAAGCCAGCGAGGTGAGCTTGCTCGCGCTCCACCGCGGCGAGCCGGTCCTCCAAACGCTCGAAACGCTGGATGAGAGATCGGTGGTTGGTCAGTATCAATCCGGCGAGTGCGATACCGACGGCGCACACGGTCAGCATTTCAGGGGTCATGTGGGAGAAAGTTTACTGTTTGAAGGCATAAGTCAAGGGAGTCGGGTCAGTTGAGGTGTTGCCCGAGCTTGAGATAGGGACGCGGGGAATACCGCTCTCGGGCTCCTCGGGTCGCCAGGTCCTGGAGCAGGGCGTCGCCAAGGACGAGGGCCAGCATGGCCTCGGCCATTGGCACGCCGCGAATGGCAACACAGGGGTCGTGTCGGCCCTTGGTGCTGATTGTTCGGGGTTGCAACTGCGTATCGAGTGTCTGTTGGGCGCGAGGTATCGAAGACGTTGGTTTCACCACGACGCGGGCCACAACAGGTGCGCCGGACGAAATGCCGCCCAGAATACCGCCATGATTATTGCTGCGGAAGCCACCGGCGTCCATTTCGTCGTTCATCTGACTGCCCCGCATGGCCGCGGCGGCAAAACCCGCCCCAATCTCTACGCCCTTCACTGCCGGTAGAGACATGAGGGCGCTCACAATGGCGGAGTCAAGCTTGCCAAAGACCGGCTCGCCCAGACCGGGCGGAACGCCGGTGGCGACCACTTCAATAATCCCGCCAACCGAATCGCGGTCTTTCCGGGCCTGTTCGACTTCCTCGCGCATGGCCGCTACGGTGTCCGGGTCAACGCTGCGCAGCTCATTCCGTTCCACCTGTTCCCACACATAGTGCTGCGCTCGGACGCGGCCGACTTGGACGACGCCGCCAACTATCGCTATGCCGAATTTCGCCAGGAGCTGTTTTGCCAGGGCCCCGGCGATCACACGTCCAACCGATTCGCGGGCTGAGGCCCTCCCTCCGCCACGATAATCGCGATGGCCGTATTTGGCAAAATACGTAAAGTCTGCGTGGCCGGGACGAAAGAGGTCTTTGATACCCGCGTAGTCTTTTGAGCGGGTGTCTTCGTTGAAGACCATGATCATCATGGGCGTCCCGGTGGTTTTGCCTTCATAGACACCTGAGAAAATTTCAAACTGTTCTCTTTCTTGCCGCTGTGTCACCAGCTTGGACTGACCGGGCCGGCGGCGCTGCAACTCGGTATGAATACCGGTCTCGTCGATCTCGAAGTCAGCCGGAAAACCATCGATCACGACGCCGACCGCCCGGCCATGGCTCTCACCAAAGGTTGTGATGCGCAAGCTGGTGCCGAAAGTATTGCCTGTCATCGATTCACCCTAAGACTAATGTCGGGGTAACCCCCTGTGGGTTGCCCCGACCAGCCCGATACTACCACGTGTGCCGCAATGTGAAACTCTCCCTGGGCGACCCTTCGACTTCGCTGACGCTACGCTCAGGGTGAGCGGTTGAGATGCAAAAGAGGAGCGGTTATCTGCTCAGTGGCCAGCATTGTTTTCCCGGCCCACTGACCACTGACTAGCCGGACGCCACGTCCAAGCGGACCTGAGCAAGACGAAGCGCATGTTGCGCGTCCTCAAAGCCGGCGTCGGTTGGCGAAAAATTATCGAGAGCGGCTTCCGCCTCGCGCACCGCCTCCTGCGCTTGGGCCGCGTCAATTTCATTCGCGTATGCGGCCTCGGTACACAGGACGGTCATCAGGTTGTCTACTACCTCGGCGAAGCCGTCACTCACCGCTAATGACTGGGCTTGCCCGTTTTGTTTATAGGACAAGCGCCCGGGCTGGAGCGAAGACAGAAACGTGGTGTGGTCAGGGAACACGCCAAACTCCCCCACTGTGCCAGGAGCGGTGACTTCATCAACCTCCTCGTCAAGGAGGAGGCGCTCTGGGGTGACTAAACGCAGACGCAGGATATCGGCCATAATGTCCATCTTATTTATTCGGCCAGAGTCTTTGCTTTTTCTGTGGCTTCTTCAATCGTACCAACCATATAGAACGCCTGCTCAGGCAGGTCGTCATGCTGACCTTCTACCAGTTCCTTGAAGCTGCGCACCGTGTCTTTGACCTGTACGTATTTGCCGGGGAAATTGGTGAACTGCTCAGCGACATGGAAGGGCTGGGACAAGAAGCGCTGGACTTTGCGTGCTCTGGCGACTGTGAGCTTGTCCTCTTCGGACAGCTCGTCGATCCCTAGAATGGCGATGATATCCTGTAAGTCTTTATAGCGCTGGAGGATTTCCTGGACCTGACGGGCAACCGCGTAGTGCTCTTCGCCGATCACGTTGGGGTCGAGCATACGTGAGGTCGAGTCAAGCGGGTCCACCGCGGGATAAATACCCAGCTCGGCAATCTGGCGGGATAACACGGTTGTTGCATCCAAGTGGGCAAAGGTGGTGGCGGGGGCCGGGTCAGTCAAATCGTCAGCCGGAACATAGATAGCCTGGACGGAGGTAATCGAGCCATTCTTGGTTGAGGTGATGCGTTCCTGTAAATCCCCAACATCGGTTGACAGGGTTGGCTGGTATCCCACCGCGGAGGGGATGCGGCCCAGGAGCGTGGATACCTCGGAGTTTGCCTGCACAAAACGGAAAATATTATCAATGAAGAGCAAGACGTCCCGATTTTCTTCGTCCCGGAAGTACTCTGCCATGGTGAGGGCCGAGAGCCCGACGCGGGCCCGAGCGCCTGGGGGCTCGTTCATCTGGCCGTAGACTAGGGTGGTTTTATCGATGACGCCGGATTCTTTCATTTCCAGCCACAGGTCGTTGCCCTCACGCGTCCGCTCACCGACTCCGCCGAAGACGGAATACCCACCATGCTCCTGCGCAATATTGTTGATCAGCTCCATGAGGATCACGGTCTTGCCCACGCCGGCGCCACCAAACAAGCCTACTTTTCCGCCTAATGGATAGGGCGCGAGCAGGTCGACAACCTTGATGCCGGTCTCCAGGATTTTGACCTCTGTTGCCTGATCGACAAAGGCTGGTGCCGCCCGGTGGATGGGTGAGCGCTTCACATGCTCGAGCGAGGCGCCCTCATCGACCGGCTCGCCGACCACATTGAGAATGCGCCCGAGCGTCTCTCCACCGACCGGAACCGTAATCACGTTGCCGGTATCACGGACTGCTAGGCCGCGTGAGAGCCCTTCGGTGCTATCCATCGCAATACATCGGACGGTATTTTCGCCAAGATGCTGCGAGACCTCAAGAATCAGATTCCACTCCTTGTCGCTGATGGCAGGATTGGTCACCTGCAGGGCGTTATAAATGGGAGGGAGTGCGCTATCCTCGAACTCGACGTCAACCACTGCGCCCATGACCTGAGTAATCTGACCAACATTCATCGGTGTATATCCTCTCTTTATATGCCGTGTTTCATCTGCGAGGCCCTGCTCGCCCTATCACTTCAACGATTCGCCGGTCGCGACGATCTCCAGTAATTCCCGTGTAATCCCGGCTTGACGGGCGCGGTTCATATCCAAAGTCAGGCGGTCAATCATGTCAACGGCGTTACTGGTGGCATTATCCATGGCCGTCATCCGCGCTCCGTGCTCGCTCGCCACCGATTCCAGCATGGCCCGATAGATCAGCATGTCGATATAGCGTTCCAACAAGCTGGCCAATAAGGTCTGTGGAGCCGGTTCGTACAAATAATCCACAGCGCTTTGATCTTCCGTCTGCGGCGTTGACGCAATGGGCAGAATTTTATCCAGGGTCGGGACCTGAACCAGAGCCGAACGGAACTTGGCGTACAAGACAGAGAAGCTGTCGGTCTCTCCGTTGAGAAACTGCTCGCCAACCCGCCGGCCAATATCGTGGGCCAGGTCTGCGGACAGCCGCCCATACAGATTGATATGCTCCTCCGCAATGGCGACGTCGCGCCGCTTAAAGTGATCGCAGGCGCGGCGACCGACCAGAATGAGGCTCACTTTTTGTTCGGAACGCTGTCGCAGGAAGGCTTCGGCTGCGCGGATTAAAGAAGAGTTGAACCCGCCACACAACCCACGATCGGAAGTCATCACAATCAGGGTGATGTTGTTCTCCGCGCGTTCGGTGAGAAAGGGGTGGGCGAGTTTATCGCCCTGGGCTGCCAAGTTCTGTAGGACGGCTTCCAGCTTCTGCGCGTAGGGACGCGCGGCCAGCGCGGCTTCCTGCGCCCGTCGTAGCCGCGCCGCTGAGACCATCTTCATGGCCTTGGTGATCTGCTGGATATTTTGGACGGACGAGACGCGCTTCCGGATTTCTTTCAGAGTCGCCATGGTTCAATTATACGGAAAAGCTCTGGTTGAATTCCTTGAGCACGGTGTCCAGACGCTCGGTGAGATCGTCATCCAGCGCCCCCCTGGCGAGAATATCAGCGTAAATGTCCGGGTGAGAATTCTCGATGAAGCGCACGAGTTCCGGCTCATATTGGGTAAGCGCCGTGTCGGGAATCTCATCCAAGTGCCCGTTGGTGCCGGCGTAGATAATGACAATCTGGCGTTCGACCGGCAGCGGCTCGTACTGTCCCTGCTTGAGGATCTCAACCAGACGCGTGCCGCGTGCCAACATGCGTTGCGTGGCCACGTCCAGGTCGGACCCGAATTGGGCAAAGGCCGCCATCTCCCGGTACTGCGCCAAGTCAAGGCGTAACGATCCCGCGACTTGCTTCATGGCCTTGATTTGCGCGTTGCCACCCACTCGGGAGACGGAGATACCAACGTTGACCGCCGGTCGCACGCCCGAGAAGAAGAGGTCTGACTCCAGGAATATCTGTCCGTCAGTAATGGAAATGACGTTGGTCGGAATATAGGCCGAGACGTCTCCGGCTTGGGTTTCAATCACTGGAAGGGCGGTCAACGATCCACCGCCCTGAGCATCGCTCATTTTTGCGGCGCGTTCCAACAAGCGTGAATGGAGATAGAACACGTCGCCGGGAAAGGCTTCACGGCCGGGTGGGCGGCGGAGCAGGAGGGAAAGCTGGCGATAGGCGACAGCGTGCTTTGACAGGTCGTCATAGACCACCAGGGCGTGCTGCCCATTATCGCGGAAGTATTCGCCAATGGCAGTCCCAGAGTAGGGCGCAATAAATTGCAGCGGCGCTGCATCAGAGGCGGCCGCGACAACAATGGTCGTATAGTCCATGGCCCCGGCCCGGGTCAGTCGCTCCACGACCTGAGCAATAGTCGATTGCTTCTGGCCGATGGCGACATAGATACAGGAAACATCGCCACCTTTCTGATTGATAATCGTATCAACAATAATAGCGGTTTTCCCGGTTTGGCGGTCACCAATAATCAGCTCCCGTTGTCCGCGACCAATCGGGATCATGGAATCAATCGCTTTGATCCCGGTTTGCAACGGTTCCGTGACCGGCTGACGCAGGATGATACCCGGCGCTTTGACTTCGATGCGGCGCGTTTCCGTTGTTGAAATAGGGCCCTTGCCGTCGAGCGGCTGGCCCAAGGAGTTGACTACGCGGCCCCGCATGGCATCGCCAACAGGGACCTCCGCAATGCGCCCGGTGCGGCGAACCTCGTCGCCTTCTTTAATGGACTGCACCTCACCAAAGACGGCAGCACCGACATTGTCCTCTTCCAGGTTCAGTGCCAGACCGTATAGATCGCCCGGAAACTGGAGCAGTTCGCCTGAGGCGACCCGGTCGAGACCATGAATGCGAGCGATTCCGTCTCCAGCCGAGAGTACGGTGCCCGTCTCGCGCTGCTCAACCTGTTGGTCGTAGCCCTGGATCTGTTGCTTGATGATTTCGCTGATCTCAGCGGCGCGTAGTTCCATTCGTCCCTCTCATATGTGTCAAATTATCTTGATAATTCAAATACTTATATCTGTCGTGCTAATTGATCGCCGAGCCGGGCGAGTTGTGTTTTGAGGCTGGCATCATAGACTCGGCCTTCCACCTCAACGACGACACCGCCTAAGAGGGTCGTATCCGTCTCAAAGCTTGGCTCGACCGTCTTCTGCGTGAGTTGGCTGAATGTATGCACGAGAAGCTGCTTTTCCTCTTCTTCCAACTCGACCGCCGCCCGAACCCGCGCCCGAACCCGCCCCAGAGCTTTATCAAGCAGTTGTTGGTAGGCTTCGTTAATGGCGCGGATGTCCTGGAGTCGGTCATTGTCGGCAAGGACACGCAGAAACTTCTCGACAATCTCATGTGGAGAGCCTTGGGCTACCAACCGGGCTACCATGTCTTGGCGTACGCTGGCTGGAAGCGCCGGAAGAGCGAGTATTTTTACCAACTCTGGATCGGCAAAGAGGTCGGCGACCTGACCGAGCTGCGTTCCGACCGTTTCTCCCTCTCCTTGCTCTTGCGCCAGACTCAGGAGGGCTTTGGCATACCGTCTAGCTGCCTGTGTTCTCGGCACTCCTCACCTCTTGAAAGAGTCAACGTGTCCAGCATTCTCAGGGTCTTTGGAGGACACGTTGACTCTTTGAACCAGTTGTTCCACGAGTCGGCGATTATCACCTCTCGTCACGCTTTTTTGGATCAGTTCGGTCGCAATTGCTACCGCCTGTGTTGCGACTTCTTGTCGAAGGAGCCGCCGCGCCTCTTCAACCTCACGTTGGGCAATCAGTTGCGCTTCAGCCTTCGCCCTTTCTGCCATCTGTTGGGCTTCTTCCATCAGGCGCTGTCTCTCGCGTTCTGCTGCCTCAACGGCTTGACTCCGTAATTGTTCTTCCTCGGCGACGAGGTTGGCCAGCTTGGTATCATACTCTTGGCGCAGTGTATCGGCCTCTTCCTTGGCTTTTTTTGCTTCCTCAAGCGCTTGGACGACCGTCTCGTGTCGCTCTTTGAGCTTGCGTCGAATAAGGTCTCGGGTGAATTTCCGGATGACAAAGGCAAAAATAAGAAAATTAATGCTAAAAAAGCCCAAGGTGAGGAGAGCAGAGCCGCCCCCATGCGCGTCACTTGCGGCCCACACCAAACCGGAACAGGAAATGGAGAGAAGGAGGCTGCTGAAGGTGAAACCCAGGAGGGGGAGTATCCGTTGTACCATACTAGGAGAGAGGTCTTTCCAGCAGTTTTTCGCTTATTTCATCGGCAAATTGACCAATCTGCGCTTCAAGGCTTTGGCGGGTGCGCTGAATATCCTCAGAGAGGCTGGCTCGGAGGTTGGCAATGGATTGTTCGGCTTCTTTCCGCGCTGCCTCAACCACTGAGAGCGCTTGGTCTTCCGCATCTTTATAGATAGCATCGACACGCTGCCGTGCTTCTGCCCGGGAGGTGGTGAGTCGGGTTTGATACTGTTCGTCCATGGCTTCGGCTTCGGCTTTGACCGTTACCGCTTCTCGCATTGCCCCTTCTGTCCGCTGTGCCCGCGTTTTGAGCACGGCAAGGTTGGGCTCGAAAAGAAGACGGCGCAGGCAAACCCAAACGATAAGAAAAAGAATGATTTGGGCTATAAAAGTCCAATCTGGTGGGAAAGAAAGCACCGAAAAAGGTCTCCTCTCGATAGAAATTCAAAGTGAAAACCGGATTACAAACTCTAACAGGAAAAAATGGAAACAATTCTTTTCCCAGCTTCCCTTTCTCGCGCCCCTTTTCTTTTCATCCTTTTAAGCGCTGTACAAGCCCCTCTAGTTCCTCATTGGAATAATATTCAACCTCTATCTTTCCCCCCTTCTTCCGAGAGATGAGTCTGACTTTGGTTCCCAGGGCACGGGTCAGGTCTTCTTCAACCGCCTTCAGGTACACATCCGTCCCTTGGATAACCGTCGGTTTTTCCGGAGCGAACGGCTCAACTGGCGGCTCCACGATAATATTGGACTGTGAGACCAGGGTTTCTGTTGCGCGTACGGAAAGACCATCGGCCATAATGCGTCGGGCCATCTCCAGTTGTTGCTCTGGAAGATTCAGTGCGAGCAGGGCGCGCGCATGGCCAACGGTGAGTGCCCCGCTATCAACATGCTCTTTTATCTCCTCGGGAAGATTCAAAACGCGCAGGAGATTGGTCACGACAGGCCGGCTTTTGCCAACGCGCTGCGCAACCTGCTCCTGAGTGAGATGAAACTCTTCCATAAGCTGTCGATACGCCAGTGCCTCTTCTATTGGGGTGAGCTCCTCGCGCTGAATATTTTCAACCAGCGCCATTTCGAGACTTTCCGCATCGCTGACCTCTTTAACGATAACCGGAACGCGTTCAAGCTGGGCCTGTTGCGCTGCACGGAACCGTCTTTCCCCAAGGATTAGCTCATACCCCTGCGGTATTTTCCTGACCACAAGCGGTTGCAAAATTCCCTGGTTACGGATGGATTCCGAGAGTTCCGCAATCTTTGCTTCATTAAAATAGCGTCTTGGCTGTCTTGGATTGGGTCGTATTTCGGAAATGGGAACCTGACGCTCGGCCGGAGTATCGAGGGATGTCCCCTTGGGAATCAGCGCACTCAAACCTCTGCCAAGGGAACGCCTTTTTACGTGTACGGCAACGTTACTCATCCTTCACCACTCTCTTCCTCTCCCAATGCGCGAACGCTCATCGCTGTGTGAGTATCTGGTGTTGCTGCAACCGTTGGTGTGGAACCGAAATCGCTCTCTGCACGAATCCACTCTTCTGGCTCTCGTCTGAGCAGCTCCTGAGCAAGGTCCATATAACTCTTCGCGCCACGACAGGACGGATCGTACAAGAGAACAGGCAGACCGTGGCTGGGACTCTCACTTAACCGGACATTCCGGGGGATAATAGATTCAAAGACGTACTGAGGAAAGAATTCCCGTATTTCTTCGGCGACTTGGTGGCAGAGCCGATTGCGCGCGTCGAACATTGTCAGCAAGAGACCTTCAATGGCAAGGCCTGGATTGAGTCTCTCGCGAATGATGTCGAGTGTCTCTATCAGCGACCGTAGCCCCTCAAGGGCGTAATATTCGCACTGGAGAGGGATGAGGACGCTATCGGCCGCAGTCAGAGCATTCACGGTGAGAAGCCCGAGCGAGGGTGGACAATCGAGAAAAATATAGCGGTAGGCAGCACCGTATTGCCGAATAAGAGTCCGCAGACGGTATTCTCTGTCTTCGAGATTGAGGAGTTCAACTTCCGCCCCTATCAGGTCATGATTGGCGGGCAGAACGTCAAGTTTTTCAATGGCTGTCTTTTGAATCGCCTCCTGGAGCGTACACTCCCCGAGGAGGAGGTGGTAAATGGTCGCCGCACCTTCGCCCGGACGAGCACCTACACCACTGGAGGCATTCCCCTGAGGGTCACAGTCAATAAGGAGGGTTTCTGCTCCAGATACGCCTATGGCAGCCGAAAGGTTGATAGCAGTCGTGGTCTTCCCGACCCCACCCTTCCGATTCGCTATACAAATGGTCCTGGCCACAGGGTTCAGTAGCATATTCCCGGAAACAAGGGAAGATTATAGATAATGTCGTGTATTTTCTGTTGGTTGGGGGAGGAACTGGCCATATACCACGTGAAACATGACGGACAAATGTGTCACGTGAAACATTTCTTTCTGAAAAAGAGGGCATATCTGTCTCCTTCACCAAAGGGGAGCTGGTAGGCCCTTCTGGTCTCCTGGACGAAGCTGCCATGAGGGGGGTGCTCTTCTCCTGCCATCCCGCCGCCCTTTTTGTGGGGGCCTCGCATTGCCACTGCAGATCCCCCTTTCTTCACAATCGGAAGGCAGAGGGTGAGAAAGTGATTCATATCCCAGGTTGCCCGTGTGACAGCAGTATCGAACCACGCGGGCCTTCTATCCTGTAAGGCGAACTCTTCGGCTCTCCCTTCAAATACGCATATATTCTCTACTCCTGTTATCCTGACTGCCTGTTTCAGAAAGTTTGCTCTTTTTCTTCGGGCCTCGATGAGAAAGACCTGCCGTTTCTGTCCTGTGACGGCAAGTACGAATCCCGGAAACCCGGCCCCACTCCCAAGGTCGGCAAAAACTCCCTGCCCTGGAAGGATGTGAGAAAAGGCCAGGGAGTCAAGAATATGCTTTCGGACAATGTTTGCTGCATCGGGCTGACCGACGAGATTGAAGACCTGAGACCAGCGATGCAGTTCATCTATGTACAGGAATAAGGTTTGGAACGACTGTGGAGTCAGCGATATTTGTAACGCCTCTGCGCCTTGCTCCAAGAGAGAACCGGTCTCTTTCTCCATCACCCGGCGGCTCCCGTGCGTTTCAAGTGAATGGCCAGTAACGACACTGCCGCGGGCGTCACCCCGGGGATACGCGACGCCTGACCCAACGAGCGGGGGCGCAATGTCAGGAGTTTTTCTTTGACTTCGTTTGAGAGACCCTGGACATCCGTGTAATCAATACCATTTGGAATGAGAGCCTCTTCCATATGTCGGACCCGGTTTACCCCTTCTTCCTGACGGCGTATGTAGCCGGAATACTTCACCTCTATCTCTACTTCGGCCCCGGCTCCTGTGGAGAGGGGAGTCGGCGACGGGCTGATGGACTGGATATCTCCGAAGGACAACTCAGGCCGGCAGAGTAATTTCGCCAGCGATGTCGGCGTTTTTATCTTTGCCGTGCCGAAAGCGGACAAGTGGGTATTCACTGCGTCGTTTGGGGTCAGTATCGTATCCTCCAGACGTTGGATCTCCCGTACAATTTCTGCCTTTTTCTTATGTGTCCGCCCGGCCGAGCTTTCATCGATGAGTCCGATTCTCCGTCCGAATTGGCTCAGCCGTACATCTGCGTTGTCTTGCCGCAGTAACAGGCGGTGCTCGGCACGAGAAGTAAACATCCGGTAGGGCTCTCCCCCGACCCCTTTCGTGACTAAGTCGTCTATGAGGACCCCGATATAGGCTTGATCCCGGGAAAAGATGAGGGGGCTATCGCCTCGAACCTTCAGCGTGGCGTTAATCCCGGCCATCAGTCCCTGCGCCGCGGCCTCCTCATAGCCGGTTGTGCCGTTAATCTGACCAGCAAAGTAGAGGCCCGCTATCAGCTTTGTTTCCAAAGTCGGTGTGATCTGGGTCGGGTCGGCATAGTCATACTCAATGGCATAGCCGGGGCGCATGATTTCTGCGTTCTCTAGCCCTTGTATTGAACGGACCATGGCGAGCTGTACATCCAGGGGCAGGCTTGTAGAAAGGCTGTTTGGATACACTTCGACTGTGTCTCGCCCCTCCGGTTCGAGAAAAACCTGGTGCCGCGGTTTCTCCTGAAAGCGAACGACTTTATCCTCAATCGATGGACAATAACGCGGCCCTCTGCCTTCAATCACACCGGCGTACAGGGGTGAGCGATCGAGTCCTGAGACAATGGTCTGGTGCGTTTTCTCATTCGTGTAGGTGATATGACACGGCAATTGTGCCTGGGTGATGGACTCGGTTGAAAAAGATAAGGCAGGGGGAGGGCTATCTCCGTATTGCGGCTCCAAAATACCGTAATTGATGGTTCGCTTGTCTAATCGAGGACACGTGCCGGTTTTGAGCCGACCAATATGAAAACCGAGTTCGCTCAGGTGGCTGCTTAATCCTTCAACGGCAAAGTCCCCTGCCCTGCCTGCTGCATAGTTTTTGAGGCCAACGTGTATGAGGCCCTTCAGAAAGGTTCCGGTCGTCAGAATAACGGTAGGCGCTGAGAAGGACTCGCCTATCTGGGTGGTGACCCCTCTGACTCTGCTGCTCTGAAGAGGAAACGTGTCCAGCATCTCATGTCTATTGGAGGAAACGTTTCCTCTTTCAACCCTGAGGCGTTCCACACTGCCTTGCCGCAGGGCGAGATTGGGAGTGGTTTCCACCACTCTCTTCATACGCTGCCGATAGAGGGCCTTATCTGCCTGGGCGCGGGTTGCGCGAACGGCCGGCCCCTTGCGCGTGTTCAAGACGCGAAACTGAATGCCCGTCTCGTCAATGGCTCGGGCCATCTCTCCGCCAAGCGCGTCAATTTCTCGTACCAGATGGCTTTTGCCGATACCTCCAATAGCCGGATTGCATGACATCTGGCCGATGTGATCCAGGTTCAGCGTCAGCATCAGGGTCTTACTGCCAAGGCGGGCCGCCGCCAGTGCAGCTTCGATCCCGGCGTGGCCGGCGCCAACAACGATAACATCATAGTCCATGCCTGCACCTATTTCCCAATACAGAACTCCTGAAATACGCGGTCAAGTATCTCCTCACTGCTGACTTGGCCTGTTATCGCGCCAATATGATCCAGGCTCGCGCGGAGATCAACCGCAATCAGATCAAGGGGCAGGCCGGCCGCCAACCCCTGCTCTGCACATTGTAAGCTTTCCGTAGCTCTTTCAAGGGCGACTTTATGCCGTATCTTCGTAATCATAACACCTTTATGCGGACCCGTGCCGGATTCTCCGAGTGGCTCTTTCCCCAGAGCCCCCTCTTGTATCCGCTCTCCTAAGCCGCCCATCCCAGTACCATACAGCGCGGCGATGTGAAGGATTTGAGGCGCTTCAGTATTCAGCGTGTCTAACAAATGGGTCGCCTCAAATTTCTGGGGGAGATCGCTCTTATTCCCTACGAGGATATACTTTTTTCCTTTAATCTTTTCACAAATGAGGGCGTCATCCGCATCAAACGGCCGGGAGAGGTCGAAGAGTGCCACAATCAGCTCTGCTTGTTCTATGCTGGACAGGCTGCGTTCAATGCCGATCTTCTCAATCTCGTCCGTTGTCTGACGAATCCCGGCAGTATCCTGCACGACGAGGGGAATGCCGTTCACGATCACGGTTTCCTCAAGTACATCCCTCGTCGTCCCAGGGAGCGGGGTGACAATGGCCCGCCCCGTGCCTGCCAGGAGGTTGAGGACACTCGATTTGCCGACGTTCGGCTTCCCAATAATAGCGGTCCTCAGCCCGTCTCGATAGACTTTTCCTTGTGAAAAAGTGACTGCGAGAGCCTCGATATCTCTCCGAATTGAAGAGAAGGCTAGGCCGACCTCCTGCTGGCTTTGCTCAGGGATATCGTCTTCAGGGAAATCGATAAACGCTTCCAGGTAGGCCGTCTGTGCAATGAGGCGGTCTCGAATGGCTGTGCAGGCCTGGGAGAGCCGGCCTGATAAATCCTCCCAAGCGAGCTGTAAACCCGTCTCATTATTCGCGTGAATCAGATCGCGCACGGCCTCGGCCTGTATGAGATCGAGGCGACCGTTGAGAAAGGCGCGTTTTGTAAACTCGCCTGGCCGCGCGATCCTCACCCCCTGATTGAGAATTGTTTCTAAGATCCGCCGCGCCAGGAAACTGCCGCCATGGAGATGCAGCTCAGCGATATGCTCCCCCGTATAACTGTGGGGAGCGCGCATCAAAATCAGGCCAGCTTGGTCAATTGGCCGGCCGTTCGGCCGATCCAGAATTTTGCCAAGATAGAAATGGTGAGAATGGAGTTTTTCCCACGGCGTGTGGGGGAAAAAGAGCTGTCTGACTGTTCTTTCTGCATCCGCGCCACTGACTCGGATAACGGCGATCCCACCTTGGCCTGGGGGAGTCGCGATAGCGACAATCGTATCATGCTCGTACACAACTCCTCAAAAAGTAAACGTGTCCTCCACCAGATACAAGCTGGTGACACATTTCCTCTTTACGCCACAGGTTACGGGCGGGCCGTCCTCTGGTCTCGATCCCGACGATTATTCCCGGCTCCTTCTGGCACAATGGAGAGACGGCGGAAATACCCACGGCCCAGACTTTTTGTCACAACGAGTGGATCATCTTCAAGTGCCAAATGGACGACGCGACGGTCTCGGGGACTGAGCGGGTTCAGCGTGACGGTCTTTCGCCGCCGCTTTGCTCGCTCGCTCAGGCGCAGGGCCAAGCTTTCAAGACTCTGGCGGCGGCGCTCACGGTAGCCTTCGGCGTCCAAGATGAGATGCGCCTCTTCCTCTTCCTCGCGGGCGACCATACGATTGAGAAGATATTCTAGCGCATCGAGCGTCTGCCCCTTGCGTCCAATGAGTAAGCCATCGACCGTATCCTCAAGATTGATAACGGCTTCTGTCCCTTGGACATCGAGGGAGACGGGAACCTCCATGCCCATGAGACGCAGAGTTTCTGAGAGGATCTGGCAGGCGTTCTCTCCGGTCTCCTTGGAAACGGGAACGGGCTGGGCGACCGATTCTCCAGAAGGAGCACGCCGGCGCGCTTTTCTCCCCCTCTCCTGAGGAGACTGGTCAATGCCGGTCGGAGATTCGGATTCAGGCTCCTGAGGCGAAACGGGATGTCTCAGTGTCGCTCGAACGCGCGCCTTCCTCCCGCCGATACCGAGGAAGCCCTTTGTGGCCTGAGTGAGCACTTCTATTTCAACCTGCTCTCTGTCTGCTTTGAGTTGGGTCAGGGCCGCTGCAACCGCCTCTTCTAGAGTCGATCCTTCCGCTTCAACTGCACTCATCATATGCTTCCTCTTTGAAAAGAGTAAACGCGTCCTCCAATAACATGCAGATGCTGGACACGTTGACTCTTTTTATCCATACGTTTTTGTATACCAGTGCTGCTGGGCGACACTCAGGACATTGTTGATAAGCCAGTACAGCACCAGTCCGGCTGGAAAATTAATGAACATCACCGTAAAGATGACCGGCATCAGGAGCATCATCTTCTGCTGGATCGGATCTCCGGTTGTCGGCATCATCATCTGCTGGATGATCATCGACCCCCCCATGAGTAAGGTCAGCACCGGGATACCTGGGGGATCAACGAAAGGAATGGCCAATGCGCCCAACCGGTCTGGCTGAGACAGGTCTTCAATCCAGCCGAAAAATGGAGCCTGTCGCAATTCAATGGCGTACAAAAGCCCCTGATACAGGCCGATGAACACTGGGAGCTGTACAATCATGGGGAGACACCCACCGAGCGGATTGACCTGGTATCGCTTATACAGTTCCATCATTTCCTGGTTCAGCTTTTGTCGGTCGTCCTTATATTGCTCCCGCAGTCGCTCCATCTGCGGCTGGAGCTTCTTCATCGCCGACATCGACTTAAAGCTCTTATTGCTGAGCGGGAAGAATACTAGTTTAACCAGGACAGTCAGTAAGATAATGGCAATGCCGTAGTTCCCAGTCACCCCGTAGAGGAATCTCAGCAATGAAACTAACGGCCGGGCAATAAAGTGGGACCAGCCAAAGTCGATGGCCCGATCAAAGGCTGGGTCAACCGCATTCAGGGCCGTCGTATCCTTCGGGCCAAGGTACAGGGTGTAGGAGACGGCCTCCCCGCTCCAGGGCGTCGAGAGGCGGGTTTCCAGGGTCTCGTCTTCATCGCGAAAGAAGAGTTGGGCCGTTTCGAGGTCCTGCGGCATCATGCCTGCCAGGAAATAACTATTTGTGAATCCGGCCCAACGAATATCCCCGGGGCCGTACGAGTCTCCGGCCTCCCAATCCCAGGCGTTTTCATATTCAAAGGTCCGGCCAACCAGCGCAACCGGCCCGTAGACATCATAATAGGCAGATTTCCCTTCTGAACGGGAGCCCTCAAGCCAGGATAAGGAGAGGGTCGAAGCCGTAAAAGGAACCTGGGTGACAGCGACGGTGAGACCGATGCCATACCCTGCCCCGAAAAAAGTAAAGGTTTTGGTAAAGGCTGCCCCATTCGCCAGCGCCCCTCTGAATACCAAGTCCTTGTCATCTCCCGCCGACACAAAGAGCGGGTCTCCCGCGGTGGCGCCTCCTACGGCATACGGCAGAGAAGCGTCACTAAGAGTGATATCCTTGCCATCCACGTTCAGGACGAAGGGCAGCTCTCCATAGGTCCCGGTGGTGACCATTTCCAACAGCGGGCTGTTTGGGCTGAGTGTCACCGGATACTGTTTGAGTCGGAAGCTTTTGAGACGCCCACCCGTGGAAGTAAAAACAGCGATATAGGTATCTGTTTCAACTGTGATGTCCTGTTCCACAGGGGCGGAAGGCGTTGTTGAGGTTGGCTGAGGCCTACCGGCAGTCTGTTTTCCTTGTTCAACAGTAGTCCGGCGACGCTCCGGGAGGGGCTGGGCCTGTTGATCTGAAGAGGTGGCTGATTCCGAGCCGACTACCGGCGGTTGAGTCTGGGGCTGGAGAGGGTCAGGGGACGGGTAAAGATAGGAGATCAGTGACTGATACCCGATAAGAATGAAGATGCAGAGGACAATGGCAAGGAGACTCTTGTTATCCATAGGAACTTTACATGCCCGCGAGATTGGTTAGGGGACGAGGTCGACTCCGCCCGGGTGCCATGGGTGGCATTTGGCGAGACGGCGAAGGGTGAGCGTCAGCCCCCTGAGAATCCCATGCTTGCGTACGGCGCATAGAGCGTACTGAGAGCAACTGGGATAGAAGCGACATGCCGGACCGATCAGCGGAGAGATGAAGAAGCGATAGCCCTTGAATCCTCCCACGACGAACAGCTGACACAGCCGAGAGACCGCCGTAGCGTATGCCGGGCAGGAAAAGTGAGGGATTTCATTCCGTGCACTGAGCAATGGGAAGCATCCTCTCTAGTTCGGTAACGATCTGGGCAAAAGATAACTCCTTTGCACGTGATTTGGGAATAATAAGGATATCACGGGTCGAGGATAGCTGCGCCTGCCGGACTCGAAAAAACTCGCGCAACCTTCTCTTCATTTGATTCCGTATGACCGCCTTGCCATAGCGCCGTGAGGCCGTCACTCCAAGGCGGGGACGAGCGGTATGAGCGGGCGAAGTAATAACAATAAAATTGCGACTATACCGACGCTCTCCTCGTCTCTGGATCGCGAGAAATTCTCGGCGAACAAGCAGACGTGCCGCTTTGGGAAATGTGTGTCGGGCAGTGCGGGCGGCTAACGGCGCGCCGGCTTGAGCGGTGTCCGTACACTGAGGAGGGTGCGTCCTTTCGCACGCCGCCTCTTGATCGCCGCACGACCCCCGGCTGTCTTCATCCGAACGAGAAACCCGTGCGTGCGCTTTCGACTGGTATTGCTTGGTTGATAGGTCCTTTTCATCGGTATTCATCCTAGCGTGCCGTACTCAGTTAGCTATCCATAATAGAAGAGTAAGCATGGCCAGCACCTCATATCTATTGGAAGCCACGTTTACTCTTTTCACCATACCGCTCCCAAGATGTCAATTTTCTCCCGGTGGAAACTCGGCCTTGGTCTGACGCGCCAACAAGTCGGCGACCACCTGCGTCGGTGGTTTCCCAGAGTAGACGAGCTCATATATCTGCTCCACAATAGGCATATCCACTGCTAGACGCCGGGCTAAATCAAGAATTGAGCGGCAATTCCGGATGCCTTCTGCAATCGTTGTCATCGTCCGCTGAATGGCCTCCAAGGACTCGCCTCTTCCCAGCCGAATACCTACGGTTCGGTTGCGGCTGAGGTCACTCGTGCACGTAAGAATCAGGTCACCCATGCCGGATAGGCCCGATAACGTTTGGGACTTTGCGCCCATCCGCGTTGCCAAACGGACAACCTCGGCCATACCGCGCGTGATTAAGGCCGCCCGCGCATTATAGCCATAGCCCAAGCCGTCACTCACGCCGACGGCCAGGGCAATCACATTCTTGACCGCACCGCCAATCTCGGCCCCAATCACGTCCGTTGTCGTGTAGACGCGAAAGGTTGGCGCCGCAAACAGTGTCTGGACTATCCGGGCGATTGCGTGATCTTGGGCTGCGACTGTCACCGCGGTTGGGAGTCCGCGAGCGACTTCTGCGGCAAAGCTGGGACCTGAGAGCACGGCGACCTTGTGGGCGAACCGTGGGGGAAGGGCCTCGGTGAGGACCCCACTCATCGTTTGGAGAGAATCCTGCTCAATCCCTTTACTCATGCTCACCAGCAGCGGTGTGGTCGTCAACAGGGGTCCCAGCGTTGAGGCGATGGAGCGGACCGCGTGAGATGGAACGGCCACAACAAGAACCTCAGCGCCGATGACTGCCGCAGACAGCTCTGGGGTAAAGCGGAGCGTCTCCGGGAGCCGCACCCCAGGCAGATAGTCCACATTCTCTCGTGTTCTTTCAATTTTCCGGGCTAAGACCTCACGCCTGACCCATACTTGGGCCTCATGTCCGACCGAGTCCAAGAGACAGGCTAGGGCGGTTCCCCACCCTCCACCGCCGATAACAGCAACGCGCATAGTAATACCTACGCCCTGCAAAGGACTCTTCACTTTGGACGCCAGCCGATGACGCTGATCTGGCGACCGGCTTGATCCCCCTCTCTTCGGTACGAGGTAAACTCGTCCGGATGACAAAATGTACAGGGGCCAACGCCGTGAATCTGCGTCTGTGGTACGCCGGCCTGAATCAACTGCAGGCGGTTTATGGCTCGCAGGTCGAGATAGCCCTTGTCTCCCTGCCGATTCCAGGTCGTAGGCTGTCCGTCTCCCCAGCGCGCAGAGAGTGGCTCTCCTATCCCAGCGCCGACTTGATAACAGCACCCGCCAATTGACGGACCCAGGGCGACCCAGAGCTGAGTGGGTGTAACGTCCCATTGTTCGGCACATATTTCGACTGTGCGGAGGGCGATTGCCTTCTGCGTGCCTCTCCACCCAGCGTGAAGGGCGCCAACGCCCCTTTTGTGTGGGGCAACGAGGAGAATCGGGACGCAATCGGCGGTCCTGATGCCCAGTAAGACGTTTTGCTCGGTCGTGAGCATCCCATCTGCTTCTAGCGCTGGTGTTGCTTCCTTTCTTCCCATGTGCACGATGGTATTCCCGTGAATCTGGGTAAGGGTATGGAGTAGACAGCCCGGGGCGTCCAAAGAAGCGCCTAGTGAAGCCGCGGTGAGAGGTTTTGGCAGACGGCGGGAAAAACCATGAATCAGACCAGGAAACACACTCCACGCCTCGGTCCGAATCCAGAGCTCCTGCCCGGGCCGATCTCTCTGGTCTGGAACTGATTTAGGCAGAGCTTCCTCCCTTTTCAAGAAGGACGAGCGTTTCCACCTGGTCCGTTTGCGGAAACATATCGAATGGCTGGACCCGTCCAACGGCATAGCCAGCGTTGGCAAAACGGTCCAGGTCTCGGGCGAGTGTCTGGGGCGAACAGGAGAGATAGAGCAGTGTGGGTGCGTTCACCCCTATGACCGAGGAAAAAGCCTCGGGGCTCAGTCCTGTCCGAGGCGGGTTGAGCACAATCCTGTCGATAGGGGGAAGGGTGGTGGCGGTCTCTTCTATCTTCTGCGCCGCATCACCATGAAAGAAACGGGTATTGTGATATCCGTTACGCCGGGCGTTTTCTTTCGCAACGTTTACGGCCCGTTCATTTTCCTCAATCCCGGCCACGAGCTTGGTCTGTGAGGCACAGTACAGGGCGATAGAGCCGATTCCGCAATACACATCAAGGACGATTTCCTGTCCGGTCATCTCGCTCCACCGGACAGCGGTTTCGTAAATACGCCTCGCCATAGGCGGATTGACCTGAGAAAAGGTGTCAACCGGGATGCTGAGACGGACATGCCCTATTTGTTCGAGCAGAGAGTCCCGACCCCGCAAGGGGCGAAAGCGCTTGCCCCAGATCACATTGCCCGGCTGGTCGTTGATATTATGGACAATGCCGCTCAAAAAAGGAAACCGTCGTTCAAGCTGACGGGTCAAATCGTGCACCTGGGGAAAATGCATATGTCGGGTGACCAGCAGCAGCAGCGCCTTCCGCTGCCAAAAACTATAGCGCAGGTCTATATAGCGGAGTTGGCCCGTATCCCGTTCCTCGTTATACGGCGTAATATGAAGATGCTCGATTGCGCGTTTGAGAAAGGCGACGACCTGGTTAATCTCTTTAGGGTGCACCGGACACGCTGAGATATCAAAAACCCGATGGGTTTCAGGAATATATAGGCCAATCCGGCTGTGCCCTTTGACGCTCTGCACGGCCAGTTTGACGCGGGAGCGGTAGCCAAACTTTTTGGGAGAAGCAACGGGTAGCGGAATATTGAGCGCCCTAAGCGACGGAAATGCGGCAAACGCCTCCTGCACTATGGTTTGTTTTCTCTCAAGCTGTTGGTCGTAGGGAACGGAAACGAAAGGACAGCCGTAACAGTGAGGCGCATGCGGACAGGGCGGCTTCCAGTCAGGCTTGCCTTCCGCACGGCCGTTTGGACGCGACGACCCTGAGGCCGACTTCTTTTTTCTGTACTGGCTACCCGGTTTTGGGACTTGGCGGGGGCGCTGGGAACCTGTGTGTCTTTTTCGAGACGTGGACGGCCGCGAGGGTTTATGTTCTGACACCGTGGCAGACTATAAAGCCTGCCCCTGGGTGTCAACAGAACGAGGCCTGTAGGTGAGTCAGGTGTCTTTGGAAGCCCGGATGTCGAACAGGACTCTCCTCTCAGGAAGCAGACCGGTATAAATGCCCGACAATTTCGGCTGCGCTCAAAAACTCAAAGCGGGTTTTGCCAATATCTTCCAGACATACGAATTTGACTTTTCCGGCAGTCACTTTTTTGTCTGCTTCGATCCCTATTCGGAGATGCTCTTGTGCCAGGTCCTGCGGGATATCGATCGGTAAGCCGGCCTGTTTGATCAGACGCACCACACGGTCGCGTACCGTTGGCCGACACAGGCCCCGTTGTTGTGACAGATGGGTGGCGAAAACCATACCCAGCGCGACCGCCTCACCGTGTAAAAAGCTTTTGTAATTGGTCGCGCTTTCAATCGCGTGTCCCATAGTGTGACCGAAGTTGAGAATCGCTCGATAGTCCCCTTCCGTTTCATCTTCTTCCACGACCAGGGCCTTGAGTTGACAGCATGTTCTGACCACTGAAGTCAGGAGCGCCGGATTGACGTTCAGGAGTACGGCAAGCTCTTCTTCAAGCAACCCGAAGAGTTCCGGATTCAGAATGACGCCATACTTGATGACTTCTGCTATCCCTGACACAAACTCACGCTTTGGGAGCGTCTTGAGGACGGTAACATCAATCAGGACCATACGCGGCTGGTAGAATGCGCCGATCAGATTCTTCCCGGCGGGATGGTTGACGGCCGTCTTGCCGCCGACACTCGCGTCAACCTGGGCCAGGAGGGTGGTCGGGATTTGGATAAACGGAACACCGCGCCGGAAGGTTGCCGCCGCAAAGCCCGTAAGGTCCCCAATGACCCCTCCCCCCAGCGCGATTAAAGGCGTATTGCGTTCAATACGCCCCTCAACGAGTTTGTCATAGAGAAAGGTCAGCCAAGCCAAGTTTTTGTGTTCTTCGCCCGCAGGAATCTCAATCACCACCGGCTCGAATCCCGCAGCGGTGAGGCTACTGGTCACCGGATTCCGGTAGTGTTTGCCAACATGGGAATCCGTTATCACCCCGACTCGGCCAGTGGGGAAGTGGTGCTGTTTGAGGAGTTGACCTAACGAGTTGAGGATGTCCGATCCAATGTGGATAGGGTAGGATCGCGCCCCAAGGTTCAGCGTGAGCGTATCCATAGCCACTTTTCTACTCGGTGGAGCCTGCTTGGGTCAAGGCGGTCAGCGTCGCCTCTACAACCGCATCCGGGCCAAGGCCCGACGTATCAATAGTGATATCAGCGCGGGCGTAGGCTTCTGCTCTGTCTGCCAGCAGTCGTTGGATCTTTTCGAGCGGATTAGGCCCCTGCAATTCTCCAAGTGGCAAGAGGGGACGAGTGGTATCACCTTGGACACGTTGGAGAATGACTTCAGGACGAGCGGTCAGACAGATGACCGGGCCGCTCGCTTTCATTGTTCTGGCGTTTTCTCTATCGACAATGGCTCCGCCACCCGTGGCGATCACCCTCTCTTTTTGTTGACAGGCGCGGGCTATGGCTTGTCGCTCTCGTTGACGAAAGGCTGCTTCTCCCTCAGTGGCGAAGAGCTGAGCGATTGACATGTCTGCTTCATGCTCAATACAGGCATCCGTGTCAACAAACCTGCACCCGAGTCGTCTTGCCAGTCGTCTGGCGACCAGGCTTTTTCCCGTTCCCATAAAGCCAACAAAAATAATGTTGCGTCCACGCCAAGCGAACATTACAATGCCTCATACATTCGAGAGTACGACTTCTGTGCTAGCCAGGGAGTTTCGCCGTGGTCAACCGCTCTTTTCATACCAATAAGAGCCCACCACCACCCCTTTCATCGACTGCGCCCTGAAGAGCGCCGACCTCAGCAGCCCGTTCAGCGCGCAGCCCCACTAAGCAAAACTCCCTGGCCCTAGCGGCAATAAGAATTGCCGCCCCCACCACCACACCCACATCGTACCCTCACTGATAGAGACGCTTGGAGGCTCGATGCCAACCTCGACGCCACCCCAACCTCAGCATATGCATACCTGGCGTCCAAGCCTCCGAGTGTCCCTACCCTTTCCAACACCGATTCTCCTTGTTCAGATCTTCGAGGGATGAGAAACCCACAAGTCTGAGAACTCTCCCAATACGTCTTCTACTCCGCCACCGCCGGGTTCTCAGGCTTCTAGGTTTTTCGATTGCCCCACCACTCACATCAGCCCCACCCTCCACAGCTTCGCTCTCTACGCAAACTCTTCTGCCTTACGGACGCGCGACACCTGTTGCACGATTCCCCCACAACTGACGCGCCGCCGGTAAACCCGCAGTCGATACTCCGGCAACGATCTTCGGTGTCAGAAAGATCAAGAGCTCATCTTTCGTCCTCCGCCCGGCCTTGCCCCGAAACAGCCAGCCAATACCGGGGGCATGACGCAGGTAGGGAATCCCACTCTCCTGGCGGTCCAGATTGTCTTGCAGGATGCCACCTAAGACAAAGGTTGCGCCTGCCCGTATCAACACTTGCGAATTCGTCGTGCGCGAAAGGACGTCCGGGATGCGTGGCACGGTAGAAGAATTTGCCGTCGTTGTGACACTCGAAGCCGCCAACTCACTACTCTCTGCCTCGATATCCAAGAGAACGAATCCATCGGAGGAGATTTGCGGGGTCACCCTCAGGGTGATACCCACATCAAATTCTTCAAATGCCTCCCCACCTCCGGACGTTCCGGCTCCGCCAACGGTCAGATTCCCGGATGTCACCGGCACGCGTACTTCTCTGCGCGACGTAATGAGCGCTTCACCATTATTGAGAGTCACGACACGCGGACGCGAAACCACGCGGGCCTTCCCTTCGGACTCAAGCGCACTCAGGCGTGTATTGAGGCTATGCGTTCCATCAAGGGAGCCGAGAAAGAGGTCCAGTGTCGAAGCGCCGGCCAGAGCAGGAAAGTTGGCAATAAAAGGAATCCCGCCGGTTCCCGCGCTCCCGGCGCCCCCAATCCCAATCCGTCCGGGGAAATTGAGGCCGGTTGGCTTCCCTGTTTCCGGGCCGGCCGCGTACTGATAGCCCCACTGAATACCGAGCGAGCGGTTAATGTTCTCACTTGCAGTGACGATATACGATTCGATCAGAACCTGCGGCGTCTGAATATCGATATTGCGGATCAGTTCCCGCACCGCCGCAATATTTGCCTGCACATCGCGGATAATGACGACATTTGAGGTCCCATCGGCGACAATCGTGCCTCGTGATGACATGAGAGCAATCTGTGGCCCTTCCCCTTGATCCCTGCGTGTATGGGAGCCTGGGGCTCCTACGGCGGAATCGCGGGGTTCAGCCTGGCGGCCAATGAGGCTGGCAATGTCTGTGGCTTTGACATAGTTGACTTTGACGTACACGGTTTCCAGGGGAGCACGGTGCCGTTCCGTTTCCTGAGCTTTGCGCTGTGCATGGCGCTCCGCTTCCAGGCGTGCCGCGGTTGAAATGGTGACGATGTTGCCGGATCGCACTCGCTCCAATCCGTTCGCATGCAGGACAACGGCGAGAGCCTGATCCCACGGAACATCGACTAAGCGAAGCGTCACCCGCCCGGTCACGTCATCTGTCGCAACAATATTTAATCCGCTGACGTCGGCCAGGATGCGCAAGATGTCCCGAATATCGGCATCCTTAAAATGGAGCGAGATCTTTTGTCCGTCATATGGTGGCTGAGACGAAGCAGTTTCTCGAAGAGACGCTTCAGCGGGAGCCGCATCAGGGGCGAGTGGCAAAGATTCGGGAGCCGGGAAGGCTGGTTCCTCTTGCGCTTCTGAAGAAAAAGGTCCATCCACACGAGACAGCGCAGGGGTCTGGGCTAACTGTCTCAGGTCTGCGTTCTCGGCAATGAAAAGAATCTGGGCATCCGTGTGTGCCGAGCTGGTTGTTTTGTTTTTCCGACCAATACGAACAGTCAGAATCGCCGCATTGGTGTCAACAGAAAACGGAGGGGGCTCATCCAGCGCCAGGTCTACAATGAGACGCATGCGGCCCGCAGAACCGCTCACTCGGACGGCCTCAATCTGGGGATCGTCTACCTTATACGTCGCGACCTGAGGCAGCGCCTCAATTGGGCCGGTGACATCAATGACAAGACGACTCGGCTCACTGAGGGGAAAGTAATGCAGGTTTTCCGGGGCACGAGAGAAGCGAAACATGACATTCCGTTGCCCAGCATCTGTAATCACACGGATCTCGTGCAGCTCGAGTGGCCCGGTATACGTCGGGGCGGGCACCGGCTTTGTCACCGGTTCGGGAGCAAGCGGGGTCGAAGGTCCGCCCGTCAAACTCCGTGGCTGATGAGTACAGGCCCCTGCCGTCAGGCAGACCCATAACGGGACTGCTATTTTTATGGTGTGTCCGTCTAACACAAGCTCCGCATCCCTATCCTTTTAGGACACCGGTTTCCTACCTGTCCGTGTTGATTCCACTCCCCGTAGAGGGTCCGTCTGCAACGACAAGTCGTAATGCGCGCTGCCGGGCCCACCGTTTTCCAGAAAAGTCGGTCTCGTATTCTTCGACCACGATCCGCCCCGGCTCAATCGTCCGAATAACGCCCCCATTTGCCCCAATACGGGTGCCGGCTCCGACGATGTATCCAAGACCGTCTCCATCTTCTATCAGCGCCTTTGGCTGGCTGGTTTGCCAGATCACGCCCACCAGTTTGAGTTGCCCGAGGTGAAAACGTTGCAGCGGAGTTGTGACCTCATCAACAAGGTCCTGTTCTGGAGCAATGTGAAACGGGGACAGGAATGGATCGCGTTTTCCGGCCGGGTCGTAAAAATAGGCGTCCTCCGCCTCCAGACTCTCCTCTGCCCGGGCAAATGCTGTCCAGATGGACGCTCCGGGGAGCATCGGTGAGGACAGCCCTCCTATCCAGAAGGAGAGGAACAGGAATGTAGCGGTTGAACGCCCCATCGCCATGATTCTTACTTTCGTTTCCTTGTTGTCTGAGCCTCTGTCGCTCTTTTTTGTTTGGCGATCTGTTCCCTCTCTGTCTCACCGAGGAAACGATAGGTTGTTGCTGAAAACGAAGCGTCGACAGCCATCTGATTACCCGTGAGACGCGGTTCTTTCATGCTCACATCAGCCACATTGACAATCCGGTCGAGACGGCGAACCTGATCAAAAAACAGAGCGATATCGTGGTACCCGCCCCGAACGGACATCTGGACCGGAACCTCGGTATAGAGATCGCGTAGCTGCTCGGGTTGCTGACGGAACAGGAGGACTTCGAGGCCCGAATCCTGGCCAAGGCGAGAAACCTGACGGAGCAGCTCGGGAATCTCCTTTTGCTCAGGCAGTTGGGCCTGAGCCTGGTTAAATGCGGCTTCCACTACCCGACTTTCGGCTTCGATATGCCTGCGGTTGGCTAATATTTCGCGCAATTGTGTCCGTTCTACCCCAAGTTCCTGAATGGTGTGCTGCATCTCAGCAACTTCCTGGGAGCGGGGCAGGTAGAACCAGAACACGTAAGCGGCGACGATGAGCGCCCCCATGCCTCCATATACGAGACGGCGCTGCGCTGTTGGCAAGTCGAGAATGAAATCAACCATAAGACTGTATGTCCTTGGGCTAGATTCCTGTCTCTCCAGCCCCTTCCTGACTATAGGCTGGAATTAGCGCCTCAATGAGAAATTTTTTCACCTGCCCGGCCTCTTCTCTCAGTCTTCCCCTCTGCTCCTGGACCGTTTCTCGAATTTCCACCCGCTCAAAATATGGAGAGAGTGCGAGGTTGCGCGCAAACGTGGCAATGGTCTGATTGTCTACGGCTTCGCCTTGAATTTCTGCCGTTCCTTTTGCCTCGCTGAAATGAGTCAACCACAAGTGGGCTGGAGTACTCTGACTTAAATCGTCAAGGATACGGACCGAAGCAGAGCGACGCTGCGGAGAGGTGAGTGAGGTAATCGCTTGTAATCTCTGCACAAGGAGGTCTTGTTTCCTGATAAGCTCCTGTATTTCCTCGGTTTCTTTACGAATCTGTCTTATTTCGGACTCAAGACCTGTGACCTGCGTACGTGCCGTATCTCTCTGTCGGGATTGGACCACGTGGAGACGAGCGATTGCGGAGAAAGCAAGGCAGAGAATGACCCCTGCAATGACGAACTCTTTTCTCCGAACAGGAGCAGTTTCGACTTCTCGGACCGGCAGGAGGTTAATATGGATCATTTGTCTCCAGGCCTCCTGGTTGCGAGTCCCACACTCACGGCAAGCGAGGGGGCATGGTGGGAAAGAAACTCCGTATCAACCTGACGCCCAATAGTGAATGAGCGGAAGGGGTCGGCGATTTCGACCGGAACCCGGAGGCGCGCGCCAATAGCAGAGGCGAGTCCGGGCAACTGGGCCGTGCCTCCACTCAAATAGACCGAGTCAATCGGTTCCTCAGCGGAAGCTGTCCAGAAGAAGCTCAGGGAGCGCTGAATCTCATCAAGCAACTGCTCGGAAGTGATAGACAGGGCACGGTCAATATCTTCCTTGTTATGCCCTTCCAGGAAGCCTGAAATTTTTGCTTCTTCCGCTTGGTCTCGACTGACGCCGAACTCCTGGGCCAGGAGGGCGGTGAACTGTTCTCCCCCAACAGAAACATCGTCTGTAAAAGAAGAGCGTCCACCCTTCATTATGGTCAGAGAAGAGTAACCGGCCCCGATGTTGATTAAGGCTACCACTTCGCTTGGGTCTGGGCTGTAATTGGTCTCAAACATGTTTTCGATGGCGAAATAGTCGACGTCCACGATCGTCGGGGTCAGGTCCGCTTCGCTAATAGCGGCCAGATAGCTATTGATAATGTCTTTTCTGACCGCAACAAGCAGCACCTCAATATTGTCTGTTGCCGGGTCTCTGCCCAGTACTTGATAGTCAAGGTTCACATTGTCGAGACTCTCAGGAATAAAGTTCCCGGCTTCGAATACTATGGTCTCCTCTAATGCGGCTGACTCCTGAGCGGGAAAGGAGGCCGGTTTAATAATAACCGCCGGCCCTGGAACAGCAGCGACGACTTCCCGAGTGCGGACTCCATTCTCCTCAACGAGGATACCAATCGCCTGGGAAACTTGATCGATATCTTGAACACAATGATTTCGAACTGCCTCAGGGTGGAGTGAGATAATACCCGCGTGTGTGACCCTGAGACGCGACCCCTGGCCCCGAACTTCGACCATCTTGATTGCGCTTGAACCGATGTCGAGGCTGAGGTAGCCTTTATCCATTTCAAATGGAATAAGAGAAGTCAGGGGGCTGGCCAGTCGCCGGATGGTTCCGCTTAGATTAGTCATTAAAAGCTTACTCTAGGTATTTCCGACACTTACTGTGCAATACAAGAACTAAATTGTCAAATGTTCAACACACAATGTTCCACGAATTCTCGCTTTGTTTCCGTTGCCCTTCCACTCCCCATCAGTCGAAGGAATGCATTGACTTATCGCGTTCCGGACGCCCTTCTTTCGCGCGCCCGAGAGGGAGTTCGCGTCGTTGTTCCCGTAAGTAGCAGAAAAATAACAGGAATTATCGTTGGCCAATCCTCCCGTCCTGGTGACATCCATGCGCAAAAAGTAAGGGATATTCTTGATATTATAGATGAAGCTCCTATTTTTCCTCAAGACATGAAAAATATTTGGGAGTGGATAGCACACTATTATTTTTCTTCGCCCGGAGCGGCATTGCAGACCATTCTTCCTCGGACAGTCCGTCACCAGAGTACCCTGTCCGTCACATTGCCCAAAAAGGAAAGGAAGAGAAAAAAGGCGGTCACGGAGGAAGACGACCGGAGGAAGCAGCTTCTCGTTAGGCGTCTGAAAGAGGGTGAGAAAGAACTGCTGGCGTACGTCACAGAAAAGAAAAGAGCGGGTGTTAGGGCATTGCAGCGGCGCTTCCCTCAGTTGGCCATGAGAGAAACGTTGCAACACCTTGAATCACTGAATCTGATCCGTCTGGTGGAGTCTTTCCCCCGGCCTCAGACTATCACTGAGTCCTCTGAATCGATAGCGGCGGCCGGGACCTACGCTGAAGGGAGTACCGATGATTCTGGGGACAACGGCGAGCAGACCCAGTGGGACCTGCTCTCTTTGACATCTGACCAGCAGAACGCACAAAACGAGGTGGAAAACGCCCTGAAAAAGGGAGAATTTCGCGTTTTTCTGCTGCACGGCGTCACCGGGAGCGGAAAAACCGAGGTCTATCTCCGAGCGGCTCGCTATGCCGTGAGTCAAGACAGAAGCGCGCTCTTCCTCGTCCCGGAGATCGCCCTGACCCAACAACTCGTCGCCCAGGTCCGACAGCGTTTTGGTGGGGGCGTCGCCGTACTCCACAGTGCAATGACTGATAAGGAACGCTGGGACGAGTGGAAACGGATTGCCTGTCGAGAAATAGCTGTTGTTGTTGGCGTCCGCTCGGCTGTCTTTGCTCCCTTGATGAATCTTGGATTGATTATCGTAGATGAGGAACATGAAACGACATATAAACAGGAAGACGGAATACGCTATAATGCGAGAGATATCGCTATTGTACGGGGTAAAATGTCGTCCTGCCCTGTAATTTTAGGCTCCGCGACCCCTGCCCTGGAAAGTTATACCCACAGTCAAACGCGGCATTATACGGCCCTGACGCTGCCAACTCGGGTGGCTGCGCGTCCATTACCCAAGGTTGAGATCATCGATCTCCGCCGGGAGGCTCGCCCAGGGAAAACCGCCCCTATTTTTTCAACCCGCCTGCAACAGGCACTGCGGGTGAACCATCAAGCCGGCAAGCAAAGCGTCTTATTTCTGAATCGGCGCGGGTATGCGAATTACCTGCAATGTCGCCTGTGTGGCGAGGCCCTCGCGTGCCCGCACTGTAGCGTCAGCCTGACGTTCCATCTCCAGCGCAAGACATTGTGCTGTCATTACTGTGGCTTTACCCGGCGGAACATAGAGGTCTGCCCAAGCTGTCAAGAGCCCGCGCTCGACGGGAGTGGAATCGGGACAGAGCAGGTCGAGGATGCCCTGAAACATCTGCTGCCTGAGGTCCGTATTGCCCGGCTGGACCGTGACACGGTGAAGCGCCGTGGATCGCTTGAGCGCGTGCTGCGGGCGTGGCGGGCACATGAGTTCGACGTGTTAATCGGAACGCAAATGGTCGCCAAGGGGCACGATGTTCCAGACGTTACGCTCGTTGGCGTGATCCTGGCCGATGTGACGCTCAACCGGCCGGACTTCCGGGCCGCGGAACGGACTTTTCAATTACTCACCCAAGTTGCAGGCCGGGCCGGACGTGGTCAGGACCTTGGAAGCGTGATTATTCAGACGTATGCCCCGCGGCATTACAGCATTCAATGCGCCGCCCGACATGACTTCACCGGCTTCGCCGCTCAAGAGCAGCGCTATCGTAAACAGCTTGGCTATCCCCCTTTCACCCGTCTGATTAATGTGCGCTTCGAGGGACGAGACGGACAACAGGTCGAGGCGACGGCCTCCCTTTTTCTCCAGAAGGTTGAACAGACCCGACAGTCCGAGGAATTTGCATCTGCCGGTGCCGCCCGCCTTCAGATATTGGGCCCCGCCCCCGCCCCCATTGAACGCATCAAGGGGCGGGAACGCTGGCAATTGCTGGTTAAGGGGCCTGACCGGCCACTGTTACACGCCCTTATCGGAAAGGCGCGCGACGCTTTTGTCCAGGCCAAGCCGCCCCGCACCGTACGGACAATCATTGATGTCGATCCGTATAGCGTGGTATGAGTGTGATTCATCTTTAGAGAAAACCATGATTCGCGAGATTTTAACCTTCCCGGACCCTCGTCTCAAAAAGGCGGCAAGCGAAGTCAAAAACATGGACGGGAGCCTGGCGACGCTGGTCGAGGATATGGTCCAAACCATGTATGCCGCCCCAGGTATCGGACTGGCGGCGACCCAGGTCGGCTCGCAAGACCGCATTGTGGTCATTGATGTCAATCGTGAAGAAAAAGGCAAGGAGCTGCTCAAGCTGGTGAATCCCAGAATTACGGCCCGCGAAGGTTCCATCGTCTGGGAAGAAGGGTGTCTCAGTGTGGTTGACTACACGGCCGAGGTCAAACGGGCAGCCAGGATCGAAGTAAAAGCCTGGACCCTGGACCAACAGGAAATGACTGTGCAGGCCGAAGACCTCCTGGCCGTCTGCCTCCAGCACGAACTCGACCACCTCTCAGGCAAGCTGTTTATCGATCGGATCAGTCGGCTCAAACGCGAACTCTACTCGCGTCGAGTCAAAAAATTGATTCGTGAAGGGCGTCCGCTCGAACGGAGCAAAAACCCGGAGCCTACCGGAATCTGAAGTCCCTTTACCCCAACCCCCCAGTCCCAATCCCGCCCGCCAGTGAGGAGCCCGTCCACGATGTCCACGTCGATTCCTCCCCCCCTCCCGGCCCGGCCGTTGCGGCTGGTCTTCATGGGCACGCCGGACTTTGCCGTGCCGGCGCTGCAAGCCTTGCTGGAGAGCGAAGACACAGTGGGCGGTGTGGTGTGCCAGCCGGACAAACCCGCCGGAAGACACATGGACCTGCACGCGCCGCCCGTCAAGGACTGCGCCCGCAGCCACGCCGTGCCGGTCTTTCAGCCACAAAAGATTCGCACCCCCGAGGCCCTGGAACATCTCAGCGACTGGCAGCCTGACCTCATTGTTGTTGCCGCCTACGGCAAGATCCTTCCCAAGACGATTCTGGACCTGCCGCCCTTTGGCTGCATCAACGTTCACGCCTCACTTCTTCCCAAGTATCGTGGGGCCGCGCCCATGCAGTGGGCCATTACCCGAGGCGAAACGCACTCAGGCGTCACCATTATGCAGGTGAGCGAAGAATTGGACGCCGGTGATATTCTGCTTCAGAAGTCAGTCGCCCTGAAACCGGACGAAACGGGCGGCAGCCTCCACGCCACCCTTGCTGCGCTCGGCGCACAGGCGCTGCTGGAAGCGATGGCTTTGTTCAAACAGGGGAAACTCGTCGCAACGCCCCAAGACGAAGCTGCCGCCACTTACGCCCCGCTCCTGAAAAAAGAGGATGGAGAGATCGACTGGACCCACAGCGCGGTCGGTATCGAGCGCCGCATCCGCGCCTTTCACCCCTGGCCGTCCTCCTACACCTGGTTGGGCAATAGACGGCTGAAAATCCTGTCCGCACGCCCGAGCACGGTCGAAACTTCCACACGAGCCGTCTCCGGCACTATCATCGACCGGCAAGACAAAGTGCTCACCGTCGCCACCGGCCAAGGCAGCCTCACCCTCGACTGCGTGCAACTCGAAGGCAAGAAAGCCCTGCCTATCGCCGCCTTCCTCACCGGCCACAACCTCAAGCCCGGCGACCGCCTCGGCCGCTGAGCCGACTCACCAATCCCAGGAGAGTCCACAAACGGAACAGTTCTCTGCCCCAAATTGACCGAGACGCCCTCCAGCCAGCGTGTGGTTGAACCAATGTCGCCTGTTGGCAGGCTACTTTCACCTTTGAGCATGTTGATAGGCGATGATTTGCCAGCCCGAGTTGGGCTGCAATGGGCTCGGGAATGCGCACGGCCAAGCTATTGCCCCATCTCTGTACGCGAGTCTCCATATCCGTCATCCTCCTTAGTGTAGAGACAATGAAGATACTAAGGGCATTAAAAACCGTCACGCTGAAGTGTCTCTGCTGTTGACGGGCGGGCCGGGGATGTGAAAGACACAAGCCCAGGAGGAGAGTGCGTATGGCAAAACACTTCTCGATGGACGATGTCAAGGCGCTGGCCGAGAAATACAAGAATTGGGGCAAGTGGGGGGCGGACGATCAGCTCGGTACCCTCAATTACATTACTCCGCAGAAACTCATCGACGCCTCCCGGCTGGTCAAGCAGGGCAAGGTGATTTCCCTGGCTATCCCGTTTGATGACAAGGGCCCTCAGACCGGCTCGTTCGGACGCTTCAACCCAATCCACTTCATGCTCCAGGATGGCGGTGATATCAGCGTCGGCGCGCAGGACCATATCCCCAATCTTCAATACACGGACGACGCCGTGACCATGCCGCTCCAGTGCGCCACACAGTGGGACGCGCTGGCCCACATTCTGTACCAGGGCAAAATGTATAACGGCTATGAAGCCAGTGAAATCAACAGCACCGGCGCAAAGAAAAACGGCATGGAAAACGCGAAAGATAAAATCGCCACGCGCGGCGTGCTGCTCGATATTCCACGTTATAAAGGAAAGCAGTGGCTCGACCCGGGCGAGGCCATTTATCCCGCGGACCTCGACGGGGCCGCGGAGATGGGCAAGGTCAGTGTGGGGACTGGCGATATTGTTCTGATTCGGACCGGCCAGATCGGCCAAGTTCGAGCCGAGGATAGTTGGGGTGAATACAGCGGCGGCCCCGCCCCAGGACTTGGCGTGGATTGCGCCGCCTGGATTTGTGAAAAAGAAATTGCCGGCTATGCCACGGACACCTGGGGAACCGAGGTGATTCCCAATGAAACATCGGACATTTTTCAGCCCCTGCACATGATTCTCATTGTCCATGCCGGCGTGCTGGTTGGTGAGATCTTTGACCTTGAAGGACTGGCCGACGATTGTGCCAACGACGGCGTCTACGAGTGTATGTTCGTGGCTCCACCGCTGCCGATCACCGGTGCCGTTGGCTCGCCGATCAATCCGCAGGCCATCAAATAGTACCCCATCTGGAGAATTGTTATGCCAGAAGTTGCGGATTTACACTCCCAGCGTATCCAGACCCAGGATGATCCGGTTGAACTGCTCTACGAGCGCGGGGTCACCGACGGCCTGCCGGTCGTGCCGCCGACGGAAGAACGGGTCACGCGCATGCTGGCGTCAACCAACCGCGATCCCCGGGAAATCATTGGTGAAATCGGACCCAACTACGGCCGGGCCAGCGTGGAGAAGATCGCGATTAATACGGTCATGGCCGGCTGCCACCCGTCGTATTTCCCGGTGGTGTTGGCCGGGGTTGAGGCCATGTGCGAAGAGCAGTTCTGCATCCACGGCATCAATGTCACGACCTTCTCGGCCACGCCCATGGCCATTATCAACGGCCCTATTCGCCATGAGATCGGCGTCAACTGCGGCCATAACGCCCTTGGCCACGGCTTTCGGGCCAATGCCACCATAGGCCGGGCGCTGCGGCTGATTATCATCAACATCGGTGGGGCCAAGCCGCACGAGATTACCAAGGCGACCATGGGCCATCCGGCGCAGTACACATTTTGCGTGGGCGAGAATGAAGAAGACAGTCCGTGGGAGCCCCTCCACGTGGAAAAAGGCTATACCGCCGACCAGAGCACGATTACCCTCTTTGGCGGTCACTCCCCCATGCAGATCAACGACCACGCCAGCCGCAACGCCGAACAATTGGCCCTGTCACTCGGCTGGACTATGGCTGCGCTGTGGAACCATAAGAACTATCCGCTGTTCTCCGATAGCGTGCTGGTGGTGGGCCCCGAACACGCCAAGACGTTTGCCCAAGACGGCTGGTCCAAGAACGATGTGCGCCAATTCCTGTACGAAAATATCCGGCGGCCTTTGCGTGAGCTCCGTCCGGGTGTCAACGGCGGCGAAGGTGTTGGAGTGAGCATGCTGCGCACGCCGAAGAAAGACCGCGAGCCCCCAACCGACGACACGCTCTTTCCCAAGTTCCCTAAAGCGGAGAACATTGTTATTATCGTGGCTGGTGGCACGGCCGGCCGATTTTCCGCCGCGGTCCAAGGCTGGGCCGGGTCTGACGCCGGCAGCCGGATTACCACCAAGGAGATAAAAGAGTAAAGAGGAGGTACGCTATGGGCGAAATGTTACTTGATCCGACCGATACGGTCGAACGTTCTCAGAAAGACTTTGCGCCTCGGCTCGACTCGCTGGCCGGGACAACCATCGGCTTGCTCGATATCAGCAAGGCAAAGGGCTCCTTTTTCCTCGATCGTGTCGAGGAGGTGCTGCGCGAGGAGTATGGCGTCAAAGAGGTGTTGCGGCGCATGAAGCCTACGGTCACGCGCCCGGCACCCGAGCCGATTCGGGTGGAGTTGCGCGAAAGGTGTGATGCCGTCATTGAAGCCCTCAGCGATTGAGGGGCTTGCATCTCGTGCAGTTCGCACGATGTCATCCACTTCGAGGAAAACGGTATCCCAACGGCAAACGTCACCACGACGGAATTCATCGGTGCGGCCAACGCCCAGTGCTCTGCGCTGGGGATGGCACAGTATCAGCCTATTCTGGTTGCGCACCCGATTCAGCCCAAGACCGAGGACGAAGTCAGAGCTTTGGCGGATCAGGTCATTGACCAGATTATCGGCAAGCTGCTCAAACACAGAGAACAGCAAGCCGCATAGATTTTGCTCGCTGAACAGCCGCCCATCGGCACGAGAACGGAGTTGGCAGAAAAAGAGAGGGAGGCCGCGCCGGCCTCCCTTACTCTGCTTCTTGGAGCTGTGGCTGGACGATAACGGGTTGGCGGACTGCGCGTTGCGGAATTTTGACTGGTCGCTCGGCCTTCTGCTTGTTGAGGCCACGCCGGATATACTCGGGATTGATCCCGAGCACAGAGCAGATGTTCACAAACGAGAACGGCCATTTATAGTCATCCGTGAAAAACCATTGCTCCGCTTCCTGTGCGATACGATAGTCACGAAAACGGGGTGCCCCAAACTGTTTCTGAAAGCACTCAAGCGCGTCTTCCAGAACGGTCTGCATGAGCGCAACTTCTCCGCGGGCTTGGCAGTGCTGACGTGGTGAGCCGTGGAACTGTTCGGGTAAAACGGCTGCCGGGACAACGACTTCTCGTTCTGCCAGCCCCCCTCGCTCAAAAAGAAAACGCCCCGCTTTTGTGTCGAGGTCAGATGTTCCGCGAGAAGAAGCGGAAGCGACTCCGCATAAGTCAGTAGGCGCTGTTTTCATGTGTTGATCCTCTCCGCTTGGCCTGTGCCTCTCCTAGGGGCATGCCGTCATTTCTTTGATATCTTACTTTCGATAGACGTTTCCTGTTTGTCGAAGATTCATTTTTTTCCAAGTCTCTCGATAGCGTTTCCTCTCGATTGTTTGGGTAATCCTTCTTTCGCTCGCAGATCATTTGTTCCTTGGTTTTTTACTTCTGAAATAAGAATTGGATAAGTGAGCGTACCTTCTTGAGCGCTTTCGATAAAAAGAATGCCTCCATCAGGACGTATGGAAGACCTAGGAAAATGATGATGGAATTCTGTGTCTGGATAGATTTGTCGAAGCTCACTCACAATATCTTTAAGATACCATTGCTTCTCATGGGAAAGGGTGACTCTTTTGCTAAATTTACGGCCCAAATAATCAACCACGCTATAGAGCGCTTTAATGATATCGGCCTCTTGCTTTTTAGATGTGACATTGATGACGGTCCCTCTACGTTGATCCCGCAACCGATTCCTGTCGGACATTTCTGTTATCCCCTCTCCACCAGAAATAATTGTTCTGTCACGTGAACTTCCCTATTTTTGAAACTCCGTGACCCGCGAAACGCATTATAATTGATCTCCTGCATCTCAACTGCACCAAGACGATGTAACGCCTCCCGCATCTCCCCAGGACGAATAAATCCTTCATTATTGAATGAAATCATCAGAAAGGGAGCATCTATGCTCTCAAGCAACTGTCTCAGCAAGGGTAAGGACCGAGACCGGACATTATACCCTGACCGCCTCCAATCTGACGGAATCCCCGACACCCGACTTATCTCACGAGGGCGGATATACTTCGTGAGAAGATTCAACATGAAGTAATTCGACCCATACGGATGCTGGTTATACGGAGGGTCTATGTACGCAATATCAAGACTCTTTTCTTTCTTTGCAGCCTTCTGTACGTCTTTCTGCAAGACTTTTACTTCACATTCAAAGTTGCTCAGCACCGGCGTTTCAAGTGTAATGCGCCCGCGTATTCTCTGTAAGGCATCCTTTCCTGTTCCCCCATACTGCCCGATCCCTGTCTCCCGGTTCTTGTAAAAGCCCTTGAATATCCCAGCCGTATTTGCGTGAACCGATGCTTGATTGAGCAGCGGGCCAAGCAGTAAGTCTTTGAATTTCATAGGATATTCATCAACCATTTTTCTATACGCGTCTAAACGGTAAGCGTTTTCCCTGGTATAAAAGACCCTGTCCTCTTGCGTGATGTTCGACTCATCTTTCGGCGCATACAACTCCTCTATAAATCCTTGCGGAAAACGTTCTGTCACCGCCCGCCTGTTCATCTCATCGACAATTTCGGACAAGACTCTGAAACCCACTTCACTCCGATTGCGCAGATAACACCGTCCGATGACAGCGGCATACTCCTCGCAATCATTACTGACAACACGAGAAGCATGTTGTTTGAAAAATCGGGAGACAACGCCAGACCCACTAAAGGCGTCAAACACACGGAGTCTCCGTTTCCCAAGCCGTTGTTTGACCCGCTCAACATATTTACTAATCGGCCCGAGCAAGGTCCGCTTACTTCCAATATAGGTAATGAGTTGCTGAGACAGATAGTTTGAGTCTTCTTCAATCTGCCAGTTTCCCCCCAAGGCTAATGAATACTGCAACCCTTCCTGAAAGCTCATCCTCTCTCCTCTCAGTCAAAGCATCCTTATTCCGATAATTGTACTTCTACCCTGCTGCGGCTACGAATAGCGGCATAGCGGCATAGCGGCATAGAAGGCAGGCTGCAAGGAGCAAGGAGCTTTACATGACCATACAGACCTCTTTGGCTGACAGCTCAGCCGGTTCAATCTGGCTTGGCTCCGTCGGGGTTGGCCTATTGCTGGGGGCGTTTTTCCTGAATCTTTTTGGCTGGATGAAGACCGATTCCAGAGCCTATCAAGCGCTCAACGCCCTTGGCGCCGGGATCGCCTGCTATGCCTCGTATCTGATCGACTTCCTCCCTTTTGTGGTGCTGGAAGGAACCTGGAGCCTTGTTGCTGTCAGTGCGTTCCTCCATAAACGAAAGTCGTGAACATGCCCCCCTTTCTTGCGAAGCCCTGGACTCTTACTCTACCCTTTGTACGAAAGAGCACTGCCTATGGATGGAGGAACCGCTGTGAAGCGGAAACGAGCCACATCACGTTTTGTCCGTAACACCTTTCTGACCGGACTGCTGATTCTTATTCCTCTGGTTGCGACGTATTTATTGGTCGCCTTTTTGTTCGATCTTCTCAGCGGAGCGGGCGCGCCAATCATGCGGACCCTGTTTAGTCCGCTCCAGCAGCTTGAAAGCTTTTGGTGGCTGGCACCGATTACGCCTGTGGCCAATACTGTCTTGGCCCTGGCGATTATCTTTCTCTTGGGTCTGGTGGGAACGAACTTTATCGGACGACGGATTCTGGAGGCCGTGAATACTTTGATCCTGCGCCTGCCCCTCGTGAGCAGCGTCTATAGTGCGGTCAAACAAATGGTGGAGACCTTTCAGGGGCCGTCCGGCAGTTTTCAGCGCGTCGTCCTCCTCCAATATCCGCGCAAGGGGATGTGGGTGATGGGGCTGGTTGCCACGGAACGGGCCGACACGCTGGGACTCTCCTCCACCTCGCAGATCCTCTCCGTCTTTATTCCTACCACGCCAAACCCAACCTCAGGGTTTCTGGTCATGGTTCCACCGGATGAGGTCGTTGAAGTGGATTATACCGTCGAAGAGGCGTTCAAATTCATTGTCTCCTCTGGCATTGTCGGTCAGCCCTTCGTCCAGAAAGCGGCGGTGAGCCCAGGGGAAGCGACGGCGGTCGAACTGTAGCCCAGATTGACTCTGACACCGCGCGTGTGCCAGACTTGGGCGGCGAAAAAGCCATGACGACTCCGTATTATAAACAGCACTGGATTGAGATCGATGCGGCGCGCCTGTCGGTCTATGAGTCCTTATTACGCTACGAGCCGCGCATGGAGCCACTGCTTGCCCCGCTTGGTCTCCAGTCCGGCCTGTCTGTGCTGGATGTCGGCTCCGGTCCCGGGTCTACGACACTCGAACTCGGGCGACGGGTCGGCCCCACAGGGAAAGTCGTTGGGGTTGATATTAACGCGGAGTTTGTCGCCCGGGCCGGCAAGAAAGCCCTGGAGGCCGGCCGGCCGCAGGTCAGCTTCGAGCATGCCGACTTTCCTCCCCTGCCTTTTGATTCTGGAACGTTTGATCGGGTCCTGTGTAAAAACGTCCTCGAATACGTAGACTCTGCCCAGCAGACCGTTCAAGACATTGCGCGCGTCACCCGGCCGGGCGGAGTCATCGTGCTCATCGATAGTGACTGGGAGATGCTCGCCCTGGACGTCAGTGACGAAGCGTTACACGACCGCCTGCTCGCAGCGATCACAACGACTGCCATGCGCGAGCCGCGCCTCGGACGCAAGCTGCGCCGGTTGTGCACGCTCGCCAAGCTCCAGGACATCAAGGTAAAGATATTCGCCAGCCCCGACGTTAAAGGGCACGCCCTGCGTATGCTGGAGAATAACTGGTACCAGTACGCCTGCGACTCGGGCAAAGTAACCCAGGCCGAGGCGGACGCTTGGCGGGAAGACGTTCGTTTACGACTGAAGAACGAAGAGTACTGTTTTTGCTTGCCGCAGTTCGTGGTGTCCGCGCGAAAAGCAGTTTGACGAACAGATCAGGGCAGAGGGCGAGGTAGTATCCCGGCTACCTCGCCCTCTGCCCCATCGTAACGATTTACCGTTCTTGCCAGGACATCTGCTGCTCAAAGGCATGACCCACACGCAAGAGGGTGGCGTCATCAAAATGGCGTCCGGTCAGCATGAGACCGACCGGCAGACCACCGACCTTCCCACAGGGAACAGTGAGTGAGGGATGACCGGTCATATCAAACGGTGCCGTGTTGCCGAGCATATTCCAGCCGAATTGCAGCGAGTCGAGCGGGCCCATATTGGGAACATAGCGGTGGGCCGTCATCGGCGTTGTTGGCATCACCAGGATGTCGAAGCGTTTGAGGACCTGATCGTAGGCGGCCTGGAGGGTGCGGCGTTGGTTTTGGGCTTTAGCGTACAAACGACCGTAATATGCCTGGTTCAAATAGCTCCCGACCAGAGTCACAAATTTGGCTTGGTGGGGCAGGTCCTGGGCCTGAGCTTTGAGCGACTTGCCCAAGGTGTTCATCAGACTCTCATTGTACAACCCCTTCCAATGGTAGCCGACACCGTTGCCATACACCAAAGCCGTCATCCCTTCAGCAATTAAGGCCCAGGTAATCCCACCGGCTTCAAGATGGGCCGGAATAGAGACTGCTTCTGCCTGCGCCCCAAGGCCCTGCAATGCGTTGACGGCTGCGTGGACCTTGGTGTCAACACCGGGCTGTGACACGGGCGTGCCAAACCCTTCTTTAACGACACCCAACCGAAGACCCTGGATGCTCTGACCCAAGACGTGCGTGTAGGGCTGCACCGGAACCTCGTATTGGCGTGGGTCGAGCGGGTCCTTACCGGCAATGACCTCAAGCAGCAGGGCGGTGTCTGCTACGGTCTCCGCCATCGGACCGGTATGGTCGAAAGTGTTATCGATGCCGACGATACCCGTGTAGGGAACAAGGCTATGGGTCGGCTTGAGCCCCACGACGCCGCACCAGGAGGCCGGAATGCGAATGGAGCCCCCCTGGTCCCCGCCGATAGTCAGGTCAATGTCAGCATACGACAGGGCGGCCCCCGAGCCGCCGGACGAACCGCCGGCCGTATGGTCGGGGTTATGCTGATTGCGGGTCGGACCATAGGCGCTGGTATGGCCACCACCTGAGAAGGCAAAATTGTCCATATTGAGGATGGCGGTAATCTCGCCGCCGGCCTCAAGGATACGAGTGATAATAGTCGCATCAATGTCCGGCACATAATCGCTCAGCACCAGGGAGGCACACGTCATGGGAATACCGGCAATACTCACGTTGTCCTTAATACCCAGGCGCTTCCCGGCCAGCTTGCCCGAGGATGCGCCCCTGATTGAACAGCGCCGGACTATGGCGTTGAGCGGGTCGTCTGCACGGCTCGGACGGTTGCCGGGCTCACGCTCACGATAGGGAATCTCCGGCAGGTTTGCGGGCGCTTGGTCGAGCGCGTCCAGCGCGGCAAACATATCCGGCAGCATGGCTTCATACGCCTCAGCCTCTTCTGCACTCAACTCGAAATGGCTGGCCTGAGCCAAACGGTGAAAATCGTCTTTGGTCGGTTTGCGCAGTGGCATGATATCCTCTCTTTCGTGGCGTGCTCTCTCCTTTGGACATGGCATACCTTGGCGGACTTTGTCCAGTGGAAACGCATGAATCTTAGCTGCCGTGTTCCCCTCGCTCAGATTTAGAGAAGAAGCCATTTTAGAAATCTATACCATATAGACGGTCAAGTAGAATGCTAAAAAAACAGAGCATTCATGGAAAAAATAATTTGATATATGAAAAAGTTAAGTGTACAAAGGTATCTATATATTTACTCGGTTGTCAAATAATACGTCAAATAACATGTCAAATATGGACTGGGAAAGATTCACCTTTGATTATCAGCTCGACACCAACCATCTTTTTAGCGGTCTTGTCTCAATCGAGGCTTTTAAGGAGGCCTCCCTGAACTTGGTGTTTCCATATGAATGGCAGAGTCAACTCGACCGCTTGAATCGAATCCGCGCTGTTCGTGGGACTACAGCTATAGAGGGCAATCCGCTCTCCGAGGCAGAAGTCGCCCAACAAATGGAGCACCTTGAGCACGAGTCTGGCGATGAGAGAAGGACCGCCACCAAAGAACAATTGCAAATAAGAAACGCTGGCGAGGCCCAGTCTTGGGTGAGAGAGCGGTTTCTTCCCGACAAACCCCCGATTTGTTTGGAAGATATTTGTACGCTTCACGAGATGGTTACACGCGATTCGGATACCCAAAATAACATACCAGGAAGATTTCGCACATTTCCGGTGACCGTCGGAACAGCGGACCTTGGCGGAGTCCATAGGGGTGCTCCCCATACGGACCTCCCCCGTTTCATGGAGGAATATGTGCGTTTCATCAATACTCGGAGACTGGAAGAGACTCATCCGGTCATTCGTGCCCTGCTTGCCCATTTCTTCTTGGTCACGATTCATCCGTTTGGGGATGGAAACGGAAGGGTCTCCCGACTCGTCGAAGCCGGTCTGCTTTTTCAACGTGGATATAACGTCCACGGGTTCTATGGATTGTCAAATTACTTCTACCGGCACGTACAGGAATACATGGCTGTCCTCCAGGAAAGTCGAGAATACCAACCATTTGACGTGACACCGTTTATTCGCTTTGGCGTGGCTGGCTTTGCGAGCGAGCTGAAAGGAATAAATAACTTTATCAAGGCACGGATCAATCGGCTCGTATATCGAACGATGCTAACGCGTGCTTTCAATAAGAAGATGGGTGCCCGACGGCGACTCCTCAACCAAAGAGAATATGCCTTTCTCGACTTTCTCTTGAGTGAAACAGAGCCTTCAGACCCATTCTCTGATACCCCTTCTCGAAGGATCACATTGTCAGAGCTACTGGAGGCGAGTTATGTTCGTGCCGCATACCAAAACGTCACTAGGCGAACTTTCCAGAGAGAGCTGATAAGGCTCGGAGAACTTGAGTTTATTAGATTCACGAGGGATATGTCTGTACAGGATTGGATCGTAGAGTTGAATTTTGAGGCAATTTCAAAATACTAAATCATGAGATCCAACTCTCGCTGTGTCTCAAAAGGAGTCCGACCATGCCATTGTCCCACATCCGTGTGATTGATCTGACCCGCGCCCGGGCCGGACCGACCTGTGTGCGCCAGTTGGCCGATATGGGCGCCCAGGTGATAAAAATCGAACAGCCCCAGGACGAGGGCGAGTGGGGCCGGCACGGCTTTGATTTCCAAAACTTGCACCGCAATAAGCGCTGCATGGTGCTCAACCTGAAGGACGAACGCGGCAAGCGGATTCTGAAACAACTGGTCAAAAAATCAGATGTGTTGGTAGAAAATTATCGGCCGAATGTCAAAAAACGTCTCGGTATAGACTACGAATCGCTGAGGCCGCTGAACCCGCGTCTCGTCTACGCCAGCATCTCCGGCTTCGGACAGACCGGGCCGTATAAGGATCGCCCCGGCTATGACCAGGTTGCCCAGGGAATGGGCGGACTGATGAGCATTACCGGGCTGCCCGGAGGCGGCCCGGTCCGCGCCGGGATTCCGGTGGCCGACCTGAGCGCCGGGCTGCTGGCCGCCCAGGGTATTTTCGTCGCCCTGCTCGAACGCGAACGGTCCGGCGAAGGCCAGTGGGTGCAGACCTCACTGCTGGAAGCCATGGTCTCCATGCTCGACTTTCAGGCCACGCGCTGGCTCATGGGCAAAGAAGTACCGCCCCAGGCTGGCAATAATCATCCAACCGTGATTCCCACCGGAACCTTCAGGGTCAAGGATGGCCACATCAATATTGCCACCACCAACCACATGTGGAAGCGTCTGTGTAAGGTGCTGGGTGATGTCGCCCTGGCCGAAGACGAACGTTTTTCCTCTCCGGGCCGGCGCTCGAAAAACCGGGATGCGCTGACCCCTATTCTTGAAGAGAAACTCAAAGACAGGACTGCGGACGAATGGATTGATACGCTCAATGAGGCGGGCATTCCGTGCGGCCCCATTCTGTCTATTGATAAGGTTTTTGACAATGAACAGGTCCAGCACCTTGGTCTCGCGCATGCGATTGAGCACCCAGCGCTCGGGCCTATCCAGATTCTTGGCCTGCCGGTAACGCTGAGTCGGACCCCGGCCAGCATTCGCACGCCGACCGCGGAGAGAGGCGAGCATACGGACGAAATTTTGAGAGAGCTGGGGGTGGATGAGGCAGAGGTCGGGCAGCTTCGCAAAGACGCGGTGATCTGATCCGTCGCCTACTTAAAGGCGTGAAAGGTCAGGATGGTGAACGTTTCCCGCACGTGGGGGATCTTCTGGATCTGCTCGGTCACCAAATGCGACAGGTCCTCAAAGTCATCGACGTAGAGCTTGACCAGCAGGTCATAGGCTCCCGAGATGGAATACGCCTCGGAGAAGCTTTCCAAATCGGTCACCCGGTCCGCGACCTCGGCCAAGGTGCCCGGTTCCACTTTCAGCATTAAGAAGACAGCGCGCATAGCCTTTCTCCCGATAGTGGTCATAGGTCATGAGAATTGTACCAGGCGAGGCCGCCGCACTGCACCCCGCCTGGATTCCTTCACACTCTTTGGCTTACTGCATGTCGCCCATCAGGTCGAAATGCACTGTGCGGTGCGCGAAAAGCCAGCGATCGCCTTGTTTGACTAGCTGGTCCTCATAACGACCGGCAATACCGTTGACTAACGCACTCTCGCCTTTGGAGCGGACCACGACTATATAGCTCTTTGCGATCGCCTGCTCTCCATCGACTTTGATGATTTCGTTCATCACACAATGCTTGAGCATGGGCGCACCGTCTTTCATCGCCATCCGACCGGGAACTGTATCAACAAAAGCCCGTAGTGCCTCTTTGCCCGTATGCACACCAGCGACCTCTCCACCGTCAAAGACGCCATCCTCAGTGAACAAATCGACCCACTGGTTAAACTCGCCACCATCGAAATGATAGCAATAGTTTGCGATCGTCTCGTGAATCGCGTCCTTTTCTTCGAGTATCGATGCCATAGCACCCCTCCTTATGTTGTTTTGTTCGTGTGTCTCGTGGGACACGTTTACTCTCCACAACGGTAGCGGATCCAGTAGTAATTCCTGACTATTTTGGCGTTCTGCTGGACGCCGTCTTCCTGCTGACCCTGAGTTTCCTCGGCTTTCTCTCCCTCGTTGACCACCTGATAATTGGGACAGTCATTTTCGATACTGGCCAATAATTTTGTTCTCACTTCTTGCTTGGGACGGCTCCCCAGCGGCTTCATCCCATCCCAATCCAGTTCAAAGCGGGCAAATTCCATGCGCTTGGCCCGAATTGGTGAGTCGGTCGCGGGCTTGGCACTCAGAAACGGCACTGAGAGCGTGGGAGTCTTCGTCGAACCGCAGGCCAGGGTGAAAAGGAGGCCCGCAGTGAGGGTGAACCCTACCAGTTTCTGCATACTCTTTCCCTCTCTCGTTGTCCCGGACACCCTGCCTCGCAAATCACCAACACCAGGACAAAGAACGTATCATGCGCTGCCACCATTCTGCCAGCGTCTTCCGGGGCGGGTGTCCGAGGTGGCTTCTCCTGCCCTCTTTTTTGCTATAGTGAAAGAAGCGACAACCTATGCAAGCAGCGCTCGAAAATCTCCTGAATCGACTGTTGGAAGCCGAACGCGCGGGGCATGCGCTTCTTGATACGTTGAGCCAGACCACTGCCGAGTCGGGCCTCAAATCCTTATTTACCAGCTTCACCGAAGTTGAGGGCAGCGACGTGTCTATCCTGGAGGGACTCATCCGGCTGCACGGTGGAACGCCGTCCACGGCAACCGGGGATTTTGCGCAAAAAGTCCTCCAGATTGAGGACCTCCAGGGTCAGATTGACCTCCTGTCACGAGGGCAGGCGTGGGTCGCTCGCACGGTTGAACAAGCGCTCGATTTACAACCTCCTCCAGATATCGCAGCCTTTCTCAAGGAGATGGCGAATCGTCATCGACACAATGTGGAGTGGGCACGCGCGGAAGCCATACGGACTCTTGAACCATAAAACGAATCAGCGACTGCCCCTTTTGCTGGGCGGCTTGATTCTTGTCCAATTCCTGAGCATGGAGGCAACCGTTCCCCTGGATGCGGCTGTCTACCAATGGCTACAGTCGGCTCGGTCGTGTCATCTCGTCCACCTCGGCATGCAGTATAAAGACGCTCCCCTCTGGTATCTGCTCGTGTGCGGCAGTCTCGGTGTCTGCGTACTTGTCCTGCAACGGCGTTGGACGGATATCGCCCACGCCTTGCTCATTGTCTTGGGCGGCGCGTTTCTCTCGGAACTGCTGAAAACCGGCCTGGACCGCGCCCGGCCCAGCGCGCTGCCAGCATGGCTCGTCGGCAATAGTTTTCCCAGCGGGCATGTGATTGGCGCGGTCTTAATCACTGGAACGTTGATTTTTTTCCTGGCTCGCAAAGATGTTCCCGTCTGGCTCAGGGTATGGGGCAGCGGGATTGCGGTCTGTCTGTCCGGTGCGATCATCTGGCAGCGGCTCTATCTCGGACATCACTGGGTGACTGATATCATTGGCAGCCTCCTCATTGCCGGTGCGCTGTTGAGTATGGCTTTGCGCCCGCCGGCCTTTTTGCGGTCCGCCCGCCCTGTCGTCTGCCTGGGCCTCCTCTCCTTGCTCTGCTACCAAGTGTTCTATTTTTTCCCGCAGACACGTGTTCTTCTTCCGTCTGTCAGGTCTCTTCAGACTGCCCCACTTGTGGTGTTCTCTTTTGGGAAAAACGCGCCACAGGAAGCCTTCAGTGGAGATTGGGAACAGCCTGCCCAAGAGCCGATTGGCCCCATCTCCTGGGCTCGGCAGGGCGACGCCCGTATTACCCTGACCGTCCCGCAAGGAGCGGGAGCAGCCCTGCACGTCGTTGCCCGGCCATTCGTCAAATCAAAGGCGTACACCTGCTTCCCGCTCGAAATCATCGTCAATGGGCAGTTCGCCCAACGCCTGCTCCTGTATCGAGGCTGGCGTGAATACACCATTCCGTTGCCGAACGGCTGGATTCGTCCCGGAGACAACACCATCCTGTTTCGGACCGGGAAGGATTTCCCCATGAACGAGATCGACCGGCGGACCGTGGCTTTCCACTCGGTCCAGTTTTTATAGGGGCGATACCTTGGCCGCTCAGCCAAAACCGAAGGATATCAAGGATTACTACGCCGCTCTCGAAGCGTACGGGAAGCAGGGCGTGACGCATGAGGGGGCGCTGCGGTCCGCGTTTCAAAACTTACTGGCCGCGACCGGTCGGCGGACCGGCTGGACCCTCATTCCAGAATTGGCGCGCGGTTCCATACGACCGGATGGAACGTTTCGTGATGAGTACTTCCTCAACCGTGGATACTGGGAGGCCAAGGACACCAACGATAACCTTGAGACCGAAATCCAGAAGAAAATAGCCAAAGGCTACCCGCTCACCAACATCATCTTTGAAGACACCCAACGCGCTTATCTGTACCAGAACGGACAGGTGTCCATGCAGGCCGACCTGACCCAGCGTGTCCAACTCACCACCCTGCTCATCACCTTTTTCTCCTACACCGAGCCCGCCCATGAAGACTTCAGCAGCGCGGTGGACGACTTCAAGCAGCGCGTGCCCGACCTGGCGCGCGGCTTGGTGCAGATCATTCAGAATGCCCACACGACCAACGCAGCATTTCAAAAGGCGTTTGCGAGCTTCTTTTCCTTGTGTCGTGAGTCGCTGAATCCCAACCTGAGCGAGGCTGCGGTTGATGAAATGCTGGTGCAACACCTTTTGACCGAGCGGCTGATTCGGACTATCTTCAACAGTCAGGATTTCATTCGTCGCAATGTGATTGCGCGCGAGGTGGAAACGGTTATCGACGCGCTGGTCAGCAAAGCCTTTAACCGACACGAGTTCCTCAAATCCCTTGACACCTTTTATCTGGCTATCGAGTCGGCGGCTAAAACAATAGAGAACTTCAGCGAGAAACAGCACTTCCTGAATGCTGTCTACGAGCGCTTCTTTCAGGGCTATTCGGTCAAGGCCGCGGACACGCTCGGCATTGTCTACACGCCACAAGCGATTGTGGATTTCATGGGCGCGAGCGTGGAGCAGGTGTTGCAAGACGAGTTTGGCAAGACCCTCAGCGACACAAGGGTGAACATTCTTGATCCGTGCACGGGAACTGGGAACTTCATTGTGAACCTGCTGCGTCGCATTCCCACGCGTGCCCTGAAACGCATGTAGACCGAGCAGTTGTTCGCCAACGAAGTCATGCTGCTGCTGTACTATATTGCCGCCCTCAACATCGAACACGCCTATTACGCACGCACCGGCACGTATGAACGGTTCGACGGCCTGTGCTTCGTGGACACGCTCGAACTGGCAGAGGACAGCGAACGACAATTTACATTCATGACCGAGGAGAACACCGCGCGGGTGGAACGCCAAAAGACCGCACCCATTACGGTTATCATCGGCAATCCGCCCTATAACGTGGGGCAGATTAACGAGAACGACAATAACAAGAACCGGAAGTATAAAGTCATCGAGAAGCAAATCAGGGATACATACGCCAGAGATTCCAAGGCAAGCAACGTCAATGCACTCCATGACGCCTATGTCAAGTTCTTTCGCTGGGCCGTAGACCGCCTGGAAGGGCGGGACGGCATTGTCTGCCTTGTGACCAATAACAGCTTCACGGACCAGACGGCCTTTGATGGCATGAGGAAAAATCTTTTACAGGATTTTACGAAAATTTATCATATCGACCTGCACGGGAACGTTCGCAAAAACCCCAAGCTCAGCGGCACAACCCATAACGTATTCGGCATTCAGGTCGGTGTCGGAATCACAGTTGCTATTCGCAATTCAGCGTATACGAATAATCAGTTGCTCTACCATCGCGTCCCCGAAGACTGGCGCAAGGAAGAAAAGCTTTCCTGGTTGGCAAAAAAGCAGGACATTGAAGAGGTGGAATGGCAGACGTTGCAGCCTGATGGCAACCATACATGGCTCGTTCCCGCCCATGCTGAAGCGTTTGGAGCGTTCCTCCCCATCGGCAGCAGAGAGACAAAGGGCGGCAAGCGAGCGAATGACAAAGCGATTTTCAACACGTTCTCCATTGGTCTCAATACCAGCCGAGACGCATGGGTTTATTGTTTTGATAAAGCGCAACTCGCTGCTCAAGTTCAACGGAGTATTGAAACCTACAATCGCGAGATGGACCGTTGGAATCGGGCAGGTCAACCTGACGATATAGATACCTTTGTAGACAGAGATGAAACAAAGATAAAATGGAGCAGCAGACTCAAGGAGACGTTTGCACGAGGCGTCTATGCGGAGTTCCAAGAAGACAAAATTCGGAATGCATTCTACCGGCCTTTCACAAAACGGTTCTTATTCTTCGACGCTGTTATGAATCATCGTCGGGGGATATTCCCCCGGATGTTTCCAGCCGTTTCTACAGAAACAGAAAATCTGGTGATGTGGATTAAGACCGGCTCGGAATGGCCGATGTTTGCGCTCATAGGGAACTGCTTGGTTGACCATTTACCTCAAGGTGGATCGCAATGCTTCCCTTTCTACGTCTACAAGGAAGACGGTACGAACCGACGTGAAAACATCTCCGCCTGGTCACTCAAACAATTCCAAAAGCATTACCGGAATCCGCGCATCACAAAGTGGAACATTTTCTATTACGTGTATGGGCTGCTGCACCATCCCGGCTACCGGGAGAAGTTCGCCGACAATCTGAAACGTGAACTGCCCCGCATTCCGTTTGCCCCGGACTTTCAGGCATTTGCATCCGCCGGCAAGCAACTTGCCCGGCTGCACCTCAAATATGAGGCCCTTGAGCCGTATGACCTGCAATGGATCGAATCGGACGCCGTGCCGCTGTCGTACCACGTAGACCGTATGAAGCTCAGCAAAGACAAGACCGCCCTCAGAGTCAACGACTCACTTACCCTGGCCGGAATTCCCCCGGACGTGTTCGCCTACCGGCTCGGCAGCCGCAGTGCCCTGGAATGGATCATCGACCAATACCGCCTCAAGACCGACAAACGCAGCCGCATCCGCTCCGACCCCAACCGCCCTGACGACGAAGAATACATCGTCCGTCTCGTCGGCCAAGTCGTGCGCGTCAGTCTGGAAACAGTGGCAATAGTGCGGGGTTTGCCGGAGGAGAGTGGGGGGTGAGCTGTTTATGCGGGCCTGAAAGACCGTTTCCGTGTCTGTTGTGAAACAGTACTTTTCTCATTACACCCGGCCAAGTGGCACGAACCCCACGGACGGTGTTGGCTCCCCGCTCCTTAGCCCAGTCTCGGGTTATTGCGAAGGGGAACCGTATCTGGGATGTTCCGCGCTTGGTGGAGACATATGGGGGCAGAAAGTCGAAATGGGTCAAAAAAGCAGTCTCCCTTCGAAATAGAAAAGCGTCGCTACGAACACCATTGGTACAAACATCCCGGTATCGGACGCGTTGAGGTAAGACGCAAGAAGGTTGGCTGAAAAATGATTGTCAAGCTCCGTAGACGAAACGCCCGCTCTCCCGCTCTCTCCCCTCACCAGCAGTACGGGGTGATTGGGATTGAGGCTGACGATTTTCGTATCCTCAACGATGAAGGGCGGCCCTATCTGTATCCGGCCCGGCTGTTTAAGGTCGTTAATCCAAGCGAGCCAGCCGATTGGGCCACCGAATTTGGGGAAGATGGCGAACGCTACGCCTATCTTCCACCGCTGAATAACAGCGGCTTCTTCGAGGACTTCTTTGAGGCGGACAAGGAAGCCGTGGCAACCTTCTGGCGCGCGCTGAACCAGCGTCTTGCTGCGGCATGATACACAAACTACGCTGGCGGAAGAACGTCACCCCCGTGAAAACAGGGGCTGGAATCCAGGCTCCCCACCTCTGGATGCCGGATTAAATTCGGCATGACGAGAGCGTAGCGGCATATTCAGACAGCTCTGCCTAATATCCCCCAAACCCCATATCGGTGGTGGCCTGGGCGTCCGGGTCGGTACAGACGTTGACTAAGGCCGGCTTGCCGCTGGCAAACGCCCGCTCAAGCGCGGCTTTGATGTCGGCTGGGTTCTCGACATACTCCCCGTAGCCGCCCAGCGCTTCGACCATCTTGTCATAGCGCTGATGACCCAACTCGCGACCGACATTCTGCCGGCCCTGTGTGTCGCCGGCCGTCATATAGCCGGTCTGGCGCGAGGTGAAACCCGCGTTGTTTGAGACCACGACGACGATAGGGAGGTTATGCCGAATGGCCGAGTCCATCTCCATGCCGTTCCAGCCAAACGCGCCGTCGCCCGACAGTACCAGGACGGGTTTGTCCGGTGCGGCCACCTTGGCCCCGATGCCGAACGGCACCCCCACGCCCATACAGCCGTGCGGGCCGGCGTTGAGACTGCCGCCGACTTCGTACACAGGAATAGACTGGCGGGCAAAATTGAGAATTTCATGCCCGTCTACTACGAGAATGGTATCGCGGCCGATCGTCTCGCGGACTTCCTTGCACAGGCGGAGCGGATGAACCGGGGTGGCGTCCGAGTGCAGCAGCGGAGCCGAGCGCTCCATATTGGAGCGTTGTTTGGCCGCAAGCTGGGCAACCCAGGCGGTTTCTTGGTTGGGGTCGCACTTGCCGTCGGCTTCTTCTGTCAACTGCTGCAAGACGAGCTTGGCGTCGCCGACAATGCCGACAGCCACTCCTCGATTATGACCAATGGCTCTGCCATCCAGATTGACGTTGATAAACTTTGCCGCGGAAGAAAAGCGGGGCGCGCGGAGAAACGACAGCATGGAGTTGGCCCGCGCGCCAATGACCAGTACCACGTCGGCCTCGCGAAAGGCCATCGAGCGGGCCGCGGGAAACGCAGAGGGATGATCTTCAGGAATGACGCCCCGCCCCTGTGGCGTTGTGAAGAATGGGATGCCGGTCGTCTCGACAAATTGCCGCAGTTCCGCGCTGGCTCCTGACCACAGAATGCCGCTGCCGGTCACAATGAGGGGTTTCTCGGCCTGGGCCAGAAGGGCAATCGCTTGCTTGACCAGGGCCGGGTCTCCCGCCGGCCGACTTTCGACCCGATAATTCTCCGGCCAGTAGATTTTCTCTTCGTCAACCTTATGCGCCAGCACATCGCCCGGCAGGTCGAGATACACCGGGCCTTTCTTGCCGTCCATGGCTTCGCGAAAGGCAAGACTGACATATTCGGGCACCCGCTGAGCCATATCAATGCGATAGGCCGCCTTGACCACGGGCTTCATCATGGCGACCTGGTCCATCTCCTGAAAGGCGTCGAGCGTGGTTGCCCGTATGGGAGCAGACCCCCCGATGGCAATAATCGGAGCGGAGTCCGCCCAGGCATTCGCCAGTCCGGTCACGGCGTTGGCCGTGCCGGGACCGGACGGCGTGATGCAGATGCCGGGCTTGCCCGTGACCCGGGCGTAGGCGTGGGCCATCATGGCCGCGGCCTGTTCGTGGCGGACATAGATGCCCTGCATGCCCAAGTCGAGACAGGCCGCCGCGGCGCCGCTGGTCGGTCCGCCCATCATAAAGAAAATGGTATCGACGTTTTCTCGCTTGAAACTCTGCGCAATAAGTTCTTCGCCTCGCAGCGTGCCCATGTCATGGTCTCCTCTCAATGGTGAGATGGTCAGGCGTGGGCCTACCCCCACTCGAAGCCGGCCCTGAAGTAATAAAACCCGCCACTATATCCGTATGGAGAGATGACCGGATATGTCTGGCCATAAGAGCGACGGTACGGATTTTTTGTCGGGTATTTGTCAAACAGATTTTCCGCGCCGGCAGCCACAGTTATACCGAAATCGAAGGTGTACGACGCTTCCATGTCGAGCAGGACGCGGGCGTGGGAGTATATGTGATCCGAACCGATATTCTGCCACTCGGTGAAATCGTGGTAATAGTGGAGCCGGGCCAGGAATCGCCACGCTCCCCACTCGTGATCCGCCATCAACGAGAAGCGGAATTGTGGGTCGTGTTCTTCGATCTGATGTTTGCGCAGAGCGCCGACAACGTTCGGGTTGATTGAATCGAGATTGATTTTGGTGTCGTTCCAGTTGCCGGCGAAGGTCAACAGCGTCGTGCCAATGCCGCCGCCGAACAGTTCCAGGGGATAGGTCGCGATGAGATCAATCCCCTGCGTATAAGTCTCGAACGCGTTGGCGAAGTAACGCACGCTCGTTACCCCACCCGTGTCGATGCCCAGGGTGTCCAGGGCATCGAGATCATCATCGTTGAGGGCTAAGGATTCGGACAGCCCGACCCGGTTCCTGACTTCGATATTGTAGTAGTCAAGGGTGACGGACAGCGCGCCGAGAGTGAGCACCGTGCCGACGGAAAAGGAGAACGAGGTCTCCGGCTTGAGCGGCTCGGCCCCCAAGTATTGCGCAATCGGATCGTCGCTTGGCAGCGTCTTCACTTCGACGAGACGCCCGTCAGCAAAGGCGAAGGTCGAGTCCCGATAGCTCATCTGCCCCACGGTTGGCGCTCGGAAGCCGGTGCCAAGCGAACCACGTACTGCCAGATAGTCCCCGAGCAGGTCCCAGCGGCCGGACAGCCTGCCGTCCAGAGACTCGCCAATACCTTCATGGTGCTCGAAGCGGCCGGCGGCGTTGACCAGCACCCTCTTGATGACATCAGCTTCCAGGTCGAGATACGCGCCAAAGCTGCCACGGTTGGCCTCCCCTGCACTCTCCGGCTGCAACGAGGGATACCCATTCGTGCCGATGCTGAACCCCTGTTCTGCGAGACCCCGGTCGGCCGCATAGTCATCCCCTCCCTCGCATTCTTCATCATCATGGGTGCACCAGCCGTCTTTCTCTCCAGCGATGATCTCGAATTCTTCCTCGCGGTACTCCAGCCCGAAGGCGACATTCAGCGGGGAGTAGAAGGTACCAATGTCGACGGGTCGAGATAGGTCCAGATTGAAAACTGTGTCCCGTTCTTCGTAGGCGCGTCCATGAAATTTTGTCGGCATATGCTCTCTGAGAAAGGCGAGCTGTGGATTGACACTGTTGCGGACGTAGAGAGATATGCTGTGTTCGCCGAACACGGCGCTCATGTCGTAATGCCAGCCGTTGAGCAGCGCGAAGGCGCTCTGGAGCTCCCCGCGCAGGCCAAAGGCGAGGCCCCAGTCTTCTACGTAGCCGTCCATCCGGGGCGTAAACCCGCCCGGAAAGATGCGGCCCAGCCAATAACAGTCCGGGCCCAGCTTGCTCAGCGCCGCTTGGGGGTCTTGCAAATATTCGTCCCCGTTGATGTTCGTCGGACAGCCGCCGTCCCTGCCGGTGGGCGATAGGTCGGCGATCAGTAAATTCCCTCCCCAATCATCCGTGAATACACCTGGCCGTGAGACAGGGCTACGGAAATACCATGAGTCCCCGACTTTCCGTTCGGCCCAACTGCCAAAGGCGTAGGCATGGTGATGGTTGCCCAGGTCAAGGCCGAGATTGCCAAAAAACTTATAGTCGTACTTCACGTCCACCGCGCCCCAGACTGTTGAAGGGTTCTTTACGGGCAGTCCCGCGGCCCTCAGACGCTGTTCATCGGTCCGTGGAGTACTGCGGCTGGTCGAGTCGGAGTTGGTGAACTCAAAGCTGAAGTTGGCAAAACCGGCTTCGGTCAGCGGCAAGCCGACATTGGCCGCGGTGCTCACCAAGTCGCCGTCGCCGTGGTAATGCTGCCCCCAGCGGGCTTCGAGCGTGCCGCCCTCGGGCGCGTCGCGCAAGACGAAATTCATGACACCGGCCACCGCGTCGGAGCCGTACTGGGCCGCGGCTCCGGCGCGCAGTACTTCGACACGCTTGAGCGCAATGGACGGGATGGAGCGGATGTCAACCGGATGGGCCCCTTGCGCCTGTCCATACGTGAAGGTGCTAATCGCGGCGGAGCGATGCCGGCGCTTGCCGTTAATCAGCACCAGGGTCGAGTCTGGTGGCAGGCCGCGCAGCTTGGCGGGACGGACCAGCGCGTTTGCCTCGCCGAAATTGTGTTCGGAGACGTTGTAGGAAGGAATGGTGGCGGCCAGCAGTTTATCCAGGTGGCGGACGCCGTAATTACGGAAACTGTCGCCGTCAATGATCTCCACCGGCACGGCCGAATCTGCCGCGGAACGACCCGTCGTCCGGGAGCCGACTACTCGGAGGCCCTTCAATTCTACGGACTGCTGTGTAGGAGCGATGTCCGGCGCATCGTTATCGCCGTCTTGTGCCGTGGCCGGCGGGCTCATCAAAAGGAGCGACACCAAGAGGCCACATTGCCACTGTCTCAATTTCTTCACACTGGACTCTCCATGTTGGGTTTCCCGATTGATACAAACGGCATGGTTCCCGCCTTCCCCTAAGAACCGGCAATCACGCCGCTCAAGATGGCGCACCAAGCCTCGGCGTTTCCTTCGCTCTCTCAAATTCAAACACGGCTTGGCCGTTCACGTTCCCCATGTTCATAAGGAGGCTCGTCTTTATCATGCTTCGTTCAACAATGCCAAGGATGTCCCGCACTGTGCGGCTCTCCCGTTTATGCGTCACTCCGCATAGTTTCTTGCCCACAGCAGGCGGAACCGTGTAAGACACAAGCATACCGGAGAGAGAAGGTCAAAAGGAGGAGCACAATGGCAGGCATATTAGCGGGAAAAATTGCGTTGATTACCGGAGCCGGTTCAGGGATTGGGCGCGCCGCGGCCCGCGCCTTTGCGCGAGAGGGTGCAAGCGTGGTGGTCAGCGATATTGTTGTTGACGGGGGCGAGGAGACGGTACAACTCGTTCATGCGGCGGGCGGCGAGGCCCGCTTTCTTCAAGTCGATGTCTCCCAAGCCGCTGAGGTTGAGAGGCTCATCACCCAGATCGTCGAAACGTACGGACGCCTTGACTGCGCCTATAACAACGCGGGGATCGAAGGGGAAAGCGTGTTGACCGCCGAAACCAGCGAAGAGGGCTGGGACCGCACCATGGCGATTAACCTCAAGGGCGTCTGGCTGTGTATGAAATATGAGATTCTTCAGATGCTCAAGCAGGGCGGCGGGTCTATTGTGAACACCTCCTCGGCCTATGGCTTAGTGGGCGGTTACCGCCTGCCGGCCTATATCGCCAGCAAGCATGGCGTGGTCGGGATTACGCGCGCGGCGGCGTTAGAATACGCGCAGAGCGGTATCCGCGTGAACTGCGTCTGTCCGGGCGCGATTGAGACGCCCATGGTCAGTCGGCTGACCGAGGGCCAGGCCGAGATGGCTGACAAGATCGCAGAAATGGAGCCGGTCGGCCGGATGGGCCAGCCGGGAGAAATCGCGGAAGCCGTCGTCTGGCTCAGCTCAGACGCGGCCTCATTTGTGACCGGTCACAGCCTGTCGGCGGATGGCGGCTGGCTGGCCCAATAGTCCGCGTTGGTCTCATCTCACCTCGTGCCAGACTGGATTCTGAATGTCTTTCCTGATCGTCCAAGCATCCTCTTCCATCTCTCCATGTCCGCGACATTTTCGGTCACCAATACGGCGTTCGCTCGCACCGCACCTAGGGCAATTAAAATGTCGTTGATATGATCCTGAGGTTCCACCTCTCCGTACTGTTGCTGATAGCGAGCAAGAAGCACTCCGCTTAAGGTCCAGTCGTCATGGTTTGGGGTCACCATATATCCCCGTCTTACGAATGCCTGACTGATGCCATCGTAGTTTTTCTTATGATCCTCTGAGTAATCGTCTCCGCTGTGAGCGGCTTGTGAAGAACGAAATAATCTCCTCTTACCCAAACCGCACTACGGTCTCCGGGCTATGCGCTACCACAGAGACAATCTGCCAGCGGTCGCTGGTCTTGCGCAGGGTGTAGGTCGCTCCCAAGCGTTCCAACTCTTCCCCGGTTTTGGTGTAGCGCACGGCCAGGCCACTGAGGAGCGCGATACGAGCCGTCATCGCTTTGATCTGAATGTTCGTGACTTCGCTGCGGCCATAATTCCGGTCCTTGAGGTCTTGGATAATCTGCGCAAAGAGCTTTTCAATCTCTGCTTCGCTTGAAAGCAGAGTGACACCCTGGTCCGCGATGAACAGACAGGGCGCGTGGTAGAACGGCACCATTGCCCTGGCCTCACCCGAGTGAAACGCATCGAGATAGCTTGCGTAGAATTGTTGAATGTCCTCGTATTGATTTGTCATTGTTAGAGGGCTCCTTTCTCAAGTGCTTATGCTGCGAGATCACGTAACACTTCAGGATACAGTTCCGCTACCCGCATAAGCGTCTTCGCCGCCCCACTCGCTCCACCGTCAAGCGTATGCCAGGAAAAGCTTTTGCAAACAGCTTTCGCTGCGCACCCTTTACCACCTGTAAAATGAGCCGGATACAAGCCAGAGCAGAATGAAGCCACCACCGTTTGCCTATCATGCGCCGACGCACCTTGACGAAGCGCTCGCTCTCCTGGAGCGCTATGGAGACGACGCAAAAGTATTGGCCGGCGGGCAGAGTCTCATGCCTCTGCTGAATTTCCGACTGAGCTATCCATCCGCTCTCATCGATATCAACCACGTGGCGGGTCTGTCGTATCTGCGGCAAGAGAGCAGACAGGTTCGTATTGGCGCGTTGACCCGCCAGAGAGAGCGATCACGCTCCGCGTCAATGGTACGGAGCGCCGGGGGCAGGCGGAGCCGCGGACACTGCTGGTCGATTTTCTGCGTGAAGACCTGGGCCTGACCGGCTCTCATGTCGGCTGTGAGCATGGTATCTGCGGTGCGTGCACGATTCTCATCAATGGCGAAGCTGCCCGCTCGTGTCTGATGCTGGCCGTTCAGGCCAACGGAGTGGAGCTGATGACCGTTGAGGGCTTGGCCCCCCAAGCGGGCGAGCCGCCCGCGCTCCCAGGAAAGGGTGACCAACTCCATCCCCTGCAAGCCGCCTTTTGGGAACACCACGGTCTGCAGTGCGGGTTCTGTACGTCGGGCATGCTCATGACCGCGTACGATTTGCTCCAGACGAACGCGATGCCGAGCGAGAAAGAAATCCGCGCGGGCTTATCCGCGGTGCTGTGTCGCTGTACCGGCTATCAGGGGATTGTTGAAGCCGTTCAGGCCGCGGCGGAGACGCTCAGGGCTCGGAGAGGGGATTAGTGAAGGTGGGCCGATGTCGTCAACCGAGATGGGAGCGGGTGTGGAAGAGTTGACGCCCAAATTCGTTGGCGCGCGGGTGAAGCGCCGGGAAGATCAACGTCTGCTGACCGGCCAGGGCGCGTATGTCGACGATCATCACCCGCCGGGCCTGCTCCAGGCCGCCTTCCTGCGCAGTCCGTATGCGCACGCGCGGATTACCCAGCTCGATACTTCGGCAGCACAGACACATGAGGGCGTTGTCGCCATCCTTATCAGCAAAGACCTTGTCCCCTTGGTCAAATCGGTCCGCGCCGCCTCAAAAATGCGGGGGTACAAAGAGACCAGCTTCCCACCCTTGGCCGTTGACAAGGTGCGGTATGTCGGCGAAGCGCTTGCCGTGGTTATCGCGGAAAATCGCTATCTCGCCGAAGACGCGCTTGATGGATAAACGTTGAATACGACCCGCTGTCGACCGTGGCCAACGCGCCGGACGCAGCCCGGCCCGACGCGCCCGTGCTGCATGACGAAGCCGGGAGTAATGTCCTCTTGTCGCGCGAGTTTGCCCGAGGCGACGTGGATGCCGCACTCGCCGGTGCAGCCGTGCGTGTGCGTGAGCGCTTCCGTTTTCAGCGACACGCCACCGTGTGCATGGAAAATCGTGGCTGCCTGGCTGACTATCGGGCCGGCACGGGAGAGCTGACGCTGTGCTCCGCCACCCAATGTCCGGGCCTGCTGCGGGATGCCTTGGCCGACCTGCTGGATATGCCTGAGCATTGTATTCGCGTGGTCGCCGCTGACGTGGGGGCGGGTTCGGGGCCAAGTCTTCACTCTATCCCGAGGAGATTGTCCTGTGTGTGAGTGCATGCAAAAGGCACGGGACGTGCTGGATGCGTACGCCACCGTCCGGTGGCGTACGCCGGCACGCGCCGCGGGGCGGTGGGTCGGCATTGGCTTTGCCACCTATATTGAACTGACCGGGGTGGGGTCGGCTATTCCCGTCTCGCCGGGCATGCCGATTGCGACCGGGACGGAGGCCGCCTTTCTGCGCGTCGACCCGGCCGGGACCGTCACCGCCACCTTCAGCGTTGCCCCAAGGGCAGGGCCACGAGACCGCGCTGGCCCAGGTGGTGGCGGACGCGCTGGGCGTTTCCCTTAACAGCGTCCGGGTGATCTGCGGCGATACCGCGCGTGCCCCCCAAGGAACGGGAACCTATGCCAGCCGCAGCGCCGTGTTAGCCGGTGGCGCGGCCATACGGGCGGGTCAGGCGCTCAAAGAAAAGGCATTGAAAATTGCCGGTCACATGATGGAGAGTAATCCGGCCGATCTGGATATTCGAGACGGCCAGGTTTTTCTGCGCGACAAGCCGGAACGCCGGCTGCCCTTCCGCGAGGTGGCGAAGACGGCCTATGCCGGTCTGCGACGGCTGCCCAAAGACGTGGAACCGGGGCTGGAGGTCACGCGCTTCTACGACCCGTTCTTTGGGACGGCCTCAAGCGCCACCCATGTGGCGGTCGTGGAGGTCGATACCGAGACGTATGCGGTCACAATCAAGCGCTATATTGTGGTTGAAGATTGCGGACGGATCATTAATCCGCTGATCGTTGAGGGCCAGGTCCGCGGCGGTGTGGCCCAGGGCATTGGGGCCGCTCTGTATGAAGAAGTGGTGTACGACGACGCAGGGCAACTGCTGACCGGCTCGCTGGTGGACTACCTCGTTCCCACCGCCTCCGAACTCCTGCCCATAGAAGTCCATCACATCGAAACGCCCTCTCCGACCACGCTCGGCGGATTTCGCGGCATGGGAGAAGGCGGCACCATCGGTGCACCGGCCGCGATTGCCAACGCGGTCTCCGATGCGCTGTCGCACCTGGGCATAGAGATTACAGAGATTCCGATTACCCCGGAGAAACTGTTTCGGTTGGTGCGGGCGGCGGCTGATGGGCAGTAGTCTTCTTTCAAAGCCTCACATCCGTAAATACGAAGCGCCATTCACATCGACAATGGTCCCGGTTGCAAAATTTGCTTCGCCCGAGGCGAGGAAGGCGACGATGGCGGCCACCTCTTCCGGCCGGCCCACCCGGCCCACGGGGCTTTGCTGACGGATGGCTTCCCCGCGGGGACTGGCAAGAATGGATGCGGACATATCGGTTTCCACAAAGCCCGGCGCGACCACGTACACAAAGATGTTATGCGGGGCGAAGGCCTGGGCCAGCGATTGACTCATGGCATTGAGGGCGGCCTTACTCGCCCCGTAGGCCGGCGCTTTAGGCGTCCCCCGAAAAGCGCCCCTGGAAGAGATATTCACCATTTGCCCGCCGCCGTGTTCTGCCATATGCCGGGCGGCCCAGAACATGACATTGGCCGGGCCGACCAGGTTGGTATCGAGCGAGCGCTGCCACACGTCGTTCCACACCTCGTAGTCAACCCGAAGCGGCGGCTGCCACTCGTTGATAGCGGCGTTGTTCACTACTATCTGGAGTCCACCCATTTGGCGGAGTACCGCCGACATCAACGCTTCCACGGCCTTTGCGTCGGCAAGGTCGGCCTGAAAGATGCGGTGAGTGCCGTCAGGTAAGGCCGCCAGGGTGTGCTCGGCGGCTTCCCGGTTTTGGTTGTAATGAATGGCGATATGTGCTCCCTCTTGGGCCAGTTTGAGCGCAACAGCTCGACCAATACCCCGTGACGCGCCGGTCACGAGTGCCACTTTCTCTGCCAGGGCCATATGCCTCTCCTTAACCTGAAGTTCTGGTACTCGCCGACAAGTCTGAGTTGTAGAGGGAATCAGAGAGAGGGAAAAGCCCATGATAGCGAATCCCAACGACGGGATTGCATACGGGTTAGACACATCCGAGGAGGCAGGCTATTGCATGGGGGGGTAGGGATTCGGAGTTGGGGATTCGGGTCCCTTGCTCAGTCTGTTCCGCAATCAGTAAGCATGGAGAGGTGAACGGAGTGCCTGGATTCCTTCTTATCAGCCTGATTCTCCTGCCGTTACTCGGCTCGCTGGTGTCCTGGCCGGAGCGGTGGCGACAGCGTCTGGCGCCAGCTTACTCTTTGGTTCCGATTCTTCAACTGCTGATCGTCATCTCGCTCTGGGCAACGGTCCAGGCCGGAGAGCGGATTCAGTGCTCCTGGCCGTGGGCGCCGAGCCTGGGGCTGTATGTGAGTTTGAGCCTGGACGGCCTGAGCTGGCTCTTCACCGGTCTGATCTCAGGTGTGGGCGTGTTCGTTTTTCTCTATGCCGCGTTCTACATGGCTGACGACCCCACGCTGTCCCGTCTCTACCGTTTCCTGCTCTTGTTTAACGCCGCCATGATGGGCGTCGTGCTGGCCGACAATCTGATCGTATTGCTGGTCTTCTGGGAATTGACGAGCGTCTCGTCTTTTCTGCTCATCGGGTTTCGCTCACACCGGGCTGCGGCGTGTGAGGGAGCGATCAAGGCGTTCGGTCTGACGGCGATTGGCGGCCTGGTCATGCTGTTCGGCATTTTGGCCGTGTATGCCGAGCACGGGACATTCGAACTGTCGGCCCTGCTGGCCAACTCCACCCCCATCTCTACGGCGGCAGGGCTGTGCTTCTTGGTTGGTGCTTTCACCAAGTCGGCCCAGTTTCCGTTCCATATCTGGCTGCCGTCGGCCATGGAGGCACCGACCCCGGTGAGCGCCTACCTGCATGCCGCCACCATGGTCAAGGCCGGTGTCTATCTGATTGCTCGGCTGACGCCGTTATTTGCCGATGATCCAACCTGGTCTGCCACGGTGACCAGTGTGGGGACAGTCACTCTGGTGTGGGGGGGGGTGTTAGCCTGCAAGCAGGTCGATCTCAAGGCCCTGCTGGCCAACTCCACCGTGAGCCAATTGGGTTTGATCGTCCTCCTCCTCGGTCTGCAAACCGAAATCGCGCTCTTTGCGGCCGTCCTGCATATTCTCAACCACGCGGCGTTTAAGGGCGCGCTGTTTCTGACGGCCGGGACGGTCGAGCATGAAGCGGGGACACGCGACCTGCGTCAGCTCGGCGGCCTGCGTCCCCTCATGCCGACCTTAACGCTGGCGGCGACCCTGGCTTCACTGTCCATGGCCGGTCTGCCGCCCTTAGGCGGTTTCCTGAGTAAAGAACTATTCTACGAGGGTGTTCTCGAAGCGGACCTGCTTCTAAGAGGAAACGTGTCCGGCATCTCATGGCTATCGGAGGACGGGTTTCCTCTTTTGACGATACTGGCTGTCACCGCCAGTGGTCTGACTTTTTTGTATTCTTTCATTTTCTTTCACGGGACGTTTTTTGCCTCGGCCTCCCATCCGCCTGAGCAACCGCACTCCTCTTCTCATGCCGCGCATCACGCCACGCTTGGGCTGATTGCGCCAATTGTCGCTCTGAGCGGCTTGGCCGTGCTATTCGGGCTCGTTCCCAGTCTGGCCGAAGCCCTGGTGACGCCGGCTTTTCGTGTCATTCACGGGGCTCCCCCCCAGCTTCATCTTGCCTTGTGGCATGGCCTGACTCCGGCCCTGGGGCTGAGTGGGCTGACGATTATCCTGGGTAGTAGCGCCTTTTTGCTGCGGCAGCGCTTTCTGCAGGCTGCACGCGAGTACCAGGCCCTGTATTCGTTCAACCGGGTATACACCGACGGTCTGACCGGCTTCACCCACCTCTCCCACTGGATGCGGGCGCTCTACATGACCGGCTCGGTGACCGACTATATCCGCTATCTCTTGGTCGCCCTCATCGCGGGGCTCAGTCTTCCCCTGTGGTATTTCTTTGAGGAAATGACTCTCCGGGCGGATATTGTCCGCCCGGAATACTATGAGCTTGGCCTGGCCGGGCTGATGGCGGTCGCCGGTATCATGTGCTGCAGGACCCGCTCGCGTATTGTTCTTGTCCTGTCACTCGGTCTGGTCGGCTCGCTCATGGCGATCTTCTTTGTCTTCTTCAGTGCGCCGGACCTGGCCTTAACGCAAATCTTGGTCGAAGCGGTCAGCCTCGTCCTGTTTCTCCTGGTTCTGCGTTACTTCTCGGTGCTGAGGCCGCGGCCATACGCCCCACGCACGCGCCTGTTCAATATGGGAATCAGTGTGGGCACGGGCCTCTTGGTGAGCCTGCTGCTTTTTGCCGCGAATGTCGGTCCCTCCAGTCCCTCCGCTATTCCATCGTACTATCTGGCGAACAGTTATCTCCTGGCCGGCGGACACAACGTGGTCAACGTTATCCTGGTTGATTTTCGCGGCTTTGATACCATGGGGGAGATTACAGTGTTCAGCGTTGCCGTCTTTGGGGTGCTTGCCCTGGTTGGGCTGGGCGTCCGTGGGCAGCAGCCCTTGGGCGCCATGTTTCTGTTTTCCTTCCCCTCGCCCATTCTCCAGTCATTTGCCCGGCTCACTCTCCATCTCATGCTGGTCTTTGCCATTTATCTGTTGCTGCGCGGTCATAATGCGCCGGGAGGCGGATTTATCGCCGGCGTGCTCACCGCGGTGGCGCTGACGTTTCAGATGATGGCTTTTCATACAGAAGCCTTGTTGCAGGAGATGCCCTGGAAGCCGCTCCAGGTGGTGGTCGTCGGGCTCCTGCTGGCCGCCGGCACGGGTCTGGGGTCTGTATTCATTGGGTATCCGTTTCTGACCAGCGCGATCGGCCACTACAGCTTTCCGCTGCTCGGTGAGGTCGAGCTGGCCACCGCCATGGGTTTTGACATCGGGGTGTACCTGGTCGTGGTTGGCACCTCGCTGGGTATTATTCGGGCCATTGCTGAGGATTAATCCGTGGAATTCGTGATTATCAGCGTGATCGGCGTCCTCTTTGGCTGTGGGACGTATTTGATCTTGCAGCGGCATTTATTACGGGTAGTCGTGGGCTTGTCTTTATATTCACACGCGGCCAATCTCGCGCTCATGGTCTCAGGCGGTCTGAAGCGGGGCAATCCTCCTCTGCTCACGACTGACGCGCCGTACGTTGACCCGCTCCCCCAGGCTCTCGTCTTAACTGCGATTGTGATCAGCTTTGGCATGACGGCCTTTGCCACGGTCTTGGCCTTTCGGGTCAGGCAGGTGTACGGCTCGGACGCAGTGGACGAACTGGCGGGGGGAGAAGAGTGAGGGGGCTCGGGGGAGACTTCCCCCGTGAAAACACATGATGCCGCCAGACCTGTTCGTCCTGTTCGTTATCGGGCCGGTTGTCACGGCAGCGCTTTTAGCTGCCTTTCACAAATGGGACAGCTTTCAGCGCGGGGTGAGCCTCGCTGTCAGTCTGGGGCTGTGGGGGCTGTCCGTCGTGGGTCTGCTCTCTCTGCTGCAAGAGGTCTCCCCCGATGGAGGGGGAATAGGGGGGGGAATTGTCGTGTTGCGGATGGGCAACTGGGCCGCGCCCTACGGCATTATCCTGGTGGCCGATGTCCTGAGTATGACCATGGTCGTCCTGACCATGACGGTTGGGGTGGCGGTGGTGGTCTTCTCGCTGCGCACGGTTGAACAGGCGCACCAGGAGCATTTTTATTATCCGCTCTTTTTTATTCTCATCATGGGCGTGAACGGCGCCTTTCTCACTGGAGATTTGTTCAACCTGTTTGTCTTTTTTGAAATTTTGCTGATCGCGTCGTTCGCACTCCTGGCCCTTGGCTCACAGCCCGGCCAACTGCGAGAGACGGTCAAATACGTGGTCATCAACCTGATCGCCTCGACCTTTTTTCTGATCAGCCTGTCCGTGCTGTACCGAACGATGGGCACGCTCAATATGGCGGACCTGGCCCATAAGATTCAGACGACGTCCGGGGAGCTGGACCCCACGTTGACCATTCTGGCCCTGGTCTTCTTGTTTGTGTTCGGTACCAAGGCCGCCATCTTTCCGCTCTATTTCTGGCTGCCCGGACCGTATTTCCAGCCCTCGGCGGGATTAAGCGCATTCTTTGGCGGGATTCTGACCAAGGTCGGCGTGTATGCCATCTTCCGGACCTTTACGCTGATCTTCCGTCATAACCCGGCCCTGACCCATGAACTGCTGCTGATTCTGGCTGCCCTGACCATGCTCCTGGGCGTCTTTGGGGCGCTGTCCCAGATGGACATGAAGCGCATTTTGTCCTACCACATCATCAGTCAGATCGGCTATCTCATTCTGGGTATCGGCCTGTTGACGCCGCAGGCATTGGCCGGTGCCCTCTTTTATATGGTGCCCTACGTCCTGGCGAAGTCCGCTCTTTTCCTGATCGCCGGCGTTGTGCAGGCCGCAACCGGTACGACCCACCTCAAAGCGGTGGGTGGTCTGCAATTCCACTCCATACCCTTGAGCATTCTTTTTTTGCTGGCGGCACTGAGCCTTGCCGGCCTTCCTCCGCTCGCCGGGTTTTTCAGTAAATTTATCGTCCTGCAGGCAGGGGTGGAGATTGGTCGTTACGGCTATGTGGGTATTGGGCTCTTGGGCGGCCTGCTGACGCTGGCCTCCATGCTCAAAATATGGAACGGGGTCTTCTGGGGCGAAGAGACGGGCGACCGCCGACCAGTATCACTCTGGCCCCTCCTCCCCGGCATTGTCCTGCTCGTCTTTTTTATTGTTGGGATTGGGCTGTTTCCGGGTATACTGTACAGCGTGGCGCAGACCGCTGCGGCACAAGTCGCTGACCCGCGTGTGTATATTGCGGCAGTCCTGGGGCTGAAGGAGTAAACGTGTCCTCCAAGAGACATGAGATGCCGGATACGTTTCCTCTTTGACGTCTTTTGAATACGGGGTTGATGGATATGGTGACTCGTTTTTTCTTCAACATTATTCTGGCTTTCGCCTGGTGCCTGCTACAAGACGAGATATCCTTGCGGCAGATGGTGATCGGCTCTCTGGTCGGCCTCTTGGCCATGCTGTTCTTCCCCCGCTCCTTCCACCAGGAGCGTCGTTATTTCCGCAAGGCTGCGCTGAGCGTGCGCCTCGTTTTCTTCTTTGTGAAGGAACTCCTGATTGCCAATTGGACCGTGGTCAGACAGGTCCTGGCTCTGAAGCTCGCCATCCGGCCCGGCATTGTTGCCTACCCGTTGTCCTTGCAGAATGATGTGCTGATTACCCTGCTGGCGAATATGATTACCCTGACACCGGGAACGCTCTCGGTCGAGGTGAGTCCGGACCGGCAGTTTTTATTTATTCACTTTCTCGATGTCGCCGATGTGGAGGAAGAAATCCGCATCATTAAAGACGGCTTTGAACGCCATCTCCTGCTCATTGCCCAATGATTACGCCATTTGTTTCTGTCATCGTGCTGATTGGTATCACGCTCTCGATCTTGCTCAGTGCGTATCGGGTGCTGCGGGGTCCCACGATTCCCGACCGGGTCGTGGCCCTCGACAATATTGCGATCAATCTGGTTGCCGCTATCATCGTCATTTCGATCCGTGCTCAGAGTGCGCTGTATATCGATGTTGCCCTGGTCCTCGCCATTCTCTCATTTTTAGGAACGGTCGCCGCGGCCAAGTATCTGCTGAGAGGAACGGTTATTGATGCAAGTCCCCTACATACTCGACGTCCTGGTTAGCGCCCTCCTGCTGCTCGGCCTGTTTTTTCTCCTGACCGGGACGTTCGGCCTGTTGCGGCTGAGGGATGTGTACGCACGCATGCACGCAACGAGCAAGAGCACCACGTTTGGCGTGGTCGGGGTGGTCCTGGCTGCGCTGCTCTACCTGCGCTATTTGGGGCTCTCCTCAGGCCTGAAGGAATCCCTGATCGTCCTTTTTCTCTTTCTGACCGCCCCGGTCGGGGCGCATATGATCGCCCGGGCTGCCTACCGGGCGGGCGTTTCGTTATGGCAGGGCGGCGTGGTGGATGATTTCAAGAAATGGCTGGAGACAAACCGGTAGTGCCAATTGCGATTCTGTACAGCCGCCCGCTGGAGGCCGGATCACGTCCGGCATGACGGGAGCTCCCTGCACGGCGAGAGCTTAGCGGGAAACGCGCTAGATCAACCCTGCCTCCCGCATAGCCGCGATAGCCTGGGCGTCATAGCCGAGTTCCGTCAAGACCTCGGCACTCTACTCGCCGAGCAGGGGTGCGGGCCGCAGCGGGACATCCGAAGCCGACAGTTTGATGGGATTGCCGGCCATGGTGTATGTGCCGCGCGTGGGATGATCGAGTGCGAGGATCATATCCCGTTCGCGCAAATGTGGGTCCTGCATGACTTCATGTTTGGGCTTGCTCGATGTCCAGGCTTCGATAAAAGCGTTTACCCCGGGCCTCGGGTGTGTGAGCGCGCGGGTCGCCAATCAGGTCTTCCCGTTGGATGGCGCGCAGCAAGGGGTCCCACATCTGCTGCTGATCGTGATATAACGGTTCCGGGACGGAATAGCGCACCTCCCTCTCGGTCAGTGGCCCGGCCATTTGAGCAGAACGACTTCTTCCCGAAGCTGCTCGCCGGTCACCGTTGACAGCCGGGTCCGAAACAGATCAATGCCAGTGACGGTGTAGTGCAACGATTGCGCTAGTTCGGCAAGCAGACGACCTGTCCGAATCATGACCTGCAGATACGACGCTTGGTCCCCCACCACATAAGCGAGTCGCGCCCCCGGTTTGAGGACGGGCCGGAGGGAAGCAAGATGTCGTGCCATGCCACCAAAATACAGCCGGGTGACGCGGGGATAGAGCCGCTCGAAGCCGGAGGTTTTTCCCAGCTCAACCCGGCGTTTTTCAATGGTGTCGGCGATGTTCCGTATCCTAACATTATCCGCAACCTCCCGATCATCTGAGTCTGCCTTGTACACGCCCCTAGTATTAGATCTGACGAGGGTCTGTTTCAGCGCCCGCAAGTCCTGTTTGTCGCGTATCAACCCGAGGATGACGGACTCCAAGCGTGTCGTGCGCGTGTAGTCTTTCTCGTTTGGGTAAGGCGGGGACGTGATGACCGCATCGACCGATTGCGGCTCCAGAATCCGGTCGATCTGTCGCGAGTCTCCCTTAATGACTCGGGCGGCAACGTCCACCCGATCTCCGACGAGGCCAATATCACTCTCCATGGACCGGCCGGTCTTCGGGCCGGAACTTGTTCTGGTCATTCCGGGTGGCACTCGTGTTGGGAAGTGTCTCAGTCGCCATTGGCATCGGCATTGTGCTCAATAAAACTGGAAAACGGAGACTCCTCTGTGCTCATGGCAGCCTGGGGCGCATTCAGGCCAATGGAATAAACAGCGACTTTCTGGGCTGGCCGCCCACCGCCCGGCTGATATGGCCCTGGCCGGTGGTATCTTCGGCCAGCAGAATCTCTCCGGTGCCCAGGATGCGCTTCGTGCCGTCTCCAGTCTCGATCTCGACCTCACCCTCAAGCATGACCACATACTGCCGCCGCGGCGCATTGTGAAAATCGAGGTCGTAGTCGCCGCCCGTTTCTCGAAAGATCACGCCGGTTGCCGGAATAAGCTCAGAGAGCTGTCCCGCTCCGCCGCCGTCTGTGAGCGGAATCTCGACATCCTCAAAATGCGACTGGTTATCCGAACCCGTATAGATGCGGGTGACTTTCATGCCGGGCCTCCTTTCCACAAGCGTTCTGAACTGTATGACACCGGTCCCTTGAGTGTCAAATGATACCGGATTTTCCGACCTGGACAGGGCTATCGTCCATGACTTATAGTTGTCCGGCTGTAATGCGGAGAGAGTGGCAACGGAGAGGAGAAGTGTATGCGCGCCGTAATGATGCTGAACCATGAACTGACAGTGGAAAATATTCCCGTTCCAGAGCCCGGACCGGGCGAGGTCCTGGTCAAAACCCTGGCCTGTGGGATTTGCGGCTCGGACCTCCACGCGCTGAAGCACACGGAGAAGCTGGTTGAAGTCTCGGAGCGTTCCAACGGTGTGTTTAATATGGACCTCAGCCGGGGTATCGTCATGGGCCACGAGTTCTGTTTCGAGGTGGTTGACTTTGGGCCGAACACGGATCGCAGCCTCAAAGCCGGCACCCGCGCGGTTTCCATGCCGATCCTCATTCGACCGACCGGTGTCGAGACGGTCGGCTATTCAAACGACAACCCGGGCGGCTATGGGGAGTATATGCGCCTGAGTGAAAAGTTGTTGATTGCAGTCCCGAACGGCCTGCCAACGCACAAAGCCGCCCTGACCGAACCTATGGCGGTCGGCCTGCACGCGGTTGAAATGGCACGTCTGACACAAGACGATGTGCCTCTGGTCATCGGCTGTGGGCCGGTCGGTCTGGCCGTTATTGCGTCGTTGCGGATGAAAGGCGTGCAACCCATTATTGCCGCGGATTTCTCCCCTCGTCGTCGTCAGCTCGCGGAGGCTATGGGCGCGGATATGGTCATCGATCCCGCCGAGCAGTCGCCATATGCCAGTTGGCAGGACGCTGCGGTCTGGGCCGACCCGAGTACGGCTCCGCCTCAACCGCCCTGGGCTTCTGGCCCGCCGCTGCGGCCAGCCGTCATGTTTGAATGTGTCGGCGTTCCCGGGGTCATCGATCAGATTATGGCCGCGGCCCCGCAAGGCACCCGGATTGTGGTTGTCGGCGTGTGTATGGAAAAGGACAGCTTTGAACCCATGTTCGGGATCAACAAAGAGCTGAATCTCCAGTTCGTCTTGGGCTATAGCGGGGAAGAGTACGCCTCCACCCTGCATCATATTGCCGAGGGCCAGCTTATGACCGACCCATTAATTACGGGGACCGTGGGGATAGAGGGAGTCGCCCAGGCATTTAGAGACCTGCACTCGCCTGAGCGGCACGCGAAAATTATTGTGGAACCCTGGCACTGAGGAGGACCGTATGGCGGATATACAGAATTGGACCCTCCGGGGCGACTGGTTTGATGTGTGCAGTTGCGATATCGCCTGTCCGTGCGAATTTGCCCAGCCGCCGACAAACAACCACTGTGAGGGCGTGCTGGCCTACCATGTCCGAGAGGGGATGTATGGCCCAACCCGTCTCGATGGGCTGAATGTCCTTGCCGTGGCCAACTTTAGCGGCAATGTGTGGGCTGGCGAGGCCCAAATTTCACTGGGGCTGTTTATTGACGAACAGGCTGATGCCCAGCAGCGCGAGGCCCTCCAACTCATCTTTTCCGGGCAGGCCGGCGGATTCATGGCCGGGTTTGCGCGCTCGATTGGTGAGGTGCGCGGAATTGAGTTTGTGCCGATCACTTTTGATATTGCCGAGGACCTGGCCTTTTGGAAAGCGGAGATCCCCGACCGCGTCACGGCCTCTGCCGAGGCGCTGACCGGACCGACCACGCCGAAAGGAAAACGGGTGCAGTTGCTGCATCCGCCCGGCTCCGAAGTTGGACCCGGCCAAGTCGCGACCTGGGGCAAAACGGTTGACAATCGGGTCAACGCCTACGGCTTTGAGTGGGATTGGGCCGGGAAATCGAGCAAGCACATCCCTTTTGACTGGAGCGGACCCGCGTGACAAGGAGTGGACAGTGACGAGTGGATAGTGATTCGTTTTCTAGCCACTACTAAAACCGAAATGGCGGGAGAAGACTCATGCAAGGGGCTCATGAGCTTCCCCCGCCACCGGAAGGAGGAAGAAAGAAGGAAAGCTACTATAGCAGACGGAGCAACACCGCCGGTATTCAACCCGCCCCCCAATTATTCGGATAAATATTCCACTTTCTCTAAAAAAGCCTTGGCCCCCCCAGATGTCCCTCTGGTATTCATCTGAAAGCCGAAGCGGCTGATTGGGGGCACAACAGCCTGACCAAACTGCGTGCGGAAGGTCTGGTCCAAATCAAATTCCGTCACCACCCGCTCCCCTACCGGCACGCCGCAGGGTGCACAGAAATAGCGGCCGCCGGTCTTATAGTAATTCCCGGTATAGGCCCGATTTGTCTGCTCTTTTTCCCCGAGGAAGAGGCCGATAAAATACGGCGCATTGGGGACAAAGAGCGAGCCGCTCTTGATTTTTTCTGTCCCGAACGTGGTCATCACCGCGATAGGGACCGCTGTGATCCCCTGGCTCCAATCCGCCCCGCGCGGATAGCGTTCGACCCCCCAATGAATGCGAATCCGTTTGACCTGGGACACGTGCAGGGGCAACTCGAACAGGCCCGCTTTTTTTCGGGAAGTATGTAAGACGAGGCGATTATCCTTGAAGTGCGGCTGTAAATCGTCCGCGTCCAGGCGAAAGGTAAAGCCTTGCTGCTTCAACCATTCCTCTGCCGGACCATCCGGATGGCCGGAGAAATCAATCGTATGCAGCGGGACCGCCGTGGCCCCGGAGGGTGTACACCACAGCAGCCACACGCTCAGAATGCTGAGCGCCCACAATGAGTAAACAGGCCAACATCTGCGTGCCTGTTGGAGGGTACGTTTACTCATCATCACACCGTAACGCTGAGGGCTCCGTGTCTGCATAATCCTCCGTGCACGGTCAAACCGTCTATTCTGCTGACGAGCGGAGGTAAGCGCAAGGCCGCCCGCTCTTGGGCTTGGGGCTTGGTCCCTCCACCCATTCGTCCTTCGACTTCGTGGCGCTACGCTCAGGATAAACGGGGGCATCGTGAGGCGTAATTCCCTCCCCCTGAAGGGGACGGCTGGGGAGGGGGGTGGATAATGTCATGGGCCTCACACGTATGAGGGGTATCCGACTTGACGCTCTCCACATTCCGGTCGAGAATGGCTCGCGCCGTATCACAAAACCCCCCATCCCACGTGTCGATAGAGAGGAGAACACATATGGCTCAAATCGGGCTCGCTTTGGCTGGTGGCATGTCGCCCACCGATGTTGTTGATTGTGTCAAACATGCCGAAGAGCAGGGCTATACCTCAGCCTGGTTTGCGGAAGGTCATGGCGGAGACCAATTCTCTGTTCTGACCGCCTGCGCTCTCGCAACCCAGCGCATCCAGCTTGGCACGAGTATCAGCAGTATTTTCGTCCGTAGCGCGCCGACTATTGCCATGGCGGCCGCGTGTGTCGATCATTATTCCCAGCACCGCTTTATCCTGGGGCTCGGCTCCAGTCACAAGGTTCAGGTCGAGCCGGAGCATGGCATCCCATACGGTCAGCCGGTCCAGCGCATGCGGGAAACGGTCGAGATTATCCGCACGCTACTGCGTGAGGGCTCGGTATCCTATCACGGCGAGGCCGTGACCATTGAGCAGTTTGACCTCTGGTTTCAGCCCGCCCGCCCGGAAATTCCGATCTATATTTCAGCTGTCTTTCCGCAGATGCTCCAAGCCTGCGGTGAACTCGCCCAGGGGACTATTCTGGTGTGGAGTGCCCCGGAAGCCGGCACGCTGGCCGCCGAAAATATCGCGATTGGTGCGCGCCGAGCCGGACGCCAGGCCGAAGAGGTTGATATTGTCTCGCTCCTGCCGATGAGTGTGGCCCAGGACCACAAAGAGGCCCTGGAGCGCATTCGGCCCCTGGTCGCCTTCTACGCCGGATTCTTTCCGCGCTATAATCGCGTCATGGCCGAGCAGGGATTTCCCGAGGAAGCCCAGGCTATTCGGGAGGCATGGCGGCAGGGGGACCGGCAAAAGGCGGCCCAGCTTGTTCCTGACCCATTGATTGAAACGGTCAGTGTCTCAGGGACACCGACCGAATGCCGAGAGCGGGTCGAAGCCTATCGCGACTCCGGCATTGTGCATCCGGTTATTTTCCCCGTCAGCGACGGCCCGACCGGGAAACAGCACGTGCTGGAGGCAGTCCGGGCCTGTGCGCCCTGAGGTGTTGACGAATCACCCCTTGTCAATCAAAAACAGAAATTCCCGGTTCGGGCATTCTGCATCGCGCAGCCATTCGTTCGTCCACTTCATTCCCGCCATAACATTGCGCTTGTAGTCAACCTCGATAACATCAATGACTTCGCCATTGACGGATAAAATGTTGTGTAATTCGTCTGCCGTTGCCCGGCCACCTGAGCTGTAAGAGAGGATAACCCACCGTGCCGCGGTCGATTGTATTAGTCGTTCAATTGCTTCAACCGCAATGAATCGGTCCGTACATGGGCTCCTCTTGAATTCCTCAAACACCGACCCAGAGAGCGTATCAGACGTACCTCTTCTTCTCTTTGCCTTCCCGAATAATTCCGGGAAATCATTGAGGCAGATGGTAGTCCATAAGTGATAATAGGACGCATACCGAACACGCGACGGAGGCATCTTTTCATTATTCGACCCATAGGGAGGATCAAAATAGGCAAGGTCAACATCGCAATTGACAAGATCAAATATATCGCCACGACGCACGTCGTGCTGGCACTCGTAAGAAACCAAATCGGGCACTTCAAGATACAAATCATGGAACGATCTTGGAGACCATTTTTGGAGATAGGAAACAAAATGGCCAAGCGTACTATCTACGCGATCTAATCCTAAAATGAGACTCGTCAGCGCTACGGCCCTTTCAATTGGTGATAAAGAAAGATGGTCAATTTCTTGACGGATCCCGTCCAATTTTCGCGTATTATGAACCTGCCAGGGCCTTTTGAGACCGTCACGCTGAACAGAACTGCCAGCATTGGACTCGCCGCCATAGTGCTCGGTAAACCAGCCATCTCTTGGCCGAGCCTTGTTCAGGCTGCGAATGAGGGTCGCATAGCCTTCCCTTGGCCGGTCACTGAGCAAATAGCATTGACCAAAAGCCTCTGACCACACCGCAATATCATTGCTGACAACCTGATACCCTGATTGGGCAAACGCCTGGGATACACGGGTTGATCCTGAGAAGCCATCAAGGACACTCTTTGCATCGGTTCGACGGGCCAAATCGAGAATGTGTGGGAGCAACTTCAGTTTTGAACCGGCATATTTTATACCCTCTGTGGGTGGTCTATCGACTACGATGTCACTGAACAGCGATAGGTTGTTCATTGAACAAGCCCTGCCCGTTCTTTCAATAGTAGGATGTCTTCTTTGATTTTCCCGAGCGCAGTTTCATGACCATTTATGGACGAGACAAGCGCGTGTGAGAAAAGTTGTACCAAAACGTTATTGTGTGAATAGTTAATCCAACCGCTAGTAATGCTGTCAAAAAAACTGAGACCATTTCTGGTATGCCAATGATACGAAGCGGACGGCTTGGCTGGAGGCGCAGGGCTTTCGGGTACTGAGATTCTGGAACACAGAGGTGCTGGGCAATATGGAAGGGGTGAAGGAAGTGATTATCCGTGCGTGTGGGGGAGAATCCCCCTCTCCCGCCAGGGGAGAGGGGAGAAAACGGCGGCTCAACGCCTAGCGCGTCAGCGCTGGAAACAACGGCTCGGTGCTAATGATGCCCTCGTCAGAGAGCCGTTGTATCTCCTCTTTCGATAAGCCGAGCAAGCTGCCGAAGATACGCTCGTTGTGTTTGCCGAAGCTTGGGGCGGGCCGCCGGACGACCGAAGGCGTATCGGGAAATTGAGGGACGAAACCTGGATAGAAGTGCGGCCCGGTTTCCTCCTTCTCGATCGTTAATATGAACTCACGCGCGGCCAGGTGCGGGTCACTCAGCACCCCGGCCCCGGACAGCACCACTCCGGCGGCGACACCCGCTTCTTGCAGGCTTTCCATCAGCGCGGTGGCCTCGTGCCCTTGTGTCCAGGCGCTTATGTATTGGTCGAGTTCGTCCTCAGCCGTCTTTCTGCCCGGTGCCGTGTCGAATCGACCGTTTTGCGCCCACGTTGGATTCCCCAAAACGTGACAGAAATTACGCCAGTCCTCGTCCGACGTGACGGCAATGGTGATCCACTCGTCTTCGCCCTGACAGGGATAACAGCCGTGGGGTGCCAGGGTGGGGTGACGATTGCCGAGTCGCCCCTGAGAGCGGCCATTGATGGTGTACTCCAGCAGCGCGGCGGCGTTGAACGGTAAGAGTCCCTCAACATGGGACAGATCAATCGAGACCCCTGCGCCGCGCCGTTCTTGTTCAAATGTCCCGACCAGCGCAGCGAAACAGGCGTTGAGGGCCGACACCGGGTCGCCGATGGCGTTGCTGAGCATCTGGGGTGGACCGTCTTCATAGCCACTGACTCCGGTTATCCCGGCCATGGCTTCGGTGGTGGTGCCAAAACCGAGATATTCGCTCTCCGGGCCACTATTGCCAAAGGCCGGCAGGGTGACCATCACGAGTTGTGGGTTGACCGCCTTCAGCGTGTCAAACTCAATACCGAGTTTGCGTAAACTGCGCGGCGGATAATTGGCCACCAAGACATCGCTGATACGGACCAGGTCACGAAACAGCTCTCGTCCCCGCGGGTGGGTGAGTTCCAGTGCAATGCCATATTTATTCCGGTTGACCGTATTAAACGTTGGCGACTGCTCGTAGGGCCGGCCCCCGTCTTCCGTGACCTCGGGGGCGGCTCCGCGCCACCAGTCCATATGAGAGGGGGATTCGACCTTAATGACTTCTGCGCCAAAGTCAGCCAGCAGACAGGTAGCCAAGGGACCGGCCCAGCCATTGGTTAAATCCACGACGCGCAGCGGTTGTGTCATATGCGTGCTCCTGTGTCTTGATGCCTCTCTTAGTTGATGCCCCCCGCGGCCCGAAGGCGCTGCAAATCGGTGTTGCCATAGCCCAGCTTTTCGCCCAGCACGCTCGTTGTGTGCTCCCCGACACGAGGGGCGCGACGGAGGCTGAGGATAGGCGCGCCACTTTCGCGGGACGGTGGGCCGGGTATGGTCACGGTTCCTCCTCCGGGACACTTGACTTCGATAAACGCCTGACGCTCTTTGAGTTGGGCCCATTCCACGACTTCTTGGGCAGACGGGATCGGCGACAACGGAATCCCGCGGGCTTGCGCGGCATGGTAGATGTCCCATTTCTTGCGCTCGCGCATCCACGGAATAAGCGCGGCGTGTAATTCCTCGGCGCATAGTGCCAGGGTCGAGATGTTCTGAAAGCGCGAATCAGCCGCTAGGTCGGGCCGTTCGACCAGTTCGAGCAGGGCAACGATTTGATGCAGCAGACCGGCATGCACGCCCACATAGCCATCCGCACACGGCAGCGTGACCAGATTAGGAAACGCCGCGTGAAACTGCCTGCCCGAACGCTGGCGAACAAAGCCCGCATAGGAAAATGCCACAAAGTCGTACAAGGACGTGGCAATCAGAGCCTCCTGAATGGAGACCTCAACGTGCTGTGCGGCCTGTGTTGCGTTCCGGTTCCGCACGGCTTGCAGAGTACCGAGGGCGGCGTATAACCCGGCCACATATTGGCCGAACGCGCCCCCAGGCTGGACCGGAGGACGATCCAGTTCGCCCATGGGATAGGTCCAACTGCCCAGGGCAAAGGCCACGCTGTCGGTCATGCGATAGTCACGGGAGGGGCCGGAGGTGCCGAAGTTCGAGATGGCCACACTGACTACCCGCGGGTTGGCGGCGCGCAGGACCTCTTGCCCCAAACCCAGGCGTTCAAGGGTGCCCGGACGGAAATTCTCGACGACCACATCCGCCCGTTCAATCAGGCCCAAGACCGCCTCACGTCCTGGCTGACAGGTGAGGTCAATCGCCACCGACTGTTTGCTGGTATTCAAAAAACAAAAGAGACCGCTCTGCTCCTGTCCGGGCTGATCGTCAAAAAATGGCGGCAGGGCCCGCCCGCCTTCGCCGCGTGTTGGCGGTTCAATCTTGATGACCTCAGCCCCATAGTCGCCGAGCAATTTTGTACAATAGGGCCCCGCAATATAGTGGGTGAGGTCAATAACGCGAATGCCACTCAAGGCCCGGTCCAGGGACATGCCGAAACCTCCTGTCTTTCAACACTCAAGGAAGATGTGAGTATTGGCCATCTGCAACGCGGCTGTCAAGGTTGATATTTCCCGTGTGACCCCCTCCTTCCGTCGTTCTGCAGGGGACATACAAAGCGAGACCCTGTCTTGCGGTCGAGCGGATTGACGAAGGGGGAGTTCTCTCTATACACTGCCGATGAACGCACGCCTGTACGCGGAGTCATGGGGTGAAAGCGCGCAGAGAGGACTCGCATGATTATTGACTCAGAAACCTTCGGCGAAATAGAAAGCGCCGTCACCCAGGCGACCCAGGGGATAGGTTCCGCCACCCAGCTTGTCAAAGGACTCGGTCCCCAAACCGAAGAGGCTCGCACCTATATCGGCCGCCTGCTCAATCAGATCCTCGAAGTCCAGGTCTATGTTCAACGCGCGGGTGCCGTCCTTGATGCGGTCAAAGAAGCCAATCAGGAAGAGTCGTCCCGCCAGTAAGAGGAGCCTGCGAGTCGCCTTGCTCTGTTATGCGTTTCTCACTCGGGCTCGCTCCTCGCGAGAAGGAGAGATTCAGCGCCCGCTATGAACAGCCAAATTTCGCACATCCGCAACCGGCTCTCGAAGCATAATCCCGCTCCGGTCGATATGGACGACCCGATGCGGGCGGCGGTTGCGCTGCTGCTGCAACTCCGCCCTGACGATGTGTACGTGTTCTTCATCCACCGTGCGCACCATCCCCACGATCCCTGGTCTGGACATATGGCCTTTCCCGGGGGGCGCCAGGAGCCGGAAGACCCAGACCTGCTGGTCACAATCCAACGCGAGACCTATGAAGAGGTTGGGATTGATCTTGCTGAGCATGGCGAATACCTCGGCCGTCTGGCCGAAGTGCACGCCTCGGCGCGCGGCAAACAAATCGGCATGGTGGTGTCCCCGTTTGTTTATCTCGTCTCTCGGGACGCCAGTCCGGTACTCGATCCGGTTGAAGTCCAGGACATCATCTGGGTCCCGCTGTCCTTCATGCAACAGGACGACGTGGAACAGATCGTTGAGCGCAAGCTTCAGACCGGATCGACCATTCAGGTGCCCGCGCTCCTCTACGGCGGGAAGACGATCTGGGGTCTGACCTACCGGATGCTGCGGGGATTTCTGGAACTCCTTACTGAGTCGTAGGAAGTGGCAGGCTGTCCTTCTCTCCCCGCTTCTCCAGGAGCGCCTTTGTCACTTTGGCTGGAGACATGGGCAGCTCGGTCATCCGCACCCCGGTCGCCCGGTAAATAGCGTTGGCAATCGCCGCGGGGGGCGGGACGATCGGCACCTCGCCGACGCCACGAATGCCGATGGGATGGCCAGGATTGGCCACTTCGACCAGAATGGTTTCGATCATGGGCAGGTCGAGACAGGTGGGCATGCGATAGTCCAGAAAACCGGTATTCCGCATGGTCCCATCCTCGGCGTAAAAATACTCTTCATTGAGCGCCCAGCCGATCCCCTGGGCCACGCCGCCCTGCATCTGCCCCTCGACATAGCTGGGATGGACGGCTTTGCCCACATCCTGGGCGGCAGTGTAGCGGAGAATATCGACTTTCCCGGTCTCGGGATCGACTTCCACATCAACCACGTGAGCGGCAAAGGCGGGCCCAACCCCGCGCGGCCGGACGGATGCACGGCCCATAACCGGACCACCGGCGCGGGGAAATTTGGGGGCGAGTCCCTTCAAGCTCAGGGATTCGTGACTACCCCCCTTATCCCTCCTGTTAGGGGGGATAAGGGGGGTGGAGAGCACCCCGTCCTGGTAGGTGACGTCTTCCGGCTTGACCTTCCAGACCGTGGCCGCCCGCTGCTTCAGTTGCCCCACGGCATCTTGGGCCGCTTCATACACGGCCAGACCGGTAGCGAAGGTCACCCGACTGCCGCCGGTCGTATCGGTATGGCCGATAGATTCCGTGTCTGCGACAACCGGGTGCATGTCTTCCGCCCTGAGTCCAAGCACCTCGGCCGCAATCATGGCGCACGAGACCCGGCTACCGCCAATATCGGGCGAGCCCGTCACCACGTTAGCGGTCCCATCGGTGTTGATACTCACCGTAGCGCTCGACTGAAACGCGGCATTAAACCAAAAGCCGGTTGCCACTCCCCGCCCGCGGAGTTTTCCGTTCTCACTCTGGGGCGGTGGAGACTGATAGTGCTCGCTGCTGTGAATGGCCTCAATCGTTTCGAGATAGCCTATCCGTTTGAATTGAGGCCCGGCGGGTTGGGCGGTTCCTTCTTTGGCGCCGTTGATGCGTCGTATTTCAAGCGGATCAAGCCCCAGCTTTTCCGCCAGTTCGTCAAGAATCGTTTCAGCCGCCATAGCGGGGTTGGTGGCACCGGGAGCGCGGTAGGCACACGTCTTGGGCTTGTTCAGCACAACATCGTACCCATCAATCTGAAAGTTTTCCAGGTCGTACGGAGCCAGAACGGTCATACAACCAGCCGCCACTGGCGAACCGGGAAAGGCACCGGCTTCAAACAAGAGGTGGAGTTCGGCCGCGGTGATTTTACCCTCAAGATTGACGCCGATCTTGGCGCGAATATGCGAGCCCGGCGTCGGGCCTGTCGCGCGCAGCACCTCGCTCCGAGACATGACCATTTTCACCGGGCGGCCGGTGAGTTTGGACAGGAGCAGGGCCACCGGTTCCAAATATACAGTGGTCTTGCCGCCAAAGCCGCCCCCGATCTCGGCCGGCACGACTTTGATATCCCCGCGGTTCATTTGCAGCATGGTGCCGCACAACTCGCGTACGGCAAACGGCCCCTGAGTACTGACCCAGACCGTGGCCTTGCCGTCCTGGTTATACTGCGCCACCGCGTTATGGGGCTCAATATAGCCCTGGTGGACCATGGTGGTTGCAAACTCGCGTTCGATCACGACCTCGGCCGCGGCAAACCCGGCAGCGAGGTCGCCCCGCGAGAACTGGACATGGTTCGCAATATTGGTCTCTGTGTCATCCCCTGCATCGACACCGGCGGTCCGCAGGTCCGGGTGGAGGATCACCGCGTCGTCCCGCATGGCTTCGAGCACGTTCTGAACAAAGGGCAGCGGTTCGTACTCCACGCTGATGAGCTTGAGCGCTTCCTCGGCAACATGTGGGCTGGTCGCCGCGACGGCCGCGACCGCATGGCCGTCGTACAGGACTTTGTCGCGGGCCATAATATTCGCAGCCAGGTGACGCGGGTTGACAAAGTTCTCACCGATTTGCAGCATCCCCGGTTCAATCTCAGGAAAGTCCGCTCCGGTAATGACCGCTTTGACGCCTGGCAGGGCTTGGGCCTCGGAGGTCTGGATGGATTTGATCCGCGCGTGGGGGTGTGGACTGCGCAGCACTTTCCCGTGCAGGAGCCCCGGCAGGGTAATATCCGCTCCATAGCGGGCGCGTCCCGTGACTTTATCAACCCCGTCGTGCCGCATGGGACGGGTGCCAATCACCTTGAACTGATGCTCGTGTTGCGCTCCCATAGCCACCTCCCGTACACAAAAACGGGGAAGAGCTGACCACCCTTCCCCGTTCAAGAGTTATCGTAACCGCGGTTTACCCGCCTCCAATAGCAGGCACAAAATGGACTTCGCCCCCGTCTGGAACCGATTCGGTCAAGCCTTCCGTCCCGATCTCTCCGTTGATCGAAACCGCAATGGAGCCAACCAGGTCGCCGTCCTCAACCACCCGGCTCCGAAAACCGGGAAACTGGCGTTCGAGGTCTTCGACTATCTCCCCCACTGTTTTTCCGGTGGCCGTTGTGCGGTCTCTGCCACCGGTCAATTTCCGCAGGAGTGAAGGGATATAGACGGTTGTCATAGGATACAAATGAGTAAACGTGCCCTTAATAGACACGTCAGGGCCGCGTCAGCAGCGTGTGCCGGCCGCCGGCCCGTCGGTAAATACGAGCCGGGAGGCTGGCGAGCGCGGAGGAGATAACGTCAACGCCCGCAAAGACCGGGGACAACTGCTCGGCGAGTCGGGCGACACGACTCGCCGTCAGCGCCGCCCACGACGCATCTTCCGACCGGGTAGAGTCTTCATTGGTCATGATGCTCCTTGTCATTAACCGAGTCGGGAACCTAGGAGAAACCCTGTCCCTTCATGCAATGGGTGAACCTCTTCCTATAAGACGCGATCGCTGCATCAAGGGGGAGTCCAAGGAGGGAAGCAAAGGAATTCGTAGTAGCCCGGCAAGTAAGAGCCGCTCTCTCGCATTCAGTAGACCGCCCTGAACACAATTCGTCCTTTATATTCGAGGCTGTTCTATCCTCAAATTGCGTCTGAAATTGCGCCTGCGCAGCAGACGCGCCCAGCAATGCCACCAGCACCGCTACCAGAGTACCCTTGATTCTCATCACCAACTCCTTGTAATTAGGCCACCAGAGCATCCCACGCTGGCGTAGCCACGTTGCGTGAGCGCGCGCCGCCCGGCGTATGAGACGCCGGGCGGCGCATTCACAATCGACACCTCATGCAAGTCCACTTGGCGCAGCGTACGCACCCGGCCCCATTCGTCTCAAACTGTGACCCGCCCAGGTCTCCCCGTTTAGCCAGTTCATACACCCGCAGCCCTCCGCCGTCTCCGGGAGTGACGCACTGAACCGCAGGCCATCCCTCTGGTCATTTATCCGTTTTTCTCCAGGATCGCCTTGGTCACGCGGGGCGGCGACATCGGCAGGTCCAACATGCGCACACCGGTGGCGCTATAGATCGCATTGGCGATGGCCGCCGGCGGCGGAACAATCGGCACCTCGCCTACACCCCGCACACCCACCGGATGGCCGGGGTTCGGGACCTCAACCAGGATGGTTTCAATCATGGGCAAATCCAGACAGGTCGGCATCCGATAATCCAGGAAGCCGGTGTTCTGCATACATCCGTCTTCGCCATAGACGTATTCCTCGTTGAGCGCCCAGCCGACCCCTTGGGCCACGCCGCCCTGCATCTGCCCTTCGACGTAGCTGGGGTGGACGGCCTTGCCAACATCCTGGACAGCCGTGTAGCGCAGCACGTCCACTTTGCCGGTTTCCTCGTCGACGGCCACATCAACCACGTGGGTGGCAAAGCCTGGTCCGACACCGCGTGGGTTGACGGACGCGCGGCCCGCAACCGGACCGCCGGTCCGCGGCAGCTTGCCGGCGAGTTCCTTGAGGCTCATGGACTCGTTGCCGTTCTCGGTACAGGTGAAGACACCATCCTGAAACGCGACTTTATCCGCGTCCACCTTCCAGGATTTGGCCGCCCGCTCTTTGAGTTGCTTGAGCACGTCTTGGGCGGCTTCGTACACGGCCGTCCCGGTGGCAAAGGTGACCCGGCTGCCACCGGTCATATCCGTATGGCCGATGGACTCGGTATCGGCCACCACCGGGTGGACTTCTTCGGCCTTGAGGCCGAGTACCTCGGCGGCAATCATGGCGCAGGACGCCCGCGTGCCACCAATATCGGTCGAACCGGTGACCACATTGGCGGTGCCGTCGCTGTTAATGGCAACGGTCGCGCTGGACTGAAAACCGGCGTTAAACCAGAAGCCCGAGGCCAGACCCCGACCAACCCGCCGGCCTTCGACCTGAGGCAGCTCGGACTTGAAGTGGTCACTATTCTGGGCGGCTTCGAGCGTTTCAAGAAAGCCGATTTGGCCAAATTTCGGACCCGCGGGCTGCGCCGTGCCCTCTCTGGCACCGTTGATGCGACGGATCTCCAGCGGGTCTATGCCCAGCCGTTCGGCGATTTCATCAAGGACCGTCTCCGAGCCCATGGCCGCGTTGGTTGCGCCCGGAGCCCGGTAGGCCGCGGTCTTGGGCTTGTTGACCAACACGTCATAGCCGTCGATTTTGAGATTCTCGATGTCATACGGAGCAATAACGCACATACAGCCCGCGCCAACCGGAGAGCCCGGAAAGCCACCGGCTTCATAGGCCATCCAGACTTCGGCCGCCGTAATCTTACCGTCCTTGTCCGCGCCCATCCTGACCTTGATATGCGAACCTGGGGTCGGTCCGGTGGCTTTGAGCACATCGGCGCGGCTCATGACCATTTTGACCGGCTTGCCCGTGTGCTTCGACAGCATGAGCGCAATCGGCTCGTAGTAAATAGGAATCTTGCCCCCAAAACCGCCGCCGATCTCCGCGGGAATGACCTTGATCTTGCTCGGCGGCATGTCGAGCACAAAAGCCGTTTGATCCCGGGCCGTAAACGCCCCCTGGGTACTCACCCAGATCGTACTCTGCCCGTCCGAACTGTACTGGGCCACCGCGTTGTGCGGCTCAATATAGCCCTGGTGGACCATGGACGTGTCAAACTCACGCTCAATGACGACCTCGGCGGCGGCAAAGCCTGCGGCAAGGTCTCCGCGCGCGAACTGGATATGGTTGGCCACGTTCGTATCCGTGGGCTCTCCATCCTCGCCCTTGCCCAGGCCGGGAATCAGGATAGGGGCCTTATCATCCATCGCCTCAACAACGTTCTGCACGTGGGGCAGGACTTCATAGTCAACTTTGATCAGCTTTGCGGCCTCTTCGGCGATATGCGGGCTGGTGGCGGTGACTGCGGCCACCACATGACCGTCGTACAGGGCCTTGTCTCGGGCGATGCAGTTCAGAGACAGATGCTGGGGGTTGATCGGCAGTTCGCCCATTGCCGCCATACCAGGCCCAATCTCCGGGAAATCCTGGGCCGTGACGACCGCCTTCACCCCCGGCACAGCCGCGGCGGCTGAGGTGTCGATCGATTTGATTCTGGCGTGGGCGTGCGGGCTGCGCAGGACCTTGCCGTGCAAGAGGCCGGCCAGACTGATATCGGCGCCATACTGCGCCCGACCGGTGACTTTATCGACCCCGTCGTGCCGAATCGGACGCGTCCCGATGACTTTGAATTTATGTTCTTGTTGGGCTGCCATGGTTACCTCCCTTGCATTTCAGCGGCGGCGTCTTGCACCGCTCTCACGATCTTGTCATAGCCCGTGCAGCGGCAGAGATTGCCCGCCAGGGCGTAGCGAATTTCATGCTCAGTCGGGTTGGGGTTCCGGTCCAACAGCGCTTTGGAGGTGACTAAAAAGCCAGGGGTGCAGATGCCGCACTGGAGGGCCGCATGCTCCAGGAATTTCTTTTGGAGCGGGTGCAGGGCATCCCCGTCGGCCAAGCCTTCGACCGTGGTGATGTCTTTGCCTGCGGCCTCAACCCCGAGCACCAGACAGGAGTCTGTGGGGCGGCCATCCAGAATGACGCTGCACGCGCCGCAGTCGCCCGTCAGGCAGCCTTCTTTCGTGCCGGTATAGCCCACGACATCACGCAGCACTTCCAGCAGGCTCTGACGTGGTTCACACAGGAACTCGGTCTCTTCCCCATTAATTGTTGTTTGTACGTGTACTTTCTTCATGTATGTCCTGCCTTCCCAACAACCTAGCGTGCCCGCGCCCGCGCGGCTGCTTCCTTCAAAGTGCGGCGGGTGAGAACACCGACCAGATGCGTCCGAAATTCTGCCGTGCCGCGCATATCACTAATGGGCGAGGCGGCTTGCTGCGCGAGTTTTGCGGCGGCATCGAGAGCGGCATCGTCCAGCGTTTTCCCGACCAGAGAATCGCCCGCTTTTTTGGCCAACAGTGGCCGGGCGGCCACCGCGCCAAGACCGATACGGGCCGCGGTGCAGGTCTCGCCCTCAAGCGCCACGCACGAACCCACGCCAACCACCGCGATATCCATCTCGTTCCGGGGGATAAAACGTTGGTAGCAGTCAGCCGTCTGCCCTTGCGGGGCGGGAATCCGGAATGCCACCAGTAACTCGTTCGGTGCAAGTACCGTTTGTCCGGGGGCAGTCACAAAATCTTGAACGGCCACCTCTCGCGTCCCGTTGGGTCCGGCGATATGACAGACTGCGCCCAAAGCAATCAGGGCCGGCGTCGTATCCGCGGCGGGTGAGCCGTTACATATATTGCCACCCACCGAGGCCCGCGCCAGAATCTGATCGGAGCCAATCAGCCCGGCCGCCTCAACCAACCCCGGATAGTGCTGTTGCACCGTCGCGTCGGCAATAATCTCGCAGCACGCTCGCGCGGCTCCGAGTTGGAGTCCGTTTTGCGCGTCAAAAGACAAGGCTTGGAGTTCTGGGATCTTTTTGGCGTCAATCACCTGTCCCGGTTGTCGAACACCGGCACGCATCTGGATAATCAGATCCGTACCTCCTGCCAGCATACACCCATTTTCGCCCGCTGCAGCCAAAACGCTAATGGCCTGATTGAGCGAAGTCGGCGCTTCATAATTCAGTTCGTGCAAGGTCGCCTCCTTTATTGATTGTGATTCGTCTTCCTGCCCCTTCGCGGGCTCCTAGATTGCTATATAAAAGCGCCAGGAAGTGCAAGGGTTCCACGGAGTGAAGTGTGTCAACAGCCTGACACGTTTCCTCTGTCAGAGGTTCTCGAATAAGACTGCCTCATATTTTTCGCGTGCCAACCCACCGGGCGTACTCCTGGGGCGTATCAATATCGGCGTGAATACCAGGATCATCAAGCGCCAGCTCGCGCACCCGTTCCGGGTCCTTGCGGACAACCACCTTTGCCCCGCTGGACAGCGGGGCCGCCAGCAGCTCTCCGTATACACCCTTTGCGAACAGCACCGGATGGCCGCGGCGGCCCCGGTAGGACGCAATGATAATGGGCAGGGGATCGTCCGTAAACGACGCCATGAGCGTCTGTATGGTCTCAGGCCGGATAAGAGGGTGATCCACGAGGTTGACCACTGCGGCCTGGCTCTCGGGCGACAGGGCCTGAATGCCCACTTGCAGAGAAGAGAGTTGGCCCAGTCGATACTGCGGGTTTACCACGGTCCGCAGAGCGGGATGTTTCGGGACGACCGCCCGAATCGGTTCTGCGTGCTCGTGCGCTCCGAGCACGACAATCAGCTCGTCGACTCCAGCGATCAAAAAGCTGGTACAAATGTTTTCAATAAAGGGGAGTCCCTGGTAGTCGAGCAGCGCTTTGGGCGATCCCATCCGCCGGGACTCACCAGCGGCCAGGATAATTCCAGAAATCATATCCAGAAATCATATCCAGAAATCATACCGCGTGTTCGTTGAGAAAGAGCGAGCTTAGGGTGTAAATTTGAGCGGTCCGTCAGGCCGGACTTTGGCGGCCAGTGAGAGCGTCTCCACCGGGCCCTTGCGCCGGGCGCGAACGATCTCGGCAGTAATGGCGACGGCAATTTCCGCTGGTGTTTCTGCCGCAATATCGAGCCCCAGGGGCGTATGTACGCGGGCGACCTCTTCTGGGCTGTAGCCTTGTTCAACCAAGCGCTCGAGGGTCCTTTTTGAGCGCCGCCGACTGCCGATCATGCCAATATAGGCCGGATTCTTCTTGAGCGCGGTCTTGACCGAGGTCTCGTCCCACACATGACCGCGGGTGACCACAACGACAAAGGTCTGCCGGTTGATATTCAGGCTGTTCAGGACCTCCTCAAACGGTCCGACCCGAACCTCGGCGGCGCGCGGAAACCGTTCTCGACTGGCAAAGGCCCAGCGATCATCCATCACAACCGTATGAAAGCCGAGCATGGCCCCTATTTCGCACAGCGGCTGGGCAATATGGCCGGCACCAACAATGAGCAAGGTCTGCACCCCGGTCTGCACGTCAACGAAAACACGCGGCCAATCCTCTTTTCGGACAACCGCATCTTCCTGGACCTCGCCCTGTGGCGACACGGCAAACAGTTGGGGTTTGCCTGAAGAGACGGAGGAGGAAAAGGTCTTGAGGGTGTCTGCTGCGAGGGAGACGGCCGGAGTCAGAGACGCCCCGCCGTTTCCATCCTGGCCAAGAGACAGGCAACTCTTTGTCCCGGGTTGGAGTCCGCTGAGTGGGTCGAGGGCCGTTACCAGAGCTGCGGGCTGGTGAGCGCGCGTCGTCTCGGCCAAGGTCTGCGCCAATGCGCGGTGTTCTTCCGGCTGCCAGAGGTCAAGCGCGACATCCATCACCCCACCACAGACCTGGATCTCGTCCTGGTCAAAGTCGCCGGTTAAATCGACCTGAACAATGCGCGGGGGAAGTTTCTGGTCCAGCACCGGATAGGCCCGGCGGAGCACTTCCCCTTCGCCACAGCCCCCGCCAATCGTTCCAAACGGTTGTCCTTCGGGTGGCACGACCATTTTCGCCCCGACCTCACGCGGCACGGAGCCGCGCGTGCGGATAATGGTCGCCAACACAAAGGGCTTGCCAGCCGCCAAAATTTCTTCAGCACGTTCCCAGAGATCTTCCACGTCACGAATCCTATCTGAACAGTCAGGGGAAAAGCAATGGAATGCTGTCCGTTTTGCGAGACTATTGGAAGCGGGGCATAATCTGTTGGGCGAAGGTCCGCAAAACCTGGGCCGGATCGCCGGTCAGCGGTCCAAGAAAAATTTTCTTGACCCCGGCCTCGGCGGCGCGCTCGACCTGGTCGAGACAGTCTTGCGGCGTTCCAACAATGGCGAAGCGTTCGGCCAGATAGTCCTTCAGGCCCAGTTCATCAATCATCCTGGCGTGAAATCGTTCAGCGCCGAGCAGTTCGTGTTCATGCGGCCGGTAGGCGGCCTTGAGTCTTGCAATCGGCTCCCATAGTTCGGCAGGAATACGCTTACCCTCCAAGGTTCGCCGAAAGGCATGGTTGGCACTCGCGGCCAGGGCCATGCGGATTTCATTCACAGCGGCACGGGTGGTCTCAGCCACATTGGTTTTGGCAAAAAACCAGATATCCAAGTCGTCAAGGTTTCGCCCGGCAGCCTTGGCTCCAGCCTCGATACGCACATAGGCGTCCTGCACAACCGCGGGGCTCAGTCCGCTGCCCACAATCACCCCGTCGGCTAACTCACCCGCCAGTTGCAGGGTCTTTGGCCCCTCGGCACAGACGTACACGGGAACCGGCCTTTTCACCCAGACCTGGCGAACGGTTTTGCCCTGGAAGCGAGTTTCGCCAGTATAAAAGCCTTTGATTGCTTCGAGCGCTTCACGAAACCCGGCGAGTCTGGCGGCCTTGAGACCCACGTTATACACGGCACTGTCACCTGTCCCAATGCCCAGAAAGGCGCGCCCGTCCGACAATTCGTTGATCGAGGCAATGGCCCCTGCGGTGACCGCGGGATGGCGGGTCAGGGGGTTGGTCACAAACGTCCCCATCCGCAGCCGCTGACTGTTCAGCGCGCACTGGGTCAGGGTCACATAGCAGTCCGGCCACAGCCAGTGCGCGTCCGGCACCCCCACCATCTCAAAGCCCCAGTCCTCAATCTGGCGCACCAGCCCCGGCAGGTCAGGATAGTTATGCGCGAGGGGAATGGTTGCGAATTGAACCCGCATCGGCTGACAGCGTAAACGCGTCTTCCTAATGGTACAAGGCTGTTGACACGTCTACTCTTTCCTCCTTTTCGAGGTGGATGCTACCCGCTTCAGTTCAAGAGCACCATTGCCGCGGGTTCCCGCCTGACTTATGCTGCGTTCTCATGCAGATTCGTTTGCTGACTCAATTCGATACGACTCCAGTTCAAAGCGTGGCAACGGACCGGTATTTTCTTCGCAGCGTGATTGAGACACGGCTTCCAGTCCTGCGCGTCTATACGTATCCAGATGAGGTGCTGCTGCTGGGTCGGTATCATGCTGCCGGTGCACAAAGCGGAAACGTGTCAACATCTCGGGTCAGATTGGAGGACAGGTTTCCGCTTCTCAGCCACAACTCAGGTCTGACAGTTACTCGGCGTCTGACCGGCGGACGAGCCTTGCCGAGTGGCAACGGGTTTGTCCAATTTTCACTCATCGTGCCGCAGCGTTCATTTTTCTTCTCCGACGACCCGCAGCACATCGCGCCGTTTCAAATCCTCAACCGTTACGTCCGTGGAGTGCTGCACGGCTTGAAAACCGGTGGGGTTGCAGTCTTTTATCCAGGCCAGGATTTTCTGACGGTCCAGCGGCTGCCGGTTGGCTGGCACTCTTTTGTGACAGCAGACAGCGGAGCCATGCTGTATGAAGGCGGCGTGTTTGTCCAACGGGATATGAGCCTCCTGCCCCATTTGCTTGACCGGGCGGACCCGCAGGGGACTATTCCCTGCCGACTCTTTATGCCAGACCAGGTTCACAATTTGGATAAAGTCCTCGGGCGGCCTCTGGCTCCAGGCCAAGTCATTCGTCTGCTCCAGAACGGCTTTACCCGGCAGTTCGGGCTGGAATGCCTCGACCACGACCTGGACGAAAACGAGCGTGCGGCCATTCTGGGAAAACAGGCTCAGTCCGACCTCGTGCCGAACAGCCGCCCGTTGCGGTCCGCTCTCCCCTATACAGCAACGAGGCAAACTCCGCTTGGAGAACTCCAGATTCGTTTCTCTCTCACTCCCGAGCGGACAATCGAGACGATCCAGTTCTCGGGTGATTTCATTGCCAATCCGGCAGGGATGCAGACGTTTGAGCACAATCTCAAAGGCTGTCCGCTGGAGAAGGCCGCCCTCTGGCAGGTCATTGACCAGACGTTTCTTGATCCTGAGCATTATCTGATCGGGGCAGGGAAGTTAGCCGACATACCTGGAGTGATGATAAGCGCCTCCCCAATTTCGCCAATTGAGTAGCCTATGGATCAGGCCCACAATACCACCCTCCAACTCGGCCAGCTTGCAGCCGGACTGCTCGCCGCCGATGAGCATATCCGGCTCTCGGCGCTCGCTCGGCTTGAGGCGGAGAGAACATTAACGTCTCTCCCACAAGATGTGATTCGTAATCTTCTCGCGTGTTTGGGACATTCGACGAAAAAAATACAACGCGGTGCAGCGACCGTCCTTACCCGCTTTGCCTCCCGACAGCCGGAAATTATTGAAACGCTGACACACAAGCTGGCGGACCCGAACCCGCGGCTGCGCTGGACCGTGGCTTTTGTCCTCTCCCAACTCGATCTGCCGAGCCCCTCGCCTCAAAGAGTAAACGTGTTCTCCAATCAGACCCAACTGCTGGACACGTCTACTCTTCTTCCCGTTTTGATCGAGAACCTGGGACACCAGGAAAGTGACCTGCGCTGGGCCGCGGCAACCGCTGTCTTGCAGCTCGCCCAGCGCTATTCTCAAGATGTCGTTTCCGCCATGATCCAGCTTGTGCATACGGGCAATACTGTGCAACGCCGCATGGCCCTCTACTGCCTGCGCGACCTGAAGCAAACGGATCAAGCCGCCCAAGAAGCCTATCTTACCAGCCTACATGACGAGGACCCAATGGTTCGCCTCGGTGGGCTGTCCTGTTTGGGTAAGCTCCGATTGACCAGCGGCGCAATTCGAGTAGCGGTTCTCCGGCTTTTAGAACACGACCCGGACATGGGCGTCCGTCGTTCGGCTGCCATGACCTGCGGACAGATAGGAGAGACAAGTCAGGAGATCGTCGAAGCCTTGCGCAAGAGCTGTATATCCGGCGACAAGAGCCTGAGCAGAGCCGCAATCGGAGCACTCAAGAAACTGCCGACCGACCCGTAACGGGCTGCCGTCCTTCTTATGCCCGCGATATGAAATTCAGGTCAACGCGAACAGCGCCGTCTCGGGTGCCTTGTCGAGCACGCGGAGCAACGCCTTGGCCGTGCCGGTGGGGCAACGTTTTCCCTGTTCCCAGTTGCGGATCGTTTCTTGCGGCACGTCGATGCGCCGGGCGAACTCTTGTTGTGTGAATCCCAGGCGCTTACGGACGCGGCGGGCGAATTTTGCCATGTCCTGGATCGCTTCGGCATCATCTTGGCGTTGCTGCACAGCGATGTCCTGTTCGGTCGTCGCGTCTAGCACTGCGGAATTGACTCGTCCCGCGGGCAGGTCTTGTCGGCGACCGGGATCAATCTTGACGCGCGTTCTTGTCATATTCCTCAACCCCCCTCTTATTGGCTTTGCGGGCTGAAATGACACGGATGATGGAATTCCGTATGGTAAAAATCACGACGAACACCCGGCCTTCAATCATACCCAATAGCCGGTAGCGCTCTTCGCCATAGTCCCGGCGAGAATCCCGACTGATGAGCCGATTTGAATCAAGAAAAGCTCGAATGGCATGGACGAAATCGAACCCGCGCTGCGCGAAACACGCATCACTCTTTGCGTCACCCCATTCAAACTCCATGAATCCATATGGGCCATTGGCCTACCGCATGGCAACGCGCAAAGGAAGATGGGCGCTCACGACAAGTACCCCATCGGCTCGTTTTTCAGCAGTTCGACAATGACTTGCTGCCGGGTCTTGGGCCGTGTGTGGTTTTGTCCTTTCCCATCCAAGACAAATAATCCACGCTTGTATTGCCCTCCGCCGTGCTGACACGTGTCCCACAACCGCTGCCACCGCTCGGGTGAGCGGACCCACTGTCTGAGGATTTTCTCTTGGTTAGTCATATCCTTGTCTTTGCTGAATGCTGTCTCCGGTACAAGAGAGGGTCGTGAGGGCCAATTCAGGTATGAAGACTCATTCCGTGGCCCTTTGTTCATCGTAGGCCTGATCGATCCGTTCAAACCGCCGCTGGATGGGCGTCCGACTTTCCTCGTGAGGCAGGATGTAGAGGCGATTGGCAACATGGCATCTACGACCTGCGCGGCAACATCATCTACGTCCAGGACTCGACCGGCGAGATTTTGATTGTCTTCTCCCTGGTCAAGCACCGGCGGTGACGCTTCCGGGCCACCCAACTCGTCGGGACGATTGCGCTCCGAGTGCCCGATATTGGTGGCCACCCGCATCGGACACAGGACCGATACGCCAATGTCGTGCGCTCGCAGCTCTCGACGCAGGACTTCGGCTAAAGCCACGACTCCATACTTAGACACACAGTACGGGCCAAGGCCAACATTGGGGACGAGGCCGGCAAACGAGGCGGTAAACAGCATGTGACCGCCCTGACCCTGGGCGATCATGCGTTGCGTAAAGGCTTCAACCCCGTGGATGGGACCCCATAAATTGACCCGCAGGGTCCACTCCCAGTCGCTATGCTGCATCTCGGCAATTGGCCCGCCAACGGCAACCCCGGCATTATGGAACACAATATGCACCGCGCCCATTTTCTCAAACGCGGTGTCGGCCAGGTGTTGAACGGCCTTCAGGTCGCCGACATCGCAGACCACTCCCTCTACGGCGGTTCCCGTCGCCGCTAGCTCGGTGACGGCCCGGTTCAAGGCCGACTCTTCAATATCGGCTAACACGAGTCGGACGCCTCGCCTGGCAAGGCGGCGGGCGGTGGCAAAGCCTATCCCACTTGCTCCACCCGTGATAACGGCAACTTTGGCGGTGAGGTGTTCCATACTTCAAAGGGTAAACGTGTCCTCCAATAAATACAAACTGTTGACACGTTCACTCCTTATCCCCTTTCATGTGTCGGGCCGCGTATGCCACCTTCCTTACGCAACGACCAGAAGCCCCTCAACAAAGCGGAGATCAGCGGTCTGCATAGCGATGGTCAGGACCTCCTCAAGCTTGTCGCGCGCGTGGGTCACAAGCGGGCCCAGGGCGGACAGCTCCTGTGGTGTGATGACGAGCGGGGGGCGGCGAGCCCCCCTTATGAAGGGGGGTTGGGGGGATAGAAAGCGCGTCTGGAACGTCTCCCAACGTTCTTCGAGGGCGGCAGGTGGGAGCCGGTCGTGAAGAGTCTGAAGCTCAGCCCGGTTCAAGGGGTGAATAGTGAGCTGCCTTTTAAGAGAAGAGCCGAGGACCCAACGCGCAAAGGCCGTATTCCAGAGAGCAGTCAGCCCGACTCCCTCAGGGGCCTTTTCTTCGGGCAGTATGGCCCAGCGCCGGAAGACCCGGACCCAGGTCGGGATCTGGGCCAGGAGCGATTCGACCTGCCGCACTTCAGACAGATGTCCAAAGCGTCGGGACACGATTTCGCCCGGTGTCTCCAGCCCGACAAAAAAGAGCGGCTCGCGGCGCTTGATCCCGGCATACATTTCCCGAAACGGCGGATCGAGATAGCTCTCCCATTCGGGCATCTCCTCTAACTGCGCGTCCATGAGGCTGGCCTGATGCTGAAGCCGCTGGAGCAAGCTCCAGCCAGTCTGGAAGAACGGGCGAACCTGCGTCGTTTGAAGAAGCTCGCGCGCCGCTGTCTCATCTTCCTTGGTCGCATAGGACAGGCCAATATTGACATAGTCGTGCGCCATGCCAACGCAGCGACGAATTTCGCTGACTTCTCCGGCATCCCGGGCCTCAGCCGTGACAATACTATTGGTCAGATAGGCGAGTTCCTGGCCGATGTGCGCAGTCGTCCGGCGTGGCAGGCTCGCCAATACCTGGGAGAAAAAAGACATGGGCTCGGCGAGGAGGGCTAAAGCGTGATCGGGTGGCGTAATCGTGTCGTCCCCGGTAGCAAGATGCAGCGTGTCGGGGGAACGTTGATAGGCCTGCAACGGAATGGAGTCCGGCGGGATAAAGCGGAAGAGCGCTTGCGCCTCTTCATATCTCGGATAGCCACGATCTTCGAGGCGCGCCGCCCGCCAGCGAAACGCCTGCTCTTCAAGGCCGCTTTCGAGTTCAAACAAACTGTTTTCGAGCGCATGGAGATACCGGCGGTAGTCAAGCGTGCGGAGCTGCTCAAGCAGGAGGTAGAGAATCGGTTCTGACTCACCCCGGAAGCGGAGGAGATATTGCTCATCGAAGGTGAAATATCTGGACTCATCAAAGTCCGGCTCCTCCTCGATATCCACTTTGCGAACCACCGCAAAGTGACGTTGAATCAGGAGGACCAGGAGTTCGATGTCGGCGTGTAAAATCCATTCGGCCAGCTTCCCGCTCCCGCTCTCATCGAGCAGCAGCAGCCAGGTCAACAAGCGTCCAGCATCCAAGCTGTCCTTGCGCCAACAGTCCAGGTCCAACATGGCACGCACTTGTTCAGGCGACGCCATGGCCAGGAGTCCGACCGCATCGTGCAGCCCAATCTCCTTGAGGGTGTACAACAAGGTCTCGGAGGAGAGCGCCCGGACGATTGCCGCACCGTTCTTTGCCGAGAGGAGGAATTCTTGCCGCTCCTTGACATCAAGCTGTACCAACTGGGCAGCTTGCTCGGTGACCGATAGCTCGGGTAGATCGGCCAGGTCAGGATGGAGCACCTGCTCAGAATTTGCCATGTCGTTCACTCTGCTGGACCATAATAAAGAGCCTCCTGACAAATAGCGCTGCGGAGGGACGCGAGTATCCAAAAGGCCATTTCTGACATGCCGAGTTCAGTTGTCAAGGGAGGAAGGAGAACGTCTCACCTCTTGCTTTTCAATGCTGAGTCAGCAACAAGGGCAGAAAGAGGAAATGACAGGAGGGAAGCGTATGAGTAATCTTGCGTATCAAGACGACAGCCCATACACGCTCGAACAGCTTGCCGAGGATGTGGAAGCGCTGGTCGCCCGTGAACAGGAACACGCCGCGATTGTTGCGGCGGCGGAACCCCTGCTGGAACGTTTTCTGGCCGCCGGTAGCCTACCGGAAGAATATTGTCAGCCGGCTCCTGGTCGTATTACGACCGAGCATAAAGACTTCACCCTGTATCGCCTCTATCGTGGGCCTGAAGACTGCTTCAATATCATGGCCGCAATATGGCCTCCGGGTGGATCGAGCGGGGTGCACGATCATGCCGGGAACTGGGTCGTCGAAGGTGTGTATCGGAACCAGCTCCATACCATTCGGTATAAACGTCTCGACGCCGGGACGCAGCCAGGGCATGCGGAACTGCGCGAAACCACCGCGCTCGACCTCCGTTCTGGTGATGTCGCCCACGTCCTGTCTCCGAATGAAGAAGTTCATGATTTTCTGAACCAGACTGACGAGCCGGTTGTGAGCGTCCATATCTATGGTGGGGATATCAGCACCGAAACGCTGAACTATTTTGACCCGGCCGGCAAGTCGGTCGAGCGTGTGGCGCATGACTTGCAGTACGATAACGAATAGGCGCTTCGGAGAAGAGACTGCCCCTCTACTCTGCGCGGTCAGGCCCTCACCCTTCACATTAAGGAGAGCGTGACCGCCGCAGCCTCTGGGCTAAGCAGGGAGGGGGTTTTCCCCGGAAGCAGCATAAAGTCGTCATAGGCCGCTTCGGATACACTGGTCATCGTGTCGGAGTCCGAGAGCACGGCGATACCGCGTACCTCCCCCGGTTCAAAGCCAAAGAGGTCCTTATAGTCCTGGTAGAAATTCACGCTTTCCTGTCGCCACTCGTCGGGCTCGGCTGGCCCTCGCTGTAAGACGATGACCTTGGCGCGCCAATAGACCGGACTGTCGAAACGCGTGCCAACCGCGAGGGTCGAACTCCAGACGTATTTAATCGCCCGTGGCACGAGGTTGCTGTCAAAAATGACGTAGACGGCCGCGGCAGAATCATTCGTTTTTTTTGCGCGTTCGTTGGCGCCACGAGGGAGTTGAGTCGCGCGCCAACGCCAGCGCAAAATGGGATAGTCCCGAGGCTTACATATATATTCTCTGCCGATCTGGACATCCTGGTTGTTGGCATAGGCGTGGAGAAATCGATTGCCTTCTTCCTCGGCAATGCGATAGACGGTCTGCGCAGTGGCTTCGCTGCCACGCACCTTCCAGCCCGACGGAAACACGCCAGCCTGGTACTGTTGAAAGGTCTCCTGAAAAGGCGTCGAGCCCTGGAGGGTCTGCGCTATCCCATCATCAGGAGCGGCCGTTCTGGAAAGAGTAAACACGCAGGCGAACAGAAATAGTGTGAACCACGTAACACGCATTCTCGCCTCTCTCATCCTTCTTGTTGACCGAGCCAAACCCGAACCGGGTTCCAATGAGCCATTGTGAATAGGAGCATGGATAGAGGAAGGACCCCTGGAGCGCAAGTCCGACAAGGATGGCCGCTCTCTCGCGGCATTGGCACGCCTCTCAGGACTATGGTATCTAGGCGGCACGCTATTAAGAACAAGCAAAGCCCTGTTCGGGCTTTGTGAGGAGACTGCTGCACATGGAAATTCTGGCAGAAGGGCAGGGCGCATATCTTCCACCTGATCCCGATGGATTCCGTGCCTGGGTGAGAGACAACAAGCCGCGGACGCTCGTGCCTAAAATGCTGAACGAGCACGAGGCCATTGAGAAGTTTGTCTCTGATGGAGACTATGTGGCGTATGACTGCAACTACTTCCAGCGTGGCCCGAGTTCGCTGATCCGCGAGATTCTTCGTCAACAGAAAAAGGACCTGTGGGTCTGTGGGAAATTCACCTATGTCGCGCTCGCGCTGCTGGTCGAAGGCGGCTGCGCCACCAGGGCGGATATCGGGTTTGTTGGTTTTGGTCCGTGGTTGTCCAAGGCGGTCGCCGCCGGTCGCCTCCAAACCTACGAGTATTCAAATGTAGTGATGACCTATCGTCTACAGGCAGGCGCACAGGGGTTGCCGTTTATTGGCGTGCGCTCGTTTGGCGGGACCGAGGGCTTTCCCCAATCCGGGGCCAAGTTGGTCACAGACCCGTTTTCGGGCAAGCCGGTTGTTCTGCTGCCCGCGCTGAACCCGGATGTTTCGATCATCCATGCGCATCAGGCCGACGTGTACGGCAACGCCCGCGTCTTTGGCACTGGTATTTCCCATGTTGACTGTGCCTTAGCGTCCAAAAGGGTCATTGTATCCGCCGAAGAGATCATCGAAACGGATGAATTTCGACGCGACCCAGCCCGGACCGCTATCCCCCACTTTACGGTCGATGCCGTCGTTCATGCGCCGTTTGGCGCCTATCCGGGGACGGTCCAGGGACGCTATGCCTCAGATGTCCAGCACGTTGTCGAGTGTTTCGGCGGGACCATGCGCGGCGACCTGCAACCCTATCTTGAAAAATGGGTGTACAGTGTCGATTCGCACGACGAAATGTTGGAAAAGCGCGTAGGGTGGAAAAAACTCCAAGAGATGCAACGACGCGAAACTATTCGGGAGGGCTACTCGATATGACACCGGCCACGCATTTTGCGGAACGAGAGCATTTGATCTGTACCGTCTCACGGGTCATTGAGGAAGAAAAAAGCTATTGGGTCGGTGGCGGCGGAGAACCCTTATACAGCATTTTACTGGCTCAGCGGCTGTACGCCTCAGGCGTCCAATACATGACCGAGGATGGCGTAATTGCCCCGCAATCCATGCTGCCTTGGGACCCCCTGATGACCATGGTGGCCTCACGCGCCGGCTATCGCGCGCTCCAGTGGGGGACCATGAATACGGCGGGCAATTTTGCCCAACTCGGCTATGTCGATGTCGGTATTCTCAACACCCTCCAGGTCGATCGCTACGGGAATATCAATTCCACCGTACTGGGAGAATACGAAGGTGGCCAGGGTCGGCGTTTTGGCGGACCGGGTGGGGCCGACACGATTGCCGCTCAGTGCTGGCGTACCATTCTGATGACCGACCAACAAAAGCGGAAGTTCCCCGAACGGGTGGATTTTATTTCATCCCCGGGCTTTCTCGACGGACCAGGCACGCGCGAGGCCAACGGCCTGCCCGCGGGCACCGGTCCGTGGCGTGTGTTCACCCCGTGGGCGATGTTCGGCTATGAAGAAAAGTCGTGTGAGCTGATGCTTATGGCGATTTCCCCGTTTGTTACGATTGATATGGTTCTGGCCGAGATGTCTTTTGAGCCGAAGATGGCCCCGACCATCGAAACGCTTGATCCACCCATGGAAGAAGAGTTGGAGATCATCCGCACCCAGCTTGATACGGATGGACAAACAACGGGCCGCGGGCAGTGGATCGAAAAACGGGACGCCAAATACGTCTTTGCCGAAACGCAGGGACGCGAGTAAGGGGTCTCAACGTCTTTGCGTCTGTCTTTTGCCGGTAGGCAAGGCGCGCGACGTATTACTCCTCGCCGCTCCTTACACGATCAATATTCTGCCCTGTTTCTTCCGCCCATTGCCGCGTGATTTTTTCCAGCCGTGCCGCGTTTGTGCTCGTCAGGCCATAGATAAAGCGTCCCACCTTCGTCTGCCGCCAGATGGGAAGCCTTTTCTGCTCCGGCATTGACTCAAAGGGGAAAAAGGTCTCACGATACAGTGCGGCTGCGATTTTACGGGTTTGCTTTTTGTCAAGATTGTCCCAGCACCAACGGAAAAACTCTTGGAGTTGAAAGACGACGAGGGTGAAGAAAAAAGTTTCTAGCCACCTCTTGGGTGACATCTTTTTTGGTTGCCGCGGGGCCGGCTCGCCCTCCTTTGCCTTCTTTTGGGTGGCTTCAGCTTTTTTCTTTGTGACCGATTTCTTCACGGTCCGTGCTGTCTGTGGTCGCACCACCTTTTTTTTCAGTCGTGCTGCTGTTTTCTGCTCTTTTTGCACCCTCCTGGCCATCGTTGCATCATACCAAGACTTCCCTTTGCGTCCACCGCTTTCTGAAATGGGCTGATAATTTTTCTCTGCACTATATGTCTCCGTTGGTCTGTTTTGGACAAAAGTCTTTTTACAACAGTGACTTGAACAATGTGCCACGCAGGGCTTTCTCTGGGAAAAGCCGTTCTCTCCACGGTGATGAAGGTCGTGTAGGCAAGGCGACCTTCCCTCTGGAATCGGCGGTTAGAGGCTAGATACCTCCAGATGAATCCGCAGGCGTCTCCGCTCGTCGGGGGCCAGAGTCCAGCAGACCGCACGCTTCGGCGATGAGTTCATAGGAGCGCACGCGCTTGGAAAAATCATAACAAATCGTCACAATGCCGAGGTCGGTGGTCTGAAACACCTCGGCCAAGTGTTCGAGTTGCTCTTTCACCTGCTGCGGGTCCCCGTCAACATTGGAGCGACGGTATTGCTCCAGATAGGCCAGTTCGTCAGCGCTGTACGGATAGGTGCGGGCTTCCTCAGGTGTTGGGACTCCCTGCCGGCGACCCCGAATGATATTCAGCCGCACCAGATTTCTACTTGCCGACAGATAGTGCGCCTCTTCTTCGGTCTCCGCACATAAAGCCTGAACAGTCACGTTGACTTTGGGCTCGACCAGAGATTCCGATGGATGAAAGTGGCGTCGATAGCTCTCAACAATAGCCGGACCATGCTGGATGCCCATACCGAAGAAATAGGCATAGCTAAACGGCAGCCCCCGCTCAGCCGCAATGAGGGCCGAGTCAATGCCCGAGCCGAGCAACCATACCTCTGGCGTGGTGCCCGTCGTGGGGCCGGCATGCACATCGGCAAAACGATGATCCGCAGGGAGATCATCCGCCAGGTAGGCGCGCAGGTCATCAACCTGTTCGGGGTAATACCGAATATCGCGGGGTTGACCAGGGTAGGAGAGCGCGCCCGCGGTCCGTTGATCGCTTCCGGGCGCGCGGCCAAGACCGAGGTCGATGCGGCCAGGATAAAAGGATTCGAGGACGCGGAATATCTCGGCAACTTTGAGGGCGCTGTAGTGGGACAGCATCACGCCCCCGCTGCCGACTCGAATATGCTGCGTATGGGCGGCAATTTGGCCAATCACGATCTCCGGACTGGTCCCGGCGAAACCGGGCATATTATGATGCTCGGCTACCCAGAAGCGTTCATAGCCGAATTTTTCTACTGCCTCAGCAAGCGCGACCGTCTCCCGCAACGCCTGGGCGGCCGTGCCTCCTTGTCGGACAGGAGACTGGTCCGCCACACTCAAATGCAGTTGTTGGGCCATGGCTTAAAAAAAGGGCAGCCCTATGGGGCTGCCCCGTGCTGCGCTGTCTACGGAGAAGGGTCTAGGCGGTCTGTTCCTTAAAGAACGCCCCGATCTCTTCGATAGCCTGCTGGCCTTCGGGAAGAATCGGTGCAAACAAATGCCACACATGCGGCATTTCATCCCAGACTTTCAATGTCACATCGACATCGGCTTTCCGGGCTCGTTCTGTGATTCTTGTGGAGTCGTCCAACAAGGTTTCTGCATCCCCGACCTGGATCAGCAAGGGCGGGAGACCCGCAAGATTGGCGTGCAACGGAGCGGCCAGTGGGTTTTTCGGGTCCGCGCCGCCCAAATACAGCTTGGCCATACCGAGCAGGCCTTCTTTCTGGACAACCGGATCGACCGCCGCCCGGGTGGTCATCGACTCTCCCGTGCCTTCCATATCGACCCAGGGCGAAATACCAATGCCCGCCGCAGGCAAAGGCTCTCCCGCGTCACGAATAGCGATGAGTGCGGCAAGCGCAAGGCCGCCACCGGCCGAGTCTCCGGCAATAGCAATATGTGAGGCCTGAATCCCCTGTCCGAGCAACCATCGGTAGGCCGCTACCGCATCATCGACTGGAGCGGGGAAGGGATGCTCTGGAGCCAGACGATAGTTGAGAGAGAGCACGCGGGCACCCGCCGCCTGCGACAGGCGACTGGTCATATCACGGTGGGAATCGGCGGAGCCCATCACATAGCCGCCACCATGGACATACAAGATGACCTTATCCTGGTCAGCGCCATCGGCAACGCTCCATTCGGCAGATACCCCACCAGCTTCAACCGGGGTACACGTCACCCCAGCCGGGGCGGGCGCTTCTATCATGATCGCGCGCATATCGTTGATATCTTTGGCCTCGGCCATCTTCGCCCCCATCTCTTTGAACATATCGAGGGCCTGTTGTAGTTGTGGACTTGCCATGAAAGAACCTCCTTTTTATGGATCAATCGTAGAGACGTATAACGGGTATAACCCCGGCTGGGTATTGTCAACTCAAAATGCTCTAGGCGACCCAGCCGTACTGAAAGGTATGAATCGTGCCGGGTGGATACCACCACTGGCCGGTCTGACATAAGGGGCACGTTTTTGGCGTGGACCCCCGTTTATATTCCGGGACACCGGCCATGGCTTGCACCGCGCCTTCAAAGGTCCCATCTCGGGTGACCTTCTTCGTCAGCAAGTAGAGTCCCATGCCACAATCAGGGCACGACAGAATCGTGCCGGCAGTCAAAAACGGGAGCGAAGTAATCTGATCCGGGAAGGGCTGCGACATGGTCCCCCAAATCCTCAGGCCCGCCGCGGGCGCTGGGCCTGAGCCGCAAACTCAGACGGCTTCATAATGAGCGAGCCTTTGGATTCTTCCTGTTGGTGTTGCTTTTCTTCCGTGTAGTGCTGGCCGATGCTCTGCTGGACCAATCCTTCACAAAAGGGAATGCCACTGCCACTCGCCCCCTCTTTTTGGAGGGCAAGCGACACGGCCAGGGCGCGTTGGGCTGACGTTACCCGTCCGGTTGCCGCAAAATACAGCGCCGTTTCTTCCAAGCGCCGTGCGTAGACCTGACCGCTCTCCCCTGAGAACACTTCGGCAATCGCTTGTTTGATGACATCGTCCACCCGGTCTTTTTGCTGGTGCTGATTCAGCACCAGGGGGCTCTCCTGCGCACTGGTGATCTTTTCGACATAGGGCTTGGCCTGTTCCGCGTCGAATACCCACCGCTGCATTTCCGGTTCTTCGGCGAGCTGGATGGACGTTGTCAGGAACGTTTCGTCGCCAGCGACCGTCTGACGATCTACACTGTCCGGTAGTGGCACTGTTTGGGGTAAAGAGGAAATGTGTCCGGCTTTGTATGAACGGTTGGAAGACACGTTTCCTCTTTCTGCCGGCGTGGGGAACACAAAGGACCGAGCCGCTGGGTAGGATTCGACCTCTTTTTTGTCCTGTTCCTTGGCCCGTTCATAGCCTTCCTGCATCAGAAAATCGCAATACTGCCACGCCACCTGAACCATGGTCACGCCGCGGCGGTTGAGCAAGTCCCGAAGCGCCTGCCGCAGCGTTTTTCTCGATATGTCCGTGCCCTCAATAGAGCGCATGCCTTCGGGTTCGTTGATGAGCGCAGACAAGAAATACAGTCCGCCGCCAAGGCGTGATTTCACGATCCAAACGAGACGATCGCCTCGCCCGTCCATTGCGGACAGATAGCCCTCTGGTTCGATCGGGGTGAGAATGGACTTGCCCGCTCCCTTTTGCGGCCGGTCGGCCTGTATCCCTTTTTGTGACAGGCGATAGAGGGCACGGCTAATCTCTTTACGTAAACGCTTATCAGTGGCCTGCTCTGTCCAATCCGCCAGGAACTGGGCCGACTCTGCCGTCTGGACGGTGCCCAGTAAGGCGGCCAGAGCCAAGTCGGCGTCAGCATCCTGTCCTATGCGCTCATGCAGGCTGGCAATATCCAAGTCTTGGCCGGCAGGGGGCTGAATGCCCCATTCTTCCAGCGCTTTTTTGCCGCGTGCCAGGCGTGGGTCGTGCTTCGCACTCTTTTTCGCCATGTATTCCTCCCCAGGGCTGCTCGCAGCTTATCCAGCCATCTCCTTGACTGTCAACTGGATTCGCTCCCTCACTGGTCTAGCCTGCATAGGGTATTGTTGTTAGGTAGGGTGCACGGAGGTCGAGGCAGGATGGCGACAGCGCGTTTTTGTCCACAGTGTGGGACAAAGACTATCCCCAAAGCACAGTTCTGTACGAATTGTGGGGAAGCCCTCGGCGGCAAGGCCGGTGGGCAGCAGGCCCAGAAATCGGCCACCCCATCAGCGGCAGGCGCCCAGCGGCTGCCGCTCCCCGGCCTCATCGTTTTGTCCTGCTACCTCGCCGTTGGTATCGGACTCTGGGTGTTTGTCCTGCGGACAGAGCCTTTTGCTCCGCCCTCGACTCGTTCCACGCAAGCCAGCACGGGCGGCTCGGCCTTGCCCCAGGATCATCCCGAGGTTGCCCTGCCTGAGGAGGTGACGAGCCGTATTGCGGAACTGGTTGCCCAAGCCAATGCCGCCCCGCAAGACCCCAACGCGTGGCGGACTCTGGCTGAAGTCCAGTTTCGGGCGTCGCAGTTGGACGCCAGCTACCGCAGTGCGGCCCTGGCTTCCTATCGTAAGCTGTTTGCGCTTGCCCCGAGTGATCTGGATGCGCTGCGCGGCTTGGGGAATGTCTACTACGACCTTGAGGAACATCACCAGGCGATCGAGTATTATCAAGGCTACTTGGCGCTGAAACCAGATGATGCCAGCGTGGCGACCGACCTCGGGACCATGTACCTCTATACCGGTCAGGTCGACCAAGCCATCGCTTCCTATCAATCGGTCCTGGCCCAGCAGCCGGGCTTCTTTCAGGCGCATTTTAACCTGGGGGTTGCCTACCAGGAGAAAGGTAGGCCCGACCAAGCGGTCGCCTCATTACAGCAGGCCAGGAGTCTGACGGACAACACGGCCATTCAGGCCCGCATCGACCAACTCCTGGAACAATTCTCGAATGGGACGGCCTCATCCAGAACCGCGTCGGCAACAAATCCCACCGCGTCGCCGTTTCAGCAAGCAGTGGAAGCGCTCTTTCGCTCTCATGAAATGATGGCACCCAAAATCGTCCGTATCGAGTGGCTGTCGCAAACCCAGGCCCGGGTCTTCTTTCGCAATTTTCCCATGGCTGGTATGCCTCAGACTGTCCGAGACAGTTTCAGAGAAAAACTCCGAGGCCAGATCATCGATACCCGGCAAAAGACTGGTATCAGTGGTGTGGCGACCGTTGAGCTGATCGATATTGATACCCGGCAAGTCATGGAGACTCTCACGACTCCCTCATAAATAAAGAGTAAACGAGTCACGACTATGAGCGAAGATACTACTCCGAATGGTGCGGTTCCGTTCTACTTACCCATAGGTGATGAGGTCGAGATTTTTCGGGCCGCCTATGAGTGTCGGCTACCGGTGCTGCTGAAAGGCCCGACCGGCTGCGGCAAGACCCGTTTTGTCGAGCATATGGCCCATGTGCTCATGCCGAACCGCGGTGAGGAAGCCCCCGAAAACATTGTTACAGTCGCCTGCCATGAAGACCTGACGGGAAGTGATCTGGTCGGACGATATCTGATTAAGGGCGATGATACCGTCTGGGTGGACGGGCCGCTGACCCAGGCGGTCCGCACCGGGGCGATTTGCTACCTGGACGAGATCGTGGAAGCGCGCAAGGATACCATTGTCCTCATCCATCCGCTGACCGACCATCGGCGCATTCTGCCGGTTGATAAGCGGGCCGAAATCCTTGAGGCGCACGAGAATTTTCTGCTGGTCATCTCGTACAACCCCGGCTACCAGAGTATCCTCAAAGACCTCAAACACTCCACGCGGCAGCGCTTTGTCACGGTCGAGTTCACCTACCCGCCCCGCGATAAGGAAGCCGAGATCATTGCCCACGAAAGTGATCTGCCCTTGGAAACCGCGCTCGACCTTGCCAAGCTGGGCGAAAAGGTCCGCCACCTGAAAGCCAGTGGCCTTGAAGAAGGCGTCAGCACGCGGCTGCTCATCTATTCTGGTCAGCTCATTCGCCAGGGGGTGACACCGCGGCGCGCGTGTACCGTTGCCGTCTCCCGTTCACTGACGGACGACAACGACTCTCAGCGCGCGATTGATGAGGTCATTAACGCGATTTTTCCAGAATAGGTCTGTTGCCCGACCTGCCGTATCAAAGCGTCGTGTCCTCAATGATCTCCCGGGCCGTGCGGAAGACGGCATGAAACATGGGCTGTGTAAGCCGCCCGGTAAAGGTATTTTGTTGGCTGGGATGGTAGGAACCAATGAGGCTGACGCCATCCAGGTCGTAGCGCTTGCTATGCCCGAATTTCGGCCTGGGCGTCGGAACCCGCAGGCCGACTTCTCGCCGGGCTTTGAGATAGGCTGAAAAAGCCAACTGCCCCAGCGCAACAACGACCCTGACATGTTTCAGCAGTTGGATTTCACGCAGCAAATAGGGTTGACAGGCGTCGAATTCTTCTCGCGACGGCTTGTTGTCCGGTGGTGCACAGTGGACGGCCGCGGTGATATACGCGCCCTGTAGGCTGAGGCCATCATCGATATGGGTTGAAGTTGGCTGGTTAGCGAAGCCAGAGGCGTGTAATGCGCCGAACACCCAGTCCCCGCTGCGGTCCCCGGTAAACACCCGCCCCGTCCGATTGCCGCCATGCGCTGCGGGTGCCAGGCCGACCACATACAGGCGCGCGGTGCGGTCACCAAGGCTCGGCACCGGCTTGCCCCAATAGTCCCAGCCGCGGTAGCGTTTGACTTTCTCCTGGGCCGTGTGCCGGCAGTGCCGAACGAGCCGGGGACAACGTCGGCAGGCAACGATCCGGCGTTGAAGTTGGGCGATGGTCCGCATCCCGGTCTCCCCGGCGGCTGGCTCTACAAACTCAGCACATACTGCACGAGCGTTCGCACGCCAAAGCCGGTGCCGCCTCTCGGGGCCCGCTCTGAAAAGGCCGGACCGGCAATATCCAGATGCACCCAGGGAACCTCCGAGACAAACTCTTCAAGAAAAAGTGCCGCGGTAATCGCGCCCCCATAGCCCCCACCGATATTTTTAATGTCGGCAATGGAACTCTTGATGTCGTCCTTATACTCCTTCACCAGGGGCATGGGCCATAACTGCTCGCCCGTCTCTTTGCTGCTGGCCAACAAATCATCCGTCAGTTGCTGATTATTGCTGAACAGCCCGGCGACTCGGGATCCCAGGGCGACCATGCAGGCACCGGTTAGGGTGGCCAGGTCAATAATGACGTCGGGCTGGTCTTCGACGGCACAGATCAGCGCATCAGCCAGGATCAAACGGCCCTCTGCATCCGTATTGAGGACCTCAACGGTTTTGCCGTTTCGATAGCTGATAATATCACCGGGCTTCTGAGCTGTGCCGCTCGGCATATTTTCGGATGAGGGCACATATCCCGTGACCTGCACCGGCGGTTTGAGCGCGGCAATCGCCCGCATCGTCCCCAGCACCGTTGCCCCACCCGACATATCAATCTTCATCGTCTCCATGGCCTTTGCCGGCTTGAGCGAAAGTCCACCGGAGTCAAAGGTGAGCCCCTTCCCAACCAGAGCCACTTTCTTTTTGGGTTTTGCGGAGGGGGTATAGCGTAGCTTGATGAAGCGTGGCTCTTCCGGACCGCCGCGCGAAACCGCAAGCAGCCCGTGCATTTTGGCCGCCTTGATCTTGTTCACACCCCAGACTTCGGTCTTGAGTCCGTTGCCGTCAGCGAGCTTTTTGGCTTGATTCGCCAGATATGTTGGGGTTGAAACCGAAGCGGGTTCATTGACTAAATCGCGTGCCAGAAAGACGCCAGGAACCGTATTTTGAACCGTTTCGAGGGCGCGGCTCAGCCGAGCGCTTTTCCTGAGACCGGGACCAACCAGGGTGAAGGTCTCAATTGCCGTCTTCTTCCCGTTGTCGGATTTGTACTTCTGAAAGGCATACCCGGACAGCAGTAGCCCTTCGAGGATAGCGGCCCCCGTATCCTGAACATCCAGACGTGGTTCGACAAACCACGCCAGGCTCTTCGCTCGTTGCTCCTGCGCCTGGCGGCGGGCCGTGGCTCCGACCTGACGCCAAGTGGAGGACTCAATGCTCCCTTGTTTCCCGAGTCCAACCAGCAGGACCAATACGCTGGGGAGACGTTTATGCGTCTGGAACAGGAGAGTCTCGCCACGTTTGCCTTGGAATCGGCTGCGTCTCACCTGCTCGCGCAGCGCACCATCCACCACAGCATCGAGGGCTTTCAGGTTTTCAGAGTTTTGTTTCCCTTGCACGACCGAGACAACCAGCAGGTCGGTGCGGACTGCCGCAATGGATTGCGATTGGACCCGAACGTTCATAGCCGTCTTCCTTTCATGCCTGGGCAGTTAGGGGTAGGGAGCAGTCCGAGAAGGCGGTGTAGACGGACAGAAAAAGGAGTGGGTTCCCCTGCCCTTGCTCGCAGAAGCCTGGACTGAGGCCGAAGCAAAAGAATATTACGCAGCCGGGGCCGCTTCAAAAGAGTCAACGTGTCCAGCATCTACATGTTGTTGGAGGACACGTTGACTCTTTGTGCCAGGGCGCGCAACTGCCGTTTGACAGAACGGATATTGCGTCGGATCTTTTTGAGTTCTGTGTGTTCCTTTTGCGCCAGTGCCGTATCACGTTGCCCTTTGAGCTCTTTCATCTGTTTTTTCAGGTCGGCCTTTTCTGCCATGATTTCTTCCTTACGCTACCCTTCTCTTTCTTCTTGTTCCCGGTTTGGCTTGAATGTCTTTTTTGCCAGATAAAACATTGCCGCGCCAGCCGCCCCATACATCAGTATGCCCTCAACCAGCCCGACTCCGCCGGCGAGCATGAGCACCAGGACAACCAGCGCTGTCCCGATGACAGCCACAACCTTTTCAATCCGCTCCTCCCGCCCGCGGACCTCTTCCACATGCGCACTCACCCGCGTTCCGCACCCCGGACAACGCCCCTTGCGCTTCCGGTAGAGAATTTTTCCGCACTGGGGACAGGGAATCCGAAGATGGAGTGGCATACGCTCGAAACACGAAAAAGGGTAAACGTGTCCAGCTTTGTCTGATGTGGGGGACACGTTTACCCTTTGGCCCCGGCTCGTCACACGCAGAGACAAACAGGGGCCTTCTCGACTGTTGAGAAAATTATTCTACAGACCAGACATCTCCACGACGCAGAAGGGTGTCAATAGTCCCTGGGCCAGACTTCCCGATAGCGTCCTGAATCTGTTTGTTCATCAAGGACTCAATCGTCGGCCGTTGGGTTGAAAACAGAACCCCGACCGGCGTGGGGAAGTTGGGGGGTGTCATGCGACCGAGCAAATAGGCCAGCGTTTGATCGTGTTCATCGTGGACCAGCAGATCTGAGGTGCCACTGCCATTCCCAATCGTGACCACTTCAGGGGTTAGGCCGTTGAGGCGAATACCCCGATCTTTGTTCTTGCCAAAAACCATGGGCTTCCCGTGCTCAAGCAGCAGTTGGGTATCGGCCTTGGAGTCTTTCGCCTTCAGATATTCCCAGGCGCCGTCATTATAGACGTTGCAGTTTTGGAGAATTTCAATAAATGCTCCGCCCTGATGGGCGGCTGCGCGTCGCAGCGTTTCCTGCTGATGCTTGGCCTCGGTATCGATGCTGCGGGCAATAAACGTCGCCTCTGCCCCCATTGCCAGGGCGATCGGGTTGAGCGGATGGTCGGCCGAGCCCATGGGCGTGGATTTGGCAACTTTGCCAAGCTCTGAAGTTGGCGAGTATTGGCCTTTCGTCAGACCGTAAATCCGGTTGTTGAAAAGCATGATTTTGAGCTCAACATTCCGGCGCAGCGCATGAATGAGATGATTGCCGCCAATGCTCAAACCGTCACCGTCACCGGTGACCAGCCAGATATGCAGGTCGGGTCGGGAGATCTTGAGTCCGGTGGCAATCGCCGGAGCTCGCCCATGAATGGTATGAAAGCCATACGTATTCATGTAGTACGGGAAACGGCTCGAACAGCCGATACCCGAAATGAAAACCGCTTTTTCCTTTGGAATGCCGAACTCAGGGAAGACTTTCTGGACCTGAGCCAGAATGGCATAGTCCCCACAGCCCGGACACCAGCGGACATCCTGGTCCGAAACAAAGTCTTTCCGCGTCAATTTTACCGCAGCTTCTGTACTCATGGTCCTTAGTCCTCCAACATACGGGCAATGCGGGTTGCCACTTCAGACACCTTAAACGGGCGGCCCTGGATCTTATTCAGTCCAACCGCGTCAATCAGGTATTCGGCGCGGATCAGCTTGAGGAGCTGGCCCATATTCATCTCGGGCACAAGCACCTTTTCATACCGGCTCAGCACGTCACCCAGGTCGGCCGGCAGCGGGTTCAGATAGCGCAGATGGGCATGGGCGACCGCATGGCCCTGCGCCTGCGCGGCCTCGACCGCGGCGGCAATCGCGCCATAGGTACTGCCCCAGCCCAGAACCAACAGCTTACCCTGCTCGGGCCCCGTCACCTGCGTCGGCGGAACCTCCTGCGTGATTTTTGCGACCTTCTTATGCCGGACACGCACCATCTGCTCATGGTTGGCCGGGGCGTAGCTGATATTGCCGGTCAGGTAATCCTTTTCAATGCCGCCAATGCGGTGCTCAAGACCGGGTGTTCCCGGTTTGACCCAGGGTCGGGCCAGGGTTTCTTCGTCTCGCAGATAGGGGAAGAAACCCTGCGGATCAGTCCGAAATTCGACCGGGATACTGGGCAGGTCATCGACACTCGGCAGGAGCCAGGGCTCCGAGGCGTTGGCCAGGAATCCGTCGGTCAGCAAGATGACCGGGGTCATATACTTCATCGCGATCCGGGCCGCCTCAAAGGCGGCGTGAAAACAGTCGGCCGGTGTTGAGGCGGCAATCACGGGCAGGGGCGATTCTCCGTGCCGTCCGTAGATCGCCTGGAGGAGGTCGGTTTGTTCGGGCTTGGTCGGCATCCCCGTACTTGGCCCGGCCCGCTGGATATTGGTAACCACCATGGGTAGTTCAACCGAGGCGGCCAGACCCATGGTCTCACCCTTGAGGTTCATCCCCGGGCCACTTGTGGTCGTAATGGCCAGTGCCCCACCAAAAGCGGCACCCAGGGCAGCCCCGACCCCGGCAATTTCATCTTCCGCCTGGAACGTATAGACGTTGTAATTCTTGTACTCGGCGAGTTCGTGCAGCACATCGCTGGCCGGCGTGATGGGATAGCTGCCCAAGAAGAGCGGTAGCCCGGCCTTTTGGGCGGCAATCACAAAGCCCAGGGCGGTGGCCGAGTTTCCCGTGATATTGCGATACGTCCCAGGATCAATCTCGGCCGGCTTGATCTCATAGGACGAGGCAAACATGTCGGTATTTTCACCCAGATGATAGCCGCCTTTGATGGCCAGGGTGTTGGCCTCGGCGACGACCGGGGTCTTTCCGAACCGCTGTTGTATCCATTCCAGGGTGGGCTCAATCGGACGGTTAAAGAGCCAGGAGACAACGCCGAGGGCGAAAAAGTTCCGACTCCGCATGACCGACCGGTTTGGCAGGCCGGTGTCCTTCAGGGCCAGGGTCGTCATTTTGGTGACTTCCACCTGATAGACTTGGTATTTATCCAGCGAGTTGTCCTCAAGCGGGTTCGTTTCGTATTCGGCTTTTCTCAGGTTGGCCGTGTTGAATTCAGCCGGATCAAGGATGAGAATGCCGTTCTGCTTCAGATCGGCGATATTGGTTTTGAGCGCTGCCGGATTCATGCACACCAGGGCATCGAGATCATCCCCAGGTGTATAGACATTTCTATTACTAAAATTGATCTGAAAGGCGCTCACACCGTACAGTGTTCCAGTAGGAGCCCGGATTTCCGCCGGAAAGTCTGGCAAGGTCCCGACATCATTCCCGGCAAGAACGGATTCGGATGTAAAACGGGTGCCGGTCAACTGCATGCCGTCCCCGGAATCACCGGCAAAACGAATAACAACGCTTTCCCGTTCTTGCGTCGCTTTCTCCAGGGGCCCCCCCGCTGGATTGGTGGCCATAGAATGCCCTCCCCCTCTGCTGTGACAGTATTGTCCGCTCAGAATTGTTACAGATTCAGTCTGAATATGGCATGGAAGATTATGGACAGGCAGAATATCCGACGTTACAAATTCAACGCAAGAGTCAGGCTGTCACCTAGGTTACAAAAAACGCAGAGAAAACGGCAGAATTGCCCATATCCGGTCTCGCTCCCAGGGCCAGCCGGCCCCACGGACCCTCCCCCCCCAAGGCAGGAGGCGTAAAAGGGAGGGGAAGCGGAGAAGCGAAGCGGGCTTGGGGAAACGTTCGACCCGAACCGGCCAGTGGTCAGGCAACCCGACTCGATATTTGAGTTCGGCCAGGGCCTCTTCCAGCCCGCCGATCCGGTCAACCAGGCCACGCGCCGCGGCCTGTCTCCCGCTCCAGACTCGTCCCTGGGCACAGGCGTCAACCGCTTCATAACTGAGAGACCGACACTGGGCGACCTTCTTCACAAAGTCCCGATAGAAACTTTGGATCTCGCTATTCATGCGCTCCTGTTCCGCCGGACCAAAGGCCAGATAGTCAGAGAACAGCGCCGCGCGTTTGCCTCGGGTCAGGATTTCCTTATCCAGGCCAAGCTGGGCATACAGGCCGTGTAGTACCGCCTTGCCGGCAATGACGCCAATTGAGCCGGTCACGGTCCCTTCCTCAGCAAAAACCGTCGTGCCGGCCAACGCGATATAATAGCCTCCCGACGCCGCCACATCACCCAGAGAGATAATCACGGGCTTCTCTTCCTTGGCCTGAAGAATCTCGTGCCAGACCAGATCAGAGGCCAGCCCGGACCCGCCCGGACTCGACACGCGGATAAGAACCCCGGCAATATCGGGATTTTCGCGGATGTGTCTGAGGTCTCGGATCACACTGCTGGAGCCGGTGGACTGAATACCGTCACTCCCGGTCTCGGTTTCGCCGCGCGTAATCGTTCCACCCACCGTCATGAAGGCAATCCGCGCCGGAGGATACCGGAGCGCCTGCCGCCGCACGAGTCGCCCGCGGCGGCGCAGATAGGCACCCGTTTCAATGATCTGCACGCTCCGGGCCGAGTTCACGACCGCTGTCTGTCCTGCTTTTTCAGTCTGTCCCTCGCGGCTTTCGAGCCAGTGCGGGATATCATCCTCATAGCCAATATGATCGATCAGGCCCATTTCTCGGGCTTCGTGAGGCAGAAACAGCCCTTGGTCAATGAGTTCCCGCACGGTGGCTGTGTCGGTATTCCGGGTTGCGGCGACTCCCTCAACAATCTGATCGTACAGATCGTCCAGCAGGCTATTCATCATCTCCCGATGGGGCTCCGACAGCGATGTCCGCGTAAACGGCTCTCCCGCCGATTTATACTGCCCAGCCTGACTGACCTGGGCTTCTATGCCCAGCTTGTCGAGCGCGCCCTTAAAGAACATCGTTTCGGCCGCAAGACCGGTGACGGTCAGGTGACCAGCCGGTGCCATCGCCACTGCGTTGGCCGCACTGGCGAGGTAGTATTCCTGGGTGCCCCCCTCGGCGAGATAGACCAGGACGTATTTCCCGGCGTGACGGAGCGCCTGAATGGAGCGCCGCAGGTTTTGCAGTCGAGCCCAGCCCGTGTCCAGATGGTCGATGATGAGAATAACAGCGCTGAGCTGCTCGTCCTCACGCGCCCAGCGCAGCAGGGTGGTCAGGCCGAACAGGTCCGGAGCGGTTGGACGTCGAAACGGCAGGAGGCCCAGGACACCATCTTCGGCAAGATGGCCAGTCAGCTCTATCTGAAGGGTGTTATACGGCTGGTGCCGTCCGGTGAGGCGCGCCAGAAGATCAATGGTCCAAAGAACGCCACGCGTAAGGCTACGGAACAGGAAGCGTATCACAACTATGGAACAGTCTATGCTCCTCCTGTCGGCTTCGGCAAGAGCATCGCCTGTGTCTGATTAGTAACCGGAATCAGGCGTTTTCCTCTTTGTATATTTCCAGCCAGGCCATTTGGATGGCTTCGAGTTTGCCCTCACTCGACTCCTGGGGGTCGTCGCTGAAATCCTCCAGGTCGGTGACCCAGCGGAGCAAATCGGTAAAACGGATGCTCAACGGGTCGGTCTCGGGCTGTGCTTCGAAGAGTTGCTCGGCAATATCCTCGGGCGTGTCCCAGTATAGCTTCATGACTCCCTCCGGGTATTATAAGTCGGAGAGCTGTTTTTCACCCAGCGCCTCCTGGATTGAAGAATCCATAATCCGTTGGGCAAACGGCGTTGTCACCTGGCTCAACTCCTCAGTCAGGTCCCGGATCAGATCGTAGTCTTCTCCAGCGCACGCCTCCCGGACCTTTTGCACGACCTGGGCAATCTGTTCTTCCTCGCCCCCTTGCAGAAACGAGGCATTCTGGCTCAGGGCTTTGTCGGTGGCGTGCAGCACGGTATCGGCTTCAGTCCGGGCCTCAATAAGCAAACGCTGCTCAATGTCCTCCTCCGCAAAGTCTATGGATTCTTCCAGCAGCCGCTCCACCTCTTCATCGGTCAAGCCATAGGACGGTTTCACCTCAAGCGAACGTTCGAGCCCGGTCCGTAAGTCGGTTGCGGAAACGTTGAGAATACCGTTGGCGTCGATCATAAACGTCACCTCGACACGCGGGACTCCAGCCGGCTTGGGCTCAATGGGAATGCTGAAGCGGGCCAGGCTCCGACAATCCTGCACCAGTTCGCGTTCCCCTTGCAGGACATGCACGGCGACCGCGGTCTGGTCATCCACCGCAGTGGTGAACATTTCTTTCACACTCGCCGGGATGGTCGTATTGCGTTCAACGAGGTGACTCATGACCCCGCCCATGGTCTCAATCCCTAAGGATAACGGCACCACATCGAGCAGCAGCATATCCCGCCGCCGCCCGGACAGGGTATCCGCCTGGACCGCCGCGCCGAGGGCAACGACCTCATCCGGGTCGATAGCGGTAAGCGGCGTGCGGCCAAAAAACTCGCCTACCCGCTGGCGCACCAGCGGCATGCGGGTCGAGCCGCCGACCAGAACGACTTCTTCAATATCCTGGGTCTCAAGCCCGGCATCTTTGAGGGCCTGTCGACACGGCTCCAGCGTGCGGGCCACAATGTCGTCCACCGCGGCTTCCATCTCGTGACGGGTCAGGCGGCGAGAGAGCTGAACGCCTCTGTCCGGGACAGTCAGACTGAGGGTCGTCTCGGCCTGCTCGGATAAGACCTGCTTGGCCTTTTCGGCGGCACGGAGCGCATTATTCAGCACGTGTACGTCGCCGCGCAGTGCTTCAGCCAACTCCGCCAGGAGAAAGCGCTCGGCTATGCACTGATCGATATCGTCACCACCCAAGCGGGTATTGCCGTTGGTGGATAACACCTCGAAGATGCCGGTGTGGAGCCGCAGGATCGACACATCAAACGTCCCACCCCCAAAGTCATACACCGCAATCAGCCCCTCTTCTTTTGTATTGAGGCCGTAGGCGAGAGAGGCGGCCGTCGGTTCGTTGAGGAGGCGAATGACCTCAAGGCCGGCCAGCTTGCCGGCGTCTTTGGTCGCTTGGCGCTGTGAGTCGTTGAAGTACGCCGGGACGGTAATGACCACCTGACGGACCTCTTCCTGGAGTGCCACCGCGGCCCGGTCCCGCAAGGCACGGAGAATAACCGCCGAGACCTCCGGTGGTGTCACCTGCCGGTCGTGGATGGCAAAACGGACCAGACTGGCGGAGTCCTCTTGATCGTCAACAAAGCGATACCGCTGCCGATCTTCAGGACTCACGTGCTCCATACCGAGGCCCATAAAACGCTTCACCGACCGAATGGTCGAGAGCGGTTGCGTGCGGGCTAACTCGCCCGCCTCCCGGCCAACAACAACCCGGTCGTTGGCCAAAAAACTGACAATAGACGGGAGCGGCTTCTGCCCAGTTCCGCTATCGGCAATGACGCGTGGGCCAGCGGCGTCTACACGCGCAATCAGGCTATTGGTCGTCCCCAGATCAATCCCAACTATATGTTCCACGCTTCGCCTCTTTTTTTCACAAGGTGGAGAGGGCCTTCTCCACATCGCGCGTTAATGTCCGCAGATAGGCCATATCAGACAACACTCGTTTCAGTTCGCTCAAGAGCTCAGCCGAAAAAGAGTAAACGTGTCCAGCCTGTGGGTCGGTTTGGAGGGCCCGTTTACTCTTTCTGTCAGTCTGCCCCCATTTGGAGAAGTTGGCCGCCAGCTTTTGCTGCAATCCTCGCATCCGGTCGTCCAGATCACCTCGTACCTGCGTCACCTCAGCTTTGAGGCCCGCTAGCGCGGCATCAGTCCCGGCACTCTGGGCCTCCCGGACGGCTGCCAGCTTTTCCTGCACCGCAAACACGAAGAGGGCCAGATCAGGAGGGACTGTATTATTTTCCTTGCCGAGGTGTTCCCCGTTGCGCTCAAGCCAGTACCGGCCGCGCTGGACAGGATCGCGCAGTGTCCGGTAGGCCCGGTTTAGCAGCGCCGTATTCTGAAGGCTCGCTTCCTGCTCTTCCGCCGCCCCGGTCTGGTGCAGGTCCGGATGGAGTTGGCGGCTCAGATCGTAATACGTCTTGGCCAGCGCCTGCTCATCAAGCATCGGATCTCGGGCCAGACCAAATACTGTGAAATAGTCAATGTCTGGAGGTAGAGGTTGGAGAGCCTCGCAGGCCGGGCAGAACACCCGGGGCGCATGCTCGTCCTGACAGCGCCAGCAGCGCACAACCGTTGGCGTTGGCATAGTGTGCTGGGTTAGACAGAGAATGAGCTACCGCAGCCGCACGAGCGTTTGATATTGGGATTCGTCAGCTTAAAGCCCGAATCCATTAAGGTCTCGGAAAAATCCAGCTCTGTCCCGCGGAGATAGATAAAGCTTTTCCGGTCAACAATCACTTTGGCGCTTTCCCGTTCAAAAACGCGGTCGCCGTTACGGGGAATATCCAGGTCCATCTTATAGGACAAACCCGAACACCCCCCCCCAACCACCTTGACCCGCAAGCCGCACTCCTGCCGCTCGTCCTGCCCCGTCAGGTCTTCAATCTTTTTGGCTGCGTTTTCGCTGATTTCGATTTTGAGCTTTGCTTTCGCGCTTGCTGCCATGCCGTTGTCCCAATCTGCTACTGGTTTCCGTGCGCCTAGGCGGCATCTTTCTTGGCCGAGCCCTGTCCCCGCCAGTCCGCTACCGCCGCCTTGATCGCATCCTCCGCCAATACCGAACAGTGAATCTTCACCGGCGGTAACGCCAACTCCTCCACGATCTGCGTGTTCTTGATCTCCCCCGCCTCGGCCACCGTCTTCCCCTTTACCAACTCTGTCACATAACTCGACGACGCTATCGCCGACCCACACCCAAAGGTCTTGAACTTCGCATCTTCAATCACTTCGGTCTGCGGGTTGATCTTCAACTGTAACTTCATCACGTCCCCGCACTCCGGGGCCCCCACCACGCCCGTCCCCACGTGCGCGTCCTCCCTCTCAAAACTCCCCACGTTCCGCGGCCGCTCGTAATGCTCTATGACTCGCTCGGTGTAGGCCATCGCTCGCTTCTCCCTTACTATACAATTCTATCGGTGTTGAATGCTGGTCGTACTCAGGTTTTCCACTGGACAGATTTGAGGTCTATGCCTGCCTTGGCCATCTCGTACAGGGGTGACATCTCCCGCAATCGGACGACCACCTCGGAGACGCGCTTGATTACATAGTCCACATCCTCTTCGGTGTTAAAGCGTCCCACGCCGAACCGAATCGACGTATGGGCCAACTCTTCTCCGACCCCTAGCGCTTTGAGCACATACGAGGGTTCAAGGGTCGCCGAGGTACAGGCGGAGCCGGACGACAGCGCGATCTCCCGGTTGAGTCCCATCAGGAAGGACTCGCCTTCCACATATGAAAAGCTCAGATTCAGGTTGCCAGGAATCCGCTCCGTCGGATGCCCATTCAAATACACCTCTTCCAGGTTCTCGGTCAGACCGGTATGGAGTCTCTGCCGCAGACTCATAAGGCGGCCAGCCTCGGCTTCCAATTCCTGTCCACACAACTCGCACGCCTTGCCAAACCCGACAATACCCGCCACGTTCAGCGTCCCCGAACGCATGCCCCGCTCATGGCCACCGCCGTGCATCTGGCCTCGCAGGCGGACCCGGGGTCCCCGTGACCTGACGTATAAGGCCCCACAACCCTTGGGTCCATACATTTTGTGGGCGCTCATCGACATCAGGTCGATGCCATCTTCATCAACGTTGACCGGGATCTTGCCCACGCCCTGAGTCGCATCACAGTGAAACAGGATGCCCCGCTCTTTGGCGAGCTTGCCAATCTCCCTAATGGGATGCAGCGTGCCAATCTCGTTGTTGGCATACATCAGAGAGATCAGGACCGTATTGTCTCGGATCGCCTTCTTCACATCATCGCCATCCACCCGACCATACTGATCCACCGGTAAATAGGTCACTTCCGCGATATGTGCCCGTTCGAGGGCCTGACAGGTATCCAAGACTGCCTTGTGCTCTGTGACTGCCGTAATAATGTGATTGCCTTTATCCGCGTAGAACTCCGCCACGCCCTTAATCGCCAGATTGTCCGACTCGGTCGCACCACTGGTGAAGATGATCTCTTTGGGTCGGGCGCCGACCAAATCCGCAATCTGGCTCCGCCCCCGATCCACGGCCTCTTCGGCCGCCCACCCAAAAGCATGATTCCGGCTGGCCGCATTCCCGTATATCTCACCCAGAAACGGAACCATCGCCTCAATCACGCGCGGGTCTACTGGCGTGGTAGCTTGGTTATCCATGTAGATCGGATCGCGTTCCATAGTGCCCCTTCATTATGCAAGACGAGTTAGAATTTTCTAAAGTGGACTCTAAGGGTCTAATTTAGGGTTTCTCCCTGAGCCTGTCAACCTACACGGTAAGGCCAGGGCGAGAGACAGCGCGTGGGTGAAGCCAACGCTCACAAGCGGCTTTTCAAAAACCGGCCGGTGTACGATTGCTCAACGCGCGTAATCTCCTCGGGTGTCCCGCAGGCAACGACCTTGCCCCCGGCTTCTCCCCCTTCGGGACCCAGGTCGATGACCCAATCCGCGGTTTTTACCACCTCCAGGTTATGCTCAATCACTACAACAGTATTTCCCGCTTCAACGAGCAGGGTGAAAATATCCAGCAAGCGCTGAATATCGGCCAGATGGAGGCCGGTAGTTGGTTCATCAAAGAGGAATAAGGTCTGTCCCGTGCTCTTCCGGCTCAACTCTCTGGCCAGCTTGAGCCGCTGCGCTTCTCCACCGGACAACGTTGGGGCGGCTTGCCCCAGGCGTATATAGGCCAGCCCAACCGCGCGTAAGGTTTCCAAACGCGACCGGATTTCCGATAGGTCGCCATAGAGTGCGAGCGCCTCGGCGACCGTCATGTTCAGAACATCGGCAATACTCCGGCCACGCAAGGTGACCGCGAGAGTCTCTCGATTATAGCGCTGGCCGTGGCACACATCACATTGGACATAGACGTCGGGTAAAAAGCTCATCTCAACCGCGAAGACGCCGTTACCTTCGCACGCCTCACACCGTCCCCCTTTGAGGTTAAAAGAGAAGCGGTCCGGGTTATAGCCACGCACCCGTGCCTCGGGCAGTCGGGCAAACAGGGCGCGCAGCGGGCGGAGGAGCCCGATATACGTTGCTGGGGTGGAACTGGGCGTTCGCCCGATAGGAGCCTGGTCCACCACGATCATTTTATCGAGCTGCTGCCAGCCTGAGAGCTGGCCGACCTCTGCTGCGGTCGATTGCGCCCCCGCCAGCACAGCCGCAAGAGCGGGCACCAGGGCATCGCTGATGAGCGAACTCTTGCCCGAGCCCGAGACGCCGGTCACACAGGTCAGCGTCCCGAGCGGAAAGTCTACGCTGATGTCTTTAAGATTATGCACCCTGATATGCGCGAGGGTGAGAAGGTTTTTCGATACGCGTCGTTTTGTCGGGACTGGAATCTGCGACTCGCCGGAAAGATACTGTCCGGTCAGCGAGTCCGGGGCGTTTTTGACGGCCTGCGGGGTTCCGACGGCGCACACCCGTCCCCCCTGCTCGCCGGCGCCCGGCCCTAAATCAATCAGATGGTCAGCCGCCAGCATGGTCTCAGGGTCGTGCTCAACCACCACCACCGTATTCCCCTGCCCACACAGCCGTTTGAGCATCTCCAGGAGTTGGCTTGTATCCCGCGGATGCAGCCCCACCGACGGTTCGTCCAGAATATAGATGACCCCGGATAAGCCATTCCCCAGCAAGGTCGCCAGCCGGACACGCTGGGCTTCGCCCCCGGATAGCGACACCAGCGTGCGGTCCAGGGTGACATACGCTAACCCCAGATCAACTAAGGCCTGGAGACGCGAGACAATCTCCTGACAGAGTGGTCGGGCAATCTGCTCCGCCTGTCCGTAAAAAACGAGCTGAGAAAAAAAGTCGAGTACTGCTCCAAGCGGCTGAGTGTTGAGCTCAGCCAAGTGCATGTCCTTGATGCGTATGCCCTGGGTCTCTGGTCGGAGGCGCGAGCCGTTACACCCGGAACAGACCTGCGAGGCGACCGCGGCCTGGGCTTTCACCCGCTTTTTTGTCGTCCGCTCCCGTTGTACGCCAAGACCCTCACAGGCCGGACAGGCTCCTTCGGGGCTATTGGGTGAAAAAAAGGCTGGGCTCAGTTCCGGGTAGGCAAAACCACAGGCGGGACAGATGAGACGTTGGGTGAAGAGCCGCTCCTCGTTTTCTCCAATCAGCACTGTGACCACATCCTTGCCATAGCGTAACGCCGTATCCAGTGAATCGGCGAGGCGTTGGGCAACACCGCTTTTGACCACGAGCCGGTCAACGACAATATCGAGTTGCGTAGCGGCGATCTCACCGGGACTCAGACCCGCAATCTTTTTGGCCAGGTCCAGATCCATCAGGTCGTGGATGGTTCCGTTCAACCGGACACGGACAAATCCCGCTTTGTGCAGGTCTTGGAGGACGGTGTCACAATCCTCAGGATGAAAGAGGCGGAGGGGCGCCAAAAGCTGGAGCCGACTCCCTTCGGGGACATCGAGCAATTGATCGACAATCTGGGGCACGCTGTGGCGTTCGATCACTCGTCCGCATTCCAGGCAGTGAGGGGTGCCGACTCGGGCGTAGAGCAAGCGCAGATAGTCGGCGATCTCGCTGCCCGTGCCAACGGTCGAGCGGGGGGAGGACGCCGTCCGACGCTGTTCCAGCGCGACCGCGGGAGACAGGCCACTGAGGGCATCAACATCGGGTTTGGCATGCTGCGTCAGCAACTGACGAGCTGAGGCGGACAGCGAGGCCATATAGCGTCGTCGTCCTTCGGCGTAGAGGACGTCAAAGGCCAGGGTGGATTTTCCCGACCCGGAGACGCCGGTAATCACCACAAACTGCTGGCGTGGAATCTCAAGGCTGATGTTTTTGAGATTATGTTGGCGCGCGCCTCGAATACGAATCGTCTCCACACCGCGCAGCCTAGCAGAAAGCTGAAATGGGGGTTAGGGATTGGGGGGGGGTGGGGATTAGGAGTCTGGCGCGCGGCTCCAGCGTAATACTGGTCGGCGAGCGGCGCGAGTTTCATCCAGGCGGCTGACTGGCGTGGTAAACGGCGCTTGTTTAAGCAGGTCGGGCTGGTCGGTAATCTCCCGGGCAATGGCCAGCAGCGCCTCGGCAAATTCGTCCAGGGTCTCTTTGGTTTCCGTCTCCGTCGGCTCAATCATCAGTGCCCCGCTCACCACCAGCGGAAAATAAATCGTCGGCGCATAAAAGCCATAATCAAGCAGACGTTTGGCAATATCCAGGGTCTTGATGCCAGTCTGCTGAAACGAGCGATCCGAGAAGACACATTCGTGCATACACGGCTCATGGGTGGCCAGAGTGTAGACGGATTCGAGCCGTTTGCGCAGGTAGTTGGCATTCAGAATCGCCATGCGGGTAGCGTGCGTGAGCCCGTCTCCACCCATTGCCAGAATATAGGCATAGGCCCGCACCAGGATGCCAAAATTGCCGTAGAACGAGCGCACCCGCCCAATTGATTGAGGCGCGGCGTCACTCCAGGAATAGGTGTCGTTCTTATGGACAATCCGAGGGATGGGCAGATACGGCTCTAAAATCTTTTTGACGCCGACCGGCCCGGCACCGGGGCCGCCCCCGCCGTGCGGAGTGGAGAAGGTTTTATGCAGATTGAACTGAATAACATCCGTGCTCATATGGCCCGGCTTGGCCACACCCATCAGGGCGTTGAGGTTGGCTCCGTCCATATACACCAGCGCCCCGTGCGCGTGCAGCACATCGGTTATCTGAAGAATCTCGCGCTCAAAGAGTCCGAGTGTATTCGGGTTGGTCACCATCAGGGCGGCCACTTCGGTGTCCGTACACTTGGCTACTTCGTCGGCGCTAAGCATACCGTCCGAGCCGGTGGCGACCTGCACAACGTCATAGCCACATAAGGCCGCCGAGGCGGGATTGGTGCCGTGCGCACTCGCTGGAATCAAGACTTTCTTGCGCGCTGTTGCCCGGTCCTGATGATAGGCCCGGATGAGCTTCATGCCGGTCAACTCACCCTGCGCTCCCGCGGCAGGCTGCAAGCTGATCGCGTCCATGCCGCTGATCTCGGCCAGACAGCGCTCAAGCTCAGCGAGCAACGTCAAAGCCCCCTGGGCCTGATCGTCTGGAGTCAGGGGGTGGAGCTGAGCCAAACCCGGCAGGCGGGCCATATACTCATTCACCACCGGGTTATACTTCATCGTGCACGACCCCAGAGGATAGAGGGTCGTTGCCGCGCTCATATTCCACTGGGACAGCCGCGTGAAATGGCGCACCACTTCGCCTTCGCTGACCTCGGGAAAATCATCGAGCGCCTCCCGACACAGCTCAGCCGGCAGATCGCGGGCCTGATCCCGCTCGGGGATATCGTCTCGTGGGAGCGCGTAGCCGACCCGTCCGACTGATCCCCGCGCCGAGATCAGAGGTTCGTTCAGCATTGTCCGTTTACCAGGGCTGGTAGGGCGCGTCGAAGCCATTATGCGACCGCCTGCCGGAGTCGCTGTCCGAAGCGTTCAAGCGCCTCTCGCGTGTGGATCTCGGTTGCGCACACTAAGAGACAGTCACGGAGGTCCGCATACCAATCTTCCAAAACGAGGCCGGCAATGACCCCCTGCTCCTTGAGCCGGGCCCACACGCTACGGGCGTGTGGCACGGTCAGCACACATTCGTTAAAGAAAGGACTCGGAAAACGCGGCTGCACGCCAGCCGCCTGCTGGAGGACCTCTGCCAGATAGTGACTGTTCTTCACGTTCCGCAGCGCCAGTTCGTGTAGCCCCTGTTTGCCCAACAGGCACAGAAAGACCGTGGCCGCCAGGGCGCACAGACCGTGGTTGGTACAAATGTTTGAGGTTGCCCGCTCCCGCCGGATGTGTTGTTCGCGGGTCGCCAGGGTGAGGACAAATCCGTTGCGTCCATCCTGATCGACCGTCTCCCCAACCAGACGACCGGGCATATTGCGGACATAGCGACTCCGGCAGGCAAAGAGACCCAGGCCGGGTCCACCATAGCTGAGGGGAATACCCAGGCTCTGCCCCTCTGCAACCGCAATATCGGCCCCGAGTTCACCGGGGGACTTGAGAATGCCTAAGGCCACGGACTCAGAGGTCACGGACAGGGTCAGGGCGCCGGCGTCTTGTGCGCTGCGACCAATGGCCGCAATATCCTCGATCACGCCAAAGACGTTTGGATAACCGACGACCACGCCGCACACACGCTCGTCCAAGTGCTGTGCCAGGGCCGCCGGCTCAAGTTGGCCGGTTTCATCCCAGCCCAACTCGACAAGCGACAGACCGGGGAACCCATCCAAATAAGTCTGAATGACTTGGCGGTATTGGGGATGCAGAGAGCGAGCAATCAGCACCCGCGAGCGTTTGGGCAAAATGCGCTTGGTCATGAGGACCGCTTCCGCGCTCGCAGACGCGCCATCGTACATACTGGCGTTGGCAACTTCCAATCCCAACAGGGAAGCAACCAACGACTGGAATTCAAAAATGACCTGGAGCGTCCCCTGGCTCACCTCGGGCTGATAGGGCGTATAGGCCGTGGCAAATTCCGCCCGCTGCACAATCTGGTCGACCACAACCGGAACAAGGTGAGCATAGGCCCCGGCTCCAAGAAAAGACTGCTCCGGACCGTAGCCGGTCTGCTGTTCGGCGAATGCAGTCAGGCGCTTGGTGATCTCGGACTCCGCCAAGCCGGGGGCGAGCTTGAGGCTGGCGTTTTGCCGAAGGTTCTCGGGCAGGTGGCGAATCAGGTCCTCAACAGAATCCACCCCAAGGACGGCCAGCATGGCCTGAATATCGTGCTCAGTATGCGGAATATAACGCATGACGAGTGAGGTTTACAGACGCTTTATTCATCGGCGTCTTCCTGTTCTTCTTCAACAAAGCGTTCATATTCCTCAGCGGTCATGAGCGCGTCCAGCTCTTCGGGATCGTTCATTTCCACCTGGACCAGCCCGGCGTCGCCGTACGGGTCTTCATTGATCGTCTCCGGCGTGTTCTGCAACTCAGTATTGACTTCTTTGACCGTACCGCTGACCGGGGCGTAGATATCAGACACGGCTTTGACCGATTCAACCACGCCAAAGGGCTCATCTTGTGTCAGATGGGTATCGGGCTCGGGCAACTCAACAAACACGACATCCCCAAGCTGGTCTTGGGCGTAATCGGTGATGCCGATGGTTGCCAGATTATCCTCCTCCACCAAGACCCACTCGTGCTCCTGTGAGTAGCGTAACTCCTTTGGGGCTTCCATAGCCTCCTCCCTACTTACTCTTAGCTCCTCCGATAAAAAGGCGGCTTGACGACCGTCGCCGGAATATGGCGATTCCGGATCGCAACTGCCAGCGGTGTCCCAGAAGCATCAACGTACCCAGCTTTGTTGGTTTGGAGGGCGCGTTTACGCTTTTCGTCCGCGCCCGACGGGGCAACATAGCCTAACGCAATACCAACGCCCAGCATGGGAGACTGGGTGCCACTCGTCACCACCCCGACCTGACGTTGACTCGTTTGTTCACTCCAAATCGTATAACCCCGGCGAGGAATGCCAGTGCCTTCCAGCCTGATCCCTACCAGTTGTTTTTCGATCCCATCAGCCTGTTGCTTGCGCAATGCCTCGGACCCAATAAAGGGGCCGGCCTCAAAATGGACGAGACGCTGTAAACCAGCCTCCAGCGGTGTGGTCCGGGCATCGATATCGTTGCCGTAGAAGAGATAGCCGGCCTCCAGGCGGAGCGTATCCCGTGCTCCCAGGCCGACGGGGACCAAGCCTGTCCTGAGCCCGGTCGAAGGGTTCGCCGCCCGTCCTGCCTCGCCGCACGCCTGCCAGATATGTTCGGCCCGTTCAGCCGGGACAAACAACTCAAAGCCATCTTCCCCGGTATAGCCGGTTCGTGCCAGCAGAGTCGGGACTCCGGCCACCTCTCCCTGTGCTGCCCAATAGCGACGAATGGCCGAAAGATCGTGTGATGTCAGCCGAGACAGAACCGTCTCCGCCCGCGGACCCTGGAGGGCGACCAATGCGTACTCGTCACTCCGGTCAACCACCTCAGCCCGGCCACGATTGTGCTCCACCATCCACTCGGAGTCGGTCGTGCGGTTGGCGGCATTCACACACACCAGATAGCGTTCCTCGGTCAGGCGATAGATAAGGACGTCGTCGACTATGCCACCATCGGCAAAACACATGACCGAGTACTGGGCCTGCATGATCCGTATGCGGGCAATATCGGTGACAAATAATTCCTGACAGACCTCATACGCGCGGGGACCGGCTATCTCGATCTCGCCCATATGGCTCAGATCGAACAGCCCGACCTGCGTCCGCACGGCCCGGTGTTCGGCGAGAATCCCGCTATAGTGCACCGGCATCTGCCAGCCACCGAATTCAATCATGCGCGCTCCCACGGCACGATGCAGCTTATACAGCGGCGTTCGGTTGGCCGTCATAGCACCTCTGTCCCTTTCCCTCCCCCGCCCTCTGGGAGAGGGGGAGGAGTGAGGGTCTGCTTTTCCGCAGCCTGGACAGTGTTGGCTAAGAGCATGGCAACCGTCAGCGGTCCGACCCCACCTGGGACCGGAGAAATATAGGCGGCGCGTTCCTTGGCAAGAGCGAACTCCACATCCCCTTTCAGCAACCCATCAGGACTCCGCGAGATGCCAACGTCAATGACACACGCTCCGTGTTTTATCCAGTCCCCTTTGATGGTGTCAATTTGCCCGACTGCGGCCACAACAAGATCGGCTTGGCGGATGTGATCGGCGAGATTGGCCGTGTACGAGTGGCAAGTTGTCACGGTCGCGTTGCGCTCCAACAGCAGGAGGGCGAGCGGTTTGCCAACCAGATTGCTGCGACCAACGACGACCGCGCGTTTGCCCTCGATAGCCATCCCGCTCTGATCGATGAGATGCATCACGCCCAGCGGGGTGCAGGGGCGGAGCCCGGCCTGGCCTAAGAGCAGACGGCCCTGATTCACGGGGTGGAGCCCGTCAACGTCCTTGTCCGGCCGGATAGCCTCAATCAGGGACGCCGAATCCAAATGATCCGGCAGCGGAAGCTGGAGCAGAATGCCGTGGACATCGGGACGTGCGTTGAGCCGATCAATGAGCGTGACAACTTCGGCGGCTGAGGCGGTCGCCGGCAGGCGATGGCCGAACGGCGCAATACCGACCTCACGGCAGGCTTTTTCCTTGGCATCAACATAGGCGCGCGAGGCCGGGTCCTCACCGACCAGCATCGTTGCCAGCCCCGGTTGCCAGTCGTGGCGTCCCGGCTGCTGCCGCATTCGGGCAATACGTGCCTTCAGACCCTGGCGGACTGTCCGCGCATACTGCTTTCCATCAAGTACCAGACCCATGCTACAAAGAGGAAATGTGTCCAGCTTTTTTATATCTCACTAGAGGGCACGTGCACTCTTTCGTCAAGATACGCGAAGCACTTCTCCAATGTAAAGCCAAGACATGCCTGTCCTGAGCCCGGTCGAAGGGAGCGCTCGTATGGTGATTGGGATACCTAAGGAAATCAAAGCCGAGGAGACCCGCGTGGCCATCACGCCCAGTGGCGTCGCCGCTCTGGTGGCGCACGGTCACCGGGTGGTGATCGAAACCCAGGCCGGGGCCGGGAGCAGTATTCCGGATGAACGCTATGCCGTGGCCGGGGCACATATCCAGGGCTCCGCCCAAGAGGTCTGGGCGCAGGCCGATCTTATCCTCAAGGTCAAAGAGCCCCTGGCCGCCGAGTACCCCTTGCTGCGGCCCGGCCTCATCCTGTTTACCTACCTCCATCTCGCCGCAGCAGAACAGCTCACCCGAGTGCTGCTGGACCGGCAGGTAACGGCGCTCGGCTATGAAACCATTCAGCTAGACGATGGCTCCCTGCCACTGCTCGCGCCCATGAGCGAGGTGGCTGGGCGTTTGGCGCTCCAAGTGGGAGCCTGGAGTCTCCAGGCCCATAATGGGGGCCGGGGCGTGTTGCTGAGCGGCGCATCCGGGGTGAAGCCCGGTCATGTCGTCATCCTCGGTGCCGGCATTGCCGGCGCAAACGCCTGTCAGGTGGCTGTTGGCGTGGGTGCCTATGTGAGCATTCTTGATGTCAATCCGGCGCGCTTGCGCTACGTCCACGACATTCTGGGTGGCCACGTCACCACTGTCATGTCCAACCGGGCCAACATCGAAGAGGAGGTAACGGCTGCCGACCTGGTTATCAGTTCGGTCCTGGTGCCGGGCGCCCGGGCACCCAGGTTGCTGACGCGGGACCTGTTCCGAAATATGCGCGCCGGCGCGGCTTTTGTTGATATCTCCATCGATCAGGGCGGCAGCGCCGAAACCTCACGTCCGACCACCCACCACGATCCGATTTACCGCGCGGAAGAGGTGGTGCATTACTGCGTCACCAATATGCCGGCCATCGTGCCCCACACCTCGACCTATGCCCTGACCAACGTCACCCTGTCCTACGCCCTTGAGCTGGCCGACAAGGGGCTGACCGCCGCCCTCCGCGAGAACCCCGCCCTGCAACGCGGGCTGAACACCATGAACGGTCAGGTTGTCCACCCCGGCGTCGCCACAGCCTTCGACCTGCCCCGCGCCGACACAATCGCGGAACCGTCCGTCAAGGCTGAATAATCGTGCAGAACACCCCACGAACTGGCTCAGCCCGGTTCCAATTGACAGACCTGGAGAGATAAACTTAAGCGGATTGCAGAAACACGAGGAGAACCGAGCATGAGCGAATTTAAAGCCGCTACCATTGCCCACCAACAGGCTAGCCTCGCGGCTCAGCAAGCCGGGCTGGAGATCAGCCGGGCGGGGGTGACTGCGGCTTATGTGCACGCCGCCGCCGCCGTGGCCGTGGGTATTTTACAGGCTGGAATTTTGGCTTGGGGTATCCGGGCCATGACCAAAGAAAGCGCCAAGCGAGAGCAGCACCACGCCGACCGGCACGACGAAACCATGCGGCACCTGGATACCCAGCATGAAGCCACCATACTCGCCTTGCGAGAACTCATCTCCCGGACTGCTAAATGACTCTCGCAGTCACCCCAGCATAGAGGTCGGGGCTTACGATCCTATTCGTTCTGCGAGAATATTATACACCAAGCTGTTGGAATACTGGAATAGCGGTCACTTTTCAGCGTCCCCTCTCATACGGTCCCAAAAATCGTTCGCCATTGAAGTGGATGAGATGCGTGGGTGCGTCAGCACACCAGACTTCGGTTTCCCAAGAAATCTCTCCAAGGTAACGGGCCATGACACTGCGATCAGGAAAGGCCGTGACATAGACTAGACCGGGCGTTGCCCCAGCAAACAATTCACCAAGTTCGTTGTGACGTTTCGCGTCGACGGGGCCGTGGCTGGTGACGGCTTCAACCAGCAGCAACCAATCCTTTTTCTCGAAATACAGTACCACGTCCGGCATTTTCCCGTGCTGATCGATGGTGACTCCCACCTCGGCAAGGCGCTGTGCCTGAAAATACCCGATCTTGTCTCCAGTATCGCCAATATAAATAACCTCAGCGGCCGGAGCGAAACGCGGAGCAAATGCGGTGATGATGGCTTTGATTAACTCGGAATGAGCGCCAGGCGTTAAGTTGATCTCCTGACCCTCGGCCACCTGAACCGGAATCATCTGCAACTCACGCTGCTTCGCCCACTTTGCCGCGCCCGTTTCCCGCCCTGCGAGATATTCGTCGAGGGCTGCCTGCCAGGCGTCAGTCCCGAACGTCTGAATAACAGCAAAAACTTCCGCGCTGATCTGGTAACAGGCTTTCGGGCTGTTGACGGGCCGGTCTGGCTGATCGGGATTGTAAAGCGCGATACCCGCTGCAACGAATTGATGCATGGTGTGCCGGCGGAAAGTCTCACGGGTGTTCGGGGCATATTCACGACCGTAATGCTCGCGGCAATACGCCATGATGGGTGTAATCCCCATTAACGGTTTTTCCACTACGGCCCATGTGCCTCCTGGTTTGAGATTGAGCAGGGCTAACAGGGTGAGCGCAGACCGCTCGTTCCGTTGCCCCCTTGGCATACCAAGCGCCCGAACGATTTGAAGCGCCTCCTCGATCTTTTGTTGCGCCAAGAGTGGATTTTCTTCATCGGTCATGCGTGCAAGCTCTCCCTCGATCAGATCGTCAATCTCCTGCCGGGAGAGGATGGCCTTACTCGTTTTTTTCCCGAGGCGTTCGAGCATCTCCCGAGTTGGATAGTGAAGCGAATGTAAATCCGCGGCGTTCACCTGCGTATGACCGCTGAACTGCCGAAAATAGTAATCAACCAGGCTGCTGTTCAGATACACGCTCAGCCCATGCGCCAAGGAGTGGGACACCCCTTTCTGATTGGCGTGAAAAACATTGAGGTGATTCTCGAAACCCACCATCTCGCCCGGCAGCTCAGACGAGTAGACGGACGCAACGACGCGTCGCTTTTCTTCCTTTGAGGTGAAGCGCCGGGTCACGACGAAGTGGCCTTCATTCGGATAGAGCCACCTGAGACTTTTCTCCGTCACGGCAATGGCGTTCGGTTTCTTCATCGTCTTTGGCCATTCCAGCCGTCCGCCCTGAAAATGTGCAGCGTACAGCAGCGGCACAGTGCCTTTACCCGGCTCAGCACGCAAATCCTGACACAGCCGAAAATCGACGACCGGGCCGGTCGAGACCTCCATACCCAAATCACTGAGCGAGGCCGTGAAGTGGGCCATTCGATCTACTATCCCCTGTTCAAAGTCGGTCGAAACGATATGCACAATCTTGTCAGGATCATGAGGATGAATAACCGACACTGAATCGACTATCCGTTGTGTCATGTCCTCACCGACGCAATCCTGAGATTCAGGGTCGAACGCGAAAACCCCGCCTCTACTTGTCGTGATCCGCACTTGCGAGCTTGCGACTCCCTTCACTGCGTGAATGATGATGTTTTCCTGCAGCACCTTATCGTCCTCAAAGGCAGCATCCCGCTGCTCGAAAACGTGGATATGCCGCAAGTTCATCAGCGAGAAGAACTGCTCTCGAAACGGTTTGAAGTACGGCCCGTTGCAAAAGGATCGGGGCACGATAGCGACCATTTCACCGCCCTCGGTGAGACGCAGAGCGGCGAGAAACAGAAATCCGGTGTAGAGGTTTGATGTTTCAATGCCCGCCCGACGGAGCGCTGATCGATGAGCCGACGCAGAATGAATCTTTTTGTACGGTGGATTCATGATGACGTGCGTAAACGGCTCGTCCTCTGAAGCGGCGCTCTGGAACAAACCTGCCTGCGGACCCTGCGTGGAGGACAGGATAAAGTCATCCGCATGGATCGTTCCGATCACATTGACCCCGGCCGCCCGGCCCTGAATCTCAGCCTCATTCAGGGTGGATTCGAGATAGTCGCTTAACACGTCGATCTCATAACAGTCCAGCAAAACGGATTGAGGCTGCCTGGTTTCGCGTGAACACCGCTCGATAAAAGCAGCGGACAGGGAACCGACACCCGCTCCGGGATCAAGCAGCCGCACCTCACCGGAAACAACGTTGAATAAACTCGCCATGAAACGGCCAATAGAGACTGGGGTCATGTATTGGCCACGGCCCGACCGTTTCTTGGGGTCGAGTTGTAAGGAAGCATTGATGCGGTAGAAATCAGCGGTTTCGGCGCAATCCGGCTGCATCACATAGTCCTCGTATCCGCCGCTCTCATGATTTGAGGCCGGGAGCTTCAATGCCGGATGGAAGCCTCTCTTCAACAGTCATACCCCTTGCGCCCGGTCCACAATCGGCGCTACGCGGTCGAGCCATTCGTGCGCTTTCCCGTCGGCAATCTCGGTCCCCATCTGTTGGTTGAACACCACGACACCATCCACCTCGGCCTCCTGATAGCGCTTCAGGGTATCAGCGGACAGGGTGCCGTTGTCCGGATCGATGATAGGCGTCACCGCTACGCTGTCAGGGTCACGGCCCGCCTCTGTGACGAGCTTTCGAAGTTCCTCGATCTCGACCCCCAACGCCTGTGGACTCCAGGCCAGCGGAAACCAGCCGTCGTAGGAACGCGCGACGCGCTCCAGGGCCTTAGGACCGTGCGCACCAAGTAACACCGGCGGACCGTTTGGCTGTACCGGCTTGGGCTCGCAGCGGACCGCAGGGAATTGGACCAGTTCCCCGTCATAGCTGGCCTCTGTCTGCGTCCACAGCAGCCGCATGGCCTCGACGGTCTCGCGCAGGCGTCGCCAGCGCAGCCGAAACGAGGTCCCCATGAGTTCGGTTTCTTCGCGCAGCCAGCCACCGCCAATGCCCAAGATCACCCGGCCGTTGGAATACAGATCAAGGCTGGCAACGACCTTGGCCGTCAGGAGCGGGTCACGTTCGGGTAGCAGACAAATCCCGGTGCCGAGTTTGATGCGATTCGTCACCCCGGCCGCTACGGTCAGTGCAATAAACGGATCGGCCCAACGATTATAGTGCTCTGGTAGAACGCCATCGGCCGCCCCAGGAAACGGCGTCGTATGCCCAACCGGGATAACCGGGTGTTCGGGAATCCACAGCGAGGCAAACCCCAGCGCCTCAGCCCTGCGGGCCACCGCGCTCAGGGCTCCGCTCTCCGCCGTCGCTGTCACTAGTACGCCAACGTCCATGTTTCCCTCCTTAATACGATGTGCTTCAGCACACCACATTCACCACCCCCGGACAAGCCTTTCCTTGACAGGGTTCTCAAGCTCCAGATAGCTTTACGCGCTATGCAGCGGCACGGTCCCTTCGCCCTTTTTGTGTTCTCCTTCCTGTGTAGCGTTTCCTCTGTAGTGAGGAGCGCGCCCCATTGAGTCGCTCCCCGTCCACACCCTCAGCGGTTGAAGTCGAAAAGACCGACCAGACTCTTTTTGGTTGTTCCCTGCCCTATGCCTTCCGGGCGCTCGGCCACCGGAACTTTCGACTCTTTTTTGTCGGTCAGTTTGTCTCCCGGACCGGATTCTGGATGCAGAACATGGCCCAGGCCTGGCTGATCTATCGGCTGACCGAGTCCTCCCTGATGCTTGGGCTGGTCGCCTTTGCCGGTCAGGTGCCGACCCTCCTGTTCGGGCTGCTGGCCGGGGTGGTTGCCGACCGCTTCAACCGCTACCGGGTCATTCTGATTGCTCTCTGGCTCGCCATGTTACAGGCCTTCGTGCTGGGTATTCTCACTATGAGTGAGTGGATTACCGCCTGGCAGGTCTTTGTCCTGGCCCTGGTTGCCGGCACGATCCAGGCCTTTGAGATGCCCGCCCGCCAGAGTTTTCTGATGGATATCGTCGGCAAAGACGACCTGGCGAGTGCGATTGCCCTCAACTCTACTCTGGTCAACGCAGCCCGGATTGTCGGTCCGGCCCTGGCCGGTCTGCTGGTGGCCCAGTTTGGCGAGGGCGTGTGCTTCACCTTTAATGGCTGCACCTTTCTGGCCATTATCGGCGGGTTTCTGGCTATGCGGCTCCCGCCCAGAGTGGTTGCACCTCACCCCGCGAAATCAACCACCACCTTTATTGGAGAAGGTATTCGCTATGCCCTGCATACCCCGGCAATCCGGCTGTTGTTGATTCTGGTCAGCATGATCAGCCTGCTCAGCACCCCGTACACCGTTCTGATGCCAATCTTTGCCGGCGATATTTTACACAGCGGGCCAAACGGCATGGGGCTGCTGATGGGTGCGGCCGGCGCCGGTGCCGTGGTGGGTGCCCTGCTGATGGCCCGTCACCAAGGCACGGAACAGCTCGGTCGGGTCATGGCCTTTGCCTTTATTCGGTTTGGCATTGGACTCATCCTGTTCTCCCTGTCCCACAACTTCTGGCTGTCCATGCTCGTCCTGCCGCTCGTCGGCTCCGGCTTCATGGTGCCTATGGCCGCCACTAACACTTTGCTCCAGACATTATCGCCGGACCATCTGCGCGGTCGGATCATGAGCCTGTTCTTCATCATGTTTATGGGTGCGCCACCCCTGAGCAGTCTGTTGGCGGGTTTTCTGGCTCCCCTTATTGGTGCCCCGATGACGGTCGGCGGTACAGGTGCTCTGTGTCTGCTCGTGTCAGCCTATGTCTTCCTGAAGCTGCATGTGCTGCGGGCCGCGCAGCATTCTTAGACCCAGGGCCGGCCCTGGGTCGCCTCAGCCGGTCGCATCGGCCTTTTCCTGCCGCAGGACAGGAACGGCTTCCCGGGTCGCCGCCGACCGGGACGCCCCGCTGCTATTCACGATATAAATGCCGACACACACGCCGGCTACGCCAAGGAGCTGGACCACCCCCATGTGTTCGCTCAGCAACAGCCAGCCGAAGAGCACGGCGAACACCGGGGTGAGAAACGTCAGCGAGGCAACGCGTGTGGGCGAATGGCGCTGAATCAACCAGGCATAGGCCACAAACCCGAAGGCCGCGGAAACCACACTCAGATAGACAATGGAAACGATCACGCGGGTCGAGAGGAGAAACGGCTGATCCGCCTCAAACATCCAGGAGCATACGGTCAGGATGGGCCAGGTGATCCAGGTCTGCCAGCACACCAGCGCAACCGGATGAATCCGTCCGGCGACGCGCTTGGTGATAATGCTGGAGACGCCAATCGTCAGGGCTGAACTCAGGACAATGGCGTCGCCCATAATCGCCTCGGTCAGGCCACCGCCGAGCTGAGCCGAGAAGAGGACGACGATGCCGCTAAAGGCCACGCCCAGGCCGCAGACCTTGCGGGCTGTCAGGCGGTCCCCAGGCAGAAAAAAGGGTGCCAGCAGGGCGATAAAAATAGGCTGGGCGCTAAAGAATACGGCCGAGCGGCCGGAGGTCGTGAGCGCGGTTCCCAGATAGACCGCCATATTGCCGTAGCAGAACAATAGTCCAAGCAGACCCAATATCTTGAGTTCGCTCCAGCCAAAGCGCAGTTGCACCCGCTGATACCAGGCCAGGGCCAGGAGCACGACGGCCGTCACCCCGAACCGGAGGGCCGCGGCCCCAAGGGGCGGCATATCGAAGATCCCGACCTTGATCGCCACAAACGCCCCGCCCCAGATTGCACTCAGCAGCGCCGTCAGCGCGATCGCGGACAGCTCCAGCGGCCGGTCGTCTGTGTGCGGACTCGGTCTGGAGGACGCGCTCACGACCGCTCTACTCGCTCCACAAAATGGATCAGTACGCCGCCGGTACTCTTGGGATGAATAAAGGCGACTCTGGAGCCGCGCGCGCCTGGGCGTCCCTGCTCGTCAAGGACGCGCAAGCCTTTGGCTTTGACCTCCTGAATGGCGGCGTCGATATCGTCCACCCGCACGGCGATATGATGGATGCCCTCGCCCCGTTTTGCTATCCAGCGCGAGATGTCGCGCTGATCCGTCACCTTGTCGCCCAGGTCAGGCATCCGGTCCTGTAAAAACTCGAAGTCGGCCTCACCAATCCTGGCAAAGGCAATCCGCAGGCCCTCATACGGGTCGGCCTCCTCAAGGTCGTGGATTTCCAGCCCCAGGATATCTCCAAAGACGCGGAGATAGGTATCCAGGTCTTTTACGGCTACGCCAATGTGATCGATTTGACGAATCTTCATGCGATTGCCTAAATGTTATCGAGGGGAAAGACCGGTCGCCGGATTTTTTCATACGGCAACCACGCCCTGACTACCGCCTACCCGCAGCACCCGTTCTCCGCTCAGCGTTGCGCGCTGAAACCGGTCCAGACCCATTCTCTGGGTTGCAAAGGTATTCACGGCGACCAGATATCCACCAACGGCTACCCGCATATATGACCTTCCTTCTCAATTTTCGCTCCCAGCCAGCTCTGAATCTCGGCCTCAATACTGTCTATCGCGCTCCACGTCACAAAATCTGGCCGACCGGTCGGGCGGTGGCGTTTGATATAGCGCACCCGCGTGTCGCCTTGCCGCAGGTCGAGCCGAGGACCGACCGGACAACTTGACATACACGCCGTCTCACGGACTTCCGCCACCCCTCCGAGCTGTCGTTCCGCAATGAGTTCCCGCGTCGCAGTCAGCAGCGTGAGCCCGGTATGGACACCCGGTGCAGCCTCGACGCTACGGACCTTGACCTCAACCGTTCTGTTCGTACACTTGGTCTTGGTACAGATATGAATTTCGAGTTTTCCCACCAGCGTCCTGGTTCGTCTACGGTACTTTTCCGACCCCGTCCACAAAGACATAGGCATGGAAGAAATACAAGGGGAAGCACCCCGACCCTCTGACTCAACGAACCAGGAAAGGAACCCCTATGCATCCAGATGACCTCAAAGAATACCGCCGCCGCCACGTCCCCGTCTTTAATGACAATACAATGAAGCTGGGCATTTTTGGTCAGAACTGTAGCTATGGCTGTACCATCACGCATGCCGAGTCCACCTTTGAGCCCACCTATGAACATAGTGTGCTGATTGCCCAGCAGGCCGATGACCTGGGATTCGAACTCCTGGTGCCCGTCGGGCGATGGAAGGGCTTTGGCGGGAGCACCGATTTTAATGGGACCTGCATGGAGACCTATACCTGGGCCACGGCCATGGCCACTCAGACCAAAAACATCATGCTCTTCTCCACCTCGCACGTCCCGACCATTCACCCGATCATGGCCGCCAAGCAGGGCGCAACAATTGACCATATTTCTCACGGCCGCTGGGGCTTGAACATTGTGTGCGGCTGGTTCTCGCCGGAGATGGAAATGTTTGCGGCCAAGCAGATGGAACACGATGAGCGCTATCGATATGCCGGCGAGTGGCTCCAGGTCATTAAGCGCCTGTGGACCGAGCAGAAATTTGATCATACGGGCGAGTTCTTTCAGGTCAAAGACGGCTATCTGTTGCCCAAGCCGGTCCAGCAGCCCTATCCGGCTCTGATTAACGCCGGCTTCTCGCCCGCCGGCCAGGATTTCTCCGCGCGTGAAGTGGACTTTAATTTTATCCAGGTTGATACCCTGGAGCACGGCAAAGAGGTGGTTGCGGATGTGAAAAAACAGGCTAACGCCTATGGGCGAGAGATCGGCATGATGTCCTACGGTTTTGTTGTTTGCCGCGACACGGAAAAAGAAGCCAAACAGGCCTATGATTACGTCGTTGAAAAAGGCGACTGGACCGCGGCCCGCAATATCCTGAACCTGCTCGGCGTCGAGAGCCAGTCCTTCAGCGAAGCAACTCTCACCCGGTTTGCCGAACGCTTTATTGCCGGCTGGGGCGGCTATCCCCTGGTCGGCACGCCGGAGCAGGTCGTCGATGCAATGGTCAAAATCGCACACACCGGCATCGAAGGGCTGATTGTTTCCTGGCTGGACTATAACGAGGAGCTGAAGTATTTCGGCGAGCGCGTCATGCCGCTGATACGCCAGGCAGGGTTACGGGAGTAAATCTTCCTTCCCGGCTCTCGGCATTGCCGCCTGACGCATTGCCCCGGCCCGCCCCAATCTGTGGAGCACGTTTTGTGAACGCTTGTACAGCCGCGGCTTTGAGATGGACACGGCGGAGCAACAAGAGCGGGCGGTTGCGCATATCTATCCCGCTGGCGGACGGCGTTTCCCATCCTCGAAACCTCGCCCTATCTGATTTCCCATTCCATGGGTGCCTTGATCGACATTGCCCCCGTTGTTCAGGCCGCTCACGCAGGCGGTGCCCAGGTTGTTGTCGATGCTTATCAAACCGTTGGGACCGTCACAGAGAACAGCCAGCCTCTCCCCCGGATTGTTGCTTTCGCATTGAATCCATACGCGGACTTATGGCAAGATGCGAGGCCGACATGTCAACCGTACAGGAAAAACCGCGGCCCCTGATTGACGACCTCACTCGTCCGTTCTGGGAGGCGGCCAGGGAACATCGCCTGGTTATCCAGCGCTGCCAGGAGTGCCGCCATTTTAATCACCCGCCCCGTCCGGTGTGTAATGCCTGTCACAGTGCAGCCCTGACGTTCGAGCAGATCAGCGGCCGCGGCACGGTCTACAGTTTTAGCGTGATGTACCAGCCCAACGTGGCGGGTTTCGGGGACGAACTGCCCTATCTCAGCATTCTCGTTGAGCTTGAAGAACAGCCACGGCTCTTTATGGTCTCCGACCTGCCTGCGGCGCACCGTGAGCAGGTTCGAATCGATGGAAGGGTCGAGGTCTATTTCCAGGATGTTGATGCGGAGCTGACGCTGCCCAAGTTTCGTCTCGTCGTGTGACCAAAGGACGCACCCATGAGCTGGCAGGGGAAAGGCAAAACCGCCATCGTTGGCATTGGCTACTCCGAACTGAGCCGCCGACCGCAGACGTCCCTCGGGGCGCTGAGCCTGGATGCGTGTCGGGCCGCCCTTGATGACGCCGGGCTGCCGGCCGAGCAAGTTGACGGCCTGGCTACTTTTCCTGAAGCGCCTTTCCACGGCGCGGGCACCCAGGATGGCGAGCATATTGTCAGTGTCGAATACCTGATGAACCATCTCTCGCTCGCGCCCGCTATTCGGTGGTATGCGCAAATCGAAACCGGCCTGATCGCGAGCGCGGTTATTGAAGGGGTCAACGCCCTTTTGGCCGAGGCGTGCGAGTATGTGCTGGTCTGGCGCGCGCTCCACAACCCGCGCGGCCGCTATGGGGCCTGGTCCGGTAACCGGGCTCCTGGTGACGCCCAATTCATGGCCCCCTATGGTTGTACGAGTATTTTTCAGTGGCACGCCATGGCCTGGCAGCGCTATATGCATCGCCACGGCGCCACCCGGGAGCATCTCGCGACCTTTGTGACGAATAGCCGACGGAATGCGAACCGCAATCCGAATGCCTATTTTTACACCACACCCATGACCCGTGAGGATTATTTTGCCGCCCGCTGGATCGCCCAGCCCCTATGCTTGTTTGACTGTGATATCCCGGTTGAAGGCTGTGTCGCCCTCGTCCTGACCACGGCAGAACGGGCGGCAGACCTCCGCCGCCCACCGGCCTATATTGCCGGCTACGGACAGAACACGAGCCGCAGCCGGGCGCTGTTTCACTATGCGTTGGATAATTATATGGAGTCCGGCCACTCGCTGGCCAGCACGCTCTGGGCGTCTTCGGGCCTAGGGCCCCAGGATATGAGCGCCGCCGAGCTGTACGACGGATTCAGTCCCTCCACGCTGTACTGGCTGGAAGCGGCGGGCTTCTGTGGAGAAGGCGAAGCCTACAGCTTCATCCAGGACGGGCGCATTGCCCTGGAAGGCGAACTGCCGGTCAATACGTTCGGCGGCAGTCTGAGCGAGGGTCGCCTGCACGGCATGGGGCATATTGCCGAAGCCGTCATGCAGGTGACCGACCGGGCGGAAAAGCGCCAAGTCCCCAACGCCTCGGCCGTCTGTGCCATTGACGGTTCCCCCATGCTGCGGGGGAGCGGCCTGGTGATCACCCGGGAGCCGTGATGGAGGGGCTCATCGTTGGTCTGGGGTATGGAATATCCCTGAGCCATTCTGGCAGTTTATTCATCGTCCCGGTCGGCCCGCGTCCGGCCTTCCCCACACGCGTGAATCCTGGAATACTGTTGACGCTATGGCCGAGCCAAAAGAGCGGATTGTTTTCTGTGACGCTGAGCGGATTCCGGTCCATTTGATTTCCGGCTTTCTGGGCAGCGGCAAGACCACCCTCCTGCGTCGCCTGCTTGATTATTGTCTGAGCCAGGGCCTCAAACCCGCGGTCATGATGAACGAGTATGGGGAAGTCAACATCGACGGCGCGCTGTTGCGCGGGCAGGGCTACACCATCCGGGAAATGACCAATGGCTGCATTTGCTGCACGATTGGTGGCACCCTGGGTCTCGCGCTCCAGGATGTCGCCGCCCTCAAGCCGGATGTCATTTTTATTGAAGCTACTGGTCTCGCCGACCCGGTCGAACTCATGGATCAAGCCACAAAAGAAGAAGTCCTGCCCGTGGTCCGACTGGCCTCGCTGATTGCCGTTCTTGACCCCGTTAATTTCAGTCGCCTGGCCGAAGAAATACACTCGGGCATTCGGCAACAGACGGAACTCGCCGATGTGGTGATCTTAAACAAACGGGACCTGGCAGACGAGGCGAGCCTGGCTGAGTTGGAGACGCAGATTCGCCAGTTAAATCCACGCACGGTGATTGTTCGGACAGAACGCGGAGCAATGGACTACGCCCCGCTTTTGCAGCGCCGGGGCGAGGTCTCGCAGCAAAGAGGAAACGGGCCGCGTCAGGCACCGGTGCACGACCATTTTCATACGCTGACGTGCCTGTGCGAGGCCCCCCTGGTTCGAGAGCGCTTTGAGCGGCTGATGCGCAGCCTGCCGGACACGGTGTGGCGCGCCAAGGGGTTTGTGCGGTTTACCGACTCGGACGAGCAGTGGATGTGTCAATATGTGAGCGGCGCGTTCGACATGGAGTGGCTGGATTTATTACCCGAACCACCCGAGCACGTCGTTTTTATCGGCAAGGGTTTTGACCGGGACGGGCTGCAACACGGTCTCCGGGCATGTGCCGCTGATAGCGGTCTGCTCAGCGTATCGGACGCAAAAAGCCAGCAAGCCGACAAGGAGGACCAGGATGATTTATGAAGTCCGGACCTATCGTCTCAAACCCGGAACGCTCGCCGAATGCGAACGGATCTTTGGTGAGGCTCTGCCGCGACGCGAGGAGTTTTCCTCACTCGGGGCGTTTTGGCATACCGAGATCGGCCCGCTCAACGAGATTATTCATGTCTGGCCGTATGAGGGTCTTGAGCAGCGGACCGAGGCGAGAGCGCAGGCCATGCAAAGCGGAGCGTGGCCGCCCCCGATCGGGACGTTCATCGAACACATGGAATCCGAGATTTTTATTCCGGCACCCTTTATGGAACCGCTCGGCACCCGGCAGCTTGGCCCGGTGTATGAAATACGCACCTATCTGTATCGGCCGGGTGCCCTGCCGACCGTGTTGGAGCGCTGGGCCAAGGCCCTTCCCGCCCGGACCCAACTCTCACCCCTGGCCGCCTGCTGGTATAGCGATCTCGGGACGCTCAATAAATTTGTCCATATCTGGCCCTACGCCAGCCTGGCCGAACGCAACCGCGTCCGGGCCGGAGCCGCCCAACTGCCCCACTGGCCGCCCGGCACCACGGAGTTGCTGCTGACGCAGCAGAGCAAAATCGTCCTGCCGGCCGTGTTTTCGCCCACGCAGTAAATCGGTTGCTCCCTCGCCACCCTGTGAAAGACACAACGCAATGAGCTGGGAAAAAGAAGTCAAAGGCATTGAGCAACGCAGACAGTTAGCCCAAGAGCTGGGCGGGCCTGAAGCGGTTGCCAAGCAGCATGAGCGGGGGCGGTTGACCATCCGCGAGCGCGTGGACCAGTTGCTTGATGCTGATTCTTTCCGCGAGCAGGGGCCGATTGCCGGTTACTCCGAAACCGATGAACAGGGCCAGCTCCGCTCGTTTGCTCCGGCGAATTACGTCGTCGGCTTTGGCAAGATCAATAACCGCCCCTGCGTGGTTGGGGGCGAGGATTTTACCCTCAAGGGTGGCTCGCCCTCGTCCGCCGGCTTTCGCAAGAGCGTGTGGGCCGAAGAGCTGGCGTGTCGCTATCGGTTGCCCCTCATCCGCTTTCTCGAAGGCGGCGGCGGGAGCGTGCCGCGGGGGAATAATAAAGGCGAAACAACCGGGAATATGGAGTCCGTGAACGCGCCTCCCCGGTTCATGTCGGTGATGCAGGCCATGGCCATGGTGCCGGTCGCATCCGCCGCGGTTGGGGCAGTGGCCGGACTGCCTGCCGCACGCCTGGTTGCCTCCCATTTCTCGGTCATGACCCAAAAGTCCTCACAAGTGATGATCGGCGGTCCGGCCCTGGTTGAGCGCGCCTTTGGACAGCCGATCACCAAGGAGGAACTCGGCGGCCCGCACATCCACCTGCGCAGCGGAGTGGTGGATAATGTTGCGGAGGATGAATCCGGCGTATTCGCTCAGATTCGGCAATTTCTGAGCTATCTGCCGACCAACGTCTGGGAAGCGGCTCCGGTCCGTCCGGGCGAAGACGACCGCAACCGTCAGGAAGAAGAACTGCTCAGCATTATTCCGCGCAACCGCCGCCGCGCGTATCCGATGCGGCGGGTGATTGAGGGTGTTGTTGACCGCGGCTCATTTTTTGAGATTGCGCCCCTGTACGGTCCGTCCCAGATTACCGGCCTGGCCCGGCTGAACGGCCAGCCGGTCGGGATTCTGGCCAACGACCCGCAGTGGTATGCCGGGGCCATGACCGCGGTGGGCGCCCAAAAGGTGAAGCGCCATATTGATCTGTGTGACACATTTCATCTGCCCATGGTCAGCCTGGTGGACGAGCCCGGTTTCATGATCGGACCGGAGGCCGAGCAGAGCGCCACCATTCGCTCTGGGACGGCGACCATCTTTGCCCTCATGCAATCCACCATTCCCTGGGTGTCAGTCATCGTCCGCAAGGTCTACGGCGTTGCCGGCGTGGCCCACTTTGGGCCGGGCGGGATGGTGTTTGCCTGGCCGTCGGCCGAGAGCGGCGCCCTGCCGCTGGAAGGAGGGGTGGCGGTGGCCTACCGGCGCGAGATCGCCGCCGCGCCAGACCCGGAGGCCAAGCGACGAGAGCTTGAAGAAGCGCTCGCCAGCAAGCGCTCCGTCTACGCCCGAGCCGAAGGCTTCGCCGTCCACGATATGATCGATCCCAGACACACCCGGCCCGTGCTGTGTGATTGGGTTGACTGGATTCAACCCCAACTCAAAGCGCATACCGGCCCGCGGGCCTATACGATCCGGCCCTAGCAGGCGTTCGGGACTTGATGCGCCTCCCCTCCCACGCCCGCGCGGCCGCCTGGAGCCTCTGACGACCCAGCGTGAATCGGCGGAGACCGGATCGTCAGCCCTCGTCCGGGCTTTGCTCTGTGGTCTTCTTTTTGAGGGTCACGATATTGCGGCCCTCTTCTCGCTGATACTCGACGCTCTCCATCATCTGATGCACGAGGAAAAGACCGAGCCCACCCAGGGGCCGCTCTTCAAGGGAGGCTCCGATATCGGGTGTCGGCGCGTTCGACAGGTCGAACGCCGCGCCATCATCCACGAGGACGATGACCAGCGCTTCCGCTTCCAGCCTGACGATAATCTCGATCCGATGCGGCTCGTCATCGTCGTAGCCGTAGCTGATGGTATTGGTCAGGATCTCGTCCAGTGCCAGGTTGACCGCATAGGCGACTTCCGACGTCACGTCCTGGGAGGCGCAGAATTCGTTAATCTGTTCCGCGACGTGGGCGATCTCCTGCAGGTCGTTCACGAGTGAGATTTCCAGCGTTTCTTCGTTCACGGCTCCTCCTTGTGTCTCTGAACCGCGTCCGTCAGTCCTCCCTCGCTGATGCTACGACGAAGACCGTCCGGCAGGTGAGGTATCCGTCTCCATCGGCAGACTCGCATCCGCGGCCCATTCCATGAGCGAACCATCGTAGACGGCCACGTCTTCCAGCCCCAGCAGGGTGAGGACGAAGGCCTCGCTGCTGGCCGCGATCCCAGCCCCACAATAGGTCATGACCCGCTGAGCGCCGGTCGCGCCAACGGCCTCGAATTTTTCGCGGAGTTGCTCGGCAGGCAGATAGGCGTGCGTCTCCGGATCGACCAGATCATAAAAGGAGACATTCTCACTTGACGCAATGCGTCCTGGCCGGGGATACCGAATCATCCCTCCCGTCCCCGCGTGATCCTCGGCGGTCAGGGCGTTCAGCAGGCAGATTGACGGTGTCTGTATCGCCTCCAGAACTTCCTGTTTGTCCGCCATCAGCCCGGGCCGCGGGGTGGATACGAACTGGCCCCGTACGGGGGCCGCGGGACGGTTCGAGATGGGTCGCCCTTCCTGCGTCCACTTGTGCCAGCCGCCGTTGAGGACTGCCGCGTTGTCAAAACCGCTCGCGCGGAGCATCCACCAGACGCGGGCCGCCCAGATATTATAGAAATCGTCAGAGAGAATAACACGAGTGTGGGCACTCACCCCGCCGCGCGTCATGGCATCGGCAAAGTGGTCGGCGGGCGGCATCATCAGCGGCAGAGCGCTGTGCCGGTCGGACAGGTCGGTGGTGAAATCGACGAAGCCACTCCCGGGGATATGGCCCTCCTCCCAGGCGGGCCGCCCGCTCTCCAGGCGGAAGCCACCGGAATCCTCGGGGATCAGGCGGACACGGCAGTCGAGCAGGCACAGGTCCGTATCGTTCAGATGTTCTTCCAGCCAGTTCGTCTCAACGAGAGCGTGGGAATTGACATGCGACATAGTGTCCTCCTTGCCGTTTGCCGGCTGGTGTGAATGGTATATATTCAGCGCTGGTTGGGCTAGAGTGAAACCGCGCAGCACCCTACCAATCTTCTGAGCCAATGAGCTCGCAGATGAGTATCCAGAACGGAATTGCGCAACGTCTGTCTCAAGCTGTGAAGGGAGACCGTCATGCCACGGACGCACAAGAAAGGGGCAATCGTTGCCGGTTTTCTGGCCCCCCACCCGCCCCATCTGGTGTACGGAGAAAATCCGCCCCAGAACGAACCCCGGTCGCAGTGCGGCTGGGAACAGCTCCGCTGGGCGTATGAGCGCGCCCGCAAGAGCCTTGACGATCTCAAGCCGGACGTGTTGCTGGTCCATTCCCCGCACTGGATTACGCAACAGGGGCATCATTTTTTGGGGGTTCCGCGACTCAGCGGCAAATCGGTCGATCCCATCTTTCCGAATATCTTTCGCTATACCTTCGAGTTGAACGTCGATGTGGCCCTGGCCGAAGCCTGCTGCGCCGAAGGAGCCAAGCACGGGCTGTATACCAAGATGATGCGCAACCCGCACTTTCGGGTTGACTACGGCACAATCACGACCCTGCACATGATGCGCCCCCAGTGGGACCTCCCGGTCGTCGGACTGTCGGCCAATAATTCGCCCTATTATCTCTCGACCGAAGAGGGCCTCGCAGAAATGGACCGTCTGGGCCAGGCCACCCGCACGGCCATTGAAAAGCTGGGCCGGCGCGCCGTGCTGCTGGCCTCCAACACGCTGTGCCACTGGCATTTTCACGAAGAGCCGGCCCTGCCGGAAGACATGTCTCAAGAACATCCGCACAGCCTGTCCGGATATCAGTGGGATATGCGGATGATCGCTCTCCTGCGTCAGGGCAACACCAAAGAGGTCTTTCGTCTGCTCCCGCAGTTTATCGATGAGGCCTTTGCCGAGGTGAAATCCGGGGCCTTTACCTGGATGTTTGCCGCCATGGGCTATCCTGAGATTCCAGCCGAACTGCACGGCTACGGCACCGTGATCGGCACGGGGAACGCCGTGATGGAGTGGAACTTCGAACCGGCGTGACTAGTGGTTAGGAAGAGAAAACTCTTCACGAAGTCGCTCACCAAACGAAGGGAACAACTATGGCTGTGGTCTCCGCCTTTCTCGTCCCCGGCTCGCCCCTGCCCTACGTCAAACGCGATAATCCGCCCTGGGGCAAAATTGCGACCGGCCTGGAACGGACCGGCGCGGCCCTCGCCCACTCCAAACCGAATGTGATCCTGCTCTATTCAACGCAGTGGATCGCCGTCCTGGACCAACTGTGGCAGACCCGTCCGCGGGTGAGTGGTCTGCACGTTGACGAAAACTGGCACGAGTACGGCGAACTGCCCTACCGCCTGAAGATCGACACCCGGCTGGCCAAGGCCTGCGTGGCCGCAACCCACACGATCGGGGTCAAGTCCAAGGCGGTCAATTACGACGGGTTTCCGATTGATACGGGAACGATTGTCGCTGCGAATTTTCTGAATCCGGGCGGTAAAATTCCAATGGTGCTGGCCTCGAACAATCTCTACCACGATTTTACGCTGACCGAGAAACTCGGACGCCTGGCGGCGCGCTTGGCCAACAAACAGAAAAAGCGGGTGGCCGTGGTTGGCGTGGGAAATTTTTCTGGCGCGTTCTTTCGGCACGAGATCGATATTGCCAAAGACAAGATCGTCGCCCCGAAATACGACCGCTGGAATAAAAATATCCTGGCTCTGCTGCAGGCCGGCGACGGGAAGGGACTGTCTGCCGCCCTGCCCGAGTTTGCCACAAAAGGGCAGGCCGACATGGGTTTTAAGCATGGTGCGTGGGTATTGGGTGCGTTGGGCGGGAAGTTCACCGGCGCGCAGGTGCACGCCTACGGCCCGCTCTACGGCAGTGGCGGCGCAGTAGTGGAGTTTGCCCTATGAGTAGGTCGGACAAGCGGAGCGTAAGCCGACAGGGGGCCGTGCAGCCGTCTGCCATTCCTGCGAAAACAGGAATCCAGGCCCCACCCAGCCCCCCCTGTTCGTCCTGAGCGTAGCAAAGCGAAGTCGAAGGACTGGATGCCGGATCACGTCCGGCATGACGGGAGCCCCTGCATGGCTAGAGCCTGGCGTGAAATGTGCCAGTCCAGCGGAGGTAAACATGTTCACAGGTGCCGTATGTGGAGCCGCGGAGAGTCGCGAGGAACTGATCAACGAAGTCTTTCAGATCGACGAGAAATACGTCTGGATCGATCATATTCCTGCCAGCGTCTGCACTCGTTGCGGAGACGAGACTTTGAGCCGCGAGACGACGGAAAAGGTCCGTTTGTTGGTGTACGGGCAAGCGAAACCGATGCAATCTATTGCTCTGGAGATTTTTGAGTGCGCCTAGATGAAGCCCTGGTATGAAGCAGGTTGGATGAGCGGAGCGTAAGCCGACAGGGGCAGGCCGCCGGAATATCCAACACATCGGGCAGCCACTCCAACTCGACGTGGTAGTCCCCCTCCAGCCGATACGCCTCGGCCAAGTGGGAATAGGCGCTCTTGTCGTCAAAATAGAGTGGAATGCTGAACAGACCCACAGGCGTGCTTGTGTCCCTTAACAGCCTGGCTGTTCCGCTTCGGCCTGTATGTCCTCATGCGCGAAGGAGAGCGGACAGGGTTTGCCTACTCCGTCGAGTCCAACAGCGTAGACCAGCCGTCCATAGCCAATAAAAATCGCCATGCGCCAGCCCAGGGCCATGATCTCGGGCTCGCGGTAATGGGTGCGCAGTTCATCAAAGAGGTCCTGGGAGACCTGTTTATGATCGCGGGCCAGGGTGTCCGCAAAACGGAGCGCGGCTTTCTCACGCGGCGTGAACAGATCGCTGTCCTGAAAATGGGGCAGGGCGTGGATCATCTCTTCCGTCAAACCTTGTTGCCTCGCCGAGGCATACACGGCCGTCATTCAAAGCTGGCATTCGTTGATCTGGGCCACCTTGTGCCGAATCAATTCGGTCAGCTTCACACTGAGCCCGTCGGTATCGGCCATAATATGGGAGTAGTAAAAATCGACGAAGTGTTTGTAGAGGTCCGGGGTATGGGCAAAGACCTGGATCCATTCTGACCCGCCGAGTGCCTCGTCGCTCTGCTGCATGGTTTTTTGCAGATCGGGATCAACCTTCTCAAACGGCACCTTGCTGACACGTAGCATCGATCTCCCTCCTTGTGTGGGTTTCCTGTGCCAATAAACCAATGCGAACGGATTTGGAAGAGCTTACTCCGATAGATTTTCAATGGGCAGGGGTGCAACGGCTTCGGCCAGGGAGAAGCCAAAAATGCGTGAGTAAAAATATAACTCGCCGTCCAAAGCGCGTTTGATATTCTCGGCTTTGCGAAAGCCGTGCTGTTCGCCCGCAAACAGGACATAGGCGACCGGCAAGCCTTTCGCTCTGAGGGCCGCCACCATCAGCTCGGCCTGATTCGGCGGAACAATCTTATCTTCCGCGCCCTGGAAGACAATCAAGGGACACGAGAGCTGCTGGGTAAAATGAACCGGCGAACGCGCCTGATAAATATCCTGTCGTTCCGGGTAGGGTCCGACCAGATTATCCGGGTAGCGGGACTCGAACTTATGGGTGTCGCGCGCCAGCGCTTCGAGGTCGCTGATCCCGTAATGGCTTGCCCCGGCTCGAAACGTATTGTGAAAAGTCAGCGCGCACAGGGTCGTATAGCCCCCGGCGCTGCCACCGGTAATGGTCAGTCGCTCGGCATCGACCTCGCCGCGGGCGACCAGGTAGTTCGCACCAGCGACACAATCGTCCACATCGACAATCCCCCATTGGCCGTTCAGGCGTTGGCGATAGGCCCGCCCATAACCAGTGCTGCCCCCATAGTTTACGTCCAGAACGGCAAAGCCGCGACTCGTCCAGTATTGAATGCGCAGATCAAGCGCGGTCTGCGCGGCCGAGGTCGGTCCGCCGTGGCTTTTGACGACCAGCGGTGGGCGTTCCTCTTGTGGAGCAACGTAATCAGCGTTTGTGGGCGGATAGAACAGACCGTACGCCGTCCGGTCGTGCTCGGTTGGAAAGGCAACGGTTTGGGGCGCTGCCAGATAGTCGGGGTCCAGGTCGAGTTGGCTGGACCTCCGCAGGACGGTGCAGGCGTGTGTTTCCAGGTCGAGTTGGACGACCGCGAGCGGCTCGGTTGGCGAACCCGCCAGAAACACCGCGCTGCCAGCCGCCGCCTGGACATCGCCCACTTCGGTATACGGCAGCGCAATGGCGTCGCGTTGCCGCGTCCCCGGATCAAGGCTGGCCATATGCCAGGTCCCGTTTTCCGCGTAGGTGCAGATAATCCGGTTGGCAGAAGCAAAGGCATAGGTCGCCATACCAAACATCCACTGTGGTCGGCCAAAATCCGCGGTCTTTTCCCATAGTGCCTCAATGCCGCCGTTACGGACTCGATACAGATTCCACCAGCCGGAGCGATCCGACACAAAGTATAAGATACCGAGCGGAGACCACTCGGGCTGAAAGATGGACTCCGCGTCGCCGCCGGCTACCCGCCTGACGTCTGTCAGGGAACCGTCCAAGCGGACCGTCCCCACCCACAACTCGGTCCCATCCCAGGGCATACGCGGATGGTTCCACACCAGCCAGGCGAGCCGGGTGCCATCCGGGCTAAGCCGTGGGTTGGAATAAAAATCACTCCCGGAGACGAGGACCGTCTCTTCCCCGCTGGCGAGATCAATACTGACCAGGGTATTCACCGCTTCCTGTCCCGCCCGCCGGTGATCTTCGCGCACGCAGATCAAACGGCTGCGCTGGGTATCCACAATCGCGTCGGCATAGCGCAGTCCGTCTGCTGTGGTCAGGGGCTCGGCCGCCCCGGTCTGACGGTAGAGCCGCTGATCTGTGAAATTTGAAAAATAGAGGGCACCGTCCCGGACGGCATATGCCCCGCCCCCATACTCATGCACGCGCGTCCGGGCATTAAAGGGCGCCGGGGTCAGGGCGGCTATTGTTCCGTCAGGCGCGCGTCGCACAATGACATTCCGTCCGCCCTCAGTCGGCCGCTGTTCTATCCAGTACACCGCCTCTCCATCCAGCCGAACCTGGCCCAAGCCCACCGTTCCGGCCACAATCAGGTCTGAGGTAAGAGGCGACTTCCACGAACCGTACGGGGCCGTTTTTTTGTCAGGCATGTCTACTCCTCAAATTGGGACTGCTGCCGTCTGGGTAACAGACCGAGCGGACCATGGACAACTCCCCGTGCGCTTGCGATGGGCCTGGTCTTCCCTTTACTCCTGCCCATCCGTAGCGCTATGCTCCCGGTCAGCAACTCCAAGGAGGCAGACGTATGGAGACGGTCCAGCCCTCAGCAGGCGGGTTTGACGCGGCACGACTCGATCACTTCGTGGCGGGTATGCAGAGCGATATTGAACGGGAACAGTATGACGGGGCGGTCGTGATCGTAGCGCGTGGGGGACGGGTCGTGTTGCACCGGGCGCTCGGTTTCGCCGAGCGGGCCAGCCTGCGCGTTCTGCAAAAGGACGATGTCTTCTATCTCTTCTCCGTCACAAAGGCGCTGACGGCCACCGCGACCCTTGCCCGCGTTGACCGGGGGCAACTCGCCCTGACAATGCCTGTGGCCGAGATTATTCCCGAATTTGCGAGCAAGGGAAAACAGCGGGTGACTATCGCTCAGCTTCTGACCCACACCGCCGGCATGTCGGCCGGGTTTCCACCTGTAGCGCAGGAGATGATGGGTAATCTTGAAGCAGTGGTCGCCGCGGTCTGCCGCCAGGGGCTCGATTCCCTGCCCGGAGATGGCGTCAGCTATAGCCCGATTACCGCCTACGCGGTCCTGGGTGAGGTGGTCCGCCGACTTGATGGAGGAGAGCGATCGCTGCGACAGATCTTTGCGGAGGATATCTTTACCCCGCTGGGGATGCCCGATACGGCCCTGGGCCTGCGGCCTGACCTGGCTGAGCGGCGGGTTCCGGTTGTGGTGCGAGACCGCCGGGAGGGGCTCTTTCCGCCGGAAGTTCTTGAAGGCTTCAACGTCATGCTTCAGGAGGACACGGAAATTCCGGGTGGTGGCGGAGTGGGAACGGCCGCCGATATCTTCCGCCTGGCGGAAATGCTGCGGTGCGGCGGAGAACTGGACGGCGTTCGCGTCTTAGCGCCGGCTGTCATTCGCCTGGCCGCAACAAACCACACCGGTCTCAAGCCGAATAATCTGTGGAACTATACCAGGGAGGTTCGCGGCTGGGACGAGTTTCCAGCCGCGCTCGGCCTGGGCTTTTTCGTGCGCGGAACGGGCATCTTTCCCACCTATTTCGGCACGCTGGCGTCGCCCAACACGTTTGGGGCGGTCGGGGCGGGCTCAACTCTGTTCTGGATTGATCCGGAGCGCGATATCACTTTTGTGTGCCTGACCGCCGGAGCCCTGGAAGAGTCGTATAGTATGGAACGCTTCCAACGTCTGTCCGACCTCGTTCTCAGCGCGGTTGTGGAGTATGCCTGTCCTGAGCCCGGTCGAAGGGCCCGCGTCCGTATGATTACCGAAGCGCAGCTCCAGCAGATCTTTACCCCGCTGACCGGGGACCCGTCCCCGCGCCTTTGCCGAATGCTGTCTGGCAATATCAATACCATCCTCAAGGTTGAAGCCAAGGGACAGATGTACGGCCTGCGTATTCGGAGCCAGGAGCAGGTCTATCGCTACGAGCCGGACCTGCTGAAAGAGGTCTTCATCGGTTGGCTGCTCGACCCCGCTCATGCCGGGGCGAACGATACGGAAAAAGCGCGAGCGCTCGCCCGGCTGCGGGCGGCGCGGCGCGGAACTGTCCCCCCTCCTCATAGGGGAGGTATCGAGCCCACCGGCCTGGCCTTTGACTGGAGCCGGCAAATCCTGCCGCAGCCGTATTTCGTGTATGAGTGGATCGAAGGCGAGCCGCTGTGGGATGCCCCGGCCGAGCAATTATACCGGGCGGCGGGCCACGCGCTGGCAAGCCTGCATCGAGTGCGCTTCGATGCCTTTTATGCCGATTTCTTTGCCATAGGCAACGCGCCGCAGGCCTGGGCGGACCGTTTTCGGGCCGCGCTGGACAAGGAGGTCGGCGAGGCGCGGAGCCGACTCAGCCCGACGCTCTTGCAGGCTATGGAGCATATCACCATTCCGGCCACGCTGCCGTTCTCTCCTTGTCTTATCCATAACGATTTCTCACCGGGCAATATCCTCGTTCGGGACGGGCGACTCGCCGCGGTTATTGATTGGGATAATGCGGTCGTGGACGTGGCGCCGCTCGATTTTGTGAAGATGAAATACTGGACGGCAAAAGACGGCCAGGGTCAACTCGGCCACAACCCCGTACTCTTCCGGGCGTTTGTTACCGGGTATGGCCCCCACGGTATTGAAAGCGTCGAGTCGGAGACCTTTGCCTGGTACGAAGTAGTATGGCTGCTGCGTGTATTCAATTTTGAAATGTCCAAGCAGGAACGCGGGCTGGAGCGCGCCCCCGGCTACCCGGCCGCGGCCGAATACGCCATATTCCTGGAGGGGGTCATTGGCCGACTGAGCGCGCGCCGCGGCTCTTTGAGTCCCACCTCCTCATCTGATCATTTGAAAAAATAAGGCGTATCGCCCCGGCGGGTGCGCTCAAGATATACGATGTATGTAGCTGAGGTGAGAAACCGCTCGGAAATCGGTATAATGAATGACACTTATGAGTCAGGCCGTCGAAGATCGTGAAGAGACCGCTTCTCCTGAAGCGGTGCAGCCCGAGACCGTAGTACCGCGTCGGCTGCCGCGTTGGAAGATCGTTCTGGTCAGCCTCGCGCTGCTGATGGGCGTGGCCGGCATGGTGCTGCATCCCCAGTCGCCTTCCGGCACGAAGGAAACGTGGACTGTGGGGAATCCCTCTGCCTCTGGAGCCAATACGCTGCCGGACCCGGCCTTCGCTATGATGGAGGAAACGACTGAAGAGCCTCTGCCTCCGGATTGGGAGAGGCGGTTGGAGGACTGGTCACCCCTGCTCACGAAACTCGGCTTCAGTTTCGTTGTCGGCTTCAGCATTGGCTATGTGCTGTTGATCTTGCTGCGCACGACCGCCTTTCTGGCCGGTTTGGTCCTGCTGGCGCTGTTTGGGTTGCAATACCTTGGCGTGCTGTATCTCAACTGGCAGAATATCGAGACGAGTTATCAGTCGGTCCTGAGTTGGGTGTTGCCTCGGGCAGAAAACTTTCGGGATTTCATGACGCACAATCTCTCTTCGTCCGGTATGGCGGCGATGGGGATTCTGACGGGTTTGACGCGACGCTAGGGGGCTGGGGGAGTATCCCCTCCTGAGATCAATGGCCAATTTCAAAACGCACCTTGGCGTCGCCGCGGTCGGGAGTGGGCTCCTGGCAACGGTCTGCCTGGGTGCGGGGATGAGCAGCCCGCAAGAAGTCATCACCCTGTCCGTGGTCGGGACGGTCGGCGGGCTCCTGCCGGACATCGATCTCGACCACTCCAGCCCGACCAAACTGATCTTTACCGCCCTGGCTATTGTGTTCGCCTTTCTGGCCGCGTTCAATCGAGCCGCGAGCTACTCAATTGTCGAACTCTGGATAGTCTGGGGGGTGGCGTATGGCGTTGTCCGCTATCTTGCTCTGGGCGTCTTCTCTGCGCTGACGGTCCATCGCGGCATTTTTCATTCGCTGGTGGCAGCTCTCTTTTTCTGGTTCCTGGCTACCAGCCTGAGTTACTATCTGTTTGCCCTGAGTGCGTTGTTTGCCTGGTCTATCGGCTTTTTTCTCTTTTTTGGCTATCTCGTCCATCTGCTGCTCGACGAGCTTTTCAGCGTGGACCTGTTGAACTCGCGGCTCAAAAGCTCATTCGGGACCGCGCTCAAAATCGCCGATTTTCGCAACGCGCGGACCTCTCTGCTGATGACGGCCGCGGCGCTGCTCACGTTCTTTTCAACCCCGAGCGCCCAGCCTTTCCTTGCCTGGGTCACCAACAAACAAACCTATCTCAATATTGTCGATCGATTTCTCCCCGAGACGCTGTGGTTTGTGCTGTAGACTCTTCTCCCTCTTGACCCGCTCCAGACCGCGGGCCATAAAGAGTGAACGTATCCCTTCCTCAGCGAGCAAAGCCGAACCCGTTTACTCTTTTCATGCTTCGCCCTGTTTGCCACGAGAGGACAAAACCGATTTCATGCTAGGACTTCCATGTTAGGGTGGCTTGGGGCGGCGTGGGGAATTGGCGGGGTTGTCCTTTTACTGGTCTATTCCATCGCCCGCCTTTCTGCCATTACGCTGGACGCCTTTCATTATGAATTTTCCTGGTATCACTGGCTGGCGCTCGGCCTGAACGTCGGCTGGATGGCCTACTCGGAGGGCTATTACGGCTTTCAGTGCGGCTTTGCTCCGCGGCTCGCGGCCCGCGCAAAATATCTGGCCGCCCATCCGAGTCCGCTGTGTGCATTGTTGGCGCCTGTCTTTTGCATGGGTTATTTCTCCATTCACCGGCCTCGACAAATCTTCATCTTCGTTCTCACCGCCATGATCGTCGTCTTTGTCCTGGTCCTGCCCTATCTGGCGCAGCCGTGGCGCGGCATTGTCGATGCCGGCGTTGTCGTCGGCTTGCTCTGGGGGTTGATCACCATTGTGGTGTTTGCCTTCCGGGCCTTTACGTCGAACGATTTTTCGTATTCGCCCGAGGTGCCGGGTTACCCACCGGGGGAACGACCCGTTCTTCCTCGCCGTGCCGGCAGAGGAGTCCGAAGCATTTAACACGTTCGCCTTGGACCGATTCCCCCTCGTGTCCGGTGCCCGTCGCTTGACAGTGCTGGACGGCTTCAGGCAAAACCAGAGCTGGAAACTCTACCGTACCGAGGAGACAACTCATGTCAGGACCATTGGCTGGTTACCGTGTTATTGACGTCACCCAGATGTTGTCAGGTCCCATGGCCACCATGATGCTGGGCGACCAGGGGGCGGACGTCATCAAGGTCGAACCGCCGGACACGGGCGACCTGACCCGTGCCCTGGGTGGGAAGTCACGGCCCATCTCCCCGTTTTTTTCCACCTTGAACCGGAATAAGCGCTCGGTGGTCCTGAATCTGAAAGACGAAAAGGGCATCGGGTTGCTCAAAGACCTCGTTGCCGGGGCGGATGTGTTTGTCCAGAATTTCCGGCCCGGCATAGCCGAGCGCATGGGCATTGGTGAGGATATCCTGCGCCAGGTGAAACCGGACCTCATCTATGTGTCCATCAGTGGTTTTGGCGAAAAGGGGCCGTATGTTGGCAAGCGCGTGTACGATCCGGTCATCCAGGCGCTGTCCGGTCTGGCCGATATTCAGGCCGACCCGGACACGGGCCGACCGCGCATGATGCGGCTCATCATTCCCGACAAGGTCACGGCCCTGACCGCGGCCCAGGCCATTACCGCGGCACTCCTGGCCCGGGAACGGACCGGGGAGGGACAGCATGTCCGGCTCGCTATGCTGGACGCGGTCGTCTCGTTTCTGTGGCATGAGGGCATGACGCAGTACACCTTCATGGGCTCGGACATCGGGCAGGCCCGACCGCCTGACACGCGCGACCTGATCTTTGAGACTGCGGACGGCTATATCACCGCGGCCGCGGTCTCGGACAAGGAATGGCAGGGCATGACGCGCGCCCTGGAGCGGCCCGAATGGCTGGAGGACGCCCGGTTCAGCACGCCGGCCGGCCGAGTCAAATATGCCGACGTACGTTTGGATCTGACGGCCGCGGTCTTGAAAGAAAAAAGCTCGGCCGAGTGGCTGGAACGCCTGGATGCCGAGCAGGTGCCATGCGCGCCGGTTAATCGCAAGGCCGATGTCCTGACCGACCCGCAGGTTGCGGCCAACAAGCTGATTGTTGAATCCGACCATCCACACGCCGGCCATATGCGCCAAGCCCGGCCAGCCGCGCGGTTCGAGGGCACGCCCGCGGAACTCCTGCGTCAGCCGGCCCCGCTGCTGGGCGAGCAGACAGACGCGATTCTGGCCGAACTGGGCCTGGCGGCGGACACCCTGGCCGAGTTGCGCGAGGCCGGCACAATTGCCTGACGCTTGCCTGACGCTTGCCTTGAGAAATGAAGCTTCGGAGACTGAAGCCCTTCAGATGGGACACCGAAAAAACATCCGCCTCGGGGAATATGGACTGGCCTGAAGAGTTGGTCGGGCGGATGGAAAAAGTGTTTGACACCGCGGCTAAGGCAGCACAAGAGATAAAAGAAGCCTCCACTCTCCCGCCTCAGCTCCAAAAGTTGTTAACGGAAATTCCTAATCGGTCAGGCCGGCTAGTTGGCCCCACCCGCTGCCGTGCCCATTCCCGGACCCGACGTGTCCAGGCGGTACTCTTGAGTTTTGTGCTGGCCTCAAGAAACTCGGTCGCCACGCTACTGCTCAGCGACGGAAGTGCCCGGCTCTCCTGGGCGGACTCATACTGCTCGCTGGATAAGACAAAAAAGAACACCCGTGTTCCGTCACAGCGCCACACCTCAGGAACACCCATCCGGGCATAGACGGGGAATTTGTTGAGCGAAGAGCTGCTAATATCAATTTCAATGACAAGGTCGGGCGGTGGGTCACGACTGAGATCGATTTCGGTCTTGCCGCTGACGAGCCCTTCATGCTGAATATAAGAGCAGGAATCCGGCTCAAACCCCCGGGCGATATCCTGTCGCTTGAATGTGGTCGAACCGGCATGAACCGTGTCAATCTGCAACTCCTCGGCAACTAGGGAAACGAGGTGGGCAAGGGTCCGATTGATTGTTTCCTGCCTAAAAGACAGGACCATGATTTCGAGTACCCCCCGGTCATAGCTCAAGTGAGCGGCGTGGCTATCCTGACAGTCTGAGACCAAGCGCTCATAGGTCTCCCAACTGATGCCGTCCAGGATTATGTGCTGTCCTGGTGCCGGGGATATATCGCTCACGTTAGCAGTTGTTGTTTGTGTGCTCATCCTGCTTCTTGCCTTAATATGACACGCCCTCTGCTGCTTGGGACAGCATCCGTATTGGCCCCGAATCTCAATCTTATCGTATCCGTATTGATATGGATATTTTGCCCACATGAGAGCAATCCAAATGACCCTTGATGACCGGCTCTTAGAGACGCTTGATCGGGACGAAGAGGTCCAACGGAATGGCCGCTCGGCGGCCCTCCGTCGAGCGATGACAGACTATTTGCGCAAGAAGCACCGGGAGGCGATGGCAGAAGCCTATCAACGTGGCTACGGCAAACCCCCGACGGATTCAGACTGCGATGGCTGGGCGAATTGAGGTCTTTCAAGCCGAACGTCGCAAGCGGCCCGCCTTCCAGAGCAGGCTCAGCAGTACGACCCAGAACACCTGGGCCCCAATAGCCGCGGCCCACAGAAACCAGGCCAGTTTGCCGACAAGGGCACACAGCAGCACGAGCAGAGAATAATCGCGGCTGGTCAGCCCGGCGACCATCTTGTCAATCCAGACATCTTCCCAGCCGCCCCGCGCCCGGCCGGCGGCTTCGGTTTTCTCGGCTCGGGTTACCAATGGGAAGGAAATGAACGCGGCCGCGGCCAGCAGCCCGCCGAGCAGCGGGGCAGCAGCCAGTCCATCCTGTTTCCACACCGCCACCCCAACCCCGAGAAAGATGGCAATGTGGACCACCGTATCCAGGGTGATGTCGAGCCACTCGCCCAGCGGCGACTCCAGCATTTTGACTCGCGCCAGCTCACCGTCCACACAGTCAAGGATCGTCGAGAACTGAAGCAAGAGCGCCCCAAGCACCGACCCGCCATAACTGCCCAACAGGAAGCAACTCGCGCCCAGCAGTCCGGTCAGAAACGACAGGACGGTAATCTGATTGGGCGTCAGCGGGGTACGGAGAAAAAGGCGGGTGAGCAGTCGGGAGCAACTGCGATTGAGGTAAGCATCAACCAGACCGTCACGCGGGTTTTCCAGGGTGAGGAGAAAGATGTGTTCGACCGCGCCCCAGTCGTCCTGTTGGGTCAAACGATGCAAGAAGTGCTGACCGGGAGACCGCACCGGAAGCGGTTCGAGGTGCTCTTGCGACAGGCTGCCCGCCTGGGTCCAGGCCGCCAGCAGCGAAGCGAGCTGTGAAACAGGGACAACCGCCAGATTTGCATGATTGGAGTCGCCGCGTACCTGCCAGCCCTCCTCGTCTTCTTTCCCTACGTCCTGAATCAGGGCTGGGCGGAAAAGCGTCTCGCACGAAAAAATCAGACAGCGGCCGGCCTCGGACCTGTCCTGAGCCCCGTCGCAGGGAGGCGGACCCGTCGGCAGCGGGCTGTGCGGCCTGACCCACACCACGTCTGCGGTAAGCCGGGGGTCATTCGCCAACGAATCTTGCAGGGTTGCTCCCTCTTCATTTTTGGCCAATACGTAGCAGACCCGTGCGCCCACTCGCTGGGCGGTCAGCAGCGCTCGTTTCAGGAGCGAGAGCCCGCCAAATTGTGTCAGTGGAGACGGGGCGTCCCCTCCTCCAGTTGAGATCACAGCCGTATGAACCATACGTGCCCCAAACCGATATAGACGGATGCTGCTACTGGCAAGTCCTGTCCTGAGCTCTGTCGAAGGAAGGGCGGAGCGTGTCCTTGATTGCCTCCGTACGCGTGAACGCTTAGGATGCCCTCAGAATGAGTATGGAACGGCCCGATATGAAGCATAGGTATGCGGTGTCCCGCTTGGCCGTGTGCGGGTTGAGTGGCCTGCTCCTGATCGCCTGCGCCACGGAGAAGAAAGATTTCATGGTCTCGGCAAGAGAGCTTGAAAGCCGCACCTTGTTTGCCCCGGCTATGAAGGAGTATGAAGAGGCCATTGAAGAGAACCCCAATAACGCCGAAGCCTATTATCGCATGGGGGCATTGGCCAATGCGATCGGTAATACGGAGTTTGCGGCACAAAAGTTTCGCCAGGCTCTGCATATCGATGCCAATCATCCGGGCGCGAAACGAGCGATGACAACCTACCATATCAACCGTGGGACGATTGCCAGGCAACAAGGCCGACTGAGCGCGGCCCGGAGCGAATTGCAAGCCGCGGTACGGGTTGATCCACGCTCAAGCGTGGCCCAGCTTGAGCTCGGACGGGTCCACGAAGCAGAGGGCCGTCTCGACGCTGCCCTGCAAGCCTATATCGCCGCGGCCAAGGCCGACCCCCATAATATTGATACTCAACTGGCACTCGGACAGGGCTATCTCGCCCAAAAGCAGTACGCTGAGGCAGTGACGGCACTGAAGGCGGTGCTGGATGCCAACCCTGACAAGGCGGAAGCTTATATCAGTCTGGGGGAAGCCTATTTTCACCAGGGCAGGACGCAGGCAGCCCAGCAGTCCTTTGAGCAGGCCATTCGGCACTATCTGCTCACCGGCCGGCGCGACGTGGCCAAGCAGGTCAAAGAGCAGGCCGAGGCGCTCTTCCCGCCGGATTCAGACACAGAACACTAAATCGTTCAGCCCGAACCGTTTATCGTTCTGGAGCAATATCTTCGAGCGCGCGGCCGCTGGTCTCAGGAAAGACGAAAGCGACCAACACTGGGGTGAAGAGCATGAGCAGGACCAGGGTTGAAATCGCTGGCCAGTGCGCCTGATACACGCCGTACAAGACCGATTCGAGTATCAGACCGATGCTTCCCCCCACCGTTGCAATAATCACTCGTACTCCAGCGGCCGTTGAGCGATAGGAGGTTGGGAAGAGTTCGGAGCCGTACGCAGCCAGCACGACATTAACGCCGAGCAGGGTGAAAATCATCAATACCCAACTGGGAATTACAAACAGGGCCGGCACGTTGTAGTAGGCAAGGGTGAACGTCACCTGCCCGACCAGAAAGCCAATCGTGACTTTCTTGCGCCCGATCCGGTCGCTCAGCCAGCCGGCAAACGTATTGCCCACAATCGCAAACGCCCCGGCCCCGAACGTCATCAGGCCCACGCCGCCCGGGGTCCAGCCATGAACGTCCTGGAGATATTTCGGGCCAAAAAAATTGGCCGCCGACTCGGCAACGGCAACCACGAACAACACGCTGGTCACGGCCAGCAGGCGGCCCGGATACATACGCACGAGATTCACAAGGGGCTGCAACATGGTGTCCGTGCGTTGCTGGCGATGGGCTTCGAATCGAGCTGTTTCGGGCAGGGTGCGACGCCAGTAGGCAAGCAGCAACAGGGGACCCAGACCAACCAGGTACAGGCCGCGCCAGCCGTGCTCCATATGTCCGACCAGGGCAAAGAGCAGCGCGGCCAGCCCGGCACCCGTAGACTGGATGGCGGCTAACGCGCCAACTCCCCACCCCCGGACTTCGGGGTCAAATTCCTCGGCAATCACCACGACCGCCAGCAGCGACTCGGCCACGGCAAAGGTCCTGGCGAAAAACTGGCACATCACAAAGGTGGCAGCATTCGGTGAAAAAGCGGTAGCCCCGGTAAAGACGGTATAGGCCAGAATGGTGAACAGCAGCACCCGCCGCCGACCGATGCGGTCGGCGACCAGGGCGACGCCAAAGGCCGGCAGCGCACCAAAACGGACAACGGAGCCCAGATAGCCGAGCTGGTCTTCGGCAATCCCCAGTCCGGCCTGTATCTGTTTGAGCGACAGGGTGAACAGGTACAGGTCGTACATCTCAAAAAAAGAGGCTGCCGCCACGAGGCCCAGCACCCGCCACTGCCTACGGGTGAGGGCCGGCGGGCGGCCCAGAAACCAGGCGATGCGCAGCCAGCCGGGCCGATAGGTGCGGTCCGTTTCAGGAGACGGAGCCGGTTGGCGGGGAATCGGGGCAGACATAGAGAACCGTTTTTGGCTGCTGGCGGAGACGCACTCTTGAGTCTAGGGGATTATACCGCCGGTCTCTAGTAGGAAGCGCCCCGAAAATGCTAGAAGAAAAAAACGTGTCCGGCTTTTACCGCTGTGGGAAGGACCCGTTTCCTCTTCACAGGAATGGCGTTTACAGGAAAGCAAAGGAGGGAACCTGTATGGCAACCGCTGCACTCGACGCGCCGCTGACAAACGGAGCGGCCCTGACTTGGCACGAGAAGTACCATTTTGACACCGACCCCATTCCGATTGATCCGTATATCTCCGAGGAGTATTTCAGGCTCGAACAGGAGCGCGTCTTTCGGAAAGTCTGGCTGAATGTCGGCCGGGTTGAGCAGATTCCGAATCCCGGCGATTATTTTGTCAAAGACCTGCCCATGTGTCGCACCTCTCTGATCGTGACCCGTGACAAACAGGGCCAGGTGCGCGCCTTTCACAATATGTGCGCCCACCGCGGCAATAAGGTGGTCTGGAACCGCGCCGGTTCCTGCCAGAACTTCACTTGCAAGTTTCACGGCTGGAGTTATGGGCTCGACGGGACCCTCAAATTCGTGCCGGACGAAGAGAGCTTTTTTGATCTCAAGAAAGAAGGCTTAGGGCTGACACGGGTGGCGGTCGATACCTGGGAGGGATTTATTTTTGTCAATGTTGATCCCAACCCGACCGAAACCCTCCAGGAATACCTGGGCGCGTTTGCCGAACGGCTGAGCGGTTATCCCTTTGCCGAGACGTCCAGCCAATGTTTTTCGTGGCAAACGGAAATTAAGTGCAACTGGAAACTGATTAAGGACGCCTTTCAGGAAGCCTACCACGTGGCCTTTTTGCATACCCGCAGCCTGCCCGACTCCTTTACCAGCCGCGACAATCCCTATGGGCATGCGCTGGACTTCCGGCTCTTCAAACGTCACTGCCAGCTTTCTGCCTTCGGCAACCCCGAACACCAGCCCAGTCCGGTTGAGGCCCTGGCGTATAAAGCCGGAGCACTCATCATTCCCAATGAGTTCACGCGCGAGGCCTTGCCACCGGGGGTGAATCCCACCCGCGACCCGCGCTGGTCGCTGGACCTCAACATCTTCTTCCCCAACTTTTTTGTTGATGTGGGCCACGGCACGTATTTTACGTATAATTTCTGGCCGTTGGCGGCTGACCGGTCTCTCTGGGAAGTGCGGACGTATTTTCCAAAGGCGCACACCGTCTCCCAGCGTTTCAGCCAGGAATACAGCAAGGTCCTCTTCCGCGACATTCTCACCGAAGATGCCAGCACGATGGAGCAGACCCAGCAAGTGCTCGCCTCAGGCGCAAAAAAGGAATTCATCCTCCAGGACCAGGAACTCCTGGTGCGCTTCGGCAACCGGGTGCTGGAAGACTATATCAACGGCGCGCAAGCGCAGTAGCGCAGGAACCTCAGTGCGACAGGGGCGGCCTCCGGGTCGCTCTTTTGTTAGGCAAAGCGCTGCAAGAACGAGACGGCCGCTCGGTTGAAGGTCTCGGGCGCTTCCAGGTTGACCGCGTGCCCGGCCTCGGCCTCAACAACTTCCAAATGGGGTAAGGTCTGCTCGGCAAAGCGGCGGCGCGGCGCAAAGCGCTCTTCTTGGGTGCCGCATATCAGCAGGGTCGGCACCTTATTGGTTTTCATCAATGCCGGATCAATGGGGTCGGCGAGTGAAGTATAGCGCGCCGTATAGGCTGCGCCGAGGGGATCGTGGCGTGTCGCATCTGTGCACAATGCCTGTTTGAATTCCGGGGCAAGCCGGCGCGCATGCTTTGGATGAACGGCGATCCTTTCGAGCGCAGCCGCTCCATCGCGCTTTACCAGCGCAATCAGTTTGTCGGTCCCCGGCCGTATCTCTCGCACCCAGTCCATACTGCTGAACGCAGTCGAGGAATTGGTCACCAGGTGAGCCAGAATTCGGTCCGGATGGGCCAGGACATAGCGGAGGGTCAGGCCGGCCCCCAGCGACTGACCAATGACAAACCAGTCTGCCGCTCCGAGCGCTGCCCGGATGCGTTCAAACGCCTCCACGTAGCGCTCCGGAGCGTACTCGTGGGGATCATAGGGGGCGGGCGAACGACCGTGGCCGAACAGCTCAACCACCACCGGACGGCACACCGTAGAAAGCGCCTCCAGATTGGGCAGCCACTGCGCCCGGCTTGAGAGAAAGCCGTGCAGCATCAGCGCGTACGGTCCCCGTCCGGCCCGGACTTCGTAGTACGGCAACAGCATGGACGGTTGTCTTAGCATGACTGCTCGGTTGAGCCACCCCCGATAGCCCAGCATCGACCCCCGAACGGTCACATCGCCGGATGGATTCTGCTACAAGGCGGAGGAATGCTAGCTGCGAGGAGCTGGAAAACCCATGAATACGGAACAGATCAAGAGTTCTCTCAATACCGAAAGCGCGGCCATCCTGTATTGGATTTGTCTGATGATTGGCGTCTTCATGTGGACGATCGGCGAACTCACCACCACGTCGCACCTCCGCGAGATCTCCCGCAATGTCGAGGAGCTGAAAGCCTTGGTGGAGCAAGTCCAGGAGCAGACCGAATGTGTAGAAATGGCGCACGGGACCGACCGTCAGCGCCCCATCTCCGGCCAGGACCGATATGGGCAGGACTGGGCGGGTCAAACGTAAAGAAAGCCGGGTGTTCTCTCTGCTTGTCCATTACAAGGAACAGTCCTGTAGTTGCCTGATGAGCGGGAAGGCAGGGGCGGCTGCTCAGGCTATGGTAGAAGAAAGTCTGGTGCCCAAGGCCGACAATGACGCACCTTGAACGGGGACTGCTGGTCGTGAAGGGGGGTGATCAGTGTGGTTGTTGTGGGCGTCGTTTCACTCTTGCTCAAGTCGTTCGCCGGTTAAGGCGCCGCGCGTATTTTCTGAAGAGGACCCTTGCCGCCGAACACAACGCCAAGACCGTGAAACGGTATCCGTGCCGAATCAGAGGAGAACCGAATGAGCACTGAATACACCATCGTTATCGAGAAGGATGAAGACGGCTATTACGTGGGGAGTGTTCCTGCCCTTCCGGGCTGTCATACTCAGGGCACGTCAGTTGACCAGTTGCTCGAACGGATGCAGGAGGCGATTGCCCTCTGGCTTGAGGGTGAGGGTGAAGACGCGTCAAGCCCACTTGAACTGGTCGGTGTACAAAGAATCTCGGTATGACCAGCCTGCCGCGCGTGTCGGGTGCCCATGTGGTCTGCTCAGGAATTGATCTTGTGTCGGTTGTTCATATCAGCGTTCATAGCTAGCGGTATTGGGCTTTCAGGACGCTCCGCTAGCCGACACCACCGGCGAACAGCCGTCCAGCTCCCAGACGGGCATACTTCCCTACGAATAGACGCAACCGCGCCTCTTCCCGCATGCTATACTCCTATTCAATACCTTTGGAAGGAGTACCCCGTCATGCACCTCTACGATTTTCCCCAGTCGCCCAACTGTCGCCGGGTGCGGATGTATCTGGCGGAAAAAGGACTCCCTCTCCCTCTCAAGCCGCTCGACTTGTTGAGCGGAGAGCAGAGAACGTCGGCCTTTCTCCACAAAAATCCCTTTGGCACAGTCCCGCTGCTTGCGCTCGACGACGGCGCAGTCATTGCGGAATCGCTGGCTATTATTGAGTATCTGGAAGAGCTGCATCCCGACCCGCCGCTGTTTGGTGCGACGCCGTTTGAACACGCCCGGGTGCGGGCGTGGGAGCGCCGGGCGGAGTTTGGCGTTTTGCTCCAGGGGACCCGCCGCTTTTTGCATACCAGCCCGTTTTTTGCCGCGCGGGTCGAACAAAGCCCGAAAGTTGTAGCGGAAGCTGGTCAAGTGCTCAGCGAACGGCTCTCCCTGTTCGATACGCATCTGCAAGACAACGAATGGCTGGCCGGCGCCTGCTCGGTGGCGGACATTACCCTGTTCGTGGCCATTGAATTTGCCGCCATGTCGAACTTTCAACTCGATCCGGCCTGGGAACACGTGCAGCGCTGGTACTCGGCCATACGAAAACGTCCAAGCGCACAGGCGTGACCCGTTTTCTCACGTATGCTGCAAACGAGATTGCCCGGCGGCTGGCCGGCGGTTTTCCCCTCACCCCCAGGGAGAGGGGCTGGGAGTGAGCTTGTCGAAGGGCCGGGTGAGGGATACAAGGACTGCCAATATTGCGTGAGAAGGAGAGGAATATGAAAGCCGTTCTTTTCGACCAGCTCGGTGGCCCGGAGGTCTTACAACTCGGGGATGCCCCCGACCCGGAGGTGCGGCGGGGGAAGGTGCTGATCAAGAACCATGCGGTGGGCATCAACTTCGCGGACACCCTCTTCCGCCAGGGCCAGTACGCCATGCAGCCCAAGCTGCCGGATATTCCGGGGCTTGAAGCCGCCGGCGTGGTTGAGGCGGTTGGTGACGGTGTGGAGGGGATCAAGCCGGGCGACCGGGTGACGTCGATCGGCTTGAAAACGTATGCCGAGTACTCGCTCGCTTCAGCCGGCCAGGTCATGGCCCTGCCCGACTCGGTCAGTTTTGAGCAAGGCGCGGCCTTTCCGATTCAGGTGCTGACCGCCTACCATATGCTCTTTACCTCCCATAATCTGACCGCCGACCAGTCCGTCATTGTCCATTCTGCGGCCGGCGGTGTTGGCTTGGCCGCGGTGCAGATTGCCAAAGCGGCCGGGGCGTGGGTGATCGGTACGGTCTCGACCGATGAGAAAGCGGCCCTGGCCAAAGAGTACGGCGCGGACGAAGTCATCAATTATGCCACCCAGGACTTCGCCGAGGAGACGCTCAAACTGACCGATGGCAAAGGCGTGGACCTGATTCTCGACGCGGTGGGAAAACCAACCCTGGAGAAGGGCCTGAGCTGTCTGGCGCCGTTCGGTCATCTGATCCTCTACGGTCGGGCCGGTGGCGTACCTGACCCGCTCAATCTGTTCGGGCTGTTCCAGAAATCCATCAAGGTCAGCGGCTTTATTCTCTATACGGTCTCGGCCCTGCCGGAGGTTCATCAGGCAGGCATTCAGCAATCTCTTCAACTCATGGACGAAGGCAAGCTCAAACTGCTGATTGGCAAGTCCTTTCCCCTGGCGGAAGCGGCCGAGGCCCATCGCCACATGGAATCGCGTCAGTCGGTTGGGAAACTCGTCTTGATTCCGTAGGCCGTGTGACAGCGAGACAAGGAGGCGCGGCCATGACCTGGCAAGCGCAGTGGAGCGACAAACTGGTGGGCGCGGACACCGCGCTCGACCGGATCACGCCGACCGACCATGTTTTTACCGCCGGCCTGACCGGGACGCCGTTCACGCTGTGTCGGACCCTGGTCGAAAACCGGGACCGCTTGCGGGGCCTGCGCCTCAACACGCTGGTGTCCCTGTTTGACTGGAACGTGCCCGGCCTCGACGAATACTTTCGCTTCGAGTCGTGGTATCTGAGCCGGCGTGAACGGCCCCTGCTTCACCAGGGTCAACTCGACTATGTGCCGGTCTCCTACTTTCGGGCGGAGGCCCTCCCCTACGGGATTGATGATCTGGACGTGTATCTGGTGACGGTGTCGCCACCCGACCGACACGGCAACTGTAGTTTTGGTACGAGCGTAGGCATGTCGCCGCTGATGACCCAGCAGGCCGCGCGGGTCATTGCCGAGGTTGACCCGAGTTTCATCCGAACCGGCGGGACGAACACAATCCATGTCTCAGAACTTGAGTGCCTGGTCGAACGCCAGAGTCTGCCGGCCACGCTGGTGACGCCTGAGACCTTTACTCAGGAAAAGCAGGATATGATCGACACCATCTGTATGCAGATCGCCAACGATTTGCTGGAAGACGGAGACACGATTCAGATTGGAGCGGGGGATATGACCAGCCCGCTGCTCGGTTATGTCTATGGCCGACGTGATCTCGGGATGCAGACCGAGATTATTCCGCCGGGAGTCGTGGCCCTGGTGCGGGAAGGGATCATGACCGGAACAAACAAGGCCATTCACCCGGGTAAAGTGGTGGGCACCGCCTTTCACCCGCAGTTGAGCGCCGAAGAGTTGGACTTTATCGACCAGCACCCGGTCTTTGAGCTGTACGACTTTAATTATACCGACGATATTCGCCTGCTGAGCAAAGACCCGCGCTTTACGGCCATCAATAACGCCCTGAGCGTCGATCTCACCGGACAGGTCGCGTCCGAATCCATCGGCTGGCAGATGTTCACCGGCACGGGCGGCCAGACGGCGTTCTCCATTGCGGCCTGTCTGGCCGGCGGAAAGTCCATTATTGCACTGCCGTCGAGTTCCTTCCTCGACAGCTCACGGATTTCCCGCATCGTACCCACCCTGGCCTCCGGGACTGTGGTCACGACCCCGCGGGCTTTTGTTGATTATCTGGTGACGGAATACGGGATCGCCACGCTGCGTGGCAAGAGTCTGCGCCAACGCGCCCAGGCCCTGACCAGCGTGGCCCATCCGGACTTTCGGGCCGAGCTGCACGAAGCGGCGGAACGGATGTTTTACGGACAGGTCTGAACCCGCGCTGCCCGTCCCTCATTGACCCGGCGCGTGCAAGCTGTCATGAAAAGAGTTCATATCTTCACCCTAAGGAGGACGCAGTGAAAATTGGTATTACGATGTTTGCAACGGACTATGCCATTCGGCCCGACACGCTGGCCAAAGAGTGTGAGGACCGCGGCTTCGAGTCCATCTGGTTTCCCGAACACACCCACATCCCGGCCAGCCGCAAGAGCCCGTTTCCGGGCGGTGGAGAGTTGCCCAAGGAATACTGGCACACCCATGATCTGTTTGTCGCCTTGACCGCCGCCGCGGCGGTGACCAGTACGATCAAAATCGGCAGCGGCATTTGCCTGGTGATCGAGCGCGACCCGATTACCATGGCCAACGAAGTGGCCTCCGTGGATCAACTCTCCAACGGGCGCCTGCTGTTTGGCATCGGCGGCGGCTGGAACGCCGAGGAAATGGAAAACCATGGCACGCCGTTCAATCGCCGCTGGAAGGTCTGCCGCGAGCGGATCGAAGCCATGAAAGAAATCTGGGCCAATGAAGCGGCCGAGTATCACGGTGAGTTTGTGGACTTCGATCCGATCTGGGCCCACCCCAAGCCGGTTCAGAAGCCCTATCCGCCGATTCTGATGGGAACCTTCAATGGCGGCTTGAAGCGGGTCGTTAACTACTGTGACGGCTGGATTCCGGTCGGCTTCGACACTTCGACACTGCCCGAGTCGATAAAAGAGCTGCACGCCCTGGCCGAGCAGGCCGGCCGCCCGATCGACGAGGTGCCGGTCTCGATTTTTGGCTCCTCCGATAAGGAAGAAGCCCTGGCCAGCCACCAAGAGCTGGGCGTTGAGCGGGCAGTGCTGTTTCTCCCCTCAGCCGGCGCCGATACCGTGCTGCCGCTGCTGGATAAATACCAACCCCATATCGCAAAGTTTGCGTAAGGCATTCAGGGGCGCACGACCGTGCGCCCCCCGTTGCTCCCGATTGCGGACACATGCGCCGGAGTGTCTCTTGACATCGCTCTGGCACGAGAGGAAAGTGGATGCGCCAACCCTGGGCGATTCACGCTTATCCCCTTTCTCATCTCACTAAGCATCTATCCTCCATCGTTGACCGGTTTCAGACACCTCACCGTGCGGAGGTGTCGTTTATCTGGACGCTTGCTGGCCGAGCCGTAAGAGGAGCTGTTAGTGTGAGGCGTTCGGAGGAGGATACAAAGATGTTCGGCGTACCGCTGGAGGCCATTGCCATAGTAGGCTTTATTTTGGTGGCCGCCTTTGCCATGTATCGTGCGGATCAAAAGCGAAAAAACGAGTCAAGCGACTGAGTTGATCCGTCTTCACGGGCAGGTTTGGGCGGGGTTGCTGGAGGTATCTTAGCAGCCCCGCGAGTCAGGCCCAAAGTCCAGGTGGGCGCAGCGCAGGAGCGCCCGATCTCTTCCGAGACACGAGCCAGGGCGGGTTTGAGGACTCCGTGTCCGTCTTCCTACCCTTGGGTATCCCAGGCAGGCGCTTTCCAGTTCCTTGGGCCCCGCCAGCGATACTTGTCCAGATTGACCTTGCCGTTTCGGTCGAACGCAACCCCCTCTTCTTCCAGCAGCCAGCGTTGTTCCTCGGCGCGCAGAACGTCGCCCCGCAGACTGATGCCGCCCGAGGCGTTAATCACCCGCTGCCACGGGACTTTTTTCGTTAACGGGGATGGCAGGTGGCGGAGTGCCGTGCCGACCGCCCGTGCGGCTCGGGGGGCGCCAAGCAGGGCTGCGACCTGTCCATAGGTCACCACTTTTCCGCGCGGAACCCGTGCAACCAGACGGTAGACATGGGTAAAAAAGCGCGGCGGACGATCTGGCATGAGCCCCTTTCTTACGAGGCAAGCACCCCCAGTTGCCTGAATAGCCCGAACACGTCCCACGAGAGCCAGACTTCTTCGATCTTTTCGTCCGCTATGCGATACACCGCCACCCCCGCGACCACGACTTCCCGGCCCGTTGATGCAACACCCATGAAATTGCCGTCATGCGTGCCGTGGAAGGTCCAGCGGGCGACCACTTTTTCGCCTTGCGAGACAAAATCCTCTATCGTGAAATGGACGTCTGGAAATCCCCTGCGCACCGAAGCAACGATCTGTTTGACATCGTCCGGCCCGCCGCCAAGATCATAGCCGGCCGGATAGTGGCTGACATAAGTCGGAGAAATGAGTTCATCAATGGACTCCATTTTGCCCTGATTGAGACAGTCTTCAAAATAGCGACGGACGATGGCTTTGTTTTTTGCAATAGACATGGGCCTGCTTCCGGTTGCGTGTGAACTCTTCTCTGGAGCGATGCTTCTTATACACCTTGCTCTCCCGCAGCCGCGTCAGCACCTCCCCGACACCGTGCTTTGACCGTCCGGTGCCGCTGATGAAATCATCCGCCTAGACGGCAAGCACCTGCTCCGAGTCAAAGGCCTCCAGCCCGTGAGCAAGCTGTTCAAGGGTCTGCCGCAGCTCGGGTGGAACCGGTGGGGCAGCGGAGCCGGGCGGGCGTCCACAGGCGGTAGCCATGTACAGCGCAAGCAGCATCGCGGGGACGAGACGCAAGGCGTTCATACCTGAGGCTGTACAGAAAAGCGCCCCTCTCGACAAGCCTGGAAGTGGTGTGGACCCAAAAATCTAGAGCAAATCAAGACAAACTGGGCTCCGTCTCTGACTGTAACGGCTGAAGGTCTGGCCGGCAGACACCACAGGGCACATAGCCAATTGATTCCGCTCGGGTACGCGAGGCAATGAATATCCGATTCCCCGCCCGCATTCCCCGGGCCTCCTCGCATCTCGGTCGGCAGAATATCTGCTCCGCTTGCCGACCCACATAGAGCCGGTCCTGGGCAATGGCCAAGCCTGAGCGGGATGGAATAGTCGATATACCTTCAACCGCAAGAATATCCCGCTTGAGCGCGATTTTCTTGCCGGCATAGCCGGTGAGGCTGCCATCACTGCCAACAATACGGTGACAGGGAATCCGAATCGGTAACGGATTGTAACGCAGCGCCTGCGCCACCGCCCGGACGGCTGTGGGCCGCCCGATTCTCTCAGCCAGACCTCCATACGTCGTCAGGCTGCCATAGGGAATCGCACACGCCGCCTGTAAGACCTGCCGCTGAAAATCGCTGCGCATGAGGACATCATCAATCGCCCAATCAAGCGCTTGGCGCGCGCCGTTCAAGTACGCTTCGAGTTCCCCGATCGAAGAAGCGGGAATGCTCGCGGATTGTTCAAGAGCGAAGCTTTTACTGAATCTTTTTGTCTCGTCTTCGGAGCCGTCAGGAGAAACGAATTCAACCAGCGCTACCCCTTTATCCGTTGCGCCGATCCGTAGCGGACCAAGCGGAGAATGCCAGAGGCTCAAGACAAGGCGTGGACGAGTGCCCTGAGTCAACTGTGCTAACTGTGCATCGAGTGCGCGTCGAGCTGCGGCGAGTCCGCTCTCCGGGGCGGGCAAAGAGCCGAGCTGAAAGCGGCCCTGTTTGTACTGTTCCAGGAGCTGAGCGCAGCCCGGACAGGCGGTCAGGTGACTACGGACTTTGTGCTGCACCTCCTGTGGATTTTCCCCGAGCGCTTCAGCAATAATGTCGTTTTCCGCAAATCCACAGGAGAGAGTCTTACGCTTTTGGGTTGGCATGGCACCTCCCTTCTTCGCCGGTCGTGACCCGTTGCCAGTACGCCCGCAGCTTCTTCAATGCCTGATACACATGCGCCCGGGCACTGTCTTCCGAGCAGTGCAGGTTTGCGGCAATCTCCCGATAGGCGAGTCCTTCAAGCTGCCGCTGTATCAATGCTGTGCGCTGTCGGAAGGGTAAGACCCCAATTGCGTTCAGGAGGAGTTGGGCCGTCTCCTGCGAGTGAAGCATCTGTTCCGGCGTTGTCGGCTGAATTTCTGAAGACGGTAGGGGACCGTCCGCAACAAATATTTTTCTATAACGCTGGCGGCCACGAATATAATTTTTTACGAGATTTGTTGCAATCCGAAAGAGCCAGGCGCGGTGGTTCGCATCAGTCGGCAGGTCGGCATAGGCGCGATAGGCTCGGAGAAAGGTCTCCTGAAATAACTCCTGCGCGTCGTCGCCATTGCCCGTACAGCGGATGAGATAGCGATAGACGGCGCGCTGGTGGAGATCGACGATCTCCCCAAATGCGGGCGCCGTGTTGCCGGATTGTTCTGTCGCAGATGCCATACCAATGCCGTAGAGCCGGTTTGCTAGACCGCCCGTTCGCCCGAGCAATCATACCCAGAACCCTGCTGGCAGGGGAGCGAGAGCCCCAAGAAAGCAAGTCAGTGAAAACCACACAATGAGCAATGAGCGACACGTACACATACAGGTCACCTCCCTTTCTCTTACGTTCTTTATATAGAAGACACCGGAGGGTGCTCAGTGTGAAAAAAACGATTGCCTGACAGCGCTTCGGTCCATATAGTCCGGGTGTCATGCCGCGCATCGCCACCACGCTCGTTGCCTGCCTCGTTCTGGGTGCGCTTTCGAGCGTCCTGACGACACCGTCTCCCGCTGGGCGGGCAAGTTTTTTCCCGCTCGTCCTGCATAATACCTGGACGCACGAAGTGAAATTCTCCGGGGGAGATTATCACTACTACATGACGGAAACCGTGATCCGCGATGATTTTCCGCTGCTTGATGGCGTATCCTATATTGTTGCCGAGGACTATGAACCGTTAACCGACAGAGCGCCCGAGGCGAAAAGCACAGTCGCCTATCTGCGCAAAGACGGTTTTCTCCTCCGCTACCCCTGGCTTGACTCCGAGCATGACACGGTGTGGGACACGAATCTTGGAGAAGGAATCGAACGGGTTCTGCCCAGCCCCTATACCGGAGAGCGGAGTTGGAGCGCCGGGCTCCAGACTCATGCCTGGCCGCTTGAGGGCGGTCAGGAGGTGACGGCCTCGGCCCACGCGCGGATCGATCCGGTCGCGGTTCGGGTTCCAGCCGGAACGTTCCGCAACTGTCTGCGCGTGGAAACCAGAACAACGAGCAGGGTGGCTGACCCCAGACGCAAGACCACGGAATTCCACCTCCACTATACCGAGTGGTATGCGCGGGGGGTTGGTTTGGTTAAAGCCATTAGCAGCGAGGGGGCGGGCACGCCGGTCAAGAGCGTTACCGAGCTGGTCTCGTATCGGGTCTACCCGCCGTTGGACTAACGCCGGTCGCGGACTGGAAAACTTGACAAGCTTCGCTCTCACGCTAAGCTTGCCTTCTGAAGGCATATGGAAGAGGTTAAGAAAAGATGAGAGAAGATACGGGAACATCTGAGATATTTACGCGTTCCGAAGCCGCGGCGTTCATTCGCGTGAGCGAGAAGACGCTGGGAGAGATGGCTCGGGCACGACGTATTCCAGCACAAAAAGTCGGTCGAGAGTGGCGTTTCTTGCGTAGTGCACTCGAAGCTTGGCTTGTCGGAGGCGATACCGGACGAATGAACGCTGTCCCCCCCGACGAGATGACTATCGCTGAACCTGTGGAGCAGTATGCGCTCCCGCTCTCGGGCTTTCGTGATACAGCATTTTCCGAGAATCATGACCGCACGCTTCACCGCTGGGTGCCTTGGATCGCCGGATTTTCCGGTTCGTTTGTTGCTGGAGTGCTCGAAGAAGTTCGGCGCGGACGGCGTGGGTTGCGCGTCTTGGACCCGTTCGCCGGAGTTGGCACAACGCTGATCGAAGCCCTCAAGTATGGGGACGAAGCCATTGGATTTGAGATCAACCCCTATGCGGCACTGGCATGTAAAGCAAAAGCCCAGGCCGCGCACTATGACGCAGAGATGCTTGCAGCCATGCTTGACCGCTTCGAGGAATACGGCGAGGAGAAGCTATCACTCAACGAGAGATCGGAATCTGTTCCTCCTAAGGGGTTCGCCAGCCGGGTGCCGTTTTTCAGCCCCACTGTGGAGCGTCAGGTTCTGGCCTGTCAGGATTTCATCGAGCAGGAGACAACGGACTGGGTCAAGGACTTGTTTCAGGTGGCTTTCGGGGCGGTCATGGTCAGTTTCTCGAATTATTCCTACGAACCGAGCCTCGGAACACGAGCGGGAGCCGGAAAACCTGGTATCGACCGGGCCGATGTATTCAGTATTGTGAAGCGCAAGCTGTGGGAAATGTACGAGGACATCGGTATCTTTCAGTGCTGGACGGCAAAACACAAGCGGACGCCGCGAGCTAGGGTGTATCCCCTGTCGTATTTAGACCATGCCCGGCGGGTGAAACCGCACAGTATCGACGTGCTCATCACCTCGCCTCCGTATCTCAACAACTACCATTATGTTCGCAATACCAGGCCGCATCTTTTCTGGCTGGGAATGGTGCAGGCGTCGTCCGATTTGAAGACCCTTGAGCATAAGAGCTTCGGCCAATTCTGGCAGACGGTTCGGGCCGGACCGGAGGTCACCTTGCGGCCAGATCTTCCCCATTTAGCCAAATGTCTGGAAGAACTCAGAGCGCGTAATGTAGAAAAAGGCGTCTATGGTGGGCGCGGATGGGCGAACTACGCCGCGGTCTACTTTAACGATTGCCAACGTTTTTGCGCCCTCACGAGGGAACGCATGCGTCCCGACGGGACGGTTGTTGTTGTCATTGGCAACAATATCTTGCAGGGCATAGAGTTTCAGACGGATAAGCTGTTTGGTGAGATTGCCGAGCAGGAAGGTTTTGAGATCGTTGCTTTGCATGAAGTGCGCAAGAAGCGTACGGGTAACAGCATTGTCAATTCGTCCGTCCGGCGCGGTACGGTGAAGCCACGGACGCGACTATACGAAACGGCTGTTGAACTTCGGGCAGCGTGAGTTAGTGCACCGGCATATCAAGAAGCCGGATTATCTCTTCAGCCGTCTCCGCAGCTTGCAACTCGACCGCCCAGGGACGCCCTGGGTGCATGATATCCCATCGAGGACGACGCATATCACGGCGCCCTCGCCCCGGCGGGTGATTGCCGAAGCCATCAACGATGGTATTCCAGACTGGTCGAAAATGATCGAGCAGAAATCGTTCCGCCAGGGTGATCCACACCGGTACGACAACCAGATGACGAACCCGAAATTCGTTCAGGTCGAGATTCTCTGCTTGTTCAATGGATTTTGTATGGTCGCGCAGGCGTCGATATAGCTCAGTGCTCGACTCGGAGTCTATCCGGCGGCGGCCCTTTCTCGCACCAGTTGGAACGGCTTTTCCCACGTATATCGGTTGACGCAAATCCGATGAAGCGGGAGACGAATAAAAAGCGAGATCGCCCGTGTAATAGAGTGCATACACGCCAGACCCCGTAAAACCCTCGGCAGGTGGTAGCGTGGTGGGGGTTGCTTCCAAAAGAGCGTTGACAACGCTACGTGCTAGATTTTTATAATCGAGCGGGTCATATGCCTCAGCCATTGCCCCTCTTATACATGCACAACAAGATGGATGACACATGGTGTGGGCGCAGCGCAACTCCTATCCAGCGCTCTTGAGAGCATCAAACAGTAGCAGACTCTCCACGCGTACGCCCCACACGAGGCGGACGACAAGCAGACTAGCAGTTTTTGCTTGACTTCCCATTCCGGTTTGCTAGGCAGCAAAGAGGACACGTGTCCTCCAATAGAGACAAAGCCGTTGACACGTGTCCTCTTCGTGGAGAGGGGAGACAGGATGTATCCCAAAGCCATCGAGAATTATTTTGCGCCGACTGATGTGGCCGAAGTACTGACGCTTCTTCACCAATACGGAGAGCAGGCAAAACTCCTGGCCGGTGGCCAGAGTCTGATGCCGCTGATGAAACTGCGGCTGGCCGAGCCGCAGACCATTATTGATCTGAACCAGGTAGCGGCGCTCGACGCCATTCGTGAGGAGGATGGCCGCCTCCACATCGGCGCGCTGGCCCGTCATGCCGACGTGGCTGTCCACCCGCTCATTCTGCAATCCTATGCGCTCCTGGCGGACGCCGCCCGGAATATCGGCGACCCGCAAATCCGAAACCGGGGGACGATTGCCGGGAGTCTCGTTCATGCCGACCCTTCAGCCGATTATCCGCCAGCGGTTATGGCCCTGGACGGCCAACTCGTCGTGGCCAAGGCGGATGGTGGTACGCGGACGGTTGCGCTTGATGACTTTCTGGCCGGTCCGCTGATGAGTGATATTGGCGAGGATGAATTGGTCACGCGGATTGAAATTCCAGCGCCGACCGCTCATTCCGGTGGTGCATACGCCAAGCACAGCCAAGTCGCTGGCGACTTTGCCATTATCAGCGTGGCGGCCCATATCGCCGTAGACCCGGGCGGCGTGTGCCAGCGGGCACGCCTCGTTGTTGGCGGCGTGATGCCCAAGCCGTGCCGGGCCGCGCAGGCCGCCAGTCTGCTGCAAGGAAAAACCCTTGACGCCCCGCTCCTGACCCAGGCCGGCGAGGCTGCGGCTGAGGAAGTGGAAACCGAGGATGATGTCAGAGCCTCGGCTGCCTATCGTCGTCAGCTTATTCGCGTCACGCTGCCGGAGGTGGTGCGTCAGGCCAGAGCCCGAGCAGAAGGGTAAACCTACCCTCCATGTTTACGCTGTGAAGAGAGGTCGGCATGAAACGGAGCATAGGCATAACGATTAACGGCGAAGTCTATGAGGAGACGGTTGACCAGCGTCTCCTGCTGGTGGACTTCATTCGCGAGGTGGCGGGCCTGACCGGGACGCATGTCGGCTGCTCGGTCGAAGGGCGCTGCGGGGCGTGTACGGTGATTCTGAACGGCAAGGCCGTCAAGGCGTGCCTGCTGTTGGCGGTTCAGGCAGACGGAGCCAGCGTGCTGACCATCGAGGGCTTGGCGAGAGATGATGATCTCCATCCCATTCAAGACGGCTTCTGGGAGAAGCACGGCTTGCAATGCGGGTTTTGCACGCCCGGCTTGCTGATGACCTTGTACGAATTTCTCCAGAATCCTCAACACTCGGACGAAGAGATCCGTACCGCCATGTCGGGGGTTATCTGCCGCTGTACTGGCTATGTCCATATCGTCGAGGCGGTTAAGCACGCTATCACACGGTTGAGGCCCTGTCGCCGGAAGAGCGTAAAAAATGGTTTCCAGTGTAAACACAGGGAGTGCGTCATGGCTGCTGCAAACGCCTGGGTTGGACGATCCATTAAACGTAAAGAAGATCGCCGTTTATTAGTCGGGGACGGACAATACCTGCCCGATATCGTTCTGCCGCGCATGGTCGTCATGGGCCTTGTGCGCAGTATCCACGCCCACGCGAAAATCACGGCTATAGACACTGCTCAGGCGGCTGCCCTGCCCGGCGTGCGGGCCGTGCTCACTGGCGCGGATGTCAAACACCTGGGACCGGTGCTGTCGGACATGAGTACGCCGAATCTGCCCGGCGAGACCAAACGGCCGGTCTTCTGGCCGCTGTCGATTGATGAGGTGAAATACGTCGGTGACCCGCTGGCCGTTGTTGTGGCCGCGATAAATATACCCTCGAAGACGCGCTTGAGCTGGTCGACGTTGAGTATGATCCGCTCGATATCGTGATTGACCCCGAGCACGCCCTCCAGGCTGATGCGCCGCGTCTCTATCCTGACTGGGGCGATAATGTGCTCTACCATCAGCATATTCCCGCCGGCGACTCTGATGCGGCCTTTGCCCAGGCGGACCTGGTCGTCAAGGAACGCTTTCGTTGCCACCGCACCGGCGCCCAGCCCATGGAGACCCGTGGCTGTCTGGCAATGTATAACCCGGGCGAGGGGCTGACCTTGTGGCTGACCACCCAGCGCCCCCATATCAAACGCCACCTGCTGGCCGAATACCTCAACCTGCCCCACAGCCAGATGCGGGTGATTATGCCCAAAGACATGGGCGGCGCGTTTGGGACCAAGGCGCCGCTCTATCGGGAAGAACTCCTGGCCTGTCATTTGGCCATGAAGATTCGCCGTCCGGTGAAATGGGTTGAGAATCGCCAAGAAAGTTTGATGAATGTGGGTCAGGGCCGGGATCAGATCCACGAGCTTGAACTGGCTGTAAAGAAGGACGGCACCATTCTGGGCTTACGGGATCGGATTCTGGCCGACTGCGGCGACGCCCGGACTGCTATTTACGTCGGTTTTGCCATGCCCTTTTTGGGGGCGATGTACCTCATTAACGGCTACGACATCCCCAACGTGGATATCGACCTGACCTGTGTGGTGACCAATAAGGCCTGTCTTACGCCGAGTCGGGCGTTCGGTTCGTTTGCCGGGCGTTTTGCGCTTGACCGAGCTGTGGAACTGGCCGCCCGCGCTCTGGAGATTGATCCGGTTGAGATTCGTCTCAAAAACGCCATCAAGACCTTCCCGCACGTTTCAGCGGTTGGCGTACACGTGGACTCGGGCGACTTCCCCGGCTCGTTTGCCAAGGCGTGCGCCGCCCTGGATTACGATAATTTTCGGAAGGAGCAGTCCGAGGCGTGGCAAAACGGACGCTATCTTGGCGTCGGCTTCAGCATGGGGGTGGAAATTTCCGGTGTGCCCTCGGAGGTGCTGGTCCCCATGGAACGGCAGCCCGGCTTTGGCGTGGCAACGGTCCAGTTCGACGCGCATGGGAAAGTCCAGGTGGCCGAAGGCGATTCGCCGCACGGCCAGGGGCATGAGACGACGATTGCCCAAGTCGTCGCCGGCGAACTCGGCCTGTCGCCGGAAGATATTTACGTCACCTATGGTGATACTCACTCCGGCCCCTTTGCCGCGGGTACCATTGGCTCCCGCGGCGCTTCCTATACGCTCAGTGCCGCGGTGCTGGCCGCGCGCGCCCTGCGGCCCAAGATGGCCACTATTGCCGCCCACCTGCTGCATATCGAGGCCGGCGAGGACGACTTCGTCTTCCGTGACGGACACGCCATTTTGGCCAGAGACGAAAGCCAGCGCGTGCCGATTGCCAAGATTGCCGAGGTGGCGCTGCTCTCTCCTACCGAACTGCCGCCCGGCATGGAGGCCGGTCTTGCACATACCTCCCATTTTGAAGCCGAGACCGCCGGCATGCATAGTTGCAACGTCCACGCGGTCCAGGTCGAAGTGTTTCCCGATACGGGTGAGTATACAATTATGCGCTATGTTGCGGTGGATGACGCCGGGCAGCCCATTAATCCCATGGTGGTTCGGGGCCAAATCCACGGCGGGGTAGCCATAGGGATAGGCAATACGTGTATGGAAGAATTCATCTACGATGAAAACGGCCAGCAACTCACGACCACGCTGTTGGATTACCACATCCCATCGTCGCTCGATCTCCCGCATATCGAAACCATCGAACACAACGTTCCCTCCCCGCACACCCCGCTAGGGTCAAAGGGAAAAGGCGAGGGCACCCCCGGCATGGTGCCGGCCGCGGTGGCGAATGCGATTGAAGACGCCTTGCAACCGCTGGGCGTCAAAATCACGGCACTGCCGCTCACGCCAGAGCGCATTTGGAAGCTGATTCAGGCGGCGCAATCAACAGCATAAGGCATGGGAGGCCTTCGTCGTTATTCCTCGGAGAAACAGAGAGTCTCAGATACAGGTCGTTCAGAGGACGAAGGAGGAAGAGGTATGGCAGCACTGACTGAGAGAGTGGCCATTGTGACCGGGGCGGCGCGGGGCATCGGCCAGGAATACTGCTGCGCCTTTGCGCGGGAGGGATCCCGAGTGGTTGCGGCCGACGTCCTGTCGTGCGAGGAGACCGTCGCCAAGGTCCAGGACTTAGGGGGAGAGATGGTGGAGGTGACCACCGATGTCACGAGCGCCCAGAGCACCGAAGCCCTGGCGGCCGCGGCGCTCGAACGTTTTGGTCAGATCGATATTCTGGTCAATAATGCGGCCTTGTATGGGGGGATGTGGGTCGGCCCGTTCGATCAGATCACGGAAGCCGACTGGGATCGGATGATGGAGGTGAATGTCAAAGGCATCTGGCTGTGCTGTAAGGCGGTCGTGCCGACGATGAAGGAACAGGGCAAAGGCAAGATCATTAATGTGTCGTCGAGTACGATCTGGGCCGGCGATCCGTTTGCGCTGCATTACGTCGCCTCAAAGGGGGCGGTGTTTTCCCTCACCCGCGCGCTCGCCAGAGAGCTGGCTGGGACGGGGATTAATGTGAACGCCATCACCCCCGGCCACACCATGACCGAAGCGAGCAAGACGATCCTCGCCCCCGAAACCTTTGAGCGGTTCCGGCGGCAATCGGTCAAGCGACAGATTATCAAGCGGAACGAAGAGCCGACAGATGTGGCGGGGACGGTTCTCTTTCTGGCGTCGGATGCGAGTGACTTTATGAGCGGGCAAACGCTCAATATCGATGGCGGGCGGGTCCACTACTAACGACCGACCAGAAGAAGCGATTTTCTTTCGCCTTACATCTTTACTTGCACCGTCACCCCGGTCCGAGCGACCACATTCTTTTTATCAAGGTCCGGTCCGTGGGCTTCTCCCTCAACGACATTATCAGGCATGAGATTTTGCGTGGTCTCCCGGCGCAGAATGACGATTACATTTGACTGATCGACCAGGGCAAACGGAAACTCATGCCAGGTCCCGACCTTCATCGTAAAGCCGGACGAGCCGTCGAACAGGAGCGCTCTGACCTGTCCGAGGTCTGGCAGGTCGTCCTCGGTTGGTGGGGCGAGGACAACGACGAAGGGTTTTCCCTCAAGCGGGATGAAGGTCTGGGTATGCTTGAAATGGCGCTCCATCCACTGGACCTGCATCGCGCGGCGATCAACGCTGGCCAGGGTGAGCATGGTCTCTTCATCAGACTCAAACGTTACCGGAGCGTAGACGCTGACCTTGCCGTCATAGAAGGCGACCGGGAGCGGCTCGGCCCGCTCATGGCGGCCGAGCAGTTGTCCGAATGGCGCAACTGTTTCAGGGGTGGCCTGTTCTACGGGAATTTCCCGGATGGTTGAGGTTGTCATACGAGACCCTCCTTTGTGGGGATTATGCCAAGCCCGGAGACAGGCGACAACCTGGCGTAGTGCTCTCTGCGAAGAATGGATATGTTCCGTCAAGCCCAACGAGAAGAAGAGGACGTCATGGCCGAGACCGATTTGTTTGACATTCTGTATTCCTGCCGCAGTATGCGCCGCCTCAAGACCGACCCGGTTCCATTAGCGCTGATTTACAAGGTGATTGAAGCCGGCACCCGGGGGCCGAGTGGGGGCGGGGTCCAGGCCTGGCGTTTTGTGGTGGTCACGGAACAGCGGGTGAAGGAACAGATTGCCGAGGTCTATCTGCGCGGCTGGCGCGTGGCGGAAACCAACTATGCCAAAGCCGGCCTCACACCGGAGAACAGCAAAAACGTGCGCGCGGCCGCCTATCTGGCCGCGCACCTGGCTGAAGCTCCGGTCCTGCTTATCCCCTGTCTCCGCGCGCGTAAGAGTCATGCGGCCCGTCTCAACGGGCCGCACAGAGAAACCTTTCTGCGGATTCTGGGCGGGAGCATCTATCCCGCGATTCAGAATATCCTGCTGGCGTGTCGAGCCCTTGGTCTGGGTGCCTCGCTGACGACGATTACGACGCTGTATGAGGACGAGATGCGGACCATTCTCGACCTGCCCGAATTCCTTACGACCTATGCGCTCATTCCGGTTGGCTATCCCAAAGGCAAATTCGGGCCGGTAACCCGCCGTCCGGTCGAAGAAGTGACCTGGCTGAATCGATATGGAGAGGCGTTTCCACAACAGGGAGATACGGAGCGCGCGTAGGAGATTGGGGCGCGTTCTTGAAGGGGCCGCCCTGTGCGGCTGCCCCTGTGCCTAATCCCGTTTGAACTCCGGAAAGAGGGCGCGCTTAGGAACATGCGCCTTTTTCCAGACCATCACGTTGCGCGTATACTGACAGACTAAGGTGCCGTCTTGCTTGACCCCCCGCGTCTCAACCTTGATGATCCCCCACTGCGGCTTGGACCTGGATGCGCGTTTCTCCAGGACTTCCGACTCGGAATACAACGTATCGCCGGCAAACACCGGATTCGGGAGGGTGATATTGTCCCAGCCCAGGTTAAAACCGTTCTCACTCACATCGGCGACACCGAGTCCGGCAACAATCGCCAGGGTGAGCCCACTGTTGATCAGGCATTGGCCGAATTCGGTCTGCTTGCCGTATTCGCTATTAAAATGAATTTGATTGGTGTTACAGGTCAGCAAGGTGAACCAGGTATTATCCGTCTCGGTCACCGTCCGTCCCAAGCGACACCGATAGACATCCCCGATTTCAAAGTCTTCGTAGCAACGTCCTTCCCAGCCAGGTTTGACCGCCATAGGAACCTCCTTACATAGTCTGGTGTGTCGCGCAGTGTACCACAGGACCGCAGCCCGGAGGAGTGCGGGACCTGCTCGCTCCCTCCTGTTGTCGCCTCTTACCAGTAGTGCACTTTTGGTTTCGGAGCCGGCTGGGCGGGAGGCGTCTCCTCTTCCTCTTCGAGGACGGCTAAGACCAGCGCGAGTCGGCCACTCGTTCGGTAGAAAAACCCGGCAAGCAGGACGGGTTTCCGAATATGCTCTTCGGTCAGGAGCGGAGCTAAAATCTTTCCATTGATGATCCGCAGATGCGGTTTGTGCTGGCGCATATCTCGGAGCACGGAAAGCTCGCTTTGCGCCGTACTCGTGGTGTGAAATTCATCGACCTGAAGATAGACTTCATCCTCGGCAATACCGAAGGCCAGAAGGTCGCTATGTCTGCCGGGCTCACCGGTTGGAACGAAATAGAGCTTCCCGCTGAGACGGACTCGCAGGGGAGGGCCTTCGGCGCCGGACTCTGACGGCAAGGCGAGCAAAAGGATGAACGCCCAGACCAAGAGGCTGAGGTGTCGAGAGAGGAAACGTGTCCCGCCTCGCCGGTCTGTTGGAGGACACGTTTCCTCTTTGGAGTATTGCCTGAACATCGGACGGCTACCCTCTGGTTGTCTGATACGCCTGCCTGCTTCTTTACCTACTCCGCTCGCCTTTCTGCTTGGACTCCTCCTGACAGGGAGATACGGCAGGCTGCGTCGAAACCAGCGGCAGCCGGACAGTGAAACAGCTTCCTTGCCCAACGCGGCTCTCGACCCGGATATGCCCGCCATGCGCGAGCGCGATTGAGCGGGCCAAGGCCAGGCCGAGGCCGCTTCCCCCGCGGCTCCGGGCCGGGTCAGCACGATAAAAGCGATCAAAGATGTGAGGCTGCTCCTCGGCGGCAATACCGGCTCCGGTGTCTCTGACCGAGAGGTATGCCTCCGTCCCGTATGATTCCAGGGTCAGTGTCACGGTCCCGCCCTCCGGTGTATATTTAATAGCATTCTCACCCAGGTTAAACATGAGTCGAAACAGCATGGTCTCGCTACCCCGCGTCCAGAGTTCGGTGGGCGCGTCGTGCTGAAAGGGAATGTGAGCCGTCCTGGCCAGCGCGCCCAGCGCGGTACAGACGTCGCGCAGGACCGCTGCCAGATTGACCGGCGTCCGCGCGATACTCATATTGCCGCTGTCAGAGCGGGCCAGAAAGAGCAGGTCCGTGACGAGCGCGCTGAGACGGTCAACTTCTTCAAGGCAGCTGGCCAGGACGGAGCGATATTCATCCGGCGTCGGCGGAGAGCGGAGCGCAACCTCAAGCTCCCCTTTCAAGATGGTGAGCGGGGTGCGCAGCTCATGGGCGGCATCGGCGCTAAAGTGTTTGACGGCAGTAAACGCGCGTTCCAGCCGCGCCAGCATGGCGTTCAAGACGGCGGCCAGACGACCGAGTTCGTCCGGGCTGTCTGCGGCCTCGATCCGGCGCGAGAGATCTTCTGCCTCTATTGCCCGGGCCGTAGTAACCATTGTATCCACGGGGGCCAGGGCGCGCCGCGCCAGAAACCAGCCACCCACCCCAGCTCCCCCGAGCGCCGGCGGGATGAGTCCCAGGAGAATCAAGAGAAACCGGGAACGGGCCGTGTCCGCACTCTCAAGGGGCATGGCGACCTGAACGAGATGAATCATCCGGCCGCGTTCAACCACCGGCAGCGTCAGCAGCCGGACCGGTATCCCCTCCCGACCCCCCCCCTTGGGAGGGGGTAAGGTAATGGTTTGATAGGTCTCCCGGCCCTGCCGGGCGTTCAACTGTGCTTCCGGGCTGAGGGGGAATTGCAGGCGCGGGCGCGGCACAACGCGGGGGTCCGGGCGACCGAATGGGTCGAGTAAACGAAAGAATCGCGAGGCCGGCCCAGGCCCAAACGGGCCGAGCAGCGCGTCCAAAGCCGCACCGAAATCACGCCCCGGCGACGGGGGACGCCGGACTGAATCGGCAATGGACACGGCGACCGATTTCAGCGAGGCATCGATATTGTCGCGCAACCCCCGGTCGAGGAGGATGAGAGCCGCGGCCCCAAGGAGGACCAACATCCCGGTCAGGAGGGCCGTATACCACAGCGTCAGGCGAGCCCGCAGGCTGGAAAAGAGGAAACGCATTATTCCCCAGGTTCCTTGATGACATAGCCCACCCCACGCACCGTCTGGATCAGTTTGGTGGGAAACCCCGTATCAATCTTTTTCCTGAGATAATTGACATACACGTCAATCACATTGGTAAAGGTGTCGAAATCCACGCCCCACACATGCTGGGCGATAAGGGCGCGGCTGAGCACGCGCCCGGGGTGGCGTAAAAAGAATGCGAGCAGGGCGAATTCTTTTGCGGTCAGTTCAATCCGGGTTCCCGCACGGGTGACCTGGCGCGAGAGCAGATTGAGTTCCAGGTCCGCCACGCTCAAGGTGGAGGGAGGCAGGGAGCTGCCTCGGCGCAGTAAGGCGCGAATCCGTGCCAGCAGTTCTTCGAAGGAAAACGGTTTTGTCAGATAGTCATCCGCGCCTCGATCCAGCCCGGCGACTTTATCCGCAACCGTGTCACGCGCGGTGAGCATCAGGACCGGCACGCGGAGCTTATGCCGCCGCATCTCCTGGAGGACACTCAAGCCGTCCTGCTTGGGCAGCATGACGTCCAGAACGACCAGATCGTACTCGTGATCGAACGCCCGGCTCAGCCCGGCCTCGCCGTCCGGGGCGATATCAACCCGGTAGCCCTCGGCCTCAAGACCACGGCGGATAAAACTGGCGACCTTTGCTTCGTCTTCCATCACAAGGATACGCACGAGGGTGCCTCACCTCTGCCTCAGGTTCCCGCACGGTGTGAATGGGCGTATTATAGCAGACACAGCGGGAATCACAGACCCATGTCGGACTGCTTTCTCCGTTCTCTCTGACTGACTGCGTGTGAGTGCCTATGCCTATCGGACGCCCGAGCCTGTCCCCTCTGCACATTCTGAAACTCGTCCGGCATCTGCCCCAGTTTGCGAAGCTGTTCTGGCGGCTGTTCCGAGACCGGCGGGTGCCGCTGCGGGCCAAGGCGATGCTGGTCGGAGCCCTGGTCTATCTGCTGCTGCCGATGGACTTACTGCCCGATATTATCCCCTTCGTTGGCGTTGCCGACGATATTACCATCCTGTTACTTGCCGGTCGCTGGTTTCTTTCCCTGTGTCCCCCTGACGTGGTACAGGAGCAGGTGAGGGCATTAAGCGAGGAAGCCGCCGGTTAATGCCCGTTTGTCTTGTAAAAGGAGTGATCTATGGCCTATCGCCCGACTCTGATGAGCACGCGAGGGATGATTTCGACCGAACACTATCTGTCCGCCGAAGCCGGCATGCAGGTGCTACGGGCCGGGGGCAACGCGTTTGATGCGGCCGTTGCCGCGGCGCTGGCCGAAGGCGTGCTCAACCCTCATATGCATACATTCGGGGGCGAACTGTCCGCGCTCGCCTATAGCGCGACGGACAAGAAAGTCTTCTCGATTAACGGTAATACCGTTGCGCCCAAGGCGGCAACGTGTGAGTGGTTTCAGCAGCAGGGCTTTCCCCTCATTCCAGGCCGTGGGGCCTTGGCCGCCGGGCCGTGTGCGGCTCCGGACGCCTTCATTTCCGTGCTGCAACGCTTTGGGACGGGCAGCTTTGCCCAAGTGGTCGCACCCGCGCTGGAACTGGCCGAGGACGGTTTTCCCATGCACAGTGCTTTACGTGGCCCGGCGCCGGCCTATCTGAATATGGATTTTTCGATTGCCGGGAATGCCGAGCATTTCAGGAAACACTGGCCGTCTTCGGCCAAGGTCTATCTGCCGGACGGACACCTGCCCGCTATCGGTCAAGTCCTGACAAACCCGGACTTGGCGCGGACATTCCGGCGTCTGATGGCGGCCGAAGAACGGGCCGGTGGAGACCGCCTCGCCGGCCTCGCCGCCGCCCGGGCCGAGTTTTATGAAGGGCCTATCGCTCAGACCATAGCGGCCCACGCAAAAGAGCAGGGGGGGCTGTTGAGCGCGGAAGACCTGGCCGCCTTTCATGTTCAGATCGAAGAGCCGACGACCCTCAACTACCGTGGCTATGATGTGTACAAATGTGGTCCCTGGAGCCAAGGCCCGGTGTTTCTGCAGCAGCTGGCCCTGCTTGAAGGTTTTGATCTCAAGGCGATGGGCCTGAATAGTGCGGATTATATTCATACGGTCACAGAAGCGGCCAAGCTGGCCTTTGCCGACCGTGAGCAATACTACGGAGATCCGAATTTTACCCATGTCCCACTGGCAGGACTCCTCTCCAAGGACTATGCGTCCAGGCGGCGTGAGCTGATCGACAACGAACAGGCGTCGTTGGACCAGCGACCGGGGAATCCGCGGACCGGCGGCGCGTTGCTCAAAGGGGAAGACATCTTTGCGGCCCGGAATTGGGGCCCAGGCACCGTCTATGTGGCAGTGATCGATACAGAGCGGAATATGGCCTCGTTTACCCCGAGTGGTGCCTGGATTCCGTCCTCCCCGGTGATGGACGGACTCGGCTTCCCGCTGGGCACACGAGTGCAGACCTTCTTCCTGGATGCAAGGCATCCGAACGCCTTGGTGCCGGGGAAACGCCCGCGGACCACCTTGACGCCGACTCTGGTCATGCGAGACGGAAACCCTTGTATGGTTTTTGGAACACCGGGCGGGGACCATCAGGATCAGTGGACGCTCCAGTTCTTTCTGGCGGTGGCTGATTTTGAAATGGAAGTGCAGGACGCCATAGAAGCCCCACGATTCTCGACCTCCCACTTCCCGACCAGTTTCTATCCGCATAATTGTGTGCCCGGTCTGCTCCGGGTTGAGGAGCGAATTCCTGAAGAGATACGGCATGAACTCAAGGCCCGGGGCCATACGCTCCAGGTCAACCCGGCGTGGAGCGAGGGAGATGTGCTGGGTATCCGCATTGATGCCAGGTCTGGCACGCTGTACGGCGGCGCGGACGTGCGTGGGGAACAGAGCAAACGTATGCCGTCACATATCATTGGCTGGTAAGGTTTCTGTGGGTTGGGGATATTTTTGTATCTTCCTATCGTTTGCGCCCACTTCTATTAGAAAAATTAAAATTCAATATTAGACCTTGACTCTCAACACGAGGGTGCTAGGTAGAAAGTCGGAGTGTGTGTGGAAGGCTCGTAGCGAGGGGAACATCGTCCACGGACTGAAGAGAGGAGGATAGCTGCTCTATATGCCAACTCGGGAGCAACATCTCAGATCCGTTCTTCTCAGCCGAACGATTCGGCCTTTTTCATCTGCACAATCATCCCGTTTAGATACGATTTCCCCTATCAAAACCGTTGACACGTCTCCTCTTTTAGCGCCCCGTCCGCCTCCAGCCAGTTAAGACTTTGAGGCAGGCATTTTTCGTGAACCCAAAGAGTTGGAGGAGTAGAAGTATGCAACTGCCAGTGCACATCGTCTCTCGCGATCTGAATCTTTCCAAGCACCTAGAGACAACCATTCATGAGAAAGCCGGCAAGCTTGATATCTTTTATAACCGCATTACGCGCTGCCAAGTCGTTATTGAATCCCAGACGCATCATCACTGGAAGAGTCAATCCTATAAAGTGCGGATCGACCTGAGCGTTCCCGGTGCTGAACTTGTCGTTAGCCACCATGAAAACCAGGACTTAAAAATCGCTATTCGAGACGCCTTTGATGCGGCCAAGCGTCAGTTGCAAGACTATGCCCGCCAACAACGCGGCGATGTGAAAGCGCATTCCGCAATGGCAGAGGCGTAGCATGAGAACGCATGACAGACCGCTCCGGTTTCCTGTAAAGGAAGGACACGCTATGGCCGAGGTATTTCGCAAGATTGTATGTCCGATCTATTTGGATGAAACATCGCCCCAGACGCTCGCGTATGCGCGCCACTTCGCCCAGCTTGGAGATGGCACTATCTCTCTCCTCCATGTCGTGCCTACGGACGAGCTGCATCTCCTGCGTAAGGTCTATCAGCCGGACAAAGGCGGCGGAGCGGATATCAGTACGGCAGAGCGCGTTGCCCGCGAACACTTAGAGGCGATTGCTCAGGAACATCTCAACGACACCCACTATGACATTGTAACCCAGTTCAACAGCAATCCGGCCGCTGGAATTCTGGAAGCCCAAAAAGAAGTAGATGCCGACCTTGTGGTGATGTCCTCGCACGGTCGAACCGGACTGGCCCATCTCATTCTGGGGAGCGTTGCCGAAAGGGTCGTACGCGAGTCCGTCTGTCCGGTGTTGACCGTTCGTCAAGGAGACGCAGCGGTCACTCCCTCTGCCTTCCAGCATATCCTTGTTCCGGTGGATATTGCCGACCGGTCAGCGACCGCCCTCATCTGTGCCAGGCACATTGCGGCCCAGCACGGGAGCACGGTCTATCCACTCCACGTTGTTCCAACCGAAGACATCTACCTCCAGCGGGACGTGTATCGGCTCCAGGAGGGAGAAGGAACGAATCTTGTCCGGGCGGAAAAAGTGGCCAAAGAGCGATTAGCGGAAATCTCGCAGACCTATCTTGCGGGCGTCCAATACGAACCGGTTGTTCATGTGAGTAGCGACCCGGCCCGCACTTTTCTTGAAATGGAAAAAGAAGTTGGAGCGGATTTACTGGTGATGGCGACCCATGGGTTTACCGGCCTGTTTCACCTCTTGCTCGGCAGTCTGACCGAAAAAATGATGCGTGAAGCGGGCTGCCCGGTCTTGGCTCTTCACCAGTAACCGAGAGAGGGCGCGACGGCGTCTGCTCCACAACACAAGAGAAGGGACACGATGATGAAGGATACCGCCTACAGGATCGTGAGTGAATCTCTGAAGGACGAGTTGCGGGCTATTGATTTTTACTTGCTTGCCGCAGATGTCGCGCCCACCCCAGCCGCTCGACTTGCAGCCCGGCAGTTCGCCAGAGAAGAAGAGCAACATTTTGACGACCTCATCGAGTGGATTGAGTGGGAAGACGCCCCAGAACTCCGCACGGTCTTACAGAATATCCATCTCCTCCAGTACGATACGTCGCCTCAGACCGATGCCGTGCGGCACTGGGTAGAGCTCTGCCACCAGCAGGAGGTCTCCGACCCCGTGCGGATGCTGTTTGAAAGAGCGCTGGCGAAAGAACAGGAGTCGCTCGGGCACTATCATGCCCTGGAGCGCCAGGTTACCGAGCCGCTGGCCCGTCGGGTGCTGCACGCAATCTGCCAGGCGGAAGAACAGCACCGGCGGTTCCTGGAAGAGCAGTACCACCGGCTGGTGGCTGAGCGGGAGGAGTCCACGCAGTCCTGGCATTAAGGGAGCCGGTCCTGTCCTGCCGGCGCAGATATCTGTGGCAAGATACTGAGCGAGAAGACGGGCTGATCGAAATCTGCCGAGTCGGATATCAGACTTAATGGTCTGCCCCGCCGAAGTCGATGAGACATACATAGGAGGAAAGAGCGCCAACAGGCGCTAAAATAAGAAGATTCTGAGGTTGTCAAACATAGCGTCGGGGAGTATGTGAAGGAGCAACCCTACTGACCCTCTTAGTCAATGCTCAAAGGAAGCTATGTAGGCACCCACCAAAGATGAGCGTGAATCACCTGGATAGCTACGTCACAGAGTTATCTAGGCTGTATAATACCCAATCCTTGGACACGCTTATACAGTTTGATAGCGTGATTGAACAGGCGGTCGGAAAATGAAAAGGAAGCACAGCGTGGAGGACAAAGGCCGTTTGGTCATTGAGGCGAAGCACCACACCTACCAACCATCAAAAGTTGAACCCGGATCAGATACGAGTATTTATGCTACGCCAGAGGAAGTCGCTCACTCCGTAATGCAGCGGATAGGGGTACGAGAAACTGGAGACGACGAAAACCCCACGGGGCATTTACGGTGGGGTGGAAAGCGTAAGATGGTTAAGCCTGCCCAAGCCCTAGGCCATGCGCGGGGACCCTCCCCCATTTACTTAGATAAAAACGACTTCTACGGGCAGTCAAATGTTGCGTATCGCCGGCGGCGACGGCGTATTGTTTTCGGGTGGTATGGCGGAAAGTTTTCTCATCTTACGTGGTTGCTGCCTTTACTCCCAGAATGCCATCATTATTGTGAGCCTTTTGCTGGGTCCGGAGCTGTTCTTCTAAATCGTGAGCCGGCACCAGTCGAGACATATAACGACATTGATGGAGATGTGGTTCATTTTTTCCGAGTCTTACGTGACCACCCACAAGAACTCACGAGGGTGATCGCACTCACGCCATTCTCCCGTGAAGAGTATCACTTAGCCATTGCCGGAGATACGGACGGCATCAGCGCGATTGAGCGGGCCAGACGTTTTTATATTAGGGCCAGACAAACTCGTACCGGACTCGCTCAGTCCGCTTCTCTTGGTCGTTGGGCGAACTGTAAAGGGACAAGCCGTGCTGGAATGTCTGGAGTTGTTTCCCGCTGGTTGGGTGGTGTGGACGCCCTTAATGATATTGCCCAACGCCTTCTTCGTGTTCAGATTGAAAATCGCCCTGCCATTGATGTGATTCAACTCTATGACAGCGAAAACACTCTTTTCTATTGTGATCCGCCATATTTACATGCCACACGGGGTGATGCGAAGGCATATGGCTTTGAAATGGATGAGGACGAACACCGTTCTTTTGCAGAGACAGTGAATGCCTGCAAAGGCATGGTGGCGGTGTCAGGCTACGATCATCCTTTTATGGATGAACTCTTTCCTGCAAGGCGCTGGTTCAAGACATATGGTCCAGACAAAACGATTCATTCTACGAAGGGCATCCGCCGTGAAGTGCTCTGGACGAATTATGATTTAGCGGCGCAAAAAAGGCTATTTGAATGACGCCAGAGGAAATCTTGATCCGTGTCTATCAAGATGCTGAAGCATCTCTCAATACGCCCGTCATTACTGACCCTGTTATCAGGGAGCGGATTGAGTATGTCTGTCGTTGTGGGAGCAATCGTGCTGGGGTGCCGCTGCTAATGTCATGTCTTCTTGGAAAATTAGCCAATCCTGATGTTGACCCACGCAAGCCCTACACAGAGATTGGGGATGAGGACTGCTTCTCTGGCAGGACCTATGACGAACAATACTTGACTAAATTTATCACTGACCACCGTTTGCCCGCCAATCCGACAACTATTTATTTATCACCACGGATGTCATAGACCCCAGCGTCGCTGACTATACTGAAACTTTCTATGAAAGAACCAACGGAACTGAGATTGCGATTTTGGACTGCCGTGGGTTCTTGCGGTATTTTTTACACTTGTTCCCTCGTATTCGTATGGACTACCTCAATGAATACCAAGCCTTAGTTCTTGATGAACTCGATTCGGCTGTTAATCCGTTTCTCAAACAAACATTCCTTGCATTGCGCCAATCTGCCGAGAGTGACTAGTGACTAAGGTTAATGTGACTCTCTGATCTTGCGGCTGCCTCCAGGTCAAAATTCCATCTCCCTGACATCGTCCGCCATATGGAGGGGCGCGGCAGTCGCTGCCCGTACTGTGTCGGGAGTGACGCCTGACGCACCCTCTTTGAGGACAAAGCCCTGAGAGGTGACTTGAATCAAGGCCAGATTTGTCACCACCCATGAGACACACTCACGAGCGGTGAGTGGATAAGTACATGCGGGGAGCAGTTTTGGCTCACCCGCCTTTGGGGTGTGATGCATCACAACAATCAGCCGGCGTGCTCCGGCGGCAAGGTCCATGGCCCCGCCAACTGAACTGCCTGCATATGCGGGGCTTTCCTGTTTGCCAGGTCGCCGTTTGCTGCGACCTGAAAGCCGCCGAGAATGACCGTGTCCACATGTCCCCCGCGGGCCATGGCAAACGCCTCGGCGCTATCAAAGAAGCTGGCTCCCGGTTGCAGCGTGACCAGCTGAGAACTGGCATTGTACAGATCGATATCCTCTTCCCCGGTCGTGGTAAGCGGACCAGAGCCCAGTACGCCGTTCTCGGCATGGAGCGTCACGTCCTCGGCAATAAAATCCGAGACCAGGGTTGGGGCAGGCCAATACTGAGGTTCACATACTGCTCAGGCTCCAAGAGGCGCGCGGCGCGGAGCGCCATGAGTTCCGGCGTCAGGCCGTTTATCTGTCCGGCACTTTCCGCCGTTTTGATTGTCCGGCCTTGGGTCCGCATGAGCTTCAACCCCTGAGCCCGGTCGTACCGGCTTTCGCGGAGTAGCGAGCCTTTTGCACACTCATACAATCCTCATGCACGGCGAGAAAAATTTGGGCTGACCGCTCGGTCAGGTTGATCTTCGGCTGCCCGCCACGTACTATAACCCGTCGGGCCGATGCGCGCTCAAAGAACAAACGTACCCTTCATAGCAAAAAAAGCTGGCCACGTTTATTCTTTCAAGAGGGAGGTCGCAGTCGGAATGAGCGAATATAGCATATGGGAAGGATGACTAGTGGCTAACCATCCAGCGTGGCTCTCACAAGGCGTCCCTCAGGGGGAAACCCCGCCGCTCGTGCTATTTCACTATCCACTTGCTTTTACCCTTGTCGGCCGAGAAGGTGGAGCCCCGCCGACAGTAACGGTAGAAACCCCGCTGGATGATATTCGTGCGGAAGACCTTGTACACATGGAGAAGGTTCTGAATTTTGTGACGGAACAGCAAAAGCGCGGCACAGTCCGACCGCAGCTCCCTGACTCTCAGCCCCCCCCAGCCGGAACAATGCCGACCGGTCGGATGTGCGACCTGTGTGAGATGGCCCATTATACGCAGTGGTATGCCGAATTTTACTCACCCTTTCATTTCACCATTCTCGATTGCGATTCCTGTGAGGTGCCCATCGCGGTCTTTGGTGAGCACCGTGTTGCTGTGCGTCCGGAAGAGGTTGCGTTTATGGAAAATGCTCTCAATCTCGTGGCCGAACAAAAGTATACCGGAAAATTCCCGAAGTGGATGTTTGACCACAATATGCGGCAAATTCCGGGTCATTATCATTTTCATGTCCGCCCCTTGCTCTGGTAGAAAGAGGAAACGTGCCCTCCAATCATTCACACAAGCTGGACACGTTTCCTCTTTGCGGTGAGGAGAAGTGAAGTGACGACTATGCAGGCGGTGTTATTGCTCGGCCCAGGAAAGATTGCCTGTCAGGAATTGCCCGTGCCGGAACCGGGCCCCGAAGATGTCGTACTGAAGGTTGGGTCTGCCCTGACCTGCGGAACGGATCTCAAGGCCTTTTTGCGTGGCCATCCCAAGATGCCTCCACCGATCCGTTTCGGCCATGAATACTCCGGAACGATTGCCGCGTGCGGGTCGCAGGTCACGAACTTCCGCGAGGGCGATGATGTGATGCTCGCGCCCACCGGCCCGTGCGGTCTCTGTTTTTACTGCCAGCGTGACCAGGAAAACCTGTGTACGTCGCTCATGGCGACCATGGCATTTGGCGGCTACGCGGAATACGTCAGCCTCCCCGGTCGGATTGTTAAATACAATATGTTCCAGAAGCCCAAAAGCCTGCCTTTTGTTGAAGCCGCGCTGTTGGAGCCGGTGTCGTGTGTGGTCTTTGGATTACAGCAGGTGACGTTCACGCCTGAAGACACGGTGGTGATTATTGGCGCGGGTGGTTTCGGGCTGTTGCACCTCATCCTCTTACAAATTTTAGGACTGGAGCGGGTCTATATGGTGGCCAGGAACCCGGACCGGGCCAGAGTCGCGGGCGAGCTTGGCGCATTCCATGTGATTGCCCGTCCAGCTGAGGAAGCCCGGGAGGCGGTCTTGGAGGCCACAGGCGGTCGCGGGGCCGACCTGGTCATTGAGTGTACGGCCCAGCCGAGCGTCTGGGAAGAATCTCTGTTCTTTGCCCGTCCCGGCGGCCAGGTCATTCTCTTTGGCGGCTGTCCGCCGGGAACCAAGGTTGCGCTGGACGCGACCCGCCTGCACTACGATCAGATCCGTCTGTCGAGCCCCTTTCACTTTAACCCGGCCGCCGTGCGGAAAGCGTCCGAGTTGCTCATATCCGGACAGATTCCAACCGAGTACCTGATTAGCGGTCGCTACCCCCTGGTTGACCTCTGCCAGGCATTTGATCGTATGCGGCGGGGTGAGGGGATCAAATACGAAGTCGTCCCCTGAGGGCGAAAGGCTGCCATGCAGATTGTTACTCCGAACGAAGCCGTACGGGCCATCCCCGACGGCAGTATCGCGATCTTCCCCCACAGTTGTGTCGAACCGACGGCCTTCTATGCGGCTTTCCAGCACGAGGTCGAGCGCTTCCGCAACCTGACCGTGTATTCCGGGCTGGCGTTTGGAAAATACCCCTTTCTGGAGAAGGGATTGGGGACGAATTTTTGCTATGTGACCTGGCAGGCTGCGCCCCAGCTTCGGCGCTTGTTCAAAGAAAACGACCCGCGCAAGGTCGGCTTTGCCCCCATGCGGTTCAGCGAGATCACCCGCATTGTGAACAAGAACGGTATCATCAAGCCGGACGTTGTCGTGGCCCAAGTCTCGCCCCCCGACCAGGACGGAACGGTCAGTTTGGGTATTTCGGTCAGTATCTATCAAGACTTTATCGATAGCGCGAAAATAGTGATCGCCGAGATGAATACCAATATGCCGGTAACGCACGGCCAGAGCCGGGTGCCGGTTGAAAAAATCGATTTTGCCCTAGAGTCTTCCGAACCGCTTGGGACCTATCGCCCCCCGCACCAAAGCGAGCGTGACGCCAAGATCGTTGACTACGTCCTTGACTTGGTCCCTGACCTGGCCTGGGTGCAACTCGGGATAGGTTCCGTCCCGGATGCAGTTCTGGGCCGATTGGCAGACAAACGCGGGGTGAATCTCTACTCAGGCATGTTGTCTCAGGGGTTGATCCAGTTTCTTGAGCAGGTGAAACACACCCCCAAGATTCTCACCGGTGAGCTTGCCGGTGACCAGGAGTTCTTTGATTTTTGCGGTCGCAACCCGCTCATAGAGATGGCGACCGTCGATGTCACGCACAATATTCTGGAGTTGGCAAAGCTGCCGCGTTTTGTCTCCATCAATTCCGCCGTGGAGATCGACCTGCACGGCCAGAGCAATGGCGAGACCATTGGACCGGTGCAGATCAGCGGCGTCGGCGGCAGCCTCGACTATGTGGAAGCCGCGGCGCTGGCCGAGGACGGCGTGTCCATTATTGCGCTGCCGTCAACGACCGAAGACGGCACGCGCTCAAAAATTGTCGCCAGCCTGGCCACGGGCGCCGTTGTCACCACGCCCCGCTTCTGTACCGACTACATTGTGACCGAATACGGTATTGCCCGTATGAAGGGCAAAGACCTCCGCGGGCGGGCCGAAGCCCTCATCCAAATCGCCCACCCGGATTTTCGTCCTGACTTAGAGAAGAGCTTGGACCTCTAAACCCCCTTCAAAACTGGCCCAAGCTCCCGCGTGAAATCCATTCGATGATGTCGAAGGTCCGGGCCGCGGCGTCGAAGTCCAAATCACCGTCTTTGATACTCAGCCCGAATTTGCAGGTAAAGACGCTTTCTTTCTGTCTACGCGCGGACGCTGCTACTTTGCGCCGCCAGTCGTGGGCGTTCTGGCCGTTGTGGTGTTGTCGCCGCATTCAAATGACTTGATTGATCTGAAGGTCAAGACTACATCAGTCACCATGACGACCGCGTCAGTTTCCGACTTGAAGGCGAATCTCTCCCGCTACCTGCGTGCGGTTCGGCGCGGCGGTGAGGTTCAGGTCCTGGACCGAGGCGCGCCGATTGCCAGGTTGGTGCCTCCCGCAGCGAAGGATGACCACGGCGTCCGGGACCGCTTGATTGTCGCCGGCCTGCTGCGGCCGGGCAAGGGGGGTGCCGCGGCCATACTGGACCAGCCACCGCTGGCGCTACCGACGAGTCTGTCGGAGGCGTTGGCCGAGGATCGGACGGATCGGCTGTGAGATATTGGGACGCCTCCGCGCTCGTCCCGCTGGTCGTCGCCGAAGCCGGCACTGAATCGGCTCGCACTTGGCTGTTCGAGGACGCCCATATCGTCACGTGGGTCTGGACACGCACGGAGATCACTGGCGCGATAGAGTGGCGTGCCCGAGAAGGCTCGCTGTCGCGGCAGCAACGCCGCGACGTACTCGAACGGTTCAAAGCCTTCGCCGACAGTTGGGACGAAGTAACCGAAGTCCTTGCCGTACGGTCCCGAGCAAACGCGCTGTTGGCGCGGCACCCGTTGCGGGCCGCGGACGCGGGTCAGCTTGGCGTGGCCCTGTTGGTCCAGGAACACCTCGTGGGCCCGCTCACGCTTGTCTGCCTGGATCAGCGGCTCTCATCCGCGGCGGAACTGGAGAGCCTCCGGGTCACCCCGTAGCCCGGGATACCCATCAGACGACCCTACTCCGAGGCATACGACAACATATGACTGTCGATCGCCGCACTCAAGACGGCGCGTTGGGGTGTCTGTGCTTCCACAAAAGTACGGGTGCGCCTTTTTTCTTTTTCGCCGGTTTGATACGCTCAGCCCCTCGTCGGTGCTTTCTGCACCTCTTTTCTGCGTAAGGGGACGAATATGATTGAACGGGCCGCCATTCTGAGTACGGGGGATGAAATCACGACCGGTAAAGTGGTTGATACCAACTCCAACTATATCGCGGATAAGCTGATTGAAGCCGGATTGGCGGTGACCTCGATTGTCACGGTTGGTGATGTTTCGGAACGGATTGTGTGGGCCTGGGAACAGGCCATGGTGCCCGCCGACGTGATTATTTCCACCGGTGGCATTGGGCCCACGCGGATGACCTCACGACAGAACTGGTCGCCAAGGTCGCCGGAGTCGAGCTGGTCTTCTCTGAAGAAGTCGCTGAGAATATCCGGCGGATTTTTGCCTCGCTGAACCGCACCATGCCGGAGAATAATCTCAAGCAGGCTCAGTTCCCCGCCGGGGCGACCATTATTCCCAACCATCTTGGAACGGCGCCGGGCTACCGCTTGGCGCTGGATACCCCGCACGGTCGGAAGCATCTGATCGTCCTGCCGGGTGTCCCGCGCGAGATGAAACCCATGATGGAAGAAAGTGTCATGCCCTGGATTGGGGAAATGCGGGGTGGGGGCGATGTTTTTCTGACCCGGACGTTTCAGACCTTCGGTATCAGTGAGTCCGGCCTGGATGAACTGGTGGCCGGGGTGATTGCCGAAGACGAAGGGAAGCTGGCCTTTCGAGCCAACTTCCCCCAGATTTCCATGCGAGTGACAGTCCGGGGGAAGGAAGGTGAGGTCGAGCGTCGGGTCGAAGCGCTGGCGCAACGGCTGCGGGAGAAAATCGGCGCGTACGTCTACGGCGAGGGTGATGTCAGCATGGAAGGCGTGGTGGGGCAACTCCTCAAGGAGCAGGGAAAAACAGTCGGTTTTGCCGAGGCCTGCCCGGGTGGCCTGACCAGCCATCGCCTGACGAATGTGCCGGGCAGCTCGGCCTATTTCCTGGGCAGCATCATTGCCTATTCGGACAATGCAAAAACCTGCTTGCTCAATGTCAACCTCGACACGCTGAGTCAGCACGGCGCGGTCAGCGAGGAGACAGTCAAGGAAATGGCCAGCGGCGTCCGTACCCGTCTGGGCACCGATATTGGCGTCGCAGTAACAGGCATTGCCGGACCGGACGGCGGTACCCCAGACAAGCCGGTTGGGACCGCCTGCCTGGCGCTTGCTATGGATGGCACCCTGGTGTCGCGGCAGTATAAGCTCTGGGGTAACCGCGAGTGGATAAAAACCCTGACCTCCCAGTTGTGCCTCGACTGGGTGCGGCGCGCGCTTCTTGAAATTCCGATTGCAGAATCAGGATTTATCCGTCGCTAGGGAAAGAGCAGTCCCGTGTTGATTCGCGCTTTCATTGCAGCTAATCTCGCCTTGTCAGTAGGCGAGGGAATAGCAAAAAGAGCTGCATTCGACAATCGAGTCGGCTCCCGGTTTCTGTGGCTTTCCGCCCGAGGGCCACGCGTTTCGCCCGCATATTACCCTGGGCCGGATCCGCTCCCGGCGTGGCTGGAATCAGGTTCTGGAAGGGATCAAGGCGTATCTACAGTACGATTTTGGTGAGAGTCTTATTGACACAGTGACCCTATATCAGAGTGACCTGAGGCCCGGCGGAGCAGTCTATACGCCACTCGGTGTTGCCCGTCTGAATCCGACTCAAGGCAAGGAGTGTATATATGGCAGAGGATAGAGATCGTGAACGAGCGTTGGACTTAGCGGTCAGTCAGATCGAAAAGCAGTTTGGCAAAGGCTCGATCATGAAGCTCGGCGAGGACGCTCTGGTGCAGAATATCGCCTCGATTTCGACCGGATCGCTGGGCTTGGATTTGGCCCTCGGTATTGGCGGCCTGCCGCGCGGACGCGTGGTCGAGATCTACGGACCCGAATCATCGGGGAAAACCACGCTTGCTCTGCACGTCGTTGCTCAGGCGCAAAAAGCGGACGGTGCCTGCGCCTATATTGACGCGGAACACGCCCTGGACGTCAGCTATGCCGGCAAACTTGGGGTGAAAGTTGACGAGGTGTTGATCTCTCAGCCCGACAACGGTGAGCAGGCACTCGAAATCACGGACACCTTGGTCAGAAGCGGCGCGCTGGATGTGATTGTGGTCGATTCTGTGGCGGCCCTGGTTCCCCGCTCTGAGCTTGAGGGCGATATGGGTGAGCCGCAGATGGGCCTCCAGGCCAGACTCATGTCGCAAGCACTGCGGAAACTCGTCAGTACGATCTCACGCTCGCGCACCTTAGTCGTCTTCATCAATCAAATCCGAATGAAGATCGGTGTCATGTTCGGCAGTCCCGAGACCACGACCGGCGGCAATGCCCTCAAATTCTACGCCTCCGTCCGTATGGACATCCGCCGCACGGGTGCAGTCAAGCAGGGCGCGCAAATAGTCGGGAATCATACCCGCGTCAAAGTGGTCAAAAATAAAGTTGCTCCGCCCTTCAAGGAAGCGGAATTTGATATTTTATACGGGAGCGGGATCTCCAAAGAAGGTGAGCTGATCGACATTGGTGTGGACAACAACATCGTTGAGAAGGCCGGCGCCTGGTACTCTTTTGCTGGAGAGCGCATCGGCCAAGGCCGAGAGAACGCCAGAGAATATCTGCGCGAAAACCCCGAGACGGCCGCGACGATAGAGCGCCAGGTCCGAGAGAAGTTCGGTCTCGACGCTCCTCAAGTCGAAGCCACTGCGGGAGAAGAAGGGGTGACTGAGAGCGCCTAGCGTTGCATTCTTTGACCCATGAGTCATACGCCTTCCTCTTCCGAGCAGCCCCCTCTGCACTATGCCTATAGCCTCCTGGCGCGGGGCGACTACAGCGCGGCGCGGTTACATGAGAAACTGCGGCTCAAGGGGTTCACATCGCAGGCCGCGACCGCGACGGTTGACACGCTAATGGAGCGCGGCCATCTGAATGACATCCGCCTGGCTCGTGGTCTGGCTGAGCGGTTTCAGAAGCAGGGCTTTGGTCGGTGCGGGGTGTGGGCCAAACTTCAGCAACGGGGACTCACCGCCGACGTGATTGCAACCGTGCTGAACGAGTGGGAAGAGCGTACGGATATCAAGACCGCTCAGCAACTGGTGCAGCGTCGTTTCCCCCCGGCCACGCTCGAAGATCCCAAGACGCGCGCCCGCGCGTATCGATTCCTATTGCGACGAGGATACTCTGCCAGTGTTGCGGCAGGCGTGCTAGGAAGAGCAGTGGACAATGACTAGCGAACGGAAAGAGTAGCCGTCATGACAGGGAACGAGATACGCGCCAGCTTCCTGCAATTCTTTGCCGACCGGGGCCACCGGATTGTCCCGAGTGCGTCTTTGATTCCAGCCAACGATCCGACCCTGCTGTTTACCAATGCAGGCATGGTGCCGTTCAAGAATATTTTTCTCGGGGTCGAGCGGCCGACCCAGCGGCGGGTGGTCGATTCCCAAAAATGTCTGCGCGTCTCCGGGAAGCATAATGATCTGGAGGAAGTGGGCCGCGATACCTACCATCACACCTTCTTTGAGATGCTGGGGAACTGGTCGTTTGGCGATTACTACAAACAGGAAGCCATCCGCTGGGCCTGGGAATTGCTGACCGAGGTCTGGAAACTCCCCAAGCAGAAACTCTGGGCGACGGTGTATACGACAGACGACGAAGCCGACGAGTGGTGGCGGACGCAAACCGATATCAATCCGCAGCAGATCCTGCGTTTTGCCGAAAAGGACAATTTCTGGGAAATGGGCGAGATCGGCCCCTGCGGACCGTGCTCGGAAATCCACATTGACCGCGGCCCGCAGGCCTGCGCGTTGGCCAATACACCAGGCCATAGCTGTGCGGTCAACGCCGGCTGTGCGCGTTATATCGAATTATGGAATCTGGTGTTTATCCAATACAACCGGGATGCGGATCAATCCCTGGACGATCTGCCCGAGACGCATGTCGATACGGGCATGGGTTTGGAGCGCATTGTCTCCGTTCTCCAAGACGTGCCGGGCAATTATGACTCTGATCTGCTGCGTGACATCATCACCTTTACCGAGGGCTTAGGCGACAGGCGCTACGGCGATAGGAGCGAACAGGACGTGTCGTTTCGGGTGATTGCCGACCACGCGCGCACGGCAGCCTTTGCCATTGCCGATGGCGTGGTCCCGACCAACGAGGGGCGAGGCTATGTGTTACGCCGGATTATGCGCCGCGCCTTACGCCACGGGCGGCTCCTGGGCTTTGAGGGACCGTTTTTCTCTCAGGTCGCCGGGAGCGTGATCCAACTCCTGGGCTCGGCCTACCCCGAGCTGATTGAACGACAGGACTATCTGACCGAGGTCGTACATACCGAGGAGACCCGTTTTTCGGAAACCTTGGACAAGGGCCTGGCGCTGCTCGAACAAGAAATCCACGATCTCCGCCAACGTCACACCACAACCCTGTCCGGCGAAACCGCCTTTCGTTTGTACGATACCTACGGCTTCCCGCTGGATATGACCGAGGATTTTCTGTCGTCCGAAGGTTTCAGCGTTGACCGCGATGAATTTCAGAAGGCCCTGGAAGAGCAGCGGGCCCGCGCGCGTGAGGGACAAAAGGGTTCCATCTCTATCAGCACCGGGCTCACCCCCTCCCTAGAAGGGGGAGGGAAGGGGGAGGATGTGTACTCCCGTTTTGTTGGTGACCGCCAAGCTGAACACGAATCCGAGGTACGCGCGCTGCTGGTGGATGGGCAGCCCCGAACAGACGCGGTGCGCGAAGGGGAAACGGTTGATCTGATCACTGCCGAGACGCCTTTTTATGGCGAGTCCGGCGGACAGGTGGGGGATACCGGGACGATACGGACGAGCCGGGGCGACCTCATTGAGGTGCTGGATACGTTCAAACCCCAGCCTTCGCTCATTGTGCATCAGGGCCGGGTGGTGCAGGGCGCGGTGCAGACCGGGGATGCCGTGCATCTCAGTATTGACGCCCCACGGCGCGAGGCCATTCGTTTGAACCATTCTGCAACGCATATCATGCATTCCGCGCTACGCGAGATTTTAGGCTCCCATGTCCGGCAGGCCGGCTCACTGGTCACCCCGGACCGGCTCCGTTTCGACTTTACGCATACCAGTCCGGTCAAGGACGATGTCCTGGATGAAATCGAAGACCTGGTGAACCAACATATTCGGGACAATGCCGCGGTGACGAGTGAGGAGATGTCCTTTACCGACGCGATCCAAAAGGGGGCCTTGGCTTTCTTTGGCGAGAAATACGGCGAGATCGTGCGGGTGTTACGGATGGGGGATTTCTCAACCGAGCTGTGCGGGGGAACCCATGTGAGCCGGACCGGAGACGTGGGGTTGTTCAGATTTAAGGCCGAGACAGGCGTGGCGTCCGGTATCCGGCGGGTCGAGGCGGTCACGGGCGAGGGCGCCCTCGCCTGGGTGCGTCAACGCGAGCAGGTACTCAAGGACATGGGCAGCATCCTGAAGGGGTCTGAGGAGGATGCGCTCGATCGCTTGGAAAAATTGCTGAGCCGGCAACATGCGCTTGAAAAACAACTCGACCAGCTTCAGAGTCAACTTGCCGGCTCGCAAAGCGATACGATTGCCTCCCAAGTCCGCCAGACCAATGGGGTCAATGTGCTCGCCAGCCGGGTCGAGGGCGTGGATCAGAAAGCCCTCCGGGAGATGGCGGATACGCTGCGCGATAAACACCAGCCCGCGGTTGTTGTGCTCGGAGCGACGAACGGGGCGAAAGTGTCGCTCCTCGCCGCGGTGAGTAAGGATTTGGTACCGCAGTATCACGCCGGAAACATTATCAAAGCGATCGCCCCGCTGGTTGGCGGCGGCGGGGGCGGGCGGCCCGACTTCGCCCAGGCCGGAGGAAAAGATCCGAAGCGTCTGGATGAAGCCCTCCAAAAGGTGTATGAGCTGATTGAAAAAGGGGCATAAAGCGTACCCGGAAGTGCTGGGCGCGTTCACCGCTTGTGACGGAGGCTGCTTGGCTGAAGTAGGACAGACGACAGCAGAAACATCGCATATCGAGTTTGGCAATCAGCGCTTTTTACGCGATCTGCTCGGCCAACACGACGCGCATTTACACGGCCTGGAGAACGCGCTCGGCGTAAAAATCTCAGCCTCGGGCAACGCCCTGATCATTGCCGGAGACGAGCCCCAGCGCGACTTGGCGGGGCGGGTGGCAACCCAACTGTACGACCTCATCCAGCGTGGCTATCCCGTCTATCCGAGTGATGTGGATTACGCGGTCCGCATCCTCAGCCGTGACCATACGGCGAATTTGCAGGATATTTTTCTCGACACGGTCTATGTGTCATCCAACCGCCGAACCATTACTCCCAAGAGTCTGGCTCAGAAAGCCTACATCGATGCCATTCGCAGATACGATATTGTGTTTGGTATCGGGCCGGCTGGTACGGGCAAAACCTACTTGGCCATGGCCGTAGCGGTGGCTGAACTCATGAAGCATAAAGTGAGCCGGGTCGTCCTCACCCGGCCTGCCGTCGAAGCCGGGGAGAAGCTGGGCTTTCTGCCGGGCGATCTGGCCGAAAAAATTAATCCCTACTTGCGGCCTTTGTATGACGCCCTGCACGATATGGTTGACTTCGGCCGCGCGCAAAAAATGATTGAGCGCGGCGTCATTGAGGTGGCTCCGCTGGCCTTCATGCGCGGCCGGACGTTGAATGATTCCTTTGTCATCCTGGACGAGGCGCAGAATACGACCCGTGAGCAGATGAAAATGTTTCTGACCCGGCTGGGCTACGGGTCGAAAGCCGTGATTACCGGCGATATCACCCAGATCGACCTGCCCGCCGGGACGCGTTCAGGCTTAAAAGAAGCCCGACATATTCTGCGCGATATCGACGGGATCCAATTTACGCTTTTTACGGAAAAGGACGTGGTCCGCCACCGTCTTGTCCAGGATGTGATTACTGCCTATGAACGCGCCCAAGAAGCCCAAGAGCGTCGCAATCAGGAAAGCCGCGCCCTGCGTCGCAGCCGCCTCCAGGCCCGGTCTGAACGTAGACATCAGCGGAACAGTACCGGGTCTGAGCCGGCCCCAGATTCGACGCTGGAGCCAAACGATCCTGCGTCACCTGGAGTTGAAACAGGCCGAGCTGAGTCTGGCTTTCGTGACGGATCAGACCAGCCATGAGCTGAATCGTCAGTATCGGCACAAAGACCGGCCCACGGATGTGTTGTCGTTTCCGCTGGCCGATGAACGCTGTCCGACTCTTCTGGGCGATGTGGTCATCTCGGTCGATACCGCCCGGCGGCAGGCCCGGCAGCGCAAACGCGCCTTTGCCGACGAACTGCGCGCCCTGCTCATTCACGGCATTCTGCACCTGCTGGGCTATGACCACGAAGTGTCGGAGGGCGAAGCCGTCCGCATGCGCCGAAAAGAGCGTGAGCTGAAGGCCCTGTTGTAGCAATGCTGATCAAATAAACAGATTAGAGGAGGGGACATCCATGAGAACATCTCATTTCTCGCCCGTCCCGTCTTCGATCACCTTTTCACACTTTGAACTCTATAAATCAACTAGATAGTAAAGTAGTTTTTAAGGAGAAGGTCATGCGGAAGATCTGTGCATTCGAGGCAAAGATGAACCTCTCGGCTCTCCTGGATGCAGTTGCGCAGGGTGAGACTATCACCATTACGAAACGCGGCTGATCCCTGCCTCTGCACAAATTCGACGGGCAGGCTGCCTTTGCGGCCTTTCCAGGCTGGGAGAGTCAGGCTAGGCTACGATTTGTATGCAGCGTGGGTGGCCCGTTTCGCTCGCCGGCGCGAGTGGTGTTCTGCTCGCCTTGGCCTTCCCGAAAGTCGATTGGAATATTCTGGCCTGGGTGGCTTTTATCCCGCTGCTCTGGCAGACGCAGCGGCAGACGCTGCGCCGGGCTTTTAGCCTGGGCTGGATTGCCGGCATGGGGTTTTATCTGTGTACGCTGTATTGGGTCGTCGATACGATAGGCCTGTACAGTAATATTCCTCATATTGTCGCCGTCGGTCCGCTACTCCTGATGTGTGCCATTCTGTCGGCATACACCGGAGCCTTTGCTGTTGGCCTGTGTGTCTATCACAAGAGCGGACCGCACAACAGCGGTTGGTTGCTCCTGGTGTTTGGACCGATGCTGTGGGTCGCCCTGGAATGGGTCCGCTCGTTCTTTTTCATCGGCTTCCCCTGGGTCAGTCTGGGCTATTCACAGTACAATTTCGTCAACCTGATTCAGTTTGTCGAATACACCGGCGTCTACGGGCTGTCGGCGCTGGTGATGTTTGGCAATGTCGTTTTCTTTATCGCTTTTTCTCGTCAGGGCCGCGGGCGCTTGCTGCTGGTCCTGCTCCTGATTATCACCGGACTGTGGGGCTGGGGAAACTGGCGTCGCAGCCAGTTGGCCGCGCTGCCCAAGGCCCATACGCTGAGCGTCGGGATCGCCCAAGGGAATATCGCCCAAGATCAAAAATGGGACTCCGATTATCAAGAGGTCACTCTGGCACGCTATGAGCAACTCACGCGCCAGATAACGGAACAAACCGTTGACCTCGTTATTTGGCCGGAGGCGGCAGTGCCATTTTTCTTCCAATCTGATGTGACCTATCGTGGCCGGCTGCTGGACTTGGCTCAAGACACCAACACGCCCATTCTGTTTGGCAGTCCGGCCTTTCGAGCCGACGGGACGGAACTGACGCTGTTCAACCGGGCCTATCTTCTGTCGCCGGACACGACAGTCCTCGGGCAGTATGACAAGATGATCCTCACCCCCTTTGGCGAATATATCCCCTTTCAAGGCAGCCTGCTCTTCTTCCTGGATAAATTCGTGGAAGGGATAGGCGACTTTGCACCAGGAACGACGCCGACCGTTTTTTCTCTTCCCTTAAAGAGTCAACCTGCCCTCCACGCAGACGACGAAGCTGGGTCCGTTGACTCTTTTGAGACTTTTGGCGTGCTCATCTGCTATGAGGGCGTGTTTCCTGACTTGGCGCGCCGCTTCGTCCATAATGGCGCGCGGCTGCTGATCAATGTGACTAACGATGCCTGGTTCGGAGAGACCTCGGCTCCCTATCAACATCTGGCAATGGAGGCCATGCGGGCCGTCGAGAATCGCGTCCCCCTGGTGCGGTCCGCAAATACCGGGATTTCGGCCATCGTGAATATCGATGGACAGATTCAGGCCCAAACAGCGCTTCTGGATACCACTTTTATTGCCGACCAGCTCGCCTGGCCCCACGTGATCTCTTTCTATACCCGGTACGGTGATTGGTTCGTGACGTTGTGCGTCGTCGGGACGCTCGTTATGCTAAGCTACGCAGGGATAATGGTCTTATTTGTCAAGCGAAACGGAGGCGGAGATGCTGGCAGAAATCAGAGAAAAATTACATGAGTTGAGCGCACGCATTGAGAGTCTTGGGAGGCATCTTTGACATCCCGGATAAAGAAGCCCGTGCCGCAGCACTGGAAGAACACACGCTGGCCGATGGATTCTGGCAAGATCAGGAAAAGGCGCAAGCCATCCTCAAGGAGCGAGCAAGCCTGCTCGACACGGTAACGGAGTGGAAAAAGCAGACCCAGGCCGTATCTGACGCGCTGCTCTTTCTGGAACTGGCCGAAGCCGGAGACGCCGAGGCGGCTGAGGAAGTCGAGCGGGCGGTGCCCGAGCTTGAGGCGACGGTGAGTCGGGCGGAGTTGCAGCGGATGCTGGGCGGAGAACACGATGCGCAGAGTGCCATCGTCAGTCTCCATCCTGGTGCGGGTGGCCTTGAGGCCCAGGACTGGGCCGATATGCTCCTCCGACTCTATCTGCGCTGGGCGGAACGACGCAGCTATAGCGTAGCGATGGCCGAACACCTGCCTGGTGAAGGCGGAGGCGTAAAAAGTGCCACCTTTACCGTTGAGGGGGCCTACGCTTACGGCTATCTGCGGGCAGAGGCGGGCATTCATCGGCTCGTTCGGATTTCGCCGTTTGATGCCAATGCCCGGCGACATACCTCCTTTGCTTCTGTCTTTGTCTACCCGGATATTGATGAGGCTGTCGAGGTCGATATCCGTCCTGAGGATTTGCGCGTCGATACCTACCGGGCCAGTGGAGCCGGGGGACAGCACGTCAACAAAACCGACTCAGCGATTCGTCTGACCCACCTCCCGAGTGGGATTGTCGTGGCGTGTCAGAACGAGCGCTCCCAACATCGGAATCGAACCATGGCGATGAAAATTCTCCGCGCCCGTTTATACGAGTTGGAGATGGAGAAACAAAAGGAGAAGATGGAGGGTCTGCATAAAAGCAAAAAGGATATTGCCTGGGGGAGTCAGATCCGTTCGTATGTCCTCCATCCCTACCGGATGGTCAAAGACCATCGCACCGGCGTGGAGGTCGGGAACACCGACGCGGTTCTGGATGGCGATATCGATCAGTTTATTGAAGCCTATCTGCTCCAACAATCGACGGCAGCCGAGTAACGGTCTCGACCGTTCTCGGTCCGTGAACCGGGTCACGAGACCAGCGCAATCTCTTGGCAATCATCCGGGAAGCAGGTACACTCCTGCGACAGAGAGGAAACGTGTCCACCAATCAGGCCCAGAGGCTGGATACGTTTCCTCTTTCTGTCCTTGCCTGCGCCCAAGGGGTAAGCGCCTCAAAGAGGAAACGTGCTCTCCAACAGGCATGAGATGCTGAGCACCTTCACTCTTTCCAGGGGGAGACCATGAACGCGTTGACGATTGAACGAATTCCGGAACTGAACGATCCCGTCCTGATTGTCGCCTTTGCCGGCTGGAACGATGCCGGCAGTGCGGCGACGCACGCCACGCAATTCCTCATCAAGCGACTCCAGGCACGGCGTTTCGCGAAGATCGACCCTGAAGAATTTTATAATTTCAGCGAGGTCCGGCCCCGTGTACGCCTGCGAGATGGACTCTACCGCGAGATTCGCTGGCCGGCCAACGAGTTCTTTGCGAGTAGCGCAGCGCAGCTCAAACGCAGCATGGTCCTTGGTCTGGGCATTGAGCCGCATCTCCGCTGGAAGGCGTATTCAGCGGCCTGCCTGGAGGTTGCCAAGCAATGTGGAGTACGCTTGGTGATTACCCTGGGTGCGCTCCTGGCCGATGTTGCCTACTCCAGGCCGGTGCGCGTGGTCGGCTTCAGTAGCGATCCTGATATTGCGACGCAACTCCAGCTCACCCCGTCCCGCTACGAGGGGCCAACCGGCATCGTCGGGGTGCTGAACGATGCCTGCCGGCAGGCTGGACTGACGTCCATCAGTTTCTGGGCCAACGTGCCGCACTATATTTCCGCGTCTCCAAACCCCAAGGCGGCCCTGGCCCTCGTTAGCCGTCTTGAGTCCTTTCTCCACTTCGCCCTGGATACGACCGAGTTGGTGACCGGCGCGGCGGAGTTTGACGTCCAGGTCGCAAAGGCGATTGCCGAGAATCCCAACCTGGCCGCCTATGTCAAACGCCTGGAAGAACAGGAGCAGGAAGAGGGGCTGGCAATGGAGACGGCCGCTCAGGACAAAGCCGGCAACGGCAATGGGCATGCCAACGGCAAAGATATGGCCGAAGAACTCCAGCGTTTTTTGCAGCAGCGTAAGGACCGCAAAGATGACGAGTAAGCCCCGGTCCGACCCGGCCAAGTCCGTCTATCTGGTGAATCTGGGCTGTCCCAAGAATCTGGTGGATGGCGAGGTCATGCTTGGCCTGCTGGCGGAGGCGGGCTATACGCTGAGCCTCGATCCGGAACAGGCCGGGGTCCTGATGGTCAATACGTGCAGCTTTATTGATGAGGCCAAGGAAGAGTCGATTGCGACGATCCTGGACTTGGCGGCCTATAAGGCGACGGAGACAAATTTCGAGAAACAGCTCATCGTGACCGGTTGTCTGGCCCAGCGGTACGGCCAGGAATTGCGCGAAGTGATGCCCGAGGTTGACGTTTTTGTAGGAACGGGCGAGTTTCTGCGGATCACCCAGATATTGGAACAGAAGCGGCGCGCGCTTGAAAAGCGGGAACGTGTCCTCCAATCATCCAAAGAGGCTGGCCACGTTCCCGCTTCTGGCCCCAGCCTGTATCTGGGGGCCGCCCACATCCTGCCGGACCACACCGTTCCGCGTATTCCGACCACCCATTTTTACTCGGCCTATCTCAAGGTTGCCGAGGGCTGCAACCATAAATGCGCCTTTTGTATTATTCCGAAAATTCGCGGCTTACAGGAAAGTCGGCCGATCGCCTCTCTCGTGGCCGAAGCCACCGGACTGGTTGCGCACGGGGTCAGAGAAATCAATCTCATTGCGCAGGACCTGACCGCCTATGGGCGAGAGCGGCGCGATGGGACGACTCTGCTCGCTCTGCTCAAATCTCTTGTGCGCGTTGAGGGTCTGGACTGGATTCGGCTGCTGTATTGCTATCCGAATTATCTTGATGAACCCCTGTTGCGTTTCATCGCTGAAGAAGAACAGGTGTGCCCGTATATTGATATGCCACTCCAGCACATCAGCGACCGGATGTTGAGGCAGATGAAGCGTGAGAAAAGTGGGGACGGCATTCGGCGCGTATTGGATCGGGTTCGAGCCGCTATTCCGGGTGTGGTCTTACGCTCGTCTTTTATTGTTGGCTTTCCCGGTGAGCGAGAGGACGATTTTCAACAACTGAGCGATTTCGTGACCGAGGCAGCGCTCGACCACGTGGGGGTGTTTCGCTATTCCCAGGAGGAGGGGACGGCCGCGGGCACAATGGCCGACCAGGTCAGCGCAGAGATCAAAGAAGACCGCTGGCACAGGTTGATGGCCTGCCAGGCCGAGGTCGTGCGTCAAAAAAATATGACGCTGGTGGGTGAGGAACGAGCGGTATTGGTCTGTGGCCAGGACGATCACGACCGCTGGTGGGGACGGACGCAAGGCCAGGCTCCGGATATCGATGGCCTCGTCTTCCTGGAACCGTGCCCGGCTGATAGCGGCAACATGATCCGCGCCCGGATTACCAGGGCGTCCGGCTATGACCTGCACGCTTTATGTCTTCCCGAACAGCCGCTTCAACCGCCTACATCTCTTGACTTGGCAGCCGTTTCTCCCTAGGGTGTCTGTCTTTTTTATCTCGTGTGGTGAAGAAGAATAAACGTATCCAGCTCTATTTAGATATTGGAGGATACGTTTTTATTCTTTGGAGAAGGTGTCATGAGAAAAACGTTCCTCAAAAAAATGCGGACGACGCTCGCCGGCCAAAAACAGCAAATCCTGTTGCAGCTTGACGAAGAAATCCGAGAGGGAAAAGAGAGTGAGCTGGACGCAGGAATGGATACCTACGATCTCGCCAGCGAGGAGCGCGAACGGGAAATTCATCTGATTCTGAGTGACCGCGATCGGAATAAACTGCAAGCTATAGAAAACGCACTGGAGCGGATTGAAGAGGGTGAATACGGCATTTGCGAAGACTGCGAAGAAGAGATCGCCCAAGCCCGTCTCGAAGCCTTGCCATTCACCAGACTGTGTATTGCCTGCCAAGAGGAACGCGAAAAGGAAACGCGTTTTCAGCGCCGTATTGATGGCGGGGGTGGATTCGGTCGGTCCAACCTGGTTGATCTGGACGACGGGTAAGATCAGCTTGGCCTTCTTTCTCGGTCCATTCCGGTTGTCCGCACAAGGCGCTCCCTCTGTCGGCCCGCTGTGATGAGATGCGACCCGACGACCGACACCCCCTGCTCACGGCACTCTTTTGGACGGCTATTGACGCGGTTCATCCGCGCCATCTGATCCCACAGACTGTTACGATTGAAAAGGAACGGCTGATCGTTCGGCCACGTTCCCGCTTCGAGACCGCTGGCGCGTTGACGCTCGCTCTGACGGGTCGCCTCTTCCTGATTGGGGCAGGAAAGGGGGCCGGCAGCATGGCCCAGGCGCTGATGTCCGTGCTCGACCAGAGGAGAGAAAGAGCACAGGTGCCCTCCAAGCATACAAAAAAGCGGGGCAGGTGTCCTCTTTTTGGCGGCTGTATCATCATTCCGAGCGAGCAAGCGGTGTCTGAGCTGTCTCTGCCTGGAGTGCGAGTGGTGCAAGGGGAGCATCCCTTGCCCGGACCGGGCAGTGAGTCCGCGACCCGAGCGCTTATGGAGAGCCTCTCCCAGACCCAACCCCATGACCTCGTCCTGCTGTGTCTGACCGGCGGGGCTTCCAGTCTGCTCGTGCGCCCCGCGGTCGGGCTGACACTTTCGGACAAGACCATCACCAATGCTGTTTTATTGGAATGCGGGGCAGACATCCTGGCGCTGAACACCGTACGTAAACACATATCCCAGATAAAGGGCGGCTGGCTCGCGCACCACGCTCAGCCCGCGACTGTGGTCAGTCTGATTCTGTCGGACGTGGTCGGTGATGATATGAGCGTGATCGGCTCGGGCCCGACCGTCGCCGATCCAACGACGTTTACGGATGCCTGGCGGGTGGTGGAGCAGTACGGCATCGCCCCGCGGCTCCCCCAGTCCGTGCGTGCGCATCTGCAGCACGGCGTTCGTGGAATCAGACCTGAGACACCAAAACCCGGAGCCCCGATATTCTCTCGCGTCCACAATATATTGATCGGGTCGAATCGCTTGGCCTTACAGGCGGTCTGCGAGGCTGCCGCGCACCGGGGGCTGCGCGCCCACCTGATTTCTCAGCCTCTCGCTGGTGACACCCTCGGGGCCGGACGCGCCTTTGCCCGGACCCTGCGTGCCGTTCGTCAACACTGCGCTGGCCCGATGTGCGTTCTGGCTGGTGGCGAGACAACGGTGCAGGTCAGGGGCACTGGGAAGGGGGGGCGCAATCAGGAGTTTGCGCTGACTGTCGCCCAAGAGCTCGCCGGGGCAGCCGGGTGGAGCCTGCTGAGTGCGGGAACGGACGGCATCGATGGTCCGACCGATGCCGCCGGCGCCTTTGTGAACGGCCAGACGCTGGCCCGAGCGCGTCGAAAAAATCTCGATCCCGCTCAATTCCTGCGCAATAATGACACGTATACCTTCTTTGCTGCTCTCGGTGACCTGTTTCGCCCAGGCCCAACGGGGACAAACGTGATGGACATTAAAATTGCGCTTGTGGACCCTCCCGGCGCTGCAGAGTGCTCCGGCAAAAAAGAACAGGACAGAGAGTAGCGTATGCCTCGTCGCCTGTTGTTACGCGGAGTGGCGGCTTTTAACGCGGGCCGTTTCTTTGAAGCGCATGAAATCTGGGAAGTGCTCTGGAATGAGACGATTGGCGAAGAGAAACGCTTTGTCCAGGGGCTCGTGCAGCTAGCCGCCGGCTACCTCAAGCTTTCCAGTGCTCAGTATCCAGGCGCGCTCAAACTTCTCACGCGTGCTTGCCAGACCCTGCGGACCTATCCCCCGGTCTATGCCGGCCTCCAGATAGGCCGGCTGTCTGACGCCAGCCGCGCCTCTGTCCGTCAACTGGAAACGGGGAGGACGGATACAGACATTCAGCCCCCGCAAATCCAACCTGTTCCATAAGAACCCTCGGCTCTCGTATGCTGAATGGGCATTCAGTCAGTTTTTCTTGACAAAACCCAACGTCAGTAGTAGGGTTGCAGGTCCGGACAGTACGAGGAGGGAGTGGGAAAGGTTGAGGCCGATGTCCGAAGAAGTCTGCATGGCCGTCTATACTCTCCTTGACCGCAAAGCCGTTAATCGTCTCGTCAAAGACTATGGATTCGGGCGTTTGTCAACCATTCAGGGCATCTCTGTCGGATCGGTGAACACCCATTATCGCCTTGAGGCGGAGAAGGGGAAGTTCATTCTGCGGATTGATGAGGTCAAAAACAGCAGCGACGCGCAGCGCGAAATCGACTTCCTGCTCTTTTTGCGTAGGCATGGCTTTCCGTGCCCACGGCCGGTGGCCGATAAAAGCGGTTCTTATCTTCAGCTCTACGAAAAGAAGGTGGTCTCAATCTATCGCCATCTGTCCGGCAAAGACTTCTCGGCCGCAACGCTCACCGATGAGCAGATAGAAAAGATTGGACAGACCCTGGCCCGACTCCATGCCATTGGCCAGGAATATGATACCCCGATCAGAAACCGGTTTGCTTTTGGCCGCGTACGCAGTATTTATCAAAACCTGCGCGGCCGTATTGCGGTCCATCTGAAGCATATCGGCCACGTCCTGGATGATGAAATCGCGCACCAGGAAGAATATCGAGAGGAAAAGCTGCCAAAAGGCATAATCCACGGCACCCTCTTTCCTGATAACGTCCTGTTTCGTGGTGGGAGAGTCGTTGGGGTGCTCGACTTTGAAGCGGCCTGTTTAGGAAAGTTCATTGCTGACTTAGCCACTGCCGTAAACGCCATGTGCTATCACGAGGAGTGCTACCATATTGGCCGGTTCAACGCCCTCCTTGACGGTTATCAGTCCGAGCGTACGCTGTCGCTGCCCGAGTGGGATGCCTTTCCGAATGAACTCCGCTTTTCCGCTTTCCGCCTTACCCTGACCCGCCTGCGCGATTTTTTCTTTCGCCATATAGATGAAAAACGACGGGTAAATAAGGATTACCGGGAATTCTTTCACCGTCTCAGAATCCTCCGCCGAGAGCGGAGCGGGGGGATGGACCAGATGCTCCTCACGATGGCAACCGGATATGATTACCGCAAGTATCAGAAGATCCATGCGGAGGAAAAAGGCGCGAACGCCCAATGATCTGTCCGATACAGGCTCCCGCGCCCTGATCGCATTGCGGAGGCATCCAGACCACTGTGTTTTCAAAGATACTCATTGCGAACCGAGGTGAGATCGCCACTCGTATCGCCCGGACCTGTCGCGAAATGGGCATTGCGACAGTGGCCGTGTACTCGGAGGCTGACCGTTCTTCCCCCCATCTGTATGCGGCGGACGAGGCCGTGTGCGTGGGGCCGGCCCAGGCAAGTGAGAGCTATCTCAACGTGGAATCCATCCTGGCCGCGGCCCGCCGGACCGGAGCCGCCGCGATCCATCCGGGGTATGGCTTTTTATCGGAGAATGCGACATTTGCTCGGGCCGTGGCTGATGCCGGTCTGACCTTTATCGGTCCCGCTCCGGCTGCCCTGTCTGCGGTTGGCAACAAGATTGTTGCGCGCCGGACCGTGGCGCAACTCGGCGTTCCGGTGATTCCCGCCCTTGAAGACCCGGCGACCGACCCCGAGACTGTACGGGAGCAAGTTGCCGCACTCGGCTACCCCCTCTTGATTAAAGCGGCTGCGGGTGGGGGCGGGAAGGGGATGCGTATTGTGCACCAGGAAGCCGAGTTGGTTGAGGCCTTGTCCGCGGCGCAACGCGAAGCCGAAGCCGCCTTTGCCGAAGGCACGGTGTATGTCGAGCGTTTTCTCGAACGTCCCCACCATGTGGAAGTCCAGATTCTTGGCGACACTGCTGGCAACATCGTCCATCTTGGCGAACGGGAGTGCTCCATTCAGCGCCGCTATCAAAAAATAGTCGAAGAGACCCCCTCGCCGGCCGTGCCCGAGTCCTTGCGGCAGGAGATGACGAGGACCGCGCTGACTGTGGCCAGGGCTGCGGGTTATGACAACGCCGGAACTGTAGAGTTCATCCTCGACAACGCCGGGAAATTCTATTTCCTGGAAGTCAACGCCCGTCTCCAGGTTGAGCATCCGATTACCGAGTGGATTACTGGTCTGGACCTGGTACACGAACAAATTCGGATTGCCGCCGGAGAAACGCTAGGCTTCCAGCAAGACGATATCTACCGTACGGGCCACGCCCTTGAGTGCCGTCTGTATGCGGAAGATGCCGCCCACGGGTTCCTGCCGTCGCCCGGACATGTCCTGGCCTGGCATGCGCCCCAGGGGCCGGGGGTACGAGTCGATTCCGGGGTCGAGTCGCAGACCGAGGTCCCGATATACTACGATCCCATGATTGCCAAGATTTCGACCTGGGGGGCGGATCGTGAACAAGCCCGGCGACGCATGGCCGGAGCGCTTCGGCAAACGGCAATTCTGGGACTCACGACCAATCTGCCTTTTTTGATTGAGCTCATAGACCACCCCGCCTTTGCCGCAGGCGATACCCACACCGGCTTTCTGTCCGAGCATTTTCCGAACTGGCAGCCTGGCGAGCAGCCGCATACGCTTGCTGCCGCGTTGGCCGCCAGCCTGCACCGTGGTCCCTATCGAAACGCTGATGGACAGACCGCTCTGCCCTCGCAGGGCCCCTCGACACCATGGCGACAGCTTGGCGGCTGGCGCCTCGGCTCCTGATCCCCGAATGATTCTGACTGAAATGAAAACCTTACTCTATGCCGCGGGTGAAGGACTGGTGCTGGAATATAACCAACACGGCGCGCGCGACGATCTGTACGAGCTTGTCTGGAACGGACAGACTCAGCAATCGGCACACGTGGTCGCTATCCGGGATGGTACGATCACCTTCCTGGTTGATGGTCACCCTCTTCATGCCTATGTGGTCCGGGATGGTGGCCGCAGCCTGATATCCATCGAGGGGCAGACCTACGAATTCAATCACACTCCGCCCGAGCACCCCCGAGCCCGTCAGCGGGGGACGAGTGGAAGCTTTGAGCCTGAGATCCGCTCTCCCATGCCAGGGAAAATTCTCAACGTCAAAGTCGTCGAAGGCGAGGCTGTAGAAGACGGCCAAACCCTCGTGCTTCTCGAAGCGATGAAAATGGAGAATGCGCTGACTGCCGAGGGGAAGGCCCGGGTGGCAACCATCCATGTGGCCGACGGGGACCTTGTCGAACTTGGCCAGGTGCTGGTCGAGCTTGAGCCAATCGAAGCAGAGTAAGCCCAGAGTAATGTCCTCTCAGTCGAGCTGGGAACCCCTCTGAAGCCCGACATGCCGAGCGAGCTCGGCAGCGGCGATTTTTCCCTGCTCGCCGCGGAGCTTTTTGGCGACGACTGTGCCGCCGTTCAGGGCAACACTGACCGTCCCATCCCCAAGAGCGACCACTTGGCCTGGAGTTGCCGGTCCGCCCGTCGACTCCAGGCGACAGTCATACAGGCGAATTTTCTGTCCGCGCCATGTTGTTGATGCGCCGGGCTGCGGGTCGCACCCGCGAATATGATCAAAGACGGCTTGGGCTGGCTGAGACCAGTCAATGCCAGCATGTTCGTCCCGACATAACGGATCGTAATTGGCCTGGGATTCGTCTTGGACAATGCGCGGCGGACTACCGGCTTGAATCAGATCGATCGCCTCGCCAGCGGCCTCAATACCGAGCGGGAAGAGTTTGTTGAAATACAGGGTTCCGGTTGTATCTTCCGGGCCAATTTCGACTTCTTTTTGAACCAGTATCGGACCGGTATCAATGCCCTCGTCTACCCAGAACCAGGAGATACCGGTCTTTTTCTCACCGTTGATCAGGGTCCAGTTAATGGCACTCCCACCACGATACTTGGGTAAGAGTGACGGGTGAAAACAGATACTGCCGAGTTTGGGTGCGTTGAACACTGGAGGCGGAACAATTTGGGTCACAAATGCCAACACGGCGAGGTCCGCGTCGAGGTCCTGAAATTTCTCCAGGACCTCAGGGCCCTTCATGGAGCGGTGTTGATACACGGGAATATCGAGTTCCCCTGCTCGCTTTTTGACCGGATCAAACTTTCCCTCGACTCTATCCGGCGGGCAGAACACCGCTAGGACGTCCTCGCCCTTATCTCTGAGCTTATCGAGTGTTTTCTCCGCAAACGCGGCTTGACCAATGAGAATGATACGCATGGGGGCTCTCCTTTCCGTGTGGTGGGAACACGTCCTTCAGCACCTGGTCCAGCTTTTGGCCCATTGCGGCCATACTTGTCCTGTCCAGCAATAAGCCGTTATTGATTTCGATTTCGAGATAGACGAGACGATGACGCTCGCCATGACTCCGGGCGCTAAAGATAAGCCCATCATAGCCGGAGTAGGGCTCGTTATAGCGCACCCGATAGCCGACGTGGCCCAGCCGTTGCCCGAACTCCTGAGCAAGGTCTTCGTAGCGGTCGAATAGGATGCCTAAATCAAACGCCCTTTTCTTCTCACCGAGGACCGGGGTAAAGCTGTGAACGCTGAGCAGAAAAACAGGCAGTGGCATTTTTTGCGTCAGCACGCGGTCAATAGCCGCATGATAGGGGTGGTAGAATTGCGCAATACGTTGCTGTCGTTCTGCTTCGGTCAGATGCCTATTGGCCGGAACGCGTGTACCATCGCTCTCAGGAAGAATGAGATCATCGTCTGACAGGTCACGGTTGCAGTCAATTAAGAGACGCGAGTATTGAGATAAAATAGCTGTGGAATCGACGTGTTGGATGATCTCTTGGACAACCGCCCACGCACCAATGTCCCAGCCGATATGTCGTCGTAACTCGTCAGGAGGAATCCCGAGCGTCCCGTATTCAGACGGGAGCGCGTATGACGCGTGTTCACAGGTCAGCACCACCGGAAAGGTACCGTTGGGTTTGAGAAGTGTGAAGGGAGGCTCTGTGGGCACGTCCAAAATTCCTACAGGACAATTGATAACTCTGTTGACAATTGAAGAGGGTTTAAATTAGAACAGTTTTTCCATTAGACAAGTGTTCTTGTTTCTGGCTAAGGAGATGCCGCGGTGCGACGAGAAAAAAGCAATTATATTATCCAAGCGGTCGCCCATGCCCTCGACGTTCTTGAGCAATTCCATACTGATGCGGAGCTCGGTGTGACCGAACTGAGTAAACGGCTCACCCTTCACAAAAACAATGTCTTCCGAATCCTAGCAACATTGGAATCACGCGGCTATATCGAACAAAACCGTTCGACCGAAAACTATCGTCTGGGCACAAAATGTCTGCAACTCGGGCAGACCTATATCCAACACATAGGGCTGTTGCAACAAGCCAAGCCAGTCCTGTGTGAGATCGTTCAAGCCTGTCGTGAGACGGCCTATGTGACCGTGATGCGGCAGGGGAAAGTCGTGCCGGTAGACATGGTTGAACCCGACCAGGCCGTTCGCATCGTCTCGCACATTGGAGAGAGCCTGCCGCTGCACTGCACGGCTGCAGGGAAAGTCCATTTAGCCTTTGAGACCAGAGAAGAGGTACAACATTCCCTGCTCGATTCGCTCCAGACGCATACCGAGCAGACCATTACCGACCGTACGCTGTTAGAAGCCCAACTCAAAGAAGTGTCACAGAAAGGCTATGCGCTTGAAAACGGTGAGCACCTGACCGATGTCCGCACGGTGGCCGTGCCGATCCGAGATTACACCCGTATGGTCGTCGGAAGCTTCGCGGTCAGCGGCCCTGCCTATCGGATTGGGCTCGAACGGCTGGAGCAAGAGTTGGCCCCTTTGACCATCCAGGCGGGGAAAGCTCTCTCCAGCCGCCTTGGTCATCCGCTTTCCTGAGTGAGACGGGTCGGAGGGCGGGTGGGCGTGCACGCTTGACAGCCAGGGTGTGAAGCGTTGAACTAGGAGCCACGCCTGAAGCGAGACACTCTGCGCAATTTATGACAGGAGGAAAACACTGGTGAAAGTACTTGTGACGGTCAAACGGGTCCCTGACCCGGAGACAACGATCCGTGTGAAATCTGATGGATCTGGCATTGAGACGGATAATATCAAATATGTCATCAATCCGTTTGATGAGATCGCGCTTGAGGAAGCCCTGCGCATCAAAGAAAAGCTGGGCTCTGGTGAGGTGGTGTTAGTCAGTATTGGAGACAGCGTGGTGACTGAGCAACTCAGGACCGGGCTGGCGATGGGTGCCGATCGGGCCATCTTGGTTGGCTGTGACCAAGACTTGGATTCCTTGGCCGTTGCCCGGGTTCTGGCCAAAATCGTTGAAGAAGAAAGTCCTCAGCTCGTCCTCATGGGGAAACAGGCGATTGACGACGACGCCAGCCAGGCCGGCCAGATGTTGGCGGCGCTGTTGGGCTGGCCTCAAGCGACCTTTGCCTCTGAAGTCGTGCTGTCCGATGACCAGCAAGCCGTCAAGGTCACGCGCGAAGTGGACGGTGGCCTGGAAACAATCGGCTTTGCCCTGCCCGGTCTTATTACCTCTGATTTGCGGCTCAACGAACCCCGCTACGCCTCCCTGCCCGGTATCATGAAGGCGCGCAAAAAAGAGATCAAACAGATTGCCGCGGCCGACCTCGGCGTTGATATGAGACCCCGCTTGACGATCAACAGCCTTGAACCGCCAACCCAGAAAGAGGCCGGCAAAAAAGTCGAGACCGTGGCAGAGCTGATTGGTCTGCTGCACGATGAGGCAAAAGTGATCTAACGCGGCTGCGCGGTTGCGCTATGCGATGACATCTGGAGACGAGAATAATGGAAAATATACTTGTTTTTGCAGAAACTCAAAAAGGGAGTGTCCCCAAGAGTTCGCTGATTGCCATTCAAGCCGGTCAAGACGCGGCCAGTAAACTCGGTGGTGACGTGCTCGTGGCAGTCTTGGGCTCGGACACCGCTGCCGCCGCCCAGGAAGCGGCCGGCTACGGGGCGGCAAAGGTATTGGCCGTCAATGATGCGGCATTGGAAAACTATCTCGCCGACGCCTATGCGGCTACGCTCGAACAACTTGTGCAGGCCAATGATGTCACGCTGGTGGTGGCGACCGCGACGGCGGTGGGCAAGGATCTTTTGCCGCGGGTGGCGGCCCGACTGGGAGTGGGCATGGCCAGCGATGTGGTCAGCTTTCATGACGATGGGACCTTGCAGCGGCCCATGTATGCCGGCAATACCCTGGCAACCGTGACGCTTGCGGACGCGGTCAAGGTCGTGTCTGTCCGCAGCACCGCCTTTGATGCCGCTCAGCCAGGAGAGCAGTCCGCAGTCGAGCAGGTCAGGGTCAGCCTCGACGCGGACGCAACCAAAATGCAGTTTGTTGAGTTTCATGAAACCAAGTCCGACCGGCCCAACCTGACGGAGGCCAGCATTGTGGTGTCTGGCGGGCGTGGGCTGAAGTCGGGTGAGAACTTCACCGCCTATCTGGAGCCTTTGGTAAACGAGCTGAACGCGGCCATGGGTGCCAGTCGGGCGGCGGTTGATGCTGGCTTTGTTCCCAACGATCTGCAGGTTGGGCAGACCGGGAAAGTCGTGGCACCGGAGTTGTATATTGCGGTAGGGATTTCCGGCGCGATTCAGCACTTAGCCGGCATGAAGGACTCGAAAGTCATTGTGGCGCTGAATAAGGATCCTGACGCACCGATTTTCAACGTGGCTGACTACGGCTTGGTCGCGGACCTGTTCAAGGTCGTACCCGAGCTGACCGAGGCGGTAAAAAAAGCCAAGGAGTAGAAAACCACTTCCGGCGAGCTCTGCGAAAAATCGGCCAACCATGTAGGCCGCGGAATTCTCCGCGGCTCCAGTCATACATCTTGGTATGCTGGATATATTTGCTCAGGGTGTCTCGTCATACGAAATAATTACAATAGTATCATATGGTCGAATTATGGCCTTGCACCAAGCTTTAAGGTATCATATGATCGATTATAGTGAAAATTCGTCAAATTTTATGGATTGGTCGCTCCCGTGAGCATCGACGCCTCGACAAGGCACCAACTTGTTGTCCTCGCAAGGCGAAGCAATGCTCGCGTGACCGAGTTCAGTCGCAACCGTCCGACAGACTGGCGGCCTGGAAAGGTCCGTGACCCGGCTGGAACGCTCTTGCCCTATTTTACCCGCACCTCGGCATGGGAACTGATTGCGGACATGCTGGAAGGCGGGCACGATGTAGAAACTATTGAACTAGAAAAGCCTCCGGGAGCCAAAGGCTATGTCATGAAAATCGATCTCGAGCCAAGCAGACCACCCCTGTACGTCAAGCTCCAATTGGGCTCTGGAAAGATCATCGGGCGTAGCTTTCACTACTCAAAGCCGGAATAAGGAACTTTCGAATGGAATCTCACACCTCAACAACCTTGATAGTTATAGAGAACAGGGACTACACCTGCCCGCAGTGCGGAGAAAAAAGTGCGGTTACGACATCGCCATACCTCCATACGTTTCGCTACGGCTCTGGAGAATCAGCCGTTGATTTGACAGTTGAGTTGCCGCTGCGCCGGTGTCGTTCCTGTGAGTTTGAATTCTTAGATGATGAAGCCGAGCGTCTTGAGCACGAGGCGATTTGCAAACACCTCGGGGTTCTTTCTCCTGCTGAGATAGAAGAGGTCAGAAGGAGTCACGGCATGACACGTGTCGCCTTCGCGCAGGTTACAGGGCTTGGAGAGGCAACGCTGAACCGCTGGGAAAACGGTATCAAGATTCAGACGCTTGCGAATGACCGGTATCTGCGACTTCTAGCTTTACCTCTGAATATGCAGATACTCAAAAGGATTATTTTATCCGAACAGACATCGTCATATAGCGCGAACCTGAATGCTGGTAAATTCCAGGCGTTGAGTGAGTCCGACCTTGTTCGGCATCGACAAGAACAAACGTCTTTCGCTCTGCGATTGGCTGCCTGACGAGATGTACGTTACCACATTCTACTCATTCAAAGGTGGCGTTGGGCGCACGATGGCGCTCGTGAACGCAGCGGTCGAACTTGCGAACACTGGCCGCCGAGTACTCGTGGTTGACTTTGACCTTGAAGCACCCGGCCTCGACACCTTCGACATATTGCATTCAGAAAATCAGGTCCCAGGGCTCGTTGACTTCGTTAGCGAATATATAGCCTCCGGCCACGCTCCAGAGGTCGATAGATTCATAGGAGAATCACCCGACATCGGTAACCAAGGTGGCAGATTATGGATCATGCCATCCGGCGCGCATCACAAGAGCTACGCCACGAATTTCAGTCAAATTGACTGGGGCGCGCTCTACGAACAACACGACGGTTATCTTCTGTTCGAGGACCTCAAGGAGCAGTGGAAGCAGATCTTCAAGCCCGACTACGTACTGATTGATTCGCGCACAGGGCACACAGATACCGGTGGTATCTGTACTCGGCAGCTTCCCGACGCGGTGGCGATATTATTTTTCCCGAATGAGCAGAATTTGCGGGGTTTGGCCAAGGTCGTGCGGGACATTCGCGCGGAAGCCGAAGGGCCGCGCAAAAAGGAGATTGAACTCTACTTCGTGATGTCCAATGTGCCTGATTTGGACGACGAAGACAGGATTCTGGAGGAGCAGATCGAGGCGTTCCAGAATCAGTTAGGCTTCAAACGGGAACCGATGGTCGTGCATAGATATAACAGCTTGGCGTTGTTAAACCAGGCGGTGTTCACCAAGGATCGCCCGAGAAGTCGGCTCGCTCAGGAGTATCGTGACATTGTTCAAGAGATTGTCAGGCAGAATGTAGCGGACCGAGAGGGAGCACTAGACTATATCAGACGAGCAAATAGGCGTGGGCCGAGGCGCGGGATGGATGACGAATCTCAAGAGAAGATTGATCTGAAGCTGGAACAGATTGAAGATACACATTCAAGCGACGGAGAGGTGTTATTCAATATCGGGATGCTCCGGGAGTATGACAGGGAACAGGCTCAGTTGTTGTTCGACCGTGCGATCGAGGCTGGATACGATGAACCTGAAGTATATTTAAGACGGGCTCGTCTTCGTGCCGGCAATGATGACTTGGACGGTGCGAGCAAGGACGCATTGAAGGTGCTGCAGTCTGAAAACTTGCCGTCGCACTTCGTCAGAGATGCGATTTTGTTGGCGATGCGCGGCAGTGCCCTAGACGTTGCTGAGTCGAGAGCAGTGCTATCATTGGGTGCTAGTGACCGTCTTCGGCTCGCACGGGCACTGGATGGATCTCCAGAAAAGATCAAGGTCATCGTGTCTATTTTGCAGCCACTTGTCGGCGACAACACTTTGCACGACGGTCTTCGTCGTGCAGTAATAAGTACGTTAGCGCTTGCGTATATTGGAAGCGGGGAGTTTGCTCGGGCGGCGGAACTTCTCAGTCATGGGGGACGGCGTGTTGATGATATGGACATTCGGGACGCGTTCAACTATGGCATGGCGGTCTGGGGGGATACCCGCCATATTGATTCGGAACCTTTTATACGAGTGGTTGAACTTGATCGGGCAGATCAGGACCCGCCCGAGGATCCGAATTACTTCCAGTGTATGGCAGTTGCCTATTGGGCTTGCGGCGATGTAGAGACAGCGCTGGGATTTATACGAAAAGCGCGAGCGGCAATGGACAAGATACGCCGTCCAGTGTTCAGTTGCTGGCGATATCGCAGAGTGGGGGCAAAGACGTTCATAGATGACCTTGATGAGATCGTCGAACTGATTAGCGGTGATATGGAACGAATTCCCCGATTCATGGTGGTGGTTGAACCGGAGAAGACTGGGCATGACGAATCCGATAGTCGCTAACAGTCGCTTCCCGATAGCTGGGTATTTGAAATGGGCCTGACGAGTCTTTTGATCGCCAATCGAGGGGAAATCGCTATCCGTGTCGCCCGCGCGGCGGCCGAACTCGGTATACGGACCGTTGCCATTTTCTCTGAAGACGACGCGCAGTCGCTTCATACCCAAAAGACGGACGAAGCCCTGCCGCTCCCAGGCCGGGGTGCCGCGGCCTACCTCGATATCGAGCAGATCCTTGGGCTGGCCGCACAGGCGGGCTGCGACGCGATTCATCCCGGCTATGGGTTTCTGAGCGAAAACGCGGAGTTCGCCAGGCGCTGTGCCGAGGCCGCGCTGACGTTTGTCGGGCCCCAGGTCGAAACGCTGGCGCTGTTTGGTGACAAAGGACAGGCTAGAGCACTGGCCGAAAGATGCGAGGTGCCGGTCCTGCCCGGGACGTCCGGTCCGACGAGTGTCGACGAGGCCAAAGAGTTCCTGGCCTCCCTGGGTGCTGACGGAGCCGTGATGATTAAAGCCCTGGCTGGTGGGGGCGGTCGCGGTATGCGGGCGGTGCAGGCGGGCGATGATCTTGAAGCGGCCTACGCGCGGTGTCAGTCCGAGGCAACTGCGGCGTTTGGCAATGGCGACGTGTATGTCGAGCAACTCATTCCTCGCGCGCGGCATATTGAGGTCCAAGTCGTCGGTGACGGGTCGGGCGCGGTCAGCCAGCTTGGTGAGCGTGAGTGCAGCATCCAGCGCCGCAACCAGAAGCTGGTGGAAATCGCCCCGTCGCCTGGGCTGTCGTCTGGACTCAGAGAGTGCCTGAGCAGCGCTGCGGTCCGACTCGCCCGAGAGGTGCACTACGCCAGCCTGGGCACGTTCGAGTTTCTGGTCGATGCGGAACAGGGCGGCGATAACGCGACATTTGCCTTTATTGAAGCCAATGCGCGGCTGCAAGTCGAGCATACCGTTACCGAAGAAGTGACGGGCGTGGACCTGGTCAAGGCGCAGCTACGCCTGGCCGATGGCAGTTCGCTGGCTGACCTGGGACTTACTCAGGAACGTATTCCCGCGCCACGCGGCTTTGCCATGCAGGTTCGTATCAATATGGAGACCATAGCGTCCGACGGCACGCCGCGCCCCTCGGGTGGGACCTTATCCGCGTTTGAAGTGCCGTCGGGTCCCGGTCTGCGAACGGATACCTTCGGCTATGTTGGCTATACCACCAGTCCGAGTTTCGACTCCCTGCTGGCCAAATTGATCGGTTCTTCTCCCTCGTCGGATTTTTCCGACGTTGTGACCAGGACCTATCGTGCCCTGTGTGAATTCAAGATCGAAGGCGTGGCAACGAACATCCCATTCTTACAGAGTCTCTTACGGCACCCGGCCTTTGTGAAGAACCAGCTCTATACCCGCTTTGTCGAAGACCACAGGACGGAGTTGATTCAGGCGGATCATCATCAGCGCTTCTTTTTTCACACCGACCAGACCCAAGCCCCAGCGCTGGCTGGTGTGAAAGTGGATAGTATTGATCCCTTGGCCGTGCTTGAGCACGGCAAGTCTGCGGACCCGACAGCTACTGTTGCCATGACTCCGGTCGGACATGCACCCGAGGTGAGCGGGCCTGACGGGACCGTCGCCGTTCCGGCCCCTCTTCAGGGAACTATTGTCAGCCTTGACGTTAGTGAAGGCGACGAGGTGCACGTCGGCCAGCAACTCCTCGTCATGGAATCCATGAAAATGGAGCACGTGATCTCGACGGAAACGAGCGGTATTATCCGCCAGCTGACCGTCAGTCAGGGAGACGCGGTTTTTGAAGGCCACCCGCTTGCCTTTATTGAAGAGACCGAGGTGGAGATGACGGCAGTCGAAAAAGCGGCCGCGCTTGACCTCGACTATATCCGCCCGGACCTGGCTGAGATCGTTGAGCGGCATGAACTGGGCATGGATGCCGCTCGGCCCGAGGCGGTCGCGCGGCGGCGGAAGACCGGCCAACGCACCGCACGTGAGAACATCTACGATATCTGTGACCCCGATAGCTATGTCGAGTATGGGCCCATGGTCATTGCGGCCCAACGGCAGCGGCGCTCGTTGGACGATTTAATCCGCCGCACCCCGGCAGACGGCATGATCGCTGGGGTCGGCAGTGTCAATGGCGATCTGTTTGATGAAAAAGCGGCTCAGTGCATTGTTATCTCCTACGATTACACCGTGCTGGCCGGGACGCAGGGCTTTAAGAATCACTACAAAAAAGATCGTATGTTTGAGTTGGCCGAGCGCTGGCAACTGCCGGTGGTCTTCTTTGCCGAAGGCGGCGGTGGGCGTCCGGGCGACACCGACTGGTCAAGTCCCTCCGGGCTGGACGTGCCGGCCTTTTACCTGTGGGGCAAGCTCAGCGGCATGGTACCCCTGGTCGGCATTACCTCAGGCCGGTGCTTTGCCGGCAATGCCGTGATTCTGGGCTGCTGTGATGTGATTATCGCGACCGCAGGATCGAATATCGGCATGGGTGGCCCGGCCATGATTGAGGGGGGTGGCCTTGGGGTCTTCCGGCCGGAAGAGGTCGGGCCGATGGAAGAACAGGTGCCGAACGGCGTAGTGGATATTCCGGTCACAGACGAAGCCGAAGCGGTCCGGGTTGCGAAGCAATATCTCTCCTATTTTCAAGGACCAGTCGCCGAGTGGAACTGTGCCGACCAACGCCTGTTGCGTTATATCGTGCCGGAGAACCGCTTGCGTATCTATGAAGTCCGCGATGTGATCAATATCCTGGCCGACATCGGTTCTGTGCTGGAAATCCGCAAGCATTTTGGTATCGGCATGGTCACATCCTTTGTGCGGATTGAAGGCCGCCCGGTTGGGGTGATTGCCAACAACCCCAAACATCTGGGCGGAGCCATTGATTCTGACGCGGCGGACAAAGCCACGCGGTTCATGCAGTTGTGTGATGCGTTTGACATTCCCCTTCTCATGCTGTGCGACACACCGGGCAATATGGTTGGCCCCGAGTACGAAAAGACCGCTCTGGTGCGGCACTGCTGTCGCATGTTTGTGACCGGTGCCAGCCTGACCGTGCCGTTCTTCACCATCGTGTTGCGAAAGTCGTATGGACTCGGCGCGCAGGGGATGGCCGGGGGGAGCTTCAAAGCCCCGGCTTTTGCGGTGTCCTGGCCGACCGGCGAGTTTGGTGGCATGGGGCTGGAGGGCGCGGTGAAGCTGGGCTACCGCAAAGAGTTGGAGGCTGAGACCGACCCGCATAAGCGCAAAGAACTCTACGAACAGCTCGTTGCCAAGATGTACGAAAGCGGCAAAGCGCTCAGCACCGCCACCTATTTCGAGATTGATGACGTGATTGACCCGGCCGAGTCCCGGCGCTGGATTATGGCCGCCCTGCGCTCCTCGCCTCCGCCCGCCCCCCGGACGGAGAAAAAACGGCCGTGTATTGATACGTGGTAAGAGGCTTCTACGTATCTAAAGACCATCCATTGCGTCTTTAATCCTATCTGTCATGTCCCGTACGCCATCAAGCTGCCACACCTCATCCCGCAACTGAAATATGTAGCTATTCGTGTGGTCTTGGTAGGTAGAGTGATGATTAACAACAGCCCAAGGGATCAGTGCTGCTCGGAGCACCTTGTAGTCATCCTCAAAGAGGACTCCTGCCAGTACGTCAAAAGGACGCTCCGTGAGATTGCGGATAGCCGAAAGCTGTCGGGATTTGGTTCGCCGGTGAATACGGCGCCCTTTGATCTGATAGCGTATCTTGTTGCTGTCCCTGGCGTCATAACCACGCTCCGAATTTGGTGCTTGTTCCCACCCGAATGCAGAACAGAATAGGCGCTCTGAGAGATCGCCAACAGGGTTGTTGGCGCTCCGTGAGACACCACGCGCTCGGAGTTCCTCTCCTATCTGAACATGGAGTGCCAGAATCTCTGCAACCGTCATCTCCCTTAGTTTCGGCATCAATACACTCAGATGGGCTCCACTTTCCGGCGGTTACTCTCAGCCTTCTCTGCGTTCTGGACTTACCGCCCCACAAAATTGCCGGGCCGCCGCTCAGCTACGGCTTTAATACCTTCTTTATGGTCTTCTGTTTGCTGGAGTCGGTGCTGCTCTCGAAACTCGTGATCCGTCGCCGCTTTGACCGCGGCTGCAATGCCGTCTCGCATGGTTGCTCGCACGGACTGCACGGCTAGCGGCGCGTTCTCGGCAATTTCCTTGGCGAGTTCCAGCGCCGCAGAGCGGACGTTGTCCTTTGTGGTCAGAACCTCGCCCAGGCCCCAGCTCTGGGCCTCCTCGCCCCCGACCCTCCGGCCGGTTTGAAAGATCAGGCTTGCGCGCGGCTCGCCGACCAGACGGGGTAAGGTATAGGTCAGGCCGAAGCCGGGATGAAAGCCGAGTTTGACAAAGTTTGCCGCAAAGCGCGTTTCCGGGCACAGCACGCGGAAATCCGGCACCAGTGCGAGGCCAAAGCCGCCCCCAATGGCCGTCCCCTGGATCGCGCCCACAACCGGCTTCTTGCAGGAAAACAGCCGCACGGCCTGGGCGTAAAGTGGATTGCCGGTTTCAACATCGCGCAGATCACGCTCCGCCTGGCCACTATGAAAATTTGCCCCGGCACAAAAATGCTTGCCGTCTGCCGCGAGGACGATGGCCCGACAATCCATTTCCTCATCCAGAGCTTCAAACGCATCAGCCAGGGACTGAATGAGGGCCGTATCAAAGAAGTTGTTGGGCGGTCGTTGAATCTCGGCGGTTGCCACATGATTGGCCAAGCTTATTTCAACATCTCCATAGCGTGTCTCCATCGGTGCTCTCCTTGTGTTTTCTCAGCCTTCCCCTCACAGCAGGGCTGTCGTTTCCCATCGGATATAGCACTATCCTGACGCTCCCGGTAGCGTTCCCGAGCCGTATTCTCCCCCAGACTCTCATGGCATGGGAGAGCGTATGGAATCTGATGCGGTCCTGGCGATGAACTATGCTGACCAAATCTGCATGGTGGATTAGTGCGGCTTGACGATGTACTGTCTACCCGAACATCGTTTCATCTCCTCCTAAGAAAAGGATGCTCATGCCAAGCCAACACATCCTCGGACCGACCTCGCACTATTTCTACTCGCAGCGCCTCAAGTTGCACTATGTTGACTGGGGCAACCCTGACCAGCCTTTGCTCGTCCTGATTCATGGCGGACGGGATCATTGTCGGAATTGGGACTGGGTCGCTCAGGCGCTACGCGAGGACTATCACATTGTTGCCCCGGATTTACGCGGTCACGGCGACTCGGAGTGGGCTCGCGGCAGTGAGTATTCGATGATTGACCACGTCGTCGATATTGCGCAGTTGCTGGCTCAGCTTAATTCGTTTCCGGTCACTCTGATCGGACATTCTCTCGGCGGTGGCATCGTGCTCCAGTACGCCGGTGTGTATCCCGAAAAGGTGAAGACGGTTGTATCCATTGAGGGCTGGGGGCCCCCTCCGCAGATGCTCAAAGAGCAGCCGAAAAGCGCATTTGAGCGGATGCAGCACTGGGTCGATGAAATGCGTGGGTTCGCCGGCCGTCTGCCGAAGCGCTACCGGACGCTGGAAGAGGCGGTCGAACGCATGCGTGAAGCCAATCCACATCTCAGCCCGGAGCAGGCCCACCATCTGACCTTGTATGGGACCCACCGCAACGAGGACGGGACCTATACCTGGAAGTTTGACAATTATGTCCGTGCCCGCTCGCCGTATCGCTTTAATATGGCGGATGCCCAAGAAATCTGGGGACGTATTACCTGCCCGCTCCTCCTCCTGCGAGGCAGCGAATCGTGGGCGGTTGATCTGGAGAAAGATAGTGAGCGTGCAAAAGCATTCCACGATCCCTCTCTGATGACGATCCCCAAGGCCGGCCACTGGGTTCACCACGACCAACTGGAGCACTTCCTGCGGGGGATCACGGAGTTTTTGCTTCCGTCTAAATCAGCCGGATAGCTCTACCCAATGGAGCGGAGTCAGGACGCCAAGGTAATCGGCGCCACCACTTTTTCCTGGAGCCAGTTCGACAGGTCGGTCAGGCTGCGGGCATTGATTTCGTGCCCCATATCATACTCCCGGTAGGTCACGGGCGCTTTGACATCACGCAGGATTTCGACGGACTGGCGGGCGCGGCCCACATCAATCAACTCGTCCTTACTGCCGTGTTGGACCAGCACGGGAAGCTGCTCGGTTGCCGGCACATCCGGTAATGCGGTCAGCATATCTTTCGGCAGCCACGAACTGAGGGCTGCTAATCCGGCAAAGCGCTCGGGCTCGCCCAGGGCCAGGCCATAGCCCATCACTCCGCCTTGACTGAAACCCACCACACAGAGTTTCTTGGAATCAACAGGGTAGCGCTGCATTGCTTTGTCAAGAAAGGTGCGAACGGTCTCGCGCGCAGAGAGAACCGCCTGGACATCGATTGGCCCGCCACTCGTCAGCGGAAACCAGCCGTGACCAACCATGTTCGGACCGATGGGGACCTGAAGCGGGCCCTGCGGACAGAGGACGAGGAACCGGCCGCGACACAGATGCGGAGCTAAGCCCAGGAGGTCAAGTGCATTGGCACCCCAGCCGTGCAGGGCGAGAATGGTAGGATGTGGGCCGGCGCCCTCGGGTTCAAAAACCGTATGGATAAGATTCATAGTGCTTGAATTCCTCCAGATTTAAGACCGCTGGGACTTCCTACGCTTTTTGAAGTTGGCTTTCCATCAGCCAATCTGTCATCAATTCCTTGAGTTCTTCGACTGAAAAGACACCAAGCTCTTGCCATGCCGAGATGAATAGCAACAAGAACTTACGGACTAAAGCAAGACACTACTAAATTTCCAGTTAGAGGGAAAATCGCGGCTTCCGGCGATGGACATCAACGGCTCAATTGTACCCGAGAGCGCTTCGCGCAGCACCGCTTTGTCCGGAACCCGACCAACCACATCCAGATTCAATTCAGTGGAATACGAGTCGAAAAGGTCTTCCCATTTCCCCCTGTCGGGAAAAGTATGAAGAGACTTGACGGCCATGAATTGCAACTCGGTAAACGCGTCGAAATATGTTGCGTTGTCCGGCAAGTTGTCGGATTTTTCGGTGTTGCCGAGCACACTGACCGGGGCGAGATTCCACATGCTGTCATGTACGACGAAGGACCAGGGCACATAATGGTCGAGGGCAAAATCGTCCGGAGCGACGCTTTGTTCCGTATAAATGCAGGACAAATTTTCTGCCCGTGCCTCCATCACGCGCCGCCAGAAGTTGCGCTGACGTCTGGTGTTGGACTTGGCGTTCTCATCCAGTTTAGTAACGACCGCTGGAGTGACGGGATTCATCCTTTGCATATATTGCGCCCAATGCCACAAGGCCCACGATTTGAGAATGTACTCGTTGCGGACTATGTATTCTGCCCATTTCGGATGAACGACGATGGCGCCAGCGGCAGAAAAGCGATAGGGCGGCGGTGTGCTTTGGTCGAAGTGCGCTTTTGCAAGGGCTCGTATTCTCTGAAATTTTGGCGGGCCGGTAATGCCGCGGGTTTCCGTCTCAAAGAACGGGGTGAGGAAAAGATAGGGCACATATTTTGTCAGTCCCTCGACGATAGTACCAGGAATGTCTTGAGGGCGTCCCGCGAAAACCTTCCCGCGCGGGCGAGTGAGGACTTTGCGTCCCCATTGTGGCGAATCCTCCAGTTGCCGGAACCAAAGTCCCGTTTGGTCGTCCTTGCTGGAACGGAGTCGAAAGATACATATCGGCCTTCGCGCTACATCCAGCATTCCAGCGGCCAAGCGCCGCAGGGAGATTTTCTCAGGGGTCAATTCGCCTTCTGCCAGGATGGAAAAGAGAGTCGTAGCCCACAGAAATTTATAAGAAGTATTGGTAGACCGAAACGCAGATGCAAATTTGGCGATATTCAAACCGTCGCAAGGCGGCGGGACAACCTCACGTCCGATAAGAGAATCGATGGCGTTCGTCATGAGGCGATTTGAGCGGAAAATTCCTGACGTTCAGAGGTTATACGGGACTTTCCTTATTTTTTCGGCACCTGTTTCAGTAACAGCTCGATGATCTGGTCGGCGCTAATACCCTCGGCCTCAGCCTGAAAGTTCAGCAGGCAGCGATGCCGCAGGGCCGACAGCGCAACATCGGTGATGTCCTCAAAACGGACATGGACCCGCCCGTCGAGCAGGGCGTTGACCTTGGCCCCTAAGGTGAGCGCCTGGGCCCCACGCGGGCTGGGGCCGTAGCGGAGATATTGCGTGACCTCGGGCACCGGAGCATTCGGGCTGCCGGGCGTGGCTGCCTCAATAAGCCGGGCAATATACAAACTCAGCGGAGGAGCCAGCAGGACTGCGCGCACCAGATTTTGCATCTCGGCGATGACTGCCGGAGCCGTGTCCGCCGAGAGGACCGGATTGATGCGGTACTGTGTCTCTTGTGTGGTGCGCTCCACAATTTCGGCCACCTCAGCCGCGCTGGGCGATTCGATAATCAGCTTGAGCAGAAAACGGTCCAGTTGCGCTTCGGGGAGCGGGTAGGTCCCCTCAATCTCAACCGGGTTCTGGGTCGCCACCACAAGAAAAGGGGGTGTGAGGGTATGCGTCTCCCCGAAAACGGTGACCTGCCGCTCCTCCATTGCTTCAAGAACAGCCGACTGGGTTTTGGGCGTGGCCCGGTTAATTTCATCGGCCAGAACGATGTTGGCAAAGACCGGGCCGGGCTTGAATTCAAAATAGCGCCGGCCGTCAGCGCCTTCAGACAGGACTTGGGTCCCAACAATATCAGACGGCATGAGGTCTGGCGTAAACTGAATACGCTTGGCGCTCAGCGCCAGGGCTTGGCTGAGTGACTTGGCCATCAACGTCTTGCCCAGACCCGGCACGCTTTCAATAAGGACGTGCCCGCCGGCAAAAAAGGCGGTTAATATCTTCCGCACGATACTCCGCTGGCCAACGATCACCTGACCGGCCTCTTCTTCGATGGTCGTAAAGATGTGTCGAAAGCGTTCAACCCGTTGTTCCGGGGATAATCGCTCTGAAGATAATGGCGATGGCGAAGCTGGCACGTTTACTCTTTCTGTAAGATGGCTCGATATTCGAGGGGAATGCGCTGCTGGGGAGTATTTTTCTCTGGCGGACGGTCAGCGAGTGGGGCGTTGCTATACGGCGTGGTTGGGATAGCCGGGCTGGTATTTTCGGTCAGTTCCTGGCTGTCCTGTTCCGCCTTGATACCGGTCGGAATCCGAACTTTGACATAGCGGGCCGCCTGGGTCAGAAATCCGCCGGGCCGCTCGCCCGGTTGGTAAAACCGCTCGCCTGCTCCCCGTCCGCCAGACTGTCCGGGCTGCTGGCCCGACTGCGCTGGGGCCTGCTGAGACTGTTTTCTCTCGGTACTCTGCTGCGTGGCGTGACGGCGCTGTCCGTGCCCTGCCTTGTGCGGGTCTACCCCGGAAGGTGGCTGCCGAGTGTCCGGTTGTTGGCCTGGTTGCGGAGCTTGTTGCTGCTGAACGGGTGTATTCTGTCGGGCCTGTTGCTTGCCTTTTTGTTCTTGAGACTGGGGCTGGTCAAATGTGATGCCGCCGCCGGATTCCTGGGGGGTATTTTGCTGCTTTTGTGACGGTTGATTGTCTGCTCGATCCGTCTGGTTTGTATTGCGCGCGCCCGGCTGGGTCTCGTTTCTCTGAGCAGACAGCGACTGCTTGAGCTGCTCCAGATTTTCCTGTGTTTGCGCCAGCGGCGTATGCGCCGGCTGTGGGCTGTCGCCCTGGGTGCCCGGACTATCGTCTTGCTTGCTGTCGCTGCCAAAGAGTTTGCGATCAAGCGGCAGAATCTGCGGCACTGGCAGCGGCAGATTCATGCGTTTGTGCGCCTCATCAATCAGGCGCATCTTCTCCTGGGGAGTCCGCGCTGGATTCTTGAGATCCTGGGAGAGTCCGAGGAGTTGGGTGCCGACTTGCTGTTCTTCAGGAGAAGACTGTGAGCGGATTAACTGCTGGGCCAAGTCTTCAATATCCCGGAGCGGGGTTTCAGGCCTCGGCGCAACGGGTGGGGGGTCGCTTGGAGCCAAGGCCGCGCTGCCGGATGGTAAAAACACGAAGAGCAGACCACTCAGGATTGCACCGACGCACGCAAAAGGAACACGCTTGTCGAGTTGGAAAGGCAGGTCTCGGTCAGGAACGAAGAAGGCTGCCTTCCGGGCGGCTTCGCTCCGAACCTGGGCCACGAAGTCTGAGGAAGGTGGCAGGGTCGCCAGGGTGAGAAAACGCTCTTGGCCATTCGTCTTCTCGTCTAGCAGGCTGGCAATGCGCTCGTCTTGGCAATTCTTTTTTTCCTGTCTGAGGGATTGTAGTAGAAAACTGAAGACGACGACGGGTGGAAGAAAGGAAAGTCCAATGGGTAGCGAACATGCCAATACCAGACCATATCCCAGGAAAAAAACAGCACTCCCCAGGGGGAGAAAAAATCCGAGGGCATTGGCGCTCCGCTGCCACAATACCCGGCGGGCCGTAGTCGTGAACAGGTGAGACAAGCTATCCATTGCGCGAGCCACGTTTCTGAAACCGGCGAACCGCGCGATTATGATCCGCAAGCAGGGAAGAGAATACGTGGGTGCCATCTCCCCGAGCAACAAAATAGAGGTAGTCCGTTTCGGCTGGGGAGAGGACGGCTTGAATAGCCGCGAGTCCCGGGTTGGCAATCGGGCCAGGCGGAAGGCCGGTAAACAGATAGGTATTATACGGCGTGGGCGTCCGTAGATGGCGACGGGTGATATTCCCGTCAAAGTTTGGAATGCCATAGATGACGGTTGGATCACACTGGAGTGGAATGTTTTGCCGGAGCCGATTGTGAAAGACTCCGGCAATCAGTGGACGTTCCTCTGCCGCCCCGGTTTCTTTCTCTATGAGCGAGGCCAGGGTCAGGACCTCATGCCGGGAGAACCCCAACGCTTGGGCCTGTTGTTGCATGGCCGGAGTGAAGACTTCGGACAGACGTGTGACCATACGTCCCAGAATATCTGCCGCAGAGCTGGGCTTTGAAAAAAAATAGGTGTCCGGGTACAGGTACCCTTCAAGTCCGTATCCCTGGAGGCCCCATCTGGCTAAGAACTGAGCAGAAGTGCTCAGAGATAGGAATTGCTCTTGGGGGCCGAACCCCTGGTCTTCCAGTCTTTTGGCAATTTGTTTGAGTGTCAGTCCTTCCGGGATCATAACCATGTGGTGGACGACCTGACCTTGGGTCAATGTCTCAAGCAACCGCCGCGGGGTCAGCGGGGTTTCCAGGATATACTCCCCACTCTGTATGGAATGGTCTTTGCCTGTGAACTGCGCCCAGAAACGAAGTGGCTGAACGCTTGCCAGGATGCCTTCGACAACAAGCATCTGCACCGTCTGTTGGAGAGTACTGCCCGGAGAGATGAAGATCCGAGCAGGAGCCGCTAAAGACGGGCCTAGTGTGTTGAGCCGGGCATAGACATAGCAGGCGGTGAGTCCGCTGACGCCAACGACCAGACACGCAATAAGAGGCAGGACTTTTTTCACCGCCGCCCACCCTATCACCGCTATGACAGCGAAACAATGTCGGCCTGTATCTCCTTGACTTTTCTGTGTTCTGCTGGCACATTCTGCGGGCATGCAGAGCCGGTGGTTGGAGTCTTGCAAGGAAATATTCCGCATCTCTCTCGGGTGCCAGAACGGCCACGTTCAGGCGCTGCTTATCGCCCCCATCCTGGTAGTCAGTTTTCTTGGGTTTGTTGTCCGGGCGGCGAGCCCGGCCGTTGATTCTACGCTTGCCAAAAATGAGGTGATCGCTCAACTCCAACAGCGTCTCGGCGAGATTCGGCAAAAAAGCGTTCCGGGAAGCAACGTTCCGAACAGGGGGGAAACGCTTCCGGCCGAAGAGCCGCCGGCTCTGGAAGAAAAAACAGTTGTCCTCCCATCGCCGTCCGAGCCGGAAGCCTCGCTCCGTAAGCCGCGCCAAATCGTGCATCTCATCAAGCAGAATGAGACATTTGAGACCATTCTGAAAAAAGAAAAGCTCCCCCGGAGGCAGTTCGCCGCCTGGATGACTGCGGCGCGGAAAATAGACGAGTTGCGGCGTTTGCAGATCAATCACGCCCTAACGCTCTCCTACGCTCACGATCAAAAAGGGCTGCCAACGCTACGGACTGTTGAATACAACATCAACAAGCTTTCCGCGCTCGTGCTTGAGAAGGACGAGCGCGGTCGTATTCAGTCACGACTCGAGACCGTTCCCACGACCCTTGTCTGGCGTGCCGTTGGTGGCCGTATTACCCATAGTTTGGGTTGGGCCGCCAGCAAGATAGGTATCCCGGCCAGTATCATTGATGCTGTGGCAGATATGGGCTGGGATCTGAACCTTTCATACGACCTTCAGCCGGGTGACCCGTTCAAAATCATTTTTGAGGAAATTCAGCATAACGGGCAAGCAGTGAGGCATGGGAAAGTGCTTGCCGCGGAAATCGTGAACAAGGGAAAAAAACACATAGTCTTTCTCCTTGACGCGGAGGAAGGGGGGGGTGGACAGCAGTTTCTGCGCTACCCCGTCCGATTCACCCGTATCTCGTCGATTTTCAGCGATGCCCGGCTACATCCCATTTACAAACGGAAACGTGCCCACCGTGGCGTGGATTTCGCTGCGCCAACGGGAACACCGGTACGCGCGGTGGCAGCTGGCAAGGTCACCTACGCCGGCTGGAAAGGCGACTATGGCCGTTTTCTCAAGATTGACCATAACGGACCCTATAGTTCGGCATACGCCCACCTGCGACGGATCAAAAAAGGAGTGAGAGCAGGAACTTCTGTAAAAAAGGGCCAGATTATCGGCCATGTCGGGTCTTCGGGGGCCGCAACCGGGCCGCATCTGCACTTTGAGCTGCATAAAAATGGCAAGTATATCAATCCATTAAAAAAAGGGCCGATGCCAAAGACCCTTGCTTGGCAAAAAAGATCGTCTGCGGGGCGGCCTGATCCACAGCTCACGGTAATACGGAAGAAACTGGAAGAGTATCTCGCCGGGTTGAGCGTACAGAACGGACCCGAGAACCGGGTCTATACCGCTATCCCACGGATGCAAACCGCGGCCCGTGAGGCTGCTGAGCCACAAGCGTAATTACCCATCCTGAGCTTCCTTATTTTACTGCGCGTGTATGTTGCCCGTATCCTTTGAGGATACGCGCTCTGCCGGTAAGGAAATTCCATAAAACCATGCTGTCTCATACGGAAAAACTTCGGGTTCGGTGGGTTGACACCGATGCGTCGGGTCGCATTCATTACACGGCAGCGTTCCGGTATTTTGAGATAGCCGAGTGGGAATTGATGAGGCAGGCCGGGTTCCCGTTGTCCGATCACCGCAAAATATCAGGGCTGCCGCGAGTGAACGTCTCGGCAACATTTTATGCTCCCCTCTGTGTTGATGAACCGATTGAGGTCAAGGTCTGGGTTGAGCGGATTGGGACCACCTCCATTACCTTTGCCGGGGAAATCCACCGAGCCGGAGAGCGCTGCGTCAGTGGGTCGATCACCGCGGTTTTTGTAAATCCGCAGGACCAGCCTCAGCCCATTCCCGAGGCCGTTCGCCACGCTCTTGGGAGTTGACAGAAAAAACACGCTCGCATAGGTAACGGGAGATGTCATACGCAGTGATTCGTACAGGTGGAAAACAATATCGAGTGACGCAGGGCGAGTTCCTGCGCGTGGAGTCTCTCCCGGGAGAGACAGGGAGTGATATTACGTTCTCTGATGTGCTGCTCACCTCAGCCGAGGGCGCTATTCAGGTGGGTACTCCGCTCGTTCCCGGCGCTTCAGTGACGGCCCGCGTTGTTGAGCATGGGAAAGAGAAAAAGATTATTGTTTTTAAGAAGAAGCGGCGCAAAGGGTATCGGCGCAAACAGGGTCATCGGCAGCCCTTTATGGCCGTACAGGTCAAATCCATCAACCTGGGAGGATAAAGGTGGCACATAAGAAAGGACAAGGCTCCAGTCGGAATGGCCGAGACAGCCCAGGCCAACGCCGCGGCGTCAAGCTTTTTGCCGGACAATTTGCCAAAGCCGGGAATATTATTGTCCGGCAGCTCGGAACGCGTATCTACCCAGGGACCAATGTCGGCATGGGACGAGATTATACGCTGTTTGCGAAGACTGACGGAGTAATTCAGTTCGAACGTATGGGCAAAACGCGCAAGCGGGTCTGCGTCTACCCGCAGTAAACCGCTCGGCCGCACGCGTGAGCACAAGGTTATAGGAAAAGCCCCACTTCGGGGCTTTTTTATTGGCCTTCTTCAGTCCCCTGTTCTTGTTATACATGGGCTATGAACTTCGTTGACGAAGTGACCATGACGGTCAAAGCCGGTGATGGCGGGCGCGGCTGTGTCAGCTTTCTGCGCGAGAAGTTCCGGCCTTGGGGGGGGCCGAACGGCGGAAATGGTGGAAATGGTGGAGACGTCATCCTGCGCGTTGACCCGCAACGCCACACCCTGCTTGATCTCGCCCATCGGCATCACGTCAAAGCGGCACGGGGCGAACATGGACGGGGTAAGGACCAACACGGGAAAAATGCAAAGTCCCTCATTCTTCCCGTCCCAGCCGGAACCATTGCGCGCGATATGGAGAGTGGAGAAATACTCGCCGACTTGCGAACTGCCGGGCAACAGGTTGTGGCCGCTCATGGCGGAAGAGGTGGAAGAGGGAATGCCGCTTTCACCTCTTCCGCCAGTCGTGCACCCCGGTTCGCTCAACCGGGATTGCCTGGAGAGACGCGGCAGGTCCGGCTGGAACTTCGCTTATTGGCTGACGTTGGCCTGGTTGGGTTTCCCAACGTCGGGAAGTCGACGCTGATATCTGCTGTGTCCGCGGCGCGTCCACGGGTTGCCGCCTTTCCCTTTACGACCCTCGTTCCCCACCTCGGCGTTGTGCGCTATGGCGATACAGGCTCATTTGTCATGGCTGACGTGCCAGGGCTTATAGAGGGCGCGCATACCGGACATGGCCTGGGCGTGCGTTTTCTGCGCCATCTCTCGCGGACTTCTATTCTGGTTCATCTTCTTGATATATCTGATCCGACACGAGACCCGTATGCCGACTTCAGCGTCATCAACCGTGAACTTACCGCCTTTGATACTGCCCTGGCTCGTCGTCCGCAGATCGTGGTCGTCACAAAAGCGGACCTGCCGGGCACCCGCGAACGTTTTCCTGAGGTGCAGGAGGTTTTTGTCCGGCAGGAGAAAAAATTACATCTCATTTCTGCTGCAACCGGGGAGGGGAAACAGGAATTGGTAAGAGCGATTGCCCATCTGCTTGAACAGAGACAACACCGGGTGGGCGACGAAGGGGAGACCGAGGGGTCCCCACCATGAGTGACTCCACTATCCACCTCACACATAAAGCGCGTATTCTTGAGAAGACGAGGCGGATTGTGGTGAAAGTCGGGAGCAGTGTGCTGTCCAATGGGGCCGGTGTCCATACTCCACGGATCGGCCAACTCTCGACGACCCTTTCCACCTTGCAGCGGGCGGAGGTGGTCTTAGTCACTTCGGGAGCCGTGGCTGCTGGAATGGGCGTCCTCAATATGAAACAGCGCCCGAGGACGATGCCGGCGAAGCAGGCCGCGGCAGCCATTGGACAGATTACGCTCATGGCGCTGTATGAAGAATGCTTTTCGCAGCACGCTACCCGGGTGGCGCAGATTCTGCTCACCCATGACGACCTAGCCAACCGCAGACGCTATCTGAACGCCAAGCAGACCCTCCTGACGCTGATTGAATCCGGGGTTGTGCCCATCGTGAACGAGAACGATACCGTGGCGGTTGAAGAAATCCAGTTTGGCGATAACGATAATCTCTCTGCCCAAGTCGCCGTCCTGGTCGAGGCGGATCTGCTGATCATCTTGAGCGACGTTGCTGGTTTATATGAAACGGACCCCCGTCTGGACCAGCGCGCGAAACGTATTGCTCTGGTCGAGCAGTTCGATGAACAATTGATACGGCGGTGCGGTGCGGCCGGTCCGTTAGGCCGCGGCGGGATGACCTCTAAAATCGAAGCCGCTCAAAAGGCGGCCCTGGCGGGTATTCCGTCCCTTCTTATAGACGGGCGGCGCGCTGAAGAGCTCGGTGCCGCTTTTGACCCGCAGCAGGAAGTGGGCACGCTGTTTCTGCCAGTTGCGGACAGGATTGCGAGTCGGAAACACTGGATTGCCTATACATTGAAGCCGGCCGGCTCACTCCGTCTCGATGCTGGGGCCGCGGCGGCGATTCGGCGGGATGGGAGGAGTCTGCTGCCTGCTGGGGTGCGTGGCGTCTATGGGAGCTTTGAGGAAGGGGACTGTGTGACCTGTCTCGACGAAAGCGGATACGAATTTGCGCGGGGCTTAGTGAATTATAGCGCCGCAGCTCTGATGCAAATTCAAGGCGTCCACACGGGCCAGATCGAACAGACGCTCGGCTATAAGGTGAGTGATGAAGTGATTCATCGGGACGACTTGGCCCTGCTACAAGACTAGTGAAGAGACACAAAGGACGAGGCGATGAGTCTTGAAAATATAGTGGGCGCATTAGCCCACACCGCAAAAAAAGCCGCCCGGGTACTGGCAACAGTGTCAACGCAGACGAAAAATAATGCACTTCTTGCCGCCGCCCGGCAACTCCGGGATCAGACGGAAGGCCTACTCGCTGCCAATGCACAGGATGTTGCTCGGGGAAAAGACAACGGTTTATCTACCGCTCTGCTCGACCGGCTGACGCTGAATCAAGCGCGCATACACGCTATGGCCACAGGGCTCGAAATTATGGTCGATCTGCCGGACCCGGTCGAGGAAACGGTCGCGACCTGGAAGCGACCAAATGGCCTGGAAATCAGCCAGGTCCGCGTCCCGCTCGGTGTTGTCGGAATGATTTACGAGTCGCGGCCGAATGTCACGGCCGATGCCGCCGGCCTGTGTCTCAAGGCTGGCAATGCGGTTGTTCTCAAAGGGGGGTCGGAGGCGTTTACAACGAACAGCGCTATTGTCGATATTCTCGCGCAGGCCTTTGCCCAAGCGGGTTTGCCGGCCGGGACAGTCCAACTGGTCCGTTCGACCGACCGCCAGGCCGTCTCCTTTCTCCTCCAACAAGACCGCTATGTTGATGTCATTATTCCGCGTGGCGGAGAGGAATTGATCCGCGCCGTCACGCGCGAATCCGCCATCCCCGTCATTCAGCATTTCTCCGGCCTGTGTCACACCTATGTCGATGCTGCGGCCGATATTGAAAAAGCGCACCAGGTTTGCCTGAACGCCAAGGCCCAAAGACCCTGGGTGTGCAACGCCATGGAGAACCTGCTGGTGCATGAGGCCGTTGCGTCCCGTTTCCTGCCAGACTTCGTGGCGCGACTCGAACAAGAGGGCGTCGAGGTTCGCGGCTGTGACCAGACGCGCCAGATCGTCCCTCAGGTGGGTGTCGCGACTGAGACGGATTGGCAAACCGAGTATCTTGATAAAATCCTCTCAGTCAAAGTGGTAGGCTCGCTTGAGGAGGCGCTGGATTTCATTCATACCAACGGGTCAGGACTGGCCGATTGTATCGTCAGCGAAGATTACTCCTGCGTCCGGCGGTTTCTGCGTGAAGTCGACTCTGCGACGGTCTATGCAAACGCTTCAACACGCTTCACCGATGGCTTTGAGTTCGGATTCGGGGCTGAGGTCGGTATTTCGACGAACCGACTCCACGCCAGGGGACCCATGGGGCTACGTGAGCTGACAACGTATAAATATGTGGTCTACGGAGATGGTCAGATACGAGTATAGCCTGCCAATAGGCTCTGACGTATGAAAGTCGGCCTGTTCGGCGGAACGTTTAACCCCATCCATTGCGGTCATGTGCGCAGTGCGGAAGAAGTCCGCGCAGCGTTTACCCTTGACCGCATCTACTTCGTTCCTTCTGCCTCTCCTCCGCACAAGCGCACACCGGATATTGCTCCTGCTCATCATCGCTACCATATGGTGGAGCGGGCCGTTGCCGCCAACCCTGCTTTCTTTGCCTCTCGTATCGAACTCGACCGTGCAGGCCCCTCGTTTTCGATTGATACGATCCGCACCTTTCGGACAAGAAGAATATGGACCTCTCTCGCTTTTCTTATCGGGATGGATGCGTTCCGTGAGATAGAGACGTGGAAGGACTACCTGGAAATCCCCAGCTTATGCGACCTGATTGTCACCTCGCGTCCCGGGGTGCCCACACCACCACTTGACCAGTTCCTTCCCGTTGCTCTGCGGTCCACCTTTTGGTATGACTCAGTCCGGCAGAGATATCAGCACGAATCAGGGCATACGTTGACGCTCTATACACTGAACGGTCTTCATATTTCGGCCTCCAGCATCCGCGACAACCTGCGCGCCGGTCGGCCCACATCCTGCCAACTCCCGCCTGCCGTGGCAGACTATATCGCGACTCACGCCCTCTATCGTCCGCAAAAGGCTCTTTCCCTTGAAGGCTGACGCCAGCTGGCAAAAAGTCCTGAGGTGTGCCGGGTCCGCGCTGGATAAAAAGGCCTACGACCTGGTTGTCCTTGACGTCGAAGCGCTGACGTCTGTTGCCTCTTATTTTGTGATTTGTACCGGACGGTCGGATATTCAGGTACAGACGATCAGCCAAGCGATTGAGGAGGCCCTCCAGCGGGAAGGCCTCCGCCCGTTAGCCCTGGAAGGCGTCTCGCACGGACAATGGATCCTCATGGATTTCGGGGATGTCATTGTCCATATTTTCTACGAAACAGTACGAGCATTTTACAATCTTGAAGGACTCTGGGCCAAGGCTCCACGCTGTACGCTCCCTGAACCCTACTCGACGCAAGCCATGGACCTCCGACTCGAAACCGGCTAGCAGCCTGTCCCTGGTGCTGAGAAAATCTCATTCTCTTTCTTTCCACCCAGCTTTCCTCGTATACTAGGAGCAGGAACCAGCGAGTAAACCTCGGTGGGAGATGCTATGGATCGAACGGCTTCTGCTCAAGAGATGCTGTATTACGGCAGTACACCCAAACACCAGTATTGGGAAAACGAAAAGCAGACCCTGCGTCTCGTCCGCGACCGGTCTGCGTCCGTCTGGCGGGCGTATCACAAGCGAAGCGGTCGGTATCGCCCCTTGCTCGGGAAGTCTCGCTCCCCAGACGGACCCCGAAAAGGGAAACGGAAATCGACGCCGCTGACGGGTAGAAGCGCCGAAGAAGTCGTGGCTACTATCAAACGTGACTATCAGCTACGATTGGTGCTTGAGCAACGCCTGCGCCGCTGGATGGACAAGTCGTCAGGAAAGCGTGTGCTGGCCTTTCTTGACCCAAATCAGGGAGGTGCGCCAGCAATGACGGACCCAGGCACGTATAATGCTCGATAATGTCAGTTCATCTCTCTCAGCAGAAAAATACAGAAAAATCAGTCGTCTACCGAGCGTGGCAGACTCCAGGGGCGCTGGGGGCAGAGAACCTTCACCACGGAAATATGTCTCTGCAGCGCGGATGTGTTGACCCTACCAGCGCGCAACCGATGCCCCCCAGGTGAGCCCGCCCCCACAGCCGTTGAGCACGACAATATCGTCCTCCTGCACTTTGCCTGCTCGAACTGCCTCATCCAGAGCTATCGGAATAGAAGCCGCAGACGTATTTCCGAAGCGGTCCACGTTGCAGTGCACCTTGTCCATACTCGCACCCAAACGGTCGGCCACTGCTTGGATAATGCGTAAATTTGCCTGATGGGGGACCATCAGCTTGATATCTTTTGGAGCGAGGCAGGCTTTTTCAAGGGCCTTTTTTGTCACGTCGGACAGGGCGCGAACGGCGACCTTGAACAGTTCGGGGCCTTTCATCTGAATTCCCCAGTCCGGCTCCTGCTCTCCGGCTTGATCAAACGTTTGCCGCAGACCGGACCGAACGTGGAGCAACTGCCACAGGGATCCGCTGGACTCGACGACCGTGCTGAGCAGACCTCGATCGGTGGGCTGATTTTCTAACACGACGGCCCCGGCGCCATCCCCGAACAGCACACACGTCGTCCGGTCTCCCCAGTTGACCATGGAACTCAGGGCATCTGCGCCAACCAGCAGGATACGGTTATACTCACCGCTTTTGAGGTAGCTATGGGCAACCGACATGCCGTACACAAACCCGGCACAGGCTGCCGCAACATCAAAGGCAGGAATATTATCCACGCCCAGGCGCGTTTGGAGTAAACAGGCTGTGGAAGGAAAGGCATATTCCCCGGAGACTGTGGCGATCAGGATCACATCCAAGTCCTGCGCAGCCAGGCCCGCCGCCTTGAGCGCCGTTTCACTTGCCGCGTGAATGAGGTCAAGCAAGTCCTCATCCTTGTGGAGGACTCGTCGCTCCTGTATGCCGGTCCGCGTGACGATCCATTTATGATTGGTGTCAACCCGCCCGGCCAGATCATCATTGGTGAGACAGGTCGAAGGGACGGCGGAACCCGTGCCGATAATACGTGCGCCCATGCGCTACCTCTTTAGTCCTTCTTGCCCGGCGAGATAAAGAGTACACGCGCCCTCCAAACCAGACAAAGCTGTTGGCACGTGTACTCTTTCAGGCCAATCAATACGTTCCATGCTGTGTCGCTCAAGGCAGGTTCTGATTGCTTCGATTCCGGTGTTCTCGTTATGCCGCCCGCCCGTTCTACCGATTCGTGCTCTGTCGGCTTTGATCGTTGTCCCATTTGCGAAAGACGAGACAGGCGTTCGTGCCCCCAAAGCCGAAGGAATTGGATAAGACGGCCCGGACTGGTGTCGAGCGGGACGTGTTGGGCACATAGTCTAAATCACACTCTGGATCAGGCTCCTCATAGTTAATGGTTGGCGGTATGATCTGATGATGGAGCGCCAGAGCGGAATAGACGGCTTCGACGCCACCGGCAGCCCCAAGTAAGTGACCGGTCATAGACTTGGTTGAACTGATAGCGAGCTTTGCGGCGTGTTCGCCAAAGACTCTTTTCAGGGCCAAGGTTTCGGTCGCGTCGTTATACGGTGTCGAGGTTCCGTGCGCGTTGACGTAATCGATCTCGGTGGGGTCAAGCCCGCTGCTCCGGAGGGCCATCCGCATGCATCGGACCGCCCCCTCACCTTCGGGTGAGGGGGCGGTGATATGATGCGCGTCCCCATTGGCACCGTAGCCGACCACTTCAGCGTAGATGGTTGCCCCATGACTCTGTGCGAACTCGAGTTCCTCCAACACAATGATACCGGCGCCTTCGGCCATGACAAAGCCGTCACGATTCTTGTCAAACGGCCGGCTGGCCCTCTCAGGCTCATCGTTTCGCGTCGAGACCGCTCGCATGGCAACAAAGCCGCCCAGCCCCAAAGAGGTCAACGCTGCCTCTGCTCCCCCGGCAATAACAGCGTCTTGGTCGCCCAGTCGAATGGCCCGGTACGCTTCACCAATGGCATGTGCACCAGAAGAGCAGGCACTCGTCGGCGTATAATTAATGCCCTTGGCGCCATAGCGAATAGAGATTTGGCCGGGTGCCAGGTTGCTCAACAGCTTGGGGATAAAGAAGGGAGAAACGCGTTTGAGACGGGTATCGAGAAAGAGCAGGTGATTCTCTTCAATACTGGTCAGCCCACCAATCCCCACCCCGACAATACACCCCACCAGATCCTCATTGTCGGACGTGATCGGGAGCTTGGCCTCATCCATTGCCATCTGGGCCGCGGCTACGCTGTACTGGATGAAGAGGTCCATCTTTTTGACCTCTTTCTTCTCGATAAAATCGGTGGGCGTAAAGTCAGTGACCTCGCCAGCGATCCGCGTGGGAAAGTCTGAGACGTCAAAGCGGGTCAGAGGTCCGACTCCAGAGCGTCCTGTAAGCAATGCTTGCCAGTTTTTCTCCACTCCAGTCCCAAGTGGAGTGACCGCCCCCAGCCCGGTAATGACGACACGGCGTTGCCCATCTTGCATGATATCCTGCCTTACACACTACTGAAAAGAGTAAACGTGTCCTCTCTGTTCCCCAAACACGCTGCGCAGGCCGTGTATCTTAAAGACTCCAAGAACCCCCTGCAACCAGCATGGCCATCTCCTCACTGACCTGGAGCGGGTGAACGGACACCAAAGGGAGTCCTTTTTCTGACAGAGAGCTGCTATACGGAATGCTCCAAAAGACAAGGCCGCGATCAGGAGGAGTTGCCAGGCGTATGCCAGAACAGGGGCAGGATCGATACACCCAAACCGTGGGCCTGAACCAACGGGCCTACGCCTTCCCGCGTCGGCCCGTTGTTGCGATCTGCATAGACGGGTGCGACCCAGCCTATATCAAGACCGGGCTGGCCCAGAACATCTTGCCCAACATCCAGAGCTTTCTCGCCCACGGGTTTGGCACTTGGGCGGCCGCGGTCGTCCCAACGTTTACGAATCCGAACAATCTGTCCATTGTCACGGGCAGTCCGCCCGCCGTACATGGGATTTCGGGCAATTACTTTCTCGATCCGACAACAGGACAGGCAGTCATGATGACCAATCCTCGCCAACTCCGCTCCGAAACCCTCCTGGCTCGCTTCTCCCACAGCGGGGCCAAAGTCATCGTCATCACCGCCAAAGAGAAACTGCGCCGTTTGCTTGGTCACGGCATCGCCGCCGGCATGTGTTTCTCTGCCGAAAAAGCGGAGAAGTGTACCATCCCCGTGCACGGCATTGAGAACGTTTGTCAGCGGCTTGGCCGTCCACAGCCCGACGTCTACTCTGCCGAGCTGTCACTCTTTGTCCTGGAAGCCGGCCTCGCCCTGCTCGAAAAGCACCGCCCAGATCTGATGTATCTCTCGCTGAGCGACTATGTCCAACATAAACATGCGCCAGGGAAGGCGGAAGCGAACGCGTTCTATGCCGCGCTTGACCGGGCGTGCGGTCAACTGGCTCAGGCGGGAGCCCTGGTCGCCCTGACCGCCGACCATGGGATGAACGCCAAACCGCGGCTCGTATTTCTCCAGGATATTCTGGACACGAGTTGCGGTCCGGGTCAGACGCGGGTGATCTGTCCGATTACCGACCCCTACGTAGCCCATCATGGCGCGCTTGGGTCTTGTGTCCGCGTCTACTGCCTTGGCGCCGACCGGGCTGCCGTGCGGGCTGTCATCGCCAACATTCCTGGGGTTGAGGCGGTCTACGATACACCCACCGCGTGTGCGCAGTTTTGCCTGCCACCTGACCGTGAGGCTGATCTCCTTGTGCTCGGCGATACACATACGGCCATTGGCGCGGCAGAACGAGACCATGACTTGTCCGGGTTAGGCGATACGCCGCTCCGCTCTCATGGTGGACGCGCGGAGCAGGTGGTGCCATTCATGCTTTCCGAGCCTGTCTGCGAGGCGTACCATACCCGCGCGGCTACCGTCCGGCTCAGCAACCTTGACCTGTTCGACTACGCGTTGAACGGGGCAATCGAGCGATAGTCCTCCGCACTTTTTTCCGTGGTCTCCCGCCTTGTGTCAGGAAAATGGAGTCTATAGACTGAAGGCAATGGATGTCTCAGGCGTGGTGCAGCAACTGTCCATCTGGGGACTGCCGGTCCTTGTGGCGGTTGTCCTGCACGAACTCGCGCATGGCTATAGCGCCTATCTGTTGGGCGACCCGACCGCCGCCCGAATGGGCCGACTAACCCTGAATCCGATTGCCCATATCGACCTGTTTGGAACCCTCTTGTTACCCTTCCTGCTGATCATGACTGGCGCGCCGTTTCTGTTTGGCTATGCCAAGCCCGTTCCCGTAGACTTTATGAAGCTGCGCAACCCCCGGCGAGACATGGTGCGCGTGGCCGCGGCTGGTCCGATTATGAACCTGATATTAGCCGGGCTGTCCGCCTTTGCGCTGAAGTTCCTTCTGTCCTTACAACTCATCACCGATGGACTGGTCGCCCGCAGCCTGTTGGCGAGTGTCCTGATCAATGTTGTCCTGGCCGTCTTTAATTTATTTCCGCTCCCGCCGCTCGACGGCGGGCGAGTCGCCACGGGACTGCTGCCGCGGCGGCCGGCTCTGGCGCTCGCCAAGCTTGAGCCCTATGGCATGTTGATTGTGATCCTGCTGTTGATGACCGGGATTCTTGGCGACATGCTCCAACCGCTGACGCTATTTGTCCTCAGCACGCTCCTGTGAGATTCTCTGCATGACCGACAACACACCGACGCGCCAAACGATTGTGAGTGGATTTCGTCCAACCGGTAAGCTTCATCTTGGACATTTACACGGCACGCTCACCAACTGGGTCCGGCTCCAGAGCGAGTACCGGTGTTTTTTCTTTGTGGCCGACTGGCACGCCCTGACCACCGGGAAGACCGATGCCGCAAGCATTCGGAGCAATACCGAAGAGATGGTGATTGACTGGTTGAGCGTTGGACTCGACCCAGCCCAGTCTGTGATTTTTCGTCAGTCCGATGTGAAAGAGCACGCCGAGCTGCACCTCTTGTTTTCGATGATTACGCCGACGCCGTGGCTGATTCGGAACCCCACCGTCAAAGAGCAGGCGCGTGAACTGGGTTTCATCGACTCCGATGATGAAGCCGCGGTGACCACGATTCACTATGGTCTGCTCGGTTATCCCGTGCTCCAGGCTGCCGACATCCTGATGTATAAGGCGCAGCGGGTTCCCGTCGGGGTCGATCAGGTTCCGCATATTGAGCTGACCCGCGAGATTGCCCGACGCTTTAATGCGGTCTATGCGGCCGGCATCTTTCCTGAGCCCCAGGCCCTGCTGACGGAGATTCCAAAAATTCTTGGCGTTGACGGTCGCAAAATGAGCAAGAGCTATGGCAACGCGGTCGTCCTGTCAGACCCGCCGCACGAGGCCGATGCGAAGCTGTCACGAATGATGACCGACCCGCGCCGGGCGCGCCGGCGCGACCCTGGCGACCCAGCCGACTGCCCGGCTTTTCACCTGCACCGCCTCTACTGCACGCCGGAAGAAATCGAATTTGTCACGAACGGGTGTAAAACCGCGGACATCGGCTGTCTTGAATGTAAGAAGATTATGATCAAGCATGTGCTTGACGATTTGGCCCAATTCAGGGAAAAACGAACGTACTGGGAAAACCACCGCGACGAGGTGCGCGACGTCCTCCGGGAAGGGGAGCGTCAGGCTCACGAAATCGCCCGTCACACCATGGCGGAGGTGCGGGAGGTGGTCGGTGTGTAAGCTGGCGGAAGGGGCAGGTCACGAGCGTTGGTGAGACGGCCCCCCCTTTTTGCCACCTGGGAAAAAGAGCCAACACGCTCTCCAAATCATGCAAAACTGCTAGCGTGTTGACTCTTTATGACGAACGGTGAAGCGTGTTCAGCCGATAAAGCCCGCCATGTCGTATCGCGTTACACTCAACGTCTTTGAAGGTCCGCTCGACTTATTGCTCCATCTCATCAAAAAGAACGAAGTGGAGTTGCCCGACATCCCCATTGTCGAAATTACCGACCAGTATTTAGCCTATCTCGACCTCCTCAAACATCTCGACCTTGACATCGCGGGAGAATACCTGGTGATGGCGGCGAGCCTGCTCTACCTCAAATCGCGTCTGCTGTTGCCTATCGAGGAAATACCCGAAGAAGAAGAGGGCGAAGACCCGCGGGCGGAACTGGCCCGCCAACTGCTCGAATACCAGCGCTTCAAAGAGGCGGCCGCGGCGCTGGTCAGTCGGGAGATGCTCAACCGCGACGTGTTTATTCGCCCGCCCATGTCCGTTGAACCGGAGGGCAAAAACGATGTCGTGTATGAGCTGTCGCCGGGTGATCTGCTCGATGCCCTGCACGATGTGATGACCCGCGCGGACTCTCGAGAGGCGCATCAGATCATGCTTGAGCATGTGTCTTTACGTGACCGGTTGTGTGCGGTGCTTGATACCTTACGGGAAAAAAAAGAGGTGCTCTTCGAGCAGCTCTTTCCCCAGGATTCAACCCGACTGCAGGTCCTGGTGACCTTCCTGGCCGTCCTTGAACTGGTCCGCAATCGGATGATCCATGTGCGTCAAGAAAACCTCTTTGGCCCGATCGTTGCCTCCCTGGCGGTGAGCCCAGAGGAGCCTTTGCCCGAGGCGCTCGGACACCTATGAAAACAGATCACCTCAAGGCGATCGTCGAAAGTCTGTTATTCGCCTCTGGCGTACCCTTACCGCTCCGCCGTCTGGTTGAGGTCACTGGCGCAACCAAGGCAGAAGTGAGGGCAGCCCTCGCCGCCCTGCGGGCCGAGTATACCGGCCCCTACCGGGGGGTGCGGCTCAGAGAAGTCGCGGGCGGCTATCAGTTTCGGACGGTGGCCGACCATGCCGACTATGTGAAAGCCCTCGGTCGGGATAAGCCGGTCAAGTTGAGCCGGGCGGCACTCGAAACCCTTGCCATCATTGCCTATCGTCAACCCGTGACCAAGATTGAGATTGAAGCCATTCGTGGCGTCGATGTGGACAGCGTGTTACACTCGCTCCTCACCCGCAAGCTCATTACGGTCCTGGGGCGTAAAGATGTGCCCGGCCGGCCGTGGATATACGGAACGAGCCAGCAGTTTCTTGAGATTTTCAATCTGGAGAGTATTACCGACCTTCCTCCGTTGCCTGACATCCATGAGCCAACGGCAAATGCGCATGCAGAAGACCTCCCGGACCCAACGGCTCCAGAAAATCCTGAGTCAGGCCGGGATCTCCTCGCGACGGACGGCGGAGCAGTTGATCCAGGCCGGTCGCGTGCGGGTGAATGGACAAACGGTCACACGTCTGGGAACAACGGCGGACCCGCGACAGGACCACATTGAGGTTGATGGGCACCTGATTGATTTGCCCACTGGTTGGCTGTATTTCCTGCTGCATAAACCGCCGCGCGTGGTCAGCACCCTGAGAGATCCAGAGGGGCGCCCAACGGTCCGCGACCTACTCTCCAGCGTTCGCGAGCGCGTCTTTCCGGTCGGTCGCCTTGACTATGACTCGTCCGGGCTGCTGCTGCTGACAAATGACGGCGCGCTGACGGAACGCCTCCTGCATCCGCGTTTTCAGGTGCCTCGTACTTATCAGGCAAAGGTCGGCGGCGTGGTTGCCAGAAGAGCGCTGGCTGAGCTTCGCCACGGCGTACACTTGGACGACGGCACGCTCGCGGCCCCTGCCAAGGTATATATCCTCCGGGCAACGACCCGCAAAACCTGGCTCGAACTGGTGCTACGCGAAGGCCGCAACCGCGAGGTACGCCGGATGTGTGAAGCGCTCGGCTATCGGGTGGAGAAACTGAGCCGCGTGCAGTACGGCCCACTCAGTTTGGACGTGCCGGTTGGTACCTATCGCCCGCTCACTCCCAATGAGATCAAACAACTGAAGCGTCTGGTCGAAAAGCCCGCGTAATCACGGCCCGAACTGTACTCTCGGTCTTGACTCTCCCTTCTGAGAGCGATATATCTGTCCCACGCGGCACATGCTGTATTGCCGTCCTGTGCGGGGTGGAGCAGCCCGGTAGCTCGCGAGGCTCATAACCTCGAGGTCCTAGGTTCAAATCCTAGCCCCGCAACCTATGAGAGCCCCGAAGTTCTTGAACTTCGGGGCTCTCGCCATTTATACGGCCCGTCAAACAAGCGAGCCTCCTTATCCCACCAGCGGATTCTTCGACTGCCACGGGCAGGCCTGCTCAAAAGCCGCGGAGGCGCGCAGCACACCGGCGTCGTCAAACCGTCGCCCGACAATCTGGAGGCCAACCGGCAAGCCTTCCTTCGTAAACCCGCACGGAATGGACGCCGCCGGATTGCCGGTCAGGTTGAAGGGAAACGTAAAGGTAAGCCACTCGTACGAGGCCAGCCGGGTGCCGTTGACTGATTTGGCGTTGTCGAGTCCGACCGCAAACGGCGGGCAGGGCAGGGTCGGAGTGAGCAGTAGAGCGTACTTCTCAAAAAATTTTTGGACCCCGGTATTCCATTCCAACCGCTCGAACCACGAGTCAATATAGTGATTGGCTTTCCATTTATGCGTTTTCTCAATCAGCTTCACCAGATTGGGGTCAATATCCGACCGGCGCGTTTTAAGCGCCGGCCCCAACCGGGCGGCAATCCCGCCACAAAACAGACCCTCCCAGGCCGGTTGCGGGTTTGGCCACTTGGGCTTGACGTTTTCGACCCGACATCCCAGCTCCCTGAACCGTCGGGCCGCTTTGGCGCACAGGGTTCTGACCTCTGGATCAAGTGCCTTGGTAAAGCCCAGATCATCGCACCAGGCCACCCGCCAGCCTTGCAGTGAGCCCTTGAGGGCTTTGACATAGTCGGTCGTGTCCGCCGGCAGAGAGTACTGATCTCGACCGTCCGGTCCGGCGGTGAGGCTGAGCATGAGCGCGGCATCGGCCACCGTCCGCGTCATCGGTCCAACATGCGACAAACTCCAGGCTCCACTCGGCGGATACACCGGAATCCGGCCAAAGGACGGCTTGATCCCATACACCCCGCTGAATGACGAAGGGATACGAATCGAGCCGCCCCCGTCCGTTCCTATGGCGAGGGGGCCCAGGCCGGCTGCGATTGCTGCTCCGGCCCCACCGCTTGAGCCACCCGGCGTCAGGGCGACATTCCACGGATTCCGAGTTGGCCCGAACAAGAGATTATGCGTGACCCCCAGCCAGCCAAACGTTGGTGTGTTTGTTTTGCCGAGTTGAATAGCTCCCGCCGCTTTCATGCGCGCCACCATAGGCGCATCTTCGGTCGGGATATTGTCGGCGAAGAGCGGCGTCCCAAACGTCGTGCGAATGCCTTTGGTTATCACCAAATCCTTGGTTGAGAACGGCACGCCGTGGAGTGGGCCAAGTGAAGCCGAACGCTGCATGAGCAGTTTCTCGGCTTTACGCGCATCGCGCAGGGCGGCTTTGTCCGTCAGGGTGACAAAGGCGTTGAGCTGTGGGTTGAGTTGGTCAATCCGCTCAAGTATCGCGCGCGTGACTTCGACCGGGGAGAGCTGTTTACGCCGAATCGCCTTCGCCAGTTCGGTTGCGGACAGCCAGCAGATATCGTCCTTTGCCATGTCATCCTCCTTTCCCTCCTGCCGTTCGGTGAGAGTCATCCTCCTCCAATTTCTGGATTTTACCAGGCAGGGAGGGGGACGCGAAACTGAGACACTATCCCTTCCAGACATACCTTGTCACTGTTCGGGCCGAATGGTAGGGTTCCCTTCGATTTTACGGTTCGTCCCTCGACTGGAACGCATTCAGGAGTGCATACATGCCCGAACAGCAAGCAGACATTTCGGCCCAACGTGTGGCTTATCGTGTTGAAGAAGAACTCACCATTGTCGGCGACGCCTGGGGTGATGCCGAGAACCCACCGGTCCTGCTCTTGCACGGCGGCGGCCAAACGCGCTTTGCCTGGGGGAATACGGCCCGGACCCTGGCCGAGCAAGGCTGGTATGCGGTGTCCCTGGACCTGCGTGGTCATGGCGAGAGTGGCTGGGCTCGGGACGGTAACTATAATATCGAGAAGTTTTCCGCGGACCTCCACGTTGTGTTGGGTCATTTCGGCCAGCGCCCCGTTCTGGTGGGGGCCTCCCTCGGCGGCATTACCTCAATGCTGACCGAAGGGGAAGCGCCGCAGCCGGTCAGCGCCGGGGTGGTGCTGGTTGATGTCACGCCGCGGGTGGAGCAGAAAGGCGTCGACCGCATTCGAGCCTTCATGACCGCCCGGCCCGATGGCTTTGAGAGTCTGGAAGAAGTTGCCGATACCATCGCTGCCTATATTCCCCATCGTCCCCGCCCCAAGGATGTGAGCGGTCTGGCCAAGAATCTACGTAAGGGAGAGGACGGGCGCTATCGCTGGCACTGGGACCCGAACCTCATGAACCCGGCCCGCTTTCGGCGCGATCCCGAACGGCTCATGGCCGCGGCTCGCGGACTGCGGCGGGTGCCGACCCTGCTGGTCCGGGGGAAACTCAGCGATGTGATCAGCGACGAAACGACCCAGGAATTTCTCGATGCCGTGCCGCACGCTAAACATATAGACGTATCCGATGCCGGCCATATGGTTGCCGGGGATAAGAACGACATCTTCAGCCAGGCCGTGATCGAGTTCCTGACCGATATCAAGACAACCGCGCCGGCCGCCTAGGCAAATTGCGCTTCTGTGTAGCCGCCCGCTGGATGCCGGATCACGTCCGGCATGACGGGAGCCCCCTGCACGGTTGGAGCTTAGCGTGCAACGCTCCAGGCAAGCAGCCGGGTCTACCGCCCGCGGCCCATGGTGTAAAACCCGTCGTTGGGTCGTATAAGTGCTTGCCAAAAAATCTTGGCTTTCGTAATGGAGCCGGCTAGGCTGGGGGCTCGCCCGTGGGAGGCGAAAGGAGGACCCCATGGAAAACAAGCCGGAAAAAACGGCCCTGCAAGACGATTACGCCTACCGGGCGGTTGACGCCTATAACACCCGGATGTACCTCCTGCCGGCTTTGGCCGACCCCGAGCGCCGCGCCGTACTTATTGCCGAGCACCGCGCCCGTCCGCTGTATGAGGCCGCCCAGCCCGGCCAGCCCGCCCCCATGGACAGCCCGGCTCTGGCCCGTTTGCTGGACCGCCTGCGCGTCGTCCCCCAACAGGACAAGCACGTCATTATCGAAACGCGCCCCTGGGAGGAATATCGTATTGGGGTTTTGCCCGGCGTCCGGGGCAAGGCGGTTGAAATAACGGACGAAGCCTATCCCACCCGCGAAGACGCCGAGCATGCGATTTTCCTCAAACGCCTCAACGCCTTACTCGACGCGTACGGGATTACTGACTGAGCCGCCATTTGTCAGGAGGGACGTATGACGACACTGGGTATTACCGGCTATAGCAACCGTATTTCCGTTCAACCCGGACAGACTGTTCAATTCCATGTGCACTCCGAACGTAACCAAGCCTACCGGGCCGATATCGTGCGGCTCATTCATGGCGACACCAATCCTGACGGTCCCGGCTATAAGGAAGAAGAAGTTGCGAGCTGTGGTGAACATCCGGGGCGTCATCAAGCCGTCCATGCCGGCTCGTATATTTGTGTGCCACACGATGCGCGGTTCGATATCAGCAGTTTTACCCTGATGGCCCTGGTTTTTCCCACGACACCAACCAAAGGGGTGCAGGGCATTGTCACGAAATGGTTCGGGCCGGAAGAGACGGGCTACGGCCTGTTTATTGACGAGCAGGGCGAGCTGGCCGTGCGCATAGGCCGGGGAAAGGGCAGGCTTGAACAGCTTTCCTCGGGCAAGCCTCTCTTCCGTAAGGTGTGGTATCTGGTGGCCGCGAGTTTTGACGCGGCCAGCGGTCATGTCAGCCTGGTGCAAGAACCGATTGTGACCAGCACCAACACGGGACACGGGATGCGTTTTATCTATCCTATCGAAGAAACCCGTGCCGCAGTTGAGTGGTCTGGCTCCCCCCAGGCACCCGCCGCGAATGACTGTCCGGTGCTGATTGCCGCGGCAACAACCCAGGCGCATTCAGGGCGACATATCTGGGGCGGACATTTCAGTCATGTGCACTCGCCCATAGAGATTCCGGAACACGAAGCCAAGTTTAACGGACGGATCGAACGTCCGGCTATTGCCAGGCGCGTGCTTAACCGGGCGGAAATCGAACGTGTCCTGCACGGTCCTCGGCCCCTCCAGACCGAGCTGCGACCGGCGCTGGTTGCGGCCTGGGATTTTGCGGCCAATATCGTTCCAAACGCGGCCTCAACCCAAGCGCTGGACGACTCCCTGCACCGTCTGCACGGCCACTGCATCAATATGCCGTCACGCGGCATGCCCGGTCACAACTGGACTGCGGATCAGATGAGCTTTACTGCCGCACCCCAGGAGTACGGGGCGATTCATTTTCATGACGACGCCGTAGACGACGCGCGCTGGGAGGTTGATTTCGAGTTTCCTATTCCCGAAGACCTGAAAAGTGGGGTGTACGCCGCTCGGCTGCGTTTGGGCGGGCAGGACACGCCCGGCAACGAAGACTATATCCCCTTCTTTGTGCGTCCTCCGGCCGGTCGCCCTACCGCCAGGATCGCGGTGATTATTCCGACGGCCAGTTATATGGCCTATGCCAACGAAAATCTCAGTGCGGACTCACAAGTCGCCCAACTCCTGACCGGCCGCGTGCCGCTGATGCAGCCTGGCGACCTTTTGCTCCAGGAAAAGAACGGCTACGGCTACGGCACCTACACTGTTCATAGCGACGGCTGGGGGGTGCATATCTCCTCGCGGCTACGACCCATTCTCAATATGCGGCCCAAATATACCCACGTGCTGTCGCCGTCGGTCTGGCAACTGAACGCCGACCTCCATCTGACCGACTGGCTTGAAGCCATGGCGTTTGACTTCGATGTGCACACGGATGAAGACCTGCAACGCGAAGGGGTCGAACTGCTCAGGCAATACCGCGTCGTGCTGACCTGTCACCATCCCGAATACTGCTCGGAAGAAATGCTGGACGCCTACGAAGCCTACCAGCAGCAAGGCGGCCGCTGGCTGTATCTGGCGGCCAACGGTTTTTACTGGTGTACGGTGTTTCACCCCGACAATCCCGCTCTCATCGAAGTCCGCAAAGGCGACAACGGCACGCGGGCCTGGACCATTAACCCAGGTGAATACGGTAATGCCTTTGATGGCAAACACGGCGGCCTGTGGCGGGTCCGGGGTCGGAATATGAGCAAGCTGACCGGTGTGAGTTTTACCTCGTTCGGTCTGACGGCCTCCAGCTATTACCGCCGAGCCCCGGACAGCTTCCGGCCGGAATGTGCCTGGATGTTTACAGGCCTAGGCGAAGACGAGCCGATTGGAAATTTCGGTCTGGTCGGCGGCGGAGCCGCCGGGCTGGAGCTCGACCGCTACGACCTGGAACTCGGAACGCCCCACAACGCCTTTCTGCTCGCCCACTCCGAGGGCCATAACGATATCTTTGTCACGGTCTCAGAGGAATCGACGTTCAACGCGCGCGGCTATTTTGCGGCCGGGGGTACCGGCGACCAGAATCCCTATATCCGGGCGGATATTGTCTACTTCAAAACGCCCAATGACGGGGCGGTGTTCTCGGCCAGTTCCATGGCCTGGTGTGGGAGTCTTTCGCACAACAACTATGACAATAATGTGTCGCGTCTGACTGCCAATGTCATTCGCGGCTTTCTTCAGGATGGACCGTTGCCGTAAGGGGGATAGTGGAGAGGGGTCCCGACGAGTCCGTGCCTGTCCTGTGTTCAACGGCCTGCTCGACGGCTTCCTCAAGAAGCTCATGCAGCAGGGTTTGATACGGTTTCTTTCTCTACGTGGGCGAAAGATCGATAGAGGAGTGCGATGAAACCGCTTACACGGTGCGTGTGGGCCAAAAACGAACTGGCGATTCAGTACCACGACGAGGAATGGGGCGTACCGATGCACGACGACCGGACGTTGTTCGAGTTTCTCATCCTCGAAGGGACTCAGGCCGGCCTGAGTTGGGACACCATCCTCAAAAAACGCGCTCACTATCGGACCGTCTTTGCCCACTTCGACCCCGTTCGTGTCGCCCGTTATACGCCGCGCAAAGTTGAGCGCCTGCTGGCCGACCCCGGTATCGTGCGAAACCGGCTGAAGGTCGCGTCCGCCATAAAGAACGCGAACGCCTTTCTCGCTGCCCAGAAAGAGGCGGGCAGCTTCGATGCTTATATCTGGCAGTTTGTCGGTGGGCGGTCGCGTCAGAACACGTGGCGCACCCTGCAAGCGGTCCCGGCGCGTACCGCGCGGTCGGACACGATGAGCAAGGACCTCAAGAAGCGTGGCTTCTCTTTTGTGGGGTCAACAATCTGTTACGCCTTCATGCAGGCCACCGGCATGGTCAACGACCACACCACAGACTGTTTTCGCTATGCTGAAGTGGAATCCCTTAGCCCGTCATGACGATCTTGCCGAAATGCGTGGCGCTTTCCATGAGTTTCAGGGCCTCCTGAGCTTCCTCAAACGGATACACCCGATCAATCACCGGCTTGATCTGATTCACGGTCATGGCCGTATTCATATCTTCAAACATCGCGCGTGAGCCGACATAGACGCCCTGGAGTCGCAGGCTCTTCATCAGCACCGGAATGGGATTCACCTCACCATCCGTGCCGGCCAGAATCCCGATCAGACCAATAAAACCGCCGACCCGCGCGGCTTCCATCGATTGTACCAGCGTCCCGGCTCCAGCCACTTCGACCACCTGATCGACCCCCACACCATCGGTGAGTTCCAACACCTTTTTGCCCCACTCTTGTGTGCTCTTGTAATTAATCACTGCGGCCGCGCCGAGCTGTGTGGCGCGTTCGAGTTTTTCGTCACTGCTCGATGTAATAATCGTGCGCACCCCGGCGGCCTTGGCAAACTGAAGGGCAAAGATCGACACGCCCCCGGTTCCCAGAATCAAGATCGTGTCACCGGCCTTCATATTGCCCAGCGTGACCATGCTCTGCCAGGCGGTGACCGCGGCGCAGGGCAGCGTGGCGGCGTCTTCATACGTCATATAATCGGGAATCTTCACGACCCCGTCTTCGTGCAAGACGACCAGTTCAGCCCACATGCCGTCCAGGGCACCACCGAGCGCTGAGGCTGCATGGGACGCATCTGGCCCACCGGCCCGCCAGTTCTGAAAGAAAATACCCGCGACCCGGTCGCCCGGTTTGACCCGGGTGACGCCCTCGCCAGTGGCCACTACCTCGCCCGCGCCATCGGACAGGGGAATCAACGGCAGCGTGAGGCCCCGCATCCCGCCGTATTTAACGGTCATGAGGTCCCGATAATTGAGTGACGTGGCTTTGACGCGGAGAGCAATCTGGCCGTGGCCGGGCTGCGGGTCGGGTCGGGCCGCGAGGGTTAAATTTTCAATGCCGAATTCTTGATTAATCTGCCACGCGCGCATGTCAGCCACTCCTTATTTATATTTTATGCGGAAAACGCTTTGACTATCGAGCGCCAGCGCGCATCGTTCACACCCGGGCGGTCGGGATGATAGAAGGCCACCCGGTCAAGCAGGCCGTCGTATTTTGCTTTGAGCATGGCCGGGACTTCAGCCGGGGAACCGGCCACCGCATACGCGTCCAGCATCTCGTCGGTCACGTCGTTAGCCATGGCCTGCCATTCGCCCGTGGCCGCTTTGGCGTTCAGGCGGAGACACACGTCGCCCCAGCCGTGGACGTCCAGCACGGGTTTATACGTTCGGGTTGAGGCATAGAACGCAATCTGCATGCGCACCTTTTCGCGCATGGCGTCCATTTCTTTCTGCGTGTCACCCATAATCACAAAAGACGAGCTTGAGACCACAATGTCTTTTCGACTGCGACCGGATTTCTGCGCTCCCTCTTCAATCTGGGGGAGCACCCGTTCGCGCAGAAATTTCGCCGAATGAAACGGGTGGGCGTGAAAGCCGTCGCACAGCTCGCCCGCCAAACGGCAGATATACGGGTTGACCCCGGCAATATAGATGGGAATCTGCGGATGGTCGATTTTTCCCGGCGAAAAGGCCGGGGTCATCAGCGTATGCTGATAAAACTCGCCCTGAAAGTCTAACGGCGTGCCGTTCTGCCAGCAGTCCCAAATCGCCCGCAGCGCCAGCACAATCTCGCGCAGCTTCGGACCCGGCGCTTCCCATTTGACACTATACCGTCGCTGGTTGTGGCCCTTCACCTGGGTGCCGAGTCCCAGCACGAAGCGCCCGTTTGCGGCACGTTGCAGGTCCCAGGCCGTATAGGCCAGCGACATCGGGCTGCGCGGAAACGCCAAGGCAATCGCCGTGCCGAGGGTAAGCTTGGTGGTGATGGTCGCCGAGACGGCGAGCGAAAGAAAGGGGTCGTGCTGGTTCTCCATGCTCCACACCCCGTCAAAACCCATGTCCTCGGCAGTGCGCGCAATCGTAATCGCTTCGTCGAGTGAGCGGGCGGTCAGCAAGCTGTCGAGTTTCATCGCTCCTCCGTTTCTGTCATCAGGATATCCAAGACGCTATGGGAAACACACTCCCCGCGGGAAATCAACGTCTAGGGTTTTTCCAGTCTCTCCCCCTCTAAGGAATCGACTTGGCGTAACTGCGGAAAGATACGCGCCCACAGACCAACAACGGCCAGGGTGCCGAGTCCGCCCAGCACCACTGCGGGCACAACCCCAAACCAGGCCGCGGTGACGCCGGATTCGAATTCCCCAAGCTCGTTTGACGCGCCAATAAAGACCGATTCGACCGCGCTGACCCGGCCGCGCATATCGTCCGGTGTTTTCACTAAAACCAGGACCCGACGAATGACAACGCTGATCATGTCCGACGCGCCCAGGATGGTGAGGGCCAGCAGCGACAGCCAGAGATTGTGAGACAGCCCAAAGACGACGATGGACAGGCCGAAGACGCCGACTGCCCACAGAAGAATCGCGCCCGCATGACGCTGAATCGGTCGGCGCGCAACGATCAGCGCCGTAACCAGCGCCCCAACTGCCGGCGCGCTTCTCAGCAGCCCCAGCCCCCAGGGACCAACGTGCAGAATATCCCGTGCATAGACCGGCAGCAGGGCGGTTGCTCCGCCCAACAGGACGGCAAACAGGTCGAGGGATACGGCACCCAGGACAACCGGCTGGCCCCGGATAAAAGAAATCCCGGCCCCAACAGACTCCCAGGTGGCGGCCATCTGCTCTCTCTCGCGGTGTTCACTGTGGATGGTGTTCACCAAAAAAACGGAAAGAAGGAACATCAGCACACAGCAGCCATACACGGCCTCCGGTCCAATGGCGTAGAGCAGCCCGCCGATGGCCGGGCCGACAATGGTCGCGGCCTGCCACGCGGACGAACTCCAGGCCGCGGCATTGGTAAAAAGACGCTGGGGCACGAGATTGGGCATCAGGGCGACCGAGGCCGGAAACTCAAAGGCACGGGCCGTCCCGAACAGGACAAGCACCCCAAAGAGGAAGAGCCTGTTTGTGCCGCCTTGCAGCGTAAACGTCAGAAAGAGCACAGCGCACAGCGCCTCAACAATGATGCACAGCGCCATCACGATGCGCCGATCATAGCGATCAGCAACGTGACCGGTCACCAGAGCGAGGCCGAGCGACGGGAGAAATTGAGCCAGGCCGACCAGGCCGAGGTCAAGTGGCCGGCGCGTCAGATCGTAGACCTGCCAGCCAATGGCCACCGCCTGCATCTGAATGGCCAGAGTGACACACAGCCGGGCAGCCCAATAGCGTTGGAAGCTGGGGGAGGTAAAGGCCGATGCTGAAGAAAGGGCTGTCCGTTGTTCCAAAAAACCCGCCTGGCCTCGAAAAGAATGAACGTGTCCTCCATCTATAAAGGCTGGGCACGTTTACTCTTTATGGGCAGTATAGGCTTTCCTAAACGCTTCGCGGGCGACAATGCCTTTCACCTCTTTTCTCCGATCGTTGTGACGAAGAGGGGTTGTATGACCCTGAGCTTGGTGAGTCCTCGCTCCAGAGCGTAGATGATGCGGATGCGTATTCGGTGCGTCCATCTCTCAGCGTTAAAAAGGTGTCCAAGACCATCAAAAATTGGGAAGAGGAGCCCACCATAGAAGACCGAGTGTAACGGACGAAAGAAGCGTACGTATTGGTGCCATATATCCTCGGAGTTGCATGCCTCGGACGGATCCAAAGCATCGGGTGGAAGCATTATCCAGCGCCCTTTCGTAATCCCATCCTGCATCGTGCGGCCGGCTCTCTTAGGGAATAGGGTATAAAGAAGAACGCGTGCAACCCATCGATTGGTCCAAGGTATCTGTAGGAAGTTCGGACCGACCCACTCATGCAAAATAATGAGTCCTCCAGGAGCTATGGCTTTGTGCGCTTGATAGAATAGCCCACCAACATTCATCACATGGTGAATCCCGTGGGACCCAACGATTAGGTGAAAACGTTCTCGTTCAAGGGTAAGATCATTGCAGTCCATTATATGGGCGTGGAATTTAATACCTTTTGGGTCATAGCGTGCCAATGATTTCGAGCTGAGGTCGTAACCGTGGACCTCGCAGAATCGGACTCTGGAGGTGCTCTCAAAGTAGAGGCGTTCGCCCTTCATATCACCACACACAAGCGCACAGCCGATAAGACTCTCACGATTCTCTTCCGGAACGCGGCTCGTCAGCATCTCCCATACGAACGATGCGGAAGCATTCGCCAATGGATGTATTCCCCCCCCTTCCCTACTCTTGGTCAACCGGCGCGCAATCTGCTCCTCAAAGTAGCGGATCGCCGTCCACGATACATTGCGTACTTTGTCGCCATCAGTTTGATCCCAAAACTGTCTCGCTCTATCAATCTCTTCTCGTCTCATCGCGTCCTTCCTGCTCAGCGTGAAATATAAGAGTAGATTTTCCTCGATTCCAGGAGATTAATTCACATCAAACCTAGCAGGGTATCCTAGAGACGAACGCCGAGAGCGTCAATGAAGCGGGCGCTTGGCTGTGCGCCTTGCTCGGGGCATACTAACAAGCCTCAGGAGGATATCTCATGGCAGAACCAGTTCTCAGGGTTGAGAAAACCGAGGGTATCGCAACCCTGACCCTGAATCGCCCCCAGGCGATGAACGCCCTGTCTCGTGAACTCCGGCTCGAAATTGTCAGCGCTTTTACATCACTGCAAAGCGACCCGGCGACCCATGTCGTTATCCTGACCGGAGCCGGCCGGGCATTCTGTGCGGGGATGGACCTCAAAGAACTGAGCCGGACGAGCGAACCCTTACAAGAACCGCAACCAACAAAGCGCAGCATGGACGTGGTGCGGGTCATGGAGGCGTTCGACCGCCCCATTATTGGTGCGATCAACGGTTTTGCCATTACTGGCGGGTTTGAACTGGCCCTGGCCTGCGATGTCTTGATTGCGTCCAGCGCCGCGCGTTTTGCGGATACGCACGCCCGGATGGGGGTCATGCCGGGGTGGGGCCTGAGCCAGAAACTCTCGCGCGTGATTGGTATTTACCGGGCGCGTGAATTGTCTCTGACCGGAAACTATCTGTCTGCCCAGCACGCCGAAGCCTGGGGGCTGGTGAACCGCGTTGTTGCGCCCGACGAATTGCTGCCGACCTGTCACGCCTTGGCAAAAGATATGCTGTCGTGTCTGCCCAACATGCTGCGCAATATGAAGCGCGTGATTAACGAAGGCTACGCCCGGACGCTCAACGACGGGCTCCAACTCGAATCAACCGCTTGGCGTGAACAGGTCCGTGGCGTCACCCCAGAGGCGATTGCCACCAGGGTCGAAGGGGTGAAACAACGGGGACGGACACAGCCATCCTGAGTCAGGTACGCCGGGGTATGCGTGTGAACACGTCCTGGAGCGTTTCCCGCTAGGCTGTGACCGTGCCGTTCCGCTCCCGTCATGTCGGACGGCTATAAAAGATCGTAAATTGTCCTAGACCCGCCCAATAACCGTGTCCCCAATCTCTTTGACGTAATCCGTAATTTCCGTCTCAGTGGCGCTGAGTGTGAACAGGGCATCTCCTTTGGGCGGGAAGAGCAGAATCAAACGATCTACGCCTAGGTCCGCATAACGTTTGGCCGTGTCGAGATCGATCCGTCCAACCGGAGTCACGCTGATTTCCAGCGTGCCTAAGCTACTCGGACGCGCATTGTGTTCCCCGGCAGCCTGCAAACCGTCGAGGCATTTTTTGGTTCCGTCCACATCGAGGGCAAAGCCGTACCAGCCGTCGCCATGGGTCACGGAACGCTGGAACGCCTGGGGGGTCATGCCGCCAAAAACAACCGGCGGGCCGGGTTGCTGGACTGGCTTGGGGAATGCCTTGACGCCACTAAAAGAGGCAAACGATCCCTGATAGGACGGGTCGTCCTGGCTCCAAATCGCCCGCATGGCATCAATGTAATCAAGCGTGCGCGGTCCTTTATGACCGAATGGGGCTCCGAGAGCGTCAAATTCCGGCTTGAGATAGCCAATACCGACGCCAAAGATCAGGCGTCCGCCTGACAGGACATCCAGGCTGGCCATCTCTTTTGCCAGCACCAGCGGATTCCGTTGCGGCAAAATAATAATGCCGGTTCCCATGCGGATGGTTCGGGTCTGGCCGGCCAGAAAGGCAAAGGCGATATTGGGGTCGAGCATGGGGTAGGTTGGCGGTAACGGCGAAGGCGGCTCCTGTGGGTCCGGCAACACAATGTGCTCGCCCGCCCAGACGGATTCAAACCCCGCGGCCTCGGCGGCCTGCGCTACCCGCGCTGATGCGTCCGGCGTACTGCACGGTCCCATATTGATGCCAAAGAGTCCAAGTTGCATGTCGCCTCTCCTTTTTTTTCACGTGTAGAGAGACATACGCCCAAACGGCGCAAATGAGAAGGTGGGTAAGCAGAGCTTCGGAAGATTCTCATAGTCCGTAGACTGATAAGCACCAAAACGTCACGCTCAAGAGTATGAGCAACGATGAGATTCTCAAGCGGTTCGGTGAACGTGTCCGGGAACTTCGCAAGTCTCAGGGGTATTCGCAAGAATCATTTGCAGCGGAATGTGGACTTGACCGGACGTACCTGGGAGGAATAGAGCGCGGTGAGCGAAACGTCGCTTTACGGAATATCGGGACAATAGCCAAGGCCCTGAGGGTTTCCGTTTCCGAACTGGCACAGGGACTATAAGAAAGCGGAATACATGGTGGACTACGCTCAGCTACGGGATGCGTATACTGACGTCGTCATTTTTGCGCTCAGTCAATGCGATGTGAAGATGACCGTAGAGAGGCGGTTAATCTTGTGAGAATGATGACTACAAGGATCAAAAGATCATTTGTCAAGTCTCACTCGCCCGGGCAGAGAGTTTGAGAAGATAAACGAGCAGAGTGCCCCGTCAGGGCTGCGGGTGTTCAAGACGACCGGCCACGACGGCGCTTGACAGCAGGTCGGGTGACTCCGGTGCCAGGCACCATGCCGCGTCATCTCTCCGGCGCTAACGTTTCAATCGCCCGCTCGTCCGGTATCATGCCGCCTTTGGGGCTCAGCGGCATGATACACACGTGTGACGCCCCGGCCTCATAATAGGCGGCAATCCGCTCGCGAATCTTTACTTCGTCCCCCCAGGCAACGACCGCGTCCACAAGCCGGTCACTGCCGCCGTTTGCCGTATCGGCGTCGGTAAAACCGACCTCTTTGAAGCGTTGGACGTAGTGATCGATTTGGAGATAGGTCTGCATATACCTGCGGGCGGCCGCGCGGGCCGTATCCGCGTTCGACTCCAGCATGACGCCCAGCTCGGCACACAGCCACGGTTCCGGTCCAAGTGCCTCTCGGGTGGCCGTAATCTGCTCAAGCACGGTGAAATAGGTATGCGTCCCCTGGGTCTGCGTTGCGGCCAGGGCAAGCATCTTGGGCATCATCCCGGCCAGCACCACAGGTGGGTCGTTTTGGGGGGCTGGTGCGGCGTACGGTACGGCTTTCATCCTGGTCAGATATTCACGCGTGAAGCCGAGGGGCTTGCCATACGGAATGCCGCGCCGGGCGTTGCCCTGCGCATTGCTCACGCCCAGGCCAAGCACAAAGCGGTCGCCGTATAACTCGGCCAGCGTCCGGGCGGCATTGGCCACCGCAATCGGCTCATACGCATAGGTCACCACAATGCCGGTGGCGATAACCAGACGTTCGGTTTGGCTCAGCAAATACGAGGCAAACGAAAAACTCTCGCGGCCCAGGGTCTCGGGAAACCACAGGGCGCTATAGCCGAGCTGTTCGACTCTGCGGGCGAGCTGGCCGGTCTGAGCGCCGGTGAGGCCGTCCAGAAAGGTAAAAACGCCGGGGGGTCGGAGGTTCATAGCCTGCTCCTGTGACTAGCGAAAGGCCGGAATAACCTTGCTGGTAAACAGCTCCAGATGGGGCTGAATCCAGCTCGCCGGCAGGCCCGGCGGCAGCGTCCACAAATAATAATGCGTCAGCGGGGTCTCTAGAGCATAGTCACGGATCATCTGAATACAGGTATCCACGTCTACCACCTGAAACAGGCCCGCTTCACGTAATGCGGTGGTATCCGGCAGCTTTGGAAACAGGAGCATACCGGCCTTTTCCGACCACTCGGCATAGGCATTGATCTGATAGCGGACGTGTTCGGCTGCTTCGTTCCAGGTCTTGTCCGGGTCCTCAGACGGAATCGGCCAAAAATAGCCACTTTTCGGATTTCCGTTCTCACTCATCGGACTGTCCCCCTTATGTAATCGGCTGTGTATCTTATGGTTTCGGTTTGAAAATGGAAAGCGGAGGCTGCCACAATTGATTCGTCAGGGAGCGCCTCTTCGCTCCAGAGAATCCTGGGTCTTCCCGCCTAGTTGACGGGTCGCGGGGTTCTCTGTATAGCGAACGGGTTTTACACGAGAAGAGTATGGGAGAGAATACGCGCGCGCTCCTTGAGAAAGGCATTGCATGACGGATCAGATTGGCTCTGAAACAAACCCCCTCCGCGTCGCTATTTTTGGCTCGGGACCGGCCGGATTCTACGCGGTTGGCGAACTGCTCCGGCAAAAAGATATTGCTGTTCGGGTTGACCTGTTTGACCGCCTGCCGACTCCCTATGGGTTGGTTCGGGGCGGCGTGGCACCGGATCATCAAAAAATCAAAGCGGTCATTCGACAATACGAGAAATTTGCCAGTCGGCCCGGCTTTCGTTTTTTCGGAAACGTGACCTTTGGTGAAGATATCCGGCTGGCCGACACCCTGGCCCACTATCATCAAGTCCTGTTTTCAACCGGAGCGGAATCCGACCGGCAGCTCGGTATTCCGGGTGAAGATTTGGCCGGTAGCGACCCGGCGACGATCTTTGTCGGCTGGTATAACGGGCACCCTGATTACCGCGACCTCAACTACGATCTGAGCAATGTTGAACGCGTCGCCGTAATCGGAAACGGTAATGTGGCCATGGATGTCGCCCGTATTCTGGCCCGCTCGATTGAAGAACTCTCAAAAACGGATATCGCTGACTATGCGCTCGAAGTGCTCAAGAAAAGTGCGGTCAAGGAGATCTACCTGCTGGGCCGCCGGGGGCCGGCGCAAGCCGCTTTTACCAACCCCGAGATTCGGGAACTGACGGAAATGCCGATCACCGATCTGGTCGTCGAGCCGAGAGACCTCGAACTTGACGAGGCGAATGCCGAGTTCCTTGCGCAGGCCACAGAGCCTGTGCATCAGCGGAATATGGATATCCTGACGGCCCAGATTCCCAAGGGCGAGGGAACGGCCCCCAGGAAGATCAGGGCGCGCTTTTTTGTTTCTCCGGTTGAACTCTACGGGACCGAGCGCGTTGAGGGCGTGAAGCTCGAAAAAAACCGTCTGGTAAAGGATGAGAGTGGAACGCTGCGCGCGCGCGGAACCGGGGAATACGAAGAGTTGCCGAATATTCAGATGGTCTTTCGCTCCATCGGCTATAAAGGCCATCCGCTGCAAGCCGTCCCGTTTGACGAGCGCGCCGGGACTATTCCGAATCAAACCGGTCGGGTCATCGACCCGGAAACACAAGCGCCCATTGAGCGGTTGTATGTTGCCGGCTGGATCAAGCGGGGTCCGTCTGGAGTGGTGGGCACAAATAAGCCGGACGCGATTGAAACCGTCGGGCTCATGCTGGAAGACCTGCAACAGGGCAAGGTGCCCAATACTATAAACGCCAGCGACGGGGCGGTTTCTGCTCTACTGGCCGAGAAGGGTGTCCGCTACGTCTCTTTTGCTGACTGGAAATATCTGGATCAGATAGAAGTCGAGAACGGGAAAAAAGTGGGCAAGCCGCGCGAGAAGATGACGACCGTTGCAGGGATGCTGGCCGCGCTTGAGACCCGGGATTTGCAAGCTGCAAAATAATGGCACCCTGCCGTGGAAGTGAGTAAACCCTATGAAAGCTATTCGGATACACGAGTTTGGTGAACCAGAGGTCTTGCAGCTCGAAGAAGTCGCGGGTCTGACCCCTGGGGCGGGTCAGGTCGTGGTGCGTATGCGCGCGGTCGGGGTCAATCCGGTTGAGACCTATATCCGGTCCGGGATCTATCCCAAGCCGCCGACCCCCTTCACGCCCGGTTCGGACGGTGCCGGCGTGATTGAGGCCGTGGGCGAGGGGGTGGGCAGGGTTGCCGTGGGCGACCGGGTATATCTGGCCGGTTCTCTCAGCGGCACGTACGCCGAACAGGCCTTATGCAAACAGGAGCAGGTACACCCGCTGGGCGAACAGGCGTCGTTCGCCCAAGGGGCTGCAGTGTTTGTGCCCTATGGAACGGCCTATCAAGCGCTCTTTCACTGCGGCCAGGCCTCGCCTGGCGAAACGCTTTTTGTGCATGGGGCGAGTGGTGGGGTAGGTATTGCCGGGGTACAGCTCGGTCGGGCCGCCGGCATGACAGTGATGGGAACCGCGAGTACGGAACGCGGGCGTCAGCTCGTGTCCGAACAAGGCGCGCATCATGTTCTCGATCATAGTGCCGCGTCGTATCTGAAAGAAGTGAAGACGCTGACGGATGGGCGGGGCGTTGATGTTATTTTAGAGATGCTGGCCAACGTCAATCTGGCCAAGGACCTTGACCTCCTCGCTATGCGTGGGCGCGTGGTTGTCATCGGCAATCGGGGCGAGAGGAATCAGGGCACGATCGAGATCAACCCACGAGCAGCCATGATGCGGGACGCCTCCATCATGGGCATGACCTTACGCAACGCCACGCCGCAGGATCATGTCCGCATCCACTCGGCCCTTGTTGCCGGCTTGGCCAACGGCACGCTCCGGCCCGTAATCGGACAGGAACTCCCCCTGGCCGAGGCGGCCCAAGCCCACCGCGCCGTCAGCGGGGCGGGCAAGGCCTACGGCAAGGTGGTGCTGATACCGTAGAGCGGTGCCTCATTCTTCATAGGCTTGCTCCATCCCGCACTGCTATATACTTTGTGTATATCTCTCAGAGGGGTGATTCTAATGCCTACGGGTTCTGTATTCGTTAATAACCGTACCCAGGCGGTCCGGTTACCCGCCGATACTCGTTTCCCGGACGAAGTGAAACACGTCAATGTGCGCGTTGTCGGGAAGGATAGGGTGTTATCTCCTGTGGATAGCTTATGGGACAGCTTCTTTTTCTCCGAAGAGCGTCTGAGCGACGATTTTCTGGAAGAACGGGCTTCCCAGGAGCAAGCTGAGCGGGACGCCTTTTGATGTTGAAATACATGCTCGATACCAACATTGCCATTTATGTTATCAAGCGCCGCCCGCTAGAGGCCTTGGACACCTTTAACCGGCACGCTGGCCAGTTATGCATCAGCTCAATCACCCTGGCTGAGTTGCTGCACGGCGCAGAAAAAAGCGCCAGGCCCGAGCACAACCTGCGGCAGGGCGAAGACTTTGTTTCCCGTTTGGTTGTGCTTGAGTATGGGAATAAGGCGGCTGCCCATTATGGAGATATCCGGGCAGCGCTGGAACGAAAGGGGACGCCCATCGGCGTGAACGATGTACATATAGCGGGCCACTCTCGAAGCGAAGGATTCACCTTGGTCACCAACAACCTGAAGGAATTTGAGCGGGTAGAGGGCCTGCGTCTGGAGAACTGGATTTCATCTTGAGGATGAAAAATCTCAGTCCAGGCCCACCGCGCCGTCAGCGGAGCCGGCAAGGCCTACGGCAAGGTGGTGCTGGTGCCGTAAGGCAGACCTGTTTTACTCAACCTCCCCCACACCAATCCGGCCGCTTCCCTTTTCCCACATAGGGGCGCCCGTGTCCTGATTCGATCAGCGCTGTCGCCAAATCCTGCCCGTCAAACACCACATCGGCGAGCAGCCTGAAGTATTTGCCGCGCTCAATAGCACGCAGCTCAATATTCCGTGCGGTCCAGAGCAAGTGCGCAGTGAACGACCGCGCCTTGCGCGCCAGCATCTTCTCCTGCTTGCACTTGCCACGTATCTCAGGCGCATCAACGCCTCTAACCCGTACCCGTATGTTCTCCGCGACAACGGGCGACCAGCCTACGATATCCGCCCGAAACGTGTCGCCGTCAATCACGGCGATAGGGGTATACACCTGTGCCGTGCCGTAATCCTGGGCGTCCGCCGGGCACGCAGCCAACAGCGTGACAAGCGCAATCAGTGCAGTCTTCATACTGATCCGCGGTTTTTGACTGCGTTGGTCATGAATCGATCGGGAGCGGAGGGGTGGTGCTGATACCGTAGAGCGGTGCCTCATTCTGTTCAGGCGCTACCGAGTTGCTTTTATCAGACGATAGCCCTGCGGAGACTCCGGGCTGCTTGCCTTGTCCACCGTCCAGTGCGGGGGCAGGGCTGGCAGGGGCGGTGGCGTATCGCTACAGCCGGGGTCGTTGCTGTCGATACGCCCGTCGAAGTCGTTGTCGATCCCATCGGTGCAGGCGGTTGATGAGGCGACGGACTCGGGGTCAGGGCGTGACATGGCGTGACCCCACTCCTGGGAGATGCTGTTCCACAGATGATCAAAGAATCCCTCGAAGTTTGCTGCCAGGCGTGGAGACTTGAGCACGAGGGTGTTCTCATCGTTCTCTAATTCTCCAGCGCCGGTCCAATTCATCGACCCGACCACAACTGCCCGTCCGTCGATAGCCGCAGCCTTCATATGCATCTTGCCGCCCCAGTTCTCGACCTTGACGGGAATGCCCGCTGTGCGTAGCAGTTCATGCTTGGAATACTCGTTCCGGGCAGAGGTCGCATCGACGATGACACGTATGTCAACGCCTCGGCCGTGTGCCGCAATCAGGTCTGCGGTCACGAACTTGTTGGTCAGATAGAATACGGCCAAGTCAATGCGCTGCCGCGCGCCAGCAATGAGTGTCTGTACGCCTTTACGCATGGCTTTGTCCTGCGGCGAGAACCAGACTTCGACCTGGGTGTCGCTCAGTCCCAGACGTTCCACGCCATTGCTCGTCTTCAACTGATGATAGCGGCCGGCCCACATCTGCTCGAACTCTTCAGCATACACATCGGCGAGCCGAGCTGAGTCGATTACAGCGGCAACGTTGGCGTTATAGCCGCCCGTGCCGGAGTCCGACAGGTTGCACGAGCCGGTCCAGACCCAGCGCCCGTCCACGATGAAAAACTTGTTATGCATGATCCGGTTGGTTGTGCTTTCATCGAACGGTTCCCGACTGGCGTGCGCCGCCACGAGCCAGCGATCATCCAAGTCGTAGGCCAGGCATTGCAGTGGCCCCTTGAAGCCCTCCGGTCGGGGACAGGAAGGCTTCCGAGGTTTCCAGTCGTTTCGCTGGCTTAGTATCATTTCGGCGTCGAAATCGTCGCGGATATTCTCGAGCCGGCTGACCCACAGATCGGTGGACGTATAATAGTTCCCTCTGTCCCGCTGACGATCGATTACGCCGCGCACGACTACCCCACGCGCTTGGGCAGCAACGAGCGCATCCAGCAGTTGCGTTTGCTTGCGCATGCCGTACACCGCAAAGTCGATGGAGCTTTGCGCATCTTGGATCAGTTCCAGCAAGCGGACACAGATGTCGTCTTCGCAGCGATCCCCCGGCATAGAGTGAACACGCGGGTCGGCAAACAGCAATTCGACTGGATGCTTGTCTGCCTGAATTGGTCGCACTGGTGGGCCGTCGGCCCAGACACACAGAAACAAGACGAGTGTTACGTTACGTAGTCGCTGGGCCGAGAAACGCGAGCCGTAGTGGGAATCTTGTTCGACCTGTCTCATGGTGCTCTTCTGGAATCGTTCTTCCAACGAGGAGTCAGGCACGTATGAGGGTAACGGCGACTACGGAAGAACGAGGCATTCCTGTGGGAGCAGCGGTGGACTGATAGCACAAAGCCAGACGTTACTGGCCCATGCGTCCAAAATCAACCTGGATATTGGAATAGACCTCGTTCAGGCTGGAGATATGCCCCCACGGGACGCCTAAGCCTTCGCGGCTGTTCCCCATCATGATGGGTTGCAGGTCTTCTCTGGCAAGCGGCTGAGCGTCAGTGAAGACGAGCACGCCGGCCGCGGTGATCTGAGGCTGGTCGAACTCAATGAATCGATCCGTCTCCCAGATAGCATCCTGCATCGTCAGCATCAGCATCTTTGTTTCGCTCGGTTGGAGGAGTCCATCGGGCTCCACCTGCATGACTGGAATCTCGTTTTGCGCATCCGGATAGAGGTCTTGTGTGGCGGGATTGATGAAAGACAGATAACTGGTCGTGAACTTGCGTAAGACCACCGCTTGATCTGCGGTGTTCGTAGCTTCAACCTGCATACTCAGGGAGCGCTCGGTGGTATTATAGCGCAACTCTTTGACTTCGGTTTGTACGGCACTCGGGTGCGGGAGACCGGACAGGTCCCACATTCTGGCGGCTTGGTGTGGAATGATCGGCGGGCGACCCGAGTGCGTGACCAATAACCCTCCGACAACCAGAACAACCAAGACTACGCCAAAAATAAGAGAGGTTCGACGATCAGCGGACGTGATTTGTTCTTCATCAACCCCGTGAACCAGCAGCGCGTGACGGACGAGCATCGGGCGTCTGGCCCAATAGCCCAGCCAGGCCAGCCCGAGAATCCCGAACGTGATATGCCAGCCGACAACCCGCCCGAACCCATAGTGCTCCAGGTCTATGGTCTCACCGGTTGCCGGAATCTGCAGGGTATAGGACGGCGGGGCGTCGCCCGGCACAACGGTAATCCACTTGGCCGGACCAACCAGCCCGCCCGTACCGGACAGATTAACCAGCGGGTGGACATGATACCGGCCCGGCTCGCGCGCCTGGAGAATCATCTTGAAATCGTAGAGCTCTCCTAACTCGATATTAAACGCGTTCTGGATAAAGCGGTCATTCACCCAGCGTTCGCGCACGGCGAGTTTCGGACCCGGCACCAGGACGCCAACCCACGCCAACTCCGGCGTCGTCAGCATACGCGGCCAGGAATTCATCACTCTGAACTTGCCGGTGACGGTCATGGTTTCGTTGACCGCGAGCCGCTCGTGCGAGAACTCGACGTTGAAGAATGAGACCCCGCGCATGCGGACAAAGGGTTCGAGGTTATGCTCACCATGAGCGTGGGCAACGGGCGTGTGGATCAGCGAAGTCGCAGCGAGGCTGAGAGACAGCATGACGGGGATCACAACACCCCCCATCCTCCCCTTCTCCCTCCAGGGGGGAAGGAATTGGAAACCGGCCACGAACCACTGACCACTCGTCGCTATCATTTCAGGTTTGGCGCAGGACTTTCCGCAGAGGCATAACGCCGAGCGCTTTCCCCAGGCCGATACCAACCCAATACATGATGGTGCAGGTAATGCCGGCCATTAACACGCTGATCCAGATACGCTGGCCCAGGAAGGCTTGCAGCGTGCCTTCATCAATCCGGCGCAGGTATTCCGGCGTTTGAGGGCGGATGAAGTAATAGCCCATCAAATCGGCAATGGTAAAGGTCTTGCCAAACAGCGTCACCGGCTGCAGGAAGGGCATAAGCATCAGCCAGTTCACGGGATAAAAGAGGAATCCCCATAAAAATCCGCCGATCAGACTCGTCGCCAGATAGCTGCGTGACCACAAGAGCATCAGGTCAAGCGCCAGCGCCATGGGAATCGTTGTGGCCGGCCAGACAAAATTAAGCGGATAATACTCCAGGCCGTAAAAGCTGAATATCCGACTCAGCCAGGCCCCAATCAAAACGAACACCGCGGTAAACGTGGCCCCTAGCGGCAGGCGCAGATAGTGCCAGGCCAGATAGTGACCCACCGCGGTCACCAACAGGGCCGCGCTCGGGCCGGCGATCGGCCACCACAGCTTGTCTTTCCAATCCACCCAGAAATCCCAGTCACCCATATAGAGCATGCGACTGACATGAGGGATAACGGTGAAAAAGCCGATTAGAGCCAGGAGCAGAATGATATCAAAGACCTTGGCCATCTTGTGATGGCCCAGTGCGGCAAGCTCTTCGGCCTTCATTGTTTTTAACTCTTCCTGAGGCCAGTCCCTTCCTGAACGCTGTGCGTTGCGACCGTCCGCCACCAGACTACGATGAAGCCTTTGCCTCGGTTGACGCTTGCTGGGCCATAGCTCCCAGGTTCTCAAAGATGCGCGGCGCGGTCTTAAACAGCAGAGCAAACCCGGCAAAAAAGAAATACGTCGCCCAGGCAAACGGAAAATGGTAGGGCTGCACGAACAGTTCTTCGGTAATCCAGCTTGAGTGTCCCAGCTCATTAAACGCCACATTGGCGAACAGGAACCAGCCGCCGGCCGGAAACAGCAGATAGCAGAGGGGTATGCCTTTGCCCCCTTCACCGACGTAGAGATGGTGTAAACGGTTATAGGCGTACCAGGAGCTGACACCGGTCATGATGATCAGCATGGGAAAGGCATAGAAGAAGAGGGGAATGTGGCTGGGTGTAAAGGCCGTATCGCGCACCACAATTTGATGCCACGAGGCGTCTTGCTCGGCAAAATAGCTGACGCCAAAGCCGAACATGGCTGCCACCGCGACGGTGGCCCACAGCTTGCCGATGTGGTTGAGCTCGTGCTCGGGGTCGATGCGCCCCAACTCTTTCTTCTGAACGGCGCAGGTCGAACAGGGTTTGCAATAAGCCGTAAAGCCGATGATGGCGACGGTAATAAGGACGATCCACTCGACGTAGAGCAGACCCAGCCAATAGGTCGCAAATTCGGGTGTCGTCGCGTCCAGACCAACCGGGAACCACCACTCGCCCTGCCACAGCCTGATGAGCACCAACGACAGCAGCCCCAGGCCGCCGCCTATGATCAGAAAGCGTATGAACGGCATCTCGCCGTGCGCTGTTTTGTCGTGCTTCATTCTCTCTATCTGGACGGCCTGCCTTTCGACTGGAGCTGGCATAGCTGTTGCCACCATCGAAGGTCCCTCCCCGTACTATTACTGCTCAGCCCCGAGCGCCCTGTCGTGGACAGCCCCGGAACGATAATAATACTGTATATAGATCAGCCTCCTGTAACACACATCCTCCAAAATATGCAAACCGGGCTTTGAGAGCGGTCTCTCACCGATTGGGCTCTCCGGCCTCAAGCGCCCCCGGCTCATGCCAGCGACGGCTGACGAGCAGTTTCCCGGCATTGTGCCGTTTCTTGCGGAAGCCCAACAGGTGGAAAAATTCCGTCACAAACCAGCGGGCAATACGTGGCTCGACGACAACGCGGTTTGAGGGTCATACTGGTCAGCGCCAGGTAGACTTGCGCTGCGTTGGCAAAATTCCACCCAGGATCGCCTCAGCCCGACCCCGGTGAGCGCCCGCCCTGTGGCGAGTGAGCAGTTGAGCCGGTCCTCAAGCTGACTCAGGCAGTCCCCCTGAAACGCTAAGGGATCGAGATTGATCTCCAGGTTAAATAGTCCCAGCTCCGTGGTGTAATGAGGGTCATCGATCTACTCAAGGATATCCAGCGCGCGGAGCCGGACGCCAGGCGGCATCCACTAAAAACAGTTCTTGCTCGACCCCAATTCGGTGGACCCCGGATTCGATCAGACCGGTATTGAGCACGTGTTCCAGCGCGTGGATATCGCGCAGGAGATGGGCGATAAAGCGGCGGAGTTGGCCTGCATCAGTATCGCGGAGTACGTCTTGATTGCCCACTCGTATCCCTCGGGCCTGAATTCCTCACCGGTCTCAAATGCAGGAGCGTATGGTATATGGCGTAAGAGTGAAGGCATAGGGCGTTCGGTGATAAGGAGACGGAGCGCGCGGCGGTAACGACCAGCCGTCCCTCTGAGTGTGCGCACCACGCATGGGAAGCAACGACAATGGCGAGCAAGGGCCGACCTTTCCGAACCATCTCTTTCGAGGAATTTGAGATTCTGGTGGGCAAAGGGGATATCCAGAATGACCGGCTGACCTTCGAGGTTGCGGAGCCTGAAGACTTCTGGCTGCACGTGGTCAACTTTCCCGGCAGTCATGTTGTGGTACGCAATCCCGACCGGCTCGCCGACCTGCCGCCCGCGGTCTTGATGCGTGCGGCCCGGCTGGCGGCCTGGCATTCCAAGGCGCGCGGCAGCCGGGGCAAAGTAGAAGTTCATCTCTGCCGGGTCGCGGACGTATCCCAGCCGCCCGACTTTCCGCCCGGCAAGGTGCTGTTGCGCCGCTGGCAGAGCCTCAAAGTCTATCCGCTTGAGCCATCCGACGAGCCGTGATGGTAGACTGTGAATACCGGTTGGGGGGCATCCTGCTGGCAGCCTCTAGGAATGAGGCGGGATACGGAGGCGTCAACGACTAGCGCGTTTCACGATAGGCTCTCGCCGTTCCGAGGGCTCGCGTCATGCCGGACGTAATCCGCCTCCACACTTCGACTTCGCCCCTCTGGGGCTACGCTCAGCACGCGCGTTCGCCCTGAGCCTGTCCTGAGCCGTGCCGAAGGGCGTAGACCGCGTTCAGCAAGTACAGAAAATACATAAGCGCCGTCTGTCTTGCCGTTCCTGTTCCCCTGTGCTTATGAGTTCTGACTCTAGTCTAGGGCGAACTCCAGATTCATCTCAAGTAACGGCCTTTTGGGTCGAACTTGAGGGTCGTTATACGGGCCACTGACCTGAAAGGGAATTGTCCAGCCTCCTAATCTCCCAACATCTTTTCTTCAACCGCCGCGCGGGTAGGCGCTGCGCGGGCTGGTTTGCGCCGCCACAGGCGTGTAAGCCGGTTGCGAATCGACGGAACCGTGCGACCCAGCCAGGCCTCAACGTCGTCGAACAACGAATAGGCGACGGGCGTCACCAATAAGGTGATCAATAAGCACAAGCTCTGTCCGCCAATGACGACGACCGCAATGCCACGATGACTTTCCGCGGCCGGGCCCTGACCGATCAGAATGGGAATCATGCCGGCTACCAGGGCGAGAGTTGTCATCAGAATCGGACGCAGACGTTCCTTGTTGGCCCGCAGAATGGCCTCGTCGCGCGGCAGACCTGCGGCTCGCAAATTGATCGTATGGTCAATTTGCAGGATCGAGTTTTTCTTCACAATCCCGAATAACAACAGCATGCCCAGGATCGCGAACAACGCCAAATGCTGCCCGGCGATATACAGCGCCAATAAGGCAAAGGGTACGGCCAGGGGCAGGGACAGCATAATGGTAATCGGGTGCAGAAAGCTCTCAAACTGCGCCGCCAGGACCATATACATGCCAATAATGGACAACAGAAAAGCGATCTGAAAGCTTTCCATCATCTCCTCAAACATCTTGCCCATACCGGTCACCCCGGTGGTATAGCCCAGCGGCAGGCCCATTTCCTCGACCTCGGCATCAATGTCGGCAATCGCGTCGCCGAGTGCCTTGTCCTGAGCCAAGTTGCCGGTAATCGTAATCTGGCGCTGCCGGTCCTGGCGGTCAATTTGCACCGGGCCGGTACCGGGAACCAGATTGACAACATTATTGAGTATGACCTGTCCAACCGATGCTGACGGGACCGCGACCTGTTGAATCACCTCGGGCCGATTCCGACTCTCCGGTGTCAGGCGAAGACGTACATCGTATAGCTCATCGCCTTCGCGATAGGTCGTAATTTTCTCACCCGCGACCATAATGCGCAGGGTTGAGGCAATGTCCGCGGCCTCAATGCCGAGGTCTGAGGCCTTGCGGCGGTTGAGATGGACTTGGAGTTCGGGATTCCCGCCCTCGAAGGTTGAGTCCACATCGCGCAGGCCGGGCATGTTCCGGGCGCGGGTTTTCAAATCTTCGGAATATTGTTGGAGCGTCTCAAGGTCCGGGCCCCGCAAGTTGTACGAGACATCCACATTCTGGATACCCCCACCACTGACCGGCAGAATCTGGTCCACGCTGATCCTGAGATTGGGGAATCCCTGGACCTTCTCACGAGCCAGATCCATGACCTGACTCTGGTGGAGGGTTCGCTCGGAGTAATGCGTGAGGGTGACGACAATTTTCGATTTTGTCACGGACTCGCCCACGGTTGAGCCAATCTCGGTCAGCAGATGGTTCACACCCGGAAGGGGATGAATTTCCTCTTCAATCTGGCGCGTCACGGCGTCAGTTTGGGCCAGCGAGTAGCCGGGCGGTGTCTTGATATTGATTTCAAACTCCCCCCGGTCGTCGCTGGCCATCAGGCTGGGGCGGACAAGACCCGCAATAAAGGGGGTAGAAACAAACACGCCCAGCGTGAGGCACACAATCGCCCAGCGATGGTGCATCGACCACTGCAGCATGGCGGTATAGGAACGATCAATGAGCCCGTAGAAACGTGACTCGCGTGAAGAGGAAACGTGTCCAGCATTTCCATGTTGTTGGAGGACACGTTTCCTCTTTGAAGAAGGGGCGTGCTCGTCGAGATGTTTGGGCAGAAAGCGCGAGCACAGCATGGGTGTGAGGGTAAAAGCGACCAGCAGGGAGACCATGATCGAGAACGCCATGGTAAACCCGAAGCTGCTCAGCCACATCCCGATGATCCCCTTGAGAAAGCCAACCGGAATGAAGATAACAACCAGCGACAGGGTGGTGGCGCTGACGGCCAGGCCCACCTCGGCGGTGGCGGCACGCGCGGCTTCAAAGGCGTTCATGCCCTTTTCTTCGATGTAGCGATAAATGTTTTCCAGCACGACAATCGCGTCATCAATGACAATGCCGACGGCCAAGGTGAGCCCCAGCAGGGTGACACGATTGAGGGAATAGCCAGCCGCGGCCAGGAGGGTATAGGTCGAGATGATGGACACCGGAATCGCAACCGCGGCAATCAGCGTCGAACGCAGATTGCCGAGAAAGAAATACACGATGATACTGGCAAACAGGGAGCCCAGGATGAGATGCTGCTCGACCTCGTGGACCGAAGCTTTGACGAATTCCGACTGATCGCGGGTGACCAGCGCTTCGACACCCGGCGGGAGGAGCTGCCGAACCTCAACCAGACGCTCCTGAACCGCCTCAACCGCGGCAACCGTGTTCGACCCGGACTGTTTGCGAATGATAAGCGATACGGCGTTCTTGCCGTCGTAGCGGGACAAGGAGCGTGGCTCTTCAACACCGTCTTCGACTCGGCCAATGTCGGCCAGAGTAATGGGCACGCCGTCATTGGTGGCGACCACAATATCCTCGAACTCGCGGACCGACTTGACCCGTCCGAGCGTCCGCAAGACGGTCTCTCCGCTCTCTTGGGTGATGCGTCCGCCCGGAAATTCGACATTCTGCTTGGCGAGGGCCTGCGCCACGGTTCGGATGGCCAGTCCGTAGGCCTTGAGTCGCTCGGGGTCAACCAGGATATGAATTTCCCGTTTTCGCCCGCCCAATACGTCAATGGCGCCGACCCCGGTCACCGACTCCAGCGGCTCTTTGACCTGATTCTCTGCAATTTCGGTCAGCTCTTTCAGGCCGCGAAAGCCCGAGACGGTCACGGTGGCAATAGGCGTGGCATCAATATCGAACTTCTCGACAATCGGCAGGTCTGCATCTTCGGGCAGGTCGGCCAGGACCGTGCCTACCTTGTCACGGACTTCCTGAGCGGCAATGCCCAGGTCTTTCTCCAGGACGAACTGCACAATAACTTGGGATAACCCCTCACGGGTGACTGACCGCAGCTCATCAATCCCGCTGACCGTGTTGATGGCTTCCTCAATGACCTTGGTTACCTGGGCCTCAATCTCCTCCGGTCCGGCCCCGGACAGGGTCGTTGTCACCGTCACCACCGGCATTTCGACCTTGGGCATCAACTCCAGGGTGAGGCTGTTGTAGGAAAACCAGCCGGCCACCACGAGCACCCCAATAAGCATGGTGGCAAAGACGGGTCGGCGAACACAGATATCGGCAAGAATCATACGCTCTCCGCAGGACTTACTGGGTCTGAGATAAGGAGTCCTTTGAGTCCTTTGAGTCCTTTGAGTCCTTTGAGTCCTTTGAGTCCTTGAGACCCAAAGACCCAACCCGTCCAAGGAACTCCTGGGTTTGCACGGTCATCCCATCAGCCAGACGGTTGAGGGCGCTGACGGCGACCGTTTCTCCTTCAGAAAGCCCTTTGGCAATTTCTACCCAGTCCCCGTCCTCCATGCCGGAGGTCACCTCCCGCGAGGTGACGATGTTATCCTCGACAATAAAGATGCGCTCAACCCCGGCAAAGCGCGCCAGGCCAGTGCGCGGAATGAAGAGCGCGTCCTCTTCTCCGAGCACGCCGGTAATACGCGCAAAATAGCCGGGGCGGAGTTTCCCATCAGGATTGGGGATCTCGGCCTCAATCAGCAGGGAGCGTGTCCTGTGGTCCACCCGAGCGGCCATGCGGCTGAGTGTTCCTTCAAAAACCTGCCCGGGCAGGGCTTCGACTTCAACCCGGAGCGACATGCCCGTCTCAGCCACCGCGGCAAAGCGTTCCGGCACGGGGGAGCGCAGCTTGAGGGGATGAACGACGACCAACTCCAGCAGTTGTGAGGCGTTCTGCTTGTATTCGCCAGGATTCACAAAACGTTCCTGGACAAAGCCGTTGACTGGCGACAAGATGCGGGTATCACGCAGGCGTTTCCGCGCGAGAGCCAGGATTTTTTCGGCGGTGCGGACGCGCGCCTGCGTCACTTTATAGTCAGCCTCATTGGTATCCAGCCGTTGCTCAGGAATCAGGTTTTCCGCGGCCAACTCCTGGACGCGGGTATATTCAGCCTGGGCGCGGATGAAATTGGCTTCCGCTTGTTTGAGCGCGCTTTCCTGTACTTCGACCTCCAGGGCGAGTTCTTCCCGCTCCATCTCGGCCAGGAGCTGGCCTTTTTTCACTTTGTCCCCAAAGTCAACGTGCACCCGATCAACATACCCTTCCCTTTTATTCGACAGAATGACACTCTCTTTCGCGAACAACGCGCCCTGCCCCCGACCGGTTCGTACCACAGTGCGCACGACCGGTTGCGCCACCTGAACGGTGAGGGGCGGGGGGGGAGCAACCGCGGTCTGGCCTTGTGTTTTGGCCGCTTCCGAACTGGACGATTGACAACTCGGAAAGGCAAGCAGGATCAACACCATAGACGCTTGGCCAAGCAGGAATACGAAGTGCTTCACGATACCGGCTCCTTATGGTTCTGATGCTGATTCAGAACCCCGTTAAAAAACAAATCGAGCAAAATACCGGCGTCTTCGCTGACCGGTCGCGCCGTCAGCCCCAACGACCGTTGCTGAAAGCAGCCGCGAATCGCCTCGTTGAGGACAAAGGCCGAGGCTTCCACATTATGGGGCCGAAACATGCCCACGCGCACGCCGTCCTGAATGATTTCTTCGATAAAATGGATATGGGCCAGATACAGGTCGAGCATATGCGTCGCTTCGGGATGATTGGGTGAAGCAGCCAGAAAGTTCCGCTCCAGCAGCAGGGTCTTAAAAAAATCACGATACGTATCGCTCAGTTCAAGGCTGACCTCAATCAGACGTCGGAGCTTTTCAACCGGCGTCAGCGCTTCCTCGACTTGAGTGCGCACCTGACTGGTGAAATTCTGTATTCCCTGCTCCACAGCGGCGGTGAAAAGATCATCTTTGTTCTGGAAATACAGATAGACGGTCCCTTTGGCGATCTCCGCTTCCTCGGCAACGCGCTCAACCGTGGCCCCCTGAAACCCGTTGCGAGCCACTACCCGGCACGCGGCATCCAGGATTTCGCGGATACGGAACTCGCGCAGGACGCCCTCTTTTCTTGTGGCTGAACTTTTAGTCATATGACTGACTATACAGTCATATAAGGTAGGATACAAGCCTTCTATAGCGATCTCGTCATTCCCTCGGCTGATTGTACTATGTTGGTTGGGGGCAGCTGTTTAAAAGGTTAAAGACCAGCCCGGTCGAAAAGAATCGTCCGGGGCTCAGACGGCCCAGCCGGCGGACAGGACTTCGGCCTGTTCGAGCACCGTGCGCGTCGCCTTCTCCTGTTTGTCGGGCGGGTAGCCGTGCTTGCGCAGGACGCGCTTGACCAGCCGGCGGAGACTGGCGCGGACGTTCTCGCGCAGGGTCCAGTCGATGGTGGCGTTGGTGCGCACGATCTCGACCAACTCGCAGGCGATGGCGCGCAGGGTCTCGTCGCCGAGCACCTGCACCGCGCTGTCGTTGGTCTCCAGCGCGTCGTAGAAGGCGAGTTCGTCTTCGGAGAGTCCCAGCGCTTCGCCGCGAGCGTTCGCCTCGCGCAGCTCGCGGGCGAGGCCGATCAGCTCCTCGATCACCTGTGCGGCCTCGATGGCGCGGTTCCTATAGCGCTTGAGCGTCTGCTCCAGCATCTCGGCGAAGGAACGCGCCTGGACGAGGTTCTTGCGCCGGCGGACGGCCAGTTCGCCCTTCAACAGCTTGTGCAGGAGTTCGACCGCGAGGTTGAGTTGCGGCATGTCCCGCACCTCGGCCAGGAATTCTTCGGACAGGATGGAGATGTCCGGCTTGTCCAGCCCGGCGGTGGCGAAGATGTCCACCACGCCGTCGGAGGCGACTGCGCGGGAGACGAGCTGGCGAACGGCGTGCTCCAGCGCCTCTTCCGGACGGGCTTCGGCGTCCGCGCGCTTGGCGAGCGCCGAACGCACCGCCTGGAAGAACGCCACCTCGTCGCGGATGTGCAGCGCGTCCATGTGCGGCACGGCCAGCGCGAAGGCTTGGGAGAGTTCGCGCACGGTTTGCACGCAGCGCTCCTTGCCGTTCTCCTGGGCTAGAATGTGCTCCTGCGCGGCCGGCAACAAAGCGAGCCGTTCGGCAGGCGCGCCGTCAATCCAGCCGGAGCGGTCGAAACCGTGGAACAGGCCGCAGCAAATCTCGTATTTCTCCTGCATCATCGCCACCGCTTCCGCCTGATCGAGCGCGGTCCGCCCGGTGCCGCCGCTCTCGGTGTAGGTCGCCAGCGCCCGCTTGAGCTCCTGGGCAAGGCCCAGGTAATCGACCACGAGGCCGCCGGGCTTGTCCCGAAACACGCGGTTGACCCGGGCGATGGCCTGCATCAGGGCGTGGCCGCGCATCGGCTTGTCCATGTACAGGGTGTGCAGGCTCGGCGCGTCGAAGCCGGTCAGCCACATGTCGCGCACCAGCACCATCCGCAGCGGATCGGCGGGGTTGCGGAAGCGTTTGGCCAACGCCTCGCGCCGGAGCTTGTTGCGGATGTGCGGCTGCCAGTCGGGCGGATCGGAGGCCACGCCGGTCATCACCACCTTGATGCGCCCCTTGTCGTCGTCCTCATGCTCCCAATCCGGGCGCAGGCGGATCAGCGCCCGGTACAGGTCGATGCAGATGCGCCGGCTCATGCAGACGACCATGGCCTTGCCGTCCAGGGCATCCAGGCGGCCCTCGAAATGCTCGACGATATCCTGCGCAACAAGGGCGATGCGCTTCTCGGCGCCGACAACTGCTTCGAGCTGCGCCCACTTGGTCTTGAGCATCTCCTTGCGCTCGACTTCCTCGCCTTCGGTCGCTTCCTCGAAACCGATGTCGATGTTCGGTTTTTCGTGCTCGTCGAGCGTCAACTTAGCGAGCCGACTCTCGTAGTAGATCGGCACCGTGGCGCCGTCCTCGACCGCGCGCTGGATGTCGTAGATGCTGATGTAGTCGCCGAACACGGCGCGGGTGTTGGCGTCGGCAAGCTCGATGGGCGTGCCGGTGAAGCCGACGAACGAGGCGTTGGGCAAAGCGTCGCGCATGTGGCGGGCGAAGCCGTCGATGAAGTCGTACTGGCTGCGGTGCGCCTCGTCGGCGATGACGACGATGTTGCGCCGGTTCGAGAGCGGCGAACGCCGGTGACTCTGTTGCTGCCCGCTAGAGGCATCTGCCGTGTGCTCTCCGGCTGAAGGCTCAAAAAAGAACTTCTGGATGGTGGTGAACACCACGCCGCCGGATTGGACGGCGAGTTTTCTGCGCAGGTCCGCCCGGCTGGCAGCCTGCGCCGGCGGTTGCCGCAGCAGGTCGGCGCAGCGCGAGAAGGTGGCGAAGAGCTGGTCGTCCAGATCGTTGCGGTCGGTGAGCACGACGACGGTGGGGTTGGCCATCGCCGGCTCGCGGATGATGCGCCCGGCGTAGAAGGCCATGGTCAGGCTCTTGCCGGAGCCTTGGGTGTGCCAGACCACGCCGATGCGCCGGTCGCCGGGTTCGCCGCTGGGGTTGCGGCCCGACTCGTAGCGTCCGCGTTCCTCGGCGACGCCAACGGCTTGACGCTGCAACCCGCTTTTTCAACAGGCTGCCACACTGCTCTTCAATGATTTCAAATTCCTTGACACAAGCCGAGCGGTAGAGGTCATGTTCAATTTTTCCCGGGCGGCAATCCTGCAACAAATCAAACGCACGTTCCAGTGTTTCGATGCAGCGGTCAAGGTAGTCGGTGTTGATATTCACGGTATGTCCTTAAAACCCAGCCTCTTCAGATTCGCCTCTATGGCAACATCCAATCTCGCGGACTCAGCCTGCTGTGCGTGGAACTCTGCGACGAGGCGCGTCATTTTGTCCTCGAACGGCTCGCCGTCATCCCTGCGTGGCGCCACGCAGGGATGACGGCTGGGAGTCGGCACATCACCCACCAGCTTGTTGCGCGTCTGTAAGCAACAAAACAGATTGTGGCTCACTTTTTCTACAAAAGCGAGAGACAAAGTGGGTACTGGCTCGCTGATGAGCATCAAAAAACCTCCTTCCCCTCCGCAACATTCAGAAGAGCCGGATAAGCGAACACCGCCGCCCGTCGCCCACTTGCGGGTAGGATCACGCGCAAGATCCCGCCTTTGCGCAACACATCCAGCAGCCGCCGCGCCGTGGGCCTCGGGATGCCCGCTGCCGCCACAAAGTCGCTGCTCTTGAAGATCGGCTGTGCAAAGATCCAATCCGGGGTGCGGATAGCGTACGGGGAGCGGGTCATGTTCACGCCTTGGTCTTTCATGCCTTCGTACAGGCCAAGAATGTCGCGGGTCTTTGTCAGATTCTCCTCGGCCTGCGCCCGAACGGCTTCGAGAAAGAACAGGCACCAGCCGGTCGGGGGCATCCTCGTGGATGCAGCGTTCCCATATGCTCATTGCGCTCGGGAGCTTGTCCGCCCCGATGGGCACGAATGTGGCGTCATCGATGGTGCAGCCAGATGGTCTGATCCAGTTGGGAAGGCGCCGATACTCACCGGGGGACTTGCCTTCGCCGCGCACTCCTGCGAGCAGAACTGTGTGGACCTCGCGGATAACGCGCAAAGACAACGGCAGGTCTTCCAACAGCTTTTCCGCCCGCCGCATGGCGCTGCGGTAGTTCAGCACCTCCTGGATGTCCTCGCGGCGCGCGGGCGAGTCGGGTTCCCGTCCTGCCTCGAACTCCAGCACCTCCCCCATGGTGGCCTGAGTGCCTTCGATGCGCGAGGAAAGCACGGCTTCCTGGGTGGACAGCGGCGCCAGCAGAACACCGGGGTTGGGAATGGCCGCCAGCATCCCGTCGTAGCCGGCGACTGCCGCCGCTGCCGGACCGAGCAACGGGATCAGTCTGGGCCAGTCGATCCGTTCGTTGGGCGGAAACTTCCCTTCGTGGTAGCAGACGAGCGCCATCAATTCCCCCTGAATCCCAGTCTTTTCAGATTGGCTTCGATGGCGACGTCGAGCTTGGCGGCCTCGGCCTGATGTTCGCGCAACTGCGTAACGAGCCGCTGCATTTTGTCCTCGAACGGCTCGCCGTCGTCGGGCTGCGGCTCTGCGCCGACGTAGCGGCCGGGGGTGAGCACGTGGCCGTGTTTGCGAATTTCTTCCAGGGAGGAGCTTTTGCAGAAGCCGGGGATGTCGGCGTAGGTCTTTTCCCCCTCACCCCAACCCTCTCCCTCCAGGGGAGAGGGAGTGTTGCGTCCGCCAAGCTTCCCCGCCTGCACGGGAGAAGGAGTGTCAGCACCCTTACCCCGGCTCTCTCCCTTCAAGGAAGGGGAAGCTTCTTGGACGCCACCCCGCCATGCATGGTAGGTGTCGGCGATGCGGGCGGTGTCCTCATCCGTGAGTTCGCGGTGGGTGCGGTCCACCATGCGGCCGAGCTTGCGGGCGTCGATGAACAGCACTTCGCCGCGTCGCTTGCGATCTCGCGCCAGGAACCACAGGCAGGCCGGAATCTGGGTCGAGTAGAAGAGCTGGCCGGGCAGCGCGACCATGCAGTCCACCAAGTCGGCTTCGATCAGGCTCTTGCGGATCGCGCCCTCGCCCGATTGCGCCGACGACATGGAGCCGTTGGCGAGCACGAAGCCGGCGATGCCGTTCGGCGCCAAGTGATGCACCATGTGCTGCACCCAGGCGAAGTTGGCGTTGCCTTTCGGCGGTGCGCCGTACTGCCAACGCTGATCGTCGGCCAGGCGCTCGCCGCCCCAGTCGGAAATGTTGAACGGTGGATTGGCGAGGATGAAGTCGGCCTTCAGGTCCGGATGTCGGTCGTCGTGGAAGCTGTCGCCGTGGGCGATCTGCCCGTCGATGCCGCGAATGGCGAGGTTCATCTTCGCCAGCCGCCACGTCGTGTAGTTCGATTCCTAGCCGTAGATGCTGATGTCCGCCTGCGCTCCTTTTGTGCGAGGGGTTCCCCCTCGCGCTCCCCCGCTGAAGGCTCTGCCGCCGTTGCCGTTGCCGGTCGCATGGGCACGAATGAACTCGATGGATTGCACGAACATGCCGGCCGAGCCGCAGCAGGGGTCGTAGACCCGGCCTCGGTATGGCTGAAGCATCGAGACCAGCAGCTTCACCACGCAGCGCGGGGTGTAGAACTCGCCGCCCTTCTTGCCCTCGGCGCTGGCGAACTGGGACAGGAAATACTCGTAGACGCGGCCGAGCACGTCCTTGGAGCGCGCCTCGGCGTTGCCCACCTCGATGTTGCCGATCAGGTCGATGAGCTGGCCAAGCCGCTGCTTGTCCAGCGCCGGACGGGCGTAGTCCTTGGGCAGCACATCCTTGAGTGCCGGGTTGTCGCGCTCGATGGCGGCCATGGCGTCGTCCACCGTCTGGCCAATGATCGACTGCCGGGCTTGACCCTGCAGCATCGACCAGCGCGCTTCGGGCGGCACCCAGAAGATGTTCTCGGCCGTGTACTCGTCGCGGTCCTCGGCTGCCTCCGCGCCCCACTCGGCCAGCACCGCGGCATGGCGCTCCTCGAAGGCGTCGGAGATGTATTTCAGGAAGATCAGGCCGAGGACGACGTGCTTGTACTCGGCGGCGTCCATCGAGCCGCGCAGGGCATCGGCCATGCGCCACAGTGCGGCTTCGTAGCCGGTCGTCGCGCCCTGGTCCTTTTGATATGCGCTGGGGTGCGACCGCTTCGGTCGCTCACGTGCCATGGGTTATTCCCCCCGTTCCTGTGACGCTTCCCGCCCCACCTGAGCCGGGCGAAGCGGTGTGGAGATGGGTGGCGGAGACACGGTCTGTGGCGTTATTTCCCCCGGAATTGGGGACGGCGTTTTTCCATAAACGCTTTCACCCCTTCTTGATAATCCCGGCTCCCGAAGCAACGGGTGGACCAGGTCTTGACGGCATCCATGTCGCGCAGGGTTGCCGCTTTGGCACTCTCCCGAACGAAAAACTTGTGAGCCGCTACGCTTAAGGGGGCGTTATCAGCCAGCTTGAGCGCGTATTCGCGGGTATAGGATTCAAGTTCGGCCTTGGGCAGGACGCGGTTGACCAGACCCATATGGGCCGCTTCTTCCGCGTTATAAACCCGGGCGGTCATCAGAATCTCAGCCGCGTTGGAGACCCCGACGATATGGACGAGCCGTTCAACCCCCCGCTCAAGCGGATAGGCAATGCCCAAACGGGCCGCCGGAATCCCGAAGCGCGCGTCATCGGCACACAGCCGGAGGTCGCACATGACGGCCACCGAACACCCTCCGCCCATGCAGAAGCCATGAATCATGGTGATGACCGGCTTTTCCAGGCCGGCGAGCGATTTCAGCGCGCCGTCTACCGCCTGGTCATAGCCCCGCGTTGCCTCAGACCCGGAGCGGACCTTGCCAAACTGCGAGATATCGGCGCCTGAGACAAAGGCTTCCTCGCCCGCTCCGCGCAGCAGGAGCACGCGCAGGTCTTCGTCTGCGGCGACCTCGGCAACGAGCTGCGGCAGGGTGCTCCACATGTCCAGGTCAACCGCGTTGCGCCGCTCGGGCTTATTGAAAACGATCCAGGCTAAAGGGGGCTCTTTGTGAAGAAGGAGTGTGTCTGACATCGCGGCCTCCTGTGTTTTCTCTTCTGGACGGATATGGTTGCCAACCATACCGCTCCCACTGGGGTGTTGTCCATTGCGGTGTCTCTTTGCTCGCCCGCGCTGGGCCTGTCCCGGATGTCTGGTATTCCTTTCCTATACAGTGTATCATGACAGCTAAAAGAACTGGCTCTCAGTGTGATCTTTCTCTCGCATGCATCTTCTTTCGGAAAATTCAGACGACCCCCTGCCGGAGTGACAGACGGTATACAGTCCCGACGGCAGGAAAGACGGGGGGCAATATGGCGGATGGATGGCAAAATCAAGGAGGTTCTTCTCCCGGCGACGAACTCCTCCAGGGTCTTGAAGACCTGAAGCGGACTATACAACGTCTTACCAAAGGGGCTGGAGTCTGGCTGATCATCGCTGCCCTTGTCCTCCTGTGGATAGGCTCGGGATTCTATGTCGTCGGTCCGAGCGAACGCGGGATTGTGTTGCGCTTTGGGGCCGTTGTGGCGGAAACGGACCCCGGCTTGCACCTCCACCTGCCCTGGCCCGTTGAAAGACATGTGGTGGTCGATATCGGCCGTGTCCGCAGTGCGCAAGTCGGTTATCGTCCGTCAGGGGTGCCTGGGCGCAGCGGCAGAGGCAGTGGCCGCACAATTCCGCAGGAAGCCTTAATGCTGACCGGCGACGAAAATATTGTCGAGGTCAACTTAGTGATACAGTATCAGATTCAAGACCCGGTCAAATATCTCTTTGGCGCGTTTGAGCCGGAAAGCATGCTGCATTCCTCGGCAGAAGTGGCGCTGCGCAGTGCGGTCGGTGGAAACACGATTGATTACACGATGACGGATGGACGGCTGGAGGTACAGGAACAGGCGAAAAGGGCGCTCCAGAGCCTGCTCGACATCTATCAAACCGGCCTGTTTGTTACCGAGGCCCGCCTGCTCGCCGTGGACCCCCCCAACGAAGTCCGAGACGCCTTCAACGATGTGGTCCGGGCCCTGGAGGACCGGGACCGGCTCCGCCAGGAGGCGGAAGGCTATCAGGAGGACGTGGTGCCAAAGGCGCGTGGTGAGGCCGCCCAAATGGTCCAGCAAGCTGAGGCGTATAAGGCCCAGCGGGTCATCCGTTCCCAGGGTGACGCCGAGCGTTTTCTCCAGATCCTGGCCGAATATGAGAAAGCCAAGTCGGTGACCCGCGACCGGCTCTATCTTGAGAGTGTTGAGCGGATTATGCCGACGATGGAAAAATTCATTCTCGATTCACAAAATGGCGGCGGGGTTGTACCCTTATTGCCGCTGAAAGAGCTGAGCGCCGGCGAGACCGCAGCCGGGGCCGTCGCCAGTCAGGAGGGGAGATAAATGGTACCGCGCTTAGTTATCGGGCTGGGCTTGGTCCTGGTCTTTGTCGCCGCCCAGGCTGCGTTCACGATTGGTGAGTGGGAGCAAGGGATGGTGGTGCAGTTCGGCAATCCGAAACGCATCATTCAGGAGCCGGGTCTCTACTTTAAGCTGCCAGTGGCGCAAAATCTGGTCCGCTTTGAAAAACGGGTCCTGACAACCGATGCCCACGAGTCTGAATATATTACGCTCGACAAGAAGCGCGTCCTGGTAGACCACGTCTCGCGCTGGCGGATCGAATATCCCCTCCAATTCTACCGGAGCGTTCGCGACCGCATTCGGGCCATGGCGCGGCTGGATGACATTATTTCGGCCCGTCTCCGACAAGAAATCGCCACGCATAATTTTCTCGACCTCATTCGCGAAAAGCGTGAAGATATTATGGCCATCGTGACCAAAGACACCCGGGAGACGGCCAAGACCTTTGGGATTGAAGTGGCTGACGTTCGGATCAAGCGGCTCGATTTGCCCGAAGAGGTCCAGGCCAGTGTGTTTGCCCGTATGCGGGCCGAGCGCGAACGGATTGCCAAGCGCTACCGGGCGGAAGGGGAAGAACAAGCGCAGCAGCTCCGCGCGGCTGCCGACCGGGAGCGTGAGGTCATTCTGGCCACCGCGTATGAGTCGAGCGAAAAGCTCAAAGGCGCGGGCGATGCCAAGGCCACGAGCATTTATGCCAACGCCTTTGGCAAAGACGCCGAGTTCTATGCTTTCACACGACGCTTGCAGGCCTATGAGAAAATCCTGAGTAATGACACCACGCTCGTCCTGAACCCGGACTCCGAACTCCTGAACTACCTGCAGAGTCCAGGCAGTAGTCCGCAAGCAAGCGAATAGCCGAGTATGCCTGGACTCGTTCGCCTGCTGCTCCTGCTTGCAGTGGGCTACTTGATTATCGCGGGTATCCGTCGTCTCTTTTTGCCCGCCCCCTCTGACCCAACGAAACGGCAGGCAGACGCTGCGGGTTCGTTGGGCGTGCCCTTAGTCCAGGATCCCCAGTGCGGACGTTTTATTCCGCAGGATGAAGCGGTTCAAATCTCACGGCGTGGCCGGGTTCTCTACTTCTGTAGTCAGGAGTGCCGCGCCGCGTATCGGGCGGCCTGATGCGTGGCTGTCCCCCTCAGAAGGACAGCCCGTCTCTTATCGAAATGCCGGAATGATCTCCTCCCCAATCAGGCGAGTATTTTCGTCAATATAATCGGCCGGGCAGGCCGAGGGCAGGATGACCGTTTTTGCGCCGGCGTCAATATACTCCTGGAGGCGATTGCGGCACTCCTCCGGCGTGCCGGCCAGGGCATATTTCCCGATCAGCTTGGAAAAATCTTGGGCGTACTGTTTGCCGAGCCGGTTGGCTGCCATCTCCCGGCCTGTGTCTCCATTCGCATGGGTCGCGGTGAAGATGAACACACCGGGCTGAAACGACTCGCCATCTCGTCGATACTCTTTCCGCAGACTTTTGATCTTCTCAATACTGTCGTGGAGCTGTTCGGGTGTATACATATACGGCAGCCAGCCGTCGGCATACTTGGCCGTGCGCTTCATGGCCGGCTCCTTGCGGCCCGCAACCCAGATGGGTGGGCGTGGTTTCTGCACGGGTGCCGGTTCAATACTGACTGCATTCAGCGTAGTGTACTTTCCTTCAAAGGAAACTTTCTCTTCTGTCCATAAACGGTTGATCACTTCGAGCGCCTCATTCGTGCGGGAGCCGCGCTGCTTGACCGGTACGCCGCAGGCCTCGAACTCTTTTGGAAACTCTCCACCAACACCAACCCCAAAGTTATAGCGTCCGTGCGAGGCCACATCGAGCGCCGCCCCCATTTTCGCTACCAGGGCGGCTGGATATAAGGGCAGGAGGACGATGGAGCTGAGCAGCTTGATCTTCTGGGTGGCGCCGGCCGCAACCGAGAGCGAGATAAAGGTATTGCCCACCGGTCCGTGAAACATGACGTGTTCGCCACAGCCGAGAAAATCGAAACCTAAATGCTCTGCTCGCTGGGCGAACTTCCCAATATTGTCCATTGTTGGCAAAGCCGTTCCAAACTCAATATCTCCCATACATCCTCCTGCCGACATGATGCTCTCTCATAGCGGTGAACGCGGAGCAGAATCAAGCCGCGCCCGCCCCTTGGCCTATTCCTCCGGCTTTTCGCCCATCCCCCGCCAGACCCCTCTCTGCCGCAGGCGCTTGACATCGTGAGCGGTCTGTTGCACCCGGATACCCATTGCGCCCAGGAGTTCAGTGCTCATATCCGCGGTGATCTGATCTTTGATGCTGCCGCCGCCGTAGGGATCGGCGTTCATAAATGCCTCGATTTTTTCGCGCGGCAGGCCGGTCTCGATACAGACGTCAAGGAATTGCAGCAAGTCGAGTTGCCCGCGCTGTTGGGTGTACAGCGCGTGTAAGTGTTGGCAGTCTTCGCATAGTCGTTTGAACCAGCCGGCGCGTTCCTGGCAGTATGCGCACTTCATTGCCCCGAGCTTAACGATTCGCCCGGAAGGGAACAACGGGAGGACCAAACGATTTTGTGCTGGACAGTGAGAGATGAGCGATATAACGTTGCGCAGGAGGGATCCCTATGAGTGTAATGCGACTCGGGTATGTGCACGCCCGCGAATCGGACTTGGAGAAAGCGGTTGACTATTACGCCAATGTCTTGGGGCTACAGGAAGTCGCCCGCCAGGAGGGCAGACACTATTTCAAGTGCTGGGACGAGTATGACCATCACAGCCTGGTTGTTGAAAATGGTGGGCTGGGTCTGGTGAAGATGGGCTATAAAGTCGCGACTCAGGATGAGCTTGCCCAGATTGAAAAAGGGGCCGAGCAGTTCGGGCTGAGCGTCAGTCGGGTCTCGGCAGGTGAGAATCTGGGGATTGGACAGGCCGTTCGCTGCACGCTTCCCTCTGAGCATGTCTTGGAACTGTACGCCGAGGCCGAGCAGAGCGGCACCCAGGTTGGGGTGCTCAATCCTGACCCGTGGCCGAGCGACCGGCCGGCGGCCGGAATCGGGCCGGACCGGTTGGACCATCTTTTACTGACGGCTGAAGAGGTGCAGACCAATGTGGAGTTTTTTACCCAAGTCCTGGGCTTTCGGATGAGCGAGCGGATTATCCCCGACCCGAACAACGAAGAACTCTTGGGGGCGTTCCTGTTTTGCTCGAACAAGGCGCACGATATTGCCTTTGTCAAAGGTCCAAACGGGAAGCTGCATCACTTCGCTTTCTGGCTGGATAGTTGGAATGACATCTTACGGGCCGGCGATATCTTGGGCCGGAATAATGTGAAGATCGACTTCGGTCCGGCTCGGCATGGGATCACCCGCGGGACCACGATTTATTTCCTGGGTCCGAATGGCAATCGCAATGAAGTTTTCTCGGGCGGGTATATGACCTATGCCGATTTCCCGTGCATTACCTGGACCGCCGACCAGATCGGGAAAGCTATTTTCTATATTCACCGAGAGGTCAACGAGCGCTTCAACACCCACGTTACGTGAGCGTTTTTCCACGTGTCCGCTAGACAGGTGCCGGACTTGTCTAGTCCGGCACCACAGCGGCCGAGAGCCGCGGCCGTTGAGACGCAGACGTAGGGGCAGCCGGCAGCACCCGCGGGATATAGCGGGTGTATAATTCATAGCGCTTGAGAATGGCATTCGCATACCGCACCGCCTCACCGCCGGGGGCAAAATTAGTGTTGATCTGCCGATAATACTCGGCGTCTTCCAAAAGCGGGAAAACACGCTCAACTGAGTCCTGCCAACAATACGGGTCGTAGCCGAGCACTTGGGCGAGCCGTTGAGCCGCTCTGACGCGACTCGGGCCGAGGATATAGCCACTCAGGGCAAAGGCGAGACGATCCCGGGTTTGTCCTGCAGAAAATTGGGTGAAGAGAAAGCGGAGATATTTGACGCCGGCCTCAAGATTACCCCGGATGGTCTGAAAATCCTCGACGCCCACCTCACGAGCCGCCACCTCCGTGACTTGCATGAGGCCATACGCGTGCCTCGGGCTCATCCGTGTATGGTCAAAGCTCGATTCCTCAAAAATAAGCGCAGCGATAAGGCGCCAGTCAAAGCCGGCCTGCTCCGCATACTGGACGATGAGAGGGTCATGCCGCGACAAACGGCCGGAGAATACGGTTGATTCATCCGAACGGAGAAAGCGGGTGGTTGTCAAATATTTCTCGTACAAAATTTTCCGCAGACCGGAACGCTTCGTCTGTGCGTGATACTGGTTGATCGCGGCTAAGAGTTCTGCTTGTTCTGGCCGGACCGCCCAGCCTATGCCGGCCGACTCCGGGAAGGTATCCGCCCTGGAGTCCTGGCGGGTACGCAGTCTCAGCGATGGTCGGTGAGGTTGGCCTTGATGGGGAATACGCTGAATATCCGTCACCAGATAGGCCTGAGAGTACCGGACGGCGGCGGATGGGTCGTCGCCTGGGAGAAAAACACCGGCGGCAATGTCGCCTCTCCCGTCAACGAGCCACTGCGTGAGATCAACACCCGGGGGTGGGACGCGGACCTGGAGAGTGACGCCAAGCCCCTGGGCAAACTCGCGCGCCAGTTCATATTCAAATCCATGTTGCTTACCACGGTAGAGGAAATAGGAAGTGGCGTCATGGCGCATGAGCACCGTGAGCACGCCCCGTTTTCGGATATCGGCGACGGTTGGACGCGGAATATGAAGGACTTGAGGGACAGGCGGAGCAGGCGGGACAGGCGGGACAGGCGGCCACAGCAGCGTGCCGTAGAGCACGCTGATCAGAACCAGGACGAGGATGCTGAAACGAAGGCTACTGTGTCGCATACAGTATAGTCGGGCTATCCTTTGCTCTTTGCGTTATTGTGCGGCCCGTTCCTCCGGCGTGTTTGACAGTCTCAGCCTTTTTACTTACCGTGCCCGTGTGAACACGCGCGAAAAAATTCTCGGTGTTGCCGGACGGCTGTTCGCCACGCAGGGGTATGCCGATACCTCATTGGCACAAGTGGCCCGGTCTGCGGAGGTGAGTAAGGCACTCATTCTGTGGCATTTCAATAGCAAGAACGATCTCTTTCGTACGGCCTTACAGAACTTTCTGTCCCCGTATGCTATCGACGCGACCGGCTTGCGTGGGCTGAGTGAACGGGAACAATTTGAAAAACTCATTGATGACTACTATACCTTTATCACTGACCACTTACCATCGGTCAAATTTGTCCTTGGCCAAGTTGTCCGTGAGGAGGAGAACGCCAAAGAGGTCATTGACCATGTCAGCGACCTCTACCAGGTGTATCAGCAGTTGCTGACTTCCATTCTGAATCAGGGCCGAAAAACGCGGGTATTCATGCCTGACATTCAGTCGGCAGAAGAGGCCGCCTTGATTATGGCAACCCTGAACGGATTGCTGGTCCAGCGACTCGTTGACGCCAACGGTGGCGTCGATGCACCCCGGTTGCTGTCCCGCTTCAAGGAGACGCTCCGCAGCCGGTTCTATACGCCCGAGGCGGCTTCCCCTGCGGTCCGTACCGCAGCCTGTCGGCCTGTTAATGGAGCGCGCTCTGCCGCGGGACGATAGGCATAATCAGTGAGCATGACACAAAGAGGAAACGTGTCCTCCAACGAGGCAAAGCTGTTGACACGTTTCCTCTTCGAAGGAGGGCCTATGGTCGAGAAAACGGTTGAACTGACAGGTCTGTCTTCAACCAGTATTGAAGACGCGGTAGCTCTTGCCGTCTCTCGGGCGGCAGTCACGGTGAGCGGGATCTACGAGGTCCAAGTCTCAGACATTACCGCAATTGTCGAAGACGGAGTGATAGCCCGCTGGAAGGTGAAAATAAAAGCAACCTTTCCCATTAAGGACAGCATACACGAATGACACAGCCCGAAACCAAGGCTGACGCAAAGATCCGCGAAGTTGCCTCCGGCGTCTACCAACTATTTTTGCCGCTCCCGATGCGGCCGAGCATTGTCAATGTCTATCTTGTCAGGGACAACGATGAATGGGCGTTGATCGATACGGGCATGCACACCGCAGACAGTATCGCCACGCTCAAGGCCGCTCTCAGCGCCGTCGGCTGTCAACCCCCGTCTATCCGTACCCTCATCTCAACCCACCATCACGCCGATCACTTCGGCACCTCGCAGACCTACCAGGAGTTAACCGGTGCCGAAGTCTATTTGAATGAATTGGAACTGTCCCGAGTCGAACGGCTCCAGTCTACCGAACGCCACCCCGCAGCCTTTGCGTTTTTTCAGCAACACGGCATTCCGTTGGACTCGCCCGAGCAACTGCCGACCCCAGGCAGCTTTTACGGTTCTCGCTATATGCCGGCCAAACCGGATCATTTCATTCGTGATGGCGAATCCCTCTACGTAGGGAAACGTGAGCTGCGGGTCGTCTGGACGCCCGGCCATACACAGGGGCACTGCTGTCTCTACCTGCCCGAGGATAAGGTCATGATCGTGGGAGATCATCTCCTGCCCAAGATTACGCCCCACGTTGGCGTGTATTACGCGGGGCCGGACAATCCGCTCCAGGATTTTCTCGACTCCCAGGCGAAGATTCAGGGCTTTGACGTGGAGCTCGTGTTGCCCGCCCACGGCGGCGTGTTTAAGGATCACCGTTACCGTGCCAAGCAGATCATTCAGCACCATCGCTACCGTCTGGATGAGATGTACGACCTCATTCGTGGGCACGCGTATTCGGCCTATGAAGTCGCCTCCAAGGTCTTTGATCTGAATGCCGACCTGCCTATCTTTCATGTGTTTGCGGCCACGTTTGAGACTTTGGCCCATCTGCACCTGCTGATGTACGACGGGAAGGTGAAACGAGTCGAAGACGAACCCACCACCCGCTTTATCGCCTGAAGCGGCGGCACGGGTTAGGTGTCTCGGAGCGAATTTCACTCCGGGGGGTTTTCGTATGCGCTACACTGTTTTCGATATTGAGACCCGTATCGACAAGACTCTGGTGCGAGCCGTCTATTTTCCACAGACGGAAGAAGAGGGCCTGTCGGACGACGAGGCCTACCGTCGGATGCAACAACGCCTGCGTGAGGAACAGGGCAATGATTTTTTCCCGCTGTCTTTTCACCGGCCCATTTCCATCGCGGTTGGGCAGGTGAATGAAGAGCGGGTGCTGGCCGGAGTCGAGACGATGAATGCCGCGGATACCGCTCAATCAGAGGAGGCCGAGGAAGCCTTAGTGCGAGCGTTCTGGGAACGGCTGGAACGCTTCTCAGGCACGCTGGTCAGTTTCAACGGGCGGAATTTCGACCTGCCCGTATTGGAGCTGCAAGCACTCAAGCATGGCTGCCGCATTCCACACTACTTTAATGGCAAGGCCCGTTACCGATTCTCTGATGAAGGCCACTACGATCTCTACGATTTTCTGACCAACTACGGAGTCCACCGTCTGCGGGGCGGCTTTAACGCCCTGGCCAAGCTGATCGGACTGCCGGGGAAAACCGACATTGATGGATCGATGGTCCAGCCGTTGTGGGAGGACGGACGTTTGGACGATATTCACCGCTACTGTCGCACCGATGTCGTCCAAACCTATTTTCTTTTTCTGCGCGTCGAGTTGATGCGCGGACGAATAACCCAGCAGCAGTACGATGCGGCGGCCGCACAGTCCGGGTCTTTTCTTGAGGACGAAGCCTAGGGCACCGTGGTGACTCGGCTCTCGACTCGCTTGTCAGCAGGTTTTCAGGCTGCCTGTGCAGAGGAGGTATAGGTTGATAACGCATGGCGCCGGCCACTCGTGCGTCGGAGCGGGAAGCGGGTGACAGCTTCTCCCTGCATTTCATCGGGCGTAAGCTGTGTCTTTTTCCATGCGGCGAGTCCGCTGCGGAGATAATCGGCATCAATGCCGAGCAAGGCACAAATATTCTCAAACGAGCATGGCCAACTGGTATCGCCTGAGTCCATCCACTCTTCCGTCTCTTTGAGAAGGCGCCGTTGGCGACGGGTTGCGCCGGGAATCGAATGCTGGAAGGTCGCAATCGCGTTTTCCATAACAGCGAGCATCAGTCGCTTCTCAGGCTGGACGGATTCCTCGGACCGAATCCGATCAAAATACTGTGAGGGAACGATAATGTCCGCATCAAGTACTGGTACAAATTGCCCTTCTGTAGCCATGTTTCTCCCTTTCGTTTGCCCAGGAAAGCAAGGCCCTGTGTTTTCCCGGTTCTGTACTAAGAGAGCAGAAAGCATGCCAGCAGCACAGAGAAAAGAAATACGAGTGTTATTAGCTAGATAGGGCTCTACGAGACATGGCCCTCGTGTCATAAAAAGTAACACCAGAATGGGGAGGGTGTGTCTTAAAACAAGACAGGAGGACGAGAGTCTCCATGAATCGGTCCAGCGTAGAGTTTGTCCGTCATGGCCCATGTGGTAGGCTGGTTGCCATACCATGAACATTACGAAGGGATGCGTCTTTCTCCTGCTCGGCGCGAGCCTCTCCCTGGGGTGCGTCTCGCATACGGACCGCCTGCCGTACCGTCCGCACCTGACCCAGCAAGATGAAGGGGCATGGGCTGAGGTAAGGCGCGAGTTTGGCTGGCAGCCGTCGCGCAAAACAAACAAGCCGAAAAAAGGGCAGGCGTCGTTCTATGCAAGAATGGTCCAGAGCGTCACAGGCTGGTTTACAGACAATGAGCGACCCGTAGGACCGGACATTCATCCGCGCCAGTGGGAACGGATACACCAGGAATACGAGCAAGAGCAGAAACGGTTGGGGCTGTACTAAGTGCGAGGGGAGAGGCGGTCGATACGTTCAGGGTTCTGAGAGGGAAAGGAGCGCTATGAAAGCACTGGTTGTCGGAGGCACGGGACCGACTGGACCGTTTATCGTGAATGGCCTGATTGAACGGGGCTATGAGGTTGCGATCTTTCATCGCGGGACGCACGAGATTCCCGAGATTCCGCCTGAGGTCGAACATATCCATGGCGATCCGCATTTCCGAGAAACCATAGACGTCGCCCTGGCTGGCCGCACATTTGACCTTGCGGTCGTTACCTACGGACGGATTCGCTTTCTTGCCGAAGCCCTGGTTGGCAAGATCGGACGTTTTGTTGGCGTAGGCGGGGTGGCGAGTTACCGGGGGTATATGGACCCCTCGGTGCTCTCTCCGGTCGGGCTCAAGGTGGCGGTTGCCGAAGACGCCCCTGTGGTTGAGAGTGAAGCGGAACTCCGCTTTGCCTATCTGATCGCCCAAACCGAACAAGCCGTGCTGGAATACCATCCCACCGCGGCCTACTTCCGGTATCCCTACGTCTACGGTCCCTATCAGCTCATTCCACGCGAGTGGTGCGTGATACGGCGTATTCTTGACCAGCGCCCGCATATGATTGTCGCCGACGGTGGACTGACGCTTTTTACCCACGGCTATGCTGCCAATCTGGCCCACGCGGTTCTGCTGGCGGCTGATCAGCCCGAGGCATCGGCCGGACAGTTATACAACTGCGGCGACGAGAGTCAGCTCACGATCCATCAGATGATTGAAGTGATTTCCAGCGCCATGCATTATGAGTGGGATATTATCAGTATGCCCAATGACCTGGCGCGTCCGGCACGCCCCTATACCATGCAGGAAACCTCGCACCACCGCGTCGTTGACCTCGCCAAGATCAAAAACCAACTGGGCTATGCGGACCTCTATCCGGTCGAAGCAGCCATAGAAAAAACGGTCGAATGGTATCTGGCCAACCAGCCCGAACGGGGTGGGGAGATTGAAAAGCGTCTGCAAGACCCGTTCGACTATGCGGCCGAAGATCGCCTCATCGCCGCGTATACAGACAGCATGCAGCGCGTGGCCGCTGTTCCCTTTGCCGTTCAAACGGACCGTCCGCATCCGTACGCCCACCCCAAAGAGCCCGGCCAGGAACGGGACCACCGGGAGCGATAGCGGAGTCTTGCCGGGGCGGGAAGGTTAGTGCGTGTCATGCTATGGAAAAGTAACGGCCAAGTAGAGAAGCCATGACACAAGTGGACATCCTGCAAACCATCTTGAAAGACAGCAATTATCATCTTGCTCTGTTCAGTGAGGATGAAATTGAAGCCTTACGTGCAAAAATCTTTACTAAAACGACCAGAGGCAAAAGCGTCCCTTTCATAAAGTGTATCGTCAGGGGCGGGGACATTCAGTTAAAACCGGAAGAAATCGTCCGCCAGCTTTACGCGACCCGGCTTATCAAATCCTACGGCTATCCTAAGAAACGCTTAGCTAGAGAAAGGCGGTAAAAACAATTCCGGCGATTATGTCTATGTGAAACACGACAATGGTCAAGACAAGCTGGATAAAAATGGTCATCTGATCGTTGATCATGATCTTCATAACCACAATGGTGAACTACCTGATGGTATCGCCGAAGCCTTTATTGATTGGGCGAAGAGTGAAAAGCTGAGTTTTTGGAGAAATTAACTATGGAATCTATACAAACAATTGATCTGTCAAAATTACCAGAGCAGGCGCAACAAGAAGTTTATGACTTCTATTTATTTATTAAACAACGTGTACAAGAGAGGCAGGCCCTGTCAAAAGCAGGCGAAAGTGCTTTGCTAAGTGAAAAAAGCCTGTCCGAGGATTGGAACAAAACAGAGGAAGATATGGCATGGCAAGATTTTCAGTAGCGGACATTGTGTTTGTCCGCTCCCCTTTTTCTGATTTAAGCCAGCAGAAGTTAAGGCCCGCACTGGTGCTTGCTGATGTCGGGAAAGACGACCTGATTCTATGCCAGATTACCAGTAAACCCTATACTGACAAACAAGCCATACAGTTAGACCAAAATGGCTTTGCCAGCGGGTATTTAGCCCGGACAAGTTATATCAGGCCTGCCAAATTATTTACCGCGAATATGAGTATTATCGAAAAGAAGGCTGCCCGGGTAAAACCACAAATCAGGCAAGCTGTAGTTCGGCAAATTATAAAACTGTTCGATGATGAAGGTTAAACGCCGGTTATTTTGGGTGGAGGGATAAAGATGCAGGGCCAAATATCAAACTTCTCTGCAATAACTCATAACGACGGAACATTCCGTCTCGACGCAGAGCACTATCAAGAAGAATTTCTTAAGAATCAAAAAAACTTATCCGATTTGGCGCAGTTCCTTTACTGAACCTAATTTCTCGGCCAGTAATGACTGGCCATACACCTTCAATGAAAATTAAATATTTTTATGGCATCTTTCCAGACAAACCGAGCAAGTCAATCTAAATTGTAGAGAGGTAGAAAAAATTCTAATTCCAGATGTATCAAATATTCTGGTTAGAGTTGTAGAAAATACTTATAAGACGGCTGTGTTTTTCGATCAAAAATCCAGGTTCGCGTTTCAAGATGCCCAAACCCTCCTCTTCACCGAAATTAGACGCCAGCCAGCCGAGTAGACTGACTTCCGTGACGACGAAAATACCAAGCCACAGCTTAAGAAGACCAATCTTCCCCTTCAAGAGGTCCAGTGCTGACACAGCCTCGCTCTCTATCCCTACGCTGGCATCAGGCCGAAGTTGTACTCCAGCAGGGTGAACGGTGTGGTGAGGCCATAGCGCTCGGCCAGGGTTGCCTCCTCACATTCCTTGAAGTCGGCCACGAGCGAGTCCTTAGTGGCAAAGACCGCGTCAGAGTCCAGATAGGCGTCCCCTTCACGAAGATGTGGGTGGTCAGGGATCTATAGCCATCAGCGGAGAGCATGAAATGCACATGCGCCGGTCGCATCCCGTGCCGTCCGGTTGCGTCCAGCATGCGGCCGACCGGGCCATCGGTCGGAATCGAATAGCTTACCGGGGTTTCGGAGATGAGCGCATAGCTGCCGTCGTCCCCGGTCGTGAACCTGCCGCGCAGATTCCACTCCGGCGCATCCTGGTCCTGGATATCGTACAGGCCGTTGGCCGAGGTCTGCCACACATCGACGGTCGCGCCTGCAATCGGCGCTCCCTCGGCGTCGGTGACTTTCCCTCTCATTAACATCGGGCGCGCGCCAAGGTCTCTGCGGATGATGGAGCTGCCGTTCTTCTGCTTCGGCGCGCCCTCGACATAGAACGGACCCAGGACGGTCGATTCGGTCCCAAGACCGGTCTTGGGGTGACTGAGCGCATCGACCAGCATGGACACCCCGAGCGTGTCGGACAGCAGGATAAACTCCTGCCGTTTGTCGTCACACATTTTGCCTGTGGCGGTCAGAAACCGAATGCCTGCGAACCATTCGGCCTCCGTGAGTTCACCCTCCTTTACAAAGGCGTGCAGATGCGTGATGAGGCTGGTGATGATGCGCCGCATGCGCGGGTCCTGAGTCTTGCTCGCATATTCTTTCACAACCGCTTCGGTGATGTTGTCTGCTGTATAGTCACGCATACTCCGCCTTCCTTTTGATACAAACAGTGACCAGCCCCGAGGGGCCCCCGACTACACTTAGAAATAGCGGAGCGAGGGGATATCGCCTAGCCTTTGACGCATTTTATTTTGCCTTTCTCGACCGGGTTCCCAATCCTGGCTGCGAGCTTTATAGTTCATCAGGCTGAAGAAGAGGCTCACGCATGACGAAACCCCTCCTCATTCTGAAAACGGGTGAATTACCTCGCGCCGTGACCGCGCAGTGTGGTCGATACGAGCAGGCGTTCTTCAATGTCCTGGGCCCGGCACGCTGCGTTGTTGTCGATGCGCGCAAGGAAACCCTCCCCGAACCGGACTGGGCCGGCATTATCGTCACCGGCTCACCGGCTTCAGCGAACGCCCCCGATCCCTGGGTGACCACGAGTGAAGACTTTCTGAAACGGGCCGCGGATCAGTCCGTACCAATCTATGGGATATGTTTCGGTCATCAGCACGTTGCCCACGCGTTTGGCGGCACGATTGAAAAAAATCCGCAGGGCTGGGAACTCGGCACGGTGACGGTCAGCCTGACTCCAGACGGGCAGCGGGACGCGCTTTTCTCCACCGCTCCCGCATCTTTTCTGGCCCAGCAGAGTCACGGTGAAATCGTGACCGGCCTGCCTCCGGGCGCGACCGCCCTGGCCCACAACGCGTCCTGCCTCTACCAGGCTTTCTCCCTGGAGAGACACATCTGGGGAACGCAGTTCCACCCGGAATTCACCCCCGCGATTATGGCAGGGCTGATTGCTTCGCTGGCAGCCGTTTTACCCCCCGAGTCCTTCCCCCGCTGGCCGTCCGCGCAGCAGCCGCTGCAGGACTGGCTGCTCAAGACTGTGCAAAACGCACCCGCCGCCCAGCGCTGTCTCACGAATTTTGCCGCGCTGGTCACCGAGCGGCTACGGACGCAGGTAGGATAAGCGCAGTTGGCCGGAGACAATAGCTCTGGTCGCACGCTTTATGCCTTCCGCGTCATCAACCACCATCCAGGGGCCGGTATGCACAACGCTCTGCAAGGTTGCTCCCGCGCGAATGAGCTGGGGATACAGCGCATGGGTTGTACTGAAGGCGCGGCCCACCGGCATGGCCTTAAAAATACGTGGCGCGAGGACCTGACAGCCGGTAAACATAAAGGCGGACAGCGGCTCCCTGACCTCCACCTCGCTCGGCTCGCCCCGAATGCGCCGGACCGCGCCCGTCCGGTCCGTTTCAATCAGGCCATACGTCGCCTCATCGGGATTCGGTCTGAGCAGCAGTGTTCCAAGGGCTCGGGTCTGCCGGTGGGCGGCCAGGAAAGCAGTCAGATCGAAATCAAGGATCGTATCCGCGTTCAAAACCAGAAAGGATTCACTGTCGAGAAACGGCTGGGCTTTCTTGATCCCCCCGCCAGTGTCCAGGATCGGGTCTTCCGCAGAATAGGTAATCCGCAGGCCGTAGGCACTCCCGTCGCCCAACGTTTCTCTGAGCATATGCCCGAGATGGTGAAGGTTCAGCACGACCTCTTCAATGCCGTGGGATTTGACAAACAACAGCGCATATTCGATCAAGGGCCGACCGGCGACCGGCACCAGCGCTTTGGGCAGCGTATCCGTCAGCGGGCGCATCCGGGTCCCGAAGCCGGCCGCAAGAATCATGGCGCGCATCATGAGGCGGAGAAGTGCTCTGGAAAGTGCTCCACGAGAATATCTTGCAGGTGCCGATATTGCGGCAGACGGCCCAACACCCGGCGGATCGTTGCCAGCGTCGGCGGAATATAGCGCGTATAGCCGCTCTTGCCTTTTTCCAACTCCAGATAATAGAACCGCCCGACAACTTTACATGCCTTTTGGAGCAGGCAGAGATTATACTCGTCCCATACGTACTCAGACGACAGCGGGTCACCCCCGGTATGGTGCCACGCCTCGTGGTAGTAATTGACCAGCGACTCTTCCAACGTCGGGGAGACGACCGCCGGTGTATCGCGGTCATTGAGCAGCGTGGCGAGATCGTAGGTAGCGGGGGCAAGCAGGGCATCCTGAAAATCGATCACCCGGATGCGATCCTGCTGCACGAATAAATTCCAACTGTGGTAATCGCGGTGGTTGAGCAAAAAGGGGCCCCGGTCGAGACGAGTGGAGATGTCCTCAAAGATGTCCCTGAGGGTGCGTGTCTCTGTCGGAGAGAGAGACTGCTTGGCGCGCTTGTCCAGGCCCCACTCAACAAAGTGCTCAAATTCCCACAAGAAGAGACGCTTATCAAAGCGCTGCTGAAAGGCAATGCACCGCTCGTTTTTCTGACGGGTCCCCCCGATTTGGATGAGTAACAACTGATCGATGGCGTGCCGATACCACTGTTCTACCTCGGCGTACGGCACGTCCTGAACGGCATCGCGTAAGGGCAGGTCGCCAATGTCTTCCAGGAGGAGAAAACCGTCCCGATAGCCATCCACGTAGAGCTGGGGGATATGCACGCCCAGGGGCTCCAGAAAGGCGTGTACGTTGAGATAGGGCAGTTCCTTGAGGGGTTCGTCGAACACGGCGAGTTCGTCCGAGGAGAGCGCCAGGCCGCTTCCGGCCAGAATCATGACGACCGCCGAAGCCGGGCTGTCAGCGTTCAGAGACAGCCGAACATAACTCCGGCTTGATGCGTCCCCGGCCAATGGAGCAATCCGCGTAATCTGAGTCTCTCGCCCCCACTTCTCAGCCACGGCAGTGTCAAGCGCTTTGCGCAGTGTCCCATCCATAGCTGACGAGGTAGCAAGCAGGTGGGGACTTGTCAAAAATGAGCGGATGCCGACAGGTCTGCGTTGCAAATCGTCTACTCCTGTGATGAAAAAAAAGGGATGGAAGCCGAGTCTGATGTCACAGCCCTCTCGCACGGCCAGTTGGTGGCTCTGGTCTATGATCTACGCCGGCAACTGGCTGCCAGAGACCGGAAAATCGCCCGGTTGCAACAGACCGGCGCTGAAAGTCCTGCATCGAACGCTGAAGACCACGATGCGGAAGCAGACCCGCCGCCCGGCACGCAGGCCGCCCTCATGGCGCAGCTTGAGCAGATATACCCCGAGGCCCAGGTCCGCCTTCACTCACAACACTCCCGCGTCCCTCCAATCTCTTTACCCCCAGATATGAAGCGATTAAGCTAGGACCGCGTAAGGAGACTGGAATGGATTTTCACTTCACCCCGGAAGAGGAGGCTTTTCGGCAAGAGTTGCGGGCATGGCTCCACAGCCATCTGCCGGCCGGCTACGATCCCAAGCATTTTGACGATATCGACGCGGACGCGCGCTTTGAGTATCAGCGGTCGTGGCAAAAGACCGCCCACCAAGACCGCTGGGTGGGTATCCACTGGCCAGAGGAATATGGCGGGCGCAACGCCAGCCTCATGGAGATGTTCATCTTCAATCAGGAACTGCACCGAGCCCACGCCCCCCGGTTTGCCAATACGCTCGGGCTGATGATGTCAGGGCCGACTCTGATTCATTGGGGAACCGAAGAGCAAAAGCAACGCTATCTACCCCGGATTCTGTCGGGCGACGAAATCTGGTGCGAGGGACTGTCCGAGCCGGGAGCGGGGTCTGACCTGGCTTCGATGCAGACGCGGGCCGTAGAGGACGGCGACTATTTTGTGGTGAACGGTCAGAAAGTCTGGACCAGCTTTGCCCACCGGGCGGATTTCATCCAGCTCTTTGTCCGCACCGACCCCGACGCGCCGAAACATCGGGGGATAAGCTGTCTGGCCGTGGATATGAAAACGCCGGGAGTGACGGTTCGACCGCTGGTCCAGATGACGGGCGATTCCGAGTTCAACGAGGTCTTTTTTGAGGAAGTTCGGGTGCCCAAGACCAATCTGATCGGGCCAAAAAATGAAGGCTGGAAAGTCCTGGTCACCACCCTGATGCACGAACGCGCCGGGATTGGATCCGGCTTGCCCGTCCACCGCCAATTCTCCGAGTTGCTCAAGGTGAGCAAAGAGGTGGCAATCAACGGGCGCCCAGCCTGTGAGGATCCGGCCGTGCGTCAGCAGTTGGCGCAGTTTGCCATTGAATGCCAAGCCATTACCTGCAATATGTTCCGCAGCTTCAGCAAACGCCTCAAAGGCAATCCGCCCGGACCGGAAGGGTCGGTCAACAAGCTTGCCGGCTCGGAACTCAATATGCGGCTCGCCCGGTTTGCCACCGAACTGCTCGGGCCGTACGCCCAGCTGACGCACAGCTCACGGTACACGGTTGATAATGGTCGCTGGCCACGCGCCGCGTTATGGTATCGTTTACTGACGATCGGGGGTGGAACCTCGGAAATACAGAAGAATATCCTGGGCGAGCGGGTGCTTGGTCTGCAAAAAGGCTGAGGGCGTAAGCCCGTGACCCCATCCACAAGGAGGTGTCCGTATGGGAAAGCCTGATGGAAAAGTTACTGTTGTCTCTGGCGGGAAAGAACCATCCGTGGCTCTGATGCACTCCACGTACAACGCGCCGACGCAGACGGTTGCCCTGCCGCCAGCATTGGCGAACATAAACAATAATGTGCTGGATGACGCAATCCTGAAGAAGCTGGTCGACCCAGACGTCTATTACGCGTTTGCGCGCTGTCGGGCGACTGGACTGCCGATGGACAAGGAGGACGCGAACGCGCTGGCCGAGTCCATCCGGGAGTGGGCCCAGTCGAAGGGTTGCGTTGGGTATTCGCACTGGTTCTCGCCGATGCGAGGCCCGATTCACGGAGAGAAGCTGGAGACCTTCGTGGCGGTGGATTTTGCGACCGATCGGTTAATCATCAACCTGACCGGCTCCGAGTTATTTCAGACCGAGACCGATGGGTCGTCGTTTCCGAACGGGGAGTTGCGCGAAACGCATACGGCAGCGGCCTATATCGGCTGGGACACCGGCTCTCCGCCCTTCGTCTACCGGGAGACGCTGTATATTCCGTCGGCCTTCGTTTCCTGGACCGGCGAGGCGCTCGACCAGAAAACCCCGCTGTTGCGCGCCGACCTCGCGGTCGACGAGCAGAGTCTGCGGCTGCTGGCGCATCTCGGTGACACTGACACTCGGCAGGTCGTGTGCAATGTTGGCTGGGAGCAGGAATTCTTCCTGATTGACCGGGAAAAATACTTAGCCCGGCCTGATCTGGTGGCCACCGGGCGCACCCTGCTGGGAGCCCCGCCGCTTCGCGGTCAGGAAATGTCAACCAACTATTTTGCCCGCCTGTCGCCACGGGTGAATCGCTATATGGCCGAGGCGCGCGAGAAAATGTGGGAGCTTGGGATTTCGATCCACTGCACCCACAACGAGGTGGCGCCGGCGCAACATGAGATCTCGCCAATCTTCAATTTGGCCAATCTCGCCGCTGACACCAATGTGCTGGCGATGGACGTGCTGCGCGATCTGGCCTTCGATCACGGTTTCGTCATCCTGTTCCACGAAAAGCCATTTGCCGGCATCAACGGAAGCGGCAAGCACAACAACTGGGGTCTGAACACCGACACTGGTGTCAACCTGTTCGTGCCAGGGGAAACCGAAAACGACAACCGCCGTTTCCTCGCGTTCATTGCGGCCCTGCTGCGCGGGGTGAACAAGCATGGCGATTTGCTCCGTTGCGGGGTGTCAACTGCCGGCAACGATCACCGCCTGGGCGCGCAGGAGGCGCCGCCGGCGATCATTACGCTCCACCTTGGCGAGCGCCTGGAGGCGCATGTGAAGAAGGTTGCCGAGGGTGGCACATTCACCGCATACGGCACACAGCACAAGCAGATTGAGATGTCGGCGCCAGTGGCCGATATCAGGGCCAGTCTGGAAGACCGCAACCGCACCGCGCCATTCCCCTGGTGCGGCAACCGGTTCGAGTTTCGCGCGGTGGGCGGAAACCAGCATATCGCTTTCCCGCTCACGATGGTCAACGCGGCGCTGGCGGACAGCCTGAAGCATATGTGCGATGAGATCGAAGCCGGCAAGGCGGTTGACCAAGTGATCCGCGAAACCATCAAGCAGAATCAGGGCGTCCTGTTCAGCGGAAACGGCTACTCCGAGGAGTTGTATGAACACGCTGAAAAATTTACATTGATCCACCTGAAAAGCAGCCCCGAGGCGTACCAAGCCCTCACGTCGGCCAAGAACGTCAAGTTGCTCGGCGGTCTGGGCATCTTCAACGAGCGTGAGATTATGGCACGTCAACGCGTCCTTCAAGAGGCGTACGCGATGGAGCTGTGGATTGAGGCCCGGACGTTACTCAATATCCTGCGTACTCTGATTCTTCCCGTCGCCATCGAAGATGCCCGTGTGGGCACCGAATCCGGCTATTCGTCCAAGCTTTTCGACGAAAAGGTGAATCTTGTTCAACAATTGCTGACGGAAACCGACAAACTGGCTGTGGCGTTCGACAACTTCCCCGCCGATGGCCCCGCGCAATCGGCGTCCTACGCCCACGAAACCATAAAACCGTTGATGCAGTCCGCGAGGGCCGTGGCAGATCGGTTGGAGGCGGTAGTGGATGGCCGCCTCTGGCCAGTGCCGACCTATTCTGAGTTGCTGCACGGGCATCAATGACACAGTGAGAACACGCAGGGCAACCGGTCGTCGTGCTCGTAGGGTGTCCCATTGTCTCGTTGGTTCACCGATAGGTGGGGGACATCGAAAATACAAAAGAATATTGTGGATGAGCGGTCTGTCCAAGGGCTGGGGGGACTCGTCCGCGTCGTGAACCCGAACACAAGGAGGAATCAGTATGGGAAAGCTTGACGGAAAAGTTGCAGTCGTCACCGGCTCGGGCCGAGGTATCGGACGGGGGATTGTCCAGCTCATGGCCAGGGAAGGGGCCCAGGTCGTGGTGAACGACCTGGGCGGCAGCGTTGATGGCGACGGGGAAGATAAGGCTCCGGCGCAGCAGGTGGTTGAAGACATCCAGGCGGCGGGTGGGGAGGCGGTTGCCAGCACCGACAATATCGCAACCGTGCAGGGTGGAGAAAACCTGATTCAGACTGCGGCCGATACGTTCGGTCAGCTCGACATCCTGGTCAACTGTGCCGGTATTCTGCGCGACCGGATGATCTTCAATATGACGGAAGAAGAGTGGGACGCGGTGGTAGCGGTCCATCTGAAGGGCCACTACTGCACGATTCGTCCGGCCTCGGCACTGATGCGCCGCCAGAAGAGCGGGCGGATTATCAACTTCTCTTCCGGGTCTGCTCTGGGCGCACCGGGGCAGCCGAACTATGCCGCGGCAAAGGCCGGTATCCTGGGACTGACGTATAGCAGCGCCAACGCCCTGGCAAAGTATAATATAACTTGCAATGCCATACTGCCCGGTGCGGCCACCCGCATGACCGATACGATTCCGGCCAATTTTGCGCAGGGAATGGGTGTGTCGGAGAGCAGCGGTTCCGCCCAGGGGAGTCCGCTTGATCCCTCCAATGTGGCCCCGATTGTGATTTTCCTGGCCAGCGATGAAGCCCAATATGTTAATGGGCAAGCCTTTGGAGCGAGTGGCTATAAAATCTCCCTGTATTCTCATCTCAAGCCCGAAAAGACGATTTACAGTCAGGGGCCGTGGGACCTTGACCATCTCTTCAAAGTCTTTAAGGGAACGCTGGGATCCAATCTGAAGCCGCCGCGTATGGAGTGACGCTCGACTCCCCAGTGTGCTATGCTGGCGGCCAGCCCGACACACTCCCGGGCGGGTCTCCAGCGACGTTTGTGGAACGGCACTCAGGGCACGAGGATCAAACGGAGGTATCCTCGTGCCCTGCTTTTTGAGGAGGAAAGGCCATGCAGACCAGACGGTACGGGGGCGGGAGAGGACGGATTCTCTTCGCGACGATGAGTCTGGCGCTCCTGCTGACCGTCCTCGGACCCACCCCTGGAGAGGCACAGGAGACGGTGGCTGACGGCAAACGTGTGTCGCTCGAATACACCGTGACGCTTGGAGATCAGACGGTTTTTGACTCGAACATCGGCAAGGAGCCGTTGGTGTATATCCATGGCTCAAAAGAACGGGTCCCGTTCTTCTCAAAGCACCTGACCGGACTCAAAGTAGAAGAGACGAAACAGTTCGCCATGCCACCCGAAGACGTCTATGGCCCGGACGATCCTGAACGGATTATCGAAGTGCCGAAAGACAGTATTCCTGAAGACAGGCGGAAAGTGGGGGAGAAGCTTGAGGGAAGAAGCCCGGAGGGCAGGCCACTCTACGCAGAGATTCTCGAGGTGAAAGCGGAGACGGTAGTCATCGATACCAACCATCCGCTGGCCGGAGAAAAATTATTCTTTGAGGTGAAGGTATTAAAGGTGGAGACAGTGTCTGAGCAACAGTGAAATCTCTGTTCCATGGCAATGAAGAGGAAACGTGTCCCGCATCTGCATGTCTATTGGAGGACACGTTTCCTCTTTGCATCCAATGCCGAACGCAATACGGACGATAGGAGGAAGGATATTCTCGATGGGAACGATACGCTCTGGACAAGGAAAACGGGGAATTTTTATTATTATACTCAGTCTTGGACTCCTGTCGGTGACCTCAGGCTATGCCCAAGACACGATCGGCGAGGGTACGAGCGTATCGCTCGAATATACGCTCACGCTCGAAGACCAGACGGTTATTGACACGAACGTGGGGAAAGACCCACTCGTCTATACTCACGGCAGCCAGGAAATCATTCCGGGCCTGGAGAAGCAGCTGATAGGATTAAAAGTCGGGGATACCAAGAACGTCGAAGTCGCGCCCGCGGAAGGATACGGCGAGGTTGACCCGAATCGCGTCCAGGAAATACCCAAGGACACTATCCCCGAAGAGGCGCTTGGCGTCGGGAAAAAACTCCAAGGCCGCGGCCCGGACGGCCGGATGATGTTTGCCCAGATCACGGAGGTGAAGGAGAACACGGTCATTGTTGATCTGAACCATCCGCTGGCCGGTAAGACGCTGTTCTTTGCCGTCAAAGTCCTCAAGATTGAAGCAGGTGAGCCGCAAAAGGTGGAAATACCGGGTTCGGCACTAGAAACACAGCAATAGGCTTTCCCGGTGTATTGCCCCGCTGACCCCTGTGTGGTGCCAGCCTCTTGCATCTGACCTTCCAGCGTTCATACTCAAGAGCGGCCTTAGTGGGTCGGGTCAGCCCTAGGCGTAACCCGACAGCCCGTCCTTGTCTGGAAGTGGGAGTAGGTATATGGCCACGCTGTTTATTGAAGATCATCGGCCGTTCAATTTTGCCCACCTCCTCACCGGTGTGCGGCTCGTCCTGACCCCGGTGTTTCTCCTCGCTATTGAATACAGCATCCAGCAGCCAACGCTGTTCCGCGCGGGCTGTGTGGGCGGGCTCTTTGTGGTTATCTGCGCCAGTGATTACTATGACGGCCCGGTTGCCAGGGCGTTGGGCCTGAGTTCCGACTGGGGCAAGATTCTCGATAATCTGGCGGACATCACCTTCCTGCTCGTGACCCTGACCTATTTGACGTATAGCAGTATCGTGCCGTGGTGGATTCCGTGTGCCGTGGGGTGCGCCTTTGGTCAGTATACGCTGGACTCGTGGTGGCTCTCCAGGCGAGATACGGCCATTACGCTCGTGTCCAATCCCATCGGGCACTGGGCCGGCGTGCTGAATTACGTCGGCACCGGGCTGATGGCACTGCACGCTGCGCTCCGGCAGCACCTCCTCCCCTTCCCTCTCGATCAGAGTGTACTCTTCTTGTGGTTCGGCTATCTGTTACTGGCAATGGGTATGCGGCTGCGGTTTTTTTGCCGGGCACAACGGACGATTAGCCACAACGAGAGCGTTCAGTATCATGGAGAGAAAAATCACAGGCTTTCATCGTGATCCGAGAGAGGATTGGGTCGCCGACCTCGCCTGTGGTCATGGGCAGCATGTGCGCCACAACCCGCCTTTTGAAAACCGACCCTGGGTCATCACCGCAGACGGCCGCGCGTCCAAGCTGGGCGTGACGCTCAACTGCGTCCGGTGTGACGCGCTCGAACTGCCCGACGCCTTCAGGCCGTACAAGCGAACGGTGGTCTTTTCCGCCGAGTCCGTTCCGGCCGGACTGACCTCATCCCACGCCACAAAACCGGGCGTGTGGGCCAAGATTCAGGTCTTGGCCGGACAACTCCGGTACGTCGTTGCGGCACCTATTAACCAAGTGTTTCTCCTGGATTCTGAGCATGTCGGCCTTATCGCCCCCGAAATCGTCCATTATGTCCAACCCGAAGGGCCGGTGCGATTCTACGTTGAATTCTACCGTAAGCCCGAAACGTAGCTCCAACTCGGCGGTCTCCGGATGTTCCTCCTTCTTCCTCTTATGCCTAAGCCATGACGCCAGCTATTCACGCCCTCAAACACGCTCGGATTCCCTATCGCCTGTATGAATATCGCCACGATCCGACCGCCTCGTCTTACGGGCTCGAAGCGGCCCAAGCACTCGGCGTTGACGCGGCTCAGGTCTTGAAAACGCTCATCGTCAGACCCGCTGCCGGAGCCCTTGTTGCTGCGCTGATCCCCGTCTCCACTCAGCGCAACCTCAAGGCGGTCGCACAGGCAGGTGGAGTAAAGAAGGCCGCCTTAGCAGACCCAAGAGAAGCCGAGCGGGCAACCGGCTATGTGGGTGGCGACATCAGCCCGTTCGGTCAACGCCGCCGCCTCGTCACGCTGATAGACGAGTCAGCCCTCAGCCACGCCAGCGTCTACGTCAGCGCCGGGCGGCGGGATAAAGAAACGTCAGCAACGCGTTCCATGTGAGAAGCGAACATCCGCGCCAGATAGCTTCTCCCCCCTTTCCTTTTCTCTATCAGCCGACTGCGCTATGTAGGGCTGGACGTTTGGAACTCACAGGAGGGGGCGTATGAGCATAAAAGGAAAAGCGGCAATCTCCGGGTTTGCCGAAATGGCACCACAAAAAGGTGCCGGGAATATTACACCGCTGGGGATTATTGCCAATATGGCGCGTGAGGCCGGTGGCCACTCGAGCATTACCCATGCGCGCAGCCTGACGACGTCATTAGTCAAACCGGCTGCCGAAGCCGCCTTTCAGATGGCCGCAGTCAGCCCGCAGGATATGGACTTTGTGCAGCCCTATGACTGTTACACCATCACCGTCATCGTGACCCTCGAAGACGCCGGCTTTTGTGAAAAAGGCGAAGGCGGTCGATTTGTTGCAGACCACGACCTGTCCTACGCGGGCGACTTTCCGTGCAACACCCACGGAGGCCAACTCTCTTTTGGGCAGCCGGGGCTCGCGGGTGGTATGAGTCATGTCATTGAGGGCGCGCGGCAGCTCATGGGACGCGGGGGAGGGCGGCAGGTCAAAGATGCCTCCATCGGCTACGTGAATGGGAACGGTGGAATCATGGCCGAGCAGTGCAGCCTCGTCTTGGGTGTCTAGCCGACGGAAAGGAAAACCATGGGTGAGTATACAAAACCCCTGCCCCATCCAAATGAGGTCTCTCAGCCCTTTTGGGATGCAGCCAAACGGCATGAACTCCAGATTCAACGCTGTCATGCGTGTGGGACCTCTATCTTTTATCCGCGTGAAGCCTGCCCGGAATGCTTAGCCGCCGACCTCATCTGGATTCCCGTAGCCGGCAGAGGCCGGCTGTATTCCTACACCATTGCCCAGGCTCCGACACACCCGGCCTTTGCCGATGATGTGCCCTATGTCATCGCCATTGTTGAACTCGAAGAAGGCCCGCATATCACCACTAATCTGGTTGGCTGCCAGCCCGACCAGGTGACGATAGGCATGCCGGTTGTGGCCTCCTTTGAGGATGTGAGTGCGGAGATGACCCTGGTCAAGTTCCGGCCCGAGTAGGGAGGACAAGACGGGAAAGGACGCCTGAAGGGAGTGAGAAAACTGCCGCGCGGCAGGAGGACATGCCGGCGGATCAGTGCTTGTGCTGCTTGTTGGCTATTTTGTCCTGCGTATAAATATACAGACCAAGGGCAAGGACAACGATGGTGCCAGTGAAGAATATCCAGCCGATAGCGGTCATGGTTTCTCCCTTTCGATAAGCAAGACGACAATAAAACACACCGTAGAGAAGGGCATACCCCAGACCAGATCAAGAAGGGAGACCTTCTCTGGAGAAACGAATCGTCCCCCGACCAGTCCGACAAAGCTCGCGGCGTCAAGATTAGTAAGAATCTTGACGAGGTTTTCTTTTTGTTTTCTGTCGAAGACCAGCATTTGACCCTTCTATAGCTCTTCGAGGGCGTCTTTTTCGATCCAGCCGCGCCGCCCGTCGCAGCGGGCGACCTGCCACCAGTCTTCTCGGACATCAAGCACCCGAACCCGGGTGCCTTGGGAGACGGAGAAATGGACCGTACCACTCGCAGCCGGCTCAAAACGCACTGGGGTATCTTCTTGGTTGAGCACCACGGCGTGTCGCTGCCAATCGCTCGTCCGTAGCTGCTGCACCAGCGAGAGTATGCTCACCACCAGGCAGGCCGCGACTCCCCAGCCCACAGAGCGGAGCCACTGGGGCCGTAGCGGCCACAGACGGTACACGGCAAAAACCACGAAGAGCAGGGTATAGGCCGCACTGGTGAGCCCCACCAATTGCTCTGTTGCGACTCTCTGGGCAAGCGGGAAGACAAGGCGTTGCCAGAGGAAGGGCTGGCAGCCCTCAGCGCCCGTGAGTGAGCGGGCGAAGCCCAGGTTGGCTGCCAAGTCCGGGTCGCTGGGGAGGAGCCGCCGGGCTCGCTCATAATTCAGAATGGCTCTCCCCACTCGTCCTGCCTTGAAATAGGCGTTACCGAGGTTGAAATAGACATTGCCGCTGGCGAGGCCGGACTCAAGCACCGCTTCGTATGCTTCCACCGCCTCGGCGTACTGCCCTTGTGTGTAGAGGGTGTTGGCGTGGAAAAAGGCGGTCTGCGGGGTTGTTGGAACGGTGGCTGCCAAGGCAGTCGCCCAGCAGAGACACCCCCCACTGAGCAGCGCCGGAAAAAATTGTAACCCTTGAAATTGCGGCAGCCTCATAATCCCGTAATGCTAAGCGGCCCGCGTTTGAAACTGGCGGTGAGCGCGTTCAAGCTGGTCAATAATCTGACGGACAAGGGCTAGGGTCTCATGGCTCTTGTCCCGCATGGATGCGGTCGTGCCTTGGGCGAAACGCACCTGTTCACAGGTCTCCCACACGAGTTCGATCTGCTCCAGACACTTCTCAGAGACGCCCCGCTCGCGGAGCGCCTGGGTATCAGTACCACCGGGCGGTAGAGCGAACTTGGCGGACACATAGGCCTGGAGCGTGCGAGCCAGCGCGGTGTACAAGGCGGGATACTCTTCCTGCGTCAAGAGGTGCTCCGCTTGGGCCAAGTGCTGCCGTGCCTGTTTCCCCGCTACTGTAAAGCGGGCATAGCGACTATCGCTGTGCAGTCGGCGGCGGTGTTGGTCGTACCACCAGGCTCCGAGGAAGAGCAGCACCGGCAGGGGTTGCCACAGGAGAAAACCAAGGCTGCGATACCACGGCCTGGCAGGCGGAATCAGGGAGCCGGGCGCCTCTTTGATATAGACAATGTCCTGGCCCAACGCTTCCTGCTCGTCCTGACTGCGGGCCGCCGGCGCATCCGGGTGGCCGGTCACGACTGCTTTGCGCGTCGCGGTTTTCGGTGGACGAACGATCAGGGCAATAGGCTGGCTTTCGAGCGTCCGGTAGCGTCGGGTCTGAGGATCGAAATAACTGAACTGAGCCGCGGGAATGGCATCCAGGGTCTGGTTCTGCGGAATGAGCACCTGCTCAAAGGATTTTGTTGACCCCTGCGCTTTCCCGGCAAGCGGCTCATACGCGCGGAAACCGTCAGTCTGCCCAAACGTGGGCGCGCCGGCAGCGGCCAGATAGCCCGTGCCGTTGACGCGCATGTGGACAGTAATCGGGTCTCCGACAGACAGGTCCTGCGGGGTTGCTTTCACCTCCAACTCAAACGAGCCAACCGCACCTGAAAAATTATCCGGTCTGCCTGCTTCCGGTAGCGGTTGCACGCTGAGGGGCAGGGGATCGGAACGCAGGGTGAGCTGTCGCCGCTCAGAAGAAAACGTCGAAGAGAAGTCGCTCTGGAAAAAACGATCAAAGAATGGATCGCTAAAAGGCGAACCGCCCCGGCGACGCGTGAGGACGTTAAGCTGGAGGCTCGCCGGGCCGAGCGCCAGGCTCCCAGAGCGGAGGGGAATAACCTCCGTGTCAAAATGCAAAACGGTGAAGCTTTGGCCGCCCAGCTTCTGCCGCTTCTGTGCGGGTTCGGAGAAGGGCTCGACAGAGAACCCGTCTGTGCTGAATTGTGGATACTGGACGTCCGCGACCCGGGCCGCTCCAATATACAGCTTGACCGAAACAGGGACGCGTTCATGCAGATAGACTTCGTGGCGCGGGACAGAGAGCTGAAGACGCAGCCCGTTTTGGCCGCCCGCGGCGTGAGGACGTTGCTGAGCTGGGGCGGACTGCCTGCCAGGCGGAGAGGACGGCGCTGCCTGGGGCGCTTGCGGTGTGGCCGCAATCGTAACGTCCAGCGGGTCGGTACGATACTGCCGCCCCTGATATTCCACGGAAAACGGACCCAGAATGAACTGGCCCGGCTTGAGCGAGAGGAGAGAGTAGCGATGTTGTACGGACGCTGCGACTCGACCGTTGCTGATAGACACTTGCGTGGAAGGACCAAGATAGCGACTCTCGAATCCGTCAATATCGAGCGGCGGGGCCGACGCATCCTGGCCCCCTCTGACCTCGATGGACAGCGTCAACGCCTCACCCAGCGTTGCGCGCTGCGGGTGGACAGTGGCGTGGACACTCACCTCCGAGGCCCCAGACAACGCCGGACAGACAAGCCCGAGCAGCAGGCACAGGGGAAGAAGAAACGTATGCCTTTTCATTCTTCTGGCCTACCAGTCTCGTAATGGTTCAGCCATGTTGCCGCGTTGGGCTTGCCGGGCAAATTCAGCCGGGCTGAGTTCTTCGTTGCGGGCCGTATCGATCACAGACTGTGCTTCGTCTTCGGACATCTCGTCGGGCTGGTCTTGGCCCTGCCCCGCCTGAGCGGGAGCCTCTGGCTGGTCTCCGGCGTGTTGCTGGTCTTGCCCGTTCTGCCGCGTATCCTGCTGTTGTTGCGTGGCGTCTTGTTCGGCTTGCGGTTGCTCTTCTTGCTCGGGTGGGTTTGGCTGCGGTTGATTCTCGAGTTTGTCTTGCAACTCTTCGATCCTTTTGGCCACAAACTCGTAGTTGAACTTCGTATCCTGATCCGTTGGGTCGGCACCAAGCGCGCGCCGATACGAGGCCAGGGCATTGGTATAGGCGGCGAGGGCCGCCTGCGGATTCTGCTCCTCTGCCCGTGCGCCCATTTGATACTGGGTACTCCCCATGTTGTAGGCGGTCCGGGCGGCCCGTCCGGCCTCCGCAGTAGAGTCTTCGGGGCCGGCTTGTACGCGCGAGAAAGAGGTGAGCGCTTGGGTGTACTTACCCGCTTTATAGTGCGCTGTTCCCATATTGAAATTGAGCAGCGGAGAATCGGGATGATCGACTAATGCCCGGCCGTAGGATTCGACCGCATCGCCAAATTCGCCCTCGGAGAATAATCGGTTCCCCTCAACAACCTGGCTGCGTAGACTATCAGTCCAGGCGACACAGAGGAGGACACAGCTCGGCAGCAGTAGGCGCTGTACGCTGTTCACGCCTCGTTCTCCCTTTCTCCTGGGGGTAAGGAGAGACTCAACTGTCCATGCGCCGCGCCGTCTCTGGCCGCCTGAGAACGCCGGTCCCGAATACAGGTTTCCAGGGCGAGGAGGATGAGGCCTAAGGCGAGTGGGAGTTGAAAGCGCTCCGCATGGCGACGCTCCAGGGTTGAGGTGAGTTCCCGCTTTTCAAGCTGGCTCAGATAGCGCGTATAGATTTCCCCCAGACCCAGCCGCGGGCCGGTATCGTAGACATAGGCGCCGCCCGTTGTCAGCGCAATTTGCTGCAAGGTCTCTGTATCCAAACGTGACTTGACGACCTGCCCCTGGCGGTCTTTCAGAAAGCTGCGCCTTCCGTCAACGCTGAGCGGAATCAGCTCCCCTTCCGGGCTGCCGACCCCGACGGTATAGATTTTTATTCCTTTTTCGGCGGCCTGCTGACTGGCCGCCCGAATCTGTCCGTCATGGTCTTCACCATCGGTGATAATCAGCAGGGCGTGATGGGAACCGGGCTGGTTTTCAAAGGCCGCCAGCCCGGTTCTTATGGCCTCGCCTAAGGCAGTTCCACCCGTGGGGATAATGCCGACCGTGACGGCCCGCAGGCTCTCTAAAAACGCCCCGTAATCCAGCGTCAAGGGGCATTGGATAAAGGCCGAGCCCGCAAAAGCGACCAGCCCGATCCGGTCTCCCTGAAGGTGCTGTACGAAATCCCGAAGGGCCAATTTGGCGCGATCCAACCGCGTCGGGCTGACGTCCGTTGCGAGCATGCTGCGCGAGGTGTCCAGCGCGACAATGATATCCGCCCCCTCACGGCGCACCTCTTCCCACTGAAACCCCCAGCGCGGTCCTGCCAGGGCAAGGAGCAGGAGGGTCAGCGCACCGACCAACAGGCAGGCTCGCCAGTGGTGACCGCGCTGGTTCGTATCAGGCGTCAGCACGGGTAAGAGGCTGGCCTGGGCGAACTGTTCCAAGGCGCGCCGCCGTCGCCGCAGGGCCCACATCAGCAGGCCGGCCACAAGTGGAACGCAGCACAACAGCCACAGCAACTGAGGGGTACGCCAAACCATTAGGGCAGCTTTCGGAGGAGGGTGTGATTCAGACCCGTTTCCAGACCAATCAGAGTAAGCGCCAACGCGATACACCAGGGATACAGCTCATCATAATCGAGGGAGAGGGGCGCGCGAAACGGGGTGCGCTCCAACTGATTAATCGTCTCGTAAATGGACTGGAGGCTGGCCGTGTCGGTTGCGCGAAAATAGCGCCCTCCCGTGGTCTGCGCGATATTCGACAGCGTTTCCTCGTCGATATCCACCTGTATGGGACGGTAGACCGTATTGCCAAACAAATCCCGGGTCGGATAGGGAGCCATGCCGCGTGTTCCCGCGCCTATGGTATAGACTTTGATGCCCAGGGTGTAGGCCGCGTCCGCCGCGGTCAGTGGCGAGACCCGGCCCACATTGTTCTGCCCATCGGTGAGTAGAATCACGATCTTACTCTTCGCCTCCGAGTGCTCCAGGCGACCGGCCGCGGTTGCCAGGGCGGAGCCAATGGCCGTGCCGTCCTCGATCATCCCAATCTCGGCTCGATCCAGGTTCTGCAACAGCCAGCCGTGATCGAGGGTGAGCGGACACTGGGTATAGGGACGGGCACTGAACAGGACCAGGCCAATCCGATCTCCGCCTCGGGCGGTCACAAAATCTCCGACAACCGACTTCACCACCTCCAGCCGGTTGGCCCGCCCGCTCTCCAGAGTGAAGTCTTCGGACCGCATGCTGCTCGAAATGTCAACGGCCAGCACAATATCGATCCCTTCGCCGTAATACTGACTCTCGGCTTTGCCGAGTTGTGGACGGGCAAGGGCGAGGACCAGGAGAAAGAGGGCCGTCCCCCGGAACACCGGTAATATCCAACGCCAGTGTCGTTTCCCCGTCTGCGTCAGGGAACGCAGGACAGCTAAGCTGGGATAACGGACCGCCGCCTGAGTCTCCCACCGACCAAGCCAGAAGACCAGCGGGATGAGGAGCCAGACCAGCAGCACCCAGGGGTCATGCAGCCGCATGTTGACCCTCCTGTGGCCGGTTGTGCTCGTCAGAGCGCGTTTGAGCGGGCCGTGGTCGTGTTTCGTCCACAAACCGTTTGGCCGCTTCATAGGCCGCCTCGCTCTCGTCCAGGCTCGGTCTATGCCGGGCGAATTTGACCAAATCCGCCCGAGCCAGGAACGTGCTGAGCAGGTGCTGTTGGGCCGGCGGAAGACGGCTGGGGCGAGTATCGCGCGTGACTGCCACGAGGAATTCTTCTGTTGTCATCTCCGGTGCGCGTACCTGAAGCCCGTCTTCCAGATAGGTCCGAACAATCGCGGACAGGGTGACATAATACGCCTCGAACTGACCGGCTTGGGGAAGGCGCGTGGCGCGCAGGTGCGCCAGGGCCTCAAGCGCGACCTCGTGAGCCGGCCGGGGTGGAAGAACCGCTGCTCGACGGAGTCGGTTCAGAAAATAGGAGAGGGCAACCCCCAGGCCGATCAGCGCGCCCATGGCCGCTCCGCCCATGAGGGCCGGCCACCAGTTAAAGGGAACGGCTTCGGGTGGTTTGATGTCACGAATGTCGGTCGGTTGCCCTTCCTGCGCGAGCAGGCTCGCCACATGGACCCGGAGCGCCTCGCCTGTGGCCTCATGTTGGCTGCCGTCAGGCGTTGTATAGGCCGCGCGTGGGGCCGGCAGCATATGATAGCCCGTCGTGAAAATGGTGAGCGTATACCATTGGGTGCTGGTGGTCCGTTCCGCCTGCGGCTGGTCTGGCTCCCGACCAAAGTCGATAATGTCAAAGTCGCCGATGCGCTCGTGGAACAGCGGGACAGAGACGTCCACGCCCGTCTCCGCGCTGATCGTAATCGTATAGCGAAGGTGATCTCCTATGGTGATTTCCTTCCGGGCGACGCGGGTCTGGAGGTGCACTGGGCCGGCCGGTTTCTCTCCGTCCGTTGCGGCCCAGGGCACGGCCGGCAGGCCGAGGAGGGACCACACCGTGAGCAGGAGGGCCGGCGGCGCTTTTCGGACAAAAAGAGTAAACGGGCCAGCCGCTTTGTATAATCTGGAGGGCCCGTTTACTCTTTCACGGGATGGGTGTCTCATGAGGAGCTTCAATAATCAATGCCGCTGCTCACGCATGCGAAAAAAACGCAGTAAGGCGTCTACATACGGCTGGTCAGTGCGCACGGTAATGGTATCCGCGCGCGCGCGTCGCAACATGCGGTCTCTGTCGTTCCGGGCCGCTGCTGCCCGCCGGCCGAATTCTTCCCGGACCAGCCGATCACCGGTATCGACCAGCTCCCGCTCTCCGGTTTCGGCATCTTGGAGCTCTATCAGGCCGATGTTCGGCAGGGTCAGCTCGCGGGGGTCGTCCAACACAATGGCAATCACGTCATGGCGACGATTGGCAATAGTGAGCGCAAAGGCGGCGTGTGGGTCGAGCCAATCGGAAATGAGAAAGACCACCGCCCGGCGCTTGCTGACATGATTCAGATGTTCCAGGGCGGCCGTGATATTCGTGCCGGGCTGCTGACTCTGGAAGGAGAGCACCTCACGAATCACCCGCAGGACGTGGCGGAGCCCCTTCTTGGGTGGGAGCGACAGCTCGACTTCGTTACTGAATATCACCAGCCCGACCTTGTCATTATTGATGATGGCCGAGAAGGCAAACAGGGCTGCCATCTCGGCCGCCATCGTACTCTTTAACTGAGACACGCTTCCAAACCGGGTCGAGGTGCTGGCGTCTACCAGGAGCATCACGGTCAGTTCCCGCTCCTCACTGAACCGTTTGACGTGTGGGATACCCGTCCGGGCGGTGACGTTCCAGTCTATGCTGCGGACGTCATCGCCGGGGAAGTATTGCCGGACCTCGGCAAACTCCATGCCGTGGCCTCTGAACGCGCTCTGGTACTGGCCAGCAAAGACATCGTTGACCAAATGGCTGGTCCGAATATGAATCTTGCGGACCGCTCTGAGTTGTTCTGAAGTGAGCATACGCTAGGGCACGGGCACCCCGTCAAAGATGTGTTGCAGGACGGTATCCGCCGTCAGTTCTTCGGCCTCGGCCTCATACGTAATAATGATCCGGTGGCGCAGAATGTCCGGGCCGATGGATTTCACATCTTGCGGCGTGACGTAGCCGCGTCCCTGAAGCAGGGCATAGGCTTTGGCGGCAACGGTCAATGACAGGGTGGCTCGCGGTGAAGCGCCGTATTGAATAAGCCGCTGGACATCAATAGCGTAGGCCGCGGGATCGCGCGTGGCAAAGACCAGATCGATAATATAGTCTTTGATTTTATCGTCCAGATAAATCTGGTCGGTCAGACCGCGCAACCGTACAACGTCCTCCGTGCTCAGCACCGGACTGGCGGCGGCGGGCTGAGTAGTGGATGCCATGCGATCCAGAATCTGGCGTTCTTCCACTTTCGAAGGATAGGTGACCCACAGCTTCAGCATGAAACGATCGACCTGGGCCTCTGGCAGGGGATAGGTCCCTTCCTGCTCAATGGGATTCTGGGTGGCCAGAACGAGGAAAGGCACCGGCAGGAGGTGGGTCTCCTCACCTATTGTGACCTGACGTTCCTGCATGGCCTCCAGCAGGGCGCTCTGGACCTTGGCCGGCGCCCGGTTAATCTCGTCCGCCAGAATAATATTGGCAAAAATCGGTCCTTTCTTGGTGGTAAACGTTCCCTCGCGCGGATTATACATCAGCGTCCCGATGAGGTCTGCGGGCAGGAGGTCCGGGGTGAACTGGAGCCGCTGAAAGTGGGCGCTGATTGCTTGGGCCAGGGTCTTTACCGACAGTGTCTTGGCCAGACCAGGAACGCCTTCCAACAGGACGTGACCGTTCGCCAACAGCCCGACAATCAAGCGGTCTACGAGATACTGCTGGCCGATAATGACCTGGCCAATAGCGTCCCGTAAGCGTGCCAGCGACGTGGCTTCTTCTCTCACCCGTTCGTTCAGGGCCGAAATATCTCCGTCCATGGATCTGGATATTCTCCTCAGTCGTGGCTGTCGCAGGCGACCCGTAGACGGTAATGGACGTTGCCAAGTCTGAATTTCTTCATTGATTGGGTGCTGTTGTGTGTCCGAGACCGCACGCCGCTGATGCGGAAAAGTAAGAACCGAAACCACGGGTGTCAAGGGTACTCAAGAAGAGCAGGTCCTTGAGCCCTATCCAATAAATAGGCTATGATTTTTTGCCCCAGGCCCTTTTGACGAGGGTGCTGGTCCGGCGGGGGAGATCATGAAACACAACGGGGAGCGCGGCAGAAAACGTCCACGGGGCCTTCGGACTCGGCCAAAAGGGCGCAGCGTTGACGCTCAGGCCCTCCGAGAAGTCCAGACGTTGCTGGCCGATGCGCCGCGCCGACGGGACCTCCTGATCGAACATCTGCATCTCATCCAGGATTACTACGGCCATCTGTCCGCGGCCCACCTGGTTGCCCTTGCCCACGAAATGCAACTCGCTCCAGTAGAAGTGTACGAGGTTGCCAGCTTTTACCATCATTTCGACGTGGTCAAAGAAGGAGAAATCCCTCCACCGGCCCTCACCGTTCGCGTGTGTGACTCGGTCAGTTGTGAGTTGGCCGGCGCAGAACAATTGATTCCCACCTTGGAGCAAGAATTCGGTCAAACGGTGCGGGTCCAGCGCGTTCCGTGCGTGGGCCGGTGTGAGACCGCACCGGTTGCGGTGGTCGGCCAGAATCCCATTGGTACGGCCAGCCTGGAGCAGGTGAGACAAGCCATCGAACACCAGGCGACCCGCGCCAGCTTGCCGGCGGACACGGTTGACTATCAAGCCTATCGGGCGGCCGGTGGCTATCAGGTCCTGGGTGAGTGCCTCAACGGCAGCCGCGACCTCGATTCGGTTTTGGGTGCACTGGAAGATTCCGGCCTGCGTGGCCTTGGCGGTGCCGGCTTTCCCGCCGGACGCAAGTGGCGCATCGTGCGGGGTTATGCTGGGCCGCGCCTCTTGGCGGTCAATATTGATGAAGGTGAGCCCGGCACCTTTAAGGACCGCTATTATCTCGAACGCGACCCGCATCGTTTCCTGGAAGGGATGTTGATCGCCGCTTGGGCGGCTGAAATCAATGCCATCTACATCTATATCCGAGACGAATATCCGGCCTGTCTTCAGATTCTCAAGAACGCGATTACCGCCCTGGAGGCCGACCCGCCCCTGCCCTTAGAAAAAAAAATGCCACTCCCCGCTATTCACCTGCGTCGTGGGGCGGGTGCGTATATCTGCGGCGAAGAGTCGGGCATGATCGAGTCCATCGAAGGCAAACGTGGCCTGCCGCGGCTGCGCCCGCCGTATGTGGCTGAGGTCGGCTTGTTCGGACGCCCGACCCTGGAGCATAACTTTGAGACGCTCTATTGGGTGCGCGATATTCTGGAGAACGGGCCGGCGTGGTTTGCGAGCCATGGCCGGCGGGGCCGCACGGGACTCCGTTCGTTTTCCGTCAGCGGGCGCGTCCAAAATCCAGGCGTACATCTGGCCCCGGCCGGCATCAGTCTGCGCGAGCTGATCGACGAGTACTGCGGAGGCATGCTGCCCGGACGTGAGCTGTACGCCTACTTTCCCGGTGGCGCGTCCGGCGGTATTTTGCCGGCCACGCTGGCCGATCTGCCGCTCGATTTCGACACCCTGCAACCCTACGGCTGTTTCATCGGTTCCGCGGCGATTATCGTCTTGTCCGATACAGACAGCGCCAAGGCCGCGGCGCTCAATGCGATGCGCTTTTTTGCGCATGAGTCCTGCGGAAAATGTACGCCGTGTCGCGTGGGGACACAGAAAGCAGCCGGACTGATGGCGCAAGACCGCTGGGACGTGCCCCTGCTTGAGGAGTTGGCCCAGGTCCTGGGCGACGCCTCGATTTGTGGCTTAGGCCAAGCCGCGCCCAACCCGCTGCGCAGCCTCATCCAATACTTCCCGGAGGAGCTTGCCTCATGACCGCCGTTCCTGAACCTGCCCCGAGCCCAGTCGAAGGGGGCGCAACGCCGACGTCCTTTCTCCTGGACGGGCGGATGGTCGACGCCCTGCCTGGTGAAACTATTTTACAGGCCGCCCGGCGGCATGGCGTTGACATTCCGCACCTGTGTTACAAGGACGGGCTCCGGCCGGACGGAAATTGTCGCGCCTGTGTGGTGGAAGTGAAAGGGGAGCGTCCCCTTGCGCCGGCCTGCTGCCGGACACCGCAGGAGGGCATGGAGGTGGCAAGCACGAGTGAGCGCGCCCGCCACTCCCAGCGGATGGTTCTCGAACTGCTGCTTTCAGATATTGGCGAGACCACCTATACCCGCGACTCGGAACTGGCGACCTGGGCCCGCGCGCTGGAAGTCGGCCCACCGCGCTTCGCCTCTCGTCGGCAGCCGGAGTCGGACGGGTCTCACCCGGCCATTGCCGTGAATCTTGACGCCTGTATTCAGTGCACCCGCTGTCAGCGCGCCTGTCGTGAAGAGCAGGTGAACGATGTCATCGGCTACGCCCTGCGTGGCAGCCGGGCCAAGATCGTCTTTGATGTGGACGACCCCATGGGCAGCAGCTCCTGCGTCGGCTGTGGTGAATGTGTCCAGGCCTGTCCCACCGGGGCGCTCATGCCAGCCAAGGAGGTGGGACTGATTGAGCCGGACAAAACGGTGGATTCCGTCTGTCCCTATTGTGGCGTGGGCTGTCTGCTGACCTATCACGTCAAAGACAACACCATTCTGTACGTCACCGGGCGTGACGGTCCGTCCAACCACGGCCGGCTGTGCGTAAAAGGCCGTTACGGTTTTGACTATATCACCCATCCGCATCGGCTCACCCACCCCCTAATCCGAAGATCGGGGGTGCCCAAGTCCACCGAGATCACACTCGACCCGGCGGATCCTTCGGAGGTCTTTCGGGCAGCCTCCTGGGAAGAGGCGATCGACTTTGCGGCGAGTGGCCTCAAAAAAATCCGGGACGAAAACGGTGGCCAGGCGCTGGCCGGATTTGGCTCGGCCAAAGGCAGTAATGAAGAAGCCTATCTCTTCCAAAAGCTGGTACGAACCGGATTTGGGACGAACAACGTCGATCACTGTACGCGGTTATGTCATGCCTCGTCGGTCGCCGCCCTCCTGGAAGGCATAGGGTCGGGCGCGGTTTCCAACCAGGTGGCCGATGTGGCGGAGGCGGAGTGCCTTATCGTCATCGGCTCCAACGCCTCGGAGAACCATCCGGTTGCGGCGACCTTTATGAAGAATGCGGCCAAAGCGGGAAAGACGCTGATAGTCATGGACCCCCGTCGGACCGAGCTTGCCCGCCACGCGTCGTATTATCTCCAATTCAAACCGGACACCGATGTGGCCCTGCTCAACGCCATGATGCATACCATCATCGAGGAAGGCTTGGTGCACCAGGAATTTATCGAGCGGCGCACCGCCGGATTTGAGCTCATCAAACAAAACGTGGCCGGCTTCAGCCCCGAAGAGATGGAACCCGTGTGCGGAATTGCCGCCGCGACCATTCGAGAGGTTGCCCGGTGCTATGCCACCGCGTCGGGTTCCATGATTTTCTGGGGGATGGGTATCTCACAGCATATCCACGGCACCGACAATGCGCGCTGTCTCATTGCGCTTGCTTTGATGACCGGACAGATCGGTCGCCCTGGGACTGGACTCCATCCCTTGCGCGGCCAAAACAATGTTCAAGGGGCTTCTGACGCTGGCCTGATTCCCATGATGTTCCCCGACTACCAGCGGGTCGACAACGAGGAGGTACGGCAGCGCTTCGAGGCCCTTTGGGGCGTCTCCCTGGACCCGCAGGCGGGTCTGACCGTGGTCGAGATCATGGACGCCATTCTCGACGACCGGCTGCACGGTATGTACATCATGGGCGAGAACCCGGCCATGTCCGACCCCAACCTGCATCACGCGCGGCAGGCGTTGGCCAAGCTCGACCATCTGGTCGTACAGGACTTGTTCCTGACCGAAACTGCAGCGTTTGCCGATGTGATCCTGCCGGCGTCCGCGCTCCCGGAGAAGACCGGCACGTTCACTAACACCGACCGGCGCGTACAGCTCGCCCGCCGGGCGCTTGACCCGCCGGGCCAGGCCCGTCAGGACCTGGACATCATCCAAGAGATGGCCCGCCGCCTGGGACTGGACTGGCGATATCGCGATACCGCGGCGGTCTTTGAGGAGATGCGCCCGACCATATCCGCCCTCGGGGGTATCAGTTGGTCACGGCTCGAACGCCAGGGCTCCGTTACCTATCCCTGCTGGACCGAAGACGACCCGGGCCGACCGGTGGTGTTTCAAAAGAATTTCCCGACCGCGGACGGCATAGCCCAGTTCGTCCCCGCGCGTTTGATTCGTGCTGACGAACTGCCGGATACCGAGTTTCCGTTTGTGCTGATTACCGGTCGCCAGCTCGAACACTGGCATACCGGCGCGATGACCCGTCGGGCAAGCGTCCTGGACGCCATCGAACCACAGCCTGTGATTAACGTGCATCCTGAAGACCTGGCCGCGCTGGCCGGCGCAGAAGGCGACCTCCTGACCATTGCCTCACGCCGGGGTGAGATCACCGCCTACGCGCGGGTGGATGCCGGCCTGCAACGCAACGAGATTTTCATCCCCTTCTGCTATCAGGAAGCCGCCGCCAACCTGCTGACGAATGAAGCCCTGGACCCCTACGGGAAGATTCCCGAGTTCAAATACTGCGCGGTCCGGGTCAGCCTCAACCGCACCGCGCCCGAGCAATAAGGAGAAGCCGATGGCCGTTCCAGCCCAGCAATCGCCCATCACTGCCGAAGAGTTGTTCGAGCTTCCCGACGATGACTGCAAATATGAACTCATTGCCGGAGAGCTGATTCGTATGGCACCAACCGGTGGAGAACATGGGGTTGTGACGGTTCGGATAGGCCGTATACTTGACGAATACGTTGAAGCGCACGATTTGGGCATTTGCAGCGGCGCGGAAACCGGCTTTATTTTACAGCGCAACCCCGACATCGTCCGTGCCCCAGACGCCGCCTTTGTTGTCAAGGCGCGTATTCCCGAGACCGGCATCCCCAAGACATACTGGCCGTTTGCGCCAGACCTGGCGGTCGAGGTGACCTCTCCCTCAGATCGTTTCAGCGCCGTGCAGACCAAAATCGCCGAGTATTTCTCGGCCGGGACCCGTTTAGTGTGGGTGATAGAACCCGCTACCCGAACCGTCTACGCCTATCGCTCGCCGCACGATGTGCAGGCGTTGGGGGAAGACGATGAATTGAGTGGTGGAGACGTGCTGCCGGACTTTCGGGGTGCGGTCAGGCGGCTGTTTGGGTAAGTCTTGCCAAGGACCTGCTGCGGCTCATCAAGCGTGGTGTGTCCGCAACCCGTCGTCCATCAGGGCATATCATTCGATAAAGTTTTGCAGACCATACAGGCGGCACGATTCCGCCCACCCTCATGCGATGCGGCAATAATGAAAGCAACAGCGCCGATCTGAACGGAGTGAAGGCGGCGGGGAGAAAGCTTCATCCCGCCAGATTCCCCGCTGAACTCCCTCGGTTTTTTCTTAACTTCTACACCGATCCTGACGAGGTGGTTCTTGATCCATTTGCCGGATCGAATACAACCGGCCTGGGCGCCGAAGAACTTGCTAGGCGCTGGCTATCGATTGAGAAGAATGAAGAATACTGGGAGGATTCAAAACTCAGATTTTTCCGACGGAAAATAAAGAAAGAGGGATGTTTGACCTGCAACCAGAACGCGAGCGTTGGTCGGCCTGGAGTGTAGGCGGACAAAAAGAAGGGCGGAATCGGACAAAAATAGGGAGGGATATTATCAGACATTGTCGGCTCAAAAAGGATATTTAAGTATGAGGTTAGCTAACGGTTGAGACCGCCTATCCCCCGCCGTCATAGAGCTTGTCGGCGAGGTCCGCCCCGAGCGTGGAAGTCTCCTGTGCCCACACGCGTTGATCTACCATCCGTCGACAGTCGGTCCAGCCGGATGCGTGGTGAAGTATTACAGTATCTCCCGGAACTCCGAGTCGATAGGTCGGGATGATACGACTGGTGAAGAGGATATCGATCGTATCTGCCATAGCCCGGGAGAAGTTGTAACCCTGGCTCAAATTGTCCCAGGACATAGTGACACGCCAGGCATCGTGCCGGGCGTCCACGCGGACATCATAGGGATGGTAAGAGATGATACGCTGGTGCTCCGTTCCTTGCACCCGTCCTGTCCAACGCAGGCCGACACTGAGCGGCAAGATACCCCATCCGCGGTCCTTCGTGATGCGGGCGACAAGGTCCACGGGCCACGGCTGCCCGTCCTTCGTCCGGCGGGAGATAAAAAGGCTAACCGCTGGGCCGTATTGGGCCTCTGTTTCGAACCGTTGGATATCGTTGTATCGGGCCCAGTCCCGTTCTAGTAGGTACTCCAGCCGGCGCGGTTGCGTCCGGTACTCCAGCCGGCCATCTTTCTTCTCACTGAAGGCCAGCAGAAAGCTGCCGGGGGGCAGCGGACCGTCCGGCAGGGCACTGACCCACGGCGCACAGTCGGTGAAGCTTATGCTCTCCGCCCATCGATCCGGCGTTGTACGGCCGAATACGCTATCTAGCGAGATACGCGGCAGGCCATTCGCAATGGCCAGGCCCGCGTCATCATCGGACCACGCCGGATCGGTAACCTCGCGACTGAAAAGACCGGCCGGCCGACGCGGGAGACCCGGCAACCAGGACGCGACCCAGGACGCGTCATCCGGGTACCGTGGGTCAGCGGCCCCAATCCGTCCCACCTGCTGGCGGAGATAGTGAAACCCCGCCTGGCCATCGGTATAGCCATTAGCGCCTAAATCCCCTAAGCCCCAATCCGTCGGTGCGGCCATACTGAGCGGGCGCAGGTGCGGCATTGATGGTATACCCCAGCCGCCTCTATAGATCACCCGCTCGCCCCACGGCCCCCGCAGCTTCTGGGGCGGGCCGGCTGACCGGAAGGGGAGTGGGTCTGGCCCCGGACCGGCAAACGTGAGCAAGGAGGCGAGGACGACGTAGATTGAGTAGCTTGCTTCGGTCGGGGGCGGGAGCGTCTGGGTCCAGCCGGCGGTCAGCCGGCTAATAGCCTGGGTCGCCGGGTCGTAGGCCGTCGCAGTCGGGGCGGCGGGGCGCACTGTGCCCCGCATTCTGGGGACAAACTGGATGTACACGGGGACGGTCGCGTTGGCGTTGGGCGTCGGGGTCGGGCGGGGCCGCAGGACGAGCGCCTGCGCTGGCGGCTCGACCGTCCCACTGGCCGCCACAAAGGGAAGCGGCGGGGCGGCTTCGATCGTGTACTCGTACACCCCGCCCGGCAATAGTGCCTCCAGCGGCTCATCGATCAGGGCCGGATCGAGCGCAAAATAGCGCACCTCGCCGTCGCCGGCCGCGCGCGTCGTGCTCTCCAGGGCCGCCAGCGACGACGTGCGCGGAAGCGGTCCGTCCGACAGGGCGTCCGGGTTATCCGACGCGAACACTTCGTACAGCGTATACGTCCAAGGGGCCTCGGGTGCCTGTCGCTGCGCCACCCATACCAGCGTGCCGTGCTCCAGCGCCCGCTCGTCGGGCGGGATCGGGGAAATCGTACCGGGGCGCGCTCATATGTCCTCCTCAGCGGACCCGGATCGTGCTCGTCGCCGACCAGGCCGAATGCGACGTTCGGCTCGTATCCGTCGAGAGCGCCCGCGTCCAAAACTCCACTTGGTAGATGTTCTTGTGCTTCGCCGCGTGGCTCCCGTCCATCAGCCACGCCCACCAGATATCGCCGCCTTTTTTTTGCCCCTTTGGCACCGTGAACGTCTGCTCCTCGCTGGTCGTTGTGAAGCCCCAGCTGTACGTGGTCTTGGCCCACACCTCGTACTGCTTGAGGCGCGCGTGCGAGATCGGCTCGAAATAGAAGTCGACCCAGCGCTTTTTCGTGGCATGGGCCACCCCCCGGACCGTCCCCGGTGTCGGCAGTCGGGTGATCTCCGGGGCTGCGACCCAGCGCGTCTCCGCCTCCCTCTCCGTCGTCCCGTCACTATAATTCACCCTGCGGAACCGCTGCTGTTTTCTCTTCCGGCTGGATCCGCTGCCCTGATACTCCAGCGGGCTGGTGTCGCGCCACGTACCCCAGTTTCCCCGACTCGTGACGGTGCGCGCCTCCGGGGCGGCCGTCCAGCGCGTCTCCGTCTCCGTCTTCGTGCTCCCGTCACTATACGTCAGCGTGCGCGTCCGCTGCTGTTTTTTCTCCCGGTCCGCCCCACTGCCCTGATATTCCAGCGGGCTGGTGTCGCGCCACGTACTCCAGCTTCCCCGACTCGTGATCGTGGGTGGGTCCGTGGTCGTGGGTGGGTCGTCGGGATCGCGCACGCCGACGACCCGCAGGATTGACATGCGGTGATTATTGTTGCGGACGGCGATAGTTCGGGCATCGATGTGCTTGAGGAGTACGATACTCGTGTACGGCAGGCCCATCTTCGACTCCCGGCCCGGCCAGCCGACCGGACAGCCGACCAGCGTATAGCGGCTGCGTTCCCAGACGAGTATCTCGACATAGGAGTACGCGTCCGGCTGGAGCGGCCCGCGCAGGGGCACCTGCTGCCAGGTGTCCTCGTTGACGTGCAGATTGCCCGCCCACAACACCACCACATTGCGGACATTGGCCGCAATATCATCGGTCTCGATCTGCTTGGCGGTCAGCTTGCCCTCAATGGCCGCGGCCGGCAGCCGCACGCCGTCATAGCCCAGATAGAAGCCGCGGCCATTGTGCAGGCTGTTCTTGGTGGCTCCTTGCGACTTGATCGCCCCGCCGGCGGTAATATCGAAGACCACGCCGAGATCGCCTTCAATGATCAGCGACGTAGGCACCGTCTTGGCCTCGTCCCAGGTAGATCCCGTATAGGTCCGCACCTCCGCATAGCCGCTCGGGGCCGCGCGCGTGCCCGACTGAAACTGCATGATCTGATCCCCGATTACTCTTTTCAGGCCGTCCGGACTCTCTGGTAGGTAGTCCTCGATCGGCAGCGCGCCCCGGTCGGGACTATCGTCCGGGTCGTCCCACTCCGTCACCCAGGCCGCGCTGCCCGTCGGGCCCAGCGCGATAAAAACGGAGCCTCGTGACGCCGGGGGCCCCGCTGTCCCGTCTGTCCCGTCCCTGCCGTCGATAGCCACGCGATTATAGCGCAGCTCCGCGCTGTCGCCTGCCGCCAGGCCCGGCTGGCCAACGCCCCGCAGCAGACGCAGCGGTTCCAGATTGCGCAGCGTCTGATTGGACCCCGGGTAGCGCCAACGCGACGGGCACAGATAGTCGGCCCAGTTGTCGTCGTCGATCCACAGCGTCACCACCGCCCCGGCCGGCAGGCGCGTGACGTTGCGTGCGTGCTGGGTGTCGGCGTCCCGGAGCCGGGCGGTGAGGTTGCCCGTGGCCGCCCAGACATCCGCGCTCTCCACCCCCGTGAGGTACCAGCGGTCGGTCACATCAGCCACCGCCGCATAGGCCGACCAGTAGTGGCGCAAGGGCAGCCGATAGTAGTGCGCCAGCGGGGCCGGGGCGCCGGCCGGTCCCGGCTCGCCATCGACGCGGACCGGCGCGCTCCAGTCCGCCGGCGCGATCGTGACCGTGGCGGCCCGGCTCGCGACCGCCGTCGTGCGCGCCCAGAGCGGGTCCGGGCCGCGCGGCTGGGCGCGCGTCCAGCCCCGGCGGGGCAAACGTGTACGTGGCCGCGTCCGGCGTATCCAGCGGTTCGGCGGCGGCGCGCTTGTAGATCGTCACCGTGGCCGTACTCACCCCGCGCGTCGCATCCGGGTCTCCCCTGGACGTCACATCCACCGTCTCAATCAGCCCGCGCTGAAAGCCCGGCGCGTTGCCGCTCGCCTCGGCCCAGCACTGCACCTCGTACTCCAGGGCCGGGTCGACCAGCAGGGCCGCCGTCACTCCGGTCTGGCCCGGCACCACCGCCACCTGCTCCCTGGCCCGCTGGGCCACGTGGCCCTTGAGTACGGCGACGAACACCAGCGTGTCCACGTTGACCGCCGGCGCATCCGCCTGGCAGTCCAGCCGCACCTCCTGCTGGCCCGTCGGCAGAAAATAGGCATCCGGGGCCGTGGCCACCACGCTGGTCGGCTTGCTCGGATGCGTCCGGCGGTAGTCCACCGGCACCGTCCCGCTCGCCGTCAAGGGACTGCGGCTTTCGCGGTCCGCACTCGGCGCGTAGACGTACAGCGTGGGGTCCCAGCGAGTCAGCCGCACCGTCGGCGCGCCCCCGACCCAGCGGATGTGCTCGACACGCCAGGTGCTCGGGGCGAGGCCCAGCGGCGGGGCGTCCACCGTGCAGCGCTGCCCGACGCGCAGCCCGGCCAGGCCCGGCTCCCGCGGGTCGATCGTCCCCTCCAGCATGACCTCCTGGGCCTGGGCGCGCTGCCACAAGTAGTGGCCGGCGCGGTCCAGCGCGTCCAGGCTGGCCAGTGTCGGCCAGCGCACCTCGCGCGCCGGGCCGCTGCCCGGGCCGCTGCGCCGACTGTGCGCCAACCAGGCCTCGCCGCCGCCCAGGCCGGGGTCGATCTGCCCCCAGACCGTCAGGCTGCGCGGCGGCCCGGGGCGGCCCGGCCCCAGCCGCGTCGGCGAAAAGTTCTGCATCTGCTCGTCGCCATAGCCGAGCGCGAGCGGGGCCGGCGGGTGGGCCGCGGCCGTATCGACCACGATCTGCCACCCGGCCGGCCCGCGCCGGACCGTCGTTCCGTGCAGCAAAAAATATGGCAACAGCGTGCCGGCCGGCTGCTGGTCGAGCAGCGCCCCGCCCACGACCATCCCCGCCGCCCGGTGGGCCGCCACGGCCACCGCCCAGGCGTCCTCGTCGAGCGTCTGGCCCAGCTCGCGCAGCCGGTAGCCCAGCACCAGCGCCGCCGGCAGCGCCCCATCGACGTGCGTGCAGTCCACCCGCACGTCGCTCTGCGGCCCGCCCTCCGGGATCAGCACCGTCCGCCGGCCGGCGGCCACGGCCTGCGTCCAGCGGCTGCCGGCCGGCACCACTCCCCCGTCCAGATACAGGGTCGTGATCACGGCCGAGGCCCCCAGCGCCCCATAGCGATAGCCGCCCGTTTCGACTTCCTCCAGCGCGTACAGCCGGGCCTTGCGGGCCGGGCCGAGCACGACGCCCACACAGGCCCGTTCCGGGGCCAGCGCCTCCGGGTAGTCGTCGCTCAGGCGCGTCGGCGGCAGCAGGCGCGTGCGGTCCAGGTCCCAGGCCTCGCGCACGGTCAGCTGCGTCTCGCCACCGCGCCATTCCGCGGCCGTCACCGTGCCCGTCAGGGTCGCCACCGTGGTCTGACTCTCCAGGTCGTAGACATCGACCGTGGCCGGGGCGCCCAGCAGGCCGCCGGCCAGCAGGGTCGTGCCGTCCGGGGCGGCGCTGGCGCGGGTGCGGGTGGCCGGGCGGCCTATCCGGGTGTGGACGACGGGGCTGGCGCGGTGCGGAGATACGGCCGGGTTAGCTAACAGCGTACTGATCACGGGATATCCCGCTTTTTTTTGCAAGCAGGGGTCGGTTTTCCCCTGCTAAATTTCCCTAAGTCCCTAATTCTGAAGCGAAATTGAAGAAAGTGGGATATCTAAGTCGGACAAAGGAAAGGATATCCCACTTTCCTGCCTGATTTTTAGGCAAATTACCGCTCTTTTTGTCCGTGCGCGCACTTTCTGAAACGTAAAAATGTAGTGTTAAAGCGGGTTTAAACGCCTTGAAACGCCCGTCTTTCAAAAGACAGCCCGACTCAATTTATGTCTGATAATATAGCTGTTTGTCAAATAATATCGCGTCCAAATTTGACAATATACCGATGCTTGCAAAAAAAAGCGGGACATCGAACGAGTCAAAATTGTCGGGCGGTGACGCGGCAGGGTGGGCGGCGCGGCGGGCGGGTGGACGCGGGACCAGGGGCGGCGCGGTAGGGGCCAGAATGGGGGAAAAGCGGCGGTTTTTCAGGGAGATAGGGGACGGGCGGGGTGTGCCAGGATGCTGTCAAAATTCGTAAATTGAGGCCGTGAACGGCCCATGTAATCCCAGATAATCCCACGTAATCCCGGATAATCCCGCCTCATTGTCTTTTTGTCCCAGATTATTGTCCGCGCACAGCCTGGAGGGACGTTCAGCTCTACGCTTGGGATTCAAGATATTCCCTTCCGAGCGCTACGACGGTTCAATTTTTCATGATGAGCTTGGTTGCCATAATCCTTCAGGCAGTCATAACAGGCGGCTTCGCAGGTGCAGGCGTCGCAAATCTCGCAGGCTTTCTCAACTACTTGTGACCAATTCTCGAATCCATCTTTCACAAACCCCGCACCACCTGGAGTGCGGTCATACAGAATTATTTCGGCCCGTGCGTCGTCAGAGGCATTTCGATTCGTAAGCCAGCGCCACGAAACGCCAATGTCAAAGGCTTCAACATCCAATAACCGACCCAAGCCTTTTTGCAGGGCAAAAGCCAGTGATTCGACCGGGGGGTTGACCTTGCCTGGACGCGCTATGAGGCAGAAACTCCGAAACTCATGACCATACGCCAGCGGCTTGCGCCCCAGGTGTTGGCCATCACAGTCCGCGTCTCCTGACAACACTCGTAATTTTTTGTGCTTCCCACCAGCCTTGAACCCTTTTTGCGGCTCACTGTATCCACAGGACGGACACAGCATAAAACCTTTATTTTCCGGTCCCGGATTATAGCGAAACAGCGTGCCGTCCTCTTTCAGCGCGATGGAAAATAACCCCGAATCCTTGAAGCTTGATTCTTCCACAGAATCAATAAAATGCGTCAGGGTTTGCCGATGCCGAATCAAGGAGGTCCGTCGGTGTCGTTCTGATCCCCTTGATTTTTTCTCTATTCTCACGCTGAATGCGGACGGTTCGACAAACGCCTTCAGACGTTGACTCGTGATTGGGTTCTGGCAGACGGAGCAACGGCCAAGGAGTTGGTCCTGGAGTGGTGCGGTACGAATCTGTTCGCAACTCGGACACTTTGCGTACCAGCGACGTTCCGGTCTATTGGTGCTGCTCACAACGTAAAGGCCGGCGCTGGTGAATATCTTTTTGTGGGCGATGACCTGTGCTCCAGGTGCGAACTCGGCGATAGCGATACCACGGTCGCGACTCAGTTCAACGTCGGTATCGCGCGACCAGCGATTCCAGCCGGTTTCCAGGGTCACAACATCTAACGGAAAGGCGTAACGAGGCAGGAATCCACGTTTTGCCAGAATTGAGATGATGTCACTCTGCAGCAAATTTTTCACGGCACGCTCAATATCTCCAACGGGCTTACCCTGTTTGAACAATTTCTGACGCTCGTTCATCAGAGCGGACAATTCGTTTCCAATGTCTCCCAATATCTTTTCATATATTTCCCGCGCCTCATTTTGATCTGAATTGAAATCGCCGCCAGCATCCAGTAATGATCGTCCCGCTTGAGTTCGAAAGACGTCTTCTTCTCTTTGGGTTGTGAGCCATTGCGGGAAATCAAGATACAGAGTCACGGGGGATATCCGAAATCCCTCGGGTATCCCTTTCCGTAAATCCGAAGGCAAGAACGCTTCTAAAGCAATCTTCTGCTGTTTCATTTCTCCCAATGTTTTTTCATCAGCAACCCTGATACGCAGAAAGCGGGCGAAGGCGACCGCGTTCAAATGGCGTTGCGCGATGACACGATTCTCGGTGAATACAGTTGGTGTGCGAACTTCGCCCGACATCAGGCGGTTGGACGGATCGTTCCAGGCATCGGCGTCATATTTTGTCCGCCGGCAGAGAGTGACGCAGACCGCGTTCTTGTCCGCGCCTCGTCCTGCACGACCAATCCGTTGGATATAATTTGCGCTCGTTGGGGGAGCGTTGCGCAGCAAGACTTTTTGGAGATCGCCTATGTTGATCCCCATCTCAAAGGTGGTCGTACTGCTGAGTAAATTTACGCCTTCAGCGCGAAACTCATCTTCAATTTTCTTGGCGAGGTCCTTATTGATTTGTGCCGTGTGCTCTTCGGATTTCAGGGTGGTAAATTGTGTCTCTCCTGTGTCTGCTACCCAGCCGGCGATGATGTTTTCCAATGAGGCGTCGAATGGGCTGTCTCGTAGCCTTCCCTCGCATTCTTTACGTGGACAACAATTCCGAACCGAGCAGGCGGTTATGATGCCGCAACGGTCGCACACGTAACGAGTGGTCGCTTTCACAACGAACAAGTTCTCATGATCGAGCTTCCACCTGCCCCTGTGTTCGATCATGAGATGCCGGGAGGTCAGAAATTTCCAAATTGTCTCTCCAAGCCTGTACGTCTCGTCTGATGGCAGCTTCAATAAACGACGCAAATAATCCGTAATAAAATTATCGCGGTAGCCGCCGTCTTTGTTGCGGCGTGGCAACCAGCCCTGAATGTTGCTCTTTCCTTCGCGGCGAAGCGCGTAAGCAATATCAGCCGTGACACGGCCAAACGCGGCCGCGTCAGGCTCGACTCGGCCTTGGGGCAGGGTAAATGCCTTCCTCTGCCTGATAAATCCGAGAAGAACCTGCAAGGCCGCGGTGGATGCTGCCGGCGCTAGCCCTGGAAGCAGCGCGTGAAAGCGCTCTTTATCAACGTCTTTGAGTTGATATTCCACTGCCACCAAACCCAGGTCTTCGGCTGACTCGCGTGCGGAGTCTGGAATGCCGAAGTAGCTGAACGTTTCCGCAACCCAGAGATTGCGCTTGCCTTTAGCGTCCAACTCTTCGTCGGGAAAACGCGAAGCCGGCAGAAAGAAATCCGGGTCATACCGTTCTGACTGCGGGTCGGCCCGTTCGGCCAGGGCTTCCCCCAAGCTGACGAGATTGAGCCGTTTTTGTTTTTCGACAATTTTGACAATCATCCGCCCCAGGTCATGGGTAAACGTTTCTTCTTCCAATAACTCCGGAAAAGCAGCGGCGCGTTGGCGATGGTCAGTAAAGCAAAGCAGCTTACGAGGAGGTTTTGCTTCCGCTTGGCGGGGACTGACTTGGAAGTGCGACAGCGGAATAGCCATAGCCAGGCCGGTTTCGTCGTCCGATTCCTGGAAGCGTCGCACGGGTTCGAGACCTGATCCGTTACGTGCCCCGCAATTCGGACATGAGGTCAAAGACTTTTTCTGCTGGCTGTACAAATTCTCAACGTCTTTGGGTTTACCAGAATGATGACATTGGCGGTGAAAAATTTTTATTTTGCGGAGATGGGGAGATCGACACTGGCAATTGTCTCCCTGACCTTGATCGTTCTTTTTGCCGCACTGGACACACCAATTCAACTCCGCGGGGTTAAGAAACAGATTGTCTTGATCTTCGTCTTCCTCGTCAGCCTTGGGCTGAGATGGACACGGCAAGTCGCCCTCAACACTGAAATATGACCAGAAGGAGTCCGCGGCCCAGTCTAATTCGGTAGAAAAAGAGTCAAACTGCGGTTTAGGGGTATCTTTTCCCGCTTCCGGGTTTTGCGCCCGGCGCGGGCCCAGGTCTTGCAGTGCTCCGTACAGGTAGCCACACTTACGGCATGTTACGACCTCGGCAAGGTTTGACTGCTGGCCGACTTGGTGATAATCTGGGCAGAGTCCTTCGAGGGAGTTTTCATTCTTCCGGGAGACGTAGAATGCGGGCTGCCCATCGGTCCGGGCAGGACACTTTTGATGAAGGCAGACATGGAGTCCGTCTTGGGCTCGAACAAAATAGTGCAGCCGCGTCGGCAACAAATCGTCATGCGTCTCATCTTGCTTCGCCGCTGCAACGATTTCCAAGAGAGCTTGTACGCTCTCTTCGGCTTGCGGGTCGTTTGGCCACAGGTGGAGAGCCGCCTCGCTCAGCGGTACGGGCTTAGTCAGAATTTCCTTGCGAAGACGATACAAATTCTCATCACGTTCGAGAAAGGCTGCTCGTGGTTCAACAGATACGTCAGGGCATAACGATTGGCGTGCGGCCGCTTCATTCCCGTTTCGTAATGACTCAGCCGCGTCGCGATACTGTGTCGCGGTCGGACGAAATGAAGGCGAGCCAAGTTGGGGTTCCGCCGCGATTCCGTATATCGGATTTGGTTCAACGAAATCTTCACCAAAAAGATCAGATGCAAATTGGCGGACTTTGTCTTTGCTCTCAGATTCATCCGGCTTGCCCAGGGTGGCGGAAGTGGCAATGCTGACCAGATCTTCGATCCCCAAACGATCTTTGAGCCGTCGAATCAAGAAGGCAATTTCTGTGGCCTGCACACCGCGATAGGCATGGACTTCACAAGGACCAGAAACTTGAGGCGGGCATTCTCAAAAATCGGCGCATCCACCGGACGCTCCATCAGGTACTCCAACATGGAGAAATTAGTAATGAGTACATGAGGTGGATTGGCGCGGATGGCCTCCCGGTGGTTGAGACGATTGGGAGGGTCGGTGCGTAGTTGGTTTTGAAGGCGTTTTCCAACCTCACGCTGTTGCTCCTGTTGGGTCCTTTGTTCGTCAACAAGCTCTTCTTTAATGACCGCCTTCAATCTTTCTTCGTACTGTTCTTGGGAAGTGGGAGTTTGCCCGGTGAAACGGGCAAAAGTAATATGAGGGTGTTCCTTCAGCATCTGTTCCCATTCGCCCAGCTGATCGTTGACCAGCGCATTCAACGGATAAATGATAATAGCGCGCAGCCCCGGTGATGGGTCACGGAGCAAGGCGTCAAGAATAGGAATCTGGTAGCAGAGCGTCTTACCGCTGCTCGTTCCAGTGGCAATAATAGCGTTTTCCTCCGCTAGCAGTAACTTGAGCGCGTCTGTCTGGTGTCGATAAAGAGACCGTCCACCGAGCCGCTTATGGATCGTTGTCCTTGTCTTTTCGTGCAACGTTAGCGCATCCAAAGATTCACCTTGCGCATACATCTGCGCCTTCTCCAGGTATGGGCCTCGAACCAGCTCTCTCATCGTAAGCCACGCTTCCCACATTCGCTTTGCGTGGGAAAATCGGGGATGAAAACGATATTGTGCCTTGAGCAAGTCAAGATAACGACCAAAGACCTCTGTCTTAAAACGTGCAGTAAGGGAATCCATGATTAGCTCCAGAGGTCGGATACAATATTCACCGAGTGTTTTATCAGGTATTTCTCGATGCTTGCTTGTTGTTCTTTTTTCCACCGTATCAACAGAAAAGGAAGTTCTCCTCGCCTATTGATAACCTCAATAATCGGCAGGTCGGGAGTTTTGTCCGCCATGTAGCGAAACAACGTCCAGAGCACGGCTGGATTGCCACAGAATTGCATACTGCATTCTCCATCTACCGGGGGTTCAAAAACCGCGCGCGACTCAGTAATGACCCACTTCATCCCACGTTTTTCAAGCAAACCATACTGCGCATATTTACGGAGTAAAGGTTCAGAGAAGCCCCGCTGATCGGGCGCTATGGCCTCCTTTGCCAGCATCAGGTCGCTCCATTTCATCCCTTCAGGTGATCCGGCAGCGGGTTGCGCCAGCAAAATCCAGGGAAGAAAAGCACCGGGAAGATTCTGCCAGCACTCGCCCATGTTGTCCTTAGCCAGTAGCCTCTCGATTGGGTATTCAAACTTTATCCCGAGATCAGGGGATGCAATGGAAACAGTCACTTTCTTTCGCGCCTGATCGCTGTCTCCCCATCGCCAGTAATAGAACTCCCGGCCGTCATCCTCATGACGTTTCCCCCAAACCCCTTCTGCTAACCGTTTTTCCACGCTGACTTGAAATTTCTGCTGCAAGGCGGCCTGAGTGTCCTGAAAGGAACCGATAGGAAGAGCAAGACACAAGAGCGGGAGGCGTTCGAGTTTAATATATTCCTCATGGCGTCTAAAATTTGCCGCGTAGCTTCCCTCTCCAATAAACATGCGTGCCTCGATTTTGAAAGCCGGCCGGAAGACCAGTTTCTTTCTTACTCCTTTGTCAGTAAGGGTGAGTTCTGCCTGTTTCTCAACGGGAAACAAGCGAGTCACGTAGCAGCTTGTACCGTCTTCGAGTGCATACCGATCCTTGATTGGACTGTCTTCCTCATCAAATCCTTTCCGTTGGATATTGTCCAAGGGGTTGCGGGAAATAATCGTATAGCTGTGAATCGGAAAGCGCCCACGCGCAGGATTCACAAACCTCCGCCATTCCGAATCGAATAAGCCCCAGGGGGCGACGCCTTGCAACGGTTGCGTCTCCTGTTGCTGCTCGGATTCAAGGCGCAGCGACATGTGCGGAGTAAACGCCGCCGCATTCACAGTCAGCGTATCGGGTGTGGAAGCCGCCTCTTGCGTAAGCGTGCCGATCTTCCACCGTGCCGGCAGCTTATCATTGGACACCGCGGGGAGCTGTAGATAGAGACAAGCCGGTTCGTCATCCCAGACAAGTCGCGCCCGATCCCGAATAAGAGAGTCGGGATCTTCAGGGCGAAGAAATTCTGCGGTCTCAGGAACTTCGTCAAAATATTCCTGGCGCAACAGGGATGCTTGCTGGATATCGCTGATTATTAAGGTTGTATCGTCACTCAGCATCTTGCGCGCATCATGTATCTCTCGGATGAATGCGCCAGCGGCATCACGATTTTCCAACAGGAAGTTTTTGAGCCTTGTCCGGCCACCAGAACGCCGAGTGGCAACTTCAGACCATTCGTCGTCGGATAACTCAGCCCAGGTGTCATGCATTAATGCCCATTCGCAGATTTCGAGAAATTCATCCCATAAGGAAAGAGGAATACCGATATGATAGACACCAGAGCCAACGTAGTCTGTGCTGGCTGATCGTTGGCGGATTTTTAAATTATATTTTCGGGCCACTCTTGCAAAGGCCGTGTTGATTCTCTCTTGTTCCGTGCTTGGCAGATCCGGATCAACCACTTTCCGAAACTGTGGCCAAAATCTGTTCGTGTCATACTCGTAAAAAGCGAGGCCATCATAAAGGATAAGCAGACAACACGGGAAATCATCCACAGCTCTCCGCCAAAACGGTTTCATCAAACCGAGAAATTCGTTCCAGTCATCACGTTCAGGAATGACCGACAACATGGCGCCCGCCTTTTGTCTTTGAGACGATTCAATTTTCTCGATATCTCCGTGGAAACGCTCTTCCCAATCGGATATTTTTGGCATGGTAGGGGCCTTTTCTTTCCTGCCGGATACTACGTCAGGGGAACCCACCCCGGCCTTCGACCACCCCTCCCGAGAGGGCGCGCGACCTGCCCTAATGCAGGTCGCGCGCGTGTTCTTTCAGCAGTGCTAAAGGAATATGTTCGAGGGTGGCCTCATGGGTGGAGGCCAGGATCACTACGGGTGCGGCCCCAGCCTCGTAGGCTTCCTTCCAGCGTAGCGCACACAGACACCAGCAGTCGCCGGGCTGGAGGCCGGCAAAGCCGAGCTCCGGGCGGGGCGTACTCAGATCATTGCCCTTGGCCTTGGAGAAGGCCAAAAACTCTGTGGTGACTTGGGTACACACGGTATGCAGCCCGACATCCTCTTTGCCGGTATTGCAGCAGCCGTCCCGATAAAAACCGGTTAACGGTCGTGAGCTGCACACCTGAAGTTTTTCGCCTAAGACATTTTTTGATTCGTCCATAGTAAGCACTCACTCCTGCGCTATTGATGAAGCGATGTTTGGGCCCTGAAGAAACGTGGAGACACGTCTTTCTCAGTACCTCAACTATTGCGTTGGTTTCGTCGATTTCTGCGAGGATGATTTGCGAGCATGGGAAATCGCTTCTTGGGTCACGATGCCGAGACCGGCCAGAAAGATCACAAAAGCAAGGATGACAAGCCAATCCATTACAGTTCCTCCAATTCGTCAATTTTTCGATACGCAGTATGATTGACCCATACAAGCCCAAGGGTAACGCCGACGACCGCAAAAACACAAACCAGGACGGGCCTGGAATAGGCTTGACCCACGTTCTGGGCAAGCCATGCGATCATGGAAATATCGGTGGCAACTAAAATGCCAAAAACGACTTTTAACCAGCCGATTTCTTCCTTCAGTTTCTCTGCTTTCGACAATGGCTTCAGAGCCCTAATTCCCGCCTTTTCTCCTCCCTAACCAATCCCTGCTCGTTCCAGCCTCGGGCGGCATAATAGCTTTGAATCATCAGGCGAAGCTCATCCGGGGTCAGGCCCACTCCCTGGGCAACACCGCTCGACAGCGGTTCGGTTAAGAGACGGGGCGGCAGCCAGTCGTCCTCAGGCCGCCAACCCTCACGCCTATTAAACAGCTTCTTGAGTGTGTTGATACGTTCGCCAACCTGCTTGAGGTCTGCGGCGGTATAACTCCACCCCGTCACTGCGCCTATAAGGTCGGCTGCCTCAGCGTAAAAATCGTCGAAGCACTTGCGTAAAAACTTGCACACAATCAGTGAATCCAGGACCGCGGAGAAGTCTTCGGACGCGGCAACCAGCGCCCCGCGACCGGCATCGGCTTGCAGACGATCAACCTGGCCTGAGAAATCCGCCTCGTACGCCCCTGAACGGTTATGGCAGGCTCCGCGCGGGCTGACCGCCAGACCGAGCGCCATGGTCTTGAGGCTGCGCGGCTCGTAGCCCGGCAGCTCCATGCCTTTGACCTGCATGGCGAAATCCTGTGTTTCGGCCCCGATGTGGGTGGACGCCAGCCGCGAGCCCTCGGCCAAGACTTCCCCCACTCCTCGTCTGTGGGCAATGTCCGAAATCAGGGCGAGAATCGCCTCCGCATTGCCGAAGGACAGCCCTGTTGCGCGCACCTCGGGCCAGAGGCCCTTGTCCGCACATTCCGCCGCCCAGGCGATGGTGCCGCCGGTGCTAATGGTATCCAGCCCGTACTGGTCGCACAGCCGGGCGGCCCGCAGGACCGCGTCCGGCTCTTCGATGCCGCACAGCGGACCAAACGCAAAGAGGGTTTCGTATTCAAGCCGTTGGGCCTCACCGCTCAGGGATCGAAACAGGCGCTCGCATCGAATCGTACACGCGGCACAGCCGTGCGTCTGACTGAAACTATTGGTGATAAAAGATTCCCCGCTGAGTGCTTCCGCCCGGGCAAACGGGGTGTTCTGAAAATTATAGGTCGGCAGACTACCCAGCCGATCAAAGACTGCCAGGTTCGCCACCGTCCCAATTTCACGGTATTTTGCCGTGTGTGGCCCAACACTCCGCTCGCGCAAGGTGGCGACGATTTCTGCCACCGCCTCTGCATCGGCGACTGTCACCCGGCGATGCCCCCGCAGGGCGACGGCCTTGAGTTTCTTGGCGCCGAACACCGCCCCGACGCCACCCCGGCCGGCGTGCCGACCCTCGTTGCTGAGGGTTGCAAAACGAACCAGGTTCTCCCCCGCCCGCCCGATGGCGGCAACCCGAACCTCCGCCTCTTCCTCCGTGCGGACCGTGTGCCGAATGCGTTCTTCGGTTTCCTGGGCGCTCAGTCCCATCAGGTGGGCTGCCGTTCGGAACTCGACGCCGGCGTCCGTTATCAGCAGATAGGTAGGCTGCTCGGCTGCCCCGGTAATCACCAGCGCATCGACGCCGACCCGTTTGAGCTCCAGCGCAAAAAAACTGGAAGAGAGCGAGTCCGCAATAAAACCGGTCAGGGGCGACTTGGTGACAACGGCATACTTGGCGGTGGTGGTCAGGCCCGTTCCGACCAACGGAGCGCTGGTGAAAATGAGCGGATTGTCCGCCGAGAACGGCTCGACGCCAGGGGGTGCGTGCTCGTACAGCAGAGACGCGCCCAGACCCACACCGCCCAGCACCGCGGTGAGCCGAGCCGCTTCGATATCCTGCCAGGTGTACGACTGCGTTCTGAGGTCTATTCGGAGCAGACGTCCGTGGAACCCGTACATGGTTTATCCGCCCGCATCGCTCGACAAGATCAACAGGCTGTCACCCGCCCGGAGGCGAGTGTGCGCGTCTCGAACAAAGTCTTTCCCATTGATATTGCAGGTATAGCCGCTCCGTAAGCTGGTGCGTCCCGCCTCATCCGCAGACAGCACCGAACCCAGGAGGGCGGGACATTCCGCTCCTAAGACAGTCAGCGCGTCCCCGAGCGTCGCCTCCGCCGGGAGGGTCAGCGGGACACGTGGGACGCGGGCGGTGAGGCGCGCAACGCCGAATAACTCAACCGTGCAGGAAATGGGTGCAAACAGCGTCCGCCACCGGGCCAGGGCGGCTTGATAGTCCGCCTGGGTATTCATATTGAGGAAACTCAGCCCCTCGGGGTCAAAGCGTTTGATTTCCGTTGGGGGCACTTTTCGGGTTGGCACGGTGTCATACAAATAGACCGGGCGGAGGCGTTGGGTAGCGATCTGCTCCTGCAAATGGGGAACGACGCTCCGACGATACACGGCGTGCAGCGGCTGAAGCCGGTCCTGCCACACGGGGACGACCACATCATAGGCATGACCGTTGTGCTCGAGCTGCGAGACGAGACAGTCGATGAATGGCAACTGGAGAAAGGGGGCATCACACGATGTGACAAAAGCCGCCGTGCCACCGATCGCTCGCAGGCCGTAGTACAGGCCGCCGACCGGACCCTGATAGGCCACGGCATCGTGAACCAGCGTGACCGGCAGGGACGGCAGAGCCTGGTCCGGTGCGGCAACCACGACGATATCGGCAAAGCGTTGGGACAGCCGCTCAACCAGATGAGCGATAAGCGGTTTGTCGTCGAAGGGCAGCAGCGCCTTCGGCCTGCCCATGCGCGAGCTTTTTCCACCGCTCAGAATAACCGCCGACAGGGCCGGTCTATGGGTCGAGGCTTGCGTATCCATGCTGTACCAAGGCGGAGCGTCAGGTTGGAGTCTGCTCAAAACAAAAATACTATCATCCCACCGCTCGGGGGACAATGAATGCCTGGATATGCCCTTCTTCTTTTATTGTAATCAGAAAGAGAATTTGCTACCTTCCATCCCCACCTCAGAATCGACGGGGTGGATAAGGCCAAACGGAACGAGAGGAGACATATTTTTGGCTGTTAAACTGTACATTGGTAATCTCCCCCCCATGCTCTGCTTTCCAGAGCTTGAAGACTTATTCACTCCGTTTGGGAGCCTTCAGTCTGCCGAACTCATCACCGACCATGCCACCGGCTTGTCTCGGGGGTTCGGCTTTATCGAAATGGATACGGAAGCGGCCGCTCAGGCGGCCATCTCAGACCTGAACGGCAAAGAAGTCGATGGACAGGCCCTCACCGTCAATGAGGTCAAACCCGGCCGGGGTGGTCCCCTCCCCGTTCGGGATGGCGGGCGGGGGAGACCCTCCCCGGGCGCGAACCGCCCGCCCTCACCGCCCCGTCAGCCCTCCGGCACGCGCCTCTTTGTCGGCAACCTGCCCTATCCCGCGGGCAACACCGACCTGGAAAAAGTCTTTGCCGAGGTCGGCACGGTCAGTTCGGTCAGCGTTGTCACCGACCGCTTCTCCGGGCAATCAAAGGGCTTCGCCTTTGTCGAAATGGGATCGAAAGAAGAGGCGGACGCGATTATTGAAAAATTTAATGGCCAAGAGGTCCTGGGTCGGGTCCTGAAGGTCAACGCCGCGCGTCCACCGGAACGACGGCGGTTTGGCGGCGGGGGCGGCGGCCGACGATTCTGATCGACTCTGCCCGCAGCTAGCCTTGTTCCAGATGGTAGAATACGAGGCCGGTCAGCAGCTTGGGATAGAAATAGGTTGACTTCTGGGGCATGGTCTCGCCGCCTGCACAGACCCGTTGAATCTGTGCAAAGGTTGTTGAACGCAGGAGAAAGGCGGCCTGCGCGTCCCCGGTGCTCACGCGCTGCAACGCCTCGTCGGTATCGCTCGTATACGAGACGGCCTGCTTTTGGACATCAGGCGGGAGGCCCAGAAAACGCTCAAAGAGCACATCGTGCAACACGGTGACATCCAGTGCCCGCATGGCTGCCGAGGCGGGCAGGCCGTGCGTCACGCGGTCATCAAAGGATAACAGCCAGTCATGCTCGGCTCCGGCCATGACGCATCCAATGCGGCGCTCCGGGCCGGGTGCCGAAAGGGCGTTGAGAAACGCCTGACGTTGGGCCGACGCATAGCGGGTCAGTCGAAAGTCGCGCTTGAGAACGGCTTGCAGACTGGTCGGACTGGGCAAACGGGTCTGCCGGATGAGCCGATGGGTTGGGAGGATAGTCAGGCCGCTATCCTCGGCACTGGTCAAATACGCCAGAACGTACTGAAAGGGCCTGTCCTCGCCGGCGCCGGTTTCCGCCGTCCGCTCGCGGCTGTATTGCAGCGCAGTTTCATAGCGGTGATGACCGTCGGCGATAATCAGTGATTTGTCAGAGAGCTGAGCCGTAATGTCCGCGATGGTTGCCGGGTCCTGAATGGGCCACAGTCGATGAGTGACATCCGCGTCGTCTGCGATCTCAACCGCAGCCGGCCGGGCGAGTGCGTCCCGGAGGGTGTGTTCAAGCGCCCAGCCCGCGCCGGCGTAGAGACAGAAGATCGAACTCAGATGCGCCCGGCAGGTCCGCAGCAGGGCGAGGCGATCTTTTTTGGCTCGCTCAAAGGTGCGCTCGTGCGGGCGAATGACCCCGGACTCGAAATCTTCAACCCGCAGCGCGACAAAAATACCGGTCCGGCGGCGTGGCTGGCCGTCCTGGAGTGTGAACTCCTGGGTGTAGCAGTAAAAGCCCGGCTCCGGGTCGGGCTGCACAACCCGCCGGGACAGCCAGGTCTGAAAAGTCTGGGCCGCTGCCGTATAGGGGTCGTCCGCCTTGCTGAAGTCGAGATGGGTGGCGTTATACGGACTCTGGAGGTGGAGGAGCGTCTGTTGCTGCGGACTGATCACGTCATACGGCGGGGAGACGATTTTTTTCAAATCGCCAACAACCGCCGGATTATAGCGCAATGCGCGAAAGGGACGAATCTGTGCCATGACTCTTTTGCCCCCTGCCCTTCGGGCCTCCCCCTTAAAAAAGGGAGGACCTTCGATTTTAGCCTGTCAGTGCTCGCTGGCCAATATCGCGCCGATAGTGCATGTCCGGCCACGAAATGCGTTGCGCCGCCTGATAGGTTGTCGCAATAGCCTGACGAATATCCGCACCCGTCGCGGTCACACCCAGAACACGCCCACCATTGGTGACCAGCGCGTCTGCCTGTTGTTTTGTGCCGGCATGGAAAACCGCCCCGGCCGGCCAGTCCGCGAACTGCTCCAGCCCGGCAATCACCCGCCCCTTCTCATAGCTGCCCGGATAGCCTCCAGCCGTGAGCACGACACAGACCGCGGCGCGCTCATCCCAGTCGAGGCTCACCTGATCAAGGCGCTCATCAATCACGGCCTCCATAACTTCGACCAGGTCTGACTTGAGGCGCAGCATGAGCGGTTGACATTCCGGGTCGCCAAAGCGAACGTTGAATTCAAGGACTTTTGCCTGGCCGTGGTGGATCATCAACCCGGCGTACAGGACGCCTTTATACACGATATTGCGTTGTCTGAGCCCGTGGACGACCGGGCTGAGGATGTCCTGCACAATCCGCTCGGTTAATGCCGGGGTGACGACCGGTGCCGGCGAATAGGCTCCCATCCCGCCGGTATTCGGCCCCCGGTCACCGTCAAAGACCTGCTTGTGATCCTGAGAAGAGGCCAGGGGAAGGATATGGGTGCCATCTGTCAAGGCCAGAAACGAGGCCTCTTCGCCGCGCAAAAACTCTTCAACCACTACCTGGGTGCCCGCTGCGCCAAACTGTCGCTCGCGCATGATAGTGGTGATTGCAGCCTGGGCTTCGGCCTGGGTGGCGCACAACAGGACGCCTTTTCCCGCGGCCAGTCCGTCGGCCTTGACCACAATCGGCGCGCCGACTTTTTCGATATAACGGCTGGCTTCGCCCGGGTCACGAAACACGCCAAAGGCGGCGGTTGGCACGCCCTGCTGCTGCATGAGTACTTTGGTAAAGGCTTTGCTGCCCTCGAGTTGAGCCGCGGCCCGGTTCGGACCAAACACGTGCAGCCCCCGCGACTCAAACCGATCGACGATACCGAGACTCAACGGCAACTCAGGACCGACAACAGTCAGCCCGATCCGTTCTTTTTCAGCAAAGGCGCACAGCCCATCACTATCGTCCGCGGCAAGCGCGACCAATTCGGCCTGCTCGGCAATCCCGGCGTTACCCGGCGCACAGTAAATTTTCGAGACGTGCGGACTCTGGCGAATCTTCCACACCAGGGCGTGTTCCCGGCCGCCGCTGCCGATCACCAGTACGTTCATGGCTAATGCCGAAAATGCCGCATACCGGTGACAAGCATGGCCATGCCGTGCTCATCCGCGGCCGCGATGACGGCCTTGTCCCGCAGGCTACCGCCGGGCTGAATTGCGGCGGTTGCGCCGGCCTGGGCCACCACGTCGAGCCCGTCACGAAAAGGAAAAAACGCATCCGAGCCGACCACGCTGCCGTGGGTCTCCAGCCCGAGGTCGTGTGCCCGCGAGACGGCGATCTTGGCCGAGTCAACCCGGCTCATCTGACCGGCGCCCACACCAACAACCTGATCGCTTGAGGTCAGCACAATGGCGTTGGACTTGACGTGTTTGCACACCCGCCAGGCAAAGGCCAAGGCCTGGTACTCCGCATCGGTCGGCTGACGTTTGGTTACGACCTCGCAGTGGCGCACATTGACCTGACCGGTGTCGCGTTCCTGATACAGCAGGCCGCCGGTGATCGGCTTGGCCTCATAGCGGGCTGGCTGCGTGTCCACGGTCTCTGGGATTTCCAGCAAACGGATGTTCTGGAGGCGCTTGGACGAGGCCAGCATCTCCAGGGCCGGGGCCGCATAGCTGGGGGCCAGCACAATCTCAAGAAAGCCCTGTTCGTACAGGTTCAGGATTTCCTGCGCGGTCGCGGCGTCAACCTCGCGATTCAAACCAACAATCCCGCCAAAAATGGAAATCGGATCGCAGGCGCGCGTCTTCCGAAAGGCATCGGCCAGAGAGTCCGTCGAGGTGGCCACGCCGCACGGGTTGGTATGCTTGATGGCCACTGCGGCAATCTCATCAAACTCCTGGAGCAGGGCAAACGCGGCATTAGCATCCACAATATTATTATACGACAGCTCCTTGCCCTGGAGCTGTCTGGCGTTGGCAATACACGCTTCCCGGACGACCGGGCTGCGGTAAAAAGCCGCGGACTGGTGCGGGTTTTCGCCGTAGCGGAGGTCCTGGGCCTTGGTGTATTGCAGATGCAGGGTTTCGCCAAAGGGCCGGCGCTCTTCTCCGTCGAGACTGCCCAGGTAATCGGCAATGGCACCATCGTAGCGGGCGGTGAGCTGGAAGGCTTTTTTGGCCAGGGCGAGCTTATACTCGGCCGACAGGGCACCGTCTTGTGTGAGCGCGGCCAGAACGGCCGGATAATCGTCCGGGTCAACAACGACGCCCACATCGGCGTGATTCTTGGCGGAAGCGCGCAAGAGAGACGGCCCGCCGATATCGATGTTTTCAATCGCGTCGGCAAAGCGACAGTCCGGCTTGGCCACGGCTTGTTCAAACGGGTAGAGGTTGACCACCACCAGATCAATGGCTTTGAGACCATGCTCAGTCATGGCCTGGAGATGGCTGGGGGCGCTCCGGCGATGCAGAATGCCGGCGTGTATGCGTGGGTGCAGGGTCTTCACCCGGCCGTCGAGCATTTCGGGAAAGCCGGTAAAGTCTTCGACCGGAGTCACCGCAATACCGGCTGCGGCCAGCGCTTTGGCCGTGCCGCCGGTTGAGAGAATTTCAATATCAAGCGCAGCCAGACCGCGCGCCAGATCAACGATGCCACGTTTGTCGCTCACGCTAATCAGGGCGCGGGTGACAGTAGCCATGGGATACTCCTTGATGATAGCGGGGTGGAAAGCTGTCCATCTGGAAAGGCAGACAGGGGAATACCAGAAGCCTCCTGGGTTGTAAAGGGAAACCCGTCGGCATATGGTGGGCCGCGATGACAGTGCGGCTCAACGGCGATGTGCGGGAGTGCCGAGAGGGCATCACTATCGCAGCCTTAGTCGAAGAACTCGGCCTTGGAAATAAGCGGATTGCGGTTGAGGTCAACCGGGATATTATTCCCCGTGACGAATACGCCAGCTGCGCACTGAAAGCGGACGATGAGGTTGAAATCGTACACTTCGTTGGCGGAGGCTGCTAGTCAGAGATCGCACAGATCAACACAGTGAGGACGCCATGCCAGGCCCCAAAGACCCCTTTGTACTCGCAGGCAAGGAATATCATTCCCGGCTTATTGTCGGCACGGGAAAGTATAAGGATTTCGCGGAAACCAGACAGGCGATTGAGGCCTCGGGGGCCGAGATTGTGACGGTTGCGGTCCGCCGCGTGAATATCACGGATCCCAACCAGGAGAATCTGCTCGACTATATTGACCCCAAGCATTACACCATCCTGCCCAATACTGCCGGGTGCTATAACGCCGCGGACGCGGTGCGGACCTGCCGCCTGGCCCGCGAGGCCGGAGTCGGCACTATGGTCAAGCTGGAAGTCATTGGCGATGACAAGACCCTCTTCCCCGACATTCCGGGGACGCTTGAGGCGGCCAAGACTCTGGTTGACGAGGGCTTTATTGTCCTGCCCTATATTCACGACGACCCGATCTCCTGCCAAAAACTCGAAGACATGGGCTGCGCCGCGGTCATGCCGCTGGCCGCGCCCATCGGGTCCGGGCTCGGCATCCGCAACCCGTATAATATCCGTATCATTCTCGAACACAGCAGCGTGCCGGTGATTGTTGACGCCGGCGTGGGCACGGCCTCGGACGCCGCGGTTGCCCTGGAGATGGGTTGTGACGCAGTACTGATGAACACGGCCATTGCCGCGGCAAAGGACCCGATTCTCATGGCGGACGCCATGCGCCAAGGGGTGGAAGCGGGCAGAAAAGCCTATCTGGCCGGGCGCATGGGCAAAAAGCTGTACGCCACCGCCTCCAGCCCGCTCGACGGGATGATCGCCTAGCACAGGCTGGAGGTCACTCATTCCATCTCCCCTTGGGAGGCCTGTCCTGAACGTATTTCGACTTCGCCCCTCTGGGGCTACGCTCAGCACGAACGGTACCTCCGTTCACCCTGAGCGTAGCGTACGCGGAGTCGAAGGGGGCAGGGTTCTTCAGGCCGTCTGACCGATGCTCAACTTCCACCTGTATTTCGTCACCGACCGTCAACACACCGCCAACCGGCCTCTTACCGATGTCGTGCACGCCGCCCTCGACGGCGGGGTGCGGGCCGTTCAACTCCGAGAAAAGGACCTCGAAGGCCGCGAGCTGTACACATTAGCCGAGCAGTTGCGGGTGCTGACCCTGCGCTATCGGGCGCACCTGCTGGTGAACGACCGCCTGGATGTCGCTCTCGCGGTTGAGGCCGACGGCGTCCATCTCGGACAGAATTCTTTTTCGGTCGCAGACGCGCGGCATCTGCTGGGGGCCGGGAAGCTCATCGGCGCCTCAACCCATTCTCAGCACGAAATTACCGCGGCCCAGAAGGCTGATTTCATCGTCTTCGGCCCAGTCTATTACACACCCTCAAAGGCTGCCTATGGCGAGCCGCAGGGGCTCGACCGCTTACGCGCAGCGGTCGCCCACAGCGCGGTGCCGGTTTTTGCGATTGGCGGTCTCAGGACTGAGCGCGTGGCTGAAGTACTGAAGACCGGCGCCCACGGGATTGCCATGATTTCGGCCATCAGTGCGGCGCCCGACCCGGCTCAGGCCGCGCACGAGCTATTGCAGCAGCTTGACTGAAGCTCATCGGGCTTGCCCCGCAGTTCGCCTCACTGGTAGAATCTCCTCAATCTGCGCCACCCTAGCTCAGTTGGTAGAGCAACTGATTCGTAATCAGTAGGTCGTCGGTTCAAGTCCGATGGGTGGCTCTGCCGAAGCCCTTGCGTCTGCAAGGGCTTTTTTTTGCTGATTATCGGGGTGGCGTATGAATATCACGTGTAGTGATTGGGTTTGATTCATTTTTTTGAAGTGTTGTTCACGTGCTAGGAGGAAATTATGCCGAACGAGCAGGGAAAGCCAAAATTGCGACTCGATCACTTAGCAGTCTGGGTAGAAGACCTTGATAAAACGGCTACGTTCTTGACTGAGACTGTTGGCTGGAAGCGCCACCCCATGGTGCTTGAGGTCAGCACAGAAGACGAAACAACAGGCGGTAGGAAAGCGGTCTTCGTTAATGGTAGTGACTTGTGGTTGGAGTTGGTTTTACCAACATCCCCCGGACCCGGCATGGAAATATTGGAAGAGGTTGGTGAGGGCACCATTGTTGAGGTTAATTTTGAAGCGGTTGATGCGGACTACGGAAAAGTGCTTGAGGAGATGGACGCGAAAGGCATTCAGATGCTCAGCATAGATGGCGCTCCACTCAAAGATGGTGGTAGAATCCAAGAAAGCGTACGTGGGGATGTGGCGACCGCTGAGACCGGACAGCTCATTGCCTACTGGCCGACAGACATCAGTCATGGGATGACCATTGAAGTCTACGAGCGGTGGCTAGATGATACGACCAACCTCTTAAACATTCGCGACGAGGTGGGGGCGAATGAAAAACCCAGGCCGAATAGTCCGCGCATCGATCGCGTGTGCATTCTTGCCGAAGACCTATCGAAGACGGCAGAATTCTATACCGAAATCATGGGGCTCAATCGCCATCCCGCTGAATTTGGCCTTGACGGGAGCGCGAATAACCCTGGTGATACGCAATGCGCGTTTATTGAGGCCAATGGCGTTTGGGTGCAATTGGTTCAGCCTACGTCAGCCGGGTATGTGCTGGATCTTCTCAAAGAAAAAGGTGATGGCTCTGCCATGGAAGTGGCTGCTGAAGTTGACGATCTCGATGCGTTCTATGACCAAATGGCGGCCAAGGGCATTACCATGGTCAACCGTGATGGCACTCTGTTGGCACCCGGAGCGAAGGGGCTCACGGTCGAGCCGTCCGGTGATCGGCATCACTATTTCCCGTTGAACGAGAGTCAAGGGATGCGGATTATGGTGTATGAACGCGGCCCCCGTCATGCCAGCATGCTGTATCGCCGTGATGACACTTGGGCGCGCGTTTCCTAACCGGAACATTCATGTAAGTTCCCGTAGGTTGGGTCAGCCGAAGGCGTCTCACCCGACCTACTAGAGGCCATCGTGAAATGTCCTAAGGTAAGGGGACGATGCAAACTTTGAAATTTTCTGACCGGTAAAAACAATGGCTTACATCTCAAACTGAACCACTACCTATAACCGCCCTTGCTTGACAATATCCGTCAACACTCGATATGCCATATTAGGTATATATGGGTGATAAACTGCTCGCCTGGATTGGATCGTCGCTGGAGGACCTCCGTCAATTTCCATAAGAGGTCAAGCGGAAAGCTGGTCTCGAATTGCGATCGATTCAGCGTGGGCAATCGCCAACGGATTTTCGACCCATGTCCGCCGTTGGTTCTGGCGTCCAGGAGATTCGTATCCATGCTGGAGGGGCGTACCGTGTGTTTTATGTGGCAAAGTTTGAGGCAGTAATCTACATGCTGTATGCGTTTCAGAAAAAACGCAAAAGACAGCGAAGCAAGACATTGAAATCGGCCGGCAACGGTATCGTATAGTGCAGCAGCATCGATAGACCCGACCACGAGGGTAAGGCCATGAGTATCACACGAGGGAGAGACAACGTTTTTGAGGACCTGGGATTTGATGCGGAAGAGGCAGCCAATTTGAAAGTCCGCGCCGACCTCATGCTCGATATACGGCAATACATTCAAGACCGAGGCTGGACCCAGGCCGAGGCCGCTACCTTCTTTGGTGAGACGCAGCCCCGTATTAGTAATTTGATGAAGGGGGAGATTAGTCGCTTTAGTATCGACAAACTCATCAACATGCTGGCCCGGGCGGGTTTGCGTGTCCGCTTCGAGATCGAAGCGAAAGCGGCGTAGTCAGACAATCAAAACCGGGAACGGATTGACAGTTTTCCTTCCGCGCGTCATGCTGAGGTAATCCAGGAGGACGCAGACCGATGACAGATTTTCATGTTGAGCCGCTCGACGCGAGCTTTGGGGCAACCGTAACCGGACTCAAGCTGGCCGACATTGACGAGACCACCCTCAGCCGGCTGTACGACTCTTGGCTTGAATACGCGCTGCTCATCTTCCCGGACCAGCATCTCTCTAACGACCAGCAGGTCGCATTTGCCAAACGCTTTGGTGAGCTGGAGTTTGATCTGGTGCCGATCAGCAACGTCAAAAAGGACGGCAGCATTCGCGTTGAAGACGATGCAGACGAGATGATTCAGGTGCTCAAGGGGAATATGGGCTGGCATTGCGACAGCACCTATGTGCCGGTGCAGGCCAAGGCCGCGGTGTTCACGGCCCACGTTGTGCCTGCGTCGCGCGGAGAAACCGGCTGGGCGGATTTACGCGCCGGGTATGACGCGCTTGACGACGCCATGAAAGAGAAAGTCGCCAATCTGTCAGCCTACCACTCCCTCCGCCATTCACAGAAAAAGATCGGGTTTTCAGCCAAAAAGGGCGGCGACTATAATGGCTATGGGTTGGATGTCCAGGACCCGCCGCTGAGACCCTTGGTGAAAACGCATCCCGAGACCGGGCGCAAGTCCCTGCTGATCGGTCGTCACGCGTATGGCATTCCGGGCCTGGACCCGGCCGAATCCGAACACTTGCTTCAGGCGCTGGTGGACCATACCTGTCAGCCGCCGCGTGTCTATCACCACAGTTGGACCGCGGGCGACGCCGTGCTGTGGGACAACCGCCGCCTGCTGCACCGGGCCTGCCCCTGGGACATGACCGAAGCGCGGGTGATGTACCACGCCAGAATCGCCGGTGACCCGGCGTCCGAATTTGCCAGCGGCAACTAGAGCGTTTCCCGCTCGGCTGTAGTCCTGTCGTTCCGCTCTCGTCATGCCGGACGTGATCCGGCATCCATGCTTCGCCTTCGTCCTTCCGGGCTACGCCTTTCGACTTCGCTCCGCTCAGGGCGAACGCGAGGTAGAAGGGCCTGTCGGGGGCAGGGACCGGCTGGCTACGCGGAACCGTGAATTGCTCCAGCCCTATTGCTCTTGACTTTTTCATTGCAAGGCCCCGGGATTGACGGCGCAGTTGACAAGTGTACATTCTAGGATAGTAAGCGCACCATCCTGGTCGAATCCGGACTGTATCCCGGTTGCACTGCTGCGCTTGAATAAAGAGGGGTACGCAATGAAAACTCAAAAGAAGACATTACACAAGCGCACCCCTGCGCGTAATGTGGGCGGGCGTCCTGCCCGGCCCATGCCCGGGCTGATCCCGGACGCGCCAGAGGCTATCGTCCGTGCCTGCATGGCCGGGCCGCCTAAGAAACAGTGGCAATACACCGCTCCTAAAAGCAGGAGTTGGTCGGCTCACCACAGTCAGTAATATTTGGAAAGGGGAAAGGACGTATGCCTCTGCAAGTGGGTGACAAGGTTTGGCTCCCCTGCGAAGTAAAGCCGGGGCCTTTTTCAAATGAGCGCCTTGTTCGTATTCAACTCCCCAAAGGTCCGTGGGTTGGGTTTGTTGATATTAGCGCACTCAAGGAAGCAGTAGAAAAAGGGAGTACCTATGTACTTGCTCGCGTGACGAAAGTCAGCGGAAGCACTGTCACCGCCATCGTGCAAGGGCACGCTCTTGACTCGCGCTACGTACAGGCGCCGTCTGCCACGATGCAAAAGGTGCAACCTGGTATTTCTCTCCCGGCCTGACATCCTCGAACATCTTGAGAACCAAGACCTGCGCTTTGACCCACCCGTTCCAGAGGAGCGGGTCGCGCAGGTGTCCATTGATCTGTTTCTTGGACGGCGCTTTACCACTTTCAAGCAACCGCCTGGCTACATCACTTCAATACATATGGACCCGTCACTCTGGGATTCAGAGGACCTCTGGGAACACACAGAGACGGACATCTTTGTGTTAGAACCTAATCAGTTTGTTCTTGCGCAAACATTGGAACGTGTCCGCATACCAAACTCGTTGATGGGGCTTGCAGAAGGGCGTAGCGGCTTTGCACGACTCGGCGTGACGGTTCATGCCACTGCTCCGAAGATTGATCCTGGATGCCGTGCTCCCATCACGTTAGAGATGGCGAATTCTGGAAAATTGGCCGTAGAACTGCGTGCTGGAATAGACAAACCTGCTCAGCTTCTTCTTACGAAAATTACTACACCCCTGGAAGAGTCTGAACTGTACGGTATGAATCCAGAGGATATTTTTCAACATCAGACTGAGCCTATTCCGAGAGGGCGTAAGTCACAGGCATCCTGTCTTACTTCCCAACCAAGTCTTTATACCGTAGCCGTTTATTCATCAGCCCTCGCGCCATACACTTCATCGCCTTATATCCCCGGAAAGAGGTTGAGAAGTTCTGTGTGACGGTAATTGGAGGGCTGCCCAACAACCAAATAGGAGCAGACGGCGGGATCGATGGTCGGTCGGATTGTTCTTGCCAATAAGACGCAAGCGATTGTGTCAGGAAGAAGTGGAAGACCTACTGTTGAGCAGATTCGATCCCTCAAAGAGCTGCTGAATGTGAAACAAGTTGCGGGTGTGTTTATTAGCGCCACCCCCCAACACGGCCTATGCAGAAGTCTACACGATAAGCAGGAGTACTGAGGCTGGACGCGGGATTTTTTCAGTCTCGGCCCTTCCCGGTTCTCCAAATCCTCACGCTTGAGGACATCTTGACTGGCAAACGCCCTAAGTTACCGTATCAGTAGGAACTATTTGGGTAACATTGTATATAATTCCCTCCTTGGAGGGGTGCCGCGTCAGCGGCGGGGTGGGTATTCTACAACCCAGAACACCGCCCGGCCCGCGCTAACCATGTCAACGCCTCCGTAATCAGACGCACTGCCTCCTCAAGGTCTGCGTCGGTCGTGCCAAAGCCAAGGCTGAAGCGGATTGAAACTGCTGCGGTTGCCATAAGACTGTTGGCGAGGCGTCAATTCAGCTATAGACCTTCCCTTGTGAAACGCAACGAATTTCTTCAGAAGCTCGGCCAAGTAAAGTTCTGGCGGACGCGCGGACAGCGCGCGCCACATAAGCCGCTACTGGTTCTGCTCGCGCTTGGCCGGGTCGTCCGGGGAGAAGAGCGCTTGGCCCGCTATGAACAGGAAATTGAAGGTCCGCTGACGGATTTGCTGAAGCGCTTTGGACCGCCCCGCAAGGCAATTCATCCTGAGTATCCGTTCAGCCGTCTGCCAAATGACGGGCTATGGGAAATCCCGGGCAGGGAATCATTACCCGCCACGGGACAAGGAGATTTACATCGGAGTGGGCTCATTGAACACGCTGTGACGGGCGGTTTTCCTGAGCCAATCTACAAACTTCTCCGCTCCGATTCTGGGCTTGTGCAGCAGGCTGCCCAAGCTCTCCTCTATGAACACTTTCCCTATTCGTTACACGATGACATCCGCACTACTGCCGGTTTCCCTGCTGAGTTTCTGGTGCAGGAGTCTCTTGGCCGTCCTTACGGCTTGGTGGTGCCGTGCGCTCCCGCCCGCCTGCGTGACCGGAACTTTCGCCACGCCGTCCTCCGCGCGTACGAATGCCGTTGCGCCGTGTGTGGGTTTGATCTTCGCCTGGAAGACGAACTCCTGGGATTAGAGGCCGCGCATATCAAGTGGCATTCGGCTGGCGGCCCGAGTAAGGTCCCGAACGGATTGGCGCTATGCAGCATCCATCACAAGGCGCTTGACCGGGGCGCACTCGGCTTGGCACCGGGCGCTGGGGGATTCAAAGTACTCATTTCGGCCAAAGTCTACAGTGAGAGCGATGCGACGCAGTGGTTTTGGGATTGTCACAACGCGCCACTCCGAAATCCCCACAGTAGTGAGTTCAAACCGAAAGCCGAGTTCGTAAAATGGCATGCGCGCGAAGTCTTTCGTGATCCACCGCGAGATTCGCCGAGCCAGCCGACTGATGGCCGCGCATAGATACGTTCACGGCTGAGCTCCCCCGTCTGATTGCAATTTTGGAAGAACGCAGAGGTGACACGGCGCTCGATTACTTATCGGATGCAGTAATAGATGATGGAACGCTAACAAATGCAGACGTGTTACAGATGACGGTGGGCATTGGTTATATCTCGTCGCAGCTCCTCGTCCGACAGGTCGAAGGTATCGACACCATAGCCCGCCAGTTTTGTCAGAAATAACGGCTTGGATACGCCGGCAAACTTCGCTGCGGCACCAGTGGATAATCGACCCATCTCATAAGGCCAAGGGCCAACAGAACCTCATCGCTATAGTCAATGGTCAGGGACCTCGTCATCTCCTGCTCCAGACTGATTCAGCAGAGCCCAGCAGAATCCATCTTTAAATGTCCATTCCCTTGCCGGTTTTCAGATTTGCCGCGTGACCGCCCATGCCTATGGGATACCAACCAATTGAGGTAGTGCCGGCAACATTTATACCCCGCCAATTATTTGTTCAGGAGGGCTCGCAGGTCCTTCATCAGCAGGAAGAGATGGTAGGGGTCGGTCGGGCTGGGCCCGAATTCCGGGCTCTCATACCAGACGCGCGCCTCATCGTCCTTGGCGTGGACAAGAAGCGACCGGCGGTCACTCCGCTAGCCCTCGATATGAGCGATGAGCCCTTCCAGGTCGCAGAGGACTTGGGCGCCGCTCTGGAGGAAGTCTCTGCGCTGACAGACCAGGAAACATCGGTCCGCGCCGACCAGGGCGGCATTGGCGTTGAGCCGCTTCATGTCATCCGGGTTGGGGCGCGTGGTGAGCTTGATCTCCAGTGCCCACAGGCTCGAATCCACCTGTATCAGGAGGTCAATCTCACGTTGATCGCTCGTCCGCAGATGGTACGCGTCGAACGCACGGCTGGTGTATTGCAGCGCGGCCAACACCTGGTTGATGACAAACCCTTCCCAACTCGCGCCTACCCAGGGCTGACTCAACAGGGCGGTCTGGTCATATACGTTCAATAACGCGTGCAACAACCCGGTGTCCCGCCAGTACAGCTTGGGCCGCTTGACGAGGCGCTTGCGCATGTTCACATGATAGGCCGGTAGGCGGCGCACGAGAAACGCCCCTTCCAGATAGTCGAGATAACCGTTGACGGTATGGTACGAGAGCGCCAGGCTCTTCCCGATCTGACTGGCGTTCCACTCCTGCCCGTGGACGGACGCGAGCATACGGAGCAGGCGTTGCGTTGTCTGTACATGAGCCGAGAGGCCCCAGTTGGGGAGGTCACGCTGGGCCAGCAGATTCAGATAGTCTCGTTGCCAGACGGGAAACCCCCTGCCGTTCAGGACCCCACCATCAGGATAGCCGCCGAAGAGCCAGAGCCGCTGCCGTTGTCCCTCGTTTCCGAGTTCGGACCGGAGCAGGGGAGTGAGTTCGACAATGGACAGCCTTCCTGCGAGTGACTCGGAAACACGGGTCATCAGGGACGGCGATACCGACCCCAACAGCAGGAAGCGACCGTTACGCCGCCGGTCGCTGTCGATGGCACTGCGCAGCCGCGGAAACACTTCGGGCCATGTCTGGGCTTCGTCCAGAATCACACACTCAGGCTCGTGGGTGACTCTCTCCCACTCGAGGTCCAGGCGCAACCGATCGGGTTCCTGCTCAAGATCGACGTATTGGCCTCCGAGCGAGCGGGCCAAGGTTGTTTTGCCGCATTGACGCGGCCCGACCAGGGCGACCGCGGGATAGGACTACTGGCGGGCGTTCAGAACCGACACGATCTTTCGCAGGATCATTCTTGCATTTTAGAATTTTATTTCTATTTTGCAAGAAACATTAATCAGCCGACCATATGACCGGCAAAATACGGAGATAGCCTAGTGAGCAGCCTTGCGCACCAGCCGGTGTCCGGCCAGACGGAGGCCACGGGCGGCTAGGGCGACCTGCCAGCCGTCCCGGGTGCCGATCAACTCGGGCTTTTCATACAGCCCCTTTTTCTCTTCCTGGCGGGTCAGGCGGGAGAATTTCTCATACAGGGGGTGGTCGGTGGAGATGAATGTTTCTTTGCGGTGCAGAATCGGCGGGTTGGACGAATCCCGGTAGGTGCGGGAGCGAATCTTGAACGTCTGCAAGGGCACGAGCAGCGAGCTGGTCAGGGCGGGATGCGGGTCGCGCTCAAAGTCCGGGTAGGACAGGTAGGAGACCTGGGGCTGGTCGCGGTGCAGCTTGATGATGTTCGCGCCTTCCACCACTCCGATACACGCCCGCGCACACCCCTCGAAGGCGCGCAGGACGGGCGGGAGTTGAGACAGAGCCGATTCGTGCACGTATAGGGCCTGGCGCGTCAGTTTGCCGACAGCGGCGCTCCGGCAGGCTTGATCGACCGCAACCCGGTCGCCCGCTGAGAACAGCAGATCGTCGGCGAGCGCGCAGGCCCGGCGATAGGACGAGAAAAATACGCGCACATCACGCTGTAAATCGTGGGGTAATTGAGTGAAGCGCGGACGGCCCTCGAAGCGTGAGAGCGCGAGGTAGAGAAGCAGGTCCTGCTGGCGCTCGGCCCGGATTGTCTTCCACGCTTCATCGCCGGTGACGCGGCGGATAATGCCATAGGCCCGTTTGAGACTACCCAACGCCTGGCAAATCGCTCCTGTCTCGGGCAGCTCCGTGTCCTCCGGTAAGCGCCCCCGGGTGGTCAGGAATCCGATCAGCGGTTCCAGGATGTCCTTGTGTTGCTCGAACAGGACCGCGCTGAGACGTTGGTGCGGCACAGTGAACTGGCGTCGGTAGCGCGAGGCGGCAGAAGACTGGTATTGCTGCGGGTCCCGAAACGCATAGAAAATACCCGGTCCGGCCGGCACGCTCGAAGTGCCGAGCACGATGTCGATCCATTCGCGCAGTTCTTGCTGTTCAAAAAATTTCTGGAAGGTCCCGCGACGGGTAAGGCCGCCGTCGGTGTGGGGGGTCAGTGTATCGAGCGCTGATTCCAGGCTGAGGCGCGCAGACACGATCAGTACTTTCTGGGTCAGCGCCCAGGCCCGGCGGAGAGCGTCGGTACGCTCGTCCGGGTTTTCGATCACGTTGACCACATAGCCCAGATTCACAATATCGGCTGGAGTCCGCTCGTTGTCTGGGAAATAGGCCGGGTCCCAGCCCTGACAGGCAATCAGCCTGTGGCGGAGATGCAGGATATCCGTGCCCCGCCCGCAGCCATAGTCAAAGACGCTCGTCTCTGGGGTGATGAGGCCGTCCTCAAGCGCGAGACGGACCGGGCGGGAGAGGTCAGTCCGGGTGATTGCGGTGCGATGTCGCTCAATCGTGGGCGCTGCCATCGGCTCGTCGGCTGCTCGCGCCGTGAGGGGCAGAGCAGGCTTCTCAGGCTGGCCACTATAGTCCTGGTTTGGCGCGTTCTCAATATCGAACTGTCGTTGGCCAACCCCTTGCACACTTTCGTTCGGCCTGACTACAATGGTGGGCCAAATCGAGTAGCAAAGGAGGGATTCGGAATGGCGAAAGTTGAACAGGTATTTGATCCGTTGGAGGCGGCCCTGGTGCGGACCGATGAAGAAGAGTGGATTCAGAGCGGCGACGGGAATCAGTTCAAGGTGCTGCGAATCAGTAAAGAGACCGGGGCCTGGAGCGCGCTCATCAAGGCTGGCAAGGGTCAGGTAAATCCGCCCCATACGCATCTGGGTGCGGCCGATTTCTACGTCATCTCCGGGGGCTTTGACTATCGGGGCGGGTCTGCCCGGGCCGGAGACTGGGTCTATGAGCCGGCCGGGGCGGTGCATGAGGCCACCTCGCATCCGGTCGATACCATCTATCTGGCCAACGTTTACGGGCCGGTCGGCTTCCACGACGAGAACGGCAATATCGCCCATGTGCTGGACTGGCGGGCGATTCAACTGATGGTCGATGAGGCCAAAAAGAAGCGGGCCAAAGCCAAGGCGAAGCGGAGCACCAAAAAGCGCGCAACAACGAAGGCCGCCAAAACCACCCGCAGTCGGAGAAAAGCCGCCTAGTAGATGTAGATACAGCAGAGGAACACGTGGCCACGTCTGCTCACAATCCGCAGCACGTCCGTACACCGGCGACCGACCAGTTTGACGTGATCGTCATCGGGGCCGGGGTGGCCGGTCTGTACCAGCTCTACCGGCTCCGGGAGTTGGGGCTCTCGGTTCGGGTGTATGAGGCCGGCACCGGTGTGGGCGGGACCTGGTATTGGAACCGCTATCCGGGCGCGCGTTTCGATTCCGAGAGTTATACCTATGGCTATTCGTTCTCGGAGGAACTCTTGCAGGAGTGGGACTGGAGCGAACACTTTGCCGGCCAGCCCGAGACCGAGCGCTATCTCAATCGCGTGGCCGATACGTTCGACCTTCGCCGCGACATCCAGTTCAGCACGCGGATCAGCGCGGCAAGCTATGACGAGGCCGCGCAGTGCTGGCAGGTGCGGACCGATACTGGCGAGCGGGTGCAGTCGCCATTTCTGATTACCGCCATTGGCGTTCTGTCCGCGCCGTATATCCCCGACCTTACGGGCCGTGACCGCTTCACCGGCCTGAGTTTCCATACGGCCGAGTGGCCCAAGGAACCCCTGGATTTCAGCGACAAGCGGGTGTGTGTCATTGGCACCGGTGCGACCGCGGTCCAACTCATCACTGAGGTCGCCAAGGATGTGGGCCAGCTGACCGTGTTTCAGCGCACGCCCAATTACTGCGCGCCGCTCAGAAACGGACCGATAGACCCCGAGACCCAGCAGCAAATCAAAGCCAACTATCCCGAGATTTTCAAACGCTGTCGGGAGACCTTTGCCGGCTTCCTGCACGATTTTGATACGCGCTCGGCGCTCGAAGTGTCTGAGGAAGAACGGCTGGCGCGCTACGAAGAGCTGTGGGCCCAGCCCGGTTTCGCCAAATGGTTCGGTAATTTTGGCGACACCATGTCGGACCTCAAGGCCAACGCCACCATGACGGAGTTTGTCCGCAACAAGATTCGCGAGCGGGTCAACGATCCGGTAGTCGCTGAAAAACTGGTGCCCAAGGACCACCCCTGGGGAACCAAGCGCGTCCCCTTAGAGAGCGGCTATTACGAGGCCTATAATCGGGACAATGTGGTCCTGGTTGACCTCAACGAAACCCCGATCGAATGCATCACCCCCCAGGGCATCAAGACCAGTGACGCCGAATATGTCTGCGATGTCATCGTGTATGCTACGGGCTTCGATGCGGTCACCGGGGCATTCAATCAGATCGATATCCGCGGGCTGGGCGGCCAGACGCTCAAGGACAAGTGGGCCGATGGGCCGCGTACTTATCTCGGCTTGCAGACTGCCGGTTTCCCCAACCTGTTCACGGTTGTCGGTCCTCACAACGGGGCCACCTTCTGCAATATCCCGCGCTGTATCGAGCAGAATGTCGAGTGGGTGACCGATTGCCTGCGCCATATGCGTGAGCATAATTACGCCCAGATTGTTGCGACTCCGGAGGCCGAAGACGACTGGACGGCTCACGTCAATGAGGTGGCCGAAGGCACGATTTTGCTCGCTACCCCTTCCTGGTTTGTGGGGGCGAATATCCCCGGCAAGAAACGGACCTTCCTCATGTATGCCGGCGGCTCCCCGGCCTACCGGAAAAAGTGCGATGAGGTTGCGGAACAGGGCTACGCCGGGTTTACGCTGCAATAAGGCGGACGGTCGAGTCTACTTTTTACGCTCGACTATCTGCGGTCAATGAAGACGCGCTCTTTGGCTATCCACATGGCCGAACGCGGAAAATCAATGAAGTGAGACTCATCCTCGACCGCGACCTCCATGGCTCGCTTGGCTTCCGGGACGTTGGCCAGGGTGGCCAGGTCAGCCCGGTTGAACCAGGCTTCGGCATGGCCGGTGTAGGGCGGGGTGGTCGTCCCGCGGCTGGCCCGCAACTGGCCTTCCAGTTCATCTACGTAGTAGTGGACCTGGAAATAGCGCTGCATACCCATGCCCTGGGCCACGCCGCGAATCACCGGGCCGTGGTTGGTGCGCCAGTAGAGCTGGGACTGTTCGAGGCTGAGATGCTCTGGATGGCGCAAACAAAAGAAAATTTTCACCAAAGGGCTGGATTCCCGCGCCACTATTTCTTCCGGTATGGGATTGACCTGCGGGTACTCGTAGTTGAACCACAACGGCGAGTGGGCCAGATCGATGAAGCGCGCCTCATCCTCGACAAGCTCTTTTGCCGCAGCCCGCCCGTCCGCGTTCTCCAGGGCTGAGGTCAGCGCCCCACGGTTGGGCCACCACACCTCTGCCACGCCGTCATAGGGCTCCTCCATGCCGCCGCGGGCTTCCGCAAGCTGGTCGTTAATGGGATCGTCCAGGGTGTGCACCTGGACATAGCGCAGGATGTTCAACGCGGTGGAACTCTTTGCCACCAGGGGACCGTGGACGTTACGCCAGTACTGTTGGAATTCGGCCCGTGACATCTCCGGTTTGCGACGCAGGACAAAGGTTAAGCGAATCATGGAGTCCCTCCTTATTTTCGGTCAGGGGAGCGGAGCGCCGAGTCTTCCCGTCTGATGAGTCGTCACGTGGGCTACCGCTGTCCAGCCGCCGTCATAGCGCGTCGGACCGAGGCCGTAAAGCGTTGGGCGGGACCGACTCAACCCAGCAGGTCTTCATCCTTGCGTGTGTAGGGGTCTCCCGCTGCCCGCACCTCGGCCTGATTATCGGGCCGGCCGTTGCTGACCAGAATCGGCTGGTCACCGGCGCTATCGAGATCGTTGGCGAGTACACGGGCAGAGACCTTATTCCGGCTGGGGGAGGCGGCGTCTCTATCACCGCCGCGGCCATTGGTCCCCCTCCCGTACAAACTCGACTGCCGTCATTTTTGTGTTCCGTCATCGTTGTATTTCCGACAAACACGCGGCTTCGTGAATCTCGTATTCCACCTCACCCCCTTCTTGTTGGCGATCTCGTCAGGGGTCATGACATCGGAGAGCGTCAGCGAGAGGGACTCTCCTGGTTGAAATGTAATCACGACACTTTTTATGCGTTCGTGTGTTGGCTGGCCCGTACTTGTAATAACGTCCGCGTAGAGATTTACAAAGGCGCTACAAGAACTATTGACCTGGATGTTCTCTCTGCTGGCTACGACTCCCAGGCAAGGGGGCGGCATCCTGTTCTCGCTCCCCGAACAGAGTTCGTAATCCCTTACCTTCACAAGAATACCGCTCACCGTGACATCAGCCAAGGCGTTGATGGGGGCGGTGAAGACCGCAAGTGTCAGTGCCACAGGCACCCGAAACGTGTGCTCATGGGCCGGATATTTATCATCTTTCCCTCCTGGATGTGTCCCTTGCCGTGATTTCGGCGGCACCCCTGCGCTACCGAAGAGCGGAGTGTCAGGATCAGCCTAGCGGGAAATAATACTGGAATCAACCTGGAGGGAGACCCGGCGGCGTATCGACTGATGGGCTTCGGGCTCAAGACGGCGGGGTTCCTAACCGAAAATGGAAGTCGTTGAAAACGAGTGCGAGGGAGTCAACACGCTTCCTTCGCTGGTTCTTTCACTTCCACTCTCTGGACGCGGACGCGACTATGAGGTAGACAGGATCAGCCCGAAAGCCGATCCACAGGCGGGCACATTCAGAAGAAAGACTTTGTGAAGGGATTTTCCATTTTGCAGGGGGCAATTCATGGCAACCGACCCAACCGAAAAGCTTCCCAAAATACAAGTCTCCAGCGCCTATCCGGGCGCATGGTATATCGTTGAGGTAGACGGGGGCGATGGTGGCTTATCCATGGAGCTGCGTCGTCCGGTTGGCGAGGAAGACTCGGATGTTTTCCACCTCACCGTTACAACCACGGCGCGGCCGTTTGATGTCAAAAGCGCGCGTGACGGTGGAGAGGCGCATATCCACGAAGGCGTGCATTCGACTCACCTGACCTTTACCAGCCCCCAGGCGGTCTGGCCGGATTTTGTCCGGTGTGTGCAAGCCCTTGCCAGCATCTTTGATACGCTGGCAACAACACCGCTCGACCGCGAAAAGGTCCGCGAGAATCTGCTGAAGAAAAAATAACGCAGTCTGCCTCTGCCGCGTTACTCGACCGCGTAGCCCTTTTGCGTGCGGATCACGACGTCGGGCCGGGTGCTCTCTGCGCGGACACTCCGGTACTGACTGCCACCCCCCGAGGACGCATAACCGAGACTGTATTGGAAGCAGAGCTCACGCGAGATGGTCTGAGGCGCCGTATCAAGGACGGTTCTGCTGTTGACCACGTCCCGGGTATTGAGCAGGAGGTGACGTCCGCCGGTCTACACGGGAACAAGAGGGAATGGATCACGGGCGCGCCATCCGGTGCGGGCCGGTCTCCTTGACCCAGGGGAGGCCAGCGCTTATGACGATCCGGCAGAACGGAGAGCACTATGATTATCACCCACCATGGGATGACTCCGCAGATCGATTCCAGCGCCTATATCCAGCAGAGCGCTCAGATTATCGGCGATGTTCGGATCGGCCCGCAGTCCAGCGTCTGGTTTAATGCGGTGGTCCGCGGCGATGTGTGCGTGATCCGCACTGGGGCCCGGGTCAACATCCAGGACAATGCCACTATTCATGTCTTTAGCGGTGGTATTCCAACCATTCTTGGGGATGGCGTGTCGGTTGCCCATAATGTGGTGGTCCACGCCTGCACTATTGGTGATTTCACCCTGGTCGGCATGGGCGCTATTGTCTTGGACGGGGCTGAAGTGGGAAAAGAATGTCTGATTGGCGCGGGCGCGGTTGTCACCCCAAGAGCGAAGATTCCGCCGCATTCGTTGGTTCTTGGCAACCCGGGTAAGGTCGTGCGCTCACTCACGCCCGAGGAAATTGCCTCGCTCCACCGCTCGGCGAATAATTATGTCAGGTTTTCCCGTGAGTATATTGAGCAGGGCATTGAATAGCGGCCGCTTTGGGTAGTACTGCCACCGTGACCGGGCTGGCGGACACTGATGCTCCGGGGTTACTCCCCACTACCCTCCCCTGGAAGAGGTGGTAAGGTAACGACATGCTGGACGTGTCTGCTCTGACGCTGTTCCTGAGCCTGTGCTTTCTGGCCATCAGTGTTGGCCTCATTTATATACTGGGCAAGGTTTTTCTTGGAGGATTCCGGGCTTCCTTTGGCGGCCTGTTTGAACGGGCGGCTTTTCGTCGTCAGAGTCTGCGCTGTCAGCGCGGCGACGAGCTGCTCGAACAAGGCGACTTGACCGGGGCAGCTCAGGCGTTTGGGAGCGCCTTTTTTCTCAGGCCCATTCGCCAGGACTCGTCCCTGCTGACGGCAGTCGGTAAATACCATACGAGCTTACTCAACCGTTTGCTGACTGTCGCGGATGAGAAGAGTCAACATGCCCTCCCAACAGACAAAAAAGCTGGGGACGTTGACTCTTCTCTGGACACCGGCCGCCTCAGCCTGCCGGCCCTGGCGGACGCTGATCGTTTGCTTGCCGAGCGCCAGGAAGTCCAGCTCAACGCCTTCCGCCAGCGAAGCGGAGAGGGCCGACCACTTGCTGACATAGACCCCCGGCTCAAAGAGAACGAACGACAGCTTCGGAGCGCCATTGACCGCCTCCTGAGTGCAATTGCCTCGTCCGGTGAAGAGCACGTGGTGTATCATTAAAGTCACGCAGCCCCCGGCCTTTGTTGACAAACGCGTCGAGCCGACCGATGCTGGGCGGAGTCTGACAGCGCTGGTGTTTTGGGAGGAGTGATGTTTGACGTGAATGCCATACGCGCGGATTTTCCGGGAACAGCGCAACAGGTCTATCTGAATGCTGCGGGTATAGGGTTGCCGCCGAGGTCTGCCACCCAGGCCGTCCAACGCGCGGCGACCCTGCTCGGTCAGGGGCCGGCTGAAATGGGCTACCCGGCCTATTATCGGGCCTTAGGCAAACCGGGTGTTCAGGCCAGACAGGAAGCCGCCCGGCTGCTCACGGCCCAGCCCACAGAGATCGCCTTTACCGACGATACCACCATGGGGCTGAACACCGCCCTGGCTGCTATTCCTTTTGCGCCTGGGGACAACATTGTGCTGTGCGACCTGGAATATCCGCAGGTTGCCATCAGCGCCGCCCACTCCCAGAAGCATCAGGCGGTTGAAGTCCGGGTTGCTCGTCATCGGGACGGCATGATTGGGGTGGATGACTATGCCCGCTTGATAGACCAACACACCCGCGCGATCGTAGTCAGCTCGGTGCAATGGATCAACGGCTTACGCATGGACCTGGCCGCGTTTTCACACTTGGCTGAAGAGCGGGGCTGTTTTCTGGTGGTGGATGCCATTCAGCAGTTGGGCGCCCTGCCGCTCGACGTTTCAAATCTGCGCGTCGACTTCCTGGCCGCGGGTGCCCAGAAATGGCTGAACGCGCCGTTTAATATCGGGCTTTTATACATCCGCTCGGAAGTCCAGGAGCAGGTCGAACCGGGCTTGGCGCACGGTCTGTTCGCGCTGGCCGAGCCGCCGGAAGGGTGGCTGCGCTATCTTGGCGACCCAGGGCTGACGCCCTTTATGTCGCTGCCTCTGGCCTCGGACGCCCGCCGGTTCGAGGTGCATGGTATGCCCAAAAACCTCGGGACCGCGGGCCTGGCCGAGTCGCTGGCCTATGTCAACCAACTCGACTCTGCCGCCGTCACCGAGCATATTCTGGCGCTGGGCGATTTTCTGATCGAAGAGCTGAAAAGCCGCAACATCAAGGTCTGGACCCAAGAGGCGCACGCGCTGCGGTCGGGCATTGTTACCTGCGAGCTGTTTGCGGACGTGGACCGGGTCCATCAACTCAATCAGGCGCTGGAAGCCCGGAACATTTATCCGACCGTGCGATACTGCTCCGGGGTTGGCGGGCTGCGGGTCTCGATTCATTACTATACCAGCCGGGACGACATTGACGCCTTATTAGCCGCGCTGGATGAGATACTGAAGACGGACGACGTGGCAAAGAGTGAACGTGTCCTCCAACAGCACCGAGATGCTGGACACGTTCACTCTTCCTAGCCGGATGGATATTCGTGTCATATTTTTCGACGCTGCGGGTACGCTGTTCCGCGTAAACGGTTCGGTCGGAGAGACCTATGCCCGGCTGGCCCGTGAGCAGGGCATAGCCGTGAGCGTCCAGGACCTGGAAGCCGGCTTTCGGCGCTGCTTTGCTACCGCACCGCCCATGGCCTTTCCGGGTGCGGGGGCGGACCGGATTCCGCGGCTGGAGAAGGCCTGGTGGCATAACCTGGTCCGGCAGGTCTTTGCCCCGCTTGGTCCGTTTCCCGGTTTTGAAGCCTACTTCAATGCCCTGTACGACTTCTTTGCCGAACCGCAGGCGTGGCAACTCTATCCGGAAACGCGCCGGACGCTGGCTGCGCTGCACGCACGCGAATATCGTCTCGGGGTGATTTCAAATTTCGACGCGCGTCTGTTTGGTGTGCTCGACGGTTTGGACATTGGCCACTTCTTCGACCCTATTGTTGCCTCGACGCGTGCTGGGGCGGCCAAGCCCGAGACCGCCATCTTTCAGCAAGCACTCGCGGAGTGCGGGCTCCGGCCGCAAGAAGCCCTGCATATCGGGGACAGCTATGAGTTGGATATTGTTGGGGCGCGGAATGCCGGACTCACCCCGGTCCTGATTGAGCGCTCCGGTCGCCAGCAGCGCAGCGAAGACTGTCGCGTTGTCCGTCGTTTGGACGAACTGCTGACGGTACTTGAATCCCTCTAGGGACGACCCGCTGAGCGGAAGCGTCTACTACAAGCTCTACCCCGGCTCCGCTATAACAATGCTATCCCAAAAAAGGAGGAGCGAGTATGCCTGGACGCGAAGCCATACCAAAAGTCTCAAACTGGGGTCGGTGGGGAGCAGACGATGAAAAGGGGACGGCCAATTTCATTACGCCGGAGGTGATTGTCGCCGCGGCCAGACTGGTCCGCAAGGGGCAGGTCTTCTGCTGTTGCATTCCGATTGACCAGAACGGCCCGGTCTTTCCTACCCGCACCCCGCCCCAGCGGTTTATGTCGATCCTCAACGTGCCGGTCAAGGAAGTCGGCCTGGCCGGCTCAGCCATTGCCAACGACGACTATATTACCATGTATCTGCAAGGCTCGACCTAGTGGGACAGCCTGGCCCACGTGGGCTACGATGGCAAGTACTACAACGACGTACCGGCCAGCGCCATCACCGCCCACGGTGGGGCGTCCAAGAACGATATTGGCAAACTCTATCAGTCGTTTGTCACCCGGGGCGTGCTGCTCGACATGGTCCGCTACAAAGGCTGCGAAGCCGATGGGCATCTCCCGGCGGACTATCCGATTACGGTCGAAGACCTGAACGGCTGCTGTCAGGCGCAAAACGTCGAGGTCAAAAGCGGCGACGCGCTATGCGTGCGTACCGGCTGGGTGCCGTATTGGTATACGCTCGAAACACCGGAACAGAAGGAAGCATACTTCCACGCCCAGCCCGGCGTTTCGGTCTCAACTGCGGAATGGATACATCAGAAAGAAATCGCCTGCATTGCCGTGGACAATATCGCCGTCGAACGGCTACCGTCCGAGGTGGATGACGAATTCATTCCCTTTCACCAAGTTGCCATCCGTGACCTCGGTCTCTCGCTGGGTGAGATTTTCACGTTCGAGGCCCTGGCCAAAGACTGCGCCGATGACGGCGTATACGAATTCCTATGGGTCGCCCCGCCGCTCAACATCCCCAACGCGGTCGGCAGCCCGCTGAACCCGTTGGCGGTGAAGTAGCCTGGAGGCGGTTAGGGCGCTGGGACGATACAATACGCGGCGTCCTAACCGCAAGTATGGGGATTCGGTCATGATTCAATACGAAGGCTCTATCAGCACCTTTGAGTTTGACTCTGAAATCGGTTCCTTGAAACGATGCTTTCTTGCAAGCTCTCTGACCTCTTTCGCACTGTCGTCAGTCCTGAGAAAATCGCCTTCTTCTCGCCGTTCTAACGGCCAGCGAGCATCCAAGTCTTTGCGCTGGCATTGTAGACGATGACACCCCTGCGTTTGAGGTTTAATTGCGCATGGCGCATCCGACGCTTCCAAGCCCTACCGTATCGCTCGCCCTTGATAATTAAGTCTTCGCTATCGTCACAGAGGGCTGGCAGAAGCTGCCTTAACTCTTCCTGGATTATCTTTGTTGTTTGCGGGCCGCGAGCCAATACGAACTGGATCGCCTCGCCAAACACGGCATGTGCGCTTCGGTTCCCCACCTGCGCGGAAGCGAATACCGGCCTTGCCTGCCGTATAACCTTGTCGAACCTACGCTTGGCGACAGGCGTCGCGCTGCTCACGAGAGCGGCCCGCGCTCTGCGGAGCTCGGCTTCCAATGGAACGAGCTCAGCGAAAGTACTTGCGTCCACTTGGCTGCCAAGCCGGGCGAACGCGAGCATATCCCCGCGCACCGTTCGGACTAGGGGAGGCTCATGAAGAAGGACGCCATACTCAAGATTGCGGTCGAGCGCCGAGCGTGTCAGGTTGCCCGATGTCACGATGGCTGCCCTTTCGTCAGCGACAAACACTTTCGCGTGGAGATTCGACACAGCGATGAGTGTCGCAGAAGGGGCCGCCTCGGCGAGGTAGCGCAGAGCGGACAAGTCCAGGGCCGCTGCGCTGATCGCTTCCGAGTCGATATTTGCGAGTGTAAGGATATCGATACCAGGACGGAGTTGCTTACAAAACCATACCGCTTCGTCATATTTGATAAATGGCGCAACAATGAGGATGGACTGGCGAGCGCTCGTCGCAACAGCAGCAAGATCGTTCCGCCAAGCGCGGTTGAGGAGTCGAACCATGTTTGTTTCTACTATTTTGGCAATTTCACCGCCCCCTGCGCATCTCTTCGATAAACATGGGAAGGCTAGGGTGGGAATTCGAGATCCTCATCAATCTTGGCTTGCAGCGCCTTCAGAAAGGCGTCCACACTTCCCGCTGCTAGCCGAGTGTTTGTTTTCAGCACGTCCGTAAAATTCGTGTAAACCGTCTTCGTTTTCCGTAGCGTATAGCGAGAGGCAGGAGGGCTTAGAATCAGATCATACACCAGCCACGCCATGTCGGCATTCTCTTTGCACACTTCTTGGAGGTCAGGTAAAGTGCGGAAGGATGTAGAGTCTAAAGCGACTGCCATTTTCTTATTCCACGCATGAAGAATCCCACCCTTAAACATGAGTTGAGGAGCTAAACGTTTTCGCGATGATGAGAGAAAGTCAGGACGGGGGTAGTTGGGTTGATTCGTCCAGTCCATTGAGGCATTTGCCCCGCAATCCGACATATAATGAGCAAATGGCTCTCGCACGTTTCCAGAAATATAAACAGCTTGAATCTCCACAGAGCCAAAATCGTATACCCTTCCATCGCCGTCGTAGGCAACCAGAACCATGTCAATATTCCCGGCAGACTTCCCATCACCATCGGCCAGTCGTACTTCGGTCAGGGAAGTCCAGATGGCTCCTTCAGGAAAGAAGAAACCCGCGGCATCATCAGCGACAATCCAATCTTCACGGAATCGGATGGGACAGGTGATAACTGCGCCCTCTCCGGTACCAATGCTACAGACTCCAAGGGGGTCTCTTGCCTTGTCCTTAGTGCAATTAGGAACCCTATTATTAAATGGGCAGAGCTTATGCCTCCGGTAGCGTATGGCTTTCTGGCTGAAATCCGTCGGCAAGTAGCCGAATACCTCTGCTAAGGGCTGACTTTGCATTCATTCCTCATCATCAGATGAACTATCATCAAAAGACCATACCGCTACTGCGCCGGCCTGCCAAGCAGATGACCGTGAACTGGACCTATCCAGGCAGACCGTAGTAGGTTGGGGTTATATGGAACCCTCGGCTATCCAGGTTGCTGCCCAGGAGAGGGAGACATTCATGGAAGAGACGCGGATTATCATCGCTATCGTGGCCGTAGGAGTGTCCTTGGGTGGCTTGGTCTTGACCAGTCAACAGGCGACCGTGCAGAATTGGTGGCACTGCGAGAGCAGATGGCGCACTTGGAGGGCTTATTGGAGGGCCTACGCGAGGCTATCGCCGGCAGTTGGCCGGCGGCCTGGAAGGTGTGAAGGTCAGTATTTCTCCATTGCTCTTCTGAACCCTGAGCGCCCCTAAATCAAAAAGGGCAGCCCTCAGGGCTGCCCCTACCGACGATCCTGTGGAAATTGAGGCTGCTATGCCATGCGTGCGGACATCGTTCGCAGCCGCGCGATACGCTCTTCCAGCGGCGGATGGGTGGTGAACAGACCGGCCATGGAGCGCCCGGACAGCGGGTTGACGATAAAGAAGTGGGCCGTCTGAGGCGAGGCATCCAGGGGAATGCGCTCGGACGCGAAGCCGAGCTTTTCCAGAGCTGAAGCCAGGCCTTCGGGGTCGCCGCTCATCTGGGCACCGGCCCGGTCTGCGGCGTATTCGCGTGTACGAGAGATCGCCATTTGGATAATCGTGGCCGCCAGTGGCGCCAGGATAGCCATCAGAATAAGCCCCAGCATTCCGCCGCCTTCGTCGTCATCACTCCGGCTGAACCCGCCAAAAATGGCGGCCCACTGCGCCATGTTGGCAATCATCATGATGACTCCGGCCAAGGTCGCGGCAATGGAACTGATGAGGATGTCGCGGTTCTTCACATGGGCGAGTTCATGCGCCAGGACGCCGGTCAGCTCGCGCTCATCCATCACCCGCAGAATGCCCTGCGTGACCGCCACGGCCGCGTTTTCGGGGTTCCGTCCGGTGGCAAAGGCATTCGCTCCCTCGGAAGGGATAATATACAGCTTGGGCATGGGCAGGCCGGCCCGAACGGTGAGGGCGTGAACAATGCGATGGAGCTGCGGGGCGTCGGCTTCCGAGACCTGCTGACCGCCGTACATTTTGAGGACGATCTTGTCCGAAAACCAATAGCTGCCAAAGTTCATGATGACGGCAAAGAGAAAGGCGATGGTCAGCCCCGAAGCGCCGCCGAAATACTGCCCGATCAGCATAATCAGGCCGGTCAGGGCACCGAGTAAAAGTGTGGTTCGTAGCATGGTCGTCACCTCCTCCGCGCTCGCTTCAAGCCGAAGTGAGCGCTCGTTGATCGTATGAGTATACGCTAAGTCCGCCCGAAGGTGATGTCAATTCCGCGCCTCTGCTAACCCTTGAGCTGGCTGAGCAGGAGCCCGACTATCAGCAGGGCGCCGTATTCGAGGTGCAGCTTTGCCGTCTGCTCGTCAATGCCGAGCAACTCGTCTTCCTGAAACACGCGTCGCACCGCCGGAATTGCCAGTCGAATGGACAGAAACGTCAGCACAATCGACCAGGGCGCAAAGCCGGAAAAGACGAGGATCCCGGTCAGGACGAACGCGCCATAGATCAGAGCCGCGAGTTCCCAGTTGGCCGCTCGACGCCCCACCAGCGTCGCCAGCGTATTCTTACCGTGGGAGGTGTCAGCGTCAATATCGCGGATATTATTGGCCTGTAAAATGGCGGCAACCAGACAGCCGACCGGCAGCGAGATCAGCACCGGAGCCAGGGCAAATGCCTCACGCTGGACATAATAGGCCCCGATAATAATCACCGTGCCCATAAAGACAAAAACGGTGGCTTCGCCCAGCGCGATATAGGCGAGTGACAGCGGCCTGGCCGTATAAAAATATCCGGCCAACACACTGGCCACACCCAGAGCGAGAATGGGCCAGCCACACAGCCCGACCAGTACCAGACCAAAGACACTCCCAATGGCAAAGGCGATAATCCCGCCCCAATACATCTCATTGGGCGAGAGTAATTGGCGCGGCAGAACCTGACTGCCACTCTGAGACGCCAGCGTATCTACGCCGCTCTGATGGTCGTAGTAGTCGTTGACCATATTGGTCCCGATATGAATGAAGAGCGCGCCACATAGCGCCACAAAAAAGCGTCCCCAGGAAAAAAGGCCGTCCAGCGCGCCCAAGACCGACCCGACCACCACGGGCGTCATAGAAGCGGTGAACGAAAAGGGACGAGAGGCTTCAATCCAGACTTTGAGGCGGCTGGGGGCCGGACCGCTCGGCAGGGCGTGCTCCATAGTCATGCAGCCCTCCTTTCTCGCCAATTATGGACCAGCCGAGGGGAAGCAGTAAAGAGGGAAAAGAGTGGAGTGTCCAGCCTCCCGGCATTCCATATGACACCTGTACCTCGAATCCGCGGCTGAAGCGGCTACGCCCTTCGGCTCTGCTCAGGACGGGCTCAGCACGAACGGAGATGAGCCTCCTTCTTCCGCTTATCCTGAGCGTGGCGCAGCGAAGTCGAAGGGGCCGCTTGTGGGGGCTGCTCAATAGGCAATCCTATAACCGCTCTTGCCTTCAACGGCCTAAACACGCTACACCCTCCCCGAGCGCGGCAGGCGTACAGGAGGAGCCATGGCAGAGGACCGCCCACCACTGGGCCGGCTGGATCACGTCGGCATTGCCGTGCGTAGCATCGAACAGGCCCGAACGTTTTTTGAGGGGATACTCGGGGCAAAGTTTGTGTTTGAACGTGTTGAACGTAGCGGCACGTTTCGCTTTATGGTTTTTGATCTCCAGGGTTTTACGATCGAACTCTTGGAGCCGATCGCTCCAGACGGCTTTCTCGCCAAATTCCTCGAAAAGCGGGGCGAGGGCGTGCATCATATTACACTTCAAACGCCTGACCTCAAAGAAAAAGTATCGTTTCTGGAGGAGAAGGGGGTACGCGTGGTTGATAAGCATCTGGATGAGTCGGATTTTCGTGACGCTTTTATCTCGCCGAAAAGCGCGTGTGGCGTGCTGTTTCAGCTCAGCGATACCAGACCACCGCTCGATACCGAGCCGTATTGGGAGCGGGACGAAGCATAGCGCCGGCTCCGATCATGAACGTCAAACGCGCCTTGATTCTGACGCCCCTGATACTGGTTGCGCTCCTGTTACAGTCGTACTTCTGGGTGCCGAGCTATGAAAAGCAGTCCGTAGGCAATCCTGCCCGGCTGCGCACCTATATCGAGGGGTCGATTGCCGACGCCAAGATTCTGAATCCCATTCTGAACGCGGATGGGGCGAGCAGTCGCATTACGGGTTTCATCTTCGACGGTCTGCTCGATATGGACGAAAACCTGAACCTGCGCGGCCGGCTGGCAACGGACTGGTCAATTACTGAAAAAGCCTATCTGCTTGCCCGGCCCGAGATGACACTGCCGGACGGTAGTCCTGCGACCGGGGAGCGGCTGATCGGGGTCTTCTCTCGGGCGCAGGCGAGCGGCAGCCTGCCCGAACTGGATGGCCTGCTCCGCTCTCTCCAACTCCTGCCTGCCGAAGAAAGAACTGAGACGCTCACCCTTATGGAACCAGACGCGCAGGGAAACCCGTCTCCAACCCCGGTTGAGGTGACGATTCGGACTCCGCAGCGGGTCGAGTTCACCTTAAGCGCGGTAGACCAGGACTTCTTTACGCGCCTGACCCCGCTCCTGGGCGCAGCCTATTTCCAGGATTTTCCCTACGCCGACTACATCACGGCTGCCGACGCGGCCCTGCGCGAGAAAGTGCAGCTGCAGTTTCCGGCCCTCTTACCCGTGGCAGAGCATAATCCGATTATCCTGTTTCACCTGCGACAGGGGGTCCGCTTTCATGACGGCCATCCGTTCGACGCCGGTGATGTCAAATTTACGTATGAAGCCATTATGAACCCGCGTAATATCTCGCCCCGGACCTCGGACTATGAGCCGATTAAACGGATTGACATTCTCGGTCCCCATACGGTCCAAGTCACCTATAAGCGTCTGTATTCGCCGGCCATTAACGCCTGGACCATGGGTATTCTGCCCGAGCATTTGCTGCATGAAGCAGCCATGGAAAAAGAAATGGCCGAACGCGCGCTGTCGGACGCGGCCCGGGCCAGTTTCGGGATGCGTGATAGTCAGTTCAACCGTCGGCCGCTCGGGACCGGGCCATTCCGCTTTGTCGAATGGCAGGGGGACGAGTTCATCCAGCTCACTCGGAACGAAGACTATTGGGAGCGCGCCCCCGAGTATGAACACTATTATTTCCGCGTCATCCCCGAGCTGCTGACTCAGGAGGTGGAATTCAAGAGCGGCGCCATCGACGCCTACGGCGTGCAACCGCATCAGGTCGCCCGATACAAACAAGAGGCGGCGTATCAGTCGTTTTCCAGCCTGGGCTTTGGCTATTCCTATATCGGTTATAATCACCGCAACCCCTTATTTGCCGATAAGCGGGTGCGGCGCGCCCTGGGCATGGCCGTTAATGTCGATGATATCCTTACCTATCTACTGTACGGAGAAGGTGAGCAGATCACCGGACCCTACCCGCGTCAGACCGCGTGGTATAACCCCACGATTCCGCCGCTGCCGTATGACCCGGCGGGGGCGCAACGCCTGCTCGAAGAAGTGGGTTGGCAGCGCAATAGCGAGGGCTGGCTGGAGAAAGACGGGCAGGTGTTTGAATTCAATCTCATCACCAATAATGGCAACCTGATTCGTGCCAATATCATGACCATCGCTCAGGACGCCTGGAAAAAGATCGGGGTCAAATGCAACACCCAGGTCTTTGAGTGGGCGGTTTTTCTCCAGGACTTCGTCAATACTGGCTCGTTTGACGCGGTGGTCCTGGGCTGGAGTATGGGTATCGACCCCGACCTGTACCAGATTTTCCACTCCAGTCAGGCCGGACCCCAGCAGTTGAATTTTGTCGGCTATAACAGCCCGGAGGCGGATGCGCTGATCGTCCGTATCCGCCGGGAGTATGACCACGACCGACAGCGCGCCCTGGCCCATCGCCTGCACCGGGTGATTGCCGACGATCAACCCTACACCTTTCTGTACGTTGGGCTGGCGACCCGCGTTCTGGACAAAAAAATCGTTCTGGTCGAGAGGGAGGCCGACGGTCGCGAACGCTATGAAAAAATCTACCCAACCAAGAGCGGCAGGATTGCCTTTTACTTCAACAAGTGGCGCAAGCTCGAATTTACGCCCGACTTTTAGGACAGACGGCTCATGTGGGTTTTTCTCATTCGCGCTATTCTCCAGCGGCTGGTTCTCTTAATCGTGATCTCGATGATCGCCTTCTCGATTGTCCATCTCGCGCCCGGTGAGCCTAGCGAAGTGGACCCTGCCAATCCGCGCATGAAGCCTGAGGATATTGCACGCATTCGCGCTGCCTTCCATTTGGACGAACCCCTGTCCGTGCAGTATGTCTATTGGCTGCGTGACCTGGCAACCGGTGAGCTGAAATCGTTTAAGGACAGCCAGCCGGTGCTGCCAAAAATATGGCGGCGGTTTCTCAACTCCCTGCCGCTCTTCATCTGCGCCACGCTGATTGTGTGGAGTCTGTCTTTTCCGACCGGCATTCAGGCCGCCCTCCAGCGGGGCTCTCCGTTTGATCGCACCACGACCTTTATTGCCTACGCCTTCATATCCATCCCCGGCTTCTTCCTGTCCTACTTGGCCATTCAATGGGTGGTGGACCTCTTCAACGTGCCCATCATCGGCATGCGCACCTTTGGTATGGAACACGCGCAGCCGGCCTTTCGCTGGATGGACCGGCTGTGGCATCTGGTCGTGCCCTCCGTCATGTCGGCGATTGCCGGCATAGCCATTCTGTCTCGCTACGTCCGCTCTCAAATGCTCGAAGTGGTGTGCCAGGACTATGTGCGTACCGCGCGAGCCAAGGGGTTGCCCGAAGAGAGTGTGATCTACCGTCATGCCTTACGCAATGCCTTGCTGCCGTTTGTGACGATGTTCGGCTTTTTGTTGCCGGGCCTGATTGGCGGCTCGGTGATCTTTGAACAGATCTTTGCCTGGCCGGGCCTCGGGCGGCTGGGCTATGAAGCGATTCTCGCCCGGGATTTTCCCGTCATCCTGACGATTAATTTTATCGCCGCCACGCTGACACTGGTCGGCACTCTTGTCTCGGACATCCTGTATGCCGTTGTCGATCCACGCATTCGGTTGCAATAGCCATGGCTGAACTGACTCATCGCGGAGCGCTTGACGGGGCGTCGGTGCTGCCGAAACCGGAAACTCCGCTGCAGGAAGCCTGGCGCATCTTTCAGAAAGACCGGCTGGCCCTCAGTGGCCTGGTCGTGCTTGCCCTGCTGGTCGTGATGGCTGGCGCCGGGAAAGTGTTGACCGAGCGGGTGGTGATTTTCGACCCGGCCACCGTTCGCCTGCCGGATAAATTCCTGCCGCCTTTTGCCCCTGTTTCCCCGGCGCTCATCCCGTCCGCCCATCATCCGCTTGGCGGGGTCTATCTGCTCGGCACGGACGAGCTGGGCAGAGATGTGTTTGCACGCATGTTACAGGGCTCGTTTGTGTCCTTATCGATCGGGTTTATTGCGGTCGGTATCTCGGTCACGATCGGCATTATTCTCGGCGGCCTGTCCGGTTTCTACGGGAACGTCAAACTCGGCCTGATCTCGGTCGATACGCTTATCATGCGCTTTACCGACATCATGCTGTGCTTTCCGACGTTTTTTCTGATTCTGACTGTGGTGGCCCTCCTCCCGCCGAGCATTTACAACATCATGATTGTGATCGGTCTGACCAGTTGGATGGCGACCGCACGTTTTGTGCGCGCCGAGTTTCTCGCCCTGCGTGAACAGGATTTTGTGGTGGCCGCCCAAGCCCTGGGCTTACCCGAGAGCCGGATCATCTTTCGGCATATGGTCCCGAACGCTATTGCCCCGGTGCTGGTCTCGGCCACTATTGGGGTGGCCGGCGCTATCCTGACCGAGTCGGGGCTCAGCTTTCTCGGCTTTGGGGTCCAGCCGCCGTATGCGACCTGGGGCAATATCCTGGCCAGCGGCCGAGGATTTATCTTTGATGCGCCGTGGTTGTTCTTTATCCCCGGTCTCGCCATTTTTATCGTTGTTCTGGCGTTTAATCTGGTTGGCGAAGGACTGCGCGAGGCCCTCAACCCGCGCCTGCGGAATTAAAGAGCAAACGTGTCAACATCTGCCTGTCTAGTGAAGGACACGTTTACTCTTTGCTGAACGCTATGGCACAACCTCTGCTCACTATTTCCGACCTGCACGTCTCCTTCTTCACTGAGCAAGGCGAGGTCAAAGCGGTGCGGGGCATTGATCTCGAGGTCCAGCCGGGCCAGACCCTGGCGCTGGTCGGTGAGTCGGGCTGCGGCAAATCCGCCACTGCCCTGTCGATTATACGCCTCATCGAATCTCCGGGACGGATCGTCAGCGGCTCTCTGGTGTACAACGGCCGCGACTTGGCGCAGTTATCCGAGGCAGAACTGCGCTCCATTCGGGGGAAGTCCATCGGCATGATCTTTCAGGAGCCGATGACCTCACTGAATCCGGTTTTCACCATTGGCCATCAGATCGGCGAGGTGCTGCGACTCCATCAGGGACTGTCGGTACGCGAGGCCAACCAGGAGGCCGGGCGCTTGCTGGAAACGGTCGGGATTCCCTCGCCGCGGCAACGGCTCGCACACTATCCGCATGAGATGTCGGGCGGAATGAAACAGCGCGTGATGATCGCCATGGCGCTGGCCTGCCGTCCGGCCTTGCTCATTGCCGACGAACCGACCACCGCCCTGGATGTCACGGTCCAGGCGCAGATTCTCGATCTGCTCGCCCGACTCCAGGACGAGATGGGTATGGCGATTCTGCTGATTACGCATAACCTCGGGGTTGTGGCGCAGTTCGCCCAGGCCGTGGCGGTCATGTACGCGGGAAAAATTATCGAACGTGCCCAGGTCCGTCCGCTGTTTCAAAACCCCCTGCACCCCTACACCCAGGCATTGCTCCAGGCCGTGCCGCGGCGAGGTCATCGCTCCGAACGTCTGGCCGCGATCACCGGTAGTGTGCCTTCACCGTTACAGTATCCGCCGGGCTGTGCCTTTGCCGCTCGCTGCCCGGCAATGCTCGATGACTGCCCGACCAGACAGCCTGGGCTGAGCGTGGTAGAGCCCGGTCACGAAGCGGCGTGCTGGCTACATGAGGAAAAAGGAATCAGGGATTAGGAACTAGGGGCTGGGGATTAGGAATCAGAGAAACGGAAAGAGCGCCATGCCAACGGACAACATTGCCCAACCCCCAATCCCCCTCTTGGAAATCCGTAATCTCAAGAAATACTTTCCGGTCCGTGGTGGGGTCTTCTCGCGCGTCTCGGCCTGGGTCAAGGCGGTGGATGCGGTGTCGTTTAGCATTCAGCCCCGAGAAACATTTGGCCTGGTCGGCGAGTCGGGCTGTGGCAAAACCACAGTCGGCCGGGCGCTGCTGCGGCTGATCGAACCCACCGGTGGTGAGGTGTTTTTCCAGGGCCGGGACTTCTGCCGGTTCTCTGCTGCCCGGGTGCGTCAGGCCCGGCAGCAGATGCAGATGATTTTCCAGGACCCGTATAGTTCGCTGAACCCGCGTATGACGGTTGGCGCGATTATCGGCGAGGCGCTCAAAGTGCATGGCTTGGCGCAGGGCGAGGCCTTGGGCCGTCAGGTCAGCGCGCTGTTGGAGCGGGTCGGCCTGTCCGCAACGTATCGGTCCCGCTATCCGCACGAATTTTCGGGTGGACAGCGGCAACGCATCGGCATTGCGCGCGCACTGGTCCTGAAGCCGCAGTTTATCGTGTGTGACGAGCCGGTCTCGGCGCTGGACGTTTCCATTCAGGCCCAGATTCTGAACCTGCTCCAGGACCTGCAAAACGATCTGGGACTCTCGTATTTATTTATCTCGCATGATCTGAACGTGGTTGAATATATCGCCGACCGGGTGGCCGTGATGTACCTCGGCAAACTCGTTGAAGTCGCTCCGGTCGACGAACTCTTTCGCAATCCTCAGCACCCGTACACCCTGGCGCTCATGTCGGCCAATCCCGTTCCCGACCCGACGGTCCAGACCCAGCGGACCGTCCTGACCGGCGATGTGCCTTCCCCCCTGAATCCGCCGTCGGGCTGCGCATTTCACACCCGCTGTCCCCAGGCCATGGCGCGCTGCAAGACCACACCGCCGCCGCTGGTTCGCAGCGGACAGGGGACGGCTGAGCATATGGTGTGGTGCCATTTGTACGCGCCAGATTAATGGCGAGTTGGAAGCGATTGGCGCGTCGTTGAACGATCTCGTGGGGCAGCGCCGGGCGCGTAGCGAGACGGCGGATACGCCGAATCAGATAGCCTCGAAGGCCCAAGCGCTCATACGAAGGATCCAGCCAGAGACCGTTGAGGCACCGTAGTGGGAGCACCTGTTTCAGGATGCTGGACGAGCGGCGGAAGCGGTCAGGCCACCCGGTGGCCGGTAATGGCCTCGCGCAAGCCTTCCAGCAAGCCTTCCAGCAAGCCTTCCAGCTTTGCCGGCTGGCGTTCGACAATCGACAGCCGGTTCTCCATAGCGGAGAACCGCGCTTCCATTTCCTGGCGTAGATCTTTGATCCCGCCCCGTACATCCTTGATCCCGCCCCGCAGGTCCCGAAACTCATTGCGAATTCCGTGCAGGCCGGTCAGAATCAGACCGCCGAGGGCGACGCCAACCGCCACGACCGCAATCAATACGCTGAGAGGCTCGACAGTCATCCAAAAAACGATACAAGATTTCCCCCGACCCCTCAAGCGACCGGGTACTGTCTTAATTCAGAGACTTGGATAGTCAAGCTGAGACAGTCCCTTTCTATTTACAGGAGGAAGGCATTATGTCTTCCTCCTGTGGTGGCGGGATTACCTGCCTTTTTTCTGCTCTTCCTCGTCAGCGTCTTTCTTGCGGCTGGAAATGACCTCATCAATCACGCCGTACTCCAGGGCCTGCTTGGAGGTCATGAACATATCCCGGTCGGTATCCTTTTCAATTCTCTTGAGAGTCTGGCCAGTATGCCTGACAAGAATGTTGTTGAGCTCTTCCCGGATGCGCAGCACTTCTCTGGCATGGATGTCAATATCGGTCGCCTGGCCCTGCACGCCGCCGAGCGGTTGGTGCAACATGATCCGGGAATGCGGCAGGGCAAACCGTTTTCCCGGCGCCCCGGCGGTCAGAAGTACCGCGCCCATACTGGCCGCCTGGCCGACACACATGGTAGACACGTCGGGGGTGACGTACTGCATGGTGTCATAGATCGCCAGCCCGGCCGTCACCGAGCCGCCCGGTGAGTTCACATACAGGTGGATATCCTGCTCGGGGTCTTCAGATTCGAGGAAAAGGAGCTGAGCCGCGATCACATCGGCAACCGCATCGTTGACCTCGGAGCCAAGAAAAATAATCCGGTCTTTCAGCAAGCGGGAATAAATATCATAGGTCCGTTCACCCCGACCGGTCTGTTCGATCACGTAGGGGACATAGTTCATAATCGATGCATCCTCATGCTGTGTTGGTGTCAGCGCACATTCATTGAGCCTGTCTGAGCCCAGTCGAAGGGTCTGCCCACTCATTAGTACGCACATAACGAATTGCTGCAAGGGCGGCTGTGGCGCCGTCTCCGGCCGCGGACACGAGCTGTCGTGAGGAATCGCTACGGACATCACCGGCGGCCAGGACGCCGGGCGGTGCCGTCCGCATCCAGAGATCGGTCACAATCTGCCCCTGCGCATTGAGTGGAACCAGGTCTCCCAGAAATTGGGTATTGGCCGTCAGACCGATGTAGAGAAAGACGCCGGCGACATCCAGCGTGGACGGTATACCCGTTGTCACGTCTTCAAGCTGTATCCGTTTGACGGCCTCGTCGCCCTCGATTGCCCGTACGACACTGTTCCAGCAAAAGGAAAGCTTATCGTTTGCCTGGGCCCGTTCCCGTAAGAGCTGACAGGCGCGCAGCGCATCCCGCCGATGAACGACCGTGACGTGTGAGGCGTATTGGGTGAGATGGAGTCCTTCGTCGAGCGCGGCATCCCCTCCTCCCACAACCGCCACCGGCTGATCCATGAAAAACGCGCCGTCACAGGCCGCACAGTGCGAGACGCCTTTGCCGACGAATTCCTTTTCGCCCGGAATGCCGAGCGCTGAAAAACTCGATCCGGTGGCGATGATCAGCGTTTTGGTGTGAAAGGTCCCGCTGTCCGTTTGCAGCACGAGCACCGCGCCGTCCCGCCGGACGGCGCTGACCTCTGTCAGTTGCAGCTCAAGCCCGAGGCTGGTGGCCTGCTGTTGCAGCAGTGGACCCAGGGTATAGCCAGCGATGCCATCCGGAAAACCTGGATAATTCTCGATATGCTCACAGTTGAGCACCTGTCCGCCGGCAGAAAAGCGTTCGAGCAAGAGTGCCCGACAGCGATCTCGCGCCGCGTACAGGCCAGCCGTGAATCCGGCCACGCCGCCGCCAATGATAATGACGTCGTAGGGCTGTGACATGGGTGTGTCCTCAAGTGTAGTAGCCGAAAAGGTAACAAGTATCATAGCTGAGCGCGCGGCGTTCAGCTATGAGCCGCCTTTGAGCACGCCTGAGGAGGACATCAGGTCCAAATCTCAGGGCCAGGGGCGGGGTTGGGATTGTCCGACGCTCCCAAATTTGCCATATGGAGGAGTATGTCTGGTGTACTGCTCTGGGACCGTTTTCGGCGTGCGATGGCGCATGCGTTTGCCACCGGCCCGGTAGTAGTACCGCTCTCCCCGCAGGACCTTCAGTTGCTGCAAAAGGTGGCCGACGCCATTGTGAGCCGGAGACTTGAGACGCCGGCGGTCCTCTTGCTCGAATCCAGCGAGCCGCTCAATTTTCTGAGCAGCCAGATCATTCAGGGATTGCGGCCTTTTCTTGATCTCGTGTGTGCGCCGGCAGAAACGGAACGGCTGGCCGGCATACTGGAGCGGAGAGAGGCCGTAGCCCGGCTCGTTGGGCTCATTCACACGCGGTCTCCTTCTCCACATGCAACCGGGAAATCCGTCCCCTCGCTACGAGCCCCGAAGACTGGGGTATCGTCCTGACAGCGCAGAACATCCTGACTGGCATGACTTCATCTCCACACGTATCCAGCTTTCCCGGCTCGCCCACTGGACCCCGGCACCGAAGCCAACGCCCCGGTTCGCCCATGCTCCTTGCCCTGACTCTCGTCCTCCTGTTGAGTGCGAGGGCACTGGCCTCCGATTCCCGCCTGACCGGTGAAGCCTTTGATATGCCGGGAGACGGTGGGGGCAGCATCGGCCTGCGCTGGCAAGGAGGTTTTGAAGAGACGGCAGAGGTCCATTACCAGATTACGCTCAGCGACCGGGAGCAGGGTGCGTTTCATCTGGTCGCAACGATTCCGGCCAATACCCACTACGAAAAGGACCGCGCGGCTCCGTGGTGGGTGATTGGGACTCCGCAACCGCAGATGCATTTCTTTCAGGTCAGTACGGTCGCCGATAGCCCGCTGCTGGATGAGACGCGCTATTTTGTGAAAATTCGTGCGCTCATTGGAGACGAGCAATTTGAGAGTCCGGTCTTCTCCGCCGTGCCACAGCCGAACTGGTTTCAGTGGGCCAAGCTCAATAATTTTCTCTTCATGCTCATGTTCGGTGCGGGCGTGCTGCTCTCGATTCGCTCGGCACGGATGAAGCCCACACTCTTTCTCCGCCGTATCCCCGGCGTTGATGCGGTTGAAGAGGCGATTGGCCGGGCAGCGGAAACGGGTCGCCCGATTCTCTACCTGACCGGCAGTGGCGAGTTAACCGGTCGCGGCGATGCGTCCAATATGGCGACGATTGCGGCCACCGTTCTGCTGGGCGAGGTAGCGAAACGGGCGGCCGGGTCCGGGACCGCAATCAAGGTCCCGCACCGCTCGCCCATTGTCATGGCCATTGCCCAGGACATGCTCAAAAACGCCTACCGGACGGCGGGTCGGCCGGACGCCTATGCTGACGAGAGTAATTTTTTTATTGCCGCCGACCAGTTCGCCTATACTGCGGCAGTTGACGGTATCATGCTCCGTGAACGGCCCGCGGCGAATTTTTTCGTCGGCTATTACTACGCGGAGTCGCTGCTGTTAGCCGAGACCGGCGCCGCAACCGGCGCGGTTCAGATTGCCGGGACGGATGCCGAGCACCAGTTGCCGTTTTTTATTGCCACCTGTGATTACACCCTGATCGGTGAGGAGCTGTATGCCGCCAGCGCCTATCTTTCGCGCGACCCTGCGCTAGTCGGTACGCTCCGCGGCCAGGATTTGGGGAAAGGCTTCTTACTCATCGGTCTGGTGGCGGGGACAGGATTGCTTACACTTGGCGATATGACTGGAGGGACCGTCTGGGAGACGGCCGTGCAGATATTCCACGATTTTCGCTAGGCGCGGACGGAAAGAGTAAACGTATCCCCCACTAGACAGGCGGATGCTGGACACGTTTACTCTTTGAGGAATATGCGTTTCTGGCAACAGACTCTCCCCCTCTTGATTACGTTTGTGTTTGGGCTGGCGCTGGTCCTGCAATACTATGTGCCTCATCCTGCTTCGGAGCATTTTTTGCAGGAGATTTCGCTCTGGAGTCAAATTATTGCCGGGTTCGCCATTGTGCTTGGTGTCGGCAGTTTGCTGTCAACCCACTACCAGAAAATCACCCGCCAGGAAGCCGGCTGGGGCTATAGTGCCGTGCTGTTCGTGTCACTGCTGACCGTGTTCGGAGCCGGGCTGTGGGCTGAGGGAAAGGCCGAGGGGACTTTCTTTGGCTGGCTGTACGACTATGTCCTGGTTGCGCTCCAGGGAACAATGTTCTCGCTGCTGGCTTTTTTTGTCGCGTCTGCGGCCTACCGAGCCTTTCGGGCGCGGACGCCTGAGGCGACGATTCTGCTCAGCGCGGCAGTCCTGGTGATGGCGGGCCGGGTGCCTCTGGGTGAGTCACTACTGCCTGGGGTTGGCACACTGGCCGACTGGATCATGACGGTGCCGAACACGGCAGCCCAGCGCGGGATTCTGATTGGCGTCAGCTTGGGCGCTATTGCCACCTCGATCAAAATCATTTTTGGGATCGAGCGCGCCTATCTGGGCGGAGGTGACGGTGCGTGAGTTTACCCTCCGTCTACTGCAACTGGACCGCCGTTTCATCTTTGTGCTGATGAGCGTAGCGACGGTGCTGCCTCTACTCTACCCGCTCGGCCTGCCCGTCCGTATTTCGCCGGAAACGCAGCAGCTCTACGACACGCTGGAGCGCCTGCCCGAGCGCTCGGTGGTGCTCTTGTCGTTGGATTACGATCCTGCTTCAAAGCCCGAACTCCACCCCATGACCGTTTCTCTCTTACGTCACGCTTTTGCCAGAAATCTGCGGGTCGTGGCTCTGACCCTGTGGCCGACGGGCACGAGTATGGCGGAGTCCGCGGTCACGCGCGGAGCTGCGGAAGCTGGAAAGACCGATGGGACGGACTACGTCTTCCTCGGCTATGGACCTGGGGAAGCCAATGCTATTATCAGTCTGGGGCAGAGCCTGGCAGCCGCCTTTCCGGCCGACTATGCAGGTCGAAAAACCGAAGGGCTGCCCGTGCTCGCAGGGGTCCACAGCTTACGCGATATTGACTATGCCCTCAGTCTCAGCGCAGGCTTTCCCGGCCTCGATACCTGGTATGTATACGGCAAAGAAAAATATGGCTTTGAGTTGGGCGGGGGCTGTACCGCGGTCAGCGCGCCCAAGTTTTATCCCTTGCTGCAAACCGGACAAATTACCGGTCTGCTCGGCGGACTCCGTGGCGCGGCCGAATATGAAACTCTTCTCAACCAGACCGGTAAAGCGACCGCGGGCATGGACGCGCAGTCGGCCACCCATTTTCTGATTATCGGTCTGATCGTCATCTGTAACGTCTGCTACCTGCTGAGTGGACGAAAAGCGTAAACATGTCCTCCAGTAGCCCCGCAGATGCTTGACACGTTGACTCTTGAGGGCGCGTATGAGTTCGGAGACGCTGGGCGGCGCCTGGGTGGCCGCGGGTTTAAGCCTGTGTATCTATTCGTTTCTCTACCGGGATAATCCGTTCTTTAAGCTGGGCGAACACATCTTTGTTGGCGCTTCGGTCGGCTATCTGCTGGTCATCACCTATCACGAAGTCATGCTCAAAAAGCTCGCCGTGCCGCTTATCGAGCAGCACGAATGGCACCTGGTCCTCCCGCTTATCCTCGGCCTGTTGCTGTTAGCGCGCTTTTTGCCCCGTCTCGCCTGGACCAGTCGTCTGACGTTTGCCTTTATTTTAGGCGTGAGTTCAGGGGTCGCGATTCCACGCCTGTTATCCTCGTTCGTGCTGCAGCAGGTCCAAGGGACGCTGAAGCCCCTCGTTGCGGTTGGTCCCGCAGGGGTCAGCTTGGGCCTGACCGAACTGAACACCGCCCTCATTCTGATTGGCGTCGTCAGCGTCCTAGTCTATTTTTTCTTTTCGGTTGAACATACGGGGAGCGTGCGTCGCGTGGCCCGCGTTGGGAGCTGTTTTCTCATGGTCTCCTTCGGCGCAGCATTCGGCTATACCGTCATGGCGCGGATGTCACTACTCATCGGCCGGTTTGATGAGCTGATTCTGTATGCGACGCCGGAGTATGGCTATGCGACCATCACGCTCCTCGGCCTCGTAACAGGCGGGCTGGTATGGTGGCAACGACGCGTGTCGGGGACCAAGGCGTCGCCTGACGACACGGAATAGACAAACCGGCGGACACGCCCGGGGCTGAGCAGGTCTGCCGCGGGACGATTATTCCTCGGCTTCTTCGGGCTGGTTCGCCGCCTTCGCTCGTTCAGCCAGGGCAATGACCTCGCTCGTTGCGCCAACCTCTGGCGTTTGGAGACGGGTGCCTTTGATACGGGCCGCCTTACCGGCGCGTTGACGCAGGTAGTACAGCTTGGCCCGCCGGACCCTCCCCCGAGCGATGACTTCGAGCTTCTCAATGCGCGGCGAGTGCAAGGGAAAAATACGCTCGACCCCGATCCCGTAGGATACTTTCCGAACCGTAAAGGTCGCCCGGTTGCCCGTACCGTTCGAGCGGCTGATGACCGCTCCCTCAAAGACCTGAACCCGCTCTTTGTCGCCCTCAATAATCTTGGCATGGACGCGAACGGTATCCCCGGCCTTAAAATCTGGAATGTCGGTCTTCTGCTGTTTGGCCTCAATGGCAGCAAGTAGGTTACTCATGATGCTGTTCTCCTCCGCGGTCTTTGCGTGCACTGTGCGGCAGGTGGGACGAACGGTAGGGTAATGCCTCACCTGAGACAGAGAGGTGCAGTAGTGCGAAAGCCGTGTGTCTGCTGAGTACGGACGGCGAGGGCTTACTGCTCCTTTTATGCTACCCCGCGACTGACAGGCGGTCAAGCATAATGGCCGCGGCCGCCCGGACGGACAGGTGGTTATACGTTCCACACCCTTGAATAGGCTCAAGAATTGCCTCTGCCTGGGCAAAAACCTCTTGGGTCAGCCCCCAGCCGGTCCCCAAAAGCAAGAGGATGGGGCACTGCTCGTGTTGGAGGCTGTCGCGCAGATCAGCAAAACTCAGACGATCTTCCCCGCCTTTTGCCGATGTCGCAATGACGCGCGGCGGCTGACCCGTGCTCCGGGTAATGACCGCCCGAACTTCCTCCAGCGAGTCAGCCAAAGAGACAATGGACAGGGCGTCTCTGCGGGTGGTGTTATATACGCTCCCATGCCCGCTCTGCCAATGGTCAAGAATTTTCTCCGCCAGGGCCTGAAGCGCTCGTACCGGATGGACTACGAAATACCGTTTTACCCCGTAGGTTAATGCCGACCGGGCAATATCGTGAATATCCATATTGGTAATGGAGGTGGTCACGACTTTGTGCGTTTTGTCATACACCGGGTGATGAACCAGTGCGATATAGACGTCAGCCATAAGCGCCTGCGCTATGCGGTACAGATCGGGCTCGGTTTCTATGTGTCCGTATCATCGATCTGCGTGACACAGCGTCGTTCTTCGGGACTCAGGTCAGCCTTTTTGAGCAGGTCCGGCCGACGGGTGCGGGTCCGGCTAAGCGACTGTCTGCGGCGCCACTGGGAGATTTCCGCATGATGACCGGACAACAGCACGTGTGGAACCGACATCCCGCGGAACTCTTCCGGCCGGGTATACTGCGGATATTCGAGCAATCCCGTACTGAAAGACTCGTCCTCGATTGATTCTTTCCTTCCGACCACACCCGGCACGAGCCGGGCAACGGCATCAATCAAGACGAGGGCCGCCACTTCTCCCCCGCTGACAATATAGTCTCCAATGGAGATCTCTTCATCAACAAAGGCCAGAACCCGTTCGTCTACCCCTTCGTAGCGGCCGCAGACCAGGACCAACGCCTCGTGGGCCGCCAGCTCGGCTGTCTTGGCCTGGGAAAGCGGTTGGCCCTGAGGAGAGAGAAAAATACGCCTCGGATTGTTGAGGGGCCTACTCACCGCTTCGATCGCATTGACTAGGGGCTCCGGGGTCATCACCATGCCCCATCCCCCGCCATAGGGTGTATCGTCTGTTGAGCGATGTTTGCCCGGTGCATAGTCACGCAGATTGTGCACGCAAAACGAGAGGATAGCCCTGTCCTGAGCTTTTTGTAACAAGCCGGTAGACAGTGGCGAGACAAACCACTCCGGGAAAATGGTAATAATATGAAACTGCATGGGCGTGGGCTATGCGAGCAGTCCTTCGGGCGGGTCGATAATCACCAGGCGGTCTTCGATGGCGATCGTCCGTATCACCTCTTCAACAACAGGGATCAGATATTCTTTTTCCCCATTCCGCACCACGAAGACATCATGGCCCGGAGTCGTCAGCACCTCCGCGATCGTCCCGATAGATTCTTGCGTCAGCGTTCGGATAGGCAGCCCGACCACCTGGTAGTGGTAAAACTCTCCCGCCTGGAGTTGGGGTAAGTCTGTCTCGTCCACAAGCAGGCTCGACCCGCGGAGGGCCTTGGCCCGGTCGCGAGAATCCACCCCGGCAAGTTGCAGCAGGAGGCAGGACGCGTGTGGCCGAACCTGCTGCAACTTGAATCCCTCTTCCGAGGCGTCTGTCTTTCGCAATGTGACCCGCAGGCCGGGCCGTAACGTTGGGCAGGGGGAAGAGTGGGGGAGGAAGCGAACCTCTCCCCGAACACCATGCGCATTGACCACACGACCAAGTGCAATCCGGGTGGCCGGGCTCGGGCGACTATTTTTCTTCGACAATCTCAAGGACAACTTTGCGGCTTGTACGGGAAGCCGCCGCGTTGAGCAGGGTCCGAATCGACTTTGCCGTACGCCCCTGTTTGCCGATAATACGGCCCAGGTCTTCCTTGGCTACGCGAAGCTCAAGGATGGCCGCGGTTTCTCCTTGGATTTCTGAGACCTCAACTTCATCCGGGTTGTTCACCAGTGCTCTGGCGAGGTACGCAACAAGGTCTTTCATAGTCTTCTCCCCGTGCCTCAGATCAGGATTCCTGAAAGAGTAAACGTGTCCAGCATCTGCATGTCTGGTGGAGGACACGTTTACTCTTTTGCACGCCTTACCTTTTTGATGAGTTGAGCAACCGTCTCGGTCGGCTGAGCGCCGTTCTTCAGCCATGCTGCCAGCCGGTCCTGCTTCATCTCGATCAGGGCCGGATCCTGAGTCGGATCGTACGAGCCGAGTCGTTCGAGAAACCGCCCGTTCCGTGGCGACCGTGAGTCCGCAGCAACAATACGATAGAAGGGGCGCTTTTTCGCCCCGTGCCGAGCCAGTCGGATTTTTACCATAATCTTTCAGTGTCCCCAGGCCGGGAGGGAAAGGCGTTTCTTCATTTTCTTTCCTCCGCCGGCTCCGGAAAGCCTCCTCATCATCTTTTTTGCTTCGAGATATTGCTTGAGAAACCGATTGACTGCAACCACCGAGGTACCACTCCCTTTGGCAATCCGTTTGCGCCGGCTGCTGTTCAGGAGTGCCGGCTTCCGCCGCTCTTCTTTCGTCATGGAGCTGATGATTGCTTCAATATGTTTGAACTCTTTTTCCGCCCCGTCCATATCGGTACCCTTGAGCATTTTCTTCGCGCCGGGCAGCAGGCCCACCAAATCTGTGATGGAGCCCATTTGCCTGACCATGCGCATCTGCTCTTGAAAGTCCTCCAGGGTAAACTGATTTTTCCGGAGTTTCTTTTCCAGCGTCTCGGCCTGCTGCTGGTCGTAGACCTTTTCGGCCTTTTCGATCAACGACAGCACATCACCCATGCCGAGAATACGCGAGGCAATACGGTCCGGATGGAAAGGTTCCAGGGCGTCGAGCTTTTCCCCAATCCCGGCAAACAGAATGGGCGCGCCGGTGACGGAGCGTAAGGACAGGGCCGCCCCGCCCCGGGCATCCCCTTCAATTTTGGTCAGGATGATGCCGTCAATGGAGAGCCGCTGGTGAAAGCCTTGCGCGACATTCACCGCTTCCTGGCCGGTCATGGCGTCGGCCACCAGCAGGGTTTGATGCGGCTGGAGGGCCGTTTTCATCCGTTCCAGGTCGGCCATCAACTCGGTATCGACTTGCAGACGACCGGCGGTATCAACCACCGCCACATCACAGCCACGCTTTTGCGCTTCGGCAACCCCGGCCTGGGCAACGACGAGCGGGTCTGGCGCTGAGCCGTCGTTCGGGGTCGGATAGACCGGCACGCCGATTTCTTGGGCGAGAATGGTGAGCTGATCGATAGCGGCCGGGCGGAAGGTATCCGCCGGAATAAGGTAGGGGGTACGCTTGCGTTCGAGGGTCAGATAGCGGGCGAGCTTCCCCGCCGTTGTCGTTTTCCCAGAACCGTTCAGGCCAACGAGCAGAATGACGACCGGGGGCCGAGCCGACAGGTTCAGCTCGGCCTGCTCGCCACCCAGGAGCGCAACCAACTCGGCATTGACGATTCTAATGAGCTGTTGGCCAGGCGAGAGGCTGGCTAATACGTCCTGACCGAGTGCCTGCGTCCGAATCCGTTCGACAAAGTCTTTAACCACGCGGAAATTGACATCTGCCTCCAGCAGGGCCAGACGCACTTCGCGCAGCGCTTCATCAATGTTGTTTTCGGTCAGTCTGGTGTGTCCGCGTACCCGGCGCAACACCCCATCCAGCTTTTCTCCCAGGGCCTCAAACATGCTGATTCACACCATTTTGTCCAACCTTCCCCACATACAGAAACAGGGGTCGAAAGTCAAATCAACTGCGCCTCGCAGAGGCTTTGCTTGCGCGGGGTCCCGAAATCGGTTAGCTGTGAAACATGGGAGTAAAGCAAAGCAAATTCCTGATAGGAGCCCTGCTCATCGTCGGCGCGGTCGGGTATCTGATCTATACGAGCATCCAGGAAACAAAGGTGTATTACTTCACTATAGACGAGTTTCTCCTCAACCGGACAACGCTGACCAATACCGACGTCCGGGTTGCCGGGCGGGTGCAGGACGGCTCTATCCAGTGGGACCCGGCGGCGCTCAATCTGACCTTCAGGCTGACGCCCATTGAGCCAGGCCCAATTCCCGTTGGCGCCATTCCTACAGGGGTCCCGGTCTCGTACCAGGGGATTTTGCCGGATATGTTTGCAGAAGGCCGAGACGTGATTGTCGAAGGCCTGTATACGCCAGACCAGCAGCTCGTTGCGTCGACGCTCATGACGAGTTGTCCATCAAAATATGAGCCCGAAATCGAAGGCTGAGCACTTTCTCGGCACCGAGCGACCGCGGCCCCGATTGTTCTACTGTCAAATCGGCACCCTCTAGATATAGCACGGTTCATCCATGACCCATCTTGGTACTCTCGCCCTCTATCTTGCCAGCTTGTTAGCCGTCTACGCTATTGTGACGAGCCTGTGGGGCGTTCGGATGCGGCGGACGGCCTGGATTGCCAGCGGAGCCCAGGCTGCCTATGCGGTCGGCGGCTGCGTGGTTATTGCGTCCATCGTCCTGCTGCACGCCTTGCTGACGCGGGATTTTAATGTCGAATACGTGGCAAGTTACTCCAGCTCCACGTTACCACTGCATTATACGGTCGCCGCGTTTTGGGGCGGGCAAAAGGGATCACTCCTGTTCTGGGCGCTGATTCACTGCTTTTTTTCGGCGATCGTCCTCTTCCAGAATCGCACCAGAAACCAAGAGTTGATGCCGTATGTGACGGCGATGCTGATGACCATTGCCCTATTTTTCCTTGGTCTGTTGTGTTTCATTACCCCGCCGTTTGAACGGCTGTCTTTCATCCCGGGCGAAGGCTCGGACCTTAACCCATTACTCCAGAATTACTGGATGACCATCCATCCTCCGGCCCTGTATCTCGGCTTTATCAGCGCGTCTGTCCCGTTCGCCTTTGCCCTGGCCGCCCTGGCCACCGGGAAACTGGGCGACGTATGGATCAGGACTACGCGTCGTTGGGCCCTGACCTCCTGGTTTTTTCTGTCTTTGGGTAATCTGCTGGGCGGACGCTGGGCCTATGAAGTGCTGGGTTGGGGTGGCTACTGGGCCTGGGACCCGGTTGAGAACGCGGCGATTATGCCCTGGTTTACCGCTACCGCTTATCTCCACTCAGTCATGATTCAAGAAAAGAAAGACATGCTCAAGGTCTGGAATATGACCCTTGTCATCCTGACCTTTGTGCTGACGATTTTCGGCACCTTCCTGACGCGTAGCGGTGTGATCTCATCTGTCCACTCTTTTACCCAGTCCGGCTTGGGCCCTTATTTCCTGACCTTTCTAGCCTGCATCCTGGTCGTTTCAGTTGGGCTCCTGCTCTATCGTCTGCCGGACTTGAAGAGTGAGAATGAGTTCGACTCCCTGTTGTCCCGCGAAGCGGCCTTCCTGTTTAATAATCTTATCCTCGTGGGTCTTGCCTTTGCTACGTTCTGGGGAACCATCTTCCCCATCCTCTCCGAGTGGGTGCGTGGCGTAAAAATTACGGTCGGGCCGCCGTTCTTCAATCAGGTGAACGGCCCGCTCGGGGTGCTGTTACTGTTCCTGACCGGCATCGGGCCCATTATTGCCTGGCGGCGGGCAAGCTGGAGCAGCCTCAGACGACAGTTTACCATTCCGCTTGCGGTTGGGCTGGTGCTGGGCGGCCTGCTTTTTGTGCTGGGATACCGCAATTACTATGCAGTCGTGATTTTCTCTCTGGCCGGATTTGTCCTGGCCGGTATTCTGGCTGAGTTCTCGCGTGGGACCCGCGCCCGGCAGGTGATGCTGCACGAAAGCCCGCCTCAGGCCCTGGGGCGTCTGGTCGGCAAAAACCCACGTCGGTACGGCGGCTATATTGTGCATATTGGTGTGGTCCTGATTTTTTTCGGGGTGGCCGGTGCGCTCTTCACTATTGAAAAACAGATTACCGTGAGCGCGGAGCAATCTTTTGAGGTTGGCCGCTATACCCTTCACTATACGGGGATCACGGACCGGGAAGATGCGCATATTGCCGCCCAGATTGCTACCGTGAAGATTCTGGTTGACGGGCAGCAGATCGATACCATGCATCCGGAGAAACGTTTCTATAAAAAACAAAACCAGCCCACCACCGAGGTCGATATTCGACCGACCCTGGTGGAAGACCTCTACCTGGTTCTCGGCAGTTACGATGCGCCGTCGGGTCTGGCAACCTTTCAGGTCTTCATTAACCCGCTGGTGTCCTGGATTTGGATTGGCGGGCTGATCCTGATTCTGGGCACCTGCGTCATCATGGCCCCGAATCCGGCTGAGCGACAAGCCTTTGCCCTGGCGCGGACATCGGCGGACATGCGAGGGCAAGCCGTTGCGGAATAGACGCCTGTTCCGGGTATGCCTGCCCGTTTGGGCCGCGCTGATCGTCTGGGGTTTCTCCATAGCCCAGGCGACCCCCCCGACAAATCAGGAGATGGAGGCCGCGCTGACCTGTCAATGTAGCTGCGGTCTGACCGTGCATAACTGCAATCACTTGCAGTGCGGCTTTGCCATTCCGGCCAAAGAGCAGATTGCCGAGCAGCTTGAACAAGGCGCATCCCGCGAAGCCATTCTGGCTTCTTTTGTGACGCGCTATGGAGAAAAAGTGCTATCCGCACCAACGGTGGCAGGCTTCAATCTGGCTGCCTGGATCACGCCCTTTCTGGTTGTTCTGATCGGTGCCGTCAGTATTGGCCTGATTGCGCGCCGCTGGACAAAACGTCCTTCGACTTCAGGCGCGCAGCGCCTTCCGCTCAGGACCGACAGCCGCTCCTCCGTTCATCCTGAGCGTAGCGTGAGCGAAGTCGAAGGATATCAGGACCGACTCAAAAAAGAGCTTGAGACGTTCGAGAGCTAGATGGAGAGCCATGACCTTTGTGCTGTACGCCGCCGGCATTGTTCTGGTTGGGCTGATTGCCGTCCTGGTTGCCTGGCCTTTACTGGCTGCCCAAACGGAGTCCGTCCAGCCCCTCCCAGCCGCAGAGCACGTCGTCCGCTGGGAAAAACAAAAAGCGGCCGCCTATGCCGCTATCAGAGAAGCGGAATTTGACAAACAAATGGGAAAGCTTACGGACGAGGATTATCAATTTATCCGGCAGAAATACGAAACGCGAGCAATTGAAGCGCTCACCCAGCTCGACCAGCTCGCCCGGAAGGGGCCGGGCTCGGCGTAGCCGCGCGAGGCGCGGGCGTGCTGCGTACGTCCGTCGCCGTCCCTTTTTCATACGGACCACCGGACTCTGCACGTATAATGAGTACCTGGGTTGTTGAGGCGCATAATCTCCACAAGACCTTTGCCTGGACTCCCGTCCTCAGCGACATCTCGTTGCGCATTGCCCCTGCTGAGGTGGTCGGTATATTTGGTCCGAACGGGGCGGGCAAAACTACGCTGTTGCGGCTCTTGGCGACGCTGCTGACACTCACCGCCGGCAGGCTGACGCTCTTTGGCTCAGCCTCTTCCGAGCTGGCGGTCCGGCGAAAAATCGGTTTTCTCGGACACGAGAGTTATCTGTATCCAGACCTCACTCCAGAAGAGAACCTCACCTTTTACGGGAAGGCCTATCAGGTCCCGGACCTGCAAGAGCGCATTACTCAACAACTGGAATACGTCGGCCTCCAGGACTGGCGGACAATGCCGGTCCGTTATTTTTCGCGGGGGATGGAACAGCGCCTCAGTTTGGCGCGTGTGCTCTTACACGCCCCTGACCTCTTCCTGCTTGACGAGCCCGACACCGGTCTTGACCCCAGGGCGCTCTCGACCCTGCATGCCACCCTGGCCCGGGCAAAAGACCAGAAGAAAACCGTCATGCTGACCTCGCACGATTTTGAGCGCAGTCGGGAGCTGTGTACCCGCGCGCTCATCCTGCACCGTGGACGGATTGCCTGGCAATCCGAGGCGGCCCTCCCGTCTCCGCAAGAGTTTGTCGAATTCTATACTGCGTGCACGCGCTAGGCTGTCCCATGTGGGCGATTCTTTGGAAAGATCTTCTCTTGGAGCTGCGCACGAAAGAACGAGTGTCTGCCCTGCTGGTCCTGGCCCTGCTGATTATCCTGGTGTTTGTCTTTGCCCTCACTCCTGAGCAATTGCACCAGCCCGCCTTTGGTTCTGCCCTGCTCTGGGTTGCGCTTGTCTTTGCCGGAATGTTGAGCATCCAGCGCGCGTTCATTCTTGAACAGGAACGCAACTGCTTTGCCGGCCTCCTGCTCTGTCCCATTGATCCTGGTCAGGTGTTTTTTGCAAAGTTCCTGAGCAATGTCTGCTTTCTGACCGTGGTGGAAGCCGTGGTGGCACCCCTCACGCTTGTGCTGCTCGGTCTGTCCTTCTCGGTTTCTCTGCTTGGGCTGCCGCTCGTTCTGTTCTGCGGTATTGTGGGCTTCTCAGCGCTGGGGACGCTGTGTGCCGCGATTGCCGTTCGGACGCGAGCACGAGAAATTATTCTGCCGCTCATGCTCCTTCCCCTCCTGGTTCCACTCTTCATTGCGGCGGTGAATGTCACCGGGGCCCTCCTGGCCGGAGAGGTCTGGACGGGAATGTGGTTTCGTGTCCTGGTTGCGTTTGATGTTATTTTTGTGGTGACCGGCTGGCTGACGTTTGGGTTCGTTGTGCAAGAATAGGATATCTGCCTGTGGAGTCTCGGAGAGTGCATATGAACACGGTGACGTCTCGTTCTCATCTGGCTGACACCATCAAGAGTCAACGGGCCCTCCACGCAGACAAACAAGCGAGGGACGTTGACTCTTTCCTGCCGTGGCTGACGTGCGTGGCGATGCTGGCGGCCCTGGCTATGGTCTTTCTGTACGTTCCCAATGAACGGGTGCAGGGCGCGGTGCAACGTATTTTTTATTTCCACCTGCCGTCAGCCTGGATGGCGTTTCTCGGCTTCTTTATTGTGGCCGGGGCGAGTGCGGCCTTCTTATGGCAGGGCAAGCGGTCGGCTGACCTGCTGGCCCAGGCCGCGGCCGAACTCGGCATGGTGTTCTGTTCGCTGGTCCTGATGACCGGCCCCCTCTGGGCGCGTCCGATCTGGGGTGTGTGGTGGACCTGGGACCCTCGTCTCACCATGACGCTGGTGCTCTGGCTGATTTATGCCGCCTATGTTCTGCTGCGTGTTTTTGCCGGAGATAACGAGACGGTCGCGCGCTATGCCGCTGTCCTGGGCATTGTTGGCGTGATCGATATCCCGCTGCTCTATATTTCCATTCGTCTCTGGCGCGGCATTCATCCCAAGGTCGAACAAATGGCACCCGAAATGGCCTGGACGCTGCTGGTGTGTACCGGGGCGTTTGTCTGTGTGTTTACGTGGCTGTTGCGGCTCAGGTTACGTAGCCTGTACTTGCGCGACGAAATCAGAGCCCTGCGTCAGCACGTGGTGGCGGCTGCATAGTCCTGTCCTGAGCGGAGCAGAGCGAAGGCGAAGGAAGCCGAGTCGAAGGGAAAGGAACAGACATGTCGTATTTGTTTGCCGCGTTCAGCGTTGTGTGGATTGTTATTTTTCTGTACACGCTTTCGATTTCTCGCCGTCAACGAGAGCTGTCCCGGGAGGTTGCAATGCTCCGGCGGATGGCGGAAGAGCAGACGAATGCCCAGTCATCGTGAGGGCTTGGTCCCCTGCGGCTTTCTGCGCGTTGCCAGACTCAAACACAATCTGCATTAGCCTTTGCCGGCCCTGGCGTTTTCCGTCCACTCCTGCATGGATATGGTCCCGCCCGCCTTTTCCGTCCGGCCCTGATCTTTCGGCGGCAGGACGTCCTGGAGCATGTCGATACGTTTCCATTCCGCGAGCGGGGTGTCACACGCCGCTCGCGGAACATACCGGGACGGAGCAACTTTCTGGTAGCGATGGACATAGCGGGGACAGTTGGTCCAGATTTCGGACACCTGCACCCGAACGAGCAGCTCTGCTTCTTTGTATTCGGCCATCACCGGATCATCTGCCGATACGGTTGCCCGGCCCTGCAGGCGGACCCGGTTCGGCGTCTCAAAGTCGATGAACAACAGGCCGACTTCGGCATGGCCGGCGATATTCCCCATCGAGAAAAACATGCCGTTGCCGTCATAGCTGGGGAATACGACCGTCTGCTCGTCAACCACTTTGATAAAGCCGGGGTCGCCGCCCTTATACGAGACCGTGGGACGTCCCTGATGGTCGATGCTTGAGAGGAAAAACATATCCCGCGACTCGATAAAGGCTTTATCGCCCTTGCCGACCTGGGTCTTGACCACCGCCTCTTCCACCCGGTCCGCCAGCTTGCGCGTTGCAAACTGGTCTTGCAGGGCGCGGTGCCGGTCACCGTACAGTCGGCTCATCGGGTTTCTCCTCTACTTTCCCCTCTACAAAAGCTGCTGCCCCTGAGTCAGGTGTATGGACGCGCTCATTCCCGCCCTACTTCTCCTGTCCCGCCGCCGCCTCCGCAACGTTTTGGAAGTGTCGTGGAATAGGCTCGGGATTTTTGCTGCTTCCTGGCATAGGCTCTCTCTTCTTTCCGAGTCATTTCCCGTGCGCTGACAATCAAGGCTTCCTTCTTATCAACAACCTCTCTCAGCCAAATGGTCCCCGTTATTCTCATTGCCTAGAGTGCAAAGCCAAGAAGCGGAGAGTCTTCCTCTGTTCTCAACCGGATGACCGAGCTGCTTTTGCAAAATTGAATCTCACAGCAAATTTTCCATTCAATTTGACGCCCTGAACTATGACGACTCGGGAGGAAACGAGGGGAAGTGAAAGTCGAGTTTCATCCGCAGTTCACTCGGCTGGAGCGAGTCAGGGGGTGGCTCGCTCCAGCCGTCGGTTACAAGTCCGCGGCCGGCACCACGATCTGTTCGGCCAGCTTTTCGATATCGCCCTTGACGGCATCCGCGTTTTCGGAAAATCCGCCGACAATGATCTGGTGCACGCCCAGGTCGCGGAACTGTTTGACCTCATCCATTGTAATCGGCATGCCGATACCCGTGGAAACGGAATACTGAAACTGACTGGAGTCACGTCCGGCCGCTTCGGCATAGCCCTGCATGCGCTCGATATGTTCTTTGCACGCCTCGGGCGTGACGTTCACCCCAAACCAGCCATCGCCGACCTCCCCGACACGCCGCAGAGCGGGTTTGCTCTCGCCTCCAAAAATAATCGGCGGATGCGGGGTCTGGACGGGCTTGGGATAGGAGCGGACCTTGGGGAAGCTGCAGAACTCGCCGCTGAATTCAGACTCTTCCTCAGTCCACAGCATTTTCATGACCTTGAGATATTCCCGCGTGCGTTGCGCTCGGCGTTCCCAGGGGACGCCCACTGCGGTGAACTCCTCCGCCAGCCAGCCCACACCCACCCCGAAATCAAACCGTCCACCCGACAGTTTGTCCAAGCTGGCGACTTCTTTTGCGGTGACCACCGGGTTGCGCTCGGGCACCAGGCAAATGCCGGTTCCCAGGCGGATCGTTGTGGTTTGCGCCGCGGCATACGTCAGCGCGCTGAACGGATCGAGAATGTCGATCTGCGTGGTAGGCATGGGCAGCCGACCATCTGGTGAATACGGGTATTTTGAGGTGTACTGATCGAGTAAGACCACGTGTTCGGGTGCCCAGAGGGAATGAAAGCCCGATTGCTCGGCGGTCTGCGCCGTCAGGCCGACCACCCCCGGGTCTGCGCCCAGCCCAATGCCAATCGCAAAATATCCAACTTGCATATGCGTTATCCTCCTGTGTGAGATTCGGGCGTATGCTATACTAGGCGGTCAATCAGGCGCAAGGCGTGCCCCTTCGGCAACTGCTTCCGACTTCTCTCGCGGATCATTTACACTTCATTACTGTCGGTGTTGCTGCAAAAACCGGTGGCCAAACTCTTTTTCTGCCTTCTCTCCGAGGTAGTGACAATTCCGGTACCGATAGCCCGTTTTCACCCAGTCCCACAAACCACCCTTTTGAAACGGGTTCATAGTTTGCAGAAAATTGAGCACGCGAAACTGGGGTGCCGGGATGTCCAGCAGCAAGGGCAGACCTGTCACGACCGGACCGTGTAGAGTGAGGCGCGCCCCGGTGCGCGTATTCGTGACGATGAGATTGAGGTTGAAGGCGTCGTGCAGATGCAACAGGTCTCCGCTGTCCAGCATAATACCCGCCGAGTGGCGGTCCTCAATGCCGGCGACAGACCCGCCGGGGTTCTCGGGCATGAGGAGGTGCTCCCAGTCCAGGCTGCCGGTTTTAGACAACGCATAGGCGCGGTGTCGTTCCGGATACTCGCTCTCGGCAATATAAGTGTAGGTCGCAGCGGTATTGCCGGCGGTCCGCCGGCCCGTGCGCGCATTTTCCATGTCCAGGGCCAAGGAGAACCGGTCGCCGGCCCACGTGGTCAGGGCGTCGATGCGGAGATGCTGAATGTGCAGGCTGATCCCTTTCAGGTCTGGAGTGCCTACCCAGCCGACCACCACCTTTCCCAGCACCAGGGCTTTGTACGTGCCGTCGGCCAGGCCGGGGCCAGCGCGGGGTTTTTCGAAGAAGGCATAGGCCTGCCGGTTGGAATCGCTTGCGCTCCCCAGCTCGGAACACCGATGGCCGAAGTGCAGGGCTTGGCTTGTGTCGAAAACGGTGAACTCTGCTAGTATTGGACAATCCTCCCTGGACAGATTCGCACAGTCCGCCGCATGACCGGCGGGTGCCCACAGCAAGAATATGCCGGCCGCAATAACGGCAGCCGGTAGAATAGACCGGAACATCGTCGCTCATCCTCACCAGACCGTCAGAGCCGCTTAGGTCTTATCCGCCAGCTCCCGGCCCTTGCCCGGCGTCGGGTCTTTGACCTCGCCGTAGATTTGCCGCCCCTCGTGGTCTTCGGGCAGATACTCGGTAATCGGGGCCCCCTCGGGGGTGACGAATAACAGGCAGTGGCAGTATTTCCACCTCTTCATTTCGTCACAGGCACAGACCCACTCGCGGCTGCGTTCGACCTCGATTTTTTTGTCGGGATAAAAATTGCACGGACACAACGGCCGGCCGACCTCATCGATATTATTGGCCAGACCCAGAATCACCGATTCAGTCACCTCGGGCTCCGGATGGCCTGAGGTGCCGGTTTTCTGCATGTATTTTTCAACGTAGATGCGCATGCGCTTAATGCTTTTCTCGGAGGGCTGGTCCATGGCTTGACTCCTATGCTTTGTGATTGCTGGCGGTTCAGCCTTTAGTCTAGTATTTCAAGCAGGCCTGTGCCACCCTGGGGGCTTCCAATAGATGAGAGCATATCCATGGCTCAGCAGCCACCCAAAATTTATGTCACCCGTCAACTTCCCGAAGCAGCCCTGACCCCTTTACGGACCCACGGTGCCTTGTCTGTCTGGGCGTCCGCCCAGGCCGTTTCGCGTGAGACCTTGCTGCACGAGTTACGCGACACTGTTGCCCTGCTGAGCATGGTCACGGAACGTATTGATGACGCCGTGCTCAACCATGCGCCTCGGCTCAGGATCGTCGCCAATATGGCCGTTGGGTATGACAATGTGGACGTCCCGACGCTGACCCGTCGCGGCGTTGTCCTGACCAACACACCGGGCGTTTTGACCGAAACCACCGCCGACCTTACCTTTGCGCTTATGCTGGGTATCGCCCGCCGCATCGGCGAAGGGGACCGTCGTGTGCGCGCCGGCCAGTGGCCGGGGTGGAGCCCGTTCGTCTTTCTTGGGACGGACGTACATCGTGCCACGCTGGGCATTCTCGGTTTGGGGCGTATTGGAGCCGCGGTCGCCAGGCGGGCGCGGGGCTTTGATATGCGCGTGCTCTACTATAATCGCGGTCACAACAAAGAGGCGGAGGAGCAACTCGGGTGTACCTGGGTCGATAGGGATACCCTGCTGGGCGAGTCGGACTTTGTGGTCGTGCTGGTTCCGCTCAGTCCCCAGACGCGCCGGCTCATCTCGATGCCCCAGCTCAAAAAGATGAAGCCGACTGCTTTCCTGGTAAACGCTGCGCGTGGACCGATTGTCGATACGCACGCCCTGTACGCAGCCCTGCGGGACAAGGTCATTGCCGGGGCTGCGCTTGATGTGACCGACCCGGAGCCGCTGCCCGCGGACGACCCTTTGCTGACGCTCGACAACTGCCTGATTGTCCCCCACGTCGGCAGCGCCAGTATTGCCACTCGGACGCGCATGGCCACGCTGGCGGCCGAAAACATCGCCGCCTTCCTCAGCGGCCGGCGTCCGCTCACGCCAGTGAATCCGGCGGTCCTGTAAAAACGGCACGCATTGAGTCCTTTTTGGACAAGCGGAACCGTTGAAGATATGGGGGAAGACGTGTGCGACTCACGACCGACAACAGGCAAATGCCGCCCGGGCCCCAGGATTTGACGTGACGGGCATCTAGGCTTGCCCGCTCGGAGGGAGCCGCGGTTCAGCCCGGACTCGATTTCGTCAACCCGGTCAAGCTTCCTTCCACATCAGCCGCGTCAAGCACGCACTGGCTCACGAGCGCAGCATCGACCTGTCCGAGCAGTGCCTCGGCTTCCTCGGGCGCGCTCAGTTCATCCAGCGAGATGATGGTCTTCTGCCGTGGGATTTGAGCGGCAAGGGCTGAGACGTGGGCGACGTCGAGTTTGCCGCCTGGAGAGGCCAGACCGATGATGAAACTCTCAGTTGCCAGTGCCTGGCGGAGTTCGTTGGGTGTCCGAGCCATGACAACGGGAGCCACGTGGATGGAACGGGCGGTGATAATGAAACGCGCTAAGGTCGACGCATCGACCGCCCCGGCCCACAGCAAAATCGCATCCGCCCCGCATAGCCGGGCCTGATGAAGCTGGCTGTCATGCAGGACGAGATCGAGGGCAATCAACGGGGTGGTGACTCGATCCGAAATCGCACGCAAATCCTCACCCGACGTGCCAAACACGCTCGGCTCGGTATACACGCCAATGGCCCCGATTTCCGTATCATCGCACGCTTGAGCGAGGGCCACGATATCCAACTCAGGCCAGGCTTGCCCCGTATCCGGGTCCATACGTTTGAGCGCGGGGATAAGGCCGAGCTCTTGTTTCTGTGTCGTCACAAATTGAGCAAAATCGCGAATGCTCGGGGTGACCTCGCTCAGCAGCACGGCTGCACGGTGCTGAATATCGGCTTCTTTCGTCGCTCTCAGGGCTGCCCAGTCCACACGCGCTCCTTACGGACTTCCTTGACCGCCTGCCCGATTAGCTCTCGTGGATGCTCAGCATATTCGGGAGCCCGGTATGTGAGGTCACGCCACCGTCCACGGCGACCGCCTGCCCGGTGATGAACGAGGCTTCATCCGACGCGAGAAACAGGACGGTATTGGCAATTTCCTCTGGCTCTCCCATGCGGCCGAGGGGATGCGCCTCGCCTTGGAGACGGCGGAATTCGTCGGCCCGGTCGCCCCCCAGGAGCTGCGCCGCGCGCGTGTTAATCGCGCCGGGGCAGACGCAGTTCACCCGGATATTATATTGGGCGTTCTCAATCGCCGCCGAGCGGCTGAGGTTGATGACGCCGGCCTTGGCCGCATTATACGCCGACAGGCCGTAGTCGCCGCCTATACCGGACACGGACGCGGTGTTGACGATAGCGCCCTTGGCCTGCCGCCGCATAAGGGGCAGGCAGTACTTCATGCCCAGAAAGGTCCCGGTCAGCGTGACGGCAATCGTCCGATTCCAGCTTTCCAGGGACATATCCTCAAGCCGAGCCAGCTCCCCGAGTCCGGCATTGTTAAACATGACATCGAGCCGGCCATAGGTATCAAGCGCGAGCTGAATCGTGGCCTGAATACCGTCCGGGTCAGCAACATCCATTTTAATCATGGTCGCTTTTCCGCCCGCGGTATTGATCTGCGCAGTGACCGCCTCCGCCCGCTTCCCGCTCAAATCCGCGACAATGACCGCCGCCCCTTCCTGGGCAAAGCGGATTGCTGACGCCGCACCAATCCCAGAGCCTCCAGCCGTAACAATCGCCACCTGTCCGTCGAGTTTCCCCGCCATAGCTATTCTCCCCTTTTTCTCTGGCACTTTTTTCTCTGGATAGCAGAGGGTGGAAGGACGAGGGAGCCTTAGCCTTCCAGCGGCGGCGCTCTCATCCGAACCCGGCCTCGCCGAGCCGCATCAGGTCACACCGGGATATTTTTTTTGAGCCGTACTCACGCTTGCCCCGGTTTCGGGCAGGTCGGGCACGAGCGCGGCCAGATTGCGACTCAGGTCGTCGATGGCGCGTATAAATCGCGTATCGGTAAAGGTCCATAAATTCCGGACCATGCTGGCTACCAGGCTCAGCGGGGAAAGCGGGAGTCCCATATCGTGCAAACGCGTCGTATAGGTCTCGTGGAGGAGTATGTCACCGCTGGCCACCCCGACGACGCGGAGGGTCCCTTCCAGGGCCAGTTGGGAATAGACACCGACATAGATGTTGCCCGGCTTCGAGACGCGACCGTAGACGAGCACGTCACACTTGAGCAGACGACCGAGGTCGTGCGGCGCCAATTTGTGCCACTTGTCTATACCGGTCAGGTGTGCGTCTATTGCGTGCAGCTCAACGTCGGTAAAGCGCTTGACGCTCAGATGACCCGCGACTCCCTGGCGCACCTTTTCATCCAGCCCGTCAATATGGCTGGTGTTTTCAAAGGGCAGGACGCAGAGTTGCTTTTTGTGGGGAGGAGCCTGTTGGCTCCAGGTCACGAAATTCTGCGTTGGTGTTGGTGGCTTACGTGCCGAGCAGGCCGGCAGCAGGAGACATATCAGCACCCCACCCATCCACATTCCTCTCCACATCCCCATCTCCTTCCACACTCAGGCCCATCCGGGCGGGCTGAGCAACACTCCCAACGTTGTCAACATATTCCGTATAGCAAATTTCCGGGTAAAGGAAAGGCTTGTTGTGTTGCTGGTAGCTCGAATCCTTGTCGGTTCTCAGGAAAGCCGATACAGTCCGGGTACGATCGCCCAGACAAGGAGGGAGACGGCATGCAGTATGACCTGCTGATTAAAAACGGATTGCTGGTCGATGGCTCGGGCCAGCCCGGCTATTACGGCGATGTGGCGGTTGCCCAGGACCATATTGCGGCGATGGGCAAGGTTGACGGCCCGGCGACGGAGGTCATTGACGCCACAGGGCTGGTCGTCTCCCCCGGATTCATCGATGTTCATACCCACTACGACGCCCAGCTTTTTTGGGACCCGCTGGCGACGCCCAGTTCCTGGCACGGCTTCACCAGCGTCTTCATGACCAACTGTGGCTTTGGCCTTGCGCCGTGTAAACCGGAAGACCGCGACTATATCACCCGCATGCTGGGCAAAGTCGAGGGCATGCCGCTGGGCAGCCTCAAGGCCGGGGTCCCCTGGACGTGGGAATCGTACGGCGAATATCTCGACGCCCTCGACCGTCAGCTCGGGGTGAACGTCATGGCCTTAGCCCCGCATTCAACCATCCGCTACAACGTGATGGGCGATGACGCCCGCAAACGGCCGGCCTCCCAGGACGAAATCCTGGCCATGCAGGCGGTGGTGAAAGAGTGTGTGACGGCTGGTGCGTTCGGCTTCTCGTCGTCATACGGCCCGGTCCATTTTGACGGGGATGGCACTCCCGTGCCCAGCCGTTTTGCCGAAGAAGACGAAACCGTTGCGCTCGCCCGGACCCTGAAAGATTTTCATCGTGGCACGGTGTGTGTTATTCCGCCGGGTATTCCAACAGTGGGTCCCAAAGATATGGACTATCTGGCCCGCTTATCACGCGAGAGCGGACGCCCGGTGCTGTGGAATCTCTTATCCCAGACCTGGGCCGCCCCCGACCATTGGAAACAAGTCCTGGACTGGACCGAAGCCGCCTTTCGGGAAGGCGCTCGGGTCCATCCCCTGTCCTTGTGTGAACGCTTCGATCTCACTTTCTCCCTGCGGGGAGCCGTGTTTGAGGACCTGCCGGCCTGGAAAGCCGCCATTCGGGGCCGCCGGCCTGAAAAAATCGCCAACCTCTCGGACCCGGCCCACCGGGCCGCCATGCAGCGTGACCTGGACGATCCATCCCCGAAGGTTTTCTCAAAGCGTATGCAGGACATTCTGGTGGACAGCGTGCGCCAGGATGAGAATCGCTCCCTGGTGGGCAAAGACCTGGTCACGATCGGGCACGAGCAGGGCAAAAGCCCGCTTGAAGCCATGCTCGACCTGGCGGTTGCCGAAAACCTGGATACCCAGTTTCTGATCAAGGGCTTTCAGAATGGCGACGAGGAGGCCGTGCGCAATCTGGCTACCAATCCCTACGTGCTGACAGGCGGCTCTGACGGCGGCGCCCATATTTCGTTTCTGTGCCAGGTCACCTATCCCAGCTTTCTGTTAAGCCACTGGGTCAGAGAGAAAAAGGCGCTCAGTCTGGAACAGGCGGTCAACCGGCTGACCTTTACGCCTGCCCAACTGCTCGGCATCCCCAAGCGAGGTCTGCTCAGACAGGGCATGGCCGCGGACCTGACGATTTTTGATCCCGATACTGTCCGGGCCAAGCCCAAGGAATTCGTTCAGGACTTTCCGGGTGGGGCCTCGCGCCTGGTCGCGCGCTCTGAGGGCTATCGGTATACCGTCGTCAACGGACAGGTCCTGTTGCGCGACGGCGAACCGACGGACGCCCGACCCGGCCGCGTGCTGCGGAGCTCTGAACAATAATCCGAGATGCCCGCTTGCGCGGGAATGACGGGCCATGCTGAAACAGACCTTCCGCCACATTCAGGGGATTGGCGCAAAAACGGAGAGGCGGTTGTGGCAAGCCGGCGTCGCCAGTTGGGAGCAGTTTCTGGACAGCCCGCCACCCGGCTCGTTGCCCCGCTGGCTCCAGGACGAAGCGTGTTTCGAACTCGAACGCTCATTGACCGCACTCGAAAGACGGGACGCCCAGTATTTCATTACCAAGCTGCCCCACCAACTCCACTGGCGGCTGTATCCTGAGTTTTCCGAGCGGGTCGCCTATCTGGACATTGAAACCACCGGCCTGGGCACCGAGGAATCCATGCTGACTGTTATTGGCCTGCATGACGGCGCGCGGCCTCAGGTCTACGTGCACGGTCAGAACCTGGAACAGTTTGTGAGGGACATTGACACCTTCACCCTCCTGGTCACGTATAACGGCACGCAATTTGACCTGCCCTTTCTTCGCACCAAACTCGGCATTTCGCTCAACCAGGCTCATATTGACCTGCGTTATCCACTCGCGGCGCTTGGGTATAAGGGCGGTCTGAAGAAAATTGAAAAGCGCCTGGGTCTTGAGCGGCCGGGCCTGGTCTCCCGGCTGGATGGCTGGTGCGCGGTCGTTTTGTGGCGCTATCACGAGCGCGGTGAGAGCGGGGCGCTGGAAACGCTCCTCCACTACAATCTTGAAGACGTTGTGCATCTGCCGGCCCTATTGGCCGAGGTGTATAATACGTCGATTCAACGGCTCCCGTTTCCGGTCGAGCCGGTGACGCCGCCAGACCCGCCACTCATTCCGTTTCAGCCTGACGACTCCATCATGCGGCGCGTTCTTGCCGACACGGGCCGTTTCTCCGCAGTGGGCGAATAAACCCGCTTAGCGCTGGGTCTGAACGCCTGCGGAAGCGATGGGGCCGATCTCAATCCAGCCTTCGCCGACCAGGACACAGGCCCCACCGATCCAGGTGTCGGTGACAACGCCCGCGCGTTTCTCCGCCCGTGCCTCAAGCAGACTGGGACGGCCCAGCTCCACCCCTTGGACAATGCGCCAGTCGAATACGCCCTGCGAGCGCTCCGTATAGTGGCTGAGCAGGCCGGCCAAGGCGCAGTTGGCACTACCCGTGGCCGGGTCTTCGGGCACCCCCAACAGGGGAGCGAACATCCGGGCTCGGATATTACAGTCAGCATCGTCACTCCTGGTGTATACATGGAGGAGGGACGGCAGGCCGTCGGTGGCGAGCGTCTCCAGCTTCTCGCTCTTCACCCGCACCCGTTCCAGCGCAGCGCGATCCCGGATCTCAACAAAGAGGAAGGGCAGGCCAACCGAGGCGACTTGAGGCAAATGGGTCTCGGTCGCGATAGCGTCCGCGACCAGGGACAGCACCGCTGCCATCGTTTGCATATCGACGGTCTTGCCCAGCGACAGGCGTTCCGGGGCGGCAAGCTCGCACCAGACTGACTGGTCCGGCTGCTTGTAGATCGTGACCGGCACCAGTCCCGCCCGCTCTGCAAACGTCACAGTGAGAGCGGGGCTGATTGTTCCCAGGCGGTCCGTTGTGGCCAGGACAAACGCCGTGCCGATATTGGGATGCCCGGCAAAGGGCACTTCCGCACCGGGCGTAAAAATACGCACCTTATTCGTATGCTCCGCCTCTTCTGGCGGGAACACGAAGGTCGTCTCAGAGAAATTGAACTCACGCGCAACCTGCTGCATCTGTCCACTCGACAGGCCCGCGGCCTGGGGTAAAACCGCCAACTGATTGCCACCGCAGCGCGTATCCGTGAAAACATCACACAAGTAATACCGATACCGCAGGGCTGATTCGACCCTCCTGTCTGGCCCTACCTGTAGGCAATCCCAGGCGAGCTTGCAAGCTTCAGCACCGCCCCCGGCGTCCCGCGCCCAGACAACAGATTGACAAGTTTCTCAGGAAGTTGACAATACAGTGGAAACCCGGCTGGAAGCAGGTGGTGCTCTTTTGACGCAGCGCACCGAGTCGCGCGTCCGGTCCGATACAAAGGAGGGAGAGTATGCCAACCCAAAAATTTGCACCCATGACCAAGGATTTCCCGACCTTTGACTGCGATGCGCATGTCACCGAGCCGCCCTGGATCTGGGAGCGGGCCACGGACTGGCTGACAAAAGACGAGCTGGCAGCGCTCAAGACCACGATGTGGTTTGACCAGGAGACCAAACAGCTCATCGTCAACGGCCATGCTGGCGCGGGCCTGGGCTCGCAACGGATCGGTGGCACACCCGGCGTTGTGAACATTCTTTCGCTGGCCGGGCCGGGACTCAGGCATGACATCCAGCGCGCCCTCAATGTGCGCAACCTCCACCCGGAGACGGCGATCTCTCAGGAGCAGGCCGCCTATCTGGACCACAAGGGCTCGTATGCACCTAAGGCCCGCCTCCGCGACATGGACGTGCAGGGCATAGACCAGGTGATGATTATCCCGACCGACATCGACACCTATCCCTGGTTACAAAATGCAGTCGGGGCCAAGGCCATGTGTAAGGCATATAACGAATGGGCGTATGAGTATTGCCAAGCCGACCCGGAGCGGATCTTTTTTGCCGCCCTGCTGCCCATGCAGGACCCGGTCTTTGCCGTCGAGGAACTCTATCGGGTGGCCGAAAAGGGCTGTCGGGTCGGTCTGGTGCGTCCGATTGACGCCATGGGCAATTATCCGATTCAGCCCAAATATGAGCCGGTCTGGCAGGCCATGGAGGAGACCGGCGTGGTGTACGGCATGCACCCCTTCCCGGCCTTTGGCGCGCTCAAGCCTCCGGGCTATACGGCCCAGTATTCCGGGGCGGAGTTGATTGCCCGCACGGTAGTCACCTCAAGCCTGCCGCATCAATTTTTGACCAACGTCCAGAACTTCCAGTCCGAGGCCGCGCTGTGGGTCGTTATGGTGCTCATGTCCGGTTTTTTTGAGACATATCCCAAGCTCAATGCGGCGGTGTTTGAGGCCTCCTCCACTTGGCTCAGTTTTCTGTTGGACGAGTGCGACAAGATGTACAAGCTGTATCGCAACGAGCGCGAGTTGCCGCCGCTCAAACGGCTGCCGAGCGAAACCTTTTTCGCCCACTGCGTGACCGGTTTTGAAGGAGATGAGGCTCCGCCGTCGCGCTTGCCGGAATTCTATGGCGATATTCTGGCCTGGTCGTCCGATGTCTACCACCATGATGGCGACGATGCCTGGCGGGCGATTGAAATGATGCGTGAGTGTCACCTGTCCGAGTCCCATCAGACGAAGTTTCTCGGAGAAAATGCCCGCAAGCTGTATCGTATCGCCACCCCGAAGACTTTCATCCGCGAACGGGTGACGGAAATCGAACGCCCGGACTGGTGGCCGTCTGAATCGGAAATTCAGCGCGCCCTGGAGCCCGAAGCCTCGCTGGTCCGTCCCTACGGTGAAGGCGCCCACCGGGTCAACGGCCATGCTGCCGAAGGAGACCGGGCATGACCAAGCCATTTGCCGTCTTTGATAGCGACAGCCATGTCGTCGAGCCGCGGGCGGTCTGGGAGGACTACCTGGAGCCGGAGTTCCGCACGCTCGGCAAAACGGCCCTGTGGCGCGAGGAAGGCCAGTACGGCTCCTATCTCAAGGTCAACGGCAAGATGTTCCGCGACCCCATGAATCCGAACATCCCGCGTCACGCCATCTGGAAGCCGGGTATGACCTGGGACCAGGTCGGCGACCTCGACCCCAACACACCACATGCCACAAGCGCCGGTGCGTCGGACCCGCACGCCAGACTGGCCGATATGGACGCCATGGGCGTGGACCAGGCCTTTCTGTACCCCACCTGGTTTGCCGAGGGTTTTCATCTGGTCGAGGACCCGGATGTGGCCGCCGCCCTGGCCCGAGCCTATAACAACTGGCTGACCGATTTTTGTCAGACGGCCCCAGCGCGGCTGTATGCTGCGGCCATGCTGCCGCTCCAAAACATGGATTTTGCCCTGGAAGAACTGCGCCGGGTAGCCGAGCGGCCGCATTTCCGGGGCGCGTTCATTCGTCCCATGTTTATTGAAGGGCATTATTTCACCCATCCGTACTATGACCCGCTCTGGGCCGAGTTAGAACGCTTGGGCGTGGCCGCGGTGGTCCATCCGACGCCTGGGCTGTGGAACCCCGAGTGGACCTCACACGGCCCGTTTATTGAAAAAGTCAAAGATCGGCTAAATCAACACGCCCTGGTGAGCGATGCCGGTGGGGGGCCGACTGCCGGTGGGGGCAACGGCCTGGCGCATTTTTCCTTTTTTGCGTCCCCGGCGGTCGGCCATCCGGTCTCTCCGATTCTCTCCGGCTGGCTCGATAACCATATGTTCGTGGCCTCCACCCTGATCGGCTTTGCGGTCATGCAGCGCTTTCCCGCTATGAAAGTGGTGGTTGCGCACGGCAAGGCGTCGTGGATGGAAGAAGTGCTGGAAAAAATGGAGGCCTCGACCAAGACGATTCCGCTCCTCAACTACTATCCGGTTCGGACCGACCCCGAAAAACTGTGGGAAGAGGGTCGGGTGCTGCTCGGCTTTGACGCAGAGGAACGCATGATCCAGAGATTACCCCACGCCTTTGCCGAAAAGGTCGTCTGGGGTTCGCGCTATCCGCAGCAGGATACCACCAGCGCTTGGGACGCGATCGAGGCCCTGACCCAGGCCCATATCGACGAGGCCACTATCGCCCGCATGATGGGCGGCAACGCCGCCGAACAGTTTGGTATTCCGCTTACGCGGCACGTGGAAACTTGACCGTCATTTCACGCGGGCTGTTCGGGCTCCGCCCACTCCGGTTCTTCTTCATCTGGCGGATAGCGGCGGAGAATCTGGTGCGGGTGGTACTGCGCCTTGTAGGCCATGGAGGCGCTACCCGCCACCCAATAGCCCAGATAGTGGTAGCGCAGCCCCTGCTGCCGAGCGTAGGCGACCTGGCGCAGAATCGAAAAAACTCCCGGCGCGTGCGGTCGCCAGGCCGGGTCATGAAAGAAATATATGCTCGATAGCGCCTCGTGCGTCACGTCTGCCAGACCCACCCCAACGAGACGCTCCTGGTCGTAGTACAGAAATTCCCGGGCAGAGCTCCAGTTGCCCAAGAGAAAGCTGCGGACATACGCCCGCTCATGCGTCGTCTGGGCGGCCCAGCCGCGCTGGGCGTGCATATAGGCGTGGTAGGCATTAAAGAGCCGGACGTGCTCATGGCTCAGGGTCGGTTTTTGTACCACGACCCGAATCCTCGCATTGCGACGCAGGGCGCGTTTCTGACTGCGAGACGGTCGAAAATCGGTCAGCGGCAGACGCAGACTCCGACACTGGACACACTGCGCACAGGCGGGCCGAAAGAATTCACAGCCAAAGCGCCGCCAGCCGCGTCTGAGGAGTTCATTATACTGTTGGGGTGTCAGGTCTCGGATAATACGGTAGGTCAGCGAGGCCGTTTCCGTCGGGAGATACAGGCAACGATAGGGCGGCGTGGAAAAGCGTTGCAGAGCGTCAATACCGCGGGCCCAGTGCACCGGAGACGCTCCTCAAGTTCAGCCTGTCCCTGAAAATCGACGAATTTAATTCTCAAATCGGGTAAAGCACTCCACCCCGATCATGGCCATGATTTTACATTCGAGGACGCGGGTCTGACTGCTGACCGGAATTTGAATGACATAGGTTTCGCCCCCGGAGCACTCGGCATTCCAATAGGCGGCCTGGTTTTCATCCGTGCCTTGCAGAAACGAACGCGAGACCGTCGCGCAGGTTTTGCCGCTCGTCTGTAAAATACCTGCCAGCGTTGTGGCGCGTTCGGCCTTACTCTGACCGAGCAAAAGTTGATGACCGTCGTTGGCAAAAGCGGGTGTCGCAAGAACCAGACCGAGCAGGCCCGTCCATCCTATCTTCATGACTTCGACTCCAATCCTATTGGTACTTTCTATATAAAAGATCGACGCCGCAAAGAGGAAACGGGTCACTTACGCCGTCCGGTCCTCTTGGTGCACACTCTGATGTATTCTCACTTCTCGCTCAAGCCGTTGCGCCAGTTTATCGCTTGCCATATCCAGTTCATAATCGAGCTGGAGCCCGAGCCAAAACTGGGCGGACATTCCACAATACCGGGCGAGTCGAAGGGTGGTATCGGCAGTCACCCCCCGTTTCCCGAGGACGATTTCGTTAATCCGTCGGGCAGGAACGCCGATGTCTAAAGCTCACCGGCTCTGACTCAGGCCCATCGGCTTCAGAAATTCCTCATGGAACACTTCCCCGGGGTGGACCGGCTGTAATCTCCTCTGGCTCAGTGTCATCTACTCCTTAACGGCAAGGGCGATAATATCCGCTCAGAGAGCACGCAGAAAGGTCTAAACTAGAGACGAGAGGTGATATGTCCTGTCCATGCATCCTTGCGAGTCCGATGCACAAGGGCTAGGCTGGACCGCACAAGATACGACCCGATTGGGGTGAGAAGATATGACAAATATACGCCCAACACTGACCCGCCGCGAGTTTGTGGTGTCCACCTTGGCCACGGGCTTTGCCCTGGCCGTGCGTCCGGTTTCGGCCCAGACGATGACCACGGATACCAGTGGCCTGAAAGCCGAAGAAGTCCAGATACCGATGGGCGATATCACTATTCCCGCCTACCAGGCTCACCCGCAAACCGGCGGGCCCTTCCCGGTCGTGCTGGTCGTCCAGGAAATTTTCGGTGTGCATGAGCATATCAAAGACGTGTGCCGCCGCTTCGCCAAGCAGGGCTATGTCGCGGTTGCGCCGGAACTCTACGCCAGGCAGGGCGATGTGTCGCAGATGACGGATATCGGTCAGATTATTCGGACCGTGGTTGCCAAGGTCCCGGATGCTCAGGTCATGTCCGACCTGGATGCAACCGTGGCTTGGGTCGAGTCGTCCGGCAGGGGCGATGTGACCAGGCTCGGCATCACCGGCTTTTGCTGGGGCGGGCGTATCGTGTGGATGTATGCCGCCCACAGTCCGCAGGTCAAAGCCGGAGCGGCCTGGTATGGGCGTCTGGTCGGGCAGGCCTCCGAACTCACCCCAAGCCATCCGGTTGACATTGCCGCTCAGCTCCACGCTCCGGTGCTCGGTTTGTACGGCGCTGCTGATAGCGGTATTCCAAACGAAACGGTTGAACAGATGCGCGCCGCCTTACAGGCAGAGGAAAGCCCGTCAGAGATTATTCTGTATCCCGCTACACCGCACGGTTTTCACGCCGACTATCGGGCCAGCTATCGTAAGGAAGCAGCCCAGGACGGCTGGCAACGTCTCTTGGCTTGGTTCAAACACAACGGGGCAGCCTGAGCGCATCCGCCACAGCGGATGCGGAGGGCGGCCGGGCAGAAGCGGAACGGCAGACCGGTTCTACGTCGTCTGCGGTTCAACCAGGGCCAGCACGGCCGGCCACAATTCGCGGTCGTGGACATTATACCGGTACTCCGTATCAAGCTTTTCCAGGAGGCGGACGATCTGGGGGGAGGCCTCGCGGTCCCCGTTCCAGTCGCCGGCCTGTTCGATAATCTCTTCGAGAAAGCCGTGGAGAATCCCCAGAGTACCGCCGTGGCCGTGCGTCAGCACCTTGAGGAAAAACGCATGGTTGAGCACGAATCCGGGCCCCTCAATGAGCCAGCCAATAAATCCGGGATCCTCTTCTGCCGACTGCTGCCACCAGTGGAGCCAGGCAAACGCCAAAAGCACCTGTTCCACATGGGGCAACATATAGAACGTGGCCGCCCAACTCGACGGCAGCCCGCTCTCGTGCGACACCTGCGGCAGCCCCGGCTGCGCCTGGAGATCATGCTCGGTCACCAGTTGTCTCCAGTGCTGTCGGGCCTGCGCCAGTAAGGCGTCGGTTCGCGCATGATCGGTCAGCCGGGTCAGGAGATAGTGCATGGCTCTTTGCTGACAGGGCCGCCGCGCTGGCTGCCGCTCGTGTTCTATGCCGAGCCCAGGGCGTCCGAGACCCGCCGCAGGGCGGTCTCGACATTCTCCCGGCTGTTAAACGCGCTCAGGCGCACATAGCCCTCGCCGCATTTTCCGAACCCGGCTCCCGGCGTGCAGACCACCCCGGCCTTTTGCAGCAAGCGGTCAAAGAACTCCCAGGAGTCCGTATTGGTTTTAATCCACACATAGGGGGAGTGCTCTCCGCCAACGCAGGCATAGCCCAAGCTCGTCATCGCCTCACGGATCAGAGCGGCATTGCCGAGGTAGTAATTGCTCAATGCTCGAATTTGTTGCTTGCCCTCGGGTGAGAAGGCGGCCTCGGCCGCGCGCTGCACCGGATAGGAGACGCTGTTGAATTTTGTGGACTGACGTCGGTCCCAGAGAGCGTGGAGCGCATGGGCTTTACTCTGAGAGTCGTACACCTGGCACTCTCTGGGCACGATGGTGTAGGCGCAGCGCGTTCCGGTAAAGCCGGCGGTTTTGGACAGACTCCGAAATTCAACCGCTACCTCCTTGGCACCGTCGATCTCGTAAATACTCTGCGGCAGGCGGTCGTCCCGGATAAACTCGACATAGGCCGCGTCATACAGAATCAGTGCTTTGTTCTCCCGCGCGTAGTCTACCCAGGGGCGCAACTGGTCTGCGGTAATCATGCTGCCCGTTGGGTTGTTGGGAAAACACAGATAAATGAGGTCAACCGCTTCCTGGGGCAGAGCCGGGATATATTGATTGTCAGCCGTCGATTCCAGATAGATCAGCCCCTCGTAGCGTCCGTCCCGCCAGGCTGCGGTCCGCCCGGCCATCACATTGGTATCGACGTACACCGGATAGACAGGGTCGGGCACGGCCACACGCGTGTCCGAGGCAAACAGCTCCTGAAAATTGCTGGAGTCGCACTTCGCGCCGTCACTCACAAACACTTCGTCGGGCCTGAGCGTCACCCCGCGCGGCTGAAAATCTCCGGCTACGATGGCTTCCTGCAAAAAATCATAGCCCAGTTCCGGGCCGTAACCGCGAAAAGTCGCGTCGTCCGCCATCTCATCCACGGCCCGATGAAAGGCGCTGATGCACGCCTCGGGCAGCGCCCGCGTCACATCGCCGATGCCCAACCGGATAATGGTTTGATCCGGATGGTCGGCCTGATAGACGTTGACCCGCTTGGCAATATCAGAAAACAGATACGAGGCCTGGAGCTTCAGATAGTGTTCGTTCATGGTAATCATGAGGGCTGTCTCCTTCTGGTCCTTAGAGTGCGGGGATGATTTCTTTTGCACACATCTCCAGATGTTCCATGTCGTCGAAGGCCGGGTTGAGTAAGAGGTGTTCGGCTCCGGCCTGAACGATCTCGCCGATCTTATTGCGGCATTCGTCCAGGCTGCCCCAAATCGCGACCTTTGAGGCCATATCCGCACTTTTATACCGGACGCCAAACCACTCTCGCAGCCGCCGTTCCGCGCGGGCCCGGTCGTTGTCAACCGCGATATAGACCCGCTTGGATATCGTAAAGGTGGCCGGGTCCCGACCGGCTTCGGCCAGAAACTGTCGGATCAAACGCGACTGTCTGATGAAATCCTTGGTTGCGCTTGATCCGGCACCCATCCAGCCGTCCCCGTGCCGGACGGCGCGCCGCAGCGGCCGTTCCTCGCGCGCGCCAAACCAGATGGGCGGGTGCGGTTTTTGCACCGGCTTGGGTTCCATGGCCACATTCTCGAAGTTCCAGAACGTTCCGCTGACCGTGGCTTTGGGCTCGGTCCACAGCGCTTTGACGGTCTGGATGCCTTCCACAAAACGCCGGGCGCGGAGTTCGCTGGAATAGCCAAAGAGGGTCTCTGGAACGTGCCCGCCAATGCCCAGCCCGAAGATGAGCCGGCCCTGGCTCATCTGGTCCAGGCTCGACAAACTCTTGGCCAGTTGCACCGGATTGCGCAGCACCGTCAGCAGGACCGAGGTGCCGAGACGCACTTTTGAGGTAATGGCGGCGATATAGTTGAGCAGGGCCACCGGTTCGAGAATGGCAAAGTCGCTGACAATGGTCTCCTGCACCCACAAGCTGTCATAATTGAGGGCTTCGGCGCGGTGGACGAAATCCCGGATAAACGACATATCAACCGGCGTATCAAGAAATACCTGGGGAACGGCGATCCCGCACGGAATAGAGCCTGTAGCCATATCTTGTCTCCTTACATGAGTGGTCCATAGGGTCTCAAAGACTCAATAGACCCTATGGACTCAAGAGACTCAATCCCCTATCTCCCGGCGATTTCAGCCCGCACGATCTGTGCTCCTTCGACCATGGCCCGCAGTTTATTATAGGCGCAGAAACGGGGCAGGGCGCGCAGACCGCAATCCGTGGTCAGCGTCACCCGCTCCGGTTTGATAAACTTGAGCACTTTGCGAATACGCTCCGCCACCTGTTCCGGTGTCTCGACCTGGAGATTGCGCACATCAATCACCCCCACGGCGACTTCCTTGTCCGCGGGCAGGTCTCTCAGGATATGCGCGTCTTCCATTGCACGGACTGCAAAATCGAGCACATACTGGGCGATCCCGGTGTCATGCAGGTGGGGCAGAATGGAGCCATAGCCCGCCCCGGACGGAAACAGGCCCTGTGAGGCATTCCCCCAGGCCGCCCCAAAGCAGAAATGCCAGGCGAGCTTGGCCTCCACGCCGTCAATGGTTTTGTTGATGACATCCACCACCCACCCAAAATCATCCGGGTTGCCGCTGAACAAGGGCAGCCATGCCCCAAGGTCTTCCAGTTGGAGGAATGACGCCCCGCTGGCCACCATGTCCTTCATCTCGGCATTAAAAACAGGTGCCAGGGCATAGGCTAGGTCTTTCTGGGTTTTGTAGTAGTCGAGATGGACGTGATAGGTCAGGTTGACCGGTCCCGCGCCCACGCTGCACCGCACCGGTTTTTTTGTATTGCGCTGGGCAATATGGTACAGGTCGGCCAAGCGTAGCGGCCCGCGTTCGACCGCAGCAGTCACGGCGGTCGCGCCCCAGTCGGTCAGCCAGGCCGCATCAGTGTGTGAGACCTGCCCGCCTTCAACAAAGGGGTGACTGTGTTTGGTTGGCACAAAGCCGTGAATGCGCTCATACCAATACCAGACAAACGACCCGATGCAGCCGCCATAGTCGTCAAACCACATCTGACCGTCCGTCAGAATGTCCAGCCCGGCCTGCTCCTGGTCTTGCAGCACGGTGCGGACCGCGTCTTCAAACGCCTCGGCATGGTTGACGTCCTTGAACGCCTCCCAGATATCCCGCCCGTGCAACTGATAGGTAAACCAGTGCGGACGGGGATACGAGCCGACCATGGTCGTGGGCAGGAGTGTATCGACTAGGCTATTCAGCATGGCCGCCTTCTCCTGGGACCTATATGTAAGACGGACCTTGTATGAGGCCCCTTATGAATCTGACAGTTTCCATACAATGCCAATCCCCTTAACCGCTTCGCGTAGATTTGTTCGCGGACGACAGGGCTCGACAATACCGCCAGGAGTAGATTCGGGTTCATCTTCCCGTGGTCTTCGGAGCGTATCTTGTAGATATGGCTCTGATAGACGATGGTAGTGTCCGCTTCCGAGATAATGGCACAGGTGCCGACAAGGTACGTTCCGTCACGCACCATCAGGATGTCACCTGCTTGCACGTCCTGACGATCCTTGAGTTTCTCATAGATTTCGACGCTGACCGCGTGCTTCGGGTCGAGCTTGATTTCCCAGTTCGCAATATCCGAGGTGCGGATGAAGGGAATGGGTCCCGTCCCGTATGCGAGTTTGCCAACTTCGTCCCCGGTGCTGATCGTAAGCACCCCGTCAGCAATCAGATCATCCAGCGTCAGAATGTCATGGGTTTCACGTAGTGCGTTGACCTTTTTCTCAATCTCTGGATTGTAGTATTTTGGCAGATACACATCAGCGACGATATCGGCATCACTGATCGTGAAACCGAAGCGATCATAGTCGATCTTCTTCCCCATTTTGTATTCGTCATACTTCGCCATAATTCTTGGAATGTCGTCGTGTGGGATCGGGAGACCGCGGGAGTCATGCCCGCACCATTTGGTCATGGCCATAAAGATCGGGTGCGGATGATCAGGATCGGTCGGCGTCTTTTCGACAATCACCCCACAGGCTTTTGCATGGGTGAAGGGCTGAAACAGTTCCTCGGGAAACGACACGACTGCCACAATCCGCGCCACGGACTTGATATATTGAACGATGTAGCGGTGCGACGGATTGCAGAACATGGACTCGGGAGCCATGATCCCGAGCCGTCCCCTGTCCTTGAGCAGAGTTAAGCACCTCTCGATGAAGAGAATTTGCGGTGACTGGCTATCATATAGCGTATCTTGTTGCTCGTAGCTGGTCGTGCTTTTCTCTTTTTTCCATTTGTGCCCAAGCTGATACTTTCTGAGGATTGACCGATCATCTAGCTTGAGCTTCTTTCCGAACGGAGGATTGGTGAGCGCCACGTCAAAAGCTTCGAGATGGATTTCCTCTTGCGTGAGAGGTTTCCATCTCTCGCGGCTATCGAGGCTGTTTTCGCAGAATACACCGCCCCGACCGTCTCCGATGATTGCCATATACGCCTTTGCAACTTTGGCTAGGAAATAGTCTTTGTCTATCCCCCGTATATTCTTAATTGCCGCTTTCTGCTTCTCAGAGAAAATCTCTTGTTCAGGCCAGCCTAGGTCTTCACCCTGTGAGTCGATCTTCCGCCAGATTTCGCGCAACGATTCGACCAGAAAGCCTCCTGATCCGCAGGCAGGATCGATCACTTTGTCATCGCTCGAAAGATCGATCATGTCCACAAGGAGCTTCACCACGTTGCGCGGTGTAAAAAATTGCCCCTGTCCCCCTTTGAGGGACGGCCCGATAAAAACTTCAAAGGCTTCCGCGATAGCATCTCGTTCTGTGTCGGACAGGCTGAAAAAGTGAAGCTCCCCAACCGCATAGGCGAGCGACACGTGATCGAGCATGATCTTATCCTCTTGCTCAATCACGTCCCCATATTGTTTTTTTACCTGGGTGAAGATTGCTCCGATCCGCTCGCGCACATCGGCGGGCGGTTCATCAAAGCCTGCGCGGAAGCGCACCATGTCATCCGCCTTGGTGAAGCGTTCATCATAGATTTTGCAGAAGATCAAATTGATGATTTGCTGCGCGAACACTTCATCTCGTGTGATCCCAACCGCATTCGCGGCTAGATAATTACGAATCGTCCTGAAGACGCTTTTGAGGTTGTGCGTTGGTTTGAGGTCACACCGCCGATAAAGGCCAATATCTTCGAGTCGTTCTCCGAACTTTGGGATATTTGGGATTTCTTCAAAGAAAACTTGGCCGGCCTTCTCATATTTTTTAAGAAAGAGCTTCTCTTCACCATTGAACCAAACGCCGACGCGGGCCCCGGAAAAGCGCAGATAGTCTTGAAGCTGGGTACGACCGTCGCGCCGATTCGGCTTCTTGCACTCCACGATGATTCGCACGGTTTCATCGGGGTGCCGATCTCCAGAAAAGACCGCGATATCAACCGGATATTCTTTCTTTGGATCCGAAGGACGGACTTTCACGCGCCATTGCGGGCGCGTCCGAATTTGACCCCTCGGATAGCCGTAATCGTTGACGAGCAGCTTCGAGAATACTTGCACCGCATAGATTTCCTCAGGCGTCGCGCGGACAGGCCCTCCCGAGATAAAATCAGTAATAGTCTTGTATCGCTCTGTAACTGCCGTCATAGCCAAAGTCTCCTTACGGATCATCAAGTTATATAGGTTGCTTCCTCCTTATCGCTGTCGTCTTTATCTGCACTCAGGTTGCACTTTTCTTACCGGCAACAGGCGGCCGGGCTCGCTCTTCCACAACCAACGCCCGTCCTTTGTCCGACAGCGACAGCGTCCGCTCCCACACGCCCCGCCCGCGAATATAGCCGAGTTGATCGAGCCGATTGACGATGACGCTCAGGGGTGAGGCGGCCACCCCGGTTGCCGTACTGAGCGTGCGCAGGCTTCTGCCTCCGCCTGCAAGCTGCTCCAGAATCGAGCGGCTGTCCGCGTCCAGCCCGACAAAGCCGCTCAAACTCGGGGGCGCGTTAGGCAGGGCGGCGAGCACGCGGTCTCCCTGCGGTGTGAGGCCGAACGTGAAATAGTCGAGCCCGCTCCTGCCCCAGCGCTGGACCAGCCCGGCCCGTTCGAGTTCTTCGATGAGACGGTGGCACTCGGCAGCATTGAGCATGGTGAAATCGCTCAATTCAACCATGGTCGTATAGCCGGTCCGAATCAGGACCAACAGCCGTTTCTGCTCTGGAACGAGGCGCAGGGGTTGGGGCCGGTCGGCGGCAGCGCCGTCCGGCTGTGTCAGCACGGACAGGCCGAGCACGGTCGGAAAGGTAATGATGGAGCCCACCACAACCGTATGCATGGCGCCCAACGGAACGTCCATAAACTTCAGGATTTCGTAGACGAGCATGGCGACCGTCCCGCTGAGCGTCCCCCAAAACGCTCCCGCAGGGGTAATAAAGGCCCAGCGGTGTCCGAGGAGCAGGACACAGGCCGCGGGGCCGAGCATGGCGCAGCTCACGGCCAGGAGATAATACGGCCCGCCCGGATAAAAACTCAGCAGCCAGATGGCAAAACCGGTCAGCAGGGTGAGCAGGCGGCTCATCCGCAAGACCGCTGCCGGAGGAGCATTGGGCCGGATAAAGCGCTGGTAGATGTCACGGGAGAGCGAGGAGGTAATACCCATATGCGCATTGCTCGTGGTGGAGATCGTCGCGGCCAGGGCCGCCACCAGACCCAATAAGGCCATGGCCGAGGGAAAGTCCCGCATGAGCAGGCCGTAAGCGCCCATGGGGTTGGCCGGATTCACGGGGTCCAGAAAAGCGTCGCTGTGGACACTGCCGGCGTACAGGCCGAGTACGCCCATGGAAGCGTGGATCACCAGGACGAGCAGGCCGCCGATAATGAATTGCCAGCGGGCAATCGGTTCGGTCCGCGCGGCCGCGGCGCGCAGCCAATAGTAGTTGCCGCCCCACTGAATAAAAAAGCCGACGACGAGCGAAACCGTCAGCACGCTTGGATAGCTCACCTGAAACCAGGGAAAGGAGCCGAGCACACCGGAGGAGAGGGGCGTAGCGGTCACGAAACTCGTCTCGATCAGTTCCCAGCCGCCATAGCTGATCAAACAGTAGACGGCCAGGGCCGGCAGGAAGAGGAAGCCCAGTAAGACCTGGACAACATCGGTCAGCGTCAGCGCCCACATCCCACCCAGAAAAATAAATGTCAGGTGTCCGCCCAGGACAATGGTAATCATGAGCCACAACGGGGCACCCAGGAAACCCTGCATGATCAGGGCCATGGCCACCACATTCATGGCCACCACGCCAGTGACACCCAGCAGGGTGGCGATACTGACCACCACCCGGGTGCGCGTGTCAAAGCGCATCTCCAGCCACTCGGGGATGGTGTACGCGCCACAGCGCCGGATATACGGGCCGGCAAAGACGCCGTACGCAATATAGCCGATCACCAGGGGCAGGCTGCCACCCAGGATCCAGCCGAGAAAGCCGTACTGAATGGTCAGGCCGGGGACGATGCTGGTCATGCTGCCGGCGAACGCAATACCACAAATGCTGGCAATTCCCGGAATGAGACTGACCTGCCGGCCGGCCAGCAAAAAGTCGCCATCGGTGCGCACCCAGCGTTTGGCGTACCAGCCAAGCGCCCAGAGCAGGACAATGAGGGCCAGAACGGAGGCAATAAAGATCGGCATGGGTATTCCGCAAGACTGGACGGGTGCCCGTATCGCCCCCTTCAACGAGGCTCAGGACGGGCGGACACGAGCAGACCAAGAATCTGGAGGGCATGAATGAGGACCATCAGGCACATGATGAGGGCGACGAAGTCGGACATGGTGGTGTAGTGCATGTAGAAGTGGGCCTCAAAACCGGCCACCCCCACCAGGCCGAGGGCAGCCGGCAGGTTTTGGGCGCGCCCCAGAAAAAGACTGAGCCCCAGGAGGATGAGACAGTCGAAAAACGGACTGCCAATCCAGAAAAAAGCGGTGAAATTTTTGGTATGCAGGCTGCCGTCAATATCGATAAAACTCGGAATTGCCAAAAAGAACAGAGCGAAGCCCGCCACGATAATATAGGACGCTATCATTCGCACCGTCCGCGCTATCATCCGGGCGGCTTTCTCGGGGTTGGTGAGCTCTTCAGCCGATATGCCGGCCAGGAGACGCAGGAGTTTCTCCCCAAGCGGGCTGACCGCTGGCGTCTGAGTGCCTTTCTGGTGTGGGTACTCAGCCATAGCAACAGACTAGACGAATAATATGCTGGCAAGCTTACGCGGTGTTGCGTCCCAAGGCAAATGTCGCAGCGCAACCGCTCCTCCCTTTCACCCTGGTCCGGGAGCCACTGCCGAATACCGGGCACCGACCACCCTGCTGCGGCTCAGGCTGGGTTCTGTTCCCGAGTAGCGCGTGGTCGGGTTTCATTGCCGGTGCAGGGGCGATGGACACAGTCGCGCGGTCGTGGCTATACTCACGGCACTTTTCCAAATGAGGAGTGTACCATGAGTCTGCGCACACCGGAGCAATACAAAGAGAGCCTGAAAGACGGCCGGGAAGTCTATTATCGCGGCGAAAAGGTTGACGATGTCACCTCCCACCCGGTTATCGGGAAGGCCGTTCAGCACGCCTGCATCGACTACCAGATGGCCGAAGACCCGCGCTACCGCGCCCTGGCGGTTGTCACCGACCCGCAGACCGGACAGGAATACTCCCGCTATTATCACCTGCCCCAGAATGCCGAAGACCTGCTCCAGCGCAGCCGTCTGATTGAGGCCAGTACCCGCGAGGGGGCCACGCTGGTTATTCTGATTAAAGAGATTGGCACGGACGCGCTGCTGGCGCTGCATATTGTTGCCGAAGAAATGGCTAAGCACGGCGCGGGACAATATCGCGAACGGGTCAAAAAGTATTATGAGCTGTGTCGGGATAACGACTACGCGGTGGCCGTGGCCCAGAGCGATGTCAAAGGGGACCGCAGTATGGGTCCTCAGGGCCAGGAACATCCAGACTATTATGTGCGCATAGTTGACCGGCGCGACGACGGTATCGTCGTCCGCGGCGCCAAGATCCACACCTCGGTCTCCACCAATACGGACGAAGTCATTGTCCTGCCGACCAGGGCGATGCGCGAGGGCGATGAGGACTACGCCGTGGCCTTTGCCGTACCCGCGGCCACCAAAGGGCTGAAACTCCTGGCCAGTTCCTATGGTGGTTTCCAAAGAAACGATTTTGAGTATCCGATCAGTGCCAAACACAAAATGATGGAGACGTTGACCGTCTTCGACGATGTGTTTGTGCCGTGGGAACGGGTGTTCCTGGCCGGCGAGGTGGCCGCGGCGGGTCTGATGGCCCTGACCTTTGTAAAATTCCACCGCTTCACCGCGGTGTCGTACAAGCTGCCGCTCCTGGAACTCATGGCCGGCGCCTCCCAGGCCATTGCGGAATACAACGGCATTGAGCGGGCCGGCCATATTCGCGAGAAGCTGACCAAGCTGGCCAGCTATCATGCTACCGTCCAGGGCCTGATTCTGGCCGCGGCCCAACAGCACTCGGTTGCCCCGCCGGGCATCGCCGTTCCCAACACGCTGATGACCAATGTGGCCAAATACCAGTTTGCCTCCAATTACCACCAAGCCGTCCAGATGGTGCAGGATGTGAGCGGCGGCCTGCTGGTGACCGGGCCGAGCATGGAGGACTGGCGCAGCGAAGCAACCGGCCCCTATGTCCAGAAATATCTGGGCGGCAAGAAAGGCACCTCAACCGAGCACCGACTGCGGCTGATGAATCTGATTTCAGACCTGACCGCAGGGGACTTTGGCGGCTATCAGGAAGTGCTGGCCGTACACGCCGAAGGCTCCCTCGAAGCCGAAAAGCTCCAGACCTATCGCGAGTATGATTTTGCGGCTGCGGCAGAGTACGCCCGCGAACTGGCGGGGATCAAAGAGGGATAGGATGGGGATTGGGGGTTCGGGACTGGGGGTTGGACCTCCGTGGCGCTACTCCTCCTGTCCGAACATCCGTCCATAGCGCGCCTTGAACGTCTCGAACAGTTCGAGTTCCTGGGCGGTATACGTCCGGTGGGTCTGGCTGGTGTGGGGAAAATAAAAGCGCAAGACGGCATTCCCCTCTGCGTCGTCAAGGCTGACGAATATGCTGACGGAATCGCCGTGGCTCGGCGCTTCGGCAAAGCGTACCGTGGCAATGGTGTCGAGGTTGGCATGAATATGCCAGCCGCTATACTCGACCGTGGCCCACGGGTCGGCAAACTCGACCTTCTGGACCCTTTCGTCCAGAAAAAGTTCGCTGACAACACCATCACGCCCGACAGTACAGACAAGCGAGGGCGTGCGCGCCAAGTCTTCGAGTAACTGTTTTACGCCGGAAACCATGAGTTCCTCCTCTTCTCCCTTTCTTCTTTTTCATGACGGTCTAACAGGAGCTTGAGAAGACGAGGAGAGGCTCGAAAGTTCGTCTTCTGTAGACGCTCAATTGCCGAGGAAAAATGGAGAAGCCCGAGTCTGACCGCCTCACTCAAGAGGCCGAGAGTCCAGTCACGTTGAGACCATATTCTTTTGCAACTTGACGAGCTGCCTTCTCATCCAAAATAAGCAGGTCTGTCCCCAGGTGTCGTGCCAAGAGAATTGCGTCTCGTTCGCCTGCGTGCAATCGGTCCAGTGCGGGGTTTGCTTCGCTCCGCGTGAGGACTCCGGTATGGATGCTCGCCCAACGAGGGGGCTGGGCTACCCAATCCTGAAGCCCGACCGGAGCCCCCCGGCTTTTAGCTCATCACGCACTGATTTTGGGGGGATGGCTTGATCGAATAGCTCTGGCAACAGATCAAGACAGTTAATGAGATAGAGCTAACAGATAGGGGACGTATTGAAGAGAGTAATCACGGGTGAGTGACTGCACGGAGCGCTTCAGTATCCCCTGCTCAGTCTTCTTCGGTATAGTCCAGCTAGGCGTGTGCTTGCTTAAGCACCCTGTCAACCTCCCAACGTGAAGAGAGGCAAAGCATCTCTTGCACCACCGGCAGTTGCTTGCGGATGACGAGGCGTCCTTCAGAGAGCTTGAATGGTAAGTCGGTAGCCGTTGGGCTCATTCGAGCGCCACAGACGGTGCACTTCATGGACTCCTCCTTCGGGTCTTCAGGTCCGCCTGAGCGCCTTATATCTACTCCCCTGTCCTACTCCACCGTTACGCTCTTGGCCAGGTTGCGGGGCTGGTCCACATCGGTCCCGCGATATACGGCCACATGATAGGCCAGGAGTTGGAGCGGAATGCTGAGCAGAATCGGCATGACCAGGGGGTTGGTGGTCGGAACCTGGATAATCTCCCAGGCGATTTCTTCGAGCTCGGGCGAGAGGGCATCGGTCAGGGCGATGATACGACCGCCACGCGCCTCAACCTCTTTCATATTGCTGAGCGTTTTCTCGTACACCGGGTCTTTGGGCAGGAGGACGACAACGGGCATCTGATCGTCGATCAGGGCAATTGGACCGTGCTTCATCTCCCCGGCCGGATAACCCTCGGCATGAATATAGGACAGTTCCTTGAGCTTGAGCGCGCCCTCAAGCGCAATCGGATAGTTGATGCCCCGCCCGAGGTATAAGAAGTCGCTGGCATGGCCGTATTTTTTGGCGATCTTTTCAATCGCCTTGGTCTTCTTCAACGTTGCCTGGACTAAGGCGGGCAGGGTGACAATGTCTTCGATGAGTTTCCGGCTCCGGTCCCGGTCGAGGACGCCGCGGCGTTGTCCAAGGCACAGGGCAAGCAGGTAGAGGGCGGTCAACTGCGTCGTAAACGCTTTGGTTGAAGCCACGCTGATCTCGGGGCCGGCATGAGTATAGACCACCGTGTCGGATTTGCGCGCAATGGACGAATCGACCACATTACAGAGGGCCAGCGTGCTGGCTCCCTTGTCTTTGCCCCCTTCGAGTGCGGCGAGCGTATCCGCGGTCTCGCCGGACTGAGAAACCACCAGAACCAGGCTGTCCGCATCGAGCGGCGTGGAGCGATAGCGGAATTCACTGCCGTAATCGACCTCGGTCGGCAGTCCGGCCAGTTCCTCCAAAAGAAATTTACCCACCAGACAGGCGTGCCAGGCCGTGCCACACGCAACCAGGGTCGCCCGCTTGACCGCATCGAGCATGGGTAGCCGGTCCGTGAGCTCGCCCAGCGCAACCTCGCCGGATTCCTCAAGGATGCGGCTGCGCATGGTATCGATAATGGCCTGGGGCTGTTCATGGATTTCTTTCAGCAGGAAATGCTTATAGCCGCTCTTCTGGGCCGTGATCGGGTCCCAGGTAATATGACGCGGCTCACGCGCAATCGGCCGGCCGGAGAAGTCCGCGATCGAGACGCCCTGACGACTCACCTCGGCCATCTCGCCGTCCTCGAGGAAGAGCACGCGCCGGGTGTAATCGAGCAGGGCGGGAATATCGGAGGCCACAAAGCTTTCTTCTTCTCCGAGTCCAATCACAATAGGCGTGGCGTTTTTGGCCGTCAGGAGCGTCCCTGGGTCTCGCTCGCTCAGGGCAACCAGGGCGAACGAACCGGAAAGATGCCGCAGGGCGGCCCGGGTCGCCTCAGCGAAGGAGTGGCCCTCTTGCTGGTATTGGTCGATCAGGTGGGCAATGACTTCGGTATCCGTCTCAGAGCTGAAGGTCCGCCCTTTGCCCATAAGCTCGTGGCGCAGGTCAAGATAGTTCTCGATAATGCCATTGTGGATGACCACCACATCGCCGGCGCGGTGCGGGTGGGCGTTCTCCTCGGACGGCGGCCCATGGGTCGCCCAGCGGGTATGACCGATACCAACCGAGCCGGGCAGGGGTTCGGCCTGCAAGAGTTGGTCGAGATTGGCGAGCTTGCCGACCGCGCGCCGGATGGCAATATGGCCGTTCGTGAACGAGGCGATCCCCGCGGAGTCGTAGCCGCGGTACTCAAGCCGCCTGAGCCCCTGGAAGAGGAGCGGGGCTGCCTCACGGTGCCCAACATAGCCCATAATGCCGCACATGGGGGAGTCCTTCCCAATGACCCAACGACTCAACCGACCTTCTTTCCTTTTTCCTTGTCGCGTTTGGTCGCGGTCCAGCCTTCCCGTATTTCTTCCTGACGCCGATTAAAGACCAGAGCGCCCGCAGGCACATCCTGCCGGACTGTGGTTGCGGTGGCAATATACGCATCGTCGTTGACCGTCAGCGGGGCAACCAGGGTCGTATCCGAGCCGACCTGGACGCGGTCTCCGACCCTGGTCTTATGCTTACGGAAGCCGTCGTAGTTGCAGGTGATCGTGCCTGCGCCGATATTGGCCTCGCGCCCGATTTCCGCGTCGCCAATATAGGCCAGATGTTTGGCCTTGGTACGCGCGCCGATGGTGGATTTTTTGACCTCAACGAAATTGCCGACCTCGGCGTGGAGGGCAAGCACGGCCCCGTCCCGCAGATGCGCAAACGGCCCGGCCGAGGAATTATCGCTGAGTTGGCTGTCACTCAGCACGACCGAGAAATAGATGCGGACATTATCGCCGATGGTACAGTTCTCAATATAGGCGTTGCCGTCAATCCGACAGTGCGAGCCAATGACGGTCCTGCCTTTGATATGGGTATTCGGACCAATGATCGTGTCTGGGCCGATGGTCGCTTCCTCACTCAGATAGACCGTCTGTGCATCCTCAAAGGTGACCCCGGCGTCCATCCACTGGCGGCGGAGGTGTTCCTGGCGCGTTGTTTCCATACGAGCAAGCTCCTGTCGAGAATTTACCCCTTCGACTGCGTGACAGTCAGGCGTGAGCACGGCCCGGGTCGGGAGTCCGGCCCGGACTGCCGCGGCCACGATGTCGGTCAGATAGTATTCGCCTTGGGCGTTTGTGGGCTGAAGACGGTCAAGCGCGGAAAAGAGAAAGTCTGCCGCCACGCAGTATATCCCGGTGTTGATTTCTCGCACGCTGCGCTCCTGGGCCGAGGCGTCACGCGCCTCCACAATACGGACCACCTGTCCGTTGGCGCGACGAATCACACGCCCGTACTGAGCGGGGTCGGCGGGCTGGGCGGTCAGGACCGACAGCGTCGCCCGGTGCGCATGGTGATCCGCGACAAAACGCGCCAGCGTCTGGGACGTGAGCAGGGGCACGTCGCCGGAGACAATCAGCATATCCCCCCGAAAGCCGACAAACTGCGCTGTGGCCGCGCGGACTGCGTCTCCGGTGCCACGCTGCTCTTTTTGAAGCGCAAAGACCACCCCGTCTTCTTGACACGCTGCTTGCACTGCGACGGCCTGATGACCGACCACGACAACCAGGCGGCTAGGGTGGAGACGCTGGCAGGTCTGAATGACCCGCGTCAGGAGCGGCTTCCCGGCCAGATGATGCAGCACCTTGGCCCGCTCGGAACGCATGCGCGTCCCCTTGCCCGCCGCCAGAACAATAATGCCCAGAGGTTGTGTCTGTTGTGATGATGTGTCAGCCACGTCAGCCCGCCCGCCTCTTCATTCTCGTTTCTCGTGGCTCGTGCAACTGGGCCCCTGACTACCGACCCTCAGCCGCGTGCCGCCGATCCGGGAGGTGTTCAAACCAGGGCAGGACCAGGGTTTCGTTGATGGAATACGTATAGGCGTGCCCCCAGCCGGGCAACTCCGTATACGTGACATTTGCAAAGTCCTGTCCCTCTAAGAAATCCCGGGCCATACGCGCCGAGGAGACCGGAAAAATAAAATCCTTTGCCCCGTGGACAATAAAGATGGGCAGGGCCGTCGCCTGTTTATAATCGAGCCAGGGTGGAAGGACTCCGGCAATCGGGGCGATGCCGGCAAAGAGCGTGGAGCAACTGATACCGAGCGCGTACGAAAATGTTCCGCCGTCAGACAGGCCGCTGACCAGAATGCGGTTCGTATTCACCGCGTATTCATCCATGACCGTTTCGAGCATGGACAGAATGGAGCGCACGTCGAGGCCGGGCTGCTGAATCGACCAAGTCTGGCCCAAAGATTTGGGCGAGAGGAGAATATAGCCGCGACTCTTGGCCGACCTCAGCCAGGTCAGCAGGTAGTCATCGCCGCGCCCGTGGCCGCCGTGGAGGGTGATGACCAGGGGCCAGCGTGTGCTGGGATCGTAGTTTTCGGGAACGTATAAGGAATACTCGGCGTGCTTATTGGTCTGCTTGCGATGCATCACCCCGGTCTGAGCAGTATTGTCCGGGGCGGGTGTTTCAAGCTCGGTCTGCCGGGGGAAATCATCCGGCAAAAACCAGTAGGGCTGAATGGGCGGCAGCTCGCCGCGCAGGCCGTACAACAGGTATTTGCCCAAGGAAAACGCCCGTCGGCTCTGCATATAGGCGACAATGAAATTATGCGCCGAACCGGTACGAAAGGATGTATAGGCGTCGTCAAGATGTTCGAGCGCCTCCAGCCAGTGTGTATGGAAGGCGACCCGTTCCGGGGGGACTTCCAGGTGCTCGTTCTGCGTATTGAGAGAAGCGAACAGGTCTCCCACCTGCTCGACGAGTTCGGCCTGATGCTGAGGGATTTTTGCCAGGTGAATCTGCTCCTGGAGAGCCTCAAAGGTGCGCAGGAAGCCCAGAATCTGCTCGGCGTGGCGGGTTGTTGTCTGGTGATAGTGGTCCGCAGCGCTTTCCATAGTCCGCCTCCCGTACATATGCGAGGCTAGCAGTTCGGCTTTCGCCGTTGCAAGGGGGAAGGCCGTGTGACAAGCTGAGGCGGGTATGACAAAGCCTCCCTCCCTCCTGCGTGATCTCCCCGCCGTGGAAAAACTGCTGGGAACGCCAGCGCTTCGGCCCATCCTGGCCCGCTACAACCGAACCTATATCACCGACCTCATTCGTCAGGTGTTGGAGGCGCTGCGTCAGGACATTCTATCCGGCGTCCACACCGCTCCGCTTGCCGCGCCCGACCTGGTCGAGCGTATTACAAGCCGGCTCCGGCGCGAGGACCAATCCCCGCTGCGGTCGGTCATCAACGCCACCGGCACGGTGCTGCACACCAACCTCGGGCGCGCCCTGCTGGCCCAGGCGGCCATAGACGCTCTGGTCCGGGCGGCGTCCACACCCGTGACGCTCGAATATGACCTGTCTCGGGCCGGCCGTGGCGACCGGGACGAATTGGTCGAAGCTGAGCTGACGGCCCTGACCGGCGCGGAGGCGGCTACGGTGGTGAATAATAACGCGGCCGCGGTGTTATTGGCGCTGAACACGCTGGCGGAAGGGCAAGAAGGCATTGTTTCCCGCGGGGAGCTGATCGAGATCGGCGGCTCTTTCCGCATCCCGGAGGTCATGCGCAAGAGCGGCGTGGTACTGCGCGAAGTCGGTACGACCAACCGCACCCATCCGCCCGATTATGCCAGCGCCATCTCGGACCGGACGGGTGTCCTGCTCAAGGTGCATACCAGCAATTACCGGGTCGTGGGCTTTACCGCCGAGGTGGGCCTGGAAGAACTGGTGGCCATAGGCAAGGCGCATGGTGTCCCGGTCATGGAGGACTTGGGAGCCGGGGCGTTGATCGATCTGGTGCAGTACGGACTGCCAAAGGAACCGGTCGTGGCCGAGCGGGTCGCCAGGGGCGCGGATGTGGTCACCTTTAGCGGAGATAAACTCCTCGGCGGCCCGCAGGCCGGGCTTATTGTGGGCCGCACAGCCTGGGTGGACAAGATCAAAAAGAACCCGCTCAAACGGGCGCTCCGTCTTGACAAGCTGACGCTGGCGGCCCTGAGCGCAACCCTGCGTCTATACCGGCGTTCGCCGCAGTTGCCCCGCGACCTGCCCACCCTGCGGTGGCTAACCCGGCCGGTGGACGACATGGAAACCCTGGCGGCCCAAGCCGTTCCGTTGATACGGCAGGCGCTCGGTAGCGCATTCTCGCTGCGCGTCGAGGAGGCAACCGTCCAGATCGGCAGCGGGGCGCTGCCGGAGGAGGAACTCCCCAGCACGGTCATTGCCGTTCGGCATAGCGCACTGTCCGCAGAAAAAATCGCCCAGCGTTTTCGGCAGGCCGAGCCACCCATCCTGGGCCGGATTCATAACGACACGTTCTTACTCGACCTGCGCGGAATTTTTGATCCGCACGACCTTGTTCCGTGAGACGTCTCTCCGGGAGAGGAAGTGGCGGAGAAGGGATGGAGTCGAACCATCCGCGCAACTTACGCCACGCAACTCGGTTTTGAAGACCGGTACGGCCACCGGGCCGTATCCTTCCCCGTAAGGGGAATCTACCGGGTTTTGTGCTTCACAGGAAGACGGGGGTAGTGTCCGAAATTGACAGGCTCACCAGAAGATTTTATAGCGGAGGACTGAAGGAAGAGGTGCGGCATAGCCAACCAGACAAATATGCATAAAAAGATAGATGAAATTCTGCAAAAGCTGGTGATGCTGGAAGCGAACGACAAGGGACTCGCCAAGCAAGACTCTGCTCGCCAACACCAGGAGTCCCAGACGCTGCTGCACGACATGGGGCAAATGCTCCTGGAAGTCAGAAAATCCCCGGCCCGGACCGAGGAACGAGTCGCGGAGATACTCGCGGAAACGTGCTAGCATTGAGCAAAGCAAATACGGTATCTGCTAAAATGTGAGAAAACAAGGCGGAGAGGGGATGGAGTCGAACCATCCGCGCAACGTTATGGTGCTGCATTGGCCGTACCAACACAAGTTTTTTCACTTTGAGAAGAGGAGGCAGAACTCTTGGACAGCCTGTAGTAAGAGGATGTTATCCATCAAACTAATCCAGGAGGAGGGGTATGGACGTACAGGTAGAGACCAACACCGACGGGTCTCGCACCGACGATGTGGTCACTCGACTGAACGCGGTGTGTGACGTACTCTCTGCGGAATACCGCAAGCGGCATACCGATCCCTGGATTGTCGCGTATTCTGGAGGAAAGGATTCGACGCTCCTCTTACAATTGGTCTGGGAAACGGTGGCCGCACTCCCTCCACAGGAACGGCGGCGTACCGTCTACGTTATCGGAAATGACACGCTTGTTGAATCTCCCCTTGTTATCCGCCATTTGAAGAACAGCTTGGGCGTGATCCGAGACGCGGCCCACGCCGCCGAGTTGCCGATTACGACGACGATCACGGAGCCAGACGTCGATCAGACGTTTTGGGTGAACGTCATAGGGCGTGGATACATTCCGCCGACCCGTAATTTCCGCTGGTGTACGGACCGGATGAAGATTAAGCCGACTGACCGATTGTTAGAGAGACTTGCTCGGACTCACAAACGGACCGTCTTACTCATCGGAACCCGAAGAAGCGAATCCCAAAATCGCCGACGCACCATGAAGAAGCACGGGGTCAAGGCAAACACCATGAACCCCCACGGGAGCATCACCGGGTGCAGAATGTTCTCCCCGCTGGCTGATTTGAGCGACGATGATGTGTGGATGATTTTGATGCAAAGGAGACCGCCGTGGGGCGAGTCGCATCGTACCTTGATTACGCTCTACCGCAACGCCGGTGGCGGTGAATGCCCGCTGGTACTGAGCAAAGAAGACGCCCCTTCGTGTGGAACCACCTCGCCGCGTTTCGGCTGTTGGACCTGTACGGTGGTCAAGAAGGATAGAAGTTTGCGCGGGTTGATTGCCTCGGGACATGAAGAAGAAGAGAAATTGGAAGTCCTTGCAGATTTTCGCGAATGGCTGATCGCGCTCCGCGAAGATGACCGGAATCGCCTACCAGTCCGCCGCGATGGGCGCACCAAACTGCGTGAGGACGGCAGCCGGGTCATGGGACCGTTCAGGTTGGAAGTCCGGGCCGCGATTCTTGAGCGTTTACAGGACATAGAGAAGCAGACTGGAGAACCACTCATTTCATGTGCGGAAGAAGAAATAATTGAGGATATTTGGCGACGCGATTATATACGTGAAGATGGGCGGCTCGCATTGCTAGCCACATGTGAGCCTGAGAAAGCACGGGGATGAGCACTGCTATTGATACCAAATCAATGATTTTTTCCCGCTTGTATTACACGGGGAAATTTGAGGTGCCGTGGCATCAGCGTCGATACGACTGGAAGAAAGAACACGTTTCAGAATTACTCCACGACATTGACGAGGCTGTAAGCGAAAATCGACGGTGTTATTTCCTCGGCGCAGTTATGCTGCTGACAAAGCAGGAAGATTTTTGGCAGATTAACGATGGTCAGCAGCGTATGGTGACTATCTCCCTTATCTGCGCCTGCTTCTGCCGTTTGTTCAGCGAGGCGAATGATTCACACCGAGAAACGATTGCACTCCGCATCCTCTTTGACTTAGACGAAAACACCACGGAGCGATTTTGTAATGCGGATAGGCTAACGCCTCGACTCACGCCGCCGAGTGATGACAAAACTCGCTACAATCAGTTGATTCGAGGGAAAAATATTGGATCGAATGGAAAATTGACCCTTGCGTGGCGGGAAATTGACAACTTCGTTGCGGGCATGGGTCTGGAGAGAGCCTGCTCGTTTTTCGATTTTCTCATTCAAAAAGTCGAAGTTGCCTGCCTGTACATACCGACCGATGTTGATCCGAATTCCGTGTATGAAACAATTAACTCTCGTGGTAAGTCGCTGGACGATTTGGATCTTATTCGTAACTATCTCTATTCTTATTTTAATGACGAGAGTGAAACAGCCCGCAGAAACACCGTACACGAGAGTCTTGAACGTGTCCGCGTCCAACTGAGGGATGACATAAAATTAACCGATTACGCACGATGCTAGTTTCAATGTAGGTACGGCTTTTTACCGAAAGGTAGTCTGTATAGAGAAACCCGAAAGAAAATCCGCGGTGTCGCTGAGAACAGGTCTTCTGGAGAAAGTGGACCAACGAGCTACGTATTTGATTTGGTTGAGGATTTTTCTCGTAAAGAGTACGTAGACTTATTCCGAATTGTTTCATCTCCGAGTTCAGGCGATCCCTTTATCGAGCGATTTCATATGCTCTCGGGTAAGACAAATTCAACTCGGAATCTCTATGTTTTCCTAAAAGAATTACAGACCTATAAGGTCACGCAGTCGATAGTGTTTGCGTTACTCAGCCACTACATCAACGAATCGGATGGTAGGAAACAAAGAAGGCTGGCAAAGTCCATACATGGGAAAATGAAGCGATTTACTTCGTTTGTCATGCGGACAGCCTTTGTTTCACCCAAGTTTGAACCGTCTCATTTCGAGGACGAATTCGCAAATCAAGCTGAAATGATTCAGTCTGAGCGCTTAGACGATGAAACTATTTTCGACGAGTTTCTGAGAGAATGTGATAGTGGCTATGGCATCCTCGATGACGAAAAGTTCGTTGAAAGAATGAAAATCCAAGAAATGCGCGACGCAAAAAAGATTAAACGTTTCTTGTTGGGGCTGAACTATGATCTGCAAAGCGACTCTGAGGTAATAAACGAGTATCGTTGCAGTGTCGAACATATCCTTCCGAAAGCTGAGAAACATTGGTCAGCGTGGAAAGGCTTTGAGGATCAGAAGCCGTCTGATTGGGTCCACCGTATCGGAAACTTGACGCTACTCGGACAGTCTGACAATAAGCCGGGAGATTCCGAGAACCGAAATTTTTCCAGGAAAAAAGCGGGGTACAGGCGGAGTGCTATTGCACTGACCAAAGAACTTGACCGGCACACAGAGTGGTCGCCGGATGCAATTGACTCTCGACAAGGAAGACTTATCCAACGATCTGTTAAAGTCTGGTCTTTCTGAAGATGTCACAAAAGAAAGAAAAACGTCATAAAAAAATAAGATGGTCTCACACAAACATCAGCGAGATACCTAGATCGATATCGGGTGTTTACGCTTTTTGGTGCCGAGATAACGATAAGTGCGTTTACGTTGGCAAGGCTGCTGAGCAGTCAATAAGAAACCGGCTGATTCAACACTGGCGCGGCTCGCACAATAGAACGTTGAAGCTATGGATTCGGGCTTTCGGTGAACATTTGGACATATGCTATATGTCCGTCGAACTGAACAAAATTGATCGCTTCGAGCAGAAGTTGATCAAATGCTGGAGACCCGAAGCGAATATTCAGCACAAGCGGTGAGGAGACTTGAATGTCAACGACTCTCGCAGCAATGAAAGCAAGATTGGGCGACACGAATTATTTTATTCTTTCGATGAAAGCCCAAGAACTAGTGACCATGGTCAAAATCCCCAAAGAGCTAGAGGGGTGGGAAGACATGAGCATTGAGGAGCGATACCAACGCGACATCAACTACAATCGTGTCAAAAAAACAAATCGCTCCATATCTGGCCAACGACGACTCGCGGTTTTTCGGTGCTATTATCGTCGCAGCCATGAACTTCAACGAGGAGGATATATTCGAGCCGTTAGCTGCTGTAATTACAAAAGGTTTACCGAACAAGTATCGCGCCGATGCGGCTGACATGGGATTTCTGACCTTCAAAGGGGGTGAAGTTCTTGTTCCTCTAGACGGGCAACATCGCTTAAAAGCGATAGAATTCGCTGTTACCGGACGTGATGAAAGAGGTCGCCCCATCGCGGACTTCAAACCCTGCACCCATCTCGCACAAGAGGACGTCACTGTTATTCTGGTTCCCTACGAGCCGAAAAAGGCCCGCAAAATTTTCACACGGGTCAATCGCTACGCCCGCCCGACCACGGCCGGCCAGAATATCGTTACCGATGATGATGATATTCTAGCCGTGCTGACTCGCGAAGTGGCTAATGATCTAATAGGTGGACGGCTCACTAAGTACAGTAGTAACACCCTCACAACGAAAGACCCGGAGTTCACCACTCTTGCTATTGTTTATAATTGTAATGAGGCGATTATCACCAACTCATTCCCAGGGGGAAAACCAGATACAACCCAATTGCCCGAAGCTTCCACAATCAAGCTGTATCGCAACAAGGTAAGAGAAGTTTGGCAGGCGTTACTAGAAAATATTGAGGTATTCGCCGATGCACTCAGCGACAAAGAGGAAACGGGCGACGACAAACGCCGCGAAATACGTAAAACAAACTTGCTGGGCAAGCCAGTGGGGCAGGAGTGCTTAGTGCGAGCTTTCCTTCGTCTGACGGGTCCACCCAACAACATGGGAGACGAGAAAGCGTGCGAACGGTTGAACGCTTTGCCTTGGAGCATTACCGAGGAAAACTTGAAAGTATGGCAACGTGTTCTTTGGGCAGGCGGTGTGGATGGTAAGATCATTACTAAGAATCGTGCTTTGGCGACCAATCTAATCGCCTATCTGGCTGATGAGAAAATCACAGATGAGAAAAAAGCTGCCTTGTTGAAAGAGTATCGTGGACTATTTCCCGAAGCTGAACGTGCAGGAAAAGAATTGCCTCAACTACCTTAGCTTTATCTTTGCATTCACTCCGCTCTTCACGGTTCGAGGCAAGCCATGCGGGTAACAGTGCTGGGCGCGGGTGATGCGTTCTGTAGCGGGGGGCGACGCCACAGCGGCTATCTGGTCGAGGTCGCTGACGCCGGCTTTCTGCTCGACTGTGGCCCGACCACATTGCTCGCCCTCAAATCGCTCGGCATCCCGGCAGAGCGGATAGACTTTGTGGCTATCAGCCATCTGCACGGCGACCATTTTGGCGGCCTGCCGTTTCTCTTTCTCGAATATATCTATGAAAACCAGCGCTCCCGGCCCCTCACCATCGTCGGACCGCCAGGCACCGAAGAGCGCGTTCGCACCCTCCACGCCACCATGTACCGCGAGTTGTCGAAACGGCCGTGCTGCTTTGATATGCGCTTCCGGGAACTGAGGCCGGGACAGGAGACGACCCTCTGTGGCGTTCAGTTGCTGCCCTTCCGCGTGCCGCACCAGGAGCGGGATATTTCATTTGGCTATCGGGCCGAAACCGCCGACCGGGCGCTGTTGTATTCCGGCGACTGCGGCTGGAATGAGGACCTGGTCCGGTATTCGCACGGGACCGACCTGTTTATCTGTGAGTGTTGCTATTTTCAGACCGAGACCGCGTTTCATATCAGCTATCCCAGGATTGCTCTGGAGCAGCGCCGCCTGGGCTGTACCCGCCTGCTGCTCAGCCATATTGGTCGGGAAGTTCTTGAACGGCAGGGCGAGGTCTCGCTGGAATGTGCCCACGACGGGATGGTGATCGAGGTCTAGTCAGGGCGGCCTGCGCGCTCAGCTCTACGCGCAACCTGCTTGTATCTATTGGAAGACCTGTTTACTCTTTGGAGATCATGTCGATACGCCTCCTTGTCTTACACGGCCCGAACCTGAATATGCTGGGTCTGCGTGAGCCCGACATTTACGGGACGACGACCCTGGCTGACGTGAATGACCGGATTGCGGCCCTGGCCCGGGAACTCGGTGTTGAGGTCGATACCTTCCAATCGAATCACGAGGGGCAATTGGTCGATAAGATCCAGGCCGCCCGTGGACAGTACGCGGCGCTCATCATCAACGCCGGCGCCTATACCCATACGAGTGTTGCCCTGCTGGACGCGATTTTATCGGTCGCACTGCCGACTATCGAGGTCCACCTCTCGAATCTGTATGAACGCGAACCGTTTCGCCACCACTCCTATATCGCGCGCGCGGCGGTCGGGCAGATCTGTGGCTTTGGCGCGGACAGCTATCTGCTGGGCCTACGCGCGGCGGTTGCCCTCGTTCAGAGTTGACCCTTCTCTCGGATCTGTCAGAACGATGTCAGGGTAACGTAGAGCGCGCGATATAGCGGGAGGCCGGCGAGTAAGGACACATATGGAGATTGACGAAATCCGGAAGCTCATTGAGTTGATGGAAGAAAAAGGGGTGAACGAGCTGGAGCTCAAACATCGCGCGGGCGAGGTCCGCCTGGTGCGTGGAGGACCGGCCTCCGTGCCCGCGACTGTCCAGCCGCGGCCAGACTTACATCTAGCCGCGCCTCCGGCGGAGACGACCGCCCCGGCCCAGGAACAGGACGGCCTTGACCCCAGCTTGACCATCACCTCGCCGATGGTCGGGACCTTTTATTGTGCGTCCAATCCCGACGCCTCACCCTTTGTGGCAGTCGGCGGGCTGGTGGAAACCGGCGATGTGGTGTGCATCGTTGAGGCCATGAAAATGATGAATGAAATCGAGGCGGAGATCCGCGGGCGGGTGCGCCGGGTTTTGGTCGAGAACGGTCAGCCGGTCGAATATGGCCAGGCGCTGTTTCTCCTTGAGCCTGTCTAGTTGTGCCGTTGGGTCTTTGGGTCTTCATAAAAATCCGGCATAATCATAGAAATTCGAGTCAAAATTCCGGTCAAAATTTGAGTCACGTGTTTAAGAAAGTCCTTATTGCCAATCGGGGTGAGATTGCGGTTCGCATCCTGCGGGCCTGCCGGGCCATGGAGATTGCCACCGTGGCTGTGTTCTCGACGGCCGACCGTGACGCCCTGCACGTCTGCCTGGCGGATGAGAGCGTGTGTATCGGGCCGCCGAATCCGCTCGAAAGCTATCTCAATATCCCCACGATTGTCAGCGCCGCGCTGGCCTTCGGCGCGGATGCCGTTCATCCCGGTTATGGTTTTCTGTCCGAGAACGGCGATTTTGCCGAGGCGTGTCAGCGCTCGGGCCTGACTTTTATCGGCCCTCGCGTGCGGAATATCCGTCTGATGGGGGATAAGCCGCGCGCGCGACGGATCATGGAACGTGTCGGCGTGCCGGTTCTATCCGGGACCTCGTCCGGTATTACGGATGTGAAAGAAGCCCAGGCCGTGGCGGCCCAGGTCGGCTTTCCCATTCTGATAAAAGCCGCGGGCGGCGGCGGCGGGCGCGGCCTGCGGGTCGCCCAGAATCCCCACGAACTCTCGACCCTGTTTGCCGTTGCCCGCGAAGAGGGAGAAAACGCGTTTGGGAACGGGACGCTATACGTCGAGAAATACCTGGAACGCGCCCGGCATATCGAATTTCAAATCGTGGGCGATCAGCACCGTAACGTCATTCATCTGGGCGAGCGCGAGTGTTCGATCCAGCGTCGCTATCAAAAGCTCCTTGAGGAAGCGCCCTCGCCGGCCCTGACCAAACGCCTGCGCGAACGGATGGGCACCGTGGCGGTCAAGGCCGCCCGCGCGGTCGGCTATACCAATGTCGGGACGATTGAGTTTCTGCTCGACCCTCGGGGCCACTTTTACTTTATTGAAATGAATACCAGGGTCCAGGTCGAACACCCGGTGACAGAGATGATGACGGGCATAGACGTGGTCCAGGCCGGCATCCGCTCGGCCGGGGGCGAGCCCTTACCCTGGCGTCAGAAGGATATCCGTTTCTCAGGCCATGCCATCGAGTGCCGGGTGGTGGCCGAAGACCCCACCACCATGCTGCCTTCTCCTGGGACGATTCGAGCCTACCACCCCCCGGGCGGGATGGGTGTGCGGGTGGAAGCCGGTGTCATGGAGAACAGCAGTGTGCCCGTTTATTATGACTCCCTGGTGGCAAAAGTCATTGTGAGCGCTCAGACGCGCGCGGAGGCCGTCCAGCGGATGCGCGCCGCCCTGTCGGAATATCGGATTGATGGCATTAAAACGAATATCCCGTTGCATCAAAGAATCCTGCGGGACCGGGACTTTTTAGCCGGCAAGGTGCACACGCGCTATCTGGATAAATTCCTGGCTCGCTCGAAAAATGGTGCGGGGCGTCCGTCTCAACGCACCACGTCCAGTTCGTCCGACCTGTCCTCCAAGGAGGTGTAGCCATGCGTTTCGGGACTCAGGCCGCCCTTGTACTGACCGCGCTCCTCTCTTTTGCCGGTCTCGGTATTGTGCCGGGGACGCGGGCCGAGTCCGGCCCGCCTTCAGTCGAACAGACGGAGGGCGAGACGAGCGGGGACGTAGATACGGTGGCCTTTATCGGCCCTCGGATGCAGGTTGACGAACCCGTGTTCGACTTTGGACAGGTCGAACAGGGAGAACAGGTGACGCATCATTTTCGGTTTACCAATCGGGGCAACCGGGATTTGCGGGTGCAGTCCGTCAAAACCTCGTGCGGCTGTACCGCCGCAGTGATTGCCGCAGACACCATCCCACCCGGCGCGGAGGGCACCATTCAGGCGACGTTTGACACAAAACGGTTTGCCGGTCAAAAAGCCAAAGACATCCGCGTCCATACCAATGATCCTCTCAGTCCGGTCACAACCCTGACGCTCCAGGGAGAGATTACCACCGAGGTGCAGGTGCAACCCGCCCAGGTGCATCTGGGACGGATTCAGCGTGGCGTACCGACCACACGCACGGTCAACGTCCTGTACGATCAAAACAAAACCTTTGCAATCACCCACATCAGCAATGGCCATCCGGCGATCAGCGTCCGGGCTGAAGACACTCGGGTCGAAGGCAAAAAGGGCAAAACACTCCAGGTCAGCGTCTCCAAAACCGCGCCGCGGGGCCCGCTCAACGACACCATTACGATTACCACCACGAGCCCGAAAAAGCCGACCATCAGCATTCCGGTTGTGGGGAGTATCGAAGGCGACGTGATTGTCCTGCCGTCCCAGGTCTCGTTCGGGGTCGTCCGCCAGGGCGTCGGAGAGACACGGACGGTGCGCATCAAGAATCGCTCCGCTCAGCCCCTCAGTATTGGACAGGTGCAAAGCTCGCTCGCCAGCGTTGTCCCGGAGCTGACCGAGGTCACGCCGGGCAAAGAGTTTGCGCTGCGTTTGCATATCTCGGGCGACACTGAGCCGGGCAGGATACGTGGCAGCATTGAGATCCTGACCGACCATCCCGAAGAAACACAGCTCACGATTCCCCTGTTCGGTATGGTCGCTGCCGGGCAGCAGGCCAGCCGCTAACACGTCGTCTCACGCCTCGCCGAAAGGTAAACGCCGATGACCTTTCCATCGGGAAGAGATCAGAGTTCGCCTTTCCAGCCCCTTTCGGTTGCCCTTGAGGCAACGGCGCGGCACATTACTGCTGAGCCCGCACCCAACGTCGTCCATCTGGCCGGACTCAAGGGCGCGGCCCGCGCGTTTTTCATCGCCCGTCATCTGCAACACATTCCGCACCCAACGTTGTGTGTGCTGCCGTCGGATAAACAGGCCGAGACCTTCGCCGCTGACCTGCGCTTCTTTATCGGGCAGGACCTCGCCCCGCGGGTTCGCTACTACCCGGCTTGGGACGTGTCGGTGGCCGACGGCCTGTCTCCCAACAGTGAGGTCGTCGCCGCGCAGATTGAGGGGCTGTACGACGCGCTCTCGGTCGGCACGCCCATTCTCGTCACCTCGACCCCGGCCCTGCTCCAACGGCTCCTGCCCCAGGAAGAGTTCATCACCGCAACCTTTCGGCTGCGCAGCGGAGATGAACTCCCGCTGTCCGCTTTTGTCGATTACTGCTTGCAGTGGGGCTACCGGCGCGTCCCGCTGGTTGAGGAAAAAGGCGAAATCAGTGTCCGTGGAGGGATTGTCGATCTCTTCCCGCCGCTCGCCCAGCACCCGCTGCGGATCGAGTTCCTTGGAGACAGCATTGAGACCATGCGCTCGTTTGATCCGGCCTCGCAGCGTTCGCTCGACACCTGCGAGGAGGTCATGGTTTTACCCATGCGCTTTTTTTCGGTCGCGCGTCTCCAGGCCGCCTGGCGCACGATTGAAGAGGCCCTGGACGCAGGCGATATTCCCCATCGGGAACAGCAGCGGATTATCGAGAACCTCAAGAGCGGCTTGCCGTTCCCTGGGGTCGAATTCTTCCTGCCCTACCTCTATCCCGACCTGGAACATCTGGGGGAGTATCTGCCACGCGGAACGGTCGTATGGGCCCTGGACCCGGCTGAGCAGGCAAGAGCGGCCGAGACGTTTCGGGGACAGCTTGCATCGCGAGTAGCCACGGCCCGAGAGGCCGGCCGGTTTGTCCCGCCGCCCGAGCACTATTACCTGCCGGCGCAACAGGCCCTGGACGGGTACGCAGCCTTCGTTACCGTTGAAGAGAGTCAACGTCCCCTCCAATCAGACAAAAAGGCTGGGGACGTTCCCTCTCTTGCCGACTGCAGCGTCACCTCGACACTGCACAGGGGCCTGAAACCTGACGTCTCTCCGCCGTCTGCGGAAAAAGGCCTGGCGCCTCTTGTCGCGCGTATTCGGCAGTGGCAGGACGAGCGGCAGCAGGTCTATCTGGCTGTTTCGAGTCAAGGACAGGCCGACCACCTCCAGCATCTCTTGCTCGGCTACGAGCTGGAACTCCCCGTCGAACAGGTGGGGGACGCGCAGGGGAGAAGGAGCAAACGTCCCCTCCAATCAGACGAAAAAGCTGGGACGTTTCCTCTTTTAGAACGCCAAGGTCCGCGGGCTGCGATTGTGGTCGGGCATTTGTCTCAGGGTTTTGTGCTGCCGGCGGACGGGCTGGTCTTCCTGGCTGAAGAAGAGATTTTCGGCGAGCGGCGCCACAGACGGCGTTCCCGGCCGCGGCCGGTGGCCGACTATCTGACCGGACTCAGCCAACTGGCGGCCGGCGACTATGTGGTTCACACCGACCACGGCATTGCCCGGTATCACGGGCTCCAGCACCTGAGCGTGGCCGATACCACGGGCGACTATCTCCACCTCGAATATGTCGGCGGCGATAAACTGTATGTGCCGGTTGAGCGTATCAATCTGGTCCAGAAGTATGCCGGCGCGGACGGCAAAGAACCCAGCCTGGACCGCTTGGGCGGTCAGACCTGGGAGCGCGTCAAGCGCAAGACGCGGGAAGCCATTCAGGCCATGGCGCGCGAGCTGCTCGAAATTCATGCGGTTCGGGAAAGTGTCGAGCGGCCCGCCCTGGCCACTTTCACCGACGACTACGAGGAGTTTGTGGCCCGTTTCCCGTTTGAAGAAACCCGCGGCCAACGAGCCGCCATAGAAGACGTGGAAGCCGACCTGCAAAGCCCCAAACCTATGGACCGTCTGGTCTGCGGCGATGTGGGTTACGGCAAGACTGAGGTCGCGCTCCGGGCGGCCTATCTGGCGGTTGAAAGTGGTAAGCAGGTCGCCGTCCTGGTGCCCACCACGGTGCTCGCCCAACAGCACGCCGAGACCTTCAGCCGACGCTTTGCCGACGCTCCCATCCGGGTCGAGCTGCTGAATCGATTCCGCTCGGCCCAGGAAGCCAAAGCCGTGATCCGCGGCCTGGCCGCCGGCACGGTCGATATCGTCATCGGCACCCACCGTCTCTTGCAGCGCGACATTGGGTTCAAGCAACTCGGCTTGGTCGTCGTTGATGAAGAGCATCGGTTCGGGGTGACGCATAAAGAAAAAATCAAACGACTCCGCCACGAGGTTGATGTCCTGACGCTGTCGGCCACGCCGATCCCGCGTTCGCTCAATATGGGTATGATGGGTCTGCGCGACCTGAGCGTGATTGAAACCCCGCCCGTGGACCGCCAGGCCATCCGGACCTATGTGGCTCGCTTTGATGAAGACCGCATCCGCTCGGCGATTCTGCAAGAACTCGCCCGGGGCGGTCAGGTCTTTTTTGTCCATAACCGGGTCGAGAGCATTGAAAAAATGGCCGAGCAGTTGCGGGCGCTCGTGCCGGAGGCGGTCCTGGCAATTGCGCATGGCCAGATGGGGGAACGTGAGCTGGAAACGGTCATGCTGGACTTCATGCACCACCGGGTGAACGTGCTGCTGTGCTCGGCCATTATTGAGTCCGGGCTCGATATCCCGACCGCCAACACGATTATCATTAACCGGGCGGACCGTTTTGGCTTGGCGCAGCTATACCAACTGCGCGGTCGGGTTGGCCGGTCCGCCATGCGGGCCTATGCCTATTTACTCATTCCGGGGGAACATGCCCTGACCCGGGACGCCCAGCGGCGTTTGGAGGTCCTCCAGGAACTGGACGCCCTGGGCGGGGGGTTTCGTTTGGCGGCCCATGATTTAGAGATTCGCGGGGCGGGCAATCTCTTGGGCAAAGAACAGTCCGGCCGCGTCGCGGCGGTCGGCTACGAACTCTACGCCCATATGCTGGAAGAGACGGTCCGTGAGCTGCGCGGGGGTGAGATTGAAGTGGCGATTGAACCCGACATTCATATTGGCCTGCCCGCCTATCTGCCCGAGGCCTATATCCCGGATATCAATCAGCGTCTGGTCTTCTATAAAAAACTGGCCAATGTGCAAGAGCGCAGCGACCTGGAAGACCTCGCCTATGAAATGGAAGACCGGTTTGGCCCCCTGCCCACGTTAGTCCTGGATTTTATTGAAGTCATGGACCTGCGCCGAGTCCTGCGCCACTATTTAGTCACCGCGGTCTCCCGCAAGGGCGAGCGCGTCACCCTGCACTTCCACCCTGACTCGCCCATACAAGGCGAGCGGCTGGTGGCCTTTATTCAGCGCAATGACCGGGGCGCCCATCTCAGCCCGGACGGTCGGGTCTCGTTTGCGCTTGCGCCCCAGGAAGACGTTATGCCGGCGGTCAAGACTCTCTTGCACGGCCTCAGTGAATCATGTTAGCCGGTGAAGCCTGATGAAAGAAACGCAAAAACACAGCATCCTGATCGGTGCTCTGGTCTGTTTCGTATGGTTGGGGCCGGCCGCAAGCCGGGCCGAGGTCATCAACCGCATTGTGGCGACTGTTGATGGCGCGCCGATTACCTCACACGAGATGCAGGGCTTCCGGGAAGTGGCGGGCGCGAGTCCGCTGGCCCCCGCCGGCGGGGCCGCCGGGATGTCGGATAAGGAGGTCTTGGAAGCGCTCGTCATGCAGAAACTGGTCAGGAAGGAAGTCGAAAAGCAGGGCCTGAAAGCCAAAAAGGCCGATATTGACGGCTATATTGCGCGTATTCAAGCCCAGAGCAATCTCAACGATGAAGAATTTGAAGCCGCCCTGATTGAGCAGGGTATGACCACGGAGGCATACCGCGAACGGGTTGCGACTGAGGTGGAACAGGCGATGTTAATGAGTCGTGAGATCGGTTCCAGGGTGAACGTCACGCCCGAGGATGTCCAGCGCTACTACGATGAACATATCGATGCGTACACCCAGCCCGCGCAGGTTCGCGTCCGCCATATTTTCCGCCCCTTATCGCCCTCCGCGAGCGAGCGAGAGGAACAGGAGACGGTTGCGCTTGTGCATCAAGTCCGTCAACGCGCGCTGGGAGGCGCAAATTTCGGCAATCTGGCAAGCCAGTACTCTCTGGGTCCGGGCGCTGACAACGGAGGAGACCTCGGCTATTTTGAATACGGACAAATGCCCGAAGGCATCGAACAGGTGGCCTTCTCCCTGGAAAATGGCGATATCAGCCAGCCTTTCCGGACCAACTCCGGGATGCATCTGCTCAAAGTCGAGGATAAACGGAACGCCGGCCTGCAACCCCTGGAGACCGTTTCCGAGGAGATCAAAAACAAGCTGTATAACGAGGCGCTGCGCGGTCGCTATGCGCGCTGGTTTAATGAGGATCTCCGCTTCCGCCATCACGTCGAAAACTTCCTCGAAGCGCCGGAAGATTTTGGCTCGGGCATCACCGAGACGAGTGGCGTTTTAGATACCGAGGTGGAAGAGGTGGCTCCTGACCGCCTGGAGGTCGGAAAGAAAAAGGGCCTCCTCGGCTGGCTCTGGCCATTCTGAAGAACGTCTTCGTGCTCATGCCTATCAAGCCAGTGATCGGGGTGACCATGGGCGACCCTACAGGGGTCGGGCCGGAGGTCATACTGAAGGCTCTCCAGTCACCGCTGCCCGACTGTCGGGTCATCGTCCTTGGCGACTTGGCGGTTTTACACGAGACGGCGGCCCGTCTGGCGTCTTCCCTCCGTCTGTATCAGTGGCGGGTGGGCGTCGCCTTGCCAACCGACGCGCAGCATATCCCCGTGCTCGCGCTTTCCCAACTCGCTCCGGCCGAGCGCGTTCCCGGCCAGCCCACTCGCGCCGGGGGGGAGGCCTCCTATCGCTATGTCGAAAGCGGCGTGCGTTTGACCTTGGACGGGGCCCTGGACGGACTGGTCACCGCTCCGATCAGCAAAGCCCTGTGGCAGGCGAGCGGCCATGCCTACCCTGGCCATACCGAACTCCTGGCCGCGTTGACGGATACGGCCGAGGTGCGGATGATGCTGGACGGGTCGCCCCCCCCTTTCGTGGGGAGCCGCCGAAGGCGAGGGGGCAAAAAGCAGTTACGAGTGGTGCTGGTGACCACGCATCTGCCCCTGGCCCAGGTCCCGCAGGCACTCTCGTGTGAACGGATTGAGAAAACGATTACGGTCGCCGCGACGCATTTGCACCGTTTTTACGGTCTGCCCCAGCCGCGTCTGGCCGTGGCCGGACTCAATCCACACGCTGGAGAAGCGGGCGCGTTCGGCGATGAGGAACAGCGGCTGATTCAACCGGCGGTCGAGCAGGCCCGCGGCGCCGGCTGCAACGTGGTCGGGCCGCTGCCGGCGGATACGGTGTTTGTGCGGGCGGTGCGGGGCGCATTCGATGCTGTAGTCTGCCAGTATCACGATCAAGCCCTCATCCCGCTTAAACTGTTATCCTGGGAAGACGGGGTCAATGTCACGCTGGGCCTGCCGATCATTCGCACCTCACCCGACCACGGCACGGCGTTTGATATTGCCGGCCATAACAAAGCCAGTCCGCGCAGCATGCAGGCGGCTCTCAGGCTGGCAGCAGAAATGACGCAACAAACGGCCCGACAGGCTCAGCCTTGAGGCGCAGGAGTGATCTGAAATATGACCCCACTCGCACGGATCGGTGAGCGCCTGAGACAGGACTACGGCGCGCCCGGGCAGCACGCTTATAAGCGCCTCCAGAGTTGGCTGGCGGGTGAGGTGCCGTACGCCTATCCTGAGGTGCTGGCCCGGCATCTCGATGCAGAGCGTCTGGCCCTGCTGTTTGAGGCCTTCTGGCAGGTCCTGCCGTTTGGGACGGGCGGTCGGCGTGGCCGGGTTGGCTACGGGTCGAATCGTATGAATCCGACAACCGTGGCCATGACCGTCCAGGGGCATTGTCAATACCTCAGGTCAGTGTTGCCGAACCAGACCGATCTGGCCGTGGTGGTCGCCAACGATGTCCGGGTGTTTCACGACCTGGCTGGTGTGTACGGTTTCCTGGGTGAATCCCATCCCCTCCTGGGCGTGTCGTCCCGATCGCTGGGGAAACTGGCATGTGAGATTTACGCCGGGAACGGCATTGTCGCCTATTTCGCCGAGCCGGAAAGCGACACGGCCGTGCTGACAACGCCGGAGCTGTCCTTCCTGATTGGTCAACTGGGCGCGGTCGGGGGTATCAATCTGTCTGCCTCGCATAATCCGCCCGACGATAACGGCCTCAAGGTGTATGACCAGTATGGCAGCCAGCCGGTGGCCCCGGACGACCAGCGGCTGGTGGATATCATGGCTCAGGCCACGGACATTCACTCAATCCCCTTTGAAGAAGCCCTGAGCCAGGACCTGGTCCGCCCCGTTCCGCGTCAGTTGCATGAGGAATACCTCCAGACCTATGTGCGGCTCTACGACCGGCTTCATAGCCCGCTGCCGGCCCATCCGGTCGTATTTACTCCCCTGGGCGGCTGTGGGCTGACAACGGTTGGGACGCTGCTGGAGCGAGTCGGGTTCCCGGTTCGGACTCCGCCCGACCAGGGCCCGGACGGGACCTTTGCTGCCATTCCTTTTCGCGTGCCCAACCCCGAAGTCCCCCAGGCGACCGAGCCGGCAAAAGCCTTTGCCGATACGCACGGGATCGGCCTCGTCCTCTCCAGTGACCCGGACGCGGATAGAGTCGGGCTTGAGGCCAGACTGCCCGACGGGAGCTGGTATCATTTTGACGGCAACCAGCTTGCGGCCATGCTGTGCTATTTCCTGATGTTGGACCCCAGAGGTCCACGCCGCAGAGGACTGGTCATTGAGACTCTGGTGACAACCCGGCTGTTGGGTAAGATTGTGGCCCAGGCAGGCGATGCCTGGATCGTGGATGACCTGCTCGTCGGCTTCAAATACGTGGCCGCGGTCCTGAAAGCCTTAGACCAGACCGGAACCTATCGCGCCGTTCGGTGTGCGCCCGAGCAACTGGTCCTGGCGGTCGAGGAAAGCCACGGCGGCATGCTCAGCCCGCACCTCAAAGATAAGGATGCCGCGCCGGCCTGCCTCTACTTTGCCACCCTCTACCAGCAGCTCCGCCAAGAAGGAAAGACGCTGCTCGACTACTATATCCATATCCTGGAAGAGTTGGGTGGCTATGCGGATGTCAATCGCTCCATCATGATGAGCGGAGCGGAGGGCGTGTTACGCCGCGACCGGCTGATGCATTCCCTGCGCGAGACGCCGCCGCAACAGCTTGGCGGGCTTGCCGTCACGGAGATGATCGATTACTGGGACGAGGCGCGCTTCGGCCCCTTTGTGAGCGACACGGATACGCTTCCCCGGAATGTCTTGCAGGTCGTGACAGACGGCTGTGTGACGATCATCCGGCCGTCAGGCACGGAGCCGAAACTCAAGTTCTACTGCCAGCTCCTGCCCCACAGAGCCGAAGCGGCCCGAAGTCCTTTGCGCGGGAGAGCGCTTTTGGATGCCGTCCGGACCAGGGCCGAGACCGTGGCTGGACAGGTCTATAACGATCTGCTGGCCCGGCTCGACTGTCGCCTGAGTGCGGCCAGCCTGCTCCTGTCCGATATTATCGATCTCGCCCAGAAACGTACGTTTGACACCAGGACGATCCCGCAGTTACGGCAGGCGTTCCTGTCTGGGTCGTTGCCGGGCCTGGCTGACACGCTTTCCTGGTTGCGCGAGAAAACAGCCGGAATGACGCCAGGGGCAGATCCCTCACCCGCCCTGAGAGCGCCGCTCGCCCTGCTGTGCGAACAGTGGCAGACCGAGATTGCGAGCCCAGCCCTGGAAGCCCTGCGGCGCTGGGCACGGCAACCGACCCAACCGACCCAACGGACATGACCATGCGACGCAGAGTGAGCGTAATTGGCGGCGGAACCGGGTCGTTCAACGTCCTGTCGGGTCTGCGCGCGTATGCCGATCTGTGGGTCCAATCCATTGTGACCATGATGGATTCGGGCGGCGACTCGGGGCGTCTCCGGGATGAATTCGGGGTGCTGCCGCCGGGCGATATGCGGCGCTGTCTGGTCGCCCTGTCGGAAGAGAGTCAACTCCTGCGCGATCTGTTTTCCTTTCGGTTTGTGGACGCACCCCTGGAGGGCCGGAGCTTTGGCAATCTTTTTTTCCTCGCCCTGACAAAAATTCTGGACTCCGAGAAACAGGCGATTGAGGCGATCAGCCGGATCCTCAAAATACGGGGCCGCGTCCTGGCCGTGACCTGGGACCACGCCCATCTGTGCGCGGAGCTGACGGACGGTACCCTGGTCGAGGGAGAAGCCAATATCGATGTGCCCAAGCATGACCCGGCCCTCCCGATCCAGCGGGTGTATCTCACACCCGCGGCACGGGCCAACCCCGAGGCCGTCCGGGCCCTGCAGGAGAGCGATTTCATTATCTTTGCGCCGGGGAATTTCTACACCTCAACCATTCCCAATGTGTTGGTCAGCGGCATCCCGGAAGCACTCCAAAGTACGCGTGCACTCATCATTTACATTCTCAACCTGATGACCCGTCATGGAGAAACCGACGGCTACTCAGCCTCTCGGCACGTGGCAAAGCTGGCCGAGTATGCGGGTCGGACTCCCGATGCGGTGGTTGTCCACCGGGGTGAGATTCCTCCGGCACTGGCACGCAAGTATCAGGGAGAACAGGCCGCCCAGGTCAGGCTCGATACTGAGGCACTGTATGACCTGGGAGTAAAAGTGGTAAAAGTCGGGAATGTCATGTCAGCCCACTCCCTGGTGCGGCACGACCCGGTCCGCACGGCACGCGTGGTGAGCGAACTGTTTGAGGAGTTAGGCGGCGGAGCGCATCGGTAATGCGACAGGACGCGGAGGAGGATGAGCGAAACGCAAGCGCTTGAGCGGATCAGGCAGCTCGTACACGCTGCAGATCAAATGGCCACAGACCAGTATGGCCGCAGTCCGGGTTCGCTCAAACCCGACGGCTCATGGGTCACACCCGCGGACGGCGCAATCGAGGGCTTTCTGCGACGTGAGCTGACAGCGCTTTTCCACGGAGACGTGGGTATTTTCGGGGAAGAGCAGGGCTGGTCCGGAGACCGCTGGGCTTCGTATATTGCCATCCTCGATCCGATTGACGGCACGGCGGCCTTCCGCAGCCGCATTCCCGTGTGGGGCATTTCCCTGGCGGTGTTCAAGCAACAGGCGCAGACCGACCCGTGGGAACCGTTCATCGGCATTTTCAGTATGCCGGCGGCCAAGCATGTTTTTCTGAGCGCCCACGGCAAGCACGCCGAGTGGAATGCGGCCCCGCTCAGCATCCCGCCCGTCCAGCCGGACATCGGAAAATCCGACTATCTCGGGGTCTCATCGGACGCGCCGCACTGGAATCTCAGTCGCTATCCCGGCAAGATTCGGAGCTTCGGCGTCTCCGGCTACGAGGTCATTCTGGTCGCCACCGGCGCACTCCAGGCCAGCTTACTCACCCGTTTCCACTTTTACGATATTGCGGCGGCGGCAATGGTATTATGGCAGGCCGGGGGAGGGCTATACCGACTCTCTGGCGAGCCAGTGACCCCAACCGAAATGATCCGCAAGACGAGAGACCGGCAGGAGGTGTCGGAAGCGCCCATTATCGCCTGTCACCCAGCCCACCTCGAAGCGCTGCTGAAGATGAACTTCCGGCCCTTGTGACGGTTGTTTCAATCCTCACCGGTCCGTTAAGGCCGGGGCTTCAAGATAACAGCGCTCCGCGCTTTCCTTGACCGGGCTTCGTTCCGGGACTCGGCTCGAATCAGACTAGGCGGACGGTGCCGACATTCTGTTGCAGAGCCAGATAGTCGCCCGCCCTGTTCGCCGCAGCCTCCGCCCTTCGTCTTCCAGGAGATGAAGACGATTCTGGATGATGGATAAAGGGGAGGAAATAGGGCGCTCAGAGCAGGGCAGACCGTCGGGTCTGCCCTGGTGATAATCTAGGCGCTGGCCGCGACCAACTCGGCCTGCTCCTTGGGCAGTTGGAAGGCCGGGTCGGTCTGAAGCACCGGCAGAACTTTCTCGGCAAAGAGCTGGAAGCTGCGATTCAGCTTCGGCGCCGGCAGGCCGCCGAAAGCGAAGGTGCCGACCATGTGGTCGAGCGCGACCGTCTCATGGATATAGCGGATCTTTTCGAGTACCTGGTCCGGCGTGCCGGCCGCATGCAGGCTGCGGAAGAACTCGATCGCCTTGACCTTGGCCTCCGCGTCCGCGTTGAGCTTGGCATAGGTTTTGGCCATTTTGCCGTAGAACTCATAGCCTTTGACGCTTTTCAGCTTGCCCGAAGAAAAGCCGTAGTGGTTTTCAATGGAGTCGAACAGCGTGCCCATATACTGCTGGGCCAGGTCCTCGGCTTCTGTGGCATCGTCAGAAACCAAGACGTTGAATAACCCGACGGGCGGCCGGGGCGTGATGTTGTTGGCCAGGGCGGTCTCGCAGTAGCGCTGATAGTCCGTGGCCGTGTCTTCCCAACTGCGCTGGGCAATAATCAACACGCCAAAGCCCATCTTGGCCATGATATCCGCCGACTCCGGGCTGACCGACGAGGCATAAAAGCGGGTCTCGGGATTGGAGATGGGCCGGGGACGAACCTGAATATCTGGAATCTGGTAATACGTGCCGTCATACGAAAAGCTGTCCTGGGTCAGACCCAGGCGAATGATGTCGGCGCATTCGACAAAACGCTGGCGCGACTCGTCCATGGGAATACGGAAGCCGGCGTATTCGACCGTGGCGGCGCCGCGCCCAAAGCCGAAGATCGTACGGCCGCCGGACACGAGGTCGAGCAGGGCGATTTTCTCGGCGATTTCGACCGGGTCGTGCCAGGGCAACACGATGACCGCAGTGCCGAGCTGAATCTTCTTGGTGCGCCCGGCCATATAGGACAACAACTGACACGGGTCAGGCGACATCACATAGCCGGTGAAATGGTGGTCCAGGCTCCACAGCGAGTCAAAGCCATAGTCTTCCGCCTTATCCGCCAATGACAGCTCTTCCTGATAGGTCTGTAGGTCCGGCTTGCCGCCAAAACTGGTCAACTGCATAATCGTACCGACTTTCATGGGTCCTCCTTTTTTCTCTCCTGGGTGTTCCTCCAAGTCCGATGGAGCGCCTGGTGGTTTCAATCCTCACCGGCCCATTAAGGCTCGTGCTTCTATTACTCCTCTGTGTAATATATCTCTGTACAGCGTTGAGTCGATACCACACAAGGGAGATGTATGACAACCGATTCCTTACTCATTGACTGTGACGGCCATATCCTTGAACCGCCCGACCTGTGGGAGCGCTATCTTGATCCGGCCTATCGCGGTCGGGCGTTGCGTATCCGCGTGGACCCGGACGACGGCTACGAATACCTGGAGATTGACTCCCGACGGGCCAAGCTCACCCGGCCGGGCACGCTGGGTACGCTGGGCGGCATGGGCAAACAGGTGGACGAGGCCACGCAACTGCGCCAGCGCGCCATGCGGGGTGAGATCCGGCCCGAAGAGGTGCGGGCGCTCCGACCGGGGCCGGAACTGACCTATCTCAAAGGAGCGGCCTTCGGCACCATGGATATGAAAGAGCGGCTGGCACTGCTTGACCGCGAGCGCATGGACAAGGCCATCCTCTACCCGACCCTCGGGCTGCTGTGGGAGGCCGAACTGCTCGATCCCGCACTGTCCGCGGCCTATTGCCGGGCGTATAATCGCTGGATTGCCGACTTCTGCCGGGACTCGGGCGGACGGCTGGTGCCCATTGCCCACGTGTCGCTCGGCGACCCCCAGGAAGCGGCTCGCGAAATCGAACGCGCCGTCACGGACGGCTGTAAGGGAGTATTCGTCAGCCCGTTTACGATTTCTCGCATCCCCCACGGCGATCCCCGCCACGATGTTGTCTTTGCCACCGCTCAGGATTGTGACATCCCGTTTGCCATTCATCCGACGTTTGAGCCGCCCGAATGGGGTATTCACCAACGCTATGATAAATTCGGCTGGGCCATGTGGTATGTGGACCTGTTCGCCGGTCAGGGCGTGCAGCACGCCTTTGGCACCTTGTTTCAATGGGGCGTGTTTGAACGCTTCCCGCGCTTGCGGGTCGTTGTCCTGGAATCGCAAGCCGGCTGGATCGGTTATTTTCTCGACCGGGCGGACGCCATCTTCGAGGGTACGACGCTTGGCGCCACCGTGCGTCTCAAGGAAAAGCCGTCCTCCTACTTCAAGCGACAGTGCTATATTTCCGCGGACCCTGAAGAGCGCACGATCGCCTCTCTGACGGATCTCGTCGGCGCGGATAAGTTCTTCTGGGCGAGCGACTACCCCCACCCGGACCACCCGGCGAACTACCTCGAAGAATTGCAGGCCATGGTGGCGCCCATGAGCGAAACCGCCCGTGGCGGCATCTTGGGGGAAAACGTCGCCCGCGCCTACCGGCTCGACTGAGAGGCGCAGACCGGATGCCGATATGACTTTGAACCTCATTGTCCTTCCTGGTATAGCGGCCAGGGCGCCCTCGCGCCGTACCCCGCATTCCGGGAGAATATGGAGAAGGCATGGCCGACCGCGATATCAAGAATGCAGTCCAGGACATTGAGTGCCCGGTGTTTGAGAACCCGGCATTCACCACCCCCCCGCCATTGGAAAACGCCACCGTGGCTCTCGTCACCTCGGCCTCGCTGCATCATCCCGAGCAGGACGATTTTGCTGCGCGTGATACCAGTTACCGGGCGCTGGACGCCGCCCGGCGGGATTACCTGGTCGGTCACTGGAGTCCGAACTTCGACCACTCCGGTGTGGCCGCTGATCTCAACGTCGTCTTTCCTATTGACCGGCTGGACGAGCTGGCCGCCCGAGGCACAGTCGGCAAGGTGGCGGACACCCATCTGGCCTATGCCGGCAATCAGTTCGATCTGGCTCAGATTCGTATGGACGGGGGACCGGCCGGCGCGGCCCTGCTCAAGGAACAGGGCGTTGACGTTGTGCTCCTCACCCCGGTCTGACCGCTGTGCACGCGTACCGTGTGTACGCTGGCGCATATTTTCGAGGCCGCCGGCATGGCGACGGTGGCGTTCGGCTCCATCCGTCAACACATGATCGGCACTGCGCCGCCGCGTGGGCTGGCGTGCGATTTTCCGCTGGGCCGCCCGATCGGGAAACCGAATGACCCCGCGTTTCAGCACCGTGTCCTGGCACACGCCTTTGCGATGCTGAAACGGGCCGAACCTGGGGTTGAAGACTTTGCCGAGTCCGTGCCGGACCGGGAAACCGAAGTCCTGGCCTGTCCGCTGCCGCCCCGCCACGACCCGGACGCCCATCCCGCGGTTGATGAAGCCCGTGGTCTGCGGGCCGCCTATGAGCGGGCAATACAAAAATACGGCAATCGGGTGGGAGCCGGTCGTGCTATCAGCGCGGACGAGATCCCTTCTGCCCTTGAGGCGTTTATCCGCATCAGCCAGGGAACGCCGTGGAAGGAAGCCAAGATTCCCGGCGTACCGGCCCGCGTCGCCCAGGACATTCGGGGCTATTATGAAACCGCGGCCCTGGCTCTTGCCGATCATACGCCGGCGGCCTGGGCCGGGTTGCGCTGGTTTCGAGACTCCACCCAGGCCGGCAAGGTCATGCGGGCCGCCCAACGGGCCATGAAAGACGCCGGCGTGCGGCGCGACCTGTGGTTTTTTCTGCTGCCCCTGGACGGCATGCAGAGCTAAGGAGGGAGATATGGCGTCTTTTTTATCAATGGATGATCCTCAATTCTGGAAGCAGTATCCGCAGGAGTTGAAAGAGCTGGTCGAGCTGCCCTTAGAGGGTGTCACCGGACTGGCCTATTTTCTACTCGGCGACCGGAAGGACAACCCGCCCACCGTGGTGACGCTGCGCATGGGACCGAACTGGACCCTGCCGCGGCACGCACACGACTGCCACCGGTTTGAGATTGTCGTGCAGGGTACCCTGGACGTGGGTGAGCGCGTCCTCAAGCCCGGTGACGTGATGATGACAGAGCCGGGGGTGGCTTACGGCCCGCATATCGCCGGACCGGAGGGCTGCACCACCTTCGAGATTTTCAGCGATCACCGGGGGTCCTACGTCACCCTGGTTGACACCCCGGAGGGCCGGGTCGAGTGTGATGTCTCCACCCGAGAAGGCATGAAGAAAATGGAACAGGCCATGCTGCGCGATATGGAGGCGAACGGGCAGGCGTAATCCTCTTTCGCATGCCGCTTTTCCCTGCGCTCTTTTACGGGTGGGTCGTCACCGCCTGTGCCTTCGTTGTCCTCTTCGTGACCTATGGGGTGCAATACTCCTTTGGGGTGTTCCTGCCCGCCATGCTGGATGAACTGGGCTGGCAGCGCACCAGTCTGGGCGGGGCGTTTTCGCTCTACACGATGGTCTATAGCGGCTGTAGCTGGATCAGCGGACGGCTGACCGACACGGCCGGCCCCCGCTGGGTCGTCGCGGCCGGCGGGGTGTTATTGGGCAGCGGCATTATCGCCACCAGCCAGATGACGGCCCAGTGGCAGCTCTACCTGTGCTATGGGCTGATTGCCGCGCTGGGCATGAGCAGTGCCTATATTCCCTGCAACACGACGGTGGTCAAATGGTTCCAGCGCAAACGCGGTCTGGCCTTAGGATTGGCGGCGAGCGGCAGCAGTTGCGGCATCCTGCTCTGCCCCTGGTTGACCGCTACTTGTATCGCCCGTTGGGGTTGGCGTCCGGTCTATTTGGCGTGCGGCCTCGTCATCCTGGTCCTGCTCATCACCCTGGCGCGCTTTATGGTACGCAACCCGGAACAGTTAGGCTTGAGGCCCGACGGCGACCCCACGGCCCACAGCCTGCCGTCGCGACCGGGCAGCCCACCCGCCGCTCTCAAGAGTTGGACCCTGCCGGAAGCCTGGACCACGCTGTCGTTCTGGTTGTTCGGCCTCAGCCTGGTGGTCATGTTCCTGACCATCCCTGTGCCCTTTGTGCATATTGTGGCGTTTGCTCAAGACTTGGGGCTGTCGCATGCAGACGGAGCCCTGGCGGTGAGTGTCATGGGGATAAGCGCCTTACTGGGCAATCTCTGCCTGGGGCCGCTGTCGGACCGGATCGGTCGGCGGAGCGGTATGGCCGTGGGCCTGAGTGTCCACATCGCGGCCTATCTTCTCTTTTTTTCGGCTCAGGGGCTTGGGGTGTTATACGCGGGCGCGGTTGCCTTTGGTTTTTTCTACGGCGGTCTGACCCCGCTGCTGCCGGCCCTGGTCGGCGACTTCTTCGGCCGCTTGCACGCCGGGTCCATTACCGGGTTTCTCTTTGCCTGGGCCGGGGTGCTGGGGGCCTGGGGGCCGATGATCGCGGGCTATGTGCGAGATGTCAGCGGCAGCTACCAGCCCGCTTTTCTGTATGGCGCGGCGGCCGGGGGCCTGGCCCTGGTCCTCCTGCTCCTGACACCGCGACCGGCGATTTCTCGTCGTGAAACGTGAATACCTGGTGCAACCACGCCGCTTGCCTGTCCCCGCTTTCCAGGCTAAGACCGAGCGATCACAATAACCGAGAGGGATGATGAGCATGGCATCAGACATTACGCTTCACTATTTCCACGGGAGAGGAATCGGAGAGCCGATCCGCCTCCTGTTCAGCGTCGGTGAGATAGCATTTACGGACCGGCGCTATACCGTAGACGAATTCGCCAACCTGACCGCGCTCAAGGCCCAACTCCCTTTCGGACAGATGCCGGCCCTTGAAGTGGACGGCGTATTCCTCGGCCAGACTGACAGCATTGCTCGTCTTGCCGCGCGCCTGGCCGGCTTGTATCCGTCGGATCCCATTGAGGCGGCGCGCAGCGATATGATCGTCGTGCATCAAGCAGAAATCCAGTCAGCCCTCGCCAAGATGAGCTTTGACGGTGTTCCCGGCGCGCCGGGAACGAACATGATGCCGCAAGAAGAACGGCAGAAACGCATCGCCGCGTGGCTTGAGATCACCCTGCCGGGAGCCCTGCTGCGCCTGGAAAAGCTCTCACAGGAGTCCTGCATGGTGGGCTCCCGGCTCTCGTGGGCCGACATTTGTGTCTTTCATCGATTGAACCAACTGCTTGACCTGAATGCAGACGTGTTGCACGCTGATTTTCCGAAACTCCAGGCGGTGTACGAAAGGGTCGCGGCGTTGCCGCAAATCCGGGCATGGATACAGGCGCACCGGGATGACTATCCCCGATTCAGCGCGAGTGGCTAGCGCAATGGTACGACTCCAGCCTATCGGGCAACGCCCTCATGAAAGGGATACGGCAGCAGATGCTCCTTTGCGTTCAGGTCGTGGATTGAAGCACAGCCCAGGAGCCGCAGGGTATCCTCAATTTCTTTTTTCAGGATGGCAAACACCTTGCGGACCCCCGCTTCTCCGCCCGCCCCAAGACCATACACATACGCTCGGCCAGCCAAGACCGCATCCGCCCCGTGGGCCAAGGCAATGACGACATCTCCGCCGGAACGAATGCCGCCGTCCAACACGATGGTCAGCTTGGCGTCCTTGAGTTCGGCCGCGATGTCTTTCAGGACGGACAAACTTGGGTAGACGCGGTCCATCTGGCGTCCGCCGTGGTTGGAGATGATAATGCCGTCCACGCCATGTTCGACCGCCAGCCGGGCATCTTCGACACACTGCACGCCCTTCATGAGGATGGGCTTATCCCTCCCCCAGATTTCCCGAATCCAGGGCAGATGCTCCCAGGTGACAACCGAAGCGCGCAGTTGCGCCCCAACGTCCGCGTAGGGCATGGGCTGTCCGTCGTTCAGAATGACATTGCGGAATTGCATCATTCCGCCGTCCGCGTAAAAGCTCTTCAGCCAGGAGAGATGGGGGAGCATTTGCGGGCCAAATTTCAGCTTCTGGAAGGGCGTGCCGTTAATCGCCTGTGAGGCGCCTAACCACTCGTGCCGGGCGCGATTCCCGGCGACCGCGGTATCAATGGTCAGCACCAGGGCGGAATAACCGGCGTTTTTTGCGCGCTCGATCCCGCGGGCCGCGACGTCTTTTCCACCAACGAGATAGAGTTGATACCAACATGGTCCTGGTGAGGCGGCGCTGACTTCTTCCAGGTCGGTCCCCGTCAGGGTGGAGAGCGTGCATATCGTCCCGGCTTCACCGATTGCCTTGGCAGCCACGGCTTCTCCGCGTGGCCAGAGCAGACGGGTACTGCCTATCGGAGCGGCGATAACTGGCAGCGCAATGGAGTGTCCCAGTATTTCAGTCCGCATCTCTATGGCGTCCAACCGGACCGCACTTCTCGGCTTAAAGCGTTCTCTTTGAAAGGCTGCGACATTATCTCTGAGCGTGACTTCATTGTCAGCCCCGCCACGATAATATTCCCTCACAATCGGGGGCACGCGCTTCTCCATCACCTGCCGGAGATGATCGATGGTGACGCATTTTTCGACCGCGCTGGCCCAACGCTTCGCACTTCTGGCATGAGATCGTTGGAGGTAGGGTTGCAGCAACCGCAGCCCGGCACCGTGTTCATTGAGAGCGGGAGTTTGCACGAGATTCCGTTCGAGCGGCCGCGGGTAAGTTATCGCTACGCTGCTTCCTCAATCTGTCCGGGACGGGCGTATATGCTGGGGGTTTTTTGACTTCTGTCGGGAACGTAAATTTTTCGTCCGTTTCTCCCAAAATTCCAGTTCTTCCTGCTTTGACTTCCCCGATAGCAATCGGGGTAACGTACTCGGCACCAAGACGTTTCAGGGCTACGCATTGAGGTTCACAAGGTGTCATATTGCATGACTTCTTAGCACAGTGCGGCCCTCCTGGGCTGTCGGATTACACTCTGCTAATCCGACCTACGGTTCTATTGATGGGCTTCCATATAGGCTCGTAACACCGCCCGCATCCGTGCCTGATAGCCTTTCCCCTGCTGCTTGAACCAGGCTAAAACATCCTGGTCCATCCGGAGTGAAATCACTTTCCTCGGCTCGCTCAACACCAGCGTGGCCTTGGTCCAGTCTGGTTTCAGGTCGCGTTCTTCTGGATCTTCCGCGATCAGCTTTTCCAGCTTCTCGTCCGTCAGTGCATCGACCTTGGCCCAATCGGTCTTGCTGGGCAGCGTTTTGAGTTCTTCAAGCGTGTAGTGATTGATATATTCTTTTCTCTTCATCTCTGGCTCTCCGAAATGAAATGATCCGATACACGTCTCCCCGCATGGTATAGACGACAGTGAAGTATCTTCCTGTCCATGGTGCGGTGGCTAAGAACCGCGCTTCGCCATGCTCCTGTGTGGAAGGGACTCCCACATGCGTTCGCCCCAACACCTGCCCAACATCCCGCAAGTCTAACCCATGTTTGGCAAGGTTCTTCCATCGTTTCACCTCACCCCATTCGACCTTCATCGTATTTCGTTTTGTATATACATTCAAGTAATCCTCAGAAGGATGTCTACGCGCATGAGGTCATTTTGATTGAGCGGATTGTCCCGATTGTGCGCCCACATTTCCTGGTACTGGGCGGTCAGGTCTTTGATCCCGCTGTTGGGTCCGCCGCTCGCCATATGCATACCGCGCTCCGCGGCAAAGCGGAGACTGTTCGCATTGATTACCCCGTACCAGAACGGCGGGTTAGGCGTTTGCTTGGGATGCAGTTCCATCGGGACATCAACACATTGGTAATACTTGCCTTCGTAGCTGAGTCGCTCCTGGCGCAGACCGGCAGTGACCATCTCCAGGGCTTCTTCAAACATGGCCCTCGCGCGCAAAAACGGCACCTCGAAATAGGCCTGCTCAAACGGAGACACGCCCCGCCCGACCCCGATTTCCAGGCGACCATCGCTCATATGATCGAGCATACAGATTTCGCTGATCAGTCGCAGCGGATGATACAGCGGCAGCAAATACACCAGCGGTCCTAAACGAATGCGCTTGGTGTGTTGGATAGCCGCGGAGAGAAAGACGCTCGGAGACGGTGCCATGCCCAGCGGCGTGGCGTGGTGTTCGGCCAGGTGATAGCCGTAAAAACCGGCTGCATCAGCCATCTTGAGGAGTCGCATGCGCCCCTCATACAACTCACCCAGCGAGTCTGCCCTGCGCTCCAAGTGATCGAAGATACCAAACGCAACATCACGCATAAGTTCATCCTTGTGCTGTACGCCCCTCACCCCAGCCCTCTCCCAGCGAGAGAGGGGAAATATATTCATTACCCCATGCGAGGTAACACCGAGTCAGTGAACTGTATAAAGCTCTCATGGCTCAGCGGCGCGCCAATGATGTAGTCCAGATGGATTTCTTCGTGCAGGCGGGCGAGTTCGTCTCTGACTTTCTCCGGCGTCCCGTGAATGACGACTTCGTCAACATAGCGCTGGACCGGGTCGCCAGCCCCATACATCTCGGGCGGCACATAGGTATCCACCAGCCATTTGGCTCCCTGGCGAGCGACTTCGGCGGCCTTTTCTTGTGTAGAGGCAATGGCGAGGAGACGCGCCATGGGTATCTGACGGCCTTCAATCGAATAGCCGTGGCGGGCGAGCGTATCCCGGTATAATTCCCATTTATGGCCCAGTTCCACATGGGTGGCGTGCGGGTCCATGAGTATCGAATGGCCGACCGAAGCGGCCCACTCGATGGCTGACGGGGAAGAGGCCGCGGTCCACACAGGTGGGTGCGGTTGTTGCAAGGGCTTGGGGAGGACTTCGACGTCATCGAAAGAGAAATATGTGCCGGCATAGGTCAGGCGGTCCGTGGTCCAGGCTTTGAGCACAATGGCTATGGTTTCCCGAAAGCGCGCATGGCTTTCCTCAACGGGTACGCCAAAGGCTTTGAACTCCTTCGGGTCAAAGCCGCGCCCGACCCCCCAATTCACCCGGCCGCCGGACAGCGTATCGAGCAGCGCGATTTCCTCGGCCAGCCGGAGCGGGTGATAAAAGCCGGCCAGGCAGACGCCGGTCCCGATCCGAAGATGCTTGGTACGGGCCGCGGCATACGTCCCAATGACCGGGATCGAAGGACACACACTATAGTCGTTAAAATGATGCTCGGTCAGCCAGACCGCATCATAGCCGTTCTGATCCATGATCTGGATACGTTCCAAACCACGTTGATACACGGTCGCCATCTCGGTCCGACGTTCCGGCCAGCTAAAAAATTGGAGGATGCCACACTTCACGCAGTTCTCCTCAGCATCGGTTGATTCCTACGCGCTAGTGTAGCGTGATTGCGGGACACGCTCCATACGGCCAAGGGGATGCCGGCGACAGGGATAAGAGCCGGTAGTGTCTCAGGGTGCAATTCGCCAGTGGCTCTACCCCCCCCCTCCCTTCGACAGACTGAGGACAGGCCTCCAGGGGAGAGGGAATCCGGGCCCCCGGGGAGGACGGCCGCCTTTCTCCGGGACCTCCGTTCGGGGCGAAGTCGAAGCCTGGATTCCGGGTCAAGCAACGTCACCCCTGTGAAAACAGGGGCCGGAATGACGGGGGCTGGAGAGTGATCTGGAGACATCTCGGAGATAATCTCCAAAAACAAGGCCGCAACCGGTCTTGATTTAACTGTCCGTTCGGTTAGTTATGAGAAAGAAATATGGCACGCCCCATTAAAACGCCTTCGTCCCCGGACTATCGCGCCAGGATTGGCGCGGTCGCTGAGGCGCTGTTCGCCGAACGCGGCTTTGACGGCACCTCGATTCGGGAGATTGCCGCGCGCGCCGGCGCAACCAAGGCGCTCATCTATCACTATTACGACAGTAAAGAAGCCCTGTATCACATCTTGCTCGAGGACGCGGTGAGCGGGGTGGTCACGCAGGTTGAAGCGATTGCCCAGAATGGGACCGAGCCCGCGGCGCAGATTCGCGCTGTGGTTCAGGTGTTTATCGACGCCTATCACGACGCGCCGCACCGATTTCAGATGGTGCAACGCACCATTGACGACCATCATGCCATTGCCGCGGTGCTGGCCGAACGCTGGTTCTCGCGGGCGCACCGCGCCTTGCAGGACATTGTGGCACGCGGTGTGCGCCAGGGCGGTTTGAAGCCGCTACCGGTCCAGATGGTGCCGTTCGCGGTCATCGGCCTCATTATCCATACCCTGCGCGGGCAAAAACTCGTGGGTCATGTCGATCCGAAATTGTCCGGCGAGCAGGTATTAACCGCCTTGCCGGACCTGGTCCTGGCCTTGCTCACCGCTGAATCCAGTCAGACAAAACCGAGGAGCGCACCTGCGTCTCGGACACACGTTCCGAGCCCGATTACGTATAGAGTCCGGGGTGCACCGGCAGGATAGAGGAATACTGAATGGAATCCATTTTTCGCGCCATCATCCGTTTTCGTTTTCTGGTTATTGCTGCGGTCCTGGGAGTGACAATAGCCGCGGCCATGCAGCTTCAATACCTGCGCTTCGAGAGTGACGCCGAATCCATGATCCCCCCCAATGATCCGGTCCTGCACTATAACGACGTGGTGGAAGAGCGCTTTGGCATGCTGGACCTCATTATTGTCGGCGTCCTGAACGACAACCCGCAGGAAAACGGGGTGTTCAATCCGCGCACGCTGGGCATTGTCAAGGAGTTCTCCGAGAAAATTGCGCTCCTGCCCGGTATCAAAGCCGTCCGGGATGAAGACGTGACCAGCGTGGCCACCATGGATAATATCACCGGCACCAGCGACGGCATGGCGGTTGATCCCTTCATGGAAGAGCCGCCCCGTTCGACCGCAGCCCTGGCCGCGCTCAGAGACGCCCTGTTTGACAACGCCATGTTTGTGGACTGGGTGGTGTCGCGCGACGGCACCGGCCTGCTCATTATGGCCCGGATGGAATCGTCCGAGGGGACGCTTGAGGGGGTCGCGCGCCGGTCGGCGATCTACCGCACCATCCGTGACATGATCCGGGAAAAAGAGACCTCCGGCGTCCCCGAGCAGTTCCATATTGCCGGGCGCGGCGCTATGGAGGTGACCTTCTCCGAGGACGCCCGGAGTGACATGGAACGCTTCATGCCGCTGGTCCTGTGCATTGTCCTCGGAACCCTCTATCTGACCTATCGCAGTCTGCGCGGCGTCCTCCTGCCGTTTGCTGTGGTGATCATCTCCGTTATCTGGAGTATGGGTCTCATGGCCTGGCTCGGGGTGCCCATGTATTTTATCTCGACCATGATGCCGGTCACACTGATGGCAATTGGCGTGGCCTACGGCATCCATATTCTCAGCCGCTACTACGACGAAATCCTCAGTCAAGCCGAACCGGACGCCAACGCGGCCGTCATGGCGGCCATGCGGGAAATGTGGAAGCCGGTGGTGTTCACGGCCCTGACGACCGCGGCCGGTTTTCTGTCGTTTCTGACCGCGGCCATGGTGCCCATCCGCTACTTCGGGCTGTTTACCTCGGTCGGGGTGCTGGCGGAGATGGTCGTCTCGTTGACTCTTTTCCCGGCCGTCCTGAGTTTGCTATCGCCCACCGCCAGCCGGAGGTTGCGCAATCAGATGAATCGGAGCGGGGACCTGGCCGCCACCGGCTGGGTCGCGCGGTCCCTGTCCAGCCTGGGCCGGGGGGTTGCCCGGCGTCCGTTGCTGGTGTGGAGCATTGCCGTCGGCACGATGTTCACCTGTCTGATCGGCCTTCAGCGCATCTACATTGACTCGTCGTGGATTGATGTATTCCACCAGCAGAGTCCGATCCGCATTGGCGACGAGGTCCTGCGGGAGAAGTTTCAGGGAACGCTGCCTATCTATGTGGCCATTGAGGGGCACGCGCCCGACCTGCTCAAAGACCCGGACCTGCTGGACAAGCTCGACCGTCTGCAAGCCGCGATTGAACAAGACCCGATTGTGGGCGGCTCGCTGTCCATTGCCGAGTTTATCAAACGCATGCACCGGGTCATGAACGAGGATCGCGAGGAGATGGAGGTCATTCCCGACTCGCGCGACCTGATCGCCCAATACCTGCTGCTGTACTCGTTCTCCGGAGACCCGGACGATTTTGATGAGGTGGTCGATTATGACTACCAGCACGCCAATGTGTCGTTTTTTCTGCGCTCGGACCACAGCGCTGACATCGAGCGCGTGATCGACCGGATTCAGGACTTTGTGGTCCGGGAATTCGGGGCCGAGGAGAACGGCGGCGGTCAGGCCGGCGACCACGACCCGCTGACGGTGCGGTTCGGACGCTGGCTGGCCGGTATCACGCCCACCGTCATTGGCTGGGAGACCAAAAGCGGGTTCTGGATCGGTTTTGCCGGGCAGGGCTATATGAGCAACCGCTTCAGCGAGCTGGTCGTATCCGGTCAGGTGACCAGCCTGGTCACCTCGCTGCTGGCGGTGTTTCTGCTCACCACCTGTATGTTCCGCTCCGTGGTTGCCGGGCTGATCAACATCATTCCCATCAGCGCGGTGATGGTCTTCAGCTTCGGCCTGATGGGGCTGCTGGGCATCCCGCTCGAAGTGGGCAAATCCATGACCGCCTCTATGGTGATCGGGATCGGGATCGACTACACCATCCATTTTCTGAATAAATATCAGCTGAAAACCAAAGGCGGCCTGGTCAACCCGGAGGCTATTACCGTGGCGACCATGGCCACCTCGGGCAAAGCCATTTTCTTTAATGCCGCCGTAGTGATTGGGGGCTTCCTGGTTTTTCTGACCTCCAACTTCAAGCCCAATTTCTATCTCGGAGCGATGATGGCACTGAACATGGGCGCCTGCCTGCTGGCCTCCATGACGCTTCTGCCGGCCCTCCTGAATACGTTCAAGCCGCGTTTCGTGTACGGCGCAACGCCAGTCCCTGCTCCGCCGTCGAGAACGGACTACGCGGCCTCAACCCTGCAAGAGAAGGAGACAGTATGAAGACTGTATGGATCGGATGTGGATTGTTCGTCCTGAGTGCGGCACCGCTCGCCGACGCACAGGAAATCCCTGGGGAGCCCAGCGGACGGGAGATTGCCGTCATGGTTGACGAGCGTGAGGACGGCGACGATCAGGTCTCCGAGGCGGCCTGGACGCTGACCAATAGCAGGGGCAAGACGCGCAAACGCCATACTCTGCGCTACTGGAAAGACTATGAGGGCCAGGACGGGCTGTCGAGCAAGTCCTTTGTTTATTTTGAATCTCCGCCCGACGTCAAAGACACCACCTTTCTCAACTGGTCGCAGGAAGACGCCGAGGCCGACGACGATCAGTGGATCTACCTGCCGGCTCTGCGCAAGGTGCGCCGGATTGCCTCCGGGGATAAGGAAAACTCCTTTATGGGCAGCGATATGATCTACGACGACATGGCGGACCGAGAGGTGGAGGAGGATACGCACAAGCTGCTGCGTGTCGAGCAGAACAACGGCACCAAGTTCTACGTCCTGGAGTCCGTACCCACCAAGGAGAATTACATCTACAGCAAAAAGCTCCGCTGGATAAACGCCGAGAACCTGACCGAACCCAGAATTGAATTTTACGACCGCAAGGGCCGCCTGCTCAAAATCTGGACAACTGAGTGGACGCAGATTGACGGGATCTGGAACTGGAAGCGGACCGTGGTGGAAAATCAGCTCACCGGACATAAGACCGAGCTTGAGATTAGCAATGTTCGATTCAACCAGGGGCTCAAGGAGTCGATTTTTACCGAACGGTCTCTGCGCAAGGGCGCGCCCTAGATTGTTTTCCCTATGAGCAGCACGTCCCTGAGGCTGAAAAGCTGGGTTTTCAGCCTTATCGCGATCCTCTGGATTGGAGCAGAAACATCGCTCGCCCGCGCCGCTTCCCCCTCGGCCATGCGTCTCCACACGGTCCATCTGACTGCCGACGGGAGTCAGCGGCAGGTGGTGCTGCAATTCTCTCAAGAACCGAGTGCCATCCACGCCTTTCCGCTCTCGACCCCAACCCGTCTCGTGATCGACGTCATCGGGCCGGTCCTCCAGCGCCCCTCAGCGACCTATCCGGCCAAAGATACGCTCCTGCGCCGGGTTCGGGTAGGCGCTCACCCGCAACATCTGCGTTTTGTGCTTGACCTCAAAGGCGAAAAGCGGCCGGCCTTCACCGTCGAACAGCAGGGCAGTTGGGTGAGGGCGGTCCTCCAGACGCCGGACCGGCCCACCCCGGAGGTGAGGGCGCAGATTCTGTTTGAGAGCCCTGAGGTCAACAGCTTCGCCCGATCGATTCCACCCTCGCCCGCTTCGTCGCCTGAAGAGCGGCCGGCCACAACCGCCCCGCCGGCTCCGAAAGCGGCGGCCGCGTCGGCAGCACCCAGGAGTCCCGCGGCCAGTCGGCAGAGTCCTGGGCGTGTCGCCCCGGCCGCTCGGCGTCCCGAGAGAGAGCCTCAACCCGGCTTGTTTCAGACCTTGCAGGACCGCCTGGACGTGACCGGCTTTGTCAAAAACGAGACTGCGGTGCGGCTCCACTCTCCGCATCAGCTCTCAAAGTCTCAGAACTGGTTGCAGGCCGAGATTGAGTTTGAACTCACCGATTGGGCCGAACTCACCATCCTCGGGCGGTCAATGTTCGATCCGGTCAATCATCTGGAAACCAATATAGAGGATTTTCATACCTCGCCGGTTGATCGGTTGGAGGGCGGCAATTCGTTTCAGGCCGAGCTGAGGGAACTGTATCTCGATGTGCTCTACGAGGATTTTGATATCCGTCTGGGCCGGCAGCAGATCGTGTGGGGCGAATCTATCGGCTTGCGTATTCTGGACGTGATCAACCCGCAGGATTTTCGCGAGTTCATTCTGAACGACTTTATTGATGCCCGTATCCCACTGTGGGGGCTGCGGGTGGACTACACGCTGAGCGACTGGACGTTTGAAGGACTCTGGTTGCCCGACTTCGAGGCCAACCGTCCGGCCGACCAGGGCAGCGAGTTTCAGTTTCGACACCTTCCCCTTCCGACGCTACCCCTTCAGCCTCCGCCGCCGTTCCCCTCGGTCCAGGTGGACTCGGTGCGACAGCCTGAGGATTGGCGGCTGAGCGATGCTGAGGTTGGATTTCGGGTGACGCGATTCCTGCGCAATATGGATCTGTCACTGAACTATTTATACGCCTGGGGCGACTTCCCCGTCCCGTTCCGGCGGGTACTGGGTCCCAACACCTTTCGTTTCGAGCCCCGGCATGAGCGCTTCCACCTGATTGGCGGTAGTTTTAACTACGCCTTTGATGTGTTTGTGATCCGCGGCGAGGGGGGCCTGCGCTTGGGGGAGTATTTTGTGTCGGGTGATCCGCTTGACCGCGACGGTATCCGGCAGCGGGAGTTCCTGTCCTATGTCTTAGGATTGGACTGGACGGTGAACGATAATCTCATGGCGAATGTGCAGTTCTTTCAGAATGTGATTTTCAATGCGCCGGACGCTCTTATTGGTGAGTCCGTTGAGAATGCGGTGTCACTCTCCCTGCTGTCCGATTTTCTGAACGAAACCCTCCACCCTCAGTTGCTGGTGCTGTACGGCATCAACTTCGGCGACCTGCTGATCCGCTCCCAGGTCCGGTACGAATTCTCGGACTACCTGTCCGCCACCATCGGAGCCGATCTCTTTAGCGGCTCACGCTCCGGTTTTTTCGGCCAGTTTGCCGCCCCCGTACGCGACCACGATCGCTACTGGACCGGGCGGAACAGCCGGTTCTTTCTGGAAGTCAAGCGTTCGTTCGCGCTATAGCGGATGGTCCCGCCTCCCGCAGGGCCGTCACCGCACCTTGGGATTGCCCGCCGCTCAGAAATTTGTCAGACCCTCTGCCAGGGTTGAATTATGATCTTTCTGGCGAAGTTCTCCCGGTGGGCAGTGATCGTCATCTGCTCCCGTTACAAGCAGCCGGTGCATATGCTTTATCAGGTCCGCGTTAATCGGGCGGTCCAACGACGCTGATGTGGGATGTTGGTGAGAGATAAGACCTGAGCCTTGGCCTCAATCAGAGCAGTCAAGACGGCGTGAAGATCGTAGCGGATCCAGGGTGACGGAGGTGTGTATTTTATCACTACATTTCCCGGTTATTTCTCATTTATTTTCTCTAAATAGCTGTATGCAATGAGTTTTTTACTCCATAAGGTATTCATAACACTATTATATTTCCCGATTATTTCGATCCTGTTTATATGGATATGTTTTGACACGCGGGCATCCTGCCCGCGCTCCCAGGGGGTCGAAAGGACTGTTCACCCGTAGTGGATTAAACCGGAGCGGACCTCGGCGGACCGCCCTAGGAATTTTTCTCAAACAGGACACCGGCCTCGCGTAACTGCTGCACCTCTTCGGGCGAACGTTTCAGGTAGGCGGTGAGAATTTCCTTGTTATGCTGTCCCAGGGTGGGGGCCTTGAGCGGCAGGTCGTCAGGAAAACTGGAAAAGCGGAGCGGCATGCCGGGAATATCAAACTCGCCGACAATGGGGTCATTGATGGTGCGCACCGTACCACGTTCACGCAGGTGGGGGTGCTGCGTCGTTTCGGCTACCGACAAGACCGGCGCAACCGGAACCCCGAACTGCTCCATATGGGCAACCGCGCTCTCAACATCGGGAAAGCTTGCCTGCAACCAGTCTTCGATAATCTGGACGACCTCATCCCGATGTTCGAGGCGTAGCGCCTCGGTGCCATAGCGTTCATGGTCCACCAACTCCGGTTTCTCCATGGCGGCACACAGGTCCTTCCAGTGATGCAGAAAGGCCATGATGACAAGCGAACCGCCTTTGGCCCGAAAAATACCCGCCGGACAGACATAGGTTAAATGCCGGCCGGCCCGGGTGGGATTCATTTTGCCCTGGGTGCCGCTGTACTGATGGACGTTGACCTCGTGATAGTGGTAGTACACGTCCAGCAGGCCGATATCGAGATGCTGGCCCTCACCGGTGCGGTCGCGGTAGCGCAGGGCGGACACCACGGCCAGGGCCCCGTGAACACCCGTGCTCACATCACCCATGCCGACCAGCGGCAGATACGGGGCTTCGTCCGGGTCGCCGATCATAGAGGTGACCCCAGAATAGGCCTGGGCAATATAGTCATAGCCGGGTTTGGTGGACAGCGGTCCTTTCTGGCCCAGGGCCGAGATTGAGCACAGGATAATATCCGGCTTGATTTTCTTGAGTTCCTCATACCCCAGCCCCATCTGGGCGATCACGCCGGGCTTGAAATTCTCGACCACCACATCCATCTGCGCAATCAGCTCCTTAATAATGTCCATGGCCTTGGGGTCGCGGATATTCACGCATAAACTTTTCTTGCCGAGATTCTGCTGAATGAAGTAGAGGCTGCGCTCCTTTTCAAAAACCGAGATGCCGCGCACCATATCGCCGCGGGGCGCGGACTCGACCTTGATCACATCGGCTCCCATCTCGGCCAGCATCCGGCTACAGCTCGGTCCGGCCAGGGCGCGGGTAAAATCCAATACCCGCAGGTCGCTCAGAATATGTTCCATTCCGTATGACATCGTGTTCCTCCGTTTCGTGTCTTTGCTCTCAGTCCCACATCAGCCCGCCGTCAACATTGAACGACTGGCCGGTGATATTACGCGCCTCATCCGAGGCCAGGAAGACGGCCATATTGGCAATATCATCCGGGCTGTTGGAGCGCTTGAGGGGAATCGAGGCATCCAGCCGGGCGATCGCCTGCTCTTCGCTCATCCCCTCGCGCTCGGTGAGCTGCTTCATGACGTTGGTGTACAGCTCCGTGCGGGTGGCGCCGGGGCAGATGGCATTCACATTGATGTTATGTTTGGCGAGCTGCGAGGCACCGATCCGGGTCATGGCGATAACCGCCCCCTTTGAACCGGCGTAGGAGATATTCGACGTGCCCCGAAAGCCCTTGCCGGCGATGGACGCGATATTAACGATCCGGCCTTCTTTGCGTTTTGCCATCTCCCGCGCCACGGCCTGCATACAGAAAAAGACGCCCTTGGCATTCACCGCATGAATCCAGTCCCAGTCTGCCTCGGTGACATCAAAAAACCCCAGGCTTTTGGTGACACCGGCATTATTGACCAGAATATCAATCCGGCCAAAGGTTTCCATTGCGGTGGCGACCATGGCGTTAATGTCCTCCACCCGTCCCATGTCTGTTTTGACAAACAGGCCGCGGCGGTCGCGGGCGCTTACCTCAGTCGCGGTCTGCCTGCCGGTGACCTCATTGATTTCCGCGCCAACGACATGGGCACCCTCCTTGGCATACCGCAGGGCAATGGCCTTGCCCATGCCGGTCCCAATCCCCGTCACGATGGCGATCTTCTCTTTGAGCAACATCCTGTCCCTCCTTCGCTGGCAGCGGAGTCTTAGAAACTGAGAGTGAGGGGGCCACGCCCCTATGCGTGAAACTCTGGCATCACTTCCCTGGCAAACAGCCCCAACCCCTGACGCGCGCGCTCCGGGTCGCGCGCTCCGGCGTGAAAATAGAAAGCAACCTGATCGAGACCAAATTCGTCGTCCAACTCGCGAAGCCGCCGGCGGCACTCGGCTGGGGTGCCAACAACCGTCCGTTCTTCCACATCGTCCGGCATGGAAAGAATAAATTCGAGGTAGGAACGCATGGGGTCGTGGGCCGGGACTTGGCCGAGTGCCTCACGGGGCACAAATGAGGTGATTAACTCAGTATAGGCGTGTGTGGTCTCTCTCGCGTCGCGTACGGCTTCCTGATGATCGTTATGCACGAACAGAAAGAAGATGCACGTCGTCCGGGTTGGCCCATGTCCGTGTTCCTGCAAGGTGGCGCGGTAATGCTGGAGTCGGGAGACGACCTCGGGGTGGGGGGCGCTCAACCAGGGGACGATAAACGCGTTGTCTCCGACCTGACCGGCGCCGTCAAACGATTCACGACTGAGGGTGCCACGATAGATCGGCGGGTGGGGCTGCTGGACCGGCTTGGGGCCGACCGACAACGACGGCACCTGCCAAAAGCTCCCCTGATACGCAAAGGGGTCCTCGGTCCAGGCCCGGCGGATAATCTCCAGGGCCTCTTCGTAGCGAGCGCGACTCTCGGCCTGATCAACGCAAAATCCTTCAAAATGCTTTGGAATAATACCGCGTCCGGCCCCGAAGTTGAGCCGACCATTGCTCAAAATATCGAGCATGGCAAAGTCTTCGGCCTTCCGCAGCGGATTCTCAAACGGCAACAGACTGATCGCCGTGCCCAGCCGGATCCGCGAGGTCTCGCGCGCCACCGCGGTCAGAAACATTTGCGGACTGGGACAAATGCCAAACGCATAGAAGTGTTCCTCACCCAGCCAGATTGAGTCAAAGCCGAGCTCTTCGGCCAGGATACAGATATCAAGGGTCTCTTGAAAATACTGCGCCTCATTCTGCTTGTCGCGAAAAAAATCAAAAAGAGAAAACAGACCAAATTCCATGAGAAACTCCTTGTACAGGTAGGACGGGGTGATCCCGCGCCTGCGGTCTAAAGCGATGAGCGAAATTCCGGCATGACCTCATTGGCAAATAACTCCAGCCCGGAGCGCGCCCGCTTGGGGTCGCGTGCGCCGGCGTGAAAATAGAAGGCCACTTGGTCCAGCGCGAACTCGTCGTCCAGCTCGTGCAGCCGACGGCGGCACTCGGCCGGCGTGCCGACCACCGCGCGTTCCTCAATCTGGTCGGGCATGGCCCGGGCGAAGTCGATGAACCGTCTGACCGGATCGGCGGTGTGCATCTTGCTGAGCAGTTCCGCGGGGATCATGTTCGTGAACAGGTCGGTGTAGGCGCGGGTTACGGCCCGCCCCTCGCGCAGGGCCACATGATGGTCCGGGTCCACGAACAGAAAGAAAATGCAGGTGGTCCGCTTCTGACCATGGCCGTTTTCTTCGAGCAGGGTGCGGTAGCGCTGGACGCGCTTGCGCACCGCGGGATGGGGGCCGGTCAGCCAGGGCACGATGAAGGCGTTATCACCGATAACGCCTGCGCCCTCGAATGACTCCGTGCTGATCGTGCCGCGATAGATGGGCGGGTGGGGCTGCTGGACGGGTTTGGGTGCGAGTGACAATGACGGTACCTGCCAGAATTCACCCTGATACGCAAAGGGATCCTCGGTCCAGGCGCGGCGGATGATTGCCAGCGACTCTTCATAGCGCGCCCGACTCTCGCGCAGCGGGACCCGAAAGCCCTCGAAGTGTTTGGCAATAATGCCGCGCCCGACCCCGAAGTTGAGCCGGCCGTTGCTCAGGATATCGAGCATGGCAAAGTCTTCGGCCTTTCGCAGCGGATTCTCGAACGGCAACAGGCTGATCGCCGTGCCCAGCCGGATCCGTGAGGTCTCACGGGCGACCGCGGTCAGGAAAATCTGCGGACTCGGACAAATCCCAAAGGAGTAGAAATGCTCCTCCCCGAACCAGACCGAGTCAAAGCCCAGCTCTTCGGCCAGAATGCTCAGTTCAAGCGTATCCTGAAAATACCGGATCTCGTCCTGTCGGTCACGGAAGAAGTCGAATAACGAAAATAGACCGAATTCCACGAATACCCTCCTCCATTCGTTCGTCCGAGGCTCATGACCTGCCCGCAATCGCAACCCCGCGTGGCACCGTACGCCTCGCCTCAGCAATATACGCCGTCGCCTCATCTGCCAAGAGCAAGAGGGGCGAGACCTCGTGCGTGGCGGGCCATACGAATCGGGATGGGAAAACTGAGCGAATGGCGCGTGCCGGACGACCGGAAACTCCCCGGACTATATCTTTCGCATGACGAGAACTCGCTCGAATTTGGTCGTTCGTGTCCGTCTTCTCGAACGACGCTCATCGGGGATGCGGTCGTGATAAATTGTCTCCACGACAAATCGGCCTTCCGAGACCTCGACTGCTGACTCTCCCAGGATTTCAGCGGTCCGCCGGCTTTTCCCGTCCTTTTCCACATCTCCGAGAACCAATACACAATAGCCACCGAGTCTCAGAACACGGCTCATCTCTTTGAGGCAGATAGCCATCTGGGGGAGATGGACCTTTTGGCTCGCGGTTAATGCCGCGTCGAGGTCCTTCCACTTATCGCAACCGAGGAACCACAGCCTCAGTCTATTATCCCGCGCATAATCAAGCGCTCCAAAATAGGGAGGGCTGGAGATGATAGTGTCGACCGTGCCGCCTTCGATAGGTAGTTCCATTGCATTGGTTTGCCACACCCTATAGACACGCCTCGCCCAATCAGCGGGGAACGCGGGATTCCGATAGGCCCGCCCCACTTTTGCCAGGAGCCGTGAGCGGAGGTCTCGGTACAGATACATCCCTGGATATTCTTCCGGGGGATATTTTGTCCTGCGGAGGTAGGGGACCAAGTGACTTGCGGGATACGAGAGAAATCCAGGCCGCTGATGGTGCAAGATGCCCAAGAGGCAGGCGGCGAGGAAAAATTTTTCTTCTTTCTTGAGGACTCGGAAAGCCGCCACAATTTCGGGAAGCGTGTGCGGATGAAAGAACTCTCGAACCCACTCTGGGACATGGGCCACATCTTCATGCGGCGCTTCTTTTTCTACTTTTTCAATAACCGACTTTGCCTGTTCCAGGGCCTGCTTCTCGTTCCCGGACGCCTCAAGTTTGCCTCTCGTTAAGGTGTAGGCGTAGGGACTCAGGTCGTTGGCAAGCGCCTCTCGCCCGGCTAACACCGCCTCCAGAGGGACGACGCCGGAACCGGAAAATGGGTCCAGGATGCTATCGCCGGGCTTTGAATACAGGCGGATGAGGACTCGGACCATGCCGGATTTGAGTTTTCCGACATAGGGGGAGAGTTGGTGAAACGAACTCTCACGCGCGTTAAAGGAACCGTGCCACAACCGTGCGTCGAGGGTGTCAATTGACTCGGCCTTGCTGAACATGCTGAGCTGCACCGCCCCACTCATGACTCGCTCCTGCGCCGATTCCTCCCCCGTGAACCGCCTGTGGCAACGAGCTGTCCTTCATGAAAAACTTCAACTGCTCGTGCGGTCCGACCATCACGTGCCCGTAGGAACTTGAGGAGCAGGACATCTGGATGCCATTCGTCCAGGTTGCTCAGCAGGTCAATAGCGGGTCGGACCTGTCTTGTGATCCGTTCCTGATGGGAGCATGGTAGGGGAAAAGCTGTTCACCTTCCGTGACGAATATGGAGTGGAAGACGGACGGGGAGTGTATCGAATTTGAAGGAGTGGCACTAGAAGCTATCTCATAAATGTCTGACGGGTGCTCTATGGGCCGTTGATCCTGGGCAAAAGGGGCGGGCTCTCCTGCTTATGAGATGAGTTCTCGTTGAATGTATGTCGGGTACACGCTGGTGCGTCCCTACATCTTCTTCCATGACGAGAACCCGCATCAATATGGAACGGAGGATAATAGCTGGTATTTTTTATGATATCCTCTTCACAGGAGGTCGGGCGTATGAATCGGCGGCGTATCAAATGGAAGCTGGCTGTGGCCAGCTTCCTAGTGTGGACGCTCTCTGTGTCCCTGGTGCAGGGGGCGGAACTCGATAGGCTGACCGACCGGATTGTCGGCGGAACCTCACTGCTGCACGCTCACCGGCCCGACTTCAGCACCCGGACGCTGCACGAGGCCGCACGCCGCTTCCAACAATCCGTCTATTCCCGAACAGGCAGATCGCGCCAGCAATATACCGAGCTGACCGCCGCGTTTCGGGAGGTCCGCGCGTCACACGGGTTTGCCCTGGCCCGTGAGGTGGAGTTCATCTTGACCCACCTCCAGCAGGATATTCGGGCGCTGGATGGAAGACTCGTTGCCACGCGTGATCCGTCTCCCCCTTCCTCTCAGGTGTACTCCTATGGCTTCATTCGGGAGGAGACCTGTCTGGGTGGAAACGCAGCCGGGAAGCGACCCTGCCCCAACCAGGCCAACGTGCTGACGTTCCGACTGCCACGCGACGTGGCGCGTATCACTAACTTGGTCGGCGAGTGGCGGGACTATGGACTCAAGGGCAAGCTGCTAGTCCATATCGACGGGGTTCGGGTATGGCGGACCGACGTAAGGAAGAAATGGGACCGGGACAGAAGGAGCCTTGACCATCCCGTTCCATCCAGGGCAACGGTGAGCTTGCGCAGCGAGAACGGCGACCCGATCTGGATCCGCCGATTCGAGATAAAGTATGCCCGGCACTGAATCGCCCACCTCTCGGAGTTGACTTCACCGACAGAGTCCAGGATAGTCTGGGGGCGTAGAAAAATTCTCACAGGAGGCGTTTGGTATGAAGATGTATAGCTATATGCTCAGTAATTTTGCCGGGAAGTGCCGGGTCGCGGCCTATGAAAAAGGGCTCAATATCGAGTTCGTTGACCCGCGCGAAAACCCTGGACAAAAAGAGTACAGGACAATCAATCCGACCGGCAAAGTCCCGGCCCTGGAAACCGACGCCGGACAGCTGATTGCCGAGTCGGAAGTCATTAACGAGTATCTGGAAGACAAATTCCCGGAGACGCCGCTGCTGCCGAGCGATGCGGAGGGCCGCGCCGCAGTCCGGTCCATTACGCGCTATCACGATCTGTATATCGATCCGCCGATGCGCGCGTGCTTTCCCAAGCTGTTCGGCCAGGACCTGGATGACCAGTTCATTGCCGACAAGATCGCTGAAGTGAATAATAATCTCGATCAGCTGGAGGCGTTGATTTCTGACGGGCCGTGGCTGACCGGCGAGGCCTTCACCCTGGCCGATGCCGCCACCGCGCCGACCCTGTTTCTGATGGATAATCTGCTGCCGAACTTCGGCTCAAGGAAGCCGTTTGAGGGTCGGCCCAAACTGTCTGCCTGGTGGCAGCGCATCCAGGAGCGGGAGTCAACCAAGAAGGTGCTGGACGAACAAGGAGCCGCCCTGGCAGCCCTGATGAAGGGCTAGGTCTCAGTCAGAACAAAATAGGGCGGTTGTCTGACCGCCCTATTTCTGTCGCACGTGAGAAGTCGCACGTGAGAAAATGGACTATCCGTCTGTACATCTGGGGGTGCACTGGGCTGCTTGCCGGGCCGCGTCTTTTTCGCACGACTCGCTGGTCGCATAGGTATTTTTCTGGTCCAGACACTCCAGGATGTTGTTGATCTGAACCGTCAGGCAGTTCCTGAAACACTCCGGGGCGTTGTCCCCGCCCGCGGCTTCCAGTTGGTCGTTGACATAGGTTGAGAGCGCCCCGAACCGGGCCAGGATATTGGTCGCCCCCGTTTCCTCCGGTTTTGAGGGGGTGTAGCCCTCCGGATATCCGTCCGCGGCTCCGACAGGAGCGGTAGCGACAAGCGCGCCGAAACAGAGCCCGCACAATGTCAGGAGTGTCTTCTTGACTGGCATATTTCTCTTCCTTTCTCTCTGTCCGATTACGAAGTTCTTACATTGCAAGAACGAGTGTTTCATACCTTCCCCGCTACGGTTGCGCAACTCCAAGGAGCAGACTAAGGACAAGGGAATGTTGCACGGGCGAGCGGTGAAGAGACGCAGACGTTCTGCCGTGGCTGTCTGGCTGAACTGGATGTGCCAGCTTGCCACCCTTCTTGTGGCCTTTTGGTGGCCGGCCCTGCTCTCCGACCCCATCTATACCTCCCGGCAGGTCCGCTTGGCCGGTCAGCAAGTCGCCTTGCCGGGCGGCGCTGCTCCGCAGACCGCAGAAGAGCGGGCGATGGTCATTTTCTGGATGTGGAAGCACCGCACGCTGGCGCAGGACCCCTGGCTCTTCGGTCCGTACCGCGGGCTGCGGGATGTCAATGGCCGCACCCAGACCCTGATGGTGATTGCGGGGATCTGGCTGGCGCGAGCGGGAGTCTGTGTCTGGCAGCGCTCCGCTGCCAAGTGCACGCAATGCCTCTGAAACCAGCACTTCTTGCCTGGCTTTCCGGGTGTCGCCGTGGTAGAGCCTGGAGAAAAGGGGGGGCTTATGGCTCATACTGTCCAGGTCGTCTGCCCGCACGATTGTCCGGATTCCTGTCTCATGGATGTGACGGTTGAGCACGATCGAGCAGTCAGGATTACGGCGAGCAAGGAACACCCATTTACGCGCGGGGCCTTGTGCGCAAAGGTCAACAAGTTTCTGGACCGGGTGTACGCGCCAGACCGCCTGCTGTATCCGGTCAAGCGCATCGGCCCGAAAGGACCCGGGGCGCAGTTCGTCCGGATTTCGTGGGATGAAGCGGTCTCGACCATTGTCGAGAAAATGCAGGCCACGATGGCAAGGCACGGCCCGCAGTCCATCCTGCCCTATTCATACCGGGGCAATAACGGCGTGTATCAGAGCAACGGGATCGACCGTCGTTTCTTTCATGCGCTGGGCGCCTCCACTCTGGCACGCACGATTTGCGTCGGTGGGCTGCTGGGCGCAATGGATTACTCCGACGTATTCTTTGGCTTTGCGCCGGAGGGTTTGGTGGAGAGCAAACTCATCATCTTCTGGGCCTCTAATCCACTCGACACGGGCTTCCATGTCTGGCCGTTCGTCCGCCAGGCGCAGCGGCGGGGCGCGCGGCTGATTGCTATTGACCCGTATCGTTCGCGGACCGCCCGAGCGTGCGATGAGCAGATCGCTATTCGGCCGGGAACCGACGCGGCCCTGGCCCTGGCCATGATGAAGATCATTGAAGAAGAGGGCTTGGCCGACCTTGACTATGTACAGCAGCATACCATTGGCGCCGAGCCCTTTTTCAGCCGTTTACGTTCCCTCTCGCTTCCAGACTTGGCGCAGGCGTGCGACGTTCCGGTGCGCACTATGCAGGACTTGGCGCGCACCTATGCGACGACCCGACCGGCGGCGATCCGCACCGGCGTCGGCATCCAGCGCAGCGGCGGCGGGGCGGCGGCCGTCCGGGCCGTGGCCTGTCTGCCCGCGCTGACCGGTGCCTGGCGTGAGGGTGGCGGGGGTTTGTGCAACTTCGGTGGAGCCATGTTTACCGCCCAGAATATGAAACGGGCCATGCGCGTTGATCTCTCGCCGGAGGGGACGCGTGAAATCAATATGATGCGGCTGGCCGAGCATGTGCTCGATCCCACTTTTGATCCGCCCATCAACGTGCTGTATGTCTACAATTGCAATCCGGCCGCCTCGCTGCCCGATCAACCAGGGTTGCGGCGGGCGCTGCAACGGGCGGGCCTGTTTACCGTCGTCCACGACCTCTTCCTGACGGATAGCGCCGACTATGCGGATATTGTCCTGCCGGCGACCTCTCCGCTTGAGCAGGACGATATGGTGCTGGCCTACGGTGGTGATTTTGGCAGCTTCAGCCGCAAGGTGCTCGAACCGCTGGGCGAGGCAAAATCGAACGCCGCCGTGTTTCAGTTGCTGGCGACCGGGCTGGGCCTCACCGAGCCGGCGGTGCAGGCCTCGGCGGAAGAATTTGCCGCCGGGGCTCTCAAAGCCGGCCTGTCTACCGACGCATTCCTGTCTCGTCCCTTTATGCCGACCCGCCCCGAGCCTGATCTGCTGCCCAGGGCGCAGGGCGGCTTTCTGACTCCTTCGGGAAAGTTCGAGTTCTGGTGTGAAAAAATGGAGCGGGACGGGCTTGATCCGCTGCCGGCCTTTATCCCTCCCCACGAGACCCTGGGCGAGGGGCCGTTTCCGCTGAATTTCCTGCCGCGCAAGCATAAGGACTCGCTCAATTCCTCCTATGGTCATTTGCCGGTGATGCGCCGTCAGGAATACACGGCCCGGACCCTGGAAATCCACCCGCGGGATGCGGCCGCCCGCGGCTTGGATACGGGCGATGAGGTGCGGGTGTTCAACGCCCGCGGGGCGTTCGTTCTGCCGGTTGTCATCTCCGAGCGGGTCCAGGCCGGCACGGTGGCGACCTTCTGGGGCTGGTGGGACAAATTGGCCGGGGGGAAGGGCACTGTCAATAATGTCACTTCGACCCAACTGACGGACCTGGGCGGCGGTGGCACCTTTTATGACTGCCGCGTTGAGGTCGAACGCTGGGATGGACAGGCGCTCGCATAAGACACCGCGCAAGAGGAATCAAGCATGCCCCGAATGGAGCCCGTCGATGATCTTCCGACCGCCCTGCTCCGGGTCCGCATGAGCGGCCAGGACGCCCACTATGGGGGCAGTCTGGTTGATGGCGCGAAAATGTTGCAACTCTTTGGCGATGTGGGAACAGAGTTGAGCATTCGTCTGGACGGGGATGAGGGGTTGTTTCGCGCGTATGACAACGTAGAATTTCTCGCCCCGGTCTATGCCGGCGACTTTATTGAGGCGTCCGGACGTATCGCACGTGTCGGGCGGACCTCGCGGCGGCTCGAATTCGAAGCCTGGAAGGTCATTGTCCCGCGGCTGGACCTCTCGGATTCCGCCGCAGAGGTGCTGGAAGAGCCTGTTTTGGTCTGCAAAGCGAGCGGAACCTGCGTGACCTTGCAGGAAAGGCAGCGGAAAAGCGGTTAGAGCGATTGACGCCAAGCTGGAGCCATGCGGTTACGCGCTCATCATGCCGGACGTGCTCCGGCCCCCCTGCTTCGACTCCGCCCTGCCGGGCTACGCCTGTCCTGACGGAGGAAGGGCTCAGCATGAACGGCCTCGCGTTCGCCCTGAGCCGGGAACCTGGATTCCGGCTTTCGCCGGAATGACGGCAAGGGCCGGTCGGCTATACGGAATCGGGAAACGTGCTAGCCGAACAGAGCTATGCGTCTATGTCCTCTTCGCTTGGGCGAGGAGTAAATCGCTATACGACTCGGCAACAAGATCGTGCGGTTGAATGCCCAGCCCGGCCTGAAATGATTGGCACTGGGTAAGAAGCTGTTCCTGGCCGATAGTGCCTTCTTTATCGATTGCCTCGATCTCAACAAACTGCCCGAGCCCTTCGACGCTATCAATATGAAATTTAACGGTGTCGATAAACGTAATCTCTCGTCGCTTTTTGACCACCACAAGCACGCCCAAAGCCTGGGTGAGTTGGGCTTTGAGTGCGGAGTCCGGCTGTGTCTTGGTTAAGAGGACATGCGATTGTTTGGCCGACTCCTGATCTGCGCGCTCATAGTAGATGAGCGCGTTTTCAATCCTGCCTTCCCGTAGCTTGAGCCGTCCGTGCGGGACCCGAAAATAGGTATCTGCCTGGTGGTCGATGCCTCGCCGGTCTGCGCCGTGCGCGCGCAGGTAGTCCCGGACACGCTGGGCTTGGGTGCAGCGGGCCTTGATTTCAACGATGGTAATGAGGGACATATAAACGACAAAACAAAAGAGGGGCGACCCACTGGCCGCCCCTGCTAGGCAGACTGTGGAGACAGCACCCTACGCGCTGCGCAGCACCCGCCCGGCAAACGCGCCGGTATGGTCGAGCCCGTCCATAAACACCTGGCCGTTGACCAAGGTGTACGCATAGCCCGAGGACTTTTGAATATAGCGCCCGCTCCCGGCGGGAAAATCGTACACAAAGGTCGGCGGCGGCAGACGCAGATTGTCATAATCAATGACGTTGACATCGGCGTAGGCGCCCTCGCGCAGCACGCCCCGGTCGTGAATGCCGAACAGCTGGGCCGGTTCCGCGGTCAGCATATGAATGGCCTGTTCGAGCGCGAAGTGTTCGCGCTCCTTGACCCAATACTTCAGAAAATAGGTCGGCAGGCTGGAATCCATGATCTGCCCGCAATGCGCGCCGGAGTCGCCCAGGCCAATGACGACCTGCGGATGATCCAGCATGTGTTGCACAGCCTCAAACTGCGGGTTGAGGAAGGGATAGTTGAACAGCGTCTCGCCGTTGTTTTCGAGAGACAGGGCAATAAAGGCTGCGCCCGGACTCACGCCAAGGCGGTCGGCATGGGCCTGGAGACTGTCCGGCGCTCCCAGGTCATAGCGTACTTCGCCCTTGGGCAGGACAAAAATCTGACTGAAATCAATCGGCGGTGGGTCATCCTTGGCTTCCTGTACCATTCGCGCCTGATAGGCCGGGTCGCGCAGCTTGGCGACTTTGTCAGCCAGACTCAGGCTGCGCAAGGCTCTCCACGCAGGAGCCCGGTCAAACGGTGTCCGATTGACAAAGCCGAACAACACGCCAATGCCCCGGGTCGTGGACTGGGCAAAGACTTTAGCCCCGCGCTTGGCGCTGGCGTTAATCTGGTCCAACATGGATGCATACGCTGTTGGATGCGGGCGGCTCTGGGCCAGGCCAAAGGTCACGGGTCGGCCGGTGGCCAGGCTGACTTCCGTCATCCAGTGCACCTCGCGTTGCAGGTCTTCCTGGCTGCCGCTATCGATACCCGGCGCGGCCTCAACCACGCCGCGTTGCAACTCGCCCAGCGCGCTGGCAATGCCCATCAACTCGTCAAACTCGGCAAAAGTACCGGGCACGGGCTGCCCCTCCGGGGTGCGGTGGAGGATGGTCCGCGAGGTGGAAAATCCGAGCGCCCCGCCAGCAACGGCTTCGGCGACAATAGCGCGCATCTTGCCAATGGCTTCAGGGCTGGCGGGTTTGTTTTCCAGGCTTTCTTCGCCCATGGCCCAATAGCGGACCGCGCAGTGGCCAACCATACCACCGACGTTGACCCCCTTAGGGGCGGTATCGAGCGCCTTGAGATATTCTCCGTAGGTCTCCCATTGCCAGGGCATGCCTTCGGTAATACTCGCCGCGGGAATATCTTCCACCGATTCCATCAAATGAGCCAGATAGTACCGATCTTGCGGCCGGCACGGGGCAAAGGTCACGCCGCAGTTGCCCATGACAACCGAGGTAACGCCATGCCAGCACGAGGAGGAGACCGCGGGGTCCCACCATATCTGAGCGTCCAGGTGGGTATGAATGTCAACAAAACCGGGGGTGATGAGCTTGCCTGCGGCATTGATGGTTCGTTTGGCCGCGCCGCTCACCGTGCCGATTTCAGCAATCCGGTCGCCCTGGATGGCAACATCCGCGTGTCGTTGTTGGCTGCCGGTGCCGTCGATGACGGTCCCGTTCTTAATGACGATATCGTAGGCCATAGCTCCTCCTTCTGTGGCTCTGTGCGTTTCAGCGCTCCACTTTGCGCAATTCGAGGCTCCGTGTCAATTCGACCTGAAAATCCCCTTCTGGGAGGGAATTATGCGGTACTTGACCCCGAAATACATCCCCTCTCCCTCTGGGACTGGGAGAGGGCTAGGGTGAGGGTTCTTCTCCCCGGAGTGGCGCTATGCGCCGGGGTAGGTTCCTCAGCCCACTATTGATTTCAATCTCCTACGGAGGTAAGGCGTCGTTTCGACGAAGAAGAGCAGGCTCTACCGCATGGCCACGGCCTGGACCTGCTTGTAATCGGTCAAGCCCTGAATACATTTCAGCACGCCGTCCTGCATGAGCGTGGTCAGACCCTGACGGCGGGCGGTGGTGAGCAACTCGGGGGCCGGGGCACGGGTGAGAATCAGGCTTTTGATCTCATCCGTGACGACCAGCAGTTCGTGTAAGGCCACCCGGCCTTTATAGCCGGTCCGCCGACACGCCTGGCAGCCGGAACCGCGGACCAGCCGAAAGCCATCGGTATAGGGGATATCGAGCCGGGCAAACGCTGCCTCGCCATAGGCGTGCGCCAGGGTCTCGTACTCTTCTTTGGACGGATGGTAGGATTCCTGACAGGAGGCACACACCGTCCGGGCGAGCCGCTGAGCCAACACGCCAAGCAGGGCGTCCGCAAAATTGAAGGGGTCGAGCTGCATTTCGAGCAACCGGGTGACGGTCTCAACGGCACTGTTGGTATGCAGCGTGCTCAACACCAGATGGCCAGTCAGGGAGGCCTGGATGCTGATACCGGCCGTCTCTGGGTCCCGAATTTCACCCACCATGATGATGTCCGGGTCGGCGCGTAGAAAAGAGCGCAGGGCCGCGGCAAAGTCGAAGCCGATTTTGGAATTGACGTGGACCTGACGCAGACCGCCCTGAGAGATTTCGACCGGGTCTTCCGCGGTCCAAATCTTTTTTTCCGGGGTATTCAAGTAGTCGAGCGCCGCGTGCAGGGTGGTGGTCTTGCCCGAACCTGTCGGTCCGACGCACAGCAGCATACCGTAGGGTTTGCGTAAGAGCTGGGTAAACGCCTGGAGATTGTCGGCCGACATTTTGAGTTGGGCCAGAGGAAGCGGCTCATGGGCGGTCAGCAGGCGCAGGACAACGTCCTCGTTGCCCGCTCCAGCGGTCGGGATGGTGGCGACGCGCAGTTCGATATCGCGCTTGTCCAAACGAAACTTGATCTTGCCGTCCTGGGGTTTGCGCCGTTCGGCAATATCAAGCTGGGCAAGAACCTTCACACGCGAGGTAATGGCCCGCCGGTTGTGGGAGGGCACGCACAGGTGGGTGTAGCAGTTCCCGTCTTCGCGAAAGCGGATCAGGGTCTCCTGGCGTTCACCCTGGGGTTCGATATGGATGTCCGACGCCCCGGCCTTATAGGCGTCGATAATAACCTGGTTGACCAGGCGGACAATGGCACTGTCATCCTCATTCACTTCAGCTTCCGGGCTGGTGTCAGCCTCGTCCTGGTCTTCGGCCACAAGCTGGCCCAGGATGGCCGTGCGGGAGGCATCGGAAGCCAAGTCCGTGCTGACCAGTCCAACCAGCTTGCCAATGTCCTCCCGCAGGCCAACGACGTAGGCGATCTTTTTACCGGGGAAGAGCCGCCGGATGTCCTGCTGCTTCTGAAAATCACGCGGGTCGTCGGTCAGGACCTCTACCACGTCATCCGTGGCCCGGAGCGGCAGCCAGTAGTTGGCCTGAAGATAACTCGGATTGATGCCCCGCAGGAGGTCGGGAGCAATATCGAGATCCCGGTCGGCCTCCAGAAACGGACACTGATAGAAGGCGCTCAGGGCCTGACCGAGCGCACGTTTGGGCACTCCAAACCGTTCGATCAGAAGTGACTCAATGGATACCCCTGTGGCACGGGCCGCGGCTCTGGCTTCATCAAGTTGCTGGGAGGTGATATGGCGGGCCGCCAGCAGGACCTCGAATTTGGTCTGTCGGGCGGCGAGTTGGTATTGGTTATGCAGCGCAATGCCGAGCGTGGCCGCGATTTCCCTGACCTTCTCCTGGTCCGCGGTCGTAAACCGGGCCGCCCCTTTTTTGTTGATGAGCTGAATGACACCGGTCAGGTCGCCGCTCGTGTCGCAGATGGGAACGGTCAAGAGCTGCCTGGTGCGAACACCCGTTTTCTTGTCCCAGGAGCGATCAAAGGAGAGGTGGAGGCTCAGGTGGTGTAGCTCGGCCGCATCATAGGCGTCGGTGATATTGACCGTCTGTTTGTGCTGTGCCACGTAGCCGGCGACACTCCCTTCGCCAACAGGAACGCGGATCTCGTGAATCCGGTCAATATCGAGAAAGCGAGAGTACAACTCGTCTTTGGCCCGGTCCACGGCGTAGAGGGTAAGGTGTTCGGCCTCAAACAATCCCAGGATATCGCGACTGAGCGAGATCAGGAGTTCATCAAGATTCGAAGCGGCATGGATGCGATTGGCGACGGTTTTTACCCGCTCGGCATAGTCGATTCGGGCCTGGAGGGTGGACAGGGTAGGCGCGGAGGTGGTTGGCTGTGGCATCCCTGGTCTTCTGGCGGATTCTTGTTCAATGAGGCTTCGCTCACCCAACCCGCAGGCTTCAGGATCCCAGCAGCTTCGAGACCGGCTCGACCAGCCCGAGCGCCACGAGCAATCCGATCAATACCAGCACAATATTGAGGGTAAACCGCAGGCCGTCGAACTTGGCCTCCAGGCCGTCGAACTTGGCCTCCAGGCCGTCGAACTTGGCCTCCAGGCCGTCGAACTTGGCCTGCAAGGCCATGAAATCCGCCTTAGACGGGAGTTGCTCAGTCAATTCATCGCCAAGGACCCGGGCAAGGGCTTCGGCCTGCGTCCTGACAAACCCTGCTTCTTTGAGGCGGTCAGCAAAGCGGAGGGTGTTAATCAGCGTTTGGCTCATGGGATGTCCTCTAATCTGCAAAGTCTAGTCCGTTCCCGCTGTGGGTTCAACCTCCCGTAGCGGGTGTCAATCAACTCGACACGGAGAATTTTCTCCCCCATCCCGCCAAGACGTTGAGAGAGGTGAGACTGCCCAAATCCTGTCCGTGTAGCCGACGCTCCATGAGGTCCCCCAGGCAGGAACGGTGTCACCCCCGGAGGATAAGAGGATAATAAGGAGGAAGAACAGCCATGACGAGAACAAGGATTGCAATTATACTCAGCGGGGCGCTCAAAATGCTCGCCAGACTGACGATAGTCTCACGGAAGACTTGGCTTCCGCTACTCGCTTGTTTCCGTCCGAGCAGGTGTGGTACACGGGGCACTCATGAATCTGGTGCACCATTTCTGGAACCAGCTGTCTCACGATACAGACCGGCTGCTGTTTGAATACTTGGAACCTTCGGGAGAAGTGACTTGGCGTCAAACCCGCGGCGCTTTGCTCACTGAAGCGTCCCTGTGGATGGCGGCCCTGCGCGGTGCCGGCATCCGGCCGGGCGACCGGGTTGCCCTGTCGGTGGGAAAATCGACCGGTCTGGTCACCGCGCATCTGGCTATTCTTGGGGTCGGGGCTGGTGTGGTGCCGCTCAACCCCGCGCTGTCCGTGGTCGAGACGGAAGCCGTCCTGAAACAGGCCGAGGCCAAACTGGCGATTACGACCGTGGCGACAGTCAGGCGCTCGCCGGAGATTACTACAGCGGTCAACGGCCCGTGGTGGGTCGCAACACAGGCTGAAGAGCCAGACGAGGTTCCTCGGCATACGGTAGCGTTAGCCAGCGTGCTGGCCGGTTATCAGCCTGGTGCTGCACCCTATAGCGGCGCGGATGACGATCTTGCCTTGCTGCTGTTCACCAGTGGAACAACCGGACAGCCTAAAGGTGTTGGACTGACCCACCACAACATCGCTACCAACCTCCAGGCGCTCCTGGTCGATACCTGGAAAATGAGCGCCGAGGATCGTTTGTTGCACGCCCTGCCGCCGCATCATCTGCACGGCCTGGGGCTCGGCCTGTATGGCACGCTGTATGTTGGCAACGCGGCTGTGCTGCTGGACCGCTTCGACCCAGCGGTCGTTCTGACCGCGTTGGCTCAACATCGCATCAGCGTGTTTATGGGTGTCCCGACCATGTACCATCGCATGGCCGAGCGCCTGGCCGCAGGGGCGAAAGACTCCCGGGAAGGGCATGGGGGGGGGCTTGCCTCAATGCGGGCGTTTATCTCCGGCTCTGCGCCGCTCTCGCCGGAGACCTTTCGGCGTTTTGAAGAGCAGTCGGGCTTCCGTATTGTCGAACGCTATGGTCTGACTGAGACCGCGATCAACACGTCCAATCCCTTAGATGGAGAGCGCCGCCCCGGTACGGTTGGTCTGGCCCTGCCGGGGGTTGAGGTTGGCATTTTCGATCCCCACACGAAGCAACCGCTCTCGCCAGGGGAGACCGGAGAAATCTGGGTGCGTGGTCCGAACGTCTTCAGCGGTTATTGGAACAATCCGCAGGCCACCGCGGCGGCCTTCTGTGACGACTGGTTCCGCACCGGCGATTTGGGTGTCCTGTCCGCAGATAACTATCTGTCTATCAACGGTCGGATGAAGGAACTCATCATAGTGGGCGGAACCAACGTCACGCCGGGGGAGGTCGAAGCCGTCCTGGAAACCCAGGCCGGGGTGCGTGAGTGTGCGGTTGCCGGTGTGCCGGATGCGGATTTGGGCGAAAAAGTCGCAGCCTTCATCGTTCCTCAGGCTGACCAGGACGCAGCGGGCCTTGAAGACCGGCTGCGCAAACGAGCCGAACAGGACCTCGCACCGTATAAGCGTCCACGCCTGTATCGCTTTCTGGCCGAAATTCCGCGTAACTCCATGGGCAAGGTCGAACGCGGTACACTCAAGGACCTGGGAAGCGAAGCCGCAGAGGTCTGAAGGCAGCCTGAAGCCTGTCCTGAGCCCAGTCGCAGGAGAGCAGCGATCATGCAACTCGTCACCTATGAACGGAACAATCAGCGCAGCACGGGCGTGTTGACCGACGCCGGTGTTGTCGATCTCCCCAGCGCCTCTCGCGGAGCGATCCCCGGAGACATGCTGCGCCTGCTCCAGGGCGGGGCGGCCGTGTTGGCGCAGGCGCAGGAAGCCGTCGGGACCGCCCGCCCGATTCCACTGGTCAATGTCCAACTCAAAGCCCCCATTGCGCGACCAGGAAAAATCCTCGGGATCGGACTGAACTATGCCGACCACGCCGCCGAAGGCGGCCGGCAGAAACCGGACTATCCGTTGATTTTTGCCAAGACCGTGCCGGCGACAATCGGCATTGGGGAGGCCATTCGACTTCCGCACGTGAGTCAAATGGTTGATTTTGAGGGCGAGTTGGCGGTGGTGATCGGCCGCTTGGCCAGAGCTGTTTCCGCCCAGGCCGCTCTCAATTACGTTGCCGGTTACACGATTTGTAATGATGTGAGCGCGCGCGATTATCAGCGCCGGAGCGGTCATACGCCCGGCAAGTCGTTTGAGACCTTTGCACCGCTGGGGCCGGTCATTGTCACCCGAGATGACATTCCCGACCCCCACGTGTTGGACATTCGGACCGTGGTAAGCGGACAGGAAATGCAGCATTCCAACACGAAGAATCTAATTTTTCGGATTCCCTATGTGATCGAATACCTGTCGCATATCTTTCCCCTGGAAGCGGGCGATGTGATCACCACCGGAACCCCTTCAGGCGTCGGTGCCTATCGCGAGCCGCCTCGCTTTCTCAAGCCTGGCGATACGGTCCGGATTGAAGTGGAAGGGATTGGAGCTTTGGAAAACCCGGTAGTGGCCGGCTGAACCCGCGGTTCGGCGCCCTTCACTGTGTCTTCCTGACGCTGCGCCACGTCCCTGCTATAGTCAGGGGGTGCCCTCAACCGACACACCGGTAGACCCTTCCCAACGGACTCCCGACCCCTTGCGGTCCCGGATCGCTCGGAAGGGCCGCCCCATTATTATTGCCACGCTGCTGAGCCGACCGCTGGGTTTTATCCGGGAAGCCGTTCAGGCTGCACTGTTTGGTGCGTCTCGCCTGACGGACGCCTTTCTGGTTGCGTATAACGTCCCGGAAATGATGCAAACCCTTTTCTTCAGTGGGGTGCTGAGCAATTTTTTCGTGCCGGTCATCACCCGCTATCGCGACAAGAAAGACGAGCTGAGTACGATTTTCAGCCTCGCCCTGAATGGGGCCGTCCTGTTGGCCGTGCTGCTGGCCGGCGGGTGCTATGTCTTCGCCTCCGGCCTCATGACTGTGGCCGCGCCCGGTTTAGCCGGAGACGATCATGCCTTGGCGGTTTTTCTGTTCCGGTTCATGCTGCCCATGCTGGTTCTGCACTGCCTGCTGGCCGTGATGAAGGGCACGCTTAACAGCCTCGACCACTACGCCATGCCGGAATACGCGGGGGTGTTTTTCAATCTGGTCATGATTCTGTGTGCCCTGGCCCTCACTCCCAGGTATGGCATTACCAGCTTGGCCATCGGCGTGGTCGCCGGCAGCGGCCTCCAGGTGCTGATCCAACTGCCCACCCTGAGACGCTGCGGTATCCGCTATCGACTGACCCTGGCTTTCTCCCATCCGGCCCTGCGAGAAATGGGCGGCCTCGCACTCGGCGCGTTTATTGCCACCGCGGTCGTGCCCATTAATGCCTTTGTGGCGCGGGCTCTGGCATCAACCCTGGCCGAGGGCAGTATCTCCGCGCTGGCGTATGCTTTTCGGGTGTTTCTGTTACCCGTCAGTCTGATCGCGGTTCCAGTCTATACCGTCCTGCTGACCGAACTCTCAAGCGCCCACAACCAGGGACAGCTTGCGACCTTCAAAAAACAGGCCGAGGCCGGCCTCTCGCTGCTCTTCGCCATTGCCCTGCCGGCAACAGCGCTCCTGATTGCCCTTGCGCTGCCCATCACCCGCCTGCTGTACGAACGCGGCCAATTCACCCCGGAAGACGCAGCCATGACCAGCCAGGCCCTGATGGCCTATGGGGTTGGTATTCTGGCCTATGGGACCAGTCAGGTGATGGTGCGCCTCTTCAACGCCACAAAGGACACCCGGACGCCGGCCTGGATTGGTGTTGGTTCGATCGGGCTGCACGCGGCCGGCTGTTGGCTGCTGATGCAGGTATGGGGTCACTGGGGCCTTGCCTTGGTGACCTCGCTGGTGTCCTATCTGAACACCTGCGTCCTGTATGTCATCTTTCGGCGGCGGCACGGCCCGCTTGATGAAGGAACTCTCCTTCGGAGTCTTGGGACCCATGTCTTGTTAGCTATGGTTTTGGGGGGCTGCCTGTTTTTTTTCAGCCAGCCTCTGTCCGCCGCTCCCGGCTCGCTCATGACCGGTGAGCGTCTCCTCCGCCTGGCGGGAATCCTGGTCGCCGGCGGAGGGGTGTATCTCGTGCTCGGCCTGCTCTTCAAAGTCGAAGAGGTCCGTACGGGGGCAGCTTCGTTGTCTCGGTGGGCGTGGGCATGGCGCTCAAGCGCAAACAGCCGGACACCGTCGTAACCTATTTCTTTGGGGACGGGACCGCGAACCGGGGCCCGTTCCACGAGGCGCTCAACTGGGCGGCGGTGCAGAAACTGCCCTGTATCTATTTCTGTGAGAATAACGGCTTCGCCATTTCCATGCCGACCAGCCGCTCGACCGCGGTCGAGCATATCGCGGACCGGGCCGCGGGCTATAACGTCCCCGGCGTCGTGGTTGACGGGAGCGATCCGGTGGCGGTGTACGAAGTCATGGAACAGGCCGTGGCGCGCGCGGGCCGGTCACGGCCCGACGCTGATTGAAGCCAAAGTCACACGGCTGCAAGGGCATTACGTGGCCGATCAGCAGGAATACCGGACCGATCTCGACCACGTAGCGGACAAAGACCCCCTGCCGAAGCTGCAACAGACCCTATGCGACCGGGGCATGCTGACGCAGGCGGACGTGGACGCCATACAGGCTGACGCGGACCAACAGGTCGAAGCCGCAGTCGCGGCCCTGCGTGCGGCCCCCCTGCTCGCACCGGAAGTTGCCCTGCAAGATGTGTATGCCTAACCCCTCCCCCCTCGTTCCCAACCCCTCAGGAGTATGGTATGCCCACACAGACCTATAGTCAGGCGATTAACGAGGCACTTGCCGAAGAAATGCAGCGCGATGAAAACGTGATCCTGTACGGCCAAGATGTCGCGGTCTGGGGCGGGATTTTCAACGTCACCGCCGGGCTGCTTGAACAGTTTGGTCCGGAGCGCGTGTTCGATACGCCGATCTCCGAGAGCGTGATGGTCGGCGCCGGGGTGAGGGCGGCCTCAATGGGCCTGCGTCCGGTGGCGGAGCTGCAGTTTGCCGATTTTGTCATCACCGCGGGTGATGAAATTTTCTTTAAGGCCGGTATGTGGCGCTATATGCACGGCGGGGCACATACGATTCCGCTGGTGGTGCGCGCCCCCTCGGGCGGCTCGGGCTTTGGACCCGAGCATTCCGCCTGTCCCGAAGCCTTTATCATGCACGCGCCCGGCCTGCTGTGCGCCGTGCCCTCAACGCAGGCAGACGCCAAGGGCCTGCTCAAGCAGGCGATTCGACTGGATAACCCGGTCATCTATTTTGAGCATAAACTGCTGTACCAGATGCGGGGTGAGGTCCCGGACGGAGAGGGGCTGACTCCCTTTGGCCAGGCGGTCGTGCGACGCGAGGGCGAAGCCATGACGATTGTGGCCTGGCAGGACATGCTGCGCCGTGCACTCGCCGCGGCGGAGCGGCTGAGCCAGGAAGGCATTGAGGTCGAGATCGTCGATCCGCGCACCCTGAACCCGTTTGATCGCGCAACCATTCTCGAGTCGGTCAAAAAGACCGGAGCCTGTATCGTAGTGGAAGAGGCCTATCGCACACTTGGGGTTGGGGCGGAGATCGGAGCCCTGCTCTTGGAAGAAGCCCTGCCCTACCTGGACAAACCCTTCAAGCGCGTTGCCATTCCCGATGTGCCGATTCCGACCAGCCAGCACTTGGTCGATGCTGTCGTTCCTTCGGTGGACGATATTTATCGGGCGGTCAAAGAACTCGCTGACTGAGGCTGGTGTGCAAAATACCAAGATCGTCATGCCCAAACTCGGCCAGGCCATGACCGAGGGCGTGGTCGTGCGGTGGCACCGCACAGACGGCGAACGCGTCGCCGCCGGCGCGTTGCTCGTCACGGTCGAGACAGATAAGGCCACGTATGACCTTGAGGCACCGGCGAGTGGGACGCTCCACGTCAGGGTCCAGGAAGGCGAAGAGGTCCCGATTCATACCGTTCTTGCTGAAATTGGCGACGCCCCCGCCCAGGCCAGGCTCGGCTGGATGTACGCGAGCGGCCAGAGTCTCCCCCAGGATGAGGCTCAAGCGGTCCACTGGCTCCGCCCAGCCGCCGACCAGGGCCACGCCGACGCGCAGTTCAATCTCGGCCGGATGTACGCCGACGGTCGAGGCGTCCCCCAGGATGCTACTCAAGCGGTCCACTGGTTCCGCCGAGCCGCCGACCAGGGCCACGCCCCCGCCCAGTTCAATCTCGGCCGGATGTGTGATGACGGTCGCGGGGTCCCCCAGGATGAGACCACAGCGGCCCACTGGGTTCGCCCGGCCGCCGACCAGGGCCACGCCGATGCACAGCTCCTCCTCGGCCTAATGTACGCGGAGGGTTGGGTTGTCCTCCGGGATGAGGCCCAGGCGGTCCACTGGTTCCGCCGAGCCGCCGACCAGGGCCACGCCCCCGCCCAGTTCGGCCTCGGCCGGATGTATGACGCCGGTCGTGGGGTCTCCCAGGATGCTACTCAGGCCGACCACTGGTTCCGTCAAGCCGCCGACCAGGGTCACGCCCCCGCCCAGTTCAATCTCGGCCGGATGTATGATGACGGTCGCGGGGTCTCCCAGGATGCTACTCAAGCGGCCCGCTGGTTCCGCCGAGCCGCCGACCAGGATCACGCCCCCGCCCAGGCCACCCTCGGCCGGATGTACGCCGACGGTCGAGGCGTCCCCCAGAATGCTACCCAAGCGGTCCACTGGTTCCGCCGAGCCGCCGACCAAGGGGATGCCAGCGGGCAGTTCCTCCTCGCCGCAATGTACGCCACCGGGCGCGGCGTCCCCTGGGCCGGGACCCAAGCTGTCCACTGGTACCGCCAAGCCGCCGACCAGGGGAGCGCCGGCGCGCAGAAGAATCTCGGCATGATGTACGCGGAGGGTCGCGGCGTCCCCCAGGACAACGTCGCGGCGTACGCATGGTATAACCTCGCGGCCTCAAACGGGAACGAAGAGGTAGCGGACTTGCGCGATGCACTGGCCCGGAACATGACGCCGACCCAGCTGGCCACCACCCAACGCCGCACCCAAGGAGTGAAGTGAGACCGAGGCCGCCTTGGCCCGCCTGAGGCAAGCGGACGAGACGCGCGGGATACCGGAGTTCCGAGATGACCTGCCGAAGCTGTCAGCCCCAGTCGGCCTGCCCCGGCCGCCTCTCAGATAATGAATGCGGGCGCCGCCCACTTCGATAGTATGTTCTGCATGTTCTGGCATGGGTGTTTTGCCCCCCTCTCCGTGTCCCCCTCACTCTGTTCCCCCCCCATCCTAGCTCTACGGCGCGTGCGCAAAGGGTCCGGGCAGCCCCAGCTCTTTGCCCATTTCCCGTACTGCCGGGAGCACGTCGTGCTCCATGAGGGCTAAACAGCGCATCGTATCCGCATGTCCGATGGTGCCGTCATTCGTCCAGACGCCAGGAATGCCGGGGCGGACCACGCTGAGGACCTCGCGTAATTTCCTGACCACCGTGTCCGGGTTGCCCACAATCACCCGGTTGCTGTCCACAACCTTTTCCCAGCCCGCGGCATCAACCCCGCCGTAGAGGGGGTCGGGCCGGAGCGCATAGCGCCGGTACTGGTCGACAATACGCTTGGCCCCTGCGCGCGAGTTATAGCCCGGCGGGGCCATGAAGTCGCCCGGCAGCGGGACGCGACCGACCCCGGCATTCCCAATCAGAAAGCCCTTGCCGACCTCATACGCTTTTTCGTCCGTGTCCTGGACATGTACGCGGGCGAGATAGCCGAAGTTCTGCGGACCCGGCTCATAGCCCACCTGCCTGGCGGCCTCGGTATAGATCGCGGTCAGGTCCAGGGTCACCTGGGGGTCGGTTTCCAGATGGATGTAGAGATAGTGGTGCCGGGCACACCAGATCGGCGTCTCCGGCTGCCGATACCGGGAATCCAGATGGGTGGATGCGGCTGTTGGAGCGGCCGTTCAAACGGGTTGACGACCCGAAACTGGTAATGTTTGCCCTCCCAGCGCCACGGCCCCGGGGTGGTCCAGGTTTTGACAATCAGGTCGTGCGCTTCTGCAAAGCGCTCGCGGTTATACACCGGGTTGGTATTCGTCGCCCAGCTCTCAATGCCCGTGCCCCGCACAAAGCCCGACACGAGTCGGCCCCACGAAATCATATCGATCTCGGCCAGTTCCTCGGCCAGCCGTAGCGGGTTATCGAAGATCGGGAGCGGATTGCCCAGCAGGACTATTTTTGCCCGCGTGGTGGTGCGGGCCAGGATGGCGGCTTCGAGATTCATGGCCGCCCCCAGGCACGTCGGGGTATTATGATGCTCGTTCAGCATCAGGCCGTCGAAGCCGACCGCTTCGGCATACTCGTACTCGTCGAGATAGGTATGATACAGGTCCGCCCCCAGGCGTGGATTGAAATGGCTATTCGGAAACGTCAGGCGGACCGCGCTGCGAAAACTCTGGCGCACATCTGCTTCCGAGTAGTCGACATAGGCGCGCTCGGTAAAACGCATGAGAAACATACCCCTGCTCCTCCTTCAAAGAGGAAACGTGTCCTCCACTCAGACTAAAGCTGGACACGTTTCCTCTTTTCTCCCCCGGACACTATCCTGTCTGGGTTCACCGGATCAAGAGAAAGGGGCGGACGCAGCTTGACTCTCGTCAGCAGGCCGCATACGGATAGCCGAAGAGGAGGGCTGAGTATGGCAAAGGCCTATGCCAAGAACACGATTTCGTATGAATCCGCAGCAAAAATGGTGGCCGCGGCGGTCGCCAAAGCGGAGGAACTGGGCTGCAGACAGAACGTGGCGGTTGTTGATGACGGCGGCAACCTCAAGGCGTTCGGCCGCATGGACGGCGCCCCGCTGCTCGGGGTGGAAGGCTGTCAACGCAAGGCGTTTACCGCCTTGTTTGGGGTGGGGACACAAGACCTCTACCGTGCCATCAAAGACGACCAGTCCCTGGTCGTCGGCTTGTCGCACTTCTCTCGGGCGACCATGGTCGGGGGCGGACTGCCCATCGTCGTTGACGGGGAGGTCATCGGGGGAATCGGTGTTGGCGGCGGCACGGTCGATGAAGACGTGGCCTGCTCGCAAGCCGGGCTCGACGCGTTGGGCGGCTAGCGCCGAATGTAAAACCCTCTCGGCCCGTCCATTTACGTCGCGCCTGGAAGCGTCTCAGGGGGATCGACAGAAGACACCTTGCCTGTTGTGGTCCCTTGCCCAGTGAGAGCGACTTCCGAAGGAGAGGGGTCATGACCCGTGCATTCATTCTGTTTGCTCCGCTGACTATCTCGTTCCTAGCGTTCGTAGCCCGGGAGACCCCCGCACCCTCCTCTTCTTCCCTGGCGGGCCTGAGAGCAACTATCCGATGCATCCGAATGGCCCGGCGGTGGTCGAGGCGGTTCTAGCGACGCCACGGGGGACAGCCCTGGACCCGGTCGAGAGCATCAACATCAACAGCACGCTGCGCGCTCCGAGCGCTGATCCCAGCGCGCATCCGACCGGGCATGGGGTAGACATCAACCGCATCAACGGGAAGGCGGTGCGGTGTGCGCATATAGATTTTCGTGGGCATGCGCACTGTAAAAAGCTGAGCGACGATCAGATTCGCGACATGCAGGAGTGGGTCACGGCCTTACAAGATGCGTTCTGGGCCGATTGCCGAGTCAATCAGGTTATGCGCAGGCCGAGGCGGCAGGGCAGTTGACGAAGTATGGTGAACTCTCTGTGGAACTCAAAGGGCGCTATAGGGCCTATGAGGAGAGGGCGCATACGGATGGGATGTTTGAGGTCACGGAGGTGGTGCGGCATAGTACGGCGGCGGGGGACATCAAGGCGTGTGGGGCGGAGTGTGAAGACATCTACGGGGCGGACGCGCCCACGTGTCTGGCGCAGGTAGACGGACAGTGTGGGAGGACGCGGGATAGTTGTGTCGGCGACCGTTCCTTTGACCTTCCCGACACAGCGAGCGAGTACCGGTGGAAGTGTTTAGGGTTATATGGGGGAGATAATGTTATCTGCACCCTGCCCAAAGCAGCTCTACAGAACGGGGCGTGGGACTACTGCTCATCCAGCCAGCCGTGTGGGGTGGGGCAGGGGGACTGTGATAATGACCGCGAGTGTCGTCCGGGGCTGCGGTGCGTGGACAACGTGCGGGGACGCTATGGCCTCTTCACCGCAATTGACGTGTGTGAAGCCCCGTTGACAGATGCCCCAGCGGGCACGCTGATCTGGCGGGCCGCCACCCCCCCGGTGGTGGGGCAGCCGTACACGGTGAAGTGGGCAAGCCGGCCGTAGCACGCCACCCGCTCCCGGTTCTATTGGGAAGTGTGTAACGTGGACGGGAGCGGCTGCGTGGCCGTGCCGGCATACACGGATGGCCGGCCTACGTACATCTACACGCCGGTGGCGGCGGACGTGGGCAAAGTCCTGAAGAGTGCTGTGGACTACACCCGGAGCGGGACGCGCTACCGAGCCACTACCGCCTTCTCTCCGCCCGTGGCGGATTGGGGCGGGCACGGACGATGTGACGATTGACCTCTTTACCAAATAGCCGCCCTAACAGCATCACCAGACTGGCGAGATTGGATTGGCTAGATTGGCCGCGGCACGCGCGGGACGGGGCGTTGCGATCCGCCCGCTGGCGAAGTCCGGAGGGACGGCTCTGCTCCCTCGCCCACCCGGAGTTGGTCGGGCGTACAGAGTCCCTTTTCGAGCAGCACCTTTTCCAACGAGGCCAGCCAGTGTTCATAATAGCCGGTCGCGGGCGTGTCCGGCTTGTCGGCCTGCGTCTTATCCGCGCCGCCAATTTCTGCAATCAAATGGTCCCGGAACTCGTCCCACTGATACTGCCCCTGTTCACACAGGGCCACGGCCAGGGCAAAGGCGCGCCGTTCCCAGGCGTCGTGAAAAACCAGCTCGCCGCTCTGCCGCGGCAGAGCCGTGTCCCCTTCCATATTTGAGATTTTGCGATCGGGCGTCGGTTTCATGCTGCTGGATGAAAGAATACCTTCCGTTCTCTATCTGCCAAGCGTTTTGTCAATGTAAAGGATTCTTTTCGACCCTGGCGACGCCGATCATCGAGTCACGGCTGACCAGTGCGATGAGTTCCGCTTCACTCAGGCCCTCGGTTCCGGCGGGACGTTCGGGCAGGACCATATAGCGGATTTCGGCGCTGCTGTCCCAGACCTTCACCGCGGTGGATTCGTCGAGTTCCAGACCAAAATCACGCAGTACGCCGCGCGGGTCCACCACGGACCGCGAGCGATAGGCAGCATCCTTGAACCAGGTCGGCGGCAGGCCCAGAACCGGCCACGGATAGCAGGAGCACAGGGTGCACACGACCAGGTTATGGGTGTTCGGGGTATTCTCAACCACCACCATGTGTTCGCCCTGGAGGCCGCTGAAGCCGAGTTCTGCAATGGCGGCGGTGGCGTCTTTGAGCAAGCGCTCTTTATACGCGGGATCGACCCAGGCCCGGGCCACGACCTTGGCCCCGTTGATCGGCCCAAGGTCGTTCTCATACGTTTCGACCAGTTTGTCGAGCGTGTCCGAAGAGACCAGACCCTTGGCCACGAGTAAGGACTCCAGGGCGCGGACCCGTTTCTCCAGGGCCGCGGTCTGTTCGGGAGTGGCGTGTTTCTCCAGGTAGGGATTCGGCGGGGCATCGTGGGCGCTCTGGCCGTGAGGATGATCGTGACTCATGACTCCTCTCCTTAGGCTGGGTCGAGATAATCTTCCCACAGGTCGATAGACAGATCGTCTGTGGTTGCGGCATCCGGGCCCCAGAGTTCCTGGGCGGTAAAGCAGACCGAATACAGCGGCTGGGGCTGTTCGCCCTGGCCGTGAGCATTGGTATCCGGGTACACAAAAGTGCCATAGACTTGGGCTATCGTGCCGTTTTTCCCTCGGACGTAGCGCGGCAGCCGGGTGTGACCGGTTGGATTCAGGTTGCGGGCCTGAATCTGGTCGCCGACCGAGAAACGCGGGGTCAGGCGGCCCTCTGTCCGACGGCAGGGCGCTCCGCCTTGCACAACTGCCGGGACCGCCTCCGGTGGCAGCGGTCCTTCTGCGTGTTTGCCGGTCTCTTGGGCGACTCCGCTTGCTAATTCCTCTGGGGTGAGCACGCCTTTTTCTACGGCCAGGGTTTCCAGGGCGGCCAGCCAGTGCTCATAATAGGTTGAGGAGAGGTAATGGGTCGGGTCCATGCGTTCGATTGCGTGCCGAAAGGCGTCGAGCGTGTCGAGTTGGCCCATGCCGAGCATGGTCATGGCAAACACGCGCTTTTCCCACTCGGCATGAAAGATCGGTTCGTTTTCTTCCGGTTTGACCGGGCCGTAGCAGGTCATACCACCCATGTCATGCACGCCATTCATACGTTCTCTCCTCGGGCTTAACGCGTGGGCACCAGCCTAACACTCGGTCTGGTGAGGGTCAATCAATTGAGCGCCGTGTGAGTTCAGGGTGTGGTTTCCGCGATCCACGTTTGCGCGACTTCACAATGCGTTGCAAACCAGACGCCCTCATGTCCCAGGATGTGTTGAATCAGCCGCTCCAGCATGGCCATGCGCGAGCGACGGCCAATAATTTGCGGATGCATGACAATGCCGAGAAAGCCGCCATCCGCATAGGCGCCGTCAAACTCGGCCTGCCAGATTTCATATACCTTGTTCTGGCTCGACATGCCCGTGAAGTAGGGAGAGAAGCTGAACAGAAAATGCGGCGCGTCGTCCAGCTCCCAGCTATAGGGTACTTCCAAGAGCCGGCGTTTGGTCTGCGGGGTGGTGAGCCAGTAGGGGTTATCGTCGCCAACTAGGCTGCTGTCATACAGAAAATCGTGGTCGAGCAGAAGGTCAAAGGTCTGCGGGCCGGTATTGCCGGCTGGAGAGCGGTAGCCCCGTGGTGCCTGGCCGGTAATCCGTTTGAGGCTCTCCGTGCCCTTCAACAACACCTCCAGCTCGGCCTCGCGGCCTTTGTTGCCGACAAACTCGTGCTCATAGCCGTGATGCCCGATCTCATGCCCGTCGGCATACATCTGTTCAACCAAGCGCGGGTAGGTGTCTGCTGACCAGCCCGGCACAAAGAACGTCGCCTTGAGGTCATATTTTTTGAGCAGCTTGAGAATGCGCGGCACCCCAACCCGCGCCCCGTACTCGCCGCGCGACAACTGGCCCGGGAAGGGCTGTCGCATGGTACGGTTCCACAGCGTTTCCGCATCAAAGTCGAAACTCAGGCCCACCGCACAGCGTTTGTTGTCTGGCCACATGGGACGCTCCTTTGTTGCAATTCAGGTCGATGTTCTGTCCGACTGTAAAAGAGTAGACCGGTATTCTCAATGGACGCTTCACGGAATCTCAGCCTGACGTTGAAAAACTGCGGGTGGCGCTCTAGGCTGAAAACTGGGCTGAAAAAGCAACGGAGAAAAAGATGCCTCAAGTAAGCAAGCCAGGCTGGCCGGGTTGGGCGGAATATTCCATACCGGTGAAAATCAATGTGCAGGCGGTCCAACTGACGGATGAACAGTTTGCACTGCTGTGCCAGGAGAACCCGGAGTTGCGGCTTGAGTTGACCGCGCAGCATGAGTTAGTGATTATGCCTCCAACAGGAACAAAGACGGGGTGGCGGAATAGCAAGCTGACTTACTACTTGGTCGCTTGGGCCGAAACGGATGGGACCGGTCTGGTATTCGATTCTTCAACCGGATTCAGGCTGCCGAATGGAGCAAAACGTTCACCAGATGTCTCGTGGCTGAGACGCGCCCGCTGGGAGGCTTTGACCGAAGCCCAGCAGAACGGCTTTGCCCCGCTGTGTCCCGACTTTGTGGTCGAGCTTCGCTCGCAACAGGACCGCCTCGCCACATTGCAAGAAAAAATGCAGGAATACCGTGCCACCGGCGCCCAACTCGGCTGGCTGATTGATCCGCTCGAAAAGCGTGTCCATATCTACCGCCCGAAGCAGGCCGTTGAGATTCGCGATGATCCGGCTTCACTCGATGGCGAAGCCGTCCTGCCGGGATTCGTCTTACCCGTTCGGGAGTTGTGGTAGAAGTACGCCAAGTGGAGAGACGCCCATGCGGGACGAATCTACTGCGCTGATTGAGTGTGAGAACGACTGGCATACTGCCTCCTGTCCTGAAATTCCCGGAGCAAACGGCCAAGGCCGAACTCCAGCCGAAGCGCGAGCAAGTGTCGCCGAGGCTATTGCGCTGATTCTTGAGGACCGCCGGGAGGACGCACGCCGCGGGCTGCCGGCAGGCACTATTAGAGAAACAGTCATTGTCGAGTGAAGCGGCATGCGCTCCTGCGCCACTTACGTCGGTATGGCTGCTAGCTCAAACGCGAAGGGCGGGGACATTTCTTATGGTGTAATCCTGCGACTGGTGCTGTAGAGACAGTACCATGCCATACTGAGATTCCCAACGGACTGGCACGTAAGATTTGTCGTAACCTGTCGGCACCTGAAATCGGCTGATGAAGTAGAGATTCCACAACTCTGAAAGTGTTGGAGAACCTGGGATTGGTCGAAGCTGAAGAGCGGGAGTCGCCTCGCCAGCGCAAACGCCCGGTCAGCGCCTTTGATCGACTGGATATGGACTATGCTTTGCGGCAAGTATTCGCTCTGATATCCAAGCTGACTGACTGGGTGTTCTTCAAAAGGCGAGAGTTCTGAGGAAGACGACCAGAGAGTCAACTTCCTCGTCATCAAGAAACCCGGTCAATATCCTTGCTTCAGCCGATGCAGCCAATCGCTTGAAATATTCGTGTCGGTCGAGGGGACGCATACGCGTAGGGTCAATCCCCCGTAGAGGACCAAAATGGAAAACAACAGCCTCACGCATAGTCGCTACTGAGCCGCTATGTCCATAAGGCGCAGTCTTCTCGACATTAAACAGTGGCGGTGTGCGGAACTTGTAAAGATCGTCGGGATTATGTGTGACATTGTAGCGGCCGTAGTCGATGCCGAATCCGTTCTTGCCGAAACCAATCTGAGGGAATGGTACAGCATGAAACTTAGAGTCGGTAAGATATGGTCCAGAATGACAATTCGAACACTTTCCCTTTCCATAGAAAAGCCTCGCACCATGTAATTCCCTAGCAGTCAGTTCAGCCCCTTTGAATACAAAACGGTGGAAGCGCGTCTCCTTCAGGCGAAATTTGTCCCGGATAAAGCTGGCGAGAGAGGTGGCAATATGGACAAAAGATACACTTTCAAGGCTGATTGATTGCAACCGGGCAATCTCGTTTACCGTTTCCGGTTCGTTCTGCTTCAGCCGGGCAGTGACGACTTTCAATATATTCTCGGCAGCTTTGGGGCTCTCTTGCTTGTTAGATAGGACAATGTGGTCCTCAGCTAGCATCTCCCTGATCTCGACCGGCGGTAAATGAACAGCCGTGATCAATGGATCGTCGGAAGGGAACGCATCGCCGAACTGGCTAATTTTCCGCTTCCCGGAAAAATCAACCTTTCCATCCCAGAAGAACACGGAGAAACCGACTCCACCGCGGCCCCAGAAGGACAGCGTATTGCGTGGTAGGATTCCGCCGTTGGACATGGCTCGGACGGCCCCTTTACCTTGCCCACCTACTGCGACAGCATTAGGAATTCCGTCGGCGGAGCCAAATTCGTCCAGATGACAACTCTGGCACGAAATATTCCCATTGAGGCTGAGATGCGTGGACTCGAAGAGGAGTTTACCTTGAGCGGCGAGTTCTGGATTAACGGGAACGTGAGTTTCCTCCGCAGGCGTAAATCCATTGGCCCGCACCGCCTTGCGAAGGATGTCCTCGAATGAAGCGAGGGCTGGGGCTTGGCCGGTCAAGAGCAGCGCAACAAGAAGACACGTCCTAGTAGCGAATCTCGTGAGTCTCGACAAACCGCCGAAGTTCATACTTCTTCTCTTCCAGCGCCTCAAGACCGATTAAAGAGAGTTGAGGACCGGTCAGACCCCAAATCAGCATACGTTTCCGAAGCTTATCGTATTCATGGCAATCAAGGAGCCCGACTTCGGTTGCCTCCAGGTTCTTCACCGTTTCGGACGTTGGACTCAGTTCTACAGCGCGCTTTGCGATGTAGTGCTCTCTCATCACCTGATCACATTTGAACATAAGGTTCTTATAATCCTCCCGCCATAGATGGGTCGCCAGGACCGGTGCTCCATAGTCGACTGTACCGTATGAAACAACCAGGAAGATTACGATAATATTACCGATGAGCAATGAGCGCTTCACTGTGCGCCTATTCCAAGAGAAGACAAGGTTTCGTTTGTCAGTTTTCCTGAAGGAATTTGACCCGCGTCCTCCTGATACTTGTACAAGGCCGCGACCATGCGGGCATGCAACTCACCATTGATTTCACCAACGTGGTAATCCTTAGAGAGCAGTACAATCTGTGCGCGCATGACCAACTCACGAAACTTCCCAGAGTTTCCCGGAAGTATCTTCAGCTTTTTCACGATTGCTGGGCTGCTCGGCAGAATGGAGTTAGGGGGCGTGCTCATCTTATTGCGTGTGCTCTCCGATAGAAGCGTAGCCTGTGGCCCAGCCTGGACAGAAGAAGATTGATAACTATAGGAGCGGTGACTTTGGTGGGAGCTATGTGACTGATGAGACTGGTGCTGAGCGAGTGTAAACTGGTGGGCCTCTTCGATATTCGTTACGATACCCTTCATGTGATCAAAGAGCGAATCTCCGGTGCCAGAGTTTGTTTCCGTAGCAATATCTGCGGCCACGGGTAACGCGGTGAGTCCAGCAGCGAGCAACGTCGAGATGGAGAATTTCCCCTTCCTGTTCATTTTCATTGATTGCGACCTCCCTTCTTGATCGGCTTGATTTGAGACCACGCTGTGGCGGCATTGTACCACTCAAAAAATCCACAGCAAAGCGCTTGCTCGCTGCACCCGTCGCAAACAGGCAAGTACTTCTTCTTCCAGTCCGAGATGCTATCCACGCAATAGCCCCTGTAGCCTTCGGGGACTGTACAGCGTGGCACGTTGTACGGGTGGCACGGGAGGTCACGCAGCGCACTGATTTCGAGGGCATTAATGAGCGGGCGCGGAAAAACTGAATGGTCGAAGAACAGCCGCTTCCAATTCGCACGTGCATAGCCGACCGGCTCCATGCCCATGAGGGCCCAATCGGCAATAAAGGGAATGTTCTTCGCGATAAAGCTTGCCAGGCTGGGAAGATCAAAAAGATTAAGTGCTGTGATTACGGTCCGAATCTCAATCCGCGCGTTTGTACTTGCTAGAAGGAAGAGATTGTCGAGCAGGTGCCGAAAAGCTCCCTTCTTTCCAACAATTTCATCATGTGTTTCCTCTTGATGGCTATAAAGCGGAATACCCCACACGATTGAGGTACAGCTATGCAAGCGATTGAGAATCGGACAGTCGCCGACAACGAAATGCTGCCCGTTCGTAAGAATGTGATAGCTGAGATCCGGGCGGTATGCGGAGAGACGGTGGATCATCCCAAATAACGCATCTTTATACAGTGTCGGCTCGCCGCCTGAGACGCCGACCACGGTATTGGGATCAGTGAGCATAAGTGCCTGCTCGTATAGAGGAAAACGCCAAGTGTCGTCGGTGTTTTTTGGCGGCTGGCTGCACATGACGCACAGTTGGTCGCACCGTTCCGTCAATAGCAGAGTGTTGCTGCTGCTCGCACGCCGGAACAAGCGCTGAGTCGCACCACGGTCCGGGATGCACAGAAGCACATCGCCGTCGATGGGATCACCGGGAGTGGAGTGGAGTGGAGTGGAGTACGAAATTTCCTTTCCACGACCGGCAATCGTATACACCTGCCCGCGCAGGACGGGGTAACGCCAGTGCCCCATTTTTCCCCAGAACGTCCGGTTGCACTGACCGCGACACCCGAAGCTTGACGACGAACGGTGGGGTACGGCTCTCAAAGTCTGCTTTGAAACGTAGCTGGATCATAGAACAACTCGAATGTCGGGGGCGGGTCAGCCCTGCGATAAAGCCACTTCAGAAAAACCGCAAGATAGCGGCGGTCCTGGGAAGCCACTTTTTCGAAGACCAAGTCGAATAGGCTGATATGCCGTTGGCAGAACCACGTTTCGTGCTTGGGAATGTCGGTTCGCCCATAACGCGAAATATCGTCGATAATGTCGATACCGCAATATGGCATGTAGGCACAATGTATACAGTCGGGATGGACCTGATTGACGGCATGTAGATTTAACTGCGCAACCTTCTTGGCATCGAATCCCTCCATCATCGTCCCGATTGATAGATCGACGGTACGCGTGCGGGAAAGCATACGAGCTTCGTCGCTCGGGTACAGAGCACCGTCGAAGTCGATCACACAATAGTCGGAGGCAAAACGGCTCGGCGAACGCAGGTCGACGAAATCATGCCGCTTCCCGCCGAAAATCGATCGTATCAATAGCGCTAGATAAAACTCTTCAAAGTACGAGCCGTCATTTATGTCAACAATGTGTTCTAGCGCCAAGCGGTAGAACTGGTTCCAGACAGTGGCGTCTCGACTGAGGTCTTTGTGAGCTTTCCGAGCGAAGCCCATATAGTTCACAGGACGGAGGAAGATACTCTGGAAACCTAGCGATACATAAAAGTCGATTAACTCATTAGGATCGGCAAGGATATTATCGGTAACGGTCGGGAGCGCAGAAACTTTCTTGGGTCCGTATTTGTCAATGATATATTCAAAGTTCCGTAACACAGCCTCCGACAGTTCGTCCGACCCGGTTCGGTTGGCAGTCATCGTGCTTGGGGGGCCGTCGATAGATGTGCTGATGGTAACGTCATCGCGAGCAAAAACGTTCTCTATCTCGGGAGTAAGCCGGGTGAGGTTTGTACAGACGACGAACTCAGCGGTTTCGAACCGCTGATCGCAGATTTTGACAATGTCGTTAAGGAGGTCGGGGCGAAGGGTAGGTTCGCCACCCTGAAACTCGAGCTTGAGATGATCGCTATGTATGGTAGAGACGAAGCGTTCGAACTGGGCTAGACGTTCGTCGGTCCAGTCGTACCCGTCCGCATTCAAGGGTGCTCGCGAAACTTGGCAGTAGCTACACGAAAGATCGCAGCGTAGAGTTGGAATGACAATCAGATACGATAGCCGGCTATGTCTTCCGGTATGAGTACTTCGGATACGTCGCATCAGCGATGTCAGTCTCCACTCGTCTCCTTTCTCGATCAGAACTGACAGGTCTCGAAACTTCCTATGCTCCTCGTTTGATAACGATTCGGTAAAGAATCTCTCGACTACATCCGGCGCGAAAAAGGCATAGTCACCTACTTCGTTGGTAAGAAGCAGGCGGTCCAATACTGGACGAAAACGGAACGGTGTGGTGGCCTCCACTAGATTGCCTCGTAAATTTTGTGACGGATAGCGAGCGTGTCGTGATAGATTTTTTCACGATACAGTTGAAAGGAAGCTTCTTTCACGAGTGTCTCGCAAGAATACGCTTCAGAATCGTATCGGACGATTATACTGCTAGTGCCAGGGTCGAACGACCATGCAACATCTGGGTAGAGGTAACCTAGGCGGACCATTAACGTGTCAACAAGTGCAAGAAATGAAGGCGGGACTGATATAGAGACTGACTCCATTTTTATCCTTACTTGCTTGTATTTCAACGTACTCTAGACTCTACACAACTTAGAAGTCAATTGGACAGGCCCCACTGAAATACTTTACCAGCATTGGGGAAACCGTGGCGTACGGCTTTCCTGGTTGCTGTTTTTTCAGGGCGACCGCTTCCCCTCTCACTTTTTGAGTTTCCATTTTAACGGACGCTTATCCCAGGTGAGCGCGGACATCTTGTCCGCTGCCTGCATCCATCCCTCCTCACACATGGGAATCCAAGGGCTCTGATACAGCCCTCGTCATCGTGGAATCAGCCTAGGGCATCGAACGTTGTCGGATTACGCTCCGCTAAATATGCTCTTGCAGGGCCGCATTTATACGTGAGGGATTTCCTTTCTCCTCTATTTGTTGGTATATATACCAACAAATGGTCAAGCCGCGAAGAACGCGAGTGAGAGAAATTTATCGCCTCAAAGAACCAGTAGAGTCGACATCGCTCATAATTGAGGCTGCCATTTTTGAATTCACCCCGACAAAAGAAAACCCGGATGGCACAGCGTATCGTCTCCAGCTCTATGAACGGGAAAGTGGAGAAACCGCCCTCCGCTATGACTTTGAACAAGGAAAAGGACATCATAGACACGTGCGGGAAAACGAGTTCTCTTATGAATGGCGAGGCGTTGATCAGCTTCTTTCAGACTTTCGTCGGGACATTGAGTTAGCGAAGAAAGGACACGTATGAAGTTACGGCGGATAAAAATTGTTGTACAACCAGAGGAAGATTTTTTCGGTCAAGTCCGCACGGCATTTTCTACCGTTGCCAAAGCGTCACGGAAAGGAGAAAAGCGCTCGCGCGCTACGCCGGTTCTCTCCTTTCCCAGCATCAAGGAGATGGCTCGTACGCTTACGCCAAAACGGCTTGAACTCCTGAGATTGATCCGCCGAAACGATCCTCAATCCGTGCGCCAATTGGCCGCATTGGCCGGCAGAGACATTAAGAACGTCAGTACGGACCTGAAAGTGTTGGAGAACCTGGGATTGGTCGAAGCTGAAGAGCGGGAGTCGCCTCGCCAGCGCAAACACCCGGTCAGCGCCTTTGATCGACTGGATATGGAAGTATATCTGTAGTTTGGTTTCCAAGGTGGACTGTATGACCAAATTTTTCGACGGACCAAAACCGAGACTCTTTGCTCATCGTGGCGACAGCGGCGAGGCGCCGGAGAATACCATGGCTGCGTTTCAGCGGGCTGTGGATGCGGGTGTTGAGTATATTGAGCTGGACGTGCATGCGTCTGAGGATGGACAGGTCATGGTTATCCATGACTCGACCATCGAGCGGACGACCAATGGTCTGGGTGCGGTCAATGACTACTCCCTGGCTGCTCTGCAACAGCTTGATGCGGGCTATCGCTTTTCGTCGGATGCGGGCAAGACACTCCCTTTCCGGGCGTCGGATGTGATTATTCCGTCACTCCAGGAAGTGCTGAGGAGCTTTCCGAGTGTGAAGTTCACGGTTGAGATCAAGCCGTCTGACCCGCCCATCGAAGAACCGGTGATTGCGGTTATCAAAGACTGCGGCAAGGCGGATGACGTTATCATTGCATCAGAACACGATGCGGTGCTGGCGCGGGTGCGAAGGCTGGCCCCGGCTCTCCCGACGAATTTTGGCTATAGCGAAGTGGCCGATTTTATTCAGCGCGTTGCAACCGGTCAGTTAGACGGCTATCAACCGCCCGGCCAGGCGCTTCAGATTCCGCCCGCATATCAGAATATCCCGCTGGTGACGGAACAAACGGTTGCCGCCGCGCATCAACTCGATGTGGAAATCCATGTGTGGACGATCAACGAGCCGCACGAGATGCGTAGCCTGCTCGCCCTGGGCGTGGACGGGGTGATGTCGGACTTTCCAGCGCGTTTGTTGGAAGTGACGGAGGAGAGAGGGTGAAGAAAGATTCACCCTCGCCCTAGGCCCTCTCCCTTGAGGGAGAGGGGATTTTTGGTAAGGCTGTCCAGGTCAGTGAATCTTCGGCATAACCTCGGCGGCAAAGCGCTCTATGCCGCTGCGGAAGGTCGCGGCATCAGGGTAGCGTCCCAGCCCCAGAACATAGTAATTGGCTCCGGCCTCTTGCATGGCCGATATGCGATCGATCATGGGTTCGGGGCTACCCTCGCGGATCATGCCGCCGACGATCAGGTCGGGCATGGATCGCCCGTGCTTTTCAGATTCCTCACGCAAATGCGCGGCAACCTGGGCCAACTCTCCCGACTGGAGCCCGATCGGATAATAGCCATCGCCCCATTTGATGGTCCGTTCAATGGCCTTGGGGCCAGCCCCCCCAACCCAGATGGGCGGACGCGCCGGACGCGGGGCAAAGACAAATTCGGGGAATGTAATGTGAGTACCGTTATACGAACTCACATCGTTATCAAACAACTGATGGACGACTTCGAGGGTTTCGTTGGTAATGGCGCCACGCTTGCGCGGGTCCACGCCCAGGGCTTCAAATTCCGGCCGCATCCAGCCGACCCCGGCCCCCAGGATAAGCCGCTCCCCCGAGAGTTCCTGGAGGGTGGCCACCTGCTTGGCCAGATACACGGCCGGACGGTAGGGAAAGACCAGGACGGAAATACCAAGCTGAATCTTCCGGGTCAGCGCGGCAAAATAGGCCAGCGTTGTCAGCGGCTCAAAATAGCGGCCGCCCGAGCCTTCGATCTGGTCCGGCGGAATCGCCAGATGATCGACCACAAACGCGGCGTCAAAGCCGGCTTCTTCCACGGCCCGCACACAGGCGCCGAGCGTGTCTCGGGTGGCGGCCGGACCCATATTGCGGATGACAACACCAAATTTCATACGTCTTCTCCTTCGCCGTCTTGAAACAAACGTTCAGCCAGTGCCTCGGCGAGCGCCGAGTGCTCATCCTTATCCTCTCGCAGCAGATCGAAGGACAGGTTCATCAGCATTTTCCCGAGGACTTCGCGTTGAAGCACATTGAGGCTGACGGTTTGCGGTTGTTCCTCTTCGAGTTGAGTCAGGAGGGTTTCCATGGAGCGCACCCCGGCGTCATTCTCCTGCCGTGCCAGCCGGTCGCCGGCCATGCCTGCGGCCTGTTGGAGTAGGGCGATTTCCTGGGTGGTCAGCGGATAGGATGACATCGGCGGGTCGCTCGTTTCTCGTAATTGTTGGACTTGACCCCAGGGGAGAGGGGATTATGAGACGTGTAGCGTGTTACTGCGAATCGGGAAACAGCCAGGGCGCTTCGTTTTTGCGGCGTTGCTCATAGGCCGTGATATCGGCCTCTTTCTGCAGGGTGAGCCCGATTTCGTCCAGGCCGTTGAGCAGACAGTCTTTCCGAAACGGATCAACGTCGAAATGAAAACTCGTCCCGTCCGGTGTGGTGACGGTTTGGGCCGCCAGGTCCACGCTAAGTTGATAGCCCGGTTGGGGTTCGACTGCCGTGAACAATTGATCGACCTCTGCGTGTGTCAGGACAACCGGCAGCATGCCGTTTTTGAAGCAGTTGTTAAAAAAGATATCGGCAAAGCTGGGGGCGATGACGCACCGAAACCCATAGTCCAATAAGGCCCACGGGGCGTGCTCGCGCGACGAGCCGCAGCCGAAATTAGCCCGCGCCAGGAGAACGCTGGCACCCGTATAGCGCGGTTGATTGAGGACAAAGCCGTCCTGGGGATTACCGTCGTTGGCGTAGCGCCAATCCGAGAACAAGCCTTCCCGCAGGCCCGTGCGCTTAATGGTCTTGAGATACTGCTTGGGGATAATTTGATCGGTATCGACATTCACCCGGTCGAGCGGGGCAACAATACCTGTGAGCGTGGTAAAAGCGTCCATATATGCCTCCAGTGCGGATTAGCTCCAGTCTCTGATATCGACAAAGCGGCCTTCGATAGCCGCCGCGACGGCCATGGCCGGGGAGACCAGATGGGTGCGCCCGCCCTTGCCCTGACGGCCTTCAAAATTACGGTTGCTGGTTGAAGCGCAACGCTCGCCCGGCTGCAGGGTGTCGGCGTTCATGGCCAGACACATGGAACAGCCGGCTTCGCGCCACTCGAAACCCGCGTCCTTAAAAATACGGTCGAGCCCTTCGTCCTCGGCTTGCTTTTTAATCAGACCGGAGCCTGGCACCACCAGGGCGTTGACGGTTGAGGCAACCTGTCGGCCCTTGGCATACTGGGCGGCAAGGCGCAGGTCTTCAATGCGTGAATTGGTACAGGAGCCGATAAAGACCCGGTCGACCGGAATGGCTGTCATGGGGGTGCCGGCTTTCAGGTCCATATAGGCCAGGGCCCGTTGCGTGGCCTCTTGCGTTTCCGGCGAGGGCATATCGGCCGGGTCCGGAACGCTACCGCTAATATCGGTGACCATGCCCGGATTCGTACCCCAGGTGACCTGGGGGGCGATGTCTTCCGCTTTCAGTTCTACGGTCTTATCGAAGCTGGCGTCCGGGTCTGAGGGCAGTTGTTGCCAGGCCGCCACTGCTCGCGCGAACAGCTCACCCTTGGGCGCAAACGGGCGGTCTTTGATATAGGCAAATGTCTTTTCATCCGGCGCCACCATACCGGCTCGCGCGCCGCCCTCAATAGACATATTGCACAGCGTCATGCGCCCTTCCATGGACAGGGCCCGGATGGCCGCCCCCGTGTATTCGATGACATGCCCGGTTCCGCCGGCCGTGCCGATATTTCCGATAATGGCCAGGATAATATCTTTGGCAGAACACCGCTCGGACAATACGCCTTCCACTCGCACCTGCATGGTCTTGGCTTTCTTTTGGAGCAGGCATTGGGAGGCCAACACGTGCTCGACCTCGCTGGTCCCGATACCAAAGGCCAGCGCGCCAAACGCGCCGTGCGTGGCGGTATGGGAATCCCCGCACACAATGACCATGCCCGGCAGAGTGAGGCCCTGCTCCGGTCCGATCACATGCACAATGCCCTGGCGGATATCGTCTATGTCGAAAATCGGGACGCCGGTTGTCCGGCAGTTCTCCTGGAGCGCTTCGATCTGCCTGGCCGCCACTGCGTCTTCAATGGGTTTGTCCCGGTCGGTGGTTGGCACGTTATGGTCGGGCACGGCTATTGTGGCCTGGGTGCGCCGCACGGTGCGGCCGGCCAGTTGCAAACCCTCAAACGCTTGTGGAGACGTCACCTCGTGGGTGAGGTGACGATCAACGTAGAGGAGGGCGGTGCCGTCCGCTTCGGTCCGCACCACGTGTGACTCCCAGATTTTTTCAAACATTGTCTTGTGCGCCATGATCTACCCCTTTATGCCCGATCTTTCTTTCGGGCCGTGGCTCCTGAAAGATCTCTACCTTTTTCAGATTTGGTAGGGGCTGGCAAGATGGAAGGAGCGGAGACGGTATGGTAGAGTGGCCCTTCTGAGTAAGCGGGCATGGGTCAGCATGTCCCATCACTTCAAAAGAACAAAACAACAGACAATCGTGCAGGGGGATTTCATGGGCGAGTGGACCGTTGATATCAATGAGAAGGACTTTGAGCAGGGCGTGCTCGAACGCTCGTACAGCGTCCCGGTTGTGCTGGATTTCTGGGCGCCGTGGTGTGGTCCGTGTCGTGCCATCGGCCCGGTGCTGGAGAAGCTTGCGGACGAACAAGCCGGTAGGTTTGTTCTGGCAAAGGTGAACGTTGATGAAAACCCCGCCCTGGCCCAATCCTTTCAGATCAGCAGCATCCCGGCGGTGAAGGCGGTGAAGGCAGGCGCTGTTGCCAACGAGTTTCTGGGCGCGCTACCCGAGCCGGCGATTCGCCAATTTATTGAAGAACTGATGCCGTCTGAGGCCGACGCTCTGGCTCAACAAGGCCAAGACCTGCAAGACCAGGGCAAAGATCAAGGAGCTGAGAGTCTCTATCGCGCCGCACTGTCAAAGGACGAGCGGCAGCCCAAGGCGCTGCTTGGGCTTGCCCGTCTTCTCCTGGGCAAGGAAGAGCACGCGGACGCGCTGACCCTGCTTGGCCGTATTCTGCCGCATACTCGGGAGCATGACGAAGCCCAGCAGTTGACCGCTCAGATACGTGTGAAACAGACCGGCGCCAGCGCCGATGAAGAGGCCGCCTGCCGTGAGAAAATTGAGGCCGACCCGAATGACCTGGAAACAAGGTTTGCACTGGCCCAGATTCTGGCGGCTTCGACCCGCTATGAAGAAGCGCTGGCCGAATATCTGGAGATTGTCAAGAAAGACCGCGCCTTCCGGGACGACGGCGCGCGCAGGGCTATGCTCGAAATTTTCGAGGTGGCTGGCGCTCGGAGCGACCTGGCCGAGCGCTTCCGGTCGGAATTGGCCAAGGTGTTGTTCCGTTAGCGCCGGTCGGCTCTCCGGTAGAATGCCTTATCCTCGAAGGAGGAATCCACATGGAGGCGAAGAAAGTTATCTTTCAACCGCAAGGAGGAAGAGAGCCATGAGCTTGAGAAGCTCTGTTTCCTACTTGATCTGTTCCGTATCTTTGTCGGCCATATGCAATCCGGCGGTGCGCTACACCAACGCCCATTCCTCGCCCTCGTTTTTTACCACGCCTTCTTTTCCCAGTTTAATCAGGTGAGACTGTACAGAGTTCCCGGCCGCGACGTGCAGAAACTCGGGCACGTCAATATAAATACGCTTCACCAAGTCTGGAATTCTGGTCAGACCGGCGTTGAGGGCGTCCAGCACCTGCTGCTCGCGCAGTTCACGGTGGGCGATGTAGTCGTTCAGCTTTTTGTACGGCTCGCGAATGGCCGGACCATGAGCGGGATAAATCACGGACAGATCGAGATCGAGCAGCTTGCGGAGCGAGGCCATATAGTCAATCAAGCCGCCCCCTTCCTCTGGCACGACCGTCGTTCCTGCCCCAAGCACCAGGTCTCCGGTAAAGAGCGCTTTTTCCTCTTCCAGGTAGTAACACAGGTGGTCCCTGGCATGGCCCGGCGTATGAATGGCGTGCAGGGTTGCTCCATCGGTTTCGATGGTGGACCCGTCTTCGATATAGGTCAGCGGAAAATCATATGCCTGATCTTTTTCCGGCCAGGCGTGTTTTGAGACGCTGAGTTCGCCAAAGCGTTGCTGCACATTGGGCACCCCGCCGATGTGGTCCTGGTGGACATGGGTAAGGACGATCTCCTGGAGTTCGCTGGCGCCTTTGGTTTCGGACAGACCCTGTTCCAATAAGGGGTCATACACCTCCAGGCCGATTCCCGTGTCGAGCAGCAGCGGTCGTTTGCCCGTGCCCACCAGATAGGTGTTGGTGCCGGGTCCGGTGAACGGCCCAGGATTTTGACCCAGCACAGTCGCAACCCGCTCGCTCCAGGTGTCGAAGTCGGGCAGCTTCAGCCCGGCCATGGTATCCGTAACAACACGTTGTGGTTGGGTCATGCTCAGCTCCTCAGCAGGTTGGCGGCAATGGTTTTGAGTTGCATATTCGAGGTGCCCTCATAGATTTTGCCGATCTTGGCGTCCCGGTAGAACTTCTCGGCCGGATAGTCTTTGGTAAAGCCCACGCCGCCGAAAATCTCCAGAGCGCGCGAGGCGACCCGTTCCCCGACCTGGGAGCAAAAGAATTTGGTCATGGCCGCGGAATGGGCAAACGGCTGTCCGCTCTCTTTCAGGCGGGCGGTGTTATACACCATCAGGCGGGCGGCTTCGATTTCGGTCGCCAGCTCGGCCAACTCAAATTGGAGGGCCTGAAAATCCGCAATCGCCCGCCCAAACTGGGAGCGTTCCCTGGCATAGCCCAGCGCACACTCGAAGGCGCCCTGGGCCAGGCCGGCCATTTGCGCCCCGATCCCAATCCGGCCTTCGTTCAGGGTCTCAATTGCGACCTTATAGCCCTGGCCGATTTCTGCCACGACCTGGCTGCGCGGCACCCGGACGTCTTCGAGGATCAGCTCGCAGGTCGAACTGGCGCGAATGCCGAGTTTATCTTCTTTTTTTCCGACGCTGAAACCCGGCATATCGCGTTCGACCATGAAGGCGGTCACGCCCTTATAGCCCTTGTCCGGGTCGGCATTGGCAAAGAGCAGATACACCCCGGCTTCGGCGCCGTTGGTCGTCCACATCTTTTGGCCGTTCAGCACAAAAGTGTCGCCCTCCGGCCGGGCGCGGGTCTGCATGGCAAAGGCATCGCTCCCGGAACCGGATTCGGATAAGGAATAGGCTCCAACCGTATCCGTGGCCAGGCGGGGGAAAAACTGGGCTTTCTGGTCAGGGTTGAGCCAGCGGACGAGGGCGTTATTGACCAGCGTGTTCTGGACATCCACACAGGTGGCGACCGCCGGATCGACCCGCGCAAACTCTTCAATGGCCAGAATCGACATGAAGAAACTGGAGCCGGCACCCCCATAGCTGGCTGGGATTTCGATACCCATAACCCCCAGCTCAAAGAGTTGGCGAATCAGCTCCTGGGGTATCTTGGCTGCGCGGTCCATCTCCATGACGTGGGGTTTGACCCGTTCCTCGGCAAACTCCCGCACCATCGTCCGAAACAATTCCTCTTCCTCGCTCAGCGTCGCCAGAGGCAGATGCGTTGCATGATCCATAGACATCTTTCCCCTTTTGTCTGGAAAGAGGAAACGGGTCCAGCAGTGGTATCTGATTGGAGGACGCGTTTCCCCTTTTGGATAGAATCATTGTTGGCACGTTGCTTCTCGGATGTCCAGCCGGTATATCACCAGGAGAAAACGCTCCCGGGCAGTTTTTCTTGGTATGAAAATCGGACTCATCGCGGACTCGCATATCCCCGAGGCCATGCCCGAACTCCCCAGCCAGGTACGGACGGTATTCGCCGGGGTTGACCGGATTGTCCACGCCGGTGACCTGCACTGCATTGCCGTGCTGGACTGGCTCGAAGCAATCGCGCCGGTGGTGGCGTGTCGGGGCAATGGCGACGAAGGCTCGGGCGGACGCGCCGTCGTCCCGGAAGACCCCCGGCTGCACGCGGCCGTCGTGACGCAGTGCGCCGGCTACACGCTGGGGCTGGTGCACGATGTGCTCGATCCGAACGAGTATCCGCACTGGCCGATTGAGCGGACGATGGAGTGCGCCTTCGGCCGGCGGACCGATATTATTGTCTGCGGTCATACTCATGTCGAGCGTATCCAGCGCTACGCCGATGTCCTGGTCATCAATCCCGGCAGTCCGACCTATCCGCACAATTACGCGGCTCAGCCGGGCACGGTTGGCCTGCTGACCCTGGAAGCCTGTCCTGAGCCCGGTCGAAGGGAAGGCGGTGGCGGGACGGTTGAAATCTACGATCTCAAGACGCTGGCCGCGCTGCCGGAGTTTTCGACGACGTTCTGACTCGGGGGATGCCCCAGGCCGCGCGACCTTAGCCGCCCAAACTGATCATCTCGATTTTTTTATGCTCTTTGGGGTCGTAGCCGGCTCCCGAACGCAGAGCCGCCAAGCGTTCTTCCGAGTAGCGGTCTGTCCGCTGGCGCCAGACCCTTTGCAGCACACCGAGCAGCGTATCATCGCTGGCTCCGCCGCGCAGCAGGACCTTGAGGTTGTGGCCGGTGTTGGCAAAGAGACAGGTCACGAGTCTGCCATCCGCGGTCAGCCGCGCACGCGTACAGGACGAACAGAACGGCTCCGTGACCGAGGCGATCACCCCGATATCACCGCTGCCATCGACACATTGATAATCCACCGACGGGGCGCTGCCGCCTTTGCGGCCGATTTCCCGGAGGGGAAAGCGCGTGTTGATGATGTCCAGGATTTCCTGTTTGGGCACGATGGTGTCCGACTGCCAGTGATTGGCATTGCCGACATCCATGAACTCAATGAAACGGATGGCAAAGCCGTGCTCAAGCGAAAACGTCACCAGATCGATAATCTCGTCGTCATTCACGCCGCGTTCGATGACCGCGTTGATCTTAATCGGCGAGAACCCGTGCTCCTTGGCTATAAACAGGCCGTGCAAAACTTTCTGCAAGGCACCGCGCTTGGTGATGCGTCGAAAACGCTCGGGTTTGAGGCTGTCGAGGCTGACGTTCAGCCGGCGTAAGCCGGCTGTTTTCAGGGCCTGCGCTTTTTCAGCCAGGGTTGAGCCGTTCGTGGTAAGACACAGGTCGCGCAGGCCGTCGAGGCCGGACAGGCTTTGGATGAGTTGCTCAAGGTCCCGCCGGGCCAGGGGCTCGCCCCCGGTCAAACGAATTTTTTCGACTCCAAGCCGAATAAACAGGCGGGTCAGCCGCGTGATTTCCTCAAATGTCAGCACTTCGCTTTTGTCCAGCCAGTCATAGTCGTCCAGCGGCATGCAATAGGTGCAGCGAAAATTGCACCGGTCGGTAACGGAAATGCGCAGGTCCTTGAGCGGGCGCTGCAGGGTATCGAGCGACATGCAGTCTCCTTAAGGCCGCCCATTATAATGATTTTAGCTCGTGAGCCAAGGTGAGTGTGATGAAGAGGGAAACTGTTGGGCAAGGACCCTCAGCCGAAAAGCATTTGACAAAATATAATACAAAATAAATTCTATATGTATGACACGAACAATATCTCTTCGGATTGATGAATCGCTCCTGCAGGAAATCGACCTTGCTGGCCGGGCAGAGAAACGCGGCCGTTCAGCAATGGTTCGTGAAGCCCTAGAGCTATGGCTCAAACGGAGGGCTCTCGCTGAGAAGGTTCGGCTCCATAGAGAGGGATATAAACGACACCCGGTGAGCGCGGACGAATTTGCGCCCGTGTTAGGAGCCCAGACATGGCCGCAGTAAATCGCGGGGAGATTTGGCAGTTCAGTTTCCCCCGCCCAAACAAACGACGCCCCGTGCTCATTCTGACCAGACAAGAGGTCCTTGGGCATTTGCGAAGCGTAACCGTTGCCCCGCTCACAACCACAATTCGTGGCATACCCTCCGCAGTCGTCATTGGTCCAGAGAGCGGTTTGAAGACGGCCTCAGCCATTAACCTGGATAATCTTGCGACTGTCCCAAAAGCTGGGCTACGCTCCTTTGTGGGAACCGTTCCTTCAACCGTTCTAACCGATCTGCGTGAAGCCGTGCTCTTTGCCCCCGGCTTTGATGAAAGGGAGTAAGATCAGGAAACCTCACAAACGTGACGCGCCTGACGACCGTGCGCTCGCCCTCTCGGCGCTTGGACCAATATGGGCCAATATGGGATAGAATAACTCGGCTTTTCAGCGGAGGAGGAATGCATGCGTATCACAGACAAGGTCGCGCTGGTAACTGGCGGCAGTCGCGGCATAGGCCGGGCGATTTGCTTGCGCCTGGCCGAGGAAGGCGCGAAAGTCGCTATTGCCGATATTCTGGAAGACGAAGCCCGGAAGACAGCCGCCGATATCTTGGCCGCCGGCGGGCAGGCCCAGGTGGTCAAGACCGATGTGGCGCAGCTTGAGCAGGTCCAGGCCTGCGTCAGACAGGTGACGGATAGCTGGGGACCGATTGACGTGCTGGTGAATAATGCCGGCTGGGACAAGATAGAACCCTTTCTCCAGAGTGCGCCCGAGACCTGGGAGAAGGTGATTGCGATTAATCTGCGCGGTCCCATTAATTTTTGCCATACGGTGGCGGCGCAGATGGCCGAGCGTAGCCAGGGCAAGATTATTTCGATCAGTTCGGACGCCGGACGGGTCGGCTCGACCGGAGAGGCAGTCTATTCCGCCTGCAAGGCTGGGATTATCGGCTTTTCCAAAACCCTGGCGCGTGAATTGGCCCGGGCGAAGATCAATGTCAACGTGGTCTGTCCCGGTCCCACGGATACGGCCCTGCTTCAGCAGGTTTCGTCAGGAGAAAAGGGGGCCAAAATTATCAGCGCCATGACCCGCGCGGTTCCGTTTCGGCGGTTGGGTCAGCCCGAAGAAATTGCAAACGCGGTTGCGTTTTTCGCCTCGCCGGACGCGGATTTCGTGACCGGTCAGGTCCTGTCCGTCAGCGGCGGACTGACTATGGCCGGGTGAGCACCATGGAGGGGCAGAGCCACCCCGGCACTTCGCGCCACCCATCCAAGGAGGGAAACCCTCACCCTGGCCCTCTCCCTCAGGGAGAGGGGACATGTAAGGAACAGAAGCGTGCGTTTTGCAAATAAAGTGGCTCTTATCACCGGCTCTTCGCGGGGCATCGGCCGAGCGATTGCCCTGCGACTGGCGTCCGAGGGGGCAAGGGTCGGCGTGAATTACCGCCGGAATACGGCTGAAGCGGAAGCGGTTGTCGCCGAGATCGCCCAGCGGGGTTCTGAGGCGCTGCTGCTCCAGGCCGATATGAGTGATAGCGCAGCGGTCCGGGCGATGTTCCGGCAGGTAAAGGAAACGTTCGGCGGTCTGGATATCTTTATCGCCAATGCTGCGGCCACCGCCTTTCGGCCATTGCTGCGTCAGGGCGAACACAATGTGACCCGGACCTTTGATCTGACCATCACCGGCACCCTGGTTGCCGTGCAGGAAGCGGTGCCGGTGATGGCCGGTCGCCAGGGGAAAATCGTCACCATATCCGGCATCGATTCCTTACGCATGCTGGCCGGCCACGGCTTGCTGGGTGCGGCCAAAGCCGCCCTGGAAAACATGACGATGTATCTGGCGCACGAACTCGGCCCGCGCGGGATTGCCGTCAACGGTATCAACCCCGGCCTGATTCGGACCGACTCGGCGCAAATGTACGCGGGCGGGGAGGCGGCCTACGCGCAGTATGAGTGCGATGTCATTCCCCAGACCCCGGCCGGGCGGACAGGCCGACCGGAAGATATTGCCGCAGTGGCCGCCTTTCTGTGCTCCGAGGATGCCGCTTTTATTCGTGGCCAGACCCTGCTCGTGGATGGCGGGTTGCTGTCATCGTCCATCGCGAGTCGGGAGCGTGAGTAGACGCTTGGGCTGAGGTATCCTGACCGCGAGGGCGGAGGAGTAAAGCGTCCGCTCAACCTCTGTCACCGGACTGCCGGCTTTGGTATGCTGCAAGCCGCGCATGAGTGATACGCCTGGAATTATCAAGGAGGGATGTCCTATGGCCGAACACGTCAAGGTCAAAATCAAACCGCTTACCGCCGAAGCCTTCGCACCGTACGGGAAAGTCCTGGAACAGAAAAAGCTGATCTACCCCGAGGTCGAAGAGGGCCGGGTAGCCATGGAAATGCTGTCGTTTCAGTACCGACCCGACGCCAGAATCATGGACCAGATGGCCATCCATTTTTCCTACAACCAGACGTTCATTCCCGTGCAGGGGTCTTTGATTCTGGTCGTCGCCCCGCCCCCCGACAGCCGCGAGGGAGGCCCCGAGGACTATGCGTTTGATTATGACAACGTGGCCGCTTTTCATGTCGATCCCGGTCAGGCCGCTTTTATCTATAAGGGGACGTGGCATAACGCGCTGACTCTGGGTAAAGAATGCGCGTTTATTAATGTGACCCGTAAGAACGAGGGCGAAGGCATCAGTCCCGCCGGGGAGATGGAGGGTAAGATCGAGCAGGCTCACGCCGTGCGCTCGTATGTCGAATTTGTGGACATGCAAAAGCGGGACGGGCGGGTCATTGAACTCGAAGTCTGAGGAGAGGCCCGTGACGTATAAAATTATCTCTGCTGACTCCCATATGTGCGAGCCGCCGACGCTGTGGGTAGACCGCATTGAGAGACGGTTTCGCGACCAGGCTCCCAGGGTAGTCAAAAACCCCGGCGATAAAAAAGGCCACTTCTTCATGTGCCAGGACCTGCCGCCGCTGCGCCTCTCCGGGGCGTTTGCCGCCGGTCAGACGTTTAATAAAGACTTTATGGAAGCCGGACCCGAAGATGCCCTGCCCGGCGGCTGGGACCCGGCGGCCCGGCTGAAAGACATGGAGTTGGACGGCATTCAGGCCGAAGTCCTGTATACCACCTGTGCCTTTGTCCTGTTCTGGCTGGAAGACGCCGCGCTGCAACACGCCTGCTTCCGGGTCTATAACGACTGGCTGGCCGAGTTTTGCCGTTATGACCCCAAGAAGTTCGCCGGCCTGGGGCTGATCTCTCTGTTTGATATCGAGCAGGGTTGTGCCGAGCTTGAGCGCTGTCAAAAAATGGGCCTCAAAGGGGCCATGATCTGGGCCTCGCCACCCGATGACCGGCCCTACGGCTCGGCGGCCTATGAGCGCTTCTGGGCGACGGCCCAAGAGCTTGAGATGCCCCTGTCTCTGCACCTGGCGACCGGACGCAGCAAGGACAGCCAACAGGACGAGTCGGATATTGCCGAACTGTATGTGCGCATGATTATTCGACCCGGTGAAATGCAGCACTCCTTTTTACGGTTAGTTTTTACCGGGGTGCTGGAACGCTTTCCCAATCTCAAGTTTGTCTCCGCCGAGGGCGATATCGCCTGGGTGCCGCATTTATTGGAGCGCGCGGATAAATACTATCGACGGTTTAAGCAAGGCTATGGGGTGAAGCTGTCGCTCAAACCGAGCGAGTACTTCCAGCGCCAGATGTACGCCACTTTTATCGACGACCCCATGGGGCTCAAAACGTACACCCTGGCCGGCGGGGCGGATAATTTCATGTGGTCCACCGATTATCCGCATCAGGCCTCCACCTTTCCGCATACCCAGGAAACCCTGGAGCGCGCCTTTCAGGATGTACCGGAAGCAGATAAACACAAGATCACACGCGATAACGCGTCGCAGTTATACGGATTGCCAGTGGAGTAGGCGTATGCAGACACAACACAACGGAAACGGCAGCAAGGGCACTTCTTTTTCCTGGCCGGCGGAGGGCGGCGCGCGGGTGCCGTATCAGGTCTTTTACGACCCCAACATTTACGCCCAGGAGCAGGACAAGCTCTTTCGTGGCCCTATCTGGAATTATGTGGCGCTCGAAGCCGAAGTGGCGCGGCCGGGTGATTTCAAAGCCACCTTTATCGGCGATACGCCCGTTGTGGTCACGCGCGACAAAGAGGGCGGGCTGAACGCCTTCGTGAATCGCTGCGCGCATCGCGGCGCCATGGTCTGCCGGGAGCTGAGCGGCAACCGTCCGACCCATACCTGCATCTACCACCAGTGGAGCTATGATCTCAAAGGCAATCTGACCGGGGTGCCGTTCAAGAAAGGGATCGGGGGCATGGGCGGCTATGGCGAGGATTTTGATCGCTCCAAACATTCGCTCCAAAAACTCCGCGTTGCCGCCTATCGCGGCCTGATCTTTGCCTCGTTCAGCGCGGACGTCGAACCGCTGGAAGACTATCTCAGCCCGCCCATGCGAGAGTGGCTGGACCGTCTTTTCAATCGTCCCGTCCAGGTCCTGGGTCACACCCGCCAGTGGGTGAATGCCAACTGGAAGCTGTATTTTGAAAACGTCAAAGACCCGTATCACGCCAGCCTGCTGCATATGTTCCACGCCACGTTTGGCCTGTACCGGTCGTCGCAACAGGGCGGCGTCATCATGGACGCCCACTCGCGCCACGACGTGCTGCACGCCAAGCCGCAGGCCGAGGAAGACCTCTCGACGTATGAATCCGGGCTGCACAGTTATCAAAAGGGCTATCAGTTGGCTGACCCGTCCGTGCTCAAAGGGCGGCCCGAGTTTGAGGGCCTCTTTATCCAGACCATCTTCCCCTGTCTGATTGTGCAGCAGATTGCCAATACGCTGGCCGTCCGGCAGGTCCTGCCCAAAGCGCCGGATCGCTTTGAGCTGATCTTCACCTATTTCGGCTATGAGGACGATGACGAGGAAATGCGTGAGATTCGGCTGAAACAGGCCAACCTGGTTGGTCCGGCCGGCCTGATTTCCATGGAAGACGGCTATGCGGCCGAGATTGTGCAGCAATCGGTGACGGGCGACCACAGCGCAACGTCCTTTGTTGAAATGGGGGGAACCGAGGTCGCCAACGAACAGAGCCTGATTACGGAAACCGCCATCCGCGGGTTTTGGGGCTATTATCGCGACACCATGGGCTTTCAGGCCGGCGCGTAAGCGGGGAGGGGGAGGGCCATGAGTGGCATGAGCGCTATTGAAACCCGTTTTGCGGTCGAAGACCTGCTGTACGCCTATGTGGCCTGTCTGGATCATGACGAACTCGAAGACTGGCCGCACTTCTTCGTCGAGGACTGCCTGTATCAAATCATCCCCCATGAGAATGTGTCGCAGGACCTGCCCGTCTCGCTGATCTATTGTGACAGCCGCGGGATGTTGCAGGACCGGGTGACCGCCTACCGCAAGGCCAACTATTACGCGCCCCATCTGTACCGCCACGTAGTCAGCGGGGTGCGGATCATCGGCGAAGACGACGGCGTGATTACGGCCCGGGCCAACTACGTGGTTCTCCAGACCCACCTGGACCCGGTCGATTACGGCAGTACCGAGGTGTATAGCGCCGGCGAGTATCGAGACAAAGTGATCATCAACGACGGGGTTGCCAAGTTGAAAGAAAAGATCGTTGTGGTTGACACCAGTCGGATTTCGTCGCTGCTGGCGACGCCGCTGTAACGGATTCTGTCCCTCACGAAAAAAACGGTTCGGAAATTTCACAGCTTCGAGGCAGCGGACGAAGCCGAGTACGCGTATTACAAATCCCTGTCCGGTGACGAGAAGCTCCAGATGTTGCTTGAGCTCATCATGCCCGAGAACCCCAATGAGGCAATTATCGAGCGCTCTGCGCGAGTTCATCCGCTTACTGAACACAAAGAATGTTCAGTATGTGATTGTGGGTGCCTGGGAGATCGCCTTCCAGGGGCGACCTCGTTACACCGGAGATATTGATATCTTTGTTTCGTGCGACCCGGACAACGCGACAAAGTTGACGGATATACTTGACGAGTTCGGATCCGGCGGTATTGGCATCGGGCGTGATGATTTTTTGCAAGAAGACGTGGTGATTCAGCTCGGTATGGTTCCGAATCGGATCGATCTACTCACCGGGATCAGCGGGGTGACGTTCGAGGAAGCGTGGCCGGACGAGAGGTTGAACATCTCTCAGGGGTCGAAACCGGTATCATGAGCCGGGAACATTTGATCAAAAACAAGCGTTCGACAAACCGCGAAAAAGATCGTGGGGATGTCGAGCCATTAGAAAAGACCACGCCCTGACGGGGCGTACCGCGGCTATTCAAACCCCTGCACCTCTTCGTCGGCAGTGCGAGGAGCATGGCGCACGGCTCGCTTCCCGGCCCCCCAGACGATGGCCAGTGAGAGCACGCTCCACAGCCCGGCCCAGATAAAAGCCGGCACCGCGGTCAGCTCTGCCAGAATAACCGCGTCTGTGCGCGCGCCGATAAATAAGAAATCCGTCAGGTCATATACGGCATACAGCGAACTCGTGACCGCCAGGATGTCCACGATATAGTGTGTCCCAGGAAAAGGCCGCCGCGAGAGCAGGGCAAAGGTCAGCGCGGTCCCGCAGCCAAAAACCAAGCCAAAGCCATTCCGCACAAAAACGAGCGTCACCAACCCAAAGAAGACGGCCAGTCCAAAGAAGATCCCCGAAGCCCACTCGTCCCGGGTTGAGAGCAGGAGCAGCAGGCCACCAAAAAGCGCACTGCCGATATAGCCGGCCGCGGCAATGAACAGCGGGTTGCCACCGACATGCTGGACATAGCCCGACTGCCACGGCGTGACCACCATGGAGATCACCTGTCCGCCGGTCATCAGCGTGGTGAACGCATGGCCGGCTTCGTGGATAAAGACCACGAAAATTTTAATCGGATAGAGAAACGGTGTGTGCCAGAAGAGCAGCGACACAAAACCGATGGTGAGGAAAACCAGCAGTTGGCGGAGGTTGAGCGGTCGGCGGTGTCGGCTGTTCGGCATCAGGATGTTGTTCCCAAGCGGTTCTTAGAGAGATCCCCTCTGATATAGCCCGAGGAGGGGTCTGTCGCTAGAGATGGGTGCCCGGCGCAAAATCCCGCTAACTCATATCTCGTCCGAGATCGACTTTGCGGTCTGGTACGGATATATCAGAGAAATCTTGGGGACGGCAGAAAGGACCGGCATGGACTACGGAATTATTTTACCGCACTTCAGCGCCTTTGCGCATGAAAACCCGGCTGAGCGGATTTTAACCGCGGCCACTACCGCGGAAGCGCTGGGCTATGGGACCCTGTGGGTGGCCGACCATATTGTCTTCCCATCCAAGATTGAGGGGAGTTATGCCTTCAATCCGGAAGACCCCTTTCTTGATCCGCTCACCGTCCTGGCGGCTTTGGCGTATAAGACGACAACCGTCAAACTCGGCACCGCAGTCCTGATTCTGCCCTACCGGCATCCCTTAGCCGCGGCCAAGGCGCTTGCCACCCTTGATGTCCTCTCTGGTGGGCGGACGGTTGTCGGCGTGGGGGCGGGCTGGCTGGAGCAGGAATTCACCGCCCTGGGTACGTCGATCACAGAGCGGGGAGCCCGCACGAACGAGACCATGGACATCTTCAAGGCGGTCTGGACGCAGGAGACACCGGCGTTTGCCGGCAAGCATTTTCAGTTTGCCGACATCAAATTCATTCCCAAGCCGGTTCAGCAACCGCATCCGCCCATTCTTGTCGGGGGGATGACCACAGGCGCCTTGCGTCGCATCGCGCGGCGCGGCGACGGCTGGATTGCCATGGGCAAGGGACCGAATGACATCCAAGAGCCTTTGGCAACCCTGCGGGAACTGACCTCCCAGGCCGGCCGCAACCCGGACGACTTGCAGATTTGTATGCTGCCGCTCGGGGCCCCGAGCGTGGACCAACTGATTCAGGACATTCCGCGCTACGCCGACCTGGGCGTGCATCATGTCTATCTGTCGTTCCGCGCCTGGACGCATGAGTTTGCCGAACTCATGCGCCTCATGGAACACTTTGCAACGGCAATGAAGCTGGCCTAGTCCGAAGGATATGCGGCTTTTCGGACGATTAGACTGATGGAAACAGACAGCGGACCCGACCTGGTGGTCGATATTTTTATTGACGGGCGGTTGGTAAACCCGAGTGAGATGCCGGCCGCGGTTGTGAGCGAGATTGAAACGGCGGCCTCAGCCTCGGCGTCTGGCAGGCTGACGGCCGAAGGCGTTGTGTACGAGTGGTCCACGCGGCCCTGCGTGTACCCGTAAATACCCGGCGGTGAGGGAGAATCATGCGAAAGAATTTACGTCCCGAAGACCTGGATGACTTCCTGGATCAACCCAAATGCGCAATGCTGGCGACGCATTTCAAAGACGGGACGATCCTGATGTCACCCGTCTGGCACGAGTGGCAAGACGGTGGGTTTACGGTTGCGGTGGCGAACGAGGATATGAAGACTCGTCACATTCGGCGCGATGCGAAAGTGAGTATCAGCGTGGCCGAAGATAGCGCTCCCTATCGGGGAATTGAGGTGCGTGGGGAGGCCAGCATCGAGCGGGCGGACGCGTTTGAGACCATTCGTCGTATCGCCATGCGCTATCTGGGAGCCAAACAGGGAGCGGCCTATGTTGAGGCCTTCCGCGAGGCCGACCTAGTGCTGATCCGGGTCAAACCGGGCGTACTGCGGGCCTGGGATTTTGCTGACGAGGCGGAGCTAAGCCGGGAGCCGCAGGCCGGCTTAGCGCGGTCTCAGCCGACATCCCAACGCTTGTCTTACTTTGCCACTGATGCGCTGACCGCTGGGTGACTGCTTGGCTCACCTTGGTTCGTGCCCTCCCTGGCATCCAATAAGGATTGTCTATGCAGGGCCGCCGGATGCGGTGTGCTGAGCCGTGGTCCCTTGCCGTACAGCTTCTCGCGCAAGGTGCCTTCCTGGTATTCCTTTTGCATACGACCGCGCTTTTGCAGCACGGGCACCACCCCGTCAACAAACTCCTCAAAGGAACCCGGCGTGGTGGCATAGGCCAGGTTAAACCCGTCCACCCCCGCGTCGATCCAGTCCTCAAACTGGTCGGCAATGCTCTCCGGCGTACCGACCAGAACCGGCCCGGCACCCCCAATGCCGACATAGCGGGCGAGGTCTCGTAACGTCCATTTGCGATTTGGATCACCCTCGGTAAAGCTGTGAACGAGGGTGCGAATTGCATTCGTCTCGATATACTCAAGCGGCTGATCGGGTTTAAACTGCCCAAAATCTATGCCGCTCCAGCCGCTCAATAAAGCCAGCCCGCCGTCATAGCTGCACTGCTCAAAGTACTCTTCATAGCGCCGTTTCGCTGCGGCTTCGGTCTCACCGGTAATCACCTTCATATAGGCAAAACACAAAATATCTTCCGGGTTCCTGCCGTTCTTGCCAGCGATCTTGCGGATATCCTTAATATACTGGCCATCGACCTCGGGCTTTGAGCCAATAACAAAAACAGCTTCCGCATGCTGAGCCGCAAAGGCACGACCACGGTCTGAGGCACCGGCCTGAAACAAGACGGGCGTCCGTTGCGGAGAGGGTTCAGCCAGGTGGCAGCCTTCAACCTTATAGTAGGTGCCTTCATGTCTGACATCGTGGACTTTGGTGGGGTCGGCATAAATCCCGCGCTTCACATCTTTAAGCACGGCCTCATCTTCCCAGCTCTTCTCCCACAGTTTGTAACACACGTCGCAGTACTCATCCGCGATGTCGTAGCGATTGTCATGATCTGCTAAACCGGCCTGGCCGTAGTTGCGGCCGGCGCTTTCGAGATATGACGTCACGATATTCCAGGCGATCCGGCCTTTGGTGAGATGGTCCAAGGTGGAAATGAGGCGCGCAAAAGTGAACGGGTGGTTTTGGATGATGGAGCTCGTAAAACCAAAACCAATATGTTCGGTGGCATAGGCCATAGCCGGGATGAGCAGCATGGGATCGTTGACCGGTATCTGGGCGGCTTCGGTCAGCGCGGCCTCCCGGTTGCCGCGAAACACATCGTACACGCCAAGCACATCGGCCAGGAAGATGGCATCGAACTTTCCCCGCTCGACGATCTTGGCGAATTCGACCCACTGATTGAGGTCGGTGTACTCGGTCATATGGTCATCGTCGCGGACCCACAGGCCGGGGGACTGATGGACCACACAGTTCATATGAAAGGCGTTGAAGTAGATGCGTCTTTTCATGGATGTGCTCCTCTCCCCTCTTTCCTCCTATGCAAGCCGGGAAGCGGGGCGACGAGTTTTCCGCCAGACTCCCAAGGGGCGGGATACAAAAGCAGAAGCGGGGGGGAAGTGTCAAGTGGAGGAATGCGCCTTGCCATATGAGGCGGGCGGGCGATATGATCTGCAATCAAACTTGGGGCGGCATTCGTTCACAGCCTGGAAGGAGAATATATGACCAGAGTTACAGCACCGGCCACCGGCGACACGGACAGTTTAGGTCGGCTGAACTACCTCGACTCCTCTCTCCAGAGTTCGCTCTACCGCAACGGCAAAGTGCTGCTCCGACGCGATGCGGACGGCAGCGACAGCGGCATGCAGGGGGTCGTCTTTGATGAGCGGCAGATGCCAGTCCACAATGCTCGACTGCTGGAGGAAAAGGGGGGGCAGGACGGCCACGCGCCACGCCGCCTTGAGACAAACGGCTTTGAACTGCTGCCCCGTCCCCTTGCGCGTCCGGCCCTCGACTTTTTCGATCATCAGGCAGTTGTTCAGGACTACTACCGCGAATGCGCCCAGATCGTTAGAGAAGCGACCGGGGCGGCCTCCGTCGCAGCCTTTGACCATAACGTCCGGTCAGCCGCCGGCAAGCACAGCCAGCGACGCATTCGCGGCGGGCAGCAGGTGCAGGGCCCGGCCTCTATCGCCCATGGGGATTACACCCTGCGGAGTGCTCCGGAGCGGTTGCAACAACTCGCCCAACCGCCCGGTGGCAACGACACGCTCCGCTCGGTGCTCAATCAGGGCCAATCGCTCATTGCGCCCGAGAAGGCGAACCAAGCCCTCGCCCCAGGCGGACGCTTCGCCCTCATTAATGTCTGGCGCAATATCGCCGCGGAGCCGGTCGCGACCCATCCTCTCGCGTTGTGCGACGCGCAGAGCGTGCATCCCGAAGACCTGGTAGTATTCGAGATTCACTATCAGGACCGGGTGGGCGAGAATTACTTTTCCAAGTACGCGCCGCGACACCAGTGGTATTCCTACCCGGCCATGACTCGGGATGAGGCTCTGCTGATCAAGCAGTGGGACTCGGCCGGGCCGATCTCCCGTTCAGAGGGTGGCCGGGCCGATAGTGCCGACGTCCAATCGCCGTGCACCTTCAGTTTTCACACCGCCTATCAGGACCCATCCACACCTCCCGATGCGCCCGAGCGGTGGAGCATCGAGGTCCGCTGTATCGCCCTGTACGCCTGAGCGCGTTCATGACGGCTGACGAAAATATGCCCGCGCCCGGTCTTCGGCCTGGGTGTGAATCAGCCGGGTCAGCAGCAGACTGCTGCCCAGAGTTGAAGCGATAAGCGCAGAGGACAGGGCGGCGTAGCCGATGTGGGCCACCGCCAGCCCTCCGATAGCAGCCCCCACCGCATAACTGGCGTAGCCGCTGCCGGATAAGACACCGGCCAGTGTTCCTCTCGCCGTTCCACCCACCTCGACGCCGACGACAAAGAGAAGGGTTGCCAGCGGCATGGTGAGCACCATAAACACGCTGGTGACCGCCACGCTCAGCCACAGGCTGTCCTTTAATAAAAAAACGGCCATACCAGGCAGCGTCGCGATGAGCGCTGTGACCGCTGCGATAGACAAACGCCCTTGACTTTTCCCTATTTTTCCGCCCAGAAAGAGACCGCAGGTTGTGCTGAGGGCGACAATGGAAACCGGCAGGGCGAGCTCTGCGGTGCTGAGGTGATACGTCACGTGGAGAAACGGCGGAAAGAAAGTCATAATGAGCCCATAGGCAGTGCGGACGGTCAGGTTGGTGAAGGCCAGCAGCCAAGTCACGGGAAAACGCCCGACCTGTCTGAGGCGGCTGCCAAGAACGAGCAGCTTTCGCTGTGCGTTGCGCTCCGGCGTATAGAGAAACACCAGCAGCGTGCACCCCAGCAAGACAGCGCCCACGGCCAGGAACGCTGCTCGCCAGCCGGCATACGCGGCAATAAGCGTGACGAACGGGACACCGAGCACGCTGCTCAGACCCGGCTGGGTTGTCACCACGGCGACCCCCAGCGCCCGTTTTTCAGCGGGCAGGAGGTCACCGAGTAAGGCAATACACGTGGGTGGGACCATGCCTCCGCCTATGCCGGAGAGGATGCGGAACACCGCCGCGCTGGGGAGATTCGGAGCCAGGGCCGTGCCGATTGAAGCCAGGCCGACCAGCAGGGTGCCAACCAGTAAAACCGGTTTTCTGCCATAGGCGTCGGAAAACGGACCGACGACAATGGCCGTTGCCGCCCAGGCGACAGCGGCCGAGGTGACGAGCTGGGCAACGGCCGGAACGGTGGTGTGCCAATCGTGTGACATGGTGACCAGCAACGGTCCCAACATGCTGAGCGCGGTCAAAACGGCAAAGACCGTCCCGCCGATTGTGATAAGAAATAGGGGCGTGTGGACGGGGCGGGTGGGTTCTGACGAAGTGGGCATGGCTAGGTGTGACGAATCGCGCTATCAGTTCGCTGTGGACCGGGCAAGACGGAGAGCGTCGGATCTCATGCTGCCGTCGCCTGCCTGATACAAGCAGCCAGGGAAGAGGGTCGGTATGACAAAAAAAGTCTGTATTGTCACCGGTGTGGGACAGGGAACAGGACTGGGTGTCGTTCGCCGGTTTGCCGCGGGTGGCTACCGGGTTGCCATGCTGGCCCGCAATACAGAGCGCCTCGCTCAGTTTGAGCAGGAGATTGCCGAAGCCACGGCCTATCCGTGTGATGTCAGCAATGAAGCGGCAGTGAATGCCACGGTTGCGGCCGTTGCCGAGCAGCTTGGACCCCCGACCGTCCTGGTTCATAACGCCGTCAGTTTTGATGCGCTCTTTGGCACCTTCCTGGAAATCGACCCGGCGAGTCTTCAGCACAACTTTCAGGTCAACACCATGGGGCTGCTGTATATGGCTCGAGCGGTGACCCCGTATATGCTCGAAGCCGGGCAGGGCGCGATCATGGTGACGGGCAATACGGCGTCGAGACGGGGCCGAGCGCAATTTGCCGCCTTCGCGCCCACCAAAACCGCTCAGCGCATTCTTGCTGAATCCATTGCGCGCACCCTCGGTCCGCAGGGCATCCACGTGTCTTTTCTGGTCATTGACGGTGGTATTGATATGCCGTTTGCGCGGGCCTTGCTCAAGGACAAACCGGACGAATTTTTCATTAAAACGTCGGCGATTGCCGACACCATCTGGAACATCGTCCACCAAGACCGCTCGGGCTGGACGTTTGAGCTTGATATCCGGCCGTTCGGGGAGGAATGGTAAGCCGACAATTCAGACAAGAAGGCGTGTTACATCGCCAGATAGGTATTGAGCGCCTTCTTCCCGTCCACGACAAGGGCAATCTCCACGCTCTCGATTGCCGGTTGTGTCGTCAGCTCCAGGGTCGTTCGGATATCGTTGACGGCATGCTCGGTGACATCGGCGATAACGTACAGTTTGCGTTTGCCGAGATCGGCCAGCGTATGGATGATGGTCACACCGGGAAAGGGATTCATGAGCCGTTCCTGGACGACCTGGGCCGCGGCTCTGTTCTCTGCCTGACTCGCTCCCGCCCGCCATGTGACGGTAATTAATACATCCATAATACGCCTCCCGTGGGTAAAAGAGTGCGGTGGCCTGCTTGTTGTACTGCTTTTTGATGCCGCTGCAAACCGTCCCTTCCTGACGCGGTATTGTCCTTCATCCAGGAGTGGTATGAGACTGGAAAGGGGGCCGGAACCGGTAACCGCATACGCGAGAGAAAGGGAACTCCTCTATGGCTACACAAGGACGCAGCGACAGAGAGTCCGGCACGAACGGCACAGTCTGGCACGAAGCTTACCCGGAACTCGGAACCGGGCCGATTCCGATTGAGCCGTGTGTTTCAGCCGAATACTTCGAGCTGGAGCGAGAGCGCATTTATAAGAGGACTTGGCTCAATGTGGGCCGGGTTGAACATATCCCTCGGCCTGGGGCCTATTTTGTCAAAGACCTGCCCGTCTGTGACACGTCGGTTATCCTGACACGTGGCCGGGACGCGGCCCTGCAAGCGTTCCATAATATGTGTTCCCACCGGGGCAATAAGATCGTCTGGGACCGGCGTGGTTCGTGTCAGAATTTTACGTGTAAATTTCACGGCTGGAGCTATGGTCTCAACGGCAGTCTGAATTTTTGGCCGCTCGCGCCGGACCGGACCCTCTGGGAAGTCAAGACGTATTTCCCCGCCGCCCGCAACGCGGCGCAGCGTTTCAGTCAGGAGTACAGCAAGGTGCTGCTGCGCGAGGCTCTGCTGGAGGACGCCAGCACCCTGGAAGCGACCCAATCCATGCTGGCCTCGGGCGCGAAAAAGGAATTTGTGCTCCAGGACCAGGAACTCTTGGTCCGGCATGGGCATAAAGTCATCGAGGATATGGTCGGTTTCTACCGAGCCAGGGGATAAATGTGGGTGGTGTGATATTGACCGAAAAACCAGAACGTGCTTTAGGTTCGTGCTCCACCATGCCGTGTCTGTCCTGACCGCGTTCTCGGCTAACGAATACGGATACGACACGGGACTACGGAAGAGGAAAACCAGCACGGGGAGGCAATGGAATGAGTACAACACCAGACGGAAATCTGGCAAACGGAAACGGCGCGGCCAGCGGCTATAAGTGGCATAAGAAATATCCCCACCTCGGGACCGGTCCGGTTCCGGCGGATGTGTTCACCTCGCACGAGCAGTTCGAGTTGGAGCGTGAGCGGATTTTCAAGAAAGCCTGGCTGAACGTCGGGCGGGTGGAACGGATTCCCAATCCGGGCGACTATTTCGTCCAAGACTTGGCCGTGTGCAACACCTCGGTTATTGTTGTCCGCGGCAAAGACGGGGCCGTGCATGCCTTTCATAATATGTGCTCCCACCGGGGGAACAAGATTGTGTGGGATAAGGACGGGACGTGCCAGAATTTCACCTGCAAGTTTCATGGCTGGAGCTATGGCCTGGACGGGCGGCTGAAATTCGTCCCGGACGAAGAGAGCTTTTTCGATCTCAAGAAAGAGACCCTGGGCCTGACACCAGTGGCGGTGGGCGTGTGGGAAGGCTTTATCTTCATCAATGTCGATCCCAATCCGATCGAGACCTTGCAGGAGTATCTGGGCGACCTGGCAAGCGGACTGGAGGGCTACCCATTCAGCGCATTCTCAACCACCAGCACCTCGTGGACCTCGGAGGTGAACGCCAACTGGAAAGTCATCAAGGATGCCTTTCAGGAAGTGTACCACATCGCCTTTTTACACAAACGCTCCATCCCGGACTCGTTTACCAGCAAAGACAATCCCTACGCCCACAGCCTGGATGTCACCCTGTATCCTCGGCATGGCAGTATGTCGCTGTTTGGCAGCGCAGACTACAAACCGAGTCCGGTTGCCAAGCTGGCGGCCCAGCATGGGGAGATTGTCATCCGCAGCGATTTCTCGATGGACGGTCTGCCGGCAGGGGTGAATCCGCTACGGAGCGAAGCCTGGGCGCTGGACCTGAACGTCATCTTCCCGGCCTTCTTTGTTGATGTGTCTCAGGGGTCGTATTTTACCCATCAGTTCATGCCCATTAGTGTCGATAAGACGCTGTGGACCTCGACCCAGTACTATACCAAGGCGACCACGCCGGGGCGGCGTTTCAGTCAGGAATACGGCAACGTGATCTTCCGCGATATTATCATGGAAGATGGTCGGACATTTGAGGAAACCCAGTCCATGCTCTCGTCCGGGGCGAAAAAAGAGTTTTATCTGCACGACGAAGAGATTCTTATCCGTCACAGCCATCACGTTATTGACCAGATGCTCAAGGGGCAACCGGTTGACCGCGCATTGGCCGCCACTGGAAAGGAGGCGGCTGCCCATGCCTGAGGTCCGCTTACCCGAGCAGTTCCGGGATTTGGAGCAATGGATAGGCTGGTCGTTGGAAACCGAAGGCGAGCGGAGCGACCGCCGTCAGGCCAGCACCATGGAAGACATCACTGCCTTTTATGAGGCCATGCTGGCGCGCATGGAAGAGGTACTGCCCTATCTGGAACAGTTCAGCCTGGAAGAACTCCCGGACGACGCCAAGCGCCTGTTTTATCTCACGCTGTCCTTGGCGGAAGTGGCGCCCGCGGTTGAGCAGTTCGGCCAACCCAGTGTGGTGGACGGCTACGACATCAAACGCTTTGTCGCCAGCCATAGATAAGACGCGCATCAGCCGAGGCACGGTCTCGCGCGCGAGGAGGGAGCCATGAAAGTCGGTGTTGATATCATTCATCAGAATCTGGGTCGGCCGCAGCCCGACCACGAGGTGTATCGGGAAGAACAGCGTGTAGCCGATCTGGTTGAGCCCTTGGGCTTCGATTCGTTGTGGAGTGTGGAGCATCACTTCGACGATTACACCATGGTGCCTGATGTGCTCCAATACCTGACTTTTATGGCTGCCCGGACCACGCGCATCCAGCTTGGCAGCGCGGTCGTGGTGTTGCCATGGCACGACCCGGTACGCGTCGCCGAGCAGATCGCCATGCTCGATATTCAGTCCGGCGGCCGGCTGCTGCTGGGATTTGGGCGGGGGGCCGCACAGATTGAATATGCCGGCTTTCGCGTGGCCATGGACACGTCGCGGGCGCGTTTTACCGAGGCGGCCGAGGTGGTGACCAAGGCCCTTATGAACGAACACTTCTCGCATACCGGCGATTTTTTTCAGATTCCTGAAATGAGTATCCGACCGCAACCCGCTACCGACTTTACGGGCCGGATGTATGGAGCGGCCATCAGCCCCGAGTCGGCCGAGATGATGGCCCGGCTCGGTTTTGGGGTGCTGGTGATTCCGCAGCGCGACTGGGACACCACCGCCGAAGAGCTGGAACGCTATAATGCCATCTGTCGGGGCCTGGGCCAGGAGCCGGTCAAGCCCATTGTCGGCTGCTTTGTCTATGTTGACGACACCGAGGCCAAGGCTATGGATGGTGCCCGGAAATATATGGGGGCCTATTGGCAGTCGGCAGATGAGCACTATCGTTTTTCGCACGGCGCGCACGCCGGTGTAAAAGGCTACGAATACTACGACAAAATGGGTCAGGCCAGCAAACAGATGGGACCGCAGGCGGTCAACGACTATTTCATCAGTTTTCAGTGCGTGGGCACGCCCGAGATGTGTTTGAAAAAGATCGAGTTCATTCGGAACAAAGTCGATACCGAACACTTCATCGGTATTTTCAAATATGGTGGAATGCCCATACAGCGGGCGGAAGAGAATCTACGTCGTTTTGCCGCAGACGTGATGCCGGGATTGCACCGGGAAGACTTTCGTGTCCACGCCGCGCCCGCCGTAGCCGTGGCTGATTAAGGCCGAGCGGTCAGTTGCCCTTGATTCGAGGAGAGGCAACCCCGGTTCCTTTTGTGTTGTGACAAGAGGAACCGGACCGATAAAGGGAGGGAGCAGTGCAGGACAGGCAGCCGACCGGCACCGGAGAGCAGGCGGCTCCTGCCCGGAGCGACGACCGCTGGAATAACAAATACCCGCATCTTGGGACTGCCCCGATTCCCATCGAGCCCTACATCTCTCGTGAGTATTTTGCCTTAGAGCGAGAACGTATCTTTCGGCATGTCTGGCTGAACGTTGGCCGGATTGAAGACATTCCGCATCCCGGCGATTATGTGGTCGTTGCTCTGCCGGTCTGCCGGACCTCGGTCGTGGTCGTTCGCGGCAAGGACGGTCAGCTCCATGCTTTTCATAATATGTGTTCCCACCGGGGGAATAAGGTCGTGTGGAATCAGAATGGTTCGTGTCAGCACTTTACATGTACGTTCCACGGCTGGAGCTATGGTCTCGACGGCGGCCTGAGATTCGTTCCGGACGAAGCGCGCTTTTGCAACCTCAAAAAAGACAAGCTTGGACTGACCCCCGTGGCCGTAGACACCTGGGCGGGCTTCATCTTCATTCATCTTGACCCGAACCCGACCGAAACACTGCGTGCCTATCTGGCGGAGGTCGTGCCGGGGCTGGAGGGCTATCCGTTCTCTGAGCTTTCGACGACATGCTTTTGTTGGCGCGCGGAGATCAAAGCCAACTGGAAAGTCGCCCAAGACGCCTTTCAAGAGGGCTACCACCTCCCGGTGCGCCATAAGGCATCGGCGGCGGATGCCTTTACGAGCGAGACCAACCCGCATTGCCACTTCCTCAGTCTGGACCTGTACGAACGACATCGTCGCACCTCGTCGTACGGCAACCTGAACTATCAACCGACTCCGGTTGCAGGGAAGGCCTATCAGTTCGGAAGTTCGGTGGTGGTTGATCGCGATATTGCTCTGGATAATCTACCAGCCGGGATCAATCCTACTCGACGGTCGGACTGGTCCATTGATACTTTTTGGATATTCCCCAATTTCTCTATTTTCCCGAGCAATGGGACCTATCTGACTCACCACTTCTGGCCGATGAGCGAAGAGCGGACGATATGGGAAACGCATACCTATTTCCCCAAGGCGGAAAATGCGGGTCAGAAATTCAGCCAGGAGTACAGCAAGGTATTGCTCCGTGACATCCTTATGGAAGACGGCCCAACGCTCGAACACATGCAGGATGTGTTGGCCTCGGGCGCAAAAACCCATATGCCGTTGCAGCATCAAGAAATCTGCGTCCGCCACGCCTATAGCGTGGTGGAGGATTATGTTGGGTTCTATGCCGGACGGTAACGGGGCAGAACGATGGCGGAGAGTGGCCTGCCCGTAGCGTTCAGCGCACTTCAGCCTCTTCTCGGCTGGGCGCTTGCCACAGAGGCCGAGCGGACGCACAAACGTCAGACGAGCGAGATGGCGGACATTCAAGCCTTTTACACCGCCATGCTGGCGCACCTGGAGGACATTCTGGTGTACCTCAACCAATTCCCTCTGGAGCACATGCCGCCTCATGCGCAGCAACTCATGGATATGACCCTCTCGCTCGCCGAGATTGCGCCGGCGGTTGAGCTGTTTGGACAGCCGCGAGAAGGTGATACGTTTGATCCGTTTCGATTTATTCCACACCATCAATAAAGGAGGTCGGTATGATTCGTCCCGAACGGATTGCCCATGTTGTGATCAAGGTGCGCGACCTGGCACGCTCAAAAAAGTTCTACACCGAAGTGCTGGGGATGCAGGTCATGAAAGACACGCCTGAAATTGGCGCAGTCTTTTTAGCCAATCATACCCGCGATCACCACGAGATCGCCCTGTTTCAGATTGGCTCGGATGCCGAGTTGCCCGGGCCCGACCAGATTGGACTCGCCCATATTGCCTTTCGGCTGCGGAGCGAAGAAGAACTCAAGGCCGCCTACGAAGAACTCAAGGCGCGAGAGGTACCGGTGAACTTCACCGTGAACCACGGCGTGACCAAGAGTATCTATTTTCGTGACCCGGACGGCCTTGAACTCGAAGTCTACTGTGACAACCCCATAGAAGAATATGCAGGGATGCCCAACTCCTATCTGGGTACGGCCAAGCTGGAATTCGCTCAGAATGAGCGTGGCCTGGCGGACATCATTGCTTCGCTGCGGCAGTAATCTCTTTATTCCTCAACGTGGAGCACTCATGGGCATTCGGACCGGCGCACAATACCGAGAAAGTTTGCAGGATGGGCGGAGCATTTATGTGAATGGCGAACGGGTCACAGACGTGACGACCTATCCGCCGTTCCAAGGCGTGGTGGATACCATTGCCTCTCTGTACGACCTCCAACACCAGCAGGCGCACCAGCCCCCGCTGACCTACTCGTCTCCCAAGGACGGCCAACCGGTCGGACTCTCCTTTCTGATGGCGGACAGTGTCGAAGATGTCGAGCGTCGCGTCCGGGCCGAAGAATTTCGGGCCGAGATGACCTGTGGCTTGATGGGCCGGATGCCGGACTTCATGAACGCGTTGGTAACGGACGCCGCGATTGCCGCGCCGTTTATCGGTCAACACGAGCCCCGTTTTGGTGAGAATACGCTTCGCTATTACGAAGCCTGTCGGGATCAGGACTGGTGCCTGACCCATACCCTGGTTGATCCCCAGATCGACCGCTCAAAAGGGCCGGCGGAACAAAGCGATCCCGAGGCGGCTTTGCATGTGGCGCGCGAGACGGACAATGGCATTGTGGTCAGTGGTGCCCGGATGCTTTCTACGCTCGCCCCCTTTTCCAACGAACTCTGGGTGGGACCGTTTTATCCACGTAAACCAGGAGAAGAAGCCTATACCTTATGCTTTGCCGTTCCCATGGATACCCCAGGCCTCAAGTTTATCTGTCGTGAGGCCTATAACACGGGCCGGAGTCGGTTTGATCGCCCGTTGTCGTATCGGTTTGACGAAGAAGACGCCCTCGCGATTTTCGACACCGTCGAGGTGCCCTGGGAACGCGTGTTCATCAACGGTGATATCGAGGCCTCCAACTACATCCTTGGCCGGGCGCCCGGCTATGCACTGCTCCAGGCGGTTATTCGCGGAACTGTTAAGCTCCGTTTCATGGCCGGGCTGGCCTGTAGCGTGGCCGAGGCAATCGGCCGGACCAAGGCGCAGCATGTCCAGGCTCAGCTTGGGGAGTTAGTGGCAAATGTTGAAATTGCCAATGGCTTGCTCCGGGCGGCGGCGCACAATGTTGTCACCAATCGGAAAGAAGGGGGGGCGCTCCGTTCGCTCGCCGCCTCGTTGTGGGTGTTTATTCCACAGGCGCAGATGCGGGCGGCTGAGGTGATTCGTCAGGTCAGCGGCAGCGGGCTGATCATGACGCCTACGGAAGGGGATCTGCAAAACCCGGAGATCGCGCCCTATCTCGAACGCTATCTCCAGGGTAAAAACCTGCCGGCGCGCAATCGGGTGAACTCTTCAAGCTGGCCTGGGACATGTTGGGTGAGCAGTTTGGCAGCCGTCAGTTGCAATACGAATGGTTCTACGCGGGTGATCCCACGTTTACCCGGTCACGTTTTTATCACTCACCCGCGGTGCAAGAGTATAAAGCAATGGTGGAGCGCATCCTGGACGAAGGGAAGAGCGTTTCACGATAAGTTGTCGCCCTGTGTTCCGTTCGCGCCCTGCCTGACGTGATCTGACCTCCATGCGTCGACTTCGCCCTTCGGGCTACGCTCAGCACAAGCGGCCTCACGTTCGTCCTGAGCGAAGTCGAAGGGCCGGCTCCAAGGGTGGCGTTCTTGCGCGGGAATGACGAACGGCTACACGGAATCGTGAATTGCGCTAGCTCGGCGGGTTGGTGGAAACGATATCCGGCGTCTCTTCCAGACCAAGCGCGGCAATGGGCGCTTCAAAACGCTCGGTCATGACCGCATCCTCGTCGTGAAAATCCCGGGTGAAGCAGCAGTATTCCATCTGCATGCCGTTGGGGTCCTTAAAGTAAATCGACTTGGCCCAGTCGTGATCCACGACTTCTGAGACCTCCACGCCTTTATCCTGCAGCTCTTGTCGTTTTTCTTCGAGCGCCGCTTCTGTGCCAGCCTCAAAAGCGAAGTGGTAGAACGCACTCGGCACGCCGAGGCCCCGGTTGATGCCGGCGTCGTACTCGACCGGAACACCGGGAATCCCCTTGGCTTCCATAAAAGCCAGCAACTGGTCACGGCCCGTATCAAAAAAGATATGCCGAATATGGCCCCCTTCTTTGATCTTGATGGTGTCGCAGCGAACCGGCTTAAAGCCGAGAATATCTTCGTAAAACTCGCGCGTCTTATCCAAGTCGAGCGTTGATAGTCCAATATGAGAAAAGCCTTTCTGCGTCATGACCGACTCCTCCTTTTTCGAATCTGTGACCCTACTGCTCCCTTGGCCTACCACAGCTTCCGAGGGAAAGAAACCGAGAAAACCGCCCGCGGCGCGCTTCGCATTGACACATTGTCAGCAGGCCGAGTAGGCTCTCCTGGCCAGATACTGGGGAGGAAGGTATGGATTTCGGCGTTCTCGTATTTCCCAAACCGGACCGCTGTGTAGACCACGCCACGCTGGCCGAAGCGCAGGGCTTTACCCATGTGTGGGTTGAAGACTCGCCCATGATGGCCGGGGATGTGTATCTGTGCCTGGGTCTGATGGTGCAGCATACTACTCGCATCACCCTCGGAACCGGCGTGGCAGTGGTTGGAACGCGGAGCGCGCCGGTGGCTGCCCAGGCCATTGCCACGGTCAACCAGCTTGCCCCCGGACGAGTCATCCTCGGGCTGGGGACCGGCAATAGCGCGCGGCGGGCGATGGGGTTGCCGCCCTGTTCTCTGCGTGAACTGCGCGAGTATATCGCGACTGTGCGTGGCCTGCTGAGCAACCAGGAAGTGACCTACCAGGAGGGAGCGGAGGCGCGCCGGATCAGATTTTTTCATAAAGACTACGAGTTTATTAACACGCACGAGCCGATCCCCATTTATGTCGCGGCCAACGCCCCACGGGCCATGAGGCTGGCCGGCGAGTTGGGCGATGGCTGGCTGACCTCACGGACCAATACGGTCGAAGGCTTTGAGGCGGCTTGGCGCCAGGTCGCCACCGGTATTGAGAACGCTGGAAAAAATGCGGACCGTGTAGACCGCGTGCTCTCTACCACGGCCTGTCTGCTGGGTCCGAACGAAGGACTGGATTCTGAGCGGGTCATAGCCCAAGCCGGCCCGTGGGCAACCGTCGCCCTGCACTCGCTGTATGAAACGCTCAAGGAGCCCGAGACCGCCCCTGCCCCTCTGCGCTCAATTTTTGCCCGATACAAAGCTTTTATGGAGCACCGTCTCCAGGATAAGGACGCGTACTATTTTGACTTGCATGACGGCCACTGTTTATACGTCCGTGAGGAAGAGGCTCAGTTTGTGACGCCCGAGGTCATTCAGGCGACCACGCTGACGGCTCAGCCTGATGCCTTGCTGGAACGGCTGCGCAGGCTGGAGCGGGCAGGCGTGCGACAGGTCACTTTTATTCCGACCTTTGACGCTTTTGAAGAATTTGTAAAAATATTCGGAGAACAGATTATTGCCCGTTGGTAGGGCTACGTTTCTGCCTCCTGCTTGCTCTGGCAGTCGCCCTCCGATACCGCAGAGAAGGTTTGAGGCTTCTCTCGTCCCTCTGAGTCGTGAGAGAACAGGCAGGACTATGGCCCATTTTGACCCCAGAACCCTTGAAGAAAAAGGCCAACAGCAGTTTCAGGCCGCGCTGGAGGGCCTCCCCCCGACGCACTCTGCGACCGTGCTCAACGCGCTGACGCCGCTCGAGCCGCCCGTTGTCCAGGCATGGTTACAGGAAGAACTCCTCCAGGAATGGATCCAACAGGGCCGACACGTGAGTGAAACGTTGGGTGTTCGCGGGGCAACGCTCACCTCAGCCATGTTCGCGGCAACTCCTGAACTCTTGCCGGTATTATCCCGGCTGGAAATGCTCGAATGGGTCCGTTTTCTGCTGGATATTGAAACAGTCAGCGGAGAGACCGACTTTGCGCATTTCCCGGACGGCCTGACTGCCCTGGACCGCTCGGAGCGGATCAGCGTCTATCGTCTGGGCCGGTCAGCCGTGTATCACTCGCGTGAGGCTGCCGCGGGCATTTATCACGTCTTACCGCAAGCCCTGGTCAATCTTCCAGCGTCGCTGCGGAACGTGTTGCTGCGTTGCCTCCAACCGGTGGCTGCCTTTGACCCGGCACCGCTGCCGGCCGTGATTCCGTTTCTCGATCCCACGCTGAAGAGCTTAGCCCCAGACCAGCAACTCTCCGTATTGGAGCGGATTGCCGAACTCGCCCGTATTTTTCCCGCCGGGATTGCCCGCCTCTTTCGGACGCTGTCTCGCGCGTATGAAGAAGTCGGCGCCGAGGGAGTGTTGACCTGGATTCAAACCGGAGAGGAGATCGCGCAGCGCAATCCGCACGCCGCGGAGGCGTTTTTCACCCTGGAGTCCCGGACCAGTTTCCAGGTCTTGCGGCATGAGTCGCCGGCCGTGCCGCTCTCTGAAGTGCACAGTGCATTGGTGAAGTTCATGCATATGCTGTGCGGGGAGGCGGTCAGTGTTCAAGAGATCGGGGAAGTCTCCTTCCCCCCTCCGTTGGCGATTGTTGACGACGAAGACGAGTTTCTGCCCCTGCCGGCCAGTATTGATCTGTTTTCGACTTTTGAGGAAAACTTTCGGCTGTACTGCATGTTCGCGGCCCATCAAGCGGGGCGGGTCGAGTTTGGTACCTACGATCTCTCCATTCCCGACATCTGGTCCCAGGTGCCGCCATTTGTACGGGAACGGGCCGAGACGAATGCGCACCCGCCACGGAATCTGGCGGCCTATTGCAAGCTCTTTCCCAAGCCCGAACAGATTGAGGCCTTGTTCATGTTCGTCGAAGGCCAACGGATCAACGCCTGTCTGGCAGCGGCATATCCCGGACTACAAAAAGACTTGGCCTGGGCCGCGTCGCACTCCCGTATCCTCCCGCCCCTGATTCAGTCGATCCTGCCGTATCTGAATGCCACGCTGAAACCCGGCTGGGAGCACGACGCCACGGTGGCGGGCTGCCTGCTCATGGCCACCGAACTGTACGCTTCACTGCCCGCATACACGTCACAGCTAGCGAGGGAGCGAGAGGACGAAGAGGGCATGGCCGGCGCGCCGGACGCGATGATGCAAGGGACGCGCGAGCCCGAGCTGTCTGAGCGAGAGCAGGCCGTCCTGCAGCGGATTCTTTTGACGTTGCGCCAGCATCAAAAAAAGAAAAAGATTCGCCAGACCCGGCCCGCCTCCATCCACGGGACGCCGCTGGATGCGCTGGACACCGAGGAAGACGAAACCAGACAGGAAGAATCCAAAAAGGAGCAACTGCGCCGCCGGCATTCCGTTGTCGGCGTCCGTTATATCTATGACGAGTGGGATTTTCTGATCGAGGACTACCGCGCCCGCTGGTGCGAACTGCACGAGGTCCTCCTGGCCGGCGACCGGGGCGGCTTCTTTGAGAGCACGCTCACCCGCTATAGCGAGGTTATCCCAAACGTTAAACGTGAGTTCCAACAGTTGCGGCCCAAGATGTTCCGTTTGGTCAAGGGGCTGGAAGATGGAGAAGTGATAGACCTGGACGCGGCCGTGGCGGCTCGGGTTGATCTGCACACCGGGGTGGCGCCGTCCACGCGGTTGTACGCGGCCAGGCAGCCCCTGGAGCGTGATGTTGCCGCGCTCTTTCTCCTGGACCTGAGTGCTTCGACCGATGCCAGAATTCAGCAGGAAACGGACAACGGACACAGCGAAACGAGCGGTATCCGGGTGATTGACGTCCTCAAAGAGGCGGTCGTGGTATTGTCTGCCGCACTCGAGGAAATCGGGGATGCCTACGCCGTCTACGGTTTTTCCAGCGCCGGGCGGTATAATATAGAGTTCTACCCGGTCAAAGCGTTTGGCGAAAAGCTGTCGGACGATGTCAAAGGCCGCATCAGCGGTCTGGAGCCTCAGCGCAGCACGCGTATGGGCGCCGCCGTCCGGCATGCGACCCGCAAACTTAAGGACGTTGCCAACCGCGCGAAAATTCTCGTCCTCCTCAGCGACGGATTCCCGGAAGACGCGGACTATGGTCGGGACGAAAACGCACCGATGTATGGCCTGCGCGATACCATGATGGCCCTGCGTGAGGCCGAGCGCGAAAATATCATGTCGTTCTGCTTGACGATTGATAAAGGCGGTCATGATTACCTGCGCGAGATGTGTCCGCCGTCACGCTATATGGTCCTGGAGGACATCCCGTCCCTCCCGTCAGAACTGCCCAAGATCTACCAACGCCATATCCGGATGCAATTGTCTGAGTGAGCTATACGCAGGCCGCGCTGCTTTGTTCGTCCGCAGTCAAGAGAAAAAATGGGGAGAATGTCGGAAAATTGGTTGGGAAACCGCGGAAAACGATTAAAAAAGCCTCCAAAAGTCTTGTAAGCTGTAAGTTTTAGCAGTATAGGTCCGATAAGCTCCGGTCAAATCCAAAGGATCGCGAGCAAAAATTCCAATCCCTATAAGGAGGGGCGTTATGTCGGAGTATGATCTGGTGATCAAAGATGGAATGATTATCGATGGGACGCGACTGCCGCGCTACCGAGGCGATATAGGTGTCAAAGACGGCAAGATCGCGAAGATCGGCCGTATCCAAGCACACGAAGGAACCAAGACGCTCGATGCCGAAGGGCATATGGTGGTGCCGGGTTTTATTGATTTGCACACCCACTATGACGCGCAACTGTTCTGGGACCCGTATCTGACGATTTCGGGCTGGCACGGCATTACTTCCGTGGTGATCGGCAACTGCGGATTCGGCTTTGCGCCCGTGGCTCCTGAAGACCAGGAACGCGCCATGCTGACCATGACCCGGACCGAGGCAATTCCATACGAGTCAATGAAGGCCGGGATGCCCTGGGATTGGGTCACCTTCCCGGAGTTTCTGGACAGTGTCGAGCGCACGCCCAAAGGCTTGAACATTCTGCCGTATGTACCCATTGCGCCACTCATGGTGTGGGTGATGGGCCGGGAAGAGGCCAAATCGGGCCGGATGCCGACGGATGATGAACACAAGAAGATGGTGCAGCTCTTACATGAAGGCATGGCGGCGGGTGGCTGTGGCTGGTCAGCCCAACGCTTTGGGGAAGACAGCGTACAGTGTGATTATGACGGTACGCCCATGCCGACCGACATCATGCACCAGGAAACCTGTGTCGAATTCGCGAAAGTCTTATCCGAACGGAATGAGGGCTTCATCCAGATGTCTCTTATCCCGAGTGTGTCCGGCTTCAAGGAGATCGAGAAGAATTACGAAGAGCTGGCTTTGGCCAGTGGGCGGCCGATTCTGTACAATGCCATTCAAGCCCTGGATTCCGACCCGAGCCGTCACCGGAATCTGTTAGCCTGGATCGAACGCTGCCGCCAAAAGGGCCTGCGCATCTACGGTCAGTTGGTCTCGACCAGCGCTGGCTTTACCTTTACCTTTCATGACTGGAATTTATGGGACGATGATCCGGCCTGGCGGGAAGCGACCATGGGCACCGTAGAAGAGCGGAAGTCGAAGTTGGCGGACCCGACCCGGCGCGCCAGCTTGAAGAACGACCCGACTGGTGCGGTCACGGCCTCGTTTGACGATATCATTATTCTTGAGGTGAAGCGCGAAGACATGAAGCACCTGGAGAACCTGACCCTGCGTGAAGCGGGTGAGAAGGAAGGCAAGCATCCCGTGGATGCCATGCTCGACTTGGCGGTTGCCGACGATATGGCCACGACATTCTATTCGCCTGCGGTTGGCGAGAAGAACGAGTTTCTCAAAGAAATCGTCAACGACTCCACGCTGCTGGGGGTCTCGGATGGTGGGGCTCACACCAAGTTCTTCTGCGGTGGACGCTATTCCACGGAGTCCATTACCCGGATGGTCCGTGAGATGAATATGATGAGTCTGGAGGAGGTTCACTGGCGGCTGAGCGCCCAGCCGGCGGCCTGCGCGGGCTTTAAGGACCGTGGCGTGCTGCGGGAAGGCGCGCCGGCCGATATCGTGGTCTACGACTACGACAACCTGGAAATCTTGCCCGCGGAGGTGGTGCACGATCTGCCGGGTAAGGAATGGCGACGGGTGCAAAAGGCCAAAGGCTACCGGGCGGTTCTGGTGAACGGCGAGATGACGCTGGAGAACGACCAGAACACGGGGAATGTTCCCGGCAAATTGCTCCGGCACGGTGGTTAAGAGAAAACCAGCTTAGGACTGCGGTCCTAGGCTGAGAGCTGACGGAGAGAGAAGGGCGCTCATAACGGCGCCCTTCTTTTTTGGGGACGGCAGGAGGTAATCGAGACATGAAGACCTCCTAGCCTTCCCTCTGCCCGTCTTCATCGGATACCTGTGGACGTTGGGTGAGGAGGGAGGCAGATGGCCGAACCCCAAGGCGTGCTCAAGCATGAGCTCCGACGTATCGATGGACGCTCCTATGGATTCTATAAAGACCTCCAAGGACAATCGTACACGCTTGGCCCGTATGAATTGAGGTTTGACCATATCCAGGGCGACCCCTTTGCGTCGCCGAGTCGTGTAAGGATCGATATTCCGGCTGGCCGGGCCACCCTTCCCGCCTGGTCATACGCCGGAGCTACGACGCGACGGGCGAGCGCCGACTTTGTGCACCGGACCCTTCTGCGCAGGCTCTCCGCTAGCCGAGGCAAACTTGGCTCCGGCCAAAGCGGTCTGCTCGATATCATGGCGGTGGGTCAACAAGTGCTCGAGCGAAGCGCGGTTCTTGTTCGTCCCAACGGCGCCCTTCGAGTCCGGCTGAGCGTGGGTCTGCCGGCCGCGGGGCGACGCATTCTGGGGCGTGAGGCGGCCCAACTGCTGACCCTTCGATTACCCGAAGTCCTTGATCGTGTCTTTGATACATTAGATCCCACTGCCTTACGGAGCCACGTTCATTGTATCGAAGACCAAGTAGCGCTGCGGAAACAACTGAACGACCATGGCTTGGTCGCTTTCCTGGCCGAGGGTAGCATTTTGCCCCGCCGGAGTGGAGCGGATGACCGACCCATGGTTGCTGCGATTCCGCTCGATGTGCCCCAAGCACTCGCGTATGAACTCCACGCGCCGCATGCCGGTTTGCTGCGTGGTCTCGGGCTCCGGGCCGGTGTGACCCTGATTGCCGGGGGAGGCTATCACGGCAAATCGACCCTGCTCTCGGCACTGGCCAACGGCGTGTACGATCATATCCCGGGTGATGGCCGAGACCGCTGTGTTTCCGTCGCGAGTGCGGTGAGCATTCGGGCGGAAGACGGACGTTCTGTGCGAGGGGTCGATCTGCGGCCGTTTATCAACGCGTTGCCCTTGGGTCGCCGAACGGACTGGTTCGATACTGCGGATGCCTCGGGGAGTACCTCTCAGGCTGCGGCCATTGTTGAGGCGTTGGAAGCTGGGGCAGCCGCGCTATTGATCGATGAAGACACCGCAGCAACGAATTTCATGATCCGCGACGCGCGGATGCGTCGTCTGGTGCCCAGTGAAAAAGAACCCATCACACCCTATCTCGATCGGGTCCGCCAGTTGTGGGAAGAAAAACATACCTCGTCGGTCCTCGTTGTTGGGGGAGCCGGCGACTATCTCGATGTGGCTGATACGGTTATCCAGATGGACGAATACCGCCCGCAGGATGTGACGCAGCGTGCACGAGAAGTTGCCCACGCGTTACCACAAAAAACCTCCAGCCCCCAAGTTCCAGGACCCTGGCTCGAATCACGCCCACGCCGACCCGACCCGCGCAGCCTCGATCCCAGGCGCGGGCGTAAACAAGAGCGCGTCCGAAGCGTCAAAACCCGCGCCATTGAGTTTGGGAATGAAGAGATCGATGTTTCACTCCTGTACCAACTGGTCGATGCCGCCCAATGCCGCATGATCGGCGATGTGTTGCTGCAATGCGCCCGCGGGCTGTGCGACGGGAAAAAGACCGTTCCTGAACTGCTCGCCCGGATTGACGCCGAGATAGAGAAGAGCGGTCTGGACGCGGTTACCGACCGCGACTTCGGCGACCGCGCCCGCGCTCGGCGGTTCGAAATCGCCGCGGCGCTCAATCGGCTGCGGAGTCTGCGCTTGGTGGACGGAGTATAGTAATAATAGTCCTGATATTGACGAATCTCCTGAAGGGCCTTAAACGCTATGTCAGAAGTCGCCGAAATTAAGGAGCGTATCGGTTATCTAAAAGCCATATTCGCATTGAGTTAATGTGATCGCAGCCCCGGCGGCCGCATAGGTCAAGTCGAGAAGCGGCTCGATAAAGCGAGCGGCTCGTCTCTTGTCCTGTACTCTGCCGATTTGTTTCTTGCCGCTGCCAGCCCCCATTCCGCCTCGCTTCCTCTCCCGCTACACTCTTGCCTTCATGCCCGCTTCCACTCCACCACACTCCGCTCACGTCCGGTTTGCCACCAAACTTTTTTATGGCGTGGGGTCAGTTTCCGAAGGCACGAAAAATACGGTCTTCAACGTTTTTCTCCTTTTCTATTACAACCAGGTCCTGGGACTCTCGGGAACCTTAAGCGGTATCGCGATCTTTATCGCGCTATGCATCGACGCGATTACCGATCCCTTGGTTGGCTCGGTTTCCGATAATTTTCATTCACGCTGGGGCCGCCGCCATCCGTTTATGTATCTGGCCGCGCTGCCTATGGCAGTGTGTTTTTTCCTCTTGTTTACACCGCCTGAACTGGGCCAGATCGGACTGTTCGTGTGGTTATGCACCTTTGCGGTGGGGGTGCGCGTCGCCATGACGTTCTACGCGGTCCCGAGCGGGGCCATGCTCCCGGAGCTCTCGCCCGACTATGATGAGCGGACTTCTCTGGTGAGCTATCGCCTGTTGTTTGGCTGGTCCGGCGGCCTGACTGCGTCCGTTGTGGGCTATTTTTACTTCTTTGCGCCCTCCGAGGCGTTTGCCGATGGTCGCTTGAATCCTGGCGCGTATGAGGGTTTTGCGCTGGTCTGTGCCGGGATGATGTTCACGACAATTCTGGCCTGTGCGTTTGGGACGCATGAGCTTATTCCGAGTCTACGCGCCCCAGCAGCAAAACGGAAGTTGACGTTGGGGCGATTTGTCGGCGAGCTCCGGGCGGCCTTCTCCAATCGTTCCTATCGGATGCTGGTCATTGGCTCTTTGTTTGCCGCTGGAGGGCGTGGGTTTAACGACGTGATGTGGCTGTATATGAACACCTATTTCTGGGGATTCTCAACCAAGGAAATCGGCCTGCTGACCTTCGGCCTCTTTCTCTCTGCCCTCGTCGCCTTTTGCCTGACACGTCCGCTGACGGAACGCTTTGATAAGAGACAGGTCGTGCTCGGTTTGGCCGCCTTTGCCATCTTTTTCGGGCCCGTGCTGATTTTTTTGCGCCTGCTCGACCTGCTACCCGAAAACGGACATCCGAGCCTGCTGCCCCTTATTGCCGGCCATGTCATCCTCTTGGTCACGGCGGTAGTTGCCATCGATATCCTGATTCCCTCTATGATTGCCGATAGCGTGGACGAAAATGAAATTGTGACCGGAAAACGCCAAGAGGGGATCTTTTTCTCGACTATTACATTTTGTGCAAAGGCAGCGTCCGGAATCGGAGGGTTTCTGGCAGGAGTGGCCCTCGACCTCATCCAATTCCCGACCATGGCCGAACCCGGAACGGTTGCGGCCTCTCAGGTTTTCACTCTGGGTCTTGCCGTTGGCCCGGGGTTAATCGTGCTCTTTCTGTGTGCGCTGGTCTTTTTATCTCGGTATCAAATGACGCGGGCGCGGCATCTTGAGGTCCTGGCAGAACTCGGCCGCCGCCAGAACGATACTGCGCAGCGTGAACCAGACGTTGCTTCTGTAAACCCTTAGGGCGGCAACGATAGAGTATGATGGCTTCCGCGTTCCCATGGAAGAATCTCGCGATCGTTTTGTCGAAGCCGCCGAGGTGGTAGTCAGAGCCTTATCCAATGAACGTTTTGCGCACCTTGCCTCTGAAGTCCTGCCCACGCTCCAAAGCCAGGGGCCCCCTGTCACCGTTGGTGGTGCCGTATCTCAGATCCCGGCCAAGTAGCAACGTTGCATCCGATATTATAATAAGAGGGCTTCAGTGCAAGCTCCCTTTATTTTTGTGCGTAAAGGAGGCGCTGTGGGATTTGCCAAGGATATTCTGTGTATTGGGGCGGGCTATGTTGGCGGGCCAACCATGGCCATGATTGCCGCCCGCTGCCCCCAGTACAAGGTGACCGTTGTTGACATCGACCACGCCCGTATTGCGGCCTGGCAGAGTGACCACCTGCCGATCTATGAGCCCGGTCTCGACGAGGTGGTGAGGCAGGCGCGTGGTCGCAATCTTTTTTTTTCGACCCGAGTCGAGCAGGGCATCCGTGACGCCGATATTATCTTTGTCTCGGTCAATACCCCCACAAAAAGTTTTGGTCAGGGGGCAGGGCGGGCGGCGGATTTGCAATACTGGGAGAAAACAGCACGCCAAATTCTTGAACACGCCGATCGGAACAAGGTTGTGGTGGAAAAATCGACCTTGCCGGTCCGGACCGCCGAGGCGATGGAGCGCATCCTCAACGCCAATACGAAGAATATCCGTTTTGAGGTGCTCTCCAACCCGGAGTTTCTGGCCGAGGGCAGCGCCATCTCCAACCTGGACGCACCCGACCGCGTCCTGATTGGATCGAAAGAAACGCCCGAGGGGATCGCAGCTAGGAAGGCCATTGTCGATATTTACGCCAACTGGGTGCCGAGAGAGGCTATTATTGAGTCGAACGTCTGGAGTTCCGAGCTGTCGAAGCTGGCGGCGAACGCGTTTTTAGCCCAGCGCATTTCTTCCATCAATACGATTTCCGCCCTGTGTGAAAAAACAGAGGCTGACGTGGATGAAGTCGCCTACGCGATTGGCAAAGATTCGCGTATTGGGCCACAGTTCTTGAAGGCGAGTGTCGGTTTTGGTGGGTCGTGTTTCAAAAAGGACATTCTCAACCTCGTCTACATCTGTCACAGCTACGGTCTCAGCGAAGTGGCTGAGTACTGGGAGTCGGTCGTCAAAGTCAACGAGTGGCAGGAGAGCCGCTTCGTGCGGACCATCCTCGAAAGCATGTTCAACACGGTAGCCGGCAAACGCATCGCCCTGCTGGGTTTTGCCTTTAAGGCCAACACCGGAGACACGCGTGAATCTCCGGCCATTTATATTACGCGCGGTCTTGCCGAGGAGCGGGCCGAGGTCGTTGTGACCGACCCGCAGGCGCTCGTGAGTGCGCGGGACGATCTGGCGGATCTGGGAGACCGAGTGCGCTTTGCATCCGACCCCTATACTGCCGCGGAGGGGGCGCACGCCCTGGCGATTCTGACCGAGTGGGAGGTCTATCGCCAGCTCGATTACGCCCGCATTCTGGCGTCCATGGAGCAACCGGCTTTCCTCTTTGACGGGCGTAACCTCCTGGACCACCAACGGCTGTTCGAGCTGGGCTTCAACGTCTTTCCGATCGGCAAGTCCGCGCTCACCCATTTCTGATGGCCCGGACGAACTTGGGTTGGGCCGGGAAGTGTTAGCAGGCTATTTTTTAGAGCCCTACACCGGCCATTTCTCCATCCGATACGCCTGTCCCCAGAAGAGATATTCATACCGACTGCTCTGGACGAAATGCGCTTCCCACTGTTTTCGCTCATCCGCGGAACTGCCCTGGGCAAGACGGTCGATAAGCGTGAGCTGCTGCTGGACATGGGCGCCAAACCCTTCGCCGCTGTAGGCTTGGGTCCACTCTGCATACAGCGGGTCGGGTGGGGGCGTGGCGTTGAGCTTCTTCCCGACCTCCCAATAGATCCAGTAGCACGGCAGGACGGCGGCGACGATTTCCGCCAGACTGCCATTATGCGCAACCGCGAGAAGATGTCGGGTGTAGGCCTGGGTGATGGGTGCACGCTCGGTGTGGTCCAAGTCTTGCGGGGTAAGACCAAGCTTGTCACTCCAGTTGGTGTGGAGGTTGCGCTCCACCTGGACCACCGTGGCGGCGTGGTCGGCGAACATCTGGAGGGTGTCCAGCGTGTCCGCCCTGGCACCGCCCAGGCACAAGGTGCGGGCGAAGTCCTGTAAATACAGATAGTCCTGCTGAACGAAAAAAAGAAAACGTTTACGACTAAGCGTGCCAGCGCCGAGTTCCCGGACGAACGGATGAGAAAAAATCGCGTCCCAGATGGGTTGGGCTGCCGTGCGTAAGGTGTGGTGAAAGGGCTGCGACACGAAGCACTCTTCCTTTCTCGTGCCACTAGGCCGAGAGCTGTTTCAGCGCGGGTAAGACCTCGGTGTTAAAAAGTTCGTCGTGCAGCGTCAGATGAAAGCACGCGACCCCAAGCTGCTGGAACTCTTGTATCCGGCGCAAAATAGTATCTGGACTGCCGATTAAGCCGCTGGCATAGCCTTCGTTGGAATCGAGCATGGCGAGCTTATCCTGCCGGTCTGCCCACATGCCCTGCGCGCCGCTTACCCGCCTCCCGCGGCGCTCCAGTAAGGTCTCATTGACCGCATTGATCATTGCCGTGATTTCTGCCGTGGCTTCCGCATCCGTGCGTCGGCACAGGGGAATGGAGTAGAGGGCAAAGCGGAGCTGGCGTCCGGTTTTTGCTGCTCGTTTGCGAACGGCTTCAACGATGCCGGCTATTTTTTCCGGGGGGCCGCCGTTTAAGAACATCCAGTCCGAATGGTGGGCGGCCATATTCATCGCCGCCTCGGATTGTCCGCCCTGAAAGACCTCAAGCGGGCCGCTGGGGCGCGGTTCAAGCCGCAGTCCGTCAACCTGATAAAAGCGCCCGGCAAACGAAAACTCTTCGTGCGTCCAGGCTCCCCGCAGGACCTGGATGAACTCGCTCGTCCGCGCATAGCGCTCGTCGTGTTCGATGAGTTCGGCACCGTACATCCCAAACTCGGCTTCGTGCCAACCCGAGGTGACATTGATTGACCAGCGACCATTGGTGAGACGGCTCAGCGTAGCGCTCCATTTGGCAATGGGAGCCGGCAGAAAAAATCCTGGATGAATGGCGGTAATCAGGTGGATGTGGGGGGTATGGGCCGCATAGAAATCCGTCATCGCCAGACAATCGTATGAAGAGCCCTCAATCTCCTCCCCGGTTCCCCACCAGCGCTGGGCAACGAGCAGATAGTCGATGCCCAAGGCTTCGGCCTTCTGCACCGGGGCGAGCAAACGCTGCACCAGTGCGGGACCAGACCGGTCAATGCCCGTCCTCTTGGGCTTCTTTCCTGTGGCTTGTCGTGTCAGGCTTGGAGCGGCCAAGGCGGTTGGGGCCCAGGTACACGTTTTGATGGTGGCCATACTTGATCTGATGTCAGGGCAGAATAGGGCGATGCCTTTGGGTCTTCACATGAATCGCAGCTCGGCCTCGAGTACGCCACCCTCATACTGGGCGACGATATATCCGCCCGCTGCAAAAGGACCGGCATTCAGTATTTTTGTGCGGCCGATCCCATCAACTCCCGGAGACTCATGGATATGGCCGGTGATACACAAATGAGGCTGTTTTTCCGCGATGAATTGGCGGACGGCGGGGCTGCCAACCGGTCTGCCATCAACGAGCCGATCGAGCCGCGTCGCATAGGGTGGTGTATGGCAGACCATAATCTGACACGGAGCCGGGGGAACAGCGGCGACCGCTTGTTGCAGGACCTGCCACAGGATTTCATCCGTATACTCGAGCGGTGTCTGGAATGGGGTGAGATTCGATCCCCCGCACCCATAGATGGCCACCTCGCCATAGCACTGATGTTCCCCGTGCAAGCTGACCTGTTCAGTCTGAAGAAAGGCAATGGTCTCTGGCTGGTCCAGGTTCCCCGGCAGAGCGCGGACTGTTGGACAGTAGGTTTGGGCGGCCCGAATCACGTGCCGGACGGCGCGTGCTCCCCCAAAGTTCGTCAGATCACCCGAGAGGAGGACCACGTCGGCGTTGGTCAACTCGGTGCTGATGGTTTCCATGTGCGTAGTAGCCATATGGATATCGCCAAACGACACGATTTTCATAATGGTTGCCCTGAGGAAAGACAGACAGGCCGGTGCTTCTGGACTTGTAATGGATTCCAGGATAGGGGTCAACGGACCGACCAGAGGCCTGTCCTGCCACTGGTCTTGCAAAAGCTATCGGAATCAGGAAATACTACTGGGCCCTCTGAAATATGGTGCATACATGCCGAAAAACATTCGATCGAAGGTGCTCGCTATTGGCTGTCCATTGCGAGTAGAGATCGAGCTTGATGGTGAATGGCTCGAACGCCTTCGTGGAGTATTACAGGGGATAGGAGAGGGAGAGAAGTCCTACCCACTCCATCGCTATCTCGAAGAACTACTGGAAGCGGATATCGTCTACCGGGAAGGCGATGCACAGCATCGCAAACGGTTCGTAGAACGAGAAGCGCTTATCCGCCGGCTGCGTGAACAGCGACCGTATGACCACACTCCACGAGCCTCTGCGAATAAGCGTTAAGAGCGTGGGGGAGTGACCGTTTCCCCGCCACGCCCGATACCGAAGCCTCCCGAGTAGGATTGACACAACGTCCCTGAGGCGGTCGATCACTGTCCGTATGAGCTTGGTCAATCTGCGTATTGTTCTTGTCCGGCCGAAATATTCCGGGAATATCGGCGCGACCGCGCGGGCGATGCGGAACTGCGGGATTGACGAGTTGCACCTCGTCAATCCGGACCCGATACAGCGCGATGTGGCCGATGCGCTGGCCGTCCACGCCAGAGACGTGCTCGATACCATGCAGATCCACTCCTCCCTGCGTGCGGCCGTCAGTCCCTGTGGTCTGGTTGTAGGGACCACGTGCCGGACTGGCTTGTATCGGGAAGGAGCAGGGACGCTTGAGACGCGCGCGGCGGAGATCGTGGCCAGCCTCAAAAGTAATCGTGTTGCACTCGTTTTCGGTCCAGAGGACAGCGGTTTGAGCAATGAGGATTTACGCGGTTGCCACACCTTGCTGACGATTCCAACTGATCCTGCGTTTGCCTCGCTGAATATCGCTCAGGCCGTCTTGCTGTGTTGCTATGCCGTTTTCCGCGGAGCACGGCAGACGGAGGATGGTGATCAGCCGGTATGCGCACCTTCTGAGCGACAGGAATTGATGTACGACAAGCTCAAGGCGGCTCTCTTACAGGTTGGCTTCCTGCCCCAGGATAACCCTGAGCATATCATGCTCGCCCTCCGTCGTCTGTTTGGCCGAGCCGGACTGGAAGACCGCGATGTCCGCATTCTGCTCGGCATTGCCCATCAAATTGAGTGGTACGCTAAAGGAGGATGGCAGCGCCGGGAGCAGGTCGAGCAGGGGTCGCCATAATACCGCACGGTGAAGTGCAGTGGGTGAAAAGTGAGCGAAGATCGTGGCTGAGATCATTTCCTTGCGGAAGATCATCCAGGCTCGCCGTCGTGAGCAGCAGCAAGAGTGTGCCGCGCGGTGTGTGGAGATTGTGGAGAAGAGTCTGCGTCACCACATTGAGGAGTTTGCGCACGCCCCACCCCAGGAGTGGGCGGTTCGCGCCACCAAGATTCGTAAACTCGGAGAAATACTGGAGTATTCGACACATATCGTCTAGACGATATTCCGCTGTTTCCTTTGGGGCTGCCTCTTGGTGTGTGAACGAGAAGAAAGGAACGGTATGGCAAAAGCAGCTTCACAATCGACAAGCAAGACAACGGCAAAAAAGACTGCTGGCGCAGCAAAAACGACCAGCCGTCCGCGGAAAAGTCCGGCCAAGAAAACCGCTGTCGCGGATGAGCCGGCGGTCCATGCCGCGATTCTGACATTACAGCAACGGCTCGAAACCTTAGAGGGAAAGCTCTCGCAGGGCTTGACCGCCCTCGTGGCTGAGGTCAAGGAACTCCGTTCTGCCACTCCAGTCGATCCGCCTCGACCTGACTTGACCCAGGAAGCGATGGGCGCCCTCCTCCAAGAGACGCTGCAGAAGCATATCGAGGAACAGATAGAGCCCGTGACGACCACGCTCCGTCGCATTGAGGAGCGGGTTGGTTTCATCGGGAATCGTTTGAAGTCGTCAGGCGGAGGAGGGAGGAATAAAGCGGGGCGCCGGGAGCAGTCTCCGAATGCGCGCGCTAAGGGGCTGAATGCGCCACGCCCAGGCCAGAGTCCAAGCCAGAATTGGACCCCTCCATCCGCCGCGTCGGTCCAAGGACATTTTACGCCGCGTCCGATGAGTCTGGATCACTTGGCCCGAGAAGACGACGAATAGGGCTTGGGGCTGGCTATGATGAATATCGCGCTAGTCAACTGCGTGCGGGTCTGCTCGGAGCGCAATATCACGGAGAAAAGCGTTCAGCCGCTGTTTGTCTTTCCCTAGGGAAAGAAAGAACTGGGTGGCGTCGGGAAGGTCTGGGTCCCAATAAATGGCCTGCTCGTTATACTGCTGGGTCTGGAGCTGGCTATCCTCAAGGTCGTGAACAACTCGGGACCAGTGGTTGTGCCCCCCTTTTGGTGGCACCTCTGCTGCTTCACTCCACTCGCCCTCCAACTCCGCGATTTTATCCTGGATACGCTGGGTAATGCGCTGCTGCTCTTCCGCGGCGGCACGCAGTTGGTCCCGACCCGCCTGATGGGGCGCAAGCTCTGCGTGGGCGAGGATTTGCTGGGCAAGCTGCTTTTCCGCCCGACAGCTCGTCATGAGTGTTGGTACTAACCGTTGCGGGTCTTTATGCTGCGGCTCTTCAGAGCCAACAAAACGTTGCCAAAACCCCATAGCTCTCTCCCGGACCGGAAGTACCGTGCCAGGTATGACTTGTCAAGGTCGGAAGCGGTCCCGTTTCTTGCTTCCGTCTTTGTCGGCGATAAGCTATAATGATACAAAACAGTGAAACAGATAAGAAGGAACCACAATGGCACGCATCACGGTTGAAGACTGTCTGGCCCGGATCCCGAATCGATTTGAACTCGTTGTCGTTGCCGCGCACAGAGCGAAAGAACTCCTCAATGGATCGCCGCGGCTTGTTGACTCGGACAACAAAGAGGTCGTGACGGCCCTGCGTGAAGTTGCGGCTGGCAAAGTATGGAAGGAAAAGGCCCAAGAGGCGATTGAAGAAGCGTAACGTGTTGCCTTTTGCTCTGTGGTATCCAGCGCTCTTGCCTCCATCAGACGTGGCGTATCTGGGTGCGAGCCCAGTACAAACAGGTCCAACGTGATCTATGAGAGCTATGGGGCAGTCAGAGCCGCCCCTGCTCGTTTTCGCTGTGTGATAACGCCCTCATGAAAGATTTAGCAAAAGATACAGAGCCTGTTGTTGTCCCCGTTCTTGCCGAACCCGAACTCACGGATTCTGTGCCGGTCAAGCAAAAAGGGCAGTCGGAACCGCCCGTCGAAGTCAGTGCCTTCTCAGGCGACGAGGCTGACACGATGGAAACGGCTCTCATCCCCACGGATTCTCTCAGTCGTTACATGGCAGAGATCCGTCGCTATGCCTTGCTCTCGCCCGAAGAGGAGCATGAGTTGGCGGTTCAGTATAAAGAGTACGGCGATGTGCAAGCTGCCTATCGGCTCGTCACCGCAAACTTACGCCTAGTGGTCATGATTGCCCGGAGTTACCAGCGGGCATTTCAAAATCTGCTCGACTTGATCCAAGAGGGGAACGTCGGTCTCATGGACGCGGTTCGGCATTTTGACCCGTACCGGGGCGTCCGGTTTCCCTCTTATGCGGTCTGGTGGGTGCGGGCGTATATCATCCGCTACATTATGAACAATTGGCGTATGGTGAAGCTGGGCACGACACAGGCCCAGCGCAAACTCTTCTTTAATCTGCAAAAGGAAAAAGAGCGGCTTGAAGCCGAGGGCTATTCTCCCGAGCCAAAACGGATCGCCCACAATCTGGGAGTGAAAGAACGTGAGGTCGCGGAGATGGAACAGCGCATGGCCGCCCGGGACCTCTCGGTCGATGCGCCGCTTGACGCAGGGGACGAATCTGCAACGTTTCTCGATTTCCTTGCCGATCAGAGCGCGAATACCGAGGAAGCGGTCTCGACGCTCGAATACCAGCAGTTGATTCGTCGCAAGCTGACTGACTTTGCCCGGACCTTGGAAGGCAAAGAGGAGGTGATATTTAATCAGCGTCTCTTTGCTGAAGAGCCCGTGACGCTTCAGGACATTGGTGATCAGTACGGCATTAGCCGTGAGCGGGTACGCCAACTCGAAAGCCGACTCAAGAAAAAATTAAAGGAGTATTTAGTCCGCGAACTCCCGGATCTGACCGATCTCGATATTGGCCTGACTGACGCGGGGTAATCTATTCTTTCATATTGCCACAGAGCGGAGAATCAGTTTATAGTGTTATTGTGCATGAACCGGATGCGGGTATTGTCATCATTGGCAACGAAATACTGTCTGGCAAGACGGTCGATACCAACTCGTCCTTCCTGGCCAAGGAACTCCGAGAAATTGGGGTGACCCTGAAGCGAATCGTCGTGATTCCGGACGAACTCGACATCATTACCGAGACTGTGCGTGATTTTCACCGCCAGTTTGACATCGTCTTTACCTCGGGCGGGGTTGGCCCAACGCATGACGACATCACCATTGAGGGGGTGGCGCGCGCCCTGGAGCGCAAGGTTATTCGCCATCCCGTGCTGGAGGGGAAATTACGCTCCTATCTCAATGGCCGGCCGGCAAATGACGCCTATCTCAAGATGGCGGAAGCGCCTGAAGGGGCTGATCTGATTGAAGACGGCGCAGTCCGTTTCCCGACGATCAAAGCAGAAAATGTGTATGTCCTGCCCGGTATCCCGGATATTTTTCAGCAGAAATTCTTCGCTCTCAAGAGTCGCTTTGCCGCTGCTCCCTACTATCTCAAAGTGCTCTACACACGCGAATATGAGAGCGTGATTGCCGGCTTCCTGAATGAAACATTACGTGAATATCCGGCCTTGCTGCTCGGATCGTATCCGAAGAATAACGATCCTGAGTACCGGGTAAAAATTACCCTTGAATCGAAAGATAAACAGTACGTCGATCAGGCGTTTCAACATTTGATCACGTTGCTCCCCGAGGGATGTGTGGTGAAAACAGAAGGATGAGGAGGATGTTATGGGAAAAACGTTATCTGTCATGCTGTGCGGAAGTGTGCTGGGGCTGGCGCTGAGCGCTCCGCCGACTGTGTCGGCCGCCTCCGACTATCTCGAAGATGCCGGACTCGGAACGGCGACCGTCGCCGCCAACGTGTTCTACATCCCGGCCAAGCTGACCTATGCCACCCTGGGCGGTATTACCGGTGGCTTGGCCTATGTGATGACCGGGACCAACCTTGAGATTGCCGAACGGGTGTGGAAGCCGTCCATGGGCGGAGACTATGTGCTGAAACGGAGGCATATCCGAGGAGAGGAAACCATCTACTTCAGCGCACCTCGCCCCCGAACAGATGACGGGGCCCTCAACGCGGAACCGCTCCCGGCGGCCTACTGACCCGTCCCGTATGAGCAAGCTGCGACTGGGCCTTTTCATCGGTGTGCTCGTGCTGCTTGGCTTGGGCGTCTGGGCCGGCCTCTCTTTCCAGCGGATGCGAACCGCGGCGCTGCAATGGGAGGGGCCGGTCGCAGAAATCCTGAGTGAACGGCTCGACAAGCAGGCCGATACCATGACGATGGCGTTCACTTCCCGCCTCGATGCCCCGCTGGCCGATATCTGGCAGGCGTTCTCCGAGCCGGAACGGAGCGCGGAGTTCAGCGAGACCATCCGCGTGTCTCGCCTCCTTCAAGCCCAGGGAAACGCAAAGCTCGTCCTCTTCGAGATGGCCATGCTGGGCCAGCCACAGCGGCTGAGCATACAGTTCACCTTTCTGTCCGGAGAAAACCGGGTCCGCATCCAGAGCGTCGAAAGCCAACTCAGCGATATTCAGGGTGAATACCGCTTCACGCCTTCGCCGGACGGAACCAAAACCCTGCTGACCTACACCGGCACGCTAAAAGATAAGGTCAGCCTGCCGGTCCCTCTGGCCCTGCAAAAGAACGCCGCGCGTGAAAATTTCGTCTCCACCGTACGCGCCTTGAAGCGGGGTGTGGCGAGTCGGACCGCGACCGGCCCATAGCCCGGCCAGCAACCGGGTCGAGGTGGCTGCTGAGGGACTGGATCACATCTCTATATATCCTCCGGTTGCGCCTGCTCTGAGGACGCCGCAGCACGAACCTCCTCTTTATGCTTCCGCAGGAACTGCGCGACATCTTTTGAGGCGCGGAGCAGAATTTCGATATAGGCAATGTCCGCACTCGATACGCTGGCCAGCGTGTGGTGATAGGTACCCAGGGCGGCTATGAGGTCTGTCTGCTTGTCCGGGATTACTTCCAATTTTTCCGTTAGACATTCGTTAATGCGTTCCGCCAATGCGTCGAAGGTCTCCTGCTCGACGTCTTCGGTCGTCCCTGAGATCAACTCTTGCCAGAGCATTTCTATGGCATACCGGGCGGGGTGCTCGCGCTGCAGGCCAGCACTGAGCTGATAGAGCTGATGGGCAAGGGGCTGCCAGCGAGAGGGCCGTTTGTGGGAAACCAAAGCGTTAGCCTTCAGCAGACGAGCGTGCAAGGCGCTGAGACCGTACTGTTCGGTTAAGAGCTGAATAAGCGTATCAAACTCATGTGCCGTGACGTGCGCCATGGTGTTCCTCTCTGACGGTAGCCGGGATCGGTTTGGTGACTCGTATGCCAGTAATCGTGCGATCATGACAAAAACCCGTGCCGCCCGCAATGTACGTGTTTTCTTGCCCCTCATTCAGACTTGGTCTAAAGAAGAGAGGGTGGTGGTTGGAAACGACTATGGGAGCGGTCACGGGTGAGGGCTGGTCGAGAAAAAAGAAGGGGAACAGGATGACGACAGACCACGAAAAAATTCTTGAAATTATCCGCCTCAAAGACAAGGCTCCGCTTGTCCTGGCGCCTGACAAGACCGCCCTGCTGGTGATTGATATGCAGCGCTATTTTGTCAGTCCTCACTACCCGCTGATGCAAACCTTTGAGAAATTGGTCCCGGGGGTGAGCGCCGCCTATTGCGAGCGGGTCAACACCTGTGTCATTCCCAATATCAATCGTTTGCTGGGCTGCTTTCGGGCCAGGCAGATGCCGGTTATGTACACTGCCATTGGCACCTGTCTGAAGGACGGTCAGGATCTGAACTCCATGTGGAAGGGGCTTGACCAACTCAGCCTGGACACAATTGGCGAGCGCATGTTTCCCGCGGTTGACGAGCCGAGTTGGCAGATTGATGCCAGCGTCGCGCCGCAGCCTGGTGAGCTGATTGTAAACAAAACATCGAGCGGCACCCTGAATTCCACCATGCTCGATCAGACGCTGCGCAATATGGGGATTGCCTCGCTCTTGATCTGTGGGGTGACAACGGATGTGTGTGTTGAAACCACGGCCCGGGATGCGGCGGACCGGGGCTTTGACGTCACCATCGTCGAGGATGCCTGTACGGCCTTCAGTTCGGACTTGCATCGGGCGGCTCTCCAGGCCTTCAGCTACGCATTTGGCCGGGTCCGCAAGACGCACGAATTGATTCATATCGTGAACACTGCAGAGGAAATATGAAAGCCCTGGTCTTTGCCAAGACGGCCCATAAAGATGCGCCGTCGGCCCCGGACTTTTTGCCCGGTCTGGCCAATCTCCAGTTGTGCGACGTGCCCACTCCCGATCTGCCCAATGAACGCTGGGTGGTGGTCAAGAGTAAAATTTCCGGCATCTGCGGCAGCGACCTCGGCTTCTTGCAGTGGAAGCCCATGCCCGCGGCCGAGCCCTATTTCGAGCTACCCCTGATTCCCGGCCACGAGCTGTTTGGAGAAGTGGCGGCGGTGGGCAAGCGCGTACGCGGGTTCCGGGTCGGCCAACGGGTGACCATCGACCCGACGCTCGGCTGTCGGGAGCGGGGGTTTCGAAAGCTGTGCCCACAGTGTCGAAACGGGAACCCCGGGATTTGCGAACATATTGCCGAGGGTCAGCTTCGTCCCGGACTGCTAATCGGCATCTGCCCCGATACCGGCGGTGGCTGGGGTGAATATTTTGTTGCTCCCGCACACCGGCTGACGCCCCTGCCGGATACGATTGATGATGATGAAGCCTCGCTGATTGAACCGTTTTCCGTGTGCCTGCGGGCGGTGCTCAACAACCCGCCTCGACGCAAAGAACTGGTGGTGGTGATTGGTGCCGGGACGATTGGTCTGATGAATATCGCCGCGCTCAAGGCCATTGAGCCGTCCTGTCGGGTGGCGTGTATCGCCAAGTACCCGTTTCAGGCCAGACTGGCGCGTCGCCTTGGTGCGGACCACATTATTGATGCCCAAGGTCAGGATGTCATGGCCCAGGTTGGTGAACTGGCCCAGACCAAAGTCTATCCGCTCTCCGGCGGTGGTGCAGTTTTGGCCGGTGGGGTGCGGCTGGTCTACGATACGATCACCAATTCGGTAACGCTTAATCAGGCTCTGCGCATGGCACGAGGCCAGGGAGCGGTTATTGTGCTCGGTTTGGCCGCGCTGCCCGAAGGCGTTGACTGGACGCCGACCTGGATGAAAGAGATTGCCATCGTGGGGAGTCTGACGTACGGGGCTGAGACGTTTCGGGGCAAACGCCAGGATACGTTTGTACGCGCGGTTGAACTCCTGAGACGCCGCCGGGCGGACCTGCGCGCGATCCGCCCGCGCAAATATCCGCTCGCGCAGTTCCGACAGGCCCTGACCGAAGCCGCCAGCAAGAAAACCTCGGGCGCGGTCAAGGTCTCATTTGTCCCCTGACCTCCCCGAAAAGTGCTTATTGCAGAGCTTCCATCAACGGGGCGATTGTCCCGCTGTCAAAATAATCGCACCATTTGCTGACTTTACCGGCGGTGATGGTGAAGACGCCCAGGACGGGCAGCAGAACCTGAACGTCCCCTTTGACCCAGGTCTCCAGGCGCTCGTTTGTGACGATATTGCCAGACGAGGCCGTGTGGGTGATCTCCATTTTCTGCAGTAAGTTTGCGCCAACAAAAGGGTCAAGGACCTCATGCACGCCGGCATGGCCAGTCACCGGAGCCCAAGGCATGTTATGATAGAAGACGTCCTCTGACAGATAGGACACCACCGTGTCCATATTCCCACTGCCCAAGGCGTTGCAAAACTCCGTCACCAGGGCTTCATTCTCGGCGCTCATACTTCCTCCTTTAATGTTCCTCTACTCGTGTCTCGCTAGCATAGGGGGGTAGCGGCTGCAAGCGAATCTGAACCGCTGCCGGTTATGCCGTTCAGCGCAATACCGGCCTGTGGGACTCGCCTGTATTGCGCTGAACGGACGGAGTGTGCAAAACATGCAGCAGGGGTCGCTCTGGCAGACCCCATAGCAACCGTATTCTTATGCGCGAGCGCGACCTTCTGGCCTTAGAGTTTGACAAAGTCCTGCAGCTTCTGGCCGACTGTACCCTGTCGTCTGCCGGCCGAGAAGCCTGTTTGGCCCTCAAACCACAGACGGCCGAGCCGTTCGTCAAGGAAGACAGCGAGCGAACGTGGCAGTGCTTTCGTTTAGTAGAAGAACGGTTGAGCCTGCCGCTCGGACCGTTCCCCGATATTCGTTCGACCTGTGAGCGGGCTGACCACGGCGGCGCCGCGCTTGAGGGACAAAAGCTTCGCGACGTTCTGGTTGTGGTAACACGTGCCCGCCTCCTTGCCACGTTTTTTCGTCGAGATGCAGCAGGGTTTGACCTGCTGAAAGGCTATGCTGACCGCCTGCCGGTTTTGCCTGACGTAGAGGCTGCCCTGCACCGCTGCCTGGACGAGAACGGCAGCCTCAAAGACGAGGCCAGTACGACGCTACGCTCGCTCCGGCGGCAGGTCCACAGCCTGAGCGAGGCCATTGAACACCGCCTGCAACGCACCCTGCGCTCACGCGAAGCCCAGGAGGTGGTAACCGATCAATTTGTCACGATCCGGAATAACCGCTTTGTCATTCCCGTCCGGCCCAATTTTCAGGCGCGGTTGCCGGGGATTGTCCAGGATCGTTCCGGGTCGGGCGAAACCGTGTTCATCGAACCGCTGTTTGCGGTTGAACTCAACAATAGCCTGCTCCTCGCGCAGAAAGAAGTCGTGGCCGAGGAACACCGGATTCTGGTCTGGCTGACCGAGCTGGTACGAGAGAACCTCGATCAACTCGAACAGGCGTTTGCAACCCTGACGGAAATCGACGTCCTCCACGCCAAGGTTGGGTTTGCGCAAAAATACTGTGCAACAAAGCCGCACTTCGGCTCGGCCATACAACTGCGTGGTGCCAGGCATCCCTTGTTGATGGCCTCGGACACGCCGGTTGTCCCCATCGACTTGATCCTGCCGAGTGATAAACGCGGGCTGATTATTACCGGCCCGAATACGGGTGGAAAAACGGTCGCCCTGAAAACCTTGGGCCTGATATGCCTCATGGCCCAGACCGGCTTTTTGATCCCAGCGGACGAAACCAATGAACTGCCCATCTTTCGGAGTGTGTTCGCCGACATTGGGGATGCCCAATCCTTGGAGCACAGCCTGTCTACCTTCTCGGCCCATATCACCAATGTTCGTGATATGCTCGCCGCTCTGTCTGAGCCGGCGCTCCTCCTCCTTGACGAACCCGGCGGCGGCACAGACCCTGCCGAAGGAGGGGCCTTAGCAAATGGGCTCCTCACCTTTTTGAAAGAACGCCAGGTGTCACTCGCCATTGCTACGCATCTGAGTCCGGTCAAACTCTTTGCTGTGGGAGACGGAAGTTATCAGATTGCGGCGGTGGCTTTTGATCCGGAGACCCTTCAGCCGCGCTATCAACTCCAGTACGACGTCACGGGCCAGAGCCTCGGGCTGCTCATGGCCCGGCGGCTCGGATTGCCCGAAGCCGTGTGTCGGGCGGCAGAGGCGTCCCTGTCCGACGAAGCCCGTCAATTCTCTGAAGCCTTGACCCGGCTCGAAGCTACCTCGGTCAGCTTGGAGTGTGAACGGACCCGGATACGGTCTGAACGCGAACAGGCGACCGCCCAGCGGGCGCGTCAGGAGCGACTCTTGGCAGAAACCGAGGAAAAATGTCGTCAGGTCTGGCAGGACGAGGCGCGTGAAGCCAAGCTGCTGGTCCGTCGTGTTCGTGAGGAAGGCCGCGAGGTCATCGCCCAGTTCCGCAAAAACCTGCAAACGCCGCAGACCTTGCCCGGTGACGCCCGCCGCGACCTCTCACGGTTCTTGCACGAGCAGCACAAGGAGATCGCCGCAAAAGAGCAAACGTTCCGGGCCGAGCCCGTCACTGATACACCACCGCCGCAGATCGGGGACGAGGTCGAGATTCGTGGTGGGAAAATTCGGGGTACCTTACTGACGATCAACGGCAGCAAGGCCCGGGTGCGTCGGGGTGGGACGACGTTTGAGGTTCCCGTTGTCCAGGTCCGGCGGGCGGCCGAGCGAAAACCCGCGCCGCGCGTTCGGGTGGCCGTCGACCACGTGCCGCCGAGTCGGCCCGAAATCAATCTGCTCGGCCTGCGGGTTCGGGAGGCGCTGCCACGTTTGGAAGTCTTCCTGGATCACGCTATCCTGCATAATCAATCCTCAGTGCGTATCGTGCACGGTATGGGAACCGGTGCGTTGAGGCGGGCGGTCCGGGCGTATTTATCCGACTCTCCGTACTGCGCCTCCTTTAACGAAGCGCCTCGGAGTGAAGGGGGTGGGGGCGCAACGGTTGCGGAGCTCTCCTCATGAAAATTGCTACCCGTGACGCATTGGCCGGCCTGCTGCTGGAAGCCCTGGACGATACGACGACAGCCGCCACGCTGCGCGATCTTGCCGCCACCGCCCGAACGGGTGCAGCCGGGCCTCCCCCGCGCGTGCTTGCCGAGAGGCTACGCCCCACGCTCACACTGGATCTTGATGCAGACTGGCCGGCGATCAGAGCCAAACTCCTCCAATACGGAGCAGTATTGGAGAACTGGTCCGGGCAGACTGGAGGCTCGGCTCTCGATGGTGTTCTGTACAAAAGTGTCGTGCTCTTTAACCATCATCTCTTTTTTGAGGTGCATGAAGTCCTGGAGCCGCAGTGGATGAAAGAGCGAGGCGAGATCAAAAGCTTCCTGCAAGGGCTGATCCAGATTGCGGTCGCGTTCTACCATCTCGGACGTGGCAATCTGGCCGGAGCGCGCTCGCTGCTGCACGAGGGACTGATAAAGATATCGCCACACTCGCCCGCCCGGCTTGGCCTTGAACTCTGGGATTTCATTGCCGGACTTGAGAAATGCCAGCAGGTCATCGCAGGTCTGAGTCCTGAAACGTGTAAGCAGTTCTCTCCGGATGCGATTCCCCGGATGCGGCTCGTTGCGTAGTCCTGGTGGTGCATCGTCATGCAAGTGGACCGGCTCATTATCACTGCCCGAGCGCAGACTGTCCCGGGCCCACTTTCGAGTGAGGCCATTGTGGAGCGTGTTGCGGACGAAACGCGTGGCGCCCCGGCCAGCATTTTCCTGGCAACGGGTCAGGTCGGATCCGGGAGGCAGTATATGCAGGCAGCCGAGGTGCTCCAGCGGCACGGCATGGTCGGCATTATTGCGCCGGCCTTTGCCTGGCCGTTCTTTCGGCTCTGTCTCAACATCGGTCTGCCGCCGCTGACCCTCTGGGAAGCGGGTGAAATTCGGACGGGCGACCGGCTGCGGATCGACGTGAATAGCCGCATCGTGAAATCCATGAGCGCCGGGACCCGCTATCCGATTCGGGACCTGTCTGACCTGTCTATCGAGGTCCTGGCCTGCGGCGGGATGGAAGGCTATGTCCGGGCGCGGCTGGCGGAACAGCAAACGGCGCTTTCTTCGGGCGGGTAGGCAGGCGGAAACCGCGCCCGGACGACCAGCGCTTCTCCCTGCCTCCAACACGCTTGTCGCCTTTTCCGGGGGCCTGAAAGAGGAAACGTCCTTCCAATCGACAACAACGCTGGATACGTTTACTCTTTACAGCATAACAGCATACGAGCCAGGGATATGCGACGCGTTCGAGACTTGCGGAAATATGAGCTACCGGACACCCTGCTGGAGATCTGGGAACGCCAGCAGGGCGAGTTTCTTCTGCCCGTGCAGGAAGTCGCCGTGCAGCGCTACGGGCTGTTTGACGGCCGCAGCCTGCTCATCTCCTCTCCAACCTCATCGGGCAAAACCTTTGTGGGCGAAATGGCCGCCCTGCACGCAGCCTTTGCCGGCCAGCGCGTGCTGTATTTAACGCCACTACGCGCCCTGGCGGAAGAGAAATACGAAACGTTTCGTGCACGCTACGGAACCTATGGCGTCAAGGTCGTGGTGGCAACGCGTGACAGACGCGAGTTTGATCACGATATCGAACACGGCGACTTTCACCTGGCCGTCCTCGTCTACGAAAAACTCGCCCAGTTGCTCGTCCGGCATCCGCACCTGCTGCGGACGGTCGCCCTGGTCGTGGTGGACGAACTCCAGATGCTGGGCGACCAGGAACGCGGGTCGGGGCTGGAACTGACGCTGACAAAACTCCTCAGCGCCGTCCCGCGACCGCAGCTCTTGGGACTCTCAGCCGTCCTGCGCGAGGCCGCGCAAGTCGCCGCCTGGCTGGATGCCGACCTCCTCTTACAGGACGAACGACCGGTTGAACTCTATCGTGGCGTCGTCCTCGGCGACCGCTTTCGCTACCGCACGTATAACACGGGCGAAGAAGGCGAGGAGCGCCTGGCTTCTGTTGAGTCAGACGACCCGCGGGAACTCTTATACGTCCACGTCACGCATCTCGTGCGGCAGGGAGAGCAGCTCCTCATCTTTCTGAAAGGCAAACGGGATACGGTCCAGTGCGTCCTGGACCTGGCCGCAGCCTCGGATCTGACGCCGGCCGCCGATGCGCTGGCCGCACTTGAGCCTCTTGAAGAAACCTCCCTCAAGGCACAACTGCGCGATGCCCTTGCTGGGGGTATGGCGTTTCACCACGCCGACCTGACCTCGGCGGAGCGGGCGATTGTTGAGGCAGCCTACCGTCGGGGCGAAGTGCGGGTCATTGCGTGTACCACGACGCTGGCCTTTGGGGTGAACCTGCCCGCCTCCACGGTGTTCATCGAAGCCGTCAAATGGGACATGGACAAGCGGACCGGCACGGCGATCGAAGTCCCGCTCTCCTGGGCCGAATATGAAAATATCTCTGGACGAGCGGGCCGACTCGGATTCGCGTCGCCCCCCCCTTCTTTGAGGGGCCGCCCTGAGCCAGTCGAAGGGCGAGGGGGCAAAGAGGCATTTGGCCGGTCCATTCTGATTGCCACCAATCAGTTCCAGGCTGACCTGTTGTGGCGGGGCTATGTGATGGGCGAGCAGGAGCAGTTTACCCCAGCCCCCGGCCAGACCGGACTCACGGATCGTATCCTCAATCTGATTGCCTCCAAGGTCTGTCTTTCGACCGATGAACTTCAGGCTTTTTTAGAGCTGACCTATCTCGGCTTTCAGCAACGGGGCAAACGCACGCCTGCCTCGGACCGTGTTGCAGACGAAGCCGGGCGAGCGCTGGACGTTCTGGTCGATGCTCAGCTTGTCAATCGCAGTGAAGACGGACGGCTGGAAGCGTCAACGCTGGGAGCGGTGGCCGCCCGCAAAGGCATACGCGCGGCCACCGCGGTAAAACTGGCCCGCTTTTTTGAGTCTGCCCAGGGACGTGCCGTGTCCGAGCTGGAACTCTTTTATGCGCTGAGTCTGACCGAAGACGGCCAAAAAATGCAGATTCCGTTGTCGTCGGCCGAACACCGCGGGCGGGGATATGAAAGCAAAGTGGGCGAATGGATACACGAACGCGGCTATGAGCCGGGCGACGAACTCCAGAAACTCCTCAACGCCCGCATGCTCCCGACAACCCAGGAGGCTCGGTCGGCCAAGCTCTCGCTGCTGCTGCTGGGCTGGATTAACGGGGACGCGCTGTCGTCTTTGGAAAACCGCTGTCAGTGTTACGCCGGCACGATCCTCAGCCTGACGGATGAAGTCGGCTGGCTGGTGGCCGCGGCGGCGGAGATTGCCGAGGTCATGGGCTGGGCGTCGGCCACACAACTGTCCGAACTTGCAGAACGGGCGCGGCTCGGGGTCGATCCACCGAGCCTGGAGTTGGCCCGGGCCCAGTTGCCTGGGCTCAACCGTGAAGAAATCAAATCGCTGGTGTCTGCGGGGTTCGACTCGCCCCTGGCCGTGCGCGAAGCGTCTCCGGAAGCCTTGGATCCCTATCTGTCACCGCCACAAATCGAGGCGCTACGTACGCCCTGAGACGCGCCCCAGCTACCGGACACTTGCTCGTATGACCAGCCCACCCCCTGCTGCCGTTTTGGAACTGGCCCTCCAGACCCTAGAAGCCGAACTGGTCGAGCCTGAGCGCTTGGCGTCCTTTCGGACCGTGCTGAGTACAACCGAGCCGGTCGCTGAGGCGAACCGTTTCCGCTGGTATGCGAACGGACAGGTTTGCGTCGAACGCTCCGCTCACGGGACGCTGACCTTCTTCCTGCCAGCCATTGCCGCGCGTTCAGCTCCCCGCCGTCTGGGGACTTTTGATCGTCAGGGGCGTTTGCTCTCGCTTTTTTTCTATGCCACCGATGGTCTGATGCGGCAGTTTAAGGTGCGCAATATGGACGGCCACTTTCTCGGTGTCGTCCGAGGTGCAGTGTCCCATCTGGGCTGGGGCAGGTCTGACGTGATTGGGGCGTTAGCCGGTGAAGGGGGCTTTGAGATGGACCGGACGCTGACCTTCTTCCGCTCGGTCTCGTATGAAGACGTGGATACCCTCTCGCCCTTAGACGCTCCGATGAGCCTCCCACACGGCGGCGGGGCGACCATCTTGAATGTGCTGGCGCGCTTGGGACAGGACCAGGAAAAACAGACGCTACGCTATTGCGGACCATATCCCAGCGACCAGCTCTTTTTTACCCTGCGAGAGTCCTTCGTCTGTGGAGGAGAGGTTGGGGCCAATCGCGAGCGTTTCACCCAGGGGGCTGAAGAGGCCGCCCTGCATATGACGATGGTTGAGGCCGCGGTTGACTGGCGACCCGCCCCGCATGAACGGTTTTATCCGGGGGCGCATACCTGCGTGCAACTGCGCAACGGAGTCGAAAAAGTCTACGACCACGGCCATACCTATTACCGGGCCGACCTGGTGGCCGAAGCCCACCGACTCCGTGTGCTCCAGACTGAAGCGGGACAACGCCGCTATATCGCCAGCCTGACCATACTGGGACAGGCGCTTGAGGACCATCTTATTCTGGATGAACACGGGGAGATTCTCGAACGTCTGCCGCAGCCCGTACCGCCTGTCCTGCGGGGCGCCCCGGTCCTCTCTCCAGACTGGAAGGCTGCCCTCGTCCGTCTCATTGCCGCAGAGAGCACGACGCTGCTGCACACCGCGTTGTGGCCGGCGATGGATGAACTGACCGTCCTGTGGGGCAGGGTACCTAAGGAGCTGTGGGCGCTGAGTGGTAATGATCTCGTTTTGCACGCGGGGATGGTTGCCGTCCATCAGGACCTGCAAAGCCAGGCAAACAGTGCCGCAGAAAAGATCCTCATCGCCTCCCGGTTTCTATCCGAATTAGCGCGGCTGACTGGGCCCCTGATTCGCAGTCGTGCCCAAGCCCAATTAGCCAGCCTCTCGCCGGCTGACCAGAATGTAGCGCTGCTGTTCGCCGCCTCGGATACGCCAGGGCTGTCGGATAACGAACTGCGGGCGTTTCTGACGGGCTTGGCGCAGGGGGAAGAGCTGCCGCTGATAGGAGAGTAAAGGGCGGTATTGTGGAATCCCTCAGAGAGCAGATTAAGCACGAGACCGAATTGCGACGACTGCTGTGGATAACCGCAATTGCGATAACGGGAGGAGCACTCGGGCTTTTGCTAGGAGAAGCTACTCCTGTTCGTATCCTCTTGGCAGGACTCGGCTTCCTCATTACACTGATTCTTATTGCAGTCGTCCTCCGACAAGAAACCACAGTCCGAAGGCTCTTACCCCAAATGCGAGAGAAGGAGCAGCAAGAATGAGTGTTTTAGAGTGGTTTCAGTTAGCTATTGGTGCAGGCTTATTTATCTCACTTGCCGTCCTGGCATGGGGGGTCACCCGACACTCCCGCCGAGATGGGAGCCTGTAGTTTTTGCTGCGCTGACCGTCTGGCAGTGGGCGGTCACAATCTGGTTGATATCCCGCGCGTAGCCGCCGCCTAAGGTCACAACAAGGGGGATGCCTGCCCGCCGGGCGAAGTCGCACGTTATCCGATCCCGTTCCTCAACCCCGGCCATCGACAGCGCCAGTTTTCCAAACCGGTCGCCCTGGAGCACATCCACGCCGGCCTGATACAGGATCAGGTCCGGCCGGGCTCGTTCGAGGAGTACGGGCAGGCTCTCCTCCAGCCGGCCCAGATACTGTTCGTCCGTCGTGCCGTCCGGCAGGGCGATATCCCACGAGCTGTGTTCCTTGTGGGCGGGATAGTTATTGGCGGCGTGCATGGAAAAGGTGAAGGTGTCCGGGTCGGCCTGACACAACGCAGCCGTGCCGTTCCCCTGATGCACGTCAAGATCGAGAACGAGGGCGCGGCTGATACCGCCCTCGGCCCGCAACCGCCTCAGGACGATGACCAAGTCGTTAAAAATACAATAGCCTTCTCCGTGGTCGGCGAAGGCATGATGGGTACCCCCGGCCAGATTGGCGGCAATCCCATCCCTCAGTGCGGTCCGGGCCGCCCCCAACGTTCCGCCAAGCACGGCAAACGCGCGGTGGACAAGTTGCCGAGACCAGGGCAAGCCGAGACGCAGCAGGGCCTTGCGCTCCAGCATCCCGTTAAGAAAGGCGTGGACATACGCCGGCGTATGCACGCGAAGAATATCCCCGAGGGCTATCGGCTGCGGCTCAACGATTTCCTCTGGTGTGAGGATGCCCTCGGCCAGTAGCCGTTCCGGGATCAGGCGATACTTGTCCATGGGATAGGAGTGATTCCCCAGGGGTGCGGTGTAACGGGCGGAAGTGAAGGCCTGCATAACGAGGGTCTGGCGTTCTCGACGCTTCCGCCTCCTCACTCCCTGAATACCGCCTTCATCAGCGCCTGAACATTGGTCACCCGAACGACCTGCCACCGCCCTTCCGGGGTAGAGCGGAGCCCGATCTCAATCTCTTCGCCGCGGTCGAGTGGAACGGAAAAGTAGCGGAGGTCTTCCCGAGTATCCCCGCCGATTACCGTTCCGATAAGGGTAACAGTCGGGATCTGCGGAAGCGCCAGGTCCGGGTTTTGAAAGGCTTGCTGTACGGCAAACGTCACGCCCGCCTTGGCGAGGTCCTGGACATTCCGGGTCAAACTCTTGAGTCCTTTGTGCAGGAGCCCGGCGAGGGAACGCGGCGGCGCGGCCCGCTGTTGTGGGACATCCGGCACGCTCTGCCCCAAATCCTCTAGGGCGTAACTGACCACACTGTCGATATCGACATAGTGCGTAAAGGTCTCATAGTTGCGCGTCTTGAGAGCCTGTTGGATGTGATAGACCGAATAGGAGGGAGTCTGCATCCAGGCGTAGACGCCTCCCAGCCCGAGGAGGACACATAGTACGAACGCTCGTAGGCTTTTCATGTCCCCCATCATACGGCAGGAATATCCTGTACGAAATGTGGGGTGCGGAGGCAGTCTGACTCTGGTATGAGGGATGCTCGCTCGCTGCTGAGCAGCCTGATGGAGAGAGACGCGATGCAAGCCATAGGTATCCTCTACCCCGGTGATATGGGCCATAATGTGGGCCGCGTGCTCAGAGAGGACGGCTTTGCCGTTGTCACGACGCTGGTCGGGCGGGGCAGGCGCACGCGACAGCTCAGCACCCAGGCCGCAATAACCGAGCTCGATTCCCTGCTGGCGGTCGTCGAACAGGCGGATATTGTCCTCTCAATTATTCCCCCAACGGCGGCCCGCGCCGTCTCACGCGATTTTGCCCAGGCCGTGCAGCAGGCGCACCGGAGGCCGCTATTCGTCGATGCGAATGCCGTCTCTCCTATGACCGTTGGCCAAGTGGGTGAGACCATTCGGGACGCGGGCTGTGACTTTCTCGATGCTTGTATCATCGGTCCGGCCCGGGATGTGCGGGGCCGCTGCACCCTGTATGTCAGCGGTCCGAACGTCCGGGAGTTTGAATCGGCTCTCGGGCAATCGCTCCGTATGCATCCCTTAGGGGACGCCATTGGTCAAGCCTCCGCCTTCAAGATGTTGTTCTCCGGACTCAATAAAGGCTTGGTTGCCGTGCTGAGCGAACTGACGGTGGCCGCGCAGGAATATGATTTCCTGGACGATCTGCTCGCCTGTTACACCGAGCTTTTTCCAGGCGTCATGCAGTCGTTGGAATGGCTCGTGCCGACCTATCCCTTTCATGCCGCCAGACGGGCCGAAGAAATGCGGGAGCTGGCCGAAACGCTGGAACACCTAGGCTCTTCCGCAGTCCTGGCGCGCGGAACTCAGCAGACCCTGGCCGAGATTGGCCGGCTCAACCTGACTGATCGATTCCCGGAGCATGGAGAACACGACTGGACTTTGCGTCAGGTGATTGAAGCGCTCGGCCAATGTGGAGCGCTGAAACGGAGTTCATGATATGCCGCTGGTACTGTCCGAGCGTATTGACACGGATAAGGTATTAGGTTAAAAATGAACACAAGTGTTCCAATAATGAACTTATAAGTAAATCTAAAAAGGAGAATCCTATGTCACAGACGCATACGGTGAAGGCAACCTCCGATGCAATTTTTACCCAACTGCTCAATGTCCAGGACCAGGACATGCGCCGCCTGTACGAGAAGGCGAAACGCGACCAGTGGAACGCTTCGACGGATATTGACTGGGACGCCGGGGGCGACCCGGATTGCGGTATTTTACCTGATGGATTGATTGATATTTACGGCACAAAATACTGGGACAAGCTGGACGACAAGCACCGGCTCGACCTGAATCGGCACTTCTCCGCCTGGCGGATCAGCCAGCTCATGTACGGTGAGCAATTTGCCCTCATGGTCTGTGGTCAGATTGCCAACGTCGTTCCGGGGATCGACTCGAAGTTTTTTATGGCGACCCAGGTTGCCGATGAGGCGCGGCACTCGGAGGTGCTGGCCCGCTATCTGTACGACAAAGTCGGTGTGACATACCCGCTGACCACCAACCTCAAGAATCTGTTCGACCACATCCTGGCCATGCCGCAGTGGTATCTCAAGACCGTGGGAACCCAACTCGTAGCAGAAACCCTGGCGGTCTCGCTGTTTCGGATGCTGGCCGACCACAGCCCGGACCCGTTAATCAGCCAGATCTGCCGTCGCATCCTCTCTGACGAATCCCGCCATATGGGCTTTGGGATGCTCAGTCTGCCCGACCAGATGAAGGAGCTGTCAGAGCAAGAGCTCGAAGAAGTCGAAGAGTTTGCCTGCGAAGCAACCGCCGGACTCATGCAGGGACAGTTTCCGCGAGAAGCCTACGAAGCCGTGGGCTTTACCAGGGCCGAGATAGAAGACATCCGAACCATGCGTCACGCAGTAGCCAAAAAGAATGAATACGTGGCGTTTCGGACCTTCTTCAAGAAAGACTTTCATGCCGCTCTGTGGAGCAATATGGAGAAAGTCGGCCTGCTGAGTGAGCGGGCGATTAAGAAGCTCGGGACCATGGGCATTGCCGCTCCCCGGGCACAGCAACGGGAGCAAGCCGCCGCGTAAGGACGGACATATCGAATACCGCGACTTCATCTATCACGAATACCTTGCTTGCCGATTGATCTGTAGGGCGGTTCCGCGAGACGCTGGCAGCGAAAGGAGCACGACTAGGCTTGGGCAATTGTCCGGCCCTGCTCAAAGTCCATATCGTTCGCCACCCATGCGGAGGGATTCGTGTCAGCGGTGACTGGCAGGCTACCGCGCAGTGGGAAGAGGTGCTCGCCCTGGACGATGGCTTCGAGCAGGCCTTCACCAGATGCGCTTCAGTCGGGTCGTGAGCGGTGTAGACACGCTGCATGGCGGTTGACAGGATCTCTTCAGGGGAAAATGCCGAGTTCCATATACGAGACGGCAATTTTTTTAATGGCGCTGATAAATGCGGCCGTTCGTAAGTCGGGCACCTGGGTATCCCCTTTCCATTCTTCGTAAATCCGATGATAGGCCGTAATCATGGTTTCTTCCAGCCCCGAATTGACTAAGTCGATTTCATCTGCGCCGCGCGCGGCCTCCTGACGTTCTCTCTCTGTCAGGCGCTTGCCCGTCGTGCGTTCAACCGTTTGCAATATCTTATCAAAAGCTGACTGCTCAAACCGTTTGCCCATCCGTCCCAGATTGACGTGCGACAGATTTTTGAGCCACTCGAAATACGACACCGTGACCCCACCGGCATTGAGATAGACATCGGGAATAATCAGTACTCCCTTGGCGGCTAAGATGTCTTCAGCCTGGGCGGTGATCGGACCGTTTGCAGCCTCTGCAACAATCTTGGCCTGAATACGGGCCGCATTGGTCTCAGTGATTTGGTTTTCGAGCGCGGCGGGTATCAGGATATCGCACGCCCGTTCTAAAACAGCGGGCGACTGGAGAATGTTCTCCGCCTCCGGGAAGTCGAGGATGGATTGGGTCTGGAGGCGGTGGGCGAGGACCGCATCAACATCTAATCCCCGGGCGTTAAAAATTCCGCCTTCATATTCTGCAATCCCAACAATACGGCAGCCTCCCTCCTGGCAGAATTTCGCAGCATGATACCCCACATTGCCGAGTCCCTGCACAATGATCGTCTTGTCCGCCAAGCCCGGACTCAAGCCGACCTGTTTCATATCCTCAGCGTTCTCACACGCTTCGCGCAGCCCGAAGTATACCCCACGCCCGGTTGCCTCGACCCGGCCCTGGACTCCCCCCTGGGTGATGGGTTTCCCGGTCACACAGGCGACCGCATCAATCTGACCCGGATGAAACGAGGCATAGGTATCAAAAATCCACGCCATTTCACGACCGCCGGTGCCATAGTCCGGGGCTGGGACATCAATCCCGGGGCCAATAAAATTCTTCTTGATCAGTTCGGCAGTATAGCGGCGCGTGATCCGCTCCAACTCGTCAGTCGTATACCGTTTTGGGTCGATTTGGACGCCGCCCTTTGCGCCCCCGAAGGGTACGTCCACAAGGGCGCACTTGTAGGTCATCAAGGCCGCCAGCGCTTGAACCTCGTGTTCACTCACCACTGGCGCATACCGAATGCCGCCCTTACACGGCACTTTGTGATGGCTGTGTTGCACCCGCCAGCCGGCAATCACTTCATACCCGTGCCGCGTCTTTATAGGAAATTGAACGGCATACACACTGTTACACGTCCGTATCTGCGTGAGCAGGCCCTCGGGATAGGTCAGGAATCGGGCCGCCCTATCGAAACTCCGATTTACATTCTCAAAAAACCCAAGTGTTCCGTTTGTTTTTGGCATGTGACTCCCCTCTCCCATCTGTACGTTGGCTCGTTATATAATATATCAGAACAGGAAAGCGGTTTCGGGCGCCCCGGCGTCACTTTTATTCGCCCCATTGACCTATACGGGGAGGCGAAACCTCGGGCCATTATGTACCCCCAGTCATCATTTCCCCTCTCCCGGTATCAGGACGCGACCGGCCCGGAACGGATTCTCTCCTTTTATGATCCGGTCAGTCAGATGCGGGCGGTGATTGTTATTGATACGACCACCTTTGGCATGAGTGCGGGTGGCGTGCGCATGCTGTCCGACTTGTCGATTGAAGAGATGATCCGCCTGGCGCGGGCCATGACGTATAAATATCGGATGCTCAAATTCCCGGCCGGGGGCGCAAAAGCCGGCATCTGGTACGACCCGGCAACCCAGGACCGTCAGGCGGGCCTGGACGCGTTTCTGCGGGTGCTTCGACCCCTGTATGAAAAGCGCACCTATTATCCCGGCGCGGACATGGGGACGGCGGACGATGACTTTCTGCCGCTGCGCAATAAACCGGGGAAGCGGCGCTACAGCGGGTTGCGCGCCAAACATTTTGAAGGGCTGCCGCTTGAAGACCAATTGACGGGCTTTGGCGTGGTTGAGTCCGCCCTGGTGGCGGCCACGGCTTTCGCTCGTTGCCGAGGGCGCGTACCGGCCCGTCTTTCCCTCAAGCGGGCGTCCGGGAGCGTAGAACAGGGAGGAAAGTATGGAGTTTCACACACGCACAGTCACGGCAAACGGCATCCACTTTCATTGCCTCGAAGCCGGCCACGGACCGCTCGTCCTGTGTTTGCACGGATTTCCAGATAACGCGCATACCTATCGCCCCTTTCTACCGGCCCTGGCCGAGGCGGGTTTTCATGCGGTCGCGCCGTTCATGCGCGGCTATGCCCCAACGTCCGCCCCAGCGGACGGACGCTATCAATCGGTCCTGCTCGCGCAGGATGCCGTTGCGTTGATTTCGGCTTTGGGAGCCGAACAGGCGTATGTCGTTGGGCATGATTGGGGGGCGTTTGCGACTTTTGGAGCAGCGGCCCTCGCGCCGGAACGGATACAGAAAATTGTCGTCCTTGCGGTCGCGCATCCGGGAGTCATGCTGGGCGCATTGGCCTCGGACTACGACATGATCAAAGGCGGCTGGCACGCCTACTTTTTTCAGATGCCGTTTGCCGAACAAGCGGTCTCAGCCCACGATTTTGCCTTTATCGAGCGCTGGTGGCAGGATGCCTCGCCCGAGTACGACATTCCGACCGGGATCATGGCCAGTGTAAGGGAAACCTTTCGGCAGCCGGGGGTGGTGACCGCAGCGCTCAACTACTACCGACATACGTTTCATCCTGATCATCGGGACCCGGCCTTACAACCCCTCCAAGAAAAGATCGTCGCTCCCACTACGGTTCCGACGCTGGCCCTGCATGGAACACGAGACCGGCCAGGCCGTCTTACGGCGTTCCAGGCCATGGATCATCTGTTCACCCAGGGCCTGGAAAAAGAAATCTATCCGGGTCTCGGACATTTCCTGCATCTGGAAAAGCCGGCGGAAGTCAACCCACGGATTGTTGCATTCCTTAAGTCGTGAACACGTGGGAGAAGCAGCCTCTGGACTTCGTCAGGAGAGCGGCTGCTCACTCCGCCTCTACCGAAACGCCGCCATCACTTCCTGCAAGGCGACCATTTGGTTGCCGTTGGCTGATGAGGGTACCAGGATGGGCGTTTTGAGGCCGGTATCATACCAGGCTTCCACGCCAGCTCTGACCTCGGACACGCTGCCGTACAGGGTGACCTGACTCAGCCAGCGGTCAGACATGAGGGATGGAATCTTCTCATCTTCTTTATTGGCTATAGCCTGCTGGATGGCTCGCATTTCTTCTTCGTAGCCGGCTTCGATCCAATACTGTTGGTAGTTGGGTAAGCGGACATAGGTGATGAGTGTCCGCCGGTGGACTTTCGCCGCCGCCTCTGTATCGTCCGAAATAATGGTCGGGATCATATTGCCAACAAAAAAATCATTATCCTGCATTTTCTCCGATGGTAGAAAGCTCAGCGACGTGGCCATATGCGACCGGGCTGCATTGGCCCAGACCGCGCCTTGAGAAATCTCGGCCGACAGTTTGACCATAGCCTTGCGTAAGGTGGCCAGGACAATGGGCGGCAGCGCATCCTTTCGGCCAACGCTGGCGTGCAGGGCGGAGACAAATTGACGCATATCGGCCAACGGCTTGCCGGCCGTCACCTTCAGGCGGTTCAGCATCGGACCGTGGCTGACACCCACGCCAAACCGGAAGCGTCCGCCCGAGACCTCATGAATAAAAGCCGCGGTTTGGGCAAAATCATACGGATGGCGGGTATACATATTGGCAATGCTGGTACCGAACGGAATCTCGTTGGTGGCAAAGGCCAGGGCTTCGCACAAGCCAATACAGTCGCCGACACTCTGACAGTAAATGCCGCTGAAGCCCTCCTGCTCGATTTGGGTTGCCACGTCCAGGGTTTGTTTTCTTCGCCCGGCAACGGCGACTAAGGCGAGAGCCGGTTTCTGCGTCATAGAGCCTCCTTATCAGGTTTCAAAGCCGCCAGATTGTAGCTGGTGAGAACGGAAGTTGCTATCTGTTGAGTGGGGGGACAAGCCAGCCTCTCGTTTGGCCGAACAAAAAAAGGCCGGCAAGGCCGGCCTGTCCAGAATCTAAATCAGAGCGGAACGCGCTACACATCAATGCGGTCGTAATAACGAATACTCGCGGGACCGGCCAACTTTGAGCTGAGATTCTCAAAATCGCCTCTCTCGGTCCGCCAGTTCAGGTATTTCTGATAGTGCTCACGGGAGTCCCAGCGTTCGTAGAACACGAGGTTGGACGACTCGTCGAGATTACCGTAGATATCAATGCTCTGGCATCCGTCGTAGGCCCGCGTATCCGCTAATGCCTCTCTCAGATAGTCTTTCACCTCTTGCACGCATTCAGGTTTGACTTGTATCTCCAGCAGAACAACCGTTGTACCCATTCTGGTTTCCTCCTTTGTGGATATGTCTCTGCGTATTGAGTTGCACGGCCTCGCCAGGATATCAACCCCTGGACCTGATAATGCCTCTTGCGCTACAAGAGAAAGAAAAAACAGGAGGTGACTATGCCCCAAGTGATTGGTGGAGAAATCGGCAATATCAAAGAGGATCAATGGTACTGCGGCGACTGTCAGGCTGCCGGCACTGAGCATACAGACACCCTGGCCAGGGTGCTCATGCACTGCGCTACCCAGCATGATGCCTGGGAAACCGCTCAGGACGCAGAGAAAAAGGTGGTCTCGATCACGTCTCGAAAGGCGGACCGGTAACCGCCTGCGCTGACCAGAGACACCCGCGTTGATACCGCACACGAGCCCATCGTACCCCGGTGGGCTTTTCTCTCCCCCATACAGATACGCCCTTGCCGTCCTGTGACGGCTCGCATATGCAACCAGAAAAATCCATACGGACGAAGGAGGGCCGGGCATGAGCTATTGGCAGGCTGAACAGAGCGACGGAGTCGTAATCGCAAAATACCATAACCCGCCGATGAATTATTTCTGTGCGGAAGGCACCCAGGAGTTGTGGCAACTGATTGAGGAATGGCGCGACCCCGCTATCCGGGCCGTTGTGCTGACCGGCGCGATGGAGGGCAAATTCATTACCCATTACAGTGTGGAAGAGCTGGTTGATTTAGCCAAGGATCGGGAAGCCATGCGCCTGGCTGGCACCTCACTCACCACCGCCTATCATGCCATGCTGAAGAATCTGAGCGATCTGCCCAAGGCCATCATCGTGGCCATGAACGGGGACACCATGGGCGGGGGGTTTGAACTCAGCCTGTCGTGCGACCTGCGGATCGGCCAGAAGGGTGATTATCGGTATGGATTCCCGGAAGTCAAACTCGGCATTCTTCCCGGCGGCAGCGGCACCCAGCGCCTGTCGCGGTTGATCGGAATCGGACGCGCGCTTGAGTTTGTGATTCGCTCCCGTGTAGTCCCGCCCGACGACGCGCTCCATTTCGGTCTGGTCCACGAAGTGGCCGACGACGCGCTCGCCCGCGCCACGGCAATCGCCCACGAGATTGCGAATTTCCCGCCGATTGCCGTCGCCCGCGCCAAGCACGCGGTCTACGCCGGTAACGATACCCACCTCGCCGCGGGGCTCGACATCGAAAGCTCGGCCTTTCTGGAAACCATGCTGTCCGACGACGGATTGCTGGCCATGCAGACCTATATCGATCTGCCGTACGAGAAACGGCGCGACTGGCTCGATAACCCCACCAACCCCGGCTATACTGGTAGGTAACTTCTCTTCGCTCTCGGAAGCCCGACTTGGTTTCCGAGAGCTATTCTCTTTTTCATAAAGGCCATTGTCCTCGAAAGACGCCCCATGGAGCGAGGAGGAGCGTTATGCACATCTCGGGAATGATGCACGTCAATGTCAACTGTCGTGATTATGAGCGTTCGCGTCAGTTTTACGAGTTGCTCGGCTTCAAGGTCATGTGGGAAGTGCCGGCAGGCCCTTCGAATTCGTTACGCTCAGGGCGAAGTCGAAGCAGGGAGGCCGGATCACGTCCGGCATGACGAGATCCCCCTGCATGGCTAGGGCCTGCCCTTTACCACGGTCGGCGAAACTCGCACTTGGGCAGCTTTGCCTGAAGCGCGTCTATGCCACCGCGACTGGCCAGCGTGCTACGCAGATTGAGCACGCGCAGTCCACTCAAGCTTTGCAGGTGGACCAGGCCGGCGTCGCTGATGCGGGTGTCGTATAGCCACAGTACGCGCAGCCCGGTCAAATGGGCCAGATGGGCCAGGCTGTCATTATTCACCCGCGAGGCCGAGAGTTGCAGGTATTGAATGGCGTGCGCGGGAATGGCGCGAAACGGCGAAAGATCGGTGGACGCCTGTGGGTTGACGTTGAGCCGGAGTTCTTTGCCGGCAGGAATGGCAAGACCCCCCTGCGCCCGACCAATCGGCTCCCAGAAGGCGTAGTCATCTGCGCGATGTACGCCATCCCGAATAAACAGCTCTCCCATGGAGCGGTCGGTAGGGAAATGGAGGTCGCGGGCCGGTAGGCTGAGATGTTCCTCAGTGCCGCCGTTGTTCATACCAGTCACGGCCACGTTACTACCTTTTCCCGTCGAGCTCAGGCATTCACATCAATGACCACGCGGCCACGGACCTGGCCGCGTAATATCTGCGGAGCCAGTTCCAATACTTTGGACATGGGTTCGACCACGGTCATGGCGTCCAACTTTTCCAACGGCAGGTCCTGGGCGAGACGGTCCCAGGCCGTTTGCCGTTTGGGGTTGGGACACATCACCGAGTCCACTCCAATCAAACTGACATTCCGCAGAATGAATGGCAGGACCGAGGTCGGCAGATCAGCCCCGCCGGCCAGACCACAGGCCGCCACCGCCCCGCCGTAACACGTCCCCCGCAGGACCGAGGCCAAGGTCTGTCCGCCCACGGAATCGACCCCGCCCGCCCAGCGCTCGGCGTCCAGCGGGCGACCCGAGGGCTCGGCGAGTTCTGCCCGTTCAACAATGGTGGAAGCGCCCAGGCTGGTGAGATAGTCGCCCAGTTCCGGTCGCCCGGTTGACGCGGCTACTGTATAGCCAAGCTGGGACAGCACGGCGACCGCTACGCTACCGACGCCGCCTGCGGCCCCGGTCACAATCACCTCTTTCTCGCCGGGCGTCACGCCCATACGTTCCAGGTCCAGGATGCAGAGCATGGCGGTATAGCCGGCCGTGCCCACGGCCATGGCTTGTTTGAGGCTGAAGGCGTCAGGCACGCGCGTCAGCCATTCGGATTTGACCCGCTGTTTCTGGGCATAGCCGCCGCCGTGGCTCATGCTGAGTTCCCAGCCGGTGATCAGGACCTTGTCTCCAGGCCGATAGGCGGGCGAGCTGGAGGACTCGACCGTCCCGGCCAGGTCGATCCCGCCTATCATGGGGTAGGTACGCGCAATGGGCGCGGTCCCGGTGACGGCCAGGCCGTCTTTGTAATTCAGCGTGGAATAGGCGACGTTGACGGTCACGTCCCCGGCTGGCAGGGCGTCCAGCGTGATTTCTTTCAGCTCGGACGAGATTTTTTTCTCAACCCTGTTGATGACAATCGCGTGTATGGCTTCCCCCATGCGTTTCAACTCCTCACGATGACTATTTATGGATGCAGAGGGGCAAGATAGCCAGCCTGCGGAGAAAAGGCTACACCCCGTGCCCGGCAGAGGTGCCGCAGCAGGCAGCGGCCTAGAACGAGGAGCCGGGCTGCTTGAGAAACGCCAACTCCGCCGGCGTTGAAACCCGGCCCAGGACAGTATTGCGATGGGGAAACCGGCCGAAGCGGTCAATCACCGCCTGATGTCTCACCGCATAGGAGGTATCAAAATAAGCGCGTTGGGCGGCAAGCTGCTGAAAGAGCATGACCGAGCGCTGCTGATGGGCACGCTTCTCGCTATGCATAAACGGGACGTACACGAAATAGCGCTCGACCAAACGCAGCTGCCGGTCAAACCCCGTAGCGATCATTTGCTCCGCTATTTGCTGTGCAAGCGGGTCGGTCGCAAAGGCGCGCGGGTCGTTGCGGAACATATTGCGGGGAAACTGATCCAGGACCAGGATAAGCGCTGACCCACCCCGCGCGGTCTCCGTCCAGCGGGCCAGTTGGCCTTGAGCGGCCAGCTCATAGTCGGCCTGAAAACGCTGGACAATCTCCTGGTCGAAGTCGGCATTCTGAGCAAACCAGCGCGGGGCGCGTTCTGCAAGATAGGACGGCTCGTCCCGGATTTCGCCGAACCAGAAGCTTAGGATTTCTTCGATGTCGGACATACTTGGACCGTCCCGACAGAGTGGGCAGGGGGCAGACCTGAGCGGCCCGCCCCCTGCCCGAGAGTAAACCCGAGGATTAAATCGCCCGGTAGGCGGCAAACGACTGCGTTGACGACCGCGCGGTGGGGTCAGTTATCACGTTGATCACTGCCGGCTTGCCAGAGGCAACGGCACGTTCGAGGGCGGGCCGAATGTCTTCTGGCCTTTCGACAAACTCGCCGTGCGCCCCGAACACCTTGGCCATCTCATCATAGCGGCTGAAACCCAGGTCACGTCCGGCGGTCATCACCCCCGCGCCGGCCCAGCCGCCGTTATTGCTGATGACGATAATGGCCGGGATGTTCTTGCGGACCATAGTGTCGATTTCCATGCCGTTCATGCCAAACGAACCGTCCCCGCTGAGGACAATGACCTGCGTGTCCGGTTTGGCCACTTTTGCCCCGAGTCCAAACGGCACGGCCACGCCCATGCAGCCGTTCGGGCCGGCGTTGACCCGGTGGCCGGGCGCGTTGGTCGGCACCGATTGGCGCGCAAAATTGAGAATCTCATGACCGTCGACGACAATAATGGCGTCGCGGTCCATAAAGTCGCGGACTTCTTTGCACAACCGGAGTGGGTGCATGGGAGACGAGTCCGCGCTCATAATGGCTTCCATCTTTTCCTGAGAACGTTGGTCATAGCCGCGCAGCGTATCGATCCAGGCCAGTTCGTCCCGTCCGTGGAAAGAGTCGCTGGCCTCGTCGATCAGTTGGCGTAAGACCACCTTGGCGTCACCCACGATCCCGACATCAACCGCGCGGTTGCGGCCGATCTCTTCGTCCGCGATATCGACCTGAATCATCTTGACATCTTCCGCAAAACGCGGCGCCTGGCCAAACCCCAGAATGAAATTGAGCCGCGTGCCGACAATCAGCACCACATCTGCTTCTTTCCAGGCTCGGTTCCGGGCGCCCAGAAAGCTCAGGGCGTGATCCTCAGGAATGACGCCACGCCCCTGGGGGGTGGTGTAAAAGGGGATGCCGGTCGTTTCAACAAACTCCTGGAGTTCCTGCATCGCGCCCGACCAGATAATGCCGGTGCCGGTAACCACCAGGGGCCGCTCGGCCGCCTTCAGCAACGCCACCGCCTCCTTGACCAAGGCCGGATCACCGCCCACCCGCGGGACCTGATGGGGTCGCTTGGGAAACACAATGTCGTTTTCTTCCACCATGCGGTAGAGGACATCGCCTGGCAGATCGACATAGACCGGACCCGGCTGGCCGCTGGTGGCAACGCGAAAGGCCTTGTTGATGATTTCCGGGATACGCCGCGCGTCTTTCACCCGTTCGGCCATTTTGGTGATCGGCTTGAACATGCCGACCTGATCCATCTCCTGGAACGCGCCCATGCCGTCCTGGGAAATGGCACTCGCCCCGCCCAGAGCAACGACCGGAACGGCGTCCAGATAGGCATTGCCCACACCGGTGATCAGATTCGTAACGCCAGGGCCGGAGGCGGCAAAGCACACCCCTGGCTTGCCCAGCACCCGACTATAGGCATGGGCCGCCATGGAAGCCCCCTGCTCGTGGCGCACATCGACCGAGTTAAACCCGATCTCGATACATTTGGAGGCCACATCGACCATCGGTCCGCCAGTGATGTAGAAAACGGTATCCACGCCCTCGTCCTTGAGCGATTTGACAACTAATGAATTACCATCAACTTGTGCCATAGACTCTACTCCCCTTTCTTCCTAGTTCTTCTTGATTCATGCCGTGTAACGGGACATCTTATCCTTAGTGCGCCCAAAAATGCCAGAGGCAGGAGGAGAACACAGGTGGTTTTATTTTAACCGACGCTCGTTCTCATTCGATCCGGTACGGCGAGTTTCTATAGTATCGTTTTCTGGTAATATCGGAACGTGATTGAGACCTTTGGCACTACTCTGGCCGAGCAACTGTTCGACGCTGACCGTGGTCGGGCCACCCGGTCGTTTCCGGCGGCACTCCGTCGGGCAGCCCGGCGGAAGCTACTCTTGCTGCATGATGCGGCTGACTTGCGAGACCTTCGAGTTCTGCCTGGCAATCGACTGGAGAAACTGAAGGGCAGATGGGCCGGTTTCTACTCAATCCGCATAGACAGACAATGGCGGCTGGTCTTTCAATGGCGCGCCGGTAGCGCGTTCAACGTCCAAATCGTTGATTACCATCAAGGAGGGAGTCATGGCGAGACAACCGAAGAATCCGTTTCACCCCGGTGAAATCCTCTTGGAGGAATTTCTCGCGCCCAAGGGAATAAGCCAAGCAGCGTTCGCCGCACAGCTCGGCTGGACAAAGACCCGACTAAACGAACTCATTCGTGGGAAACGCGGCGTCACCGCCGCCGCGGCACTTGACCTCGCCGACGCCCTCGGCACGACCCCGAAGTTATGGCTGAACCTGCAAGCAACCTACGATCTCGATAAAGCCGCGCGGGCCAGAGAAGCGGCATAGTCACTCCACCCTCGTCATGAGTACGAGTGAGGGAAGCCAGACGGAGTGGCCCGGCTTGGGCAGCACGTGCGGCGGGGGATGGGACGGGCGGTAGGGAGGACAGTGGCTCAGCGACGGGGCACTGGCGTCAGCCCACGGAGGACTTTGTATCTATCCCATAGCGCGGCCCGGAATACCCTCCGTTCGCTCTTGCGCACTGATACGGTATTCCGTATGAGAATACCACGCATCAGACGCGCGAATATACGCCAAGGAGGCTATTATGATGCGATTACTTACTAGTGCGTTGGTGGTGGCTCTTTTGTGTCCTGTTTCCCTCGCGTGGGGGCAGGGGGTGTTGGGGAATCCGTCCTTTGGTGGGGGTGAACCCTATTCGGGCATTAGCGTGGTTTCCGGCTGGAAGTGTGAGGCCAATGGACCGCTGACCGTCCGCTTTTTCCAGTATGCCGAGGGCGACAGCATCGAACTCGAACCCGTCACGGACCACCTCCCGTTATTATACGGCAATCCGCGTCCTGACACTCGGAAGGTGTGTGGCGATGTCAACAACGGTTTTGTGCTCCACTGGAACTGGGGCCACCTCTCCCTCGACACCACCCTCGAGCCATTCACAGCGATTGTCTACGACAATGGGGTGGAGTTCGACCAGCACGCATTTTACGTAACATCTCTCGCCGAAGAGTTTGTGGAGATGTCGGACGATTCACCCCCGAGCTACCCGCTATGCGATTTCCCCAGGGAGGGCGCCGCGGCGATCGTTGTATGGAATCCGCGTACCCAGCATCTTGAAATCGAGAGGACCGTGTCTCATTCTTCGTATTGCCCTCAAGAACCGCCGGGACGGGACTACTCGGTGGAGTTAGCGAGTTGCGAACGGAAATTGGAGCGTTGTCAGAACCAAAGACGGGATGACGCGGAGTTACAGCGGTACAAAGAGCTCTGGGAGAGTTGTCGTGAGGAGACCCCATGACCCTCTCCACTCACAGTTATATGCTCGCGCTTCGCGTTGGGGTCTCGAACGACAACGAGCGGAGAATCGGCGGCTTGGCCGTCCCCTATAATCTCACCGCCTCTACGAAAGACGGACTGGAGCGGGTCGCGCCGGACGCCTTCCGACAGGTCCTTGCCGCCACGCGGGACATCTTGCTGCTTGCCGACCATCAGCCGGATCGACTCCTGGCACGCCGCGCAAGCGGGAATCTCACGTTGACGGATTCAGCAGCCGGGTTGCGGTTCAGCGCCAAATTGCCGGATACGCAGCTGGGACGGGACACCTACGAGATGACGCACTTCGGGCTGGACCATCACATCTTCCAAGGCTGGATAGGCGGGTGAGGTGTCTATGTCAAAAGAGGAAAAGTCCGACCGACCCAAAATATATGTGAGCATACGAGGCGGGCTGTCTGTCAAAGCTGACGAGTTACTTCAGAGCAAAAAGGTCCGCGCGATCATCGACGAGATGGCAAAATCCCCTCTCACACAACCGCCTGCACCCTCGAAAAGACGCGTGGAGGAGGCCACCATGTATGATCAGAGCGGGGGTCATAGTGTGAAGCGAGCCGCGCCTCTAGGAAAGGGCTGCTCCCTCTCCCCTGGCGGGAGAGGGCTGGGGTGAGGGGGACGAGGTAAAGCGAGCCGCGCCCCTATAAATCCAAGGTCTGGGCTACCACCTCCCGGTGGGTCGGGGCACTGCCGAAGGCGGCTTCGGACGCCAGACCGCGCCGATAAAAGAGGTGCATATCGTGCTCCCAGGTAAACCCGATACCACCGTGGACCTGAATGGCCTCACTGGTCACCGTTTTGCACATATCGCTGCAATACGCCTTAGCCATGGGCACGGCCTGGGACGCTTCGTCCACATTCTCATCGACCGTCCAGGCCGCGTAATAGGTCAGTGAGCGCGCGTTTTCGACCTGGACCATCATATCCACACATTTGTGTTTGACGGCTTGAAAGCTGCCTATGGGTTTCCCGAACTGCACCCGCTCTTTGGCGTATTCAACCGCCATATCGAGCGCCTGCTGTCCGGTCCCGACCATCTCGGTGCACAGCCCGGCAATAGCTTGATCGAGGACGCGCTGGAGAATCGGCCAGCCCCGGCCCACCTCGCCGATGACCTGCGAGCCGGCCACCGCAACATCCTGGAAGGCGACGTGACACTGGCGGCGGGTCATGTCCACGGTTTTCAGTTGGGTGATCTCGACCCCCGGCGACTTGGCATCGACCAGAAAGAGCGTAATCCCATCTTCTGGAGCGCTAGGGGAACCGGTACGCGCCGCGACCACCATCTGATCGGCCACATGCGCGTCCGGCACAAAGAGTTTTTCCCCGGACAGCACAAAGTCACCGCCCCGCGCCGTTGCCGGCATCCCAATGCCGCCGGCGTCATAGCGGCCGCTCTTTTCGGCTTGGGCCAGAGTCATGACCCATTCACCCGCCGCGACCTTGGGCAGAATGGCGTCCTTTTGCTCGTCCGAGCCGCCAGCCAGCACAGCCGCGCTGCCCAGGAGCACGGTCGCCAGGAACGGGCCGGGCATCAGAGACCTGCCCATCTCTTCCATCACGACAACCAGATCGAGAAAACTCCCGCCAATCCCCCCGTTCTCCTCGGGAATCAAAATACCCATCCAGCCCAGCTCCGCGGCTTTTTTCCAGAGTTCTGTCGCGTGGGCGCTGTCATCTTCCATCATCTTGCGCACGAAGGTGGCCGGACATTCCGCGTCCAGGAATTTTCGGGCCGAGTCGCGCAGCAATTCTTGATCTTCACTGAAACCGAAATCCATGCTTCCCCCTCCATAAGTATTGAGCAGGACCTCCTGATACGCTGTGAGATGCTCAATACTGCTGTTATCCCTTTGGCAGGCGCAGGACGCGCTCGCCAACGATGTTGCGCATGATCTCCGACGTCCCGCCCGCAATTGTGTACAGGCGGGAGCCTAAGGCGCGCCGCGCCCAAAAACCGTTGTCGATGCCTTGATCTTCACCCAAGGCGCACTGACTGTACGGACCCAGCAGTTCCATCGCAAAATGCGCCATGCGGATATACAGTTCGCTCCCGGCCAGCTTGCTGATCGAGCCTTCTGGTCCCGGCGGGTTGCCGCGTAACTGTTGGGTCAGTTGCCGATAGCCGTTGAACTTGAGCGCCTGGATTTCAACATGAAAGGCCGCCAGCTTTTGTCGTACCTCCGGGTCGGCGGCGGCCGGCTGCCCGTTGACCTCCAGGTCTTTGAGACCCGCCTTCAGTCTGTCCAGCAGGGGTTCCAGGTTGTAGACCATGCCGAAGTTCGCCCGCTCGAACATGAGCGTGGTAATCGCGACCTGCCAGCCATTATTCCGTTCGCCAACCAGATTGGCTTTGGGCACTCGGACGTCCTCGAAGAAGACCTCGTTGAATTCCGCATCGCCCGAGATTTGGACCAGGGGCCGGACCGTGACCCCAGGCGCATGCATATCCACCAGGAGATAGGACAGTCCTTGGTGCTTGGGGGCGTCAGAGTCGGTCCGCGCCACAAGAATGCAGTAGTCCGCCTTGTGGGCAAAGCTCGTCCAGACTTTCTGGCCGTTCACGACAAAGTCGTCGCCCGCGTCAACCGCCCGCGTCTGGAGGGAGGCCAGGTCCGAACCGGAGCCCGGTTCGGAATAACCCTGACACCATAATTCTTCAGCGCTGAGTATCCTGGGAACAAAACGCGCTTTCTGCTCCTCCGTTCCCCAGTGCATCAGGGTGGGGCCGACCAGCGAAATCCCCAGCGGATTGGCTAATCCGGGCGCGTGCACCCGGGCCATCTCCTGCTGGTAGATGGTCTGCTCCAGGATCGTAGCGCCTCGCCCGCCGTACTCCCTGGGCCAATGAATGCCAACCCAGCCCGCGCCGTGCAGCTTCTTCTGCCAGTCGAACTTGATCTGAAAGCGCGCTTCCGGGTCGATCATCTCAAAGCTCTCCGGGTCGTAGTTGTCCGCCGGATTGGCTTCGAGCCACGCGCGCAGTTCCTGCCGAAACGATTCTTCTTGGTGGGAATAGTCAAAGTCCACGCCGTACTCCTGTCGCGGGAAAGTATCGCACGCGAATTATAGTTTTTGGCCCGGAGAAAGAAAAGGGGTCAAGGTGGACAGCCCGCGCCCGGCTTGACACTCGGCCCGAGGGCTGACTAATTGGCCCTGACATCTTTCTCTAGCTGATCGGGGGTCCGGGTGCGTTATCGCCAAACATTCATCCCAACATTACGGGAAGAGCCGACTGAGGCCGAAGTCGTCAGCCATAAACTCTTGCTGCGCGCCGGCATGATGCGTCAGGTGGCGCGCGGCGTGTATGACTTCCTGCCGCTCGGGCTGCGCGTCGTGCGCAAGGTCGAAAGCATTGTGCGCGAAGAAATGAACCGCGCGGATGCCCAGGAAATTCTCATGCCGGCGGTCTGTCCGGCGGAACTCTGGCAGGAAAGCGGCCGCTGGGATGTGTATGGCAGGGAACTGCTGCGTATCAAAGACCGGCACGACCGGGACTTTTGCTTTGGGCCGACCCATGAGGAGGTCGTGACCGATATCGTTCGGCGGGAGGTCCGGTCGTACCGCGACCTGCCGCTCAATCTGTATCAGATCCAGACCAAGTTTCGGGATGAAGTCCGGCCTCGTTTTGGCTTGATGCGCGGTCGCGAGTTTATCATGAAAGACGCCTATTCCTTTCATACCGACCTGGAGGACTGCCAGCGCGAATATCGCAATATGTACGACGCCTACCGGCGTATCTTTGATCGGTGCGGGCTGACCTACCGTCCGGTTGAGGCAGATACCGGCGCAATCGGGGGCAGTCTGTCGCATGAGTTCCAGGTGCTGGCGGATTCCGGCGAAGACGCCATTGTCAGTTGTGACTCGTGCGACTATGCCGCCAATGTGGAAAAAGCCGAACTCGCCCCACCTCCGTCTCCAGCGGTCACGCCCGGAGCCGGGCTCACCCCAGTCGAGACCCCGGACCAACGGACTATCGAAGAAGTCTCGACCTTCCTGGGTGAGCCCCCGGAGCGCTTCGTTAAAACCCTGCTCTACGAGACCGATACGGGCGCGGTTGTCGCCGCCCTGGTGCGGGGAGACCATGCACTCAGCGAGCCCAAGCTGAAAAACCTGCTCGGCTGTCAGTGGATCGTGCTCGCGGATGAAGAAACCGTCCACAAGGCGACCGGTGCCCCAGCCGGTTTTGCCGGACCGATACGGATCAAGGCCAGGCTTGTCAGCGACCAGACCCTACGGGGTGCAAAAGGCCTGGTGTGTGGTGCAAACGAGCGGGACATGCATCTGACCGGGCTTGATATCGAACGCGACCTGTCCTCCCTCCAGTTTGCCGACCTGCGTCGGGCAACAGCGGGCGACACCTGTCCGCGCTGCGAGAAGGGGAGGTTTACCGATCATCGCGGCATTGAAGTCGGTCAGACATTTTATCTTGGCACAAAGTATAGTCAGGCGATGAATGCGACCTATCTGGATGCCACAGGCGCACAGCATCCGATGGAAATGGGCTGTTATGGCATTGGTATTACCCGGACCGTTGCGGCCGCCATTGAACAGAACCATGATGCCGCCGGCATTGTCTGGCCCAAGCCGCTCGCTCCCGCAGATATTCATATCGTGCCGGTCAATTGGAATGATGACACTACCCGGAAGGCGGCGGAAGACATCTATGCAAAACTCCAGCAGTCCGGGACAGACGTATTATTTGACGATCGGGAAGAGCGACCGGGTGTAAAATTTAAGGACGCGGATCTCTTGGGCATTCCGCTCCGTGCCACCGTTGGTGGCAGGTCTCTAGCCCGCGGGGTGATCGAATTAAAGGGCCGCGCGGATGGAGCAATGACGGAAATCCCGGCAGACCAGGCGGTCGCAGCCATCCAGCAGGCGCTCAGCAACAAAGAGACCGCCTGGTCCTGAGCCGAGTCGAAGGGAAGCACGTCACACGATGGCTCCGCGTTCCGTCAGTCAGGCAAAGAACGCTCAAGCACGCCCTCGGGGTTCCAGAAAAATGAGCCACCCGCGCGCCCGCCGCCGCCTGATATTTGCGCTCGATGTTGCCTCACGAAAAGAAGTTGATGACTACGTTGCCCTGCTGGCCGACGAGGTCGGCCTGTTCAAGGTCGGCAAGCAACTGTTCGTGCACGCCGGTCCCGAGGTGGTCCGTCGCATTCAGGCCAAGGGCGGGGCGGTCTTCCTCGACCTCAAATTCCACGACATTCCCCAGACCGTAGCCTCCGCTTCAGTCGAAGCCGCCCGTCTCGGGGTAAAGATGTTCACCCTGCACGCTTCCGGCGGCACCGAGATGTTGCAGCAGACCCGCCGGGCAGTCCGCGCCGTGTGTCGCGCCGAACAGCTCATCCGCCCCACTCTCCTGGCGGTCACCGTGCTGACGAGTCTGCGCCGAGACGACCTCAAGCAGACCGGGGTCAGCGCCGGCCCAGCGGCGCAGGTCGTGCGGCTCGCCCGGCTGGCCCAGCAGGCAGGTATTGACGGTCTGGTGGCCTCTCCTCAGGAAATTGTCGCGATTCGTCGTGCCTGTGGAGACAAACTGACCCTGGTCATTCCAGGCGTTCGTCCGCAGGGCAGCGCGGACGACGATCAGAAACGGATTCTGCCGCCTCAGCAGGCCACGCAGGCTGGGGCGGATTATCTGGTTGTGGGCAGACCTATCCGGGATGCCACGGACCCGCGCCAGGCCGCGCGCGATATTGTCGCGGACATGGCACGGGGGCTGAGCACACGACCGTAAGCAGGGGCACACTCACGGCAATAGGACGAAGAGCAAGGAAAGTGCACGTCGCTCGATGGGCAAGACGACGCACATACGGTCACTCGTCTACTGGGTTAACGAGGGCCTTGTTGGATGGAATCGATAGACAATATCGTGTTCGCGGACGAGGATGAGCCGGTCGCGCGCGAGTTGCTCCAGAAAGACATCGTCCGTATGCAGACGCCGAATGCGTTCCTTGAGGTCGGCATTCTCGCGCAACAGCGTCCGTACTTGCGTTTCCAATGCGCCCCGCTCTTCGGTCAGTTGGAAGAGGTGTAGAAGCCCGCGCTCGCTCCACACGGTTGAATACATGAGCAGGGCGTACAAGGCCAGAGCCGATGGGAACCACATCCAGCCGAACCGCCGCACCACCATCCGTCCCATACAGAACATTCTACTGACTGCGAGGGGCTGGAGCAACTTCTAGGGGGAGGGTCGGAACGGCACCGGACACATACACCAACGGGAGGATCGGGTGAAGATCAGAAAAATTATTGGTCGAGAAATTCTGGATAGTCGGGGGAATCCGACGGTTGAGGTTGAGGTGATACTGGCGGATGGTGCATGTGGACGCGCAGCAGCTCCCTCAGGTGCCTCGACCGGCGCCCATGAGGCGTGGGAGCTTCGGGACCGTGCCAGAAAACGCTATCGCGGGAAGGGCGTCCAAAAAGCAACGGCACAGGTGAACGAACACATCGCCCGCCGCCTGAAAGGCAGGGACGCCAGCGACCAGCACGCCATTGATCGACTCCTGCTTGAGCTGGACGGCACGGCAAACAAGAAGCGCATGGGAGCCAATGCGCTCATCGCAACCTCGCTTGCCGTCGCAAAGGCAGCGGCCGCATCCGCCGGGCAGCCGTTGTATCGCTTTCTGGGAGGTGCACGCGCGCGGACTCTTCCGGTTCCCCTCATCAACGTGCTCAACGGCGGGGCCCATGCCACCAATAATCTCGACATTCAGGAGTTTATGATCGTTCCCGCCGGCACCCGATCGTTCCGCGATGCCCTGCGCATTGGCGCAGAAGTGTTCGCCGTGCTCAAAGACATTCTTCAAAAAAAGGGCCTCACTACGGCCGTGGGAGACGAGGGAGGCGTAGCCCCTGATCTGCGCTCAAACGAGGAGGCGTTTGACATCCTGCTTGAGTCCGTGACGCAAGCGGGCTACACCCCGGGGCGGCACGTCTCGCTGGCCCTCGATGTCGCAGCGACCGAGCTGTACCAGGACGGGCACTACGTTTTCCATAAAGCGGGCGGGGCCGTCCGTCAGGCTGAAGACCTGATTCAACAATATGCCAAATGGGCGGCGCACTATCCGCTGGTCTCTCTCGAGGACGGCCTGGCCGAAGACGACTGGGCCGGGTGGCGATTACTCACCCAGGAACTCGGCACGACACTCCAGCTCGTGGGCGACGATTTGTTTGTCACCAACCCGCACCGACTCGCTCGCGGCATTGCGGATGGGGCGGCGAATGCCATCCTCGTCAAGGTCAATCAGATCGGCACCCTAAGCGAAACCCTGGAAACGGTCGCCCTAGGAAAAAAGCATGAGTATGCGGCCGTGATCTCGCACCGCTCGGGAGAAACAGAGGACACCACGATTGCGGACCTGTCTGTCGCGTTGAATGCCGGACAGATCAAGACCGGCAGCGTCTGCCGCGGCGAGCGAACGGCCAAGTATAACCAATTGTTACGCATTGAAGAAAAACTCGGGCGGCGCGCCGTGTATGCCGGCCACAAGGCGTTTGCAGCCCGAAAATAACACCCCGTTCTCGTGTATTTTTGTTGCCGCAGCACCACCAATATGATAGAGGGAAACGCAAATGCCCTTCCACCTTTTTCTATGGACTCAGGGGCCCCTACATTCATCACGAAGGAGGTCACCATGCCTGCGAAGAAGAAGGCGGCCAAGAAAGCACCGGCCAAGAAGAGAGCAGCCAAAAAGAGAGCGTAACGTCGCTCAGTGCGGCAGCGAGACACGAGGCGGAGGATTCCCAAGAAAAGGCCCCAAGTGGGCCTTTTCTATTTGTGCCCATGAAACAGCGACTCGCCGTGCACATTGCTGAGGCGCTCTTCCCGGAGCGCGAGAAATTTACCGCCCCGCTGCTCCTGCTTCCGGGGTTATGGACGGGAAGCTGGATATGGCAGGAAGTCGCGTGGGGCTTTTCTCAGCGTGGCTGGGCGTGCTGGGCCCTTGACCTGTATGAGCAGGCCGCCGCCCGCCGGCGTGGCGATACCTCTCTTGACGATCATCTCACAACCATTACCACAGCCATTGCTGCGTGCGATTGCCCGCCCATCGTGATCGGCTTTGATCTGGGCAGTCTCCTCACACTCCTCGTCGCCAGCCGCGTACAACCGCGTGCCCTCGTCTGCATCTCTCCCTTGCTTCCCTACCACTGGCAACCCGACCTGCGCCCGGCTCTCCCTCTTGTGCGACTCGCCGCCCTGCCCGCACTCCTGTGGAATCGCGCCCATCCTCCTCCGTCTCGTCGGCTTGCCCGCGATTTTCTTTTTCACACGCTTCCGGCAGGGCTGCACGACCGGTTATACGATCGGCTTGAGCCGGACTCCGGCAGAGTCGTTCGCACCCTCACCCAAGGCCAGACCGATTTTCCGGCAATCCCCCTGCCCTGTCCCAGTTTGGTTGTCTGGGGACAGGAAGACCGTATGACGCCTGCTCTGGCCGTACGTTGGCTTACAGACGCTCTACAGGCCGCCGACCTGAGCTACCCGGACCAAGGTCACTGGCTTCTGGCTGGCCCACAGGCGGCGACCCTTGTCGGGGATATCCATCGCTGGTTGATCCGTTCGCTGGGAGAAGCCCTGTTATTACCCCCAGAGGAAGACGAATAGTCTTGTTTCTGATAGCACCTCTCCTTGAATCCCAACTTCGGATTCGTAATCGTATTACGTGGGAGAGAGAAAAAGGTCGTGGAGCAAAGGCAAACTGGAAAAATAACACGGAAGATATATGGTTCTGCACCGTATCGGACTCGTATTATTTTAATGTTAACGCCGTCAAGCTCAAGCGCAAAGTCATTGCTCCCTATACCGCAGATGGAAAGCCAAAAGACTGGCAGCCGGAAACGCACGGTAATTACCGCCTGACTCATCCCTCAAACATCTGGACAGACCTCACCGTCCCGTTTTGGTCCATGCCTGAGAACACCGCTCATCCGACTCAGAAGCCCGAGAAACTTATCGCCAAGCTTATTCAGATTTTCTTTCCCGGCAAACGGTTCACAGCACCCGCACCGTGGGTGATGCACTGGAGTCTTTAATCTCAGAGTCATTTGATTCCCTTCTCGGCGATTGGTGTTATGGAGCTAACAAGACCTTGATAACGAACGGCCATTCCGGTTTTCAGGCTGTCGAAGAGCACAACTATGGATCAGGAAACAGTCATATTTTCAAAGTTTGTCAAACAGGTCAGTCGCCTTTGAACCACCGTCGCGTGGCATGCGATCATGGCAATCTATACGCTCCCGTCTGTCTGCTGTAAGTTCCACATAGCAATTTTTTCTTGCCGCTCGAAGCGTCGCTCTCTATTCCCTAAGCGGCGGACAAGGATGCGCGGCCTGAACACCGTCAGGATATATGCTCCAGCTTATCAATCTATCCCTCGCCTTTGGCGGACAGGAACTGTTTCGCAATCTCAACTGGCATATTCGGAAAGGAGATCGGGTGGGGCTGGTCGGCCCCAACGGCGCGGGCAAAACGACCCTCTTCCGCCTCTTGACCGGACAACTTGAGCCCGATGCGGGCCGAGTCCAGCGCGGCCGGGACCTCAGCATTGGCTATCTGCCCCAGGAGGGAATCGACATTTCCGGACGGGATCTCTTCGCTGAGACGCGCTCCGCTCTGCCGGAGCTGACCGCGCTCCAGCAGGAACTGGAGACGCTTCAGGCCGCGCTCGACAGCGCTCATGGAACGACCTCCGATGCGTTGGCACAAGCGGGACTGATTACACGCTACGGAGACATCCAGCACCGAATCGAAGAACTCGACGGATTCCAGGCCGATGCCCAGGTCGCTAAAGTCCTGACCGGCCTGGGTTTTGACGAAGCGCAGTTTACGGCGCGCACCGAGACGTTCAGTGGGGGCTGGCAGATGCGGATCGCGCTGGCCAAGCTCCTGCTCCAGCAGCCCGATGTCTTGCTGCTCGATGAGCCGACCAATCACCTCGACCTCGACTCACTGCTGTGGCTGGAGTCATATCTGCACAATTACCGCGGCAGCATTGTCATCGTTTCGCACGACCGGTCCTTTCTGGATCGGCTGGTCAACCGGGTGGTCGCCCTGCACCGCTCTGCCCTGACCGAATATACGGGCAACTACTCGACCTTTGAGCGCGTATTTGAGGAACACCTGGAGTCGTATCGAAAAACCTATGATACCCAGCAGGAAGAGATTGAACGCCTGACCCGCTTTATCAATACGTTTCGCTATAACGCTCGGAAGGCCCCGCAGGTCCAGAGTCGGGTCAAGCAGCTTGAGAAAATGGAAAAGCTCGACCCACCCCAAACCGCGCCCAAGGGCGTCCGCTTCCATTTTCCTCAGGCTCCCCGGAGCGGCCGGCGGGTGATCGAGTTAGAAGGGGTCAGCAAACGCTACGACAGCGTGCAGGTATTTGAGAACCTGGACCTGGTGATTGAGCGTGGGGACCGGGTGGCGGTGGTCGGCGTCAACGGGGCGGGCAAGTCCACCCTCAGCCGCATTCTGTCCGGGGTTGAAGAACCCACCGCCGGCAGCCGCCAGCTCGGTCATCGGGTCATCCTCGATTACTATGCCCAGCAGCAGGCCGAACGCTTACGGACCGACAACGCGGTGTATGAGGAGATTCTCCGGGAAGCGGCAACCGACGTTGTTCCCCAACTCCGCACCTTACTGGGGGCCTTCCTCTTTTCCGGAGATGCGATTGAAAAGCGCGTCGCCGTGCTCAGCGGCGGGGAAAAGAGCCGCCTGGCATTGGCAAAAATGCTGTTGCAGGCCTCGAATCTGCTCATTCTGGATGAGCCCACCAACCATCTCGATATCCGCACCAAAGACATCGTGAAAGAAGCCCTGTTGCAGTATGAGGGAACTTTTGTCGTGGTGTCGCACGACCGCTATTTTCTCAGCGGGCTGGTAACAAAAGTGCTCGAACTCCAAGACGGACGCTGCACCGCCTATCCCGGAACGTTTGAGGAATTTCTGGACCGGAAAGCAGGCCAGACAGACCCGTTTCCACGCCAGGAACAGGCCCGCCTTCAGAGAGCAGTCCATCCGGCAAGCGCTTCTCCGCAGCCGGCAAGCGCGGCGGGCATTGAAGGGACGCTGGCGGCCATTCGTGCCGGCAAGCGCGGCAAGCGCTCCTATCAACAGCAAAAGGCCGCCCGGGCCGAACGGCAAAAACGGACCAAACGGTTGGCCGCGATCGAGCAACACATCGCCACGTTGGAGGACCGGAAAGAAAAACTCGAACATCGCCTTGCGGCTGAAAAGACATTTCAGGATCAGACAAAAGCCCGCGAGGTGGCGCAGCAGTATGAGCAGGTCACACAGCAACTCGATGGGCAGTATGCGGAGTGGGCTGCATTGGCCGAAGAACACGAATACGACTAGACCTGGAACGAGATTCTGGAAAGGGGAGAGACATCATGCGTATAGGATTGGGCCTGCCGCCGACCGGACATCATTTCGAGCTGTACCAGCAGGTCGCGCGCCAGGCCGAGGAACGCGGCTTTGAGAGCCTGTGGGTCGGCGAGGCCTGGGGCACGGAGACGAGTACGCTGGTCACCGCCTTTCTGGCCGCCACGCAGCGCATTCATGTCGGTACGGGCATCATCTCGCTCTACCTCCGCCCGCCAACGCTCACCGCCATGCAGGCCGCCAGCATGGACCTGGTCGCACCGGGCCGGGCGCGGCTGGGCATCGGCGTGAGCACGCGCAATATCAACACCTTTCACGGTATTGCCTGGGACCGGCCCGTGGCCCGCACGCGCGAGTATGTGGATATCGTCCGCCGTGTGCTGGCCGGCGAGCGGGTCACAAGCACCGACGGGTTCTATCGGCCCCGGGGCTTTCGCCTCAGCCTGCGCCTGTCGGGGGCCATGCCGATCTATCTGGCGGCCGTGAACCCGCGCATGCTCCAGTTAGCCGGAGAGATTGCAGACGGTGTGCTGCTGGCCTGGCTGCCTGCGCGTCAGGTTCCCCATTCGCTGGCCGAAATCGCCAAAGGGGCGGAGCGTGCCGGGCGCAGTCTGAGCGATATCGATATCGGCTGCTATGTGCATACGCTGGTCAGACAGGACCGGGAACTGGCCCTGCGGCAACTGCGCCATGTGTTGGTCGGCTACTGTCAGGCCAATACGTATATCCAGGGTTTCCGTCGCTTTGGCTATGGCGATGTGTTGGATGAAGTGCATGCGCGCTGGCAGGCCGGCGACCGGCAGGGAGCGGAAGAGTCCATTCCGGATTCCATGGTCGAAGAGTTGTTTATATTCGGTCCGCCCGAAGACTGCCGCATTCAACTCGGTCACTTTATCGACGCCGGCGTGGAGCACCCCATCGTCGCATCTCCACCGACGAGCCAAATCACCAGGGAAGACCTGCATACGCTGGTCGAGGCATTCGGGCAGTAAAGGGAGACGGTCCAGTAAAGTGAGACACTTCTCATGAGAGTCAATGATGACAAAGAGCCTGACTCCTTGGTCGTTACGCTTCGAGAGGACCGTATCAGGGAAAGTGACGAGGCGCGCCCCGGAGTCATTGCCGCCTCTGGTTACGATGGAGGAATCGTCCGCTTTGAGATCATGCAGGCTTCAAGGGTCATCGACAATACAGAAGAGATACAATCCGAGATCAGTGAGTAAGCTCCACCCGTGGACTGCCGGTCCGCATTCATCTGAAAGGCGATTGCAAAGACCGCCCCGACACACTCACCCGACTAACTTTGCTAAAATCCGCTCATACTCTCCATTATTCTCCGCCTGCACATTGACATGATGCAGGTCCACTCCGCCTGCTTCCTGGGCCTGCAAGCGGTCGATGCCCGCTTCCACCGACCCCACGCAGCCGGTGGCATCAACCAAATGAGCGGGCACCGCTTCGCCAGCGGCACGCGAGCCACCGGCCCAGGCTTTTTTGACGGTTTCGACCGTTTCCCCGTAGCCCAGCCGGGTGAGTTGGGTGGCGTAGAATGTGCCCATACGGCCAATATAGAAGGCCAGCATAGCGGCTGAGGCGGCACGGGCTTTCTCAACCTGTGCAGTCACCGTGATAGTGCCCGGCGAACGGACGGCGACCGCGTTGGCCGAACGACCGGCAGCCACGCTGGCCTGGCGCAGATTGTCAATCTCGCTCTTGAGGTGCTCAATGGGAATCAGAATCGGTAGCCAGCCGTCTGCCAACTCGGCGGTCATTTTCACACTCTTGGCATTCATCGTGGCCAGATAAATCGGAATATGGGTGCGAACGGGCTGAAGGCGCAGCGTAAAGCCGCGTTGCAGGTCGAACAGCCTGCCCGAGTATGTGAGCGGCTCGCCCTTCATAATCGTGTTGATGATCTCCACATACTCGCGCATGCGCTGGAGTGGAGGATTGAACGCGACCCCGTGAAAATGCTCAATGACCTGCGGACCACTCGTCCCCAGACCGAGCAGCATCCGCCCTTCAGAGACCTCGTCCAGGGTGGCAAAATGCTGGGCCAGTGCTGCGGGGGTGCGGGAGTAGGTATTCACAATCGCCGTGCCGAGATGGATAGTCTTCGTCTTGTCGGCCAACAGGGTCAGAATGGTAAACGCATCCCGCCCCCAGGCTTCCGGCACCCAGGCCGAATGTACCCCGGCCGCCTCCGCGATTTGCACCTTCTCACACAGCGCCTGGGAGTCGAGCTTGCCCTGCCAATCGATGCCAATCGAAATTTTATAGGCCATTTCTCTCTCATCCTTTCTTGGGCTCTGCTTGGTCGCGCGAGTGTAGCCCATCCCCTTTTGACCGTCAGCTATTCAGCCGGGTAGGGTGCGCCTCAGAATGCTGGCCGGCCCGGACCAGGACTTCGTAGTGTTCAGGCTGCGGGTATGCGGTCAGAAACGGTAACAGCATGACGGCAACGGTCTTGCGGCTCTTCAGTTCGGAGCGAGCCAGCGCGTCTGCGGAGTTCCATAAGGTGATGATGAAGCCCGTATGCGCCTCCGGGTCGGACAGCACCAAAGTCCCGCTGAATCCAGGCTCTCGGACCAGCGGCGGCAGCACCGCACTCCGGTACACGGACAGGAAGTCTGTCAGGAGGCCGGGTCTGCATTGGATGGGAATAACGCGCGCGGACATTGAATGGTGTTCCTTTTAGAGTGTTGCTCGGAGGTCGGTCAGGAAGCCCTGAATGACCTGAAAGCCCCGGTCCCAGAATTCGGGCTGATTGATGTCTATACGCATCTGCGCCAGAGCGTGCTCCGGCCGTTGTGAGCCGCCGCTTTCCAAAAGGTGTAAATACCCAGGGACAAAATCTTCCCCCTGGTCGAGATAGCGCTGATACAGGGCCAGGGTGAGCAGCGCGCCGAACGGATAGGAATAACAGTAGAACCGGCTGTGAATAAAATGCGGAACATACGACCAACCCCAGCGATAGACGGGCAGCAGCTCAACACTCTCGCCAAAGAGCTTGCCCTGTTCGGTCATCCACAGCGCGCACAGGTCGGCGGCGCTGAGTGGCCTGTCCCGGCGCTTGGCATGCGCCGCCATCTCAAAGCGGGTCAGGGCAGCTTGTCGGAAGACCGTGCCGTATATTTCCTCCAAGACCTCACACAGCAGGGCGCGGCGCGTCTCCGGCTGCTCGGCCTTACTCAGCAGGTGCCGGATCAAAACGATTTCCGCAAAGACCGAGGCCGTCTCCGCAAGCACCAGGGGAGCGTCGTAGTGCAGGAATTTCTGGCGTCGGGCCAGCAGGTAATGAATACCGTGGCCCAGCTCGTGGGCTACGGTCGAGACCGCGCGGCCGGTGCCAGTATAGCTGCACAAGACATACGGATGGTGGGCAGGCGACAGGGCCGCGCAAAAAGCGCCGCCGCGTTTCCCCGCCCGGACTTCGGCATCAATCCAGCGGTTCTGAAAAAACTCCGCGGCCAGGGCCGCAAACTGTTCGTGAACATTCCCAAAGGCGGTCAGGATCAAATCCCGAGCTTCCGCAAAGGAGATTTCCTCGGCCTCGGTTTCAATCGGCGCGTACAGGTCCGTATTCTTGAGCCGTTCGACCCCGAGCAATTCCGCCTTCAGCCGAAAATAGTCCTGTACCAAGGGATAATGGCGCTCGACGGCCTGCATCATCGCCTCGACCGTTGGCGGAGCGATCTCGTTCGACAGGTGGGTGGGGAGCGTCACATCCTCATACCGACGCTGCGCGCATTCAATTTTATGATCCAGGAGCAGATTGTTGAAAACAGAGGTCAGCACAAGCGCGTGCTGCGCATAGGTTTCCAGAAATGTGGTCAGGGCCCGCTCACGCAGTGCGCTGTCCGGCTGGCGCAGCAGGGCCATGATCTCACCATCGGTGAGCAGGTGTTCTTCGCCGTCCCTGGTGAGCGGAAACCGGAGCGAGCCGCTGAGTTCGTCATAGAGCTGCCGGAAGGCGTGTTTGCCCGACAGATTTTTATGGTTGAGGAGTTGCTCTTCTTTTTCACTCAAGGTGTGCGGCTGGAAGTGGCGGACCGCTTCCAGATAGTGTTGATAGTCTTGCAGCTCCGGGACGGTGAGGAGCCGGGCGAGCTGCTCGTCCGTTAACGCAATCAGTTCCAGAGAGAAGAAGACCAACAGGTTCTCGATGCCGGTGGCAGCTTCGCGCGTGTGCTGAACGAGCTGCTGGGCCGGCGGGTTCTGGGTATCAGCCGCAAACAGGAGCGAGGCGTAAAAGGCGGGACGGTGCTGAAGTTCAGCGATGGCTTCATACTCGACCAAGGCCTGGGCGAGAGCCGCCCCATCGACCTGCCCGCTTTCAATCCTGCCACGGTAGGTCTGCGCAAAGACTTCCGCCCGACGGTACGCTTCTGCCAAGTCCGCCTCAAGCCGAGGATCGTCCGGGCGGGCATACAGTCCTCCCAGGTCCCAGCGTACACCTTCCGCTTTGCATCCGGATTGCTGCATATCCCGTCCTTTTTTCGGCTTGCGCCTTTGCAGGGCCTCTACTCTTTATCTGTCTTCTTGTATGTCTCTTCCAGACCTGTCAAGAACAGGGCAGACATAAGGAGGGGTGACTCATGGTGACAAACGGTGTGTCCCACATTGCAGTTGGCGTGCGTGACATGGACGCCTCGCTCCGGTTTTATCGCGATCTGCTCGGCTTTGAGGTGGTCCGGGATGAAGTACAAGCAACCCAGGGAACGGTTTTGCCGGCCTTGTATCAAGAGCCGCACGACCAGCGGCGGGTGGCGACGCTGTATTGGAAAAAAGGCCCCCACGAAGCATTTTTGGTCTTATCCGAACACTCGGATAAGCCGGTCAGCGGCGAGCCCATCAAACTCGATCAGATCGGCATCCATCACTATGCCTTTTGGGTGGAGAATCTGCCCCAGGTCTACGAGGAATTGAAGGCCAAGGGCGCCGATTTTGTCGTGCCGCCGACGGTCACGAAAACACAAGACGGCAACTTTAACAGTACGTTCCTGCGTGACCCGGATGGCATTCTGGTTCAGCTTGACGAGTTGGTGGAAGACTGACCTGCGGAGGGCGGCAAGGCGTCAGGTGGATCGGCTTGTGGGCCTCTGCTTCTCCAGATATTTCGCCTCTGACTCCAGCAGCCTCAGTTGTTCATACCGAGGTTCATCCGAATGCTCGTGTGGATTCTCTGATGCTGTCCGATGGTATGCCCTTTTTGCCCGGCCATACGTCGCGGAAGTACAGTACTCAAATAGCTCCTTTTTGCTATTCCTTTTTCGGATGACTCGTGAGGAAACATTTTTGAACCCATGGGCCAGAAGAGACTCCTCATATAAGTCGGGCGTGGCGACATGAACCCCATAGAAAGTGCTGTTGCCTATAATGTAATGCGCTTCAGCGCGGGGTTTCAGCGCGGATTGAATCGATCGGATGTGTTCGTCCACATCATAAAAGTATTTCTTCACATACAGCGAGAGCAGTTCGCTATTCTTTTCTCCGGTCCTTTTAATTTTTTCCACAACCGTACCCAAGGAAGGCAGCGCGCACTCATGGGCAGGCGACCAAGTGGTTAAGCGGCTGGTTGCAATCCCCCAGGTGCCTCCAATGGCCTGCCAATCCAGCTCACCCGCTTCTCGCGCCTCGCCCAGAAAACCAAGCCAAAACATATAGGGACGAAGCTCCCGGATATAGCTTATCCGATTTGGGTAGGGGGGGGAGGTAACAATGGCATCGAATTGTGACTCCTCGTGAAAGGGAGAAGTGCTATTGTGCAAGTGAACAACCCCTTTTCCCGGCAAAGGCGTTGTCGCACTGGCAATGAAGGCTTCTGCATAGCTCTCGAAAGCCAGAAGAATTTCCTGTTTCGAGTGAGAGACGGTGTCCTCCTGAAAGGAAACTGAAACGTGATTAAACGCCGCGGCGGAATGCTCAATGGCAACTCTGGCGAACGCTATCCAGAGTAGAGAAAGAGAGCCAGCAGTCTTCGGTTCGTCGATTATTGTGACAAGCGAAGTGCGAAGTTGAGCAAGGATTAGAAGCCACAAAGATTCGTCCTGGGTGTCTGTGGCACTGAGAACAACCTTCCGCAGAGCGTCTCGAAGGGCCGCTCTATCGTCTCTGGACAAATTCGCGAGCTTGATGTTGCCGAACCAGACCAGAAAAGGGTTAATATCAAACAGCGTGCTTGTGTAGCCGCGTTGTGCGGCCACAACTCCAGTAGTGGCTGTCCCTGAGAATGGGTCGAGGATGCTACGGGTGTCCGGCAAATCGTCAATGATCCTGCCAACAAGCTTGACCGAGTAGGCATGAGTCAGCCGCAGCCAGCCGTGCCGCCCCAGCGAGCGATTATATTTGAAGGTGTAGTCCGAGCGCTGAGATATCATGCCGGCTGGCTAACACTGGGCTCAGCGAACCGCAAGCCTCTTGGATAGCGTGGGCAGATTGACCCCGCTTCATTTCTTTTGCTACGAGGGACGCTCTTCCCTGTACGAAAGGTTTCCAGCATGACACAACCATACGCGCTCACTATCGCTCCAGCCGCCGAACGTATTCGGACCCAGCAGCTCTCTCCCGTAACCCTGGTCCAGTCCTGTCTGGACCGCCTGGCCCAGCTTGAACCGCAGCTCCGCGCCTGGGTGACGGTTGATAGTGAGGGGGCCTTAGCCACCGCTCAGCAGTACGAAACGGAAATCAACAGCGGACGATACCGAGGTCCGCTGCACGGCATCCCACTCGGACTCAAAGATATTTTCTTTACCGCCGGGATGAAGACAACGATGGGGTCGCCCATTTACGCCGACTATGTCCCAGAGTATGACGCCACCTCCGTGCGCCTCCTCAAGAAGCTGGAGCAATCATTCTGGGCAAAGTCCAGACCACGGAGTTCGCTGCCCTGGCTCCATCACCAACCCGGAACCCCTGGAATATTGAACACACGCCGGGCGGCTCCAGCAGCGGGTCTGCGGCCGCGGTGGCCGCGCAGATGTGCTTTGGTGCCCTGGGCTCTCAGACCTATGGCTCGACCATACGCCCGGCCGCCTACTGCGGCTGCGTCGGCCTCAAGCCGACCTTTGGCCGAATCAGCGCCTCCGGCGTCTATCCCCTGGCGGGCAGTCTGGACCATGTAGGGATTTTTTCCCGTACCGTGGCAGATACGGCCCTGCTGCTTCAGGTCCTGGCCGGCGAGGATGCGCACGACCCGATGAGTGCGGCGCAACCGATCCCGGACTACGCCGCCGCTCTGGCCGACCCGCAGCCGCCCAGAATCGGCCTGGTCCGGGAGTTCTTTCTTGAAAAAGCCGATGCGGAAACCCGGCAGCATATTGAAGCAGTGGTGGAGCAACTGATCCAGGCTGGTGCTCATATCACTGAGGTGGCACTCCCGGAGAGCTTCAAAGGCGGGCCCGAAGCGCACTTTACGATGATGTTCGTTGAGTCGGCCTATTCACATAGCGAGGTCTACGACCGGTACAAAGAGCAGTACAGCCCGCAGATGAAGGACTTGATTGAGAAGGGTCGCCAGGTCTCCGGTGTGGAGTATATGGAAACCCAACGCCACCAACACACGTTTCGGAATGAAATGGATGCACTCTGCCGAACGGTCGACGCCCTGCTGACTCCGGCAACCCCGGCCCCCGCTCCCCAAGGCTTCACCACCACCGGTGATCCGACCTTTAACGGTCCGGCAACTTTTTCCGGTCTGCCCAGCCTGGCCTTGCCCTCGGGGCTGAGTCAAACCGGCCTGCCCTTGGGTCTGCAACTCATGGGAGCGGCCTTTAGCGAAGATACGCTGCTGGCGGTTGGCGAGTGGTGTGCGGACGTGCTGGCCTTCTCGGAGACGCCGTCAGGCGCATAATCGGCGGGAATACCGATGCACGCCCCAAGCAAGGGCTCGTTGCTCGCCTGCAAACCAAGCTTGGCGAGAATGGGATTCAGCCCGTAACAAAAAGCAAGGCAAAAAGTTCACCGCAGAACACACCGCCTCTCCTGTGTCACGCGTCTCTGACATCCTCATGCTGCCGGCTCATCGGTGTACCGACCGCCGGCAGCATGAGCAACGCTCTCGCTCGGGTCAATACGGGAGTCCTGGTCGCGAAGTCCTCTTCCTTTATTCAACCGCTCTTCGGCTATCTGTCTGACCGAAGCGTCCACGCCTGGCTGTCTTCATTTGAAGCCAAACGGCTTAATCTGCCAGGCCAGGTCTTTGATTTTCCAATTGCTCAAAAGCTTCAAACGGCCTTATTGGGATAGTACCTCTGGTTGTCCTCACTGGAGTGATCTGCTAGTTTTTCGCCATTGTTAGCGGGATTTTGAGACTGATTGTGAACAACGCAACCCCGGAGGCCGCGTACGCGTCACCCGGGGTTTCTTTTTAGGATGTACAGAGGAGGTCTTATGGCCGGACCACGGCGAAGAGGCGGTGGGGGTGGCAAGCGGAAGCGGAAGGAACGGAATACCAAACCCGCGGCTGAAAAAGATGTCATTGAAATGAACGGGACCGTCACCGAGGTGTTGCCCAACGCCTTCTTCCGGGTTGAGCTTGAGAATGGCCACTCCATTCTCGCCCATGTTGCGGGCAAGATGCGCAAGTTCTTCATTAAAATCATTCAGGGTGACAGCGTCACGGTTCAGCTCTCCCCGTACGACCTCGAACGTGGCCGGATCACGTTCCGCCATCGCTAGCGCGCCGCTCTAGCCGAAGTGTCGCAGCAGGTGACACAGGATGCGAAAGCCGTCCTGCATATGGGACAGTTCGGCAAATTCGTTCGGCGCATGGTAGGCTTCATTTCTGCCGAAACCGGTAATCTGCACATCAAAGTCGTGCTCCTGCAAAAAACGGACATAGGGCAAACTGCCCGTCAGGGCAAAGGGCTGAGCGTCGGGCCGCACTGCCGTAACCGCTCGGGCGAGGGCCACATAGCCGGCTGAGGTCCGGTCACACGCCATTCCGCCCGCCGGCGTTCCCAACATCTCAAACCGGGCTGTCCCGACCTGCCCGTTACAGGCATAGCGGCCTGGCCCGAAGACCGGGAGTTGGCCGACATCCAGCGTGTCCAGAAAGACCGTCAGTCCTTTTTTCACTTCGTCGGGGTCATACCACGGCGTCAGACGAATATCGCCTTCAATACGGGCCGTGGACGGAATTTTCGTCAGCGTATCGTTCTCAACCTGTACCCGCGTCGGTTTGAGCGACGACGGCACGCGAAAACCGTACTCGGGTTCTTTTGGATGGGCGGGATAGTGGGCGTAAAACCACTGCTGGAGGGCGCGGGTCACTTCCGTGGCCAGTTCTGCGGCATTAATTCCGTTTTGCGGAAACCCGGAGTGACTGGCCTTGCCCTCAATAGCCAGTCGCCAGAGGGCCATCCCGGCAGTGGCCGTGGTTGGTCCGAAGTCCGCACTATCGATCCAGTACAGCGGTCCGTTCTTGAGGTGATCGAGTCGCCCGTCTTTGACCAGCTGACCAATCCCAACGCCGTGCGTGTTGGAGAGTTCTTCGTCGGCAATAATAACCCCGACCACACTGTGGTCGAGATCTATTTCAGACGCGGCGAGCTGAGCAAAGAGGTCGGTCAGAACGGCCACATGGCCCAGGCAGTCGGTCACACCCCGCCCGTACAAACGGTCTCCCTCGACCTGCAACGCAAAGGGCGGCCGCTGCCAGTCTCTTGAGTCGGCCGGGACCACATCCAGATGGGCACCCACAAAAGCGACGGTTTCATGGCTACGTCCAGAAGAGCGGCCCGGATAGCTCAGGATGAGATTCCCACGGCCTTTGGCATACCGCACCCGTTCCACCTGTAAGCGGCCGCGGGCGGTATGGGCTGACAATGCGTCGAGAACGATATCTCCGGCGAGATCTTCCTGTGGGGGTGGCTGCTCCTGAGAGGGGGAATTCTGCAAGCGCTCACCAACGGAGACCAAGGCCCGCAGGACGCGCAGAAACCGGTCCGTATTCAGCCGCCACTGACCGAGGTCCGGGGGCGGAACAGGTTGGTGAACGGAGCGCTGTTGGCGGCTCCAGGGCCACGCCATACCGGGACGTTCTCCTTACACGCCCTCGGCTTCAAAGACTTCTTTGGCGACCTGAAACGCGTTGACGGCGGTGGGCGCGCCGGCATAAGAAGCCATCTGGATCAGAATCTCAATAATTTCTTCCTTGGTCAGACCGGCGTTCAGGCCATTCGCGATATGGCTCTTGAGTTGGGGCAGCCGCTGCATGGCCGTCAGAGCCGCAATCACGGCCACACTGCGCATTTTGAGCTCCAGCCCCGGTCTGGTCCAGACCCGTCCAAAGACGACCTCGTTCAACATCTCATCCAGGTCCGGGGCGAGTTCGGCCAGCGCGCTGGCCGAGGTCCCGAAGCGGTCTCCGCTCAGCTTTTTTCGGATTTCGATTCCCTTTTCCAGGTCGCTCTGATTCGCCATGGCATTCCTCCTGGGCTGTAAACTATGTGGCCAGAGGACTATACCGCAGGCCAAGCGGCGGCAACAAGGGCGGCTCCGAACGGCACGTCTTCTTCGCCCTCCCGCCCTGCGCTGAGCGGGTCCTTGTTCTTGACAGACCTACTCCGGGCATGCTCAACACAAACAAGAGACTCCGCACCTGTGGGGTCGAGGAGGGAATACGTGAGATTTGGCCTTTTCTACCAGCTACCGTGCGCCGATACCCAGACCCAGACAACACGCTATCAAGAAACCATTGAGCAGATTATCCATGCCGAGCAACTCGGCTTCGATTGTGCCTGGCTGGCGGAACTGCACTTTTATAAGCACTTCTCGATTATGTCGTCGCCGCTGATTGTGGCCACGGCTATTGCCCAACGGACCCAGCGCATCCGCCTGGGCATTGCCGTCAACCTGCTGCCGCTCTGGCACCCGGTCCGCAACGCGGAAGAGGGCGCGACGGTCGATCTGTTGAGTAACGGTCGCCTGGAGTTTGGTGTCGGACGCGGGACGATTCCGCTCCATTTTGCCGGCTTTGATCGCTCCCGGGACGACAGCCGTGAGCGCTTTGAAGAAAGCCTGGAGATCATCAAACAGGCCTGGACGAATGAGTCGTTTTCCTATGACGGCAGCTATTTCACAATTCCGGAAACCAGCGTCGTGCCCAAACCCTTGCAACAGCCCCACCCGCCCATCAGGATTGCCGCCAACAGCCCGGAGACCGCGGTGTTTGCGGGAAAAACCGGTCACCCGATATTTGTGGCATCGGTGACCAACCCCCTGCCCAGGATGTTTGAGCAAGTCGCGACCTATCGCCAATCCTGGGACGAACACGCCCCCCATAACGGACAGACCACCCACCCCATGTACGCGCCGCAGGATGTCTCCACCATGTTTTTCATGCATCCGGGCGAAAGCCTGGAGCAGGTGCGCCAGGCGGTAGAGCCGAGCATTCGACATTACTTCGGGAGCGTCTTGGGCATGATGACGAGCGGCGCCGCAAAACAAGAGGACATGGAGTCGTACCGCTATACCGCGGAGATCCGTAAAAATCTGGAGAACATTACTTTTGAGCAAGTCGTTGACGGTATGGCTATTTTCGGTCCCGCCCAGGTATGTGTGGACCGTATTCGCCGGCTTCATCAAGAGCTCAATATGAACGAGCTGATCTGCTGGTTTAATCCGGGCGGCATGGTGCCGCACGAGCAGGTCAAGGCAGCCATGACCCGTTTTGCCCAGACCGTCATTCCTGAGGTCAAAGACCTCTAGGGCGAGGACCCGTTTGGTCTCCGGCCAGAAATACGCTAGATAAAGAGTCATTGAACGCAACCTTTGAGAACACCATACAGAGGAGAGTCGCTATGGGACGTGTATTTTTTCGTGGTGTGAATCTGATTGACGGCGAGCATAAGCCACAACCCAATTCCACCGTGGTGGTACAGGGCCAGCACATCAAGGCGGTCGGGAAAAACGGGAATATGCCCAAACCCACAGCCAGGGATGTCGTGTATGATCTGAGTGGGAAATCCCTCATGCCGGGCATGGTCCAGTGCCACTATCATGTCGCCTACGCCAATGTCGGCGACATGAACGATATCGACATGAAGTATCCGCCGACCTATCTGACGCTTATCGCAGCCAAGAATGCCGAACTGCTGCTGAGCTGCGGCTACACGGGCGCGGCGGGCGCGGGCACGATGCACAACATTGATGTCACGCTGAAAAAGGCCATTAATACGGGCATGATTCCGGGCCCGCGGTTTCTGGCCTGCGGCCGGGACGTGGTGACCACCGGCGATTCGGTAGATTGCCATCCCAACTTCTGGAAGATGGGCATGGACGGCTTGGCCCGCATCTGCGACGGACCGGACGATTTCCGTAAAGCCGTGCGGGAAGAGATCAAGCTGGGCGTGGACATCATCAAACTCTACCCGACCGGCGGACATGGCCTGATATGGGACGAGGACACGATGACCATGAGCCAGGACGAAATCGATGCGGCGACCACCACCGCCCATGAACGGGGCCGAAAAATTCGGGGCCACATCATTTCCAAGAAGGGTATCCTGGCCGCACTCAAAGCCGGCATGGACGTGATCGACCACGGCGACCGGATGGACGACGAGTGCATCGATGGCATGCTCGAACAGGGCACCTTTGTGACGCCGAGCTTATACTTCCCGTGGAAGGTCGTCGAGGAAAAACGCCGCACGGGTTCGAGTGACTGGGGCGGTGTCGATAGCATGGAGCGGAATTTGGAGCACTCGTACAAAGTCTTGCCCAAGGCCAATAAAGCCGGGGTGAAACTGGTAATCGGTGACGATTTCGGTATCGCCTCCATGCCGCACGGCGAGTACGCGTGTGAGCTGGAAGCCTATGTCAAAGGTGCCGGCATCCCGGCCAACGAGGTCCTGCGCTGGGCCACCAAGAATGGCGCGGAATTGCTCGGCATGGGCGATGAGCTGGGGACCATCGAGCCAGGCAAGATCGCCGACCTGCTCATCGTCAAGGGTAATCCGGCCAAAGACATCACCATCCTGCAGGACAAAAAGAACCTGCACGCCATCATGAAGGACGGTGAGTTTTACCGGAACGAGTTGACCCCGAGCCGGGCCAGACTCCAGAAAGCGGCCTAGTCGCACGCGACTAGCATAATGATAGAGGGGCACGGTATGCTGTGCCCCTTTGTTGTGTGCGTCCAGGCTTTTCAAGTCGTCCGTCTTTCGCTACGAGAAGAGGAGGGACGGAAAGGAAACGTATGAGCCGGATTATTGACGCGGATAGCCATTTCATGGAACCGCTCGATTTATGGGAGCGCTATATTGAACCGGAGTTCCGAGCGCGCTGTCTGCGCTTCACCCAGGACCCGCAGACCGGCACGCATGCCATGCTCATCAACGAATCAAAACGGATTCGAGGGGTGGGTGAGTTCAGCATGGAAGATATGCTCGGCGTGGGCGTGGGGTACGGCCAGAAGGAGGATGGCTCTGGGCTTGGCTCTTTCGACTTTTCCAGCGCGTTTAATAATACCCTCGAAGACATGGACCAGCGCATCGCCTACCTGGATAACGAGGGTTTTGAGTGCCAGTTTATCTATCCGACTCTGGGTCTGATGTGGGAGGGTCAGGTGACCGACCCGGATTTAGCGGCCGCCCATTGTCGTGCCTATAACACCTGGACGCTGGAGGTGTGTGCCCAGCACCGCACCCGGCTGTATCCGGTCGGACACATTTCTCTGCGCCATCCCACGCAGGCCGTACGCGAGATTGAGCGCCTGGCTGATGCAGGCACCCGAACGATTTTTGTCGGTGCCCTGCCGGTTGACGGCAAGAGTTTCGGCAGTCCTGATTTTGACCCGGTCTGGGACGCCGCCCAGTATCACGACATGGCGGTAGGTCTCCATCTGGTCGTCCACCGTAACTACCTGGGTCACGACTGGTATGCGGACCGCCGGCCCGGCTTCATGTTCCTGAGTATGAACGGTATTCAGGACCCCCGCATGGCCCTCACCACCATGGTCTACGACGGGGTGTTTGAGCGCTTTCCCAGGCTGCGCGTCGCCACCGTTGAATCCGCCAGCGGTTGGGTCGTGGAATGGCTCGACCGCCTCGATTATCGTTACAGCTATATGGGCCATTCGTGTCAGATGGAGCGGCCGGCCAGCGAGTACTTTGAGCGGAACATCTGGATTGCGGCCGACCCGGATGAGCGCCTGCTACCCCATATGGTTGAGATGCTCGGCGATCACAAGTTTTTTATCGGTTCGGACTATCCGCATGCGGAGGGCTTCACCGATCCGGTCGCCAAAGCGCGGAACGCCTTACACCCCCTGCCGGAGGCATCGGTCAACAGAATATTGGGAGAAAACGCGGTCCAATTTTTTGGGCTCTCAACCAAGTAAGGAGAGAGATATGAATCTCGAAGACATCGCCCAACGCGTCCAGACGCTCGAAGACGTCGAAGCCATCAAAAAGCTCAAGGCCCGCTACTGTGCCGGGGCGGACGAGCGGGATGAAGACAAGTTTGTCGGCTGCTTCACGGAAGACGCCGTCTGGGACGGCGGCAGTTTCGGGCACTATGAGGGCAAAGCCGCCATTCGGGAATTTTTTGGCACGATTCCTCAGGTCCTGTCGTTTGCCATCCACTACGTGATGAATCCGCGTATTGAGGTCAACGGAGACACGGCCACCGGCTATTGGTATCTGCTGGAGCCCTGCACCATGCTCGAAGGCGGCGAACAGGCGGTCTGGGGGGTGGCCAAATACGAAGAAGAATACCTCCGGGTGGACGGCGAGTGGAAAATACGCAACCTGATCCTCGCGCCAGAGTGCTGGACCCCGTTTGAGCAAGGCTGGGTCAATCAGCAGTTTCTCGGGCAATAGGTCTCATCGGCGGGACGCGGACGGGGCAGACCCCGGGGCCTGCCTCCCGCGGGGCGGCCCTCCAGCCGAGTTTCTGCCCGCGCACCATCACTCCGTCACCTATGACCACCTATAGCTTAGGCGTTGACGTCGGCGGAACCTTCACCGACCTCGTGTGCGCGGACGAGGCCGGACAGACGCAGACCGAGAAAGTCCTGACGACCGCAGAGAACCAAGCCCTGGGGGTGCTGGGCGGCATCGGCAAACTGGCCCGCACCTACGGACTGACCGAGCAGGATTTTCTCAGCCGGATAGCGGTTGTTGTCCATGGCACAACGGTCGCAACCAACACCATGTTGGAATACACCGGTGCTACCACCGGCCTGATCACCACTGCCGGCTTTCGCGACACCATAGAGATCCGCCGTAACTATAAAGAGGCCGCTTTTGATATTCGCCTCCCGGCTCCGTATCAGATCGTCCCACGCCGCCGCCGTCTCGGCGTGACCGAGCGGATTGATTATGCCGGTCAGGTCGTCAAACCCCTGGCGGAAGCTGAGGTCCGCGCGGCCGTGCGGCACCTGGCGGAGATGCAGGTCGAAGCCATAGCCGTGTGTTATCTGTTTGCGTTTTTGCATCCTGTCCACGAACTCCGCACGCGCGAGCTTATTCGCGAACTCCTGCCCGCTGTCCATATCTCGCTGTCGTCAGAGGTCCTGCCCCAGGTCCGTGAATTCGAGCGCCTGAGCACAACCCTGGTCGATGCCTATGTCACCCCGCGCCTACAGAAGTACTTGGAGCGGCTGGACACGGAATTTCGTCAGCGAGGATTCCAGGGTGACATCTTCATCATGCAGGGCAATGGCGGCATCGTTGGCCTGGAACAGGCCAGGGCCCACGGCGTGCAGGCTCTCCTGTCCGGGCCGGCCAGCGGCGTGGTGGCTGGCGCGTATCTGGGCCAGGCGTCCGGCTTCAAGGACGTCATCACCGTTGATATGGGGGGCACGAGCTTCGATGTCTGCCTGGTGCAGGACGGTCGGCCCAAGACCGGTACCGATCAGTGGATGAGTCGGTATCGGATTGCGGTGCCGTTTATTGATATTCACACTATTGGCGCTGGTGGCGGCAGCATTGCCTGGGTCGATGAGGGCGGCGCGTTGCGCGTTGGCCCACAGAGCGCGGGCGCCCGTCCTGGCCCGGCGTGTTACGGCTTTGGCGGCCAGGAGGCCACGGTCACGGACGCGGACGTGGTCTTGGGCTATATCAGTCCCGAGTCTTTCCTGGGCGGCGAAATGCGGCTGGACGCCGAGGCAGCCCGACAGGCAATCGAGACCAAAGTCGCCCAGCCGCTGGAGATGGGCCTGCTGGAGGCGGCCAGCGGTATTTTTCGCATTGTCAATAACGGTATGAGTAACAGCGTTCGGCAGGTTTCTCTGGCAAAAGGCTATGACCCACGTGACTTCGCGCTGACCGCGTTCGGCGGCGGCGGCGCCATTCATGCCGGTGCCCTGGTCGAAGACCTGGGCATTCAGACCATCCTGATTCCCAAAGGCACGGCGCCCGTTCTGTGCGCCCTGGGCGACCTCCTGTCCGACCTGCGGGTGAGTCGGGTCCGCAGTTTCTATGCGCGTGGGAGTGAGCTTGATCTGGAGGCCATGAACGCCCAGTTCCGACGCATGCGCGCGGAAGCCCTGGGGTTGTTCGGGGGCCAGCAGCGTCACCTGTCCCAGCCCTTCGCCCAATTCTCGCTTGAGATGCGCTATATTGGCCAGACGCACGAAGTGACGGTTCCGGTTACAATGCAGACAGAGCAGCTCAGCGCCACGGATATGGCGACGACGATCCAGGGCTTTCACAATCTGCACGAACAGTTGTACACCTTTCAGAAGCCTGAGGACGAAGTTGAGGTTCTCAATATCCACCTCGACCTCGTCGGACAAAGAGCAAAACCGAGCTTGCAAACGGCCCGCCGGGGCAGTCAGGAAGCTCGAGTGGCATTGCAGGGCACCCGGCCCGTCTATTCGGCCTCGACCCAGGATTATGTGGAGACAGCTATTTACAATGGAGAGCAGCTCGTTCCAGGGCATTGCGTGGTCGGCCCGGCCATTATCGAAGAGGCCCGCACCTCCATCGTCCTTTTTACCGGCCAGCGGGCGACCCTCGACGAGCATCTCACCTATGTGATTGAGGTCGAGTGATATGGCACCCTCCCTCGACCCAGCCAAAGAAGCGAGCACGACCATAGGGGCAATGCTTGGACGGGCGCGCCCGACCCTCTTACGTCGTCTGGCCTCTTTGGCCTTAATCGATCGCCGACACGTTACCGTCGCCCTCGCCACCGCAGACGGGCGCGTGCTTGGAATAGACCCGGCAGCGCGGCTGGGCATGGTCCGGGCGGTGGCCCGAACGGTCTGTGACGCTTTTTGTGATAACGTCGCTGAGGGTGACATCATCCTCACCAACGACCCGTTTTCGGGCGGGACGCATATTCAGGACCTGACGCTGCTGCGTCCGCTCTTTGTCGCCGAGCAGCTCGTCGGCTGGGCCATTGTCCAGGTCCCCTTGCCCGACCTGGGTGGCATGGCCCAGGGCGGGTATTATCCTTTTGCCCTCGAAATCTGGGCGGAGGGTATTCGGGTCACACCGGCCAAGCTCTACCGCGAGGGTGTCCTGCAACGCGACGCGCTCACCATGCTGACCCTCAACAGCCGGCTGCCGCATCTGGTCGAAAAAGACGTGCAGAGTATGGTTGAGGTTCTGGAGTTGGCCAATACGACCGTTGCCGACTTGGCCGCCCGCCAGACTCCAGCGGTCTACACGCAAGCCCTCGACCGTATCATCACTGATACCGCCGCCCAGGCTCAGGCCGCCCTGTCTGCACTACCGCACGGCGAGTGGCGGGGGGAGAGTGGGCCCATACACTGCTGTTTGGAAGAAGTGGATTTGCAGGTCATAGTCCGTGTGACCGTTTCGGGTCAAGCCGTCAGACTTGATTTCTCCGGCAGTTCCCCCGCGGCCAAGGGCTTTGTGAATACCACCGTGGCCACGACTCGGGCCGCGGCGGCGATTCCTTTTCTCTCCCTCTGGCCCGCTCTGCCGGTTAATGATGGTCTGTTCCAGCCCCTACGCATATCCATTCCTGACGACACTTTTTTACACGCCAAGCTCCCGATGTCTGTGGGCTGGTCGCCCTACCAACCGAGCCAGGCCGTCGTTCAGGCTGTTACGGCCGCCCTCAGTCAGACGCACCGGCCCCTGCCGCCGGCAAAGCAGTTGACCGCACCGGTCGCCTCACCTGCACTGCCTTTTGCTGTCACCGGGTGCGGCCGTCCCGGCTGTCTCTTTCCCCGACCCCCAATCCCCACCCCCTAACCCCCACAAAGGAGATTCCGCATGATCGACCGTATTACCGCCCTGGTGATCAAAGACTCTTTAGAGGCCATCTCTGAAGAAATGAGCAAAACGGTTGAGCGGACAGCCGTGCACCCGCTGTTTAACGAAGTGCACGACTACTCGACCGGGGTGTTCTTTTATGATGGCCGCGATGTGCGCCTGGTCGCCCGCGCCACGGCCATTCCCGTCCATATCTTCGCCTCCATCCTGTCGGTTGAAGCCCTGATGGAGTCGTTTCAGGACGATTTGCACGAAGGCGATATCGTCATGCTGAACGATCCGTATTACGGCGGCACGCATCACGCCGACTGGACCGTAATGAAACCCGTCTTCTTTGACGGCAAGCCGGCGCTGTTCCCCTCGGTCCGCGCCCACATGGCCGATTTTGGCGGGCCGGTGGCGGGCGGCTATAACCCCGAAGCCAAAGATATTTGGCAGGAAGCCCTGCGTATTCCGCCGATCAAACTCTTCGAGCAGGGCGTCCTGCGCCAGGATGTGTTCGCCTGGATACTGGCCAACTCTCGCATTCCCAATGTGTTGCGGGGTGATCTGGCCGCCATGTTCGGGGCGTGCAATCTGGCCGAGCAGCGTATCCAAGCCCTGTTTACCAAGTATGGCGGGGAGGTGGTCAACGAGAGCATTGAATATACGCTCGACTATGCGGAAAAACGCTTTCGGGCCGAGGTTGCCAAGTGGCCGGACGGAGAATACCGGGGCGGCGCGACTTTGGATCACGACAGTCTGGGCAATTACGATGTCGAAGTGAAAACAACCGTCACCATCAAAGGCTCTGATCTGAGCGTTGACCTGAGCGGCTCAAGCCCGGAAACACCGGGCTTTGTGAACAGTCCGTTTGGCAATACGGCCTCGTGGGTCTATACCGCTCTGTGCTCGGTGCTGCCCGAAGACATCCCGATCAACTCCGGCGTGTTTCGAGCCGTGACCATCACCGCACCGGAGGGCACGGTCGTGAACCCGCTCCCGCCAGCCCCGTGTATGTTCAGCACGGTCGTGATCGGCGGAGATGTCGGCACGGCAACCATGCGGGCATTAGAGCAGGCCATTCCTGCCAAAGTCGGCTCGGTGTCGCTCAACTACTGTCTATGCACCACCTACGGGCATGACTCGCGGTATGGCGAAATGTTTGTGACTATTGAGTATGGGAACACGCTCGTGGCGGCGGGTGGGACCCAGGGTCAGGATGGCTGGGGCGGCTGGCCGGCCCCCATGTGCGGCCTGATTTACTCCACCGTTGAAATGAGCGAGATTCAATTCCCCTTTTTCTACCATCAGTATGAATATGTTGGTGATACGGCCGCCCCAGGGCAGTGGCGCGGGGTGCCGGGCTTTGCCATGAAGCGGGAAAGTGTCCGGGACACGTCCATGATCAACGTGGCGCTGACAGGCGTGCGCCACTCCTCGCCCGGCTTTGCCGGTGGAAAGAACGGAGCGAGCAGCCGCTATGTCCTGAACTGGGGCACGGAGCATGAGGAAGAAGTCCTGGAGTCAGCCGCGAATCGCCCCTCGCCACCGGGCTCAATCATTTCCACCTTTAAGGGCGGCGGAGGCGGCTGGGGCAACCCCTTTGCCCGCGACCCGCAAAAAGTCCTTGACGACGTACTAGATGAATTTATCACCAGAGACAGCGCCGAGCGCGACTACGGCGTCGTGATCCAGCCCGACAGCATGACCATCGATACCGACGAAACCCTACGCCGCCGGGCACTCGCCGCAAAGTAGGCAGTAGGGAGCAGCCGTATGCGACGCCTCCGCTCAACCGGGAAGATCAGACGGCCGACCGCAGAAGAATTGTCCGATTTAGCCGCGCTGTCCTTTCTCCGCCTCACCCCCCAGGAAGCCCTCGACCCCGAGGAACTCAGCGAGGGCCTGCTCAGTACCTTGGATCGTCTGGACGACCTGCCACAGCCACGCTGGCCAATTCGATATACCGACCGCGACCCCGGCTATCGACCCACACCGGAAGAAGATCCGTATAATATCTTTATTCGCAAGTGCCGGGTCAGCGGCGCGCCGGATGGGATGCTCGCCGGCAAGAAGGTCGGCCTGAAAGACAACATCGCCGTGGCCGGCATTCCTCTGACGAATGGCTCCCGGCTTGCGGAAGGCTATGTGCCGGATTGTGACGCAGCCGTGGTCGAGCGGCTGTTGGACGCGGGCGCCGAAATCATCGGCAAGCTCAATATGGACAGTTTCGCGCTCTCTCCTTCGGCGGAAACCAGCGAGTTCGGCTACGCCCGCAACCCCCGCAACCCGGAACACTCGCCCGGCGGCTCGTCCGGGGGCAGTGGCGCCGCGGTTGCCAACGGTGATGTCGATATCGCCCTGGGTGTGGATGAAGGCGGCAGTGGCCGCATTCCAGCGGCCTGGTGTGGCATCACCAGCATCAAAGCCACGCATGGCCTCGTGCCCTCCTTTGGCCTGACCTATATGGACCATACCCTGGATTTCATTTGTCCCATGGCGCGGACCGTCCGGGAGGTGGCGCAAACACTTGAGGTGATTGCCGGTGACGACCCGCGTGATCCCCAGTGGGTCCGCGGCCCCATTCAGACCGAGCCGTATACCCAAGCGCTGACAACCGACATCCAGGGTCTCCGTATCGGGATGATCAAAGAAGGATTGGAAGGTCGGGCCGTCGAACCTGAAGTGGTTGATGCCTTTCAAAAAGGAATCGCTCAACTCGGCACTCTGGGTGCCGCGTGCAGTGGGATTTCTCTCCCCCTGTTCAAAAACGCCTGGGCCATTTGGACGGGCATTGCCAGCCATTCGATCCCCGCCCTGGTCGAGTCTGACGGAGAGGGCTACGGTCATGGCGGCGCGAGCAATGTCGGCTGGGTCGAAACCTTTGGACGCGCCCGCCGCGCCCGGGCCAACGACCTGCCGCCGTTTCTGAAACTTATTCTGCCGGTCGGGAATTATCTCCGCCGTGAGTACAACAATCGCTATTACGCCCTGGCCCAGAATCTCCGCCTCAGCTTTACCCAGCAGATCGAACACGTCCTTCAGGAAGTCGATATTCTGGCCCTGCCGACCACACCCATGCGGGCCCCAAAGCTTGAAGCGGGACTGACCCTCAAAGATTTGGTCCGACGCAGCGCCGCGGCTGGTCAGAACACGAGTCCGTTTAATTTGTCAGGCCACCCGGCGCTGAATCTGCCCTGCGGCCTGCGCGACGGCTTACCGGTCGGCCTGCAACTCGTTGGCCGACGTTGGCAGGAGAGCACGCTCTTGCGCGTTGCCTACGCATTTGAGCACGGTGTGAATTGGGAACAGTTGTAAGGGGGAAATCATGACCGACCTCAACGCCTATCAAACGCGTCGAGAAGCGCTCAGGCAAAAATATCTCGCAGATGACAGACCAGCAGCACCGCCGCAGTATACCGGCGGAGTCGACCATCTGGCGCTGATCAGCCTGGACCTCGAAAAGACGATTCAGTTCTATACCGAGGTCGTCGGCATGCGGCTGACCAAGATCGTAACGAATCGGGATGAACCAACATCTACCCATATTTTTCTGGATATGGGTGGCGGGAACCAGCTCGCGTTCTTTGATTTTCCGCAGAAAGACACCGAGCCAACCGTCCGGGGCGTGGGCAGCATGCATCATGTTGCGCTCAAGGCCACGTCCGAGCAGTTCCAAGCCTTATTAGCCAACCTGGACGAAAAGCGCCTGCCCCACTCTCTGCACGGCTCTCGTGAGAAAGGCTCGGTGTATATGCGCGACCCGGATAATATCCAGGTGGAAGTCACGACAGGCTATGGCTCGTAAGCCCTGAGACACGAGACAGAATAATCGTCGCCCGCCTCTCCCATTGAGCAAGAACTGTGCTAGGAATAAAGCAATTCGCCCTGGCGCTGTGCGCCATCCCCCTGACAGGGGCACAAGATAAGGAGGGAATAATCATGCTGGGAGCTGTTGCACATGTTGGTATTACGGTGCGGGATATGGACCGGGCCGTCGAGTTTTATCGGGACATGCTGGGGCTCAAGGTCATTGGCGATGTGACCATTGAGGGGGAAGAGGCGAGCACGGTCACCCAGGTGCCAGAGGCAAAACTGCGCGCCGTCTACCTGCGTTATGAGGACGACCCCAAGGGCCCGCCGATCGAACTCCTGCACTTCATTGAGCCCGGCGACACGGGCAAACCCTATCCAGGATTGGCCAACCCCGGCATCACGGAGGTCGCGTTTTGGGTCAAAGACATTGAAAAGACCTACCAGGACCTGAGCGCCAAGGGCGTCGAGTTTTATTCGCGTCCACAGATGTTCGATCTGGAGGGGGAAGGCTACGGGAAAGTCAAGGCCGTCTATTTTCGCGATCCGGACGGCACGACTCTGGAGTTAATGCAGGACTGCTCAGGTTGACCGGCTGGTCTCAGTGGAGCATGCGTGTCGCCCCTAGGCGTCGCTCTTCTCCGCTCCAAACCAGACCGCACCGTCCAGATATTTTTGCGGCACCAGGACCGCCCCTTCCATAATACGACGCGCCGTTCGCCTCGTTGTCACCCGCTCAGCGTACCACTCCCCGCCCCGGCGCGAGACCGTGGCCCCGACCTCCATGACTCCGGCGGGATGCCCGATCCGGATGTCGGGTGTGGCCGTCCGCCGGGCAACTTCGTGCACGACAGTCCCTTCAACCTGAGCGGCAAGGGCGGTACACATCGCGACCGTTCCCGGCAGGGTGCGGTGCGTGTTCCGCATGGAAATCGCGCGGGCCAACAGGTCCAGGCTTTCCGCCGCCACCCTTTTTCCACTACTTGCGGTATACGCTGCTGGTGGGGCGACCAGCACGACTTTGGGCGTATGTTGAAACTTCTCGTGGGCCTCCTCAAGACTCGGGGTGAGGCCAAGCAGAATAGCCGATTTACACCGAATCTCTTCCAAGGTCTGCTGCAAAGCCTGCGCGGCATCGAGTGTGGCCGCGAGCTGCGTGGCCTCGGCACCCAGTTCGCCGGCACGAACGAAGACTGTCGGAATCGTGGCGTCCACAACCGAGATCGTCACAATACGTGAGTCCGCCAGTGCGCACCGCTGGCGGGCCGGCCCGGTGGGCAACAACCCTCCGCCGAGCGAGCCACCAGGGTCCGGGTATTCCAGGGTGATACACGCCCCTGGAGCAGGTACGCCATCAATACGATACTCGCCTTCAACCGCAGCCTGGCCGGCGCAGACCGGGACATGGGCGATATAGCGTTTACCCGTATTCGTTGAGAACACATGGACTGTGGTCACCGGCTCGACCGCGGGAACAATACCCTCATCAATGGCAAACGGACCGACCGCCGCCGACATATTGCCGCAGGTACCGCTCCAGTCGATGTGTGGCGTGCGCACGTCAACTTGGCCAAAGGTAAAGGTGACGTCGCTGTCCGCCTGTGGACTGCGGCCCACAATCACCGCTTTGCTGAGGGAAGAAATCCCACCGCCGAGGCCGTCTATCTGACGCCCGTGGACATCGGGGCTGCCCAGGGCGGCCAGGATGATACGTTCACGCACGGGCGGCGGATAGGGAGCCAGGACATCTTCTCGGAAGCAGACCGCCCGGCTGGTCCCGCCCCGCATAAAAACCGCCGGTATTTTCGTTTGCATACGCTCCTACGCCTTACGGAATGCCGGCATGACTTCTTTGGCAAAGCGACGGAAGGACGCCAGATCGTAGTCGGGATACATCGACACAATGAAATACTGCACTCCAGCATCCGCATACGCCTGGACCGCTGCCCTGATAGCGTCAGGCGACTGTTTGAGCTGCCCAGGACTGAGCGATGTAGACTTCTGTATCTCGGCGGGGTCGCGTCCGACCTCTTTGCAGATGGCGTCAAATTTTACAGCGACTTTTTTGGCAGCCTCGGCTCCTCCCTGGCGCACAAAGAAATGCCAGATATCGGCATGTCGAGCGACCAGCGGCTGGACTACCCTGGGTCCCATTCCACCAATCAAAATCGGTGGATAGGGTTTCTGGATCGGCTTGGGCTCAAACGAGGCATCTTTAATCTGATAGTATTTGCCCGCATACGTTGTCTTTTCCTGGGTGAAAAGCATTTTAATGAGTTCGACAGATTCGACGAGCCGGCGCGCCCGCCCGCCCGGCGTATAAAACGGGATGCCAAACGCGTCGTGTTCCAGCTTAAACCAACCCGCGCCCATCCCCAGAATCAGGCGCCCGCCACTCACATGATCGACCGTTGCCGCCATTTTGGCGAGCAAGGCCGGATTACGATATGTGTTGCCAGTGACGAGCAGGCCGGTTTTCAAGCGCTTCGTCTGAGCGGCCAGCGCGGCGAGCAAGGTCCAACCTTCCAAACACGGGCCGGTTGGATCGGAAAAGATCGGCAGAAAGTGATCAAAACCAAAAGCGCTATCATAGCCAAGTTCATCAGCTTCCAGCCACACGTCCTGCACTTGGCTGTAGGGCACATGCTGCGGCGGGGTTTGCACTCCGAACCGGAGCTGACCGGTAGATTGTGCCGCGGCGGGTCGAGGCGGAGCAAGATTGCCGGCGAATGCGGCTGCGGTCACCACTGCGCTGGTATTCTTGAGAAAGGTCCGACGCGAGATATGCTCTTTCGCCATACGCTATCCTCCCCTTGGTGTCATGACCGCGTTGAACCGTCCGTCACGCCTTGGCCATCACCTCGTTGGCAAACGTTTCCATCTGCGGATACAGTTCGGTCTGAAATTTCCGCCTGGGCACCCAGCCCGGAGCGAACACGAACAGACGGTGTACCCCGGCGTCTTCAAACTGCTTCACCGTATCCAGCGTCGGCCGAACGCCGGGCGCAAGCCCGACGGTAATTTCAAATTGGGAGAAATCCCGACCGGCCTGCCGGGTCAATTCTTCGAGGTGCGTCACATACGGTTTGACACTCTCGGGAGTATAGCGGATGCCGCACCAGCCGTCCGCCAACTCAGCCGCACGCTTGAGAGCGGCCCGACTCTCTCCTCCAAAAACGAGCGGTGGACAAGGGTCCTGGACGGGCTTGGGATTAAATCCGACCGGCTTGAAATCGTGGAATTTCCCGGAAAACTGCGGGGTCTCTTCGGTCCACAAGGTGCGCATGACGCGCACCGCTTCGCGCGTCCGCGCAGCTCGGTCACAAAACGGCATCCCAACCGCCGCAAACTCTTCTTCACACCAGCCCACGCCAATCCCAAAGATTACCCGGCCCTGGGACAAGACATCCAGGCTGGCCACCGCCTTGGCCACCGCCAGCGTATTCCGCAGGGGAAGCACGAAGACGCCGGTTCCGAGCTTGATCGTTGTGGTATGGGCCGCCACAAAAGACAGCGCCACAAACGGGTCGTGCAGACTGACGCCCGGCCCGCCGGGGAATTTTCCGTCCGCAGAACCCGGATAGCGGGCTTGCATTTCGACCGGCACAGCCAAGTGCTCGGGAATCCAGACCGATTCATAGCCGAGGGTTTCTGCCTGTTGAGCCACCTGGGTCAGGGGCTCGGGCCGAACGGTTGACCCGCTCCCAACGCCGACTAATGCGAATTTCATTGCTGCTTCCTTTCTCTTGTTGCCCGCAGACACAAGGTCTGACGTTAGCCGCCGGCCGGCGTCCCGAAAACCCGATCGCCCGCATCGCCAAGGCCGGGCAAAATATACCCAACTTCGTTGAGACGGTCGTCAATTGCCGCCGTATACACGCTCACCTCAGGATGGGCCGCCGCCAGCCGGGCTATCCCCTCGGGAGCGGCCACCAGAAAAATGCCTCGGATGGACTGACAGCCGGCCCGCTTCAACATCTCAATCGCGGCGATACAGCTTCCGCCCGTGGCCAGCATGGGGTCAAGAATGAGCGCGGTCCGCTCATGCAGACGTTCCACCAGCTTTTCAAAATAGGGTACCGGCTCCAAGGTTTCTTCATTCCAATATACCCCAACAAGACTCACGTCGATATGGGGAATAATCTGAAGCACACCAGGTAAGAGACCCAGTCCGGCCCGTAAGATTGGGACAACCGTCAACAGGTCTACTCTCAGATGATCCACCTCCACCGCGTCAGCCCATCCCTGGATCGTTTTCCTCTCCGTCGCAAGGTCCCGCAGCGCTTCATATGCGAGCAGCGCCGCCAGTTCCGCGCTCAATTCACGAAAGAGCTTGGGGCCGGTTTCAGCCTCTCGGAGCAGACCGATCTTATGCCGCACTAAAGGATGGCGGCTCTCATGCACTGACATGGTTCGCTCCTAGGAATGGTCAGCCATACACAATTTTTCAATAACAGACAGAATCCGGCCCGTCCCATTCTCGAAGGTCTCTCGCCGGATACTCTCATTGGGCTGGTGGGCCTGGTCAAGATCGCCGGGCCCACAGATCAGAGAGACGATCCCGCCTGAGGCGAACTGGCAGCCGTCGGTCGCAAACGGCGCGCCACCGCTGGTCTGGTGGCCGACCACATCGAATAATGCGCCTTCGAGAGGCGTGTGTCGCGGCGAAAACAGCGGCGGCACCACGAGCGGCTCCGAGAATTCGACACTGGCCTGATGTGCAGAGCCGCTGAAATCAACCAATTCAAGGGCGTGGACCCGCCGGCCAATCTCGTGCAGGCAGGCGAGCGGGTCGGCCTTGGGCAGGGGCCGGTAGCTGACCTGAATCGTGCACTGCTCGGCAATCATATTGCCCGCAGTTCCGCCGCGTACCAAGCCGAAGTTCAGCGTCGGATACGGAGAGTCCGGGAACAGCGCGGCAAATTCGGCAGACGGGGCGGCGCGCAGTTCGGCCTGATACTGGCCAATCGTGTTGATGACCTTGCCGGCAACTGCAATCGCGTTCACGCCCGTCTCGGGTGTACTGCTGTGGCCGCCAAGGCCGCGGACGCTAATCGAGAAAACCGCTACCCCCTTATGGGTATGAAAGACCTTGTAGGAGGTCGGCTCGCCGATCCAGGCCAGGCCGGGCGGGGGGAGGTCGCCCAACAGGTCAGACAACTCAGGCACGAGGCGTTCCGCGCCCAGACAGCCCACTTCCTCATCCGCGGTAAACAGAAAAACCACCGGTCGTGCGAGCCGCTTGAGGTCAAGGGCGGCCGCGGCGTCCACACACTGCGCCACAAAGGTTTTCATATCCGAGGCGCCGCGTCCGTAGACACGCTCGTCTTCCACGCCAAGAGCCAGCGGATCGCGCGTCCAGCCGGGCTGATCGAGAAACGGGACCGTATCCACATGGCCGGAGAGAATCAGGCCGTCCGGCTCGGGCGGACCGGCAAACGCAATCAGGTTGGCTTTGGGCACCCCGGCAACTTCTGTTTGCTGCAAGGCAACCTGAAAGCCCTGCTCCTCCAAATGATTGCCAAGGTAGGCCATGGCTTCGACATTGCTCTTTTGACTCACGGTGTCATAGCCAACCAAACGGCTAGCGATTTCTTGCAAATAGTCACCCATAATGATGGCCCCTTCCAGTTTGATGCCGGAAGCATAATACTAGAAAAATAGGGGCGAGCCGTACAGCCCTATGCATTGAGCTGCGGTGGAGAGCCACGATGATCAAACTCAGCGTCAACGTCAATAAAATCGCTACCCTGCGCAACGCCCGGGGCGGTGACCAGCCGAGTGTCGTTCGGGCCGCCCAAACCTGCATCGACGCCGGCTGCCACGGCATCACCGTGCATCCACGCCCGGACGGTCGTCATATTCGCTATCAGGACGTGAGAGACCTCGCCGCCCTGCTCGCGGCCCACGGCAGCGTTGAGTTCAATATCGAGGGCTATCCTTCGACCGAGTTTCTGGACCTGGTCTGCCAGGTGCGACCGACCCAGTGCACCCTGGTGCCCGACCCGCCGGACGTGCTGACCTCAAATGCAGGCTGGGACCTCAGCGGCGATGTTCCCTGGCTCGGTCAGGTCTTGCAACGTTTACACGACAACGGCATACGGACCAGTCTTTTTCTCGATCCGGACAGCGACCAAGTGAGACGTGCAAAGGAGATCGGCACAGGCCGGATCGAACTCTATACGGAACGCTACGCTCGTCTCTTCGGCAATGCCGAACAGGACCAAGTCTATGCCGCCTATCACACCGCAGCCCAAGCGGCGCAAGAAGCCGGCCTGGGTCTGAATGCGGGCCACGATCTTAACCTGGAGAACCTGCCCTACTTTGCAGAGCATTTACCCGGTTTGCTCGAAGTGTCCATCGGCCACGCCCTGATTTGCGACGCGCTCGATATGGGGCTGGTAGCGAGCGTGCAAGCCTACCTGACCGCACTCGGGCATGAAGCGTACCCCCAGGTTGTCCGGCCTCCCAATACCCAACAAGATTGACGCGACTTGAGCACGGCAATACCTTATCCACAGGGCTACACAAACCATCAAATCGACGTATTCGCTGGATGTCGAATCCGTAAACACACTGGAGGCGTTGGCACAACGATGGAAGGTGTCGAAGTCCGAAGTGCTACGGCGTGCTATTCGGAGAGTAGCGAGGGAGTGGGAGCCGGAGAGCGGTGCGGCGCTCAGCGCGCTTGACCAGTTGCAGGCTTCTCTACGCGAGCGCAAAGTCAACGTGACACAGTGGGCGCGGGCTCTCAATGCTGAACGCCAAGAAACAGAAGGGAGCATCCACAAGGTCGGGGACTGATGCGGGCCTTGTGAGCGTCACCGTGAACCATAATATGAATACACTATGGACGGAGAGATTGAGCCATGAGTGTCAGAACCGTTCGACTCGATGCTGCTGCCGAATCAACATTGGCCGCCCTGCGACAACGGACCGGCCTGTCGATCTCAGAGGTGCTGAAACGCGGCCACCGTCATGTGGCCTTCAACGCGATAGGCACTGAGCCGACTAAGACGAGCGGCTGATGCTAGCGTGACGCCATATCGGGAAGACAGGAGCAGAGATCAAAAAACCGCTGGACTATAAACATGGAGCCCCTGTGAAAAAGCTCGTGGCCAACGACCCGGAAACCCACTCGACGGATGTTCTCGCTGAGAATATTGAGCATTTGAAAACTCTGTTTCCCGAAGCATTCACCGAGGGAAAGGTTGACTTTGAGGTGCTCAAGCAGTTGCTCGGCGGCGAAGTGGATGAGAGTGAGGAGAAATATGGCCTCAACTGGCACGGCAAACGCCAAGCGCGGCAACTCGCGCTGACGCCTTCAACCGGCACCTTGCGTCCCTGCCCGGAGGAGAGCGTTGCCTGGAACACGACCCAAAACCTGATGATCGAAGGCGACAACCTGGAGGCGCTGAAGCTCCTACAGAAGAGCTACGCCGGCAAGGTCAAGTTGATTTACATTGATCCACCGTACAACACAGGGAAGGACTTCGTTTACCCGGACAATTACCGCGACAATATCAAGAACTACTTGGAACTGACGGGACAGATAGACGGAGAGAACCGCAAGCTGGCGTCAAATACGGAGGCTTCGGGGCGGTTCCATACCGACTGGCTGAATATGATGTATCCACGGCTGAAGCTAGCGCGGAACTTACTGAAGGAGGATGGAGTCCTGTTCATTTCTATCGATGATAATGAGCAGGCGAATTTGAAAAGACTCTGTGATGAGGTGTTTGGAGAAGAGAACCATGTAAACACGCTTTGTGTAAAGATGTCAGAGTCTACGGGTGTAAAGATGACACATGTAGGCCAGAGACTACCAAAGCTAAAGGAGTATGTCTTTTTCTACAAAAAGATGGAAGTACGGATAGTCCCTCCTCTCATACCCAAAGACAATTGGGATAGCGAATATAAACACCTCGTCTGCGGGCTGTCTCAAGAAGAAATAGGAGAACTGAAAACGATAATCGGGGATGAATCGTCTACCGAGTCTGACGTTGTGAAAGCTGACCATATTTGCAGAAAAATCAGCCTTAAACCTTTAGATTGCCTGTTTGATGAGCGTAACGCGACTACAGAAGACGAGAAGCTACGCGCCAAATATGAAAATGCCTGGCGAATAGTTCGTGACGTTGCAACGACCACGATAGCAAGGAGTCTGGCAGATCAGAAAAAGTCGAATACCGATGCTGGATTTTTCTTAGTAGTTACTCCGAAAAAGAAGAAATATCTCATAAAGAGCGACTACAATCAGCAATCTGAACAACCCAGAATAAGACTGTTGTTTGCCGATCAATATCTGACAACGAATCCGGGTGATTTCTGGCAAGATATTAAGACCACAGGACTTGATAATGAGGGGGGAGTAGACTTTAAGAACGGTAAGAAGCCACTCAAACTGTTGGACAGGCTGCTAAGGATATCTACTGATTCAAGCGATCTAGTACTCGACTTTTTTGCTGGTTCCTGTACCACAGCCCACGCCGTACTAGCACTGAATAAGGAAGACACAGGGGATCGGAAATTCATCATGGTGCAGTTGCCAGAGCGGTGCGACGGTATATCAGAACCAAAGAAAGCTGGCTTCAATACGATTGCGGACATTGGTAGGGAACGCCTTCGCTTGGCTGGAAGAGAAATGAGGAGAGAGAATCCTGATTATGCCGGCGACCTCGGCTTCCGCGTCTTCAAACTCGATACCTCCAACATCCGCGCCTGGGAGCCGGACCGCGACGACCTGGAAGGGACGCTCCTTAACAGCGTTGACCACATCAAACCGGACCGAAGCCAAGACGACATCCTCTACGAACTGCTCTTGAAGCTAGGGCTTGATCTCTGCGCGCCTATCGAGACCCGAACCATTGCAGGTAAGTCCGTGCGCTCTATTGGGGCTGGAACGTTGATCGCCTGCCTTGATGAGAGGGTCGCCAGGGAAGATGTTGAGCCGCTGGCCCTCGGTATTGTTGAGTGGCATAGCGCGTTGACATCCGACGACGACACGACCGCGGTCTTCCGCGACAGCGCCTTTGAAGACGACGTAGCCAAAACGAACATGACGGCTATATTGGAGCAACACGGGCTAGGGAACGTGCGGAGTTTGTAGGGAAGGAGTTACCATGCCACCCGATACTGCCAATTTTCTCGTAAATTTGGGCGCCCTGACAAAACCCGCCAATACGTGGAAAGACTACTTGCCAAAGACGGGAAGAGGCGATGGATAAAGAGCACGCATTAACGCCGCGGCGGGATCACAAAACGGTCCTGGTGTAACGTTTCGGTGTTGCCGATATTGAGCTTTTTGGATCAATCGCTCGCGGGGAGGCTACACCCGATAGCGACATGGACATTCTAATTCGTTTCGATGGGCCGGCTACGTCTAAGCGCGACTTCGGCGTGCAATTCTACCTGGAAGACCTGACGGGGCTCCCCGTCAATCTGGTCACTGCCAAGGCCCTACGCCCGGAACTGCGCCCGTATGTTGAGTGGGAGGCCATTGATGTCTGATACCGACCAAGGACTCCGGTAATGAAACTCCACTTTGAGCCCACCCTCGACTTTCAACTCCAAGCGATTGAAGCCGTCTGTGATCTGTTTCGCGGCCAGGAGACGTGTCGGACCGCGTTCACCGTCACACACGACCCTGTGGATACCCAGACACGGCTCGCCTTTGCCGCAAACGACCTTGGCATCGGCAACCGGCTGTCCCTGCGTGATGAGGAAATCCTGAAAAACCTGAACACCATCCAACTGCGTCATGGCTTGCCCCCCTCCGATATCCTGGATTCCAGCGACTTCACCGTGGAGATGGAGACCGGGACCGGCAAGACCTATGTCTATTTGCGTACCACTCTTGAGCTGAATAAACGCTACGGCTTCACCAAGTTCGTTATCGTTGTACCGTCCGTCGCCATCAAGGAGGGCGTCTACAAATCGCTCCAGATGACCGAAGAGCATTTCCGGGCGCTCTACTCAGGAACCCCCTTCGAATACTTCCTGTACGATTCCGCAAAGCTCGGTCAGGTGCGGAATTTTGCCACCAGTCCGCACCTCCAGATTATGCTGGTGACAGTCGGCGCCATTAACAAGAAGGCTGTCAACAACCTCTACAAGGACAGCGAGAAGACCGGGGGCGAGAAGCCGATTGACCTGATCCGGGCGACACGACCCATCCTGATTGTGGACGAGCCGCAGAGCGTGGACGGCGGATTGCAGGGGCGCGGCAGAGAAGCTCTGGGAGCCATGCATCCGCTCTGCACGCTGCGCTACTCGGCGACACACGCGGACAAGCACCATATGGTCTATCGGCTGGATGCGGTTGATGCCTACGAGCGCAAGCTGGTGAAACAAATCGAGGTGGCATCGGCGACGGGCGAGGATGCCCACAACAGGCCCTACGTTCGTTTGGTATCAACCAGCAACCGGCGCGGTGTCATCAGCGCCAAAGTTGAGCTTGACGTCGAGGCGGCGGGAAGAGTCCGCCGCCAGGAAAAAGTGGTCCAGGATGGCGACGACCTCGAACGGCTCACCGGTCGCGCTGTCTACCGAGATTGCCGCACTGGCGAAATCCGGGTCGCAAAAGGGAGCGAGTTCGTCGAGTTGCGCGTACCCGGCGGCGAGCACTACCTCCGATTAGGAGAAGCCTGGGGCGACGTGGATCAACTCGCCGTTCAACGCGCAATGATCCGCCGGACCATTCAGGAGCATCTCGACAAGGAGAAACGCCTGCACCCGCAGGATATCAAGGTACTCAGCCTCTTCTTCATTGATGCCGTAGATCGGTACCGGCAATACGACGCCGAAGGCAACACCGTCAAGGGAGAGTATGCACATATGTTCGAGGAGGAGTACCGGCGTCTTGCCCATCACCCGGACTACCGGATGCTCTTTGAAGGAAAGGACCCTGCTACGGCCGCCGCCGAAGTTCACAACGGCTATTTTTCCATTGATAAAAAGGGTGGCTGGACGGATACGGCGGAAAACAACCAGGCCAATCGCGACAGTGCGGAACGCGCCTACAACCTGATTATGAAGGACAAGGAGAAACTCCTGAGTCTTGAGACCCCGCTCAAGTTCATTTTCTCCCATTCGGCCCTGCGCGAGGGCTGGGATAACCCCAACGTCTTCCAGATTTGCACGCTTCGCAACATTCGGACCGAACGCGAACGACGGCAGACTATTGGTCGCGGCCTGCGCCTGTGCGTCAACCAGACGGGCGAACGCCTGCGCGGCTTTGACGTCAACACGCTCACAGTCGTTGCGACGGAGAGTTATGAAGAGTTCGCTGAGAATCTCCAGCGGGAGATCGAGGCCGACACGGGGATTCGTTTCGGCCTCGTAGAGCCTCATCAGTTTGCCGCCATTCCAGTCGTCGGCGATGACGGACAAACAACAGCTCTTGGCTTCGAGGCGTCAAAGGCTCTCTGGGAACACCTGAACGCAGCAGATCATATCGACAAGACGGGGCGGATACAGGATTCCCTCCGGCAGGCACTTAAGGACGAGACGCTCGGCGTACCTGAGAGATTCGAAGCACAGCGTACAGAGATCACCAAGGTTCTGCGCAAGCGCGCTGGACGCCTGGAGATCAAGGACGCCGATAATCGCCGCTCGGTACACCCACGTCAGGCGATTCTCCGCAGCCCCGAGTTCACGGCACTTTGGGATCGCATCAAGTATAAGACGACTTACCGTGTGGCATTCGATAACGAGGCCTTGATCACATCGTGTACCCAAGCCCTTCAGAACGTGCCGGCACCCCCGAGGCCCCGCCTTCAATGGCGCAAGGCCGACCTCGCCCTCGGTCAGGCCGGCGTGGAAGCCACCGAGACAACCGGGGCAGCAACCGTGGTGCTGGACGAGGCCGATATCGAATTACCTGATGTACTCACCGAACTTCAGGACCGGACGCGGCTCACCCAGCGTAGCATCCAGCGTGTTCTGTGCGAGAGTGGACGCCTCGATGACTTCAAACGCAACCCGCAGCAGTTCATCGAGTTGGCCGCCCAGGTCATTAACCGCTGCAAGCAGCGGGTCTTGGTGGACGGTATCAGATACCAGCGCCTCGGGGACGAGTCCTATTACGCGCAGGAGCTTTTCGAGAAGGAAGAGTTGACCGGCTATCTGAAGAATATGCTCGATACGACAAAGTCAGTCTATGAGCAGGTCATTTACGAATCGGGGGTTGAGGCCATCTTTGCCGACCAGCTTGAGAAGAATACTGCGGTCAAGATGTATGCCAAGCTTCCCGGCTGGTTCCAGGTCCCTACACCGCTCGGCAGCTATAACCCGGATTGGGCCGTCCTGATCGATTCCGACAAGGGGGAGAGGCTGTACTTCGTGGTTGAAACAAAAGGGAGTCTGTTTGCCAGCGATCTTCGCAGCGTTGAGAGTGCCAAGATTGAATGCGGAAAGGCGCACTTCGACGCTCTCGACGTGGCTGAGTCGCCAGCTCAATACGCGGTGACGACCAGTATTGAGAAGCTACTCGCAGGTATTGGGACGGATTGACCGACTGCAACTGGAAGGAGGACTCGACATGCCGGAGCATAAGATTTTTTCGTTAGGGGATTTTCCGCTCGAATACGGCCTGGTGTTGCGCAAGGCACAACTCGCCTATCAGGTCTATGGCGAACTCAACAGCCGGAAAGACAACGCCATCCTGCTGTGCTCGTGGTATTCCGGCGATCACACGGGCTATGAATTTTTGATCCGGGAAGGCCAGTGCTTCGACCCGTCCAAATATTGTGTCATTGGCGTCAATATGTTCACCAACGGGCTGTCTTCTTCTCCCAGCACAACGCGCGTTCCCATGAATGGCCCGCACTTTCCGGCAACGACCATCCGCGACAACGTGCGGGCGCAGCACGCCCTCGTTCAGAGCCTTGGTATTGAGTCGCTCGCCCTGGTCTCCGGCTACTCGATGGGTGCGCAGCAGTGCTTTCAGTGGGCGGTCAGTTATCCGGCTATGGTCGAACGGATTGCCCCGTGGTGCGGTGCGGCGCGGACCACTCCGCATACCCATGTCTTTATCGAAGGCTTTACTTCCGCGCTCCGTGCAGACGCGGCCTGGAACCACGGCCATTACGCCCACCCACCGGCCACGGGCGTGCGCGCCATGGCCCGGGTGTATGCCGGCTGGGGTCTGTCGCAGGCCTGGTATCGTGAAGAGTTATACAAGCAGCTCGGCCATCCGAGCGTCGAAGATTTCCTGGTCTATTTTTGGGAGAACTTTTTTCTCCAATGCGATGCGAACAATCTCCTCGCCCAGGCAAAGACGTGGCAGGATCATAATGTCGGTGACGCGCCAGGATTTGGCGGAGACTGGCGCAAAGCGCTGGCCACAGTCTCCGCCAAGGCCATGATTATGCCGGGTCAGACCGATCTCTATTTTCCGCCCGAAGACAGCGAAGCGGAAGTGGCCTGTATGCTGAACGCAAGGCTGAGACCCATCCCATCGATTTGGGGACATTTAGCGGGAATTGGCATGAATTCCGGGGATAATGATTTTATTGACGCAGCAATCAAGGAGTGTTTGGCGTCGTAGTCCGTATGAATGTCCGTCTTCACCCTCATGCGCAGGGCCGTCTGGCAGAACGAGGCGCCAGTGGGTATGAAGTGATCGAAACCGTCCGGTAGCTACGCGCCGAGGATCAAGGCAAACTGGTGGTTATCGATGAGGCTATAGGGGATCGCCAGGAAGTTGCTCTTGCTGAATAACGCCTGCAAGCTCGTAGTAGCTGGTGCTTGGCGTTCATTGCGCGGACGGCTCGTCTATGCTTCCTCTTCGTCAAAGTAGTCGAGCGCCCCGTAGAGCACCTCGCTCGGGTTATCATCAGAAAGCAGGAAGAGTTGGTCCCGCGCTCGGGTCATCGCCACAAACAACTTGCTGATCTCCAAAGCTCGCCGTTCTTGGTACTCTGCGTCGGTCTCACTGGACTTGCGCGGAGCGGGGAAGGATTTCTCGGATATCCCAAACAGGAATACGACTTTGAACTCAAGACCCTTGGCGCGATGAAACGTTCCGATCTTGATCAAGTCGTTGGGGCGGCCCTCTATATCCCTGAGTTTCTGAAACTGAGCGTAGAGTTCGGTATGCTTAAACTTGTCGATTACTGTATCAACTTTCGAGTTGGTCGCAGCAAATATTCCGATGTCGCCAAATCCTACGTCCCGAGATTCACGGAGTTCCTTGATCTTTTTGACCACATAATCGACTTGATCCCGCCATTTCGACGCACTCACAAAGCATGGCTTGACGGCACCTCTCCGCACTGACTCTATGTCGGCGTCGCCTCGCGCGTATTCGTCACCAAGATCGTCAACCGGTTCCGAACCAGTACACGCTATAGCCGCGTCAATAATCTCACGGGTGTTGCGATAATTCACCCGCAGGACAGTGCTGTTGCCCCGGACGTCCACACCGGCCTGAGCGAGGGTAAACCCGCCGGGGTATATTTTCTGTGCGCCATCGCCCACGATGAACAAAGCGTCCGGTCTGTCTTGCCCGTCTGCACCACTGACGAGGGCGCGGATGAACTGCAAGCCCACGAGAGTGATATCCTGGGATTCATCGATGATTGCAGCGCGGTATATTGGCTCCTGCCGCCGCGCCAAGTCGCAGGCTTTGCGGATGACATCGGGATAATCCACGGTCCCAGCCTCACGAAGACACCGATCCCACTCCTCGCGAAGTTCCCAAGTCTGCTCGCGCATTGCCGGCGTGAACGATGTCCTGCGTCCCGTCCGCTCCATGTCCCGGTACTCTTCCAGAGAGTCTATGCCCCGTCCCTTTAGCACATACTTCACCTCGTCACGAAGGTAGTCCTCCGTCAGTCCCGCCCGATGTAGCGGCGTGCCGTTTCGGATGACGTCCGCAAAAGCTCGGTCGAACGCTTTTTTTACGGCGGACTCATCTACCCAAGACGGCTCGCCGGCCTTCTGACACAGACGATAAGCTAGACTATTGATATGGATGAACTCGACCGCACCTTCCACAGCGGTCGGGAGGCGTTGGTACAGGTTCTCAAAGACTGGAGGCAGGCTCCTGATAAAGGTCGTAAACAGTATCGGTTTCTCTACATGGCCAAGGTCGTCCTTGTATCGCTTCGCCAATGCCGCAGCCCGATGCAACGCAACCACGGTCTTGCCCGTACCGGCTGACCCCCGGACGCGAGCGGGACCGTTGAGATGACGATCCACCAGAGCACGCTGGTCGGGATGGAGGAAGATCATCCAGTCTTCAATGGGGGCCGCCAGCAGACGTTGGAACTCTGCTGACGTAAATAGTGGGGACAGTCCAGCCAGTGCGCCGCGTTCGACGATGGCATCCCGGAATCGCTTGGCTTCCGCCTCTTCGTTAGAGATGAGTTGGCGTTGGAAAAATTCGTCCGGGGATTGTTCCAAGCACTCAAGAACCAGATTGCATTTCTCTGTTGTTATGTCCGGCCAAACGTTGAATAGCGACTCCTGGGTAGCGCGGCGCAACAGCGGGATTTCGTTCTCGTTGAATCCCGCTTTGAGGAGGTCGGGAGTGTCCCAATGTTCGAGTATCGACCGTTCACTGTCGGCCTCCTGATACTCAACGATACGCCTGCTCGCCAGTGGGGAGCCGTCCAGGTCTACGGCATCCGATTGAGTGGGAACCAAGCCGGGGATTCCGCGGCGAGGCGGACCAGATGTCCATGTCCAGTCTCTAGCGAAGCGATGGATCGCATCGTGATGACCTGCCCGCAGAAAAATTGACGTAGGACCTCCGCGTGCCAGGAGGATGCGCAATTCTTGGGAGGCGCGGATGGTCCACAGGTGTTTCTTGCCCTGGAGTTTTTCGAGCCTCAGTCCCGGAGTCTCGGGGGCTTGCGTGTACTGGCGCATCGCCATCTTTACACGACGGGCATCAAGCGGGGAGAGATTGTCGACCGACCAGTCAAACTTCTTGTGTGACGTGAATTCCGGTTGATTCATGAAACTGCCCTCCCTCACGTCGTATTGATTCAGAAAGAGAAAGAGCCGGACCTTTACCCGAGAGATTCTAGCCGAAGCGGAGCAGATTCGTTTTCACGAAAGGCAGGCTTGGTTTTCACATAATCGTGGCAACGCTATGGGCGGTCCAGTGGTGTCTCCTTGTTCAATTCGTCGACCACCAATTTGAAGAAGTCGTAATGAGCATATTCTGACATAGGAAGGAACGAGTTATTCGATTTCTTGTACCCCCGGGCGCACTCCCAGCCTCCACCGAATGCGTTTGGAGAGGCGTGCTGCGGTAAAGGCTGCGCTATAGATGGGTTAGAAAAAAACAGCAGAATTATGAATATGTGCATCCTGACAGGAAGACTGTTCATAGTTCCATCTTCACAGCAGTTTCACCAATGCAGCCACCGCGCCGATGGCGACGACCATCATCGAGCCGAGGCGGACCGTCAACCGTAATTCTAACTCCTTCAGGTCCTGCTTGGTGGCCAGTTTCTCATCGATCAAGGTCGCCTGCGAGCGCGCCAACACCTCGGCCTGCGCTTCCGGCATCCCGGCCTGGATTAATTCTTTCACAAAGGCGTGAGTGTCGAAGACGATTGTGCTCATGCGCGGTCCGTAGGTTCCACACTTACAACAGTTTCACCAGCGCAGCGACTACGCCGATGGCGACGACCATCATCGAGCCGAGGCGGATCGTCAGCCGTAATTCCAGCTCTTTCATACCGTGGCGAAGGCGAGCTTCGAGTTCCTTCAGGTCATACTTGGTGGCTAATTTTTCATCGATCAACATGGCCTGTGAGCGGGCCAGCACCTCGGCCTGTCCCTCCGGCATCCCGGCCTGGGTCAACTCTTTTACGAACGCATGAGTGTCGAACGCGAGAGTCGCCATGTTTGTATCCGCCTCCTGGTTTCAAGCATACTCGCCCCTGCCGGTCAATTAAAGCGGGCGAGCGTGGTTCTCGGAGGCTATCCCCCCACCCCGGCCTTCTGAGCTAAAGACGCGTAGCTCACCCCGTCGCCATTGTCGGTGTTCACCGGCAGGCCGGCTTCCTGCCAACCGGCGATGGCCTGGCCCTGCTGGTCTTGCCCGCCACCAAAGCCGCCCATCATATTCGAGACCTGCGTATAGCCGGCCTGTTCCATAATCTCGGCGGCGTGTTGCGAACGACCGCCGGCCTGGCAGCCGACGACGACGGGGGCCTCCTTGGGTATGGTCGCTTCAACAACGGTTAAAAAGCGCGGGTTCGGAACCGGACGGCCAGCAGCTTGATCAAAGAAGACCACGGGAATATTGACGGCGCGCTCGGGGTGGCCGGCCTGGAATTCCGCCTCGGTGCGGACGTCCAGATAGACAACCGCGGCATCCTGGCTCAGCGTCTGGTGGACTTCCGGTGGGGTTATTTGCGTAATGGCCATGAGTGTCACCTCCCTTTTGTTGCTGCGGGTGGGTCTGATATGGAAATACCCGCACACGAAGTCAGCATATTCCTGACACTTGGCGATTCGTCAAGCGAGGCAAAAGCGCAAGAAACAAGGAAGGAAAGAGGAGGACGCAATGGAAGAAGCCGTCTATTGGAGTCGTGAGAGCAGTATTGCCACCATTACCCTTAACCGTCCGGCCCAGTTTAACGTGATGAACAATGAGCTCTCCGCCGGCTTACGCACAGCCCTGATGGAGTGCTGGGATGATGACGAGGTGCGGGCGGTGATTCTCACCGGGAATGGCCGGGCGTTTAGTGGGGGCGGCGATATCAAGTTCTTTGTCGGAGCGCTGGCACAGCAGAATATTATTCCGAGCCTGGAGAAAATGATGCCCGTTCTGCACGCGGCCATTGCCATGATCCGCGAAATTCCCAAACCCGTCATCGCCGCGCTCAACGGCGTGGCTGCCGGTGGCGGGTTTGGTTTAGCGCTCGCCTGCGATTTCCGTATTGCCTCGCCTCAGGTCAATCTTGTCACCGCCTTTCTGGGCATTGGCGCAAGCCCGGACTCCAGCTCAACCTTTTTCCTACCGCGTCACGTAGGGTTGGCCAAGGCGACCGAAATGTTTTTGCGTAACAAACCTGTTCCGGCTGAAGAGGCGCTGCACCTGGGGCTGCTGACTGCGGTGGTCGAGCCCGACCAGGTGATGGCCGAGGCGAGAAAACTGGCCGAAGAATTGGCCCAGGGCCCGACTGCCGCGTTTGGACGGACCAAACTGCTGCTCAATCAAAGCCTCGGCAACTCCTTACACGAACAACTGCACAGCGAAGCCCGCTCGATCACCCTGTCGATGGGAACGCCGGATTTCGCGGAGGGAATTACCGCCTTTGTCGAGAAACGTAAAGCCCGGTTCACAGGCAAGTAACTCCGCGCGCGGGAAGACATATGCAAGCCATTACCATTGCCGCACCGGGCGGCCCGGACATGCTCAAGTTGGGCACCGTCCCTGATCCAATACCCAGCCCTGAACAGATTCTTGTGCGGGTGCGTGCAACCGCACTCAACCGGGCGGATACGCTCCAGCGCCAGGGCCAATATCCACCGCCGCCGGGTGCATCCGATATCCTCGGGCTCGAACTCGCCGGAGAAGTGGAAGCCGTGGGTTCGGCAGTGACCACGGTTGCGGTTGGCGAGCGTGTCTTCGGTCTGGTCGGCGGGGGCGGCTACGCAGAAAAGGCGGTCATTGATGCCCGCATGGCTATGCCGATTCCCGAGGGTTGGAGCTTCGCCCAAGCCGCGGCCGTCCCGGAGGTGTATTTCACCGCTCAGGAAACGATCTTTACCCTGGCCGGTCTGAAGCGGGGCGAAACCATCCTGGTCCACGCCGGGGCGAGCGGAGTGGGGACAGCCGCTATTCAGATGGCCCGCGAGACCGGGGCAAGCGTGCTGGTCACAGCCGGTTCAGCCGAAAAGGTCCAGCGTTGTGTGGACCTCGGCGCGACCGCCGGCTGCAACTACAAAGAGCAGGACTTCGCCGAGTGGGTGCAACACACCACCAATGGAAAAGGCGTTGATGTTATAGAAGATTTTATTGGCGCGGCGTATTGGGACAGGAATCTTAAAAGTCTTACGCTTGGCGGACGGCTGGTCCTCGTCGGCGTGATGGGCGGAGTCAAAGTGGAGACGAATCTGGGGCTGATTCTAAGAAAACGCCTCCAGGTGTTTGGCTCCGTGCTGCGCACTCGAACCCTGGCCGATAAGATTGACATCACCCGCCGCTTTCAGGCGAACTGGCTGCCGCCTTTAGCCGCGGGTAGAATCAAGCCCATTATTGATTGCCGCTTTCCCTTGGAGCGGGCAAACGAGGCGCATCAATACATGGAGGACAATAAGAATTTCGGCAAGATCATTCTGGAAGTTCCGTAAGTTCAGGTCTAGCGCAAATGACAATTCTATGTGGCCACCCGCTGGATGCCGATCACGTCCGGCATGACAGGAGCCCCCCGCCCGGCTAGGCCCTAGCGTGAAACGCGCGAGGCTCGCTTGAGCGTCAGTACGCTCCCCTCGCCATCGGCAGCAATATAGACCGTCCCATCTCCACCCACGGCCAGGCCGGAGAATGGTGTGAGCGGCCCTTGGATCAGACCGGCAATCCCCATGAGTATTTGCGGTGTCACGCCGGGCTGGGCACCGACCGGCAGGCCGGAAGCAAGCGTCTGTTGCTGTCTTGTGCCGAGCGATACCGCGATGAGTTCTTTGCTGCCCGCGTCAACAATCAGGAGTTGATCGCCAAGCAGGCCGAGCCCCTGGGGTGACGACAAGCCCTCGACCACGGCTGAGCGGCCACCATTCACCTGCGACACCTGGCCTTTGTCAGGCTCGCTGACATAGCACGACCCATCATCGGCCACGACCACACCATTCGGTCGGCCAAGACCACGGGCCAGAACGGTGACGTTGCCGTCTGCGGTCACCTTGAGCAGGCGTCCCTCGCCGCCCTCGGCGACCACAACCGCGCCGTCCTGGGTCGGCGCGAGGCTGTAGAGTTCGTTGAGTTCGCTGACCAGGGTCTGCGATTCGCGTGTGCTGAAATTATACAGGACCACTTCACCGGCTGAGGTCGTGACATACACGTTGCCCGCCGGACCGGCGGCAATACCGCGGATAAAGCCGGGATAGCCTTCTTGGGTGAACATCGTCGGACGGCTGACCTGCCCGTCCCGGCTGACGGATATCATGCTCATGCCGTCGGCCGCATAGACCATGCCGTCACCGGTCACGGTGAGGCCGAACGGACCGAGCACGCCCGCGGGCACCAAAACGCGCTCGGTTCCATCCGCCAGAATTTCGGCAACCCCACCGTCTACAAAGTGCGAAATAAAGAGGCGGTTGTCATCCGCAAAGGCCAGATTGTCGATCCCCGGTCGGACGTTGGCGACAACGGTCTTTTCTCCGCTCTGGATATCGATCCTTGTCACTTCCCCGCTGGCGGCCTGGGTTGTTGTCAGCAGGCCGTTCTGGTCAAACTTGACCGCAGTCGGAACGGCAAAGCCTGCCATAAAGCGCTCAGGCGCGCCGCCTTCGAGCGGACAGCGCCAGATCTCACCCGCCGCGATTTGCGGGAAATACAGCTTGCCATCAGGCCCAACCGAGAGCGCGTTGGGCAGCGGCAGGTCCTCGGCGATCACCCGGGGCTCTCGACCGTCCGGATACAGTTCAAACAGGCGGCCGCCGGGGCGGCATTCGTCCATGAACAAACGGTCCTGGTAGGCGGTGATGCCGTTTGCCGCCGGTACGTTATCCGCAATGACCCGGACTTCACCGCTGGGCGTGCGAGCGCTGACCCGGGCGCTCATCACCTCAGTCACATACATGACATCGTGCGAGTCAAAGGCGATATCGTCCGGCGCCACGATCGGCCCCCCAACCGGCGAAATCGTGTCACACGCGCCGCTGCCAGTATCGACCGCACTCACCTGGCTGCCAAACGCCTGGACCACATAGAGTTGCCCGTCCGAACCCATGCGCATTCCGTTCGCTCCGAACAACCCGCTGGGCGACGACAGCCGTGCCAACTGCCAGCCTGCCGCGGCCTGTGGCCGTGTGTTTTCTCCGTACCGATTCATGCCTTGCCTCCTTTATCGTGCTTACAGCGCTGTATGATTTTTTCTTACGCGAACTCATACAGCGGTACCCGACGTGTTGGTTGTTGCTTTTCTCGAAGCAGGATTTCAATCCGCCGAACAGTATCCGGCCCCAGCAGTACGTCTCCACAGACGGAACAAACGTCTGCCGGAACGTCGTCAATGACCGTGATCTGCCCCTGGTGCCGGACGGTATGCACCACTTTTTCCGCTTTGTATTCTCCCGGACAGCCGTCGATACTACATTTCATGTCGAGCGTCTCCTTTGCGTCGGAGTAACCCACTTGGGCACCCTGGGTTCATATACCGTAATGATGATAAGCGTCGGCTGAGCTGTCGTGATTGTCTCCAACATCTCCCGTTCCCGTCGGGGCGGCCCTTGTTACAAGCAACTGCCAAGTATGCTCCTCTGATCGGACATTGGGTTCAGCGAGCTATTGTCCTTTGAATACGGGTTTTCGTCGCTTTCACACAGTAAAGACTCGTAGCGCCCCCATACCTTCTTCTTTCCTTACTCTCCTACACCTCATGGAGCGTGGTAAAAATGGGGCGGCTCACCAGCCCCACCCCTGCGATTGTCCCGACCTGGTATCGGGAAGAGACAGACCTTATTCCTTGCCAATCCGCGCCATTTCACTAGCGTAATCGCGCACCCGCTGCCAGTCATACTCACGATAGAGCTGCATCTTTTCCGCTTCCATGGAGCCTTCGGCGTGCAGGGCCAGCACCGCGTTATACCCCCCAAAGTCCGAGGTGGTGATGTCCTGGATCAGGTTAATCACCTGGAGTCGTTCCTTGCCCGAGGTGCCCTTCTTGCCCTTCATATATTTCTCGATCAACGGTCCGGTCTCTTCGCTCCGCAGGTCTTCCACCGCCGGAGCGGTCACCAGAATACCGCCGGCCAGGTCCTGGACGTGCGACAGGGCCTGGTGGAAATCGGCCGCAAAATGATGCTTGGCGATATTCACGGTCGGGGGGTCGGGGATGACCATGTCGAAGTCGGTCGCGCGCGCCTTCAGACACGCCATATGGGTCAGCGAGCGGGTGGTTTCGGCATAGCTGGCCAGCCAGAAGAGTTTTTCTTTGACATGGGCGGCTCTTTCAATGCCGTTGTACTCGGCCATCAAGCGCCCGGCACCGGCCAAAAGGTCCAGAAAGGGCAGTTTATACGAAATCGCGGTCAGGCGATGATACTCAACAAACGACAGCGCCAAGGGACCGGCAAACTGCCATTCACCTTGTAGGAAAATCCGCTCACTGGGCACGAACACATCATCAAAGATGGTCAGCGTTTCGGTCATTTTTACGCCCGAGCTGACCGGATGATCGAAGCTGTTACGCTGGGTGTACGAGCCGTAGCCGCTCATCAGCAACTTGAGCCCTGGGGTATTCAGCGGAATCGCAAAGGCGACTGCGTAGTCCTTGTCTTCTTCACCCATGGCCCGCGTGGGCAGGACGATCATCTCATTGGCGTGGGTGGTATTTGAGGTGTGGACCTTGGCCCCGCGCACCAGAATGCCGTCGGGCCGTTCTTCCACGATGCGCAGGTACGAATCCGGGTCTTCCTGTTCCGAGGGACGCAGGGCGCGGTCGCCCTTGGTATCGGTCTGGGCCAGGGCAAAGCTGACGTCTTCTTTGCAACAGTAATCATAAAAGACTTTGACCCGTTGATGGTAGGATGTCCCGCAGGCCTCATCTATTTTTCGGGAGGTCCGCAGCAGGCCAAACAGGGCATCGCTGCCAACCACTTTTGCCAGCACAACGAGCGTCCCGCCTTCCCGGCAGGCGGTTTCAATCAACTCGCTCCGTTTGAGCAGTTGTTCGGCATTCTGCGGCGGCAGAAAATAGCGGCTCATCTCCTCACCGCTCTCGGGGTTGCGGACCACGGCCAGCTCCCGATACTGCGGGTCGTGCATGAGACGATAGTCGGTCGCTTCGTGATCGATGGCGGTTTGAACGAGCGGGTGCGCGGTCACGTCAGGGATACGTTGGCCCCGAAAATAGACCTGCCGGTCGTCCTTCAAGCTGTCTTTATATTGCTCAACCGTGCGGAGCGGCATAGGATAATCCTCGCTTTCAAAATTTCTCTCTTGTCATAATCGTGATGCAGCCAAAGCTCAAGCAGGCCGTTCGGCTTTTTAACCGTCGGGAATACTTTGACAGCCATCAGGTGCTCGAAGAGGTCTGGCAGGAAGCCGACACGGCAGACAAAACATTTTACGAAGCCCTGATTCGCCTGGCCACGGGCCTCCATATGCGTTTCAACCGGGGCGGCGCACAGGGTGCGATTAACCTGTTGACCCAAGCCCTCATACGGCTTGAAGACTTTCGTCCCACCTCACACGGGATTGATGTTGCCCGGCTGTACCGGGACATTGATGCCCATGTCACAGACCTCAAGGCAGAGGACAAACCCAAGGCTGGTTTCTTCGAGCGCTGGAAAGTTCCCCGGATTTACGCTGCCGACTGAATTCATCGTCGGAGTTGATCGATCGAATACGTCCCGGCCGTGGGTTCCAGCTCGACCTCGAACGATTCCATCACTCGCGCCACCATGCCGTAGAACCCAATGGCCAAGGTCAACTCGACCATTTGACGCGGCCCCAAATCCTTCTCCAGGGCCGCGAAGGTCTCAGCCGACGCTTTGACATCCCGCGTGACCTCATCAGTGAAACGGAGTACGCGTTTTTCCACATCGTTAAAAGCGTCCGAGTCGGCCCCCTGAGGAAGGGCTTCTACCTGGGCGTCCGTAACGCCCGTCTCTTTGGCGAGGGGCACATGCTGGGTCCACTCATAGTTGGCCCCGGTCAGATGGGCCACCCGCAGGATGGCCAGCTCACGCAGATGGGCGTCCAACTCCTGCTTCGTCAGAATGGACTGACCAAAAACGAGCAGCGGTATGGCGTTCGTCGGTGCGTTCAGAAACATCTTCATGATATTGAGCGGCGGGAGCTTTTCCGCCGAGGCGCGGACCTTTTCCGGTAAATCTTCAAGACTGGGATAGGGAATACGAGCCATGCTACCTCCTTGGTATCGGGATGAACCCGGCCCCGACCCTAACGCGCACAAGCGGCCGAAGTCAATGCGCGCGCCCGTCACTCTCTTTCGGCCCAGCAACAATCTCTGTTACACTCCGACCTCCCGCAGAGAGTGACCATGAGTATGCATATCCCCATCACCCCGCGCACTCGGCCCAAACCCAAGCCGCCCGCCGACGCACTCGGGTTTGGCCGAATTTTTACCGATCATATGTTTCTCCTGGATGGTGTGGCCGATACGGGTTGGTCCAACCCGCGTATCGTACCGTACGGCCCCCTGTCGCTGGAACCGGCCACCGTCGGACTCCATTATGCCCAGGCCATTTTTGAAGGACTCAATGCCTATCGTTCGCCGGACGATACCATTCTCCTCTTTCGGCCAGACCGCAATATCGCCCGCTTTAATCGCTCTGCTGTCCGGCTGTGTATCCCGCCGATTGACCCGGAACTCTTTCTCTCAGCGCTCAAGCAGTTGGTGAAACTGGACCAGGCCTGGGTCCCGCGTGCCTCCGGCACCTCCCTGTATATCCGGCCCGTTGCTTTTGCGCGCGATCCCGACCTGCGGGTGCGGCCATCTCACACCTATCAGTTCTTTATTATTCTTTCGCCGGTCGCCGCCTATTATGCCGAAGGCTTCAAACCGCTCCGCATCCGGGTGGAAGACCGCTATGTGCGGGCCGTGCGCGGCGGAACCGGAGCCGCCAAAACGGCGGGCAATTATGCCGGGAGTTTATTCGCCGGTGAAGAAGCCCACAAAGACGGGTTTGCCCAAGTGTTGTGGCTCGACGGCGTCGAACAGCAATACATCGAAGAAGTCGGCTCAATGAATATCGCCTTCGTGTTGGGGGATGAACTCGTCACTCCACCAGTCACCGGGACTATCCTCGACGGCGTGACTCGCGCCTCCGTGCTCCAACTCGCCCAGGACTTTGGGCTGCAGGTGGCAGAGCGCCCCATTACCATCACCGAAGTCCTGACCGCGGCGCGGAGTGGGCTGTTGCGTGAGGTGTTTGGAGCCGGAACCGCGGCCGTCATCTCACCGGTCAGCGAGTTGTCGTATAAAGACGAGACCGTTGGTGTCAATAACGGCCAAGTCGGCCCGCTGGCCCAACGCCTGTTTGACGAGTTGTCCGCCATCCAGCGCGGCCTGAAGCCCGACCGACACGGCTGGATGGTGGCAGTTGATTCATAACAGCTTCCTTCCTCACCCCTATCCACTCTTCACTCTCTACCGCTCCGACCGGACTTGAACGCGCGGGAGGGGACAGATACAACGCGGGGACAATTTGTCAGAAAAGGGAGAAAGACCGATGGATGCAGATGCCAAGAAAACAGCTTTACGCATGATTCCCTACGGCCTGTACGTGCTGACCGCGGAAAAAGACGGCGAGATCGCCGCGGCAACCGTGAACTGGGTGACCCAGACGGCCTTTGAACCGCCGCTGGTCGTCGTTGGCGTCAAGGCCGACGCCAGTGCGCATGACATCATAAAGAAATCCGGCTCGTTTGCTCTCAACATCCTGGGCAAAGGACAACAGGGTCCGGCCTTCGCCTTTTTCAAACCCGTTGAGAAAGACGGCAACACCATCAACGGTGAGGCATACCGCGCAGGCAGTACTGGCGCACCTGTGCTCGAAAGTGTCCCGGCCTATGTCGAATGCGCGTTGGAGCAAACCGTCGAGAACGGCGACCACTCTATTTTTATTGGGAAAGTGGTGAATGCGGTGGTCCAGAAGCAGCCCGAAGGACGCGCGGACTTGGCGACCCTGCACATGGCCGACTTGGGTGAAAAGGTCTTCTACGGCGGCTAGAAGAATCCTGCTGCTGTCTGACAGCCCCGGTATCGCCCTCCCGGTCTGATACCGGGGCTTTTTTATGTTCCCAGCCTGTCTCCTTGCGGTCTGGAGAGGAATTTGTTTAATTCGCCGATATTTCCAACACAGGAGGGCAGCATGGCCGATTTTGTCAAAGTGGCCTCGACGAACGATATCCCTGAAGGCGAAGGCCGGTGTTTTGAGGTCAACGATCAGCAAGTAGCCGTTTTCAATGTCGATGGCACCTTCTACGCCCTGGATAATGTGTGCCCGCACCAGGGCGGCCCATTAGGTGAAGGCGAGTTGGACGGTAATATGGTCACCTGCCCGTGGCACGCCTGGGATTTCGATGTCACGACTGGAGAAAACAGTGAGGACCCGGACGAAAAACAGGAAACCTATGAAGTCAAAGTGGACGGCGACGACGTCCTAGTCTCCATATGAATCAGCCCGTATGGCGCTCTTTGAACGCATGCAGGCAGAAGACCACGAACAGGTGGTTTTCTGCACAGACCGCAACGCCGGCCTCACCGCCCTGATTGCCATTCACGATACAACCTTAGGGCCCGCCCTGGGTGGCATCCGCATGCGGGCTTATGCCAGTGAAGATGACGCGGTGACCGATGTCCTGCGTCTCGCCCAGGCCATGACCTATAAAGCCTCCCTGGCCGGCCTGGAGTATGGCGGCGGCAAAGCGGTTGTTGTCGCCAGTCAGCCAGCGACGAAGAGAGAGGGCGTGTTTCGCGCGCTGGGCCGCGCCATAGAGTCTTTGGCGGGCCGTTATATTCCAACCGAAGACATGGGCACGACGACCGCGGACATTGAACACGTCCGGGCGGAGAGTCGGTTCGGGGTTGGACGAGCGGAGGCGTTTGGCGGCGGTGGGGACCCCTCCCCTATGACCGCCTGGGGCATCTTCTGTGGCCTACGGGCGTGTCTTGAAGAAACGGACGGCAAGGCCGAATTTCAGGGTTTGACCGTAGCCCTGCCCGGTCTGGGGAAAGTCGGCTACTCGCTGGCGCAATACCTCCACCAGGCCGGGGTGCGGCTGATAGTCGCGGATGTGGATGTGACCCGGACCGACAAGGCAGAGACCGAACTGGAGGCCGAGGTTGCGGACCCGGCTGAGATTCTGACCCAGCAATGCGACATTCTCGCCCCCTGCGCCGCAGGCGGCATTTTCAATCCAGATACGATTCCCCAGCTCCGGTGCCGGATTATCGGCGGTGGAGCCAACAATCAATTACTCACCGGGGCTGACGGAGACGCGCTTCACGCGCGTGGTATTCTGTATGCGCCGGACTTTGCGATTAACGCCGGTGGGCTGATTAACGTTGCGGACGAGCTGGGTCCCGGCGGCTATCGGCGCGAGCGGGCCAAGGCCAAAACCGAACAGATTTACTCCACTCTGAAAACGCTTTTTGCTCAAGCCAAGCAGCGCGACATCCCGCCCCACCGTTTGGCCGTCACCCTGGCCCAGGAGCGTATTCAGGCCGTACGGAATTTGCGCCGTCTGAATGCGGCGTCATGAAGGCGACCCTTTTTCTATGTAAGACGCGGTGACGCATGAACGAACGCATTAAATACGAGACGGAGATTCTCAAACTTCTCGTCCTGGTCAACGTCGCCGGAGGTACGGCCAGTCTCCTCTTTCGACCTGCCGCGCCCCTTCGCGATTGGTTGGCCTCCCTTGGAATTGCTGCTAGTATTGGGCTCGGTAGAGCGGTCTGGGTCAAGGACCGCAGCACTCGACGGCTTCTTGCTCAGGAGGAGAACGAATAATGGACTGGATTGCTATCATTGGCGGTCTCGTTATTTTCGGCGGCGGAGCCGTTCTGGCCTTGCACCTTGCGCACCGTTAAGCCGATTGCATCGAACGCTATGTAGATTGCAGAACTCGGCTTTTTCAGACCTGACTTTGCTAACGAACCTGCCATGAAAGGCACCGTATCTGCTTGGCTTGAAGGCCAAGGCATATCGCTCATTGATGATCGCGGCGTTGAACTGCCGAGCGCCTTCACCAATCCGCAAGACGAATACGCCGCAGTCTGCGAAGAGGCGGGGCTGATCGACCTGTCCTTTCGTACCCAGGTGAGATTCACGGGAGAAGAGCGCAGCGATTTTCTGCAGGGCATGTTGTCCAACGATGTCAAAGCCCTGCGGCCCGACGCTGGCTGTCCGGCAACGCTGCTGACGGAACAGGGACGAATTGTAGCGGATTTGCGCGTCTATGCCGAAGAGTCGGCAATCCTTCTCGACCTTGACGCCCGGATCAAGGAGAAGACGATTGAAGCCCTCGACCGTTTTATCATTGCCGACGATGTGGAGATCGAAGACCTGAGCGCCCACCAGGTGACCATTGCGGTCCAGGGCCCGGCCGCGGCACAGGTCTTGGCGGCAGCCGGCCTCCCTTCGTTACCCGAACAGGAGTTACAGCATCAGGACGCAACGCTTGCGGATGTCCGGGTCCGCGTGATTCGCTCCGACCAGACCGGCAAGGGTGGTTATGAGTTTCACGTGGCCGGCGACCAAGCACCCGGCGTCTGGCAGGCACTCGCTCAACTCGACGGGCTGCTTCCCGTCGGTCACACCGCGCTGAATATGCTGCGCGTTGAGGCTGGCATTCCGTGGTATGGCCTCGATATGGACGAGGACAGAATCGTGCTGGAGGTCGGCCTCGACCGAGCCATCAGTTTTAATAAGGGCTGCTATCTGGGCCAGGAAGTCGTCGAGCGGGCTTCTGCGCGCGGGCGTATGAATCGTCTGCTCAGCGGGTTTCTGCTGCAAAATGAAGGGCAGGATGTATTGCCCACACGAGGGGACCGACTTTTGAAGGACGACAAGGAAGTCGGCTGGTTGACCAGTGTCACCACCTCTCCAACCCTGGGCCGCCCGATTGCCCTGGGGTATGTCCGGCGCGAACATGGCGAGCCAGGCACCCGGCTGCGGATTGACAGGCCGGACACGGACATGATAGCCGAAGTGACCAAGTTACCATTTCTACAGTAGATATTACTCGTAGAGGCATATCACGACAGGAGGGATCAATGGCACAACTGGGTAAACGCTATATGTGTGAAGAGTGCGGAACTGAGGTGCTCTGCAACAAGCCGGGCGACGGCGCACTCCACTGCTGCGATAAAGAAATGCCGCTCAAGGAAGCCAAGCCACTTCCGTCGTCGGACTGATAACGGTCTGTTGCGAACAATATAAATAACCGTGAAGGGCGAGGGAAACCCCGCTCTTTCTTTTTTGGGCTGGGAGCCATGTCTTCCGCACCCCACACCGCGGACCTGCTGCTCTACGGCGGACATGTCCTCACCTTCGACCCGAACCGACCTGAAGCGCAAGCAGTCGCTATTGCGGCGGGAAAAATCCTCGCCGTCGGCACCGAGCAGGGACTGCGCCCCTTTGTCTCGCCGAAAACACAGACCGTACCGTGTACCGGGAGAATGATACTCCCAGGCTTCATCGACCCCCACCTGCACCTCTTTGCCTGGGCGAGCCGCTACTGCGGCGCAGACCTGAGTACAGCCCGGTCGATTGCTGAAATTCAGTCTCAACTCCGGGCGCGCCTAGTTACTCTCAGCCCACAAGACTGGCTGCGTGGCTATGGCTATGACGAGTTCTTTCTCGATAAGAAACGCCATCCGAATCGGCACGACCTCGATGCCATATCGACCGACCAACCCATAATCCTGCGTCATCGGACCGGTCATGCTGCCGTTCTGAATAGCGCGGCGCTCCGGCAAACCGGCCTACACGCCCAGTTTACCCCTCCAAGCGGCGGTAGCATTGAGCGCGATGCCAGGGGAGAACCAACCGGCGTGGTCTATGAACTGGAGTCGTTTCTGCGAACTGCCCTGCCTCCCCTCCCATCGCAGGAGTTTCAGGCCGGATTACGACAGGTCAACGGCGAGATGCTCAGACACGGGGTGTGTTCGTTCCATGACGCCAGCGCCGGCAATACACTTGAGGATGTCCGACATTTCTCCCAATTGCGCGCTGACGGGATACTTCGCCCCCATGCAACCGTCATGGTCGGGATTGAGGCATTCTCTCAAGTGCGGCCGGACGGCCTCCCCACCTTCAAGCAAGCCGACCGGCAAGCTACCCAGGTTCGGCTTGGCAGTATCAAAATCATGCTGCACGAGAGCGGAGGCGAGCTGTATCCACCGCTGGACGATCTGGCCGAAATGGTCTGGCAGGTGCATCGACACGGGTTTCAGGCCGCCATCCATGCGGTTGAAGAAGCTCCTGTCTGCGCGGCCCTCGACGCGATTCGGCAGGCTCAAGCGCGGCTGCCGCTCCGTGATCACCGTCATCGGATCGAGCACTGCACGCTCTGCCCTCCACCGTTACTCGACCTCATGGCCGAGACCGGCTGTACGGTGGTGATGCAGCCGGGCTTTGTGTATTTTTATGGCGACAAATATGCCGCCCAAGTTGATGCGGACGTGCACGACTGGCTGTACCGGGCAAAGAGCTTTCGGGACCGCAACATCCCCGTTATTGGCAGTTCGGATTGTCCGGTCGCCCCGCAGGCCCCATTGGCAGCGATTCAGGCCGCCGTCACACGCCAGTCCCAGACCGGCATTCCGCTCAATCCTGCCGAACGCTTGTCCTGTCTTGAGGCGATTGGTCTGTTCACCCAAGCCGGAGCCTGGGTCGGGTTTGAGGAAAACCGGGTCGGCAAAATCAGCCCCGGCATGCGTGCGGATGTCGTTATCCTCGATAGCGACCTGACGAGGATCCCGGCTGAAGCGATAGGCCAGGCAAGCGTCCTTACCACAATCATTGCCGGCCAGATTGCCTATTCGGCATAAGGAGTAAACGTGGCCAGCATCTCATGTGTATTGGAGGACACGTTTACTCCTTAAAGAGCGTGTATGTCTTCCCCCGCAGTCCTGTACGAAAAAGACGGCAGTCTGGCCATTGTGTCACTCAACCGACCTGACATGCTCAACGCCTATAACGTGGAGATGCGAGACGATTTATACGAAACTCTTCAGGCCATCCGGGACGACCCCGAGGTCCGGGTCATGATCTTGCGTGGAGAAGGCCCGGCCTTTTCTACCGGCGGAGATGTCTCGGAGTTCGGTTCAGCGCCCTCTCCGGTACGGGCCCGTGAGGTGCGATGGCAACGGGATAACTGGGGGCTGCTGTTGCACCTGCCCCAACCTACCATTGCGGCGGTCCACGGCTATACCGTCGGCGGCGGGATGGAAATGGCGCTGCTGTGTGATTTGTGCATTGCCGCGGACGACACGGTCTTTTTTTTACCGGAAACCGGCCTGGGCATGATCCCTGGAGTCGCCGGGACGCAGACCGCCCCCAGGGCAATCGGACTCGGTCGCGCCCTGGACATGGTCCTCACCGGCAAGCGGCTCGGGGCAGACCAGGCCCTTCAAATTGGCCTGGTAAATCAGGTGGTTCCCTTGGCGACCCTCTTGACGGAGGCTAAATCTCTGGCATACACACTGTCCCGTTATCATCCAACACTCGTCGCCCTGGCAAAACGGGCCGTCCGACACGGGGCTGACCTGCATTTATCCGATGGCTTACGACTGGAACAAAATCTATTTGCACTGGTAAAGGAGCACGCATGAATACCTCACAGTTCATCGGCATTCCAGGTATGACGTTTCCAGACCAGGAAATCCTGGCCTTTGAAGGCACGCGGTTGACCTATGGAGCACTCGTGGATCGGGTCAAACGGTTGGCCAGCAGTTTGCGCGATCAGGGTATTCAGGCTGGTGAGCGCGTGGCGATCTTGCAGACAAACTGTAACCAATACGTCGAAGCCTATTATGCTACGGCGACGCTGGGGGCGACCTTCGTACCGCTGAACTATCGGGCCAAGCCACCGGAATTGGAATATATGATTACCGCGGCGGAGACCAAGATTCTGTTTGTGGGCGAGCGCTATATCGACCTGGTCAAGAGCCTCAAGCCCAATCTCGGCTGTGTGGAGAAATACGTCACGATCGAAACGCGGCGTGACGATATGCTGCACTACGACGACTTTATTGAGCAGGGCTCACCCGACATCGAAGAGGTCGAGGTGGATGAGGGCGACCTGTCCATCCTGATGTATACCAGTGGCACGACGTCTCTGCCCAAGGGCGTGATGCTGACCTACGGCGGATTTACCAATTATGTCATCGGCACCGTCGAGATGGCGGACGGCAGCTCGCGCGGCACTTCGCTGCTGTGCGCGCCGCTCTACCATATTGCCGGCACGATGAACATCATGACCGCGCTGTGGAACGGCCGGAAGATCGCCATCCTGCGTCAGTTCGATACCAAGGAGTGGTTAGAGGCCGTGCAGAACGAGCAAGTGACGCACGCCTTTGTCGTGCCCACGATGATGAAACAACTCATTGATCATCCCGAGTTCTCGAACTATGACCTGTCGAGCTTGCAGAACGTCTCCTATGGTGGCGCGCCCATGGCCTTCCCCGTCATTCGCAAGGCCATTGATGTGTTCCCGGATTCGACCGGTTTCGTGAATGCCTTTGGCCAGACCGAGACCAACTCGACTCTGACCGTCCTCGGACCGGATGACCATAAGCTGAACGGCACGCCGGAAGAAGTCGAGCGCAACCTGAAGCGCTTGACCTCGGTCGGCAAACCCCTGCCGGATGTGGAAGTCCAGGTCCTTGATGACGACAATAAGGAGCTGCCGGCCAATGAGATCGGTGAGGTTGTCATTCGCACCCCGCGCGTGATGAAGGGCTACGCCAATCAGGAAAGTGCGACCGCCGCCCTGTTGGACGAAAACGGCTGGCTGCATACCCGCGACATGGGCTATATCGACGAAGACGGCTATGTCTATCTGGTTGGCCGCAAGGACGACATCATCATTCGTGGCGGTGAAAACATTGCGCCGGCGGAAATCGAGGCGGTCCTGCACGCCCATCCGGCAGTCGATGAAGCGGCCATTATCGGCGTGCCGGACGTTGATTGGGGACAAAAGATCGTGGCCTTTGTCGCCCTCAAGCCAGACCAGACGGCAAGCGCAAACGAAGTTGGCGATTTCTGTAAGGAACGGCTGGCCAGCTTCAAGAAGCCCGAGGAGATCAATTTCCTGGATGAGTTGCCGAAGAACCCGTTAGGCAAAGTCCTCAAGAAAGAGCTCAAAGCGCAGTACGAATAATGAGCCTGGGCGTCCTTTCGGCCGCCCTTTTTGCTAAGGTGGCGGCGTGTCCGATCTTGTGTATGAGATTCAGGGGAAAGTGGCTTGGCTGCGCCTGTCGTGTCCGGACCAGGGCAACCGGCTCACGCCCCGGCTGGATCAGGAAATAGCAGCCGCCTGCCAGGCCATCGAGGAGGATGAGGCGGTCGAAATCGGTATCCTGACCGGCTCGGCCCACAGCTTTTGTGAGGGTCTGACAAGAGCGGCCAACACCGCGCAGAAAATTCGTGAGCAGTTCGGCTCCGTTCAGTGCGTCGAAGCGCTTGCGGCCATAACAAAGCCGACGCTGGCGGTCCTCAACGGCAACGCGTTCGGACTCGGGCTGGAGTTGGCCTTGGCCTGCGACCTCCGTCTGGCCGTTTCCACGGCCCGGTTCAGCCTCCCCCAAGTTACCGAGCAGATGATTCCTTTTGGTGGAGGGACGCAACGCCTGCCGCGGGTGGTCGGGCAGGCAAAGGCATTGGAACTTATCCTCACCGGCAAACAGCTTGACGCGACTGAGGCGTATCGCATCGGACTGGTCAATGAAGTGATTAACGCGGACGGTCTTGCGACCCGTGTTGACGAGGTCCTGTCCGGTCTGTTAGGCAAGGGCCCTATCGCTCTACGACTCGGTAAAGAGGCGGTACATAAGGCAATGGACCTGACACTCGATCAGGGAGTGCGGTTGGAAGAAGACTTGTACGCCCTTCTCCAGACAACCCAGGATCGGGCCGAGGGCGTGGAATCTTTCCCAGCCAAGCGGAAACCCCGATTTACCGGACGCTAGGAGAAAACAGGAGGCAGTAGTATGGCAAATCAACTCGGGAAAATGTATCTGTGTGGAAGCTGCGGTGCGCAGGTCATCGTGACTAAGGGTGGCGATGGCTCGCTCAAGTGCTGTGGTGCCGGGATGCGGAAAAAATAAGCCTCTCGTGCACAGCTCTTCAGGAGAGCAGCGGACGAGAAGTACAATCGTACTACCGATACAGGGCACCGCTCGCAAGGTGCCCTTTTTTATCGCGACGACCGAAAGCGACCTTGCAAGACAGCCAGGTACTCAGATAGCATGGCCGGTACTGCTCAGGGTCATGACAAATAACCGCTCGAATGAACCCCGAGTGAAGCGTGGAGGTTGACAGCCATGCCGGCCCCTATTTCCGCCGATGAAATACAGTCCCGTATTGTTGCGGCCCTACCCGACGCGCAGGTGCACGTCCGCGATTACACCGGTGGCGGAGATCATTACGAAGTCGTCGTCGTGTCCGCTGCGTTCGACGGCAAGAACGCCGTCGCTCGGCACCGACTGGTGTATGGCGCCCTCCAGGACGCCATGGTTGAGCGCATTCATGCCTTAGCCCTCAAAACCATGACCCCACAGGAATTTGAGGCCGACACCCGGCAATCTGGCTTGGTGAACATCGAAGCGCACAAATCATAAACCACGAACATACGAGGAGGAGAACATGGCAGACAGCGTACAGGCGTATATTGACGAGACCGTGAAGAACAACAAGGTCCTCATCTATATGAAGGGCAATCCAACCTTCCCGATGTGCGGTTTCTCCGCGGCCACGATTCAGATTTTCGACTCTTTGGGTATGCCGTATGAGACCGTCGACGTATTACAGGACCCCGCCGTGCGGGATGGCATCAAGCGTTATTCCAACTGGCCGACCATTCCTCAGGTGTATGTGAACGGCGAATTGATCGGCGGCTGCGACATCATCCAGGAAATGCACAGCCGCGGCGAGCTGGAGCCCGTCGTACGGGCAGCCATTGAATCCGAATAAGTCGCTCAGCGGCGCGCGGCGACATACGAGTGAACGCTCGTAATCGTTGATACCCTCCGCCTCGGAAGAAGTGGCGCGGTGTGGAATTCGAATGGGACCGGAAATAATATCTTTCTCTGAGTCTGGGCAGGATTCTGAGGAAGGATTTATGGCGTCACCGCCACGCCCCAGGGGATCTTCCCAACCTCAATCGTCTTGAGCAGCGTATCGGTGGTGGTATCAATCACCGCCACGCCGTCGGACCGGCCCATAGTGGCGTAGAGTTTTTTGCCGTCCGGGGTCAGGGCCGACCACCAGCAGCGCTTGCCTCCCAGCGGAATCGTCTTGGTCACCGTGTTGGTAGCCGGGTCAATTACGCGCACATCGTTGGCCCGGCCGTGTACGACATAGACCTTCGAGCCATCGGGCAGCACCGAGATGCCGACCGGGCGTTTGCCCATGCGGATCGTCTCGGTCACGGCCAGTGTTTCGGTATCGATGACCGAGACGGTATGCGTCCGCTCATTACTCACGTAGGCGGTTTTTCCGTCCGGCATAAAGGCGACGCCGCGCGGATTTTCGCCAACCGGAATCGAACTGAGTACCTGATAGGTCCGGGTGTCAACAACCGTCACGTCATGCGAGGTCTCATTCGGCACAAAGGCCAGCTTGCCGTCGGGCGAGAGCACCACGGTTTCCGGCTCTATACCGGCCTGAATCGTGGCAACGATCGCCGTGCTGGCCAGATCGACGACACGCATCACGCCTTCGTTCTCATTCACGACGAACAGCAGTTGTTCGTCGGTACTCAGGTCAATCCCCTCGGGATCAATGCCGACCGGAAAGGTCTCCACGACCCTATTGGTTGCCGCGTCAATGACCGAAATGTCGTTAGAGTTGCCGTTGGCGACATACACCCGCGTGCCATCAGCCGAGACCAGCACTCCGCGCGGGCGGTCGCCGACCGGCACTTTGGCTACGACCTCGTCCGTTTGCGTATCAATGACCCACACATCGTTCGACTCCTCGTGCGTGACGTAGGCGAACGGCTGGGCGAAGGCCGGAACAGAAAAGACGACAAAGCATAGGATCACATACGCACCGGCACCCATAAGACCGTGACGGAATTTCATAACAACTCCTTACTGATGAGCGGGCATCGCTGCGGTGTCGGACGGTGCCACGTTTTGTGTGGCTCCATCGGCAGCCGGCGCGGCGCTCGATTCACACTTTGAGGCAGCCCGGACATAGGCCAGAATCTGCCAGAGCATATCGTCAGGCAGTTGTCCGGCAAAACCGACCATCTCCGTCTTGGGGACACCTTCGCTGACGACCTTGAACATTTCCGCGTCCGTCCCCGAACCGTTGACCCAATCGCAGTCGAACAGGTTGGGACATTTGCCGTCCCGGTCGGCATCGGCCTTCACATGACAATAGCCGGCACACACCGCTTCAAACAGCATCTCGCCTTCGACAATCGCCGCAGCATCGCCGGCAACAGGGTTCTTCATCGCCTCATTAGCCAGCCCATTCATCGGGATAGACATCAGCAGGCCGACCAGCAGCACACCATACATCCGTCTCATATACCTCCTCATTTCTCTGCGGCAAAGAGTAAACGTGCCCTCCACATCCCCAAAGCAAGACCGGGCGCGTTTACTCTTTTTCTCGGGAGAGTCGAAACATCTCTATGACGTCATAAGTTTTCTCAAAGGGGGGATACAACGGTACGCCATACCGCTGCGCTCTGGTCTTGAGATCTCCGCTCTTTCTCAGTCGAGTCAGGGCCGCGTCTATGGCCGCGCGGAGCGCTTGGTCTTCTGTGCGCGTCGCAACATGCTCATTCCAGCACGCCACCGAGAGCGGTTCGGCCGTGGCAAATGTCAGCGTCGCCCCAGACTCCTGTTTTGCATACCAGCCTGCGGTCGGACCCCAGACAAAGGCTAATGCTGTGTCTCCCCTTGCCACCGCAGCCAGTGCCTCCTCGGTTGAGAAAAACGTCTGCATCGAAATCTTGAGGGACTCCAGAATAAAGCTGGCAATCGTTTGGGCTTGGACCGCAACGATCTGGTGCTCAATGTCGTGCAAGGACGCCGGCGTCTGCCCCGCGCGCCCCAAGAGCTCGAAAGCCGCCCCATAGTAGGCGTTGCCGACAGTCACATTGCTGGCCTCACGCACAGCGTCTCGACCAGGTACGCTCAAAATGGCGTCACATTCGTTTCGTGAGAGCCGACGAAGCGGAAAATCGCTCTCATCAACCTCGGTTATCCGCTCGTCATTTCTGACCCAGACAGGAACAAGCGTCCGCCCCATTGTCTCGGCAAGAGCCCGCGCCACATCAACATCGAATCCACGCTCGCCGGACTGGGAAGAAAAGGGGAGGTTATTCCCCAGAAAGCAGACCCGGAGTTGCGCGCCGTCCTCCGCGAAGAGCGGTATTGGCAAGGTCAAGCAAAAGAGACAACCGAGCACCGAAACAACGACGCTTCTCCGCTTTCTCCATGCAGCCGATCCAGTGGAGGTCCAGGCGCTCGGCATCATACGGTACAGCAGCCTCACTCTTCGTCTCCTCCGCTGGTTTATTCCGGTAGGGTGAATACCAGCAACGCACTGCCCTTACTCGTCAACGGTGGCTCGCCAACCAGGGTGACGGCCAAACCACCACCGCCGCTGGGGATGGCCACATACTGCCGTCCCCCGGCCTTATAGGTAACGGGCTGGGCGCGCATGGCCGAGCCGGTCTGGAATTGCCATAATAGCTCGCCGGTCGAGGCATCAAAGGCTAAGGCCAAGCCCTCAAGGTTACCGGAAAACACCAGACCACCGGCGGTCGCCAGGGCACCCCCCATCATGGGATATTCATCCTGATAGCGCCATTTGATCTCGCCAGTGGACGGGTCTATGGCCGACAGATGACCGTAGGACGAGCCATCATCGCCCTGGGTTTTTCCCGGTCCGCCACCCCAGAATGGAATGCCCTTGATAAAGATGGAGGTTGACTTCTTCATCTGCCAGCAGCTTTCTACCACCGGCACATACATCAGTTTGGTCAGCGGGCTATAGGCCGCGGTATATGAGCCGTTTTTGCCCCCAACGGACCCTGGACAGATAAATTCCTTGCCTTCTGCGGTGGGAACGAACTGCGGGTCAACAATCGGCCGGCCGGCCTCGTCCAGACCTTTTGACCAATTCAGATTGTCGACATATTGGGTGCCGTGCAGGTATTTGCCCGAGGCGCGGTCCAGGACATAGACATAGCCGTTCCGGTTTGGCTGGGCCAGGGCTTTGACCATCTGGCCGCTACGTTCGACAGTGACCAGAAACAGATCGGTATTGCCGTCATAATCCCAGATATCGTGGGGTGTGAACTGGAAATACCATTTGATCTCTCCGGTATCCGGGTCAAGGGCCAGCACGGAATCCGCGTAGAGGTTATCGCCCTTGCGAACATCGCCGTTCCAGTCCGGGGCGGTGTTGCCCGTCGCCCAATATAGCAAATTCTCATCAGGGTCGTATGACCCCGTTACCCAGGTTGGGGCACCCCCATGTTTCCAGGAGTCGCCGGCCCAGGTCTCAGCACCCGGCTCACCCGCTTCCGGGATGGTGTAGCGCCGCCATTTCCGTTCGCCGGTATTGATATCATAGGAATCGATATAGCCGCGGATGCCGTATTCGCCTCCGGCAATACCAACGATCAGATTATCTCGGACGACCAGGGGAGCAACGGTCGCACTGAATCCGTCGTTATAGCGGTCCATCTCGGTGTTCCAGACAACGGCCCCGGTTTTCCGGTTCAGGGCAACCACATGGGCATCGAGCGTGGCCATAAAGATCAGATCTCCCGCAATGGCCGCCCCTTTATTCGACGGCCCGCAACACACCCGCATATCGTCCGGCAGGTCGTGCTCATAGCGCCACAGCAACTCGCCCGTGACCGCATCCAGGGCAAAGAGGTGGTTATAAGCGGCGGTCAGATAAATGATCCCGTCGGCCACGATGGGCGAGGCCTGCATTTGGGCCGGAATGCCGGTCTGGAACATCCAGGCCGTCTTCAGGTTCTTGACATTGGCCCGGTTAATGTCCGCGAGTGGGCTGAACCGCCACCCGGCGTAATTGCCGCCGTACATCAGCCAATAGGTCGGGTCGTCCGTACCCTTGAGCAGATGGTCCTGGGTGATGGCGTGAAAAGTATATCCGTCGAGGCCGCCGTTCGTGGCCGGGCTGGCGACGGCGGGTTTGGCGGCGGCCGCCGGTTTATTTTTGACGGGTTCGGGTTGGGTATCCGCCCGCCCGCCGACCGCCTGAGCGTGGTGGGGGGCGCCGAGCAGCGTCAGACAACACATTCCTATGAAAATTCCCTGCAACCAATATGTGTGCATATACTTCCCTCCTTTACGTGTGAGATTCCACGTAAAACCTCGGTATAGCGCGTCGAAAAATACTTGCTTTTCAGTATCCGGTCAAGGAAGGCAACAAGAGGAAACAGGAAAATGACGGTCTTGTTTTGATCCAGAATATAATAGTGCAGGCCGCGGGGCTGCTCTTGTACGAACGCCAGGAGTTCTGAAAATCCCATGCCTTGTCTGTCCCAAAACTCTGCTATACACCCCCCAATAGGGCCAGAGGAATACTAGAGGACCATCATGAAGCACTCTCCACGTATCGACCGTGCCACAGCCATTCTCCTGCTGCACGCAGTTCTTCTTTTGAGCGCATGTGGCAGACCCGACAACAACGATCAAACAGCGCCGCCCACTCTGACCAAGCACGAAGCATCAGAGCAGCAAGCAGTCTCACCTGCGCCTGCGCCCCCTGCTCCAGCGCAGGCAGACACGGACGGACGGGGCGCTATTGTTGGACGCGTTGTGTTTGACGGAGACGTGCCACAGCCACAAGCGCTGACGATCAGTAAGGATGTCGAAGTGTGTGGAAAGACAGAGAAATTTCCTGAAGCGGTGCTGGCCGGTCCGAACAAGGGCATCAAAAACGCGGTGGTCTTCCTCCGGGCGGTTGCCGGCGGAACCCCCCTCTCACGACTCGAATCGAATCCAACGATTGACCAACGTGACTGCGTCTACATTCCTCACGTCCTGCTTGTTCCGGCCGGCGCAACAGTTGATATCAAGAACAGTGACGGCATCCTGCACAACATTCATACCTATAGTGAGAAGAATCCGGCTTTTAATACCGCCCAGCCGAAGTTCAAAAAAATCATCTCGAAAACCTTTGCCCAACCGGAGATCATTCGTGTGACCTGTGATGTGCACGCCTGGATGACCGCTTGGATCGTCGTGCAGGATCACCCCTATTATGCCCTTACAGACGCAACTGGGGCCTTTCAACTCACCGACGTTCCCCCGGGGGAATACGAACTGAGGGTCTGGCATGAGGCACTCGGAGATCACTCCCGTTCGGTGTCGGTCACCGCAGACCAAAGTGCCTCTGTGGAAGTCAGGCTGGCCCGTGCTGGCTGAAAAGAGACAGATGAGATATGGAGAAGACCCTCGCGCCGCGCAGGGAGCACGCGCCGCGAGAGAGGGCTCTATGCGGTTTCCTTCAGGTTCGCTGTCTGTTTTTCGGATCACTCTGCTTGTGGTGGCCTTCCTCGCTGGGCTGTCAGCAGTACGCTATCGACCCGATGCGAGCGGGCGGGTGTGGCAGGCCGGGAAAGCCGCGTGGTGGGATTACCGACTGCTCGACCTGGGGCTGACGGGCTGGGGTCAGGCCCCCAAACAGCCGATTGCCTTCAGCCATGCGCTCCACGCCGGTGAATATGGTCTGGACTGTCTGTACTGCCACAGTGCGGCGCGTGTCTCGCCAGCGGCCCACGTTCCACCGGTCCAGACGTGTATGGGCTGCCACGCTAGGCCGACCCAAAATCTCGAAATCAAAAAAATCCAGACCTACTGGAAGAACCAGGAGCCGATTCCATGGATTCGCGTGCATGCCCTGCCCGCTTTCACCCGCTTTAACCATAAGCGCCACGTCCGGGCCGGGGTCGCCTGCCAGTCCTGTCACGGCGAGGTCCAACGTATGCAACGCGTGGAACAGGTATCTTCGCTCAAGATGGGCTGGTGCGTTACCTGTCATGATGCTCACCAAGCGAGCAAGGACTGCCTGGTGTGTCACTATTGAGGCGGAAGAACCGAGCATGGCAAACGGACTCGACAGAAGAAATTTTTTGAAGCTGCTTGGGGCGAGTGCAGCCGCGCCCGTCGTGAGTTGTGCTTCAAGGCCGGTCGAAACCATTATTCCGTATGTGGTTCAGCCCGAGGAGATCACGCCAGGGATAGCCACCTACTACGCTACTGTCTGTCAGGAGTGTCCGGCCGGCTGTGGCATGGTCGTGCGGACCAGAGAAGGGCGGGCCATCAAAGTCGAAGGCAACCCGTCCCACCCAATCAATCAGGGGACGTTGTGCGCACGCGGCCAGGCGTCCTTGCAGGGATTGTACAATCCGGACCGTATCCGCCAGCCGCTGTATCGCAATGAGGCCGGAGAGCTGACGCCGCTGTCGTGGCCGGAGGCCGAGGCCATGCTGGCCGAACGCCTGCAAAAGATCCGGGCCGAGGGCCAGGCGGACAAGATCACGTTACTCGCCGGCCAGCTCCCGGACAGCGTGTATAGCTTGGCCACGCAGTGGCTTGAGACCCTGGGTTCGAGCCGCCTGGTGACCTATGAACCGTTCGGTTTCGAGGCACTGAGACAGGCGAACCAGGTCTGTTTTCAGCAGGCTTCGATGCCCGCCTATGATCTGGCCAAAGCCCACTTTCTCCTCAGTCTGGGGGCTGATTTTCTGGAGACGTGGCATTCCCCGACGCACTACGCCAAGGCATTCAGCCAGATGCGGAGCCCAATGGCGGCGGGGAGATTCGTCCAGGTCGAACCCCGCATGTCGCTCACCGGGGCGAATGCGGATGAGTGGATTGCGATCAAGCCGGGTCAAGAAGCCTTTCTCGCCTTGGGTCTGGCGCACCTGATTCTCCCGAACAGTGCCGTTCCTGCCGAAGAAGAGACGCGGCTCAGCCAACTGCTGGAGCCCTATTCGCCGGACCGGGTCGCCACGGTGACGGAGGTGCCGGTCGAGACGATCACACGGCTGGCCCGGGAATTCGTCAGCCAGGGGCCGAGCCTGGCCCTCGGGGGTGGCATAGCCGCAAGTTCCCGGCAAGAGACGGCCAGCCTGATTGCGGTCAATCTGCTGAATTATATCGCCGGCAATATCGGCCGGACCGTCCATTTTTATGAGGCACAGGAGGGGCCGCAAGCCAGCTCGTATGCAGCCCTGGTGTCCCTGATCGGCGAGATGCAGCGCGGAGCAATACCGCTCCTTTTGCTGGCCAACACCAATCCCGCCTTTAGCCTGCCGCCATCTTCGGGCTTTGCCGAGGCGCTCACCCGCGTGCCGTTTGTGGTCAGCTTTTCGTCCTTTCCTGATGAAACAACCGAACAGGCAGACCTGGTTTTACCCGATCATACGCCCCTGGAGAGCTGGGGAGACTCCCATCCCGCAGCCGGCGTCCATGGCCTGATGCAGCCCGTCATGCCGCCCGTGTTTGAGACCCAAGCGCTGGGCGAGACTTTATTGTCGGTCGCTACGCAGGTTGATGAGACGCTCTCGGAATCGCTGCCGTGGAAAAGTTTTTTCGAGTATGTGCAAGCCTCCTGGAAAGAGCGGCACGGCAAGAACCATGAACCGGGCGACTTTGACGCCTTCTGGCGTCACGCCCTGCAACAGGGCGGGGTATGGCAGGCCAGAGAGCCGCTCCCGGTTCAGCTCTCCCCGTCCGTATTTGAGACACGCTTTTCCGGACCGACTTTTGACAGCCCCGCTGGTATAGGCGAAGACACGCTGACGTTCATTGCCTCCCCCTCGTCACGCTATTATGACGGTCGCGGCGCCAACAAGCCCTGGCTGCAAGAGCTGCCCGACCCTATTACGCAAGCGGTCTGGGATTCCTGGCTTGAGATTCACCCTGAGACCGCCGAACGACTCGGTATTGCGGAGGGCGACCGGCTGAGGATTACCTCCCCGCACGGGACCATCGAGGCGAGTGCCTACTTCTATACCGGTCTGCGGCACGATACGGTGGTCATGCCGGTCGGCCTGGGCCATAGCGCTTATGGCCGCTACGCCCGGGGACGCGGTTCCAACCCGGTCCATTTGCTTTCGGCCCAACCCGAAGCCGCCTCGGGCGGCTTCCCCTGGCTTTCGACCACAGTCCGACTCACTCGCACCGGCAAACGGGCGCCGCTGGTTACAACGGACGGCAGCCGCCAACAGCTCGGCCGCGGCATCGCCCAAGCGGTGACGGTGGGACAGCACGACGAACCGCATCACGCCGAGCACCCGACCCGCGATATGTATCCGAAGGTGGAGTATGCCGAGTATCGCTGGGGCATGAGCATCGACCTGTCGGCCTGCATCGGTTGTGGAGCCTGCGTCACAGCCTGCTATGCGGAAAATAATATTCCGGTGGTGGGCGAGGATATGGTGGCGCAGGGCCGGGAGATGTCCTGGCTGCGGATTGAGCGCTATTTTGAGGAGCCGCCGGCAGGAGCGGACGCTCCCGAAGTCCGCTTTGCTCCTATGCTGTGTCAGCACTGCGGCAATGCGCCCTGCGAGCCGGTCTGTCCGGTATATGCCACCTATCACAACCCGGAGGGACTCAACGCCCAGATCTATAACCGTTGTGTCGGCACCCGCTATTGCGCCAACAACTGCTCGTATAAGGTGCGGCGTTTCAACTGGAGCGAAGCCGACTGGCCGGCACCGCTCAATCTTCAGCTCAACCCGGATGTCACCATACGTGAACCCGGTGTCATGGAGAAATGCACCTTTTGCGTCCAGCGCATTCAGGCGGGCAAAGACCGAGCGAAAGACGAAGACCGTCCTGTGCGCGACGGCGAGGTCACGCCGGCCTGTGCCCAGACCTGTCCGACCCAGGCCCTGACCTTTGGCAATCTGCAAGACCCCACCAGTCGCGCTGCCCAGCACTCGCACGACTCACGCGGGTATCAAGTCTTTGAGTCGTTGAACACCCGACCGGCAATTACCTATCTCAAAAAAGTCCGCCGCAGGACGGGGCGACGCTGAATACGATTCCATGCAGACCGGCCTCAGCTATCTTCAGGTCAATCGCGACCTGCTCAAAAACCTGCTCAGCGCGCCAACGCGGGTCTGGTATGCCTTGCTCGGCTGTGACCTGGTGGTGCTGGCTTTTGGCCTGTATTGCTGGACCTATCAGATCCACGCGGGACTGGGCGTGACCGGGCTGGCTCATCCGGTCGGCTGGGGCGTGTATATCACCAACTTCGTGTTCTGGGTCGGGATTGCCCACTCGGGCACGCTGATTTCGGCGGTGCTCTTTTTATTTCGGGCCCGCTGGCGGACGCCCATCGCCCGTAGCGCCGAGGCCATGACGATTTTTGCCGTGATGACCGCCGGCCTGTTTCCGATTATTCATCTTGGGCGGGCCTGGAACTTCTATTGGCTGCTGCCCTATCCCAATCAGCGTCAGCTCTGGGTCAATTTTCAGTCACCCCTGGTCTGGGATGCGTTTGCCATCACCACCTATTTCACCGTGAGTTTTCTGTTCTGGTATATCGGCCTGATCCCCGACTTGGGGGCGGCGCGCGACCGCGCCGCCGGGCTGCGCCGTAAACTCTACAGCCTCTGCGCGCTCGGCTGGCAGGGCACGGACCGGCAGTGGCATCACTATCTGAGCGCCTATGGCTTTTTTGCGGCCCTGGCCACCCCGCTCGTGGTGTCCGTGCATAGCGTGGTGTCCTGGGACTTTGCCATGTCCCTCGTACCCGGCTGGCATAGCACCATCTTTGCCCCCTATTTCGTCGCCGGCGCCATCTTCTCCGGCCTGGCCATGGTCCTGACCCTGCTCATTCCGCTCCGCAGGATTTTCGGTCTCGAGGCCTATATCACCAACTATCACTTCGACAATCTGGGCAAAATGATTATTCTCACCTCGCTGATTCTGAGCTATTCCTACGCCAGCGAATTCTTTATTGCCTGGTATAGCGCCAATCCGTACGAGCGCAGCATCTTCTGGTATCGCGCGGTCGGCGACTATGCCCCGCTGTTCTGGCTGATGATCACCTGCAACTGTGTCGTCCCCATGCTGCTGTGGTGGAAGTCGATCCGCACCAGTACGCTGTGGTTATTCGGTATTGCCCTGCTGGTTAATGTCGGGATGTGGCTGGAGCGTTTTGTCATTATCGTGAGTTCACTGTCGCACGAGTTCGACCCTGCGGCCTGGGGTCTGTACCAGCCTTCGTGGGTCGAAGTGGGGATGACGGTTGGCAGTTTTGCCTGGTTCTTTTTATTCTTCCTGCTCTTCGTGAAGTTCCTGCCCCTCGTGTCCTTGGCTGAAGTCAAGGAACACCTGCCGCCTGCGGATAGCATGGCGTCGGAGGAATCAGAGCGAGCCCTTGCGCCGGCCAACGAAGCCACACCCGTTGGCCGCGGAACCGGGATGGTTGGCGTTTTTACGAATCCGGACACGCTCGTGGCCGCGGTCCGCTCTCTGCGACGAGACGGCTATAAAAACCTCAGCGTCGTCTCCCCGTTTCCAAGCCATACGCTTGAAGAGGCCCTCGGCACCCGCAAAAGCCCGGTGCGCTATTTTACATTGATCGGCAGCCTGCTGGGCTGTGCTATCGGCTTTGCCTTACCCACCTATATGGCCTTGGACTGGCCGCTCCAAACGAGCGCCAAGCCCATTGTGGCCCTCCCGGCCTTTGCCATTATCGCCTTTGAGCTGACCATTCTCTTTGGGGCGATTGCCACCCTGATTGGTCTGCTCATTAACGCCCGACTGCCTGCACGTTCGGTTGTGCTCACGCATGACCCACGTTTTTCAGAGGACCATTTTGGACTGCTCGTCCCGTGTACTGCGGAGCAGACCGGCGCTGTCCGGCGGCTGATTACGGCTGGCGGCGCAGAAGAAGTCTATGGCCAAGGTGTGTAGGCATCGCGCCGGCACGGGCAGCCGTGGGCGGGGCTGGAGTCTCGTCGGTCTCTGTCTGGGTCTGGGGCTTTTGTGCGTTGCCGTTGTCCATGCCCTGCCGTGGAATGACGACATGTATTGGCAGCCCGAACGTGAGGCCGGGACAGCCGCCCGGCCACCTGTGGCCAATAGCGTTCCCACAACGGGCATTGAGCCACCCATGTCGTCGCGCATTACCGAGCGCATCAAGGCCGGCCTGCGCGTCCGCAATCCGGTTGCATTCACACCGCAGTCCATCCAGAACGGGCAAGAGTTATTTCGGATTTACTGTGCGATGTGTCACGGCGAGCAGGGCAGAGGCGACGGCCAGATGGTGGGCAAGGTCGTTCCCTCTTCGGACCTTCATACAGAGAGAATCAGAAACCAAAAGGACGGGTATCTGTATGCCACCATCCGTAGCGGTGGACTGGTGATGCCGGCCTATCAGCACGCCCTTTCAACCACAGAGCGGTGGGACCTTGTGAATTACGTCCGCCACCTCCAACAGCAGGGTCAGTTACAATGAGTGCTCAGCCCCCCCTAGCGGTGCCCCGGAGCGCATCTCCAGATACGCGCGCCGGCCCTTTTACCCTGGGCCTGTGGGTCCTGGCCGGGCTGGGTCTGACCACTTTTCTCATCGGCGTTGCCGGGGAGAACGCCCAACGGGCGTGGCAGGCATATCTGGTCAACTGGCTTTTCTGGTCGGGGCTGGCGCTCAGCGGACTGACGTTTTCAGCCATTCTTCGGGTCACAAAAGCGGAATGGGCCGGACCGTTGCAGCCGCTGGCCGAGGCGCTGGCCGCTTTTCTGCCGATTTCCTTTTTTCTTCTTCTTTGTCTCTTTCTGGGCAGCGAACAGCTCTTCTCGTGGATACAGCACCCCGTGCCTGCCAAACAAGCCTGGCTGAACCAGCCCTTTCTGGTGCTGCGCTCCCTCTTTGGGGCCGTTCTCCTCTACGGCTGCGGGTTTGCGCTGTTGTGGGCTTCACTCCGAGCAAGTCGTACGCTCCCGCGTGTCCTGGTCCCGTCTGTTTCCCACGAGAACGTCGTGAATCTAGCCGGGCGGAAGCGGCAGCTCGCGATCCTCTCGTCCGTTTTTCTCGTGCTCTACGCGGTTGTATTCAGCCTGCTGGCCTTTGATCTGGTGATGTCGCTTGAACCGCACTGGATCAGTACCGTATTCGGCGCCTATTTTTGTATTGGGAATCTGTATGCGGGGCTCAGCCTCCTCGCCATTCTCGCCGTGCTGACGCGCGGCTCCACTCTTTTTTCTGCTGAACGCAGCCACGACCTGGGCACGCTCATCTTTGGCTTTTGTGTCTTATGGACGTATCTGTTCTGGTGTCAGTATTTACCGATTTGGTATGGCAATCTGCCGGAGGAGACCGGGTTTCTTGCCGTCCGCCTGTTTGACGCACCGTGGGCAACCGTCAGTTTTGTTGTCCTGCTCCTCAACTTTCTCCTGCCTTTCCCCATCCTCCTCCTGCAATGGGTCAAGCGTACCCCTGTCACTCTGGCTTGTATCAGCGCCCTTATCCTGGTCGGCATGTGGCTGGAGCGCACCGTCCTTGTTGTCCCTTCCGTCTGGCGGGAGCACTGGCTCCCCCTTGGGTGGGTTGAATTGGGTGTGCTGCTGGGTTTCTTCGCCCTGTTCACACTGGCCTTTCGGGCCTGGATGAGGATATTTCCCTTACGGCTCCCCGCAGCGTAACCGTTCGGCCTGGGGACACGGAGACAAGTCATGGGATCAAGGGTATGATTATGGCTGCGCCCCTTGTCCGGCATACCCCCATAGGGTTGTACATTTCCGCATTTCGCGTCATACTGCCAGCCCTCTTGTGATTTGTTATTTAAGGACCCAGCGTATTTCAACTCGGCCGTCACGGCCACGGGGACTCCACACCGACTGATGCTGGCGTGGACTGACCCGAGAGGAGGTCATCATCGGAAACAAGATCTTTGTTGGAAACTTGAACTTCGATACCACACGGGGCGAGCTGGAAGCTCTTTTTTCTGAAGTGGGCGAACTTGTCGAGGTTTTTCTCCCGTCTGATAGGACGACCGGCCGGCCGCGGGGATTTGCCTTTGTCGAATTCACCGACCCCGCCTCTATTCCTGCTGCGGTAGAGCGCTTCGACGGGTACGAACTCGACGGCAGAAATCTCCGGGTCAACCAAGCCGAAGATCGCCCTCCCCGCCGGCCCTCACATCCTTCGGGTGGCGGTGGCGAGCGCTCTTTTGAACGACCGTGGGGGGGACCGAGGGGCGGCGCAAAACCGAAGGGCAGTCGCCGCAACCTTCGTCGGGGAAAGCGGAGCTTGTAGATTTCGTTTTCCAGGTAAAAAGTAAAAACGGCGGGCACGGCAGCCCGCCGTTTTTACGCTTTGTGGACCACCACATCTCGCGTACCGAAGCGTAACAGGAGGGACATATGCTTCAAGTGTTCTCTATGCCAGTGGGCTTTCTCGAATTCGACAGTCGGCTCTTCTTTCCGCAGGACGAGCGGGGCGAGCAGCTCACTATCCCGGTGCCGAGCTATTTGATCACCCACTCCAAAGGGAACGTAGTCTTTGACACCGGCGTACACTGCTCCTGCATAGACGATGCCAAGGGCCGTCTGGGCGATATTGCCGATACGTTTGTTCCCCGCGCCAAGCCGGGCGAGGAAATTGTCGGTCAGTTGGCAAAATTCAAGCTCACCCCAGATGATATTACCTATGTGGTCAACTCGCACTTCCACTTTGATCATGCGGGTGGGAATGCGTTTTTTCCGCACTCGACCTTTCTCGTCCAGAAAAACGAGCTGGCGGCATCAAAAGACCCGGGCCTCAGAGAAAAGGCTTTTTTTGACCCCCAGGACTACGATCACCAGCTCAACTATCAAGCCGTAGACGGCGAGCTGGATATCTTTGACGACGGCACGCTGGTGCTTTTTCCAACCCATGGCCATACCCCAGGCCACCAGTCCCTGCGCATTCGCATCACCAAAGGCACGGACATCGTGGTGACCGGAGACGCCTGTTACACCAAGCGCAACATGGACGAGAACATGCTGCCGTCGATTGCCTATGACACGGATGAGATGTATCGCTCGCTCGGCACGCTGCGCGACTTGAAAGACAAACAAGGCGCGACGATTATCTACGGCCACGACCCGGCCCAGTGGCAGCAGATCAAACACGCCCCTGAGCCGCTGGCATAGCCACTCAGAACTGGGGCTCGGACTCGGCCCCGGTTCTTACGATCAGTGTGGTCAGGACCACATTTTCCAGACCTTGGGGCAATGCCCGACCGTTGCTTCCTTGCCGTTGCGGACAATGGGCGTTCGTATCAGGAGAGCGTCTTCAAGGAGCAGGGTTTCGATCCGGGCGGCGTTCAGCGAGGCATGCGTCAGCCCTTTTTCAATAAAGCGCCTGCCGGTTGTGTCGATTAAATCCGTCAACGGGACCCGCGCCGCCACCGAGCGCAATTCGCCCTTTGCCATTTCTTTTTGGCTGAGATCAATAAAATGAAAAGGAATCCGGCGCTCCTTGAAAAAGCGCTGAGCCTTGCGGGTCTCAGAACATTTTTTCAGGCCAAAAATCTGAATATTCATCGGGCGCTCCTTCTCCTGTGCTAACGGCCGTTAGAGGCTGGATCAGGCATTCTCCTTACTTGACACCATCCTCAGATCACCCATAGGCTATACGCCTTCTTAGCCGGGAATTGGAGGGGGATTTGTACCACGGGATTATCGTTCTTCTTTTCTTCGCCCTGGCCTTGCCGAGCGAGTCTTTGATCTTAGGCAACCAGGCCTTCGCCCAGAGTACGGGCGGGCCTGCGTCTTCGGAGATGGATAGCCAGACTCAGCCCGCGGGCACGACCGCTCAAACCAGCCCGACCGTGCTTGAGCCCGTCGTCGTGACTGCGACTCGGAGCGCCACATCCTTGGCCGAAGTGCCGGCGGCCGTGAGCGTCATTGACCAATCGGATATCCAATTGGGACTGCCGACGGTCGGCTTTGAGGAGCCGCTCAGCCGCGTCCCCGGCGTCTTTGCCCAGAACAGCGCGAACTTTGCCCAAGATTTCCGCCTCTCAATTCGTGGCTTTGGCACCCGGACCGCTTTTGGCGTGCGTGAGGTTAAAGTGTTGGTTGACGGCATTCCGGAAACCTCCCCGGATGGGCAAACCCAACTCGACAATATCGATCTTGGGGCGGCCCGGCGCATTGAGGTTCTGCGCGGCCCCTCATCTTCGCTGTACGGCAATGCGTCCGGGGGTGTCATCAACATCCTTACCGAAGACGGCCCAACCACGCCGTTTCTTGAGACGCGCCTGATGGGGGGCTCGTTCGGACTCCAGAAATATCAGGCCAAGACAGGCGGCCAGGCCGGCAAGCTGAATTATATGCTGAACGCCTCCTATTTGTCTCTGGGCGGTTTTCGGGATCACAGCCGGGCGCAAAATGTCTTACTGACAGGCAAGCTGAAATACACGCTCAGCCCCACGTCGCACCTCACCACTCTGATGAGCTTTATGGACGCGCCCTTCGCCGACGATCCGGGCGGCATCACGCGGGCACAGGTCGAGGCGGACCGCGAGCAGGCCCGAGACCGCAATGTCTTACTCGATTCGGGCGAGCGGGTGACTCATGGCAGGCTCGGCTTTGTATATCGCAACCAGTTTCTCCCGGGGCACGAGATCACAGTCACGCAGTACTCTGTATTCCGTCAGTTCGAGACCAAGCTGCCCATCCTGCCACGTTTCGGTTCCGGTGTGGTCAAATTCGACCGTTTTGGGGTCGGTGGTAGCGTCAAGTACGCGCATGATGGCCGGTTCTTCGGGTTACGGAATCGTTTGATGCTGGGCATAGACGTCGAGTTGCAGGCCGATAATCGACGCCGGTTTGATAATAACGAAGGAGATGTCGGTCAGCGCCGCTTCCACCAGGACGAAGACGTGCGCAGCGTTGGGCCGTTTCTGCACAACGTCTTCTCTCTGCGCGACAATCTCCAACTCAGTTTTGGGCTGCGCTACGACAATGTCCGTTTTTCGGTGAATGACCAGTTTCTCGGAGACGGCGACCAGTCCGGCGTGCAGGCCTTTGATCACATCAGTCCCATGGGGGGCATTCTGTATAGCCCGCTTGACCACCTGCACGTATACGCCAATGTTTCAACCGCTTTCCAGGTCCCGACCACGACCGAGTTGGCCCGGCCCGACGAAGGGGGCGGCTTCAATAACGACCTGAATCCGCAACAGGCCCTGAATTACGAAATCGGGGCGCGCGGCAACATCGGGAACCGCCTCACGTATAACCTGGCCCTGTTCTGGATTGTCATCGATGACGAACTGGTAGCGTTTGAGAGCGAATCGGGCCGGAATTTCTTCCGCAACGCGGGCCGTTCAGAGCGGAAGGGGGTTGAGGTCGCGTTTCATATCACCTTGCTGGAGGGCCTGCGCTGGACCCTGGCCTATAGTTTTCTGGAGGCTGAATTTGACCGCTTTATTACCCCGAGCGGGCGTTTTGATAATAATGATGAGCCCGGCATTCCCCCGCATCAACTCTTTACCGAACTCTTCTATGATCACCCCTCGGGCTTCTACGGCGCGTTGAGTATTCAGCACGTTGACGCTTTCTATGTGAACAACGCCAACTCGGCAGAGAACGACGCCTACACCGTACTGAATCTGCGCATGGGCTATGAAATGAGCGTGGGAAGCAGCCGTATCGCGCCCTTTGTCGGTATCCGAAACCTAGCCGACGACGCTTATAATGGCCTCACTCGCCTGAATGCGCTGGGCGGACGTTTCTTTGAGCCGTCAGCCGGCATTAACGCCTATGGTGGTGTGACCGTGAGCTACGATTTCTTGTAGGCCAGGCTGTTCGGCAACGACGGGTGGGAGGGCCATGTCAGAAAGGAGTTGTGACATAGCCCTTATCGTCTCCCTGGTTTTCCTGGCGTTTATCGGCACACTGATCTATTGCGCCCTTGATGCCTCACGCCGAACCAAGTAGCTGCTTTGCCCCCAGGTCCTCAAACCACGGCATCACCAGCGTCTCGTTGATTGAGTACGGATAGGCGTGGCCCCAGTCCGGCAGCTCCGTATAGGTCACGTTGTAGCCCAGCTTGGTCAGCCCATCGTGGGTCTGTCGGGTGACATCAACGTGAAAGATCGGGTCCTGTTCGCCATGCACGATGAAGATGGGCAGGTCTGTACCCTGCCTGCGCTGCAGGAGATGATTGATCGCGGGATGAATTCGCCCGGCCACCGGGGCGATGCCGGCAAAAATGTCCGCATACGCCAGCCCCAGGACATAGGTAAAAATCCCGCCGTCAGAGAATCCGGTGAGATACACGCGGCGGCGGTCCACCGCATAGGTATTCCACACCTCTGCCAGCATGGTGAGGATAGAGCGGCGGTCCAGAACGGGGTTCGGGGGGATGCCGGGTAAACGAATGGCCGACCAGGTTTCCCGCACTGACTTCGGGGCGAGCAGCATATAGCCCTTGCTCTTTGCGGCCCGGAGCCACGTCAGCAGATAGTCGTCTTCCCGACTGTAGCCGCTGTGGAGGCAGACAATGAGCGGCCATTCTGTCTGCGGGGTGTAATGCTCAGGCACGTATAAAGAATAGGCTGAGCGTTGCTCCTCCCGCTCTTTACGGATGAGACCGACCGGGACGGCCAGGTCCGGCGCCTGTATTTCCAGGGCTGGGAGAGATGCCAGAACATCGGGAAAAACCCAGTGTTGTTGGAGGATGGGCAGCCCGGCACGCAGTTCGTACAGCAGATATTTCCCCCGACAGAACTCATACCGCCCTTTCAGGAAATCCATGGCAAACTCTTGGCCGATGAAACGTAACAGAAACGCATAGGCGTCAGCGCAGTGCCGCACCGCTTTGCTGAACGTGGTGTGGAACTCGTGCAGCGACTCCGGCGGAGAAAAGAGCGCCAGGTCTGTCTGGAGGGCCTCAACCGTCTCCCCGAGTCTCTCTCTTAACTGGGCATTCTGTTCGGCTAGCCGGTGCATGTGGAGCCCTTCGAGATGGGCTTCGATTACCCGCAGGAAGTCCAGGAGTCGGTGCTCAGCCTGCCGTATTTCAGCGGTGTATTGCCTGCTCTCCGTTTCCATGGCCCCCTCCCTTTTGGACATGGATTACTGAAATCAAGATCAAGCCTGACAAGGCAGCCCTGGTCCACTTCTTCTTGACAGCGAAGAAAGAGTCATGTTTCTCTGCTGCAACCCTCAATCATCAGACCATCTCATATCAGGCTTTGTATGGAAAACACACAAGCGGTTGCCGCTCCAGAGACATCCGCCTCGAACGAAGAAGACAGCCATCTCTCCCGCCTGCTCAAGACCCTGGGACCGGGTCTGCTCTTTGCCAGCACCGCTATCGGCGTCTCACATTTGGTGCAGTCAACCCGCGCGGGGGCCAACTATGGCTATGCGCTCCTGTGGGCGGTGATTATTGCCAACCTCTTGAAATACCCGTCCTTTGAGTATGGCTCGCGCTATGCGAACGCGACCGGCGAAAGCCTGATCGATGGCTATAAGCGTTTCGGGAACTGGGCCTTATATCTCTACCTGCTTATTACGGTCAGCCCGATGTCCATTATTATCGCGGCCATCTGCTTTACCACCGCCGGCCTGCTGAACAACCTGCTTGCCCTCGACCTGCCCGTTATCCGTACCGCCCTGTTCCTGATCGTCGGCTGCGTCAGCATTTTGCTGGTCGGGAAATACAGCGCCCTGGACAGCCTCATCAAAGTCATTTGTACGGTGCTGTTTCTCTCCACCCTGACCGCTTTTGTTCTGACCCTCTTGCGTGGTCCGACTGCGCCGGTCGCCTTCTACTCGTCCGAGGTCTGGACCGCCTCAGGCTTTGCCTTTCTGATTGCCCTCATGGGCTGGATGCCGGCCCCCCTGGATTTATCGGCCCTCAACAGCCTGTGGACGCTTGAACGCTTCAGGCAGACCGGCTACCGGCCGACCCTGCGCGAGACGCTGCTCGATTTTAATGTCGCGTATGTGATGACGGCGTTTTTGGCCGTCTGCTTCATGACGCTGGGGGCGTTCATCATGTACGGTTCCGGTCAGTCGTTCTCGAATCAGAGCGGGACGCAGTTCACGCATGAGGTGATTCGGCTCTACACCGCAACCCTCGGCGACTGGAGCTATATCATTATCGCGTCTTCAGCTTTTTCGGTCATGTTTGGCACCGCCCTGGTCATCTTTGACGGCTATGCCAGGGCGATGGACCGCGCCTGGGCCTTATTGTTTTCTCGCCGCCAGGCCGGACCGGGCAGCCGCACGGTGTATAACGCCTGGCTCCTCATTGGCGCAGTTGGCGGCTATCTGATTATTGCGCTGTTTCTCACCAGCTTTACCACGCTAATCGACCTGGCCACGATTATCTCATTTCTGGTCGCGCCGATTATTGCCCTGGCCAACCATCGGCTCGTCCTCAGCCCCCACGTGCCCCAAGCCGCGCATCCCCCGCACTGGCTGCGGCTGCTGAGTTGGGCCGGCATCGTCTTTCTGACGGTCTTCACCCTGGTGTATATCGGCCTGCGGCTCATGTAGTGACACGGCACCACCGCCGGCAACTATGGAGGATAAAAAAAGCCCCCACTGGGAGGGCTTTGGTCGCTTGGAAGCGTTGCCTGCGAAGAAGCTACTTCTTTGGTATGAAGAGCTGACGACAGACCTTGGTGAGTTACACTGCTGGGGAATATACACGGGAGACGATACATGAGCAAGCGCATTCTGGGACTGGATTTAGGATCAAACTCCATAGGCTGGGCGCTCCTAAAAGTAACCGACGCTGGGAAACCAATCGGGTTCATTGATCTCGGTTCGCGTATATTCAACAAGGCCGTCGAAGACAAGACACCGACGCCCAAGAATCAGAAGCGTCGCAACAGCCGACTAGCAAGGCGCGTAGTGCAGCGCCGCGCTAGACGTAGACAACGAATGTTGAACTACTTGATGAGTCTGAATCTGCTGCCGGCCAGTCTCAAAGACCATCCGAAACCGGAGCGTATTCTGAATGAGCTTGGAGACCCGTACTCCCTCCGCGCCAAAGCGCTGGACTCCCCCCTGGATACACACGAGCTCGGACGGATATTTCTCCACTTGGTGCAACGACGTGGGTTTCTCAGCAACCGGAAAACCCTGCTGGGTCAGGAAATGCTGGACGACCCGGACGTGCAGGCGGTGCTTGCCGAGTTGGGCGAGGACACTACTGGTAAGGATGCCGAAGAGACCACGTTCAAACAGAACATCAGTCAATTGCGAAAAACCATTGAGGACTCCGGTTGTCGCACTCTGGGGGAATACCTGGCTTCACGAGACCTCCATCGGAGCAAGCGTAACCGTCAGCGGGACGGGGGGCATCTACGGACCGACCGACAGATGTACCAGGAGGAGTTGAACGCCATTTGGAAAGCTCAGAAAAAACATCACCCGGCGTTGCCAGACAAGGTAAAGGAACAAATAGAGCAGATTATTTTTTATCAACGCCCGCTCAGGCTCCGGGCTGACCGGGTAGGCAAATGTTCCTTGGAACCACGATGCACACGAGCGAGGATTGCCCGTTTGGAATATCAGAAGTTCCGTTATCTCCAGGACATCAACAATCTCCAATTTTCCGATCCGTATACAAAAACCTGGAGCGCGCTCAGTGACGAGGGCCGCGCTACATTAGCCACGCTGTTTGAGAGGACGCCGACGCTCACTTTTGCCAGACTGTGTAAAGCTCTTGGGCTGACTCGGAAGACTGAGTTCAACCTGGAAAGAGCCGAAGTCAAAAAGCTCAAAGGCAATACGACCGCCTGTGCTATTCGCGAGATACTGCCCGAATGGGACGCATTCTCCCAAGACGAGCAATATGCCCTGGTGGAAGACCTATTGACCATTCAGAAAAAAGCGGTCCTAAAAAAGCGACTGCTCTCTCATTGGAAATTCGATTCAGCTACGGCAGTACGCCTCTGTGTGGTGGAGTTCGAGCCGGGCCACGGCAATGTATCGACCAAAGCCATCCGCAAGCTGTTGCCCTATCTGGAACGGGGGAAGATTCTCTCCGAGTCCCGTGCTGAAGCAGGTTACGGTTACGAACAGGAAGACATCACAGCGGAAGACCGTCTCGGTCCGCCGCCGACCATCGCCAATCCTATAGTGCAAAAAGGGTTGCACGAACTACGTCGAGTGGTGAACGCCATTATTGCCGAGTACGGCAAGCCGGACGCGGTCCACATTGAAATGGCTCGCGACCTGGAGATGAATACCAAACGGTATGCCGCTTTTCTCAAACAGCAAAAGGCAAACACCAAGGCCAATGATGAAGCCGCTCAGAAGTACGTGGAGATGCGCCAGAAAAACTCGCATCTCCCATTGTCCGAATATCCGAGCCGAAACGACAAACTGAAATATCGTCTGTGGAAAGACCAGAAAGAGAAGTGCGCCTACAGCGGAAAGCCGATCATTTTATCCGAACTGTTCGGGCCAGCGGTCGAGATTGACCATATCTTGCCCTACAGCCAATCGCTGGACGACTCCTATATGAACAAGGTCGTTTGCTATACGGCGGAGAATCGTGACAAACATAATCGCACGCCTATTGATGCCTTCGGCGACAATGAAGACAAGTGGAACCAGATTACTCAGGCCATCGGCCGTTGGGGAAAGGCCCTCAAATCCAAGCGGGAGCGATTTTATAAAAGAGAAGCTGACCTTCTTGAGAGAGACTTTATCGGCAATCAGCTTACCGACACGCGCTATATCAGTCGGGAAGCTGGAAGCTACCTGAGAACGCTAAGCGTAGACGTGACGTTTCCCAAAGCGGCATTTACCGGCTGGCTCCGCCACCAATGGGATCTGAATAGACTGCTGGGCGAGACTGACGAGAAGGAACGTACCGATCATCGCCACCACGCCATTGATGCTGCGGTCATCGCCTGCATTGACCCCATCTTTCATCAGCGTTTGTCAAATCAGGCCAAAAAGCTTGAACGTTCGCACTCGGAACTCAAGCTGCGCGACCTGCATATACCCCTCCCGTGGAGCAACTTCCGACTTGATATGCATGAGAAACTGTCGTCACTGATCGTCTCCCACGTCCCACAAAGGAAGATCAGCGGCGCATTACATGAAGAAACAGGAGTCGGGTTCATTGAAGGCAACCGAGTTGACGGGCCGGGAACAGTCTATCGCAAAGCCCTGAATACCGATTTTAAGGTCCCATGGGTTGACGATATTATTGACTCTGTGGTCCGGGAGCGGGTCCGAGCGCATTTGGCGAACCATAATACTGATCCAAAACAGGCTTTCGCCTACGGCAAGATCGTCGTTCACAAGAATGGTACGACACCCATCAAGAGGGCCCGAGTCCGGCAGTCAAAAGTTCCCGATTTGGACACACTGAAAAAAACCAAGTTCGGGGCACGCGACCGTCAGGGAAAGGTGTTCAGGTGGATGGCGTATGGCAATACACACCATGTCGAAATTATCCGTCACCGAAAGACCGGAAAGTATGAAGGGAGATTTGTCACGGCGATGGAAGCCGCCCACCGCGCCAAAGGGATCAACGGTCCGAAGCGTCCGGTCATTCAGACCGACCACGGCGAAGCGTATGAATTCATGGTAGTGTTGCATATTAACGACTTGGTCAGCATCAAAGAAGATGGGAAGAGGGAGCTCTACCGGGTCCAAAAATTTGAACAAGACGGGCTGGAACTCCGGCTACACACCGCGGCGACCTTGAAAAACAATGCGGAAAAGCTGAGGAAATCAGTCTCGACACTGATGCAAGACTATGCGCTACAGAAATACCTGGTGAATGCCATTGGGAAGTTGCGAGATGATAAAACGGATCATCGACATCAGTGAGCCAGCCTATCTGCATACTGAGAAAAAGCAGTTGCTGGTAGATAGGGAAGGGAAAACCATAGCATCCGTTCCCATAGAAGACCTGGGAGTCCTGATCCTGCAACATCCGGCTATCGTCATGACGCAGAGCACGATACTCCGCTGCCAACAGACTAATGTGGTTGTACTGTTCTGTGATGAACGACACCTTCCATACTCCGTTATTCTTCCCATTGCAGAAGGCCATAGCCTGCACAGCAAGGTACTACGGGACCAGATTCAAACCAGCCTGCCTGTCCGCAAACGTCTGTGGCAGCAGATTGTGAAGCGTAAAATTCGGGAACAGATTGCGACCCTGCAAGACTTTGGTATTGACAGCGTACCCCTCCACCGGCTGGAAGCCTTAGTCAAATCTGGAGATAGTGAAAATTGCGAGGCTCAGCCGCGCGGATTTATTGGCCGCTACTCATGGGCGATAGCTTCCGACGCAGCGACGATGATTTGAGTGTGAATGCTTTGCTGAACTATGGTTACGCTGTCATGCGGGCCGTGGTTGCACGGGCGCTGGTTGGCAGTGGATTACACCCCGCGCTCGGGCTGCATCACCACAATCAATATGTCGGCCTGTGTTTAGCGGACGACGTAATGGAGCCCTTTCGACCTTGGGTAGATATTCAAGTACGGCAGATAGTGGAGCAGCAATCGGAGCCACAGATCGACAGGTCAACCAAGCAAATATTACTTGGACAATTAAGCGAAACAGTGGATTGGAAGGGAGACAGGATGCCGCTCATGGTTGCGTCGCACCATCTGGCGGCCAATCTCAGACAGGCACTTGGAGAAAGCGGAGTCAAACTGCACTATCCCAAGCGTATAGCGGACGACTGACAATGGTGACTTTCGGCGGGTTGAATACGATGTGGCTTCTTGTCCTGTTTGACCTGCCCACCGACACCAAGCAGGCCAGACAGCAGTATTCGCGGTTTCGCAAACGCCTACTGGAAGACGGGTTCAGCATGATGCAGTACTCCGTTTATATGCGCCACTGTGCCAGCGAGGAAAACACCGAAGTGCACGTACAACGAGTAAAGGCCTTTCTGCCACCGGAAGGCGAGGTCCGAATTATCAAGATTACTGACAAACAGTTCGGCAGAATCCAGGTTTTCTATGGGAAAAAACGCAAGCCTCCTGAGCCCGCGTCCCTCCAGATTGAACTTTTGTAATCAATCTGGAGGGCGAAATCGCTACGATTCCAACAGGTTGGGTGAGGGAGAGTGTAACTCACCAAGGTCTGTCCGCAATCCACAACCGCAGAACTCAAAGGGGCGAGTACGGCTCTAGTGTAACTCACCAAGGTCTGTCCGCAATCCACAACTGCATATGCGCACTCTGCGGGTGGCCGCCAAGTGTAACTCACCAAGGTCTGTCCGCAATCCACAACCCAGCGCTGTGTCCAGCCTTGGGCAAATTTAGTGTAACTCACCAAGGTCTGTCCGCAACCCACAACTGCGCGTGGCGCGGAAGCACTGCCGCCGCGAGTGTAACTCACCAAGGTCTGTCCGCAACCCACAACTTGCCGGTGATTGTGAGCGTGCCGCCGCTCAGTGTAACTCACCAAGGTCTGTCCGCAATCCACAACTTGCCGGTGATTGTGAGCGTGCCGCCGCTCAGTGTAACTCACCAAGGTCTGTCCGCAATCCACAACTCATGCACGATAGCCATGTGATATGCATTCAGTGTAACTCACCAAGGTCTGTCCGCAATCCACAACTGATCAAGCGGAGCCACCTGCACGTGTACTAGTGTAACTCACCAAGGTCTGTCCGCAATCCACAACTCATGCACGATAGCCATGTGATATGCATTCAGTGTAACTCACCAAGGTCTGTCCGCAATCCACAACTGATCAAGCGGAGCCACCTGCACGTGTACTAGTGTAACTCACCAAGGTCTGTCCGCAATCCACAACCAATCCACAACTGGGGGTGAGCGTCGGGTTCTCCTAGTCGGCTAGCTTTTGGGGCCGGTCAAGATATGGCCCATGCCGTCGAAGAACTGCTTGACCCAGTGACTGCCCTTCTGCGCGGACACGGCTTCCAGTTCACCCTTGTCCAGCCACATGCCCTGACACTGCCCGCACTCGTCAATCTCGACTTCTTCAATGAGCCGGGTGGTCAGCCGCACCCCGCACTTGGGGCAGCGATTCAGAGCCAACTCACGCACCTCCTCCTCGTGCTCGGCCGCACGCTGCCCTTTCATCTTGTTGATCAACTCACGGTCGCGTTCCGCAAAATAGCGGCTTTCCTCGGCCCGCTCTTTTTGGTGCAGCTTGGTTCCCAGACGGTCTTTGTCTTCCATGAGGTCTCCTCCTCGCGCTTATGCCTGTCCTGAGTCTGTCGAAGGGATCGCTCCCTGCGGTGGTGCCGGTCTATCCTGCCCGGTGCCACCCGACAGCCCTCAGGCCATATCGACCACGACTTGCAGCATATCGGTCTCGGTCACAATACCGACCAGCCGGCTGTCCTCCAACACGGGCAGGCAAGCAATTTTGTGCTCCATCATCAGCCGGGCGGCGTCCCGGACCGGAGTGTCCGGGACGATGGAAATCGGATCGGCCATGATCTCTTTGACGACGACGCTTTCCAGAGAGGCGCGCTGGGCCTTTTCTCCGTACTGCATGACCGTGCCGAGCGAGGCCCGGTACAGGGCGCGCTGACTGACGACCCCGACTAATTCATCGTCCTCGACGACCGGAAAATGCCGGATACGGCCCAGGCTCATAATGTCTTTTGCCAGCAGCAGGGTGTCGTTCCGTCCCAGCGTGGTCACCTCGGTGCTCGTAATGTTCCGTACGGTTTTTGCCATAGTCTCTTCCTCCTGTTCGCTCACCTCCTACGAGCAGTCTACCCCACACTATTTAGTGTAACCCACCCAGGTCTGTCCGTAAATCACAGCTTGGGGACTGGGGATTAGGGGGTGGAGGCTGGGGGGATCGCTCATCCCTACCCCCCAATCCCTCACCTTCTCTTGCCAACAGAGGCCACAGGGGCATATATCAGGCACCAGACCTGTCCTGAGCCGAAGGGAAGGAACGCTTGTGGAATCACGCACCTCTCACGTTATTGATGAAGTTAAGGCGGCCGGTCGGATCGAAGACGGCATGACGGTTGCCATTGGCTCCCCGGCCCCGATGGCCCTTGTCCGTCAGATCATCCGGCGCGGCCTGAAGGACCTGACGGTGGTCGATGTCGGTCTGTCGCTGGACATGCTCATTGCCGCCGGTTGCGTCAGAAAAGTCGTCAGTTATTACGCCGGCGGCGGTTTTGGGGTGCCGGTCGCCCCGGCCTTTCGCCGGGCCGCGGAACGCGGCGAAATCGAGGTCTGGGAATGTGAAGAAGGCATTCTGACCTCGGGCCTTCAGGCCGCGGCCCAGGGTCTGCCCTTCCTGCCGTGGCGCGGTGGCGTCGGGACTTCCCTGCCCGAAGTCAACCCGGACCTCAAGGTCTTCAGCGACCCGATTCGGGACGAGACCTTGCTGGCCGTCCCGCCGATCAAGCCCGACGTGACCCTCTTGCACGCGGCCGTTTCCGACGCGTATGGCAATGTCCAGCACGTCGGCGGGCCGGGCTGGATAGATCTGTTCATGCAGCGCGCCGCGGACCATACCATTGTCCAGGTGGAAAAAGTCGTGGCTAACGAGGAAATCCGTAAGGACCCGTGGGCCACAACGATTGCCGGTGCGGATGCCATTGTGCGCGTCCCCTACGGCGCCCATCCGTTCTATAGCCGGGGCTATTACATCCAGGACAACGCCCATCTCAAAGGCTATCTGGACGCCTCAACCGCCGCGGCCAAGGGCGACCCCGAAGCCCTGCGCGCGTATTTCGCCCGCTACTGCCGAGAACCGGCAACCCATGCCGACTATCTGGAACAAATCGGCATCCGGCGGCTGCTGGAACTGCACGAGTACTAAGGCATCCCCCGAGGAAAAACTATGTCGAGCGATGTTTCTGCCCAAGACCTCTCTCCTCAAGAAATCATGGCCGTTTTTCTGGCCCGTGACCTGAAAGACACGGAGCATTTGATGGTCGGGGTGGCCATGCCCATTGTTGAAGCCGCGGTGCGCCTGGCTCATCTGCTGCACGGCCCTAATATGGAGCTGATCTTCTTTGGCACCCGCATGCATGTGGCCGACCGGTACACCCTCCCCCTGCCGGCCTTTGCCTGGGATAGCCGGGTGGTGCGCTGGGCCGAGTCGTTCAGCGACACGGGCCATCGTTTTGAAGATGTCAAGCACTGGCATAAGCGCGTGTTTTTTATTGGTGGGGTCCAGGTTGACCCGCACGGCAATACCAACCTGATCGGCGTCGGGTCGGACTATGCTACGCTCCGCTTTCGTGGCCCCGGCTCGGTCGGAACGCCCACGCTCAGCACCCACGTTGGCCGCTATTATATTGTCCTCAATTCCCACTCGCCGCGGATTCTGGTTGAGCGCTGCGATTATAGGAGCACTTATGGCTGGGGGAGCGGCGGGGCGGACGCCCGCAAGAAACTGGGGCTGCCCGGCGGGGGCCCCAAGTATTGTGTCACCCCGCTGTGCGTCATGGACTTTGACGAAGAAGACAAGCATATGCGTTTGCATTCCGTTCACCCAGGCGTGACGCCAGAAGAAGTACAGTCCCAAACCGGCTTTGCCCTCACAATGCCAGACCATATCCCAACTACACCCACGCCAACCCCGGAAGAACTGCACGTGCTGCGCACCCGTGTTGATCCTGAGGGCCGCTTGAGAAAGATAAAGATGTAGTCGGGCGGAAACGGGGCGGGTCAGCACCCGCCCTGGAGGACGGCCCCTCGCGTTACCCTGCTGCTCCTGCTGCTCCTACAAACAGGCCGGTTATTTCCTCTTCGGTAACGACGAGCGCCGATGTTGGGCGTAGCGCGATACCGTTGGCCTCTCCGCCCGTCGCGCCGCCGTCCGTATAAATATGTTCCAGGCGAGCCGTGCAGGTACCGTCGCGTTGGGTGTCGTATCCGACGACCCGAAAAGGCAGCAGGACCAGGGTTCCGACTGGTTCCGGCTCTACCGGCTCACGCACCGTCTCGGTCATCCCCGGCCCAATCACCTGGACGCGGTAATTCTCTTCTTTTGACACATCCTGTACTGGTCGCATCTCTGTCTCCTTCACACTGCTCGATGGGGTAATTTTATCGCTCTCGCAGGCATGTACATAACAAACCACGCCTGGCCTGACATCCGCCCCTGAGTGAGCACTTCCGGTCCAGCCGTCACATGCGTGTCATGCGTGTAGCCCTTTACTCTTTTCGCAGAAGCGTTTATCTTCCCCGCGTACCGCCTCGGGTGTGGCCTCCGTGCGCCGATACCCTGCGGAGGGCAGTCATTCAGTATTCCCAGAGACGAGGAGGGTAAACGAACACATGGACATCAACTCTGATGCGGTGTCTCTCTACGCAATGATTCTCGGCGCGGTCGGGCTGATCGTGGCGTTTGCTATTTTCAAATCCGTTTCCAGTCAGCCTGACGGCAATGAACGCATGCAGGAGATTGCCAGCTCTATCTATGAAGGGGCCATGGCTTTTCTGAGGCGTGAATATCGAATCTTGATCATTTTCGTGCTGGTTGTCTTCGGCCTGCTCGCCTGGAAGGTCGCAGTTGAGACCGGGATCGCCTTTCTGACCGGCGCGATCTGTTCCGCGCTGGCCGGCTATCTCGGCATGCAGTCGGCCACCAAGGCGAATGTCCGCACCTCTGAGGCCGCCAGGGCAGAGGGCGAGGGAGCCGCTCTGCTGGTGGCGTTCAACGGCGGCGCGGTCATGGGCCTGTCGGTCGCCAGCCTCGGTCTGCTCGGGGTCGGCGCTTTTCTCGGCCTGTACTCCGACCCGGAAACCTCAAAATACATCAGTGGCTTTGCCATGGGCGCGAGTTCCATCGCCCTGTTCGCTCGGGTCGGGGGCGGCATTTATACCAAAGCCGCGGACGTCGGCAGCGATCTGGTCGGCAAAGTTGAGGCCGGCATCCCCGAAGATGACCCCCGCAATCCCGGTGTGATTGCCGATAACGTCGGGGATAATGTCGGCGATGTGGCCGGTATGGGCGCGGACATTTTCGAGTCCTATGTGGGTTCCATTATTGCGACGATTGCGATCGGCGCGACGGTCATCGTGGGAAGCGATATCTGGAACAAGCTGGGCGACGCGGGGGTGGAAGAAGCTGTGTTGCGCAATGCCCTCATGGCCCTGCCGCTCAGCATGGCGGTCGTTGGCCTGCTGGCCTCCTTTCTGGGCATCTTCTCGATGAAGGCGCTCAAAAACGCCGGGCCGCAGAACGCGCTACGCTATTCTGGATTCATTGCCGCGGGCGTGTTCATTATCGCGGCGCTCGTTCTGGTGAATGTCTTTCCGGTGGCGACTGGTATTTTCTGGGCGGTGGCGTCGGGGTGCGTGGTCGGTGTCGTAATCGGCCTGATCACCGAGTACTACACCTCAGCCGCACCGGTCACGCGGGTGGCAGAAGCCAGCAAGACGGGCTATGCCACCAATATCATTCACGGCCTGGCGGTCGGTCTGGAAAGCTGCGCGCTGCCCGTCCTGGCCATTTGCGCTGCCATTTTTATTGCCAACCACTTTGCCGGCCTGTACGGCATTGGGATTGCCGGAGTCGGCATGCTGGCGACCGTAGGCGTTACCATGTCCGTCGACGCCTACGGCCCCGTGGCAGACAACGCCGGCGGTATTTCCGAGATGGCCGAACTCGGCCCGGACGTCCGCAAGATTACCGATGGCCTGGACGCCCTGGGCAATACCACGGCGGCAATGGGCAAAGGCTTTGCTATCGGCTCAGCCGCCCTGACCGCCCTGGCCCTGTTTTCCGCGTTCACCCAAGCTGTTGACCAGAATCGACTGGCGGCGGGAATGGAACCGCTGCTCATCGTGGTGACTGATCCGGTGGTGGTGATTGGTCTGCTTCTGGGCGGGATTCTGCCGTTCTTTATCGGAGCCCTGACCATGACCGCGGTGGGTCGGGCAGCCGGCCAGATGGTGGATGAAATCCGACGTCAGTTCCGCGAAATCCCCGGTCTGCTCGAAGGTAAGGAAGGTGTTCGGCCGGACGCGGCCCGCTGCGTGGATATTTCAACCGCGGCGGCACTCAAGGAAATGATCCTGCCCGGCCTGACCGCGGTGGTGGCTCCGGTGGTGGTCGGTCTGGTTCTTGGCGCGGCGGCTCTGGGTGGCATGCTGGCCGGAGCGACCGTGACCGGCGTGTTGCTGGCCCTGTTTATGGCCAACGCGGGCGGCGCCTGGGACAACGCCAAAAAATCAATCGAAAAGGGCGAGATCGAGGGCGAGGCCAAAGGCTCGGAAGCCCACAAGGCTACCGTCGTGGGCGACACGGTCGGCGATCCCCTGAAAGACACCTCGGGCCCCTCGCTCAACATCCTGATCAAGCTGATGGCGGTCGTGGCCCTGGTGATCGCACCGCTGCTGGTCTAGCTGGCGTTTTCACTGCGACACATGAAGGGCGGGTCTTGGTACCCGCCCTTTTTTGTTTGGAGTGTCGGCGGGCAGACCTGAAGCCCGAAAAGCAGGAGGAAAAGACCACAAGCCCCCTGCCCCTTGACAGAACAGGCCAATCATATGGCGGTCAGTCACAAACATCCCGGTAGCGAAAATAAGGCGAAAGTGCTGGGCTTCCCGTTAGACGGAAGCTCTATGCAATACCCTGCCCCTCGGTTCAAGGGGCGTGCCACACCCCTTGAACCGACGATCGCTTTGCCACGGACAGCGCCTGAACGGATTCAGGGTCCAAAGTCTACCGGCGCCAGACGCTCCGCTGCTGACGCTGGTCACATCGCGTCCTTGTGAATCAATCCCTTCAGGTCGTCTTCCCAGGGCGGCAGTTCGCGGTTCGCCGGAATCTCGACGAGATGGAGCCGGCGATTGCCCTTGGGCCCGCTGCCTTCGCTGGTATCAATGATGCGAAGGTGGTCCGCCAAACCATCCGTCTGAAGGCGCTCCCACTCTTCTTCCCAGAGCAGAATGAAATAGCGGGTCTCCGGGGTTATGGGCGGGGAATAGAAGGGGATGCGCCGGTCAGCATAATACAGGGCTCCGCTATCAAAACTCCGAAAAAAGAAGAGGGGCTGTTCCCCCACCCGCTCGACAACCCGATCCATGAAGGGGCGAAAGGTCCGCGCGGCGGCAAGCGTGGGCTGAATGACGTGGTTGATAAGCAGGAAGATGCTCGTCGTGAACACCACCAGTCCACCAAATACGCGATCCCAAGACTGGCGTCGTAGTCCCCAGACCAATAAGACCATCGCGCTCCCGGCACCCAAAAACCAACCGGCAAACGCGCCGGAATGGTCGGCAACGATGCCCGTGAACATAGGTAGATTGCTCTGGTCTTTGGGGTGCAGAAACGGCCGAATCAGACCCAGCGGATCAAGCCCACTGGCGTGGGCAATCACGCCGACCATGGCCAGACCGACCACCCCACAGCAGACAGCGCCGGCGGCCTTCAGCAGCGTGAGAAAGCCGGGGGGCAGGGCGATCTCTCCTCGACGGAGTTCCTGCCACCAGGCCCCCAGCAGCAGGGCAATGGCCGGATAGATGGGCAGGATATACACCGTGCGCTTACTGCTCGAAGCCGAATAGAACACGAAGATCGTGACGATCCAGACAATCAGATAGGTAAAATTCTTCTCGGCCCAGTCCTGCCGGCATTGGTATAAAAAATAGAGCAGCGGCAGGAAGAAAAAGCTCCAGGGAGCCATACCCAGAAACAGGTTGGGAATAAAGTAATAGAAGGGATGGACGTGCCCGGCCCCGGCCGACCCGCTCGACCAAAAGCGCAGGATATTCTCTTTCATGATCTGCTTCTCAAAAAATGGCTCGCCACCCTGCCACAGAGCCAGCGCGTACCACGACCCGGCGACGAGTATGATCAGCAAACCGCCCGTGACGAGATGCAGGTGACGGACAAACAGCAGGTCGCGTTTGACGCACAGGAATACGCCGATAACCAGACCCGGCAGCACCGCGCCAATCGGCCCTTTGGCCAGGGTTGCCAGACCGAGCAGGCAGAAGAAACCGAGCGCCTCGACCCACCCTCCCCTTCGACCAGGCTCAGGACAGGCCCGTTGCCCGCGATAGACAGACCAGAAAGAGAAGAAGGCCGCGACCATAAAAAAGGTCAGCGTCATATCCACCCGAGCCGTTGTCGCGGCCCGGACCCACTCAAAGCTGGTGGCCAGGGTCAGACCAGCAACCACTCCAGCCTCGACACCCCACAGAACGACACCGACCCGATAGGTCAGGAGCACTCCCAGGAGAGCTAATAACGCGGAAGGAAAGCGAATCGAGAACTCGCTCAACTGACCCAAGGCGAGTGCAACCGACGTTCCAAGCCAATGAAAGAGCGGAGGTTTGGACGGAATGATATGGCCGTTGCGCAAGGGCAGAATCCAGTCCCCGTTGTGATATATCTCCCAGATAACGGTCGCCTCACGCGGTTGCCCCTTGGTGTAAAAAGGGATGTCACCCAGGCCCCAGATGAATATCAGGACGCAGAAGAGGCTGAGAAACACGCCAGAGAAGAGAACGCGGGGTTGCAACAGCTTCTCCTCGATAGTCCGCACGGCACCCCCGAAGCGGCGGTTCACGATGCAGAGTTCTCGTCCATGGATTCGTCCACGGGTGCTGTTTCAGGGGCGCGCCCTTCGGACTCGGACGGGGCAGGTAAGATGCTTGTCCCCGTTTCCCCATTTTGCTCAGGCCGAGGGAGCAGCGCGGCAAGCACCAGGCGGTGTTTCTTGTCCGGTCCTTTGCCCTCACTCGTGACCAGACGCTCAAGGAGAGGCTGGCTCTCTGCGAGTGCCGGCCAGTCCGTCTCCCGGACGAGCAGATACAGCGCAGCGTCAGTCTGTGACGCATCTTCCTGTCTGACGCCCGGATAAGATGGGTAGTGTCCGGCATCCGATGACTGTTGGAGGGCGTCCTGACTCATTTCAGGAATACGACGGTCCGCGTAGAAAATAGCCCCATAGTCAGAGGCCGGATGGTAAAAATACAGTGGCGCGTCCTGCACCGTGGAACGCACGCCCAGCATAAAGGATTTATACGTCCGCTCTCGGGCCAGGAGAGGATGAAACAGGGCATTCGCAAAGTATAGCGATGCGGATATCGAAACCGTCAGCGCGGCAAAGACCGATACCCATCGGTCCCGGCTCAACCCCCAGATATACCAGCCGGTTGCTCCGGCGAGCAGTGTAATCCAAATGCACACGAGCGGAAACTGCCCTTGTAAACTCCGCGCGATAAGAGGCAGATTCGCCCGATCCCGAGGGTGCAGGAAAGGGGCAACTAGATGATCCAGATTAAACCCGACGCCGTGGGTGACCAGCACAATGAGTATGAGCACACCAGCGCCGCCCAGGGCAAGTGCGCAGCCGCGGACGACGCGTTTGATCGCAGGCGATGACAACGCTCGCGACCCTTCTATCAATTCCTGCCACCACCGCCCGAGCAATAAGGCCAAGGCCGGATAGAGCGGCAGAATATAGTTACTGCGTTTCCCCGATGCGAGAGTAAAAAAGAGAAACTCAGCCCCCACCCAGAGCAGCAGGGAGAGCTGCTTCTTCTCTCGCCAGAGGTTGTCTGCCCGGTAGAGCGTCAACCCGAGCGCGGGAAAGAACAGGCTCCAGGGCAGCATCCCGACAAAGAGAGTTGGCAAATAGTATATCAGGGTGTGCTCTCGACTCGGCCCGCCTTTCTCGCTGGCGAAAAATCGGAACACGTTCTCATCCAGAATCTGGCGTTGGAAAAACTCTCCGCCGCCCTGGAGGAGGGCCAAGGCGTACCACGAGGCCGCAATACCGCCCGCTATCAGTAGCCCCTGGCCGAGATGCAGGCGGCGAAGAAATGCGAGTTCCCTGGTCCACCACAAAAAGCTGCCCACAACCAGGATGGGCAGCAGCAGCCCCAGCGGCCCTTTGGCCAGAACGGCAAAACCGACGCTGACATAGAAGAGGAGCAGCGTTCGCCGCTGCGTCGCTCGTTCCTGGAAGGCCCAGAAAAATAAAAACTGCGAGACTGTAAGGAAAAACAGCAGAACCATATCGCTGCGCGCATTGACTGACCAACGTACCCATTCCGGGCAGGTGGCCAGGATCAGAGCGGCCAGCAGCCCGACGCGCCAGTTCCAGAGCGCGCGGCCGAAAAAAAACGTCGCCAGGACTGTCGCCGTGGAAAACAGGGCGGAGGGGAAACGGACAGCCAACTCGCTCACCTGGCCGGTGAGCAAGGAAACCACGGCACCGATCCAGTGAAACAGCGGCGGCTTGAGCGGCTGTTCGACCCCGTTCCGGAGGGGCAGAATCCACCCTCCGCCGTTCACCATTTCCCAGACGGTCAGGGCTTCTTTGGACTCTTCGTAATTGTAAAAGGGGATGCGTCCGAGATCGAAAAAATAGAGCAGAAAACAGAGAGAGAGAAGCCCGGCAACAATCTGGCGGGTGCGCTGCGGTTCGTTCATGCACTACCTCAAAGAGTAAACGTGTCCTCCATAGATAGGCAGATGCTGGATACGTTTACTCTTTAGATACCGAAGCCATTATCTGCCGGATGGTGGGCTGTCAAATCCTTCGGGACGCCTCTTTTGCTCAAACAGCAGGGCCAAGAACGACGTGAAACAGACCGGCAGCCGGTGCAGGGGCTGCGGGAAACCTGCGCTATGAAGAGGCTCCGCTCCGTCTCAGCACCCGGTAATGGGTGAGGAGCTGCCCGACGCGTTCCTGCTCAGATGTGTGTCGTCTCAATTCAAGGAAGAGTTTCACCAACTCGTCTTCCCCCGCTTCGTCGGCAGGCTGTAAGACCTTGAGCAGTTCTTCTACTAACTTGGGGAATTTTTCGCTGGGGATGTAGTAGTGCGCCCAGCCAAACTCACAGTGACGATGAAGGATCTTTGCAATCATTTTTTCTAAGTTTTCCTGGCCGGTCATGACTGCCCTGCCTCCTCCGTAAAAAGCGCCGTCACCTTAATGGCTCTCCCTGTCAGAGTCAAGACGAAATAAAGGGTAAACGTGCCCTTCAACAGGCATACAAGTGTTGGCATATTGACCCGTATTCCCCCTTTCCCCAGCGCCCGGTTTCTGTCACAAGAGCTCCACAGTGTCACATACGCCAAAACCCCAACCCGCCCGCGCACGGCGGAGGAAGGACCCGCCGATTGCCCACCCGGCAACCATCCGGGCATTGCAACGCCGTCTGATTGCCTGGTATCAGCGGCATGGACGGGATCTGCCCTGGCGGCGGACGCGCGACCCCTATGAGATTTTGGTGTCTGAGGTCATGCTGCAGCAAACCCAAGTCCAGCGCGCCTTGCTGTATTACGAGACGTTCTTGCAGAAATATCCCACGGCAGAGGACCTGGCGAAAGCGCACGAACCCCAGGTCCGTGAAGCCTGGGACGGCCTGGGCTACTACGCGCGGGCCCGAAATCTGCAGAAGGCGACCCAACAGATTGTCACTCAACATCAGGGCAAATTCCCGCGCGACCCGGAAGAGCTGACGAAACTGCCCGGCATTGGCCCGTATACCGCGGGGGCAGTCTCAAGCTTCGCTTTTCACAAAGACGCCGCCATTCTGGATACCAACGCGGCCCGGGTCCTGCGGCGGTTTTTTGGTCTTACCCCCCAGCAGCGCACGCCTCGCTCTCTCTGGACGGTGGCCCGGCAGGTGACCCCCAAGGGGCAGGCCCATATTTTTAATCAAGCCATTATGGATGTCGGTGCCACCCTTTGTGTTGCTCGTACCCCTCGTTGTCCCCACTGCCCGCTCCGTCCGGTGTGTCAGCGGGGCAAGGCCACCGCCCCTGCGGGTTCGGTTTGACGCTCTTGCGCTTCTCCCGTATGGTGGTCCCCCGACGGCCCGGCGATGCGGCTGGTCCTGAGGTCTTCCAAGCGTGTCAGTTGTTGCTATTATCCCCGCCCGCTACGGATCAACTCGATTCCCAGGAAAACCGCTCGCTCTTCTTCGCCACACGCCCATGATCCAACACGTGTACGAGCGGACCCGTCTCGTGCAGGGCCTGGACCGTATTCTTGTTGCCACCGACGACGAGCGCATTGCCCGCACAGTGCAAGACTTTGGTGGAGACGTGGTCATGACGAGCGCCGCCCACCCGACCGGGACAGACCGGCTGGCGGAGGCGGCCCAGCCACTCGCCGCAGACATTATTGTGAACGTTCAAGGCGACCTGCCCTTCTTCCCGCCGCGGATGGTTGAGGATGCGGTTATACGTCTCCAGGAGTCACCCGAGGCGGCCATGGCCACGGTCAAAACACCGATCTACGAAGAGGAAGAATGGCGGAATCCAAATGTGGTGAAAGTCGTCACCGACCGGAGCGGCTATGCGCTGTATTTCTCCCGCCGCCCTATTCCATGCTATCGTGATGGCATGCCCGCGTCCGAAAACCAGAAGGAGGTCCTGGCCTACCGGCATATCGGTCTGTACGTCTATCGGAAGGATTTCCTGCTGACCTTCACGGCCTTACCCCCGACTCCGCTGGAAGAGACCGAAAAACTTGAGCAACTGCGCGCCCTCGAATGGGGGCATAAAATCTGTGTCACCCAAACAGAACGTCCGACCATAGAAGTCGATACCCCAGAGGACCTCATCCGTGCAGAGGAGGCGTTGCGATGAATAATGTTGGGAAGGATGGACGAAAAACAAAGTTTATTTTCGTCACGGGTGGGGTGGTGTCCTCGCTTGGCAAGGGGCTCGCCGCAGCGTCTATTGGCGGCCTGTTGGAAAGCCGCGGCCTGACCGTCACCCTGCTCAAAATGGACCCGTATATTAACGTCGATCCAGGCACGATGAACCCCTTCCAGCACGGGGAAGTCTTTGTCACCGATGACGGAGCCGAGACCGACCTCGACCTCGGCCACTATGAGCGCTACGTCTCGACCCGGATGACGCGCAAGAACAGCTTCACCACCGGCCAGGTGTATGATGCGGTGATTGCCCGCGAACGCCAGGGCGACTACCTGGGCGGCACAGTCCAGGTTATTCCGCATATTACTGACGAAATTAAGCAGCGCATCCTGACGGCGGCAGACGGCTTTGATGTCGCGATCTGCGAGGTGGGCGGCACGGTGGGCGATATCGAGAGCCTGCCCTTTCTTGAGGCGATTCGTCAGTTTCGCTGGGACTGGGGCAAGGAGCACGTCTTATATATTCACCTGACGCTCGTGCCTTTCATCTCTGCCGCCGGGGAACTCAAGACCAAGCCGACCCAGCACAGCGTCAAAGAGCTGACCAGCTTGGGCATCCAACCCGACCTGTTGCTGTGCCGCACGGACCGCTATCTGGAACCGAACGTCAAAGCCAAAATCGCCCTGTTCTGTAATGTTGACGAAAGTGCAGTGATTACGGCGAAAGATGTGGAATGTGTCTACGAAGTGCCCCTGGTCTTTCACCAGGAGGGCCTTGATGAGCGGATCGTGGAGAAGCTTAATATGTGGACGGGCTCGCCCAATCTGAGCTGCTGGGAAACCATTGTTCAGACATTTCGCAACCCAAGCGACCACATCAGCATTGCCATGGTCGGGAAGTATGTTGAACTCGTAGACTCGTATAAGAGTATCAACGAGGCGCTCGCCCACGGGGGTTTTGTTCATAAATGCCGCGTCACTATCCTCCCTATAGACTCGGAACCGCTAGAAAACGATATCTTTCCGGAATCCCTGCAGCAGGCCGATGGCATTCTTGTGCCCATGGGCTTTGGGCGGCGAGGAGCGGAGGGAAAAATTGCCGCGATTCGGTACGCCAGGGAGAATCATATTCCCTTTTTAGGGATTTGTTTTGGTATGCAGATGGCGGTGGTCGAATTCGCTCGGCATGTGTGTGGCCTTGAGGGGGCGAATTCGACCGAAGTCGATGATACCACGTCCGCTCCGGTTATTGCCCTCATGGATGAGCAACGGGAGGTCGTTGAGAAAGGCGGCACCATGCGGCTCGGTGCCTACCCCTGTGTTCTGGCCGACCAGAGCCTGGCTCTGAGTCTGTATACGCGCCAAGAAATAGCCGAACGCCATCGCCATCGGTATGAGTTCAACAACGCCTACCGTGACCTCTTCGCTTCCAAGGGCATGATCTTTAGCGGGCTCTCTCCTGACGGTGCTTTGGTCGAGGCGATCGAGTTACGCGGTCATCCCTGGTTTGTCGGGGTACAGTTTCATCCGGAGTTCATCTCCCGTCCGTTTGAATGCCACCCCTTGTTCAGCGGTTTTATCCAGGCGGGGATACAGCGGCACTTTGCCTCCCTCCAGTCGCCGCTCCTCCGGGCTGAGGGAGCCCAGCATTGACCTGCCGGGAGGACTCCCCGCCAGGGGTGTCCGCTGGTTCGCTCACATTTGGCGCTGGTACGCCCTTTGTGCTGATCGCGGGCCCATGCGTGATTGAGAACCGGGACTCGGCGCTTCGGCATGCGGACGCGCTCTCTTCGTTAACCGCACGCCTGCATGTCCCGTTTGTGTATAAATCGTCATACGACAAGGCAAATCGCTCCTCCCACGCCTCTTTCCGCGGGCTCGGCATACAGGAAGGGCTGAGTATTCTGGCGGAGGTCAAACGCGAGTTGGGCGTGCCGCTCCTGACCGATGTACATACGCCCCAGGAGGTTGCGGCTACGGCAGAGGTTGTTGATATTCTCCAGATTCCTGCTTTTCTCTGCCGCCAGACCGATTTGCTTCTGGCGGCGGGCCACAGCCAGCGGCCCATAAATATCAAGAAAGGCCAGTTCCTCGCCCCGACCGACATGGAATATGTCGCCCAAAAAGTCGCCTCGACCGGCAACCGGCGTATTCTTCTGACGGAACGGGGGGCCTCCTTTGGATACCATAATCTTGTGTCTGATATGCGCGCGCTACCCATCCTCGCCCGCTGCGGCTATCCGGTGGTGTATGATGCCACCCATAGCGTCCAACTTCCGGGGGGACAGGGCGTCATGTCTGGAGGTCAGCGGGAATTTATCCCAGCGCTGGCCCGGGCAGCAGTGGCGGTGGGGGTCGACGGTCTGTTTATGGAGGTCCACGAGGAGCCGGAGCGGGCCTTGAGCGATAGTGCTACGGTCTTTCCGCTGGCCCAGCTTGAGCCCCTTTTGCATACGCTGGTTGACCTCGACCGTCTGATCAAGAATGTGCCGGCAGCCCAGTAACGACAGGCTTGGTCACGCTGCCGCCATTCCGCTCAGCATGCTCTTCTTTGATTCGCCCAAGAGAGGTGCTAGGCTGTCCCCGGTCGCTGGAATACTGTCATGAGTCGTCATCAAATCCGCTTTATGCTGGGACTTACCGTCCTCGGGCTCATCTTTGCCCTGGGATATCTCAGCTCTCAGGTGGGAAAAGACCCGGCGACCGCGCGCCTCATCGACGAACTCTCGACTCCGGACGCTACTGAAGAGACGCTGGTCCAACGCATGACGGAGTTCCGACGGGTGAAGATGCAGGACGGCAAAAAGGTATGGGAAATTGTGGCCCGGCAGGCGCGCTATTTTGCGGACACCAACGCCGTCGTCATTGACACGCCTGAAGTTTCACTCTATTTCAGCGATGGCGAAGCGGTCGCGTTACGCTGTCAGGAAGGCACCGTCCACCTGGATGGGGAAGCAGACTTACTCCACATCGAGCTCCGGGGCAACCTTGAGATACAGATGGGAGACATTTCCCTAAAAACCGAGCAGGCCACCTACGACCGCCAGCAGAACACCATGTTCTCGGACGGGGTCATTCACGTTGTCGGTCAAGGATTTACGCTTGAAGGCAGAGGCTATACTGTCGCCGTTGATACCAAGCGACTAACCCTGAATGCAGAGGTCTATACGACGGTGACACGGGAGTCCGGATAATGCGCTCAACATCGGTGGGGACTGGCTGGGTGGTCTGTATTACAATCCTTGTTATCCCCTTGTTCTTGTCTCCGTCGACGCGGGCAGCCGAAGACACCCAACAACGCCAGCCCGCCCGCCCGGTCCAAGATTCGGCCGCAACCTTTGCCGACTCCTTGTCCCTCACCTCGCGAAAAGACCCCATTCATATTCGTTCGCATGACCTCGAGTTCTTCTATGAAGAGAAGCGTATCCTGTATCGCGGGAATGTGGTGGTGACCCAGGGTGATATGACATTGAAGAGTGACAGGCTGACGGTGCTGTATGAAGACCCCGCGCCAGCCGCCGCGCATACCACAGCGCAGCAACGGCTCAAGCATATTGTTGCCGAGGGGAGAGTCGAAATTAATTCTGGCGGACGGCGCGCCACGAGTCGCAAAGCGATTTTTAATCAGCAAAAGCGTACGGTCACGCTCAGGGGGAACGCGGTTCTTCAGGAGGGTTCCAACCGAGTCAAGGGGGATATCGTGACCATCTTTCTGGACGAGAATCGCAGTATTGTGAAGGGCGGGAAGGGAAAGCGGCAGGCCCAGATGGTCCTTATTCCCGACTAGGACGCCAAGGGAAAAGACACGCGAGAAAGAATAACGAAGTGAGTGATACGCCAGTCCTCCAAGCCGCAGGCTTGTGGAAAACCTATGGGAAACGTACCGTGCTGCGTGACGTCAGCGTGCGCGTCACCGGCGGCGAAGTGGTGGGCTTACTCGGTCCCAACGGCGCAGGAAAGACGACGACTTTTTCGATCATCGTCGGCATTATTCGACCCGATAAGGGCGAAGTCTACTATAACGATGACGAGATTACGACTTTGCCCATGCATAAGCGGGCCCGCCGGGGGGTGACCTATCTGCCCCAGGAACCGTCGGTTTTCCGAAAGTTGACTGTCGCGGAAAATGTCATGGCTATTTTGGAGACGACGTCGCTGAACAAAGCGCAACGCGAAGAACGTCTGGCGGAGCTGCTGGCAGAGTTACGGATTAGCCATCTGGCAGCTAATCGGGCGGATTCACTCTCTGGAGGAGAGCGCCGGCGGGTCGAAATTTCGCGCGCGCTGGTGATGTCGCCGGCCTTTATGCTTCTTGATGAACCCTTTGCCGGAATCGATCCGCTTTCCGTCGTCGATATCCAGGAGATCATCGTGCAATTGCGCGGACGCGGGATCGGCATTCTTGTCACCGACCACAATGTTCGAGAGACGCTGAGCATTTGTGACCGCGCCTATATTCTGAGCGATGGCAGCGTGTTTGAGGAAGGAACGCCCCAGGAAATTACGGCGAGTAGTCGCGCCCGAGAGGTCTACCTGGGAGAGCGCTTCCGCCTCTAGCGACTGGAGACAAGGGTGAGTGGTATGGGGTTAGACCTCAGATTGACTCAGAAATTAACCCAAAAATTGGTGATGACGCCCCAGTTGCGTCAAGCCATTAAAATTCTGCAACTGCCCCGTGGAGAGCTTGATACTCTCATTGATGAAGAGTTGGCGGAGAATCCGGTCATTGAGCGCGTGACCGAGGACGAGGCTATTTTTGACGACGGCCGCGACCGTGGCGAAGAACCGACCCAGACCACCTCACAAGACGCGAACACGGAAAAGGACCAGATTGACTGGCAGACTTATCTCAGCACCTATAATAACAATAACGACATGTCGGCCCCTCCGCCAACTGGAGACGAAGACGCGGATGGTGAGCGTCAAAATGCTCCAGAGGATCGTCTACCCCGCACAGAGTCGCTGGCCGAACATCTCACCTGGCAGCTCCGCTTTCGCACCCTGACAGAAACAGAAGAACGTCTCGCCTCTCTGATCATCGGGAATCTGGACGTTGACGGCTATCTGGAGGCCAGTGTCGAGGAACTCGCAGCCCTTGTGAGTGTCAGTCCCGAGGAGGTTGAACGGGTCCTGCAGATTGTACAGTCGTGCGACCCGATTGGCGTCGGCGCCCGAGACCTCCAGGAATGCCTGCTGTTACAGCTGCATGCAACGCAGCACGAGAGAGAGGCGATTGAAGAATCCCTGCTCCGTTTAACCACAACGATCGTCCGGCACCATCTCCCGAGCCTGGAAGGACGGCGGTATGATCGGCTGGCAAAGGCACTCAGCGTGCCGACGGAAGAAATTCAGCGAGCGGTCAAACTCATTACGGCCCTTGAACCCAAACCCGGACGCAATTACGGGGACGGGCATATTCGCTATGTCACCCCGGATGTTGAGGTCCATAAGATCGGAGACGAGTATCGGGTGACGCTCAATGAAGAGAGTCTACCACGTCTCAAAGTGAGCAATGCGTATCGCCATTTACTCACCCAAGACGGCGAGGCAAAAGAGTATGTCCAGGGGAAACTGCGCGCGGCCGCCTGGCTGATTAAAAGCATTCACCAACGCCAGCGGACCTTACTCATGGTTGCCGAGAGTCTGGTCAAGTTTCAGCAGGATTTTCTGAATTATGGCGTTTCCCATATGCGGCCCCTGGTGTTACGCGATGTTGCGGATGACATTGGCGCTCATGAGTCAACGGTCAGTCGGGCCATCGCGGGCAAGTATATTGCTACGCCACGCGGGTTGTATCCGCTCAAAAAATTCTTCACGACCGGACTGAAGAGCCGGTATGGACGAGACGTTTCGGCAGAAAGCGTCAAGGCCCAAATTCGAGCCCTTATTGACCAGGAAGACCCGTACAAGCCCCTGAGTGATGAAGAAATTGCAAAAACGCTGTCCCGCAGTCATATCAAGATTGCCCGCCGGACCGTTGCCAAGTACAGAGAGGGCCTCAATATTCTTTCCTCTGCAAAGCGGAAGTACGTCCGCTAGGCGGCAGTTCTATTTGTCATAAGGAATACTCCCATGCGTGTCGTTGATATCCTCAGCCAGGAATCCATTCTCCCCCAGATCCAGGGTCGCACAAAGACAGATGTCCTCCGTGAGCTCGCCCAGCACCTCGCCCAGCACACACAAGGTGTCGACGCCGAGCATCTCGTGGCCGTGCTCCTGGACCGTGAACGTCTCGGCACAACGGCCATTGGTGAAGGCATTGCCATACCGCACGGGAAGTTGTCCGGACTCAAGGACGTGGTCGCCGTTTTTGGCCTGAGTCCACACGGAGTGGACTGTAGTTCCCTTGATGGCGGGCTGACGCGACTGTTCTTCTTGCTTGTTGTGCCAGAGGATTCTGCCGGCGTCCACCTCAAGGCCCTGGCTCGGGTCTCTCGCCTGTTGAAGGACAAGGCGTTTCGAGAACGCTTGCTCCAAGGCGGCAGCCAGGCGGATTTACACCGGCTAATCTGTGAAGAAGACAACAATCTTTAGGGCGGACAACCCGCGCCGCCAAGCGCATCGGCATGACAGCCCATCTCCAAACCCAGCTCACCCTGCTCAACGCAATGGGTCTGCACGCCCGCGCGGCGGCGGCCTTCGTCACAGCCCTCAAAGACCTCGCGGTTGAGGTCACCGTCAGCTGGAAAGGACAAACGGCGAACGGACGCAGCGTCCTCGACCTGCTGACCCTCGGCGCTCCGCAGGGCAGCGTCCTGGAGCTGCGGATTCGGGGCGACGATGCAGAGGAGGCGCTCGCGACGCTCACCCGCCTCGTCACCAATCGTTTTGACGAAGAATAAATGTGCTCTTTCGGACAGCCGTGTTCCTCTCAACCGGCCCAGCCCCTTGACGCTCAGAAGGGGATTCTATTATATGCGCCCAGCCGTTTAGGGTATGGGCAGCACCACGCCAAGGAGAAAAACTATGACGGGGAAAGAGTATTTATTCACGTCCGAATCAGTGTCAGAGGGTCACCCGGACAAAATGTGTGATCAGATCTCGGACGGCATCCTGGACGCCCTGATCGAACAGGACCCGGAGAGTCGTGTGGCGTGTGAAACGATGGTCAAAACCGGCATGGTCGTCGTAGCGGGTGAAATCACAACGCGTGCCCAAATCAGCTATATGGCCGTCGTTCGACAGGTGGTGCGCGATATTGGATTTACCGACTCTTCCCTGGGCTTTGATGCCAATACGTGCGCGGTTCTGACGGCGCTCGATCGACAGTCCCCGGATATTTCGCAAGGGGTGACCGCCGGAGAAGGCCTGTATAAAGAACAGGGAGCGGGCGATCAAGGCATGATGTTCGGCTTTGCCTGCGATGAAACCAAGGATTATATGCCGTTTCCCATTTATACTGCCCACCGCCTGGTCCAGGAACTCGCCACCATACGGAAAAGAGGCGAGTTGCCTTTCCTGCGCCCGGATAGCAAGTCGCAGGTGACGGTAGAATACCGCGATGGCCAACCTGTGCGCGCCGATACGGTCCTGATCTCAACCCAACATGACCCTGACGCGGCGTACGATACGATCAAAGAGACCATTGTCGAAGAAGTCGTGAAACGCGTCATTCCACCGGAGTTTTTGGATCAGGAGACGACGTTTCTCGTGAATCCGACCGGACGTTTTGTCAACGGTGGTCCGTACGCGGACTGCGGACTGACTGGACGGAAAATTATCGTCGATACCTATGGCGGCTATGGCCGGCATGGCGGTGGCGCATTTTCGGGCAAAGACCCCAGCAAGGTAGACCGCTCCGCCGCCTATATGGCGCGCTATATTGCCAAGAACCTGGTGGCCGCGGATCTGGCCACACGCTGCGAGGTGCAGCTCGCCTATGCGATCGGTGTGGCAGAACCGGTCGGCGTGTATGTTGATACCTTCGGCACGGGTGTCTTACCGGAGGAACGTATATCCGCAATCGTCCGTCAGGAGTTCGACCTTCGACCCGCTGCCATTATCCAAACGCTTGATTTGAAACGTCCCATTTATCGGGAGACCGCGGCCTACGGCCACTTCGGGCGACCGGCCGAGAACGGATATTTCCCCTGGGAGAGAATTGACCGCATAGAAGCCCTTAAGCGCGCGTTGACAACCGCGTAACAACCCAAGTCAGAAGTAGAAAGAGGAACCATGCGTACAAGCCGAGGCGATGTCAGAGACCCCAAGCTGGCCAAGGAGGGCAAAAAACGCTACGAGTGGGCCGACCAGCATATGCCGGCCCTGCGCCAGGTGCGAGAAACCTTTTCACGTGAGCGACCCCTGACAGGCGTGCGCCTGGCGGCCTGTCTGCACGTCACCTCCGAAACCGCCAACCTGATGCGAACCCTCAAGGCTGGCGGCGCCGACGTCACCCTGTGCGCCTCCAACCCGCTGTCCACCCAGGACGATATTGCCGCCGGCTTGGTCAAACACGAGGGCATTCCGACATTTGCGATTCGCGGTGAGAACAACAAGAGCTATTATGCCCACCTGCACCAAGCCCTGACTCACCAGCCCAGCGTGACCCTGGACGACGGCGCCGACCTGGTCTCGCTCCTGCATACTGACAAGAAGTATGCCGACCGCGCGCCGCAGATGTGCGCCAGTATGGAAGAGACCACCACCGGCGTCATCCGGCTACGCGCCATGGAAAAGGACGGCGTCCTGAAGTTTCCGGTCATTGCCGTGAACGACGCCACTACCAAGCACCTGTTCGATAACCGCTACGGCACCGGACAGTCCACCCTGGACGGGGTTCTGCGGGCGACCAATGTCCTACTGGCCGGCATGACGGTCGTCGTTGCCGGCTACGGCTGGTGTGGCAAGGGTGTCGCCATGCGTGCCCGCGGGCTGGGGGCCCAGGTCATCGTGGTGGAAATCGACCCGATTCGCGGACTCGAAGCCGCCATGGACGGTTTCCGGGTGATGCCCATGCGTGAGGCGACCCGCGAGGGAGAGTTGTTCGTGTCCGTGACCGGCAACACCAGCGTGCTGCGCAAAGAGCATTTTCTGCGCATGAAAGACGGCGCTATCCTGTGCAACTCAGGCCATTTTGACGTTGAGATTGATATCAAAGCGCTCAAGAAAATGGCCAAGCGAGTGGAACGGAACGTCCGCACGAATGTGGACGGGTATCATCTGAATAATGGACGCTGCATTTATGTCATTGGCGAGGGGCGGCTTGTCAATCTTGCCGCAGCTGAGGGACACCCGCCGGCGGTGATGGATATGAGTTTTGCCACGCAAGCGCTAACCGTGCGATGGGCGGTGGAACATCAGGAAGAGCTGACGCCCCAGGTGCACCCGGTCGCCAAAGAGATTGAGGATCAGGTCGCCAGCCTCAAACTCGCCAGCATGGACATCCAGCTCGACCGGCTGACCCCGGAGCAGAAGCGCTATCTTGCATCGTGGGAATTTGGGACGTAAGTTCTACCCATGGGCGGTGGGGTGTTTCGGTGGGGACTGGGGGCGGTTCTGCTGGCGAGTGTGGTTCCTTTCGCTTTTGCCCTCTCCCCTCCCCGTCCCGCTCTCGAAGAAATACGGCATACCTCGGTCCCGGATTATACCCGGGTCATTATTACCCTCTCAGCCCGGGCGGACTACCACCACTTCCGGGTTGCGGCTGACCAAGCCCAAGATCGTCCGGACCGGATTGTCATTGATTTCTCTCCAACCCGACTTGACCCGCTCCTGCGCCAACCGATTCCCATTCATGACGGCCTGCTCAAACGCATCCGAACCGGCCAGTTTTCGCCAACCACGGCCCGGGTCGTTCTTGATCTGGAACAGATTGAGAGCTATACCGCTTTTCCGCTCTCCTCGCCGTATCGCCTCATCATTGATGTCAAAGGTAAAACTAAGAAAACCGCGGAAGACCAACCATCCGAGCAGGCCCGAGCGCCTCAGCCTTATCGGATTATGATTGACCCGGGACACGGTGGCCGCGATCCGGGCGCTATCGGCATTGGCGGTCTCAAGGAGAAAACCGTAGTCCTGGCCATCAGCAAAAAGCTCGGTAAAAAGCTGGAATCTCGCCTTCCGGTAAAGGTTTTCTATACGCGCGAGAGCGACGTCTTTATTCCCCTGGAGGACCGTACGGCCCAAGCCAACGTCGAGGAGGCCGACCTTTTTCTTTCGATTCATGCCAATGCAAGTGAAAATCCCCACCTCCAGGGAGTGGAGACCTATTATCTGAACAATACCAATGATCGTGCTACTATTCGGCTGGCGAACCTTGAAAATGGCTTGGCAGCGCCAGGAAGCGAATTATCCTTTATTCTCAGCGATCTCTATCATACGGTGAACGAACCAGAGTCGATTGCTCTTGCCCACACCCTCCAGGACTCTCTGATGACCCAAGTTGCCAAACGTCACGCGAAGGTCCGTAACCTTGGGGTAAAAAAAGGGCCGTTCTATGTGTTAGTTGGCGCGCATATGCCGTGTGTCCTCGCTGAAGTGTCCTTTCTGACGCACCGCATCCAGGGGCGGCTGTTACGCTCTTCGGCCTATCGGGAAACCATAGCGGAAGGACTCTTTCAGGGGATTGCCCGCTTCATCAAAGAAGAGTTACCACGGATCAAGAAAGACAGCGTATAATGGACGCCGACCAGCAACACTCGTCCCCCGCTCTCATTGCACTGCCACCCCTCCCTTCGTCAGACCCGGATGTGGAACTTGGGCCCGATTGGAACCTCGGTCAGATTGCCAGCGCCTATCGGACCCAGGTCCACGAGTTGCTGATACGGCATCAGGCGAAGAGTCAGAGTGGGCGCTCCGTTGTCGAGGTCCACACCGCGCTGATCGATCGACTCGTGCAGTATGTCTTTACCGCCGCGACCCGTCTCTACACGCGTCGCTATACCAGCCTCAGCCACCGCTGTAGCCTGTTTGCCCTGGGCGGCTATGGCCGCGGGGAACTGAATCCGTATTCTGATATTGATGTGCTCTTCCTCTACCACTGGAAAATCACTCCCTATGCCGAGACGGTGTGGGAAACGCTGTATTACAGTCTGATGGACGCGGGCTGGACGGTCGGCCATGCGGTCCGCAATATTCGGGAGTGCCTCCGGCACGCGGGGCGGGATTTCGAGATTAAAACCTCCCTGCTTGACAGCCGCTATCTGTGTGGGGAAGAGTCCTTGGCCCGCGAATTTCAGACCGCCATTCAGCGCGACTTGGTGGAGAAACGGTCCGAACAGTTTTTTCAGGCAAAGGCCGAAGAGAGTCGCGTCCGCCACCAGCGCCACGGCAATTCACTCTATCTGCTCGAACCAAATCTGAAAGAAGGCTGTGGCGGTTTGCGCGATCTCCACACCGCCTGGTGGCTGGCCAAAATCAAATTCAAGCTTACCAACTGGCGCGATCTTATCGTCAAAGGCGTCGTCTCGGAATCGACCCTGGCCGCGGTAGAGGCGGCTCAGGACTTCTTATGGCGGGTACGGAACGGGCTCCATCTGCTTGAGCGGACAGAACAGGATACGTTGACCTTTGAACACCAGGACCAGCTCGCCCCGGCGTGCGGCTTTGCGGACGCCACCCAGTTCATGCGGGCCTACTATCAACACGTCACGACCATCCACGATTTTACCCGGTTCATGTTTGAGCGCTGCGTCACATCGTCTCGACTCTTCAACTTCCTGGGCCGTCCGCGGGGTCGGGATATCCGGGACGGCATCCGTATTGTTGACCAGACCCTGCATGTGACGAAGCCCGAGATGCTCACCCAGGAGCCACTCAATCTCGTGACCCTCTTCCACGACGCCCAACGTCACGGCGTCGCCTGTACCCGGGAAACCAAGCAGGCCATTCGTCAGGCACTGACCAGCCTCCCGCCCGACACGGCCAGTCGTCCCGCTCTACGGGACGCCTTTCTCGCCGTCCTCTCCTGGAAGCAGCGGGTTGCCCCCACCCTACAAACCATGCACGAAGTCGGCCTGCTGGAATGGTTGCTCCCCGAGTTCGGCCACCTACGCTGGCGAACGCAGCGCGACCTATACCATATCTATGCCATCGACGAGCATACTTTGCATGGCGTGGCCGAACTCGAACGCCTGCGCGACGGCGCATATAAGGAAAGTCTGTCGCTCCTGACCCAGGTCATGCGCGAGATTGATCGGGTGGACCTCTTATTCCTGGCCATGCTCTTCCACGATGTGGGCAAGGGGTTTGGCGTTGAGCACGCCGCCCGGAGCGCCGAGATGGTGGACGCGGCCGCCACACGCTGGCGACTACCGCCGGACGAGGCGCACGAGTGGCAGGTTCTCGTCCGCCAGCATCTTTTTATGTCTCACATTGCCCAACGGCGCGATCTTTCCGACGACGCGCAAATTGCTGACTTCGCCCGGACGGTAGAGAATCCCGGGTGCTTAAGGCGGCTCTATCTGCTGACGTTTGCCGATATGAAGGCCGTCGGCCCCAAGGTCTGGAATAGCTGGAAGGGAGGGCTCCTCAATGAACTCTATCTGCGCACCCTGGAGCGCTTGGAAACGGGAGCGCTTATTGAGGAGGAGCAAGGCGCACGCCTCCAGCGCCGGAAAGAGCGCATCCAACAGCGCCTCGTTGCACCGACAGCAGCCGAACCGCTCTCTCGGTTCCTGACCGTCATGCCAGATAGCTATTTCCTGACGACTCCGGAGGATGCGGTCCCAGAGCATTTCCAACTCATGAGCCGCTTTGTCCAAGCCGAGGCTGACACCCCCTACCGCGCCAGCCTGCACCACTTTCCAGAGCAGGAGTATAGTGAATTCACCCTGGTCACTCGTGATCGCCCAGGGCTCTTTTCCATGCTGGCCGGTGTGCTCGCCGTCAGCGGACTTAGCATTTCCGGCGCGCGTGCCTTTACCAGCAGCGTCAGAGGCACCAGCCAGCAAGGCATCGCTCTGGATGTCTTTCGGCTGTCACACCTGGACCGTCAAGACCTGCTGCTCTCGGAAGAGACCTGGGCCCGATTTTATACGCGGCTGAACGCCGTCCTACACGGTGAGCGAACGGTTGAGGACCTGCTGCAGGCGGCGCGGCCACCGGCGTTTCTGCAACGCGCCCGCCCGCGTCTGCGGACCGAGATTACGATTGATAACACCACATCACCAACCTACACCCTGGTTGATGTTACGGCTCTGGACCGGAGCGGGCTCTTATTCGAGGTGCCCCACGCCTTGTTCCAACTCGGCCTCGTGATCCACCTGGCGAAAATCACCACCAATGTCGATCAAGTCCTTGATGTCTTCTATGTGACGGATGGGGCCGGCGCGAAGGTTGGGAATCCCGATCAGATAATGGCAGAACTGCAAGGCCGTCTGCGTAGCCATGAGGAAGCCGCATGACGCAGACTTCCCTCTCTCACCAAAACAGTGCCCAGAGCGACACTCTGCTTGACACCTTTCTGGGACATCTCACCGTAGAAAAGGGCTTAACGCCGCGCACGGTAGAGGTCTACAGCCGGGACCTCCACCGATTCTGCGCCTATTTATCGACCCAGGATATCTCGGATACCAGACAAGCCGGTTCGCGCCATATCGTGGGCTTTCTCAGTACCCTGCACGAACAGGGCATCTCAACCCGGACCCAGTCCCGAGTCTTAACCGCGCTCCGCGGCTTATACCGTTTTCTGCAACGGGAAAACGAACTGCCCGGGAAAAACCCAACCGCCCTGCTCCATCTGCCCAAGTTTGGCCGCGGCCTGCCCCATGTCCCGTCCCGGGAACAGGTAGATTCCCTCATCTCGGTGCCCGATGCGGCGACCCCGCTCGGCATGCGGAACCAGACCATGCTCGAAGTGTTATACGCGACCGGCCTGCGCGTCTCCGAACTGGTGCACCTGACCGTCTCTCAGGTTAATCGGGAAGCGGGCTTCGTCCGGGTACGGGGCAAGGGCAATCGGGAACGCCTCGTCCCCCTCGGGACTCGGGCGCTCGCGCAGCTCCAACGCTATCTCGACACCGTCCGCCCGGGTCTGCTGAAGCACCACAGCAGCGACTATATTTTCCTGACGCGCTCCGGGAAACCGCTGACCCGTCAGATGTTCTGGGTCATCGTCAAAAAATACGCCCGACAGCGTTCTGCACCGAATGGCCCTCCCTCCCCCGATACGTCTGCGCCAGCCGAGGCCAACTCACTCTACCCGCACACCTTTCGCCACGCCTTTGCGACGCATCTTCTTGAGGGGGGGGCGGACTTACGCGCGGTCCAGTCCATGCTGGGTCACGTCGATATCGCCACAACGCAAATCTACACCCATCTGGCGACCGCGCGCTTACGCGAGGTCCACCGGAAGTACCATCCGCGCGGCTGAATGCTCCGGGGTCAGACCCGGACTGCCCGCTTCTTCGGCGGCCGCTTTTACATCACGACCACGCTCCGGGCGACTTCGCCTTTCTCCAGCGCGGTCATGGCATCGTTCACTTCGTCCAGAGAGTAGGTCCGCGTCACCAGTTCATCGAGTTTGAGCTTGTTGTTCATATACAGCTCAATCAAGCGCGGCATATCGACGTGCGGGCGGGAGGAGCCGTACACCGAACCCTGAATCTTTTTCTCGTTGAGTAGACTGAACGCGGGAATCGTCACCGTCTCTTCACGCGCCGGCGCGCCAACCACAATCGTGCTGCCCCCCTGCCGGGTGCAGGCATAGGCTTGTTCAATGGTTTTGCCCAGGCCGATCACTTCAAAAGCGTAATCCGAGCCGCGCCCGTCCGTCAGACCCCGCACGGTCTTGGTCAGATCGTCCCGGGATGGATTCACAGTGTGAGTCGCGCCAAACTCTTTAGCGTATGCGAGCTTATTGTCCATCAGGTCAACCGCGATAATAATACTCGCCCCAGCCAGCGCACAGCCTTGAATCACGTTCAACCCCACCCCGCCACAGCCGATGACCACGGCGCTCGTGCCGGGCCTGACCGCGGCCGTATTGATGGCGGCCCCGACCCCGGTCATGACGCCACAGCCGACCAGACAGGCTTTGTCGAGCGGCACCTCGTACGGGATTTTGACGCAGGCGATTTCGGGCACCACGGCGTATTCGGCATAGCTCGACAGGCCGGCGGCATGATGGATCTTCTGTCCGTTTTTACTCAGCCGACAGGTACCGTCCAGGAGGGTGCCTTTGCCCATAATCGTCCGCATATTCACGCACAGGACCGGGCTGCCTTGGGCGCAGTAGTAGCAGTGTCCGCAGTAGGGAGCGAAAGACAGGACCACATGGTCGCCGGGCTGCACCATTGTCACGTCCGGCCCGACTTCTTCAACAATACCCGCGCCCTCATGACCGGGCACAACCGGCAGCGGGGAGCGAATCACGCCGTGGATTAGGGAATAGTCGCTGTGGCAGACGCCGTTGGCGGCAATTTTGACGCGCACTTCTTTTGATTTGGGAGTATCGAGGTCAACCGCTTCGACCCGAAGCGGGGTGCTGAGTTCGTACAGGACTGCGGCTTTCATAACTCCCTCCTTATACGCTGGGTCCGGCTTCCTCTCGAAGCGCGGCGCTTTCCAGAATTTGATGGGACGCGGTATGGGGATCGAGCGTGCCGGCGCCAACCGCATCGAAATAGCGCGCCAGCTCGGGATCGGTTCGGGCGCCGGCAGTCAGGCGTTTGCGGACTTCATATTCGATGCGGGTAATGAGTTCCTCGCGCCGGCGCTCCGAACGGCGGCGCGCCAGCTCTCCAGACGCAAGCGACGACCGATGATGATCCCATATGGCTTGCAACAGTTCCGGCAGGCCCGTCCCGTTAATCGCCTGGGTTGCCAGCACGGGGATACGCCAGGGCGACTGCTCCGACTCATCGGTCGGACGATTACTGTATTTCAGCTCCAGCATCAGGCTGAGTTCGGTCATCATCCGTTGCGACCCGTCTCGGTCGGCCTTATTGACGACGAAGATATCCGCAATCTCCATCAGCCCGGCTTTCATGACCTGCACGCCGTCACCGGCTTCCGGCACGAGCGTCACCAGCACGGTATCGGTCGTGCCCATGACGTCCAATTCCGTCTGCCCGACGCCGACCGTCTCAACCAGAATATAATCCAGGCGGGCCGCATCCATCAGCTTAATGACGTCCTTGGTCGCACGGGACAGCCCGCCGTGACTGCCGCGCGTTGCCATGCTCCGAATGAAGACGCCGCGGTCAAGATAATGCTTCGTCATCCGAATCCGATCGCCCAGCAACGCGCCGCCGGTAAAGGGACTCGACGGGTCGATGGCGACAATCCCGACCGTTTTTCCGGCCTGCCGCATCAGCGTCGTCAGCCCGTCTACCAGGCTCGACTTGCCGGCACCCGGAGGGCCGGTAATCCCTATCGTGCGGGCGTGACCTTGCCTGGGCCCGATGGCCTCCAGAATACGGCCCAGCCTTGCATCTTCTCGTTCCACCAGCGTCATCAGACGAGCCAGCGCCCGACTGTCTCCGGACGATAGTCTTTCGAGCAGTTGATCCAGTGTGTGTTTTGCCATTAGGTACGCTTCCTTCTCCTTGAGCGGTCTATATACCCGAAGCTGCTGGTAAAGTCAGTGGAGCTTGGTATGCTGTGGAAGAAATAGGCAGAAGCACGGTGGAGGAAAGCATGGAATGGGACACTCTCTATATTGAAAAAAAGGAGGCGGTGGCCTTTCTGACCCTGGACCGTTCAGCGTCCTTAAATGCGGTCAACGACCAACTCACGGCTGACCTCGAGGCGGCGTGTCAAACACTCGACGCGGATACCGCCCTCCAGGTGGTCGTGCTGCGGGGTGAAGGCCGCGCCTTTTGTTCTGGCATGGACCTCAAGGCGGCCGCCATGCGTCCCTCAACACACGCTGCCATTGATGCGGTGTGGGCGCCCTGGCAGCGCGCGTTAGATATTCTGGAGCACCTTGGCGCCCTTACGGTTGCCTCCATTCACGGCGCCTGTCTCGGCGCTGGCTGTGAGTTGGTCTTGGCCTGCGACTTTCGGATTGCGGCCAAGACCGCCTTCTTCTCTTTACCCCAGGTGCTCTACGGCTCGCCGCCCGACGCCAGCCAGAGCTATAAACTCGCACAGCTCATCGGTCTCGCCAAAGCCAAAGAAGTGCTGATTCTTGGGGAACGCTTTGATGCCTCCCAAGCCGAGCGCTGGGGACTGCTGACCAAAGTCGTCGAAGCCGGAGATCTCAAAGCAGAAACCGGGCAGCTCGTCGCCCGCTGCCAAAAAGTCGGTGGCCGGGCCGCGACCGTCGCCAAGCATCTGCTGCATCGGTCCTGGACGCTGGACCAGGGGACCTGGCCGTCGGAGATATCTCGCGCCCGGGCGACCGCGTTGGAGGAAAAGGACTTTGCCGAGGCCATGCGCATCTACCGCGAGCAGCGCAAGCCGCAGGTGTAGAGGGGATGAGGGGTTAGGGATTGGGGCCAACCCCCAACTTCATTATTCAGGAACTCCGGGCCGCCGGGCGGCGCATCGCGTTGAGCCTATGTTCCCTGCCTACTCCTTACCACTCAGCGCCTGACTCAGCGTTGCGCGGTAGGGATGAGTATCCATATAGATGCGTAACACTTTGAACTTGCCGTGCTCAAACGTCCAGAAGTTCAGATTGTCCATCACCAGCGGCTTGCCGTCCGTCGTCTTGCCTTCGAGGTGGAGCGGGGCGATCAGTGTATTGCCTTCGATAATGATGTCCGTCGCCGCGGCGGTGTAATCAACGAGGCTGGTCGTCAGTTTTTCGTAGAACGTGCGCAGGGCCGCCTTGCCCTGAATTCCGGCCGCGCCGGTGACGGGGTTGATGAGGGTGGCGTCGGCGGCAAACAGTTCGAGAATGCCCTCCACATCGCCGTTCGTGACGCGCTCAAAATACGTATGAGCGGCGCTCTCCATCTGCTGTTCAGTCTGCCCGCGCGCCATGGTTCCCTCCGTTCAGATAGGCTTTCAAGCACTGTGCCGTGTAGGACCGGTTAGCCTTTCGCATGAGTTGCTGGGGTGTACCGCTGGCCACAATAGTACCGCCGCCCGCGCCGCCCTCCGGGCCAAGGTCGATGATGTAATCGGCCTCTTTGATAATGTCGAGATTGTGTTCAATCGTCACCACCGTATTGCCCGTATCAATCAGCCGGTGGAGCGTATGGATCAGCTTTTCGATATCGGCGAAATGGAGCCCGGTTGTAGGCTCGTCCAAGACGTACAGCGTTTTGCCGCGCGAGCGTTTCGCCAGTTCGTAGGCCAGTTTGATGCGCTGGGCTTCACCCCCGGACAGCGTATTGCTGGCCTGACCAAGCCGGATATAGCCCATGCCGATATCGTTCAGCAGCTTGAGCGGTTGGGCGATCTTTGGCACCCCAATGAAAAACCTCGCCGCCTCTTCAATGGTCATGTCCAGCACATCGGCGATGTTCTTCCCATTATAGGCGATCTCCAGGGTCTCCTCGTTATAGCGCCTGCCCCCGCACACATCGCAGGTGACGTAGACATCGGGCAGAAAGCTCATCTCCATTTTAATGCGTCCCTGTCCGGTACAGGTCTCGCAGCGCCCCCCCTTCACATTGAAAGAGAACCGGCCGGGTTTATAGCCGCGCAGCCGTGCATCGGGCAGCAGAGAAAAGAGCTTGCGCACCTCGTCCCAGAATCCCACATAGGACGCCGGGACCGAACGCGGAGTTTTCCCAATGGGCGACTGATCGACTTCAACCACGCGCTCAATCCTCTCGGTATTGTCGATGCTGTCATGCCGCCCGACCCGACCGGCGTACAAGCCAAGTTTGCGCCGCAGCCCGTTGACCAGGACTTCCTGGACTAAGGAACTCTTGCCCGACCCGGACACCCCGGACACGCCCACCCAGGTACCGAGCGGAATATCAATGTCGATATTCTTCAGGTTGTTCTCTCGCACGCCCCGCAGGCGCAGCCGCGGCCGATCCTTGAGAGACCGGACCGGGCCGAGCCGCGGATGGGCCGAAGAAAGAAACCGCCCGGTGAGGGAGTCTGTGTTCTTGCGCAACTGATTGGGCGAGCCGATGGCCACGACCTGACCACCGTGCACCCCGGCGCCTGGCCCCAGGTCGATCACCACATCCGCATTTTCGATAGTCTGCTCGTCGTGTTCAACGACCAGGACGGTGTTGCCGCGTTCTTGCAGATTCCGCAGGGTATCAATCAGGCGGGCGTTATCGCGCGGGTGCAGTCCGATGGTCGGTTCGTCCAAAATATAACACACCCCGCACAGATTGGAGCCGAGCTGGGCTGCCAGGCGAATACGCTGCGCCTCCCCGCCGGACAGGGTGTCCGCGCGGCGGTCTAAAGATAGATAGGACAGACCGACCTGATTCAGAAAGCTGAGTCTGGGAACGATCTCTTTGAGAATCGGCCGCCCGACGAGCGTGTCACGCTCAGATAGAGACAGGTCCTGCAAATGACTGAGGCAGTCTGCTGCCGACAGACGCATCAGCGCCGGCAGCGACTGGTCACACACCTGTACGGCCCGCGCGCGTGGATTCAGACGCTCACCCCGACATTCCGAACAGGCTGACTCACCCAGGAACTGCGACAGCGCATAAGATGAACCCGTATCCTCGCCGTATTCGAGCGCCTCGTTCAGGATATCGAACGTTCCCTGGATCCCCTGACCGTCCCCGGTAAAGACCAGCTGGCGCTGCTCCGCGTTCAGTTCACCAAACGGTCGGTCAACCGGGACACCCAGCTTCTTGAGTCCCCGCAGGAGCTTGTTCTTCGTGCGTTTCAGCTCAGAACGGGCGAGCGGCAGGAGCGCGTCGTGTTTGAGCGACTTACTCTCATCCGGGACGACCAGTTCAGGGTCAAACTCCCACAAGAAGCCGGCACCCGTGCAGGCCGGACAGGCTCCCTGGCGGCTGTTAAAGGAAAACAGACGAGGCTCCAGTTCTTCAAACCCGAGACCGCAGGCGACACAGAAGAGATGCTCGCTATAGGTCCGCTCGTCTTCACCGCACACATGCACCGCTCCACTCCCGACCCGCAGGGCCGCCTGGAGCAGCGCCTCGGTATCACGCCGGTTTCCATTTGCACCATTCACCTGTGTTTGGCCAATCACGATATCGATGTCGTGCTCTTTATAGCGCTGCAAACTCTGCCCCGGCTCAATAGCTGTCGTGCGGCCGTCGATGCGCGCCTGCTTGAAGCCCAGCTTGCGCGCCCCGGCTAAGATGTCTTTGTGAAACCCCTTCCGCCCTCGCACCACCGGAGCGAAAAAGGTTATTTCCTGGCCGTGAAAATCGGCCTGAATACGAGCCGGGATTTGACTCCGGCTCTGCGCCGCCAGCGGCGCGCCACACTGCGTACAGTGCTGGACACCGATTTTGGCGTACAGCAACCGCAAGTAGTGCGACAGCTCGGTCACGGTGGCCACGGTCGAACTTCGCCCGCCCCGACTCATCCGCTGCTCAATGGCCACCGTGGGCGGAATGCCGGTCAGCAGATCGACATTGGGCCGGGCGAGCACTTTAATGAATTGCCGCGAGTACGCAGACAGGCTGTCAATATAGCGGCGCTGGCCTTCGGCGTAGACCAGGTCAAACACCAGCGTTGACTTGCCCGAGCCGGACAGGCCCGTCACCACCACCATCTGGTCGCGCGGAATATCAACCGAAATGTCTTGCAGGTTGTGTTCCTTGGCTCCAATAATGGCAATGGACTTCCTGCTCCCCACCTCGGCGGCCAGTGGCCGAGCCGGAGACTTTGCTTTCCGCCGCTTGGGCTGCGAGCGCCGCCCTGTAGCGGCTGAACCTAAGACCTCCTTCAGGTAGCGTCCGGTCTGCGAAGCCCGCACCCGGGCCACCACCTCCGGCGTTCCCTCGGCCACCACCGTTCCGCCTCCGTCTCCCCCTTCGGGCCCGAGGTCGATCAGATAGTCGGCGGACTTAATGACCTCAAGGTTATGCTCAATAATCAGGACCGAATGGCCACACTCAACCAGTTGGTCGAACGCGCCCAGCAGTTTCTGTATATCGGCAAAATGCAGCCCGGTTGTGGGCTCGTCAAAGATGAACAGCGTACCGTGGGCGGCGGAGTCTTTGGAACGCTCCTTGGCGATATGCGTGGCCAGCTTCAGCCGCTGCGCCTCACCCCCGGACAGCGTGGTCAACGCCTGGCCCAGACGCATATACTCCAGCCCGACCGCAGCCAGCGGAGACAAGCGGCGCTTGAGCTCTTTTTGCTCGCCAAAAAATTCTATAGCCTCGGCAACGGTAAAATTCAGAATGTCGGTCAGACCCTTGCCCTTATAGCGGACTTCCAGCACCTCATCCTGGAAACGTTTACCCTGACACTCGGGGCAGGGGACGTACACGTCCGAGAGAAACTGCATCTCGACTTTTTCAAAACCCTCGCCCTTGCACGACTCGCAGCGTCCGCCCTCAACGTTGAACGAGAAGGTACTCGGCGTATAGCCACGGACCCGCGCCAGTTCGGTTTGCGACAAGAGACGCCGCACCGTATCAAACGCCTTGGTATAGGTGAGCAGGTTGGCACGCGGCGTTGTGCCGATAGCCGACTGATCGACAAAGATAATGTCGGCCAACTGCGCGCCGCCCAGAATGGCGCGACACGCACCCGGAATGCCGACCGGCTCCCCGCGTTGCTTTTTGAGGCCGCGATACAGCACGTCTTCCACCAGCGTCGATTTGCCCGAGCCGGACACGCCGGTCAGACACACCAGCCGGCCGAGCGGAATGGTGACATCGATATCCTGAAGATTATGCGCCTTCGCCCCTTGGACGGTCAGCGTATATTTTTTCTTGACGGGCCGGCGTTTCTGCGGGAGCGGAATAGTCAGCCGTCCGGACAGGTATTGACCGGTCAACGACTGTTTGTCTTTGAGCAGCCTGGCATACGGCCCGTTGAACACGATCTCGCCGCCTTTTTCACCGGCCAGGGGTCCCAGGTCGATGACATTATCGGTCTCGCGAATAATCTCCGGATCATGCTCGACCACCACAACCGTATTCCCGTTGTCGCGCAGGTCTTGCAGAATACGGACCAGACGCTGGCTATCGCGCGGATGCAGGCCGATGGACGGTTCGTCCAGAATATAGAGGGTGTTGACCAGAGCGGACCCAATCGCCGTGGTGAGGTCCACGCGTTCCAGCTCGCCGCCCGACAGGGTGCGGGACTGCCGGTCCAGGGTCAGGTATTCCACCCCGACCTCAACCAGATAGCGCAGGCGTTTCCGAATCTCATCCAGTATGAGCCGCGCAACCTGCTCCTGATAGGCGGTCAGCGTGAGGGCGGCAAAGAATTCCGCGCACGCCCCGATGCTCATCAGGTTGATATCGGCCAGGGTTTTGCCCCCAACCCGATACAGCCGGCCCTCCGGTTTGAGGCGTGCGCCCCGACAGGCTTCGCACGGGAAATAGCCCCGGTAGCGGGCCAGAAAGACGCGTACATGCATTTTATACGTTTTGGTTTCCAGCCATTTGAACCAGCCCCGGACGCCGTAGTAGTCATCACCACCTTCCATGATGGCTCGCTGCTGCTCCCGGCTGAGCGCCTGCCAGGCCACATCGGTCGGAATGTCATGCTGCTCACAAAAGGAGAACATCTCGCGCCGCTCCCACTGCGCCGCTTTGATCCGCCAGGGCTTGATGGCCCCCTGTTTCAGCGCCAGGGCCGGGTCGGGGACGACCAGCTCCGGGTCAATATCGATCGTGCGCCCAAACCCGCGGCAGGTCTCGCACGCGCCGAGCGGGCTGTTGAACGAGAACATATTCGGCACGGGATCTTGATAGGCAATGTCACACGCCGCGCACGCAAGCTGGTCCGAGAACGGCACGGCAGTGAAAGAGGCAACGTCTCCTTCACCATCGCGAGAAGAGGCGGGAGACGTTTCCTCTTTGTTGGCTTCGTCGGGAAAGATCAGCGTCAGGCGGCCCTTGCCATACTGAAAGGCCTGCTCGCAGGAATCGTGGATACGCTTTTTGGAGCGGCTTTTCAGGACCAGGCGGTCAACCAGAACAGTACAGGTCTCCCGCGCTGCCTCGGGCCGGTCTGCCAGTTCCTGAATATCGACCGGCTTGCCAGCCACAACGATCCGATGAAAGCCGGACTGCAACAGGCCGCCCCGGACTTCCTCCCAGGGCAGGCTGGCCGGCGTTGCCACGCTGAACGTGACCAGAAAACGGCAGCCGTCCGGCTTCTCTTTACGCAGCTTTTTATACACCGACTCGGCCGAGTCGCGCTCCACCGGCTGACCGCATTCCCGACAGTATAGACTGCCTATTTTGGCAAACAGGAGCTTGAGGTGGTCGTGCAGCTCGGTCATGGTTCCGACGGTGGAGCGCGAGGTCCGCACCGGTCGGTTCTGATCAATGGCTATGGCCGGCAGAATGCCGTCGATACGCTCAACCTGGGGCTTGTCCATGCGGTCGAGAAACTGGCGCGCATAGGCCGAGAAACTCTCGACGTAGCGACGCTGACCCTCGGCATACAAGATATCGAAAGCCAGGCTCGACTTACCCGACCCACTGACTCCGGTCACCACCGTCAGCTGGTGCAAGGGAATCTGCACATCGATGTTTTTGAGATTATTCTGGCGCGCGCCAGTGACCCGAATCGAGCCACCACCCGTCCCGTTGGTTTCCAATCCTGCCCCCCACGTATAGCAATCAGTGGCCGGCAGCCAGATCGAGATGTGGGGCCCACCCCTTCGTCAAGCTCAGGGCAGGCCCCGCCGCCGGACCGTTGCCTCCTTCATACTGAGCCGAGTCGGTTCCGTCTAGTCGGGCGCGTAATTTTACCCTTGTATCGCGCTGCTCCTGGCTGGGGTGAACACCGTGCTGACGGCGCTGTCCGACGGGATTCCGCTGCTGTGCATTCCTCTCGGCGCGGACCAGCCCGATAACGCCCAGCGCTGCGTAGCCGCCGGCGCCGGCTGACAACCGCCCGCCTCAAACGCGCCATCCACACCCTGCTCAGCCAGGATTCTTTCACCCGCCGGGCAAAGCAGATGCAATGCACCCTGCGCCGTCACAACGGCCCCGAGGAAGCCGCGAATCTTATTCTTCGCCTGACTGAGACACGCGCGCCTATTCATCGGGCCCTGTCTTCCTAGCCAGCAGGATGGTTCTCTTTCTCTCGCCTAAGCGATATAAACAGCACGAAAGTGAGGGAGAACGCTAAGCAATCGTATCTGTCCCGGGAAAGGACGAAGAGCCTATGACTCGCATCCCTATCGAATCGGACCATAAGACCGCCGGCGCTACGCTTGTGGAAAATTCGCTGACGCTTCCTGCCCGTATCTGACACAAACCGCCCTGACAAAAGACCAGATGAGGAACTATAGCAAGAGAGAAACTGGAGAATGAGGAGCACCCATGACCACCCTGCTCGGTATTTCAGGCAGCCTCACGGCGGGCGGCAGTACGCGGACTCTTATTGACGCCGCACTGGCAGCCGCGCACGCACACGCCCCGGAGAGCACGACCGACGTGCTCGATCTGCGTGACGTGACCATCTCTTTCTGTGACGGGCGACCACCCGAAGACTACCCGGACGATACACCCCAGGTACTGGCGCGTATCCAAGCCGCCGACGCCTACATCATCGGCACGCCCATCTATCGGGGTTCCTACACCGGTGCCCTCAAGAACCTGCTCGACCACATTCCGGTCGAAGCCTTTATGGGCAAGGTCGCCGGGTTGATTGGGAACGCCTATACCGACCATCACTACCTCAGTATCGACCAGGAATTGAAACCAGTATTGGCCTGGTTCAATATGCACCTCGTTCCGGGCAGCGTGTATGTTCGAGCCGATCAAATGCAGGGCGGAGCGGTTTCCGATGCGCGCGTCCAGGATCACCTGCGTCAGCTCGGCGAGGCCGTCATCGGGCTGTACCACAGCCTGAAAGACAGCCCACAAGGCCCCCCGCCATTAGTCTTATGGCCCCGAAAGAAATCCTAAATTCTTCGAGATTGTGAAAGACCGATGACAAACAGGAGGACGCCATGAAAGCGCTGGCATTTCTAGGTAGAGACACCGTCGGCATTATCGACAAGCCCATTCCCGATCCTGGCCCAAATGATGCGGTGATTAAAACAACGGCCTCGCTGATCTGCACCTCGGATGTGCATACCGTGCGGGGTGTCATCCAGATTCCCGAGGGCCGGGTCCTCGGCCACGAGAGCGTTGGTATCGTGCATCAAGCCGGCACCAATGTCACCACCTGTAAAGAGGGCGACCGGGTGGTGGTGAACGCCATCACGCCGTGCGGCAAGTGTGACCCCTGCCAGCGCGGCATTACCTCGCAGTGCGGCGGCATGTTGGGCGGCTATAAATTCACCACCCAGCGCGACGGCAATATGGCGGAATACTTTTTTGTCAATGATGCCGACTACAATGTGGTTCCCATCCCGGCGGCGCTGACGGACGAGCAGGCGCTCTACACCACGGACATGATGTCCACCGGCCTGGTGGGGGCCGAGAACGCGGAGATCCCGGCTGGCGGGACGGTCGCAGTCTTTGCCCAGGGTCCGGTTGGACTGTGCGCCACGGCCAGCGCCCGGCTGCTGGGTGCCGGGTTGGTCATCGCCGTTGACTCCAAGCCGGACCGCAAGGAACTCGCCAAAAAGATGGGCGCCGATATCGTGATCGATCCGACCGAAGGTGACGCAGTCGAACAGATTATGCAGCGCACGGGCGGCCTCGGCGTCGATTCCGCCATCGAGGCGCTGGGCTCTCCGATGACCTTTGAGAACTGTGTGAAGGCGACCAAGCCGGGCGGGGTGATCTCGAACATCGGCTATCATGGGGAAGCCGGTGATGCGTTGAGCATTCCGCTGCCGGATTTCGGTCTGGGCATGGGCGACAAGAAAATTCATACGGCGCTGTGCCCAGGCGGGCGGGAGCAGGTCTCGCGGCTGCTGCGGCTGATTCAGAACGGACGGATTGACCCCACGCCGCTGACCACCCATCGGTTTCCCTTTGCAGAGGTCGAGACGGCGTTCACCATGATGACGACCAAGGCGGATAATATCGTCAAGCCGCTCATTACGTTTTAGTGGCGAGTGAGAAGTGGAGAGTGAAGAGCGAGGACCCCGGCCCGACCCTTTTATCCCCTCTCCCCTGGAGGCCTGTGCTGAGCCTGTCGAAGGGGAGAGGGTCAGGGTGAGGGGGCTGTCTTCTCTTGGTCAATTCATGGGTAAAGCCTTTGGCCTGGTCCTGCTGTGTCTCTTCTCAGCTCCGCCTGCCCTCGCTCAGAATGATTTCCAAGCCGGAATCCAGCTCTTTCAAACCGACCAGCTTGTCGAAGCCCGGCAGTTTTTTGAGGCCGCGCACCAACGGCAGCCAATGCACACGAGCCCGCCCTTCTATTTGGGGCGGATTGCCTTTGCAGAGAAAAACTATGAAGCGGCCATCCCCTGGTTCAAAAAAGCGGCAGACGGAGCACGGTGCAATGCGGACTACCACCTCTGGCTGGGCCGCGCCTCCGGACATCGCGCCCAGCAGGTGAGCCTGTTCCGCAAACCCGCTCTCGCCAAGCAAGTCCACCTCCACTTTGAAAAAGCGGTCGGCTGCGACCCCGACCACGTAGCCGCCCGCTGGGACCTGATGGAATATTATATGCAGGCCCCGCGTTTCTTGGGTGGCAGCCGAAAAAAAGCCGAGGAACAGGCCGCCACTATCACCCGCCTTGACCCCGCCGAGGGCCGGAAGGCGTGGCAGTTCATCGCGAAGACGGACGAATGACATGCGTCTCTCCTGGAACGAGGTGCGTGCCCGCGCCGCCGCCTTTGCTGAAGACTGGCAAGACGCGGCCTACGAGCAGGGCGAGACGCAGAGCTTCTACAACGACTTCTTCCAGGTGTTCGGGGTCCGCCGCCGCACCGTCGCGCGCTACGAGGCGCACGTCGCGAAGCTCGACAACCGTTCCGGCTTCATCGATCTGTTCTGGCCCGGCGTGCTGCTGGTCGAGCAGAAGAGCGCCGGACGCGATCTGAACGCGGCCTACGCGCAGGCCGGCGACTATTTCGACGCGCTGCCCGAGCGCGACCGCCCGCGCTACATCCTGGTCAGCGACTTTCAGACCTTCGAGATTCACGACCTGGACGAGCGGGAGGTCGTCTCCTTCGCGCCGGCGGACCTGCCCGCGCATGTCGAGAAGTTCGGCTTTATCCTGGGCGTGCAAAAGCGGGCCTTCAAAGACCAGGACCCGGTCAACATGCAGGCCTCCGAACTCATGGGCGACCTGCACGACGCGCTCCAACAGTCCGGCTACACCGGCCACGACCTCGAACGATTTCTGGTGCGTACCGTGTTCTGCCTGTTTGCCGACGATACCGGCATCTTCGAGCCGCGCGACAGCTTTCTTGATTTCCTGGAAACTCGTACTCGCGAGGACGGTGCGGACCTGGGCTTGTGGCTCTCGCGGCTCTTTCAAGTGCTCGACACGCCGGAGGACGAACGCCAAAAGGCGCTGGACGAAGACCTGGCTCGCTTTCCGTATGTCAACGGCGACCTGTTCCGCGGCCCGCTGCGCATTCCCGACTTTGACGCTCCCATGCGACAGGCAGTGCTCGACGCCTGCCGGTTCGACTGGGCCGCCATTTCCCCGGCGATTTTCGGGGCGCTGTTCCAATCGGTCATGCACCCCGCGCAGCGCCGCTCGCAGGGCGCGCACTACACCACCGAGCAGAACATCCTGAAGGTGATCGAGCCGATGTTTCTGGACGACCTGCGGGCCGCGTTCGCCCGGTTGAAAGTCCGTAAGGACACCCATCGGCGGCTGGAACTGCATCGCTTTCAACAGCGTTTGGGGACGCTCCGTTTTCTCGACCAGGCCTGCGGCTGCGGCAATTTTCTTATCATTGCCTACCGCGAGTTGCGGGCCGTGGAGATTGAGGTCTTGAAGGAACTGCGCGCCTATCGTGATGACACGGAAACCGGCGAGCTGGACGTAACGGCTCTGTCGGTCGTCAACGTGGATCAGTTCTACGGCATTGAAATCGGCGAGTTCCCGACCCGCATCGCCGAGACCGCACTGTGGATGATGGACCACATCATGAACAACCGGCTCAGCCTGGCGTTCGGGCAAACCTTCGTGCGTATCCCGCTGACACAATCGCCCCACATTCTGCACGCCGACGCCCTGGAAGCTGACTGGACAACCCTGCTGCCGCCGGAAGACTGCTCGTATGTGTTCGGCAATCCGCCCTTTGTCGGCGCGAAGTACCAGACCGCGCAGCAACGGACGCAAGTGCGCCGGACCGCGGCGCTGGGCAAGACTGGCGGTACGCTCGACTATGTAACGGCCTGGTTCATCAAGGCCGGCGAGTATGTGCAGAGAGGGGCGGCCCGCATCGGCTTTGTCTCAACCAACTCTATCACGCAGGGTGAACAGGTTGCCCAGCTCTGGCCCATCCTGTTCGAGCGCGGCAAGCTCCAGATCGTCTTCGCCCACCGCACCTTCGCCTGGGGTTCGGATGCGCGCGGCAAGGCGCATGTGCACGTCGTCATTCTCGGTCTCGACCGGCGGAAGAACGCACAGCCCGAGAAGCGCCTGTTCAGCTATCCCGACATCAATGGCGAGCCGGAGGAGACCCGCCATGCCGCGCTGTCGCCCTACCTGTTCGACGCCGGCGGGCTGTCAGACCCGCATCTGGTGGTGCGGGAGGAAAACAGACCGATCAACGGGATGGGCAGGTTGATAAGCGGCAGCCAACCCATTGATGATGGCGAGTACATTTTCAGCGCGGAAGAACGTGCCGAACTGTTGAAATCCGAGCCGGATGCCGCGCAGTTTCTCCGCCCCTATGTCGGTGCTCGCGAATACCTGCAAGGTGGCGAACGCTGGATACTGGCCTTGCAGGACACGTCGCCGGCGGTGTTGAAAGGCCTTCTCCATGTACGCGAGCGTATGGCGGCCGTCCGCCGATTTCGGGCGAAGAGCAAACGCAAGAGCACCTTGGCAATTGCCGATTATCCGACGCACTACAATGTTGAGGTCATCCCCGACGCACCGTTCCTCGTTATCCCCGAAGTCAGTTCCGAGCGGCGGGAATACGCGCCCATCGGCTGGCTGGAGCCGCCGGTCATTCCGAGCAATCTGGTGCGCATTCTTGAGAACGCCAGCCTTGCCGATTTCGCCCTCCTGACCTCTGCCATGCACATGGCCTGGCTGCGCCATGTCGGCGGACGGCTGGAAAGCCGCTACCGCTATTCCATCGGCCTCGTCTACAACACCTTCCCGACCCCGCCCACAGGCGTGGCCCTGTCGAAGCTGGCACCGCTCGCCCAAGCCGTGCTCGACGCCCGCGCCGCCCACCCCAACGCGACGCTCGCCGACCTCTACGCCCCCGACCTCATGCCGCCCACCCTGCGCCGCGCCCACCACGCCCTCGACCGCGCCGTAGACCGCCTCTACCGCCGGGGCGGCTTCGCCTCCGAACGCGAGCGCGTTGAGCATCTGTTTGGGGTGTATGAGAAGATGCGGTCGCCGCTGGAAGCGGAGATGAAGGGAAAACGCCGGAGACGGTGATAGACTTGCAACTGGAACTCGGTGAATCTCGGCGCTTCAAGGAAGTATCGTGAAAATTCGGGGATAAAAATGAGATCAATTCAGAAATTCGGAGTAGGCATACAAATGGAAAAACGATCGGTTGAAGTTGATGAACTTCTTTTGGCAGCAGGTCAATGCTTCATGTACCTGCTTTGGGTTGAGAGCATGATGTGCGATCTCATGGTTCTCAGGAAAGGGGGTGAAGAGATGAGGCAGCGATACAATGCGGCCTATGGGAAGACATCTCACCCGTCCGATTTTGCCGCACAACGATTAGAAATGAAGGCCGATACATTCGGAAACATCAAAGACGGATTTTTTGAACTATGGCCACAGTGGAAAGATCAAGACGATGTGCGCGAATCTATCGAACGCGCAGTGATTTTTCGCAACGCATTCAGCCATGCGCAGGTGCAACCATTCAGACCTTATTTGCTGTATAACCCAAAAAAATCCGCTTGGGATTCGATCAACAGATACTGCTATTGTGGGAAATGTTTAAAACGTCATGGCGACTGCGATTGTTCCACGGCTGATTTGTCAGAACCGCGTTGCCTGAAGTTGGACCAGAGGTACATAGACACGACATATGACGATATTAGGACAATTGATCGAGATTGCTTTTATCCTATTGCGAAGGATATGGGTGTCGAATACCGAGGCATTGCTTGGCCGACCGGGCATGAAGGCTTCTCAGTTGCAGAAAATCGTATGAATATGAAAATATAGTTTGTTCAATTGTATAACTTGTTTGCGGCAGCAATGACTCTACCGACCTTATCCGCAGCCTCGACAAGATATTCGTCGATAAATCTGGCACCGCTCGCCCAAGCCGTACTCGCCGCTCGCACTACCCCTCAACGCGACGCTCGCCGACCTCTACTGAATGACCAGAAAAGGGCACACCCATGACCGAACAAGATGCTTTGCAGGAAAAATCGGAACTGCGCCTTGTATTGACCGAGAAATTCACCGAGACCGATGCTTCGGAGATTCGAGCAGCGCTCAATCGACACCTGCGGGTCAGTAAACCAAGGAGGTGTTATCGACGATCCTCGATAGACCTGCCATCGGTCATCCAGCTACTAGGTGATGCCGCGCTGTGGTTGCCTCTGGTCGCTGCGGCTACGTACTTCTCGAAGTCCTTCTTCAGTACCCTCGGGAAACGTGCTGCCGATGCGACATGGGACAGCTTGGCAGCGTGGAATAAGAACAAGGACTTCAAACCACTGGCCGATGTCGCAACCGCGCTCGTTGCGGCTGCTGATCGTGTCGAAGGAAGGGTTTTTATCGATGTTGGTCTCGACATTCCAGACGACCACTTCGGAACGGTGATCTCCACCGAGTCCCGTGACCCCTTGGAGGTGGTGCGTATCCTGGCGTCTTTCGTCGTGCGCGCGGAGAAGATCTCCGACGCGGTATAGGCCGAGATCGAACGCGGGGACAAGCCACTCGGGCCATTCGTCATGGAGTTGGAGCAAGACGGAAGCGTGACGATCCGATGGACTGCTGCGTCCGACTCCAAGACCCATAAGGAACACATACCGTAGATGACTGTCAGCGGGGTAGGCATAACGCACTCGTGGGCTCGTGCCGCGGATGTCCACGCCGTTCATGATGACAGGTGATGGAGGCGGGGTGTGATTGGTATTGCCCTAGGCGCGGCAGTCGCGGGCATTTCCCTCAGAGAGAAGTGTTTTTTGGAAAGCGTCGGTCAGCCTGCCGCTTGCTCCGGTGGCGTGGTCTCGCCTGTCGTCGCCTCCTGGCGTCGTCCGCCCGGTCGCCGGGTGAACTCCAGTGCGTCGTCGGTCAGCGAGCCATAGGCAACCGTCCAGACATCCAGCAGATAATTCTGGTACGCCCGCCAGGGCAGCTTGACACCCTGTTTGGGGAAGAGATCGATGGCTCTTTGGATGTAACCTGAAGTGAAATCGATGAACGGCTCCCGCTCCATAGCCGGGTCGTGGGGACGCGGGCAGCACTGTGCATAGCCGTTCGCCTCCATATGGTTGAGCAGACGGCAGACATAGGCGCAGGTGAGATCGCATTTCAGCGTCCACGACGCATTCGTATAGCCAATAGTCAGGGCCAGGTTCGGCACATCGCTGAACATGACGCCTTTATACGTCAGCGCCTTTGAGAACGCGATGGGCTCACTATCGACCGTCACCTCCAGACCCCCAAGGAGTTGCAGATTGAGACCCGTGGCTGTCACGACAAGATCAGCCTCAAGCGTTCCGCCCGAACGCAGGCGGAGGCCTCGCTCGGTGAAGGTCTCGATATGGTCGGTCACAACCGAGACTTGGCCGGCATTGATCGCTGTGAACAGGTCACTGTCCGGGACCAGGCACAGGCGCTGCTGCCAGGGGTTGTAGTGGGGCGTGAAGTGCTGCTCAACATCATAGTCAGGCCCCAGTACCGCGCGAACCTGGCGCAAGAGAAATGCCTTGGCCCGCTCTGGGAAGCGGCGACAGAACCAAAAGAAGCAGGCGCCGATAAACACGTTTTTCCACCGAATCAGGCGATGGACGAGGGCGTTGGGAAGAAAACGTCGGAGCGCATTGGCGAGATGATCCTTCGACGGCAGGGAGAGAATATAGCTGGGCGAGCGTTGCAGCATCGTGACATGGGCCGCCTGCTGGGCCAGTTCGGGGACGAGTGTCACTGCGGTCGCCCCGCTGCCGATGACGATGACGCGCTTGTCCGCGTACTCGATATCAGCCGGCCAGTGCTGCGGATGGACGATCTGGCCTCGAAAGTGCTCGGTTCCGGCAAAATCCGGGGTATAGCCCGTGTCGTAGTTGTAGTACCCGCTGCACATGAAGAGGAAGTGGCAGGTAAAGCGACAGCGCTCGTGCGTGTCGGTCCGCTCGGCTTCGACCGTCCAACGCGCGTCCGCCGTGGACCAGGCGGCCCGCTTGACATGGTGGTTAAAACGAATGTTGCGATCAATGCCGAATGCCGCGGCGGTCTCGTTGACGTAACGGCGGATGGCAGGCCCGTCGGCGATGGCCTTGGGGTCGGTCCAGGGCCGGAACGAGTAGCCCAGCGTATACATGTCCGAATCCGAGCGGATACCGGGATAGCGGAACAGGTCCCAGGTGCCGCCGATGCTATCGCGGCGTTCGAGAATGGCATACGTCCGGCCCGGACAGGCGGTTTGCAGATGATAGCCGGCGGCAATCCCGGAGATTCCTGCACCAACGACCAGGACATCGAAGTGTTCCGTACTCATAGCTCCTCAATTCGGCTGTTCGCTCAGTCTGGCTACTCTTACAAACTCCCAGCATTTTCATCGGGCGTCTTTCTACCATGTCGCTCAGACCGATGGCAACGCGAGCACCCGCCCGGTTGGGTGCGTCCGGGGCACTCCTTACCCGTCCAGCCGGCCTCGCTATTCCCGCCCGTTTTCGGCTGTGATACAGCGGGAAGCCGTATGCCCTCTGATTTTTTGCGTGGTGTCAGGATGGGCGTAGGCTGTCTGCCCTGTATTTGCCCTAAAAGGGGAGGTGAAGCATGTCCCAGGAATGGTGCACGATTCTCGACTACGAGACCGAGCCAAAAGGTTTGGCCGATAAGGAACTGCGTGCCCTTTCGGGCGTTTGGGTTGAGCAACGATCCAAGCTGAGCGAGTCTGGCAACATTAGCACGTTCACGGAGCGACTTAAACGTGAATGGGCAATAGAAACGGGTCTTATTGAACGGCTCTACACACTGGACCGCGGTATTACCGAAGTGATGATCGAACGCGGCGTAAACGCAGCGCTTATTCCTCGTCACGTCGCGGACAATCCCGGACATATTGTGGCGATGATCGACGATCAAGAAGATGCGGTTGAGAGCGTTTTCGCATTTGTCAAAGGAACTCGTCAGCTATCGACAAGCTATGTTAAAGAGCTGCATCAAGTATTCACCCGCCACCAGGAATTTGTCGAGGGACGAGACTCGTCTGGCCGTAAGGTGCAAGTACGGCTCATTCGTGGCGACTACAAGAGACAACCGAACAATCCCACGCGCCCAGACGGGACTATTCACCCTTATTGCCCTCCAGAGCAGGTTACGTCGGAAATGGACCGCTTGATCGAATTACACCGGAACCATCACGATGTCGCGCCAGAAGTCGAGGCCGCATGGCTTCATCACCGGTTTACTCAGATCCATCCATTCCAGGATGGAAACGGACGCATCGCGCGAGCCCTTGCCACCTTGGTATTCGTTAAGGCAGACTGGCTGCCGCTGGTCGTTCGAGACAGCGAACGCGACAAGTATATCGATGCACTCGAGGAAGCCGACCGCGGCAATCTGAAGCCGCTCGTCTCGTTCTTTGCCGGGCTCCAAAAGCGGGAGTTCGTCAACGCTCTTGGCATAGCCCGCGGCTTAGAGAAAGACATCCGTGTCAATGCTCGCATCCAGGCAATCAGCCAGCGATTGGCTCAACGACGAGATGCCTTAGTTCAAGAGTGGCCGGCCGCGATGGCGAACGCCGAGCAGCTTCATACACTTGCGAAAGAAAGGGTGAACGAAGTCCGCTCGGCGCTTGAGTCCGCCTTAAGCGGCCACCTCGACTGCATCTTTTCTGTTGATGATGAGAAAAACCAGGGCGAACGAAGCCACTACTTTCAACGCCAGATTGTCTCAACGGCCAAAAAGCTAGGATACTACGCGAATACGAGAGACTATCGATCCTGGGTGCGCCTGATTGCCAGAGGGGGCGGCCAGGGCAACATTCTGATTACGTTTCACTGCATCGGACATGAATTCCGGGGCGTCCTGGTTTGCTCAGGCACCTGGTTTCAGCGGGTGTCAACGGATGATGGGGGCTATGAGTCAGAAGGAGAGACGGCTCTTTGCGATGAGGTATTTCAGATCAATTACAAAGAGGACATCGCTGATGCCGAGCTACGTTTTCGGGACTGGCTCGAAAGCGCGGTAGAGCGAGGGCTAGCGTTGTGGGAGGCCTCGACTCTGTGACCTAGTGCGGTGAAACCACTCCTCACTACGCCGTGATACAGCGGGAAGCCGTATGCCATCAGACTTTATCCGGGGGATCAAAATGGGCGCCGGCTGCCTGGTCGGCGCCGGGGCGCTCCTGTTCCTGCTGTTGTTTGGTATGGCCATGTGTGCGGGACATTTTGAGGAGCGGCTGCTCGAAGAATTGAGGGAGCAGCTCGAAGAGTTGCAGCCTCGGGAGGTGCCGGACACGGATGCTGTCCGGCATGTGGCCTGCTTGCGTGTCCGACCAAACCGCGTCACGCCGGCTTGACGTACAGGAGGAATACTATGTCTCAAGACCATCCATTCGTCCACACCGTAAAGAAGTATTATCACGGCTGTAGTACGGCGGACGTGGAACTCATGCAATCGACCTTGACCGACGACGTTGTCCACTACTTTACGCACCATGCTCCCATCCGAGGCGCAGCATCCCTGGCTCGCTATTGGGCCAGGATGCAGCCGCGCATTCAGGCGACGTGGACCTGTGACCATGCGATTGTCCAAGGGGATGAGGGCGTGATCGAATGGACGATGACCTGGACGCCACCGACCGGCACAGTCGAGGCTATGCGCGGGGCGGAGTGGTATCTCTTTCGTGGGGATAAAATCGCGGAGATCCGCGCCTATTATATCAACCGTCACCTGCCCTATGAGCAGCCCAATTTTGAGTTGGAAGGCTTCCCGTACACGGAGCGGGCGTATACGGTTCTGCCCGACGCGTAAAGCTGTACGGGTACAGCAAGGTCTGTATTGCTTGCGCATCCTCCAGACCTTGGCTAGCCTGAGTTCAGACTACTGGAGGACTGTATGCGCATCCTGCCGTTAGCTGAAGTCAAGGCAAGGCTGAGTCAGATCGTGGCCGACATTGCGACTACCGACGAAGAGGTCACGATCACCAAGAACGGGCAAGCGACCGCGGTCCTGGTGAGCTACGAGGAGTTTGAGAGCTGGCAGGAGACCCTGGCCGTCCTGTCGGACCAGGAACTGGTCAAGGAGATTCACTCCGGAATGCGGCAGCTTAAACAGGAACGCGGCAAGCTATTGACGGATACAGACCTCGACCAACTCTTTTCCGATGAGGCCTAGCCTGCGTCGGGTCCGACTCCCGCGCGAGATGCAAGGGGCTATCCGGGCCATGCATCCGCAACTGAAGCAACGTATTCGAGCGGCGTTAGATACCCTCCGGGTGAATCCGTCGGCAGGCAAGCCTTTACAGCGTGAACTCTCAGGCTGGTGGAGTTTTCGCGTCGGGCGCGTTCGGATTATCTATCGGACAACCCGAACGGTTCTCGAAGTGAGTGCGATAGGCTCACGGGCGAGCATCTATCAGGATACGACCCGGCGTTTAGCGAGAGCGTCACGGCAACGCTAATCGCCGTGGAGAAGGCGGGCTCGGGCACGGAAGTCCCTATCCATCCGGGAAGGCGCGCTCAACGGTGGCCCGGACCGCCGTCTTCGCCCCATACAAACCGAGAGCCGGCTATCAGATAACAGTTTTATTTTTGCCGGTTTTATGGGGGCGGCCTACCTCAACGGGACCATGGTCATCTGGCTGGGGCTGGCTGCTGTTGGGCCATTTTCTCGTCTACGCCCTGACCGTCTACCACTTGCAGTATATGAACAGCAGCGGCTGGGCCTTAAGCATAGGCGAACTGCTCACCTTCTGGAACGGAGAAAATCGCGTCCTGCTGCGCCGTTTTATCGGCCTCCTGACCCTGTTTTTTCTCAGCTTCTATGCCGCGGCCCAACTGAAAGCGGGCGGCATGGCTCTCGAAGTGGCCCTCGGGCAACCGCTGTATGTCGGCATTCTGCTGAGTACGGCCATCATTCTCTTTTACTGCTGGTCCGGGGGCATTCGCGCCTCCATCTGGACGGACAGCTCCACAGCGTCGTAATTTGCTCTAAGACGCGGGCAGCTCAAGTTTGCGCCTGTTTTTCCGCGGTTGACGGCCAAGAGCAAATTCCGGCGCACGGAGGCCCGACTCTCCCCGGGCGATGTCGGGTGGGGTGAAATAGCCCAGGGCGTAACTCATCATGGTATAGCCGAGGAGTTCCTGGAGGGCGGGGTCCAAATCCTTGGCGACCTCCGGCGGGCAGGAGAGGTATTGATTTTCTTCCTGCCGCAACCAGCCGAGCGAATAGGTGATATTCAGTCCGACCCGGTCGGCGGTGCTGTTATTTGCCCCACCGGCGTGCAAAACAGTCCCGGAATAGACCAGGACCGAGCCCCGCGGCATGTCCGCATAGCTGATTTCCTCCGTCTTTGCCTCTCGCTCCTTGGGCCAGGCCGGACTGCCCGGCACAACCTGGGTGGCACCGTTTTCATAGGTGAAATCCGTCAGCGCCCACAGCGTGCTGAGCTGGGGCTCAACTCCCTGCAAATAATCGCCCCAGACCAGACGGTCCCGATGCAAGGGCTGCTTCTTTTGTCCGGGCATCAGGCGGATAACCTGGGTCAGATGGAGCTGGTAGCGAGTGCAGTTGGGCAGGAGGAATTCGTTGCAGGTCTCGATGATGCTGGGGTGCATGACGAGCGCGCGGCAGGCCGGAGCGCGCGCCACCAGAGCGCCCGTGCGCGTGGTCTGATAGCCGGCGAAGTCATCCCGGCTGGTGGGGGTGGCCTCGATATGCGGCATCAAATCATCGAGGGTCGCCTGCACCTGCCCCGCATCAATAAGATTTTCAACGATCACCGCGCCCTCACGCTCAATGGCGCTGGTCAGGTCTTTTGCTGCGGCTGTTGCAGATAGCCGAGTGAGTTTGTCCATATTCGTCCTTCTTATGCGTCAGGCTGAATGGGATGCCGGCGCCCCGTTCACTCCTCATCCCCTGTACGATACTCCGCCAGATAGCGCTGCAACACGTACAGGCCATCCGGTGTGAACGGCGCGGTCTGGGCCAGGCGCAGAATATCAGGCGCGGACATGAACGCGCCACTCTCGACTTCTTCTTCCTGAAGAATGATCGGGCCATCGTACACGCACGAGAAGGCCGCGCCCCACACCCGGTTGTGCGCCCCCTGATGATAAAACCGGAAGAGCGGCGTCAAGGGCACGCCTCGGACCCCCATCTCTTCTTTGACCTCGCGGAGAGCGCCCTGTTCATATTCTTCGCCTGCCAGCACGACCCCACCCGCAGCCGGGTCGTAATAGCCGGGAAAGACATCCTTGGTCAGGGTCCGTTTCTGGACATAGAGGTGGCCGTGCGAGTTAAGGACCAGTACATACGTGGCCCGATGGGGCAGGGCCCTGGCGCGCATGTCCTTGCGCGGAGCAGCCCCCACCACGGTATTGTTTTCATCCACGATGGCAACGATTTCCTCCGCAGCACCCATGTGGACGAAACGATACTGAGGGGTCTGGCGGGTGTCAAGGGAAAGCATGAGGGGTAGGGCCGCCCCATCCCCTAGCCGGATGCTCCTCGGAGCCCTGCCCGCCACGTCGTTGGGCATCCTTCCCCGGTCTCCCGGCTTCGCCGTCCAACTTTTTGCGGTCACCCCGTAATTTTACGGGAGACCGGAACGGCGTGATTTCGTATAAGGTAAGGCAGGGTAATGAGCCGTAGTACATTCCTGGTTGAGCCTCGGCGGGATGGTTGATGGGCTGCCTACGAGTCGCTGGAACTGAAAGGAATACATTTGGCTTGGTCCTGAGCCAGAAGTAGGAGAGGCTGCTGTCCCTGATCCTTGTGCCGCAGTTGGTAGCGAACTGGCTTATTTAGCTTCTCAATCTTCTCTTCGCTCACGCCCCGTTTCAGCCAGGCGTTGGTTTGAGGCTTCTTGAGGTCGAGTTGCTCGCTTATTTCAGTTGGGCTGAGTGTCTTGCTGCACGTCAACTCGCCCAAACGATGGAGGAACAACTCATAGAGGTCTAATCCCTTTGGAATGATAGGTTGATTCGCAGAAGCGGAGGACTTCTCACCCGTCCGCGCTTCCGATGTTTCTGGCTCGTCCGGAGGGTAGATGGACTCTGGCGGCAGGAGGGCGCTGGCGGACGAAGCTGTTGCTCCATTTGTCGAAGAATCATCGAACAGGTTACTCAGGCTGGAAAGATCCTCCGGCAGAGAGCGCCCTTCGCGCTTGATCAATTCGGGGTTGCCCGACCCTTTCTCACCGCTTTTCTTTACCCAGAGCGGCACCCACCGTGCCGTCAGGTTTTCGATAGCACCGTTCCACGTGCCTCCCTTATTGGGAACACTGCTTATGACTATGGCGGTATCGGCGAGGCAATAAATGGAGCGATTACGAGCCATCGCATTTCCTACGTTAAACCCTGCCTCGGGATTAAACGGCGAGACCAGAGCCAGATCGCCAGCCATGAGGTATTTCCGGTACTTTGCTGAGGTTGCCGAGCGTAAGAGGCTGTCAGCCACAACCCCAACAGCAGTTCCTTCACACGCCAACGCTCCTCGCATTGCACTCTGATCAACACCCCGCGCCCCGCCGGACACGATTGAGTAGCCCTGAGTGGCGGCTTCAGCACCAAGGTTATTTGTGTAAATGATATCCTCCTTGGTCGCATCTCGTGACCCGACCACCGCGATACCGCCCTTTTTTAAGAGCATCTTGTTTCCACAACCGAACAGGACGGGCGGCGCTTCAAACTTGAGTCTCCGTTTCAGCCGGTCTGGATAATCCGGATCAGACCTGGCGATAACCCATAATCCAGCACGCTGCCATTTCTCGAGGAGAAGGCCCAACAGAGCGCCCCGATTGAGCAAACTGTCCAGTCGGGACAGTGTTATTGATCGGTCTGTCCAATCAGATAGTAAATTGTCTAGAGTACCTTTCAGGAGAGAGGAGGGCTTTAGATTATGGTCCCTGAGCCAGATTGCAAACCTTGCCCATTCTTTGGTCGAGAGAGGCTTTGCTTCCTCAGCGCCCGATTTTCCAAACGGTCCCGTCAACAGCAAAACGGCCTGCGCTTGACTATCTAACTGCATTTCAGCCTCCTGCGCTTGCCGTAGCCAGAGCAACGGGCCAGACTGGGCCGCTGCCAGACTGTCTGAGCAACGCCGCGATGACGGTCATCGTCCACCCGGAATCGACGATATCATCCAGCAGGAGCACTGGCCCCTCTGGGGCAGAACCGGCGATTTGGAACGCCCCATCCAGATTCCGGCATTGATGGAATTTGTTCTGCTGCGCCTTCTGCGGTTCATTGTGCCGAGTTTTAGATACAACAGGTAGGAAAGATAGTCCCAGTACTGCTGCCAGCCTTCGGGCAAAGCCGGGAACCAGATCGGGGTGATTTTGGGACGGAACGCAGGTAACCCATTCTGGTGACGGGTCCGGTTGCCAGCGATCTCGTAGCATCTCTGCTACAGCATCAACCAGTTCGTCTCGAAAATGCCCCTGAATCTTATCGTCAGCCACGGTCTGACCCCAACCGGCATCGCCCCATCGAGAGAGAATACGACCGGTTTTGGCGCGGAGTTCTACGGCGAGGTTCCCTCTGAAGTTGTATGCGGTAAAAGCATCCTTGGCGACTTGCTTATTACAGTCGAGACGCATTTCCGATTGACGCAGAAATCGGGCAGCTGAAACGGCTTCCGCGTGGCCAAAGGACGGCTTGACAATGGGTCTGCCCAAACAAGATGCGCACCTGCCACAAGACTGCGAGTTCTCATCATCGAGGGTCACTGCGAGGAATTGCATCAGACAGCCGTCTGCTTCAAGGTAGCTCTGCATCTCTTGCCATTCGACTGGGCGCTGTTCTGTCAAATGGCGGATGCGCGCATGGTCCATGTGATAAGAGACCGGAGTCCGCTGCCATAGGGAGCCGTCCTTGATGACAGGCGCCGGGTTTTCGACTGACAGAAACTTAAGCGCCTGCTCAAGCTGCCCGCGTCTCAGATTCACGGCTGCTTCCAGTTGACGGATAGTCAGCTCGTCGCTGTCTTCCAGAACTTCGAGGATAGCCTCTACCCCCGCTTCATCCGGAAAAGCGTTCCGGCGAAAGTATTCGTGAATGGCATTATCTTCGTGGCCTGACATTAAAATACCGATAGCGTGGTTGATTGCTCGCCCGGCTCTCCCAACCTGCTGGTAGTAGGCAAAGATTGAGCCGGAGGCTTGGTAATGGACGACGAAGCCGAGATCGGGCTTATCATAACCCATTCCGAGGGCGGTTGTCGCAACCAGGACTTTAATCTGATTTTGAAGAAGCTGATCTTCGAGGTATTGCCGATAAGCATTCGAATCTGCAAAGTCGTCGTCCGTCACGCCACTAAAGTAGGCCTGCGCGGCAACGCCTCGTTCGACCAACCAGGCGGCAACCTGTTCAGCATCTCGCTTTGTCAACGTGTAAATGATCCCCGTTCCCGGAAGGGCGTCGATATGTTCTGCGAGCCACGCCAAACGGGCTGCCTGTGACGGCAGTCGCAGGTTCTGTAAGGACAGCGTGTTCCGCATAAGCGAGCCACGCTGAATCCCGATGTCTCCAAGTTGTACTCGAATATCTTGAACTACACGATTATTCGCCGTAGCGGTCGTGCCGAGAATCGGCATGTTTTCAGGCATGCGCTGCAAGACGTTGACGAGGCGTCGATAATCGGGCCGAAAATCATGTCCCCAATCGGAGATGCAGTGGGCTTCATCTACCACCAACAGACCTATGCGGTCGGCAATGGGCAAGAGGACCTCTTGGACGAAGTCGTCATTGGCCAGTCGCTCCGGTGAAATCAGGAGCGCGTCGGCCTCGTCGTTGTGGATGGTCCGCTGCAAGGCTGGCCAACTCTCTCTATTCGAGGAATTAATGGTCACCGCGCGGATGCCAAGGCGAGCGGCAGCCTCAATCTGGTTCCGCATCAACGCTAGAAGAGGTGAGATGATAAGCGTTGGGCCACGCCCACGATCACGCAGAATTCTGGTAGCAATGAAATAGACGGCACTCTTACCCCAACCGGTTCGCTCAACTACCAGTAGGCGCTCGCGTCGGTTTACCAGCGCGTCAATGGCTTCCCACTGTCCATCCCTGAACTCGGCACCCTGGTCACTCACCGCGATACGGAGAAGGGCGAGTAATTCCGACCTTTCAGTCATATTTGTCCGTCGTCAAAGGAGACAGCCTCCACACCTCTCTTCTTTTCGTTCGCACCACCCACGCCCCAAAATACTTAAACTCCGGGATTTTCGCAAATAGCACGAGGGCTTCTTCTCCCTGCGGCACGCCGGGTTGCCCCTCACAGCAAGCCACGCTACACACCCCAGCATGTCTGCCAACGCGCTGGTGATCTTTGCCAAATGGCCGCGGCCCGGACAGGTCAAGACGCGCCTCTGTCCGCCGCTCCGGCCCGACCAGGCCGCGGAACTGGCGCGGTGCTTTCTGCTTGATACGGTTGAACGGGTATCCCGGCTCGAAGAGGTGCAGGTCTGGGTCGCTTTTACTCCGGCTGATAGCGAGCCCCGCTTTCGGACGCTGCTGCCTGCCTCCGTCCGTTACCTGCCGCAACGGGGCAACGATCTTGGTGAGCGTGAGCTGAATATCTTTGTTGATCTGTTCGAGCAGGCGGCGACGCGGGTGGCGGTCATGGGCAGTGATATTCCCTCGGTGCCGCTCGCCTATCTCCGTTCGGCCTTCGACCTGTTGGAGAGTCCGGGCTATGATGCCGTCCTCGGACCGAGCAGTGACGGCGGTTATTACTGTATCGGCGCGCAGGCCGGCCATGCAGGGCTGCCGGCCCTGTTTGAGTATATCGAGTGGAGTACGGAAAGGGTCATGCAGCAGACCTTGCAACAGGCCCGCTTGCATAACCTGAATATAGGCCTGATCCCGCGCTGGTACGATGTGGATACCGGAGAGGATATACGCAAACTGGCGGAGCAGTTACCGGACGTGCCGAGTGAAGAGGACGCCCCACGAACTCGGAGTTTTTTAGGACAGATAGGGGAGAAGAAGCCCCCTCTCCCTAGCCCTCTCCCTCCGGGGGAGAGGGAATAAATGGACCCCTATTCTGTGTGGCGCGCCAACGCCTGGAGGATAAAATCCGCGGTTCCCGTCTCCCCCCACACGCTTGAGTCGAGCTGGAGGTTATACCCGTCTGCGTCGCGCCAGTCCGCCTGGTAGCACTTATGGACATAATCGGTCCGCAGTTTATCCATGCCGGTGATGCGCCGCTTGGCCTCATCGGTGGTGAGGCCTTCCACGTTCATAACGCGCTCAATACGGACGGCGAGCGCGGCAAACACGAACACATGCAGGGTCCTTGGCCGGTGGGCCAGAATGCAGTTGCCTCCGCGCCCGACAATAATGGCGCTGCCCCCCTGTGCGACTTCTTCAATGAGCTTGCGGGTCAGGCGCGCGAGTTGGCTGTCTTTCAGCCGCAGCGGCGGCGGAATATTATATGCGCGCTCAAAGCCGCCGCCACCAAATGATTCGACCAGGCGTTCGATAAACGAGCCCACGCGTTCATCTTTGGTTTCAATATAACCCTCAGAGACGTGTTGCTGGGAGGCAATGGTTTGGACAATTTCCTTATCCCAGACTTTCCAGTTAAGGCGTTGTCCCAGATCGCGGGCAATCAGGCTTCCCCCGCTGCCATACTGGTGAGACAGCGTGAGCAGGGTAATCGGTGTACTCATATGAGTTCCCCCCTCGGAGTCTTCGCGGAAACTGCTTATGCGGGAGACTCCCGGAACTCGTATTCTAGGAGGACGTGAATATGCCTGTCAATTCTCATTGGACGGGTGGTGTGGGCGCCGGTCTGGGATTCCTGGCAAACAGAAAGCAGATGCCACCAAGGAAACTGCACGCCGCCAGGACCCAGAAAGCCAGGACATAGTCCCCCCGGACGTCACGCATCCAACCGGCAAAGGGCGGCGCGACCAGCATGAGGATGTTCATCGGGACCGTGGACAGCCCGAGAATCCTGCCAAAAGATGTTTGCCCAAAATAGTCGCCCCGAATCGCAACCGTGAGCGGATTGCGTCCTCCGAACCCGATACCAAAGAGGACGGCGAACAGGGCGAGCATAGGCGTCGAAGTCGAGAAGGTCAGCACGACCACGCCGGCCGCCTGGAGGGTGGAGAAGATAAACAGAGCGATGCGCTTGGGCATGCGGTCGCCGACATAGCCGCCGACGAGCTGAAAGACCATGGAAACAGCGGTGTACACAGACACCAGCCAGGCCGTTGTCTGAACCGAAAAGCCGGCATCCTCCATCAGCAATCCCAAGTGGGCCATGATGGCCAGGAGCACCATGGAGGTAAAACCGTGGCCAAAGGAAATGAGCCAAAAAGCGGGTGTTCTGAGGGCTTGGGCGGTGGTCAGGTCGGGACTGGGGGGAGGGCTGATGCGCTCAGCGACCACCGGGTGTTGCCGGCTGCCTTCTTCGGTCCTGTGCGGTGCAGGCCCGCCGTCGGGCAGCAGATTGCAGTCCTGCGGTCGGTCGCGGATGAGCCGCGTCAGCGGAACGGCAACCACAAGGGTAAAGACCGCCAGCAGCAGGGCGGTCAGCCGCCAGCCGAGACGGTCGTAGTCGGGATCAATGGCCCAGGCAAGCGCCGGGACGAGGAATAAGGCCCCCAGGCGACTACCGACATTGGCCCAGCCGATCGCGCTTGCCCGGCGTCGGACAAACCAGTGGTTCAGCATCGTCATCAGCGGCAGCCAGCCGCCGAACCCCTGGCCGACCGCCATGACGACATAGGCGGTGTAAAACATCCACAGGCCGTCAACCTGGCTCAACAACAGGAACCCGGCGGCAAGAAAAAAGAGACCCATGAGGACCATACGGCGCGTACCGAGACGATCGGTCAGATAGCCTTCGACTGGGCCCATCAGGCCGCCCTCAATGCGGGTAAACGTCAGGGCCAGGCCGAGCTGGGTCCGACTCCAGCCGAACTCTCGTTCCAGGGCAACGGCCCACACGCCCATGGCGTGGAACAGTGGGACATGGGCCAGCATCATGATGAAGCCGCTGAGCGCGACCAGCCACCACCCGTAGAAGACGCGCGGTTTTCGGTCCGAGACAGAAGTCAGGGAAGGTGTATCCATACGATATGCTGCGCGGCGGTCCAACACACCTGCTTGGTGCGTGAAGTGTCCAAGCCTATCGCGTTGGCGCGCGTCTCAACAAGTGGAGTTCGTCTGAGCAGCGGCCGCCCGTCTTGACGGCTCACAGACCTGTTGAAAGGGGAGCCGTATGGGCCTCGCCCCAGCGTTTCGGCCTGGAGACGCTGCATGAGTAAGCACGCCCTCCAACCAGACAGGTAGATGTTGGCCCGTTTCCTCATTATAGTATTGGCGTGCTTATAGCGCTTGCTGCCGTTCTGTGCGGGTTCGTCTGGGGCATGATCCACGGCCAGGTCTGGCTGCAACTGAACGTCGGGTGGATGGCGAGGGCGGCGCGGGCCCTCCACGGTGTTCGCAAGCGCCCCAATCGTCGCCTGGAAGCCGTTCCGCCCACGTCCTTTCGCGCGACGCAGAAGTTTTTGGCCGCCCTCTTCGGAACCGTCGTCACCGCTGGAATGCTCGCCGTCCTTGCCGCCAACTGGTCTTTCCTGGTGCCGTACTCGATTGGACTGTTTGCGGGTTTCTCTCCCGCTTTCATCCTCGCCTATTGGCGCATGTCTGCCCTCGTCGGAGGAGTGCTGCTTGTTGGCGCGCTAGGAATTTTTACCTATGACGCTGAAGACGATCTTGGTGAGCAGGTCCATGTGTCAGCGATGGCGGACGAGCAGGAGGCGCCCGATCAAAACGCGCGGCCGCAGCCGGTCCGGCCTCCCTCACCGCCATCGTCTCTTGTAGAAAAGGACGCCGCAGTTCCAAAGGGGAAAGCAGCCCCGCAGGATATCGTCCTGCAAGGAATCCTCTTTGCTTTCAACGACCAAACGATACGACCGGAATACCTGCCGGAACTGAATGAGACGGTGCGTATTCTCAACGATAACCCGCCGCGGTCCGTCCTGATTGAAGGCTACGCTGATGCGGTTGGCTCCGAGTCGTTCAACCTGAGACTCTCCCGCGCTCGGGCGGAGGCGGTACGAGACCATCTGGTCAAGAGCGGGATTGCCGCCGACCGTCTCCGAATCGTGGGACGAGGAGAAACCGAGGCCCTGGCTCCCAACGCCAGAGAGGACGGCTCAGACAATCCGGCAGGCAGAGCCGTCAATCGCCGCGTCGAACTCTCGGTTGAATAGGCGGTCTATGCTCCGCCGGGGAGGGCGATGGGAATCGTCTCCGCCAGCGTCGGGGTTTTCCCCGCTTCGTCGGAAAAACGTCCGGCGGCGACCACGTCGTCGTGAGAAAACGAAACCCATAGATTTTTCTGTCTGGCCTCGGCGTAGAGCCGTTTTTTCGCGGCGATTGTCTCTAACGGGTCCGTGTCATACGCGGCGTTCCAGGCGAGACGCAGGTGCGCGGTTGTCGGCACAATATCGGCAAAGTGCATCAAGCCGGTTCCATCCGTTTCAACAATGACGCACTGGTGCGGGCTGGTATGGCCGCCCGAGACGGTTGTGCGAACCTGAGCGGTCAGCGGTGCATCTCCGTCGATGAGGTCAATGTTCGTAAGCGGTTCCAGGCATTCCGGGGCGTGGCGGTAGGCCGCGGCAAGACGTTCGTCCGGCGGATGGGTTGCCAACTCCCACTCCGCCCGTTGCAGAACCACCCGGGCATTGGGAAAAACCGGCCTGATCGTGCCGTCGTCCGCTTTATGAATGACACCGCCGAGATGATCAAAATGCAGATGGCTCAGCACGACATGGGTCACGTCTTCCGGCGCGTAGCCGAGGGCGCGGAGTTGGCCAGTCAGACCGCTTCCGCGGCGGGGGGTAAAAAATTGTTGCTCCCGTTCACTCAGCCGATTCCCGAGACCGGTGTCAACGACGACGAGTTCAGTCCGAGTCACAATCAACGGACAGGTCAGACTCATGGTAATGCGCCCGCGCTCGTTGGGGCGCTTCTCCCGCTGCCAGACTTCACGCGGGACAATCCCGAACTGCGCGCCGCCGTCATCCCACCACAGCCCGTCGTTCAAAAAATGCATAGTGATGTCACCGGCTTTCAGCATGGGGCCGACTATAACCGAGCCCAAAAGGGAAGACAAACTCCGTTTCAGCGCTTCCATTTATAGGGCTTTTGAGGCAGAAAGGTATAAAGACTGACTCGCAAAGAAGGATGGGCGCATGTCGGGTGTACATGACCGTGGGGGCTGGCCTGAGGCCGGACCGATCAACAGGGCAGAACATGAGCTGTCGTTCTGGGAGAAACGGACCGATGCCCTGCTCGTGCTGCTGAGCAGTGCGGACCGGCGCGTCATCCGGGTCGACGAGTTGCGGCGGGCAATCGAAAGCCTGCCGCCCGAGGCGTATGAAAGCATGCGTTATTACGAACGCTGGATCAGCGCGATTGAGACGCTCCTGATTGAAAAAAATGTCCTCACCAAGTCTGAGATTGACCGCAAGGCTGAACAGGTCGCGGAGCGGCGTAAAATCGCCTCGACTGAGTGAAGTCCGACTTGTAAAGGAGGAGGAGATGGGACGCCTGGAGGGCAAAGTCGCATTCATTACCGGGGCGGGTTCAGGCATTGCCCGCTCTGCTGCCCGGATTTTTACCCAAGAGGGGGCGAAGGTCGCCATTGCCGAACTCAAGCCCGAACTCGGCCGCGAAACCGAACGCCTGGTCCGTGACGCCGGTGGGGAGGCGGTTTTCATAGAAACCGATGTCACCATCGAGGAGAGCGTGAAAAACGCGATTGACCAAACGGTGGCGCGCTATGCCAGGCTCGACATTCTGTATAACTGTGCGGGCGGATCGATTGCCGAAGATACGACGGTGACTGAGGTGGATATGTCGGTCTGGCAGCATACCCAGTCGCTCGATTTGCTCGGTCCGTTTCTGTGCTGCCGGCACGGGATTCCTGAACTCGTCAAGGCCGGCGGCGGCGCGATTGTCAATATGTCCTCCGTCGTCGCGTTGCAGGGATCGTTTCCACTGCATGTCTATACCGCGGCCAAGGGTGGCGTCATTGCCTTTACCCAGGTGCTGGCCGGGACATATGCCAGGGACAAGATTCGCGCCAATGTGATCTGTCCGGGTGTGATTATGACCGACCGGGTGCGGCAACGCCTGGGCGTAGACAGGCCGCCGGCGGCCGGCCAGTCGGGTGTCGTCAACCTGGAATCCCAACTGAAGAAGTATCCGTTCTCGGTGGGCGAGCCTGAAGATATCGCCCGGGTGGCCCTCTTTCTGGCCTCGGACGAAGCCCGCATGATGACCGGCGCCGTTGTGCCGGTTGACGGTGGGCTGGCGGCCTACTAGGGACGGACGATGCCGTATCAGCCCGGAGACCGGGTGCGTATCCGAGTCGCCACCCCGTCCGGTCATTACTGGACGCCAACCTATATCCAGGGCAAAGTCGGCATCATTGAGGCCGTCCACGGCGCGTTCCGCAATCCCGAGACGCTGTCCTATGGCGGAGACGGACGGCCCAAGCAAACGCTGTATTTAGTCCGCTTTGATCAAACCCATATCTGGGCCCACGCTGAATCCGCCGCATCCGCCCCTTTCTGTCAGAACGACCGGCTATTGATCGATATCTATGAGCACTGGCTGGAGCCCGCGCCCCCAAGAGTAAGTAAGGAGTAAACGATGCACGAACACGATACGCCCGACCCTCACCTTCCGCTTGCAGAGGATGCCGGGCTGACCTATTACGAGCAGCGGGTCGAAGCCATTCAGGCCCTGCTGATCGAAAAGGGACTGCTGAGCGCGGACGACGTGCGGCGGGCGGTCGAAGATATGGATGCCCGCTCTCCAGCCGTCGGGGCGCGGGTCATTGCGCGTGCCTGGGTCGATCCGCATTTTAAGCAACACCTGCTGGCCGACGCCAAGGCGGCCATTGCCACGCTGGGCATTGACGTGGACACCTGGAGTACGTTGGTGGCGGTGGAGAATACGCCGGCCATTCATAATGTCGTGGTGTGCACCCTGTGTTCCTGCTATCCCCGCTCTCTCCTCGGCGTGCCGCCCGACTGGTATAAAAGTCTGAATTACCGCGCCCGGGTGGTGAAAGAGCCGCGGACCGTCCTCAAAGAATTCGGCCTGGAACTCGCGTCCGATATTGAGGTCCGGGTGTACGACAGCACGGCCGATATGCGCTATCTGGTGATCCCGCAGCGGCCAGCCAGAACCGAGGGCCTGAGCGAGGAAGCGCTCGCCGGATTGGTCACCCGAGACAGTATGATCGGGGTCACGCCGGCCCGGGAGCCACAGAAATGAAAGGGAACCCTCACTCTAGCGCAAATGAGGATTCTGTGTAGCCGTCTGTCATTCCTGCGCAAGCAGGAACCCAGGCCCCAGCCCCCTCCGCCCGCTAGATGCCGGATCACGTCCGGCATGACGGAAGCCCCCTGCACGGCTAATCCGACCTACTGACCCGCTCCGCAAAGTCGCGCATTTCCTCAATAACGGCCTCGGTCTCGTCGCTCAGCGGCAGCATATAGAGCACGTCAACGCCGCCGGCGCGATACTCGTCCAGCTCTTTGTCAGCGGCTCTATTGGACAGGGCCAGCGCGCTAATCTCCAATTCGTGAAAATCGCGTCCGGCTTCGTCCATCAGACCCTTGATCTGATCCAGCCGGCCGGGAATCCGCTCGGGCAGGACCAGGCCACAGTGCCAGCCATTGCCGAAAGCGGCCACACGCCGTAACGCCGGCTTGGATTCTCCCCCCACCCAGATGGGCGGATGAGGTTTCTGGAGCGGGCGGGGCAAGACGTTGACATCTTCCTGTAGCTCGACGAATTCCCCGGAAAAACGGGGCGAGTCCTGCGTCCACAAGGCCTGCATCATGGCAATATACTCGCGCGTGCGGGCGCCCCGCTCGGTAAAGGGGATGTTCAGCAGACGAAATTCGTCTTCCAACCAGCCCACTCCGATGCCCATGATAAACGTCCGCCGGACAGTACATCGATGGTGGCCACGCGACGCGCAACGTCAAAGGGGTGCCGATACGGCACAATCACGACGCTGATCCCGAGGCGGACCCGTTCCGTAATCGCCGCCAGAAAGGCCATGGTGTCGAACGGGTCCAGCCAGACCATTTCGGTGTAGACCGCATACGGTGTCTTGCCGCCAACATATTCGTCATAGGGCCAGGGGGCGGTAATCTGTTTGGGAATGACAATATGGTCGCCGATCAGGAGCGAATCAAAGCCCAGTTCTTCTGCAGCAGTCGCCAGTTTTTTGAGCGAGTCGCGTTGAGACACGGACGCGCCACCGCCGAGTTGAATGCCATATTTCATGCGGCCCTCCTTTTTGTATTCAATCCTTTTTGTCAGTGTGGTAACGGAAAGACCACACCAGAACAAGGAGTGGCTGTGAGACGACGATCATGCACGAGCCGGATGTCACCCTGACCGATTACGCCCTCACGCTGGAGTGTGGGCTGTTTGCCTATTGGCTGCTCGTCCATGGTCAGGCGGACAATCCGCTGCGCCTCTGGTTTGCCGCCTTTTTTGCCTCAATCGGTCTGGCTGCCCTCGGTGGCGGGACGGTGCACGGTTACTTCCCCAACGAGGATACCTTCGGCCATAGCGTCCTGTGGGGAGCGACCCTGCTCGCGATTGGGGTCACTGCGCTGTGCGGCTGGGTCATCGGTGCGCGACTCTATTGCTCGGACAGCGTGGCCGCCTGGATTCAGGCCGGCGCTGTTGCGCTCTTCGTTCTCTACTGCGGCGTCGCGCTGTTCGTCACGCGTGATTTTCTGATCGCCATTTTATACTATCTGCCGGCTACGCTTTTCCTGTTGGTGGTCTATGGCCTGGTGTACCAACAGGGACGTGAGTCGGCGCTGTTGATCGGTCTGCTCGGACTCGTCCTGACAGTCGTTGCCGCGGGAATACAGCAAGCGGGGTGGAGCCTCCACCCCGTGTACGTGAGCTATAATGCCCTCTACCATGCCGTCCAGGCGATGGCGCTCTTCTGCATATACTGGAGTGCGCGCTGGTTGGTTAACATGCGTTGAGGCCCGTCATTCACAGAATACGACAGAGGCAGGTATGGAACTCACACGCCTTTTCACCGACACGCCCGACTGGATTACCTCGTGGCTGGTCCAGATTGTTATCTTTGTTTTCCTCACTCTCGCGTTACATTTCATTTTGCGGCGGCTCCTCAACCGTCTCCACCACAAGGCCCTGGACTCGCAGGCCTATTGGGATGATGCGTTCGTCACGGCGCTGCAAAGACCGCTGGCTTTTCTGGTGCTTTTTCTCGGTCTGAGCCTGGCCCTTGATATTGTCAGGCGGCAGGCCGCACTCGCGTTTGTTCCGGCGCTTGACCCCGTGCGCCGGCTGGGAGTGGTGCTCCTCTTTGCCTGGTTTTTGATCCGCCTCATCAGGGAGGGGGAAGAGGCGATTATCGCCAAATATGAAGACACGGGCGAAGCCTACGACCGCACCACCATGGATGCCGTTGCCAAGCTGCTGCGCCTGTCTGTGATGATTGTCGCGATCTTGGTGATCTTGCAGACGCTGGGGGTGAGTGTCGCCGGAGTGCTGGCCTTTGGTGGCATTGGCGGCCTTGCCATCGGCTTTGCCGCCAAGGATGTATTGGCCAACTTTTTCGGGGGCCTGATGATCTATCTTGACCGTCCGTTTGCGGTGGGCGATTGGATCCGCTCGCCGGACCGTGAGATTGAGGGAGACGTTGAGCAGATCGGTTGGCGACTGACGCGTATCCGCACCTTTGATAAGCGGCCATTATACGTTCCGAACGCGATCTTTACCACGATCTCGGTGGAGAATCCCTCACGGATGTTGAACCGGCGCGTCTACGAGACGATCGGCCTCCGCTATGACGACGCTGACAAGATGGAGCCCATTGTCCATGCGGTTGAGCAGATGCTGCGCTCCCATCCCGAGATCGATACCTCGCGGATTCTGATGGTTAATTTCAACGCCTTTGCGCCGTCGTCTCTGGACTTCTTTGTCTATACCTTTACCAAGACGACAAGCTGGACCCACTACCATAAGGTCAAGCAGGACGTGCTGCTGAAAATCCTGGAGATTATCGAAGCGCACGGCGCCCAGGCCGCCTTTCCAACCTCGACAGTTCATATCCCTGAAGGGTTATCGGTTCAGCCGGCCGGGAATGCCGAAGAGCTGCCTTCGCCCAAGCGGGCTGCAAGCTAACTCTTGGAGGGGAGAGCTTCCCTTTGCACTCTTGTTTATTTTAGCTCAATAGCTAAGTAGATTATTGCGAGGAGAAACTGTTATGAAATCTGTCTACGTTGACGACGCACTCCATCGCAAACTGAAGCGACTCGCCCAAGAGAACCAGCAGACTTTGCTTTCCTTGTTGAACCGTCTTGTACAAGATGGGATTGAGCAAATGGAGAGAAAAAAGCGCAGCGCGCGGGCGACGGGCCGAGATCCTATTGGCATGTTTGGAGTGGACAGGAATGGCAAGAAAAGAGCGGTAGCCGTTGAGGACGCCTACGCTGAGGGGCGCTACCAGGGAGTTGGGGCTCGTGAGGGCCGTTTTTGACTTTACGCTGCCTGTTCCCGGTCGGCTCTATTGGGATTCGAGCTTTCTCGTCAATATCGCTTTTGCTACTGCGAAGTTCCACACTCAATGCGCGACATACTATCAGCGCCTCAAGGACGAGGGCGTGCCTGTCCTGATCTCCAACCTGACTCTGGATGAAACCTGATATGTTTTATTGAAGCTTGAAACGGAACAACTGTACGCACCGCAAACTTTTTGGGACGTGTATCGAGAAGAGCCTGACCGTCTCAAACCCATCTTACGGAAGCTCCGAGAGTTTACAAAAAGGCTTGAGCAGCTCCCTCATAGCTCCTTTATTGGAACAGCCGCAGGCTCGTATGAAACGGCACTCAAAACCATGGAACGGAACTTCTTACTGCCTCGGGACGCCTCTCATTGGTCCATTATGCAGGACCATGAGGTTGCTATCATTGCGACCACAGATGCGGACTTCATGCGCATCCCAGACGTCACGATCTATACCTGCAATGAGAAAATACTGGTGGCGTAAGTGCTCTCAAGAGCTTGAATTGCAAGGCGGGCGAGGCAAACCCTTGACGCTGTCCCTGTGGGCTGTGTAGACACCAGAAGACAGCCTGGAGGGGCGATGCAGTTCACAGCCGAGCAGATTGACGTTGACGACTACCACGCCGCGGTTGAGCTGTTCTTTGAGCGCGGCTGGACCGACGGCTTGGCTATTGTTCCGCCGACCGAAGAACTCGTTGCGGCCATGATCGCGGCCTCGGGTCGCGAGCCGCACGAAGAACTGGGTGAGGTTCCGCCGGCGCAAAGTATCGCCACGATTGAAAAGCTGGCAATTAACAGTGTCATGGCCGGCTGCCGGCCTGAGTATTTCCCGGTTATCATTGCCGCGGTCGAGGCCATGCTGGAGCCCGAGCACAATCTGAACGGCGTCCAGACCACCACCCACTGCTGCGTTCCCCTAGCCATTGTCCATGGCCCGATTGCGACGCAACTCAAGCTCAACGCCGGCGATGGGGTGTTTGGCAACGGCTTTCGGGCCAACGGCACCATTGGTCGCGCCATCCGTTTGATCCTCTGGAACCTGGGCGGAAACATTCCGGGCGAGGTGGATAAGTCAACTCAGGCCCACCCCGGCAAGTGGAGCTTCTGCATTGCGGAAAAGGAAGAGGCAAACCCCTGGGAGCCGCTACACGTAGAGCGCGGCATCGGGGCCGGCAAAAACGCAGTGACCGTGTTTAGCTGCGAGGCACCCCACTCGGTGCTGTGCTACGGCACGGTCAAACAGATGCTGGCCTCCTTGGTCAGCTCGCTCAGCGGCCTGGGCAGCAATAATGTCCAGGCCATGGGAGAGACCCTGGTTGTGCTGAATCCCTGGCAGGCACGGCAGTTTCACCGCGAAGGCTGGTCCAAGCCCGAGATTCGGGTGTATCTATGGGAGCACGCCCGGGCCAGACTGGGAGATATTCGGGAAGTGGACGCCCTGGGGATATCAGACCAGTTCTGGCCGAGTTGGGTGGAGAAGGACAATGACGACTACCGGGTGCCCATTACCGAGCGGCCCCGGAACATCCATATTGTCGTTGCTGGAGGCGAAACGTATTTCGCGGCGATCTGTCCGGGTTGGGGCGGACTCGGTGGGTTTGCCGTGACCAGGGAAATTGAACAGTGAGGTGTCATATGCGGGTACTCAGCCCCGTTGGAGTCCGCCGACCATTTGCCGAAAAGAAAATCGATCATACCGCCGCGGGCCGCGTGATCGGCTTGGTGAATAATGGCTTTGGCAACGAGATCGCCGGGCGATTTTTTGAACGTCTCAAGGAACTCCTGGAGGCGAAGCCGGCCGTGAACGCAGCGTCGATCTGGCGCAAGCCGGTGTTTACCCGTCCGTCGCCCGAAGCGTTGGTGAACGAGGTGGCCGCCGCGTCCCAGCAGGCCGTTGTCGGCTTGTGTGCCTGAGGGTCGTGTACGTCGGGCTGTATGCTCGACGCCGCAAAACTGTGGAAGCGGGGGGTGCGCGCCGTTGTCGTGACCTTTGATACTTTCCTGGTTGCGGCCCAGGACCAAGCCAAAGCCATGGCCATGCCGGAGATTCCCCTCGTGGTCATTCCGCACCTCAAGGCCGGGGAAACGCCTGAGGACTTTCGGGGACGCGCCGAAGAGGCGCTGGTCGAGATTGCCGCGCAGCTTGAACTGGACGGCCCGCAGTTGCAAGCTGCCGCTCCGGCGTAATCGAGAACGGACGAGAGGAGAGACCAGTCTATGCCGAAACTTGAAATCGTTGATCCCTGGGGATTTGACCAGCGCTATACCTTCTCGCCCGCGGTGCGCAGGGGGAATCTGCTGTTTATTTCCGGCCTGACCGCGTTTAATGCCAAGGGAGAAATTGTTGGCGCGGGCGACATTGTGACCCAAACGCGTGAGATCTTTCAGAAGATCGGCAAGATTCTGGATGCCGCCGGCGCGAGCTTTGACGACATTGTGAAGACCGTAGACTATATCACCACCAAGGAAGGCTATCGCGGGACCGCCGCGGTGCGTCGCGAGTTCTTTACGAACGGTTTCCCCGCGGCAACCGGGATTGTAGTCAAAGAGTTGCTGCGCCCGGAAGCGCTCATAGAAATCGACGCGATCGCAGTGCTGGATGAGAAATAGATGCCAACAACCAAATACTTTGAAGATTTCGAGGTCGGCGAGGTTTTTCGCTCACCGGCCAAAACGCTGACCGACGCCCATTTTCTGTTCTTCGCCGGCATGACGGGCGATAACCATGCGATTCACTATGACGACGAGTACGCCAAGACCACACGCTTCGGCAAACGGGTCACGCACGGCCTGCTGGTCACCTCTATGGGGGCGCTGGGCGCGTCCGAATTATCGCCGCTGGTTGAAGAGTCGATGGTGGCTTTTCTTGAGCAGTCTTCCCGCTTTCTCAAACCGGTTCTGATTGGCGATACCATCCGCCCGGAGCTTGAGGTCAGCGAACTCATTCCCAAGGCCGAGGTCGGCGTCCTGCGTCTCAAGACGCGTATCACCAATCAACGCGATGAAGTCGTGCTTGAGGGCATGCAGGCCTATCTGATCAAGAAGCGCCCGTCGCGTCCGTGAAAAAATTATCAAAGAGCGAGTAGCGGATGAAAAACAATCCCCTTCCCAGGCTTGATGAAGACAGCGCGCTGAGGCAACGCCTCCTGCCGCATTGTCGCTTAGAGCCGGGAGAAATCTGGGAAGACCCACAAGGCCGCCATAAGGTAGGCTGTCTCGATACGGCGGACGCCAGCCAGATAGGGTTGCTCATGAACGGAGGGCAAGCCGCATTGGCGATTCAGGACCCGCTGTACAACCTCATTGCTTTTGAAGTCAGGAAACTTCACGATTTTATCGACTGGTCAGAACAATGGGTGCGTATTACCGACTTGGTACTTTCCTCGAACTCGTCATTCTACATCTGGATTGGTGCAGACCAAAGAAACGCCTTCCAGCCCCTTCCTGATTTCATGGTCATGATGCGCAAGGTGGAGAACTTTCAGGCGCGTTCGTTCTTGACCATGAGAAACCAGCGTGGCTACGGAACACAGAAAAACTGGATGTCGGTTCGGCAAGAGTTGCTCTACTACACAAAAGGCAATCCGTTCTTTGAGGTTCAGTATACCGACATCCCAAAAATCCTCCGTGGGTATTACAAAGAAGTCGAAGGGGAACGCACCGAAAATATCGAACGGAGTAAATCTGAGAATATTCGGCCTGGGAATGTGTGGGTCGATATTCAGCAGCAGAACCCCAGCTCATATCACAGAGCAATCTCACCAGTTTGACCTCCTGTAACGGAGAAGCACGGGAGGCAGCAGCGGTGGAAGAACTTCGACAAATTCTCGATGAGATGATTGCAGCCCTGGATAATACAGATGAGTTCCGAGAAAGGCTGGAAAATCCGGTTTCGGTCTATCCCTTTAATGAATACGATTTCTTTCTTGATGGCCGGATTAGGATTGAAGTAAAGGCTTCACGCGCTGTGGATTTTGACAGCGATGCTCCCCTCCTATGTAAAGGCCCTCTCGTCGGATTCCGACAAACAGTTCGATATGAACTTTCAGCAGATAAAGCCCGCCTGTTGTGATGTTTTTGTATGGGTGGCGGTATGGCGCGATCGCATCAGATATTGGGTTCTTTCCTCAAGAGAGGTTGAAACGAATCGTTACTTCTCTACAGGACAACAGCGTGGAAACGTCGGCGAGGGCCAGTTGCACTTGAACCGGGATAATATCCAGGACTTCTCACAATATGAGTGCCGCTCAGACGGTCTGTTAAACGCAATACGCGCAGCCTATGTCCGCCGGCGAGGAGGGGGCGCTTAGCGCCATCGTGAACTAATAAGGGCTTGCCGCATCGGGTACACAGATTATGGAGCTGACGCGGCGCGTGGTAGGCTGTGCCGGCTGAACAAGAGAGATGGGTCCCAGGCATGTGAGGCTCTCATTCAGCCGGCACAGGTTTAGTTCAGCCCTTGCAGACTCTCAAGGATATCACCGGGCTCCAGCCGGGTGGTATAGTTGGCGTCCACATAGGCCAGCCGAATGGTTCCGTCCCGGTCAATGACATAGGTGCCGGGTATTGGTAGCTCCCAGGCGTCATCGCCGTTGTACTCAGGTAGTTGGATGCCCATTTTTTCAAAGGTCTCCCGCAGCTCATCGACAAAGCGGAAGGCCAGCCCGAACTGTCGAGCGACGCTGTTGCCCGCGTCGCTGAGCACCTCAAACTGAAGTGCATTCTTTTCGGCAACGGTCAGCGATTTATCCGGGGTTTGGGGCGAGATGGCGATCAGGGATGCGCCCTGCGCCTGCATCTCGGCCAGACGATTTTGATAGGCCTGCAACTGCAGGTTGCAGTAGGGTCACCACGCGCCTCGATAAAAGGCAACGACCGCCGGTCCCTTGGCCAGGAGCTGGGACAATGTCACGGCCTCGCCGCGGGCGTTGGGCAGGGTAAAGTCAGGTGCCTTGTCCCCGACCTTCAGGGCTTTGTCCGTTATGCCGGATTTTACCTGATCTTCTGTGGTGCGGACCAGCACCTCGCGAATTGCCGGCGGAATTTTGGGTAGCATCTCCTTCTGAAAAGCTGCGATTTGTTGCTTGAGCTCGTTGTTGAGCCCGGCTTCTTGACCGCTCATACACACTCCTTTCGGAAAAAATAACAACAATGACCGTAGACTGTTCGGTCCATCAATAGAGATTGTTCGGGAGATCGTCAACGGGAGAACCCCGGCAAGACGACTTCCTGGACTGGCGATTCTATCCGTAGTATAGTCCCGCGCGAGGTCGGAGAGGCGCGTTCGTAGACGATATTTCCTCCGGCCGTTCAGGACGACGCAGGAAGCCAGCCCCCTTTGAATATATCGCCCCAGAGTCAATCGAACAGGCGGTGGCGGCCCTGGTGCAGTATGGGGACGAGACCAAGATTCTCGTCGGGGGACAGAGTCTGATGCCGTTCCTCAATATACGGCTGATAACCCCCAGTGTTGTGGTGGACATTAACGGCCAGGACGAGTTGAACTACATCTGCCAGGAGTTCGCTTCGATATATACTGTTCCGCTCTTAGTCCTGATTTCTTCGGCGTGCTTGAAATCCTTCCCTGATGGATGCACAGGCTCAGTTGCCAGAATGTAGCGCGTGCTTTTTTGGATCGGGCACTGGTCAGGATGATCGAGTTTCAGATGACCTTTCTCAAATAGAACGGTTTCTGTTGCTACCTCGTACTGGAAGAGAAGATTGGCGGTCCGCGGCCTATGTCAAACACCCAGCCCAAACTCTACCTTGCCGGACCTGAAGTCTTTCGACCCGATGCTATTGAGTACGCGCAGATGCAGCGCAGCCTGTGCGTCCAGTATGGTTTCATTGGCCTCCACCCCATGGACAATAATGTGGACCTGAGTGACAGCTCGATGCGAACGGCTACAAGAATCTATCGGGGCGATATCGGTCAGATCAAAGCCTGTGACATTGTTATGGCGAACTGTAATGCCTTTCGGGGAGCCTTAACGGACGACGGGACCGCGTATGAGTTGGGCTATGGCACCGCCCTTGGCAAGCCAACCTATGGCTATATTGAACGGTTGCGCTCGGAGCAGGAACTTCTTCAGGAGCGGTGTGTTTTTACCACTCTGCCGGACGGACGAAAGATCGATCAGGACGGCTTTCTTCTGGTTGACGACTTCGGCACCTCAATCAATCTCATGATGCAGTGCGGCATGCTCGATAGTGGCGGGCGGTTAGTGGCGGGAGATTTCGAGACCTGCCTGCAAGCGATTCGACACGATTTGGATAGTGGCACGCTCCTCCTGGCCCCGTCCGAAACGGACTAGATCAATTTGAGGGTGTCTTGGGTCAAGCGCCTGAGCGCCTGCCGTATCAGCCGTTCGAGCGCCCTGACTTCTTTTGCTTCCAGCGGCACTTGGGTGTAAATCTCCTGGCCGGTCAGTGTCTTCGATTGGACGTGGAGTATCGCCCCCCCGAGTACGTCTCTGGCTTCGTCCGCATAGCTCAGGTCGATCTGCTGTACACGCATGGTGAACCCCCACTCCCTCTGTCTGCTGCCTGTAGAACCACAAGAGGGCGACCTTTCCGGAAGGGTCGCCCTCTTTGGTGCGCGTTGTGCGCTGAAAATGAATCTACAAGTGTCTATATGCCCGATTTGGCGGTCGTCCAGCAGGCTTGTTCTCAACCCTGACTGCTCCGGACTGTCATGAGTCCGTTTTCCCGTTGGCCTTCTCTTGTGAGCCGACCGTTATCGGCTCTGTACTTTCGAGCACGACAGTCAGGCCGGGTCTGAGCATCAAGGGGATGAACCCAATAGCCGCTGCCTCATGCGGGCGCTGCCCACCGTTGGCGGGCGGTTGTTTTCCGGCGGACTTTCCATTCGCACCTCCTATCTCTCCCGTGGAGAATTTTTTGACGGCGCGCCGTCTTCCGAGGGGTCCACCAGAGACCCGATACTCCCCCCTTACTCTCCTTGATTGTCGTGTGTCAAGTCTTTTTGAACGGCTCTGTCCTCGCTAAACCGAGTGAGTCTCTCCTGCTACCGGCCCATCTGTTTCGGTCCCATAAGTTTTTCGTGAAGCTGAGAGGTCGGCATCGCCGGTAAGGTCGTAATATAGACGGTTCCGCGTGAACTCAAATCGACCGACAGATGGGCTACGGTTTCGTTGTCGGGCGGCTCAAATACTGACAAGTCCAGCAGGTCCGCTAATGGGAAAGGAGCGCGGCTGTTGCTCCATGTATTGCACAGTGGCCCCTCCGGCCACACGTTTGGTGAATGAGTCCCTGACCACCGACTCCCGCAGGTGTCTAATCCTCTCCCAGCACTCTTTTTTGGCGAGTCAAGCCTAAACGCGGAAGGAAGCCGAATTATTTCGTCCGGCCCTGTTTGACGATCAGGGCGAATTCTTTTTTGGTCACCGGCATGACCGACAGCCGGCTCTGCTTGACCAGGGCCATCTCTTGCAGCCGTTTGTCTTGCTTGATCTGGCTGAGCGTTATTGGGCCGGACAAAGTCTCGACCGGTTCGATATCAACCACACTCCAGCGCTCATCATCAGTTGTGGGGTCCTGGTAGGCTTCTTTGATGACACGGGCAACCCCGACAATCTCCATCCCCTCGTTGCTGTGATAATACAGGACCTGATCGCCCACCCGCATGGCGCGGAGGTTGTTGCGGGCTTGATAGTTACGCACACCGTCCCAATACGTCCAGCCGTCTTTTTGCAGATCGCTCCAGGCGTATTGATACGGTTCGGATTTCACCAGCCAATACTTCATCGCACAGTGTCCCTTATCGGTTTGCTGTGATGCCGAACCATATCCTCTCCGGGCGTTTTTTCCAAATCGGCTCTTTGATTGCGTTTCTCGGCCTGTCTCTTTATAAGAAGGCTCACAGGAGGGGGAATCATGCCGCACGAGAGTCGCCAAGAGTATCGGATCAGCACAGAAAAAGACGTCCCGGCGGTCATGCGGGACGGGACAACGCTCTACGCCGATGTCTATCGACCCGATGCCGAGGGGCGTTTCCCCGTTATTTTATTACGGCTCCCGTATGGCAAAGAATTGGCCGAGGTTTTTGGCGACCACGAGTATTTCCCGGCGCGGGGTTATGTGGTCATCGTCCAGGATGGGCGCGGGCGGTTTGCGTCGGAGGGGGAATACTATCCGCTTATTGACGAAGCCCAGGACGGCTACGATACGGTCGAGTGGGCCGCGGCGCTGCCGTACTCGAACGGCCGGGTCGGGACTCAGGGGCAGTCGTATCTCGGAGCGACTCAGTATCAGCTCGCGCCGACCCGACCGCCGCATCTCCAGTGTGCTTTCCCCGTATCGGCCGGCGCCGATTACCATCAAGGCTGGGTCTATCACACCGGCGGGGCCTTCTCTCTGGGCTGGCAGGTGCCGTACGCGGTCTTCCTGGCTCGCAACACCATCGATCGCAAAGGCATCAAGGAACAACTCTGGCCGAAGGTGCGGCCCGACCTGCTGCGTTCCATTAATTTTGGGAACCCGCTTTCACCGGAAGCCTATATGCGCCTCCCGCTCATGTATTGGGCCGACCTGCTCGAAGAGGTGGCACCGTATCTGCGCGATTACCTGACCCACCCCGCCGACGGTCCTTATTGGTGGCCGATCAATATCGAGCGTCAGCACCGCAATGTCAACATCCCCATGTACCATGTAAGTTCGTGGTACGATATTTTCCTGCGGGATGCCTTGGTGCACTTCTGTGGCTTGCAGTCCCGGGCCATGACGCCAGAGGCACGCGGCGGTCAGAAACTGTTGCTCGGACCGTGGGCGCATCTTTTTCCGTATACCACGCCAGTTTCCGGTGGGACCGGAGACATTGATTTTGGTCCGAACGCCGTCATCGAACTGCACGAGACGCAGCTGCGTTGGTTTGACTATTGGCTCAAGGGGATAGACTCGGGAATTGCCGAGGAACCGCCCATCCGACTGTTTGTGATGGGAACCAATCGTTGGCGGGACGAGTATGAATGGCCGCTCGCGCGGACTCGATACACGCCCTACTACTTCCACAGTCAGGGCCGGGCGAATAGTCGTGACGGCGACGGCGGGCTCGGCCTTGAACCCCCTCAGGACGAGCCCAACGATCAGTACGAATACGACCCTGCCAATCCGGTTCCGACCTGCGGCGGAAACACGCTGATTATTCCAGTTGGCGTGCAAGACCAGCGCGAGGTGGAAAGCCGGCAAGACGTGCTGGTCTATACCGGAGAGCCGCTGGAAGCCCCGCTTGAAGTCACCGGCCCCCTCACGGTCGTGCTCTACGCTGCGTCGTCTGCCACCGATACCGATTTTACCGCCAAGCTGGTCGATGTCCGGCCCGACGGTTATGCCCAGAATATTGCCGATGGTATTGTCCGCGCGCGCTATCGTGACTCCCTGAGTCAGCCGACCCTGCTGACGCCGAACGAACCGTATGAGTTTCGCATCGACCTATGGGCGACCAGCCATGTGTTTCTGCCTGGGCATCGTCTCCGCGTGGAGGTGGCGTCGAGTAACTTCCCGCGCTTCGACCGCAATCTGAATACCGGCGGCGATCAGGCGACCGGCACACAGTTCCAGACCGCCCAGCAGACGGTTTTACACAACAAAGAGTGCCGGTCGCATATTGTGTTGCCGGTCATTCCGTCATAGGTATTCGTGCGCGGGATGATCTCGGCACATAGGATTTTTCGCCTGGATCATCCGCAGGCGGATCAAGGAAATGAGCTTTCTCACTGCTCTTTCAGCTCCCTCCATGTTAAATGTCCTGCCGCCCGATGCAGAAAAAGCGGCCTCAGTCCGGGCGATGTTTGATCTGATCGCTCCGCAGTATGACCGGTTGAACCGGTGGCTGTCCTTGCGTCTCGACCAGTACTGGCGGCGACAGGCGCTCCGCAGCGTTGCCGTCTGTGCCGATGACCGGGTGCTCGACCTGGCGTGTGGAACGGGGGATTTGAGCGAACTCGCCGCGGCAACCAGGGCCCGCGTGATCGGGCTTGACTTTGCCCGTAACATGCTCATCGGCGCGACCCGGCGTCGGATTAGCGCGACCTTCATCCAGGCCGATGCGAACGCCTTACCTTTGCCAACGGCAGCCGTTTCGGTGGTCCTGTCCGGCTTTGCCCTGCGGAATTTCGTCTCAATACCACGCGTCCTCCAAGAAGCGGCGCGCGTCCTCAAGCCCGGCGGACGTTTGGCTCTGCTCGAGGTGGATACGCCGCGCCATACCCTTCTGAAATGGGGTCATGGCTTCTATTTTCAGCGTGTCGTGCCTTTGCTGGGCGGTCTCATCTCAGACCGAAAGTCGTATCGCTATTTGCCGCGCTCGGTGGTCTACCTGCCGGAGGAAGCGGAACTGTTGCAGATGGTCCGAGCCGCGGCATTCGAGCAGGTCGTCAAGAGGAGTTTATCCGGGGGGGTGGCGCAGCTGATTACCGCGGTGAGACGATAAAAGCGGGAACTGGCGCTGCCGGACACCACCACCAGCCGGCTGCTGCCCGCGCCTAATGGGGCGGACCGTGGGCAGGCTGCGGGCAAGATGCCCGCGCTCCCAGGGGGGTAATGCCCTAGGTCGGATTAGCCCGAGGCGTAATCCGACAGCCCCCGTGCTTCAGGGAGGCCGTTGAGAAAATCTTTCAAGTCTATGAAGGCATTGACCGATTTCTTGAGATTAGCGGCCATCTGCTTCTCCACGTTGGCCGCTTCTACACGTATACCTTTCCGACGCAATTTCTCCGCAAGATAGGCAAAATCCTGATCGCCGGTCACCAATACAACCACGTCTGGATTGACATCGATTGCGAACTCCAGGGCATCCATAGCCATCAACACATCCACGTTGGCCGAAAAACGGGGATTCCCATCCTCGTCATTATCCGTCCACTTTCCATGATGTACTACGGTCATAATCCCGTTGTGCTCTAAGACGTCTTTTGTCTTGTGCATGGCATCCGTGACGTTTCTCCAATTCGGCGGCATGTCTCTCACGACGGGGGGGAAGCCGAAATACACGACCATTTCGATCAGTAGCCGGCCTTGGTTAGGGTCTGCCAAATACTCTTTCAATTTAATGAGGTCTGCAAACCGTCCTTGTGATTGCGCGGCGTGGTAGAAGTTCGACTGGTCAACGAAGATCATCACTCTTTGCATTTGCCTTCCCTCTCTTTGTGGACCTGCCCCGACTGCGGGGCCTATCTGCGCAGTCATGGCGGTAATCTGGCGGCCGTATTGCTTAATACTTCCCACGGCTACGGTACCCGCTCCGCGGTCACGGCTACGTCAAGGGTCGGGCTGCCGCTGCCGGCAACGACACCTTTCAACGGCGTCACATCGCTGTAGTCCCGGCCCCAGGCGACAGTAATATGCTGATCGGTGGGGATGCTGTTGTTGGTGGGGTCGAAATCGACCCAGCCCTGCCCAGGACAATACACCGACACCCAGGCGTGAGAAGCCGTGGCACCTGTGAGTTGAGGCTGGCCGCCTGGCACGGCGGTTTCGAGATAGCCGCTGACGTAGCGTGCGGCAATGCCGTACGTGCGCAGACAGCCGATAGCCACGTGCGCAAAATCCTGACACACGCCCTGGCGGTGATCGAGCACTGTATTGAGCGGCGTCGAGACCGTTGTGGCCTCGGGTTCGTAGAGAAACTCCTGAGAGATGCGCTGCACGAGGTCGGCAACAGCTTCCAACAGCGGTCGGTTCGGCGCAAAAGACGTGGCTGCATACGCGGCCAACGCCGCACTACTGTGGATCAGGGGGGAGTCGAGCAGGAATTGTCGCGCCTCGATGCCGGCACGACTCGTATCCTTGGAAACGGAGTGGCGGACCTCTTCCCAGGCGGGGGAAGCCTGGAGCTGCGGTGGAGCGGCTGGGACGATCAGAACCTCACTCCGAGCGGTCACCGATAAACTGACGTGGGACTCCTGAATGGCAAAATAGGTGACTCGATTACCGAAAAAATCGTCTCGATCCCGATACACCGCCGGTAGTGGCTGAATGCGGAGTTGCCCGCGCTCACACTTCTGCCGCGGGGTAGAACGCGGGAGCAGGTGGGCCTCATTCTGGCACTGCGGAACCGACGCGCTATAGCGGTATTCGGTGACGTGGGTGACACGATAGCGTATCATCTCGAAGTCGAATGCGTAGCCGTGAGCTGCTGCTGTGCTTCAATATGGCTGAAATAGTCTCGGCTCAAGGTCTCCGACAGCGCGAGCAGGCGCGTGCTCAGACCGGCAAACAGTTGGCTCAGTGTCTCATACATGTCTGCGTCCCAGGTGGATGTTGAGTAGCGTTCCAGGTCTGTCACCTGTAAGGTTGCGAGCGCCTCCAGAACGATACGCTCTTCGGCGCTCCGATGCGGCAGGGCCTTCTTGCGCGGCAGACTCAAGACTTGGTCCCGGATCTGAACGAGCTGGTAGCCGACCGAACGCGGGTTGCTCTCGTCGAGCAGCAGCAGGTCCAACACGGCCCCGGCCTGTACGGCTGAGGCGTAGCGACGCCGATACGTCATCAGGCTGTCGGTCATGGCCAGCACCATCTCCCAGACGACTTTTTCCGTTGCGGGCGGCAGCTCGCATCCCGTCCGCAACAGGCTGAGCGTATACAGCGCCCGTTCCAGCCGCCGGCCGATTTCCATAAATTGGAATCCGTGGCCGCGGGCCATGCTTTCGGTATTCAGACCATTCACCGAGGCGAGCCCGATAATCAGGCCTTCCAGGCTTTCGAGCATCTCACTCAAAGACTTGACCTGTGGTAACTCGCGGTCAAGCCGGTTGATTGCCCGCCAGGCATCATCCGACAGCCGGTCGCGCGCGGCCTGTCCGGCGTGGACGAGGGCGTTCAGATGAAAACGCAGACTGCCCGGTCGGTCGGCGTCCAGAATCGTGGCGAACAATTCCTGCTCGGCAACGGTCAGCCGCCGGCGCTCCCCGTATCCGATAAAACGCAGATAGGTCGCAGTACTATGGGTGTGGGCGGAAAGAAAGGCCGACAGGGAGGTATCATACCGGGTGGTCTCGGTATCAAGTACCCGCTGGAGAACCTCGCGGAAGACGCGCGCCCCCCCGGCAGTGCGTTCGACATAGCGGCCGAGCCAGAACAGATTATCCGCCATCCGGCTGGGGACTTCTCCCCCGCCGCGCGTAATCGACACGGCGTGCTCAGGCGCCGGGATGAGGCTGAACTGATTTTCCGGCTCTGAGGCGAGAATCCAGGTATCCTTGCTCAGGCCACTGGCCTGACTGGAGACGAGCCATCCGTCCGCGTCCGGTGCGACCCGCGTCAACCCGCCCGGCATGGCTACATAGCCATCGTCTCGGGAGACCAGGAAACTACGTAACACCATGGGCCGTGGCTCCAGGCGGTCACCGGTAAAGACCGGCGTGGTGGACAAGGCCACCTGTTCCTGGCCGACAAAGCAATGCGGGCGAGCCTTGATGTTCTGAAGAAGGGTGTCGCGCTCTTGGCTACTCAACTGCGCACCAGAGACGGTTGCCGTACCGGGGAGAGGGAAGACGGGTTTGATGACCAGTTGTTCGATATGGTCCAGGACATAGGTCCGGGCCTGTTCGTCACCGCACCACCAGGTCGGGACTGAGGCTAAGCGCAGGTCCTGGCCGAGCAACACTTTGGCGATTTGGGGCAGATAGGCCATCAGCCCGGGGTTTTCGAGCACACCGCTGCCCAGCGGGTTGGCAACCACGACGTTGTTGTTCCGAACAGCCTGGAGCAGACCGGGGGGAGCCAAGAGCGATTCCCGATGCAGTTCCAACGGGTCGCAGAAAGTGTCGTCCACGCGCCGGACGACCACGCCGACCTGTTGGAGCCCGCCGACGGTCTTCAACCAGAGGCAACCGTCGCGGACTGTTAAGTCATCTCCCTGGACAAGCGTATAATCCAGATAGCTGGCCAAATAGGCGTGTTCAGAATAGGTTTCGTTCTGCGGCCCTGGGGTGAGGAGCGCCGTCCGCGTCCGGTTAGACGGTGCCAGGGCGGCCAAGGTTGAACGCAGGGTTCGGAAAAAAAGGGAGAGGCGGTGGACCTGGGCGTCTCGATACAGGCTGGGCAGAATCCGCGCCAACACCAATCGATTTTCCAGGGCGTAGCCGGCTCCGGACGGTGCCTGCGTCCGGTCATTCAGCACCGTGATAGTGCCATCAGGAGTCCTGGCGAGATCGGCCGCGTACAGACACAGGTACTGGACCGGCGTGGGCAGCGCACCATGACAGGGGCGCAAAAAGCCGGGATGGGTATAGATCAGCGCGGGCGGGAGCAGGCCGTCGTGAATGAGTTGTTGTGGACCATACAGGTCCGCTCCGATGAGATTGAGCAGCTCTGCCCGCTGGACAAGACCCTGTTCAATAGTCCGCCATTCCCGGCTGGTGAGGAGTGCGGGGACGACGTCAAGCGCCCAGGGCCGCGGGCGTCTCTGGGGGTCCGTATAGGCGTTGTAGGTCACGCCATTTTCGCGCAGGACCTGTTGGACTTCGTCCCGCCGCCGGCCCAGCTTTGCCGCGCCCAGCGCATCGAAGGCGCGCAGGGCGTATTGCCAGTGAGGGCGTACTGTGCCTGGAGCTGAACACATTTCGTCGAAACGCCCTGATGACAGGGCATAGGGTGCCAGCGCATCGCCCCGAACTGTATCTCTCTGAAAAGGGTTCCCCGCATGGGTGGATTCAGGCATAGCCCGTCCTCCTCATCCGATTTCCCATTAGCGTATGTGGACAAAGAGTAAACGTGTCCGGCATCTCTTGTCTATGGAAGGTCACTACACTTTTGCGGTATAGCGGTCGGTGTCATATACGCGCTCCAGGTCCACGGTATTGAGCCCGCCGACGGCCTGGCTGAGGGGGACCATGCGGAGCTGGCAGGTCGGGCCAATACTCTGCGCACTGACCATCTGTCCCCAGTCGCCGCGCCGCACGGCTTCGACCGCGGCTGAGCCGAACATGCGTCCCATGATCCGGTCCAGCGCAGACGGACTGCCGCCGCGCTGGCTATGGCCGATGACCAGCTCGCGCGAATCAAAAGGCGTGTCGCGGCGAATGCGCCGGGCGAGTTGACTTCCGATGCCGCCCAGGCGTTCATGCCCGAACGCATCCCGGCTGGCATCCAGGGTCACCACTCCTTCCTCGCTCGCGTGCGCGCCTTCGGCCGTCACAATCACCGCATAGCGGGGGTAGCGCCGGTCCTGTTTGCCCCGCGTGAGCCGTTGGGTCAGCAATGCATAGACCCGTTCGTAGGCAAAAGGATACTCAGGGATAAGGGCCAGGGTCGCGCCTCCGGCGACCGCGCTCCACAGGGCCAGATGACCGGCATGCCGGCCCATGACCTCAATCACCTGTACCCAATGGTGTGAGCCGGCCGAAGTGCGCGCTTGCTCAATGACCCTGGTGCAGTTCCGCAGTGCCGTATCAAACCCCAAGGTGTAGTCGGTGTGACTGAGGTCTTTATCAATCGTTTTCGGAATGCCCACCACCGGGCAACCCTTTTCACTCAGCCGGTGCGCCACGCCCAAGGTGTCTTCTCCACCCAGGGCGATAATGGCATCCAGGCCAAGTCGGGCGATATTGGCCTGGACTTCATCCGACCGATCGTGCGCACCGGCCTCGCCCGGCAGGGGCACGAAAAACGGGTTGGTGCGAGACGAACCCAGATTGGTGCCGCCATCGCGGTCCCAGCGCCGGACCTGGTAATCCTCCAGCCGAACGGCCTCGCCGATCCCCGTGTCGAGTAAGCCGTGCCAGCCATCGAGGAGTCCCATGACCTCCACGTCATGGGCTGTCGCACGATACACAATCGCCTTGAGCGCGGGGTTCAAACCGGGCGCATCACCCCCTCCGGTTAACACGCCAATTCGTCGGATACACATGCTTGCCTCATCTTGTCGTGGGTCACTCAGAAGGCCGAACGGCGGGTGCCTGCTCTGCTGGGGAGACGGGAAAGGGCTAAAACTTCAACGTCGTCTCAATATAGCCAAAATTGGCGCTGTCGTCGGGATAGATCTGATCCACGATGCTGTCGCCGAAGACGTGAGTAAAAAAGACGTTGACGTTGATGTGTTTGTTCAGGTTATAGCTGAGGCTGGTTTCGATAATCTGAAACAGATCGCGCTTGCCAAAGGCCGGGCGACCCACAAAGCCGAAGCCGGTCTGCCGGTCTTCCAGTGTGGCCCCCGCGCCCTGATACCACAGGTCATTCTGCTCGCTGACGCGGATATAGTGAAAGTCCGTGCGCCAGGTCAACCCCTTGAGCGGCCGCAGAATGAGTTGGAAGAAGATATCTTCGTTATTCATCAGGTTGTAGAAGGTCGAAAACGAATAGACCCGGGCGGTCGGCAGCATCTGGAAAAAGGTATCGTGGTCGCTGTCGTTGGGGTCGTCGTCGCCCGAGCTGCGGTTATAGCCAATTCGGAACCAGGGGGTCCACGGCAGTCCGCCGGGTTGCCAGCCAGCCTCGACGGCAAACGCCCAGCCGTGATGATCCTGCCGACCCCAGTCGCCGCCCTGCACCACACTCCAGCCCATCAGGTCAATCGGGCCGGCCCCGGTCGGCACAACATGAATCAGGTGGCCGCCGCCCGTGTTGATGGCCAGGTGCCGGCGATCGGCGTTGCGTATGGTGGCCGGCCGGTTATCGGTGGGCCGCAGGTTCCGCCCGTCGGCGTAGTAGATATAGAACAGCCGCGCATCGGTCGTCTGGGCGAACTCGGGTCGGGTCAGGTTGAAGCCGGCGTACAGGATGTCGATATCGTCAATGGTCTTGTTGCCGGCCAGGTCAAAACCGGCCTGGGTCGGATGAGAGCCGTGGACGGTGAAGTTGTACGCGCCCTTGGTATAGCTGGCCGTAAAGCCGTCGTAAGCGCGCCCGGTATGCGACCAGCCGAACGGGCCGAGCAGACGCTGGGAGACGCGCATTCGTTTGATCCAGTCGATCGTCGGGTCCTTGCTCAGCACTTCCGCGCCTTCGGCGATCGAATGCCGCCCGCCCCTCAGGCGAAGGCCGGGGATACCGAGCTGTTTCAGGGTCAGGTGGGCCTGTTTGAGGAACACGCTGGCATCGTGCTGACGGCGATTATGGGACAGATAGACGGGACCCAGGCCGAAGGAGCCCTGCGGTGCGGGGGCGCTAGCGTCATCGGGCAGGCCCATCAGGGCTGTGTTCTGCGCCTCAAGATGCAGGTCGAACAGGTCCTGCTGCCATTTCAGGCCCAGCTTGGCTACGGTGGCCGCATAGGCATACGAAGAATCGCCCGAGGTGCCCTCAAACCAGTCCCAGAATTCGCCCCGTGTGCGCAGGCTGGCAAAAACTGACAGCTTTGGAGAAATCTGGGTGACCGGGACCTCCGCCCGAAGCGGAGCCGGAAGTAGGGTGAGGAGCCACAGGCCGAGCAGCAGGAGACCTCTTTGTCGGATAAAAGCAGCGAGCTGCTGATAGAGTGTCCTGGCGCATCCTGTGGAATTGCTGCGGCCTTGTATCATTACTCTCCTCCTCGTCCGTCTGCTTTGCCCGGTGTTTCCAGAGAACAGGCTAAGCAATGCTGGAGCCAAACACAAGGAGGACAGAGTATAGAGAAGCGGGCAGAAAAGTAAGTAGGACAAACCGAAAGACAAAGAAAAGCTTATATTTTTCAGTCTGTCGGTTTGAGGTGCCCGCCTTTGCCGCATGGTGTGGCGCTGCCTGCTGCTGAGACAACAGGTCAGCCCTCCTCCTGCTACAGTCGAGTTCGACATGTGCGTTTTCCCCAAGTTTTGAGGGGCATCTCGATGCGCTTTTGACTTTACGTGGTCTCAACAGATAAAAAAGGCATACACTACACGAATACTGGTCATACGCGTATGTTGCCGCATGGACACTATCTGAGTGAGCACCACGTTCTGATTTTCCTGTTGCAGATTCTGCTGCTGCTGGTGATGGCCCGTGGGTTTGGCGAGGTCTTGCGCCATTGGGGTCATCCGTCCGTGGTCGGGGAAATCCTGGTTGGTCTGCTTCTGGGCCCAACGCTGCTCGGCCGTCTCTCTCCCGAACTGTACCAGACCCTGTTCCCGCCGGACCCGATTCAATTCACCATGCTGGAAACGGTCTCCTGGTTTGGCGTGCTCCTGCTCCTGCTTGAGACCGGCCTTGAAATCGATGTGTCTGCGGCCTGGCAGCAGCGCGGCCCGGCCCTCCGCATCGGTATTATTGGCGTTGTCGTGCCCCTGGCCGTTGGGTTTCTCTTGTCGCTGCTGCTGCCTGACTCCTATCTTGTCATACCGGACCAGCGGGTGACCTTCGCCCTGTTTTTAGGCACGACCATGGCCATTAGTGCTATGGTCATTATCGCCCGCGTGCTGCACGACCTGGATTTGGTCAAGAGTGATCTGGGGCTCTTGACCCTGTGCGGCTATGCGGTCAACGATATTTTGGCCTGGGTAATTCTCAGCCTCGTCTTTGCGACCGCCGCGGCAGCCACGCTGAGTATTGGTTCGGTCATCCTTTTACTGGCGACCGCAGTCGGCTTTACCGCCTTTTGTCTCTCGCTGGGACTGCGCCTGGTTGACCAATCGCTCACCGGACTGGTCACCCGCATGCCGCACCAACCCGGCGTGGTCCTGACCTTTGTGTGTTGTCTCGGGCTGCTGTGTGGGGCAGTCACACAGTGGGTCGGGCTGACTGGCCTGCTCGGGTTTTTTCTGGCTGGCATCATGGCCGGAGATGCCGGGGCACTTTCTGAGCGGGTGCGGCAGATTCTCACCCAGATGGTCCACGCGATTTTTGTGCCGCTCTATTTTGCGACGATCGCCATCCAAATAGACTTCTTTGCACAGTTTGACGTTTTTCTCGTTCTTTTCGTGACCATTGTCTCAATCGCCGGGAAGTATTTTGGTGCGTGGCTGGGCGCCCAACAAGCGGGGCTCTCTGCCGTGGACCGGGTTTCCATCGGTATTGCTTTTACTCCCAGTGGGGTGACCGGCATTGTGGTTGCCGCCGTGGCGGTGGAGCACCAGATCATTACCATTCCGGTCTTTGTGTCCATTGTCCTCTCGGCGATTATTTCTTCTCTTATTGTCGGCCCTTGGTTGATGTGGTCCATTCGACGCCGGCCAGCCATGAATATCACCGAGTTGTTCATGCGGCGGGCGCTGATTCCGCACTTGACGGGCAGGACGCGCCAGGCGGTGATTCAGGAAATCTGTCAGGAAATAGCGGAACACCAGCCGGCGTTGGACCAAGAAACTGTGTTTGCAGCAGTCCAGGCGCGGGAAGAGTTGATGGGAACGAGTGTGGGGAGTGGGATTGCCATCCCGCATGCCCGTCTGGCAACGCTCTCGAAACCCGTGATTACCTGTGGACGTTCACCGACTGGGGTCGATTGGGACGCGCCGGATGGGGTGCCCGTGCAGTTGGTCTTTTTGCTGCTCACACCTGTTCAGGACGAGGGGGCACAGTTGCAGATTCTTGCGGCCATCGCCCGGACCATGAGCGTAGAAGAGGTACGGCAGAGCCTGATCCAGGCCGAGGATGCCGCTGAGCTGTGGCAGCGCTTGCACGCCGTGTTACAGTCGGCGGGGGCGCAGGTTGTGCCACGCCAGCCCGCCTAGATGGAGGGGCAACCCCTTGTGGTTGCCCGGTCTGCCTACAATAAATTATAGCGCTTCATCCGCGGAAAAGGCACCGCGCTCAGGGCCAGAGAGTTTACTTTCCAGCAGGGAGTCTGGGATGGCGGCGCAATTAATGGCCAGGAAGGGTCCGTTACTGCGTTGCGAGCAGGTATGCAGAGTATGGGCAACAAGCGCTTTGCCCCCACTCTCGCCGGTAATCAGAATCGTAATATAAGGTGTTTTTGAAGAGAATATTGACCGTGTTCTTGGACTGGGTCAGCCCGGATTCGAGGGAGGCAAGGCCCATGTGCCTGGTGAACACCAGACCAGGGTGCGCAAACGTGCCTTCCAACAGACAGGCAGAGGTTGACACGTTTACGCATTGTTGTCGTTCCGACTAGATCGCGTCTGTCCCCCGCTCCCCGGTGCGGATACGCACGACATCATCCATGGGCAGGATGAAGATCTTGCCATCACCAATCCGCCCGGTTCGGGCCGCGGTGATGATGGTATCCGCCACTTCGCCAGCCTTGTCATCATCGACCAGGATTTCAATCTTGACCTTGGGCAGAAAGTCCACCACATACTCCGCGCCGCGATACAGTTCCGTATGCCCCTTTTGTCGACCAAAGCCCTTGACCTCGGTGATAGTCAAACCCTGGATGCCCGTTTTGGAGAGGGCTTCCTTGACCTCATCGAGCTTAAACGGCTTGATGATCGCTTCAATCTTCTTCATCGGAGCCTCCTTTGAGAGATTCGGCTACATGAGGTAGGCGAACTCCACAATCATCGAGTCCTGGTGCTTCCTGAAGCGGTCTCCGTCGCCAAACACGTTCCGGTTGGCACCGTCGTGGCGGTACTCCAGGCGGGCCTGCAACTGCTCGGTCATCTGCCACTTGAGCGTGCCGGTGACCTCCCACAGGTTGACGTTCCTGTTCGGGTCGAAGCTGCTGCCGGCCTCCTCCACGCCGAGCCGGTAGTTGTGGTTGTCCGAGAACCACTCGCCGCGAATCGCCACCGACCACGCCTCCAACTCGGGGGTCAGCAGTGCGCCGCCGAAGGTGGCGATACCGGACAGGCCGGTCCAGTCGGCGTCTTCGTCTCCGCCAGTGTTCACATGAGACGCGCGGCCGTAGTCGAAGTTGAGCAACAGGTCAATGTTATCCATTGGCGTATAGGTCAGCACCGTGTCGAAGACCGAGGTCTTCGATTTGCCGGAGTCGGCGTCTTCCGGCCCGGCCACGGCGTTGAACGTCCACGCCAGATCGCCCAGATCGAAGCCCAGGCTGCCCAGAAACGACTTGCCGTTGTTGTTGTCCCTCACATTGTCCCAGCCGTTCACGACGCCGGCCGTCAGGCTGACCATGTCGGTCAGGGGCGTGGAGAACAGCACCCCGGTGTGGGTGAACGGAATGGCGTAGCCGAACATAAATGAGCGCGACACGTTCGGGTTATACGGCGATTCGATGACTTCGCCGCCCAGCAGTGTGGCGAACTTTCCGAACTGCATCTCTATGCCGTTCCCGACCCCGAAGGTGTAGGTCATATAGGCCTGCTGGACCTCAAAATTGTGGGCCAGATCACCCCCCCAGTCGGACTGAATCAGGCCGGCGGTCTCACCGTAGTCCAGAACGGCGTGGAAGCCGACACCGCTCTCGGTTTCCTTGGACACCTCAAGCTGTAACAGGTCCATGGTGAAGTCGTTATGGTTCTGGTCAAAGATGCGCATATTGTTGCTGCCCGAGTCCGGGCTGTTGAAGTTGTAGTTGTACGAGCCGTATACCAAGCCACCAAATTGAAAACCGTTCAGGCCCAGCAGATCGCCTTCCAGCGATTCGACACGGCTGGTTAGGTCCATCACACTGGCCTCAGCCTCGCCATTCTCTCCTGCGCCCTCCTTGAGGCGGCTCACCTCACCTTCCAACTCATCAATCCGCTGCTGCATTTTCTGCAGCATCTCCTGCACGGCAGGCTCTTCACCCGCGGCACCCACGTTCCCCCCAACCCCCAACACGGCCACGAGAGCCGCAACACCGATACATTTTTTCATGCACTACCCCCTTGCTGAAAATATGTCCCTTGGATTCTGTTGGAACACTTCCGGTACATTTGTCTATCAGGCAGCAAAGCTGATGCCAACTCCGTCCCAGGAGAAAACTGAGAGAAATCAAGACATTTTCCTGCTCTGGGGAGAAGACAATGCCCAGAAGAGCGGCAGTTGCCGACCAGACTGCCCAAACTCTGAACAGACAAAGTTGACACAGACCCTGGCATGTCTGCTATGTGTCGTGTATCTGTCAGAAAAAGGCTGAAAGGAGAAAGCAATGCCACAAGCAGATTTTGAAGTCCGCCAGCTCCTCAAGGCGTATCGCAAGGGCGTTATCTCGGACGCGCTGTTCGAAGAACAGATGGAGGAACTGTCCAACGGTGGGGCCGCGACCTATACCTATAACGGGGTGAGCCACGCCACCGAGAAAGACATGATTCTGGCCTTACTGGACGAGTTCCGGTGCGGGGAAGACTTTGCCGCGGCATACCTCAACGGCTGGATCGAGGCCAGTGATGAGGCGTGCGTGAAGGGTGGCTTGCGGACCGTACAGCAGCGTGAGGCTTTTCACGCCCACCTCTTGGAAGCCCGGCTGCGCGAGCTGGGCGGAGACCCGCAGTGCACAGTACCAGCCGAGCGGCGGGACAAAGAGATGCCTTTCTTCTCGTCAAAAGAGAAAGGCGATGTGGAAAAGCTCCAATCCCTCGCCGAGTTGCTGAAAGACCCCGAGACCATCTTAAAGCCGCTCACCGACTCTATCGATCAGATTCAGGACGATCAGCAGACCAAAGAACTCCTACGGACCATTATTGACGATGAAATGTCGAGCATCAAATGGCTGCTGGATGCGTGTGAGACCCTGAGCGCTCCCAAGGCTGCCTAGCTGCTCATTTGCTGACGGAGAGAGGGCGGGGTACGGGCAGCCTGCCCCGCCATAGATACCGTGCCTGCTCTGTCTGACGCCAGTTCCACATTCACATCCGGGGATGTTTGCCCCGGTATTCTTCGCCCCCTGTTGCCGTTGCGTGGACGGCTGACGTCCTGCTGGCATCATATCGTCGCCGGAGTTGCGCATGCTCCAGACCCGCCTTCAGCCGCGGTCAACCTGAGTCGCCTGCTAGAGCACGGCTCCGGGACGGGAGCCGTTTTCCAGTCCGCTGAGCTGTCCCGTGACCTGCTGTTTCTTTTGGGGGCCAGTCAGCATCTCTCAACTGTCTTGGTCCAGCAGGAACAGGACTGGGAAGCCGTCTTTTTGACCGATCGCGAGGCGGCGGAAAAATCGACCGCCACCCACCTCCAGGCCGGCCGCCCAGCCCTCCCGTGTGATCTGCCTGAAGACGATTTTTTACGCGGGCTGCGCGCCTACCGCAATCGTGAGTATCTGCGGATTGGAACGCGCGACCTGCTCAATCGGGCGTCCCTTGAAGAGACGACCCGGGATTTGAGCGCCCTGGCCGATGCCGCGGTCCAGATTGCCTACGAATACACGCGGGCCAGAATGGAGCGGGACTACGGTGAAGCCTGTGTTGAAGAGGCAGGAGAAAAACGGCCGATTGCCTTCGTCGTGTTTGGCATGGGCAAGCTTGGGGGAGAAGAGCTGAATTTCAGTTCGGATATCGACCTCATCTATCTGTACGAATGCGATGCCGGCCTCACAAGCGGCGGAAAGAAGGGCCAGGTTGACACCCGGACCTATTTTACCGAACTCGCTCAGCATCTCACCCAGGCCCTCAGCACATCCGGCGCTGGGGGCCTTGTCTTCCGGGTTGACCTCCGTTTGCGACCGGATGGAACGAACGGTCAGATTGTCAATTCTCTCGCAAATACGCTGTTGTACTATGAGTCCTGGGGCCAGACCTGGGAGCGTCTGGCGCTGCTCAAAGCGCGGCCTATTGCCGGAGAGCAGACCCTGGGCACGCGCTTTTTACGCGAGGTAGCACCGTTCATCTTACGCCGTTACCTCGACTTCACCATGGTTGAGGATACCAAAGAGCTGAAGATGCGGATTGAGCGCTCGCTGCATCGGACCGACCGCGGGCGGCTGAACGTCAAGCTCGGGCGGGGTGGGATACGAGAAATCGAATTCGTGACCCAAGTCCTGCAACTCATCCATGCCGGAAAAGACCCGCGCGTCCTGGGACGGAACACCCTGGCGGTCCTCGACCGTTTGGTCGAGGGGACCTATCTCGCCGCTGCAGACCGAGATGCGCTGGCAGCGGCCTACCGCTTCCTGCGTCAGGTCGAGCACAAGATACAAATGGTGCACGACCGCCAAACGCATACGCTGCCCGGCTCTGAAGACGAGCTGCGGACCTTGGCGCGTCGCCTGCGGGTCCAGCCCGAGGCCGCACAGGCCGCGCTCAGCGTTTTTCTGACGACCCTCCAGGATCATACCCGGGCGGTCCACACGATTTTTCGCTCGCTGTTTCATACCCCCGAAGGCAGCTCCGAGGCCGACGGAACCGAGGAGCAGGCGGCTATTGAAGCCCTTTTTGACGAGTTGCCCGATCCTGAGCGGACACAGCAGCGTCTGGAACAACTTGGGTTTCGTGAACTGACCCAGACGTATGAGCGTCTGCGTCTGCTGCACGATGGTCCGGCGTATGCTCCAGCCCGGCCGAGACGGCGCGCGCTGTTGTACGCCCTTGCCCCGACTCTCTTCCATGAAGTCTGTCGGTCGGCAGACCCTGACCGGGCCTTAGCCTCGATCGCAGATCTGATCGCGTCGATTGGCGCGCGCTCAAGCTTTTTATCGCTCCTGCGCGAGAATCCCTACACCCTCCGTACGCTCATCCGTCTGTTCGGCACCAGTTCCTATCTGTCTCGTATCTTTTTACGCCGACCGGAACTGCTCGACAGCTTGGTCCGGGCCGACCTGGTCCAGTTGTACAAGTCCCAGGAACTGATGCGGGACGAGCTAAAGGCTCGCATTACAGGGGCTCCGGAGCTTGAGGACCGACTCGATATTCTGCGTGAATATCGGCATGAGGAGTTTCTGCGCATCGGCATTAACGACACCAACGGCCAGCTCGACTTCCCATCAGTGAGCGTCCAACTGTCATACTTGGCGGAGGCATGTCTCCACGGAGCGTATGAGACCGCCCGCGCGGCGCTGCTGGAGAAATTAGGGCGGACGGACCTGCCCGGCCGGATTGTTATTGTGGGCATGGGAAAATTGGGCGCGCGCGAATTAAACTATAACTCGGACCTCGATCTCATTTTCCTGTACGAACCACATGCCTCGTCCCCGACCGGGCAGGACGGGGCAGACCCCGCCGCCCAAGAGGTCTTTGCCAAGCTGGTTCAGCGCCTGATTTCGGTCCTCCAGGTCCAAACGCGTGAGGGCGCGGTATATAGAATCGACACCCGCTTGCGACCCTCCGGCCGCGCGGGTTCCCTGGTGTCTTCGATAGCCGCTTTTACCCGCTATCATCAGACGCAGGCGCAGCTGTGGGAACGGCAGGCGCTCATTAAGGCGCGCGCCGTAGCGGGAGACCCCGGTCTGAGCGCGCGGGTCAACGCCCTGTTTGAGCGCTACGTCTATAGCGAGCCCATTCGGGCCGCGGATGTGGCCGAGATTCAGCGTTTGCGCGGCCGGATGGAGTCCGAGTTGGCCGGAGAGACGAGCGCGCGGTTCAATATTAAAACGGGCCGGGGAGGTCTGGTCGATGTGGAGTTTCTTGTGCAGATGCTGCAACTGCGCTATGGTCACCGCCTTCCTGCACTGCGACACAGGGATACCCTGTCTGCCTTGGACGCCCTGAGAGCTTGCCAGGTACTCTCTCGTGAAGAGAGCCAGGTGCTCAAACGCGGCTACCAGTTCTTGCGCCGGCTGGAGAACCGCCTCCGAATTGAACGGGATCAGCCGGTTGAGGCACTCGACCGGAACGCCGAGCAGCTGACGTCCCTGGCCCGGCGGATGGGCTACGAAGGAGCCGAGGCCGGGGCGCGAGTCCTGGCCGAGTACCACCGGCAGCGGGAAGCGATTCGGGCGTGTTACAGTTGTCTATTTGAAAGAGAACAGGGAGAGCCGCATGAGGGACAAGCCGGAACAATCGCTTCCTGAAGAGGCCACGCCTGAAGAGAGCTTTGCCGCCCTGCTCGAACAGGAGCAGACCGGACCGGCGCTGAGCAGCGGCCAGGTGGTGAAGGGCCGAGTCATCCTCATCAGTGCGGACAGTGTCTTCATTGATGTTCGGGATAAGGGGGAGGGGATTATTGATCGGGCCGAGCTCGAAAACGAGCAGGGGGAGTTTGATATTGTAGTCGGAGACGAGGTGGAAGCCACCGTGCTCTCAACCGAGGGGGAACTCCGCCTGTCACGCAAACTGCTCAAAGGCGCGCAAGCACGCCAGCGGCTCGTCCTGGCCGTGGAGAACACCTTACCGGTGGCAGGCACTGTCACGCGGGAAACCAAAGGGGGGTACGAAGTGACGGTCGCCGGGATGCGGGCCTTTTGTCCCTTTTCTCAGATGAGCCTCCACCGGCCCGATTCCCCAGAGGACTTTCTCAACCAGACGTTTGAGTTCTACGTCACGCAGTTCAGCGAGCGGAATATCGTTCTCTCCCGTCGTCGCCTCCTCGAAGAGCAGGCTGAGCGCGCCGCAGAAGAGACGCGGCAAAAGCTGTTTCCAGGCGCAGTCCTGCCGGGAACAGTAGCCTCGCTGACCAATTTCGGCGCGTTTATCGATCTGGGGGGCGTGCAGGGCTTGGTGCATATCTCTGAGATTAGCCACTCCCGGCTGGGCCGGCCGGCCGATCACCTGAGCGTGGGCGAAGCGGTCACGGTCAAAGTGCTCAGCATGGACGCGGAAAGCGGCAAGGTCGGGCTGAGTCTGAAAGCCCTGGAGGACGATCCCTGGAGTACTGTCGGCGCGCAACTGCGGGAACGGCAGGTGGTGACCGGCCGTCTGATTCGGATGACGGACTTTGGCGTCTTTGTCGAATTGCTCCCAGGCGTTGACGGGCTGCTGCATGTGAGCGAAATCCCTCGCAGCCAACAGGGCATGATCAAAGAGGCGACCACGACCAACCAGGAAGTGACCGTTCTCATTCTCTCGATTGATCCTGAGCAGCGGCGGATTGCCCTGGCCCTGGCTCCAGATGGGCTTGCTCCAGGCGATCACGCTGAGGAACTGGACCTGACGGCCGGAACGATCCTGACCGGAACCGTTGAGCGGGTTGAGTCGTTCGGGATATTTGTTCGGCTCGGTCCTGGGCAGACCGGACTGATTCCAAACGCGGAGATGGGGACGCCCCGTGGCACCGATCACCGCAAAGAGTTTCCGCCCGGCACTGAGGTAAAGGTTGCCGTCCTGGCAGTCGAAGAAGGGGGGAAACGCATCCGCCTGTCCCGCACCAAGGTACGCGCGCATGAAGAGCAGGCGGAAACCCAGGCATATTTGGCCTCAAGCCAACAAGAGCAGGGGTTTGGCCTCAGCCTGGGCGATCTGTTACAGCAGAGCAAACGGAAAAAATAGGCCGCGCCGGCGAATGTCCGGCCTACGACTGCTGTGAGAGACTGGCACGCAGCCGCCGCACGCCCTCGCCTGGGCCGCCCGGCGCACCGAAGATGGCGGAACCGGCCACAAGCAGAGAGGCTCCCGCAGCCACAACTGCCGGCGCCGTGGTCGGATCGATACCGCCGTCAATCTCAATCGCCGCCTGGGCTCCGCGTTCCTGCAACAGATGATGCAGGCGACGGATTTTCTGGGGGCTCGACCCAATAAAGCGCTGCCCGCCAAAACCGGGATTCACGCTCATGATGAGAACCTGATCGACGAGGGCGAGTACCTCTTCGAGGCTGGTAATGGGGGTGCTGGGGTTGAGCACGACCCCGGCTTGCTTGTCAAGCTGTTTGATCTGCTCAATGGTCCGATGCAGATGCGGGCAGGCTTCCTGATGGACCAGGATGCTATCCGCCCCGGCGCGGGCGAAGTCGGCAATATAGCGTTCAGGCTCAACGATCATCAAGTGGACGTCAAGCGGCAAGGTCGTACTTTTGCGGGCGGCCTCGACAATCAGCGGACCGATGGTGATGTTGGGCACAAAACGGCCATCCATCACATCGACGTGGATACGGTCTGCGCCGGCCTGCTCGACCTCGGCAATTTGTTGGCCGAGACATCGAAAGTCGGCAGAGAGAATCGAGGGGAGAATCTGGACCATGATTGACTGTGATTTATGGGATTTAAGGTATTGCTATTGCCAGGAAAAGACATAACACAACAGGTGGAGTATGACTACGGAATGAACGAAGCTACTGCCCGGATCAAGATCAATACGCTGCTCGCAGCAGCCGGCTGGCGCTTCTTTGCCGAGGGTGACCAACCCGCCACTATCCGCCCTGAGCCCAGTGTGACGCTCTCGCCGACCGACCTCGACGGTTTGGGCGAGAACTTCGAGAACGTCAAGAAGGGCTTTATCGACTTCCTCCTGCTCGACACCAAGGGCTTCCCGCTCATCGTGCTGGAGGCCAAGGCCGAGGACAAGAATCCCCTGGTTGGCAAAGAGCAGGCGCGTAAATACGCTCGTTCGCTGAACTGCCGTTTCGTCGTGCTCTCCAACGGCACCCTGCACTACTTCTGGGACCTGGAGCGCGGCAATCCCCATATTATTACCGCCTTTCCGTCGCCCGATTCGGTCGCCGGCTACGCGAACGTCACGCCCGACCCGACGCGCCTGGTCAATGAACAGGTCAACGCCGATTACATCGTCCTGACCCAGCGGCCCGGCTACACATCCGAGGCGGCCTGGAAAAACGCAGCAGAGCGCCCCGGCTTCATTCAGGCTAACACCTTACGCTTTCTGCGTGCCTATCAACTCAAGGCCATTCATGCGCTGCAACACGCCGTTCAAGACGGTAACGACCGCTTTCTGTTCGAGATGGCCACCGGCCCGGGCAAAACTCTCACCGCGGCGGCGGTTATCAAGCTGTTTCTGCGTTCCGCCAACGCTCGGCGTGTCCTGTTTCTGGTGGACCGGCTGGAACTGGAGGAGCAGGCCCGTAAGGCGTTTGTCGGGTTGCTGGCCGCGGACTTCCAGACGGCCATCTACAAGGAGAAGCGTGACGATTGGCGGCGCGCCGAGATCGTTGTCAGCACCGTGCAGGCGCTGCTGTTCAACAATAAATACCAGCGCCTGTTCTCGCCCACAGACTTTGACTTGGTGATCTCCGACGAAGCGCACCGCTCGATTGGTGGCACCGCTCGGGCGGTATTCGATTATTTCGTCGGCTACAAGCTCGGTCTGACTGCCACGCCCCGCGATTACTTACGGAGCTTCGACCAGACCAAGCGCACGCCGCGGGACCCGCGCGAGGCCGAGCGTCGGCTGCTGCTGGACACCTATCGTACTTTCGGCTGCGAGAGCGGACAGCCCACCTTTCGCTACTCACTGCTTGACGGTGTCAGAGATGGCTTTCTGATCAACCCCACCGTGGTTGATGCGCGGACAGAGATCACCACCCAACTCCTCTCCAAAGAGGGCCTTGTGGTGTCGTTCACCGAGGGCAGCGGTGAGGAGCAGCAGGAATCGTACAAGCAGCGCGAGTTCGAGAGACGCTTCTATTCCGAAGCCACCAACCACCTGTTCTGTAAGGTTTTTCTGGAGAACGCGCTGTGCGACCCAATTAGCGGCGAGATCGGCAAATCCATTATCTTTGCCGTCAGCCAGAACCACGCGGCCAAGCTGACGCAAATCCTCAACCAGATGGCCGATCGTATGTTTCCCGGCAAATATCAATCCGACTTCGCCGTACAGGTCACCTCGCAGATACCCGATGCCCAGCAGTTCACTATCAATTTTGCCAACAACAACCTGCTCGGTTCGGGCAACTTCCTGCCCGCCTATAAGACCAGCAAGGCCCGTATCTGTGTGACGGTCGGCATGATGACGACCGGTTACGACTGCACCGATATTCTGAATCTCGGCATGTTCCGGCCTCTCTTCTCACCCACCGATTTCGTCCAGATCAAGGGCCGCGGGACCCGGAGACATCACTTCCTTGACCAACTGTTTGACGAAGGTCTGAAGGACGCCGTCGAGCAGCCACACAAAACAGCTTTCAAGTTGTTCGACTTCTTCGGGAACTGCGAATACTTCGAGGACGAGTTCAACTACGACGAGGTCCTTGAGTTGCCACGGCTTCGGGCTCAGGGGAACGGCGACGGCCCGCAACCCTTCGGAACCTACGAGCATCTGGGCCGCGACCTCCTCGAAGGAATCATAGAAGAGACCATCGGCCCGGAAGGGATGAAGATAGACCGGATGTTCTTCGACCGGTTCGCGGACACAGTACGACAAGACGAGACTATCGTGCAGGCCGTTGAAGCCGGCCAGTGGGGCCGCGTCATCGACTACGTCAACTGCGAAATCTTCGACAAACCCGAGGAGTACTACACCCTCGCCAAGCTGCGCAAAGCCGCCGCCGTGGACCGCCGCCTGACCCTGCGTGAAATCCTGGAAAAGGTCTTTGACATTATCCCGCGCTTCAAATCCAAGGACGAGGTGCTCGAAGAGGAATTTGGCAAGTTTGTCGCCGATCATACGCCGGCCCGACCCACGTCCGTTCCGGCCCTCAAAAGCTACTTCAAGGCGTATGTGAGTGACGGCCGCATCCGCCAGATTATCGACCAGCGGCAGTTCGCCGAGTTGGCTACGAATCCGGTCTTTTCCATAGGCGACTACAGGGCTGTGCCGGAGAAATACCGTGCGCTTATTCCCGAGTACGTGAATGACTATGTGGCGCTGAACCAGTTCTGACTGTGATTGACGGGGATTTATGGGATGAAGAAGGAGCAGAAGTATTCGGAGTTGACTGGCCAGATCATCGGGTGTGCTATGATGGTGCATTATCCCAAAAAGGACGAGACTATCCTTGACCCGGCCTGCGGTACCGCTGGCTTCCTGATTTCGTCCTACAAGCACCTTCTCAGGGTTAATACCGACGCCGAAGCGAACAGTACGCTCACGCCCGACGAAAAAGGAAAACTCGCTACCAATTTTCAGGGCTACGACATTTCGCCCGACATGGTGCGTCTGTCGCTGGTCAATATGTATCTGCACGGCTTTGCCGCCCCGCATATCTTCGAGTACGACACGCTCACCAGCGAGGAGCGCTGGAACGAGTACGCCGACGTGATCCTGGCGAATCCGCCGTTCATGTCGCCCAAGGGCGGCATCCGGCCCCATAACCGCTTTTCGGTGCAATCCAAGCGCAGTGAAGTGCTGTTTGTGGACTACATGGCCGAGCACCTGACGCCCAACGGGCGGGCTGGCATCATCGTGCCCGAGGGTATCATTTTTCAGAGCCAGAACGCCTACAAGCAGTTGCGCAAGATGCTGGTTGAGGAGTTTCTTGTTGCCGTAGTGTCGCTGCCGGCGGGCGTGTTCCAGCCTTACTCCGGCGTCAAGACTTCGGTGCTGATTCTCGACAAAACGCTGGCAAAGAGAACCGACCGGATCGCCTTCTTTAAAGTAGCAAACGACGGCTTTGACCTGGGCGCACAGCGCAGGCCGATAGACAAAAACGACCTGCCACAGGTGCTGGATCAATTACGAATGTGGATGAAACAATTACGAATTGGGAATGAGGAATTAGGAATGAAGGGCGGCCCTGCGCTCGTCGTGGAGAAGACGAAGATTGCGGCGAACGGGGAATATAATCTGAGCGGGGAGCGGTATCGGGAAACGTTTGCTTATCCAATGTTAAAGTGGCCGTTGGTAGAACTACGGGATATTTGCATTGATATTCTGAGTGGAGGGACGCCGTCAACAAAAAATGAAAGCTACTGGAACGGAGATATTCCGTGGATTACGAGCGCGGACATTGTAGATATTCAGACCGCAATACCGAGAAAGTACATCACACAAGACGCGATTCGAGAATCGGCGACGAATTTAATTCCCAAGGGAAATATTATAGTTGTCACAAGAGTCGGTTTAGGGAAACTCTTCAAAAACGATTTTGATGTATGTATCAGCCAGGACTCTCAAGGGTTGATCGTCAAGGAAGATGTCAACGCCGATTTTCTGGTATATGTCCTTAAAAATCGGGTCGCAAACTTCAAGAACACGAGCCAGGGTTCAACGATCCAAGGAGTCACGAAAAGACAGTTATCAGAACTCCAAATCCCCCTCCCACCGCTGGAAGTGCAAAAGGAAATCGTGGCGGAGATTGAGGGCTATCAGAAGGTCATCAACGGCGCGCGGACGGTAATAGACAACTACCGCCCACACATCCCCATCAACCCCGACTGGCCGCTGGTGGAAGTCGGTGATGTGTTCCGTAGGTCAGAGGAAACAGTTCTGCCGAAATCGCTTGATAGTCCAGTGCCCTATATTGGCCTTGAAAACATCACACAAAATACCGGCCAACTATCTGGGAAAATTGTAGCCAGTAGCCCAGCAGAAATTAAAAGTTTAAAGAATATATTTCATCCAGACGACATTCTCTACGGAAAACTGCGCCCAAACCTAAACAAAGTTTGGTTAGCAGACCGGGAGGGTATTTGTTCAACTGATATATTTGTAGTTCGCCCTTTGGATGATGGCGTGTTGCCCGCATTTTACGTACACATTTTTCGAAGTGATCGGTTTAAGGACATCATCTTAAGCCAAATCAGGGGTGCGCAACTTCCTCGTGTAGGCTGGCAGTCCTTCACAAGCACGCAAATCCCCCTCCCGCCCCTTGAAACCCAGCAATCTATCGTAGCGGAAATCGAAGCCGAGCAGGCTCTCGTCAACGCTAACCGTGAACTGATTGAACGTTTTGAGAAGAAGATTCAGGCGGCTGTGGGGCCGGGGTGGGAGCATAGCGAGGGCAAGGCCAACGAGGTAAAATTTCCACGTGCAAGGAGGGACAGCCATGTCTGAAAGAGCCGAACCAGAGAAAGTCTCAGATGATTATCTGAAGACATTAGCGCGTGTCAAAAAGCAATATCAGCAATACGTAGAGGTGAGCGCACTGTATGCCTTACCTCTGCAAAAGGAAGAGGAAACAATACACTATCAATCCCCAAGCCGAGAGCATCCGCTGACGACAAATACCATTCGCATCAAGTAAGTGAAATACTCATGGCTTCATGGAGCGAGCTTCTAGAGCTACTCAAAGACCAGAAAGACCCCACCTGGCTTGATAACAAACTAAAAGAGCATTTAGGTGTTATCTCAGGGTGTCGCAACGGTGCCACTGTCATCTTTTACGCCTCGGCTTTTCTGCAAAAGAACGTCGATAATGTGGCCATCACAAGAGAATATCTCAACGGCTTCATGAACGCGCTCTACGAAGCGCGGACTGATAAGGGTCTCGTATTGATCCTTCATACTCCTGGCGGTGACCCGAACGCTGTTGAAAGTATCGTTGAATATCTTCATTCCAAATTCAGTCACCTTGAGGTGATTGTTCCGTATCTGGCTATGTCTGGTGGCGCGATGATAAGTCTTGCGAGCGATCAACTAACACTCGGTAAGCAGAGCCAACTTGGGCCGATTGACCCTCAACTTGTCATTGGCAACAAAACACATTCAGCCAGGGCGATTCAGGAAGGATTTAATAAGGCCAGAGAGGATATTGAAAGCGATACGAAATTAGCACATCTCTGGGCACCTATTTTGCAAAATATGGGACCCTCGCTTTTCTTGGAAGCTGAGAAAGCTCTGTCGTACAGCAAAGAGCTAGTGACAAACTGGCTCATGAAAAGGATGCTCAAACATAGAGACGACGAGACAGAAAGAAAGAGGACCGCCGATACCATTGCGGCGTATTTTAATGCCGAAGATACCCCTGACCACGGCCAAGTACATGTCCACGGTCAGAGGATTGGAGCGGTCAAACTTAAGGAACTTGGGCTTAATCTGCAATTTTTTGAAGAGGATCAAGCTCTGCAAAATGATATTTTAACGGCGTACCACTTGATGACCTTGATTTTTGAAACAACGCCTTCCCTCAAGTTCATTGCCAGCAACAGAGGAAAAATGTGGGTCAAACAAGAACAACAGGTTCTCGTTCAGGCTCCCCATCCTGTCCCTCAGCAACCTCCCTCAATCATCCCCTGACTCCCAGACTTTTCCGGAAATTGGGACGACATGTTCGCCCTCCGGTAACGGTTCGCCGGCGAGGCTATCGAGCCAGTTCATACCTTCGTTCTACACATCGTCATAACGGGCATCTTGTACCGGGTTCATCAGCTTACGGCCTTTGCGTTCCTTGTTTTTATGCCTCGTTCGTAATGCGCGCAGGCGTTCTTTGAATCGCTTCTTTTTCTTGTTCGATACGCTGTCCATCCTCAGCGGTGTTGGAGCAGACTCATTCATTGAGGTGTCATGAGCGACAACTGCAAAATCCAAAAACTCATTGGGCGCGGCAGATAACATGGGTTCTGTACTGTAAACGTAATGCAGCAGGCTTTGGGTGTCTTTCCCGAATTGACACACGTCCTCTTTGAGACCCGATGTTATGGCGAATGGAAAAAGCCAACAGGCTGCGTATCTTTCACGAGATTGAAGAAACCGGCGAAGCATTGATCGTCACGGATCACAACCGCCCCGTTTTACGCATCCAGCCTATTGCCCAAAAAAAGACAGTGGAAGAGGCGTTCGGCAACATTCAGGGCAAAGTCACCTACCGCGAAGACATCAATACGCCAACCGCCGACGAATGGGGGGGAGCAGTAATGCTCGTTCTGGGCACTTCAGCCCTCATATTCTGGACCCGGGATCCGGGGCGGCTGTCTCAAGCCGCGGCACGGGCGCTCTCGGACACCAACCGCATAGTTCTCAGTTCCATCGCTATACTTCGATAGCAGGACGCAGGTTTCCGAACGGTGCTACTCCACCGTCTGGTATGCGGTCGGCAAATTGCGGGGCCGGTATCGGTTGGCCGGATCGTCCCTGCGTTCGAACACGCTGGCGTGAATCTTGGCCCCCTCTGGAATCTTGCGTGTCCGCCGCCGCGAAACTTCCAGAAGCCCGTAAACGACTGGTGCAGGGTGTCATGCGGGTCGGGCTGGTATTGGGCGAGCCGGTTCTGGTCTAGCCGCAGCCCATACCGTATGGCCTTATTCAGCAGCCAGTGCAGAGCGATATTGGACAAACCGCGCTCCTTGTACCCGCCGCCGATATCCGAATGGACGCCGGGGAACCAGAGCTGCTCAACACTCTGATGCGCTTCAAGGGTGTCCTCGTCCCACAGAAAAGGGAGAAAATCGCGTCGCTTCTCGTCGATGGCCAGGGCGTGAAACCCATAGCGGACTTCAGGATTCAGGCGAGCATTGTGAAAGCGCTTACCGGCGTTCATCGCCAACGACTCTACAGTGTCCCAGACGCCGATCACATGGACCTGGCAGACGCGCCCGAAGGTCTCCCGAAATTCCCGTGCGATGTCGTCGTTGTCCGGCGTGTTGTAGACCTTTGAGGTGTACTCGACCAAGTTGCCGGCATCCGCTCTGAGCAGCCCGCACTTATAGAGCATCCCGGCCAGCGAACGCACGGTGAACGCGCCGCGGCTGAACCCGAAGAGATACACGCGGTCTCCGCGTTCAAAACAGCCCATCAGGTAGCGGTAGGCATCTTCGACGTTTTTTTGCAGCCCGTAGCCGGTCGCCTGGTCGCCCAGGGCGCGGAGGCTGCCGTCCTCCTCGTGGTACTCCCAGCCGCAGGTCCCGACGCCTGGGTCGTAATACACGACCTGGGCGGCGTTCTTCGTGGCCAAGTCGTAGGTTTCCACTACATTGGTGTTGTTGCGGCCGTATTCATTGCCGGTTCCATCACAACAGATAACGATGTTTTTCATGCTCTGTTTATTCGTAGCAGACTTTCATCTCATCTGCATATCCTTATAGGCAAAGATCCCGCGGCAATGGCCCGCGGCATTTTTGCCAAAGCGGGCGTTCAGGATTGGAGATCGATTTCCGTTTTCCCAGGAATGGCGAGTTGCCGTTTTATTGGAAGGATGGGCTGGTGAGGGCCGGGCAGAGCAGTTGCCCAATCCGCTCCTCATGCCCGGCAGAACTTGACACCTGAGCATTGACCGTTGCCATATTCTCCCCAAGGTGAGGTGTGCGACCAGGGTCGCCTCCTCTCTGCCCCAGGCTGGGCCCGGGACGCCATCCAAAAGACTGGCGCGGTCATTGGCGAAGGCAAGATAAACGCTAGTGCGGCTCATCCGGGCCGGAGGCCTTCACTCACGCTTGGCTCCCTCCAATAGCAGGACAGGCCTCTTCCGTCCGCGTTTTCGTCTCAGCAGGATATACATGGCCCCGGGTCCGCCATCATGGATACGAGCGGTGGAAAAGGCCAACACCATCTTCGCCAGCCGGCCTCGGGTGAGCCACTGTTTTATCTTGTCCTTGAGAATCGGGAATTGTCCAGGCGAGTTCTTGCCACGGCCATGAATAACGAGGACGCAGCGGATACCCGCCTGGGTGGCCCGGCTGAGAAACTGCTCCAGCTCGGGCTTGGCCTCAGCCGCCTTCATCCCGTGGAGGTCCAGGGCCGCCTGGCGCGCGAATTTTCCTTGTCTCAACTTGCGGACCAAACCCGTATCCAGGCCAACGACCCAGCCCTCGACATACTCGTCGGTATCCGTGACATCGAAATCGCTTCGTCCGGCGACCAGGTCGTATAACTCTGCGATGGCCTCGCTCTCCCTGTCTTGTGGCGAGCGGCTGGAGAGGGCGGGCGGGGGGTTGCTGACCCGTACGTCCGACTTGAGCCGGATGACATCTCGCATTTCCCGCTGGAAAAGGTCCGCAGGACTTTCCTCGGTCTTTTCAACGGGATTGGATGCACTTCGTGGCGGAGTCGCTGTGGCTACAGCCCGCTTAGCGAGGGACGGTTTAAGAGTTTTTTTGAGTTGGCGAAAAGGCGCATTGAATCCCACCACGGCTCCGTATGGTACACGGGAAACACGATGAGGACAAGCAACCGGAGGGGCGAGACGACTCGCTTCGTTGCGTGCTCCAGCCGCCTGTGTATATCAGTCCGTTGTCAAGCGGACGGTTGCGGTACTATCAGGTGCGCCTCGGCCCGTTCACGGAACGCACGTGAATACAATATCACCGCGGTCGTCATGCTTCCTCTTTTATCAGAGGGGCGGCCGGCGGGGGCGTGAGGTCTGACGAATTTTCTATTTTGACCTGGGTAACATGGTGGCTGTCGGTCTTGAGGACGGTCATGCGCAGCGCGTCGTACTCGAACGTCTCATTGACCTCAGGGATGCGTCCGAGCCATTTATTGATAAATCCCCCCACGCTGGTGTAGTCATTCCCCTCGGGCAGCTCAAACTCATCTATGTGATCGTTGACATCGGAAATAGACAGGGCCGCGTTGACGATATAGGTCTGATTGGAGACCTTTTCAATATCGTGGTTCTCACTGTCGTGTTCGTCTTGAATCTCTCCAACCAGCTCCTCAAGAATGTCTTCCATGGTGACGAGGCCGGCCGTACTGCCAAACTCATCCACCACCATGGCAATATGCATCTTGCGGCGTTGAAACTCCCGTAACAGATCGTCGATCGGTTTCGTCTCTGGCACAAAGAACGCCGGCCGGAGGAGGTCGCGGAGGATGATCAAGTCCCGATGTTCCATGAGGGTAATCAGATCCTTGGCGTGCACAACCCCGATAATATTGTCGAGTGAATCTTCATACACCGGTATCCGGCTATAGCCGCCTTCAACCAAGAGGTTGACCAGGGCACTTCGGGAGGCGCTGACCTCAATGGCGGCGATATTGGTCCGGGGAACCATGATTTCCCGGACACTGGTCTCCCCGAACTCAAAGACGTTTTCAATCAGTTCGTGCTCCTCTTCCTCAATCGTGCCACCCTCACGACCCTGCTCAAGCAGGAAGCGTAGCTCTTCACCCGAGTGAGAGTGCTCTGCTTCGCTCGCCGGCCTGAGGCCAAAGAGCCGTAACACCTGGTTGGAGGTCCAGTTCAGGGCCATAATCGCCGGAGAAAAGATCAGATAAAAAAACCGTAACGGAAAGGCGACCGCCAGCGTTGTTGATTGGGAGTGCTGAATAGCGAGCGATTTGGGGGCGAGTTCGCCAAAGACAATGAGCAGAAAGGTGAGCGCGATAAAGGCAACCGGCAGGGCGATACTATGCGCCAAATCCGGGTCGGCTGCCACGCCAACCAGGTGCATGATCTCGATAACGAGTTTGGCGACCACCGGCTCCCCGATCCAGCCCAAGCCCAGAGACGTCAGCGTAATGCCGAGCTGGGTCGCCGACAGGGAGGCATCGAGGTGGGAGATGAGATGCTGGCCCATCTTGGCCGTTCGGCTGCCGGTCTGCACCAGCAGTTCGATCTGGGACGCACGAACCTTGACGATTGCAAACTCTGCGGCGACAAAAAAGGCGTTGGTCAGGACCAGCAGGACCGTGATCAGCAGACCGAGGGCGGGACTCTCCATGCGTACGCTTCACACTTCCCGGCTGGCTCGGGGAAGCCACAGTTGGGTCTCAGACCACGGGTCATCAGATGGAGGGTCGTCCATACAGAAACAGAGCATAATACGAGTCGGCCCTGGATTGCAAGTAGGAACAGGGCCGGCTTTAGTGCGCGGTCGTGTTTTTGCTGAGAAAACGCTGAATCTCGGCGGGGGACAGCTTGGTCCAGTGCTCGGCTACGGCCACGGCCGCCTGAACCGAAAAACGCTCATTCTCACCAACGATTTCACGGGTCACCGGATAACAGCAGATGGGACTGTGAAGCTGGAGGCCGTTCCCCCCGGCTCTCCACGCAGAACGATGCAGGAGCAGCGGCGGTGTGGGTAAGGACGCGATGACATCCTGGAGCAGGGGATCATCCCCATCGATCACAAACTGACAGCGAGCTCCGGCCGCGAGACATAACGCCCGCATTTCATCCTGGAGCGTGTGTAACTCCTCAACATCGGTACTATAGCTCGGCGTCAAGGTTGTCAGAATGGCAATGTCAGGAGTCACCGTTCGGATCAACTGCTGCATGTCACCCGATGGCGGGCACCGAATTCGAGTACGAGGATGTCGGGTGCCGCGGTCTTGAAGAGCGCGGTCCAGACTGCCCGGGCGAAACCACGCGCGAGGTCCCGCAAGCGGACTGAAGCCAATTCGATATTGAGGACGGCAAGCGGCAAACCAATATCGGTATTATAGGAACGGGGATTGGGCTGGACCCGATACCGCCGGGCCAGGAGCTCGGTCACAATGCGTTTGATAACGGTCTTGCCGTGGCTGCCGGCGATGGCAATCACCCGGGGATTTTTCCGCCACAGACTCAGACCGGCGAGCGCGCGCAATATCAGGACGGCGAAGCCACGCAGTCGCTGATAGGAAAAGAGCGCGCGCGCGAGACGGGGGACGGGGGGAGACGGGATAGACTCTGCTGCCGAGACCGTTGGTCGGCTTGCGCGATGCGGACCGGGGCGAGCCCGAAGTGAGGCTGCCGGGCTGAAGTATTCGGTGAGCCGCTCGAAGGCGGTGGTAATATCGTCCGGCCTGCGCCCGAAGTTCAGCCGGATATGGGCCTCGCCGCTGGGTCCAAAGGCGATACCGGGGACAACGGCAACTTTTGCTTTTTCCAGAATATCATAGGCGAGGGCGTATGAATCGCGGGCGTGGACCACCACGTCTTTCATCCGGGGGAAGACAAAATAGGCCCCTTCGGGTTTCTGGTAGTCAAACACGTGTGAGAGCTGATCAAGACAGGTGAGCGTCAGGTCGCGGCGCTGCTTAAACGCCTGCCGAAAGGTCGTAATATGTTCGTGCCCGTCTTCGAGTGCCGCCAGGGCGGCATATTGCGACACAACCGGCGCGCAGGTCACCAGGGCGTCGTGCACTTTGAGGATTTCCTGAACATTCCGCGCGTCGGAATGAAGATAGCCGACCCGCCAGCCCGTCATTCCATAAGCCTTGGAGAAGGTGAAAATCCGCACAATGCGCTGCCGGACATCGGCGACCTGAGCCGGACTGAAATACGCTTCTGGCGTGTAGACAAAATCCTTATAGGCCTCATCAATAATCAGAAAGAGATTATGCCGTTCGGCCAGCGCAATCAGGGCGCGCGTTTCTGCTTCTGAGAAGACCGTCCCGGTTGGATTGTTTGGGTTGCAGTACAGGATCGCCCTGGTGTGTGGCGACAGACAGGCCTCGAACGCCTCTGCGTTAAAGGCAAAATTCTGCTCCTCGTGGAGCGGGGCAAACCGCGGAGTACAGCCGGCGATGCGGACGACCTCCTGGTAGGAGGCATAGCTGGGAGAGGGAAGAATGATCTCATCCCCCGGGCGGGTGAGGGTCAGCAGCGTCGCGGCAATGGCCTCGACCGAGCCGCTGGAAACAATAATCTCCTGATCCGGGTCGTAGTGCATGCCTTCTCGCAGCAGCGACTCGGCAATACATTCGCGCAGTTGGGGTAAGCCTGGGGTCAGCGAGTAGGTGGCGCACTCGCCCTCGGCGATCTTTTGCTGGACAAAGGATTTGATCGGTCCGGGCGTGTCAAAGCTCGGGATGCCTTGGGCCAGAGAGATCACGTCTGGCACCCGGCTGGCCGCCAGCTCCATCGCCTTAATGGGCGACAGCTTGACGTTGGCCGTGCGCGTAAATGCTCGGTTTTGCCCCCCACCTCCGCGAGCCCCCATCAGTCTTTTCCTTTCAGTTCGGTCTCAGCCCCTTCGACCATGCTCAGGGCAGGGGTACGGTATCCAGGCGCTCAGGGCTTTGCAATGGAGTGGGGAGTTAGGCTATATCCCGGACAGGAGGGAATCGTATGAATGAGCGCCTTTTTTCCGCAGAAGAGATCCGTGAGATGGGCAAACGCACCGTGGACCGTTTAACGGAGGCCATTGACGCCGGGGATGCCGAGCAGGCCAAGAAGATTGCGAATCGCATGTATAATGAATTCCTCGGGATGCACGACCTGTACCGGAACTGGACAACCGCGACGCTGAGCGAGGTGGGGAAACGCTTTGACGATGAGGTGCTGGAAGAAATCATGACGGCCGGCGTGAAAGCCTGGTGGCTGCCGAATCTGGAAAAAATGCCGCAGGACCCCCAAGCGTTGCCCCGGAAGATCAAGATGTTTGTGGCCGGGCTGCGCGGCCATCTGCAACCCATGCATATTGAAGAGGATGAGGAAAAAGTCGTTATTCAGATGCGTCCCTGCGGCAGTGGGGGACGCTTGGTCCTCGAAGGCAAATACGAGGGACCCGACGCCTTTCATACCGTGGAAAAGCCGCAGCGGATGACCTATAACCGCGCCGACTTTCCCGTGTACTGTGCGCACGAGCCGCCGATGGAATTGGTTGACATCGAAAAAAACGGGAAACCTTTTGTCGTGGTCGAGCCGGCCGCCGTGCTTGGAAAAGAGCACTGTTCTTTTATTATCTATAAAGACCCGGACAAAGTCCCGGAGAAATACTACCAACGGCTCGGCCTCAAGAAACCGGACTAGGCCGGTTGTGAGGAGTACGCAGGCTCGTTGCTGGAGTTGGTCTCTCAAAACAACGCGGCACCAGACGGGCCACACGCGAAGCGGCCCGGGCGGCCTTGAGCCAGGCCTGTCCTGAGCCGAGTCGAAGGAGCGATCGCCCACCCGTATTCCGGTGTCCTCGTTGGCGAGAAGCCACTGCCCTAAGACAACCTGGGGTCAGAACGGGAGCAGATTCCCGAAAAATCCCTCGTCGTCATCGCTTGAGGCGACCTGCTCGTCTTCGCCATCCCCGATAAAGCCCTTGAACGGATTATACTTCGAGAGCAGCCCTGGCTTGGTAATGGTTTCGCCCGCCCCTGGGTCAATGTCACGCGCCCTGCCATACGCTGGCGTTGCGGTGGGAAATTGTCCCGGCTCCTGGAGATAGGTGATGCCCAGGTTGCGGTCATCATCACAGCAGCCTCTGCTAAACGGCAGCCAGGAGCAGGACGCCCCGAACGCGATCAGGCTCGCGCACAAGACCGCGCGGATATACACACTCGGCGCTGGCACAGTGGGAAAATGCAGGTAGTGGCTCAGTTTCAAATCTCCTCGTCGCTATTTCAGCCGCACCGCCGTTCCGGTCGCGACCAGCAGCAGCATGCCCTTTCCTCCACCGCTGATTTCACTGTAATCCATATCAACCCCGACAACCGCATCGGCACCGAGCTGCGAGGCTTGCTCCGCGAGTTCTTCGAGGCAGGTCTCCTTGGCTTCCCGCAGGGCCTTCTGGTGAGTGCCGCTGCGGCCTCCGAAAAAGTCCCGCAGGCCACCCAGCATATCCCGAAAGACGTTGATACCCAAAACACATTCGGCGCTGACAATGCCGAGCACTTCCTGAACGGTGCGGCCCGGAACCGCGGGGGTAGTGGTCAGATTGTTTCTGGCAATCGGCATAAACGGCTTTCGTTCGGCTGCTGTCCCACGGCGGTTATACCTAACTGAAAAACTCCCTGGCAACTACCACACCGCAACACGTTCTTTCTCCTGAATGGTCTCTTATCAAGAAAAGTCAGAGCGGGGAGGGCTCGGGTAACGGCCCGAACAGCACCCGCAGGGCGATGTCGGCCAGGAGAAAGAAGAGGGCAATGACAATGAGGGTGTTTTCGAGCGGGTGGAGGAGGACTTTCTGGCCGCCCCGGATGTGGGAGGTGAGGGTGTCAAACGTCGGGTTGAGGCTGCCGCCCGTTCCTTCGGCCAGGGCGTGCAGCAAGGGCCGATTGGGTTGTTGCTGGCGGTATTCCCTCAGCGCTCCGTCTACCTCTTGTCCAACCAAAACCGTCTGACTCCTCTGGTTCAGGATCGTATTGCCTTTCCGCTTGACAATGGTGACGGGCACGTTGCCCGTGTAGCGGGCGGGCAGGACGGCTTCGGAGATGCGCGGGGCGACCGGCATGAGGGTCAGGGTCTCACTCCGGGTTCCGCTGGCCAGGCGGGCCTGGAGAATGCTGTCCTCGGTATTGTCAAAGGATTCGACCCGGAGGATCGTGCGTTCGCCGCGCGTGGTCGCGCTCAGGCGATAATCCAGCGGTGTTTCATTCCGCATGGCCCACCGAACCGCCTGAGACCAGAATTTCCCGAAGCGTTCCCAGCGTATCCAGTCACCCGCGCCGGCGCCGCTCGGATCAAACGGAACGACGACGACTTTGCCCAGACCGTATTGCCAAGTGGCCAGGAGGGGATCCTGTTCGCCGTGGACGTCGGTATAGAGCTGGACGTTCGCCCGCTTCTTGGGCTTGGTCAGCATATAGTCGTCCAGGGCTGGGAAGTCGGCCAAACCGCGTAAAATCTGTCCCCGGACGCCGACCCGGGGGACGATATCCTTGGGACCCTCGTCTTCCTGATCTTGCTGGCGCAGGGTCTGACGGGTGTCCCGCACCAAGAGTTGGGGCAGCATGGTGGCATCCTCAACATGGTAGAAGCGTCCGCCGGTTTTTTCCGACATATACGACAGGAGTTGCAGGTTGACGGTATCGCTCCCGATCCGAATGGTCGTAATTGAAATCTGGCGCTGGGCAATGGTTTTTATCAAGGGATAATGATCGGTCGGACTGCGGTTGGTATCGCCATCCGTGAGCAGGATGATGTGCCGAATGGACCGCCGACTCCGACTCAATTGATCGGCTGCGGCTTCCAGGGCGTGATAGAAATCCGTCCCGCCGCCATACCGGAGGCGCCCGATGCGACTCCGCAGCGTCGAGCGACTCTGTGACAGCCGCTTTAATGCGGACAGGGAATAGGCTTCTGAGTCAAAGGCAATGGCGCCCGCCAGATCGGTATTCTTGAGTTGACCCAGGACGGCGATGGCCGCCTTTTGCGCATACTCCATCTTCTGGCCGTCGTGCAGCCCGCGCACGCGGCTGTTGTACCCCATGCTGTTCGAGCGGTCGATCAACAAAAAGAGCGCAATCGGAATCCGCTTCTTTTTTTGCGGACGCTGCTCGTGAAAGGAGACCGGCAAGAGGCGTTCTATGGCGGAGTGTTGATAGTCGAGCGTTCCAAACGTCCGTGCCCCGCCCGCCATGAGAAAGCCCCCCCCAAAGTCGCGAACATAGCGCTCAATGGCTGTCATCTGCCGCTGTGTCACGTCTTTGCGGCCAATGTCGTCAAAGACCACGCTATTATAGTCGAGCAACTGGGGCAGATTGGTGGGCAGTCCCTCGGGACGCCGGAACTCAATATCCACTTCCTTGAGTTGCAGGGCACGTGCCAGGTGGGTCTTGGGGTTGTCGGTAATGACCAGAGCGCGCGTTTTCCCGGCCACCGCCAGGCTGGTGCTCTGGGTGTTGTTCCCGGCGATGGTATCGGCGTCCGTCTGCACCTCGGCGCGCAGCAGATAGTTTCCGCGCTGAAGGATTTGGGCGGGAACTTCCAGAACCGACAGGCCGGGTTCCAGGCTCACCGCCTGACGGGTCAGGAGCTGATCGTCGGCATAAATGTCCGCCCTGCCCGGAACCGGCTGGCCGTGGCCGTTGCGCACGACGAGGCGCATATCAAAGACGCTGCCTTCGCGCGCCAGCGGCGGAACCACAAATTTTTCCAGGGAGACTTCGGCCTGTTGTCCGCCGGGGGGAATGATCGGATAAATAGCAATGCCCATTTGACGGGCCGCAGCAATGGTCTGGCGGGCCATGCCCGTTGTCTCATTGCCGTCGGTCAGGAGGAGGAGGCGTTTTTCCGCTCTCTCGGGATACAGGGCAAAGGAGCGTTCAAGCGCTTGCGCGATATTGGTACTCGTTGCGTGGTCAGACGACGACAACGATTCGGGCAGGAGCGCCTGGGCTGCCGGACCGGGGGCAAGCACGAGTTGCGTATCGGTTGCAAACGAGAGGACTGCGAGTTCATCCTGTGCGGAGAGCGCTGCTTTGAGTTGTTCCAGATAGGCGTGCATCCAGGCCCGAGCTTCTGCGGCCATACTGTCCGAGGTATCAACAGCCGCCACAACGGCCAAACGCTGGTCGGACAGAATGGTCTGCTGGCTCAGACCAGCCAGGGCCAGAATAATCAGGAGAGCGGCTCCTGTCCGCAGCAGCGTCGCGCCCAGCAGCCGGCCTCGTTGGGAGCGGCCGCGTAAGGGCAGCCACAGCAGGGGCAACAGCAGCAGGAGCCATAAGAATTCGGGCGACAGAATAGTGTACGCCTGCCCAAAAATTTCCGTGGTCATACTGCACGCTCCAGCCGAGAGCGCCAGAAGGCGTAGAGCCATTCAGCAAAGAGCAGCAGCACGGCCAGCCAGTACAGACTCTGGCCAAATTCGACCGGAATTTCGCGCGGTACGGCTTCGGGTGAGGGCCGGACTCCCGGCGACACAGGCCCTGTGCCCGCGTCGTGCGCGGTCTGTCGGCCAATGTTGGACTCGGCTTCGTCAAAGAGATTGGCGTACAGTTCTGCACGATAGGTTGCGGTCTCAACCCGATAGATGCCCACTCGGTCGAGCGGCACGGTGTCGGTTTCAAGGGCCTGCCCTGCGGTCTGAGGCGTGGAGAGGCGTGCGCCGTCAAGGGGAGCGGCCGTGGGGAGAAAGAATACATCTCCAACGGGCAGGAGCTGGGGGTCGAGCGGATGAGGCGGCCGCAGCCAGCGCAGGGCATTGAGAAAGAGGACGAGCAGGGTCAGATTGTCCGAGTCGGTCAGATTTCCCGCACTGAGATCAAAGGCTAAACAGACGATACGCTGGCCATCCCTCTCACCCGTCAGAGCAAGTGGGATCTCGCCGTGACTGGTCTTTGAGGAAATAAGCACCTGGGCCCAGGAGGGAAGGGCGAGAATCCGGGCCTGTTTGAACGGCAGGGCTTCGACATATTGCAGGTTGTGTAAAATCTCGTGCTCGTCGTTCCAGTCCAGAATCGTCAGATCCGTAGCCTCAGTCAGCACGGGAAAGAGCGCGTTTTCAGCCGGTGGAAAGATGTAGAGGCTATTGGCGGGCACGGCCTCGTCGGGAACAAACTGGTGGAAAAGGACCACGTCTTGTGCGCCCACTTGATCAGGCGAGAAGTTCTCGGGCCTGGTGCTGCGCAGCGTCACGCCGGGTAAGGCCTGACTGAGCTGCTGGATTTCCTGGTGCAAATGGGCAACCGGAGAGACCAGGACTAATTGCCACGAACGGCGTTCGGCCACCCAGTTGAGGGCGTGATTGTCGACGGCTAAGGCATCCTCGGACTCCAGATGAACGGCAAGCTGCCCCGGCCCGGTAAAACCGCTTAAAGAGAACGAGCGGGTGTTGTTGGCCGAGAGGCTGAACGTTTTCTGAAAGACCGCTCGACCATTGAGTTCGACGTGGAGCGTCGCCGGTTTTGTTCGATTGGCATAATTGCGAACGAGGATATAGACCTGGGCCTGGGAGTAGTCCTGAAAGGGATTCTGGTAGACGTGGACCGAGGCCAAGGCCATATTGTCGTCCGTCTCACCCACACGATGATAGGTCAGCGCCTGTTGCTGCATCTCTGACAGACTGAGCTGGTTGGACGGCAGGTCGGTGAAAACATGGATCTGGGCTTGCCGTCCGGCACGGTCACGCTGGACGAGGGCGAGCTCAATACCCAGTTCCAGCTGGGTGCCCGTGTCCAATGGACGAAGGCTCTCAAGGCGGTGCAGCACCAAACGATGGTCTGTCGTAAAACCGCTGACGACCTGGGGCCGGGCCGCAGTGCCGATGAGCATGACTTCGTCAAGCGGCGCCAGCGCGTGGAGTATCTTTTTGGCTTGATCCAGGGCCAGGTCAAAACGGCGCACGCCGTTTTCGCGGGCCTGCATGCTCGCCGACAGATCGAAGACGAGAATCTGCCGGTCTCCGCGCGTTTCGGTCGCTGTGCGTAACCAGTACGGATGCAACAGGCCCCCAATCAGTAACAGGAGGAGCAGGACCTGAAGAAAAAAGAGGAGGTCGGGCCGGAAGCGTCTGGAGCGCACGCGATCTTCGGGAACGTCTGCCCAGAACAACAGGCTGGGGACCTCAATGCGGGCGCGGGTCCGCTGGCGCAGATAGATCAGGACCAGCACGCCGAGCAGGGAAACGAACGGTAAGGCCGCTGGATTGAGAATGCCCATACGCCGCAGAGGATGCCTAGTGGAGGGTGACGAGTCCCACCCGAGCGAGTACCTCCGTCACCGTCTCGGTGAGAGGCTGCGCGCTGGAGAGACGGGTATAGAGCACCCGATGTTTATGACAGAACTGTTGAAGCGCGCTGCAATGAACCGACAGGGCGTGGTGATATTTCTCAAGGTTGGCCCGGCTGAGGGTGACCCAGCGCTCGGTTTGCTCCTCGATGTCGTAGAGCGTGCCGCGCCGAAAAAGACGTTCCGGGCGAAGCTCGCTCTCGCCCAGCACCTGAATGGCTTTGACTTCATAACCCTGCGCGATCAGAAACAGCAGGGCGGCTTCATACTGCGCGGGTCGGGTCAGAAAGTCCGAAACCAGGATGACCACACCGGGCTCTTTGGCCTGCCGAATATAGGACTGGACAGACTCCCTCAGGTAGGTCTTCCCGCTCGGTATCAGCGCCTCCAGAAAAGGGGGGACACGGAGAAAACGGTTGCGATGACGTAAAAACGGCGTTGCCAGAAAGGGGCGCGGCGGCGAGGAGAGGGCGGCGACCCGGAGGGTATTATTGCTGGAGAGCACGATATAACTCAGCGCCGTGACCAGGTCCACGGCATGGGTAAATTTCTCGTCTCCGGCCGGGACGCCCATCGAGGCGCTGGTGTCGAGAATAAGATGAAACGGGATCTCCCGCTCCGCCGTAAATGTCTTGACCAGGAGTTGATCGAGTCGCCCGGCCGCGTTCCAGTCCAAATAGCGAAAATCATCACCGGGCGAGTAGTCTTTATACGACTCGAATTCCACACCCCAGGCCTGACTCGTGCGCGGAATGGGCGTCTCCCCAGGACGATGGCCGCGTGCCGCGCGGACACGCAAACGCAGACGGTCAAGCTGCTTGAAAAAGGCGGGATCGGTCAGACTCACGTGCGGCCCTCATTCCTAGCGTCGGATTTTTTTGGCGGACTGAAGAATACGCTCAATGATTGAGGCCGGGTCGATATTTTCCGCTTCGGCGGCAAAATTGAGTACCAGCCGGTGATTGAGGGCCGGCTGCATGACTTGGTCAACATCGTCGTAACTGATGTTGACCCGCCCATCGAGCAGGGCGGCGACTTTCGCGCCCAGCATCAAGGTCTGGCCGCCGCGCGGGCTGGAGCCGAAATTGACATAGCGGCTCACCAAGTCGTCCTTGGGTAACATCACTGTGGCCGTATCGGTCTGATTCACATACAGCGCGTCCGCCGGCAGCGTGGCATGAATCAAGGCCGCGATATACTCTTCGATAGTGGGCGCGACCAAGACATCTCGGACCAGATGCCGAAACGCCATAATCTTTTCGGCGGCTTCCGCTTCGGCAAAAACGGGCTGAATATCCGGTTCAACGGTCGTGGTCGTTGAGCTGATAATGCGTCGGACCTCGTGGTGGGTGGGATAGGTCAGGCGGACCTTAAAAAAGAAGCGGTCGAGTTGGGCTTCGGGCAGCGGATAGGTGCCCTCCATTTCGATAGGGTTGAGCGTCGCCAGCACGAAAAAGGGGGGGGGGAGTTGGTAGGTTGTGCCGGCCACCGTGACCTGGAGTTCGGCCATGGCTTCGAGCAGCGCGGCCTGCGTTTTGGGGGTGGAGCGGTTGATCTCATCCGCCAGCAGCACGTGGGAAAAGATCGGTCCTTCAACAAAGACGAAATCGCGCCGGCCCTCCTCTCGGTCCACGACCATACGGGTGCCGGTGACGTCTGCCGGCATCAGGTCCACCGTGAACTGAATCCGGTTAAAACTGAGATTCAGGACGCGAGCGAGCGAGCGCACCAAAAGCGTTTTGCCCGTTCCCGGCACGCCCTCGATCAGGACATGCCCACCGGCAAAAAAGGCGATCAGAATATTTTGGATTAACTCCTCATGGCCGATGATGACCTTGGCTAATTCGGACTGAATCCGCTGAAAGGTGTCCTGAAATTCAAGCACAAGATCGGTTGAAGGAGTAAGCGTATCCTCCAATACATGCTGGGATGCTGATACGTTTATTCCTTGCGGCGTTTCACTCACTGCACTGCCTCCCGCGAGAACAGATTTTTCACAATGTCCTCATATTCCGGTGGAATCTGGGCATTCCGGATGGCATCGTCCAAGGCCTGGTTTGCGCTGAGCTGGCTGGTGGATTTGAGAATCACCCCGCCGCCCTCGTCTTTGACAATCTCGTAGCCGGTCTGGCTCTTCTCAAAACTGGCATCGAGAGACAGGCTGAAGGTCTGCGGCGTGCTGCCCAGATTGGCCTCGTTGCCGTACAGATGTCGGTCTGTGCCGGTCCCGGCACCCATGCCCCCCCGACCGGCCTGGCCCCCCCGGCCGGGGAGTTGGGGGTTGGCAGACTGAAAGGCCCCCACGGCTTTCCGCCGATCAAGCCGCGCCTGTTTGAGCTTTTGGAGGCCGCTGCCCTGTTCTGGGGCCTGCTGACTGCCCGGACCGGCTCGCTCGGCGTCCTGCCCGGCCTGGCCCTCACCAAGCGCCTGTTGGCCGGCGTCCCCCGCCTGCTGCTCGGACTGTATATTCTGCGCCTGTTCGTCATTGAGGAGGCGACGGCCCTTGGCGTCCTGTTCGTCAAGAGACGTTTGAGACTCCTGGAGCCCTTGCAGTGCCGTCCGCAGGGCGTGTTGAAGGTCTTCAGGCAGAGACGCCAATTCCAGCAACTCCTGTCCCAGCCCTTCTTCGTCTGCGGCGTGATCCTGCGAGCTTGCTTGGCTGTCCGCTTGCTCAGACAGGGTCTCACCAACCGGCAGCGGGTCCAGCGTCCGAGCGGCGAAGCCTTCCGGTGGGACGGCCAGCCGTTTGTCCACCAACTGTCCCGTGCGTTCAGGTAACTCGGACGACACAAGCTCAAGATTGGTCAGCGAGAAAGGTTCGGGTTCGGACGCGGGTGACAGTAAAGGGATGGAAGCCGCCAGGAAGGCCAGGACCAGGGCGGCGAGAAAAGGCAGGACGCTCCAGGGCAAGCGCCGCGGCGCGACCTTTTTGATTTCCCACAGCGACAGCCGGTCCATATTATCGTGGAGAAGATAGGTCCATAAGCGGGAAGCCGGAGGTCCCGTGGAGGGGGTCGCTAGCATCTGGGCGGTCAGCGTTGACAGGCGCTGTTTGAGCCCGACCTGGAGGTCGATCCGACGGGCGGCGGTATGCAGATTAGTCCAGTCCGCTACCCCCTGGCGGAGAAACCGAAAACAGACAAGGCCGGCCAGGGCGAGGAGCGGCCAGGCCGCTACAATGAACCAGAACGAAGAGAGCGAGAAGGCCAAAAAGGTAAAAAGCGCAAAGCCGAGGGCGAACACCGTCCCAATACCATAGAGCCGGTGTTGGGCGGTATAGAGGTTAAAACGCGCCTGAAGCCCGCGCAGTCTCGCTTCGACCTCAGCGAGCGCGCTCCGCTCCTCAGTGCCTGGTGGCCAGTCCATGCGAGAGTCCTCGTGCTTGGTCTCCTTGAAAAAGGCGCTCACACCATAGTTGACAGCCTTTCCCGGGTCAACTCGCAAAGGGGAGAAAACTTTTCGTCTGGGAGCAGCGGCTCCTCCCGCTTTGACGGAGGTGCAACCCTGCGTTGGAACTGCTAGTGCTAGTGGCCATTCGGTGTTTGATACAATACTGGCCGAAAGGGCCTCAGCCACGGCCTCAAGATGATGTGTCGTCTGTTTTTCGCCTCTGTCGTCCGCTTGCTCGTCGCCTGTGTACCGATACTGGGTGTGGCTTGTGAAGAGCCGCTCCGGCTGCCCTATATTGAGCCGGTCCTGCACAATTGGCCGGAACACTACCGAGGCGTGAGCGGGGTCAAGCTGCACGTCTTTCATACGGGCTCGATAGCAGTATCCAGCCGGGTCGCCTATCAAGACGGGAGCCTCCCCCAGCAGCAATCCCTCGATATCCTGGTGTTTGGTATCGAGCATCCCAAGCAGGGCCTGGTCCTGGTTGGAACCGGGTTGAATCGAGAGCTGGCGGAAGATGCGCCACGCTACTTGGGCCCATTCCGCTCGCTCTTTGGCCAGGCAGACGTGCAGCCCGGCCAGGATATTCTCTCCCAGCTCAAGACTGCCCAGCTCTCAGCGGAAGCGGTGAAATTTGTGATTCTGCCCGACCTGCGACTCGATCATGCAGGCGAGCTGGAGAGTTTGTCTCAAGCGGCCGCTGTGGTGACGCGCGAGGAGTACGCCGCGGCGCTGAGCGGCAGCCCTCTGGGTCTGTATATCGCGGATGAATTCGACCAGGTTGCGAGCTGGCAGTTCGTTGATTTTTCCCCCGATACATCCCTCGGGACTTTTACCCGGAGTCATGACCTCTTTGGCGATGGCAGCCTTGAGCTGATTGACGTTGCGGGCGCGACTGCCGGCGGGCTTGCTGCCCTTGTGCGCTTGCCCGCTCGGCCCGTTCTTCTGTGTGGCAACCTGGCCTGGACGCACAGCCAGGCGCGCTATGCCTGGATACCCGGTCTGGCCTTCAGGCGTGAGCTGTGGTGGGAAAAAATCTGGCGGCTCAAGAAATTCAAGGACCTCGTCCCGGAACTCCTCGTCCTGCCCGACCATGACTGGGAGGCGGTCCACAAGGTCGAAACCATAGGCATCATTGTGCATAAATTCTCTCCTCCCGAAGAAGACGAGAAAAGCACATCTCGGGCGGCCCGACTTTTCCGGTCTGTCAGGACTCGCTAGGGTAGGGGCATGGAAGTCACCGTCATCGGTCATGGTTCGTTGATGAGCGGTCGGGGCCTGTCGTTTTCCGGCAGGTTCCAGATGCGGACGGCCCATATTGTGGCATTGGCTGGCTGTAGCCGAGGCTTTGCCAAACTCTCTACATACGGCGACCGCTTTGCTACCGACCTGGAGCTTGAGCAGCCCGCGTTAGAAGGCGAAGTCGTCTCGCCGCAAACCGACCCTGACGGGCGGGTTGAAGCCCTGGGGCTGAGTGTTTCGCTGGCAGACTGTGGCCGCCTGGTCAAACGAGAAGGGTATCGGCCGGAAGCTATGCTGACCCTGGTCGAGCAAGCACGAAAACACGGCCTTGGGGTGGCCGAGTGGTTGTGGCAGTTGGCGGCCGAGCAGGCGCACGACCTCGCGGCCTATCGGCGTCAGCTTTTTCTGATAACGGACTATACCTCACCCCATTACATCCCCCATCCGGTTCGACTGGCCGAAGCCGGCTATGCCTTGATTTTTCTCGCGCCCGGACCGAGAGGAACCGGGACGCCGGCTGTCGTCTCCATTCGCCAACGGACGGGGATCACCGCCATTCTGAGTACAGCCGAGACTTGGCGGCGCAAACCGAATGAGGATCAGATGGCTTATTTTCTCTCGTGTCTGCTGGGCGGAGGGCATGGCATCAACGTGCGGGATTTTCTGAAGAGCGTGGGAGATCATCGCGCCCTGGCAGAAACGCTGTCGCAGCGTATTCGGCCCGTGCTGGCCGAAGAGGCCAAGTGTTTTCTCCAGACAACAGGCCTGACACCGGAACAGTATGCGCAAGCGTTCGGCAGCCCCGAGGCGGCCCTGAATCGGAGCGGACTGGGAGACTTTATTGCAGGCTTCGACAGCTAAGAGGACAGACGGATGAGTATCTTCTCGGTATCAATCGGTAAGGAACAGCTATGTTTTACCGCGGCGCATTTCATTGCCTTCAAAGGCTTCCGAGAACCGTTACACGGTCACACCTATCAGGCCGAAGTCAAGGTGAGCGGACCGGTTGGGCCGGACGGCTATGTCGTGGATTTCCTGGTGCTGAAAAAGATCGCCGCAGAAGAGTGTCAGCAACTACATTTTACGACCCTGCTGCCCGAACAGAGCGACTGCCTGCGCATTACCGCGGAGACCGAGACCGTTCGGGTGGAGTGTGAAGACGGCACCCAGTTCAGCTTCCCCCGGCAGGATGTCCGCCTGCTGCCCATCGTACACTCCTCATCGGAAGAGATTGCCCAGTATCTGATTGCGCGCCTGCGCGCCCGTCTGGCGGCAGCCCGCGGAAACAGCATCGAAACGATTGAGGTCCTGATTGAGGATATTCCTGGCCAGGTGGCGGTCTGCCGCGAGCCGTTTCGGGTGTGAGGCCGGAATGGCGCGGGGGTGGCGAGGTGTGATCCTGGGGTTGCTGTGCGCCGGTATAACCGCGTGTGAAACCGCCTTGCCCGAGCCCGACTCAGCGGGGGCGCAGCTCTACCGGCAGCGCTGCTCCGGCTGTCACCGCTTGTATCACCCCGGCCTGCTCACACCCGAGATGTGGCAGTTCATGCTGGCGCGTATGGACACAGAGTTTGCGCGCCTCGGCCGCCCACCCTTAGCTGAAACCGAGCGCCGCACCATCCTCGACTACCTCGACACCCACGCCCAGCGTCCGGCTGGCTGATATTCATATTGAGTTTCCCTATGCTTCCCCGTCGGGAACAGGGCGAGACGGCATAAAGGAGTAAGAAAATGGGAGAGAATTCCAAGAAAGAATCCAAGGGTCGTATTCATATCGGGAGTTACGTTCAAAAGGGTGGGATCAACCCCGACCCCAGGTCCCGGATAAAAGAACGCCCGGCCCCGCCAAAGCCGATACGGACGAGGCTGGGCATTTCGCCCGGTAAAAAGACTGAGGGGAAATAGTCCGCTATCCCTCCCGTCGAGCGGCCTCAATATCGTCCAGCTCTTTGGGGATTGCACTGGTCAGCACGTCATAGCCGTCGGCGGTCACGAGCACGTCGTCCTCAATGCGCACCCCAATCCCCTGGTAGGCTGCCGGCGCGTCGGCGTCTGCGGCAATATACAGGCCGGGTTCAACCGTCAGGACCATCCCAGGGTTGAGCGTCCGGGACGCTTCACCCACTCGGTATTTGCCCACATCGTGCACATCCATGCCCAGCCAGTGACTCGTGCGGTGCATATAAAACTGGCGATAGTCGCCCGTCTCAAGAATGCTCTCCGTACTGCCGGACAGCAGGCCGAGAGCGCGCAGCCCGTCAATCAGTATTTCCGTGGCGCGTTGGTGCACGTCGTCAAAGCCTACGCCGGGTCGAATCATTTCAATCGCGTGTTTTTGCGCGGTCAGCACCAGGCTGTAGATTTCCTTCTGCAGAGCCGAAAACGCGCGGCCAACCGGAAACGTGCGCGTCACATCCGAGCAATAGCAGGCGTACTCCGACCCGGCGTCAATCAGTAAAAGGTCGCCGTCCTGCATTGGTTGATCGTTCGAGATGTAATGCAGGATCGTGGCGTTCGCGCCCGAGGCGACAATGGACGGGTAGGCCGGTCCGTCCGCTCCGTTGCAGCGGAAATGATATTCGAGCAGGGCTTCGATTTCGTATTCGTACATGCCCGGTCGCGTCTCGTGCAGGGCCGCGTGGTGGGCCGCGGCCGATGCCTTGACCGCGCAGCGCATCAGGTCGATTTCTTCCGGTGTTTTGAACAAGCGCATTTCATGCAGCAGGTCGCTGGGATCAATAAGCGAGACCGGTCCGCGCCCGCTACGCGGACGTTGCAGCCGGCCCTGATGCACAAAGTCCAGAATCTTTGCGTTGAGGCGTTCGTCGCGGCCCAGTCCGTAGTAAATTTTCTCTGCGCTAAGCAGGTGCTCAGGCAGCACCTTGTCGAGCTGATCGATCGTATAGGTGGCATCCACGCCAAAGTGTTCCTGCGCCCCCTCAACCCCAAACCGTTTTCCCGTCCAAGTCTCCTTTTCCTTGTCTCGTGGACGCACAAACAGAATAAACTGCTCCGTGTCGTGGTTGGGCGAGAGCAGGCACAGGGAGTCCGGTTCCGGAAAACCGGTGAGGTAGTACAGGTCGTTGTCCTGGCGATAGCGATACTCGACATCCTGGGAGCGAATTGCAGTTGGGGCGGCCGGAAAGAGGGCAACCCCATCGCCCATCTGTTTCAGAAACGCCTGCCGGCGGGCGGCATAGGTCGAAAGATTTCCGTTCATTGGCATGCGACTGTCCCGTCCTTGACTTTCGTCCGACAATTAAAGACGCTTGGTACTATATGGCACACGAGCATTCGTATCCAGAGTCCTTAAACGCCCTGCTGACCCGACTGCCGGAGCTGGAAATCGTTCTGGGTCCACACTCGAAGCCAGGCTTGCACGCGGTCCAAAAGCTGCTCCAGGAAGCGGTTGCCGCCCGCGCCGCCGGCGACGTGCCCAAGGCCGCCTCAAAAATTGGAACGGCGATGGACACCCTGTCGCAGTTGGCCGATGGGCTCGACCCGCAGGAGGCTGCGCTCATGCGGATGCTGTCCGCCCAGTTCAGACAGGCGCTGACAATGGGCGACAGGGGTGAAACCCAGCGTGTTTCGGACGTGATGCGCAAACGTTCCGGGGCAACCCTCAAAAAGAAGCCCTAGACAGCGCCCGAAACGCTGCCTCCTTGACTTACTCAGGACGGTTGGCTAGTGCAAAAGGCATGGCCGATGCACTCCAGGCGTGTTGTGGAAAAGAACTCCAAATCCAACTCAAACAGATTACCAAGACGTATCGCTCTTTTCCGGTAATCAAAGACATTCCCTGCCCCACCTGTCTGCGCATTATCCCGATTCGGGTGTATGAAAAACCGACTGAGGCCGAGTCTTGAGACGGGGAGGCCGCCATGGCGGAACGTGTGGACCTGAGAATTGCCAGAGTGAGTATTGAAAACGAGGACGAACCGTGTCGGGTGAGTATCAAAGCCGAGGTGGATTCGCTGGCTCAACTGCGCGCCATTGCCGACAAATTCAGGCGGTCCAAAGCGCGCCTCCCCGCCCAACTGGTCATCGGCCCGACCGAAGAAAAACGCGCGCCTCCTGACACGCTACGCGCCGAAGAACTTGAACAGGTCATTGTCGAAGGGCTGGCGGCCATGCAGCACTCCGGCCAAATCGCCCGCGACCTCATCCGCCGCTTTCGGGGCCGCATCTTGGCCGGGGATGGGGAGTGAGTTTTCACCATTTTCACGCAGCGTATGGCGGCGATGAAGCTGTGATTGGAATTAGCAGCCTAGGACTGCTCCGAGGCAGTAATGGCCGCCAGAGCGAGGTCCTCTTCTGCCTGCCCGATAAGCAAGGCGTCCAGCTCGCACTGCCCGCGCTCGATAGCGATCAATACGCTCGTGTCAACCAGGATTCCCACGGTGACTCCGGCAACACCGGTTGCCGTACCGTTATTTCTTCCAAGGTATCCCAATACCCTGGGTCTGGTTTTGGAATGGAGTGCAGAAGCTGTACGAGACCGGCAAGGGTACATCCAGTTGGCTGGACTGGGACAATGCGGCAGACTGGCTCCCCGCTCCGCTCGATAATAAACTCCGCACCTTTGGGCCGCGTCCATCCCCCTCAAAACAGCTCTAACTGATCCGCTTTCTTCTTCCCCCGCACCCTCAACTGACTCCGGCGACGGTCAAGCAGCTGTTCCTCAATATCGGCGAGATACGGGGAAGGCGACATGGCTTGTACCGTCCCGCGGCGGCGTTTCTTGGCATGACACAGATAGAGTTTGGTCTTTGCCCGCGTGACGCCGACGTAGAACAGGCGGCGCTCTTCCTCAAGCTCGGCAGCTTCGACCTTGCCCCAGCTCAGCGGGAGAATGCCATCTTCACAGCCAACGATAAAGACAACGGGGAATTCCAGGCCTTTGGCGGCATGGAGGGTGAGGAGGGAGATGCGGTCGGCGCGCGGGTCCCAGGTATCGATCTGTGTTTCCAGCGCAAGGGTAGAAAGAAAGCGGTCCAGATCGTCCCCGCACTCCCGGACGACGGGTTGCAAGAGTTCCAGGGCCGCTCTTGTCTCTCCTCGTCCACCGGCTTCAGCGTTGTCACACGCGGCTTCAAGCCGCGCCACCAGAGCGCCGTCGCCGGGCTGTTCACGCACGGCGTCGAGCAGGGGCACCACCCCGGGGTGGTCGAGCAGCCGCGTATGGGCGTGTTGCTGAAACGGCATCCCCGAACGGTGGAGAGCTTCAACGACCGCCTCGGCCTGGGCTTCGGTTCGGTACAGCACGGCGATGTCAGCAAAGGAGACGGCCCGGTCTTCAGCGTCTCGAGATCGACCGCTATCTATCGAAAAGAAGCTGTGTCCACCCAGCAGCGTTTCGATTGAGTGCACGACGAACTCGGCCTCGGCCTTCTCCGTCCGCGCTTCATGCAGCGTGATTAAACTTGGCGTGTCGGCAAGGACCGAAGTGGATTGCTGCTTGGACCCGGACGGCGCAATGACCTGGGAAGAGAGGTGGACGATATTGCGGTCAGACCGATAATTCCGCGTGAGGCGGACCACCTGTGCACCGGGGAAGTCGGCGGTGAACTGCGCGAAGAAACGGACGTCCGCCCCACGGAAACGATAAATGGCCTGGTCCGGGTCGCCAATCGCACAGATGTTTCCGTCGGGCGGCACGAGCAGCTTGATGAGACGGACCTGCTGCTCGTCCACATCCTGATATTCGTCAATACACACCCATTGGTGGCGCTCACGATAGGCGTCACGCAGACCGGTGTCGGACTCAAGGGACTGAATTGTGCGGCCAATCAGATCATCGAAATCAACCAGGTTCCGCGCGCCCAATTCCTGCTGGTATCGGTTATAGATGTCGGCCTGTCTGGCCTCAGCCGGCGGTTGTCCCGTGCGTTTTGCCACTGAAATGGCCGACAGCAGGCTGCGCGTCTGGCGGGCCGAGACGCCGAGCGTCTCGCGCAGCAGATGTTGACGCTCCGTGTCTGACAGGACCCGAAAGCCACGCTGGAGACCCGCCGCGTTCCAATGCTCCTGGAGAACGGACATGCCCAAAGCGTGAAATGTAAAAAGCGGGATCGCGTCGGCAACGGCGGGCAGGAGTCGATGTAAACGTTCTCGCATTTCGTCCGCGGCCCGGCGGGTAAACGTGATGGCCAGGCAGTGTTCGGGACGGACCCGGTGGGTGCGGATGAGATGGGCGATACGATGCGTGAGGGTGCGCGTTTTTCCGGAACCCGGCCCGGCAACAATCAGTAGCGGGCCTGATATGACCTCGGCGGCCCGGCGCTGGTCAACGTCAAGTCCGACCAGGATATCTGCGTCCAGCGCTGCCGCCGTGTCGTCCGAAGTCGCGGGAGACACGCTGGGAGTATCGGTTGGGACAGCGTTCGCCTGTTCCTGCTTTTGGCTGTCCGCTGTCCGCCCGTCAGTCGGTGAATTTCCCCGGTGGGTCTGAAGTGGGGGATCCTGTGTGAACAGCGACGCGCCGCTCGTCTTCTGGCGTAGCTCTTCCTCCCGAAACAGCCGGATGGTTCCGTACACACCGTCATAGCCGGCGTCGCGGATCACCTCTTGTTTGCGCAGCCGGGAGATGGCTTCCGCAATAAGCGTATCCCCACTGTTACGAATATCTTCCAGCGGAATATCGTTGATCAGTGGCAGTTCGGGCCCAAGCTGGTTGAGCAGGCCCTCGTAGTGGTGCCCCACCTTCTTACTCTTCGGACCCACATGCAGGAGTTCGGATAACATCTCGGGGAGGGGGACAAGGCTCTGGACCGCGCCGGCAGTTCCGGGCCGGGTGTCGTCTTCACGGTCGGCCAGATCGTCCACCCGGTGCATCACGCCCACCGTCAGCGGCTTGCCACACGCGGGACAACGGCCCTCAAGTTGTTTGGTCTGGTGCGGCAGGAGGCGGACCTGACAATTTCGATGACCGTCCAGATGGTATTTGCCCTCTTCGGGAAAAAACTCGATCGTGCCCTGATATCCCTGTCCGGTCTCCAGGGCTTGGCGGATTGAAAAATAGTCAAGCTCGGTATCAAACACACAGGCTTCACGTCCGAGCTTCTCCGGCGAGTGCGCGTCGGAATTGGACACCAGCCGGAAGCGGTCCAGGGACGACACCCGCCAATTCATCTCCGGGTCTGACGACAGGCCCGTCTCCACCGCAAAGATATGGGGGGCCAGGTCGGCGTAACATTCGTCTATGGCATCAAAACCGGACTTTGAGCCCAGCGCGGCAAACCAGGGCGTCCAGATATGGGCCGGGACGAGATACGAGCCGGGGTCCGACTCCAGGGTGATTTCCAGGAGGTGGCGAGAATCCAGCCCCAGGATGGGTCTGCCGTCCGACTGTACATTGCCGATCCTGGACAGCCGCTCGGTCAGCCGCTCGACTGCCGAAAAGTTCGGAGCGTATAACAAATGGTGAATCTTGCGGGTCTTGTCGCCCTTCTTGTAGATCGTCGAGATCTCAACCGAGAGCATGAAACGTGTCGGCCCCTGACACGCCGCCGGCAGCATCCGGGCGACTTCCTTTTCCAGCTCGGGTCGGAGGCGGAACAGGCCCGGCTCGGCCGGCGCCAACTGCTCCTTGAGTTCGGCCTGCCAGACCGGATGGGTGAAGTCTCCGGTGCCGATGACCGTGATACCTTTCTTCCTGGCCCAATAGGCGAGGTGTTTCACATCGCAGTGTTTGCTGGTGGCACGAGAATATCTGGAATGAATATGCAGATCGGCATAAAAAGCCATGCGCCGCCCTTTTCTAGTAGTTAGTGGCTAGTGCATAGCAGGAAGGCTCATCACTGACCACTGACCACTAGCCACCTGTTCCTATTGTCCACTCTTCACATGTTCAGCCAGCACGCGGGCCACACACGCGGTCAGCCGTTTGCCCATCGAGAGTTCCAGAAACTCATTCGGTCCGTGCGCGTTCGAGCGTGGTCCAAGCACCCCGGTAATCATGAACTGGGCGGTGGGAAATTTTTCACCCAGCATAGCCATAAAGGGAATCGTCCCGCCCTCGCCTATGGCACACATGTCTTTGCCAAAAAACTCCTGCGAGGCGCTCTGCAAGGCAGTCTCCAGCCACGGGGCGAGCGGAGGGGCGTTCCAGCCGGACGCGGCCCATTCGGGCGTAAAGGACACCTGCGCACCATAGGGTGGATCGCGCTCCAAGAGTTGCTGCAACGCGGCTGAGGCCGCGTTGGCGTCCAGGCTCGGCGGAATCCGCAGCGACACCTTGGCCGCGCTAACAGGCCGCAGCACATTGCCGGCGTGCGCAAGCGCGGGTAAACCGGCCGCGCCGGTAATTTCGAGTTGAGGCCGCCAGGTCCGGTTAAGCAAGAGCTGACGGATATCGGCCGTCACCGCCTGGGCTCCGGGCTGAAACGGAAATTCTGCTGAGACGGTCTGCCCCAGCACGCTCGCGGTTGTCCGGGCCTGTTGCAGCCGTTCGTCCGGTAGTGCCACCTGAAATTCGGGCGGCAGAATTTCCCCCGTCCGCTCGTCTTCGAGGCGGCTCAGGAGTTGACGCAGAATACGAAAGCTTGAAGGCACGATGCCGCTGGCCGCGCCTGAGTGAACCCCTTCGGTCAGGCTGGAAACGGACAGATTACCCGACACCAGGCCGCGCAAAGAAGTCGTCACCCAAAGCTGGTCATAATTGCCACAGCCCGAGTCCAGGCAGACGACGAAGCTGGGCGTACCGATACGGTCGGCCAAGGCATCCATATAGTAGGGCAAATCTCCGCTGCCGCTCTCCTCGCAGGCTTCAATAATGACCACACAGCGGGCAACCGGAACGCCCTGACGCTTGAGCGCCGCAATGGCGGTCAGCGAAGCGAAGGCCGCGTACCCATCGTCGGCACCGCCACGCCCGTACAGTTTGCCGTCTCTCAGCACCGGCTGCCACGGGCCGAGCCCGTCGTGCCAGCCGTCCATGGGCGGCTGCTTATCCAGGTGGCCGTAGAGCAGCACGGTTTCGGACGAATCGCCCGGGACCTCGATAAAGAGCAAGGGCGTGCGGCCGGCAAGCCGGACCACCTCAAGGCTCAGGCCGGGAATCGCCTGACTGCGAATCCAGCCAGCGATGAGTTCAACCGCCTGGTCCAGATAGCCGTTCGTCTGCCAGTCGGGGTCGTAGGCCGGAGATTGGTTGGGAATGGCCAGGTATTCCGTCAGGCTGGGGATAATGCTGTCATCCCAGGTAGATTCGACAAATTGCCAGGTTTTTTGGGTATCCATACGGGAATTGTAACCGGCTGCCGGGTGCGTTGCCAATCCGGTCTAGCCGTCCGGCCCCCAACTCGGTAAGCTGACAGTCTGAAGGAGGGTGACGCTATGGCAGAACTCGTGGTGTATCACAATCCCGGTTGAGGCAAGTCACGCGGAGCGCTCGATATTTTGCAGGAGCGCGGCGTCGAGTTCGACGTGATTGAATATCTCAAGAGCCCCCTCAGTCGGGAAGACTTTGAACGCTTTCTGGACCTGTTGCCGGACGAACCCGCGGAGCTGGTCCGTAAGGATAAAAAATTCAAGGAACTCGGTCTGAACGCGGATGACTATATGACGCGCGAGGCCGTGGTCGAGGTCTTACTCCGGCATCCTGAGCTGATGCAGCGACCGGTTATTATCAGGGATCAAAAGGCGGTCATCGCCAGGCCGTCGGAGAAGGTGCTGGAGCTGCTGGATTAGCCCGCCGGCTTCTCCCCTCCTCGGAGGCCTGTCCTGAGCAAGTCGAAGGGGGCGGGGGGAGGGGGGAGGGGTTAATCGGATTACGTCGCGCGAATCCAGTCTACACAGGATAGGCACGCTCGGGGACACCCACCAGGGTATGAGCATTGGCAGAGGTTACCCGGACCGGTGCCAGCGCGCCGGGCCGGGCACCGTTGCCGGGAAAGACGACTGTTTTGAACTGCGGGTCTTTGCCCGCCAGCCAATCCTTTTGCTTCTTGGCCGGCCCTTCAACCAGGACCTCGACGGTCTGACCAACCCGTTGCCGGTTGATCTCTGCCCCAATGCCTTCCTGCAGGCGGATAGTCTCCTGCAAACGCTGCCCCTTTTCCTGTTCCGAGAGCGTCTCGGCCCATTTATAGGCCCGTGTCCCTTCGCGGGCCGAATACTTGAACATAAAGGCAAAGTCGTAGCGCACCTCCGCCATAAAGTCGTAGGTGGCACGGAAATCGTCTGCCTCTTCGCCCGGAAAGCCGACAATAATATCCGTGGACAGCGCCAAGTGGGGGATGGCCGCGCGCAGCCGGTCCACAAGAGCGGCATATTCCTCGATCGAGTAGCCGCGTTCCATACGCTCAAGGACCCGATTCGAGGCGGTCTGGAGCGGCAGGTGGAGATACGGGGCGACCTTGTCACAGGTCGCCATGGCGTCAATCGCGCCGGCATCCATATCGGACGGATGGGGCGAGGTAAAACGAATCCGCTCGATCCCGTCGATGCGTGCGGTCTGGCGCAGGAGTCGGCCAAAATCGACCGCGCCATCCCGGTAGGCGTTGACGGTCTGGCCCAGATAGACGACTTCTTTATACCCATGGTCGGCAAGCGCGCGGACCTGGTCTAATAACGCCGACGCGGGCACGCTGCGTTCCCGCCCGCGAACGTAGGGGACGATACAGAAGGTGCAGAACTTGTCGCAGCCCCGCATGATCGTCACCCAGGCCCGCACGCCTTCCCCGCGCGCGGGCGTAATATCGGCATAGGTTTCATCCCGGTCGAGGCGAACGGACACCAGCGGTTCATCAGCGCTTTCCTGCGCCAGTAAGGCCGGCAGGTTGCGATAGGCGTCCGGTCCCAGCACCAGATCGAGAAAGGGGGCTTTATTGAGCAGGGCATCCCGATGATGCTGGGCCATGCAGCCGGTGAGTCCCAGGACGACACCCGGCTTGCGGGCCTTATATTGCACCAGATCGCCCAGTCGCCCGATGATGCGCTCTTCCGCATGCTCCCGAATCGCGCAGGTGTTCAGCAGGATAACATCGGCCCCGTCCGGGGTCGGCGTGGATTCGTAGCCCTGCGGTTTCAGCAAGCCCAGGATGAGTTCGGTGTCAGCGATATTCATCTGACAGCCGTAGGTCTCAATATAGACTGTGCGTGTTTCCATACGTGATGCCCGAGTCCCCTCACCCTGGCCCTCTCCCCTAAGGGGAGAGGGAAGAATAGAGGAGTTTTTGTAGCCGCTCCATCATCGCAAAGCAACGACCCGAGATGCGCAGCCCACCTGGTCTACTCGCTGGGGTCAAGAATCTCAATCTTCCCGTCTCGAAAATTCCGGCCACGTTCTTTCACCATATGGGGATAGCTGTGGTAGAACTGCCCGCCGAGACGCAGGAAGGATTCCACTTCGGTCTCTTCAAGGTCGAGGTCTTCGATGGCGCGGACCGCGTCTGCCTGGCTGGCCGCGCTGACGAGAACGTCAAAAATCAGCCGGCTTTCCGCGGTCTGGAAGTCCTCGCGGCCCGGCAGCTCGTCACGGTTCTGCATACTCTCAGGATGGTGATCCAGAAGATAGCGAAGCGCCTTGAGTTCATGCCGCTGTTGATCCAGCTTTCGTATTTTTTCAGGCATAGATATCCCCCTCTGTCCGGTAGGGGTGGGTTTCAAACCCGCCCCTCCCTAGTATATACACAGGAACTATGGCTGTGACAGAGCATAAAAGCAAAGCCCACCGAACGGTCCGGTGCGCCGTCATCACCCTGAGCGATACCCGGACCGAAGAGACGGATACGAGCGGCAGGCGTATCAAAGAACTCCTGGCTGAGCGGGGTCAGCCGGTTGTTGCGTATCGGATTCTTCAGGACGAACCGGCGCAGATTACGGCGGTCGTGCAGGCCCTGCTGTCCCAGCCCGAGGTCGACGCGATCATCACCAACGGCGGGACCGGCATTGCGCCGCGCGATACCACATTCGAGGCGATTCAAAGCCTGCTCGAAAAAGAAATTACCGGCTTTGGCGAGATGTTCCGGATGCTGAGTTACGCAGACATTGGCGCTGCGGCCATGCTGACCCGCGCCACCGCGGGGGTGGCAAACGGCAAGGTTATGATTTCTCTGCCCGGTTCAACCGGCGCGGTCGAACTGGGCATGACCAAACTGGTCCTGCCGGAACTCGGTCATATGATGTTCCTGCTCCGGGGGGAACGCCATGCACATTAAGCTGCGCTTTTTTGCCTCGCTCCGAGAGCGGCTCGGCCGCAGTGAAGACAGTTGTGAGGTGCCTGAAGGTGCAACAGTCAGAACGGTCTGGGAGGCCCTCAAACACGAGCAGCCGGCCTTAGCCGAGGTTGAGCGTTCGCTCGCCTTTGCGGTCGCCCAGGAATACGTCGATGGCGATCATCCGCTGCACGATAACGATGAGCTGGCCTTTATCCCGCCGGTGAGTGGCGGTGTGAGGGCAGACCGTCGCCTGTCCTGTACGATTACCCAGGACCCGATTCGCCTGGACGAGCTGACCGCCTGTGTGGCCGATCCTGGCGCGGGTGCCATGGCAACATTCGTCGGTACGACCCGAGACACGAATGAGGGCCGGCGGGTCATCCGGCTGGAATACGAGTGTTATCCCGGCATGGCCGAAAAGGAGATGGAGAAGATCGGGCAGGAGGTCCTGGAGCGCTGGCCGGTGAAAAAAGTCGCCATGATACACCGGCTCGGGCGGGTCGATATTGGAGAGGCCAGTGTGGCCATAGCCGTGTCTTCCAGTCACCGCCACGCCGCGTTTGGGGCGTGTCATTACGCGATCAATCAGCTCAAGGCAACGGTCCCGATCTGGAAGAAAGAACTGTACGAAGGGGGCGAGGTGTGGATAGGCTCACAGACGGGAAAAAACGGCACCCTTCACCCCAGCGGCAGCATCGAGCGGTGATTCATCTCGGCAGAGTATGACAATGGACATTCGAACGGTTGGGATCGTCGGTACAGGACAAATGGGGAGCGGCATCGGCCAAGTTGCCGCGCGGGCAGGCATGGCGGTGTTACTCTACGACGTCAACCGGGAAGTCGTTGACCGCGCGCTGGGGAACATCCAGAAGGGGCTCGTGCGCCTGACGGACCGGGGCACATTGTCGCTCGATGAGCAAGCCGCCATTCTCGGTCGGCTGGGTGGCACGGCCGTCCTCGAAGACCTCAGTGGTGCCGACGTCGTTATTGAGGCCGCGCCGGAAGACTCCGCCATCAAGGAGGATATCTTTCGGAAACTCGACCGTATCGCCCGGCCAGAGGTGATCCTGGCCAGCAATACCTCGTCCATCTCACTGACCCAGCTCGGAGCGGTCACCAACCGACCGGAAAAAGTGATTGGCATGCACTTCATGAACCCGCCGGTCGTCATGCAGTTGGTCGAGATCGTGCGTGGCCTGGCCACCGCTGACGAGACCTATACGACTATTGATGGGTTGGCCAGGAAAATGGGTAAAACCACGATTCAGGCCAAGGACTATGCCGGTTTTGTGGTCAACCGCATCCTGCTGCCCATGATCAACGAAGCGATCTATGCCTTATACGAGGGGGTGGGCGGTGTGGAGGACATTGACCAGGGAATGAAGCTCGGCACCAACCAGCCCATGGGTCCGCTCGCCCTGGCCGACCTCATCGGACTGGACACCTGCCTGGCGGTCCTGGAACGCCTGCACCACGGCCTGGGCGACGACAAATACCGTCCCTGCCCGCTGCTGCGCAATTATGTTGCGGCGCATTACTTGGGGAAAAAAACGGGCAAAGGGTTCTACGAGTATGGATGAGAGGGACCGGGGCTTACAAGGCGGCAGCCGCCTCTTTGCAGGCGTCAATATACTCCGTCTCCGCTTGGGCGCAGGCCTGGGCGCGCTGCTGGTTGTCCGGATATAACGACAGGAGGACCTCGCCGGTCGCAGCGTAACAGGCTGCTTTTGAAGCCTCGTCAAGTCCACGACAAAACGCCAGTCCCCGTTGCGGGTCGGCGTGGGTCAAAATCAAGTCCTTCACCGCACCAACAAGACAGGCGGTGGCCTGTTCCGGGCTGCCCTGCCGACAGAGCATCATCGTCTTCTCAGCATCACGCAGGGTGAAACCGCTCACATCGCGACCCAGGCTTTCAGAGCAGACGGGCGCGAACGCGGCTGGCGCGCCGGCGCACACCTGAAAAGCCTTCGTGAAATCGTGCTGCGAAAAAGTCAAAATGGCTGAGGACTGCATCCGGTAACAGGCCCGTTGGTAGACTTCGTCCACTACGGTACAGGGATACAAGGGGTCTTCCGGTCGGAGCAAGCTTCTCGGTCGGTCGGCGTGGCTCTGATGTCCCTCCTGATGCGTATGATGGGGCTGGAGAAAGGCCACCACATTCTCCATAAAGACGCCGCTATAGCACGACTCGCGTTCCCAGGGTGAGGCCAAGGCATCGCAGCCTTCAAGTGCGGTGGGGAGTTGGTAATCAAAGTATAAGGTGAGGCCGTGCCCCAGGCCATGCAGGCATTGATACTGCAACAACGTGGACTGCCACGCATCAACCTCTCTGGTACACACCGCGGCTATGGTGTCAGCCCGGACCTCGGCCAGACTGCGCAGATAGCCTTCCAGCACGCCGTGATAACAACCCGACCAGAACGTCGCGCGGCAGCGGGCAAATGCCTCGGCTACGTCCTGATAATACGCGAAGGATGCCCGACCGAGATGATGGGTATAGGGATGAGCGTCACGCAACACGTCGGGGTCCTGTCGGGTCAGCATGTCCAGCGTGGCCAGCGCGTGTTCGGTGCCCTGGGTGCGCAGGATTTTTTCCAGCCCGGTGTGGTAACACTGCTGCTTGTGGGGCCGGTGTTGATACCCGGCGCACTGCCCCCAGAGCTGCTCGGCTTCATCTTCCTGAGCAAAGCCCGGCGTCGTCAAGACGCCGACAATCCAGGCCAGCAGGATGCCCGACAGTCTATGCCGCATGGTCGTCTCCTTCGCTGTTATCAGGTCCGATACTGCACGCGCTCAAGCAGAGCGGAGAGCTTGCGGACCGCACTCCAGGGCGCGGGTTGCCGCTTCCAGGCCGTGCGCACCCCCGCAACGCCGCCCAGGGCAGCCAGGCCGCGCTGCCCGACCTCGTGGCGTATTTCTCCAATCCCCCACTCCAGATGTTGGGCCGCGCGTTTCTTTTCAAGACCAGCGGTTGCGTGCAGATGCTGCCAGTGCGCGCTGAGAGCCCGGTTGAGGGCGTCCAGATTCAGCGTGGTTGCCGCGCTGACGGCCAGCACCGGACTGTCCCAGGCTTCGGACGCAGGAGAGGCCGGCCGTTGGGCAAGCGCGAGCGCCGCCTGGGTATCGGATAACGCCTTTTGCGCCAGCGCCTGATTATCCGCCTTATTCACCGCCAGAATGTCCGGGATCTCCATCACCCCGGCCTTGATGAATTGGAGCACGTCGCCGGAAAACGGCTGGACGACCAGGACGGTGGTATCGGCAAGAGCGGTGATGTCGGTCTCGCTTTGACCGACCCCGACCGTTTCAACCAGGATAACGTCACAGCAATGTCGCAGCAGAAACACTGCCGAAAACGCTTCCCGACTCAGGCCGCCCAGACGGTCTCGGGCCGCGTAACTGCGGGCATAGACCTCGGCAGATAACTGCATCCGGCCACGATCTCCCAACAGGGCTCCGCCCGATACGGTACTCGACGGATCGACCGCAATAATGGCGACCCGGCGGCCGGCCTGTACCTGTGGCTCAATCAGCCGTGAGATCAGCGAGCTTTTGCCCACACCGGGCGGGCCAGTCAAGCCGATGACCTGGGCCGATGCGGGCAGCGTTGAAAGGGTATCCAGGAGTGTGAGCGCGTGGGCTCGGCGATTTGGACGCCGGTCTTCGAGGAGGTTGAGCGCCCGCGCAATGGCCTGACGATTAAAATCAACCAGGGCAGAAACAGTGCTGGGGGATGGCTGTGTCATGGCGAGGATGAGTGGTGGGTGGTCAGTAGTCAGCGACTAGCCACTGACCTATACCGCCGCCTCAGCCACCTCAACCATGTCAGACAGAATGCGCAGCATTTCAAAATCCTTCGGAGTGTAGACCCGCGCAACGCCGGCCTGCCGCAAATTTTCCGCGTCGTCCTCGGGAATAATACCGCCAACCACAACCGGAATGTCGCTGAGGCCCTCCGCCCGCAGACCGGTGAGCACCTCGGGGACGAGGCGCAGGTGGGAGCCGGACAGAATACTCAGGCCGACCAGATGCACGCCTTCATCCCGCACGCTGGTCACGATTTGCTCAGACGACAGCCGGATGCCCTCATACACGACTTCCATACCCGCGTCGCGACACCAGACGGCGATCTGCTCGGCGCCGTTCGAGTGCCCGTCCAGGCCCGGCTTTCCGATCAGCACCTTGAGCGGCCGGCCCAGCGTGGCGGCGCTTTTCCGCACTCTCGCCCGCAGTTCTTCAAGCGCCTGGGCGGCCTCCCCGTTGACCGTGCGCGCAGCCGCAGCGCCGCCAATACCGGTTGGCGCCCGGAATTCTCCAAAAATATCGCGCAGGGTCTGCGTCCACTCGCCCGTGGTCACACCGGCCAGCGCGCACCGAATAGAAGCCGGCATGATATTCTCACCGCTCAAGACAGCCGCGTGCAGACCGGAAAGCGCCGTGTCCACCTCGGCCTGGGTGCGCGTGGCGCGAAACGCCTCCAGGCGCGCCACCTGCTCACGCTCAGCCGCTTCGTCCACTTTGAGGATGGCCGACGAATCACCGCGGTAGAGGGGAGAGTCCGCGCTCTCGGTAAATGTATTGACACCGACAACAACGTGGTCTCCGGCGGTGATGTTGCGCACCCGTTCGGTATGACTCGCCACGAGTTGCTCTTTGATATAGCCCAGGGCCGAAATCACACCGCCCATGTCCGACACGCGCTCGACCTCTGCTCGGGCCGCGTTTTTGATCGCATTCGTTTTTCCTTCGACAACCGTGCTCCCCTCAAAAATATCGCCGTACTCCAACAGGTCGGTCTCAAAGGCCAGAATCTGCTGAATCCGCAGGCTCCACTGCTGGTCCCAGGGGCGCGGCAGGCCCAGCGCCTCGTTCCAGGCCGGTAGCTGCATGGCGCGGCAGCGCGCGTCCTTGCTGAGCGTCACGCCCAGCGCCTCTAAGACTATGCGAGGGATATTGTTCTCCGGCTGGGCTTCGGTCAGCCCCAGAGAATTGACCTGGACCCCATACCGAAAGCGGCGCAACTTGGGATTCTCGACGTCGTAGCGTTCGCGTGTCAACTCGTCCCAGAGTTGCCCAAAGGCGCGCAGCTTACACACCTCCTCAATAAAGCGGACGCCGGAATTCACAAAGAAGCTGAGCCGCCCGACCGCGGCGGCAAACTCGGCCGCGTCGAGCCGCCCGGACGCGCGCACCGTGTCGAGCACAGCGCTAGCCGTACACAGCGCATAGGCGACTTCTTGCACCGGTGTGGCGCCGGCTTCCTGGAGATGGTAGGAGCACACATTGACCGGGTTCCATTTGGGCACGTTTTTGACCGTATAGGTGATCACGTCGCTGATGAGGCGCAGGCTCGGCTCGGGCGGAAAAATATACGTGCCCCGCGACAGATATTCTTTCACGATGTCGTTCTGTGTCGTGCCCTGGAGGGCCTGAGGCTCTACCCCTTGGCGCTCAGCCGCAGCAATATACAGGGCCAGCAGCCAGGCCGCAGTGCCGTTAATCGTCATGGACGTATTCATCTGGCCGAGCGGAATATCGGTAAACAGGGTTGCCATATCGCCGATATGGCAAATCGGGACGCCCACTTTTCCAACCTCTCCACGCGCCAGGGCATGATCGCTGTCGTAGCCGGTCTGCGTCGGCAAATCGAAAGCAACCGACAGGCCGGTCTGGCCTTTACTCAGATTGAGTCGGTAGAGTGCATTACTCGCTTGTGCGGTCGAGTGGCCGGAATAGGTCCGCATGACCCACGGCCGATCTTTGGGCTGATCTGTTTCCATACGCCTCCCTCTGACTTTCGACTTTTCCCCTCACCCTAGCCCTCTCCCAGGGGGAGAGGGAACAAAATCCCGGCCCCCAATCCCTCATTCCTCTTTCTACCCTACCCGTCGCATCTGTTCCAGAATGTCGTAGCCGGTGATGGCCTTGCTCTTGGCGGCCTGCTCGGCCAGATAGGCCGGCTCGACGGCCTCGGCCTGAACGGCCTTGGCCAGGTCCATCAGTGCGATCTTGATGGTCGCCTCGTCGATCATCTCGCCGGTTTCCGGGTCGGGCATCGAGCCGCCGCCTTGCTCGTGGTAGAGGTCGAGGACGCGGGACGCATATGTGACCTGTTCGTCGTTGGGCGTATAGCAGGCGTTGGCAATGGCGGCCTGCTGCGGGTGGATGACCCAGGTGCCGTCCATGCCGAGATTGGCCGCGCCAATGTTTTTCTCGCGCAGGCCGGCCTCGATTTCCCTGATCTTTTCTTCGGGGTCGTTTTTCCGCCACAGCGGCAGATAGACATTATCAACCGCGTGCAAGCCGGCGGCCTTGGCCGCGACCACCACGGCCTGCTTGGAGTACAGGAAATTGATGTTCTGGTCTTTCACCACTTCACGAATCCCCAGGGTGGCGGCAAAGTCGGCGATCCCGAAAATAAGGCCGGCCATGCGGTCCGAAGCGGTCGCAATGGCGTAGGCGTTCACAATGGCCTGGGGGATTTCGATCAGGGATTCGATCTGCACCCGCGATTTCCAGCCGGCTTCCTTTTCGAGCGTATCGAGCAGGCTGGAAACGTATTTGATATCGTCCGGCCCGTGCGTCTTGGGCAGGATAATGCCATGAAATGTATCCGGCGCGCCTTTCACGATGGCTTCCAGGTCGCCCAGGAAAAACTCGGAGCGGATATTATTGGGCCGCACGGTAATGACTTTCTTGCCAAAATCCAGCGTGTTGAGCGCTTCGACGACACACTGCCGGCTTTGCGGTCCCTTGAACTCGTACGGGCAGGCGTCTTCAAAATCCATCATCACATGGTCAACCGCTGATTTGACCGGGTCGGCCGCATTGTGGTGCAGCTTCATGCTGTGGCCGGGATAGGTCATCTCGGTGCGGGGAATAACGAAACGGGTTCCCCCATCAACTACGAACATACGGTCCTCCTCTATGGCAGTCTCTTTCTTGTCAGCGGTCTGTCGGGGTCATGAAAATAGCAGGCCCCCCCTCTATCAGATTCGCGTCCCTCGCCCAACCTCCCTAGGCGGATGTGTGTCCGAAAAGAGGACACGTGTCTTTCCATCATCCACAGAAGCGGGACAGGCTCCCTCTTTTGTGGTATTTTCCCGACACTCTTCCACTCTCCCATTATTTAGAGAGAATAAGATTAAAGAGAATAAGATTAAAGAGAATAAGGAGAACGGCATGTCCGACACACTCCAACAAACCGGCCTGATCGTTGACGCGCTCCAAAAAATCCGTGATGAGGCGCTCCAGCAGGGTCGCAGCCTGACCGACAACGGCAAAGGCATCGATGACCATCAGGTTCATGCCGAGCGGCTGGCCTATCTGGCGACCGAAGTCGAAGCCGCCCGCTCCTGCCTGCACTATGCCCAGGCCGCCGGAGAAAACCGCGCCGACGAGAACGGTCATACGGCCAATATGGCTTTGGGGTTTGCCGCCGAAGTCGGCCAGCGCCTAGTCGGACAAGTCAGCACTCATATTGAAGATTTCGGGTTTGACGAAACGTTTCTGAACGACACGCTCGGACAGTCGCAGGTCAGGGCCGCCATCCGGGAGGGAGCCCGTGAGCGTCGCTTCCGCGCGATTGGTCAGGCCGTTTTGGCGACGAAAGGTGTGAATTATTCGTGGCTGGAGAGTGATATCGCGGAAATGACGCGGGATTCAGTGCGACAATTTGCCAAGAGCGAGGTCGCACCCATTGCGGAGCGCGTCCACCGCAACGACGAGCTGATTCCGGAATCCGTGATCAAAAACATGTCCGAGCTGGGCTATTTCGGCATGTCGGTACCCGAAGAGTACGGCGGCGGCGGCATGGGCAATCTGGCCATGATTATCACCACCGAGGAGCTCTCCGCGGCCTCACTCGGCGTGGCTGGCAGTCTGATCACCCGACCGGAAATTCTGACCAAGGCATTGCTGCGCGGCGGCACCGAAGAGCAGAAAAAGACCTGGCTGCCGCCGATTGCCAGCGGAGAGCTGATGGTCGCCATTTCTGTGACCGAGCCGGACACCGGCTCCGACGTGGCCTCGGTCACATGCCGCGCCGCGCCGGCCACGGTCAACGGGCAGAGCGGTTTTGTGATTGACGGGGCCAAGGCGTGGTGCACCTTTGCCAGCAGGGCAAACATTATTGCCCTGCTGGCCCGGACGAATCCAGAAGTCAGTTCCGGCGCGCGGGGGTTGTCCTTATTCATTGTGGAAAAGGACGCCTTTGCGGGCCATGCGTTTGAGATGAAACAGGAGACCGGCGGCCTGCTCCAGGGGGACGCCATTCCGACCCTGGGCTACCGGGGGATGCATTCCTATGTGTTGAACCTTGATAAGTATTTTGTCCCAGCCGCAAACCTCGTTGGCGGCGAGGCCGGGCTGAATACGGGCTTTTATTTGCAGATGGCCGGCTTTGCCGCGGGACGGCTCCAGACCGGAGGACGCGCCACCGGGCTTGCCCAGGCGGCGCTGGAGGTCAGCGCCGCCTACGCGGACGAACGCAGGCAGTTTAAGAAATCGCTGGGAGACTTCCAGCTCACCCAGTACAAGCTGGGCCGTATGGCCGCCCATATCAGCGCGGCGCGCCAGATGACCTATGCCGCCGCCCCGGCCATGGATAAGGACGAGGCGGCCACGCTGACTGCGGCCATGGCCAAACTGCTCGCCTGCGACGTGGCGGTCTGGGTCACTCAGGAAGGCCAGCTCATTCACGGCGGCTGGGGCTATGGCGAAGAATACGCCATCTCGCGCTATGTCGTAGACGCCCTGGTGCTGCCCATTTTTGAGGGCGTCAAGCCGATTCTGGAACTCAAGGTCATTGCCCGCACGTTGTTGGCGTAGGGGCCTATCCCCTAAGAGCACGGGCACCCTGCCCGCACCTACGTTCAGCATGAACGGCAGCGGCTTCCGCTCCCCCCGTGCGTCGCCGCACCAGCGGCGGAGTCGAAGGGCTTACTCACACCCCGACTCAACAGTGGAATCAAAAAACAGCACTCTCCCCGTTTCCGACACTGACCGTTGACGTATCCTCTCTTCTTGGGTATCCTCGCGCCCGTTCACGTCAGGTAGAGAACCCGCTGGGTCGGGTCGCCTGCTCAATAGAATAACCACCATAAAGCGCGGGAGTAGCTACCCGCGCGGTGGTGAATACGCGGGACTCACTCCATATCTTTGCTGTGACGTGAACACGGCCCGGCACCCCCGCTGGGGGCGCGTTCAGTAAGGAGGAACGAATATGCTTGACCGGACACAAGACCTGTCTGCTCTCCGACCCCATTGGCAATGGGGCGGCTTCGTAGGCGTGCTGGTGGGGGGAAGTATTCTGCTGGCGCGTCTGGCCGGGGCAACCACCGTCCTGGAACAGTCGTTTGCTTCTCTGGTGCAGGAGGCCGAAGTAATCGCCGTCGGCACTGTCTCTGCCATTGAGACGGAGTGGGACGCAGAGAAAGAAGCGCCCTTCACCCTCGTGACCTTCTCCGCTCTCGAAGTCTCAAAAGGAGACACGAGCCGGAGCGAACTGACCCTGCATTTTTTAGGTGGCCCGACGCCTGACGGTCTCATCATGCAGATTGCCGGGACGCCGCAGTTCCAGTTGGGAGAACGGGCGGTCGTATTCGTGACCGGCAACGAGACCAACGCTGTGCCGCTGGTGGGGATGTGGCAGGGGGTGTATCGGGTCGTGTTTGATCCCGAGCGAGAGATTGAGACGATCGCCACTCATGCGGGCCAGCCGCTCACGACGTTGCCAATGGTCCAGACCCAGGGGGGCATCGTCCATGACGAATCGCTCAGCACCCACGCCCAGAAAGAGACGGGGGACGTGGCCATGCCGCTGGAGACATTTCTGCAACTGATTGAGCAGGAGGTGCGTCATGGGCAGTAAGAGAATGCTGTTCCTTCTTGTCGCCTTCCTGCTGACCCTGACCTGGCCGCTGCATGACAGCCGGGCCCATGTTCGCGCCACCACCCCGAGCGGATCGGACGTATTCTGGTCTCACTCCCAGGCCACCCTGAATCTGCGTCTGGGCTGTCCGACCCGGCCGCTGACCCACTGGGGACCGTGCTGGGATGATGCCGCAAAGGATGCGGCCGCGCGGTGGGATGCCGCCGGGAGCGCGTTCACGTTTCGCATCCAGTCGCCCAGCAGGCCGGCCAGCGTGGCGTGTACCAGCAGCCAGGTGGATAGCCTCACCACCGTCGTCTGGGCGGATACAAACTGCGGCGTGGCCTTTGGCAACAGCGTGCTGGCCGTCACGATCAACTGGGGCCTCAGTTCGGGCAAACTCGTCGACACTGATGTACTTTTTAATGCCAACCAAGACTGGACTACCTACTCGGGTCCACAGCGCTTTGGCGAGGTTGATTTCCACCGCGTGGCGCTCCATGAGTTCGGCCATGTGCTGGGTCTCGACCATCCGGACGAGCATGGACAGTCCGTGAATTCGATCATGAACTCCAAGTCTGGCGATGTGGACCGGCTCCAGACGGACGATATCAGTGGGGTGCGCACTATCTATGGCAGCACAGACAACGCCGCCACGGGGTCTGCGAGCAGGGGCAGATTGGGGATTCCGGGTTCCAGCAGCACGCAATCCGGCATTGGCGTGGTTTCCGGCTGGAAATGCCAGGCCACTGGCCGTCTGACCGTCCGCTTTGATGGCGGCCGCGCGGTGCCGCTTGTGTATGGGAGCGAACGCGGCGACACCCGGGGCGTGTGTGGCGATGCCAACAACGGCTTTGTGGCCATCATGAATTGGAGCAGCCTAGATGATGGGACGCATACCGCGGTGGTGTACGACAATGGGGTAGAGTTCGACCGAGCGACGTTCAGGGTGGTGACAACCGGCGTGGATTTCTTACGCGGGGTGACGGGTTCGGGAACCGCCACTCTCAGTAATGGCCAGCGGGCCACCCTCCAGTGGTCGCAGGAAACGCAGTCCTTTGTGGCGACGGCGTATACGGCCCCAGGGGGCGGAACCGCTCCGCCGACCAGTGGGGTCGGTCAATTCCTGGGGACGTGGCGCTTCACCAATAGCCACACCACGCAAACCTATCGGTTGCCCCGTGTGGAAGTCTGTCGGGGGGATGCTTCTCTCCAATGCGTGTATGACGATACACAGCGCGTTTCCCTCGGTGCAGGCGGGGTCGTCGCAGGAATCCATACACTCTTTTCCACCGGGGCAGTAGTATATGCCGTATGTACGCTCTGTCTGAACCGACCGGAAACACGGTACGCGGATATTACGGCTACGGATTTGGTGCCTGCAGTTCATCTTCAGTAATTAATTCCATAGCAGTAGATCTCGCATTGGGTCTATACCCAACAACAGGGAGGCGCACGAGTCAATCCGCCTCTCAGGCGTTCAGCCTCGAAGTCGAAGAAGCAAGGGAAGCGGAAGAAGACGTGACACCCGAAGGAATAGAAGACGTTGCAATCGCCCTTGAGGAGATGCTGTTCTTGCTGACGGAATAGAGCAACGATGCTCATTCCACTGACGCGCAGGCGGGCTTTTCTTTTTGTAATACTTCTTCATCGCGGCTCATTCTCAAGAAGGACGTTCAGAGAACTATACCACGGCGGGCCGCTCTTTGATGGGGTGGTCAGGTATAATGGCTGCGTCGTTTTACGGCCAGTTCACGTTCGAGAGAGAAAATCTCCACCTTTTCCCCAGCCCCGTCCTTTGGGCTAAATTTATGACCGCGCAGGATGGTCTCGACAAGACCCAGGTCGGGCCGACCGGGATAGTCACGGCTGCCGGTTATTTCGGTCGAGGCGAAGACGGTATCCCCAACAAAAACCGGGCCCGTGTGTCGGCCGGTCACATAGCGGACGTCCCCGACGGCATTATCGCCAACGTCAGGACAGGATAGGCCCAGGCAGAGATTAAACGGAATCCCGCCGTAGACTATCAACTGACCGCCAATATAGCGCGCGGGATTCTGGTCTATCAGATACTGATTGGAGTGGACCTGCGAGGTGTTATCCAAGAGAGCGGTCCATTCCATATGCGCCGTGGTCACCGTCCGTCCACGGGAATGTTCGAGCGTATCTCCAGGCTGAAAGTCCTCGAAATAGGTGTCGGCATTGGCCAGGTGAGCCAGGTTTCCGTAACGCCGACTCTTGTCGTACTCCGGCACAACGAGGTCGCAGGCGATAGGGGGAATATCATCCAGGGCCGCCTCTTCGACCCGAGCGTCCATATTATCCTTCCAGATTTGGACTTTACGTTGCAGGGTCAGCACGATTTCGCCCTGCTGGTTCCGGCCGGTCGTCTGGACGTGGACAACGCCCCGGTCCTGGTCCCGTGAGGAAGGCTTGATGCCGAGGATGGTCGTCTCAACCTCAATCGTATCGCCGATATACACCGGAGCGCCAAAACGCATGTCGCGGTATTCGAGATTGGCCCGCGCATTTTCCGAAATATCTTCAACGCTCTGGCTGAAGACGATATTCATCACCAGACCGGGCGGGGCCACCAGACCGCGGAAACCGTACTGTTCGGCATAGCGCAGGTTTTTCGACAGCGGGTTGGTGGTCATGCCGAATTCCGTAAAGGCGTTCAACAAGCCTTCGGTCACGGTTTTCCCGACCTTATGCCGAAACAACTGACCAACCGTGAAGTCTTCGAGAAAATTGCCGCGCTTTTTCCGGATACGCACCCGTGCTCCTTTGTGTCCGTTTAGCGCAGGGCCGCGAGAAATTCCTGGCGCCCCCTGGCGCTGAGATGCAGATACATATTATGACGTTTTTGGGCACCCAGGGTATCCCAGGGTTGAGAAGCATAGTTATGGCCGGGATACAGAACGGTCTCGTCCGCCAGTTGGGAGAGCGTTTGCAGACTCGCGTACATGTCTGCCGGACTGCTGCCCGGCAGGTCCACCCGGCCGCACGAGTTGATAAACAGCGTATCACCGGCCACCAGACGATTCCCGATCAGAAAACATTGGGAGCCGGGCGTATGTCCGGGGGTATGAATGAACTTGATAGTCATCGCACCCACGTCGGTCGTATCACCACCCTCGACCTGAACGATGTCGGAATCGGACAAGCCGACCAGACGACTCAGAAATTCGGACTCGGCCTTGTGGATATACACCTTGGCTTTCACCTGTTCGAGCAGTTCAACCACGCCCTGGATGTGGGTGCCGAACAAATCGCCGCCGAGATGATCCTGGTGATAGTGGGTCACCAGCGCTTGGGTAATGGTGAAACCGTCGTGTTCCGCGGCCTGGATGATGGCCGGAATGTCCCAGGCGGCGTCGATCACAACCGCTTCACGCGCGGCGGTGTCCCCAATCAGGTAGGCGAAATTCTGCATGGGGCCAATTTCAATCTGTTTGAAATACAGGGAAGACTCGACCATCAGGTCTCCTTTGGTGAGCGTTTTTTCGCGCTGCCGGACTGGGCAGCTTTCCGCTCACTATTCCGCAGGCCACGCTCCCAGAGATATTCCGGCTCTCCCAGCTTGTGGCTCACCCAGCGGGATAATACGAACAGCAGATCGCTGAGTCGATTCACATACCTGAGCGGCCAGGGGCTCAGCTCTTCTTCGCGCGAGAGGCGCAGGATATCGCGTTCAGCCCGCCGACAGACGGTTCGGGCCTGATGCAGGAAGCCGCCCACTTTGCCGCCGCCGGGCAAGATAAAAGAGTTGAGGGGTTCCAGGTCTTTCTGGCAGGAATCGATGAGACGTTCGAGACCCTTGACCTCCGGCTCGCCGACTCGAAACATGCCCTCGTAGGAGAAGTCGGCGGGGGTGGCCAGTTCACTCCCCAGGTCGAATAGTTCATTCTGGAGTTGGCGGAGAATATCGTCCAGATGTTGGGCGGCCGGCAACTCTGGCTTCAATTCGTCATTGAATACTCGGGCCAGACCCACAACGGAGTTCAGTTCGTCCAGCGTCCCATATGCCTCGATGCGGGCTGCATCCTTGGCGATCTCTTTGCCCCCGACGAGCCGAGTCGAGCCCTTATCACCCGTCCGAGTGTAGACTTTTGTAATGCGGACCATTACGACGTGGGGCTGAGAGACTCAGGGCTGCAACCGTATCCCTCGTCAGGCTTGCAGACGTTTATCCAGCGCCGCGTTTTCTTGCCAGAGCGCCTGCGGGAGTCGATCGCCAAACTGCTGAAAGAACTCGCGCTGACTCTCTGCGGCTTTGACCCAGCCCGGACGATCCAGGCTGAGGAGTTCGTCGAGCACCGCCGGCGAGACATCAATCCCTGTCGTATCAATATCGTTGGGATGCGGCAGATAGCCGATTTCGGTCTCGCGAGCTTCAGCCTCACCGTGCACCCGGGCAATAACCCAGCGCAGCGCCCGCAGGTTTTCTCCAAAGCCGGGCCAGAGAAATTTGCCCTCTTGATTTGTCCGGAACCAGTTCACCCGGAAAATTTTTGGCGGATCGGCGAGCTTTTTGCCCATATTGAGCCAATGGCCGAAATAGTCGCCCATGTTGTAGCCACAGAAGGGCAGCATGGCCATGGGATCGCGCCGGATCTTCCCGACTTTTCCGGTCGCCGCGGCCGTGGTTTCAGAGGCCATCGTCGTGCCCAGCGACACCCCGTGCTGCCAGTTGAAAGACTGACAGACGAGCGGGATCAAACCGGCGCGGCGGCCGCCAAAGAGAAAGGCCGAGATGGGGACCCCTTGGGGGGATTCCCACTCTGAAGACATGACCGGACACTGGCGGGCCGGCGTGGTGAAACGGGAGTTGGGGTGGGCGGCTTTGCCTTCGGACTGGGGGGTCCAGGGTTTGCCCTGCCAGTCGATCGCCTCGGCCGGCGGGCCTCCGTCCAGGCCTTCCCAGTAGGGGGTGCCGTCCGGGGTGAGGGCGACGTTCGTAAAAATGGAATTTTTCGTAACAGTGGCCATGACATTCGGATTGGTGTGCGAGTTTGTTCCCGGCGCAACGCCAAAAAACCCGGCTTCGGGGTTAATCGCCCACAGCCGCCCGTCCGGACCGGGGTGCATCCAGGCAATATCATCTCCTACCGTCCAGACTTTATAGCCCTTTTGGCTCTTCGGCGGGATCAGCATGGCTAGATTCGTTTTCCCGCAGGCGCTGGGGAACGCGGCGGCGATATACGTCGTGCGTCCGTCCGGCTCCTCAATACCGATGATCAGCATATGCTCGGCCAGCCAGCCCTCTTCACGCGCCATATAGCTCCCCAGACGCAGAGCGAAGCATTTTTTCCCAAGCAGCGCGTTCCCACCGTAGCCGGAACCAATGGACCAGATCGCGCGGTCTTCGGGGTAGTGCATGATGAAACGGCGGTCGGGGCTGAGGTCTCCAAGCGAATGAAGACCCTGGACATAATGCTCTGACGAGCCCAGCCGCTCAAGTGCAGCCCTGCCCATGCGGGTCATGATGCGCATACTGGCTGCGACGTAGGGGCTGTCCGTGATCTCTACGCCAACCTGACTGTAGGGCGACGTGACGGGCCCCATGATATACGGCACGACGTAGAGCGTGCGGCCCTTCATTGCTCCTCGAAAGAGTCCACCGACTTTTTCCTTGGCCTCCGCTGGGGCCATCCAGTTATTATTCGGCCCGGCGTCTTCTTTCTCCCGCGTGCACACAAAGGTCAGGTGCTCGGTACGCGCCACATCTTTGGGGTCACTCCGATGTAAATAACAGTTCGGATATTTCTCCTGATTTAACGCCGTCAGGGTCCCGTCATCAAGCATCCCCTCAGTCAAGCGTTGGTTTTCTTCTTCCGAGCCGTCACACCAGTGAATATTCTTTGGTCGCGTGAGCTGGGCAGTTTCTTCGACCCATTGTTCGAGTGGGGTTGACATAGTCGGAATGGTCTCCTCTGAATGAGAGTGAATCCTAATGCTGAGAACAAGGAATGATAAGTTTTTTTTATATCCCGCCCCAGGGGGAGCGTCAATGATGTTTCTGGCTTGAGAATAGACTTTTCGGGGAGTTCCGTCCAGTATTGGGAGGGTGGAATTCCAGCCCCGGAGGGGGCTTTCCACTCGGCGGCCTAGCGCCTCAAGACGCTAGGCTTGGGGCGCTTCTTCAGGTTTGCACAGTTTGAGGATCATCTCTTTCAGCCGGTCCGGATCAACCGGCTTCTTGAATAAGACGTCCTCTAATCCTTCCAGACGGCTCCGTTTGATCACATGGTCCTTGTCGTAAAAATAGGCCGTCATCAGGACAACGGGCAGTTGCGGGTAACGCTCCTTTGCCTCCATGTAGAGATCGTATCCGTCCAAGTCAGGCATCACCACATCACTCAACATCATGTGGAAGGGGTGCTGGTCGAGAAAGTTCCGATCAAGGATCTTCAGCGCCTCAATGCCGTTGGTCGCGACCTCAACACTACAGCCGTCTTCGACTAACAAGTCACGTAACGAGCAACACACGCCAAGATCGTCATCGACCACCAAGAGACGCAGTCCGGCCAGGGCCTGGGTTGCTGGCCGGACACTCGTATGCTGTGGAGCAACCACTTCATCCCGCCCCAGGTCCGCCATCCGAGAACCGTGCAGGTACTCGGTCGTGTCATAGCGCTCGCCGTGGGCCATATCGTCAATCCGCGCGACTATCCCCCTGATCTTCTCCAGCTCGCGCTGGATGGATTCCACCCGTTCTTCCTGGACAACGTATTCTTCGTCCGGAAAGCTCTGCGCCATATGCTTGGTCAGAATATCCAGATTATTAAAGATGACCTCTAGCGGGTTATTGATCCGATGGCCGAGACCGACAGCGAGTTCGCCCAGCGTCGCTAATTGATCGCGCCGGCGAATCTCCCGCAGATCCTTCAAAAAGCCAACTGAGCCAGCCTCGTTTTCCGCCTCATCATAAATAATGGAGCCGGAAATGGCGGCGGGGATATGCTCGCCACTCTTTGTCACGAGCGTGGTCTCAAAATTCTTCACTTTACCCTTCTCGCCGACCTCTTCGCCCCGCATGGCTTCCATGACGCGGCGCGCCTCATCGATGTTCGGGTAGACAGAGGCCCAGACCCGCTTGCCGTGGATCTCCTGTGAGGTATAGCCGAGCGTCTGATGCGCTCCGTCGTTATAAAAGATAATCTGGCCCTCATGGTCAAGCGCAATAACGATGTCGAGGGAACTCTCAAGCAACCGCTCAAAATATCCCGGCGGTAAACGGATATCACGCAGGTCTCGGTGAAAACCGATCGAACCGATTTCTGCCCCGTTTTCGTCGTAAATAATCGAGCCTGAGAAAGAGATGGGAATCTGCTCGCCGCCCTTTGCGACCAGGGCCGTTTCAAAATTCTTCACCTTGCCCTTTTCCCCAATATCCTCGCTACGCATCGCCCCCAGCACCCGCCGGGCTTCTTCGATACTGGGATAGAGCCTGACCCGTTTCCCCTGGACTTCCTCTCGGGTATAGCCCAGGGTCTTGCTCGCCCCGTCGTTGTAGAAGATGATTTGCCCTCGATGATCGACGGCAATGACAATGTCGAGAGAACTTTCAAGGAGCCGTTCAAAATAAACGGAGGAAAGGTGGAACATGGAAGACCACTTGCTTATTCACTCTGCACCAATCGCTCGGCTTCATTCGGAGAACGGTGCTCGGAGGTATTCTTTTTATACTATGTTAGGCCGCTGGTTTCCTAATCGTCAAGCCCGGCCTCCCTTCCTCTACCCTCTGGTTCGAGCCAGCATTCTGCTGGGTCTGGTGCTGCAGTGCAGTCTGGGAGGGTGCTACTGGCTCAAGTACGAAAAACTCATGCACACCCATGTCCAACTCATGCTCGCGATGACCGACAAGATGAACCGCCTCCTGGAAGACAACGACCCGCTGACCCCGGCCATGATGAATGAGTTTCTGTATCCGCTCGAACGGGCGCGGGACTTTTCCCGCATTGTGGCCCAGCGCTCCGCCGACCGGGCCTCGCTGGCCGCTTTTAACCAGCTCCTCGATCGGTATCAAAGCCTCGTCACGGAAGCTGACCGACTCCGCGTTCAACAAGGAGGAAACGTATCAACATCTCGGCATGTATCGGAGGATACGTTTCCTCCTTCTGGCAGCCTCGATCATTTCCGGGCCCAGACCCAGGCGGTCCGAGACCAGGCAACGCGGGTCGAGACGCTCTTGGCTTCCGAATAAGAAGGCTCCGGCCTCTGCCAGCAATCCGGCGCTCTTTCTCGCTCAGCCGTGTGGAGGGAAGCGCAGGACCCGCTTGTCATCCGCAAGACCGACCAGGAGTTCGGTCACCGTCGAACCGAGGAGGGGATGGACAAACTGTGGGGCCAGTTCGGAGAGCGGTAAAAGAACAAACCGACGCCGGTGCATTTCAGGGTGCGGGATCTGCAACTGCTCCTCATTCACAATCTGTGTGTCAAACAGGACGATATCGAGATCAATCGTGCGGGCCGCCCATTTTTTTGTCAGAGCGGTCCGCTTACGCCCGAGTGCCGACTCGATTTTTTGCAGGTGACTCAGGAGCTGTCGCGGGCTCAACGCGGTCTCCAGTTCAACCACACCATTGACGTACCAGTTCTTCGCCTCCCCAATCGGCTCAGTCTCATACAATGTAGAACAGCGTATAAGGGATGTCCGGGAAAGGTCAGCCATCAGGTTGAGCGCCTTTTGATAATACGCCCGGCGGTTGCCAAGATTTGACCCGACGCCAATGAAGGCTTGGCGACCCATCGCCCCCTCCCCGGTTACGTCCCCCACGAGAACGCCTGTGCGGCCTGCCTCACAATCTGCTGCCCGATGGCGAGTGAAGCGGTTGCACCCGGCGAGGGCGCGTTCAGCACATGGATGGCGTGCGGCGAGCTGGTAATGACAAAATCGTCCACCAAAGTGCCGTCAGCCGAAATCGCTTGGGCGCGCACGCCGCTGCCGCCTGGCAGTAAGTCTGCGGCCTGAAGCTCGGGGAGCAGGCGCTGGAGCGCACGCAGGAACGCCGATTTGCTCAAAGAACGGTATATCTCCCCAAGGCCGGTCTGCCAGTATTGACGCGCTATTGCCCGAAACCCCGAGAAGCGCAGGGTTTCCCATATATCTTGAGGGATCAGATCCGCCCACTGATAGCCCTCTCGGGCAAAGGCCAATACCGCATTTGGCCCAGCTTCCCGCTCCCCGGTCATGGTCCGGGTGAAATGGACGCCAAGAAAGGGAAAGGCCGGGTCTGGAACCGGATAGATGAGATTATTCACCAGGGCGCGCTTGGGCGGGGCAAGGGTATAATACTCGCCTCGGAACGGAACAATCTGCAATGCCGGCTCAGCCCCTGCCAGGCGCGCAATCCGGTCACACTGGAGGCCGCCACAGTTAATGACCGCCCGCGTCCGGATCGTATCGGTGGCAGTCTCCACAACCAACTGACCGTCAGTCGAGACAATTTTTTGCACCTGCTGCGCGCACCGAATCTCACCCCCGGCTTCTTGAACCAGGGCGGCATACTGCTCAGCCACCCGCACATAGTCAATAATCCCTGTTTGGGGGGCATATAGAGCACGGATGCCGGCAGCGTGCGGTTCAATTTCCCGCAGTCGCTCAGGGCCGATCATTTCCAGCCCCGCAACCCCGTTGGCCGTGCCGCGCCGGTGGAGTTCCTCAAGCCGGGGGAGTTCGCCCGCTGACGTTGCCACAACGACTTTCCCACACCGTTCATAGGGGATATCGTGTCGGTCGCAAAATTCGGTCAGCAGCGTGCCACCACTCACACAGGTCCGGGCCTTGAGCGAGCCGGGTTTATAGTACATACCGGAGTGAATAACCCCGCTGTTATGACCGGTTTGATGCCCGGCCAGACGGGGCTCCTTTTCGAGAACTCCCAGTTTGATTCTTGGGTATTGGCGGCTCACGGTCAGGGCGGTGGCCAGTCCAAGTATTCCGCCGCCAATGATGATAAGGTCAGATTGGTCTGTCATGCCGACGTTCACCCAGGAAAGAAATTCTCTTTCATCTGCCTATACAAAACACGCGCTGACTGCAAACCATACCCATGGTTATTCCCACCCGCACCGGGCTCAACGAAATTCTGCGCTTTGCTTTCCCGATTATTCTGTCGATGGCCTCATACACGGTGATCGGCTTTGTCGACACCTGGATGGTGGCCCAGGTCGGCACGGCTGAAGTGGCCGCGGCCATGCCGGCCGGCATCATTGCCTATACGCTCACCGCCCTGCCGCTGGGCATTACGCAGTGCGTGAGTACGTTCGCCGCTCAGGCCCTGGGGCGGGGGACGCCTGACGAAGGTTCGCTGGTCGCCTGGCAGGGGCTATATTTGAGTGGCCTGGTTGGCCTGATGTTCTTCGCCTTGTGGCCAGCCGCGCCCTCCTTCTTTTCCCTGTTCGGACACGAGCCAGACATTATCGCGCTGGAGGTCGTCTACTTCCGCGTCCGGCTGTGGGGGATCGGCTTTTCGGTTGCCATCGGCGCGCTGAGCGGATTCTTCTACGGGCTGCATAGGCCCAAGGTTCCGCTGGTCGCCGCGGTGGTGGCCAATATCGTGAACGTCTTTTTCGCCTACACCTTGATCTTTGGGAAATGTGGCGCGCCAGCCCTGGGACTTAAGGGGGCGGCCCTGGCGATGGTGTTCAGCTTTGTCGTCCAATTCGCGGTGCTCTTTCGGGTGTTCCTCTCCCAGCCGTACGCCACCCGGTTTGCCACCCGGACGGTCTGGAAGCCGGACTGGGCAGCGGCCCGCCGGCTGCTGCACATCGGCTTGCCGGCCGGGACGCAGATGGCCATCGATGTCTTGGGCTGGGGCGTCTTGATTATTTTAATGGTCGGTCAGTTTGGCAAGCAGCAACTGGCCGCCAGTAATATCGCCATTCAATACATGACGGTCTCATTCATGCCCGCGCTGGGGCTTGGCCAGGCACTGACCGCGCTGGTCGGACGCTATATCGGAGAGGGCAAGCCCGACCTTGCCGCTCAACGCGTGTATGAAGCGTTCTTTCTGGCCATGTCGTATATGGCTCTGATGGGCATGAGCTATGTCCTGTTTCGGTTCTCTTTCCTGAGTTTCTTCAGCCAGGACCCGACCGTCATCCAGGTCGGCAGTCGCCTGCTGATCTGCGCGGCCCTGCTGCAAGTTTTTGATAGTATGGGAATTACCTTTGCCGGAGCCCTGCGCGGGGCGGGAGATACGCGCTGGATTGCCGGTTTGACGATTACGCTTTTAGTGTGCGTCTTTACGCCGCTCAGCCTGGGTTCGGTGCTCTTGACCAATCTCGAATCCCTCGGCCCGTGGCTGGCCGGCACCATCAACGTCTCGCTATTTGGCTTTGGTTTATGGTGGCGCTTCTCCCGAGGCCGCTGGCGGGAGATTGATATTTTCGCTACGCGGCGTAAGAGGAGAGAACCGACAGCCGCTTCCGTGCAGGTCGCAGACTGATGACCACCTCATCCTCAGATGTGCCGGTTCCGTCTCCGCCTGACTCCACGCCGTTCAAGGCCGGACCGTTTCGGCTCTCAATGGGGCTCGTGCCGCTCGAGCTCAAAGACTGGATCGAACCCGATGCCCAGTGCGCCGTCGAGCTCAAAGAAAAAGAACGCCTCCTCACCGAACGGCGCGATGAGGTCTTTGCCGTCCTGCCTGAAGCGGGCCCGGGTGCGGCTGAAACCTTGGCACTCCTTGTTGAGCATCTCCCGAGCCGGTTTCCAGAGTTGTACCGGAGAAGCGGAGAGCAGCTCGACACTCTTGCCACCGGCCAGCAGTGGGAGGTTCACAACACGCCCTTGCATCCACTCGATCTGGCCGGCCGGCTTATCCAGGAAGATCTGTGTCTCATGCAGTGGCAGGCGCACACCCAGGTCTACCATCTGGTCGGAGCGTCATTATGCTTTCCGACGCGCTGGCGCTTGGCGGACAAAATTGGCCGGCCGCTCAATGAGATTCACGCCCCGATTCCCGGCTATGCAGAACAGCTCGCCCCAACAATGGACAAGTTCTTTGACCGGCTGAAAGTCGAGAAGCCCGTCTGGCGGCTCAATTGGAGCCTTATGGACGATCCGGCCCTGTTTCAGCCGACCCGAAGCGGTCGAAAACGGGCCGACATCACGCCAGAGAATGCCGGCCACACCCTCTGGCTGCGCATGGAACGCCAGACCCTGCGCCGTCTGCCCCACACCCACGATATCCTGTTCACCATCCGCGTCTACGTCAGACCACTCGCTCACCTTGCCAGCCGGCCAGACCGTGCTGCCCAGCTTGCCGCCGCCCTGCGTGCCTTGCCGCCATCTATGCGGCTGTATAAAAACCTGCCGCAGTTTATTGAGGCGGCCCTGACGTGGCTGGATCGAGCGTTCGCGAAAAGTGGAAGAACGACAAGGCCTCCACACGCCGCGCCCCTGCCTGAATAGACTGTCTCCCTCCGGGGCTTTTTCTTCCTCGCCGCTCACAGTAAAAGAGAACCATGAAAAATTTAACACTCTTGGGACGCACAGTGGGCGAACTGCTCAAGACGCATGGCCACACGATTGCGGTAGCCGAGTCTTCAGCCGGCGGTTTGATTTCGGCGGCCCTCCTGACCGTGCCGGGAGCGTCGGCGTATTTTCTGGGCGGTGGGGTGATCTATACCCATGCGGCGCGTCGGTCGCTGCTGGCCATGCCGGACGAAGCGCTTGAGGGTATTCGAGCGAGCACCGAGGAATATGCGCTGCGTCTCGCCCGGCAGGTGCGGGAGCGTTCTGAGACGACCTGGGGGCTGAGCGAAACCGGCGCGACCGGACCGACCGGCAACGCCTATGGCGACGCAGCCGGACATGCCTGTTTTGCTGTCACCGGACCGGTTGAAGAAACATTGACCTTAGAGACCGGCAGCCCGGACCGGGAAGCAAACATGTGGACATTCACTCAAACCGCCCTTGATTTGTTAGCCCGGTCTCTTCAAAAAAGCATCGCGTAGGGAGATTTGCATGTCGTGTCGTATTCGCGAAGCACTGAAAACCGCACTCTTCCTTGTCTGTTGCCTGAGTCTGCTGCCCGCTCCCTCGGTCCTGGTACTCTCTTCAGTTTGGGCACAGGGCGGCGTCGGCGTGGGCGGCGACCGTCCCTCGGCCAAGACCCGCCGTTTTCCTTTCAAGGTCGTGGTGACCGGCTTTCTCAATACGGACCCGGCCTCGGATGCCTTGGCGGTCATCCAACTGGGAGTGACCGGCTATCGGGGCGACTTCCAACTCGAGGTCACGCATGTCACCGCGCCCAACTCGCCCCGGCTCACCCCGCGGCAGATTTTTCTCCACCGGGCCGGCAAGCGCAAAGCCGACCTCGATGTGACCGGCCCGCGAGACATGCTCACAAAAATTGCCCAGGCCCAGCCCGGTACCCCGCTCGAACTCACTGGCTGGTACGCGCAGCGTGATGGCGAGTTTCGCCTGGAGAACGTTCGAGTTGTCGGGTTTGAGTAGTTGGGGACAAATAATTGATGGTGCTATGCATTTCAGAACGCTGCCTATTCTTGGGCTAAATGCCTGTGTACTCTCAACAAAAAAGTGAGGACACCAACGAGTCGGAATTTTCAGCATTTGGCCCGGAAGTACGCCAGGCGCCGGGGGCGTGTGGACGCGGGACCAGGGGCGGCGCGGTGGGGGCAGGGTTGGGCCAGAATGGGGGAAAATCGGCGATTTTTCAGGGAGATAGAGGACGGCAGGGTGTACCGGGGTTCTGTCAACAGGCGGACATTTAGTCCGTTCACGTCCCATGTAATCCCGGATAATCGCGTATTTCCTATTGCCAATCACTCTTCTCACTCTTTTTGTCCCAAATTATTGTCCGCGCACAGTCAGGCGATAGCCTTACGCCACACGGTTGCCAGCCAGGGCTGCTGCGGGCGCGGTTTTCCGGGCGGACGATAGTAATGTGTGACTGCCTGAAATTGTGCCCGCGTGAGGAGCTGCCGCCAAGTCTCAAACGTGTAGAAGCTGCCGTAGCGATGGTCTTGCCAGCCTTCTTGGTCATGACCACGCGGATTTGAGCTGAACAGAATACCGTTCGGTCTGAGCGTGTCCCAAAGCTGTCCGAGGACTCGCGGCAACTCCTGGCTCGGAATATGAAAGAGGGAGGCGTTGGCAAAAATGCCGTCAAAGCGCTCAGACGGTAATCTCAGGTCGAGAAAATCCTGATGCCAGACCTCGCAGCCCGTCTGGTGTCTGGCCATTTCAACGAAGCGTTCCGCCCCATCCAGTCCAACCGCCTCGTGGCCCAGGTTACGAAAGGCGGCAAGGTCACGGCCCGGGCCGCAGCCAAAGTCGAGGATGGAATACGGACCGTCTCCCGCTGCATGATTGAGCAGGGCGGCCCGGTTCTGACTGACATCGTGGTCCTGCGTCCCGTGCCAGAACGCTTCCGCAAACCGGTCATAAAAGGCGAGGGTCGTGCGAGCGGTCTGCCTGACTTCTTCGGGGCTCAGAAGTGCGAATTGTTTCATACTGGATCGAGTATTCTTGGTAGCACAGGTCTCCGCGTCCTGTCTTGGTCGTCTGGACTACGGCCGGCTTGTGAGGGATTTCTTTCCGCCCTCCTTTTTGACACAATGCGATCCTGTCTCAGGGACACGCTATGCCGCATATTATTGGCACTGCCGGACATATTGACCACGGCAAAACCTCATTACTCAAGGCCCTGACCGGGCACGATACTGACCGGCTCAAAGAGGAAAAGGAGCGGGGCATCTCCATTGATCTCGGCTTTGCCTATCTGGATTTGCCTAATGGCGAGCGGGCCGGGATCGTCGATGTGCCCGGTCACGAGCGCTTTATCCGCAATATGCTGGCCGGCGCCCAAGGCATAGACCTGGTGCTGTTTACCGTTGCCGCGGACGATGGCGTTATGCCTCAGTCCGAGGAACATTTCGATTTCCTCCACCTGCTGGGCGTGCAGAAGGGAATCTTCGTTATTACCAAAGCCGATATGGTCGGTCCCGAGCGAATTGAAGAGGTGCGGGAGGAAATCGAGATTCTGACGATTGAAACCGTTTTTGAAGGTGCGCCCATCCTGCCGGTCTCCTCTATTACCGGCCAGGGCCTGGATGGACTGCAACATGAAATTGCGCAGCAGCTTGAAGCCTATACCCGTCCTTCCCAGCCCGGATACTTTCGGTTGCCGGTCGATCGGGTCTTTACGCTCAAAGGGCACGGGGTTGTTGTGACCGGGACTGCGCTGGCCGGAACCGTGCGCGCAGGTGAGACCGTCCGCGTACTCCCAACCCGGAAAGAAGCGCGGGTGCGTTCGCTCCAAGTCCACGGGGAGGCTATGTCCGAAGCGCATTGGGGACAGCGGGTTGCGCTGAATCTGGTCGGACTGGATAAGGCGGATATGGCTCGTGGCCATGTCGTGTGTCATCCCCAAGTCCGCATGACCACCACCCGTTTTGATGCCAGGGTCGAAATCCGGCCGAGCACGGGACGCGAGGTTGTGAACCACGAGCGGGTGCGCATTCATCTGGGGACCGCCGAAGTGATTGGGAAAATCATCTTGCTTGGCGGCCTTGAGGTCTTGCCGCCGAAATCGACAGCCCTGTGTCAAATTGTCACCCAGGATCCCTTGGTTGCCCTGCGCGGGGACCACTTCGTGCTGCGCAATCAAGCCGCGCAAGGAACGTTGGGCGGTGGGGTGGTGGTGAATCCTTTTGCCCAACGCCACCGCAGGGCCGAAACCCAGGTCACGGTACGCTTACAGGCCCTGCAAACAACAGACCTCCGTCAGGCCTGCTATGCCTATCTGGAAGTCTGCCCGCAGTTTGCCGTCCGGCTGGACGAAATGTATCACGGGGTGAACGCGCGGGAAGAGGAGATTACTGCCCTGCTTGCAAACGACGACGCGATTCTGCCTTTCCCCGATGCCCGGCATCCCGAAGCCTATTCCAGTGCAACAAAATGGCGGCGGCTGGTCGCTGCCGTTGAAAAGCTGCTGACCGTTTTTCACGCCCAGACCCCGCTGGCTCAGGGGATGGAAATGGAGTCGGTGCGGAGCCAACTGCCGTTTAACCTGACGCCCAAGATTTTTCGGGTTGTGGCCGAGCGGCTCATTAAGGAAGGGGTTGTCGCTCGCCACGAGAGCCTGCTGCGTCTGCCGGCCCACGCTGTCTCGCTCAGCCAGGAAGAGCAGGCCATCGCCGCTCGACTCGAACGTCTCGTCCAAGACGGACAATTCACCCCACCGGACACGAAGGGGCTGGAGGAATTGCTGCAACTTCCTCGCAAACGGCTGAACGATTTCCTGGCGGTGCTTGAGTCACGAGGGGCGTTGGTCAAAATTACGCCGGATTTCTACATAAGCGGAAGAGTGCTGGGTCAAGCGCAGGCGGCACTGACGGACTATGTGGCGACTCACGGGGAAATTACTGCGGCCATATTCCGTGACCTGCTCGGCATTAGTCGAAAAACGGCTATTCCTCTGCTGGAATACTTTGACCGAAGTGGCCTCACGGTCCGGGTCGGCGACGTGCGTCGGCTGCGGAAAACCTAGGAGATGTCCTATGGAACGGAGGTGTTCTTGAAGGTAGAGTGCTCAGGTGGGAGGGGGAATGCCATGACCGTAAACTCCTCTACCGTCATGGCATTCCGGTAAGCAAGAAGGCTCACTCAAGAGCCCGTGCCCCAATCAGGGCCTATCCACCACAACCACCACCACATGATCTTAGGATAAACGAACTGGAGTCATATTTCAAGCTCTGGATGAGATTTTCATTCTAACCGACTGCAAAAAAAGAAAAATAGATATTCCTTTATGATATAGGACCTGCTGGGGCGAGGACAAAGGGTCAGAGCAGCGGGTGTGGTAATCAATAATCCGGTAGTTTGTGCGATACGAACTTTTTCTGAGTCTGCGTTATCTGCGAGCCAGACGGCGTGAGGTCTTTATCTCGTTAATCACCATGATTTCCATGATTGGAGTCATGATTGGCGTGATGACGCTGAATATCGTCTTGGCGGTGATGACGGGATTTGAAGAAGATTTACGCGACCGCGTTCTGGGCTTTAATCCGCATATCGTGATTTCCAGCTTGCAGGGCTTTGTGGACGGATATGCGGAGGTGGTTGGCGCGGTGAGACAGGCGCCCGAGGTGGTTGCCGTGGCACCGTTTGTCTACGGTCAGGTGATGGTCAGTGCCGGTCAGAGCGTGTCTGGCTCGCTCGTGCGTGGAGTCGACCCCTCGTTGGCCAGTGCGGTGGTCGATATTGGCGCCCATCTGTCTTTTGGTGAAGTCGACCAGCTCGGTCAAAAACAGGAGTTGACGTTTCAGACCGAGGAAACCGTCCAAACGGTTCAACTCTCCGGCGTGCTCGTCGGGCATGAGTTGGCTCGTCAACTTGGCGTCTTTGTGGGCGACCCGATCAATATTATTTCCCCGCTGAGCACTACCCCCGGCCCCCTCGGGGTTGTTCCCAGGGTCAAGCGCTTTGTGATTGTCGGTGTGTTTGACTCGGGCATGTTTGAATACGACAGTGCCCTGATCTATATGTCGCTCGCCGACGCGCAGCAGTTTTTTACCCTTGGTGAACAGGTGACTGGTGTTGAGGTGAAGATTCGCGATGTGTATCAGGCCCAAACGGTCGCCCGCGAGTTGGAAAGCGTGTTGGGCTTCCCCTATACAACCCGAGACTGGACCGAGGTGAACAGTAATCTCTTCGCCGCGCTGAAACTTGAGAAGGTGGTGTACTTTATCGTGCTGCTGCTCATCGTCCTGGTTGCCGCGTTCAATATCATTGCCACGCTGATCATGGTGGTTATGGAAAAACGCAAGGATATTGCGGTGTTGAAGTCCATGGGGGCAACCGGCAGGGCCATAAGTCGAGTCTTTATTTATAAAGGGCTCATCATCGGCGTTGTCGGGACGCTGATGGGCACGCTGTTGGGTTGGGTCGGCTGCTGGCTGTTGGACCGCTATGAGTTCATCGAACTTCCGAAGGATGTTTTCTATGTTTCGACCCTGCCGGTGAAAATGTATGCGGAGAATTTTTTCATTGTTGGGGTCGCATCTGTGATGATCTGTTTGCTCGCCACTATTTACCCTGCGCGTCAGGCGGCGCGATTGTCGCCAGTTGAGGTCATTCGCTACGAGTAAGGGATGGACCGCCGAGCAATGTCGTATCTTCTTCAGGCAACTCAGCTCAGCAAACAGTACGGAGAGGGCGAGCACGCGGTGCGCGTGCTTGAAAACCTGGACTTCGTCCTTCAGCCGGCTGAGCGGACGGCCATCATTGGAGAATCCGGGGTGGGGAAGAGTACGCTGCTGCATATTCTGGGCACGCTCGACCGCCCCACCTCAGGACACATCAGGCTTGACGGCCAGGACCTGTTTGGCCTGCCCGAAGGAGAGCTGGCCGCCCTCCGCAACCGAGAGATTGGATTTATCTTTCAGCTCCATCATCTCCTGCCGGATTTTAGCGCCCTGGAGAATGTGATGATGCCGGGACTGATTGCTGGGCACAGCCAGATTGCTGGGCACAGCCAGGAGGAAGTCCGGACCCGTGCCGCTGAGATATTGGAGCGGGTTGGCCTGTCTACCCGTCTGAGCCACCGACCGGGAGAATTGTCCGGGGGAGAACAGCAACGGGTAGCGGTTGCGCGGGCCTTGGTCCTGGAGCCCCGTCTGGTGCTGGCGGATGAGCCGACCGGCAATCTAGACCCCGAGACCGGCGAGGGGGTGCTGCGGTTGCTGCTTGCGCTGAATCAGGCCATGGGCGTGGCCATGGTTGTTGTCACGCATAGCGAAAAACTTGCCGCGGCAATGGATCGGACCCTGCGACTCAAACATGGAATACTCACTGAGGTAAACCGAGGAGATGGGACAGCCTGACCGGAGCTATGGCAGAGATGTCTTTGTGAGGGAGAGGTGGAGGGCTATGGTCGAGGCGCTTTTTATGCGAAAGTTCTCGGGTCTGTCACTTCCCCGGCTTCTTTCAGGGAGGGCTCGAAGGGGGGTGCTGCCTTTACAATGAGAGGCGATTTTGGTAGGGGGAGAGCGGCTTCAAAGGCAGATGCAACACGCATGGCTCGCACATTTCTCGTCATTACCAGCATATGTCTGTTCATCTGCTCTGGGTTCCTGGGGATTATAACCTCGGCCCAGGCTGACGACGCAGAACTCTCGGAGGAGCATATTCCTGACGCCCTCCCTGACGATGTTTTTGAAATGGACGAAGCCGAGGAGTTGCTTCTTGAAGAAGCGGGAATCGAGGACAGAGACGAATCTGACGCAGAAATGGTCGAAGCAGATGAACCGGAAGGTAACGCATTCGAATCAGCTCAGCCCGATACGCCGTCCAACATTGTCGATACGATTGTGATTGGCGGCAACGACCGGGTTGAAGAGGAGGCGATTCGCATTCGGACCTCTGCTCTACCTGGCACCGCGTTGAGTCGGGATACGGTTGATGCCGATATTCGGTCCATTTATGACATGGGCTTCTTCCATAATGTAGAGGCGCGTTTTGAGCGAGAAAATGGCCGTAATGTCTTGACCTATTGGGTCAGCGAGCGGCCGCTCATCCGCGAAGTCCACTTCGAGGGAAATAAGAAGCTCGACAAAGAAGCGCTTGAGGTAGCGCTGAAAATTCATCCGCGTACCATCCTCAACCCGGTTCGCATCAGGCGCGGCATAGAAGACGCCAAAAAAGCCTATGAAGAAAAAGGCTATTTAGACACCGATATCTCCTATCGTGCCGAGTGGGTCGGTCCGGGAGAAACCGCGGTGACCTTTACGATTGAGGAACAGAAGCCGACCGGCATTGCCCAAATCCATTTTGAGGGCAATGAGACGTTTGAAGACGCCCGGCTGCAATCCATTATGGCGACCCGCAAGAAGAATTTCTTATCGCGCTTCATGAGCGTCGGAACGCTCAACCGAGAAGCGCTCAAGACGGACACGGAGCGGATTACTGCCTATTACTACGATAACGGCTATATCAACGTCAAAGTCGACGAGCCGAAAATCGAACGTCGCGATGACGGGATGCATGTGACCATTCGGATCGATGAGGGAGAGCAATACACCATCGGCGAGGTGCATATTGTCGGCGAATTCCCTGGGAGTGAAGACCAGGCCCTGCGCGCGGTCGCCCTGGTAGAAGGCGAAGTCTTTAAGGCCAGCCACCTGCGAGAAGATGTCTTTCGTTTAACCGGCTATTTCAGCAACCACGGCTTTGCTTTTGTGAACGTCGAGCCAGAAACCCAAGTCGAGCAGGACGACAGCGTTGTCAATATCTCCTACCGGGTTGATCAGGGACCGGAAGTCTATATCGACCGGATTGATATCGCGGGCAATACCAAAACGCGCGACAAAGTAGTCCGGCGAGAATTGCGCATTGCCGAGCAGAGCAAGTTCAACGCCACCCGCATAGAGCACAGCCGCGCGCGGGTGCAGCGACTCGGGTTTTTCCAGGATGTCAATATTGCCACGCGCCGGGGGGCACGGAGCGATTTGCTCAATGTGCTGGTTGATGTCAAAGAGGCCCAAACCGGGTCCTTCAGTGTTGGGGCCGGATTTAATACCGCGACGAGTCTCATTGGTTCTGCCCGTATTCAGGAAACGAATCTCTTTGGCTATGGCCATCAGTTTGTGATCAGCGGTAATCTGGGCAGCCGCTACCGCAACTCCACTATCAGTTGGACCGACCCCTACTTCCTGGATACCCATCTGACCCTTGGGGCAGAAGTCTTTGACTGGCGCTTTGCATTTGAGGACTTTGACCGTGCCGGGACGGGCGGCGGGGTACGTCTCTTTTACCCCATTGATGAGTTGGGGCTCGAAACCCTGTGGGGATTTCCCCTGCAGGATGTGTCTATTGGGATGCAACACCAGTGGGAAAAGTCCAAGATCAGCAATTTTGAACCGATTGCGCCTGATGCGGTACGGGCCGAAAAGGGCTCCGCAATCACGAGCAAAATTACCCCAACCATTCGGCGCAATACCCTCAACCACCCGATGGACCCGACCGCCGGCTCCTATCAACAAATTCTTTTTAGTCAGGCCGGTCTCGGAGGGGACACGATGTATAGCAAGGCAGAACTGCAAGCCCAATTTTTCTTCCCAGTCTACCGCAGCCCGCGTTTCGGACAATTGACCTGGATGTCGAATAATTTCTTTGGGTATGGGGTGGGTGATATTGATTTTACCGACGAACCTGTTGTCGGCGGGAAGGCTGAAAAAATCCTGGAGGACGACCTCCCGCTGTTTGACCGCTACTTCCCCGGTGGACTGCACTCTATCCGGGGGTTTGGCGAGCGGAGCTTAGGGCCGCGTCAACCCGTCACGGTTTTGATTAATGATAGGGAGTCGCCCAACGGAATACGCGCCGAAACGTATCATAGGCCGATTGGCGGCAGCCAACAGCTGACGTTCCAGAATGAGTTGCGTTTTCCGATTGTGAAACAACTGAATCTGAAGGGCGCGGTCTTTAGCGATATCGGCAATGCCTTTACGGCTGAACAAGGCATTGACCTGGGCGACCTGCGTTACTCGGTCGGGGCGGGGGTCCGTTGGAGGTCGCCGTTTGGACCCATTCGGATCGATCTCGCCAAAGCGCTCAATGCGAAAAAAAATGAGCGCACCAGTAACATCCACTTTTCGTTCGGTGGCGCAACTGGTGGTATTGGCGGAGGACGAGGCCGGTATGGTGGGATTTATTAGTCTGAAGGTGCGCCCGCAGTTCCGTGTGTCCGTCTCTACGCCCAGAGAGACGTTTGGATCAGGCACTCTAACAATGGAGAGAGAGATGTATTGGAAAAAAATTGCTTGTGCTGCCGTGAGTCTTGGTTTTCTCCTTTTCCCCTATAGCGGCGAGAGCGCTGACATCAGGGTCGGCTATGTGGACCTCCAGGTCGCCCTGAATACATCGAGCGCCGGAAAAAAGGCCAAAGACAGTTTCAAGGCCGAAGTGGGGCGAATGGAACGAAGACTCGAAAAGCGCCGGGAAAAAGTCGAAAAACTCAAGGAGGAGCTTGAGAAAAAAGCCCTCCTGCTCCGGGACGACGAACGGATCGCGTTGCAGCGCGACTACCGCCAGGAGCTGCGCGACTTTGAACGGCTGTATAAGGATTCCCAAGAGGAACTCAAGATCAGAGACCGCGAACTGACCGCGCGTATCCTGGTCGAACTCCGTCAGGTCGTCAACGATCTTGGCGAACAGGGTAGCTATTCGGTTATTCTCGAAGGTAATAACACGGTTGTGCTGTACGGCTCAAAAAGTATTGACCTGACTGAGTCGGTCATCGAAGCCTATAATAAAAAAGGCACCAAGATCTCTTTTAGAAACTAAGAGACGGTTGGGTGCTCACCACCACATGGATCATCCCACTGTCGCCTCTGTTCTGCCCCATCGCTACCCGTTCCTCCTCGTTGACCGGGTGGTGGAAATCTCTGCCGGGAAACGTATCGTCGCGCTCAAAAACGTGACGATCAACGAGCCTTTCTTTGTCGGACACTTCCCCGCTCACCCGCTCATGCCTGGCGTGCTCATCTGCGAAGCCGTCGTACAGGCGGGCGGCATTCTGGCCCGTTCGTCCGTCGATCTTGCCGAGGAGACCTCCGCCCCCGTCCCGGCGTCGCACCGGCTCGCGATGTTGACCGGACTCGACCACGTTCGCTTTCGACGCCAGGTCGTTCCCGGTGATCAGTTGTTGATGGAAGTGGAAATCCTGCGTCGCCGCGGGACGTTCTGGAAAATGCAGGGCACCGCTCGGGTTGACGGACAGGTCGCGGCGGAACTCGAATTCTCGGTTGTTGATGTAGACTCGGAAAGCGAGACGCCGGCGTGAGCACCGAGACTGCTATCCATCCGTCGGCAGTGATCGCCCCTGGAGCGGAGCTGGATCATGGGGTGCGGGTCGGACCCTATGCGGTGATTGGTCCACAGGTTCGTATTGGCCGGGATTCCAGTATCGGGCCGCATAGCGTGATTGAGGGGGGCACGACGATTGGGCGCGAGAATCAGATTTTTCAGTTCGCGAGCGTCGGGGCCATCCCGCAGGATAAGAAATATCGGGGAGAAGACAGCAGCCTCACTATTGGTGATCGCAATACCATCCGTGAATTTGCAACGCTCAATATCGGGACCACCGGCGGCGGGATGGTCACCCGGATCGGCAATGACAATCTCTTCATGGTGTACTCCCATGTGGGACACGACTGCCAGATCGGAAACAAGGTGATTCTGGCGAACTGTGCGACCCTTGCCGGCCACGTCATACTCGAAGATTATGTGGGCGTGGGTGGGCTGGCGGCCATCCATCAGTCTACGCGGGTCGGGGAGTCGGCCTACCTCGGTGGGGGGGCGATGGTCTCTCTTGATGTGCCGCCGTACTGCGTGGCCCAGGGAGACCGGGCCCGTTTGTTTGGCCTGAATCTCATCGGACTCAAACGGCGCGGGTTTGGCGAGGAACAACTGAGCGCGCTCAAAAAAGCCTATCGGACGCTTTTCGTTGAGGGATTGACGCTCAAAGAGGCGACCGACCGCACCCGCCAGGAACAGGCGTCATCCCCCGAGGCCGTTCATTTGGCGGAATTCATTGCCAGCTCACAACGGGGCATTTGTCGTCCCCGACGGAATGCCGGCCAAGAGAGCGAAGATGATCCTGGCTGACTGCGTTGTGCCCCTCTAGCGAGCGTCCGAGCCAATGGCGTATCTCGGTCTCATTGCAGGGAATGGACAATTCCCCCTTATCTTCTGTGCGGCGGCCCGCGCAGAAGGGGTCACGGTCATTGCGGTTGCGCACCAGGGGGAAACGCCTCAGGCCATCAGCGACCACACTTCCCACGTCACCTGGGTGCGGGTCGGAGAACTCGGAAAAATTATCACCACCTTCCACGAGGCAGGCGTGACCCAAGCCGTCATGGCCGGGGGCATCTATAAGACGGGTGCCCTGACGCATATCCAGCCCGATGCGCGGGGGCTGGCTTTCATCAGTAAACTGCCCAATCTGAAGGATGATGTGATCCTGCGCGGGGTGGCCCAGGAACTTGAAGACGAGGGCATTGCGATTGTCGAATCCACCCGCTTCCTCTCGTCTCTCGTGCCTCGGGAAGGGGTATTGACTCGCGCTGAGCCGGATGCGCAGCAGTGGCAGGATATCCGGCTCGGTGTTACAGTAGCAAAAGAGATTGGCCGCTGGGATATAGGACAGAGCGTTGTCGTCAAGCGGGGCACGGTCCTGGCGGTCGAAGGCGCTGAGGGCACAAACGCCGCCATTCGGCGCGGTGGCACCTTGGGCGGGGAAGGCGGCATTGTGGTGAAAGTCAGCAAGCCACAGCAGGATTTGCGCTTTGACGTCCCGGCCGTTGGGCCCGATACCATCACGGTCATGCACGAGGTCAAGGCTGCCGTTTTAGCCATTGAGGCTGGCAAGACGCTCATGCTAGAGCGCTCGACGCTGCTAGAGCGCGCCCAGGACGCGGGGGTCCGGGTGGTCGCGGTAGGAGCGCAAACTGCGGAAGAGGCAACTGAATAAATGATGAACAAACACCGCGTCATACTGTCCATGATTGTTTCTCTCCTGACTGGAGGGGTAACACACACAGCTTGGGCTGGGATTCAGGCAGCACTGGAGAGTCCGGGCGAGGACCAGTTTGTGAGTGGCGTTCGACTCATTTCCGGTTGGGCGTTCGCGGTCTCTGACGATCCCGACAATCCGGTCGCGCTGCCCATTACCATTCAACTCTCCATTGACGGCCAGGATTACGGTAAGATTCCCTGTTGTGTCGAGCGGAGAGACGTTCAAGCAGTGCATGGCGAGCCCGCGCTCAAGAGCGGTTTTGGTCAGGTGTTTAACTTCGGTGAACTCGGCGGTATCGGAGAAGACGCAAAGGAGAGAGCGGATCAGGATGAGGGCCAACATACAGTTCGCATTACGATATCCGCCGCGGACGTCACGAGTACAGTTATCGAGCACACCGTGACCGTTGTCCGCCCGGCTGGCTATAGATTCCTTGAGCTTCCGAATTTGCTCGGCTCCACCAGTCCCGAGATTGACACTGACGCTCAGGAGATCATGCTCCAGAACGTCACCTTCAGGGATAAGCACAGCACCGCGACGGCGTCAGGCGAACTCTGGTTAGCCTGGCAGGACAACATCCAGCAACTGGCCGTGGTCGGCTCACGGATATTATCGACTGATCCAGGGGAAGATGAGACCTCAGACGAAGAGGACGAGACTTCGGACGGCGCGGCAAACGGCGCGGCTGAAACCCCGGACGAAAATGAAAGCGAAATCACTGCGACCTTTGAAAATCCACCGTCACCGGAAGCGCTGAAAGAGCAAAATGTGAGTCAGGTCACGGCAGGGGGAATCGGGATGGTTTCTGGCTGGGCGTTTACCAGAAATCCTGACGCCGAGATCGATCGCGTTTCGTTACGGATAGACAGCGATACACCGACCGAGGTTGGAGAGGAAATTCCGTGCTGCGCGGACCGGCCCGATGTCAGGGACCATTTTCAGGACGAATTCCCCGAAGTGCCGTTGAACACTGGCTTTGGCGGCCTCGTCAATTTTAATCGGATTCCCAGTGGCGCGCGCACCATTGGCGTCGAAATCCGAGACACTTCAACCCCGGCTGAAACACGTATCATCGAGCACGCCGTCTCCGTGGTCCGGCTGGGAGATGCCGAGTTTCTCGAAGATATGACGCTGACCGAAGAGAGTAGTGTATCAGTGACGGGCTCGTTATTGACCCTTCAAGATGTTGAGATTAAGGCCAAGGGCGAGACCGAGACCACGACGGTGGATGCCGGATTTATCTGGAACGAAAGTTGTCAGTGTTTTCTGCCTTGGCCGCTATGTGGCAATGGCGGGCGAGATATTGGAGAGGAGTGTGATGGAGAGGCGCTTGGTGAACTGAGCTGTCAGACGCTTGGGTTTGGTGAGGGCGAGCTGAGTTGTTTCAGAGACGAGGAGAACAACAGAGAGTTCTGTCTGCTCGACACAAGGGAATGTGAGGAGGAAACTGGGGCCATGGCCTATGTGACCCTGGTGAATGATGACACCGTAGCCGTCATCAGTACGAGCACGAACAAAGTGATTCGGACAATCCCGGTTGGTGACCGACCGCGCGGTATCGCGATCAGTCCGGACGGGAATGAAGCATACGTCGCGAATGCTGGAGACAATACTGTTTCCGTTATCGACACTGACACAAAGAAAGTCGTTGCGACAATCGCGGTTGGCGATGCTCCCCAGGGAATGGCCTTTGCCCCGGATGGAGCCACCGCCTATGTGACGAATATGAAGGACAACACTGTCTCTGTCCTTGATGCCGCCACACGGACCCAGACAACCACCATAGCAGTGGGCAGGAGTCCGCAGTCCATAGCCGCTGCCGTCACGCCGAATGGGCCACGAGCCTATGTGACGAATTTTGACGATGACACCGTGACCGTGATTGACCTGACGACGCATACCTCCCTGCCTGACCCGATTATGGTGGGGGAGGGGCCGCTCGGGGTGGTGGTCACACCGGATGGCGCGCGCGCCTATGTGACGAATTTTGGGGCGACTGATACCGATGAGGGCGAGGACAACGGGGACACGGTTTCCTTTATTGATACCGCAACGAACACCGTCATTGATATCGTCCCTGACAGCGATACTGAGCCTGAGACAAAGGGGATACAGCATCTTCAGGTCGGCGTGCAGCCCGCCGGGGTGGCAGTGATACCTGACACAGCACTGGAGTTGGTGAAACGAGAGCTGAAGGCGGATGCTTTTGTCGCCAACTTTCTTGACGCCACCGTGTCGGTCATCACGGAGGAGGAGATTCACCCGGAACTCGGAACCCCGGCTCTCAATGTGGCATTCAATCCGCGCTTCAATGCGGTTAATAACGAACCGTACGGCATCGCGATTACGCCAAACGGCCTGCGGGGCTATGTCGCACTTTTTGGTTCCCGTAAGGACGAGGGTGAGGTCGTCCAAGTCTTCAGTACGCTCGCTCAACAAGTTGTTGCAACGATTGAGGTTGGGAAAAAGCCGTTTGCCATTGCCATTGGGCCGCGGTAGGGGCTGTCTGTGAGTTGACGCCCACGGGAGAACATGGCAGTATTTCTGCACTGACGTCCCGACCCAACTTTCATTCGTTTGACACTGTGGGGCCGTAGCTCAGTTGGGAGAGCGCTTGAATGGCATTCAAGAGGTCGTGAGTTCAATTCTCATCGGCTCCACTTTTCCCCTTCCCTCCCGCAGCACACCAAGCCGGTTCTCGGCTGATCTCCCCCGTGAGAATCGGACGGCGGATGTATGTATTGCCGTTACCCTCCTTCACCTATGATAGGTGCTCGTGCAATGAATGGGGGAGAAAAGGAGTTGGAGAGGGGATGACTGCCAGTGCATACTCGTGTCTTGATCGCTAACCGGGGCGAAATCGCCCTTCGCATTGCCAGAGCAGCCACGGCCTTGGGCCTGGAATCGGTCGGGGTGTATCCGGCCCTTGATGAGCTTTCGCTGCATACCCGCTGTATGACGGAAAGCCAGGAGATCGGCACGGCGGCAGATTCCGTTGCGGCGTATTTGAACGCGGACATGCTCGTCCAGACCGCCACATCACGCGGCTGCGATTGCCTGCATCCTGGCTATGGTTTCTTGTCCGAGAACGCCGCTTTTGCTGCGTTATGTGCCGCCGAGGGAATCACGTTTATCGGTCCGTCACCGGAGACGCTGGCCTTATTCGGCGATAAAATCAGAGCGCGGGCGCTTGCCGAGTCGCTGGACATCCCCGTTGTGCCCGGTAGCACCGAACCCATAGGGTCAGCGCCAGAAGCAGAAAAGCTGGCCCGTGAGCTTGGGTATCCCGTGATGCTCAAGGCCGCGGCCGGGGGCGGGGGGCGCGGGATGCGGGTCATTGAGCGGGCCGAGCAGATGGCCGAGGCATTTGAGCGCTGTTGCAGCGAAGCCCAGGCCGCATTCGGGGACGGCGCCGTCTTTCTCGAAAGACTGATCGCTCGGCCGCGGCATGTTGAGGTCCAAATTCTAGCGGATGCATCTGGCAATGTGGTCCATTTGCACGAACGCGACTGTTCGGTCCAGTTGCGTCATCAGAAGGTCGTTGAGATTGCCCCCGCTCCGGGGCTGGACCCCGTACTGCGAGAGCAGATGCTCACCGCTGCGCTTACCCTGGTGCAGGCGGCGGCGTATGTGAATGCCGGCACCGTCGAGTTCCTGGTCTCGCCCGAGACCGGCGAGTATTTTTTTATTGAGTGTAATCCACGCATTCAGGTTGAGCATACTGTCACCGAACAGGTCACTGGCATTGATCTGGTCGAGGCCCAGTTTCGTCTCGCCGCGGGGGAAACGCTCGCCGCGCTCGGTCTTAATAGCCAGCACGCCGTCGGCCCGCCGCGCAGTTTTGCCGTGCAGGCCCGGGTCGTTGCCGCGAGTACGGGCAGTATTACGGCCTATAAGGAACCCTCGGGCGCGGGCATCCGGGTGGATGCGTGTGGCTATCTGGGCTATGCCCCTCCGCCCCAGTTCGACCCCTTGCTGGCAAAACTCATTTGTACGTCCGGTTCTTACGCAGCCGCAATTGCCCGCATGCGGCAGGCGCTTGATGAGTTCCATCTTGGTGGCCTGCGAACCAATTTGCACCAACTGCGCGCCATCCTCGCCCATCCGGCCGTTCGGGCCGGCGATGCCAGAACATCGTTATTGGCAGAGACCCCGGAGTTGAACACCGTTTCTTTCTCCGTGTCTGAAGGCAGTGCGCTGGCACTGCTGGAGCAGCAGGCTGCCAGGCTGGGCATGACGGCTCCGAGACCGGGTGCCGCACCAACGGCACGCCTGCCTGCCCTGGAGGTGACAGAAGGTCAGGAAGTCGTGCACTGTCCCCTGGAGAGTGCGGTGGTGGAGGTCCGTGTGGGTGTGGGCGACACCGTGTCGCCCGGTGACACGCTGCTGGTCGTGAGTGCCATGAAGATGGAAACCCTGGTCACGGCGGGCTGCGCGGGTGTCATAGCGGCACTGCAACCGCTCCAGGCCGGAGATAGCGTGGCCGCAGGGCAGGTGGTGGCGGTCGTGTCTCCGTCACACGCCGTCACCCCTCAAGCGAAAGAGAGTACACAGCCCTGGAAGGCGGTGCTGGAAGAGGTCGCGCTCCTCCGGCGATTTGCCAAACAGCGCTTGGCGCCCGGCTCCGACGACCCCGGCGTAGTACGCCAACGCTCGCGCGGCAAGCTGACCTGCCGCCAGCGTATTGAGCTGTTGCTGGACGCAGGCTCCTTCCGGGAGGTCGGCAGCGTCGCAGGCTTTGCGTCCTATGATGAAGACGGGACCATCATGGGGTTTACCCCGGCAAACAGTGTTGGAGGCTGGGGGAAAATAGACCGGCGGAGTGTCGTGGTATGCGCCGATGATTTCACGTCTCGGGGGGGCCACGCAGATGGGGCGATCGCGGCAAAAAGCAGCTACCTGGACCGCCTCGCGACGGAAATGCGTCTGCCCTCGATACGACTGCTGGACGGTTCGTCCGGTGGGGGCAGTGTCGCGGCTATGGTGCCGGCCCAGAAAAAAGAGGGCGAGAGCAGTGCCAGAGAAAGCGCGGGCGCAATCAAGGCCGGTCGGCCCCGGGTGGCCGGGGGCGGCGGATCGTATCTGCCCGGACACCTGGGCAGCAGCATGTACACCGAGCAGCTCTCGACCATACCGGTGGTCAATCTGCTGCTCGGCAGCGTGGTCGGCATTGGCGCGGCCAAAGCCGTCCTGGGTCACTTCTCGGTCATGGTGCGCAATATCGCTCAGCTCTTTGTCGCCGGACCACCGGTTGTCTCGCATGCCATGGGCTACGATATCACCAAGGAGGAACTCGGCGGTTGGCATATTCACTGTACGAATGGCGCGGTAGACAACCTGGCCGAGTCCGAAGAGGAAGCCATGCAGATGACGCGGACCTTTCTGTCCTATCTGCCCGCCAGCGTGTATGAGGCGCCGCCCGTACACGCGGCAAACGCGAGCGATCCGATTGACCGGCGGGAAGAGGAACTCGCGACCCTCATCGCCAGAAAACGGACCACGACATTTGATATTCGAAGGGCCATCCGGTTGATGGCCGACCGGGACTCCTTTTTTGAGATCGGTCCCCTGTGGGGGACCGACCAGGTGACCGGGTTTGTGAGATTCAACGGCTATCCTCTGGGCGTGATTGCTTCTGACAGCCAGCATGCCAACGGTGGTGCACTCACCGCCGACGGCTGCGACAAGCTGACGCGCCACCTGGATTTGTGCGATCTGTTTCACCTGCCGCTCTTGAACTTGGTTGATAATCCCGGCTTCGCGGTCGGTCTGGAGCATGAGCGGACGGGTACGATTCGCAAAGGGGCGGAATGGATGATTGCCTTTGCCCAGGTCCGGGTCCCCATCTTTACCGTCCTGATGCGGCGCAGTTTTGGCGTGGCCGGGAACAATTATGCCACCCCGCGCGCGGAACCCTCGATGCGCGTCTCTTGGCCGGCTGCGGATGTCGGCGGGATTCCACCCGAGGGCGGCATCGAAGCGGCCTATAAACGACAGTTGGCAGAGGCGGACGATCCAGTCGCCTTCCGCGCGGAACTCAACGCCCGGATCGAGAGCGTGCGGGGACCACTCGGCCCGTTAAACAAGTTCCAGATCGAAGAAATGATCGATCCCAGGGATACCCGCCGCTATATCTGTGAGTGGGTGGAAACCGCGTATCAAGTCGTGGCTCAGCCGACGCGCCTTGTGCCCCGGGCCTTGCAGTTTCGGCCGTAGGTGGCGGGGGCGGCCGTCTCGCTCGAACTTGCCGAAACCCGGTCCACCCTATAGACAGAAGCAGGTGAGCGTGGAGGACAGACCATGAGCCAACAGACACCGGCCGCCGACCCGAGGCCGCACCCCGATAGCGAGCGCGAACAACGCCCCCTGACCGGTCAAGAATTCCTTGACAGCCTGCAAGACGATCGAGAGGTCTGGCTCTATGGTGAGCGCGTCAAAGACGTGACCCAGCACCCGGCCTTTCGGAATTCCGCCCGCATGCTGGCGCGCATGTATGATGCCCTGTACGACCCGCAGAAAGCACCGACGCTCAGCACGCCGACCGATACGGGCAACGGCGGGTTCACGCATAAGTTCTACAAGGTGCCGAAGAGTACGGAAGACCTGGTCGGCAGCCGGGACGCCATTGCCGAGTGGGCGCGTATCTCCTACGGCTGGATGGGGCGCTCGCCGGACTACAAAGCCAGCCTGACCGGCACCCTGGGCGCCAACGCCGAGTTCTATGCGCCGTATCAGGACAACGCCTTACGCTGGTATCGGCACACCCAGGAGCGCTGCCTGTTTCTCAACCACGCGCTGGTGAACCCGCCTGTCGATAAGGCCAAATCCCCGGACGACGTAAAGGACGTCTATGTGGGGGTGGAAAAAGAAACCGACGCGGGGGTCATCGTCAGCGGCGCCAAGGTCGTCGCGACCGGCTCCGCCCTGACGCATCATAATTTCATCGGCTTTTACGGGCCGACGCCTTTGGGCAAGCCCGAGATGGCGCTGTTCGCCATGATTCCCATGCAGAGTGCCGGCGTAAAACTCCTCTGTCGCCCGTCGTATGAATTGCACGCCGCCACCCTGGGCAGTCCGTTCGACTATCCGCTGTCTTCCCGCCTGGATGAGAACGACGCCATCCTGGTGTTGGACAAGGTCCTCATCCCCTGGGAGAACCTGTTTGTCTATCGTGACCTGGAGAAGGCGAACTCCTTTTTCCCCGGCTCGGGTTTTATCCCGCGTTTTACCCTGCACGGCTGCACGCGTTTCGCGGTCAAGCTGGACTTTCTGGCCGGGGCCCTGCTGAAAGCGCTCGACGCGCTGGGTATCCAGGGGCAGCGCAGCGCCCAGGTGCAGGTCGGTGAGGTGCTGGCCTGGCGGCATATGTTCTGGGGCCTGACCGAGGCCATGACCAAGACGCCCGACCAGTGGGTCAACGGTGCCCTCCAGCCCAACACAGAGTACGGCCTGGCCTACCGCGTCCTGGCTCCGGTCGCCTACCCTCGTATCAAAGAGATTATCGAGCAAACCATTTCGAGCGGGCTGATCTATCTCAACTCGCATGTCAAAGACTTCAAAACGCCGGAGCTGCGGCCCTATCTTGAGAAGTATTTACGCGGCTCCAACGATTACGATGCGCTGGAGCGGGTCAAGCTGCTCAAGATTTTGTGGGACGCCGTCGGGACCGAATTCGGCGGGCGACACGAACTGTACGAACGCAACTACGCCGGTAACTACGAGAACATTAAACTCGAAAACCTGCCCGCGGCCGTGGCCATGGGCCGAGCCGACCAACTCAAATCATTTGTCGATCAGTGTATGGCGGAATACGATATCGAGGGCTGGACCGCCCCGGACCTGATCAACCCGGACGATGTGAACCGGATGCAGTAAAAGGATTGTTCAGCGGTTCCGCCAACACACCAGTGAGCACGAGACGCGTGACCGTCCGAATATGGCGCTCGACCGTTTCTTCGGAGAAGGGGTCGGGACCGCCAATCTTCTCGGCAAACGCAGACTGATTGAAGAGGGAGAGGGTACTGGTGCCAATCAGGAGGATAAAGCTCCGAGCATCAATATCGCCCGCCTTGGCATCCCCCAGATGCTTGAGGAATCGAATCGCCCCTTCGACCAGGGGTTGAAGATGCTGCTCGTAGATATAGTCGAGCCGTTCGCCTCCTTCAGCGAATTCATGGAGCAAAATCCGAGGGATGGCAGGCAGATGAGCGCCGAGCAGAATGAAGCGGCGTACCCCTTCACAAAATCCGGTAATCGCATCCTGCGGATTGGACTCGGGTATCTCCAGAAACTGACGGATTTCACTCGCCCGTCGGCCGAGCCCAAAATCTATGGCCTCATACCAGAGCTGTCGTTTGGACTCGAAATGATGGTGAATCAGGTTGTGGCTGACGCCCAGCCGACGGGCCAGCGCACGCACGGACATGGCCTCGTAGCCGGCCTCGGCAAAGGCTTCGAGGGCGGCCTTCAGAATGGTTTCCCGCGTCGCTTCGCCATCTGCCCCGGGTGGGCGTCCTATGCGTGCAGTAACGGCCATGGAGTACATTATGATCTTAAACTTGACGTTTGGCCAGTTTTGGAGATATCGGCAGGGCTGAAGGCAAGAGCCCTGGAGGGATGATTCTTAAAGAGCAAAAGGGGCCTATTATGGCTGAAGTACGAGTACCTAATCCGAACTACCGCTACCAAGCCCCAGAGTATCCAGCGCCTTTTGGGCAAGCTCGACAAGCTCGGCATTACCCTGTGCTTTTGCCAGGGTGAGGCATGTTTGAAAATCTTCGCGGGCTTCCTGATTCCGACCAAGTCCTCTCTTGGCGGTGCCCCGGTTGTAGTAGGCTTCGGCATAGTGCGGATTGAGGTTTATTGCCGTATCAAAATCCACAATCGCTTCCTGGTGTTGTCCAAGTCCTCTCTTGGCGGTGCCCCGGTTGTTGTAGGCTTTGGCATCGTGCGGATTGAGGTTTATTGCCGTATCAAAATCCACAATCGCTTCCTGGTGTTGTCCAAGTTCTACCTTGGCGATTCCCCGGTTGTTGCGGGCTGCGGCATGGTTCGGATTGATTCCTATCGCCGTATCAAAATCCACAATCGCTTCCTGGTGTTGTCCAAGTTCTACCTTGGCGGTGCCCCGGTTGTTGTATGCCTCGGCAAGATTTGGGTTCAATCTCAAGGCTTCAGTGTAATGTGCAATGGCCTTTTCATAGAATCTCTGTTGTTCTTCCTTGTCTGCCGATTCAACTCCCTTTCTCGAATAAGTCAGACCTCTGTAAAACTCCGTGTAGGCGCTTTGGTGGATTCCCCGATGTTTGATAAAGCCGTGCAGGTCGTTGTAGATGGTTTCGGTGGATATGCCGTTGTATTTTCGCAGATGGTTCAGTATGGGCTGTTTGAGGTTTTTCGGGATGATGATTTCTCCGTCGGGGTTAATAAAGCCTTTCGGTGGCTGCACAAAGATGCTCTTCTAAGCGATGACGCGGTTGACAGGGTTCCGGGGCTCTCTGATCTGGCCTTGTTCCGTTGCTTTTTTCAGCAGGATAACCCTGCCATCTTTGTCAGGGGAGCCGTCACAGGCGAAAAAGAGCGCTATGTGGCAGTCGTTCGTAAAATCGATAAGATTGGTGTTGCCGCCGTGGTGCTGGAGTTCTGTCAAGATTTCCAGCGCGTCAGTTACGGCTGTGTATTTCCTGGCCTGTTCCAGTATCTCCTTCTGGACGTCCTCCAATTTAAAGTTCTCCGCATCCACCTCTGCGTATTCGCGATGAAGCGTTGAGGATACTTTGGGGTAGCACTCTGGTTCACCGCGATAGATATAGTCTCCATCGGCGGACTTTTCCATGATTTCCTGAATCAAAGCCAAGATTGTAGAGGTTGTGTCTTGCCGTTCGGACGCACTCATCTTTCCCCCTCCACAATGTCAAATTCCCCCTCCGTCAGCCCGTACAGCGCGTAGACCAGTTGTGATCTATCCCGGCTTCCTGTTCGGTGGTGTCCCTATCTTCCGGCTTGCTGTGCGGCTTTTTCAATCCAGTCGCCGAGATTGCCATAACCATTGTCTTTGTCCCACAAGTAGAATGGGGAACCCTTTGGGATTTGTCCACATAGTTCGCTGGTGCGTCCCTGTAAATCGTTGATTTTACTTATGTCGATACCCAGAAGACCGTTGCCTCTTTCAATACTTTTATCTATTTCGTACCTTACCCAACGACTACTGCATGTGTGTTGTCCAACTAGGACGACGGTTACGGAAGTGCCTTGTAGCTGGTTATCAATCCAGCGTCTGATGGATGCATCACCCTGCCGTTTGATCTTCTCAAAATCCGCAGCATCTATAAAACCAGCCGCTTCGTTACCTTGAGTAACCCAGCTATTTCTCACAACCATTGCTCTGGAAACATCTTTATATTTGAAGCTAAAAAATACGTGTCTCATGCTGGCGCCTCCATTTAAAGTATGACGAAAGTGGCAAGAATAAATACGAATTCGACCGCGTAAAAAATAACGAGCGTGACAGAAAATGCGGCAGACCACCAACTGCATTTGGGTTTGTCCCTGTGCTTCATCACATCCATCTTGAAGTCGGTGTTATCTTGCTGCCTGATTTCATCATAGACCTGTCGGAACAACCTCTCCTGCCAAAGGAAGTACCCATCTAGAATCCAGAATCCCAAAATAGGGAGGATAAACGTCAGGATGATGCATGGGTTCTGCAAGCCATATCGACCAATTAGTACCATCGCGGCCACAATGAGGGTCATGCTCCAACCTTTGAGTTGGAAGGAGTTATTACCCAATCGGTTGATTACGGTTTGGGTCATCTCAAGGTGTTTGACGACCTTTTCCATGCCATTCATGGATTGTCCTTGCTTTTGGGGTGTCTGTTGCGTTCAGCAAATTGAACAAGGTTTTTCCCCTTCTCAAAAAATCCAATCTGCCCCTCCTTTTTGTGTGATTTCACTTGCACTCATCCACAGCCGCAATCTCCTTATCCGCCAGATTGTAAGGCTCATACATCCGCGCGTCGATTTCGGCTTCCATCCGATGGTGTCTGTACCCGCTTTCTTTACCAGCGATTACTTTATCCACCAACGCTATGAACGATTGTCGTTCCGATTCGGAAATTTTAGGGATTGGTAGTTTTTCAAATCGGCAGATGTCAACATATACAATATGGCCACGATACCTACTTCACCGTGCAAGTTGCGCGCATTGACTTGGTTCGACACTCCCTCCAGTGTCAAAGCTGGGCGGAACCACAGGAATAATAATCAGCTCTTTACCGCGCAGTGATAGCTCAACTGGTGAATTGAGTTCAATGCCTATCTGAGCTACAAGCGATCTAGGAGGTAATCAAGAATGTATTCTGCACTGCAAGTTGCCAATAGTGTGTTGAAGCTGTCGTTTGAGCAAAATACACCGATTAGCCCACTTAAGTTACAAAAACTGGCATATCTGGTTCATGGATGGCACTTGGCGTGTTTTAACCAGCCAGCAATCGAGAATGAGCCAGAGGCTTGGCCCTATGGACCAGTATTCCCGGACATCTATCATGCGCAAAACTTTTGGAAGCTTGCCTATCAGTAAGGAAAACTGGGAATTATATGGACCCGTGGATAGAGAGGGAGTGCCTGAGGAGGATGTTGATTTCCACTGGGTGCTGGGCCAGGTTTGGGACCTCTATTCTCCTTACTCTGGTTTATACCTTTCAAATTTGACACATGAATCAGACACACCCTGGTCATCGGCTAAGCAAAAAGCAAACAACAAATTAAACCGGGAAGAAATAAAGAAACATTTCAAACAGATCATGAGCAACTAAATGAATGACAGACCCCCCATTAAAGACCCGCGACTGGATGAGCAGAAACAGGAAGCTCCAAGGGGGACTGCAAAGCAAGAGCATGAGCAAGGATTAGAAAGCCGACAGCAGGAACATAGCCATACCGTAGAGATTTCCCGGTTCAAGCATCTCGCTTGGCAAACCTGGTTTTCAAGAGCCGCATCGGCTTTCCTTTGCTTGATAATTATAGTTCTAATTGCGGTAGCAATTTGGCTAATAGCATCAGGAAGTTTTCAGGCAAGCACCGGACTGGGTTTTACACTGGATATTATTAGTAGTGCCTTGGGTGTTTTGCTTAAGTATTTAATAGAAAAGTTGTGGCATTTTGATGACTTGTACAAAACCTCGGGTAGCAACGAGGGCAAGTAGTAAAAGAATAAATTTTATCTTTAATTTGCTGATATTCTTGGCTTATCCTATCTCATCTGCTCCACAAGTTTAATCTCTTCCTCCGTCAGGTCATATAGCCCATACACCAGCCGGTTGATCTCCGCTTCCTGCTCGCTGGCATCCGCGGATGGGTTGTCGGCTTTGGCTTACAGGATACGGTCAATCAAGCGGATGAACGGGTGTTGCTCTATGGCAGGGATGTTGGGGATAGGGATAGCTTCGACGGTGAATTTTTCCCATTGTGTTAATCCGACTCCGGTTGTCCGAGCAGTTTTATTGACCAGCCAAGTGACAATGGTGCTGTTCAACACCGCGCAGAGATATTTCAACGGAAAACCTATCATCAGGAACGCCTTATTGTTGCAATACACTTCCTCGTTGGAGTAGGCGAACCGGCCTTGTGGCGACAGATCCATCCAAACGAGCTTATCGCGCAGAAACTCTTCGTGGTAAGCACAATGGCGCAGATTGTACGGCGTTATTCCCTTATCTTGCCGCTTTTTCAACTGAGGATAGAATTGATCCAGATGCCGCTTGATGGCGATATAATCATCAACATTGATTGGCGGCACATCGCCGTAACCGTTGTGTGAATCAATCACCCACAGTCTCGCCCATTCCACCCGATAGCGCTTGATATCCCTTCCGCGCAGAATCGGTTTCAGTAGCTCTTCCGACCTGGGGTCTTCGGCAACCAGTGCGTTTTTGGTCTTTTTATCGACGATAAACGCGGCGTTGTAGCCGGTTTTTATTCCGTAGTTAATGGCAATATCCCATTCTTTCAGCGGCGTACCGATGGCCTGCATCTTGTCCATGATGCCCCGCTCGACGGCAGACAGTGCCATCCACGGCTCGCTGTCTCGGAGCCGGAGTTTACCCCAGAGTTTTTCAGCCGGCGGGAAGGTTTGGTCGGGCAGGCGTTCCACGTCAACGGCGCTGCCGACGGTATCGCTCTTGCCGGCTCTGACCAGCAGGATGTTGTTATCCACAATGGCGTTTTCAAAGATGTCCTTACCCATTTCCAGCAGTTTCATGGGCGTGTGCTTGTCTGTGAAGTAGCGGCGCAGCTTCTCGCCGTATTTGGCCTTCAACCAGCTATTGGACGTAATGAAGCACAGGTGCCCTTGGTCGCTCAGCAGTTGACCGGCACGTTCATAGAACAACTGGTAAATGTCCCCGGAGCGAACAAAGGTTTGAAAGTCCTGCCCCGCGTATTTCCTGCCCAATGTGCCGCCGTTCTTCTGCAACTGGATATACGGCGGATTGCCCAGCACCACGTCGAAGCCGCCGGTCACGCCAAACATATATTCGGCATCGAACCAAGCCGCCGTTGCATTCTGATCGTAGGGGTCCCAGTGGGCGATTTTGTTGGCGTCATCCGTGGGAAATCCAAGGCTTTCTAATGCCTGCGCCAATTCTCCGCGCAATCGCTTGTCTTCTTTTTTGTAAGCCAGTTTCTTCTGGCGCGTGGTGGCATGAAAATGCCGCTCGCGGTTTTCAAGCAACTGATGCTCCAAAATCTGCGCTTTTTCGCTGGTCAGCATCCGCTCACCGCTGAGCTTCAGCAGCGTATCCGCGGCGATGAAGCGCGTTTCCAGATTGGGCAGAGGCTTGATGCCGTAGTTGTCGTTGGGGTTGTTGTTGGCTTCCTGTTCAATCGCCAGCGAGATGAAAAAGCGCAGCTTGGCAATCTGACAGGCGATGGGCTGAATGTCCACGCCGAAGATGCTGTTTTGAATCAGGTACAGCTTGCGCCCGAAGTCGCCTGCATACTTTTCAAAGGTCTCGCTGATTTCCAGCAGTTCAGCATCGCGCTCGTGCCGGTCTTTGGTCTCGAACGCTGCGTCCGCCTTTTCTCGGGCGCGTTCTTTTTGCAGAGTTGCCCAGCGGGTGTTGTCGGGGTCGATTCTTCTCAACGCCAAGGTCAGCTTGTGCAAGACACCCATCGGAAAAGCGCCAGAGCCAACCGCCGGGTCGAGTATCTTGAGGCCCGCAATGGTGCGCACGATACCTGCTGCTTCGTCCTTGTCAAACAGTTCGTCTGCATCGCTGAAAGCGTCCTCATAATTCAAGAGATACCGCAGCCGCTCCTGCCAGAACGTGGCGGCACCGTCGGTTGGCCGGCATTGCTGCGCGAGCGATGCCAGCAGAGCCTCGTCCACCATGTAGTCCACTACCGGGCGCGGCGTGTAATACGAGCCGGTCTGCTTGCGGGCGGTTTGGCGGGTTTCCGGGTTGTAGGCGGCCAGCAGATTCTCGAACACCTTGCCCAGAAGCTCCGGGTCTAGCGCCACTTCCTGCTCGACCGGCGTGTTCTCCTCCACCGTGAACTTGTAGCGGTTGAACAGGGGAATCAGCCCATGTTCGCCAAAGAACAGACGGTTGGGAAGGCTCAACTTGGTGTAATGCCGCTCGTTGTCAGAAAAGCAGTCAATCCGGTAGCCGCCGTCCCGGATGCCTTCTTCGCTGTCCAGACAGTCGAATAAACCACCGTTGATGAATGGTGTTCGGGCGAATAAGGCCAGCAGTTTTTCCGGGTCGCTTATCTCCGACTTGTAGCGGTACAGCGAAAAATTGCGGTGGGTAGAGTCTTTCTCTTTGCTGAAGCCGCGCTTGTCTATCTCGGTGTTCAGGGTGGCGAAAAACAGGTTTTGCAGCACGGCGCGGTAGTACGAATCGCCCGTGTCGCGGTCGTAGTTTTTTAACAGGTCTGCAATTTTCGTCTCGTTGAACAAATCCTCCGCAATCAGCCTTTTCTCCTTGATGAACCAGACAAACAGCAGGCGAGTAATGAGGCGAATACTATGCTCTTCGGGTGGCAAGACTTTCTGTTCTTGGGTCGGGAAGGTCGCCTCGCCTACCGTCCACTCGAACCAGTCGAACAGCTCGGTGTAGAACCGTTTGTTAAGGGCTTCGGTATTCAGGGCGTTGAGCCAGGCCGCTAACAGGCCATCGAAATCATGGGGCTTGTTGTGGTCGCTCATCCAAGACAGAAGATGTTCCAGCGACAGTTCGGCCAGGATGTCCAGGTGGGCGCGGTGCGGCTGAGTTGGATTGATGTCACGCACCAGCGACACACTGCCCAATACATCACGGCTCGGGTCATGTTTGTGTTGCCGGCGGTGAACAAAAGCCAACGTGAGACGACCTTGTTGTGTTGTGAAAAGCACCACCGTTGGCGCAATCAGTCGCTTGTTCAGCTCGCGCGTGAACTCGGCGTATTTGCTCCGGGCGTAGTTGGCTTCCTTCAACTCAACGGCGAAAAAGAAAAAACTCTGCGGGTGTCCTGTGTCAAAGGAAGCGGTCTCAAGCCCGGGCGTTGGCGGCTTGGCTGAGGCAATTTCATCACTTGTGAGTTGAAAGACGAACTGTACGGATTGGACATTTTCGCGGAACGCCTGTTCGGTCGCCGTGTTGGACTTGGGAGCGGGGAACTGCCCGATGAAGTCGTCAACATTGCCGGACTGGCCGTGCAGCGTGCGGCTGCTCCGGTAGCCCAGAACCCCGAGCAGGTTTTGAGCCGTTGTCAATACATCGTCAGTTGGCATTGTCGCAAGGCCGGCTTTCACCGCTTCTACCAGCGTGTCAGTGCGTCTATGCCCTTTTGCTCGGTCCATGTTGCTTCTTTTGTGAGGCGGGTTATTCGAGACCCGGGCCAAGCCCGATTTTGTGCACTATCTTTGTCGCCAAAGCCCTGCGGGCGTCGGTGGCGGCAACGAGATCACCCATTGTTCGGTCGTCCTTCACGCCTACGAACACAAAACCGGGTTTGTCGTGACCGGCCAAATCGTTGGCAAAGGCGCAGATGGCTTCCCTGATTCTGGTGGCGGCGTCGCCGGATAAAGACTCCTTGAACTCGACGCGGTCGGATTCGCCGGCTGCGATGATTTGCAGCAGTTCTTCGTCTGTAAAATACAGCATGGTGATGACCCCGCTTATTTTGCCCTGGGGTCAGCCCGTGGTTCAAGCACAACGAGCCACGTGACCAACTCGAAATCGCCGTTGCTCGGACTGGCGGATTGCACGGGCAGTTTGATGTCGCGCTGACCGCCAATCCCCAGATGTGTTATTTGGGTTGTGGTGTTTGCCCTGCTGATGTGGGTAATCACTGCGTCCAACAGTTTATCATAATGGCTCATGTCAGTGCCGTTCTGAATTTCGCGGTCAAACTGGTCGCACAGCCTTTGCAGCGGTTTGGTCTTGCCAATTGCCGACGCTTCAAATACCTCCAACACCTGTCGGGCGTTGGCGCAACTATAGCGAATGTCGCCGCTGTTGCGGATATACACCGCATAATACGGATGAATTGGGCTGGCGATTTTTTCTTGTTTGTCCGCACTCGCGTTGCGCTGACGCAGAAAAAACAGCACCCCCGGTCTTATAGTATTGTCCTCGCCTTGTGTGACCGCGTATGCGCCGTTAGGGGTCGCTTCCAATTCCGCCTTGTTTTTCTCCAGATAGCGCAGCAGTTGGGCAAAGAAGTAATCCAAGGTAAAATCGCTCATGACCACGCCGTCGGACAAATCGTCCAAGTCCAGCACCTCTTGGCGCAGTTGTTGCAATTGCTGGTCGCGGAAATTCAGTTCCATCTGGGCCTGCTCAAAGGTGGACTCGTTCAACGGGTCATCGTTGCCGCTGGCCGCCGCGTCCGCCAAGGCCATGCGGGCCTCCACGCGACTTTGCAGGCGCAAATACACCTCCATGTCTTTGGTCGGCCAGTAGTTGAGCATCCGTATCGACTTGTGACGGCTGCCGATGCGGTCAACCCGCCCGAAGCGCTGAATGAGACGCACCGGATTCCAATGGATGTCGTAGTTCAAGACCGTGTCGCAGTCCTGAAGATTCTGCCCCTCCGAAATGCAGTCGGTGGCAATCAGCACATCGATTTCGCCGCTCGTGCCCTCGGTGCGTCCGCGTGCCCGCGGTGCGAAGTTGGTCAGAATTGCGTTAAAGTTGTTGTCGCCAAAGGTAGTTTGCGTTGTATCCCCGGCGACCATCACCATGCTCAGGCCTAATTCCGTGGCGACATCCGACAGGTGTGTGTACAGGTATCGGGCGGTATCCTTGAAGGTGGTGAATACCAGCAGCTTGCGATTGGGATTGCCGTCTTGGTCGGTCGTCGGGTTCTCCGTCTTTTCACGGATATGCTTCCGAAGCTCCTGTAGCTTGCCGTCTCGCTCGGGCGCAATGGCTGCAACCTTTTTCCACGCTCCTGTCAGGGTCTCCCTATCTTTCAGCAAGTCCGTTTTCCAACGCGGCAGATCCAATTCCTGGAGGTGATACGGGTTCCGCGCCCGATTGATCAGAAAGTCCTCGTCGTCTTCATCGTCGTCCGGCAGGATGTCGGCTTGGGCGTCCTGTAGGGTCTGTTGCTGTTCGTACCGTTCTATCTTTTTCAGCAGGGCGTCTATTTTGCCAATAGCGCGACTGAGCGTTTCCGTGAGCGAGTGGGCCGAGCTCTCCAGCCGTTTCAGAAAGTTCACCCGCATCATACCGATCAAAAAGCGTTCGCGGTCTAGCTGATTGAAGTGTTGCTCTTGCTTTTCTTTGGCCAAGCGCTGCTTTGCCTGTTCGCTGGCAACGTAGGTGGAGGGCCGGTAGATGGACAGGGCGAATTGCTCTATCTGCTCGGACAAATCCGTGTAGGATAAAACGCCTTGCAAATCGGTTGGCGGATAATAATTTTGCGGTTTTTGGCGGGTTGGGAACTCGCCGATACGGCTCATTTCCTCGGCGTAGAATTTTTTGATCTGCCGCCGCGAGCGGGAAATGGAAACACCCCCGAGTAAACGAAAAAAATCGGCACCCAATTTTTCCAGCAGCGCCGTCTTGTCTTTTTGGCCGTCCTCTTCCCACTTCTGAAACGCCTTTTGCGCCTGCCCGAGTAGAGCGCCGATGTGGCCGATGCCCAAACTGTCCCGGAAAACGTCCTCACGCTTTTCGGTCATCAGATAGACCTGATTGCGCAGGTCTATGAGCGAGGTGTTGACCGGTGTGGCCGAAAGCATCAGTACCTTTGTTTTGGCCCCTTGTCTGATGACTTCTTCGAGGAGTCGCTCGTAGCGGCTGAGGCGGATGATTCTGCCTGCTTCGTCCCGACGGCTTACGCTGGCATTGCGAAAGTTATGCGATTCGTCAATGACGACCAAGTCAAAATTGCGCCAGTTGAACTGGGCCAGATCAACATCCCCGGCTTTGCCTTGGTCGCGGGACAAATCGGTGTGTGACAACAGCGTGTAACCGAAGCGATCCTTGTCAAAAGGGTTGTTCGTATTTGCGGTGTAATCCGGATAGAGTGCCCAATTGTCGCGCAGTTTTTTGGGACATAAGACCAGTACCCGTTCATTTCTCAGTTCAAAGAACCTGATGACCGCCAACGCCGTATAGGTTTTCCCCAGCCCGACGCTGTCGGCCAAGATGCAGCCGTTGTGCCGCAACAGGCGGGCAATGGCGCTTTTGGCACCGTCTTTTTGGAAGTCGTACAGCGCGTTCCAGATTGCGGTGTCGTACAGGTGTGCATCCGCCAGTTGTCTTTCGCCGTCCCTTCTGGCTTCGATGTCATCCCGGAACAGCGCGTACAGGGTTTTGTAATAGACGAGTTCAGGCGCGTGGTCTCGGCCTATGCGATTCAGCGCGTCCAGGACGGCTTGCTTGACATCCCTGGTCAACTCCTTGTCTGCCCAAAGCGCATCAAACCACTTTTGTAACTCAGCGTAGGATTCCCTATCGCTAGTCGCCAGATTGATCTCCAGATTCGCGCCCGCGCCACAGCCCAGCCCGCGCCGGGTGAAGTTGGAACTCCCCACCACTACTGAGCCAACGGCGTCCGCGGATTCGGTGAGATACATCTTGCCGTGCAGAAAATTGGCTTGGCTGATGGACCGGATTTTGACCCGCCGGCTTTGTACCCATGCGGCGCATTGCTGTGCGAGGTATTTCTGCTGCAAGGCGTGGTTGGGCAACAATCCCTTTTCACTCAGGTCAAAGGATTTGGGCGCTTTCCCCCCAGGGTCCAATTCGCCCGCTGACGCGGGGTCGCCAAAGAGAAACCGCACGTCTTTGATGCCGCTCAGTTCGTGTTGCAGTGCCTCGTAGCCGTAAACGCTGAAATACGCCGAAACCAGGCGAAAGACTTCGGCGTCCGGCAGATGCGCGCAAAGATAATCGGCGACTGTGCGTAAGCGATTGTCCAGTATGAGGGAGTGTTTTTCCATCTGTGGCTCCAGGGCGGCTCTCATTTTTGGCTCTTCGACATGACATATGGGCACCTCGGGCAGGAACGCAAGTTCGATCCACGGTCACCCCTGCATTTCCGTGTCCGATCCTGCTAGGCTGTCCGGCAGTCTGTTGCGGAAAGGACAGATATATGGATTTTGAACTGCCCGAAGAATACCGCATGTTGCAGGAGACGGTGCGCCGCTTCGTGCGTCAGGAACTGATGCCGCTGGAGACCACGGTTCTGGAGCGCGATACGCAGGGCATGACCGGTGAGGACCTGGTGCCGTCCGAGGCTGAAGAACGTTTGCTGTCAGTCGCCCGAGAAGCCGGTCTGTGGGGGCTGGACGTGCCCGAGGAATTTGGCGGACTGAACCTGGGGGCGTTGCCGAAATGTCTGGCGACCGAGGAACTGTATAAGACCATCACGCCGTTTACCTTTCCGCCCGATGCGCCCAATCTGCACATGTTGATGCAAACCTGTACACCCGAGCAGCGGGAGAAATACCTCCTGCCGTATGCCCAGGGCACGGCGCATTCGGCCATTGCCATTTCCGAACCCGGAGCCGGCTCAGACCCGGCCGGCATGCAGACCTCTGCTGTGAAAAAAGGGGACCAGTGGATACTCAACGGGCGGAAAATCTGGATCTCACGTGCCCACGTCGCTGACTTTATTATTGTCATGGCGGTGACGGAGAAGGGTAAGGGCGCCCGCGGCGGGATTACGGCCTTCCTGGTGGATAAGGGGACTCCCGGTCTGGTGCTGCAACGCCAGATTCCGGTTATTGGCGGCCATGCGCCCTGGGAGCTGGTGTTTGAAGACCTGACCCTCCCGGATTCCCAGGTCCTGGGCGAAGTCGGACAGGGCTTTGCGCCCATGCAACTCCGCCTGACCGTCCGCCGCCTGGAAATGGGAAGCTGGTGTGTGGGCTTGGCGCAGCGCTGTCTGGACATGATGGTTGAGTATGCCAAACAGCGCGTGACTTTTGGCCAGAAGCTGGCCGACCGCCAGGCCATTCAGTGGTTTATTGCCGACTCGGCGACCGATATTCACGCCTCGCGGCTGATGGTGCATCACGGAGCCTGGAAATTCGATCAGGGCGACGATGTCCGCCAGGAGGCCTCCATGCTCAAGGTGTTTGCCACGGAAATGGCGACCCGGGTGGCCGACCGAGCCATGCAGATGCACGGGGGTATGGGTATGTCCAAAGAGATGCCGCTTGAGTTTATCTATCGGCGCCTGCGGCCCATGCGGATTTTTGAAGGACCAACTGAGGTACACCGTTGGGTGATTGCCCGGAAGCTGCTCAGGGACCAGGCCGGATAGCCGGGTCGAGACTTGCGCCCGTACCGGGGGCATTCTATGCTACTCGCCAGTCTGCGGGCGATACGACAAAATGAGGAAACGTGCCCTCCAACAGACACAAAGATGTTGGCGCGCTTACTCATTGAAGGGGGAGCAGCGTGCGTACACCATTCTGTTGGTGGGTCGGTGTTGGGCTGATTTTTCTCACGGGCTGTTTTATGCGCCCGGCAAAACCGGTTGCCATTGAGGAACGCATTGCCCCCATCTACCCGGAAGCGCGTCCTGTCGATTGCCCAGTGACTATGCTGACCTCTCCCCCGGCACGGCCGTATGCCGTCTTCGTTCATATTGTTTCCTATGGGAACGAAATTGACGGGCTGGAAAGCATGAACGCCCTCATCCGGGATAAAGCCTGCGAGGTGGGAGCCGATGCCGTCGTCCTACTGCCCCCCCAAGAAGTCGCTCATATGAATATCGAAGACTCCTTCCCGGATTGGGTGCAACAGCAGAAGCAGGGTCAGTTCGGGCGTTACGCCCAATCCGCGGATCGGAAATTTTCATTGGCCCGGCGCGGCTTTGCGGTTGTCTTCAAAAGAGACGAGACCTCGCACTGATCCGAAAGAGGAAACGTGTCCTCCAACAGTATGGAGATGCTGGACACGTTTCCTCTTGATACCCGCCCGTTCTCTCTACGGGCTGTGCAGACGATAGGCATCAATATCGATCTCCTCGACCCCCGCGGGCAGGTCCAAGCGAAAGAGCGCCGCGGACGGGTCAGGAACGACCGAGACTTCCTGATAGGCGAGCGAGACCTGCTGGGCTCCTTGCGCAGCGGACAGGCTGATGGCAAACGGGAAAAAGATATCCTGCACCTGCCGATAGTCACCCAACTCGCCCTGGGCCTGGAGCGTACCGGTCTCATCCCTGACTGCCCAGCCTGTGAGGCGCTTTGTTTCTGAGTCGAACCGCAGCGTTGTCAGGCTCCCATTCGAGCGCCGAAAGTCGAGCCGGTAGGGGCCGGCCGGCTCACGGCGCACCGGCGCGACCATCCCTTCCACCAGAAAGGGCGGAAGGCCCATCAGCAGGCGCGTGATCTCGCGCGCCGAGAGCAGTACCTGGGTCAAACGGGCGATATTGAACGGGCTGGCAACTCCTCGGTAGAGGACCTTATCGCGCGGCAAATAGGCGGCTAGCTGTTGTCCATCGCAGGTGTGAATGGCAGCCACACCCAGGAGTGTGAACAGCTCCAGGCGAAAGCGGTCAGGAGCGGCCAGGGCAACGGCTTGGGTCGCCGAACCCCGCTCAACCGCGTCCCGGTACGAGACCTTGGCCAGCCCGCGGAGGCCGGTGAGGGCCTGCTGACGGACCTGAAGCGGGGCCAGCAACTCTTGGGTAGACGGGAGGGAGGCTGGAGGCGGAGGCAAAGGTGGAGAAGGCTTGCGAGCGGCACAGCCGCTTCCCCAGACGATGAGACCGGCAAGAACCAAGCGCCAGAATAACGAGAGAGCCCTGCGCCGGGGAGGCCGGCCTGAAGCGCCGCTGCTACTGGATATCACTGCCGCTCGTCTTGTGTATCCCCACCGGAGACAGGGCGTTCAGCTTTGTCCGTAAACGATCGAGTTGCGCTTCTTCGGATGCGTTCTTCATGGCTTCCCGGTAGACGCGGGAGGCGTCTGCGGTGCGTCCGATTTTGGAATACGCATCCCCCAGATGTTCAATCAAGGTGGGGTCGGCATCCACCAGTTCTACCGCCCGTTCGAGGTGCTGAATGGCTTCCCTATACTCTCCGCGCTGATAATGCACCCAACCCAGACTATCAATATAAAAGCCGTCATTGGGTTCGATGGCCAGCGCCCGGAGTATCAGTTGTTCCGCCTCATCCAAATGCACGCCCTGCTCCGCCCACGTATAGCCCAGGTAGTTCAGCGCTGCGGCATTCTCTGGATTAAGGGCAATGGCTTTCTGCATATGCCGGATACAGCGCTCCTTTTGTTTGAGTTCGTCATAGACCGCTCCTAGCGTGAAATGGTACTGGTCGTTGTCTGGGGCAATCTGGATGAGGTGCTCAAGGAGTACGATGGCCTTGGCGCGGTTATTGTTTTCGCGATGGAGGGAGGCGAGAAAACCAATGAGGTCCGCGTCGTCCTCTTTCACGCTGAGAGCCTGTTCCACGGCGGTGATGGCTTGTGCGATATTGCCCTGGCGTTGGTAGAGATAACTCAGGTAGACGCGCGCGTCCGCAAAATACTCGGCCTGCCGGGGAATGTGTAGCAGCTCGACTGCGGCCCTGGTGTCCTGGTTGGTCTCTGTATACACGACGCCGAGAAAGTAGCGGGCGCGATGATTCTCAGGCTGAGAGGCTAAGATGAGGTTGAGGGCGGTGGCGGCCTGTTCGTAATCGCCTTTTTCCCGATAGATCAGGCTGATTTTGAGCCGCGTCTCCTGCGGGTCGGCTTCTATCTTTTCAAGCGCCCGAAACTGGTCCAGCGCATCGTCAAGCTTCTGCTGACCAAGATAGAAACGACCGAGCCGTTCCCGCGCCGGCTCACTGCGCGGATTGAGGCTCAGGGCTTTCTCATACATCTCTCTGGCTTGGGCATTTTTCTTTTGCATTTCATACACAAGCGCGAGATCAAGTAGCACCAGTTCTGACTGCGGATTGATGCTGAGCGCCTCGTGATAATAGGTTTCTGCCTGCTCCAACTGTTGGGCTGCCGCGTGCGTTTGACCGAGATAGTAATAGCCCAGGACCGACTGGGGATGACGGCTGACCAGCCTTTTGAGCACGCCAATCGCTTCCTGAAACCGCTTCTGCTTGGCATACAGCACGCTGAGGTAGAGATATGGTTCCTGGTCGTCCGAACCGTGGGTTAGAAGGGATTCATACACCTGAGCGGCTTCGTCTTCCTTGCCGGTCGAGGAGAGCAGGCCGGCCAGGAGACGCTGGGCGGCAATATTGTCCGGCTCGCTGGCCACGACCTGCTGGCAATGCTCCAGGGCCTCGGCCAGCTTGCCCTGACGTAAGGCCAGGGTGGCCAGCCGCAGGCGCAGGAACGGCGTGTGCGGATCGTGAGAGACGGCGTGTTCAAGCTCGCTGAGCGCGGTGTCATAGTCGCCCGCATTCAGCGCCACCTGGCTTTTGAGGAAATGCCCGAGGGCCTTGTCTTCAGGGGCGAGGGCGACAGGCGTGCCCGGGATGGCCAGGGGCTGAACGGATAGGGGAGTGACCGGTGGGGCGACACGCGCGGGCGCTAAGGCTGGGACGGGGCGAGCCGTGCTGCACGAGGCCAACGGGATGAGAGAACAAAGCAGGAAAGCCCACACGACAGAGGAAGAGGAGCGCATCGGCAGAGGGTAGCACGCGCTGAAATTGACCGTCAATCCTGGGATATCGAGCCGGCCAAAAAGGTTGGGCTGCGCCGTCAGAAAAGCGGGCGCCCATGGACTCCCTCCGGCCCGGCCTGCGCAGTGTGGCGAAGTCGTGTATGCTGCTGGGTGAGTCATGTCCGCTGAATTCTACGACCTGTCCCGCTTGTTTGTGCTGCGGGATCGTCTTCAGTCTCTCGATAGTGCCGCGCCTCCCACAGCCCGGCTGCTGTCCGCACCGCCGCACCCGCCACCGCAACGGCTGGGCGTCTTGTGCGGCTCGTTCAACCCCCTCACCCTGGCGCACGTCGTGCTCGCGCAACACGCCTGCCGCGCCTTTCAACTGGACCAACTCTTGTATACGGCGGCAAAGGTCACCGTGGATAAGGAACAGGTAACGGGGATGGGTCTGGAAGATCGCCTGTTATTGCTCCTCCTGCACGTGGAGCAGCAGCAACACCTGGGTGTGGCTCTGGTCAACCGCGGGCTCTATTTTGAGCAGGCACAGGCATTTCAGTCCCTCTTTGACAAGCCGGTCGGGCTGTTTCTTATTGTGGGCATGGACAAGCTGGTGCAGATTCTGGACGCGCGCTACTACCGTGATCGGGAGGCGGCTCTGGAGCAGCTTTTTGCGCTGACCTCTCTTGTTGTCGCCAACCGGGGCGATATGGCCCGGCGTGCGTTTGACGAATTGTTACAGCGCTCCAACAATCAACCCTACCGGGACGCGATTCATTTCCTGCCCCTGCCCGAGTCTGTCGCCGATCTCTCCTCAACCGCAATACGGAAGGCCGTGAGCGAGGCAACGAGCCTCTCGGCTCATGTCCCGGCCGAGGTGGCGAGATTTTTGACTGAAGCCCGGCCATACGCCGCGCCTGGCAGCGCCCCCGAGGACGGGCAGCAGGATGAGATTGAGGCCTACGCCGTGCGCCTGGCGCTCTTTGACCGCCTGGCCGCGGTCCGGGACTGGGCCGAGCGACACGTGGATTTCCAGCAGTTGCTGATCCAGGCGCTGGCCCCCGACCCCAGGGGGCGAGCGCTGCGTGGCGCAACGACCGGCCAGGCGCTCCGGGCGCTCATAACAGGCTAACCAGTACAGAAGGAGGAAAGGATGGGCCGTCAACCGATCACCGACTTTTTGCACCACCACTTTCGGCATTTCAATGCCGCGACCGTTATTGAGGCGGCCAGCGCCTATCGGCAGCATCTCGACCGGGGGGGTAAGATGCTGCTGGCGATGGCAGGCGCCATGAGTACGGCCGAACTCGGCATCTCTCTGGCCGAAATGATCCGCAATGACTGCATTCATGCCATCTCCTGTACGGGCGCGAATCTGGAAGAAGATATCTTTAATCTGGTCGCGCATGAGCACTATGAGCGGGTGCCGCACTATCGGGACCTGACTCCCCAGGATGAAACGGCCCTGCTTGACCGGCATATGAACCGCGTGACCGATACCTGTATCCCCGAGTTTGAGGCCATGCGCCGGGTCGAAGGCGTCCTCCAGGAACACTGGATGCAGGCCGACCATGCCGGCCAACGGGCCTTCCCGCACGAGACCTTCTACGAGATCCTCCGCACCGGCATGCTGCAACCCTATTATCAGATTGATCCCAAAGACTCTTGGGTGCATGCCGCCATGGAAAAAAACCTGCCGGTTGTTGCGCCGGGCTGGGAGGATTCAACCTGCGGGAATGTGTACGCCAGCTATTGCATGACCGGCCTGATCAAAAACGTGCATACCGTGCGGCACGGCGTTGAATACATGACGTATCTGGCCGACTGGTATAGTACGGTCTCGGACCATCACTCTATCGGGTTTTTTCAGATTGGCGGGGGTATTGCCGGAGACTTTGCCATCTGTGCAGTCCCCATGCTGCTCCAGGACATGAAACGCAGCCACACCCCGCTGTGGGGCTATTTTTGTCAGATCAGCGATTCCACGACCAGTTACGGCTCCTATTCCGGGGCGGTTCCCAACGAAAAAATAACCTGGGGCAAACTCGGCATAGACACGCCGCGGTACCTGATTGAATCGGACGCCTCCATTGTGGCGCCGCTCATCTTTGCCCAGGTGCTGGGACAGTAAATGGAAAGAGAGAAAGCCCTTGCCATCGCGGCTGCGCGGGCCGCAGGAGACATTATCCGCACCATCTACGAGACCGATTACACGGTCGAGTACAAAAGGGGTGATAACAGCCCGGTCACGCTGGCAGACCAGGAGGCCAACCGGAAGATCCAGGCCATGCTCCAGGCGGCTTTTCCTGACTATGGCTGGCTGTCTGAAGAAACAGTCGATTCATCCGCGCGGCTCACCGCGCACCGCGTCTGGGTGGTTGATCCTATGGATGGAACCAGGGAATTTATTCAAAAAATCCCGGAATTTGCCGTCTCCATCGGACTCATTGAAGCGGGCTGGCCGCTTCTCGGCGTGGTCTATAATCCCAGCCTGGACCAACTCTTCTGGGCGGTCCGCAGCCAAGGGGCGTGGTGTGGCAGTCGGCCGTTGCGCGTACCCGAAACGCCGCACTTGGCAGGTGCTACCATTCTCTCAAGCCGCTCGGAGACCAAACGGGGGGAGTGGAAAGACTTCGCTGCTCTTTTTCGGGCCCGCCCCATGGGCAGCATTGCCTACAAGCTGGCGTGTATTGCGAGTGGTGAGGCCGACGCCTCGTTTACGCTGGTGCCCAAAAACGAGTGGGATATTTGCGCGGGGACGCTCCTCGTCGAGGAAGCCGGCGGACGAGTCACGACTCTCAGCGGCACGCCGGTCCGCTTCAATCAGCCAACGACCCTCTTGCAGGGCCTGGTTGCCAGCAATGGCAAGCTCCACCCTCAGCTTTTGAAACTGGTGAAACCGCGCCTTACTGCTCGACACCAGGCCGAGAATCGCCAATAGGTTGACGTGGCCTCTGTCCCCCCGCTAGGGTGAAAAAAGAAGGAAGGAACACCGTGTCTCAGTTTGCCACACTTTTTCGCGGACGGCCCAACCCCCGCTGCCCCGCGTGTCACAAATGGAATCGCGTCTATGTGACCGGCGGCTCGTTTCTGTCCGAATGTGTCCACTGCGGAGCCACCCTGGAGGTCCGTCGCCCGCCAACCTTCTGGGGTATCATTATCATTGGCATCAGTGTGCTGCTCCTCGCCGCGGCCATTCCGCTCCTGGCGTGGTAGGAACACGTGCTCCAAACTACGCCTACGGTATGTCTCTCAAAAGGGCCGGGAAAAGATGGGCATTGATAACAACCTAAAACAGGTTCAAATAAAGATATGGAAACTGATACAATCCCCTTGCCGCCCAAAAGGAAGAAAAAAACAACGCCGACGAGCACGGTAGGGCGAGGGCGGGCGTTGAAAGAGGATTTCACACCAGAGTCGCCAGTGTGGTCGGATGAACTCGTCCACATATCGCTAGGCGACAGTCTTGAGCAGTCCGACTCGTGGGAGTCGCCAACCGCCATTGTGTCAGACGGCGGCTATGGTGTCCTTGGCTTTGAAGGAGACACGTCCGATCATTTGGGTTTGCCAGAGTGGTATGAGCCGCACATTGCGGCCTGGGCGCGAAAAGCGAAACCTGACACGACCCTGTGGTTTTGGAATTCCGAAATCGGTTGGGCGGCTGTTCACCCGACCCTGGAAAAGTACGGGTGGCGCTATGTAAACGCCAATGTGTGGAATAAGGGGAAAGGCCATATCGCGGGTAATGTGAATACAAAGAAAATACGACGCTTTCCCGTTGTGACGGAAGTCTGCATTCAGTACGTTTTTGAGCCCCGTGTGAATGGGCTGGTGCTGAAGGAGTGGCTGTATCGGGAATGGAAACGAACCGGCTTACCCCTGAAGCGGGCGAACGAGGCTTGTGGTGTCAAAGACGTTGCTGTCCGTAAATATCTTGACCAAAGCCATTTGTGGTACTACCCCCCGCCGGAAATGTTCGAGAAAATGCAAAGCTATGCGAACAAGTATGGCAAACCGGAAGGCCGACCGTATTTTTCGTTAGATGGGAAGAGACCTGCTACAGCGCAGGATTGGAAAGGATACCGTTCTAAATTTAGCTGTCCGCACGGTGTGACAAATGTATGGGAGCGCCCTGCTTTACATGGTGCGGAGCGGTATACAACACCTGGATTAAACGGCAAGGCCCTGCATCTGAACCAGAAGCCTCTCGACTTGATTTCACGAATCATTGAAGCCTCAACCGAGGTTGGTGATGTTGTGTGGGAGCCTTTTGGCGGTTTATTTACGACCTGTATTGCCGCGCATGGCCTTAAGCGACCTGCCTTTGGCAGCGAGATTGATCCGACGTACTACTATTTCGGGCAGAAGCGCGTTATTGAACGCTGTCTTCAGAATCCGCTTCTCTGATGTCCAGGTTATCTCCGAGTGCTTTTTGAAGCCTGGTTTCGTTCCCCCGCCCTAGTAGCCGTGCCCACTCTCGTATTGTTCTTCCGTGGTGCTCAGCGTTGAGCACCTTGTGCTTGAATGCGGTGATCTCGGCATGGTTGATTCTATTGATCTTGGCGAAATTTGTTTCCAAACTTTCGCCAAGTTGACAGCGGCTTCTGGAGAGATTGGTTTGGCAATGGTGAGGAGATCGAAAATATGGCCGGTGAGTGCAGTCAGGTGGACACTGGCCGATTGAATGACATCGCCGGTCGTTTTCATGACACCGCGCGTTTGAGGGACAGGGCGCTCAGTCTGGTGATACAGGCGTGGGGGTCGCAATGCAGCAGGTCGGCGAGCGTCAGGAACTCTATGACATCCAGGCGTCGCTCACCGCGCTCATATTTTGAAACGTAGGACTGCGATTTGCCCAACTGCTTGGCGAGTTCCGTCTGAGTCAGGCCGGCGGCTTTCCTCGCCGCAACCATCAGGGCCCGGAACTCGCGGTACTGGTCGGTGTGTACGGACTTCAACTCATTTCCCCCGGCTTAGCGGGTCTGCGGTTCCGAATGGATTGGGGGCTGCGCCGCAGGCTGGTCGGCCGGTTCATCCAGGTGGACATCCTTTTCGACAGTTTTTTCATCCGGGAGTTCCGTGCGTTCCAGCACGAAGGGCTTTCCCCGTCCCGTTGGATTGGCCACAAACACATCATAGCTGCCGGTATCCAGGACAAAGCGATGTTCCTGGCCGGACTCGCTGCGAGCAACCTCTTTTTGCGTCCCCGCGGCGTAAATGATGACCTGGGCCAGCGGACTGACATCTTTTCCGGCCAGCCGGGGATGGACCAGGAGTTCACCCCGCCCGCGCTCGCGTAGCGTCAATTCCCGGAGTCCGCCCCGCAAAAGCTCACTATCGCGCCACCACTGGCTCTGGGGCGGGACGGCACCCTTGGTATCGACCAAGACCGGCTGAGCCCGTTCTCCCGGAGTCTGGATGATCAGGTTGCCGTGGGGTTCGGGCTCAACCGCGGGCTGGGCGAGACAGACCCGGTTGGGGAAAAGAAAGCAGGCGAGCAGAACGGCCAGAAGCCCCAGCGATTGTCTGTATCCAGCCATATGAGGAGGGAGCGTCACCAGAGTCTATTTTTCCAGCGGGAGGTCCTCGCGATTGCCCCATTCGGCCCAGGAGGCATCGTAATTCCGTACCTTGTCAAAACCGAGCAAGCGAAGGGTGAACAATCCGTGCGCCGCACGGATGCCACCCTGTCAATAGGTGACGACCTCACCCTCGGGCTTGACCCCGGCCTGCTCAAACATGGGGCGAAGTTCGTCCGCGGGCTTGAACTTTTTTGTCTGGGGGTCCACATAGTTGAGCCATTCGAGATGGACCGCGCCGGGAATCCGCCCACCCCGCTTGGTGCCCCGGTTGTTTTCGCCGGTCCACTCCGCATCTGAGCGCACATCGAGCAGCACGGTCTCCGCGGCAATGGCCGCCTGGACCCGCTCCCAGCGGGCGATCAGGTCTGCATTCGCCTGGGCCGTAAAGGTCGCCTGGGCCGGACGGGATGAGGCGTTGGTCACTGGCCGCCCTTCGGCCAGCCAGGCGTCCCAGCCCCCGTTCAGCACTCTGACATTGGTATGGCCGTAATAGTGCAGCGCCCACCAGAGCCGGGCCGCGTACAGCCCGCTGAAGCCATCATAGGCAACCACCAGCGTGTCATCCCCAATGCCCATCTCTCCCATGGTCTGAGCAAACTGGTCCGGGCCCATGATATGCGGCGCACCTTCTTTTTCCTTGAAATAATGATGGCCGCGAACGGGAATCGCACCCGGAATATGGGCACGGCGGTAGGCTTCGCGATTATCACAATCGACGAGCCGCAGGTTGTCATCCTGGAGATGCGCCGCGAGCCATTGGGTCTCTGCCAGCATGTCCGGTCGGGCATAGCCGTGGTCTGTCATTGTCCGCCTCCTTTACTGTCCCGCCTCTTTCTATTGCCCCGAGTAGCGGGGCATCCGTTTTTCCATAAACGCCCGCACCGCTTCCTTGGCGTCCTGGGAGCGAACGCAGACCGCCTGGCTCTTGGCTTCCAGCAGGAGTCCGTCTCGGACGGAAAGATACTGGCTGGCGTCAATCGCCTGCTTGGCATAGCGCACGGCCAGCGGCGGCTGACTGGCCAACTGGTCTGCCAGGTCCGTCACGGTCGCCTCCAATGCCTCGTCGTCAACGAGTTGTTCGGCCAGACCGATCCGGTAGGCTTCTTCGGCCTCAATCTGCTGCGCGGTGAAGATGAGCTCCTTGGCCTTACCCGTACCGACCAGTCGGGGCAGGCGTTGGGTGCCGCCCAGGTCGGGGATGAGGCCGTAGCGATGTTCCAGCAAGCCCAGCCGGCTGCCGCGGGCGACCACCCGGATATCGCAGGCCAGCGCCATCTGCATGCCCGCGCCCAAGGCATAGCCCCGGACCGCGGCAATGGTCGGATAGGGGGCTTCTTCAAGCCAGGTGAAGGCTTCCTGAAAGCCCTGGATAATGGACACCATGGGATCATCGTCGGCCACCACCTCGGGCACAGGATCACGTTCATGTCCGTTAAAGACCACGCCACCAAAGGCCGAGGTATCGATCCCGGTCGAGAACGCGCGGCCTTCGCCCATCACGACGAGCGCCCGTAGCTGGTTCTCACGGGCGTGTTCTTCGGTGGAAAGCGTGTGGCCGAGTTCCCGTAAGGCTTGCCACATCTGGGGCGTCATGGCGTTCAGCTTGTCCGCCCGATTGAGTCTCAGCCAGCCGATATGTCCGACCTGTTCATAGCGTACTGCTTCGTCTTGCGTCGTATCCATATTTTGTCCTTCCAGGAGAATGGTTCTCAGCCTAGCGGTTTCAGCCGCTGATTCCAAACCCCTTGGGGAGTGGCGAGGGGTCAGTGACGAGTGGTGAGCTGTGTGTATGGCCCAATAATCTCTCGGGCGAACTCCACGATGCTTTCTTCCACCAGACCCCACGGGGGTGAGACCACCATCTGGGTGAGTCCGGCGGCTTCAAGCTGAGCGAGACGTTCGAGGATGTCAGCGCGCGAGCCGGTCAGGCTCATGGCCCGAATAGCCTCGGGGGTAATGAATTTTTCTTCGCCCGGATGCAGAAAGCGCGAGTGCGTGGCGTGTACGTCTTCCCAGCGCTCATCCAGATAGCGCTGGTACTCCGGAGTCAGGAAGGGTTGTAAAAAAGGCGGCACCGTTTTGCCCTGTCTGGCGACTTCATAGGCATAGTGCAGGGCCACCGCAATGCGCGGACCGACCCGTGACAGCACGCGCGGACTGTTCACTGCCTCGCCGGGTTGCAGCACGCAGGAGATGCCGAGCGTGACCACACCGAAGTCAGCCGGTTTCCCGCCGTCCCGTCCCTCCCAGCCCTGTGCGACTGCCGCCAGAGTGCGGGTGAGCGACTCGGGCGCGAGCAGGCTCAGGGTCAACAGGCCGTCGCCCAGCTCACCGGCCAGGGCCTGAGCCTTGGGGTGCGAGGCCGCCAGATAGATAGGGATGCGCTCGCGCACGTTAATATAGCCGTGCTCAACATCCATGAACCGAATCCGGCTCTGCCGTCCGCGCTCGTGATAGGCGACAGTCTCGCCCCGCAGCAGGCCCTGACAGACCTCGACCGTGTGCCGGAACGCTGCGAGCGAAACCGGTGGCATGTCCATGGTCCGCCAGGCCGTATGGCCGGTGCCCAGACCGAGAATCACCCGACCGGGCGCAAGCTGATTGATGGTGGCAATCGAATGCGCAATAACGGGGGGAATCCGCGTCCCAACAATAGTGACGCCGGTGCCGAGTCGAATCGTTGTGGTATGCGCGGCGGCCAGGGTCATGCAGGCATATACGTCCGAGGTAATCAACTGTGAGTCCACAAACCAGGCATGAGTAAACCCCATCTGCTCGGCCAGCAGGGCGTGTTTCCATCCGTTGTGAATATGCGACTGAAAGCCCACTCCGAAGTCCATAGGCGTCCTCTCAAATTGTTACACCGTTTATTGAGCAAGTTTCACTGCTGATAAGATGTCGCTTCGACGACGGCGTCGTAAAATTTTGAGAAGCTGGGTGAACGGTTACGCGCCGGGTCAATGTGGGCAGCAACGGCCCGCGCTGCTTCCATCTTGCGTAATCCTGTCTTGAAATACCCGCGCCGTTTCGGTATCCGCTCGAACGCCTCCCAGGTTCCACCCTGGACTGAGTCGGGATTGCGATAACGACTTTGATTCGGAACGGTGGGCGATACTCTCGGATAGGCGCTGCGTACAGCCTCCCAGTTACCGAAATACCACGCCTCCAACTCCTCGATGACCACACGGTTGACCAATTGCCAGGACTGGCCAACCGCTTGCGATCTCGTGCGCAGATTCGCCCCCGATGCGACGTCTTCTCGCCACTGCTTGAGCTGCCGGCAGTCATCGTCATCGCGATCCACTACCACAAGGATGCGCCAGGCGTCGGGCAACTGCGCGTAACCCCTCAGACGGTTCTGTAACTTGCCTCGCTGGTCGGGCTTACCCTGAAACGTATGGATATCGAAACCACAGTCTGCGGGCAAAATACACGGCAGGAGTTCTCGCAGAAACGCTTCCATTGACGGCTCTTCAACAAGCAATTCCAAATGTCTGGCAATCACAGCTTGGGCCTTTGTGGAGGAGCGGTCGGCGCGCCTTGATTGACCAGCGGATCACCCACGCTGAAATATCCCTCCATCCATAAGTTTCCCAGCAGCCCGCCACACTCCAGGAAATTGCGCACCTTGGGTAAATCAGCCACGTGTTGCGACTGTGTATAGCCCCGATCGTCGCGCCACAGGACCCGTACCTCTTGAGGCCGCAAGGCGTTCAGGAAAAACGGCGAATGGGTGGTCACGAGCAACTGGGTGCGTTCACTGGCCGCGCGGCACTCCTCGGCCAGTTCGGCCAGCAGCCGTGGGTGCAGGAAGTTTTCCGGCTCTTCGATGCCAATGAAGGGCGGTGGTTCGGGGTCGTACAGCAGCACCAGATAGGCCAGCATCTTCAGCGTGCCGTCGGAAGCGAAACGGGCCAGCACCGGGTGGCTGAACGGGGCGTCCTTGATCTGCAACAGCAGGCGCCCGTCGGGCATGGTCTCGGCCAGCACACGCTCAATGCGCGGTACCCGTCGGCGCAGGATAGTGAAGACGTTCTCCAGCCGTTCTGGATGCTGTTCAGCCAGGTATTGAATGACGTTGGCGAGGTTGTCGCCCGTTTTGCTCAGCCGTTCTTGGGGTCCCATCTCGGGCTGCCCGCGCGCGCTGTCGGCTGACAGATACGATACATGCCAGCCGGTGACAAAGTCGCGGAGTGCCACCACGCGCGGATGCCCGGCGAACTGTCCAAGCGCGTTGACTGCCAGCAGGTCAGGGGATTTGAGCAGAATATCCACCCTCTTGTCCTGCTGGTCCGGCCTCTCGCCACTAACCGCTCGTCCCTGGCCGTGCGCATATTCTAGGAATCGAAACGGTTGCCCATGACTCCCCCGCTTCCAACCCAGCCATTCCTCCACGACCACCGGCGCGCGGTCACGTTCATCAACGGCCAGATGATAGGTGATGAGCGGATAGCCGGGTTCCCGATACTTGATCTCGATGGTCACCGCTCCCTGTGCGCCGCGCGTCTTGAGTTCCTTGGCTCGCCCGCGTTTATCCCAAGCCCGGCGCAACCCCAACTCAAAGCACTCGGCCAGAAACGCGAACACGTCAAAGACCGTGGACTTGCCACTACCATTGGGGCCAAGCAGCACGGTCAGGGGCGCGAGCTTCTTGAACTCGACTTTGCGCAGCGCCCGAAAGTTCTGCACCTTCAGGGACTCAATGCGGGCTGGGACCGTGCTGGAATTCATAGTACTCCTTCTGGAAGGGTACTGTCTCAAATTGAAGGAGCGAAATCCAGGGCACGGCCCTATGTTGACATCCGCACGTATACCTGACAGCTTCGTTGCCGTTCACGTCGTGGTGAATGGGCAGGACCCCATCCCACTCCCTGTTGTGATGTGGACACGGCCCGGCACCCGCCGGGTACTCAGCGCCACACAGGAGAGAGATATGCCCGACTGGATAAAGGATATTTGTGCTTTCAGATGCCATAGCGGTGCGCTGGCCGTGCTCGTGATGGGGGGCATCCTGCTACTGTTCCTGCCCTCGTGTTCAGTCGGCATGGCTCTGTCCGGCAGGCCCGATCCAAACACGGGGGCGTTGCGCATCGGACAGCCACGAGATGAAGTCCTGCTGCATATTGGGCAGCCAGCGAGAACGTTTGCCGTCGCAGATGGACGGACAGACGAATTTCATCTGCAACGCGGGAATCAGCCGTCTACTGGGCGAGCGATCGGCCATGCCGCCATGGACGTGCTTACCCTTGGGGCGTGGGAGATTATCGGTACCCCGGTTGAAGGGTTTACGGGTGAAACCTTTACGCTTTCCGTCTCCCACGACGCCGAAGAGAAGGTGACGAAGATTTCTACCACGCCGGGGACGCCAGCATTCTAAGCCACTCGACGGAATGCAACCGAAAGCCGATATTTCTTTCTGTAGAGGCCGGTCACTGCGTAGCGGGGATTGGCTCCTATTCTTTTCGCAATCTACCGCGGCTCCAGCGGCATGCCTTCGCGCCTCCGCACATCGTGCAAATAGGCCAGGATGCCGTCCTCGACCGTATACGTGGGGGTGAAGCTCAGCTCGGTCCGCAGGCGGTCGGTGTTGACTAGCGAAGTCATGGCCACGGGTTTATCACTAACCGAGATGTCAGCGTCGGGCAGCAACTCGCGCAGATAGGCTGTGATCTCGCCCGTCTTGCGGCTGGGACCGGCCATGTTGAACACGCGGGATTGCGGGTTTTCAAGGTGGTACGCCCGGCGAAAGACCTCCGCGGCGTCGGCCACGTACAGCCAGTCGGCAATCTGCTCGTCCGGCGGCATGACGACCGGCTTGCCGAGCAGGGCCAGCTCAGGGGCGACCATAAAATGATCTCCCGCCGCTCCCCGGCGCTGGCCGCGTCCCTCGCCAAACACCGAGGTCGGTCGGATCGCAATGAAGTCCATGCCATAGGCGTGGTTGTAGTAGTCTGCGGTATGTTCGTTAAATAATTTGCACGCCCCGTACAGGCCGGCCTGGTTGCTGGTGGATGGAGCCGGCGGGTCGTCTTCGCGCAGCTCCGGGGCGGTGCCGGCCGTGCGCTCGGGAAATACGGCGACCGAACTCATATACACAACGCGCTTCAGGCCGCTCAGCCGGGCGGCCTCAAAGATGTTGGTGGTGCCAATACAATTCACGTTGATCGACGGCAGCGGATTGCGGATGCCGCCGGTTCCCAGATAGTAGGCGAGGTGAATAACTCCTTCGATTTTATTACGCTGGATCACGTCTATGAGCGCAGTCACTTCCATGACATCGCCCTGCAAGACTTTCACTTGGTCGGCCACGTCCGCGACCGCCTGTCGGTTCGGGACGGCATCGAGAATAACGACATTCTCGCCCGACCGAACCAGATGTCGTGTCAAATGCCGGCCCAAAAACCCAGTACCTCCAGTAATCAGAATCGCCATATGTACAGCCTCCTTAGAGACTGCTGTACGGAATTTCCGACCAAGCCACAACTCTCCCGCTACACACGGCGTATCCTCCGCCCTTTCTTTCTGTCTCTTTTTGGGACAACCTGAGCGTAGCGATCTGAATGAGGCGAGTTGAACGACCTCGTCTCGCCAGTCACAAGGGAGGGAGTGCTATGACCCGTACTGCAACCGTGCGCATGGTCGCGGAAGAAGAAGCCACCGGCAAAGTCGCGGAGATCTATGCTGACATCAAAGCCACCAAGGGTATTCCGGCGGTGCCGAATTTCTGGCGGGCCCTGGCCAGTCATCCGGATAATCTGGAGATGATCTGGACCCGGCTGAAAGCGCTCATGCACCCCGAAGCCAGCGGGCGGGAATCGCCCCTTGACCCTCGGACGCGCGAGATTATTGCCCTGGCTGTTTCGGCCACCAATGGCTGTGCCTACTGTATTAACTCCCACACTGCGGCCTTGCGCAAGCTTGGTGGTGACACCCAAACGCTGGGAGAAGTGATGGCCATTGTGGCGTTGTTCAACAGCACCAACGCCCTGGCGGACGGCTATCAGATCACGCCGGACGTACTACCGCCTGTTGATGCGGCGTGACCAGGACTGCGCACGACAGGAGCGACTATGCCGACGGGTGCAAAAACGGCATCTATTCTCTTCTTCTTATGTGTTGCCCCCTGGCTCTCTCCGCCCCTGGGTGGAGCCGCGGTCCTGCCTCAGACAAGCGTTCAGGAGGATGGAATGGAAACACTGCGCGTCTCCGGGCTCCGCGAGTCGGTCGAAATCCTGACCGACCGCTGGGGTATCGCTCATATCTATGCCAAGAACCAGCACGACCTGTTTTTTGCCCAGGGGTATAACGCGGCCCGCGATCGCCTGTTTCAGCTTGAGATCTGGCGCCGGCGCGTCACTGGCACGATGGCCGAGATTCAAGGCCCCAAAGCCCTGGACCGCGACATCGGGGCCCGGCTGCTGCGTTTTCGCGGCGACCTGGACCAGGAGTGCCGGTACTATCACCCGGACGGGAAAGAGATCATTACCGCCTTTGTCCAGGGTATTAACGCCTATATCCGGCAGACCCAGGAACAGCCGGAGATGCTGTCCCTGGAGTTTAACCTGCTCGGTATCACCCCCCAGGACTGGACCCCGGACATTGTGCTGGCGCGCCTCGGCGGGATTTTTCTGAACCTGGAAACCGAGGTCCTGATCGCCCAGGCGCTGCAAACCATGCAACCCGAGACGATACGGACGATGCTCCATTTGCACCCCGGAACGCCCGACCTGGCCGTCCCCGAAGGGCTCGATGTGGCGACCGTTCCCGGTGATGCCCTGAAGTATTATCAAGCCGCGCGTGAAGCGGTCGCCTTTGCGCCCGAAGACGTCGTTGATCCACAGCATCGCGCCTCGGAAACCACTGACCCACCTCCTCGGTCTGCCGGCCAAGCTGTTGCACCGGCCTTCATTGGAAAGCCCGTGTCACAAGACGAGGGCAGTAATAACTGGGTGGTGAGCGGCACCAAAACGCTCTCTCGCAAACCGCTCATGGTCAACGACCCGCACCGGGCCATTACCGCGCCGTCGCTGCGCTACTGGGTGCATCTGGTTGCGCCCGGCTGGAACGTGATTGGTGGGGGCGAGCCCCACCTGCCCGGCGTTTCTATCGGGCATAACGAGCAGGGAGCGTGGGGGCTGACGATTTTCCCGACGGACTCCGAAGACCTGTATGTGTATAAGACCAACCCGGACAATCCGTATCAGTATTGGTATCAAGGGGAATGGGAAGATATGCGGGTTCTCTCCGAGACGATCCCGGTGAAAGGCCAGGACGCTGCCAAAGTCGCACTGAAATACACCCGGCACGGTCCCATTCTGGCCGAAGACCCGGAGCGGCCCCTGGCCTTTGGGCTGCGGGCCGCCTGGCTCGATATCGGTGGGGTACCCTATCTGGCCAGCCTGCGGATGGACCAGGCCACGACCTGGCAGGAGTTCCGCGAGGCGTGCGCCTATTCCCGCGCTCCGTCAGAGAACATGGTCTGGGCGGACAGGCAGGGCAATATCGGCTGGCAGGCGGTCGGCGTGGTGCCGCTCCGGCCCAACTGGAACGGCCTGGTGCCCGTGCCGGGGGATGGACGCTTTGAGTGGGACGGTTATCTGCCGATTCGCGAGCTGCCGCACGTCCTGAACCCCTCGGAGGGGTTTATCGCCACCGCAAACCAGGAGAACCTGCCGCCCAACTACCCCTATCCGATCAGTTATTACTGGCTGGAGCCGTACCGGTTTGCCCGGATTGAGGAAGTCCTTGCCGCGGGTAAAAACCTGACGGCCCGCGAGATGATGCAGCTCCAGAGCGATGAATACTCGATTCCGGCTCGTTTGCTGGTGCCGTTTCTGCGCGCTCAGGACAAGGACTGGGCGTCGGCAGACCCGCTCGTCCGGGCGGCGCTCAATACGCTGTACGCCTGGGACCTCAGGCTGGACAAGGACTCCGTTGCCGCCGGGATCTATGCCGCCTGGCAGCGCCAGTTGTGGGAGCAATTTCGGAACAGGCACGTCCCGGCCGCTCTGCAGGAATCATTTGCGAGTATTGTCGTCACCCCGCTCATCAACAGCCTGCTTGCTCCTGATGCACGCTACGGTCCTGACCCGCTCGCCGGACGGGACCGGTTCATACGCGAGAGTTTTCAGGCCGCCGTCCAATCCCTCGTCACCCGCTTTGGCCCGGACATGGCCAACTGGACCTATGGCCAAACCACCTATCATCACATCGTCATCAAACACATGCTGAGCGATGCGGTGAACGCTGAACTCCGGGCCCAACTCGACGTTGGTCCCATTCCGCGCGGCGGGGATAGCTTTACGGTCAATAATACCGGCAGCGAGGACATGCAGACCGTGGGGGCTTCTTTTCGGCTGATCGCCGACCCCAGTAACTGGGACCGGTCGTTGGGCATCAATACGCCCGGACAGACCGGCGACCCTGCCCAGGCGCAGTATCGCGATCTGTCCGGTCTGTGGGCCGATGGGCAGTATTTCCCCGTTCTGTATTCCCGAGACAAAATTGTGGCGGTGATGAAACACCAGACGTTGCTCCAGCCGGGGCCATAAATCGGGCAACGGTATTCTCACCCGTGAATAGGGGGCCGTTCCGGCTTGTCGGGTTTATGGATTCCTTGGTATGTTTGGCCCGTATTCAGGAGGGACATGATGTCAGCCATAGATTCTCAAGCTGTATCTCCACGTAATGAATGGCGCAAACAGACCCCGGGCCATAGCGGCTGGGCGCGGACCGCGCACGCTGCTGACCCACACAAATACTATATGGTTTCGGTCGATACGCACGGGATCGAACCGAACGATTATCTGGAAAGGCGCATTGAGAAAAAATATCTCCATCGCATTCCGCGTATGCAGATCGACGAGGACGGCGCGCAGTGGACGATCTGCGAGGGCATGAAGCCCGTGCTGGTCAAACCGGGCCGCAATTATGAAAAGCACCTGCCGGCGCTGGAGTCGTTCGAAGATATCGACATGTTTCAGCCCTACTCAAAACGCTTTGAGGCCGAAGATTTACGCCGCAACCAGGCCAGCACCGATGTCACCCAGCGTCTGGCCGATGCGGACGCGGATGGCATTGATGCCGAGATTGTTTTTCCGAACAAGGGCCTGTTGGCCTTTGGCACGCCTGACCCGGTTTTCCAGGGGGCGATGTTCCGTGCCTGGAACCGCTGGGCGCTCGAGACCTTTGGCGATCACTGGACGCGCTTCATGCCCATGGCCATGATTGCCACCGGCGATCTTGAGGGGGCCAGGGCCGAAGTACGGTGGGCCGCGGAGCACGGCTTCAAGGGACTCACCCTGCCGAATAAGCCCATCTTTGGTCCGCTCAAAGAGGGTGAGCTGCAATACAACGACAAATCGTTCGAGCCCCTCTGGTCGCTGATTGAAGAAGTGGACCTGCCCATGACCTTCCACGTCTCGACCGGCCGCGACCCGCGCGCGGTCGGGGGCAATGGCGGGGCGCTGATTAACTATGTGTCGCACTCGATGTCGACCGTTATGGACCCGCTCGTGCACCTGATCTCTTCGGGCGTGTTTGAGCGCCATCCCTGCCTCACAGCAGGCTCCATCGAAGGCGGTATCGGCTGGGTGCCCTGGATGGTCGAAACCCTCGACTACGCGCACAAAGCCCACCATATGTGGGTGCGTCCGGTACTGCCTGAACCGCCCAGCTTTTATTATCGACGCAACTGTTTCTCGGCCTTCATGAACGACCGCTCCACGCTGCTTCTGGCCGAAGAGCTGAACCTGGTCGATAATTTTATGTGGTCGAACGACTATCCGCATCACGAAGGCAGTTGGCCGTACTCGGCCGCCAGCATCGAACGGCAGATGGATACCTTATCGGAAGCAAGCCGTGAGAAGATTCTGGGCCTCAACGCCGCCCGGGTGTTCAAACTGGAAGTGCCCGAGTACGACCACACCGAAGGCGGCCTCTGACATCACGATTCCGCTCAAGCCCACTATTGTGTCTTCTATCGCCAAGTAATTTGCAAAGTCTGGACTATAGCTGATGCAGGGCACTGTAGACATGGAACAGCGGCGCGTGGCGCTCCAGGCAGATCTGGACGCCGCCAAGGACCGGGCAGAGCGAAATCGGTTGGGCCAGTTTGCGACGCCGAGCCGGCTGGCTGCTGACATGCTCAGCTATGCCGGAACGCTCTTGGGGCCACACACGCAGGTCCGGTTTCTCGACCCGGCGCTTGGAACCGGGGCGTTCTATTCCGGGCTGCTGAACGTATTCCCAAAGAGCGACATCGAGTCTGCGGTCGGCTATGAAATAGACCCGCAGTACGGCGCAGCCGCGGCCAAGCTATGGGACGCGACCGGGCTGGATGTTCGACTTGAGGACTTCACCCTGGCCCGTCCGCCGGAGACATCCGAACAGTTCAACCTGCTGGTCTGCAATCCACCCTATGTCCGGCACCACCACCTTGCCAGCGTGGACAAGCAAAGATTGCAGACTCAGACGCGGCTGGCGTGCGGGGTCGGGATGAACGGGCTGGCCGGGCTGTATTGTTATTTTTTAGGCATGAGCCATGTCTGGCTGGCGGACCGGGGCATAGCTGGTTGGCTGATACCGAGCGAGTTCATGGACGTGAACTATGGCGCTTCAGTCAAACGTTATCTGCTCGACAGCGTGACCCTGCTGCATATTCATCGCTTCGACCCGCACGAGGTGCAGTTTGGCGACGCCCTGGTCTCGTCCGCGGTCGTGTGGTTTCGCAAAGAAAAGCCGCCCCGCGGTCACACTGTCCGGTTTACCTACGGCGGCTCACTGCAACACCCGACACTCGACCGGCGAGTACCAGTCAACTCCCTGCGCCGCGACCCGAAATGGACACGCTATCCCATGAAAGGGCAGTACGACGAAATCCACGCGCCCGTGTTGGCCGATTTCTTCAAAATTCAGCGGGGTCTGGCGACCGGAAGCAACAAGTATTTCATTCTGTCATCCGAGGAGACCAAGCGCCGCAAGCTGCCGACGCAGGCGTTTCGCCCCATACTGCCGAGTCCGCGTTATATAGCGGATGATGAGATTGCTGCGGACGACGAGGGAAACCCGGCATTGGCGCGGCGTCTGTTCGTGCTGGACTGCCGGCTGGCAGAGGCCGAAATCGAAAAGCGTTACCCCACGCTGTGGGCGTATCTTATGGAAGGAAAAGGGCAAGGTATCGCCCGGCGATATTTATGCCGACACCGAACGCCCTGGTATAGGCAGGAAAACCGACCTCCGGCTCCCTTTGTCTGCACCTATCTCGGTCGTAACACCACGACCCGCGCCAGACCGTTTCGCTTTATCCTCAATAATTCTCAAGCCACTGCAGCGAACGTGTATCTGATGCTCTATCCGAAGCGGGCGCTCGATACGGCCATGCGTCAGGATGCCACCCTGAAACGACGGCTCTGGAAGGTGTTGAACAATATCTGCCCACAGGCAATGCTCGGCGAAGGGCGAGTGTACGGTGGTGGGCTGTACAAGCTGGAGCCTAAAGAGTTGGGCAACATCCCGGCCACCGCCATTGCCGCCCTGCTGCCTGACTCGGCGCAGCCCCACCATGAGAGGCCGCCCGACCTTCAATCCTCTCTCTCCCTGGGAGAGGGGGAGGGCTCATGAATGCGGAGAGGAGACAAGGAGAACACAGCATGGAGCGAAAATACTGGTCGTTTATGATTCCGGCGCTTGAGCCGGACTTTGCCACTGCGGTCAAAAAGCTGGAAGACCGCGGCCTTGCCGGGGTGACCGTTCCCCAGGTATACGGCTCGCCGTTTGCGCCGCTGGCGGCCGCGGCGGTCGTGACAACGCGGCTTGAACTCGCCACCGGCATTGCTATCGGCCTGACGCGCAGCCCGTTTGAGACCGCGGTGACCTCGCTCGATCTCGACCACCTGTCCAAAGGTCGCTTCATTCTGGGGCTGGGCACCGGACCCAAACACTGGACCAACGGCTATTTCGGGATGCCGTACGACAAGCCGGTGTCGCGGTTGCGCGAGGTCGTGCAGATTTTGCGCCACGTTGAGGACGGCGCTCGCTCCGGAGAGATGCAGCCCTGGGAGGGACAGTTCTATCAGCTCAGTTTTGATGCCTATCAACCCACGCTCCCGCCGTATCGAGACCGTATTCCCGTCTGGATTGCCGCCCTGCGTCAGCGCATGTGCGAATTGACGGGCGAGGTGGCTGACGGTTTGATCGGACATCCGGTCTGGTCGGTCGAATGGGCCCTGGGCCGGGCCCAGGAGTCCGTGGCCGTCGGCGCGGCGCGCACCGGCCGCGACCCGGCCGCGATTCATTTTCAGCCCTGGGTGACGGTGTCCATTGACTCGGATGAGAAAACGGCCCTGCGCGATGCCAAGCCCTGGCTGGCCTTCTACTCGGGCTTCAGCCAGTACTCCCCCTATTTCGAGGCACACGGCTTCGGAGCCGAGGCGCGTAAAATCAGTGCGGCCTCCAAGACGATGAATTGTGTCCAGGCCGCGCAATACGTGCCGGATGAAATGGTCCGGGCCTTTGGGGCGCACGGCACGCCGGACCAGGTTCGGGAGCGGGTTGAGCCCTTGTGGCAACGGGCCAACTCCATGTGCATCGTTCCGCCCAACTGGGGAATGACACCCGAAAAACTGGCGAAAAAAGTCCAGGCGATTGCCGACACCTTCTGGCCGCAGTAGGAAAGCGCGCCGGTCGCTCTCAGGAGGAAGCCCATGGATTTTCGTTATCTGCTGATTGAACACGACCACGACATTTGCCGCATTACCCTGAATCGCCCCGAACGCCTGAATGCGATTAACATCCGCGTCGGCCTGGAACTGCTCCAGGCGTTTGAGACGTACGATTATGATGACTCGGTCCGGGCCGTTATCCTGACCGGGGCGGGGCGGGCCTTCTGTGCCGGGGACGACCTCAAGGGCATGGCCGAACCCGATCAGCCGGAACGCAGATTTGCGGACACGGTCAAGCACTACGTCCAGGGTGAAGGCCGCTGGCCCCTGGTGGTGGCCAAGATGCGTAGCCTGTCCAAGCCGGTCATTGGCATGATTAACGGGCATGCCTACGGGGCCGGTTTTAACCTTGCGCTGGGCTGTGACCTGCGCGTAATGGCCGATTCGGCAACCCTGTGCATTCCGTTCGTGAAGCGCGGCATCGCGACCGGCACCAGCCTGCTGCAACAGTTTGTAGGTATCGGCAAAGCCATGGAGTGGGCGCTGCTCGGCACCCAGCTTTCGGCTCAGGAGGCAGAACGCTGGGGCTTGGTCAATCGCGTGGTGCCGTTAGAAAAACTGGAAGAAGCCACCTTGGAACTCGCTCGCGCATTAGCCCAGGGGCCGACACAAACCTATGGCTTTACCAAGTCGGCGGTTATTCACGGCTGGGAGTCCTCACCCGAACGGGCGTATGAGTATCAGGGCCAGGCTTTTCTGCTGTCCCACCAGACAGCAGACTTCCAGGAAGGTCGTCAGGCCTTTCTCGAAAAACGTCCCCCGCACTTTCAGGGACGGTGATGAGGAGACTCCATGACCCTACCGATCCAATCGACCCGAATTCGTTCCCACTCCAGGAGCGTCACATGACGAAACAACACTCCATCGTGTTTCTTCACTCCCGCGGGTTAGTCCCGTCCGAAGTTATCCATCTGGTCAAGGAGCAACTGCCCGCGGGCTTTCTGATGGATTTTTTGGAGCAAAACTCTCCGGCGGACACACGCTTGGAGAAAATAGCGCGCGCAGACTTCATTCTGGCCTACCCGGGTAATCCCACCGCGGACGAGTTGAACGCGGCAAAACAGCTCAAGCTGTTTCAGATGTTGAGTGCGGGCTACGAATGGATCGACCTGGAGCTTTTCCACAAACTCGGAGTGCCGGTTGCCAATAACGGCGGGGCCAACGCGCCAACCGTGGCCGAGCATGCCATTCTCCTCACCTTAGCGGTCTTCAAAAAACTTCCCCTCCATCACAACACCCTGCACGAAGGGCAGTGGATCGGGGCGCGAGAAACCCTCCGGATGCGCGAGTTGCGTAACAAGACGGTAGGCATTATCGGGTTCGGCCGCATCGGCCGGGAGTTTGCGCGGATTGCGAAAGGGTTTCAGACGAATATTCTCTATTACGACACGGTCCGGGTACCAACTGCGATTGAGCAAGAGGTCAATGCTGAGTGGCTGACGCTGGACGATCTTCTGCGACAGGCGGATGTCGTTTCTGTTCATACGCCGCTGACCGCCGAGACCAAAGGACTCATCAACGCCCGGACGCTCAGCCTGATGAAACCCTCGGCTATTCTGCTCAATACCTCACGCGGACCGGTGATAGACGAACCCGCACTCATCGATGCGCTGCAAAACAATCGTATCGCCGGAGCCGGGCTGGACGTTTTTACTGCCGAGCCCCTGGAAACCGACAGCCCGCTGTTATCACTGGACAACGTGGTGCTGACCTCGCATATCGCCGGAGTAACGCTGGATACCTGGAGCCGCAGGATTGCGTTCGGTTTCGCCAACATCGAACGGGTTGCCGCGGGGCAGCCGCCGGAGTCGGTGATTACGGGGTAGGGAAGTCGTTGGTCTATTGGGTCTGTTGAGTCGAGTGGGTCATGGGAGACGGCATATCCATGTCACGGCTGTGCTACCCATTTGCCATTCGCTTTATCGTTGGCCTCCTCAAAGACCCACGCACGCGTCCGGGACGAAAAAGAATGGCCGATGGATGGGTCCAGACACTGGATTAAACTATGCCGTCGCCCAACTAGCTCCGGGCAAGATGGCCTGCTGCCCGGTCTCGGCAGGAGGAATGGACTGTCCAGTGTGTGAGATGGGTTCGGTGTAGATGCATATTTACTCAGTCTCACATAAGAACTCGTCCAAACCTGCTGTATGAGCATGGAGATGAAAAACTGCGGCACCCAGTTCTCCGAACAATTTGTCCTGCTCTCGTGTCGAATCCGGGCTGTTTTCTAACCGTTGGATCAACGCAGCAACTCGCTCGCATTCTTCGCGCAACTCGCTCAGCAGGACCTCTATCGTCCTCGACGAAAGATCAACTGCCTTGCTCTTCGCGGCTCCCATTACTTCCTCCTGAGACGTTTTCTTACGCGGATAATGCCTCTCCTGGCCTCAAAGGCTTGAATCTCTCGTCTCCAGTGGCGAATCAATCCTTTATAGGGCCTCCCCTACAGGTAGTGACGCTCAATAGCCCCGCAGCCGTGCCCAGCGATCCCGATGCCAGGCAGCATCGCCAAAGGTCATTTCCGCGGCGCGCGCGCGTTTCATATACAGGCCGGCATCGTGCTCGTCGGTCATACCGATACCGCCGTGCATTTGAACGCCTTCGTTGGTCACCAGGATAAAAGCATCGGAGCAGCGGGCCTTTGCCAGGGAGACCAGCAGAGCCAAATCACTCCCGCCAGCATCCGCGGCGTTTGCCGCGGCCATCACGGCCGAGCGACACAGTTCAATCTCCATGAAAACTTTCGCCGCTCGATGCTTGAGGGCCTGAAATGAGCCGATGACCACTCCGAATTGTTCGCGAGTCTTGAGGTAGGCAAGCGTATCGTCAAAAATCTGACTCATCCCACCCAGCATCTCGGCGCACAGGCCGACCGTGGCCAGATCAACAATATGTGAGAGCGGCTGAAAGCCGTGCCCGCCTGTTCCAACAATGGACTCGGCACCAACTTTTACTCCATCAAGAGTGACCAGCGCCGCGGCCCGACTGTCAACCCGGGTCTGGGGGATGATCATCACGCCAGGCGTATCCGGCGCAATCAGGAAAAGGGTGATGCCGTCCAGGTCGTTGTCTCTGCCGGCGGTGCGGGCCGAGACAATCAGCGCGTCCGCATTCTGTCCATCCAGGGCCTGGATTTTTTCGCCTGACAGCCTCCAGGCGTCCCCTTCGGCTGTCGCCTGTGTGGTAACCCGATTCAGGTCATAGCGGCTGCGGGCTTCTTGATAGGCCAGCGCAAGAATCTTTTCGCCCGTTGCGATACCCGGCAGCCAGGTCTGTTTTTGTGCAGGGCTGCCGGCGTGTGCGAGTAGTTGACCGCCGAGTAAGACGGTTGAAAAAAAGGGCTCCGGGGCAAGGTTGCGGCCCACGGCTTCCAGGACAACCGCAAGATCAGCCAGGCCCATGCCCGCACCGCCATATGCCTCGGGAACCAGAATGCCTGCCCACCCGAGCCGGGCCATCTCCTGCCACACATCCCGAGAGAAGCCTACACTATCCTGGGATTCGCGCAGCGCACGCAGCCGGCTGACCGGGGAGTTGGTGCGAACGAAATCTCGCGCAGTCTGCGCCAAAAGTTCCTGATCTTCTGTCAGCACAAGTGCCACAATTGAGCTCCTTAGTCGGGTAATCCCAGCACACGCTTGGCAATGATATTGAGCTGGATCTCGCTCGTCCCGCCTTCAATGGTGTTGCCTCGGGAACGCAGCCAGTCGCGGGTCAGGGTGATCTCAACGTCTTCAAAGCCGGGCCCTTCCCAGCCCAGGGCGTGCGGGCCGGCAATCGATACCAACAGCTCAAGACGACGCTGGTTCAGCTCGGTGCCGTAGATCTTGAACATCGAGCTTTCCGGACCTGGGGGCCGACCGGCTTTGGCCGCATCGCGGGCGCGTTCCGTGGTGAGGCGAAAGGCGCGACTGTCCATTTCGTACTGCGCCATACGATCCCGGATTGCCGGGTCAGCCACCCGGCCGCCGTCCAGTCCAAGATGCTCCTTGGCCCAGTCCCGCAGGCTTCGGCCTTTGCCCGCCGTCGTGCCAAACGCCGAGGCAATCATATTGCGCTCATGATTCAGCAGGGACTTGGCCACCGTCCAGCCTTTATTTACCTCGAAGATGACATTCTTGGCCGGGGCGTGCACATCGGTCAAAAATGTCTCGCAGAACGGTGAGGCCCCGCTAATGAGTTTAATGGGCCGGGTTTCCACGCCGGGGGACTGCATGTCTACCAATAGGAATGTGATGCCTTCCTGTTTTTTGGCCTCGGGGTCGGTTCGGACGAGCATGAACATCCAGTCCGCCAGATTGGCAAACGAGGTCCAGACCTTCTGGCCGTTAATCACGTAGTGGTCGCCCTCAAGGACGGCCCGGGTTTTGAGCGAAGCCAAGTCGCTGCCCGACCCTGGTTCGGAGTAGCCCTGACACCAGCGAATCTCGCCCTTGATGATCCCCGGCAGATGTTCGTGCTTCTGTTCTTCGGTGCCGTACTGCAAGAGGGTCGGACCAATCATGGTCAGGCCAAAGCCGATTAACGGCGCCGGCAAACGCAGGGCGTTCATCTCCTGCTGCAATACCTTGGCCTCGTCCTTGGAGAGCCCGCCGCCGCCGTACTGGGTTGGCCACTCGGGGGCGGTCCAGCCGCGCTCGGCCATGACATCCAGCCAGACTTTCATATCGGGATTCGGATATCTGGCCTTGCGTCCGCCCCAATTCCCGTCAAGCAGAGTGTTCCCCACGCCGCGAATCGAAGCCGGGGCGTGGGTGTCCAGCCACTGATGTGTCTCAGCACGAAACGTTTCGAGATCGGCCATGTCAACTCCTCCTCAATAGAAAGGGCGACCGTTGGGTCGCCCTTATTCGAGCAAGATTCAGCGCTGTGGACAAGCGCGGGGTGAATAGCCCGGGATGCTTACGCCGCCGCGGCGTGCGCCGGCATGTTCAGCGGTTCCGGGTCCTGAAGTGGCTGTGTATCCCACTTCCTGAGTTCCGGCAGAACATGCTTGGCAAAGCACTTCATGCTGCCCTCGGCCTCGTCGTAGGGCATACCGGCGTAGCTGAAGTTGCACATAATGGCTTTCATGTCGATCGTGTCGCGGACGAATTCGAGTTTCCGCAGCACCTGATCGGGTGTCCCCCACGGCATGAGTTTGACAAAGTCTCTGGCTGCTCCGTCCATGCCGTGTTGCTCAATATATTTCCCGACGTTGCTGTAGAACTCATACCCTTTGTTCTGACCAAAATGTTTGGCCGTCATCTGATAGTGATTCATGGCCGTGTGATAATAGGCCCCGATCCACTTCGTGGCATTTTCCTCAGCCCGTTTGGCATCTTCATCCACATAGAAGAAACCGCCACAGAACGGCTGGGGCGGCTGGGTACCGGGATTCTCTTCCTGCCAGACCTTGTGGTAGACCTCGAAATCTCCTCTGACGACATCCCACGGCTTTTGTGGAATGACTAGCAGGCCGATACCGAGCCGGGCCATGATCGGCATGGATTCCGGCGAGACTGCGGCGGCATAGGTGCGGCCCTTGAACGAGTAGGCCGGGTAGGGGCGGATATCGCGGCGGGGCTGCTGGATCGTCGGCCCGCCCTCGATATAGCCTTTCTCCAGTCCATTGATGATGAGTTCGGCGTATTCAACAAAGCGCTCGCGACCTTCGTTCTGGTCAATCCGAAACCCGTCATACTCAACCCGGGCCAGACCCCGCCCAAAGCCCAGAATCATCCGCCCGCCCGACACGTGGTCAAGCAGAGAGATTTGCTCGGCAACCCGAATCGGATCGTGCCAGGGAAGAATGATGACCATGGTGCCCAGCCTGGCCGTCTTGGTTCTGCCGGCCATATAGGACAGGAACTGAACCGCGTCAGGACACATGGTGTAATCCGTAAAGTGGTGCTCAATAGACCAAATTGAGTCAAACCCAAGGGGTTCGGCCATCTCCGCGATCCGAAGCTCCTCACGGTAGACTTCGGCATCAGAACGAGCGTTGCCTGGGTTCTGAAATACCGGGGCGTAACCAACGTGCATAATGCCTCCTTTGCAAGGTTTACTCTGAAACTGTAAGTCCCATACTATATACAAGCCGGTTCAGTCCGCATAGACCCTTGTGGCCTTGTGTTCCCTCTCCCCCGGAGGGAGAGGGCTAGGGTGAGGGGGCCGGCTGCGTTGGAGCAACGTCACAGAGGAATCTTATCCGGCCTGCAACGCTTCGAGCACTTTGGCCGGATGGTCGGCGGCTTTGGCGACCCGCTTCCAGTGTTTTTTCACCTTGCCGTTGGGACCAATCCAGACCGTCGAGCGAATGACACCGACCGTCTTTCTGCCGTACATCATCTTCTCGCCCCAGGCCCCGTATTTTTCCATGACCTTTTTGTCAGGGTCGCACAGGAGCGTGAACGGCAGTTGGTATTGCGTGGCGAACTTCTGATGTGAGGCGGCGCTGTCCGGTGAAACACCGAGGACAACCGCATCCTGTTGTTGGATGTCCTGCCAGAGGTCTCGAAAGCCGCCGGCCTCTTTGGTACAACCGGGCGTATTATCCCTGGGATAGAAATAGACAATCACGTTGCGGCCGCGCAGGTCTTTGAGCGCGACCTGATTTCCGGTCGCATCTTGTAGGGTAAACGCTGGGGCTGCTTTTCCTTCTTCAATCGGCATAGGCTCCTCCGTATCGCGGACGCGGGTTTCGCCGGATTTGACTCGCTCGGCGGTATTTCCTAAGGTGGCTCGGCTCTAAAAGAGTGAACGTGTCCAGCACTTCATGTCTATGGGAGGACACGTTCACTCTTTGTTCGTATCCAAGACTTTCGTATCCAAGAAGAGTGTGCGACTCAAGGGAAGGAGAGGCAGACATGGATTTTGATTTTTCCCCAAAAGTACAGGACCTGAGAAAAAAGGTCTCTCAATTTATGGAGGGCCACGTCCATCCGAACGAACAGACGTTTGAGGACCAACTGAACTCCGGCCCGGACCGCTGGCAGATCCCGCCGATTATCGAAGAGTTGAAAGAAAAGGCCAAGGCTGCCGGGCTGTGGAACCTGTTTCTGCCGGAGAGTGAGTACGGCTATGGCCTGACCAACCTCGAATACGCCCCCCTGTCGGAAATCATGGGACGGGTGCACTGGGGCTCGGAAGTCTTCAATTGCTCGGCGCCGGATACCGGCAATATGGAAGTGATCTCTCGCTATGGCACGCCCGAGCAGCAAAAGGAGTGGCTGGAGCCGCTGCTCGAAGGCAAAATTCGTTCCTGCTTTGCCATGACCGAACCCGCCGTGGCCTCGTCTGATGCCACCAATATCGAATCCCGCATCGTGCGCGACGGAGATGAATACGTCATCAACGGTCGCAAGTGGTGGTCCTCGGGCATGGGCGACCCGCGCTGCAAGATTCTCATCTTCATGGGCAAGACCGACCCCGATAATCCGAACCGTTATCTCCAGCAGTCTCAAATCCTGATCCCGCGCGACACGCCTGGGGTGAAGATTCTGCGCATGCTGTCCGTGTTCGGCTACGACGATGCCCCCCACGGTCATGCCGAGGTCGAGTTCAAAGACGTGCGTGTACCGGCCTCGAATATGATTCTGGGTGAAGGTCGGGGGTTTGAGATTGCCCAAGGCCGGCTCGGTCCAGGGCGTATTCATCACTGCATGCGTCTGATCGGTCAGGCCGAACGCGCTCTGGAGAAGATGTGCACCCGCGCCAAGTCGCGGACCGCGTTCGGCAAGCCGGTCTCCGAACGGACGGTGACGCTGGAGCGGATTGCCGAGGCCCGGATTCGGATCGAGCAGGCCCGGCTGCTGACGCTCAAGGCGGCGCATATGATGGACACCGTCGGCAACAAAGCTGCCCGCGCCGAAATTGCCATGATTAAAGTGGCGGCGCCGAATATGGCGCTGCAAGTGATTGACTGGGCCATGCAGGCCCACGGTGGCGGCGGGGTGGCCGAAGACTTCGGTCTGGCGCGCGCCTATGCCTCGGCGCGGACGCTACGCTTTGCCGACGGGCCGGACGAGGTCCACCGTAATCAGATTGGCCGCTTGGAACTGCGTAAATACGACTGAGCCGAGAGAGCCCGGGCACCCATGAAGTTCGGCCTGCACTATCAGCTCCCGTGCACGGGCTTCCAGTCGCCTGTGCAGCGCTACCGGGACACGCTCGATCAGGCGATTCACGCCGAGACGCTGGGGTTTGAATCGGTCTGGCCGGTCGAGCAGCACTTTAACCCCGCGCTGTCGATTCTGCCGTCGCCGTTGCTGCTCCTGTCGGCCCTGGCCGAGCGGACGCAGACCCTCCGCCTTGGGATCGCCATTATTCTGCTGCCCCTGTCGCATCCCATTCGTATCGCCGAAGAGATTGCGACCCTGGACGTGCTGAGTAACGGGCGGGTAGAGTTCGGGATTGGGCGCGGCTCGCTGCCCAATCATTTCAGCGGGTTCGGAGTAGATCAGGCCGAAAGCCGGGAGCGGATGCTGGAGGCCCTGGACATGATTCGCCAGGCCTGGACCCACGAACGGTTCTCATTCCAGGGACAATTTTTTCAGGTTGAAGATATCTCGGTGGTGCCTCGACCCGTCCAGCAGCCGTATCCGCCCATTCGGGTCGCTGCCAATAGTACGGAGACCTTCGAGCTGATGGGCCGTCTGGGCTATCCCATCTTTGTGGCCTCGCAGGTCAATCCGTTCGCCAAAATGCGGGAGTATATCCCGCTCTATCGCGAGACCCGGACCGCGGCCGGACACCCGGCCGATGAGGGGGAGGATGTGACCCTGCTCGGTCCGCTGTACGTCGGCCCGAGCCAGGAGCAGATCCGCCGGGAGTTGGAACCCAGCGTTCGTCGTTTTCTGGAGTCGGTCGCCGCCATTGCCGCGGCCCAAGGTGTGACCCTGGGCAAACAGTCGCGTCGTGTCCAGGAAGTATTCGAGCGGGTGCGACGGATGACCTATGAGAAGGTGAGCGAGGTGATGGCCATCTTTGAGACACCGGACGCCTGTGTCGAGCGCCTCAAACAGCTCGAGGAGGAATTCCACATGGGGCGCTTCGTGTGCTGGTTCAATCCTGGCGGCATGGTCCCCCACGCCCAGGTCATGCGTAGCATGGAGTTGTTTGCCGCCAAGGTGATGCCACATTTTACGTAAGCGATGAGCGGCTTGAGCGAGAAGGACCCGAGCGAGAAGGAAAAGCGACGTGGACTACAGACGTGAGTTTCTTGACCTCCTGCTCAAAAAAAACGCGCTCAAAATTGCCAGCGACCCCAGCGCCTTCTTTCAACTTAAAAGCGGGCGCGCCAGCCCGAGCTTTATCTCGCTGGGCTCGCTGACCGACGGCGAAAGCCTCATCACGCTCAAAAAATGCTATAGCCGGGCGGCCCTGGACGGCGTGGAGCGGGGCGTTCTGCAGGACTTCGCCTATGTGTTTGGTCCGGCCTATAAAGGCATCACTCTGGGGGCGCTGCTGTGTGAGGGACTCCAGGAATATGCGAACACGTCCACATCTCTCCTGTACGACCGCAAAGAAGAGAAGGCCCACGGAGAGGTGAGCCAGGGCCGTTCGGTTGAGAAGATCATTGTCGGGGCTGAAAATTTTGTGGCGGCAAGCGGGATTCTGCTGGTTGACGATGTAGTCACCACCGGCCAGGCAAAATACGAGGCGCTCGAAAAGATACGTTTGCTGGGCGAGCACCGGATCGCCGGGATGGTCGTTGCCGTCGACCGGCAGGAATTGCTGGGCGACGCTCAGCAGGCCGGGCAATACAGCGCCATTCAAGCGCTCGAACACGAACTCGGTATTCGCACCTTTGCCATTCTCACCATGCAGGAGATATTCAGCCTGGTGAAAGACACCCTCTCAGCAGCAGTTCGGCAGGCGTGGATTGCGTATTATGAGCGCTATGGGGCCGTCCGACTCGGGTAGCGGAAAAGCCGCGAATCCCGCCGCCGCTTTTCGTCTGTCAACACAGAAAAGGGGGGCGTATGTTTCTTGTGCTGCTCGCCGTCACGTTTGTCATTGCGCTCAGTGTCTCGTTCAGTGTCGCCCGTATTTTTGAGCGTCCCGTCAAGCAGATTCTGGCTCGGATTATTGCTGATGATATCCATCTGGCCTGGGGCAGATATATTCAATTTGCCATCTACGTTGTTGGCATATCTGGGGGCGTGCGGGTCTGGCAGCTCGAGCGCTATATCACCCCGCACCCGGCCGGCGAGGCCGAAGCAGAAATCCTGGTGCTGACGGCTGACCGGTGGGTGCTCGAAGTCTACCGCACGGTGATTGGGACGATGCAGAGCGTGGCCTGGATGCTGATGGTCTTTTTTCTCTTTGCCCTGATCGCCTATGTTGTCGTGCGAGTCTTTGAACTCAGACAGCCGCACGGCGAGCCATAATCGACGAGACAATACTATGCTGAGCAGCATTGAATACCTCAACAGTCTCATCAACGCGGTGGTCTGGGGTCCGCCCCTGATGGTCCTCCTGATCGGCACCGGGATGTATCTCAGCTTTCGTCTGGGATGGGTCCAACTGACGCACTTCCTCTTGATCTGGCGCTCGACCATGGGCCGCCTCTTCTCTGGGCGAACGGAGACCGATGCCGGCGAGCTGAGTGCGTTTCAGGCCGTCAGTTCGGCCATGGCGGCGACGGTTGGAGTCGGGAATATCGTGGGGGTCAGTACGGCCCTGTATTGGGGCGGGCCGGGGGCCTTGTTCTGGATGTGGATAACGGCCGGGGTCGGTATGGCGACCAAGTTCAGCGAGGTTGTGCTGGGTATGAAATACCGCCAGGTCAAGGCGGAAAGTGGTGAGGTTGTCGGTGGTCCGATGTATTACATTGCCGACGGTCTGGGCTGGAAGTGGCTGGCCGGCGTGTATGCCTTTCTGACCGGGGCGGCCGCGCTGGGTATCGGCAATATGGTCCAGGCGAATACGGTGGCAGCGAGTCTGTATGAAACCTTCAGCCTGCCCCGACCGATCGCCGGGGGGTGCGTGGTCGCTCTGGTAGCAGTGGTCATCCTGGGCGGGGTGCGGCGCATTGGCCGGACCACCGCCTATCTGGTGCCCTTTATGGCCGTGCTGTATCTGGCCGGTGGCGTGTGGATTCTGCTGCGCTACGCCTCGGCCCTGCCGGCCGCGCTGGCAACAATCATCACCTCGGCCTTCACGCCAGCCGCCCCGGTTGGAGCCTGGGGAGGGGCGACCGTCATGCTGGCCATGCGCTACGGGCTGGCGCGCGGCATCTTTTCCAATGAGGCCGGGTTGGGTTCGGCCTCCATTGTGCACGCACAAGCCAAGAACACGCCGGTCGGACAGGGCTTTTGGGGCATGTGGGAAGTGTGTGTGGATACCCTGATTGTCGCCAGCGTGACCGGGCTGGTGATTATGGTGACCGGTGTCCTCGGCCAGGCGGACACCTCTCCGGGTCTGTTGGCTGCGACGGCCTTTGCCCAGGGTCTGCCCGGTGTGGGAGACTATCTAGTCTTTATCTGTTTGATCCTGTTTGCCTATAGCACCATGCTGACGTGGAGTTTTTATGGCGGGCAAGCCTGGGAGTATCTGTTCGGCAAGGTGGCGGTAATCCCGTATCGGCTCTTGTTTCTGGCCTTTCTGTATATTGGCGCGACCGGTGGCTTACGGCTGGTCTGGGACGTCTCCGACACGCTGAACGGCATGATGGCCGTCCCGAACCTGATCGCGCTCCTCGTCCTGGCCAAGGTGGTCGTGCGGGAGAAGCAGGCCACCCTCTCGTAATGGTGCGGTCCCCGCTCAACCGGGCTAAATCTCGAAGCGCGTTTGCATCCTCTCCCACCAGCGGGCCAGGGACGGAGCCGCGTCAAACAGCGGCTCATCGCTCACCCGGGTCACCCAGGTCAGGGTGCCGAACAGGCTGAAGTCGGCATAGGTCAACACCGCAAACAAATACTCACGGCCCAGGGCGACGGCCTCCAGGTCGGCCAGGACGGATTGGAGACGGGGGCGAAAGTCGTCGCGTCTGGCGGCAATGTCTTCCAGCGTTGCGCCGAGCCGGGCTTCCCGGTTTTCCCGAAAGTAGGCGCGGTCGATTGGCTCGATCCTTTCAAAAATGTCATACACCACGACCGGAAAGAGCGCCGGATGGAGCGTATTGTCGATATACAGATTAAAAAACCGACAGGCCTCTTTCATGCCCGGACCGGGGAAGAGCCGGGCCCCTGGATAGTGGTCTTCCAAATACGCGGCAATTTTCCACGAATCCGAGACCACCGTGTCGTTGTCCCGAATGACCGGTACCCGGTCCTGATTGGAAAAAGCCAACTTGTCTTTGTCGCAGAAGCGAATCGGGAGCGTGGTATAGTCCAGGCCCTTGTAGCGTAAGGCCGCCTTGGTCCGCGAACAGAACGGGCTAAAGCGTAAACTGTTCGCTCCGGCCAGGTCGTAGACTTCGATCATGGGCTACTCCTCTCTGAGATCGTCTTTCGTCATTTCCAATAAAGAGGCAAGAAGTCAAGGCGCAGGCCCGGTTGGCGGAAGGGCCGGCCTGGGATAGGCTGGCGTAAACATTGGACGAGATCAGAAATAAAGGAGGCCTTATTCATGCGAGAAGCTGTTATTGTATCATCCGCCCGGACGGGCATTGGCAAAGCCTTTCGGGGCAGTCTGAATAAAACCAGCGGCGCGACCCTGGGCGCGCATGTTATTAAAAACGCGGTTGAGCGGGCCGGGGTGGAGCCGGCAGAGGTTGAAGATGTGGTGTTCGGCTGTGGACTGCCGGAGGGTTCAACCGGGCATAATGTGGCGCGAACCTCAGCCGTGAAGGCCGGTCTGCCTGTGACCACTTCCGGGATGACCATCAACCGCTACTGCTCCTCCGGCCTGCAGGCGATCAGCACGGCGGCCAGCCGGATTATCGTCGATGGGGCTGACGTCATGGTGGCTGGCGGGGTAGAGTCGATCAGCCTGGTCCAAAACAATCTGAATACCAAGAATTTTGTTGACGGCTGGCTCATAGACAACAAGCCCGCGATCTATTTCCCCATGCTGAAGACGGCCGAGATTGTTGCCCAGCGCTATCAGGTCTCGCGCGAGTCGCAAGACGAGTATGCCCTGGCCAGCCAGCAGCGGACCGCGGCCGGCCAGACGGACGGCAAATTCGACGCCGAGATCGTGCCCATCACCACGGTCATGGACGTGACCAACAAGGAAACCGGTGAGGTCACGCAGACAGAGGTCACGCTCTCTCGCGATGAGGGCAATCGGCCTACGACCAATATGGAAGGACTTTCAGCGCTTCCGTCCGTGACAGAGGGCTCGATTACCGCTGGCAATTCCAGCCAGTTGTCCGACGGGGCGGCCGCGGTCGTGTTGATGGAAGCCAAAGCGGCCGAGAAGCGCGGCCTGGAGCCCCTGGGCCTGTACAAAGGGTTGGTCGCCGCCGGTTGTGAGCCGGATGAAATGGGGATTGGTCCGGTCTTCGCCATTCCCAAGCTGCTTGAGCGCCACGGCCTGACAGTGGACGACATTGATCTGTGGGAACTCAACGAAGCCTTCGCTGTGCAGACAGTCTATTGCCGCGACCGACTCGGCATTTCCATGGAGAACTATAATGTGAACGGCGGCTCCATCTCGATTGGCCATCCGTACGGCATGACCGGCGCCCGTCAGGTCGGGCACATCCTGCGCGAGGGCAAACGGCGGGGCGCCAAGAACGTGGTGGTGACTATGTGTGTCGGTGGCGGGATGGGCGTGGCCGGACTGTTTGAGGTGCTGTAGGCGCGGATCATAGGCAAGGCGCGTGAAAAGGAAGAGCCGCCCATGTGTGGTCGCTACAGCCTGACGGCAGATGAGAAGCAGGTCGAGGCTCGGTTTGTGGTGCGCACCCCGCCCGGTGCGCAGGCCGCACGCTACAATATCGCGCCGACCCAGCCGGTGTGGGCGCTGATCCGGGCGCAGGAGCCACGGGTCGTGGCGCTGCGTTGGGGGCTGATCCCGTCCTGGGCCAAGGACACAGCCAGTGGCAACCGGATGATTAACGCCCGCGCCGAAGGGATTGCGGAAAAGCCGAGCTTTCGCCGGGCGATTCGGAAGCGGCGCTGCCTGGTCCTGGCCGATGGTTTTTATGAATGGAAAAAGGCCGGGCCATCCAAACTGCCCTATTATATTCGGCTGAAATCCGGCGGGCCGTTTGGTTTTGCCGGTGTATGGGAACGCTGGTCTGCGCCGTCCGGCGAAACGATCCATTCGTGCGCCATTATCACCACCACCCCCAACGCACTCATGGCAGACATCCATCACCGCATGCCGGTTATTGTCCCTCGTGAGGCTGAAGAGCACTGGCTCGACCCAACGGTTGAAGCGCCGCAGGAAGTTCTCCCGCTCCTGCAACCATACCCTGCCGGTGAGATGGAAGCCTATGCGGTCTCCACTCTGGTGAATTCTCCGCGCCATGATACAGCGGCCTGTATCGAGCCTGCATAGCCCATCCGCCCTCTTGGCCCGGCTAGGCGAAACGAGCCCCGCTGACTCGTCAGTCTTCCGTGTCCTTCCCGAATTCGGGTGCCCGCTTGTCCAGGAAGGCGCGCATACCCTCACGGGCGTCGGCGGACAAAAAGGCCGCTTTCTGAGCCCGGTACTCATAGGCCAGGGCTTGTTCAAGCGACGCGCTCGCGCCGAGGTAGACGCCTTCTTTGATCCGAGCCAGGGTCTCGGCCGGACCCGTGGCCAGCGTCCGCGCAAACCTGAGTGTGTCTTCCCAGAAGCTCTCAAGCGGATAGACCTGATTCAGCAAGCCCAAACGCCGGGCTTCTTCGGCTCTGATCCGGTCGCCGGTCATCATGAGTTCCAGGGCCTTGGCCGTGCCAACCAGGCGGGACAAAAAGAAGAAGCCGCCCCAGTCGGGGACCAGACCAATTTTCACAAAGCTCTCGGAGAAGAGGGCGTTGTCCGAGCCAAGTCGCAAGTCGCAGCTTAATGCCAGGTTGGCGCCCGCACCGGCCGCCGCGCCGTTCACCGCCGCAATAATGGGCTGAGGCATACGCCGCAGCAATTGGACGACCTGACTGCCAAGGACCATACGCTGTTCGAGGACTGCTGTGGTGTTGGCGTCCTGGAGCCTGGCCATGCTGGCGATGTCACCGCCGGCGCAGAAGGCTCTGCCCGCTCCCGTAATGATAATGCAGCGGACGCTCCGGTCGGTTGCAAGCCGTTCGAGCTGAGTGAGGAGCTGACCGCGCATGGTGTCAGAGAACGCGTTCATGACCTCAGGCCGATTCAGCGTCAGGATGCCAATATGATCGCTCACTGTGGTGAGCACGTGGTTTTCGTTCATGCTGTCCGTCGTCAGTAGCACCCGTAGAGAGAGCTGTCAGTGCGAGGAGAAGATCATTAGTGCCGCCAGGCTCTTCTGCATCTCAATCACCATGTCCGAAGACCGCTCGGCCGAGTCGCCTCATCCGGAGAGAGGGGCGGAACCTCAGAGTTCGCCGGCCCGCCCGCTCTCGATCCGCGCCGCCAGCTCGCGGCTCAATTGCTGAGCCTCGGCAATCTGCTCCCGGGTCATGTGCTTTCGAGCGCTATCCTTGAGTTCCATCGCTTCCTTAGCGCCCTGGGCGGCGGCAAGATTGAACCACGCATAGGCGCGGATGTCGTCCTCGGGAACGCCTTGGCCGGTGGCGTACATGACCCCAAGCCTTCGGACGGACGATGTCATCGTTCTCTCCTCACCCAGATTCTGCGGACCCTGGGTCGTTTGCAACACCGCGCTATGCTCCTCGTGCCCAGCGCGGCAGGACAGGCGGCATTGCCCGCCCCGACAACGATGACGTCAAACGTTTCTGGTGTTCGCTGAGCCGAATCTGCCAATGACCCCTCCCCCCTGTGGCCGTCGCTATAGCACTTCTGACCGGGGCGTGAAACCCCTTACTTTTTCGCTCTTGTCTCTTGACCCCAGGATTCCTCCTGACATAGACAGAAAGAAAACAACACCGGCTGTGCCGCTCTGTGGGACATAGCCAAAGAGGAGGGATGATATGAACCCACGTGGGATGTCCCATGTTGCGCTGTGCACCAATGATTTTGAGCGCTCCATGCATTTCTATCGGGATTTGCTTGGATTCAAGGTGGCCCAGAAGGGAACCACTGTTGAAGAAGGAGAATATCAGCAGGGGATTTACAAGAAGAAAAACCAACAGGTGAAGTTTGCCATTCTGCGCCATGGCAAAAAGAAAGCCACCCCATACGGCCTCAACGAAGATGCCCCGGTGATTGCCCTCCTGGCGCCGACACAGAGCAAAGCGACCGGGAAGCCGATCCTGGTGGACCAGATTGGCATTTCCCACTTCGGGATATGGGTCAAAGGCTTGAACAAAGTCCACAAAGACCTGGAGAGCAAAGGGGTGGAATTTGTCGCGCCACCGCACGTCTTGGCCAAGACCAAAGAAGGCACGATCCGGAGCGCCTTCGTCAAAGACCCGGATGGAATCATTATCCAGTTGGACGAGATGGTTCCGGCCCGGGCATAGACTCTTGTCGCCCTCTCCCTCTGGGAGAGGGCCAGGGTGAGGGCGCTCTCCCCTAATGCCCGACCTCTGTCGGCTGTGGTTGGGCTTGTTTTGTGCGGATGGCCTTGGCCCGAGCGACCAGCGCGGCAGCCTCAGCCTCGCGCCTGAGCTTTTGCAGCAAATCGGCATATTTTTCGAGGAGGATGGCCACCACCGGATGGTCCGCGCCGAGTTTCTCCTCGCGAATCTCGAGGGCGCGCTGGAAAAGCGGTTCGGCCTCTGCATACTTGCCCTGGGCAATGGCCAACTCGGCCAGTCCGCTGAGGCTGGTCGAGACGGCGGGGTGCGTCGGTCCAAGCGCCTGCTGTCGTATTGTCAGCGACCGCTGAAAATACGACTCCGCCTCAGCGTAGCGTTCCTGGCTCATATAGACGGCGGCCAAATTGTTCAGACAATTGGTGATGCGGTAATGCGTCGGGCCTACCAGGGCCTCGGCGATTTTCAGGGCGCGCTGGAGAAAAGTCTCGGCTTCAGCGTAGCGGCCGAGTTCTCGATACAGCGAAGCCAGATTATTCAAACTCTGCGCCACCCAGGGATGGTGGGGACCATAGTGCGCCTCTCGGATAGACAAGGCCCGCTCATAATAGCCGGTGGCTTCGGTTCGTTTGCCTTGATTATGCGACAAACTCCCCAGGTTGTTCAGAACAACGGCGACGCGGGAGTCCTGTGGGCCAAACTTTTCTGCCTCCTGGAGGGCCGCTCGGAGTTGTTGCTCGGCTTCGACATAATGACCCTTCTGATACAGCCGTGTCCCCGCCTCGTTTGTCGTCTCCCAGGTGGTGTCACTCATAGCGTCCCCTTTTGTCCAGCGATGCATACGCCACAACCATTATCTCTATCAGGCGTCGGAGCAGCCTGCGAGACGGTTGGGCGGAGTAGAACTGTCGAGGAGCCTACGCCGCTTCCCGAATCACCGGCAGGCCGTCGGATGGAGCAAACGTAATACTCCGCCGGACAACGCGCACAGTATGCCCCGGCACTGGCCGGAGTGAGACCCGGGATAACACCTGGGCCAGAACGATTTTCATCTCATAGGTGGCAAAGGCTGCACCCAGACAGTGACGGACTCCTCCGCCAAAGGGGAAAAAGCTGTAGGGGTCCACGCGTTTCCCAACAAACCGGTCGGGGTTAAACGTCTCGGGCTCGGGCCACAATTCCGGCCGTCGGTGGGTGAGGTAAATACACGGCGCAGCCAGACAGTCCGCAGGTATTTCATACGCCCCGATCCGGGTGGGCTGTTCGAGATAGCGAACCACGACCGGGACAATAGGATTGAGGCGGGCCGTCTCTTTGATGGTCGCATCAAGATACGCAAGCTCGGAAATGTGCGCGGCCCGTATGGGACCCGCTCCGACCACGCGCCGGAGTTCGGCGCGCACTTTTTCAAGAACGTCCGGGTTTTGTAACAATCGGTGCACGACCCAGGACAACGAAGTGGCGGTGGTCTCGTGTCCGGCCAGCAGCATGGTGATCATCTCATCCCGCAGTTCTTGATCGCTCATGGGCTGACCATCTTCGTCTCGGGCTTCGATGAGCAGGGCCATGATATCGGTGCGCCCGTTTTGGGCGGCGGCTTTGCGTTGGGCAATCTGCTCGTACAGCACCGTATCGATCTCGTGGCCGAGTTGACTGATGCGTTGCCACGAGGTGAGCGGTCCCAGGTCAATTTGCAGCCAGCGGATTAAAAGGAGCGGGCTGCGCCCTACAAGCCTGAGAAACTCAATCAGTAAGGACCGCAATTTCTGAAGCAGCGCGCCTTCGGCCACGCCAAAGACAGTCCGTAGAATGATGTCCAGCGTGACGGCCTGCATGCGTTCGTGAATGGGGAAGGGCTGTTCCACCGGCCAGTTGTCAATTGACCGATCGGCAGTCTCCCGCATGATATCGCCGTAGAGGCGCATGCGTTCGCCATGAAACGGTGGCATGAGCAATTTGCGCTCCCGTTTATGGCGCGCGCCATCAAGCAACAGTACTGAGTGCTCACCCAAAATCGGTTTGAGGACCACATTCGCCCGACCCGCCAGGGCCTGCTCAGGCGACGTGGTAAAGATCTGTTTAATGGCAACCGGGTCACTGAAGAACGCAATCGGCGGCGTATTGAGCCAACGCAGAGTGAAACATTCACCATACTCCCGGGCATATTTCTGCATGGTGGGGATGGGCCTGCGGACCCAGTTCAGCGTTTGGAAGGGCCGGGGGAGCTTCGGGCCGGGGGGGAGGGAACTCATGGAAAAAACCTACGGGACTATGAGGCCAAGGGCAAGGCGGGAACAAGGTCTTTTCCGGATGAGCAGACTTTTCCGTATTGTGGATACCGACGTTTAACGCTTATGACGTTTCACGCTTATACTGCATCTGCAAACCTCCGGGAGTGAAGTCAAAGTGCCACTGCTTCGCACTGAAAAACCATGAGCCCGGCACAGGCACTCACCGCCGTCTTTCTAGTTTTCCTCGTAATGGGGCTGATCGGTTTGTTTATCGTTTTTACCGACAGAGGGCTGAGGTGGAAGAAATAATGCTCTCCTGGAAGGCCGCCGCTCACGCGATGCCTGTCCCTTTCCCCAGAGGACGGTCTCGTACGTAACCCGCTCTCTCAGACTCAAATCACCCCGTCTTCTTTAAGCGCTCGAATCTCGGCCTCGGACAGACCCAGCAATTTGCTGTACACCAGCTCGTTATGCTCGCCCAGATTCGGACTCGGGGTGTCGTTGGGAGGCTGCTGGTCGTTGAAACGCCAGGGCGCACCGAGCACGGTGACAGGACCGGCGGTAGGATGATCGATATCCTTGAGGATGCCGCGTTCGCGCAGGTGGGGGTCGTTGAGGACTTCTTCGACTGTCTGGACCGCCCCGCAGGTGATATCCGCCTCGCCACACAGGCGCATGATGTCGTGTTTTGGGTGGTGTCTGGTCCAGGCGCTGACAATCTCGTCCACCTCATCCGCGTGTTTGGAGCGGGCTCTATTGGTCGCGAATTTTTCGTCCGGGGCGATATCCTCACGTCCCATAAGCCGACACAATGCCTGCCAGCGCTGATTGTCTGAGGTCAGCAGTAAGACGTAGCCGTCACTGGCAGGATAACAGTTATACGGAGAGAAGGCCCGGTTCGGAGCCCGGTTGCCGGCGCGCTCATAGCTGCCACCTTGGGCGTGGTAGGCTGAGATTTGAGCGGTCAGCGGTCCAATGGCCGACTCAAACAGTGAGGTCTCTACTTCGAGCCCCTCTCCGGTGCGGTCGCGCTGGTGCAGGGCGGCCAGCATGCCGGTGGCAAAATGGATGCCTGCCATAATGTCCATAATCGGGGGCCCGGCCTTCATCGGTGGGCCGGCCGGATCGCCCGTCGTGCTCATGATGCCGGACAGGGCTTGGACAATGGAGTCAAATGCGGGGTAGGCGCTGTACGGGCCAGTCTTGCCATAGCCCGAGCTCGACGCGTAAATAATGCGCGGGTTGATGTGCTTCAAGTCCTGATAGCCCAGCCCCAGCTTATCCATGGTCCCGGCAGTAAAGTTCTCGACGACAATATCGGCCTGTGTCACAAACTGTTTGAACATCTCTTTGCCGCGTTCGGATTTGAGGTTGAGCGTAATGCCCTTTTTATTTGAGTTAAGCATCACAAAGGGGTAGCTCTGCTTTTCGGCGTCCGGGATGGGAAAAATGCTGCGCGCGCGCTCACCGTAGGGCAGCGGCTCGATCTTAATGACTTCAGCCCCAAGCAGGCCTAACACCTGGGCGGCATAGGGACCGTTAAAGACGTGGGTGAGATCAAGAACGCGGATATCATCGAGTGCTCGCATAGCTCATTCCTTCTTCGCCGGTCCTCAGCTATGAGTCTGAGGGAAGAACGTCTGTTTGATATGGGAGAAGCCGTCATCATATGAAGATATGGGCGGTTCACTGTAACAGTGAGAAAGGAAAAAGAAAGTCTGGCCGGCTGCGGCCAGCCTGACAGGCCATGACGACCTGGGATCCGCAACAATACCAGTGCTTTCAAAAGGAACGCGCCCAACCGTTCTTCGATTTAGTGCATCGCCTTCCGGCTGGCGAGGTGACAACCGCTGTCGATCTGGGCTGCGGACCGGGCACGCTCACGGCGACACTGACCGAACGCTGGCCACACGCAAGCGTGTGGGGAGTGGATAATTCGCCCCAGATGCTGGCCAAGGCCAGGGCGCTGCCGGCTCAACCCCAGCTGCATTTTGTAGAAGCGGATATTGCCGAGTGGTCTCCACCGCGGCGGCTGGACCGCATCATCTCGAACGCGGCTCTGCACTGGGTGCCCGAGCACCGAGCCGTTTTACAGCGCTTGGTCGGCCTGCTGACTCCACACGGCGTGCTGGCCGTGCAGATGCCGAACAATCGTGCCGAGGCCGCCCACCGGATTCTGCGCGAGTCAACGCAGCAAGAGCCGTGGGCGTCGCTGCTGGCCGGCTCGGAGGAGCGCTTTTTTATGCAGACCCCCCACTGGTACGTCCACACGCTCCAAGCTCTGGGGTGTACAGTCCAGGTGTGGGAGACGATTTATTACCACCTCTTGTCCGGTGAGAGTGCAGTCCTGGAATGGATGAAAGGCACGGCCCTGCGACCGACGCTTGAGCGCCTGGACCAACGCCTCGGTCGGGACGGGCAGACTGCATTTCTGGATATGTACGGCCAGCAGCTCGCCCGGGCGTATCCGGCCGGCCCGAACGGGACACTGTTTCCTTTCCGCCGGTTGTTCCTGATTGCGCAGCGCGATGCGCCCGACTATCAAATGGCTGCCTCTGATTGATAATCCCGAAACCCGGCCAAGAGTGCGTCAAAGGTTCTGGGCTTATACTTTTCAAACCCGATGTCATCGACAAAAACAAAAGCGTATTCCGTTTCTGTCTGCACCCTGTTGCTGTCTTCACACCATTGCCGCAACCGTTCCAGCTTCGGGGGTACGTTCGGCGCTGGAGATGAAAGTGTCGGGAAAAAATTGACTGAAAACGATTTCATTGATGGTTTTGGTTATGAGTTTCCTAATAAGCGGAGGAGGGATACCCACCTCTCGTTTGTTTACCATTAAGGAAATTTCTACTTCTGCGCTGTCCTCAGCCGTAGAGATGGAGAAAATTTGGCGATTCTGAGTGCCGATTTTGTGTTCAAAAGAGGCCGATGTGACCGGCTCGGATAATGTGCCACTTTCTAAATATGCTCCAAAGAAGCTGTCTCGAAATCGCTCCTTGGGCGCGGCAAAAATGAGAGGTAAATTCTGGGTATACAATTCACACAGGTCCTTGAGGACTGTGTCGGCGTTTTGAGCGTATTCTACAAGGTTGATTCGTATAACGCCGTCATTTAGCAGATTGTTGATGGATACTTCGGAGATTCGTGCTGACTCGATTATGCTTATATGTTGCCGCCACATTTTCAGAAAACCGTACAGCGCGCATCACGCCAAGATTTTTTACCTTCACTTTCACACCCCCACCTCCACAATCGTCATCGTATCATTGCCGCAGATATCCACTCCCTGCACCGCTATCTTATGCCTGCCCGGCTGGCATTCGTGGGCTACGCTCTTGAGTTCCAGGGAGCGGTCTTTTTTGGTGCGGAAGCTCTGCCAGTCGTTCTCAAAGATATAGTCGCCCGTCCACTGCTCCTCAACCTTGCCCGTTTCAGGATTCTGCACGCGGATGATTTCACGCTTGCTCTCGAAATCGAAACCCACCGACCGGTAGTCTATCCAGTCCGTCCAGTGGTTTGTCAGTCGATCGCGCCGGCATACGCCCTGTTTATCTTTGGTCAACTTCACCATCTGGCCCCTTTCGACCACAACCTTGATAATTCCCCCCTTGAAGGAAGGTTTGGGGGGATTCCCGGTCTTCGGCCCATCGAATGACCTGCGGTCGGCCTAGAAGAACTTGATGACGCTCCGGGCCACTCCGCCGCCCTCTTTCAACAGATCGTAGGCTTCGTTGACCTGTTCGAGCGGAAAGGTCTTGGAGACCAACTCGTCAATCTTGATCTTTTTATCCATATACATATCGAGCAGACGGGGCATGTCGACACGGGGACGGGTCGAACCGTAGTACGAACCCTGAATCCGTTTTTCCATCAAACAAAAAATGTTCGGGTTGAGCGAGAGGCGCGCGCCGTCGGGCGACACGCCGACCACCGTACACACCCCGCCGCGGCCCGTCATCTTGAACGCCAGCTCGATTGTCTTGGGCGTGCTGATGACCTCGAAGGTATAGTCGGCCCCGCGGCCGCCGGTCAGTTCCATGACCGCCTTGAAGGCGTCGTCCTGACCGGGATTGATGGTATGGGTGGCGCCAAAGGTCTTGGCAAACGCCAGCTTCGAGTCGAGTAGATCGACCGCAATAACCTGTCGCGCCCCTGCCAGGGCACAGCCCTGAATGACGTTGAGGCCCACGCCGCCACAACCGATGACCACGGTGGAGGAGCCGGGCTGAACGTTGGCGGTGTTGATTGCCGCACCAACTCCGGTCATGGTTCCACAGCCCACAAAACAGGCCCGGTCAAGCGGAATATCTTCCCGGATTTTGATGGCGCAACTCTCATGGACAACGGCCTCTTCCGCGAAGGAGGCCGTGTACGCAAAGTGAAAAACTTCGTCATTGTTCTTGCGCAGGCGCGTGGTCCCGTCCAGGAGCGTGCCGAGCGCTCTGGGCCGGGTCTCACACAGATGCGGTTTGCCCTGGGTACAATAGTGGCAGGTGCCACAGACCGGGTTGAAAGACAGCACGACATGGTCGCCCTCTTTGACCGAGGTCACGCCGGCGCCAACCTCGGCCACCACCCCGGCACCTTCATGGCCCAGGACCATGGGCAGCGGCATCCGCATGTCGCCGGTCATGACGTGCAAATCGCTATGACAGGCTCCGTTGGCCGCCACCTTGACCTTGACCTCTCCGGCTTTTGGCGGGTCAATATGTAAATCTTCAATCACGAGTGGTGTGTTCGGCTCATATAACACCGCAGCTTTCATGGACCTTCCCTCCTGTTAATATAAGATCCCCTGTAGAAAATTGGAATGATAAACGGCTCGAAGAGCGCTGTCCAGAAAGCCGGGCCGTCGGGGTGAGTTTGTGTCTGTCCCCTTGCCACTCTTCACGGTCCGCTGTTGCCAAACGGTCTAGGCTCAGGCAAAACGGAGCATATCCTACGGAAGGAAAAGGAGATTGCGCATGATTTCATTGGTTGCAAAGCTGACGGTTCGCGAAGGCAAGGAGCAGGATTTTATTGATGCCATGAAGGATGTCGTTCCGGCTGTGCGGGAAGAGCCCGGCAACAACGCCTATGTGATGAACCGTTCAAAAGAAAATCCGAGCATGTTCGTGTTCTACGAAGAGTATGCCGATCAGGCCGCCTTTGATGCCCATCGCAAGCATCTCGGCGAACTCGGGGTGGACCTGGGAGCCATCCTGGCTGGCGCGCCAACGCTCGAATTCTACGAGAAGGTGTACTAACCCCGCAACGTGCCACCCATTTTCGACTCATGGCCGGACGCGCTTGATGAAACCGCCCCGGTGGGGAAACCTCTTCAACGCCCGGCCATGAATCTTCCCCCCGCAAAAGGTCTCGACAGCAAGGCTTCTGTTTCAACACGCATGGGGCGGCGGCGAGCGGCCGATGCGTCGCGGAACGCATACTGCCTGACTACGACATGGCCAGCATCCGAACCGGCCAGTTCATCCCTGGCGAAGGCGAGACATGGGCCGTGAACGCTTCCTCATCCTGTGCTGCCTGGTCGGACTGTCGGTTCTGGCCTGGATTGTCACAGTCCAGCATATGGGCGGAGCCGGGTCTGCGTTGATGATGGGCAGCATGACTATGGGCATGCCGTTCTCGGTCTCCAATATGCTGCTGTATATCGCCCTGTGGGGAGTCATGATGGTGGCCATGATGTTTCCCGCCGTCGTTCCTGTGGCCGGGATATTCGCCACCATGACCAGACAGAAACGAGCACAACAGTTGCCGTCTACACCGGTGTGGGTGTTTGTGTCTGGCTATGCGGTACTGTGGACCCTCACCGGCAGCATTGGCTATGCCGCGGATCTGACCATGCAGACCTTACCGGCTTATTTCCCTGCGCTGAAGACCTATAGTCTGCTCATCAGCGGCGCCTTGCTGATAGTTGCCGGTCTCTATCAACTGACCCCCCTCAAAGAGCGCTGCTTATCGCACTGCCGCTCCCCTTTTGCGTTTTTGATGGCACACTGGCGTGATGGCCATGGCGGCGCCTTTCAGATGGGAGTGTCCCACGGGCTGTATTGCCTGGCGTGTTGCTGGAGTTTGATGATGGTCATGTTTATCATGGGAACGATGAATCTGGTGTGGATGGGGGCGCTCAGTATTGCCATCCTGCTTGAAAAGAGTCTGCCCTTCGGTCCGACGTTCGGACGCGGGGTCGGAGCTGCCTTGATCGCGCTGGGTATTGCGTTGAGTATGGGAATGCTTGTGTAGTGGCGAGGTGAAAAGCCACACGCAGAACGAGGGGAGCATCAAGACCCTGATTCCAAGCGCTGTAGTCGTGGAGATTTCGAGTGTAGTCTCAGCGAACTGTTCACAGTCCGGTGGATATGCTACCGCTTGGTCGTATTCAGCGAGTTATGTATGCCGGAATTTGATGGCCTCAAGGAAGAGACAGCTTACCTGAAGTTATGGCTAGGCATTCTGGTTGTGACAGGAATCGGACTGATCGGACGGCTACTCAGGAATGTTAGTACCGCGTCCTGGATCCTCATGGGAGGCGGTATCATTTGTGCTTCTATCCATCGGCTTTGGCTGCTTCAGACCCCATCAGCGTATTGAGTACAAAATTGACGAAATCAAGAGGTTATAGTTATGGATGTCTTAATGACTCTTGTTCTCATAATTGCTGGAGGGTTTCTGACCTATCTCGCGCTTGATGCCGCGCGGCGTGCAAAGTAGCAAGACCCGCGCTATGCTCGAAATTGACCCGAAGGCCAAACAGGGTGTCCAACTCGGTCCGGTGACGGTGACCGCCGAGGATATTCAATCCTTTGCCGAGGCGATGGGCGATCTGAACCCGCTGTATACGGACGTTGAGACAGCGCACGGCGCGGGCTACCCGGACGTTATTGCCCCCCCGATGTTCTGTATGCGGATGCGCGGCGGTAAACTGCTGCCCGAGGTCCCGCTCCCGTCCGGTTTCATGAGTCTGCACGCGGGACAAGAAATCGAATTCCACGACGAGATTCTTGCCGGGCAGACCTATACCATGAGCGCCCGGGTGGCCGATGTGTATGAAAAAACAGGCCGGAGCGGCCCCATGCAGATCATTGTTCGGGAGTCGACGATTACGGATGCCGCGGGGCGAACCATTGTGACGATCCGCGAGCGCCAAATCGTGCGCTCACCGGAAAAGAAAATCTAGCCACCAACGAGCACTTATGCGCATCAGTCTGGACCCCTGGGGGGGCGATTACGGCAGCCAGATTTCGACACCGCAGGCGGTCGATGAAGAACAGCTCTCCGCCCAAGTGACCGGACAGCAGGTTGAGGCCGGTCCGTGGCGGCCCCGGACACCGAGCCCTGAACAGATGCCGAACATGACGGCGGTGATTGACGGTGTTATGCGGGTCGATGCGCCGGCGGTCCTGAGTGACGAAGACACGCGCTTCCTGGCGCTGTTCGGCTCGTACGCAGCCGGGGCGGTCGTGATTGACCATCGTGTTGAGATTATCGAGGAACAGCTCGACCGCCTTTTTCTTGTTGGCGGTCGGCAGTCCGGCCAGGACGTGCTGGTTGCGGCAGGGACGGGTGGAAGGATTCCTCTGCGCTACCGAAGCATGAGCGTATCTGACCTGACCCCGGACTCCTTACGTGAAAGCCTCATGACTGCAATGCGACAGGCCGAGGTCGATCTGGCCCGAAAGCTGTCCGGGAATGAGCGTCTCATCCTTGCGGACGGTAATCTGACCTTTTTAAGCGAGAGCTCCTCGGTTGTTGGGGTCATCAAGACGATTCAACGCATGTATCTTGCGCCCCCGGAGGCAAAAATTCTCGAACAGCTTCAGCCGGGGGAACGCACACCGCTGTTTCAATTCTCGGGCAGCAGCCGGCGAAAAGGTTTTGAGGTGTTCACCTGTTATCTGCGCCTGGCCAACCCCCGCCCGATCGAGCATCCCTTTACCGGACTGGTACGTCTGGAAGTGAAAGCCGGGCTGGGCATTCAGAAGGCCACGGCGCTGTTGGATCAAGCCGCACATGCGGTTTCGGGCCTGGCCTCCCGCGCCCCAAAAGACCCCCGCGCGCCCCAAAATCTGATTCCCATTGGTGGATTGGAGCGGCGGCTGCGGCACCGCCTGGGCGACCCCAAGCTGGTCCGGCGCTGTATTGAGAAGGCCCTGTTGAACCAGATATAGCCGAACCAAAGGTGAAGGAGGGTGCATGGGGAGAGTCATCGGCACGCAAGACGCCACGCCACTCGAATTCTGGGTCTGGCTCGAAGCAGGCGAAGCGATCCAGGTTGATGATGCCATCGTGGTAGAGACCGACTCGCCGGACGGTTCGCTGAAATTATTCGGCATGGTCGATATCGTCCGGGCCCGCCATCAGGGCTCGACGTTTGACTCCGACGTGGTTGAGGCGGAACGGGGTCTGCCCGTTGAACTCTCTATTGCCGCGCACGTCAAAGTGACCCGTTTGATACCGGAGTATTATTATCCGCCGATGCCGGGCGATCTGGTTCGGACGGTCGAGGGTGAGGAATTCGCGCAAGCCCTTTTTATGGACAAGATGGAGCGCAAATTCCCGATTGGCCTGTCCCTGTCCGGTAAAGAAGTCGTCTACGGCAACCTCGATTTTCTGAACGGCCGCAAGGGCGCGCATATGAATATCAGCGGCGTGTCCGGTATTGCGACCAAGACGACCTACTCCACCTTCCTGCTCCACAGCCTGCTGCACTGCGGGCATCTGACCGACGCGAAAAACACCCACGCCATTATCTTCAATGTCAAAGGCGAAGACCTGTTGTTCCTGGACAAGGCCAGTAACGTCATGGACGGTGAAAACGAAGCCCTCTACGCCCAACTGGGCCTGCCGGCAGAGCCGTTTGGTTCGGTTCAATTTTATGTCCCGCCGACCGAAAACGCGCGCGGGTCGATCATGCCCAAGGTCAGCGCGCGCAAGGCGGATGAGGTCACGCCCTACTTCTGGACGGTCCGGGATTTCTGCCGCCAGCGTTTGCTGCGCTATCTGTTTTCTGAAGGCGGGGAAGATGCCTCCTTGCTGTCAGCCCTGACCTATCAGGTTGAGCGCAAACTCCTTGAAGCCGCCGAAGACGCCGAGAAAGACGGTCCGGGTCCGGGCGTGCTGCTGCCCTTGGGAGAAGGCCTGGCAGAGGACGACAGTCCAGCCCCTCCGACCGAGGTGCGCGATTTTCGGACCCTCCTCTGCGCGATGGAGACGCTTGCGAATGCAACCAAGCATTCGTCAGGCACGGTCGGCGCGTTCATGCGCCGTCTGTACAGCGCAGAAGACAAGGTTTCGTATCTTATCCGCGACCCCGCAGACTCCGACGCGACCCGGCACGCGATTAAGTGGCGCAACAAGCAGGTGACCGTGGTCAGCCTGAGCGGACTGTACGAGGTGGGCAAGAGCTTTGTGGTCGGCTCTGTGCTGCAACAGATTCAAGAAGAAAAAGAAGCAACCGGGTCCGCGGAACCCTTGTGTTTTATCGTGGTGGACGAACTGAACCGCTACGCGCCCCGTGACGGCTGGTCCCCGATTCGAGAGCGGTTACTTGAGATTGCCGAGCGGGGGCGGTCCAGCGGCACGATTCTGATCGGCGCGCAGCAAACCGCTTCCGAAGTGGAGCGGCGGATTGTTGCCAACCCGGCGTTTCGGATCGTCGGCCGGCTAGATGCTGCCGAAGCCGAGCGTGCCGAATACGGTTTTCTGCCGCCAACCTTGCGCAAGCGGGCCGCTATTTTAACGTCAGGGCGGATGATCGTGTCTCAACCCGACATTCCCACCCCGATCCCGATTCTATTCCCGATGCCGGCTTGGGCGACCCGGGCGGACGAACAGAAACTGCCGCCCCCCAAGTTGAAGCTGGCCCGCGTCCGAGAAAGCGAGTATTAAGGACACGGGCATGAAATTTCTCCACACCTCAGACTGGCACGTGGGCCGGACTATTCGCAATCGCTCGCGGATGGACGAGCACCGGGCGGTGTTGGACGAGATCGTCGATATTGCCAAGCGCGAGCAGGTTGATGCCGTTCTGGTGACCGGGGATGTCTTTCACGAGCGGCGTCCGCCCCTGGCTGCCGAGGAACTGGTGGCGCACACCCTGGCGCAACTCGCCCGCGACAATATCGTCTCTGTCGTCATTCCCGGCAATCACGATGACGCCGCCCGCCTGCGCACCCTGAAACCGCTGGGCGATCTGCTCCACGTGCATATGATGACGGATATGAGTGAAACCCCGTCGGACCTGATTGTTTCCATTTCCCAGCGAACTGGCGGGGAGCGGGCGCTGGTGAGCTGCCTGCCCTACCTGCATCCCCACCGCGTCCTGACCGCGGCCGAAGGCACCGACAAAAGTGAGAACGAACGTCTGAGTGTGTACCAGAGCAGGGTGCAGGACTATCTGCGCGCCCTGGAGGAAGCAACGCTGCAAAGGGACCCCAACGCGGTGTCCATCCTGCTGGCTCACGCCCATGTTGCCGGGACGGAGTTTGGAGGCGGCGAATGGCGCTCAAGCGTCTTTCCTGTCGATCCGGGGATATTCCCCGGTCGGGTACACTATGTGGCCCTGGGGCATATGCATCAGCCCCAGAAGGTGGCCGGGACACCGGCGCAGGCAGGCTACGCCGGATCGATTCTGCAAATGGACTTTGGCGAGCGGGGCCAGGACAAGAGCGTCTGCCTTATTGAAGCCCATCCGGGGAAGCCGGCGGAAGTCTCACCGATTGCGCTGACCGCGGGCACAGCCCTGCTGCGCCGGACGGGAACCGCCGCCGAAATACTGTCGCAGGCAGAAGAATTCACTAATGCCTGGGTTGAGGTCGTCTTAAAGCCTGAAGGCCAAACGTCTGCGCTGATCGAGCAAATCCGGGCGTTGCCGGGTGTGGTCTCACTCCGATTTGAAGAGACGCAGGCGAACGATTCCGGCGGCGAAACAACCCGCAATCCAAAGGAGCGACCCGCGGCAGAGCTTTTCACCGACTATTACAAGTCAAAACGCGGCGCAGAGCCCGAGCCTCAGCTCGTGGCCCTGTTTGAGCGGCTGTATCAGGAGGTCAGCACCGCGCGGGACGAGCCAGCATAAGTATTCGCCTAGCCCCAAGCCCGAACCCCTAGTCCCCCATTAACGCCATGCGTCCACAAAGACTCAGCCTCAAAAATTTCATGCCCTTTCGGGCGACAGGCGATCAGGTCCACGAAGTCGACTTTTCGCAACTCGATCTGTTCTCCATTACCGGCCCGATGGCCAGCGGCAAGTCCGCGCTCATCGACGCTGTGGTCTGGTGCCTGTATGGCCGTACCGCACGCTATGGCGCGGACTCAAAAGGCGTGATCTCGACCGGAGAGCAGATGTGTAAGGTCGCGCTCGACTTTACGCTTGGAACGCGTTGGTTTCGGGCTGTCAGACGAACGGGGACGAGCACCGACTCCGGTCTCAGCGAACGCGAAGGGGAAGAGTGGGTACAGGATATATCCGGGTCGGCGCTGCTCACCAGGCGGATTGAAGAACTCCTGGGCCTCGATTTTGACAGCTTCACCAAAACCGTCATTCTCCCCCAAGGCCGGTATGCCGAGTTTCTCACCAGCGAGCCGAGCAAACGCCGTGAGTTGCTGGCAAAAATCCTCGAACTCGGGGTGTACACGCGCGTGCGCGACCATGCCAGAGATGTTGCGAAGGAGGCTGAAACCCAGGCGAAAACGCTGCGCGAAACCTTAATCAAATACGCTGGTCTGAGCCAGGAGCATATTGCCCTTCAGAAAGACGAGCTTGCCAAGCTCAGCCAACACATTGAACAGGTTGATCAACAAGAAGAACGCTTGCGCAGTGTGGCCCAACACGCCGACCGCATAGCAGGCTTGCGCAGTCGCGTGACCGAGCTTCAGAGCGAAGTGCAGTCACGCGCTCAGGCGAAAGAGTTGGCGCAAAAGAAGGCTGACGAGGCGACCGCCCAGGTTGCCGGCCTGACCGATGAATTGGTAAAAATTGGTCAAGAGCGGGAAGCGCTGGGCTACGATGCAGCGCGCCACGAGGTTGTCAAACAGGCCGCCGGCCATCTCAAGAAATGGGTGGACGCTCAAACGGAAGCTGAGCAGAAAAACGCTGAACGGGCCCATGTCCAGGGAGAAGTTGAGGCGCTCGTCCAACAGGTCGCAGCCCTCACACAGGATGTTGAACAGGCGCAGACTCAACATGAGTCTCACTCTGTCGCGTTTAAGCAGATTGTTGCCGAAGCCGGCGACGTGGCCGATCTCACGGAAAAGCTCAGTGCGGCAAAACGCTGGAAGGAACTGCAACAGGAACAACAGAAACTCACAGACCGGATAGCCTTCTTGCGTCAAAAACAGACCTCAACCCAACACACTCTGGATGATGTGAAGCAGCAGGAAGCAACCCGCGAACAGACCGCCCAGAAATTGAAAGGAAAACTCGAACGAATAAAAGAAGACGAGCGGCAACACGGCCAATTGAGGGCTGAAGCTGAACGCCTCAACCGGGAACTACAAGACGCTGCCAAGGCGGAAAAATGGATTCAATCCGAACGTGAGACCGCCCGCACGGCACTGAGCAGAGCGGAACACGCGCTGCAGCGCGCTCGGCACGATTTCGCTCAAGCCGAAGAACAAGAGCAGATAGCCCGCACCGTGCTTGGAGATACCCGGCGTCAACACGAAGCCGCACATCTGCGGGAGACGCTTCACGTCGGTGAAGCCTGTCCTGTGTGTCAGACAACTGTCAGCGAAATTCCCGCCATTCAAGAAGCGGGGGACGATCTGAAGGAACTTCAGGCTCAGGTGGAATGGGCCAAACAGACGACCGAGAAAAAGCGTACCGAAGCGCAAAAAGCCCACACCGAGGTTGCGGCCCTTCAGGTGCGGCTCGACACTGTGAAATCAGAACTTGAAGAACGCGGGCGGGTCCGGCAAGAAGTCCACGCTCGATTCGTGGCGCGTTTCCCCGGCTATGTGTCCCTTGCTGAAACGCTCAGGGCTGTCCAGGCCCAGCAGCAAGAGCTAGGCGTAGCGCGCACAGACCTGGAAGCTCAGGCCGCCTCTGCCGAGCGGGAAAAGGCGAGGCTGTCAGGTCAACGGGAAACCGCACAACGAGAAGACGCCCGGTTGAGTGAGGAACTGCGTGGGAAAATGGAAAGACTGGATGCGAATACACGAGAGTCGGCAGTGCGTGAGCGTGAGATTGCCGCCTTTCTCTCAACGCATGAAGACCCTGAGCAGGGCGTGAAACACCGCCGGACCTTGGTGAGGCAGGCTGAGCAACGGATGAAGGAGGCAGAGAAAGACGTCCATCAGGCCGACTCGACGCTCACATCACTGAACGCAACGCACATCCAAAAAGAAGGAACCCTGAGACTGCTCGCCTCTCAACTGGAAGCGGTACGAGGACGCGCAGACCAAGAAGCGCAGACTGTGCGAGACTGCCTCGGTCTGGCGGAAGACGCTCCGCTCCCACAGCCTGAAGACCTGGAAGGTGAACGCAACGCGCTGGCGGACAAGCAAACCCAGCATGCAGACTTGGTACAGCGGGAAGACAAGGCACGGGCGAGGCGGGAGCGGGCTGAACGTCAAGCCACCGAGTCACAGGCAGACCTGCACGTCCGAACGCAAATGCTGGAAGAATCGCAGAAGAAACAGCAACAGGCGTCTGACACCAGTGCAGAGGGGCGGGAAAAGTTTCATGAGCTAATCGAGCAACACAACCTGACTGACGCCGGCGAGGATGGAGTATATATCAAACCCCAACTTGAAACGGTCCGGGGACAGAGAATGTCTCTCCAAGAACAACGCGGGCGTTTAGAGGCGGAACACGCCGAAGCCGGACGTCGCTGGCGGGAGAAAGAGCAAGAAGAAGAAAAGCTGCGCGCTGCACAGAGTGAAGAACGTCTGGCCTCGGACCTGCGTAAGCTCTTGGGCTCGGAATTTACCGACTTCCTCTCGCGGGGAGCCATAGAAGCCCTGATGCGCGATGCGTCCGCTCACCTGCAACGCCTCACCCACGGGCGGTATGTGTTTGATATTGCGTATAAGGGGAAGGCGATCACACTCCAAATTGTTGACCATGAAGATCAGCGTCGTGCCCGGCCCACCCATTCGCTGTCGGGCGGAGAAACATTTTTAGCCTCGCTCGCTATTGCCCTCGCGCTGTCGCAAGGGTTTCGGACCGTTGCGACCGGCCGGGCGGCCCAGACCTCAACCGAATGCCTGATTTTGGACGAAGGGTTCGGGACGCTGGACCGTGAAGGCGTGCAGATGGTCACGGAAACCCTGCAAGAGTTGCGGGGCGAAGAAGGTCGGATGGTGGGCATTATTACCCATGTCGAAGAGGTCGCCGCGGCCATGCCCATGCGCATAGAAGTGCGCAAAGGTGGCAGGACGAGCGAGATGACGGTATCAGGCTAGGCATTCACTCTCTGCAAGAGATCGTTAAGGAGGAGGGTTATGGCACTGCATGCAGCAACGGTCGGCTCTGTTGGACAACCTTTTGTTAGCGAGATCGATGTGCGTTGGGTCATGTCGTACGCGGCCGGGCTTGATGACTATTTACCGTGCTATATGGACACCTGCCGCCCGGCCGGGATCGTTGCCCATCCGCTCTTTCCGGTCTGTATTGAGTGGCCGGTCATGCTCGCCATGCGAGACAGTGCCCTGAAACGAGAAGAAGCTCTGCGAGGCGTGCATGCCACGCACGACCTGGTGATTCACCGTCTTATCCGGGCGGGCGAAAAGCTGACAACGCGGGCAACCGTGGCCGGCGTTGAGCAGCGCAAACCGGGAGCCTATCAAACCGTTCGTTTTGATACCCGAGACGCCGCCGGCCAGCCGGTCTGTTCGACCTGGTATGGAACGCTCTTTCGGGGGGTTGATGTCGAGGGGGAGGACATCCCGGTCTCCGACCTGCCAGCCCCATTGGAAGCCCTCAATGAATCCAGCCCGGCGCGGGCGGAAATTCCGGTGTCGATTTCGGCGGGAGCGGCTCATGTCTACACTGAGTGCGCACGTATCTGGAACCCGATTCACACCGACCCGGCAGTGGCCGAGCAGCACGGCTTACCGGGGCTGATCCTGCACGGAACCGCAACGTTGGCGCATGGTATCTCGCGGGTCATTGCCCAGGAAACCGACGGTCACCCGGAACGGGTCAAACGGATCACCGGGCGCTTTGGTACCATGGTGTTCATGCCCTCACGCCTGACCGTTCGGGTCGTGTCGCGGGAAGCGAGTGCGGAGGGCGACGTAGTGCGGTTTGAGATACGGACTGAGGAGGGCAAACCCGCGGTCCGGGATGGGGCTGTTATTGTGGGGGAATAGCGGACGAGGTGCTGACACCCTCACCCCGGCCCTCCCTTCAAGGGAGAGGGAGAAGAAGGCTCAGCCAATAAGGACACGGAGCAAGGAGAGGCGTATGCAACGCGGACTGATTTTCCCCGGAGGCGGGATGTCGCAACGCGACATGATGGTCGTGGCCAAAGAAGCCGAAGCGGCCAGTTTTGATTCTCTGTATGTCACCGAAGCCTGGCGTAGCGCGTTCGTGCCGCTGACCGCGCTCGCCCTGGCAACCGAACGAGTCCGTATTGGTTCCTACGTGCTGAATGCCTACGGACGCAGCCCTTTTATTGCCGGTATGAGCGCGGTTGATGTGGACGAGCTTTCCGGCGGACGGCTGCTGCTTGGGGTCGGCAGCGGTAACCGCCATATTAACGCCGAATGGCAGGGCGTCCCACATGAAAAGCCCTATCAGAAAATGACCGAATATATTGAAAACCTCAAACAAATCGTCCGCACTCCGGCCGGCGCGCACGTCTCATACCAGGGCGAAATTCATAGCATGGACTGGGTGCCGGCCGTGACCCCCGTTCGCGAGAGCATTCCCATATACATTTCCGCCATTTTTCCACGCATGGTCCGGGTTGCTGGGCGGGTCGCGGACGGCATCGCCATGGGCGCGATATTGTCCGCGCCGTATGCGCGGGATGTGATTCAGCCCGCAGCCCGGAAATCCGCGGAAGAAGCCGACCGTGATCCGCACGCCCTCGGTTTTCTGATGGGCTCGTTTGTCTCGGTTCATGAGGAGCGTGAAATCGCCCGCCAGGCCGCGCGTGAAGCGATCGGCCGTCTCTTCTCCCCCCTGCCGCATCCGTATTACGAGTATATGCTGCGAGAGCAGGGTTTCTCGGCTGCCGCGGACGCAGCGTTGAAGCACGTACCTGAGGGAAATCTTCAGAAAGCGGCAGAGGCCATGACCGACGAAGTGGTCGATACCGTCACCATCGCCGGGACGCCCGAGGAGTGCCGCCGCCGTCTGGCCGAGTATGAAGGTGTGGTGGACGAGGTGATTTTTGTCAATGTGTCCTACTCGTCGGGGGCGGGCGCAGGTATGATTGAGGGGTATCGGAAATTGTTGCAGGTGTAGCGCCTCTTCCTTCGGTTCAGGGTTTGCATTGCCTCTGTGGCGTTCCAGCCTGGAGGCGCGAGGATTTACACATCCGCGGCTAGACAGGCCAAAGAGCGTTGCGGGGAAGGGCGATCCAACCCTCCCGTTTGGTAGCCGTCTTATGTTTCTGCGGAATGGATTCGATCTGATCCGCGGCCGCCGCCCGCGCGCGTCGTCGCTTTTCTGGCAGGCCTGTTTCGCGTCAATCGACCAATCCAGCTAGCCAAACAGATGGATATTTTGAAGGGAAGTCGGCAAGGGACCCGGAGCCCCTTGCCGACGCCCGCTACTCGCTCTTGGCCTTCTTCCTGTCGATACCGTCAAACACCTCTTTGGCCAGCCGCAGGCCGTTGACGCCGACCGGCCAGCCGCCGTAGTGGGCGAGGTGGATCATGATCTCGTTGATCTTGTCCCGGCTGATGCCGATGTTGAGCGCGCCACGGATGTGCACCTTGAGTTCCGGGTCACGGCCCAGCACGGTCAGGGCGGCCATGGTAATCATTGAGCGCTCTTGAATGGCCAGGCCGTCCCGGCCCCAGACATCGCCAAACAGATTTTTCACCGTGATATCCAGAAAATCCTCGTGCATGCTGCCCGGCCGGGGCTCCACGCCGAAGAGTTCTTTCATCTTTGCCGCACCCTTTTGATAGCGTTCGGAATCTGCCATGTTCATCTCCTTCTCTGTTGTGGGATACACGCCCCATACCCTTGCCTGGCAGGGGTCCGTTGTCTAGTATCAGACCGGCTGTTCTATCGTCAAAACCGAAAAAGGGTGTCTGATGCCTCTCGAAATCAGCGTTCACGAACTCCAGGCCAAACAAAACGCGGGTGAAGACGTGGTGCTGCTCGATGTCCGAGAGGCTGAAGAAGTGGTGCTGGTGCAGCTCCCGAACTCGGTGCATATTCCGATGGGCGATATCCCCAGCCGCTTGCAGGAACTCGACCCTGAGGCCGAGACCGTGGTCTATTGCCACCATGGGGTACGGAGTCTGCGGGTGGCCCACTTCCTGCATCAACACGACTTTGCGCGGGCCGTCAGTCTGGCGGGTGGAATAGACGCCTGGGCCAACGAGATCGACCCCCGTATGGCCCGCTACTAAATCCGTATTGAGATAGGAACGCTATGAGTGAACATCCTTCATCCAGGCCCCAGACCCCGGGCCCCCTGCACGGTATCCGCGTGGTTGAATGTGGTCATATGGTTGCGGCTGCGTATGCGGGCAAGCTGATGGCCGACCTCGGCGCGGAGGTCATCAAAGTCGAAGAACCGGGCGGCGATCGTGCCCGGCAGCGCGGACCCTATCCGGGCAACGTTCCCCATCCTGAGAAGAGTGGGCTGTTTCTGTATCTGAATACGAATAAGCGTGGGGTGACGCTGGACTTGGAGACGGCAAAAGGCCGGGAGTTATTCCAGCAACTGGTCAAAGACGCGGATGTCGTGGTCCATAATTATCATCCCACCCAGCTCGCCTCCCTGGGCCTGGAGTATGAAGCCCTGGCCCAGCAGAATCCCACGCTGGTGCTGACCTCGATTTCTCCCTTCGGCCAAACCGGTCCGCACCGGGAGTACACCGCGCACGACTTAACCCTGTGGAGTGCGGGCGGCATTGTCTTTCTGGGCGGAGCGGGCGGACGACCGGACCTGCCGCCCCTCAAGGCCGCCGGTCAACAGGCCGGATTCCAGGCCGGGGTCAACGCGGGTATTGCCTCGCTGGGAGCCCTGTACGCTCGGCTCGGGACTGGCAGAGGCCAGCACATCGACATCTCGGTCCAAGAGTGTCTGGTCGCCATTATGGAGAACAACTATATTGCCTGGCCGTACGATCAGACGACACCGTCGCGCCTGGGCTTTCGGTTGATTCCCCAGGATGTCCTGCCCTGTCGCGACGGCTATATTTATGTGCTCGCGGTCGAAGAGCACCAGTGGCAGAACGCGGTTGAGTTGATGGGCAATCCGGACTGGGCGGACACCGAACTCTTCCAGGATTTTGTGGCTCGCTCGGTCAACTGGGACGCGCTGAAAGCGCTGCTGGCAGACTGGTTGCAGGACAAGTCGGTCCACGAGGTCTACCACGGGGCGCAGCAACGGCGCGTGCCGTTTGCGCCGGTTTCGACCATGGGCGATCTGCTCAAATCCGAGCATCTCAACGCGCGGGGATTTTTTGCCGAGATCGGGCATCCTGAAGCCGGTACTCTCCGCTATCCGGGCGCGCCGTTCAAGTTTGCCGCCTCGCCGTGGACCCTGCGTAGTCCGGCCCCGTGCCTGGGACAGCACAACGAGGAGGTCTACTGCGGACAGCTTGGGCTTGCGCCGGAAGAGTTGCAGTCCTTGCAAGCAACGAAGGTGATCTGAGAGCATCAGAAGAAAGTGTGAAGAACGATGTCTGAGCAGTTACCGTTATCGGGCGTTCGTGTCGCCGATTTTACCTGGGTCTGGGCCGGGCCGTTCTGTACCTTGCAACTGGCCCATCTGGGAGCCGAGGTCATTCGGATCGAGTCGGAGAGCCGCCTGTGTGTCACGCGGCGTATTCCACCGGTTGCCGATGGGCAAGCCGGGCCGAATCGGTGCGGGTATTTTAATCAGTACAACCAGGGCAAACACTCCATCTGCCTCAATCTTAAAAAGCCGGCAGGACTGGGCATCGCAAAAAAGCTGGTTGCGACCAGCGATGTTGTTGCTGAGAATTTTGCCGCGGGTGTAATGGACAGGATGGGCCTGGGCTATGACACCCTCAAAACGATAAAGCCCGATATCATCATGATTGCGCTCTCCGGCTATGGTGCGACCGGGCCGGAAAGTCCGTATGTGTCCTACGGCCCGGCCCAGGTGCCGATGAGCGGGCTGGCCTCGCTGACGGGCTTTCCCGACTCCCCCCCGATGAGCGTCGGGTTTTCCTATGGCGACCCAAATGGGGGGCTACACGGCGCGTTTGCGGTGCTGGCCGCGCTGATGCACCGTGCCCGCACCGGGGAGGGGCAGTATATTGATCTGTCGCAGTGGGAGACCTCGGTGGCTCTGGTGGGTGAAGGGATCATGGCCCAGGAAATGAACGCCGCCGCGCCCCAGCGGAGGGGCAACCGCGACCCGCATATGGCTCCGCACGGCCTGTTCCGCTGTGAAGGGGAAGACCGCTGGGTCAGTATTGTGGTAGCAGACGATGCCGAGTGGCAGCGACTCTGCGCGATCATGGGGAAAACAGACCTGGCCAGTGATGCCCGGTTTGCGACGCTGGCAGGGCGGAAGGACAACGAAGACGCCCTCGAAGCCGCGGTCACGGCCTGGACGACAACATTGTCCGCGGAAGAGGTCACCCGCACGCTCCAGGCCGCGGGTCTGGCCGCCTTTCCCGCCATAACCAATAAGGAGCTGGCCGAAGACGAGCACCTGCGCTCTCGTCCTTTCTTTGCCAGGCTCGATCATCCAGAGGTTGGCGTGCGGCAACATGCCGGCGTGCCGTGGAACTTCTCGGACACTCCGTGTCAGGTCCGTCGGCCCGCGCCCTGTTTGGGCCAGGATACCGGGGAGGTTTTACAGCGCGTGTTGGGTTATTCGGCAGACGAAGCCGCCACCCTCAAGGACAACGAGGTCTTAACCTGAGGACGGCTGGCCCCTCTGAAGAATAATTCCATGCGCTTCCCCCTCCGTTTTCTCCCTTTGCTGGTTGGGATTCTCCTGCTGCACGGCGGCGCGGCCGGCCCAGTCCACGCCCAGCATGGCGGCATGACCATGGAACTGTATGGAATGGTCAGCCTGGCGCCGGGCCGTCAGGTCGTGACGCTGGCCGTGGGAAAAGGAGAGACGCTGCGTTTCCGGGTCCAGGATGTGGAGAGCCGTCATGCTGATTTCTCGGCGATCAATTTTCTGTCCGAAATTCGTCATCGCAAGCCGGGTCTGTATATCAAAGGTCCGGCGCACTATGTGGACCTGTTGCGCAAGGAAGAGCCCGAAAAACGTCTGCTCAGGCTCAGTGGTCTCTATTATGCGAGCGCTCGCAATTTCGTGCTGAGCCGGGTGCGGCCGGTCCGGCCGGGCGAGCAAAACGAGCGAGGCTTCTAAGCTCCAATGTCTCGGCGCAGCGTCTCCTGTCTGTCAGGTCGCTGCTGAAGGAGGGCGGCAGGATGGGCGAAAAAAAGAAAGCGATCGTGGTCGGCGTTGGAGCCGAGGTCGGGGTTGGCGGGGCCGTCTGCCACCGCTTGGCGCGTGAGGGCCTGCACGTGTTTATTGCCGGGCGTACCCAGGCAAGGCTGGATCAGCTTGCGCACAGCATTCAGACCGGGGGTGGAACCGCGACCGGGGTGGTCACGGATACCACGCGCGAGCCCGATGTCCTCCGCCTGTTTGAGAGCGCGGAAAACGAGGCCGCCGGCGTGCTGGACTGCGTGGTGTATAACGCGGGGAATAACTTCCCCAAGCCGCTGTTGGAGACCGAAGCCGAATTCTTTGAGATGGTCTGGCGGGTAGGCTGCCTGGGCGGCTTTCTGGTCGGGCGGGAAGCGGGCCGGCGCATGCTCCCCCGCGGCCGGGGCACCATTATTTTTACCGGCGCGACCGCCTCGATTAAGGGTCGGCCGCCGTTCGGTTCGTTTGCCTCAGCCAAAGCGGCCCTGCGCTCTCTGTCGCAAACCATGGCGCGCGACTGGGGGCCGCGGGGGATCCACGTGGCCCATGTGATTATTGACGGCGGCATTAACGGTGAGCTGCTGAACACGCGCGCCCCGCAGCTCAAGGAGCAGCGCGGTGAAGACGGTCTGTTGGATGTGGATGCCATCGCCGATACCTACTGGCATCTCTATTCCCAGGAGCAAACCGCCTGGGCCCAGGAAATCGATCTGCGACCGTATAAAGAGACGTTTTAAGCCCGGGTTCGGTAGAGGCCGAAAGAAGAGGGACGTATGGATTTTGGGTTGCTGTTGCCGTTTCGGAATCCGAGACAATGGGCAGTGCCGTTTCCGCTGCTTTACCAGGAGCATATTGAGCAGGCGGTCCTGGCCGAGGAGTTGGGCTACGATCATATCTGGACGACTGAGCACCATTTTGCGGATGACGCCTGGTCGCCTTCCCTGCTGCCAATCCTGTCCGCCATGGCCATGAAAACCAGCCGTATTCGACTCGGGACCTATATCATCATCCTGCCCCTGCATAACCCGCTGCGGGTCGCGGAAGACGCCGCCACCGTTGACATTCTCTCTAACGGTCGGCTCGATCTGGGTCTCGGCCAGGGCTATTGGCTGAGCGAGTTCGCCAGCTTCGGCATTCCGCGCAAGGAGCGTGCCGTGCGGCTCGAGGAAGGAACCGAGATTATCCGGCGCTGCTTTACCGAGGACAGTTTTTCTTTTGAGGGCCAGCACTACAATCTGCGCGAGGTCGTCCTGGCTCCCAAGCCCGTCCAGAAGCCCCACCCGCCGATCTGGATTGCGGCAATGGCGGAAAAATCGGTCGCCCGGGCTGCGAGACTGGGCTATCACCTGGGCGGCAGTGGCGGGGCTGACTTGCAGCAGATGTATGATGCCGGACTCCAGCAGTACGGGCGCAAGACGGACGACTATCATATTGCCCAACTGCGGGCGGTCTATGTGGCCGAGAGCCGGGAACAGGCCTGGGACGATGTGGAACCGCATCTGTACTATATGATGAGTTCCTATGACCGGCGCTTTAAGGAGGCTGACGACCTGCCCTGGAGCGACTCGGTCATGTCCACCCCCACGGTGCCACCGGTGGGTGAGCTGCGCCACGTCAAGGATCTGTCCTTTTTTCAGGCGCCGCTCATTATCGGCACCCCGGACGACGCCATTCAGGAGATTGAGCGCTACAGCGCGGAAACCCGCGTTACTCACCTGGTGATGTGGATGCAGATGGCCGGACTCGATCCGCAGAAATCACAGCGTTCAATGGATCTGTTTGCCAAAGAGGTCATGCCGCATTTTCGGTAAGCGAGCGACGTGGGAGAATGGGTAGGTATCAGGGCCGTCTCTTGGTATGCTGCAGGGGGAGGGTCCGATGACGAGTGTCCCAACATACGGACAGAGTCTGCCGCCTCCATCCGATGACCTCGGGAGTGTGCAGGAGAAGATGCGGGAATACCTGGACAATGGGACGCAATCGGGTTGGCTGATTGATCCCTCCACGCGACAGGTCTCCGTCTATCGTCCATCTGCCACAGTTGAGTGTACGGATGATCCATCCCGCATATCAGGAGACCCGGAACTCTCGGGCTTCGTGCTGGAGTTGGCGTCTATTTGGGAACCGCCTTTTTGAGATAGGGCCGGACGCTTAGGTCTCCTATTCCAGGTGCCATCTTTCCAGAGACAATCATAGTGTTGTCATACCCCGCGTTGAAACCTGCTCTCGCATTGGGTATATCCTTGTCCGTCAACACGGCATGGGACTCGCTGCAAACGGCTTGCCGGCAATCTGAAGCCCGACGGGTAGACCGGTGAAAGGGTGGAGTGAAGTCAAGCCGGGGAGAGGGTCAGGATGAGGGGGCAAGACAGCGCCGCGTCTCTATTGGCCGGCTTTCCAGATAGAGCGTGTCATAGCTCAGATCTAACTCGCCGGGCCATTCCACTTCAGCCGTCTATAGCTCCGGGTGCTGCGTATGCCACTCGGTGGCTTGCTCATACGCATAGCCAACTTGGCAGATCGTCTGCTCGTCAAACGGCTTGCCGGCAATCTGAAGCCCGACGGGCAGACCGTCCGTGTCAAAGCCGCACGGCACCTGAATGGCCGGCAGGCCGGTAAAATTGAAAATCGGGGTATAGACGCTAAAGTCCGCGGAAACGATACTCAGGCCGGGCGAGTCTTCGGCAATGGGGTTTACCTGAAAGCCGGCGGTGGGCAGCAGCAGGACATCGACGCTGGTGTCGAGAGCCTTGAGAAGATCGTCCCGTACCTGGGCGCGGACCTGGGCGCCCATCAGGTATTGGGCCCCGCTGACCAGGAGACCGTAGGCCACAAAGAGCTTGACGTGGGGATTATACTTATCCCCGCAGTTACGCACATTGTCCACGTGGATGGCGGCGCACTCGGCAAAGAGTCCCGGCCACTCAATGGCCTGGAGCTGGCCTAGCGTAATGGAAGGCACGTCGATAATTTCTGCTCCGAGGCGCTCGAACTGCTGGACCGCTTGGTTATAAGGTCCGAGTAGCTTGGGGTCACAGTTGTCTTCATAAATGGAACGTAGCAGCCCGATCCGCAGGCCCGTAATGTCCTGGCCGAGCTTTCCGGTAAAGTCCGGTACCGGCATATTGGCCGAGGCCGGGTCCAACGGGTCATGGCCGGCACAGCCTTGCAACATGAGGGCCGCGTCTGTCACGGTTCGAGCGAGCGGCCCGGTATGGTCGAGGCTCCACGAGAGCGGATACACGCCCGCTCGACTGACACGGCCATAGGTTGCCTTGAGTCCGACAATACCGCAGCACTGGGCCGGCCAGCGGATGGAGCCGCCCGTACACGAACCCATACCGGCGTAGGCCATGCCGGCGGCGGTCGAAGCCGCAGTGCCGCTACTCGACCCGCCGGCGTCGTGAGCCAGGTTCCAGGGATTATGGGTGGGCTGGTAATAGGACTGTTTGGTCGGAAAACCATAGGCAAACTCATAGGTCGTGGTCTTGCCCAGGATCAGCGCGCCAGCTTCTTTGAGTTTGGCAACCGAGGTACAGTCCTTCTCGGCAACATAATGCTCCAACGATTGGGAGCCGCAGGTGGTTGGCCCGCATTCGTAGATGTCCTTAATGCCGATTGGGACGCCGTGCAGGGGGCCGCGATAGGCCCCGCGCCGAATCTCGGCCTCAGCCGCCCGGGCCGCTTCCATCACCTCATCTCTGAAAACCGTATTAAAGGCATGGATCTGAGGTTCGAGTTGTTCCACTCGATCGAGCAGGGCCTGGGTGACCTCGACCGGGGAGACCTCTTTTCGCTGAATGTTGCCGGCCAATTCCTCAATCGGCATATAGGCGAGTTCTTGGGCAGCCGTCATGATGCTCCCCCTTTCTTATCGAGCGCGTGTACCAGCACGGGTTCGCTCTCCGGCACGTTCATGCCCTCAACCAGTTGGCGGGACTGCCGCATGTCTTCCACGACCCGCTGCCAGCGTAAGAGGTTTTCATACGGGAGCACCAACTTATCGAGTTCGACATCCGTCAGCTCAAGATTCCACTCCGCGAGTTTTGCCGCAATGCGGGCTTTTACGTCCATGCTCTTCTCCTACTTCAGCTCCGTTTCCACGAAGACAAACTCATAATCATTGGCGTTAATCACATCGTGTTCGACGCCTACATTCCGAAAATAGGGGACGCCCTGGGTCAACTCGGCCTCGTGGTCGCCGTCCAGGGCTTTCAGCCATAACTTGCCCGTCGTCATGGGTAGGACAACGTAGTCGTACTCGTGCCGGTGATAGCCGGTGGCCGCCCGAGGGGCAAAGCGCCATTCCGTCACGCGTACGCGTTCATTATCGATGAGGACGGTTGAGCGGGCTTGCTCTTGCGACATACAAGCCTCCTTCCCGTTACTGTGGAAAGAGCGTAGCGCAAGAATTTTGAGATGCAACTCTTTTCGCTGTGGACACAAGGCTTTTGTCCCGCTTAGCAAAGTGCTATGGCGGCAGGGGAGGAGGACCCTATGCCAATATCAAAATCTGCCGCAATCCGAGCCAAGCTGGATCATCCGGTTATTGATTCAGACGGCCATATGATCGAATTTGAGCCCGGCTTTCTTGACTACCTCAAGCGAGAGGGCGGGGCCTCCATGCTCAAGCGCTTCCTCTCGCCCGAGCGTAACTCCGGAGGCTGGGGCCGCTTGTTCCGCTGGTATGCGCTGTCGCCCGAAGAGCGGCTGGATCAACGTGCGACGCGCTCGCCGTGGTGGCCGCTGCCGACCAAGAACACCTTGGATCGTGCAACCGCGATGCTGCCCAAGCTGCTGTCCGAACGGATGGACGCCATCGGCCTGGACTTTACCGTTCTCTATCCGACGCTGGGCCTGCAGTTCCCGCATATTGAAAACACCGAAATACGCCGGGCAAGCTGTCGGGCGCTCAATACCTTTCATGCCGAGTATTTCCGCGAGTATGCCAGCCGGATGACTCCGGCGGCCGCCATTCCCATGCACACGCCGCGGGAGGCGATTGAAGAGCTTGAGTTTGTGGTCCACCAGCTCGGCCTCAAGGCGGTGATGATGGCCGGGCATGTGCAGCGTCCCATTCCGGTTGTCGAACGTGCCGCCCCGCAGGTTGCCGAGCATGCGTTCTGGCTGGACACCTTCTGTTTGGACAGTGCGTATGATTACGACCCGGTTTGGGCGCGCTGTGTCGAGCTGAAGATCGCGCCGACCTTTCACTCGCCGGCCATGGGCTGGGGCAGCCGGACCTCCATCTCGAACTATATGTATAACCACATCGGACATTTTGCCGCCTCGGGCGAAGCGCTGTGTAAAGCCATGTTCATGAGTGGCGTTACGCGGCGGTTTCCGACGCTCAAGTTCGGCTTCCTGGAAAGCGGGGTTGGCTGGGCGTGTAATCTGTACGCTGATATGATCGGCCACTGGGAGAAGCGCAACGGCAAAAAGATGGATAACTACGACCCGGCCAATCTGAACCCCGCGCAACTGCTCGACCTGTATCAACGCTACGGCGGCAAATGGGCCGAGGAGTATCCCGGACGTCTGATCGATGAAAAAAGCCTGATGGGCGGGACGCGGGAAGACCGGAACACGCTGGATGACTGGGCGCGCTGCGGTATTGAAACAGCCGAAGACATTAAAGACCTGTTTGTCCACAATTTCTATTTCGGTTGTGAAGCCGACGATCCCATGAATGCCACCGCGTTTAATGCCAGACTGAATCCGTTTGGCGCTCGCCTCAAGGCTATTTTCAGTTCGGATATCGGCCACTGGGACGTACCCGATATGGAAGAAGTCCTGGAAGAAGCCCACGAACTGGTCGAGCACGACGTGATCTCTGCGGATGACTTTCGGGATTTTGTCTTTACCAATCCGACCACGCTGTGGACGGGGACTAATCCTGACTTTTTCAAAGGCACGGTGGTGGAGGCGGCGGTGGACAAGCTGCTGGCTCAAGAGGCCGCGTAACTGCGCGGGATAATAGAGGAGCACCATGGCCTATGAGCTGTTGATCAAAAACGGAACCGTCGTGGATGCCACAGGCGCGGCCCGCTATCAGGCCGATATCGGGGTAGCGCAGGGCCGGATCGTTGAAATAGCCCAAACCGGAACGCTCAATGAGAGTGCCACCCGCGTTATTGACGCGTCTGACCTGATTGTGGCTCCTGGCTTTATTGACCCCCACACCCACTACGACGCCCAGGTCTGCTGGGACCCCTGAATCGTCAAGCTGACGTGAATGCCTGGTGGGCCCCACACCCACTACGACGCCCAGGTCTGCTGGGACCCGCTGATTTCCTGTTCTTCGTGGAACGGGGTGACGAGTGTGGTGATGGGCAATTGCGGGGTGGGGCTTGCGCCGTGTCTGCCCGAGAAGCGTGAGGTGCTGGCCTGGGCCCTGGTCAATGTGGAGGGGATGTCTTTTGCAGTATTATCACAAGGTGTGACCTGGACGTGGGAGAGCCTGGTGGATTTCATGGCCGCTCCGTTCCAGACGGGCATGGGTATCACTCTCGGTTTTTTGGTGCCGCTGTCGCCGATTCGATCCTACGTCATCGGCGAAGCCGCTCAGGAACGCGCCGCAACGCCTGACGAGACCCTGCGGATTGCGACCCTCCTGCGAGAGGGCGTGCAGGCCGGGGCGCTCGGCTTTTCCACCACCGTGGCCACGCAGCACGTGGGCTTCAAGGGCCGCCCCCTGGCGTGTCGCCTCGCCAGTCGGGACGAACTGCGAGCGTATGCAAATGTGCTGCGCGACCTCGGGCAGGGCGCAATTGAGGTAAATCTGGGTGGGGCCGGGTCATCCATCCTGCCCTCGGGCAGTCCCGAGCTGATTGATTTTCTGCTGACCGAAAGCCAGCGTCCGGTCACCTGGCTGTCTGTGCAAACGCGGAGCGACCAACCGACCGCCCACCGCGACCTGCTGACCGATACCGATGGGCTAAAGTCTGGAACGAGCGGTGCAGCGTATCACGTCCGAGCCGGCCCGATTTTTCGGGGTGTGGGACCGGGGCGTGATTGCCACCAGCAAGGCCGCCGACCTTGTGGTCTTCGATCCTGACACGGTTGATGCCGGGGAAAAAGTGATGCTGAACGATCTGCCGGGCGGAGAGCGACGCTTCGTGCAGCGTGCCGAGGGCATACACGCTGTCGTCGTGAACGGGGAGATCGTTCTCGCTCACGGCGAGCACTCCGGCGCACTGCCGGGGCAGATGCTACGCGCGGCTTGAGGGCCGAGCCCGAGCATTACCCGGCGGTCCAAGCGTCGAGGCGTAGCCGGCGCGTGGCAAGGAGGGGGCATGAAATTCGCCATTCTCTACAACACCGACTCTTACCCTGCCGTCCACGGCTCGGCCGAGCCGTATTACAACCAGATTCTGGAACAGGTCGAATTGGAGGAAGAACTCGGCTTTGACGCGGTCTGGTTTGGCGAGCACCACTACTCGGGCTATTCGTTCGGGTCGCCGCCTGTCATGGCTATGGCGGCCGCTGGTCGGACCAAACGCATTCGACTCGGGACCGGCATCTCTCTGGTTCCGCTTAATAACCCCATCCGCCCATCTATGCTTCCGGAGCGATTACGCCCGAGAGTTATCAGTGGGCCGGTCAGCGGGGTTTTCATCTGGCGACCGCCTTTTTCTTACCCAACCAGGAGCACGTCCAGGAATGCATCGGCCTCTACCGGCAGGCGCTTTGGGAAAACGGCCATGAGCCGGCAGACCGTGAGGTCGCCGGCGTATATCAGATGTATTGCGGCGAATCGAACGCAGAAGCCCGGCGCAACGGTGGTCAGCATGCGCTGACGTATTACGCCTTCTTTGGAGCCTTGGCCCAGCGTGGCGCACTGACCTCTCAGTCGTTCGCCTACCACAAAGGGACGATTTCGCATCTCCTTGCCGGGCTGACCTTCGAGGACCTGGACCGGCGCAACCTCGTTCTGGTCGGTGATCCGGAGAATCTGATCGAGCGTATCCGCTGGGCCAAAGAGTTCTACGGCACGAACTATTTGATTCTTGAAATCGCCCAAGGCGGTATGAAGCACGAAGATGTTATGCCCTCGCTGGAACGCTTTGCCAAATATGTCATGCCCGTGTTTCAGGATGAAGCGTGAGGTTTCCCCTTCTGCCCGTCTCTTGCTATCTGCCCCTAAAATATGAAAGAGTCAGTGCAGCCGCCTGCTACCGGTGACAGGTGAGTTAATCTCAAACCGTAGAACGAGGAAAAAGGGAGGACTGCATATGCATATTATGTCTTTCTCGGAACGTGAATACGTCGATGTCTCCGAGGATGCGATTATCGAGAACGGGAGTAGCTACTTTGGTCTCCCGAACACCATGTTTGACCCCGACCGGGGCGGCCAGCTCATGAATGAGTATCTGGACGAGCGGGTCTATGCCGAAGAGTTGGGCTTTGATGGCGTCATGCTCAACGAGCACCACCAGACGCCGTTTTGTGGTGGTGGGGTCATGGACGTGGAAGCCGCAATTCTGGCCCGGATCACCAAGCAGGTGAAAATCGTCCTGCTCGGCAACCCCCTCCCGGTGGGAGATCCGCTGCGGCTGGCCGAAGAGTTGGCCACGATTGATATGATTTCCGGTGGCCGTCTGGTCCCGGGCTGGGTGCGTGGGGCGGGTACGGAACAACTCGCCAATAATATCAACCCGGCCTACAATCGGGAGCGCTTTAACGAAGCCCATGACTTTATTCAACAGGCGTGGACGAAACCGGGGCCGTGGCGCTATGAGGGCAAACACTACCATTACCGGAACGTGAACCCCTGGCAGTTGCCGGTGCAAAAGCCGGTGCCGCAACAGTGGATTCCGGGGCTGATCAGTCCGGAAACGGTCATCTGGAGTGCCAAACACCGCTATCCCTATGTGGCGCTGGGTACCAATGTTGAGGCTACGGTCGAGATGGTGAATCTGTACGCCGATGTCGCCGAGCAGGAAGGCTATCAGGCCGGGCCGGAAAACTTCGGCTATCTGCAGAACGTGTGTGTGGCAGAGACAGAGGAGAAGGCGCATGAGTTGGCCAAGGGCTTTGTCTTTGGCGGCGGATTCGGCTCGTTTGCCCGAGCCGAATGGATGTTCCCTCCGGGCTACAACTCCAAGGCCGCGACCAAGCGTCTGGCGCAAGCCCTGACCGACCCGCGCACCGGCGCCGAAATCATCAAGCATACGCAGGGTGAGATCGACGTCGAAGAAATCAAGCGGAGCATCGAGTCGGGTTTTCAGGCCTCGCTTGACAGCGATCTGATCATGGCCGGCACGCCGGAGACGGTGATGAAGAAGCTGCGGAAAATGTGCGAAACACTCCGACCCGGCATCATGGGCCTGTGGTATCACCACGGTCCGATGGACTTCGAGCAGCGTAAAACCTGCCTGCGTCTGCTGGGCCAGGAAGTCCTGCCGGCCATGCGTGAAATGGCCAAGGAACTCGACCTGCCCGGGCCGTTTGAGATGTCGCCAGGTTCGCGTCCGCTGCCGGCATCCGGCAAACGCGAACAGATCGTGCCCAATATCGCCGCGGCCTAAGGCGTGGGACGGGGTAAACAACGGCAATAGGGGCGGCTCGTTGGGGGTCGCCCCTTTCTTTATTTGAGACAGTTCGGCAACCGGGATTTTAGTGAAAGCCCATGCCGTCGTGGTAGTAAGACCAATAGCCACGAATGGCACTCTCGGTTAAAAGATTTTCCTGATTCTCTCTTCCCGTACCACCGAAGGCGAGCAGGGAGCAGGCGTCCCTTTCCCGGGCAATGGCCTGCTGGACCAATTCGGTGGCGTAGCCGTCTTCCATGGAAACATAGCCGGCTGGACCGACCAGATTGGCCTGCTTGATGCGGATGGCGCGGATTTCTTCGTCATCGGCGTCATAGCCAAAAAACGTAAACAGCAGTTCAAATACCTCTTCTTGCTCCGTCTTTTTATACGCGCGCAGCATGCTGTGGCGGCCCGCCTCGTCCATAATCACGCCGCCCCCCTGGGATGAACGATAGATACCAAAAGTGGTGTGAAACAGATGCAGCAGACTGGTGTGATAGGGGTCCTTTACATTCTCCGAGTAGAGTTTCCAGTTGGCATGAACGAACTGACGGGCGTAGCCTAATACCCGGACCGGTCGGTTGAAGACCCGGTCGAGCCACGGGCGCATGGCCGGGCCCAGATAGTCGGCCAGCGGCTCGACCTCAGGAGAAAAGGAAGCGAAGATCAGCCCGTTATAGGTATCCAGGCGCAGTTTCCGGAGGGAGTGCCGCGAGAGATCAAAGTCGGCCGGGTACCCGCCCTGACGCCGAATGCCGGTCCGAAACGGGACGGGCGCATTGTCCATGGGTGAAAGGCTCATCATCGCACCTCCTTGATAAGCGCTTTTCTCCCTCCCCCCTTTCCCTAGTAGACACCGGCTTGTATTGATTGACAAGCCATACCAGAAAGACCCCGAGGTAATTCTGGCAAACTACGATGTGACGGACGAAGAGCGGGCGCGGCTCAAAGACCCGGACTGGGGGTGGCTCTATACCCACGGGATTCATCCCTACATTCTGGTCCAGTTCGCCTTAGCCATAGGGGTAGAGATCCCGCAGTATGTACAGCAGGTAAAAGCGGCGGCAGGGGAGGGGAATTCCTATTCGGGTGCTTGCTAAAAGCCCTATTCCCTCTCACCCTAGCCCTCTCCCACCAGGGGAGAGGGGCTAGAAGGAAAAAGGAGAACCAAATGGCGAACATCGTTGCAGCCATGTCGTCAGTTCACAGCCCTCTGATGATGAGCGCGCCCCAGATGGCGGATGAGGCCACCTGGGGGAGGATCAATACGGGCTTCGATACTCTCCGAGACACCTTTACCTCTGCTGGAGCCGATACGATCGTCGTGATCTCAGACGAGCATTTCAATGCGCTTGACCCGCGCCGTTATCCATCGTTTGGCGTGGTGACGGCTGAGACGAGCGTTGGGCCGGTAGAAAACTGGCTCGGTATTCCCTGTAATAGCATCTCGGTCAGGTTTGAGCCGGAGTTGGCCGAGGCAGTCCTTGACGAAGGGGTTCGCCAGGGCTTCGATTTGACGCGGATTGGCGAAGTCGGCTTAGACTATGGATTTCTCACCTGTCTGAACTTTCTCACGCCGCGGTGGGACATGTCCTATCTCTGGCTGATTCAGAACTGCGTCCTGCCGCCCCTGCCGAGCCTGAAGCGGTGTTATGATTTCGGGCGGATGGTCGGGCAAGCCATCCGGTCGTGGGACAGCTCTCGCCGCGTGGCCCTGCTCGGCACGGGTGGGTTGTCGCATGCGGTCGGCACGCCGGATATGGGCAAGGTTGACCCACAATTCGATAAAAAATTCCTCAATCTGCTGTGCCAACAGGACCCGGCCATGTTCGATATTACGGATGCGGAGATTGATGCGGTCGGCAACGGCACGCACGAGATTCGGAACTGGATTGCGGTAGCTGGGGCAGTCGAAGGCGCACGAGGCGAAGTCGTCATGTACGAAGAAGGAACCATGGTCGTGGGCTTCGGCATGATGCAGTTCCAACTGTAAGGCCGGCCTCATCCCGGAGGGCGGATGAGTGGAGCCAGACCGCGTGGAACGCTCGCTGTCCTCGGTGTGGGTATCCTCGCCATCTCGACGGCCGCGCCGCTGATAAAGCTCATCCCCGAGGTCCCACCGCTTGTGGTGGCTGCCTTTCGGCTCGGTCTCGCCGCCCTGATATTCACTCCGCTGAGCCTCGTCCGTCTCCGAACCGCGGGCGGCCCACTATCGGTTCCTGACCTGCGGGTGGTGAGCGTGGCCGGCCTGTGTCTGGCCCTCCACTTTGCCGCCTGGATTGCCTCGCTCCGCTACACCTCTGTCGCGAGTTCCGTGGCGCTGGTGACCATGAACCCGCCCCTGCTCGCCATAGCCGGATATCTCATTTGGAGGGAACGCCTCGTCCGGCGGCAATGGTGGGGGATAGGCTTGGCCTTACTGGGCAGCCTGTGTATCGGCTGGAACGATTTTCAACAGGCCGGCCCGGCCCTGGAGTCCGCGCTGTATGGCGATGTCTTAGCCGTGGGTGGCGCGGTCATGATATCTGCCTATCTGCTGTGTGGTCGCCTGGCCCGACCGCGCCTCGGCCTGGGCGTGTATGTCGGCCTGGTCTATGGATGTGCGGCGGTTATCGTTCTCGCCGGCTGTTTCGTCTTCCAACTGCCGCTGCTGGGCTATGCCCCACGGGCCTACCTCGTCCTGGTCCTGCTTGCCCTTATTCCCCAGGTGTTGGGTCATACCATTCCGAACTGGGCACTGGCCTATATGTCTCCGACGCTGGTGGCCCTGGCGATTCTTGGCGAACCGTTTGGAGCCGCCCTGTTGGCCTGGATATTTCTCGACGAGTCGGTGGGCCTGCTCCAAGGGATAGGCGCAGTGGGCCTGCTGACGGGGATTGTGATGGGACAGCAACGCTGACGCAACGGAGATAATGGGTCAATAGCCCGGCACAGGACCACGCCCTGGCGGCTAGAGCGTTTTACGATAGGCAGTAGCCATGTGTTCCGTGCCCGTCATGCCGGACATGATCCGGCCTCCATGCTTCGACTTCGCCCTTCCGGGCTACGGCAGCACAAACGGCCTTCCGTGCGCCCTGAGCCCTTCGACAAGCTCAGGACAAGCGTAGCGGAGCGAAGTCGAAGGGTCTGTCCGAGGGCGGGGGCCTGGATTCCCGCTTGCGCGGGAATGACGGACGGCGACACGGAATCGTAAACCACTCTAGTCATCATTCGCCAGGGAGAGCAGAATTTGCAGCAGATACCAGAACATCAGGGCCACCCCGGCAAACAGCGCCAGCGAGGCGGCGACGTGCTGGTCGGGCCGATAGTGGTGAATAATGTTCGAGGTCGTATACAGAATAGACCCGGCGGCATAGGCCACCATGATGGTGGAGAAGAACAAGCCCAGGCTAAAACCAAACAGCATGCTGGCCAAAATCACCCCCAGGGCGACAAATCCGCCTACGGCGAGAATACCCCGCAGAAAAGAGAAGTCTTTGCGGGTGGTGAAAGCCGTGAACGTCAACCCGCCAAACAGCAGCAAGGTCATCAGTCCTGCCGTCGGAATCACATCCGGCGAGCTATAGTGGGTCGCAATATACAGCATGGGGAGGAAGATGACTGCCTCGGCCACGATATACAGACCCAGGCCAAGGTATTGCATCTGCGGCGAGGCCTCAGACTGCGCCCAGCGGTCGGCCAGCCAGGATACGCCCATGAATGCGGCGAGCACGACGAACCAGCCGTAACCACCAACCATGGTCTGGACCAGAGCTGGTGCAAACGACGACTGCAACAGGAGATTTTCAACCAGGATAAAGGCCAGTATTGCCAAGGCGAGGTGGGTGTAGGTGCGGCGAATAAACTCCGCGCGCGCTACCTCGGATGCATAGGCCGCGGGCTGGGAATACGTCATAGTTGAAGCCATACATACCTCCGTGGAGTTGAGTATCCTTTTTCAGGCTAATGCCCTGGCAGGAGACAGTCAATGCCGAGGGGGATGGAGCAAAAAGAAGGGCAGCCCGGTGCGGCCACCCCTCTATATTCGACGGTAAAGCAATAGGCCCGGTACGCGCCTATTGCGCAAATGCTGCTTTCAGTCCCTCAGCTGCTTCCGCCAGGGCTTTCTTCTGGGCGTCAAGATGGAAGAAGCTGAAGAAGCCGTGAATCGTTCCGTCGTAGCGGGATATGGTGATATCAGCGCCGGCGTCCTGGAGCTTTTTGCCGTAGGCTTCGCCCTCGTCGCGCAGGGGATCAAACTCGGCCGTGATGATCAGCCCCGGTGGCGGGCTGTTCACGTATTTGGCCAGGAGTGGAGAGGCGTACGGATTCTTGCCCGCCTCGTCGTTTTCAAGATAATGATCCCAGAACCACATCATGGAGTCCTTGGTCAGCAGATAGCCTTCCCCGTTCTGCCGGCACGACTCGGTATCAAAGGAATGGTTGGTGACCGGATAGAGCAGCAGTTGGTAGGCGAGCGAAGGGGCGCCCCGGTCACCGGACATGAGCGCCACTGCTGCGGCGAGGTTGCCACCGGCACTATCGCCGCCAACTGCTACCCGTTGCGGGTCGCCGCCCAGAGAAGCGACATTGAGCACCGCCCATTTGGTCGCTTCGTAACAATCCTCAGCCGCAGTGGGGAATTTGTGCTCCGGAGCGAGACGGTAATCAACGGCAATCGTGATGCAGCCGGCGGCGTTGGTCAGGGCACGACAGGTTGCATCGTGGCTTTCGAGGTTGCCGACCACCCAGCCGCCCCCGTGAAAAAAGACCAGGACGGGCAGCGGACCGTCTCCCTCGGGCGTATAGACCCGAATCGGCAGGTCGCCGTTCGGGCGCGGAATGGTCCGATCTTCGACCTTGGCAACCGGCTCTGGATTTTCAACCTGGAAGAGCTGCAGAATGGCCTGGCGTGCTTCCGCCACCTCCATTTCATTAAAGCCGCGGCCGCCGGCGGCCACGAGTTGGTCAATAAAAGCTTGTTCTTGCTGACCTAGGGGCATACTTCCCTCCTTGCTGTCATTCGTGCTGTGCTGTGTCGATAGGGCATGGCCGGAATGAGATGTTTAGCTGGGGTGGGTGGTATTTTTCAAGAGGGCAACCACCGGAGCCGTGGGGAGGCGCATCAAATGGCTGAGGCACCTGCGCCGCTGGCCTCCGGCTGACTGAAAGAAGAGAGCGAGACAATTGAGACTGAGCCTCAAGTTCTGTTTTTCGGCCTGAGACCGTGTGGTGATTAGTGGGCGCTCGCCTGCCCGTTCACCCAACGGGCAAATTTGTCTGTTTCATTCCGGGCCTGCTGCCACAGGAGTTGAACCGCGCGGTCTGGGTTCCAACTGCCGGGCCGCTCAATAAAGTCAAAGCCCAGTTTATCCGGCGAGTCTTTAATGCTCGAACGGAGAAACGGATATTTATCCACCCAGGCGGTGACGGGCGAATCGTAAAAATACGGAACGGCTTCGGAAGTAAAGCTTGCGGCTCGACCCTGTCGGAGGTCTTTCCGTTCGCTGCTAATGTAGTCATGCTTATACTGCCGGATCGCACGGGCCGTCTCATAATACCCGAAGAGGACCCTGGCGCCGGCCACCACCCGTTTTTCTGCCTCACCTTGGCTCTGACGGCTCAAAGTGCGGATACGATTCCTGGCTTCTCGTACGCCCTTCTCGTAGACCGGCAGCGGACCGGACAGCACGGCCAGCGTTTCCAGCCCGCGCAAGGTGGCGAGGGCCTGGTCGCCTATGGCCTCCGTTCTCGTTTGCACGCCTTCTGGTAACGGCGCCGCCAACATGGTTTGCAGGCTGGCGACCGCCTGTTTCTCCTCTTTCTTCTCTGCTATGCGCCGCCAAATTTCGGGCTCAAAAAAGATCGGGCGCCGTTTCCCCTGACGGGCGACTAACAGCAGGACGGCCTTTTGCTTTTTCTGAGCATCACGGACCGCATTACGGTAACTCTTACAGTCCTGAATAGGCCAGCTATTCACCTGTTCGAGAATATCGCCCTTGCGCAACCCGACGCGTGAGCCCGGGGTGAGTTGGGCAATCTCAGCAATGGGGAGACCGGGTGCATCCGTCTGCTTGGTTGGGTGGAGGGTGAGGCCCAGATACTCTCGCGCCTCCTGGCAGGGGTTTGCTCCAGCGGAGGATGGCTGCAAAAAGAAACTCATTGTGACTACGGTCATCATGACACAAACAGAATATTTCACGGTGCTCTTCCTTCTCTCTTGGCTGCCCGCATTTATATATGGGAGCCTATCGAGTCCGGTCAAGGCACATACCAGACGGACCGTGGTCGAAAGCGAGCCAGGGCCGCCGCTGGTGTCTGCGGGATTTGTGCTGGAGCCCGAGCCCGGGTGGAGGGCGGAGCTATCTCTCCCCCCAGCGGAGTTTGCTGCGCAGGACCTCAAAGAAGGTCCGATTGGGGGAGATGATGAGCGGTACGGTCACCCGGGAGCGTTGAATACTCACGGTGTCCCCACTCTTGAGCGGATGCCCTTCTTGGCCGTCCAAGGTCAGCGTGACGTCCTCGTCCGGAGTCTGGACCACTACTTTGATATCGGCTTGGTCGGGGAGAATAACCGGACGGTTTGTCAACGTGTGCGGACAGATGGGCGTCAGCACGACAACGCCGAGCGTAGCATCGATAATCGGCCCGCCCGCCGCCAGGGAGTAGGCGGTCGAGCCGGTTGGGGTGGCGACAATGAGCCCGTCTGCTTTATAGGTACAGAGATGTTTGCCATCCACCCAGGTGGCAAGGTCCATAATACGGGCCAGAGCGCCTTTGTTAATGACCGCATCATTCAGTGCCTGGAACGTACCGACCGACTGTCGGTCGCGGACCAGCGTGGTGGTGAGCAGGCTGCGTCGCTCGATTGCATAATCGCCGGCGAGGATACGTGTGAGCGTGGTAAACAGCTCTTCGGTCGTTGTTTCGGTCAGAAAGCCCAGGCCGCCAAGATTGACGCCAAGAATCGGCACTTCCCGTGTTGTGGCCCGCCGGGCAACGCTGAGCAGCGTCCCGTCACCGCCCAGCACAACGACCAGGTCGGCCTGGGCCATGATTTCAACTTTACGCTGCCCCTGCCCAAGACCCAGCTCTTCACTGGTGCGGTCCTCCGGCAGAATGCTCTTGTCGCGCTCTTGCAGCCAGGCAACCAAGTCGCGGCCCAATGCAATCGCCGCCGGCGTGTTGACTTTGATGACCAGACCGATTGTCTGCATATATCGAGCGGAGCGGTGAGGGCGCTCCCTTTTCTGCGTGCCTCGCGTATAATGGTAAATCTATGGCAATCCGTCAGCCTCATCTGAAGGACCAGCACAGCTTGTTTGCCCATACTGCCGAAAAGGAAGCAGCCAAGAAAGCCCCTTTGGCCGAGCGGATGCGACCCCAGACGCTGGATACCTATGTTGGGCAGACGCATCTCCTCGGACCAGGTCGCCTCTTGCGTCAAATGATTGAGCAGAAAACGCTGACGTCTCTGATCTTATGGGGACCGCCGGGCAGTGGCAAAACGACCCTGGCTCAGGTGCTCGCTCAGGCCGCAGAATTGCCCTGGGTGAGCTTTTCGGCCGTGCTGGCCGGGGTCAAAGAGTTGCGTCTCATCCTGGCGGAGGCGCAGCGGCGTCAGCAGCAAACGGGCCAACCGACCGTTTTATTTGTGGACGAGATTCACCGTTTTAATAAGGCCCAGCAGGACGCCTTTCTGCCGCATGTGGAGCAGGGTCTGATTATTCTGATTGGCGCGACAACGGAAAATCCGTCTTTTGAAGTGATTGCTCCCCTCTTGTCGCGCGCGCGCGTGGTGGTGCTGGAAGCGATGGAAGCCGAGCATCTGGTCCAGATTCTGGCGCGCGCCCTCCAGGACACCGACCGCGGCCTTGGGCAGTATGGGATTGGAGCGGACGAAACGGTGCTGCGGACCATTGCCGAGTCTGCGCAGGGAGACGCCCGGGTGGCCTTAAACACCCTTGAGGTCGCAACGACCCTGGCGGTCCAAAAAAAAGTCACGCAGCTCACCCTAGCCCTGGTCCAAGAGGCCAGCCAGCAGAAGGCGCTCCTGTACGATAAGGCTGGGGAGGAACATTATAATATCATCTCCGCCTTCATTAAGAGCTTGCGCGGGAGTGATCCTGATGCGGCCTTGTACTGGATGCTGCGCATGCTGGAGGCTGGGGAAGATAACCTCTTTATTGCCAGACGAATGGTCATCTTTGCCGCCGAAGACATTGGGAACGCTGACCCGCAGGCCTTGCCTCTGGCCATAGCGACAAAGGAAGCGGTGCATTTCGTCGGGCTGCCCGAAGCGCGTATTCCCTTGGCCCAAGCCGCCACCTACCTCGCGGCCGCACCCAAATCGAACGCGTCATACAAAGCCATGAAAGCCGCCCAGGCCGATGTGCACACCTATGGCCCTTTGCCCGTCCCGCTCCATTTGCGCAACGCGCCGACAAAACTGATGAAAAACCTGGGATATGGCAAGGGGTATGAGTATGCACACGATTACGAGGATGCCGTGGTGACCCAGACCCATCTGCCCGAGAAGTTGATCCAGAGACGCTATTATCAGCCCAGCGATCGCGGCCATGAAAAAGGAATACGCGAACGGCTGAAGGCGCGGCGGAAAAGGCGAGCGGACACGCAAGACTGAAACGGAACGGATACCAGGGCTTGGTCGGGGCAGCGTCTGCATCCGGGCTGCAATACGGAAGGAGAAATACATATGGCATACCCACCCCCGGAACCTTTTACGATTGCCATTCCAGATGCGGTGCTGGCCGATCTGGAAAATCGGCTCAGCCGCGTACGCTGGCCGGGCGAGCTACCCGATTCAGACTGGGATTACGGCGCGAATCTCTCCTATATTCAGCAACTCGTTGAATACTGGCGCACTGCGTATGACTGGCGCGCCCAGGAACGGGCGATGAATCGCTGGGCGCATTTCAAAACCACCATAGACGGCCAGGGGATTCATTTTATCCATGCACGGGGGAACGGTCCCGCGCCGCTGCCGCTGATTCTTTCGCACGGTTGGCCCGGCTCGTTTTATGAGTTTATGGATGTGATTGGGCCGTTGACCGACCCCGCCGCCCACGGCGGTGACCCGGCCGACGCCTTCGACGTGGTGGTACCGTCTCTGCCGGGCTATGGATTTTCCGTTCCCCCCCAAGAGCGCAAGGTCAATATCAGTCGGATGGCCGAGTGGTTCGCCGTCTTGATGCAAGAGGTCCTCGGCTATGAGCGCTACGGCGCCCAGGGGGGCGATTGGGGCGCAATGATCTCGTCCCGGCTGGGGTATGCCTATCCTGAACAGCTGATCGGGGTGCATCTCAATATGGTCGGGATAGCGCCCCACCCGGCCACCCGCCAAAACCTGAGCGCTGCGGAAGAGGAATTTCTGAAGGGGATGAGAACTTGGCAACGAGAGGAACGCGGCTACCAGGAAATTCAGGGCACCAAGCCGCAGACCCTGGGCTTTGCGCTCAACGACTCGCCGGTTGGAGTCTGCGCCTGGATCGTTGAAAAGTTTCGGACCTGGAGTGACTGTGACGGGAATCCGGAAAACTCCTATACCAAAGACCAACTGCTCACCAACGTCATGATCTACTGGGTCACGCAGACCTTTCATTCGGCCTCACGTATTTATTACGAAGAGCGGCACCACCCGTGGCGGCTGGGAAAAGACGAAAAAGTGAGCGCCCCCACCGGGGTTGCCGCCTTTCCAAAAGAGATTGCCTGCCCGCCGCGGGAGTGGGCCGAGCGGGTGTATAATGTTCAGCACTGGACAGACATGCCGGCCGGCGGCCATTTTGCGGCCATGGAGCAGCCGGCGCTGCTGGTTGAGGATATTCGGTCCTTCTTCCGCGGTCTGCGTTAAGGTTGATGGCCGACCACCAGAGAATCATTCTCCACGGCTCACGCCGCTCACCCTTTGTGGAAAAGGTCTATCGGGGCCTGATGCTCAAACGACTGCCGTTTCAGATCCACGAGCCCCACACGTTTCAGGACCTCCGTCGGCATAATCCCACGACGGGCAAGATGCCGGCGCTTGAGCTGGATGGACAACTGCTCTTTGATTCGACGTTTATCCTGCGCGCGCTTGACGCCTACCAGCCGAGCCCGCCACTGCTGTCGGCCGATCCGCTGATTGCCGCGCAACAACGCTTGATTGAGGATTGGGCGGACGAATCCTTGTACTGGTATGGCCTGGCCCTGCGGTGGACGATCCCGGCCAATGCCAAACGCGCGCTCCAGGCTTTCGTGGCCGGAGCGCCGCCGCTGCTGCGTCCCCTGGTCAGGCTCATGGCGCCACGCCTGATGCGGTCCCAGGTTCGGGCGCAGGGGACGGGCCGTCTGCCCGCGGACCTGTTGGTGCGTGAACTCGACGGGCACTTAGCGGCCTTGGTCAAAATGGTCGGACGTGGGCCCTTCTTCTTTGGTCTGGACCAGCCCAGCGTTGCCGACCTGGCGGTCTACGGGCAATTATTCTTCCTGTACGACAAGGCCACCCCCGAAGGTCGGGCAACAGTCGAAAACCATCCCGCGCTGACCGAGCTCTGTCTGCGTTTGGATGTGATGACAGACTAGGGGCAATAGTCTAAGGTTATCGCATGTCTGTACAAACCGCTTTTATCTCCACTGAGACCTTTACCCAAAAGGAATTTCAGTGTTGGCTTGATGAGCGCACGGCCAGTGATCTGAATCACTATGAGTTATTGCGGGGGAGGATTGTACTGAGTCCACCGGCAGGCTGGCCACACGGGTCGATCGGAGCAGGTATTCTCGGCTCTCTCATCGCCTTCGTTCGACCTCATAAACTCGGACTCGTGCTCGATTTGAGCGCAGGGTATGCCCTCCCATCCGGGGACACTGTTGAGCCGGATATATCCTTTTTTATTTCTTTGTCGAAGAGTTGCTTGGCCCTTTGGCAACCCGGTCTCGCTCCGAACGTGCTCGAATGCATCAGGCCAAATTTTCCACCGGGAAGTATCCCATCCGTCGATTTTCGAGGCTTCGCATGTGTCCACCATGAGGCGCAGCGGCTTCCACGCGTCGAGCCCCAGAACAGGTGCTGAGCGAAGCGATATTGCGTCCAAGCGCCTCCTCCTTTGCTGTCTCCTCTTCCTAGGTGATTCTACGTCCAGTTGGGACCGTCCGGTTTTTCCTGAAGGGGCTCGGGCACGAACCGCAACCAGGCGTCACACCGATCCTCAAGGCGACAGCGAAGCTTCTTTGCAAACTCCCACTGTACGAAGCCGTGGTGCAACTGCCACTTGGTGATTTCGCCTTCCCGATACTCCTTGTCGCGTACTCGAAAATATTGGGGATACTCATGTCGTCACCCTCTTGCCGTGTCCTCGCTGGGTTCGCGCCTCGGCGCGCCGCGTCAGCTCGCGCTTCCTCAGACTATCCTTATAGTTCCGGGAACCGCCGAGACAGGGCCGGGTTCGCATTGTGCGTGCCGTCGGGAAAGGGCAGGCGGCAACAGTTCATTCGTCCAGCCCTTGGTTCGGGGTGATCTCAAAAGCGAAGGCCTCTTGATACCAGCCGATCCAGCGAAAGATGCGGGCACGGAAATATTTGCGGAAGAAGAGCGGGAAGATGGTATCCCGGACCTGTCTCTCCTCCACCCAGGCCGCGATGCCTTGGAAGCGGGTTGAGCCTATCTGACAGGTGACAGTCGGCGTCTGTTTCAGGTTCTTGACCCACTGCGAGTTCGAGCCTCGGCCGGACGAGACATAAATTTTGCCCTGGGCTGTGACAAACCAGATTTTGACTGTGCGTGATGCGCCCGTCTTTCGGCCGACGACGGTCAGTTCAAGAAGCGATTGGCGATTGAGACTGGCAAGGTCATACGAGCCGTTTGCGGCGGTCATAGCGTCGCCATCATTCCAGCGGGCCGAAGCGTCCCGCCGTGCCTTTGAGGTTCCGAGGCTCGATGATGATCGTCCGCTCCGGAGAGGCGACCGTCGTGCCGAGACGCCAGACCTGGACCTCATGAGCGGCGGCGATCTGCATCACGCGGTCAGCCTCTGCCTCAGCAACCACGATGCACAAGCCTATCCCCATATTATAGACTTGGTACATTTCCGCGTCGGTGATCCGCCCGACATCCTGCAACACCGTGAAGACCGGGGGAGGTGGAGGAAGGCTATGAATATGATAGCCCACTGCGGCCGCGGTCCGAGTGAGATTGAAGAAGCCGTCTCCGGTGATGTGGATCAGGGCTTTGAGCCGAACGTCGGCCGCAAACATGGCGGTGATTTCCGGCACATAAATATGGGTTGGTTCCAGCAGTTCTTCTCCGACGGTACGTCCGAGCTCCTGCAGATAGCTGTCGACCTTGAGTCGGGCATCTTTGAGCAGCACCTGTCGAGCCAAGGTTAAGCCGTTACTGTGGATGCCGCTGCTGGCAAGACCGATCAGCGTATCGCCGGGCTCGATCTCTTTGCCGATAATGATACGGTCAAGCGGAACCGTTCCGATGGCGGTACCGGCGAGGTCCAGGCCACCGCCGTCCCGAACGCCGTGAACCATCTCCCTGAGTTGCGCAATCTCTCCACCCGCAATATTGACTCTGGCCTGTTGCGCACCACGATACAGGCCTTGACCTAAAGCGTCGAGGACATCCGGTTGCAAGCTCTCGACCGCGACATAATCAACAAACGAGACCGGGGTCGCGCCAACGCACAACAGGTCGTTGACGTTCATGGCGATGCAGTCAATGCCAACCGTATCGTATTTCCCCAGGAGCTCCGCTACCAGGAGTTTGGTCCCGACCCCATCGGTGGCAATGCCAATGCCGAGGTTGAGCGCGTCGAGACGAATGATGTTGGCAAAATATCCAAGGGGCAGAGCGGGTTGGGCAGTCGGGTGAAAGGAGAAGGTTTGTTCGACCCAGGCCCGGAGTCGATTTAAGCCCGCTTCGGCCTGGGCGCTATCGACACCTGAGGCAGCATAGCGTGGGTCTTTCGCGTGATCCATGATGCCACCCCACTCTACCGAATCTCTGATCCGAAGGCAATTGTCCAGCTTTGCTCTTGACTCTGTAGTGAGCCACGCCCCTGCGGATCCTGGCGAGCGCCCTGGATGCATCGACAACGCTTGCATACCTCTTTAATCCCGCGCTGTCCGATGTCGAGCTCCTGCAAGCGATCAATGCCGAAGGGGTTTTCTGAGACCAGTGGAGAGAAGACCAACCACGCACCTCAAAGACGTGAAGACAGCGCCCTGCACCTTTCTGAGACGGCAGACGAGGGGCTTGAGACCACTCTGGAGCGTGGACATGAGAAGCAGGGGGGAGGATGGAGCGCTTTGAGCAAGAACAGCCGCTCGTGTCAGGGGGGCGAGCAGACATAGCGGAGCCAGACGAATCGGAGGATGTCCGTGCTCCCGCCCCGGTCAATTCAGCGGTCAGCTCTCTTCAGTGGTCCCCCGAGCCTGCCCAACGGAAAGGCTTTGTCAGGGTCGGAGGAAGCCCGTTAATCCTTGTCCACGAAGGCGATGCTATTGGTGGCTATACGGTCGTTGAAATTCGGCCAGACGCGGTCGCCCTTCGGTCTGGCACGACCCGCTTTCAACTCCGCGGGTGCTAAAGCCTTGGCGTCTCTCTGTTTGGGACTGACGAAGGGGAAGGATTACGAAGCCGCGGCCTTTCTGACCTTCGCCGTTGCCTTGAGTTCCTTGATGCGGCGTTTGAGTGCTTTTTCGCGGCGTTTGCGGCGTTGACGGATCTCTTGATCTCTTTCTCTATGCATGGTCTCTCCTGTCCCTCTCTCCGGTTGCTCTTCCGAGTGTCTCCTTAAAAATCGAAATGGAGCTAAAAAATTACTGTATCTGTCTCAACACGGTCTGAAAACAGGGCTGAATTTTCTCGGCGGGAAAATGCGAGCTACTAGATATTGTAGGTAGACATTGCAGGCTCTATATTTCTCTGCTACTGGAGGCGTGGGTGGTCTGGGACAAACTCTGGGATAAACTAAAGCGGAACCCGAGTGAACGAGCGGACGGAGTTGGTCGTGTCGCAGGGGGAAACCTCGTTATTTTCCATAAAAGGACTCAAGGCAGGTCCTACTCTTCTCTTCGATGACCATGCTCCGTTTGGCGATGTCGTTGCAGCGGTTGAGGAAGAATTAGCGCGGGCGAATGGCTTCTTTCGCGGCTCCCCTATCGTCCTGCACTTTGGGGACCGTCTCCTGCAAAAAGAAGAATGGTGGCTCCTGAAGGAGGCCCTCTGCCGAGAAGAGGTGTTGCTGCGCTACGTGGTCTCAGACAATGCTACCAGCAGGAAGATTTTATACAAGGAAGGGCTGTCCGTCCGGGAGAATCTGTCGTCGCCCCGGAAGGGAAAAACAGATCGAGACACTATTCCACCCGAAGGACAGCGGGCATCATATCTGCGCCACGGGATGCGGGGCGGGCAGAAGAAAGTTTTTGACGGAAATGTCATCCTGGCCGGTGATGTGAACCAAGGGGCGGAAATCGTTGCGGGCGGAGATGTGGTTGTGATAGGCACGCTGCGCGGAGTCGTTCACGCTGGCTATCCCGATAACGAAGGGTCTGTGGTTATCGCGCTCAATCTGACACCGTTACAGCTCAGAATTGGACCCCTGATCGCCATCCCAGAAGAAGGGCAGAACCATCGTGGTGTCCCCCACCCGGAAGTCGCTCGGGTGGTGGATGACCAGATCGTGATTGAACCATATAACGGGAAGCTATAGGAGAGGCACGCCATGAGTGGACGAGCAATCGTCGTTACCTCGGGCAAGGGGGGTGTCGGGAAAACGACCGCGACCGCAAACATCGGCCTCGGCCTCGCCAGCCAGGGGAAAAAGGTTGTGTTGATTGATGGGGATATTGGGCTGCGCAATCTTGACCTCATCCTGGGAGTCGAAAACCGGATCGTCTACAATATCGTTGACGTTGTGAGCGGGCGTTGCCAGCCGAGACAGGCGCTGGTCAAGGACAAGCGGACTTCGAACCTTTTTCTGATTCCGGCCTCGCAGATTGACCAGAAGGAGGCGATTAATGCCGACCAGATGCGGGATTTGTCTACGCAGCTAAAGGAAGAATTCGACTTTGTCTTAATCGACTGTCCGGCCGGGATTGAGCAGGGGTTCCGAAACGCCGTGGCAGCGGCCGATGAAGCGATTGTCGTCACCACTCCAGATGTCTCCCCGGTCCGCGACGCGGACCGCGTCATTGGTCTGCTGCAGAGTTCGCTCGGCGAACCCCAGCTCATTATTAATCGAATGTCCATGGCCATGGTCAAGCGAGGAGACATGCTCGACCAACAAGATGTGCTAGACATCCTGGCCGTCCGCCTTCTTGGGATTGTCCCCGAGGATGAAGCAGTCGTGATTGCCGGTAACAAAGGAGTCCCGGTCGTCCTGAATGGTGGCTCGCCGTCCGGTGACGCCTACGGGCGTATCGCACGCAGGATTCTTGGGGAAGACGTTCCGATTCCCGATTTGAACGGCCAGAACAGTCTCGTCAGGCAGCTCGGTAAAATCCTCTTTGGGAGATAAGCTATGACATTAACGGAAAGTATCCAGCTTTTTTTTGGTAAGGGCGGAAGTAAGGACGCGGCAAAGAGTCGCCTCCTCCTGGTCTTACAAGACGACCGACTCGGTTTGACTGGGGAAAAGAAGGAAGCGTTGCGGAAAGACATCCTGGCGGCGATTCGGAAGCATCTCGATATCGACGCGGAGGGCCTCACTGTGGAGTTTATGTCCGGCTCGACAGATCGGAAGGAGATGCTGGTCACCGCTCCCGTACAGCTTGGCCGCGCGGCTGCGAATATGCCGAAATAAGGACGGTTGCAAGCTGACCGGAGAATCGGACGGACTAAAAAGGGCGGCTCCCGCCGCCCTTTTTTTGTGCCCAATATCGACCCTGCCATATCTATAGAATATAGCGGGACAAGTCTTGATCTTTGACAATTGCCTCCAGCTTGTCTCGGACATAATTAGCATCAATCGGCAGCTCCCGACCGCTCAATTCTGGAGCGTCAAAGGAGAGGTCCTCGACCAGCCGTTCGACGACCGTATGCAGTCGCCGCGCTCCGATGTTTTCGGTCCGTTCATTCACGGTGGCGGCAATCTGCGCAATCTGCTCTACGGCGTCAGTCGTAAAGTTGAGCTTGACGTCTTCCGTATCGAGTAAGGCGACATACTGGGTCAGTAGCGCGTTTTTTGGTTCTGTTAGGATCCGCACAAAGTCGCCATGGGTCAGCGATTCCAGCTCCACGCGGATCGGGAAACGCCCCTGAAATTCTGGAATCAGGTCCGAGGGTTTGGCGGTATGAAATGCGCCCGACGCAACAAACAAGATATGGTCGGTGCGGACCATGCCATATTTGGTGTTGACGGTACAGCCTTCGACCAGCGGCAGGAGGTCCCGCTGAACACCCTGACGAGAGACATCTGCGCCGTGGGCGTTTTCCCGGCCGGCAATTTTATCGATCTCGTCAATAAAGATGATCCCAGTCTGCTCGACCCGACGAACGGCCTCCTGGACGACCGCTTCCATATCAACCAGCTTATCGGCTTCTTCGACCGTGAGAATCTCGAGCGCCTCCGGGACTTTCACCCGGCGTTTCTTGGTTTGTTTGGGCATCATATTGGAGAACATCTCTTTGAGCTGATTCTCCATTTCTTCCATACCCTGAGGGGCCATGACTTCGACAAAGGGGGCGGCGGAGCGGGTAATTTCAAGCTCAACCTCACGCTCGTCCAGCTTTCCGCCGTGGAGCATGCGGCGAATTTTTTCCCGTGTACTGTGGTTGGCGCTTGGCGGCCCTTCCTCACTCAGGCTGGAGGATGAAGGGGTTGGAGGAAGCAGGAGGTCAAGCAGCAGCTCTTCCGCCTGGGCCTGAGCTTTGACTTGAACCCGCCCCTTTTCTTCCTGCTTGACCAGGCCGACGGCCAGTTCAGTCAGGTCCCGCACCATAGATTCGACATCGCGCCCCACATAGCCGACCTCGGTAAACTTTGAGGCCTCCACTTTGATAAACGGCGCCTGGGCTAGGCGCGCCAAGCGGCGGGCGATCTCGGTTTTGCCGACTCCGGTCGGACCGATCATCAGAATGTTTTTGGGGGCAATCTCGTCACGCAAATCTTCTGGAACCTGCTGACGTCTCCAGCGATTGCGGAGCGCAATCGCAACGGAACGTTTGGCTTTCGCTTGGCCAATAATATAGCGGTCCAGCTCAGAGACGATCTCTCGCGGGGTCATAACCGGGGGACCTGCGTCTTGAACGAGGACGGGTGCCCCGTCGACGACATCCGTCATTTTATAATTCCTCCACTACAATCTGATCGTTGGTGTACACACAAATAGCTCCGGCGATGCGCATAGCCTCTTCAACAATCCGGACCGCATCCAGAGGCGTGTGGGCGACTAACGCGCGGGCTGCTGCCAGGGCATAATTGCCGCCCGATCCAATAGCGAGAACGCCGTCATCGGGTTCAAGCACATCTCCGCTCCCGGAGATCAGCAGAGATGACTCGTGATCAACGACCGCCATCAACGCTTCGAGGCGACGTAAGACCCGGTCCGCACGCCAATCGCGGGCCAGTTCAACCGCGGCCCGCCGGAGGTTGCCATTATATTCTTCCAGCTTGCCTTCGAATTTTTCGCACAGGGTAATGGCATCCGCCGTCCCGCCCGCAAAGCCGGCCAGAATGCGCTCCTTATACAAACGGCGCACTTTCCGTGCAGCGTGCTTGACAACGGTGTCCCCAAGGCTGACCTGCCCGTCCCCCGCCATGGCGACCTTGCCGTCGCGGCGGACGGTGAGAATAGTTGTCCCATGCATGGCTGCGTTCACCGTGTGTCCTCCAACCACCGAATCTTCGGTATCCTTATTCATAGCATAGAGTATTGTCTGGCAGTGCACTATGCAGGCGGCGCTATAGAGGATGCAGAGGGTGAGGCAAAACAACGGGGCGCTCAGGCCCGCGGGTGTGCCTTGTCATACACCTGGGTGAGCCGGTCTAAATTGACGTGGGTGTAGCGCTGGGTGGTGGACAGGCTGGAATGTCCCAACAACTCCTGAATAGCCCGCAGGTCGGCTCCCGCGTCAAGCAAATGCGTCGCAAAAGTGTGGCGCAGGGCGTGGGGACTGATCTTGTGGGCCAGCCCGCACTGTTTGGCATAGCTGGTCACAAATCGAGCAACACTCCGAGACGTTAAGCGCCCACCGCGCCGGTTGAGAAAAACCGGTCCGGCTTCACCGGCCGGCACGTTGTGGGACGCTGGCTGATAATGCTTGCCGAGCAAGGCCGGAATCTCTGCCCGATACCGGTGGAGAGCGTCAAGCGCAGTGTGGCCAATCGGCACAATCCGTTCCTTCTGTCCCTTTCCCTTCACCCGCAGGACTTCAAGGTTGGGGTCGATATCCTCCCAGTTCAAACCGGTGAGTTCACTGACGCGGAGCCCGCACGAATAGAGCACTTCGAGTATGGTCCGGTCACGCAGCTCGGCGGGGGTATCTGGTGCGGGAGCGTCCAAGAGACGAAACATATCGTCAACCGGGAGATAGGTCGGAAGCGGGTGGTCTTGCTTGGGCGAACTCAGGTGGAGGGTCGGGTCCTGGTCAATCACGGCCTCACGCAGCAGGAAGCGAAAAAAGCTCTTGAGTGCCGAGAGCTTTCGACTAATCGAGCTTTTTGTGTGCTGCCGATACAAGGTAGACAAAAAAGCCTGAATGATATGGTGGCTGATCCGGGTGACATTGACTTGACGAGGGTCAGCCTGCTCCGTCGGCTTTGCAACAAAAGAGAAGAATTGGTGCAGATCGCTGCGGTAGTTTCGCAGCGTATGTGCAGAGACATTTTTCTCTACCTCCAGATAGACGGTATAGCGGTCAAACAGCTCGCGGAGTTCTGGTGTCATTGGAATTTCCATTTATTGCTTTCGATGGTATCAACAAGTCCGGTTTGAAGAAAGTGACGAGCGGGCCGGCCTGCGATGAAAAAACGAATCGGGTGTCGGGTCTGAGGGCGAAGGAGCAGAACGGGAGAGGGGCGTGCGAGTTTGTTATCGGTGCCACAAGGAAATATCCCTCGAAGAGCCCATTGGACGACGTGACACGTGTGCGGAGTGTGGGGCAGACGCGCGCTGCTGTCTCAACTGTGCCTTTTACGATGTCCGCGCCGCGGCCGCGTGCCGGGAACCACAGGTCGACCTCGTCCAGCAGAAGGACGCGGCAAATTTCTGTGATTTTTTTGCGCTCAAGAATGCACAACCGAGCTTGGCGCGTTCATCCGAGGGAGATGCCCGGGCGCAATTGGAGGCCTTATTCAAAAAGAAATCCTGATAGAATCGCCGTCATGACCGGGCGACGTTCTTCTGTGGTGCTTGTGGGCCTTGTCTGGCTCGTGCTGCTGGGTGCCTGCCAGCCTGACCCTTACACGGCCCAGGGGACGGCCGAACTCTTCCTTGATGCACATTATGTCCGGATTGACTTGCCGACCGCCAAAGCCTATTGCGCCGGCTTTGCCCGCAACCGGGTGGAAGAGGAAATTCGACTGACCGAGGGCGTGCCGATCGATGTCACAACCCGGCAACCGCGGGTGTACTACGAGCTGCTGGAAGAAACACCGCGCGGCGAATCGAGTGTGTCTTTCCTGTACAAGGCAGATTTTGACGTTGACGGAGCCGGACGATTAACCAAGAATATCGTGTTGACCCTGCGGAACCAGGCCGAGGGCTGGCGGGTGGTCAACTACCGCGAGTATGACTAAAGAGACCCCATGGTTGACAGGCCGAGACCAGGGGCGAAGGATAGTGCGTAGGTGGTACAGCAGAAGAGGCAGAACAAGACAAGCTGACAAGGGTCGGAAAGGAGGAAGCGATATGCAGGATAAAACCTATGTCATTACTGAGATCGTGGGTACCTCGGAGCAGTCGATCTCGGCCGCGGTGAACAAGGCGGTTGATCGCGCGAACAAGACGCTCAAGGCGCTCGACTGGTTTGAGGTCAAGGCGCTCCGCGGAACAGTCGTGGACGGTCAAGTCGGACAGTATCAGGTCACGCTTGACGTGGGCTTTCGCTATTTGAGCGATGAAGAAATGAAAGCCTGGGCAGAAGGGTAAGCGATACGGGAGCCCGAGATTGTAGAGACGGAAGGGAGGCGTTATGTCAGACAAAACGTATAAGCTCATTGAATTGGTTGGGGTATCGGAGCATTCGATTGAAGAAGCTATCCAGAACGCCGTCGCCCGGGCAAATCAAACCCTCAAGAATTTGGACTGGTTTGAGGTCGTTGAAGCGCGCGGTATGATTCAGGATGGCACAGTCAATCAGTTCCAGGTTAAGATCAAGGTCGGGTTTCGGCTGAATGTGTAAGGAAGGGCCCGGCGCTATAAACGAGTCGGTCAGTTCCGCGGGCGGACTGGCAACTGTGAGAAGCACGATCATGGAAGGAGATGCATGATGGCGTTACACATTGGTGAAGAAGCTCCCAATTTTACGGCGGAGACCACAGAGGGCACGATCAACTTTCATGAGTGGATCGGAGAGGGCTGGGCCATTCTCTTTTCACATCCCAAGGATTTTACTCCGGTGTGTACAACCGAACTGGGCTATATGGCCGGCCTCAAGCCGGAATTTGATAAGCGCAACTGTAAGATCATCGGGCTGAGCATTGACCCGGTCTCCGATCACACGGAATGGGTCAAAGACATTGAAGAAACGCAGGGACACTCCGTAATGTATCCGTTGATTGGCGATACAGACCTTGCCGTCGCCAAGCTGTACGACATGATCCACCCGAATGCGAGCGGGACTGCCAAGGGCCGCACCGCGGTCGACAACGCAACCGTCCGCTCGGTGTTTGTGGTTGGCCCGGACAAGAAGATCAAGCTCATGCTTACCTATCCGATGAGCACCGGGCGGAACTTCGACGAGGTGTTGCGCGTATTGGACTCCTGTCAGTTGACCGCCCAACACAAAGTCGCCACCCCGGTGAACTGGAAGCAGGGCGAGGACGTGATCATTGTCCCCGCGGTCTCGAACGAGGAAGCCAAGGAGAAGTTCCCCGGCGGTTGGAAGGCACCCAAGCCGTATCTACGGATCGTACCCCAGCCGCAATAAGACCCTTTTACGCGCAACTCGGCGGCCCCTCTGTGTGTGTCAGCGATACTGCTACCCTCCTGAGGGGTCTGTCTGACCGCACTGGTGAGACTACGCATCCATGCCGTAGCACTTCAGCACGTTCTTGCCCAATATGCCCTCTCGGGCCGACTCGGCCATCAGATTCGTGAGTGCAATCAAATTGGGAATATATTCGGGTGGATGATCGGCATGCGGAAAATCGCTGGCCCAGAAAAACCGATCTTCCCCAACAAAGGGGATGACCCCGGCGAGCGACCGTTCGTCCGGGTCACCCGAGATCCAGCACTGTCGACGGAAATACGCGCTCGGTTTGTCTTTCAGCAGCACGCTCTTGCCCAGCGGCGAGTCGTAGACCGCGTCCATGCGTTCCAACCAGTACCCGATCCAGCCCGCGCCCACTTCCAGGACAATGACTTTGAGCTGTGGGAATTTGTCGAACACCCCATACTGAAAGAGCGAGACAAACCCGCCTCGAATGGCATCCCCACCGGCGATATTTTGGTAAAACGCGGTCGAAAAACTCGTCATCCGGCCAAAGCGGGTTGGGGCCGCCCAGTGTGGCTCAAACGACGGGTGAATGCCAAACGGCAGACCGAGCTCTTGGGCCGCGGCAAACACGCGGTCATGATCTGGATGGCCGTGGGCTTTCCGGCTCCAGATATACGGGGTCACAAAAAAGCCTTTCATCCCATCCCTGGCCGCCCGTCGCAGCTCTGCTTCAGCAAGTTCAGGGATGCTGATGGGGATATGGGCAATGGGGAGCAGACGCCCCTCCGAATCTGAGCAAAAGTCCACCAGCCAGCGATTATACGCACGGGCATAGGCCATCGACAGCTCAAGGTCTTCGCATTCGGGTTCCCATAACAGGCCAAGCGTGGGGTAGAGAAACACCTTCTCAATATGCTCAATGTCCAGGCGTTGCAGCCGCTCTTTCGGGTCCATAGAGCCAAACGAGGCATTATCCACATAGCCCGACCCGGTCGGCTCGCGCGGATACTCAATCCCCCCAAGCTGGTCCATCACACCCAGCCCCGACGGAGCGCCCTTGCGCGTCATTTTGGATGGTCGGCCGTTGACCTCAAGATATTCCAGGCCGTCGGCGTCCTTCCGAATACGGATCGCGCGGTCGCGGTATTTGGGTTCCAGATATTTTTCCCAGAGATCAGGCGCTTCGAGTATATGACCGTCGGCATCGATCACACCTGACATGGGGAGACTCGGTAAGGCTTCGGGGCCGGGCATACAGTCCTCCTTTTTAGGTCCCGGAACTCGAACGTTGCCGCTTGCGCAGGAGTTCTTCTCCTTCCTCAATCTGCTCGGGTTCCATAAGCTCAACAATATACTCACGCACTTTGCGCACTTCATTCTGGTGCTCGCCCGAGGCATGTGTCGCCGCCAGACTGATCCACATATAGGCTTGGCCATAGTCCAGCGGCGTCCCCTGACCCCTGGCGTAGCGCAGCGCCAGATTATACTGCGCCTGGGGATCGCCCTGATTCGCCGCCCGGCGATACCAATTCGCCGCTTGGGTGTCGTTTTGTTCGACCCCTTGCCCAGTCGCATACATGAATCCCAGATTGATCTGTGCCTGGGCATGGCCCTGGTCGGCAGCTTGGCGATACCACTTGGCGGCCTCTGCCGCATCCTGTGTCACGCCCTGGCCAGTCGCATACATGAGCCCCAAATTCCACTGCGCATCGGCATGGCCCTGGTCGGCGGCTTGGCGATACCACTTGGCGGCCTCTGCCGCATCCTGTGTCACGCCCCGACCGGTATAGTAGTGAAGCCCCATAAAATAGAGCGAGCGCGGATGATCCTGGTCGGCGGCTTGGCGATACCATTTCAGTGCCTGGGTCGCATCCTGGGTAGCGCCTTGGCCCAGACCGTAGAGCACGCCCAGTTCTGCCTGGGCCAGCATGACTCCTTGCTCGGCCGCTCGGGTGAGCTGGGCAATCGTCATCCGGGCAATCAGATTATTGCGGGCACCCGCGTATTTCGCCGCGGTTGCCTTGGCGGCATTGAACGAATCACGATCGCCTCTATAGACGGCCAGCTTGGCCGCACTCTCGGCCGCCTGGTTGATCAAGAGCAAGGCCTGGACGTCATCTCGCTCAATGCCCTTGCCCGATGAATATAGAATGCCCAGGTCGTACTGGGCCGTCACATGGCCTTGTTCGACGGCTTGGCGGTACCACGCTAGCGATTTTTCCATATCCGCCGCGACGCCCAGGCCGTTGGCGTACATGACCCCCAAGTTCCACTGGGCCGTGGCATGGCCCTGCTCGGCGGCCTGGCGATACCATACCCCGGCTTCGGTGTAGTCCTGTGCGACGCCGTAGCCGTTATCGTACAGGAAGGCGAGGTCGTACTGCGCCTCAACGTCACCGGTCTCGGCCCGTGCGCGCAGTTCGGCAATTCTGTCCGCTCGTGCCAGGCTCACTCCACAAATACATACTCCAACACTCACGAGTATCCAGCGTGCTATTGTCTGCATACTCGTTGTCCTACCGCACTCTTTCTCAAATGAGAAGAGCGGGCAGGGCTCCCGACGTCCTCGGAGCCGGCGTTATGTGACCAGAGCACGCGGAACCGCACTGCGCGTGTCACCGGTCCCGGACGCCGGGTTGCTATCGATCTTTCCGTATTACCGTGAACTGGCGACACCCGCACAGACTGATGCGACAGCGGCCGGTCCAGGCGTGTTCGTGTACCAGAGCCGGGTGGCCACAGGCACACCGGGAGAGACCCGTCAGCTTCGGGCGCGGCGGACCGGCGAGTTTTGCCCACTGCCGTTCCAGATACTGCCGAATCTCTTCATCCCGCGTCATTATCGGGCGCTCTCTTTCTGGCTGCTCAACGAGTGTTGTTCTTACCCGCCGTGAGGGCATGGGCAGACTCGTATCACGGGTGCAGCGCATCTATCCAGTCAGGTAAGGGTTGATCTGGCACGTCAGCGCTCTCGGGCAAGAGTTCAAGCACGTCGAGCGACATCCGGTAACGAATACGTCCGCGCCACAAATACGGTGTTCTCACAGAGTTGCTCACCATGCCGCCGTGGAGTGCCGGATGGGTGCCCTGAGGGGGAGTGGCCTCCACCCATAGTTCTGTCCCACGATGCTGACGGACCCAGGCGTGCGAGTCCGGGTGGGTACGGTCCCAGCTATCAGGCTCCACAATCCGGGCTTTTTGTCAATGCATCATTCTTCCCCGTCTCCTTGTACCGCAAGAGATATCCCTGAGAAAAGATTGCCCCGTGTTCTTGATCGGACGCGCCCGTTCAAGGTACCCAGAGTGTCAGCGGATATCTCTGCGAGAACGCCGGAAAAAATGCAACACATCGGGAGGCAGTAACATGGACACCTTTCAATATGAAACCGTTCTGAGCACGCCGGGCGACAGTGGGGTGCGCACCATAGCGCTGAACCGGCCGGAGCGTCTCAACGCCATGAACCAGCAACTCATGGTCGATATTGCACGCGCATTTGACGAGGCCAACGCCGACCCGGAGACTCGCGCTATCATCTTTACCGGTCAGGGCCGAGCCTTTTGTGCTGGCGATGACCGTAAGGCCCATCGTCAGCCGGCAAACGAAGCGCAGGCCAGAGAGGCCGTGGACGCGGTCCAGCGGGCGACCCAGGCGATTGTCTTTGGCGGGAAGCCGGTGGTGGGAGCCATCAACGGCTGGGCAGTCGGGGGTGGGTTCGAGTTGGCGCTCAATTGCGATTTTCCGATCTGGGCGGAAAGCGCCCGAGGGTTTTTCCCTGAAGTGTCGCTCAACGCTTTTGTGACCGGGGCTGTCTCATCGCTCCTGCCGGCCCTGGTCGGGCTGAACAAAGCCCGAGAAATGCTGTTCCTGGGCGAGCAGTACGACGCCCGCAGCCTGCTGGACCTGGGCGTGGCGTGGCGCGTCGTTACCGATGGGCGTCTGCTCGTCGAGGCGCACAGTGTAGCGGAGAAACTGAGTAGCCTGCCGCCCCTGGCCGTCCGAGCGATGAAGCGCGTGCTCAATCAGTGCGCCGTCAGTGATATCCACACCGCACTGCGGCTGGAAACAGAGGCGACCGTTGCCAGTTTTCTCGACCCGGAAACAACCGAACGGCTCACGAATTTCTAGCCTGGGGCAAAGCAGGATGCTGTGTTGCCGCGCGGCATTCCCCTGTTTGCCCAGGGGCAGGCTCTGCGAAACAACGTCATTCCTGCGACAGCAGGAATCCAGGCCCTTCGGCTACGCTACGCCCTTCGGCACGGCTCAGGGCGAACGCGCGGGCCGCTCATGCTGAGCCCTTCGTCCCTCAGGACAGGCTTTGTCCCAGAGGGGCGAAGTCGAAGCAGGGATGCCGGATCACGTCCGGTATGACGCAAGTACCCCGGAACGGCGAGCGCCTGGCGTGAAACGCTCTACTCCTTTGCCTTCTCGGGGTTGGTCACCATCTTGCCATGACCGGGGATAATCCAGTCCGCGAGCTGTAAAACCTTCTCTCGACTCGCATTGAGCGCCTCTTGGTTCCAGGTCAGCGGGGCGTCTCCGGGGGTGATGTCCGGGAATGCCCAAGTATGGGTCAGGACAAGGTCCCCTGGGCTGTCTCGCCGACCAGCGACGCGTCTTCTTCCGTATGTCCTGGGGTTCGCAGCACCCGTATGCCGGGCGCAATGGCATACTCATCTCCATGATCTTCCCACAGGTCGCCCGTATACGTCGCCCAAAAATCGACCAGTTGGGCGTTGGGGAAGAGGGCAATATTCACGGTATGGTCTGGCTGGCGCTGGCTGATAAAGACATGGGTGACATCCTCAACTGAAACTGAGACGCCTTCAAGCAGAACGGTGACGGTGTTCGTGTTTTGCGCTTCTTGTCCCTGTGCTCCGAGGGGCGTACAAACAAATACTGCCCCCATGAGTCCAGCCACGACAACGAATCGGTATCTCTTTATGCGCATCATATCTCCCTCCTGCCTGCCACCTGACATAGCATTCCGGTCTGTGGAGGATTAGACGTCTCGTTTCTCGATTTTTTTGTTCGGTGTGGCTATTATCACCGACAGCGGAACGGCGACGAATGCAGCGCGACGAGTAGAAACCTAAGAAACAGGAGACGCATATGGGCGATCTCTCCTCTGCCGAGATCTTACGCCTGACTCGGGAGTACGGCCTCTACGAATGGGCGGCGCAGAAGGCGGTGCAGCCACTCAGCGTTGACCGTGCTCGGGGCGTCCACTTCTGGACGGTTGATGGCAAACGCTTTCTCGACTTCAACTCGCAACTGATGTGCGTCAATATCGGCCACGGTGATGCGCGTGTCCTGACCGCCATTCGGGAGCAGGCCGAGAAGCTGACCTATGTGATGCCGCACCTTGTGACCGAGCCGCGGGCCAAGCTGCACCAGCTCTTGGCCGAGGTCAGCCCCGGCGCTCTCAAACGATCTTTTTTGACGCTGAGCGGAGCGGAGGCCAATGAACATGCCGTCAAGATCGCTCGCTTGGTCACGCAGCGGCAGAAAATCCTTGTCTGCTATCGCTCCTATCACGGTGCGACCGCTTTTGAAGACAACGTGCTGTACGCCGGGTTGACCTATGGGGCGCATCCGGTCTCCTGTGCCGCCGCGGTCGCCACCATCAAGGTCTACCAGGAAGACGGCCTGCTCGAACTGGTCAAAAACCGCCAGACGCGTGAGCCGCTGGCCCCCTTTAATGCGACGGCTGCCGAGCTGGGTCCTATGGCGCAGCTCGGCGCGTTTTTTCGAGACAACGGTCTCTTTACCCTCGTTCGCTGGAATACGTTTTTTGTGAATCCGCCGCTGTGTATCAGCGAAGAACAACTCCGCGAAGGATTGGCCATTATTGACCGGGCGCTCGACATTACTGACGCGGCCGTCCCGGTCTGACGGCTCTTGCAGACGAGGGGAGCATGAGGACAATAACGAGGAGAGCGCTGCTCCGGTCCGGTCTCACCTGGTGCGCGGTCGCCCCCTGGTTGAACCCCCTGAGAGCGGTCGCTGACACGGACGCCGGCCCGCCCGCCGCGCAGATGGCGTCCGGCGTGACCGACACCGAGATTGTTCTTGGCATGTCCGCGGCTTTTTCCGGTCCGTCCAGAGGTCTGGGTATCGAACTGTATCGCGGCGCCAGCGCCTACTTCGATCACGTCAATGAGCAGGGAGGGATCGCCGGCCGCAGCGTGAGGCTCAAAACGTATGACGATGGCTACCAACCCGCCCCTTCTGTGAAGAATACCCTGAAGCTGATGCTCCAAGACCAAGTGTTTCTGCTCTTCGGCTATGTTGGAACGCCAACGGTCACGCGCGTCCTGCCCATGCTCAAGAAGTTCCAGGATAGGAATATCTTTTTGTTTTTTCCCTTCACCGGCGCTCAGCCGCAGCGGGAACCTCCCTATGACGCCTTTGCGTTCAATCTGCGTTCCTCCTACCGCCAGGAAACCGCCGGTCTCGTCGATAATTTCGTTCGGATCAACCGCAAACGCATCGCCGTGTTCTATCAGGCCGACGCCTATGGGCGCAGCGGCTGGGCGGGCGTCCGACGCGCCCTGAAGCACTACGGAAGACAGATTGCGGGCGAGGCGACCTACCGCCGCGGCACGAAGTTCACCGCCAGCATGCGCAGACAGGTCGAAATCCTCAAGGCCGCACAGCCCGAAGCCGTGATCTGTATCGGTTCCTACGCGGCCTGTGCGGCCTTTGTCCGCGATGCCGTCAACCTCGCCCTGCAGGTCCCGATTGCCAACCTGTCCTTTGTTGGTAGCGAAAATCTCTTGAAACTGCTCATTCACTGGACGCTGACCGAGGGGCGCGGCAATGTCGAAGCGCATACGCGGCTGCTCGTCAACTCCCAAGTGGTCCCGAGTTACGAAGAGGCCTCCATGCCTGCCGTCAAAGAGTATCGCGACTTGATGCGACGCTATAACCCGCAGCCGCCTCTGGAGCTGCTGAAAGAACCCTACCTGCCCTCTGAGTACAGCTTCGTCAGCCTCGAAGGATTTATTAATGCCAAGTTGATGGTCGAAATCCTGCGCCGGCTGGGTGACAGGCCGGAACGGAGCCAGCTTGAGCGCACCGTTTTCACCGTGCAGGATTTTGATTTGGGTATCGACGAACGGGCCTCCTTTGGTCCCGACCGGCGTCAGGGGCTACAGCAGGTCTACTACACCGTTGTTGACGAGGGACGTTTTGTCATGCTGGACAAGTGGGAAGACAGGTTTGCCTGACATGAAAATCCAAAAACTCTTTCAGAAAACATTGTTCGGCGTTTTCTCGCTGTTCGGGGTCATTAGCCTGTCCACCTCCGTGCTGTGCGTCTATACCGTGGATACGCACTTGTCCGAGGAATACGAGAGCAATAGCAAAGACATCGCCAAGACCATTGCCGATTCCAGCGTGGACATTCTCTTGAATCGGGACCTGTCGGCCCTGCAATCGCTCATCGATCAATTTGTCGAAATTCAGAGCATACGCTATATCTATATTACGGACGAAGAGGGCGAGTTTGTCGCCCATACGTTTGTTCCCGGTGTGCCCGAAGAAATTCGCACCGGAGACCGCAACAACACGGCGACTGTGGAGCGCAGCCTGCCGGGGATGGGTGATTTTGTGGAAGTGGGCAGTCCGATTCTGGCCGGCGTGGCCGGCAGCGTTCATGTCGGCATGGACACCGATCTGATTGCGCTGAAGATTCAGAGAGCAATCGGCCGCCAAGTCTATCTCATCTCCATTATTCTTGTGATTGGCGTCCTGGCCGCCATCTGGTTCGTCAACCTGGCGGCGAAGCCCCTGGGTGACCTCCTCGCCTATGCGGTTGCCCTAGCGCGTGACCAGGACAACGGCGCGAACGACCAACTGCTGGGCCGCGACGATGAGGTTGGCCAACTCGCCCGGCTCTTTCTCTATTTTTCAGAGGGGGTGCAGGCCGAAGGGGAGCGGCCCGTGTCGGCTGGAAACGATGGCTAGGGCTTGGTCTTTAGCTCGCTAGCGGTTGCGGGTTCTTGGAAATGGCGCAACACAGACAAATGCCGCGGGCGATGATCGCCCTGTTGTGCACGGTCCTGCAGATATGCTTCGGAACCGTGTATGCCTGGAGTTTCTTTCAAACGCTGTTGGTCAGGCAGCTTGGCTGGTCGTTCACGGAAACGGCCTGGGCTTTCAGCCTGGCTATTTTTTCTCTGGGTACTGCGGCGGCCTGGGCCGGCACCATGCTGCCGCGGTTCGGCCCGCGCAAACTGGCCGTGGCAGGCAGCCTCATGTTTTCGGGCGGGTATGTGCTCGCCAGCCTTGCCCTGCACCTGGATGTTATCGCACTCTTTTATCTCGGCTACGGGGTGATCGGCGGGGCCGGTATCGGGTTTGGCTACGTGACGCCGGTCGCCACCGTGGCGAAATGGTTCCCGGACCACAAGGGCCTGGTGACCGGGATCGTCGTCATGGGTTTCGGTGTGGGCGCGTTTCTTTTGAGCAAAGTCCTGGCACCGCTGCTCGTGCGGCAAGCGGAGGGCGACCTGGCACTCGTTTTCTTGTGGCTCGGAGTCGTCTTTGCCTGTATCCTGTTGCCTTCCAGCTTTGCCCTGAGTGACCCCCCGACCGATGTGGCCACCGTGACCGACGGTCAGCGGAGTGACGACCCCGACTCTGTTGCCCCCTACCTCCGGTCTTCGGCGTTCATCTTCATGTGGATTGTCTTTTTCTTCAACATCGCCGCCGGCATCTCCGTTATCAGTTTTCAGTCGGAACTCCTGCAGGAAGTGTGGGGCTTCGCCGACCCGTCCCTGGAGCCGGCCACGCTGGTCGAATACGGGGCGACCCTGATCGCTGTCAGTTCGCTGTGTAACGGTGTCGGACGGTTGTTCTGGGGGCTCCTCTCGGACCGGATCGGGCGCGTCCGGGTCTTCAGAATTCTGCTCGCCAGTCAGATGATCGTCTTCGGTATTCTGATGACGGAACGCAACCCCTGGATATTTGCGGCCCTGGTCTGCTACGTCCTGCTCTGCTTCGGTGGCGGGTTTGCCACCATGCCTTCTTTCGTGCTCGACGTTTTCGGGACGAAGAAGATGTCCACGACTTACGGAACGATTCTGACCGCGTGGGCCGCGGCCGGGATCTGCGGCCCGCTCTATGTGGGACATTTGAAAGACCAATACCCCGACCGGGCCGTTATGTATTGCTTCTTGATCGGGATTCTGATGCTGGGCCTTGGCTATGTCTTCTCCTATTTGCTGAACGATGAGCGCATTCGCCTGCGTCGTCCGACCCTGGAAGGGACGCTGCGGCAGTACGGCATCGCCTATCCTCGGCGCACCTAGAACCCGCTCCCTCGGTGGGAAGGCGAGTGGACAAGGTTGCGGCTCGTCCAGTATATGAGACGTATGGTATCTGCGTGTTCGCCTGACGACGGATTTGACGACGAGGATGATGAGGAAGAACGCTGTCCGTGCGTCATCCTCATTCGATGGCCACGGCCACCCGTCGTGAAGCCCTTACACTCCAAATAATCGAGAGTCCGGCCCGCTTGACCCTGGTACAAATCACATGCCAGGCTTGCCTTCCGGGCCTGTTCTCTCTATAGAAAGGCGAGGTGGCCCCTACGGCCAGAAGTCAGACCGGTGGGGTGTGGCCGGGCCGTATAGACGTGTCGTACAAATAAAGGAGAGACGTTATGGCTGAGTTTGATATGCATATTAAAGGGGGAACGGTTGTTGACGGGACACGCGTCCCGCGCTTTCAGGCTGATGTCTGGATTAAGGATGGAAAAATCGCCCGGATTGGCGGGCGGGCGGCTGGCGGAGCGAAAAAGGTCATCGATGCGGACGGGCTGATTGTTGCGCCCGGGTTTGTTGACCTGCATACCCATTATGACGCCCAGATTCGCTGGGACCCCTGGTGCACGATTTCCGGCTGGCACGGCGTGACCTCCGTGGTGCTGGGTAACTGCGGCTTCGGTTTTGCCCCGGTCAAACCTGATTTCCAGGAACGCTCCATGCTCACCATGACGCGCACGGAAGCCATCCCGTACGACTCCATGAAAGAGGGCATGAGCTGGGACTGGGAAACCATTCCTGAATATCTGGACTCGCTGGACCGCTCGTCCAAAGGCGTCAACTGTATCCAGTATATGCCCACTGCGTCGCTCATGACCTATGTCATGGGGCTGGAGGCCGCCAAGTCCCGCGCGGCCACATTAGCCGAAAAAAAGGAGATGCAGCGGCTCTTGCATGAAGGCATGGATGCCGGCCTGTGCGGCTTCTCCATTCAGCGGCTCGGCCCCGATTCAACCCAGGCCGATTATGATGGCTCCCCGATGGTGACGGACATCATGGCGGACGAGGACATTCTGAACCTGGCCACAGTCCTGCGGGAGCGGGACGAGGGGTTTATCCAGATCACCCAGTCCACCGGGCGTATTAAGGCCGACCTCGCTTTTTTGGAAAAGCTGGCGGAAACCGCCCGCCGACCCATTCTGCACAACGTTATTGTCGCGGCCCGCAAGGACCCGAAAGTCCACCGCCGGAGTCTGGACTGGCTGGAGCGCTGCCGGGAGAGAAACCTGCCGATCTATGGCCAGACCGGAACGCATCGGACGGGTTTTGCGTTTACGCTGGAACACTGGAATCTGTACGATGCCAGTCCGGCCTGGCGTGAGGTGACGACCGGAACCAAAACCGACAAGCTGGCCAAGATGAAAAACCCGGCCCTGCGTGCCGCAGTCAAACGCGAGACCGAAGAGGCCGACCGCAAGCTGCAAGTCATCCAGGCCGGCGTTGGTGGCCCGATTCCCAGACTGATCGTCCAGACGGCCAATAATCAAGCCGAACTGGAACCCTATGTGGGCAAATCCGTTGGTCAGATCGCAGCAGAAGAAGGCAAAGACCCCATCGACGTCATGCTCGACCTGTCGCTGGCCGGCGATCTGAATGTCGAATTCCTGGGACCGGACCGGGGTTTTAATGCCGAGCATACGGCGGAGATGATCAACGCCTCGTATTTCACCGTTCCGGGAGCCTCGGACGGCGGTGCACACACCAAGTTCTTCACGGGTGGCGCGTTTACGACCGACTTCCTGCGCTGGCTGGTTCGGGACGAACAATTGGTGAGCCTGGAAGAAGCCCATTACCGGCTCTCCGCGCTCCCGGCTCATGCGGCCGGCTTCCACGATCGTGGCGTGTTGCGTGAGGGCGCGGCCGCCGATGTGGTGGTCTATAACCTGGACGAGTTGGACATTGAGCCGAATTGGATCGGCGAGATCGTGCACGACTTCCCCGGGAATGAGTGGCGCCGGATTCAGCGGGCCAAAGGCTATCATGCCATTCTGGTGAACGGCGTTCAGACGTTTGCAGACGGCGAGTGTACCGGGGAAACCCCGGGCCAGTTGCTCCGCAACGGGAGAGGCTAGAGATGAGTGGTTAGTGGAGATTTCTTGCTGGCCACTTGTCACTGGCCACTAACCACTTCCTTCTGAGAGCATTGAGAGATGAGGCGATGAGTTCGCTTCCCGCAGTTGCTCAACCGGGGGCTAAGCGACGAACCTCCGTACCTGCCAACCTCCTGTGTCCGGCCTGTTTCTGGAATGGTCCGCCGCAGCCTCGTCTGCGTGGTTCTCTTGTCGTTGAAAGCCTCTTGTGGGTACTTGGCGTGACCAGTATGGGACTGCTGCTGTTGGCGGGCCAGCTCTCGCCGCTCCCGGGTGCCCTGCCGTGTCTGCCCGGTCTGGGATACTCGGTCTGGAGACGCTCTCGCCGCTCTGGTGCCTGTCCCCAGTGTGGCAGGCGCCCGCTGCTGCCTGAAGAGGCGGTATATCCCCCAGACTGCTCTCATTTTCTTTTTAGTACGGAGCCACGGCGGGCGCCGGATGAAAACCGTAAAAAGATAGTAGTCCGTGGCTAGTGGAGAGCAGGAAACTCCAAATAGGGGCGGCTTTGAAACCCGCCCCTATTTTATCCGGCTGGCTCAGCCGCCTGAGCGCCGGCGTTTCTTGCACGCCATTGCCTTTGATCTCGACAGCACGCTCACGCGGCCCTATCTGGACTTCGCCCGACTCAGAGCCCAACTCGGCTTGCCCGAGGGCGATATCCTCCACTGGGCCGACTCCCTCCCGCCGCGCCAACGGGCTGAAGCTTTTGCCACCATTGAGGCCTTTGAACAAGACGGGGTCGATCATGTCGCCTGGAACGACGGGGCTCAGGAAACCTTGGCGGCCCTCCAGGCCCGCGGTCTGCCGGTCGCCATTATTACCCGCAACAGTCGGGCTGCGCTCACAGCGGTCTGCGCGCAGCTGGACATCCGCGTGGACGCGCTCATTGCCCGAGAGGACGCTACTCCCAAGCCGAACCCGGCCTGTGTCCGGCTGGCAAGTGCCCGCCTGGGTGTTCAAGTGGAGACGCTACTCATGGTTGGGGACTTTCGGCACGATACGGAGGCCGGACGGGCGGCTGGGGCCATGACGGTCCTCCTGACCAACGGCAAAACGCCAACCTGGACGGTTGAGGCTGACCTGGTGATTCATCGTCTGCCCGAGCTTTTGGCCCATGTGGAAAAAGAGTAAACGTGTCCGCCAGTAGACATGCAGATGTAGACACGTTTACTCTTTCTGTCATTTCAACATACATGCAGGAGGACACCCATGGAATTTGCCATTGCCTACCCGGCTAAACCGGATGCGTGGAAAGACATTGTCGTGGCCGAAGACAGCGGCTTCAGCCACGCCTGGCTGTACGACTCCCAGATGATCTACAGCGATGTGTACGCGTGCATGGCGCTTGCCGCGGAGCATACCAGCACGATTGTTTTGGGAACTGGCGTTGCCATCCCGAGCAATCGTATCGCTCCGGTGACCGCCCACTCCATTGCCACCATCAATCAACTCGCGCCCGGTCGGGTCATCCTCGGCCTGGGAACCGGATTCACCGGACGCAATACCATGGGCCTCCCGCCCGTCTCGCTCACAAGCGTGCGCCACTATATCGAGCAGTGCCGCCGCCTGCTCAAGGGAGACGAGGTGCTCTTTCAAGACACCGAAGGCGCAGGATCGTGCCAGCGCTGGATCCGCTTCCTGCACCAAGACCACGGCTATATCAATCTGAAAGACCCGATTCCGATTCATTTTGCGGCCAACGGGCCGAAAGCCCTGGAGCTGACCGGAGAGGTCGCAGACGGCTGGATTACGACCATTTCCTCCCCGGACACCTTGCGCAAAAACCTGGCCGTGGTCGAAAAGGGGGCGGCTCGGGGTGGGCGCTCAGCCCACGACCTGCCCAATGTCGCCCTGACAACGGCCTGTGTGCTTCAACCGGGGGAGTCGGCAACTTCGCAGCGCGTCATGGACCGAGTTGGTCCGTTTGCCATTGTGGCCCTCCACGCCTTGTGGGAGCAGTCCGCGGTCACGGCCAATATGCCGCCCGCCATGGAGCCCCTCTATCAGGGCTTTGCCGACTATGTTGGGCAGATGCACACGCCTGAAGATCGGCGCTATCTCGAAGTCCACGAGGGCCACCTGATCTACCTCAAGCCGGGAGAAGAGCGTTACTGTAATGCAGACCTGATTCGCGGTATGACGCTGACAGGGACGGGCGAGGAGATCATTGCCCGGCTCAAGGCGCTCGAAGCGGCCGGTCTCAAACAGGTGGCGGTGCAGGTGGTCAACAACGGACGCGAAATGATCGAAGAATTCAGCCGTGAGGTCATTGCAAAATACTAGGTGGACTATGACACCAGACTCTATCAGGCTTGGTATCGCTATTTCTCTGAGTGGCCGCTATGCCCTGCTCGGGCGTCAGGTCCTTGAAGGCCTGGAGGGCTATACCCGCGATGTGAACGCCGCCGGGGGGATGCGACTCGGGGCCGAAAACCGAAGACTCCCCGTCTCCCTGATTGTTGAAGACGATGAAAGTGATGAGACCAAAGTCCGCAGCCTGACCGAGAAACTGATCTCCCGCGACCAGGTTGATCTGCTGATGGGCCCCTACGGCAGCGGGCTGACCCTGGCCGCCGCGGAGACGGCCGAGGCCGCTCAGCAGGTGCTGTGGAACCATAGCGGCTCGGCCGACGAAATTTTCGAGTGCAACCTGTCCTGGGTCGTGGGCCTGTTGAGTCCGGCGTCCCAATACCTCTGCGCCATTCTCGAACTGCTGACAACGCTCGACCCCGCGGCCAAACGGGTGGCCTTATTGAGCGCTAAAACCGGCTTTGCCACCGATATGGCCAGTGGCGCGCTGGCCTGGATTCAACGTCACGGCCTGACGCTGACCAATCACCAGTTGTACCGCTCCGGGCTTGACGACTTCAGCCCGTTGCTCAACCCGCTCCAGGACGACCCGCCGGATTGGCTGCTCAGCGTTGGCCGTGTCGAGGACGACCTGCGGCTGGGCCGGCAGTTATGCGACCTCCGCCCCCGGCTCAAAGCCGCCGGGCTGGTCGTGGCGGCCATTAGCCGCTTCAAGGCCGAGCTGGGTGAGCGGGCAGACGGGTTTCTGGCTCCGAGCCAGTGGGAACCACAGGTGGAGTACGGGGTAGATTGCGGCCCGTCAGAAAGTGAATTCCTGACCCATTACCTCAAAGGTGCAACCGTACCTATCGACTACCCGGCCGCCCAAGGCTATGCCGCCGGTGTCATTGCCCAGCGCTGCGTTGAGGAAGTCGGCGGTGTGGGTCAACACGCCCTGCGCACGGCGGCGAGTCGTCTGCGGTGTACGACCTTCTACGGCCCGTACGCCATTGAAGCACAGACCGGGTGCCAGACCGCTCATCCCATGCTGGTCACCCAGTGGCAGCAGGGTCGTAAGGAAATCGTGTGGCCGCGCACCGTCGCTGAAGCCCAGCCGGTCTATCCGGGGCCGTTGTGGAAGTAGGCGGGAAAGGGGGGCCGCTATGCTACACACGCCAATCTGCCCGGACCTTGGAATCACCTATCCAATTTTCTCCGTGGGTATGGGCGGCGGGATGGCCGGGCCGCAACTCACGGCCGCGGTGTCCAACGCCGGCGGGTGTGGCGTCTTGGGCATGGGCGGTCTGCCCGCGCCTTATATCCGGGAGCAAATCCAACAGGTCCGCACGCTGACCACGCGGCCCTTTGGGGTCAATATCATTCTCCCTCTGCTGCAAGAGGGACAGATTGAAACCTGCTTGGCCGAAGCCGTGCCCCTGCTGATCTTCTTCTGGGGCGACCCTGAACCCTATGTCAAAGAGGCCCATCGCGTCGGGACCAAGGTCTTCCTCCAGGTTGGCTCAGTTGCAGAAGCCGTGACCGCGGTCAACGCCGGAGTTGACGGCATTATCGCCCAAGGTGTTGAAGCGGGCGGGCATGTCAAAAGCACCATCTCACTGTCAACCATCGTCCCGGCCGTGGTCGAAGCCGGCGAGCCCGTGCCGGTTATTGCCGCGGGCGGCATTGCCAGCGGGCGCGGGGTTGTGGCGGCCCTCACCCTGGGCGCTCAGGCCGTGTCCATGGGTACGCGCTTTGTGGCCAGCGAAGAAGTCCAGGTCATCCAGGCATACAAACAGCGCATTGTTGACAGTACGGCCGAAGATACGGTTTACACCACCCTCTTTGATGTGGGCTGGCCAGATGCCGCCCACCGGGTGTTGCGCACGACGGCGATAGACGAATGGGAAGCCGCGGGTCGTCCGGTCAGCGGCCAGCGGCCCGGAGAAGGCCACGTCATCGGGACGATGCCCATGGCCGGCACATCCATAGAGCTACCCAAATACGGCATCTTCCCGCCCATGCCCGGCTTTGAGGGAGACCTGGAACACGCCGCATTGTACGCGGGTGAATCGTGTCAGTTGATTCATGATATTAAGCCGGCCGGTCACATCGTGCACGACATCGTACACGAAGCCGAAGAAATTCTGAAAAGCCTGGACGCCTGAAAACCGCCTTCATTGACGGAGGGTATGGAGCACGGTAGGGGAGACGGCATGAAAGAATCGTTTATCATCTTGCTGTGGTGGGTGCTGTTCGGTGGCTCACATATGCTCATGTCCGCGCCCAGTTGGCGACCGAAACTGGTTGCCCGGCTGGGCGAGCGGGGCTTCTTGGGACTCTATTCTCTGATTGCTCTCGTCACCCTCGTGCCGCTGTGCATGTACTACGGCGCGCACAAGCACACCGGCCCGCAGCTCTGGGTCACGCTGCTCCCCTATCTGATCGCGCGTGATGTGAATGTCCTGCTCATGGGGCTGGCCTTTGTCCTCCTCGTCAGCGGGCTGGCCGCGCGTCCGCCCAGTTCCATGCTGGCCAGTGGAGAGCCTCGGGCCTATGGCGTTACCCGCATTACCCGCCACCCGGTCTTTGCCTCGTTCTTTTTGTTTGGTGTGGCCCACTGCTTGGTGCATGGCACCCTGAGCGACCTCGTCTTCTTTGGCGGCTTCGTTATCTACTCCTGGCTTGGCGCTCGCCATCAGGACCAACGCAAGGCCGGCGACATTCCCGGCTATGCGGAATTTCGGCTGTCTACCTCCTTCCTGCCCTTTGGCGCCATTGTCAGCCAACGGCAGCCGTTTCCTATTGGAGAGCTCCGTTGGGGGGCGATCATCCTGGGTGTGGTTGTGTTCTACCTCGTGCGCACCTTTCACCCCAATATATTTGGCGGGATTTTGATGACGCTCTAGGATAACCGCACTATGAATCCAGAGATGTTTCCCCAGGCCTGGAACTGGCTCCTCGGCCTGTCCAAGGTCCAATTGATTCTTTTGGGCGGCGGTATCGCTTTGCTCGTTGCGCTCAGCAGAGTGCTCCGCCTGCTGTTCCTGGCGCTTGTCCTGCTACTCTTCCTGGTCGTGGTTTTGCCGCACCTGCTGACGCGGTATGCCGAGTATCCGTTTCTCGCACGAGCGCCGGGCGAGCGCGCTGTTCATCAAGCCGGATCACAAGATGGAATGTGCGAAAGGAGACGATAATGGAAGCTGAAAAGAAACTCGAAGAACTCGGGCTGCGCCTGCCGCCCATTCCCACTCCAGTGGCCAACTATCTGCCCCTGGTGCGAACCGGCAACCTCCTGTTTGTCTCCGGCCACGGACCGGGCGTCCTCAAGGACGGCAGGGTGTCGTTCATCCAGGGCAAGCTGGGCACAGACCTGGATGTTGAGCAGGGCTATGAGGCGGCCAAACAGGTCATGCTCAATATCCTGCAATCCCTGAAGCAAGAACTGGGGGATTTGGACAAGGTTCGCAAAGTGGTCAAGCTGCTCGGCTTTGTCAACTGCACGCCCGACTTCCCCGATCACCCCACAGTCATCAACGGCGCGTCCGACCTGCTGGTCGCCCTGTTTGGCGAGCGTGGCTGGCACGCCCGCTCGGCCGTGGGCATGAACCAACTCCCGTTCGGCATCGCCGTCGAGATTGAGATGATCGTGGAAGTCGAGGACTCACGCGGAGACCCTCGCGTCCCTTGAGGCACGGGGTTAGACCGCCGCAAACTGGGCCACCAGCGCGGCGTTGGATTCCGCTTTCTCAAAGGCGGCCAGCACTGCCTGGGTTGCCCCCACGGTTGGCATCGCGGCAACCTGACGGCGCAGCAAGCGGGCCATTTTGAGCGTGTCGGGGTCGAGCAGTTGTTCCTCTTTGCGGGTGCCTGAAGCCGCAATATCAATGGCCGGGAACAGTCGCCGGTCGGCCAGCCGCCGATCAAGCAGCAACTCCATATTACCCGTTCCCTTGAATTCCTGGGCAATGACCTCATCCATGCGGCTGCCCGTGTCAACCAGACAGGTCGCCACGATGGTCAGCGAGCCGCCCTCTTCGAGCTGCCGGGCGGCGCCAAACAAGCGCTTGGGGATTTCCAGCGCATTGGCATCAATACCGCCGCTCATCGTCCGTCCGGTGGCCGTATTGAGATTGTGGGCGCGGCCCAGACGGGTCAGCGAGTCCAGGACAATAATCACATCCTTATCCTGCAAGGCATTTTCAACCGCTCGCTCCAGACATACCGCGGCCGTCTCCAGATGTTCTTCCAGCGAACGATCATTCGACGAGGCAAACACCTCGGCCGGAACGGCCCGGCGAAAGTCGGTCACCTCCTCGGGCCGTTCGTCAATCAGCAGGCTGTATAAGGCGGCTTGCGGAGCCCCGGCCGCGGCCGCCACGCATAAGTCTTTCAGGAAGGTCGTCTTCCCGGTTTTGGGCGGCGCCAGGATAATGGCCCGCTGGCCAAATCCAATCGGACAGAACACGTCCAGCATACGAATCGTCAGGGGCGTATCCGGCCCAACCAACTGAATTTTCCGGTTGGGTACTATGGGGACCCGGCTTTGAAATTCTTGTAGCGCGGCGGACGGCCCGGGTGGCCCATTCCGCCGTCCCCGTTGCCGCCTGTGGCCCTGCTGATTGCGTTCGTCCAGCTGTGCTCTCCCGCCTCTCCCCCGCGGCCGCCTGTTCTTGCGCATGATGCTTCTATTGTTCCTGATCTCCCCGCGGTCTACAAGCTCGACCGACTATAAAACGGAGGCTGCAATCGGCCGCCCGACCCCCTGTCTCCTGGGCGACGGTGAGGCGGACTAGAGCGTTTCACGATGCTGTGTAGCCGCCCGTCATTCCCCTGTTTGCACAGGGGCCGGCTCGGCGCAAGAACGTCACCCCTGCTTTCGCAGGGGCCGGCTCCCGGCCCTTCGACTTCGCTTCGCTCAGGGCAAACGCGTGTGCTGAGCCCTGCGTCCCTCAGGACAGGCTTTGCCCCAGAGGGGCGCAGTCGAAGCATGGATGCTGGATCACGTCCGGCCTGACGCGAGCCCCGCGGAACGGCGAGCGCCTAGGGTGAAACGCGCTCGCGTGTCCCCGCCCGGCGGCGCAGCCATTCCACACTCAGCATGAACAGCAGAGAGAACGCGATCAGCAGGGTCGCTACGGCCAGAATCGCCGGGCTGATTTGCTCACGGATGCCGGTCCACATCTGGCGCGGCACAGTGCGCTGTTCCAGACCGCCCATGAACAGCACCGTTACCACTTCGTCGAACGAGGTGGCAAATGCAAACAAGGCCCCGGATACCACGCCGGGGGCGATCAGCGGCAGCACGACACGCCGAAACGTCCGCAGCGGTCCTGCGCCCAGACTGGCCGCTGCCCGATACAGGTTGGGGTCGAAACCGGACAGCGTGGCGGTCACCGTGATAACGACAAACGGCGTCCCCAGCGTGGCATGGGCCAGGATGAGCCCCAGGTGGGTCTGGGTCAGACCCAGGTTTGAGTAGAAGAAGAACATGCCGGCGGCTGAGATAATCACCGGAGTGATCATCGGCGAAATCAGCAGGCCCATAATGGCCGAGCGGCCCGGCAGGGTGGGATGCGTCAGTCCCAGGGCCGCCAGCGTACCGAGCGCGGTCGCCAGCACGGTGGCCGCCAGGCCGATGAACAGGCTGTTGAAGAGCGCCTGCCTCCACTCCGGCTCGCCCATCACATTCTGGTACCAGCGCAGCGAATAGGCCGCGGGCTCCAGGCGCAGCATCCCCTCGGTAAAGGTGAAGTAGGGGTCAGCGTTGAAGCTGAGCGGTACGATGACCACAATCGGCGCAATCAGAAACACGAACACCGCAGTACAGAAGGCCAGATAGGCAATCCGGCCGGCGCGTTCCCAGACTCCCCCCGGTATCATCTCAGCCCAACCTCATCCGTTCGACGCCCACCAGACGGTCGTATACCAGATACAGCACCAGCACGAAGGCCAGCAGCAGACCGCCGATTGCCGCGGCCAGTCCCCAGTTCAAGGAAGTCTGCATATGGTAGGCGATCATATTGGAAATGAGCTGGCCGCTCCGGCCGCCGACCAGAGCCGGTGTAATGTAAAAGCCGATCGCCAGGATAAAGACCAACAGCGAGCCGGCACCAACGCCGGGCAGGGTCTGCGGCCAGTAGACCCGCCAAAATGCCTGGACCGCACTCGCGCCCAGCGAAGCTGCCGCGCTCATATGCAGCCGTGGGATGGTGCGCATGACCGCGTACAGCGGCAGCACCATGAAGGGCAGCAGGACATGAGTCATGGCGACCATAGTACCGGTCATATTGTAGATCATGGCGAGGCGGCTATCGTCGGCGATCAGACCCAGCGCGACGAGCGTGCTGTTGATCACTCCCTGGGTCTGGAGCAGGACGATCCAGGCGGTCGTGCGCACCAGCAAGGAGGTCCAGAACGGGACCAGCACCGGCAGCAGCAAGAGATTCGCCCGCTGCGGCTGGGCATGGGCGATCAGACAGGCGACCGGATACCCGAGCAGCAGGCACAGCCCGGTCAGACTCAGGCTCACGACCAGGGTACGCCACAGCAGCGGCAGATAGACGCGATACTCGTCCGGTCGTGGAGCGATGCGACCGTCGCCGCGGCGTTCCAGGTCCAGGGCATGCAGATAATGGCGCGCGGTGAAGCGCTCGCCCGCATAACGAATCGCCTGCCAGGTCTGCACATCGTCCCAGGCCGCGTGGATACCGACCAGGGTGGCGCGCCACCCTGGACCCTCCGCGTCGCGCACGCGCCGTGCCGTGCGGGTGAGGACGCTCCGCAGCCCGCCGTGCACGCGGTTGATACGGGTGGCGACCCGTCCCAGGTTGCGCTCCTGCCGCGCTGTGCGCAGTTCGCGGGCGATCGTCTCGAACACCGCCTCGGGCGGGACGTGCACACCGTCCCAAGCCTGTAACAGGCTCAGGGTTTCGGGCAGCGCATCAGCCACCACCGGGTCATACACGCTGCGCGACAGCATGGTCGCCAGCGGCGCAACAAAGGTCAGCCCGATAAAGGCGACCAGGGGCAGCACCAGCCCCACGGCGCGGAGTTGCGAATCGATTAACGAGCCAGCCATGCGCTGAAGCGCTCGTTCATCTCGTCGCCGTGATCTCTCCACCAGCGCCAGTCGTGGTGCAGGGCGTGGGCGACGTTTGCGGGGCTGTTCGGCATATGCGGCTTCATGTCCAGCCCGGTTTCGAGATGGGTGGTAATCAGGGCCGTTCCCGACTTCCGGGCGGGGCTATAGGCAATATAACGCCCGACCGCGGCCAGGGACTCGGTCCGCGTTGCAAAGGTGAGAAACTTCCGAGCCGTTTCCAACTTCGGCGTACCGGCGACAATACCGAGGATGCCGTGGTCCAGCACCTGACCGTCCCAGACAATCACAAAGGGTTGGTTTTCCAGCACCTGGGCGTTGAAGATACGGCCGTTATAGGCCGTGCTCATCACGACCTCGCCGTCGGCCAGCATCTGCGGCGGCTGGGCGCCGGCTTCCCACCAGACGATGTGTTCCTTGATCGTGTCGAGCTTGCGCAAGGCCCGGTCCACGCCCTCGGGCGTGTCCAGCGTGGCATACACCTGATCCACGGGCACGCCGTCGGCCATCAGGGCGAACTCCAGATTGACCAGCGGACTGCGGCGCATGCCGCGGCGGCCGGGGAATTTCTCCAGATCGAAAAAGTCCCGGATCGTTGCCGGTTTGGGGCCGGGCAGGTAGGCGGGGTTATAAGCATACACCGTGGAGTAGAACAGCAGGCCAACGCCGCATTCGGTGATCATATCGGGGAAGAAATCCTCCGCCGCGGGGGTCCCGTCCGGTGCCGGGGGCAGGTCGGTGGCAACGAGAGGTTCGAGCAGTCCCTCATCACAGCCCCGCGCCGCGTCGGCCATCTCCAGATCGACCAGGTCCCAGTAGACCTTGCCGGTCTCCACCTGAGCGCGGATTTGGGCCAAGCCGCCGTTATAGGATTCCAGGCGAATCTCAATGCCCGTTTCCGCGCTGAAGGACTGGTGATACGCCTTCTGACAGGCCCGGGCGTACGAGCCGCCCCAGGAGACCACGGTGAGGGCTTCGCTGCCGGCGACCGGGCGGCTCCAGCTCAGCCCGGCCAGCAATACAATAAGCATGGCCTGGAGCGTGGGTCGGATTCGGGTTCCTGGCTGGCAGATTGTCATAGGGCGTCCTCCTCTTCGTCCGGTTCCAAGGCCCGGCAGTCGGTCGGCGTCCAGCCGATGTGAACTTGGTCTCCCTCCAGCACAGCGCCGTGACCTACGATATTCGGAATCTTCACCACAAAGTCCGTACGCCCGCACACGGCCACCCGCAGGCGCAGGTGGTCGCCCAGGAAGGTCATGTCTTCGATGTGGGCCGCAAACCTGTTGCTGTACATGCTTGGCTCGGGCGCCAGGCAGACCCGTTCCGGACGGATGGCTAGGATAACCGGGTCGCCCGGTTTGCACGCCGCGACCTGAAAGGCCCGGACGACCTGACCGCCAGTCTCTACCAGAGAGATGTCCCGCTCGACGCTGACCACCCGCCCGTGCAGCAGATTGTTTTCGCCGATGAAGCTGGCAACGAATGGGCGTTCCGGCTCCTCGTACAGCGTCTCCGGCAGGGCGACCTGCTCAATACGGCCGCGGCGAAAGACGGCGACCCGGTCCGACAGCACCATCGCCTCCTGCTGGTCATGGGTGACGTAGACGACCGTGACCCCCAGGCTGCGCTGAATGCGCCGAATCTCATACTGCATTTCTTCGCGCAAACGACGGTCAAGCGCGCCGAGCGGCTCATCCATCAGCACCAGGCTGGGCTCAAACACCAAGGCGCGGGCAATGGCCACGCGTTGCTGCTGGCCACCGGACAACTCGGTCGGTCGGCGGTCTTCAAGGCCCTCCAGGCGTACGCGTTGCAGCGCCCGCCGGACGCGCACCCGACGCTGCTCCGAATCGAGCCCGCGCACTTCGAGCGGAAACGCCAGATTGCCGCCAACCGTCATATGCGGAAACAGCGCGTAGTTCTGAAAGACCACGCCGATGCCGCGCTTGCGCGGCGGCAGGTCGTGCACTGATCGCCCCCGGATGCGGATGGCGCCCGAGGTGGGCGCTTCAAAGCCAGCCAGCATCATCAGGCAGGTGGTCTTGCCCGAGCCGGAAGCCCCCAGCAGGGTCAGAAACTCCCCTTCGCGCACGGTCAGGTCCAGGTTACGCACAACCTGAACCCGTCCGTCGTAGCTCTTACACACGCGCTCGAATTCGACATGGGCGTTATGGGTTGCATCCATGTTGCGCCTGTACGGCTGGCCGGGCCTGCGGATACGGACGGCCCGTCCCCTTCAAACGGCCAGTATCCTGACCTATTCGAGCGAGTAATGTCAAGTCCGGTCCGATGAGGCGTCGCCGGGCAGTTCCGTCTGCTGACCCGCTCTGATGCCGCGTCGTTCGTTCACCGTGAGCAGCAAGCCGCCAACAACGAAAAACCCGACCGCCGTGGCCACGCCCAGGCGTTGACTGTCCGTTGCCTCGGTCCCGATGTCCAGCAGCGGGGGCCCGGCAAAGGTGGTAATCTTGCCGGAAAAGGCGGCAGCGTGCTGCTCCGGTACGAAGCGGGCCATCAGCGTGCGACTGGCCGACTGATTCGGCCCCACAAACAGCCCCAGGCTCAGGCCAGCCAGCCGGCGTTTCAATCCTCACCGGCCCGTTAAGGCCGGTGCTTCCGTTCCATCACCATCGCATCCCGTAGTAACGGGATGTTTCAATCCTCATCCAGATCTTTATCTGGATGCAATACAGTAATGGAACTATTTAAATAACTGCACATTGCTCGTAGCCTGTCAAATCTCAATTCCCGCCGTTTCGATGTCTAGCTGATCAAGTCGCTTGGGTCGAGGTTCAGGTCGTCCAACAATATCCCGAGTTGCGGGTGATACAGCACGTCCGCAGTCTGCGCAAATATATCGGGATGGATTTCAGATACGTCGCCGCTGGCCAGCAATTCCCGGAATTGCCATTCGGGCAGCGACACGGTGTAGCGCTGGAGTTTGCGCATCAGCCAGCGCTCCGGCCCTTCTTTCTGTAAACGGCCAATCAACACAGGGCTCTCTCCATAACGCACGAGAATGCTGCGATAACCTGACTCGTCAACGAGCCGAAAATGTTGGGCCGCGGTACGAAACTGGACTGTTAACGGATCGTCGTTACCTCCCTGGGGTGTAAGCAATTCGGTGATGCCCCGTGTGTCGAGAGAGCGCGCGCGCATGTAGAAATGCTCAAAGTAGCGAGAAAACAAGTCCGGTGTCAGCGTATGGTCGGAAGACCCTGTTAGCAACGAGACCGTCGTCTCCGCCGCACGTCGCAAAGGCCCCGGCGGTGCAGGTTTGGGTGGGACAAACACAATGACTTCACCGTGTTCCAACTTGCCCTCTCGGTTACACCGTCCCGCTGCCTGAGCAATCGAATCCAGACCCGCCAGCGCACGGTAGACCACGGGAAAATCGACATCTACACCGGCCTCTACCAGTTGTGTACTCACCACGCGCACGGATTCACCGGCAAGCAAGCGCTGCTTTACATCGCTGATGACACGCGAACGATGCTCTCCACACATCAGGGCAGACAGGTGGATTGTTCCATCCGGCATACGCCTGTGCAGTTCACGCGCATCAGTACGAGAGTTGACCACTGCCAAGACGCACGGATGTTGCTGAATCTGCTGCGCAACATCCTCCCAATCTTGGGCCAGATGGAAATCCTGTGGCCATATCACAGTGACGCGTTTCAGGTCGTGATACAGCGCGTCCGGGTCACTGATGATTTCACGAACATTATCAAGGCCACGGAGGGTGCATTGGAAAGTGTGCAGGGTACCCAACGCCGGCTGGGTTGCGGTTGATAACACAAAGGTCACGCCGTAGTGACGCACCAGCAGGTTCATCACATCCAGAATCGGCTGTAAAAATTCGGGCGGCAACAACTGAGCCTCGTCCAATACGACAACGCTATCCACAATGTTGTGCAGCTTACGGCAACGGCTGGTTCTAGCAGCAAACAGCGACTCGAAGAACTGGACATTCGTTGTCACAATCAACGCTGCATCCCAATTCTCCGCAGCCAGACGGCTTTTTGCGGTCTCCCTTTCGGGGTCAAGATTGCTGTGGTGCTCAATCACCTCATCGGGGAATATGTCCCTGAACACGTTGGCGCTTTGCTCAATAATGCTGGTGTATGGAATGGCGTAAATAATCCGCCGCTTTCCGTGGAGGACAGCATGTTCCAGAGCAAAGGCGAGACTCGACAGTGTTTTTCCCCCACCAGTGGGGACGGTCAAGGAAAATAGCCCAGGCGTTTTATGGGCCTTATTCCGACACTGCTGGAGCACTTCGGCCCGAATACGATTCACGGGCTTAGGAGGAGCCTGTGAAAATTGCTCCTCCATGTAGACGTTGAAACGCCGCAGCATATCCGTGGGTGTTACGGTATTGAGGCGCCGCGCCGCCGTATCCGCATCCATGAACGCCTCGGTATCGAGGAAATCCGCGTCTACCAGACACGAAAACAGCATACGCACCCATAAGGCGAACCCCTCGGCTTTACCGAGTAAGGCGCTGGACGGCTTCGGTTGTGAAAGAATCTCGTGAGGAATTGTCTGGCTCAAGGCACGTTTCAAATGGCTGTTGTCATCCAGCCGTACCTTCAACGCGCGCCCTGCAGTTTCACTGGTATGCCAATCCGGCAGTCCGGCGTGATGGCCGGCAATACAGTACGCCAGTATCCGACCACGCAGGCCGAATTGGTCTACCGCGTACTGTGCCCCTGCCGTGGAGTGATCGACTCGACCAACTGGACCTTCGAGATGCGCGTCAAGGTCGTAACCCGTCACAGACTTAATGCGCCGTTGAAATTCCACGCTATATTTCCCCAAGTCATGCTACAGCCCTGCCACCCGCGCCCAATCCCCGCTGCCGAAGACCTGGGCGTGCTCTTCTGCAAGTTTCCCTACTCCGCGCAAGTGGGCATCCAGATCATGGAGGGCGAAGGTATCGCCATCGCACCGAACGTGGGCCAGGTGACGAACGGTCTGCTCATGCTCCGATCTTTCTTCCATGATGGGTCCTGCTTCTCCTCAATCCATGCCTGTTTTCCGAGGACCGAACATATCTTTGCTTTTTTGCCTCTGCGCCGCCTCTCATCTCTTAACTGCTAAAATATAGAAAAACAGCAGCGCGGCCAGCCCGGCAATAATGCTCAGCCCGGTTTGCAGTCCGTCCGGCAGGCCAAGCTCAAGGCGGCTGAAGCCCAGGCTGGCGGCCAGCGCGAGGCCGACGCCGGTCAGGGCCTCGCCGGCAATGGCCCCCGAGGCCAGCAGCACGCCGGGCCGAGCGGCCGCGGTTTCCGAGGCTGGGAGCCGCCGACGGTGCAGCAGGGCGGACAGCAGGCCGCCCAGAAAAATCGGGACGCTCAGACCGAACGGCAGATACAGGCCGACCGCGACCGGCATGAGATGGAGGCGGAAAGCCCCACCCCGTCGGGCGAGCAGCCGGTCCACCCCAACCAGGCCGAGGCCGATCACGGCCCCGGTCCCGACCAGATGCCACGGCAGCTGACCGTCACCGAAAAAGCCGCGCGCCAGACTGGCAAACAGTTGCGCCTGGGGCGCGGCCAGTTCCTTGCCGCCAATGCCGCCCGGTGTGTAATCGTGCAGCAGTTGCAGGACAGGCGCCATGATCAGCGCGGCCACGGCTACACCGCCGAGCTGCATGATCTGCTGGCGGCGGGGCGAAGCGCCGACCAACTGGCCGGTCTTGAGGTCGTTGCAGACATCACCGGCCGTGCAGGCCGTACAGCACACCACCGCGGCCACGCCCAGGAGGGCCAGCATGCCGGTCGTACCCGTAAAGCCAAACAGGACCAGCATCAGCCCGGTCCCCAGCACGGTCGTGATGGTCATGCCCGAGACCGGGCTGTTGGAGTTGCCAACCAGGCCCACGATATAACTGGCCACCGCGGTAAAAAAGAGCGCCGTGACGAACATGATCGTGGTGGCCGTCAGGGTCACGTCCAGCCGTTCGGTAAACAGAAAATAGACACTGCCGGAGAGGACCAGGCAGCCCAGGGTCAGGGCGCTGGTCCAGGTCAGCGGCATATCCTGAGACGCGTCCTGCGCTCCTGTCCGGGCGGGAGGCAGCAGCGCCCGGACGGCCTCCCCCAGGCCGCGCCACACCTGCCCGATGGCCACCACGCCGCCCACGACCATGGCACCGACCCCGATATAGCGTACCTGCTGTGACCAGACCGCGTAGGCGCGTTCAACCGGACTTTCGGGACTGGAGATATCCACGCTCAAAATGGGCAGGGTCAGCAGCCAGCCCAGGCCGCCCCCCAGAAAGACGAGGGCCGCGATATTGAGCCGGACGATCAGGCCCACGCCCAATAAAGCAACGGACAGATCGCTGCCCAGATAGACCACGCTCTTGCCCACCAGCCAGGCCCCTTCAAGCGTTCCCTTGAGGACGCCGACAAAACTCACCAGCGCCTTGAAGACACAGCCAAACAGGGCTCCCTGGATGACTTGGCGGGCGTCCCGGGTGCCGGCCTGCCCGCCGGTTTGCAGCACCGCGGCACAGGCCACGCCTTCGGGAAAGGGCAGGCTGCCGGCGGTGACAAACACCCGGCGTAGCGGAATCATGAGCACAATGCCCAGCAGGCCGCCGGCCAGGGCAACCAGTGTGGTCAAGACCACATCAAACTCGTGCCACACGCCGACCAGGACCAGGGCCGGCATGGTAAAAATGATGCCGGCGGCCAGAGACTCGCCCGCGGACGCCGCGGTCTGGGCCTGGTTGGCTTCCAGCACCGACTGTCTGCCCAGCAGGCCGCGTAAGAGCAGCATGGAGACTACCGCGGCCGGAATGGAGGCTGACACCGTCATGCCGACCTTGAGGCCCAGATAGACGTTTGCCGCGCCCATGATCACGGCCAGGGCCAGCCCTATGGAGATGGAGTAGACCGTCAGTTCCTGCCGCATGGGCTGTTCCTTAGCCTGTTCTCGGTTGCATCGAAAGACTGGTCCCGAACGGATGCTCCCTATATCGGATGTCTTGCCAGGGCGCGGGAAAGCTTCTACAAGCATTGCCAGGGAGCACCGGCCCGTCCTGGCTTGGCCTGTCCTGAGCGAACTCGAAGGGCCGGTGAGGATTGGAACAAACAAACAAGCAAACACCCCCGATGTCCTACCGTCTTGGTATTGATGTGGGCGGTACTTTTACCGACTGCCTGCTGATTGACGAAGAATGCGGCAGCGCCGTCACGGCCAAGGTGCCGTCAACGCCGGCCGACCCGTCTCTGGGCGTGCTCAATGGGATTGCGCTGGTGTGCGAACGGGCCGGGGCGGACACCAGCACTATCGCTCACGTGCTGCACGGCACCACCGTTGCGACCAATGCGCTCTTAACCGGCAGCGGAGCCCGGGTCGGCCTGGTGACAACCCAGGGTTACCGGCAGGTGTTACAGATCGCGCGCTCTTTTGTGCTCGGCGCGCTGAGCGGCTGGGTGTTGTATAACAAAAGCGATCCCCTGGCCGCGCTGGAATGTACGGTTGAGGTGTCCGAACGCATCAGTGCCACGGGCGAGGTCGTGGATCCCTTGGATGAAGCCCAGGCCCGCCAGGCCCTGCGCAGCCTGCGCGCCCGGCAGATCGAGGCCCTGACCATTTCCCTCATCAACGCTTATGCTAACGGTGCGCACGAACGACGCCTGCGTGTGTTGGCGGCGGAAGAGCTGCCCAGCCTGCCCGTTTCTCTGTCGTCCGAGGTCATTCCGGAAATGCAGGAATATGAGCGGACCATTACCACGGTGGCGAATTCCTACGTCCGGCCTGTGGTGGAAACCTATGTGCGCAACCTCAAGATCGAGCTGGCCAAGACCATGCGGGAGCCCAAGCTCCACATCCTGCGTTCGGACGGCGGCCTGGCCTCGGCCCAGGCTGCCGGTCACTATCCGGTGAATTTGCTGATGAGCGGACCCGCGGGCGGGGTCTCGGGAGCCATCTGGGTGGCCGGTCAGGCCGGATACCGGAACCTGCTGACGTTTGATATGGGCGGCACCTCGACCGACGTTGCCCTGGTGCAAGACGGCAAAGCCCAGCTTCGGCGCGAGACCACGGTTGGCGATGTGACGGTCCGGGCGTCCTCGGTCGATGTGCGTTCGGTCGGGGCCGGCGGCGGCTCGATTGCCCATGTACCGGCGCTGACCGCGGCCCTGCGGGTCGGCCCGCACAGTGCCGGCGCCTATCCCGGTCCGGCCTGCTATGGCAAAGGCGGCGGTGAGCCGACCGTGACGGATGCCACCCTCGTGCTGGGCTATCTGCCGGCGGCGACCCGGCTGGGCGGAGAAATGGTTCTTGATCTCGCCGCGGCCGAGCAGGCCGTCGGCACGGTCGCGCACGGCCTGGGCCTGTCGGTCAAACAGGCCGCGGCCGGTATTATTGATATGGTGAATGAAAAAATGTTCAGCGCCCTGCGGCTGATCTCGGTTCAGCAGGGTATTGATCCGCGCGACTACGCGCTGATCGCCTTTGGCGGGGCGGGCCCCTTGCACGCCAATGCCCTGGCCCGGCTGCTCGGGGCCTGGCCAGTGATTATTCCCAGGGGGCCGGGCGTGCTGTGCGCCTATGGGGACGCCACAACGCGCTTGCGCAACGAAACCTCCCGCACCCTGTTGCGCCCATTCTCCCAGCTTGAGACGTCCGAGGTGGTTGGGATATGCGACGAACTGGCCCAGGTAGCGACCATGCCGGCCACGATTATTGAGACCAATCCGCAAGCGCAGACCCCCCTCCCGCGCGTTCCAGTTGATCCGATTACGCTCGACCTGATTGAAAACGGCCTGGTGGCCGCCCGGGAACAAATGGACGCCCTGCTGTTTCGGACCGCCATGTCGCCGATTATCCGCGACCAGCGCGACGGCTTTCCGGTCATTACCAGCCGGGACGGCAAACTGTTGGCCAGGCAGTTTGGCTCGCCCGTGCACGGTTTTACCCAGCGGTATGACGGCACGATTGAAGAGGGCGATGTCTTCCTGACCTCAGACCCCTATGCGTGTGACGGGGCCATCAGCCACGCCAACGACTGGCCGGTGTGCCTGCCCGTGTTCAAGAACGGCCGGCTGATCAACTGGGCCGCCATGTTCGGACATATGGCCGATATCGGGGGTAAGGTGCCGGGCAGCATGCCGACCGATTCCGAGCAGATCTTTGAGGAGGGGATCTGTATCCCGCCGGTCAAAATTTTCAGCAAAGGCGTACTCCAGGAAGAAATCTTGCGCGTTATCCTGCATAACTGTCGTATTCCCGAGTGGAACCGGGGCGATTTTCATTCCATTGTGGCGGCCTGTCGGATCGCTGCCAGCCGTTGTGTTGAAATGGCCGAGCGGTTTGGCGAAGCGGTGTATGTCTCGGCCCTGCACGACCTCCTCGACCGCAACCGGCGCGCTATGCAGACGCTCATCAGCGAGACCATTACCGAAGAGAAGCGCTACTTCGAGGACTATATCTGTGATGACGGCATGGGCATGGGGCCGTACAAAATTGCCTGTCGCCTGTGGCGTGAAGGCGAGCGGATCGTTTTTGACTTCAGCGACACCGACCCGCAGTCGGTCGGCGCGATCAATTTTCTCCTGAGCGAGCAGATGTTTCGGATGTTCTGCGGCCAGTTCATGATCAATTTTTTCGATCCCCAGATTCTCCTGAACGACGGGTTTTTTGATCTGGTTGATGTCCGTATTCCCAAAGGCTGTTTGCTCAAGCCGCTCAAGCCTGCGGCCCTGTCGAGCCGTACCCACGCCCTGGCCCGCATCTTTGATGTGCTGAGCGGTTTGTTAGGCTAGTCCAACCCCGACTATATGTGCGCGGCCGGCTTCTCGGACAGCCCGCATTTGATGTATTCGGGCTACGACCGGGCCGGGGACTGGTTTCTGCTCTTCCAGATTGGCTTTGGCGGTATTCCCGGCAAGCCGGGCGGCGACGGGCCGGACGGCCACTCCTTATGGCCGAAGTTCATGAACGTCCCGAACGAGTTTATCGAGAGCTATTTCCCGGTGCGGATTGAATGTTATGAGACCATCCCCGATAGTGGCGGTCCGGGCCTGCATCGGGGCGGCAACGCCATGAATGTGGGCTACCGCTTCCTGGCCCCCGGGGTGCTTTCCCTACACGACGACCGCTGGTTGACCTATCCCTGGGGGGTGCGGGGCGGCCTGCCGGGCGGTCGGAGTACGAAAATCATCGAGCGCCCGGACGGCCAACGTGAGCTGCTGCCGTCCAAATGTGACCGAGTGCGGGTCGAGGTCGGGGACAAGCTGCTGTTCAGGACCTGGGGTGGCGGCGGCTGGGGCAATCCGCTGGAGCGACCAGCCCAGAAAGTCGCGGCTGATGTGGACCGGGGGCTGGTGACGCGGCAAGGGGCCAAACGCTACGGCGTGGTCCTGCGGGACGACCTGAGTGTGGACGAGCCAGCCACACGCGCGCTGCGCGCCGAGCTGGCGCAGCAGCGCGGTCCAGCCCAGTTGTTCGATTTCGGTGGAACCATTGCCGAACTGAAAGCGCGCTGCAAGGCGGAGACCGGCTTCGACCCCCCTCAGCCGCCAACCTTTGCCGCCTGGGTTCGGGCGTAGCGCTCGTTCCCGGTTTTCTGGACCCTGCTAGATGGGTTGGGGGAACTGCTCTTACTCGGTCTGTCGCAGATGAAGATTGAAGCGATATTTGGATTGCCCCAGGGCTCTGTCAGCGGGTCCTGGAGAAACTGGAAACGGGGAGGACTAAGGAATCATAGGGCATAACGGATTACTCCGGCGAGTATGACGGTTGGTTGAGATTCCAGTCATACTCGTAGTCCACCGACCCGGCAAGGTCCTTGAGACGGGCCGCGAGCCCTGCCTCGGCGTACTGAATAAGGTGGGCCAGCACGGTCGCTTGGCTGCCGCCGAAGTCCTCCACATACCAGTCATAGATACTCGAAATCACCAGAGAGTGGTCGCCCACGAAATCTACGCCGCGCGGGTGATTGATATAGGCGCGCGCGCCGGCGTCGAGCAGCGCTTCGGTATTGGCCGCGGTAAAGGCCGTCTCCAACAGGTTTGGGCAGCTATAGCTGGCGCAGTTCACAGTATAGTGAATCCGGTTGTCACCCCAGATGGGCCGCAGGATGCCGTGTTCGATATGGTTGAGCGTCAGTTCCCGACCGGCGACCCGGGCGTGCACGTCGTCCCAGGGGCCGGATAGGGAGATCCAACTCTCGTGGATGTTGCGGATGGAATCCACGGGATAGGCGTTGACGACCACCTGCACGGTGAGCGCGTTATAGAAGTTGATCCAATATGCCTTCTGTTCGGCCCGGGAGTATGTTCGCGGATCAAGGGCCTGCAAAAATGCCAGATAGCCAGCCAGTTTTGCTGTGTCTTCAGCATTGGCCTTGAGCCCGGCATAGTCAAAGCGGCTGACGCCCGACGGGTGGGAACTGAGGTAGGCGGCCAGGAGACTCTGCCAGGCGCTGTGATCGATGGTTTCGGTATTGGTCTCGTCGCTCACGTTCCAGAACGTGAGCAGGGTCGATGCAGGCGCAGCCAGGCCGCAGCTGGGAGCGACGACGAGCAGGGCCGCGGCGGTCAGCCCCAGCCAGCGCAGGGCCGCGCTCGGTTGCCCTCTTTCGTTTGCGATGGATATCCCCTCAAGCATTCGCGCTATCTATCCCGCCCGGCACGAGGGACTGTTGCTTGCTCAGGATCCGTCGCATTTCTGTCCCCAGGTGTCCCAATGGGTCAGTTGGGCGGCCGGAATACGCCGGGCCGCCTTGAAATCCGTGCCCGTATAATAGGCCACGGGCAACAGCACACACTGCGTCACGCTGTCGGGAAGATTGAGCAGCTTGGCCGCTTCGTCGGCGTGTGTGAGATGCACGGTGGTCCAGCAGCAGCCCAGACCCCGCGCGCGGGCGGCCAGCATAAACGACCAGGCCGCCGGCAGAATGGAGCCGTAGGCCGTGGCCTGGTCGAACAGCGGTGCGTCGCAGACCTGATCCTCGATGCAGAACAGCACCTGGACCGGCACCTCGTGCAGATGCTTGACCAGATAGACGGCGGAGTCGATCATGCGCTGGGCTTCGGTCGATGCGGGTCCTGTGGCCCCGTACGTCGCGTCGTCGGCCTGCTCCCAGTAGGACTCAAAGGCCTGTTTGTAGAGCCGCGCGATACCGGCCCGTTTGTCCGCATCGCGAATCACCACAAAGCGCCATTTCTGGGTATTGGTGGCTGAGGGGCTCTGCACAGCCACTTCCAGACATTCTTCGATCAGTTCCGGTGGGACCGGACGGCTCAGGTCGAGGCGCTTTCGTATGGAGCGCGTGGTGGTTAAGAGCGTGTCGCATATATGCAGGTCCAAATCCGTATTCATCGCTCACCTCTGTCAGAAAAAATCACAAAGCACGGGTGAGAACAACTCGCCCCTTCGCTGAATGAGGCCAGGGGTATTGACAAGTGAAATTGATAATGATTCTCAATTTCAATAAAATAAAACGAAGCAGGAGGAAATGAGGTCCAGAAGACTTATCGGCTATCGATTATGAGACGCACACGAGCGGCCCGAGGACGGAATCCCAGCGCCTATTACATGACAGAGAGGAGATACACCATGATGCGGAAAAGCATATGGATTCTGAGCGCGCTGGCTCTCGTGCTGGGCATTCCCGTGAGCGGCCATGCCGCCGACGAAGAGCGGATGCAGCACCTCGCACAGCAATTGCAGGCCATGCAGCAGGCGATGACGTCGATGCAGGGCGAGCTGGAAAGCCTGCGAGCCGCACACCAGCAGGAACAGGAGCGGGAGGCGGAACAGGCCCGCCGCCAGGACGTGCTGGCTGAGGAAGTGGACAATCTGCGCACCAGCCTGACCCTGCCCGACTTCCAGCCGCTGCGCATGGAAGACAGCACGTACGGCCTGGGACCGGCGGCCTCCAAAATTTACGGCGTCGAGCAGGGCTTATCGATCGGCGGCTATGGTGAGGCCTATTACCGCAAGGACGTGAGCGACAAGACGCGCAGCGACCGCGACACCACCGATTATCTGCGCTTTGTGCTCTATACGGGCTATAAGTTTACCGACCGTATTATTCTCAACGCCGAGTTGGAGTTTGAGCACGCTTCGACCAGTACCGGCGGTTCGGTCTCGGTTGAGTTCGCCTATCTCGATTTTCTGATGTACGAGTGGGCCAATTTTCGGGCCGGCATGTTGCTGGCCCCGCTGGGCATCGTCAACGAGCTGCACGAGCCGGTGTTCTTCAACGGCGTCGAGCGGCCCGAGGTCGAGCGGCGTATCATCCCCTCGACCTGGCGCGAGAACGGCATCGGACTGTTCGGCGAACTGCTGCCCGGCCTCGAATACCGCATCTACGCCATGAACGCGCTCGAGGGCGCGGCGAGCAACACGGCCGGATGTACGCCTGGCGATGACGGCAACTGCCTGACCAAACCCGCTCTCAAACTGAAGGAGCATTTGCGCAGCACGCGCCAGAAGGGCGGCGAGGCCCTGGCCGAGGACATCGCCTTTGCGGCGCGTTTGGACTACTCGCCCCTGCTGAACCTCAAGTTCGGCGGCTCGGTGTACACCGGCAAGTCAACCCACGACAGTCAGTACTTCGAGTGCGTAGACGGGAGCTGCGGCACGGCCGATCTGCCCGACGCGCGGCTGACCATCTGGGACCTGCACGCCCTGTACAGTTGGCAAGGCATGGAGGCGCGGGCGCTGTTCGCCATGTCTCACCTGAAGGACTCGGATGAACTCAACCGGCTCGGCGGCGGCGGGTCGATCGCCAAGGAGATGTATGGCTTCTACTCCGAGTTGGCCTACGACATTCTGCCCTGGCTGTGGCCGGGCAGCGAGCAGCAGTTGTCGCCCTTTGTGCGCTTCTCCTATATTGACCAGCACGCCGAGATGGCCGGCGACTGGGACGCCAAGGGTCGCTACGAGCACCGCATCTGGACCACCGGCGTCAGCTATAAACCCCACCCCAACGTGGTGCTCAAGGTGGACTACCGTAACTTCGACACCGTGGATAACGACCACGAGCGCGCAGACGAGGTGAACTTTGGCCTGGGCTTTGTTTTCTAGGACCGGCATCGTGTGGTACGTGCTGGGCGTGAGTGCGGCGGTATTGCCGGGCAGTGCCGCCCGTGTCGCGGCTCAGGTTTTTTATTCCAAGGCAGAGGCATTACAGGTGGCATTCCCCAAGGCAGACCGCGTCGAGACGCAAACCTTCTTCCTCACCCCGCAGCAGATCGAACGGGTTGAGAACCTGGCGCAGACCTCGGTCGATTCCAAGCTGGCGACCTTTCACGTCGGCCATACGGCTGACACCGTGCAGGGCTACGCCTGTATTGAGACCCATATTGTGCGGACCTTTCCGGAAACCTTTCTGATGGTGGTGTCCCCCGACGGCACGCTGCAAAAACTCCTGGTACTAGCCTTTTATGAGCCGCCCGAATACCTGCCCTCGGAGCGCTGGCTGGAGCAGTTCGACCAGAAGGAATTGACGCCCGCGTTACGCCTGCGCCAAGACATCCACGGTATCATGGGCTCCACGCTGACCGCCCAGGCCGCGACCCAAGGCGTGCGCAAAGTCCTGGCCCTTTTTCAGGTCTTGATTCAGGAGAAGCCTCCGCACCCCGGCCTGCGCCAAGGGGAGAGGGGATGAGATGACATGCGCTTTGTCGTGACCGGTGAGTGGTCCAGAAACCGGCTGCTCCAACTCATCATCGTCATCTTCGTCATCTATGTCATCGGCCTGTGGCTGACGAACGCCCTGCTGTACTTCCAGAAGATGGGCCTGAGCACTGTTTCGGTGACGGAATACTATCTGGGCTCGGAAGAGCGCTTCCTGCAGCCGCGCAGCTATCAGGGCATGCTGGAAGTGTCGCATTTCCATCTATTTGCCATGGGGCTGCTGCTGCTGACGCTGACGCATCTGATGCTGTTCGTGCCCATCTCGCCGAACCTGAAAGCCTGGCTGATTATCATTCCTTTTTTCTCTGCTCTGATCGATGAGGGCGGCGGCTGGCTGGTGCGCTTTGTCCACCCCGGCTTCGCCTATCTGAAAATTGCCGGCTTTCTCGCCCTGGAAATCAGCTTAGCGGTGCTGGTCGTGATCAGCCTGTGGTCTATCTTTCGTGGCTCGCCCGAGCACTACCGACAGTCAGAACCGGCCGCTGGGCGGCAGGGTGCGGCCGATGAGGAAAAGGTCGGTCTTGGGGCCGCGGGAGAGATGGTGGAATGACGAGGGAATGGGGATGCGGGAGTGGGGCTTGGGCAGCCGTTGGGACGGTCAGCCTGATACTCCTGGTCTTGGTTGGTCCCGTCCGGGCGTGTGAGACCGATGGCCGCTATATTATGGGCACGGTTTTCCAGGCAACGCTGTGCCAGGCAGAAGCCGCTTCCCGACAGCAACAGATGAGCGCGGTGTGGCACGATCTTTTTACCACGGCGCGACGTTTTGACGATCTTTTTACCACCTATGCTCCGCACAGCCCGCTCAGCCGTTTGAACGCCCGGGCCGGGCAAGGCCTCCAGGCGGTTCCGGCCGAAGTGAGTGATATTCTACGGCTCTCGCAACGCTACGCAGACCTGACCGATGGGGCGTTCGATATTACGGTGCGGCCACTTTTGAGCGTATGGCGACACGCAGCAACAACCCAAACCCAGCCAACCGCGACGGTTATGCGCCGCACCCTGCAGTTCGTTGGGAGTCAGAAGCTGCACTTTGCCGCGCCCTACCGCGTTGGGCTGCCGGTGCCGGGCATGGCGCTGGACCTGGGGGGCATCGGCAAAGGCTATGCGCTCGATCAGATCGTCACACAGCTCCATGAACAGCGGCTGACAAACGCCCTGCTCAATTTTGGGCAGAGCAGCCTGTGGGCGCTGGGCCGGCCGCGCGACGGGGAGGGCTGGCGCTTATTGTTACGGCAGCCAAACGGCGAGGTCGTCGGCCTTGCCACGTTTTCCGATCAGGCTATTTCCATCTCCGGGAGTCTTGGCCAGAGCAGGCAGGTCGAAGGCCAGCGCTACGGCCATATTATCGATCCCCGGACCGGTCGGCCGGTGCAGCGCGACCTCTTGGCCTGCGTTGTGGCTCCGAGCGCGGCCCAAGCCGAGGCGTTGAGCACGGCGCTCTTGATTTTAGGGGAACAGGAAGGACTCGATCTCATTGAGCAACTCGATGGCGTCGAAGGATTCTTACGTGAAGCACACGGCACACAGTGGATGACAACGGGGTGGAAGCGGGTCAGCCGTTTTGTCGCATTATAGTTCTGTCAGCGTACAGAGGAGGGACAAAGATATGCACACCAACGAAATACTGGCAACTATTCCGAACGGGACCTCTGCCACCGCCCGGCCCGATACTGCGCTGGAGATTGCCGTGGAGCTGCCCCAAGCGGATGCGCCCAACGGACAGGGGGACGAGCAGCCGAGTATTGCTTTCCGGCGTCTGACGTGGGGCTCGGGCTTGGGTTGGTGTCGGCAGCAAACCCTGACCCTGACTCCGGCTGAAGCCGAGGCGGTGCTCAAGGTATTACAGAAGAGCCGGCGCAAATGGCGCGGGGACTCTGCCGCACCTGCCGGTAAGGTTATTCCTTTTCCTTCCGAATAGTCCCTCAATCTGACCTACCCCCCTCACCCCAGCCCCCTTCGACTCCGCTCAGGACAGGCTCTCCCTCCAGGGAGAGGGAGGTGTCACTTTTTTCCGGGCCCAACACTCCCGGAGAGTCCGGGCCTTGCCCATCCTGCTCTCCGGGGCCGTATTGCTTTGTCGGCTTGGGCGTGCTCTGAAGGTCGAAAATCACGGCGACCGGGTGAATAGCCCGGTTGTGATTATCGGCACGTGTCCATGCCCGAACGCAGGTTTGGCCATATTCCAGACTATCCGTCTGGCTCCCTCTTCGCCTCTCGCCATGATCTCTCCAGGGCTGGGGTGCACCGGCCCCGCATTGCCGGTATTGCCGGCAGTGGGCGGGAAGGCGCCGATTCGGTGGTCCTGGCCGGCGGCTATCAAGACGGAGAGGATTATGGAGATATGATCTTCTATACCGGCCACGGCGGACGCGACCCCCAGACTCATGAGCAGATACGCCATCAGGTCCTCACCCGTGGCAATCGGGCTCTGGCCCAGAACCGATTGCACGGCCTGCCTGTCCGCGTTATCCGTGGCGCCGGATTCCGTTCCCCCTATGCGCCCGATTCCGGCTATCGGTATGACGGCTTGTACACGGTTGACGACTACTGGCGGGGCGTTGGGCGAGCGGGATTTTTTATCTGGCGTTTTCGGTTAGTCGCAATGGATGCAGACCTACAGCGGCAGGAAAGAGTGGTCCAGGAAACCCTGCACGCTCAGGAAATCAAGCAACTCTACCACTATCGCTGTCAGATATGCGGCGTCCAACTCCGAGGCGTATCGGGGCCGTATGCCGAAGCGGTGCATATCCGGCCCCTCGAAACCCCGCACAACGGCCCTGATACCCCCGAGAATATGCTATGTCTGTGTCCGAACTGTCACATCCTGCTGAGTATCGGCGGGGTGAGTATTGCCGATGATTTGACGCTGACCGGCAGACCGGGGAGTTTATACGTTGATTTTCGGCACCGGATTAATGTTGAGCATATCCGTTATCGGCGGCGGCATTACCCGGTTGACCCCTGAGATGTCAGGAGCGCGGGCTTTCAACCCGTAAACGGGGTGGGTTCCCCAGGCAGGAGGACCAAGCGGAAGAAAGGGAGAGACCGATGATGCAGGGCAATCTACGTAAAATGAAAACGCAGCCAGGGCCGCCTGTGGAGTATCGCTTGCCGGTTGGCGAGCAGGAAGTCGCCCTCAACCCGCTGCTGGGCAAAACCGTGCGTCTCATCTTCTGCGGGGAGATTCACTGTGTTGCCTGTGGACGCAAGACCAACAAGAGTTTCAATCAAGGCTATTGTTATCCCTGCTTTCAGAGTCTTGCGCAGTGCGACTTATGCATCGTAAAACCCGAGTTGTGTCATTATGAGCAGGGCACCTGTCGTGAGCCGGCATGGGGCGAAGCCCACTGTATGCAGCCGCACTATGTCTACCTCGCCAACTCATCCGGCCTGAAAGTCGGCATCACGCGCGGGAGTCAGATTCCCACCCGCTGGATGGATCAAGGCGCGGTACAGGCTTTGCCGATTTTTCGAGTGCAGAGCCGTTATCAGGCCGGGCTGCTTGAGGTCCTGTTCAAAAAGCATGTGGCCGACCGCACCAACTGGCAGCGCATGCTCAAGGGCGCGCCCGCAGGCGCGGATTTGGCAGCCAAGCGGGACGAGTTGCTCGGGCTGTGTCAGGCCGGACTAAACGACCACAAGCAGTCCGCTGGGGAAAGCACACTCACGCTGCTTGAGGAGGCCTTCAGTCATTTTTTTACCTACCCCGTGCTGGAATATCCCACCAAGGTCAGGTCGCGCAATTTTGAGAAGACACCCGAGATCGAAGGCACGCTGCTGGGTATCAAGGGGCAGTATCTCATTTTTGATACCGGCGTGCTGAACGTGCGAAAGTTTGGCGGGTACGAGGTCCGGTTTGAAGGGTAGGGTGCCGTGGGGAAACCCACCCCGGCCTTCAGCCCTCTCATCAAAGAACGATCTCAGCGCGTCCAGGCCAGCCACGTGGTGAAGAGCGATTTGACTCGGGGAGTCAGCCGGGTGCGATTATAGGCGTCTGCGGCGCGTTTTATGGCTTCGGCCCGGGTCGGATAGGTGTGAATGGTCCTGGCCAGGGTGCCGAGCCCCAGGCCGCCGACCATGGCCAGGGTCAGCTCCGAGATCATCTCCCCCGCATGGCGCGTCACAATCGTTGCGCCCAGAATAGTATCCGTGCCGGCCTTGGTATGGATTTTCACAAAACCGTCGGTATCGCTTTCGAGTATGGCCCGGTCGACCTGCCCCATCTCCTGGTGAAAGGTCTGGATGGCAAGGCCCTGTTTTTCCACCTCCTGTTCATACAGCCCGACATGGGCGATTTCAGGGTCGGTATAGGTGCACCACGGCACGGTTAAGGCGCTCGCCTTTGCCCGCCCAACGAACAAGGTGTTCTGGATCACAACCCGGGCCAAGGCATCCGCCATATGGGTGAACTTATACGGCGAGCAAATATCACCCGCGGCATAAATCCGCGGGTTGGTCGTCTGGAGGCGGTCATCCACCTTCACTCCTTGTTTGGTATCAAACTCTACGCCGACAGCCTCCAGGTTCAGCCCCTCGACGTTGGGCGCGCGGCCTGCTCCGAGCAGGACGGCATCCACGCTGATGGCCTGACGTTGTTCGTCTTTTTCAACCTGGAGCACTTTGTTGCCCTGGCTGTCTCGCTCCACCCCGGTGATCTGACAGCCGAGGACGAGCGAGACCCCGTCCCGCATTAACGCGGCCTGGATGAGGGTCGCGGCGTCCTTGTCCTCGCGGATGAGGATCTGGGGCATCACTTCCAGGAGGGTGACCTGCGACCCGAAGCGGGCAAACGCCTGGGCCATTTCACAGCCGATTGGACCGGCGCCGATGATGGCCAACCGTTTGGGCAGTGCAGTTAAGGAAAAGATGGTTTCATTGGTCAGATAACCGGCTTCCGCCAGACCGGGAATCGGCAGGGGCATGGCCCGAGCGCCCGTGGCGATGACCGCCCGACGGAAACGCAACTGCTGGCCGGTAACTTCCACGCTGTCCGAATCGACAAAACGTCCTTCGCCCAGAAAGACATCCACGCCCAGTTCGTCACGATAGCGCCGCGCCGAGTCGTGCGGACTGATTGCCGAGCGGAGCCGGCGCATCCGTTCCATGACCGCCGGAAAATTCACCCGGGTTCCGGGCGGTACTTCGACGCCATACTGGCCCGCGTCTCGAACATCCGCAGCGGCCCGGGCCGCTCGGAGCAGGGCTTTGGAGGGGACACAGCCGACGTTTAAGCAGTCACCGCCCAAATGTTCCCGTTCCACCAGGGCAACCTTCGCCCCAAGACCGGCCGCGCCGGCAGCCGTAATCAGGCCGGCAGTACCGCCACCCAGAACGACCAGATTGTAACTCGGGGCTGGCTCCGGGTTTGTCCAGTCACGGGGGTGGACGTTGGCGACAAGGGTCTGGTTATAGGCGTCTTCAGGCAGTGCCATGGTCGTCATGCGGGTCCTCCTGCTGTGCTCTCGGCTCTTAAGAACAGGGTACTTGGGATAGGATGGTTTACAAGGAGGAAGGGGAAACGGCACAAAATAAAGAAGTCGCTTGCACCCAGACAAGCCGAGCTTATAGGATGGGCAGACGCTCGGGAGGGGAGTATGGCCCACACAGCGGATGTCGTGATTATCGGTGCAGGTGTGACGGGATCGAGTATTGCGTGCAATCTCGCCAAACGGGGCGTCACCAATGTCGTCGTCCTGGAGAAAAACTTTATTGCCTCCGGGGCAACCGGCAAAAGCGCGGCCTGTATTCGCCAACACTATTCAACCGAGGTGACCGCGCGCATGGTCCTGCGCAGTCTGGACGTGTTTGAAAACTTCGGCGATGTGGTCGGCGGGTCGGCCGGTTTTACGCGAACGGGCTATTTGATGGGCGTCCCCGAGCAGGACCTCGCAGCGCTCAAAAACGTGGTAGCCATGCAACGCCGCGTCGGGATCAACACCCGCCTGATCTCTCCCGAAGAAATCCGTGAAATCGAACCGCGCACGCGCGTGGACGACCTGGCCGGCGGGGCCTGGGAGCCGGACTCCGGCTACGCCGACCCATCCGACACTACCTCGTCCTTTATCCGCCGGGCACGCGAGCTGGGCGTGCGGGTTCATCAAGGGACCGAGGTCATCGGCCTCCAACTGGTGGGCGGAGCGGTGGCCGAGGTGGTCACCAATAAAGGACGCTTTTCCACACCAACGGTCATTGACGCGGCCGGCGCCTGGGGCGATCGGATTGCAGCCATGGTGGAGGTGGCGATTCCCCTGACCGTTTGCCGCCACAATATCTGTTTTGTCAAACGGCCCGCCGAGGCCGCCGAGCAGCATCCCCTGTTTTACGACTTCGTCAGCCAGGTCTACACCCGGCCCGAGGGCGCGGACCTGACCTTGGTGGGTTCGCTGGACCCGATTGAGCTCAACGATCGGGTCGACCCCGATCACTACGATCACGGCGTCAGCTACGACAGAACGGTTGAGATGACGGGCCATGTCACACATCGCTTTCCGCGCTTTGAGACCGGCTATTTCCACAGCGGCTACTCGGGATTTTTTGATGTCATGCCCGACTGGCATCCCATTCTGGACGCCGTACCGGGGATAGACGGACTGTATATGGCCGTCGGATTCAGCGGCCACGGCTTCAAGCTGGCCCCGGCGGTGGGCGAGATGATGGCTGAGTTGATTATCAACGGCAAGCAACCGGGCGCGGATATCGACGCCTTTCGCTTGAGCCGTTTTGCGGAAAAACAACCCATTCGGGGCATGTACGATGAGGGCTTGATGGGCTGAGGTACGCTCAGACAGGCAGGCAGAAGGAGGGAACCCTGACAACACCGCAGTCCCCCTGGCCACTGATTACCCAAGGAGAGAGCCATGATACACCTATCCCAACCCATTCGTGAGGAAGCCGCCCGGACCCAGCAGCCGCTGTCCCAGGCGCGGCATTTGCCGGCCCATTTTTATACCTCGCCCGAGATTTATGCGCGCGAGAAAGAACGCATCTTTCAAAAAGAATGGCTGTGCATGGGCCGGGTCGAAGAACTGGACCAGCCGGGCAGTTATTTGACCTTTCGGGTGGCGGGCGAGCCGCTTGTCATCTGTAAGGACCGCCAGGGAGAGCTTCGGGCCTTCTCCAATGTGTGTCGCCACCGGGGCACGCAGGTAGCGTTCGGCGAGCCCGACAGCGAAACGCCGTTTGGCAAGGGCTGTGACAAGGCGTTTTCGTGCCCCTACCACGGCTGGACGTACGACCTGGACGGCCGGCTGCTCAACGCGCCTCACTCCGCGGAAATGGAGGGCTTTGTCCCCAAGGATTTCGGCCTGATTCCCCTGCGGGCCGAGACCTGGGCGGGCTTTCTGTTTATCAATTTCGATCCGGCGGCGCGGCGCTTGATGGATGTCCTGAACGAGGTTGATTTTCCCCGGACCTATCAGCCCTACCGCTACGAGGACTTTCGCCTGGCGAGCAAGTTCTCGTTCGAGTTGGACTGTAACTGGAAGTTCGTGAACGAAAACCTGACCGATATCTACCATATTGCCGTGCTCCACGTGAACACCTTCGGACCCTGGCAGCCGCTTGAGTCCTACGAGTTTCGGCCGGTGCGAGGTGGCTATCACGGCTATTTCAAGGGCAAGACCCTGGCGCCGAACGGTGACTCGCTGTTCGGGACGGTTCCCTGGATTTCGGGCAAACTGGCCGAGGGCGGTTATTCCAGTCATCTGCGGCCGAATATTCCCTGGTTTCCGCGCCACGACTTTCTGTGTTTTATGACGGTCTGGCCGGGGGAGAGCGTCGATAAAACGGTCGGCGTTTCGTATCAGCTCTTTCCCAAGCAGCATTTTGAGCAGCCCGATTTTCAGGACAAGGCGCGCATCTATGACGACTTTCTCAAGGAGTTCCTGGCTGAAGACATCTCGATGATCAAGTCGCTCCAGCAAGGCATGGATTCCAAGTATTTCCAACCCGGACCCATGTCCCGTTTCGAGGTCGCCATTCATAGTATCGCCAACTATTATCTCGAACGCCTGGAGCCCGAGTCCTAATACCGCCCGGGCCAGACACAGGAGGGTAGCAGCGTGATGACTAATCTCGGACCGGAACTCACCCAAGCCGCGGACGCCATGATCCGTGATGTCCTGCTGGTGCAGTCGGGTGAAACCGTGCTGATCACCGCGGATACGGCTTCGGATATGCAAACGGTTGAGGCCATCCAGAACGCGGCGCGCAGGCTGGATACGCTGGTGGCCCTGCTCATTGCTCCGCAACTGCCCTTTCAGGGCGCGCTGGGCGATCCTTATATTTCCGACCCGGTCCGGGCCGCGGTTGCAAACTGTGACGTATGGATAGACCTGACCTTCCCCTATATGGCCGGCTCGCACGCCTTTGATACGGCCATGCAGAACAAGCGCACCCGCTATTATCTGGCCGCGGGTCTGAACGCCGAGTCCACGGTCAGACTGTTTGGCAAGGTCAATCTGGACACCCTGTTTGCCGTCACCAAAGCCTTTGACGCCCTGCTGGTCGAGAAAAAGGGCGCTCAGGGCCGGATTACCAACCCGGTCGGCACGGATGTCAGCTTCACCATTAGTGATCCCATGGCCATGAGCACGGGTCGGGCCAGCGGACCGGGTGCCCTGTTTGTCCCCGGCACGGTCATGATTATGCCCAAGGAAGACTCGGTCAAAGGCGTGGTCAAGTTCGACACCGTGTTCCACGAGTACTACACCCCGTTGGAAGAGCCGATCAGTCTGACCATAGACGGTACCGTGCAGGACGTGTCGGGCGGTGTGGCCGAGGGAACTGTGCTGGAACGTTCGCTGCGGCGGGCCAGCGGCGAGGGGTTGGGCTATATCATTCACTTCACCTGCGGCATCCATCCGGCGGCGCGTTACACGGGCAACTGTTTTCTTGAGGACCAGCGCGTGCTGGGCTATAACGCGGTCGGCCTGGGTCTGCCGTTCTGGATGCCCGGCGGTGGCGAGAACCATCCCGACGCGGTGCTGTCCAAGCAGTCGCTCTGGCTCGACGGCGAACAGATCGTCAAAGACGGCCTCATTGTCGGCCCCCCCGACCTGGCGGAACTCGCCCAGGACCTGCAACCGTTGTACCGTTAGGGCCGTGGTATTCTCACCTAGTTGGCGGCCTTGTATTTGTCCTCACGGCCCTCTTTGTGGGGGCCGCCCTGTGGAAAGGGCAGCTCAGCCATCTGGCTCCGCTGTTTTCCCTTGACCGGGTTCGGCTGGGCGCGCTAACGTCCATCCAGGCGCTTTCCAGGCTGGCGAGCAGTCGGAAGCGCTTATAAGGAGAGAAGCCATGACGCGTATTATTGATGCGGACAGTCACTTTATGGAACCGCTTGATCTGTGGGAGCAGCATATCGATCCCCAGTATCGCTCGCGCTGCTTGCGGTTTGAACGCGACCCCCAAAAAAACCGGTATGCGGTCGCGGTTGAAGATGTGCGGGTTGATCACTCCGGCGATCTCAGCATCGAAGAACTCCTGGGTGTTGCCGTCGGCTATGGCCAAAAAGAATCAGGCCAGGGGCTGAAGTCCTTCGACTGGACGCAGGCGTTCAGCCATTCGCTCGAGGACATGGAGCAGCGCATCCGCTTCCTTGATGTTGAAGGGATAGCAGGCCAGTTTATCTACCCCACCCTGGGCTTGCTGTGGGAGGACCTGGTTGAAGACCCGGACCTCGCCGCGGCCCATTGCCGCGCCTATAACCGTTGGGCGGTTGAAACCTGTCAGGGGCGTCTGGACCGTCTCTATCCCCTGGGCCATATCTCATTGCGCAACCCTGCCGCGGCGGTTGAGGAGATCAGGCAGTTGGCCAAAGCCGGCGTGCGCGGGGTCTTTGTCGGCGCCCTGCCTATCGATGGTAAAAGCTTTGGCCATCCGGACTTTGATCCCGTCTGGGCAACGGCCCAAGAGTGCGACATTGCCGTTGGACTGCACCTGGTGGTCCATGCAAAATACATCGGCAACGAATGGTATAGCGACCGTGATCCCGGCTTCATGTTTCTCAGCATGAACGTCATTCAAGACCCGCGCATGGCCCTCACCACCATGGTCTATGACGGCGTGTTCGAGCGTTTCCCGCGCTTGCGGGTCGCCACGATTGAATCGGCCAGCGGCTGGGTGGCCGAGTGGCTCGACCGGCTGGACTATCGGTTCAGCTATATGGGTCACACCTGCCAGATGAAGCGACCGGCCAGTGAATACTTTGCGCGCAACATCTGGATTTCCGCCGACCCGAGCGAACGCACCCTGCCGCATATGGTTGAGCTGGTTGGAGACGACAAGTTTTTTGTGGGCTCGGACTATCCCCATGCCGAAGGCTTTACCGAGCCGGTCAAGAAAACGCGCGCATCGCTGGCTCGTCTGCCCGAAGCCTCGGTCAACAAAATCCTGGGGGAGAATGCGGCCACCTTCTTTGGCCTGTAGTCCACACGAGCCTGATTCCAGCTAGCGCAGTGTGATGAGTCGTATGAAACCGCACGCCGTGGCAGATACACCGTCTCCCAGCCGCGTCCGTCAGTGGGACCTGTACGACCTGGACATGCTTGCGCGCATCCAGCCGCGGGTGCTGTGGCTCTCAACCTATATTGTGCATTATCCGAATTTTGTGTGGCCCAACCCGGTCGGCCTCGGTGCGGTGGCGTCGCTCTTTGGTGCCCTGTCGACGCCGGCCATACTGGGCCGTATTTTTCCGGCCTTGAGTCGTCAGCCCGAGATTGTCCCCGAGAATATTGGCGCGGCGGCCCGCTGGCTCGTGGGGCAGGCAGACTAGGTAGGTATGCGTATCGGTCTTGTCACGGACACTCACCTGCCGAGTACGATCCGCGATCTATGGGACGAAGTCAGGGGCGCTTTTGCCGGCGCGGACCTCATCCTCCACGGCGGGGATATCGTCTCCCCGCGGGTGCTGGACTGGTTGGAAGCAATCGCGCCGACGCTGGCGGCTCGGGGCAATAATGACAGCGGGTGGGACGACCCCCGAGTGGAAGACGTGCAGCGGCTGCACCTCGAAGGCTGGCGCATTGCCATGGTCCACGACATGGAGCCCGAAGAGCGACCGATTGCCGACTTGACCCAACAGTATCTGCGCGGTGAGCCCGCCGACATTATCATCACCGGACATACCCACTTCGAGCGCCTGGATTATCGAGAGGGGGTCTTGCAGATTAACTCGGGTAGCGCCACCCATCCTCATCTGTGGTCCACCCGGCTCGGAACGGTTGGCGTACTCGATATTGCGCCCGGAAACATCACCGCCCGTATTCTCCGGCTGGGCGAGAGCCCTGACCTGAAGAATCCGGGCCGGGAATTATGCTTTGACCTGGAATCCTGTCAGCGGAATCCAACCGCTCCGCAGGCACTACGTCCCCAGCGCCCGTAATACTTCGAGCGCCGGGGCAAAAAAGTGCGCGCCTGACACGGCCTGAGTGTAGTCCATGAGATGGTCGTGCCGCCCGTCGCCGCCGGCTCCCAGCATGCGCCGCAGCATAGTGTCGGTAATATCGAGGTCGTTGGTATAGGCAATGAAGAACAGGCCGGCCTCCGAAGTCGTCCCATAGGGGAAACTGTGGCGCAGGATTTCCAGCTCTTCGCCGTTTTCCTCTATGACCACCCGGCTGATATGGGCGGTCGGGGGTTTGATCTCGTCGGATAGCTCTTCGCTGTCCGCCTTGCGGCGACCGACGGCTCCTTCCTGCTCGTCCTGCGAGGTGGCGTTCCACTTGGGAAAATTATGCACATAGCGTTGGGTGAAGACGTAACTGCCCCCGGCGAAGTCGGGGTCTTCGTCACCGATCAGGGCCACCTCTGCCCGCTCCTCATCGCCGCTGGGGTTTTCCGTCCCGTCAATAAACCCGGTCAGATCGCGTGAGTCCAGGTAGCGAAAGCCGTGGACCTCGTCCAACACGTCTAGCGTCTCTCCGAGCTGGCTTCGAACCTGTTTGGCCAGCTCGAAATTGAAATCCAATCGTTTTGAGATGAGGTGAAACAGGATGTCACCGCCCGTGCTTGGCGCGCTCTTGCCGGGCAGGTCAATGGTGGTGAAGGGTCGCAGCCCCTTGGGCCGACGGCCTGGGGAGAGGACATCCCAAAAGCCCGAGCCAAAACTCACCGTACACACCAGTGCGGCTTGCGGATCATGCCGGCCAACGGCCGTCACCAGTTCGGGAATACCCGCGACCACCCGGGCGACCGTTCCGCCATTGGCGGTTGGGTTATTGACCCTGGTGATCAGAAAGAGGGCGTGTTGATTCGGCTCTGGGATAATGCCTGCCTGTGGAGTCGGTGCTGTCATTTTCCCCTCCTGACGTGTCCTGGATTGCGCCTGCGGTACTTCTTAACTGTAATTGAGAGAGGGGGCTCACGCCAGCCAGGTTGCGGCTCGGAACGAAAAAAGCCGCCCGTTCGGTCCGTCTTCTCTTCTAACCCAGCTCGTCGAGGGTCAGGCGGAAACTCGGGACAAAGGTCTCCAGAAAATAGCGCACCTCCGGCAGGTCAATCCGTTCAACCGTCTCCTTGAGCGTCTGTTCGGCCTGAGAAAATTCCTGATTGCCCGCGCTGACCTCTTCCAGGCATTTGAGATAGGCACACAGCTTGTCCGCGGCTTTGACCAGATCGTGATGGGCGCGGTCAGTGTCAGCCGATGCAAAGAACGACTGGTAGTCGTCTCTGAGTTCTTCGGGCAGCATACCGAACAGCTTGTGCACCGCGGTCTGCTCAATGGTCTGATAGGCGGTCTTGATCTCGGGGTTAAAATACTTGACGGGAGTGGGCAGGTCGCCAATCAAGACCTCGCCAACATCGTGGTAGAGGGCCAGGGTTGCGGCCCGCTCCGGGTTCACCTCGCCGGAGAAGAGCCGATTTCGAATAACGGCCAACATATGAGCCACCAGCGCGACTTGCAGGCTGTGCTCCTGGACGTTCTCAGGATAGGTACTGTGCATCAAACTCCAGCGCCGAATAAATTTCATCCGAGAAAGATAGGCAAACAAATGGCTCATACGAGACTCCGCTGTGTTCCGCTCCAGTCGGGGGGTGAGACCGCGTCAGCTTGGGAGCACCCCCCATACGCGAAAAAATTGAAAGACACCCAAGCCCGTCACAATCAGCACAACCGCGCCGCCCGCCATATTGGCCAGCGTTCCGTTTGTGTACGCACCGAGGAGCTTCTGCTTATTCATGACAAACAGGAGACAGCCGGCCAGGAAGGGCAGTAAGCAGGCGTTGACCGCCTGGGCAAGCAGGAGGGCCACCAGCGGCTGCTGCCCCAAAAAGGCCAGTCCGGTCCCCAGCAGGACGACCGCACTCCACACCAGGGCAAACCCAAACTGGGCTCCTGCGACACTGGCAGTCGTGACCGTTCCAGGACCGATAAAAGCGGCTGCAACGAGCAACCCAGGACCAAAGGGTCTCTTCCGCTGCATGCCTGAGTTTATAGCACGTTTATGCAGGCTCAGCCGAGAAGCGCAGCGGTTCGGACGCGGGCGCTAGCAGCGCGCCATGACCTGCTCGGAGAAATCCTTGAACACCGTGCGTGCCGCGGCCATGGGCGGCAGGAGCGTCACTTCTTTCAGACCGGCCTTTTCGACCGCCCGGAGCTGCTCGATGATGGCCGCCGGTTCACCAATCAGACAGGTTGCCCGGATTGCTTCGGGGGTGACAAAGTGGCGCTCCTCGGGCACGAGAAAGGTGCAGTGGCCGTTGTGAAGCTGGAGGGAGCGCTTGTCCGCCGGCGTCTGCATCTGCTCGACATGAGCGCAGTATCCATCCCAGATGCCTCGATAGCCGGCGGGGATGACCTCCTCACGGCCGGTTTGTTGATAGATTTCGTACACAAAGTGGATGATGGCGGCGACCTGAGAACCGCACATCTCACTGACCCGCTCCTTCTTCCCCCCGCAGGAGCGGTCGGACCACCCGCAGATACTCCCGGAGGTCTCGGATCCGCATCGGCTGCATCCCCATGACCCGCATGGCCGTATGTCCGGTGCCAATCCCCAAAAAGACCCGGCCCGGCGCGAGGCGATTGAGGGAAGCAATGGAGTGGGCGGTGACCGGGGCGATGCGCGTCCCAGGGATGGCCACTCCCGTTCCAATACGGATACGTGAGGGGTGCTGGGCGGCCAGGGCCAAGGTAGCGTAGCAGTCCGACCAGATCATCGCGAGTCGGGCACCCAGGCTCGGTCATAGCCCAACTCTTCGGCATACTGGATCAACTGCCAGTCATCGATCTTCGTGGCGATACACACGCCGAACTGTATGATCTGTCCTCCTTCTAGTCGGGTGTCCCGGCCGCGTTTCTCGCCCGTTCGAGACACGCCAACACCCGCTCCGGCGTAAGCGGAATTTCGCTTACCTGGACTCCGAACGGGGAGAGCGCATCGGCGACCGCATTCGCAATCGCGGCAGGTGGCGCAATGGCTCCCCCCTCACCCATGCCTTTGATGCCGCCCTTGCTGAAAGGCGATGGCGTTTCAATATGCCCAATCTCAACCCGAGGAACATCCAGGGCGGTGGGGACGAGGTAATCCATCAGCGTGCCGGTCAGGAACTGCCCGTTCTCGTCGTAGAGGGCCTGCTCATACATGGCCGTGCCAATTCCCTGGGCGACCCCGCCCTGAATCTGTCCATCCACAATGATGGGGTTAATAATCCGGCCGCAATCTTCAACAACGATATAGCGGAGCAGGCTGATCTGGCCGGTCTCAGGATCGACTTCCACTGTCGCCAGATGGGTGGCATTGGAATGCGTGGCCGGCGGGGGCTCGTAATGTGTGGTGGCCTCCAGCCCTGGCTCATCTTCCGGGGCTAAATTGCTGGGCGCGACGATGGCCTGGTAGGCGATCGTCTTAATCGGCATGAGGCTGGTCCCGTCCTGTTTGCGGGTCACCATACCACCGGCGAGTTCGAGGTCGGCTGGTGGAATCTCACTGAGACGTGAGGCCGTGCGCAAAATCTTTTCGCGGACTCGTGTGGCGGCTCCAATAATTGCGCCCCCGCTGGTCACCGCGGTCCGGCTCCCCCAGGTGCCCCAGCCGTACGGCACAATGGTAGTATCGTTCTGGATCACTCTGACATCCTCAAAGGCGACCCCTAATTCGTCGGCGGCCACCTGGGCCAGCGTCGTCTGATGGCCCTGGCCGTGTGACGACGAGCCGGCCAGGACGGTCACTTTGCCGTCAATATCCATACGGACCGTCGCCGATTCATAGCCGCCAATGGGTAAGCCCATGATATTCCAGAACGAAGAGCCCAGGGCCGTGCCCTCGATGTAACAACCCAGACCCACCCCAACATAGCGACCGGCTTGGCGGGCGCGTTCCTGTTCGGCCCGGAAGTCCGTATAGCCCAACATGTCCAGGGCCTTGCGTAAGGACTCCTGGTGGCTGCCACTCTCGATTTCGGCTCCGGCAATGGTGGTATAGGGATGCTCGTCCTGGCGGATCATATTCCGCAGGCGGATTTCCGCCGGATCGAGCCCGAGCCGCTGCGCGCCCAGATTCAGCAGTCGCTCCATGACCAGGATGGCAATCGGCAGGCCCACGCCGCGGTATGCACCCAGGGTGACCTTATTGGTGACGATAGAGACCGCCTTATAGCGATAGGCCGGGATTTTATACGGACCGGGGAGTGCGGAGGCCGCGTGTCCGGCTTCCAGAGCAGAGCTGAACGGAAAGGCCGAATACGCGCCAACGTCGTTCAGAAAGCGGGCCTTGAGGCCCAGAATCGTCCCGTCGTTTTTCAGGGCGATCTCGGCCTCGACAATCTGGTGCTTGGCGTGCATGGCGGCTGCCAGGTTTTCCCGCCGATCTTCAATCCACTTGACCGGACGGCCAAACCGACGGGCAAAGAAGGCCGTCAGGATTTCCTCGGGAAAGACGTGCGCCTTGGGTCCAAAGCCGCCGCCCACATCCGGGGCGATGGCACGGATACGGTGTTCGGGAAAGTCCAGAAAGAGCGCCAAGTTTGTGCGTAGCATGTGCGGAATCTGGGTCGAAGACCACACCGTCAGTGAGTCTGTGGCCGCTTCATAGCTGGCCAGACAGCCGCGCGTTTCCATGGGCAGGGACATGTGACGACCCGTTGTGAAACGCTCAGCCACAACCGTGTCGGCAGAGGCAAAGGCCATCTCGACCTCGCCCATGCCTGCTTCCAGGGTCTGCATGACGTTGTCGCCCCAGTCTTCATGGGCCAGGGGGGAGTCCGGCTCCAGGGCCTGCTCCATGTCCCAGAGGGCGTCGAGCGGGTCGTACTCGACCGCGACCAGCGCGGCGGAATCCTCGGCTATATAGCGATCGGTGGCAATAACGGCTACCAGCATCTCACCCACAAACCGGACTTTTCCGCGCGCCAGGACCGGCCAGTCGCAGGACTTGTGAGTGGGCGCGGCGCTGGGATCAAATTCAACCCGCAGCGGCGTGATAACGTCGGCGATATCCTCACCGGTGATGACTGCCTGGACGCCGGGGTGGGCCGTAGCCGCACTCGTATCAATGCTGAGAATCCGCGCGTGTGCATACGGACTACGGACAAAGGCAACGGCCAGCGTATCGGGCAGATGAATATCGTCCACATACTGACTTTTGCCCAGGAGCAGGCGGGGGTCTTCCACCCGCTTGACCTCCGCGCCGACCATCTTTCCCGTGCCAGCCAGACTGGTTGCCATAGTGTATTCCTTGCATCACTCCCCGTTCTCCGTTGGAGAGAGGGTCAGGGTAGGGGGAGAAATCGCTCCGGCGTGAGTCTGGCAGTGTGGGAAAATGGTGTCAAGACTTTTGCTTGACAGAGCATAAGCGAACGGTATACGCACAGCATGGGGTGGCGGTCTATCGGCCCGCTGGGGCGAATTTTCCAAAGGAGCGATCCCATGTCTCTCTCAATCAGTCAGACCAATACGATGGTGAGTCTGTTCCAGCAGGAGCTTGACCTGTGCAAAGTCAAGCCGGGAGAAACCCTTGCGGTTCTGTCAGAGGCGGAACAAGCGGTGGCGTATGCGTCGGCGTTTATGATTGCCGCGCGTGAGCTGGGGGTGGATGTGTTCAACGTCAACCTGCCGGCGCGGAGCGCGGGTGGGGCGCAAAACGTGGCCGGCGAGGTGGGCCAGAACGCCCTGGCCGGGAACCGGCCGGCCATCGAGGCCCTTAAAAGCGCGGACCTGGTCGTAGACCTTATTTTTCTGCTGTTTTCAAAAGAGCAACTGGAGATTCAGGCCGCGGACACCCGCATCCTGCTGGTGGTTGAACCCTTTGAGGTCCTGGCGCGTCTCTTCCCCACCCAGGCACTGCGCGAGCGTGTCGAGGCCGCGGAAGCGCGTTTGGCCAAGGCCCAGAACCTCCGCTTTACCAACCCGGCCGGAACGGATGTACGCTACGAGTTGGGGCAATTCCCGATTCTGACCGAATACGGCTTTACGGACACCCCCGGTCGCTGGGACCACTGGCCGGGCGGATTTCTGGCGACCCAGGGCAGCGAGACCGGGGTCAACGGCACGGTCGTCATGGACCGCGGCGATATTCTGTTTCCGTTTAATAAATACGTCCAGGAGCCGATCACCTTCACCATTCGGGACGGCTTGGTCGTTGATATCGGTGGTGGCTTCGATGCCATGCTGGTGAAGAATTATATGGACGGCTTTCACGACCCTCGGGCGTTTGCCATCTCACACATCGGCTGGGGTCTCAACGACCTCGCCCGCTGGGATTATCTCGCCACCGGCGCTCCTACGGTCGGTATGGACGGGCGGGCCTTTTACGGCAACGTCCTGTTCTCAACCGGTCCCAACGTCGAACTCGGCGGGAGCAACGATACGGCCTGCCATATGGACCTGCCCATGAAAGGCTGTACGCTATACCTTGATGATGAACTCATTGTGCAAGACGGCGACGTGATCCCCCAAGAGATGCGGGCCGCGGCTGGATAAGAAGGAGAGAGTCACATGCGGACCGTAATTGCGGATAAACGCTGGGCGGAGAAATACCCGGAGATCGGTACCGGCCCGGTTTCCGCCGAGCCACTGATTTCGCCGGAGCACTTTGAGCTCGACCGGGAGAATATCTTCCGGCGCACCTGGCTGAATATCGGCCGGGTCGAGGAGGTTCCGAACCCCGGCGATTATATTGCCAAAGACCTGGCCATGTGTCGCGCCTCGGTTCTGATCATTCGGGGCAGGGACGGTGCGGTCCGGGGCTTTCACAACGTGTGCTCCCACCGTGGCAACAAGCTCGTCTGGGACGAAAAGGGCACCTGTAAAGGCACGCTTACCTGTGGTTTTCACGCCTGGGCGTATAACACCAGGGGCGAGCTGACCTGGGTGCCGGATGAGGAGAACTTTTTCGATCTGCCCAAGTGCGACCTGGGCCTGACCCCGGTCCACACCGAGGTGTTCGAAGGCTTTATCTTTATTCATCTGGCCGAGCGTCCGCCCGAGAGCCTCCGGGCATATCTGGGCGGGGTGGCCGACCAGCTTGAGGGTGGCGGCTTTGGCGAACTGGCGCTGACCGCACGGTATAAAGTGGACGAGCACGCCAACTGGAAAATCGCCCTTGACGCCCAGAACGAGTTGTATCATTTGCCGTTTCAGCACCGCCGGACCATTCCCAAGTTCTGCGTGCTGAAAGACGGGCAATTCACGCGCCTGCTCGATGTCCGCCTATTCAACCATCACAGCATGTATTCGTCAGACCCGCCCGATGATCGCGTTGGCCCGGCCACCGAAAGGCTGGCCGCCCGGTTCAGCGTCGCCGAGACCGAACACCGCCTGCCCCGCATCGGCTCTTTTGATTTTTATACGATCTTTCCCAATATGGCGCTGCTGCTCTTTCGCGGCGTCTCGCACGACTTCTATATGTCCTATAACTTCTGGCCACAGGCGGTCGACCGGACCGACTGGGATATCAAGCTCTATTTTCGTCCGGCTGAAAACGCCGGCCAGCGCGTCGGCCAGGAGTATTTCAAGTGCCTGCTCCGGGACCTCCTGCAAGAAGATGCCACCGCCCACGAACAGATTCATATCGGGCTGGCCTCGCGGGCCAAGAAGGAGTTGTATTTCCAGGACGAAGAAATGCAGATTCGGTATTTCCACACCGTACTCGAACGCTTTTACGCCGAGGCGCCCCCCTATTCCCTTGGGGGGCCGACCGAGCGGCGCGAGGGAGAGGGGGCAAGATAAACCGTGAGCGCATCGACACTGCCCGCTGAGTTTGCCGATCTTGAGCCTTTTATCGACTGGGCGCTCGCCACGGAGCAGGAGCGGACCGGCCAGCGCCTGGCCAGCAGCATGGAAGATATCCAGGCATTCTATGACCGCATGTCCGCGCGCGTGGAAGCCGTTATGGCCTATCTGAACGCCTTGCCGCTCGATGCCCTACCGCCCGAGGCGGAGCGGCTGTTCCATCTGAGTCTGTCCTTAATGGAAGTGGCCAACGCCGTGGAGATGTTTCAAAATCCGGCCGTGATCAATGGCTTTGATGTCAGACGCTTTGCGCCAGTGGAGGATGTATGAAATCCGAGTGCCCGATTCAGTTTCACGGTATCGATCATGTCGTGCTGCAAGTCACGGATATCGAAAAAACTTTGCACTTTTATGCGACGGTCCTGGGCCTGAGCGTCGAGCGGGTCATCGAGGATATGGGGCTGTATCAGGTGCGGTGCGGCCGCAATCTGATCGACCTGCGGGTCCTGCCGGAAGGGAGCACGCTGGCGGACAAAGACCGGCGGGGGGTCGATCATGTCTGTCTGCATATGCACGGCGATTTTGACGCCATTGTCCAGTATCTGAAGGACAACGCTGTGCCGATTACCTTCGGACCCGTCGAGCTGTACGGCGCAACCGGCTATGGCACCTCGGTCTACGTCACCGACCCGAACGGCCATACCCTTGAGTTGAAGGCCGACTATTCCCAATACCCGCTCAAGACGACCGTCAAAGGCGCTATGGCCGGAGTGTCGCGCCCGGCCACCAACTAGAGCGCGCCCGGGTCCGGTGCAGGACGTGTTCCGATGAGGGCAGACCGCATGTTGCAACCCACCCCGACATTGACCGCCCTGTTTGCCCAGGAGTTTGCCTGGTGTCAGGTGCAGTCCGGCTAGACTGCGGCGATTCTGACCGAACCGGACTCTTCGGCGCAATATCTGGCGACGAGTCTGGCGCGCCTGAGCGCCTGTGGGGCGCGGCCGTTTCAGCTCATGCTGCCCATTGACCCGACGCAGCAAAACGACACCGCGGTGAACCGGGGGAACGTCTGCTCCACGCTGCTGCACGGATTCCCCGAGGTGGTTGAGATGCTGAAGCAGGTTGACTTCATTGTTGACCTCTCGGTCGAAGGGCTGATCCATTCCGAGGAACGCGGCGAGATTCTCAAGTACGGCCCGCGCAGGCTGTATATCAGAGAACCCGCGGACGCTCTCGCCCGTCTGCTTCCAACCGCGGAACGGACACCGCGCATCGACCGCGCGGTTGCCCTCGCCCAAGCCGCACAAACAATAGAGCGGCTCACGCGCTGCGAACCCGCCCTCCGGGACTCACGCCAGATTATACAGCCGGGCCACGTTGTCCCCGAGCACACACTGCTGGGCGTCCGCAGATAACGAGGCAATGGCTTCTCTTGTCTCGCCCAGCGCGTCAAGGCTGCCGTCCCAGTGCGGAAAGTCCGAGGCCCACAAAAAGCGCTCGGCGCCATAGCGCTCGGCCATATGGGGGATCGTGGTTTCATCCGGGTCAAACGAAATCCAGCACTGCCGGGCAAAGTATGCACTCGGCAGATGCTTGAGGCCGGTCTTATAGCCGATTTTCTGGTATTTGGAGTCCCAGCGGTCCAGGGCGTGCGGAATCCAGCCGGCGCCGACCTCCAAGAGGTTCACTTTCAGGCTGGGAAAGCGATCAAAGACTGCGCCCTGAAAGAGCGCGGCAAAGGCCGCCTGGACGTCAGCCACGAGCGGCAGACACTGAAAATACACAAACGACGCATCCATGAAGTCGGTGTTTTCCTGGGCAATCCACTGATGGCCGAGAAAGTCTGCATGCACCGCGGTGTGGAAACCGATGGACAAATCACAGTCCTGCAACACGGCCCACAACGGATCGTAGGCCCGGTCCCAAAAGGCCCGCTTATTGGCTGGTGCGGCACACACGAACACGCCTCTATGCCCGAGCTTTGCCACCCTCTGCACTTCCTCAATTGCCGCGTCAATATCCAGCAGAACGATGTGGGCAACCGGGATGAGTCGGTTCGGGTCGGCGGAACAGAAATCAAGAATCCAGTTGTTATAGGCGCGGCAGTAGGCCGACGAGAGCTCGACATCGGTAATGCCGGGTTCCCAGATGAGTCCGAGGGTGGGAAAGAGCACCGAGATATCGATGCCGTCCGCATCCATGCGTTGCAGACGCGCCTGTGCATCGTAGGCCCCCGGAGGGCCGTCACGGTAGCCAAAACGGCCCGGCTCAAAAATAGAGCGGAGGGGCTGTCCGATACCCGCCGCGGTCGGGCCTATGCCACGGGTAATGGGCAGCGGTTTGTTCTCAACCACGAGGTATTCAACGCCATCATCGCCGGTGTCCATCCGAATGGCACGGTCTTTGAACTTGGCCTCCAGGTAGTTCTGCCACAGATCAACCGGTTCCAGTATGTGTCCGTCCGCATCAATGATTTTTCCGTGCAGCATATTCCCTCCTTGCCCCTCGCATGTAGCGCATTTTTGCGCCGTTTGCACGCGCCAGGACCGCTGGATGAGACGTGTTCAGAGACCGGAGGGAGAGACAAGGAGCGTCAGCATACAGGCTAGTGTCGTAGTCTGAAATCAACAGGTGGCTCTCCCCCCTCGCCCCCTGAGAGAAGGGCTCTGATCTTCCCCTCTCTCCTGGCGGGAGAGGGGGATGTTACGCCGGCAGAGGTGCAGGAAGATTTGAATCTGAGACACGCCTGAATCTAGTCTGTATTTGACAGAATAAGTTTGAATAAGTAGTAATCAGTCAGTTTTTTCTCATAAGGAAGCTATGCCCGAAACCCTGCTGAGTACGCGCGAAGTTGCGGCGTATCTGCATATCAACGAAAAGCAGGTCTACCGTTTGATCCGAAACGGCACGATTCCGTGTACGCGCGTTACCGGCAAATGGCTGTTTCCGCAAAGCCTGGTGGAAGATTGGGTCAAGCAGCATTCCCTGGCGCAAACCACGATACCGCCCGCCGTGCCCCCGGAAGCGGTCCAGTTTGAACCCGAACGGGGGCTCTTAATCGCGGGCAGCAACGATCTCTTGCTTGATGCATTGCTTGACCTGGCGGGGCGGCGTTTCCCCGAACACCTCTTTTACACGACCAATCTGGGCAGCTTCGGTGGTCTGGAAGCCCTCAAGCAAGCGAAGACCCATGTGGCGCTGGCCCATCTGCTGGACCCTGAGACCGGCGAGTATAATGCGCCGTTCGTGTCGCAAGCCGGCCGGCCCGACCTGGTGGCCGTGACCCTCTGGCACCGCCGGCTCGGATTGATTGCCCGGCCCGACAGTCGGCCCATACGCTCGCTGGCCGAACTGCCGCGTAAGAAGAAACGTCTGGTGAACCGCCAGGCTGGGTCCGGGGTCCGCTGGTTCATCGATCAGCAACTCCGGCAGGCCCGGATCAAACCGGAACGAATCACAGGGTATGACGTCGAAGCCCGGACGCACTGGGAGGTGGGCTTGCACGTACTCCGAGGGCGGGCGGATGTCGGGCTGGCCGTCCAGTCGGTGGCCGAGCTGTTGGGCCTCTCATTTACCGAAATAGTTGAGGAGCGGTTTGATTTGCTGGTTTCCAAAGCGCTGTATTTTGCCAAACCGGTCCAAGCCCTGCTGGACGTCGTGACCTCACCTGCATTACAAGAACGCGCGGCCTCACTCGGGGGCTATGAGGTTCGTGAGGCCGGTAAAGTCGCATTCACTCTATAGCGATCCCATGCAGGATTTCGGACAAGCTTTTATCCTGGCCTTTCAGCTCATCGTCTCGACGGACCCCATGTTGAGTGAAATCGTCCTCCTTTCACTCAAAGTGAGCATCAGTGCGGTTGTGCTGGCGAGTATGATGGGGCTCTGTATTGGTGCTACCCTCGGCCTGGCCCGTTTTCCCGGTCGGAGTGTAGTCATCGTCCTTTTCAACGCTTTGATGGGCCTCCCCCCGGTTGTGGTTGGCCTGCTGGTCTATATGACGCTGTCCAATGCCGGCCCGCTTGGCTGGTTGCACCTCCTATACACGCCGACGGCCATGATTATTGCCCAGACCATTCTGGTCACGCCCATTATCGCCAGCCTGTCACGACAAGTGATCGAGGACCTCTACAGCGAATACCGAGAGCAGTTCTTATCGCTGGGGGTTCCGCCGAAGACGGCTGCCGCCGCCCTGCTGTGGGACGCCCGGTATAGCCTCCTGACCGTGGCTCTGGCCGGCTTCGGGCGGGCCGTTGCGGAAGTGGGCGCGGTGATTATTGTTGGGGGAAATATCAAGCACGTCACGCGGGTGATGACCACTGCCATTGCGCTGGAAACCTCAAAGGGGGACTTGGCGCTTGCCCTGGCGCTGGGTCTGATTCTCATGCTGATTGCGCTGAGCGTCAATGCCACCGTGTCGTTCCTGCGCCTCGGCGCATCCAACCGCGCCTATGCCTAGCGCCGTAGCAACCGCGCAACGCGCGCGTGTATCGACCGATGCCGCTCAGTCCTTGTTTCCGCTCAAGGTGCGCCAGCTTGTGTATAGGGTGGGTACACATCGCCTCATTGATGGCATCGACCTGACCATCGAGCAGGACAGCCGCACGATCATCATGGGTCCGAACGGAGCGGGCAAGAGCCTCCTCCTGCGACTGCTGCACGGCTTGCTTCCCCCAACCGCCGGGGAGATCCGCTGGGGGGAAACCCTGCGGATAGACCAGGCTCGACCGCGACAAGCGCTCGTGTTCCAGCGCCCGGTTTTACTGCGGCGGTCTGTGGGAGCCAACCTGCGTTTCGTGCTCAAGCTGCGCCGGTATACCCGTGCCGCAAGAGAAGAGCGGCTGCGGCACATCCTGGAACTTGCCGGCCTCTCTCACCTCGTGGACCGCCCGGCCCGAGTCCTCTCCCAGGGCGAGCAACAACGCGTTGCCCTGGCGCGCGCCCTGGTCCTTGAGCCGGAGGTGCTGCTGCTCGATGAACCGACCGTCAGTCTGGACCCGGCTTCCGTCGCAGCGATTGAAGAGCTGATTCTCGCCGCGCATAAGCGGGGGACGAAGATCATCCTGGTGACCCACGATAGAGGTCAGGCCTGGCGTCTCGCCGACGAAGTTGTTTTGCTTGAGCAGGGGCGGGTCGTTCCGTAAGGAAGAGAATGTCGTATGCCAACACTGCGACTGTGGGGAGCCCGGGCCGCTCTCAGCTTGGTGCTGGGGCTGCTCTGCGGCGGGACAGGACAGGCCGAGGGGCGTTTTATTATTCTCCAGTCAACGACCTCGATCCAGAACTCCGGCTTGTTTGACGCCATCCTGCCCCGTTTTCAAACCAAGACGGGAATCGAAGTACGCATAGTCGCGGTCGGGACGGGTCAGGCGCTCAAGAACGCCCGCAACGGCGATGGCGACGTGCTGCTGGCACATGCCAAGCCTGAAGAAGAAGCCTTTGTCGCCGCGGGCTGGGGGGTGAAACGCTCTAATGTCATGTACAACGATTTTGTGATTATTGGGCCGGCGAACGACCCGGCGGCCATTGCTGGTCTGCCGGGGGCCGGAGCGGCACTCGGAAAAATTGCCCAAACCCAAGCGGCATTTGTCTCGCGCGGAGATGAGAGCGGCACCCATAAAAAAGAGCAGGCGTTGTGGAAAGTCGCCGCGGTCGATCCGCGGGCGGGTGCCGGGAGATGGTATCGAGAGGCCGGCGCCGGCATGGGGGCAACCCTGAACATAGCGGTCGGGATGCGGGCCTACACGCTGACCGACCGCGGCACCTGGTTGAGTTTTCGGAACAAGGCTGACTACACTATCCTGGTGGAAGGGGACCCGCAGCTTTTCAACCAATACGGAGTGATCCTGGTGAATCCGGCCAAACACCCGCATGTGAAAGCCGGCCTGGGCCAGCAGTTCATCGACTGGCTGGTCGGGCCGGAAGGCCAAAGTCTGATTGCCGGCTATACTATCGCCGGCCAGCCGCTCTTTTTTCCCAACGCTCCAGAAGGACAGTAAGCCGGAGGGGGAGATATGGTCACAGGAAGCTGTCACTGCCAGACCGTTCGATTTGAAATCACCGAGGAGATTCGCGGCTTCCTGCACTGCCACTGCCATACGTGTCGCAAGATCAATGGCACGCTATATGGGTCGAGTGCGCTGGTGACGACGACGGGGTTCACCATTGTGACCGGCCAGGAGGCGCTTACCGCCTATGAGTCGTCGCCCGGAAAAAGGCGCTGTTTTTGTTCTCGATGCGGCTCGCACGTGTATGCGTATTGTGACCGTGATCCACAGACCATCCTCCTTCGTATCGGAACCTTGGACGATGATCCGGGCGTACGCCCCAAGGGCCATATATGGGTGAGTCATAAAGCGCCCTGGTATGAGATCCGGGATGCCCTGCCCCGCTTTGACGAGGGTCCTGACAAACGCTGGCACTCCAGACCGAAGCCGCGCCCAGATGAAGCATCTCTCTGCTCCACCCGCGGAACGGAGAAACACTGCGGAATGGTCCAGGAGCGACGACGTGGCAAAGGATATTGAGCGTATTCTGTTCACGGAGACAGAAATCCGAGCAGGGATAGGCCGCGTTGCCCAGGAAGTCGCGGCCTATTACCGGGACGCGCCCTGTACGGTGGTGTCGGTGCTCAAAGGCGGCTGTCTCTTTACGGCGGATGTTATCCGTCGGCTTCCCTTCCCGCTCTACCTGAGCTTTGCCGCTGTATCGAGCTATGGAGACGGGACAACGAGCGGCAGGCTCAGCCTGGACTATTTCCCGACCGAGCAGGAAATCCGGGAGCAGCGTATTCTCCTGGTCGATGACATTCTTGATACGGGTCGGACGCTCACGTTTCTCCGCGGAGCGCTCTTGCAACACGGCGCGCGTGAAGTCAAAACCTGTGTGTTGCTCGACAAACCTGTCCGTCGGAGAGTAGAGTGTGAGGCGGACTTTCGCTGTTTTGTCATCGAAGACGTGTTTGCGGTGGGCTATGGGCTTGACTTTGCCGGCCGCTATCGCAACCTGCCGTATATTGCCATCTTACGGCCCGAGACCGATTCCGAGTAAGGATGGGCCGAACACTCTCTCCGGTGCGCTTGATGCGCGCGCAGGTGGGCCAAGTGAAAGAGGGATCCCTAGAGCGTTTCACAATAGGCGCTCACCGTTCCGGGGGGCTCGCGTCATGCCGGACGTGATCCGGCACCCAGAGGACGGGCGCCGTGATTTGCTCTAATTCCAGGGAGAGGGTGGAGGACGGGAAGATAGCGGGTTTGCCGCTTGACAGACGAAAAGAGGGACGCGCCGCATGGCCGTCCCTCTTTTGACAAGAGCGTCTGGACTGTACGAAAACGGTTTACGACAGCGCGGCGTCGAGCGTTTCCACCGACGGAGCAAAGTAGAACGAACCGGAGGCCGGGTTGCTGTACGAGGTGAGCCGGTCGCGTTCCTGGCCGTCCATGCCGTACATGGCCCGCATCCGCTCCCGCAGCGGGGCTTGGCTCTTACAGAAGGCCATGAAGTACAGGCCGACCGTGCCATCGTGGAAGGCGTACGGGGTCGAACGGCGTGAAATCTCGTCTCGCTTGGGAGTGCTGTCGTCGCCCGTTCTGCCCTCTCGCAACTCGACATGCGAGAGATGGGAGGGAGAGGGCTGGGGAGACAGGCGGGTTGAGTCAGCCTTGGTCCGACCAAAGACTTTCTCCTGCTCTTCAACCGGCAGGAGATTAAAGGCTTCCAGGTCATGAATCCAACGCTGGGCGATAATGAAGCTCCCGCCCGCGCCCGGCCCGCCATCTGGAACGACGGCGACTTCAACATCCCGCTCGGGCTCGGGGTTGCCGGTGCCATCTTTGAAGCCGGACAGGTCGAGCGAATCGCCAAAGATGAAGGTCATGGTCTCGCGGGCCACCCGCATATGCCCTTTCAGAGCTTCCCGAGCGTCCCACTGGGCTTTCCAGACCTCATCCTTTTTGTCGCTGTTCAGCCAGAACAGGAGTTCTTCCTGGGTGCCCTTGGCTTCCTTGCCACTGCCATCAATCGACTTGAACGTTTCGTAGGGCTGAAAATCGTTGGGCACATCATCCGTGAGATCGGAGAGGAGCGATGGTCCAAGACCGATGGTCAGATTGATGTCTTTGTCGGCACAGTCTTTGCGCAACTGCTGGACCGCGGACTTGATCACGCCCATATCAGCGCCGTCCAGGCGGCTGAGGTGAACGTACCACTGGTGCTGGCCCATATTTCTATTGAGAACTGCTGGTTGTGGTGTTGCCATAAGGCCCTCCTTGCCTCCAAAATTATTAAGAATGAATATGCATCCATTTTATCTGAGAGCACTCGGGGCTGTCAAGAGATAAGGCGCTTCTCAAGCCTGCCTCTTGCGTGTGAAGCTGTGCGTCTCTACAAGAAAATGAACATTCACTCAGATGAGGGGGCCGCATGCGAATAAGAAACCGGAGCGTTCTTTTTCTCGTCGGCATACTGAGCCTGCTGGGCCTGTTGTCGGCCGGCGCGTATGCCCAGGACGGAGACCAGAAACTGCTGGACGGCTTTCTGCCGTACCGCAACGGCAGCCCCCAGATTGAGGGAATTACGCCCGGCATGACGCTGACCAAAGAGAATGTTCAGCTTGCCGAAAAGGTGTTGCCGCCGGAGATCGTCCGCGTTGTCCAAGCCGGAGATTTTGAGATTCCCGTGCAGGCGACAACGGATTTTCCTATCCTTGAGGCCTATAGGCAGGCGTCGATCCAACACGCCGGCCAGGCCCAACTCGACGCCAACGGCGAACTCCAGAACTATACGCTGGGCCAGCCTTTTCCCCTGATTGATCCAGCCGACCCGCAAGCCGGGCTCCAGGCCGCCTGGAATTATCGCATGCGCTAGAATTATCGCATGCGCTATATGGGTGACACGCTTGTCACCGCGGGGGTGCTGCGTACGATCAACAGCTCCGGCAATACCGAACGGGCGGTAGACACCCGCTATTCACGCAGGTACGGCATGTTCCGTCCGAATCCAGGATTCAACGTCTCGAAATGGGAAAAGGAAGGGACCTGGTGGCGAGAACACTCGATTGTCATGAGCCCCCAGGACCTTGAAGGGGCCCAGAGTCTCACTTTTCACTACGCGGCGGACACGACCAACCAGAAGGGCTGGGCGTACGACCCGCAGAGCCGCCGCACGCGGAGTATCGTCGTCAATCATCAGGCGTCCTCATTCGAGGCGAATTTTCTCATCGAAGATCACGCCGGCTTTCAGGGCTATCTTCACAACTACACCTGGAAGTATCTGGGCGAGCAGGTGATGCTGATGCCGGGTTTCATTGGCGGAGCGCCCCCGGAGTATGGCGGCAAAGGCGGCTGGTATCCCCAGTCGCCGTGGGAGTTGCGTAAGGTCGTCGTTCTGGAAGCAACCCCCAACGATGCCGGCCATCCGTATGGCATGCGGCGCTTTTATATTGACCGGCAGATTTATTCGGTCTTTTGCGTTGTCGTGTATGACCGGGAGGGCAATCATTGGCGGACCTTGTTCCACACCTTTGGCGACCCGGCCGATGACCCCGACAATGCCGAGGTAAAGGGCACGCATCTCCACCTGGGCAATGTCTGGATTGACTACAAAAGCAATCGCGCCGCCCTGTGGACCGCCGACGAGGTCCTGGTCAACAAACCGCTCAAACCCAGAAAGTTCACGGTCAAAGAGATGGTCCGTCTGGGGAAGTGAAGCGGAGCTCCCAGCGATGAGGCACCGCGTGCAGGGTAGGCAAACGACGACGAATAAGCGCACTCCCGCGTGCCTGCGGCGGGCCGGGCTGTTGTGCGTGAGCAGCCTGGTCGCGGGCGTCCTGCTCTGGCCGGCCCTGATAGACGCCCGCTTTCTGGACGAGGCCCAAACACTGCGCTTTAACGGCCGGGTGTATAATCGGACGGCTCTGGCCGTGGAGAACGCGGGCGGGAACACCCGTCTCCAGACGCCGTATAATGCCTTCAATATGCTCCAGAACCGCTCCTTCGTCCAAGTCGAATTGCGACACGACCTGGTGGACCTGGTTGAGGGCAGCTATGAGGGCCATCTCAGCCTGCTGGCACCGCTGCGCAAGCCGCTGCAGTGGCTCCAGCTTGAAGACATCAGTTATTTCATCACCTATCGGGGGGAGTACGACGGTGTCTGGGACTATGGGCCCGACGTGTTCCGCGAGCGCTTTCCCCTGCTCTCCAACTGTGGGCAGCCCAGTAAGCAAAAGCGGACCAGTCCGCGTCAGTTTGCCGACTGCTCGCGCGTCAACACGCGCCGCAGCCTGCGCATGCGGCATCGGCTGTTTGAAGCCTATGTCGATCTGTCGTGGGAGGCGCTCTTTTTGCGCATTGGACGCCAAAACCTGTCCTGGGGAGAGACCGACGCCTTTCGGCTGCTGGATCAGATCAATCCGCTCGATGCCAGCTTCGGCGGTTTCCTCGTTTCCCTGGATGACCGCCGCGTGCCCCTGGACATGGTGCGGGCCGTGTACAGCTTTGAGGATGTCGGCCCCTTCTCCGAACTGAACATTGAGGGCTATGGAGCCTTTGACAAGAATATCTCCAGCCCGGTGCCGGTCGGCTCACCCTGGTCCACCCCGAACCCGCCGGGGATGCGCAGTGTCATCAAAAAGCCGGCACAGAATTTCAAGGACACCCGAGGCGGCTTTCGCGTCACCGCCAGAGTCGGCGAGCTGACGCTCTCTGCGGCGCATTACTACACGTTTCTGGATGCGCCCGAGGTGCGCATTGTCACGCCCCGGAAGCGTCCCCCGATCAGTCTGGCGGCGTTTGAGCAGGCGGTCAACGCGGGGCGGGCCTCTCAATTTATTGTCGATCACTTTCAGGCCAAGGTGCTGTATCCGAAAATTGCGATCTCCGGCCTGACCGCCTCTTTTCCCGTACCGAAGTGGTACGCGATCATCCGCAGCGAGGCCGCCGTTTTCTGGGACGAGCCGTTCTTTAAGAATACTGACGCCGCGCACCTCCTCGGACCGGTCCTGTCCGGCGGCCAGATCACACCCGGTTACCGCCAGGTCGGGATCGATCCCCTCACCGGCTCGCCGCTGCTGGCCTATGAGAACGATATTGCCCATTCACACGTTGTGCGCTGGGTGCTGGGCATCGACATCAACCGTTATATCCGTGCCCTCAACCCCCAGCAGTCTTTTATTATCAGCGGGCAGATGTTCGGCACCCATATCGTCGATTTTAACGACACCTCGCTGGCCTCAGCCGGGCCGTATGGCTTTGGCCATTTTGCGATTCCGGTCAGTGAGCCGGGTCGCCAGAACCGCTCTCTGGTCAATATCGATCAACACCAGTTTGTGAATACGCTGAGTATCTCGACCTCCTTCCGCTCCGGGGTGATTAAACCCCAGTTGGTCTTCTTCTACGACTGGCAGGGTTCCTGGCTGGTCCAGCCGGGGATCACCCTGACGCGCGACCCGTTCCGTCTGACGCTCCAGTACAACTACCTCGATGGCCAGTACAACGGCATCGGCTTGCTGCGGGACCGGGACAATCTGATTACGCAGCTTGAGGTGGTGTTCTAGGCTGGAGCGCGGCGATGAGATCGTCTTCACCCAGGGCTTGCTGCTGCCCGGTTGCCAAGTCCTTCAGGGTATAGCGTCGGCGTTCAACTTCGTCAGGTCCAAGAATGAGCGCGTAGGGAATCTGCTGAGCGTCGGCGGCCGAGAGCTGGCGCTTGAGCTTGCTCTGTTCTGGATAAACCTCAACCGTAATGCCGGCCCGACGCAGGCGCGAGGCCAGTCCGACCGCCGGTGGCAGCGGGGTATCGGGCAGGACGCACACCATCACCTGGGCGGTCGGGTGCAGGGCCGGAAACATATCTCGCTCTTCCATTAAGAGCAGGATACGTTCCAGACCCAGGGAAAAGCCAACCGCCGGCACCTGCTTGTTGCTGAACATGCCGACCAGGTTGTCGTAGCGCCCGCCGCCGCCTAAGGAGCCGCTGAAGTCGGTTGAGACGACCTCGAAGATAGGACCGGTATAATAGCTCAGACCTCGTGCCAGCGCCGGGGCCAGGCGGATATGCGAACCTGCCGGGGCATCTATGGTCAAGGACACGAGCGTTTCAAGCTCGCTGAGTGCCTGCTGCGCCTCAGGTTGCAATAACTGTCCACGCAGAGCTTCTAGCACCCCATGATTGTCTGCTGCCGTTGAGGTCAGGGCGAGCAGACGTTGGGCCGACTCCTCAGCAATGCCGCGTTGCGTGAGTTCCGCCTGCACGCCGTCAACGCCGATTTTGTCCAGCTTATCAAGGGCGATCAGAGCAGACCCCTCAAGGCTGGGGTCTATGCCGGCCGCCCCGATCATGCTGCGCAGAATCATCCGGTGGTTGAGCGCAATGGAGAAGTTGGAAAAGCCGAGTTCAAGCAGCGCGCTGCTGACCGCGTTCACCACTTCTGCTTCGGCCAGCAGCGAGGTTGTGCCAGTCAGGTCAACATCGCACTGATAAAACTCACGAAAGCGCCCTTTTGCCGGACGGTCCGCCCGCCAGACGGGCTGAATCTGGTAGCGCCTGAACACCCTGGGCAGGCTGTTGCCGTACTGGGCCACGACGCGAGCCAGCGGGACGGTGAGATCATAGCGCAGTCCCAGCTCGGCCAGGTCTCCAGCTTCGGGGGTCGGTTTTTCCAGGGCGCGGGTGAGTTTGTCGCCCCGGTGGAGGAGGCGAAAGAGGAGTTGGTCGCCCTCCTCGCCATACTTGCCCAACAGCGTGGTCAGATTTTCGATGGCCGGCGTTTCGAGGGGCAGAAACCCATAGCGCTGAAAGACGCGCTCAATTTTCACCACAACGTAGCGTCGTTTTGCCACCGCCTCAGGTAAGTAATCTCGGGTGCCGCTCGGCGGCTTGGTACTCGGCATACAGTAACCTCGCACAGGAGTGATAGCGGAGTGTATCCGTTCCGAAGAGCACTGTCAGGGCCGGAGGTCGAATGAGTGGGGTTTGGGTTGAATATTGACCGCTGACCCAATAATGAAACTCCAGCGCGAAAAAGAAGGGAGAAAACCATGGCTCAGTATGTCTACGCCGGGGCGTCGCAGTTTTCCAAGAACGGACACACGACTCCGTCCAGCGGCCTGTGTCGTCAAAGAGTCGGAGAAACGGAGTGGCAGATTTTAAGCCAGGGCCTCCCGGAACAGGCCGAGATTCGGGCCATTCTTGTTCACCCCGATAATCCGCACCTGCTGTACGTCGGCACCCAGCACGGGCCGTACCGCAGCACGGACGGCGGGGCGCACTGGGAAGGGTTGGATTTTCCAGATGCCGGGATGCCGGTCTGGTCGCTGCTGTTTCGCCCGAACGATCCCCAGGTCGTGTATTGCGGCACCGCACCGGCGGCCATCTATCGCAGCGATAACGGCGGCGATAGCTGGAAACGGCTGACCTTTGCCGCGCCGGCCGGCATGGTTGAAATGGGTTTTCCGTGCCGCATTATCGGCATGGCGGCTGACCCGAACGACCCGGAGGCGGTGTATGCCGGCCTGGAGGTCGGCGGAGTCATTCGCAGTCGGGACGGGGGCGACTCCTGGGAGGACTGTAGCGCCGCACTGCTGCGGTTTGCCGAGCAGGATTATTTGCAGAGTCGTATTCTGAGCAAGACCGATGCCGAAGGCATGATGGACACGCACGCCGTGGTGCTGAGCGCCGCCCAGCCGGGCAGCGTCTTTCTGGCCACACGCATGGGCCTGTTCCACAGCCCGGATCAGGGACAATCCTGGGCGGATATGGAAATCTGGCGTTCTTCGCCGTTGACCTACGCGCGCGATATCCAGGTCGCTCCCGGTGACCCGAATACGCTCTACGCGGCGCTGAGTCCGGGGGCGCTCACCCTGAATGGCTCCGTTTATCGCAGCCTGGACCTGGGTCAGACCTGGCGGCGCTTTGACCGGGGTATCACCCCCCGGAGTACGATGATGACCGTCGCTCTCAGCCGCCAGGACCCGCAGCTCGTGTACTGTGGCACGCGGGAGGGCCAAGTGTTCGGTACTCAAGACGGCGGCACGACCTGGGGCGAGTCCGCGCTGCCGGACGGATGTCAGAACGTCTATACCCTGGCGTGCGGATAACGATCTGCCGGGCACTGATTAAGACTCTCTTCCCTGAAGGGGAGGGGATGAGACACAGCAGCCGGGCCAAGAGTTCCGGTAGTGTCTGCCTTTAATGAATAAACGCGCCCTCAACAGACAGGCGGATGTCGGCACGTTTATTCATTTTCTCCTCCCCCCGCTGAGGGGGAGGGCCAGGGGGGGGCGTTGCGCCGGCAGCGGGAAAGGGAGATGTGAAACGGAGACACTACCGGAGTTTCCAAACTCTTGCCCGAACAAACCGTGTAGGTTAGAAGTGATACTTTCACGTTTCAATTCACAACAGAGAAAAACGGAGGGAATGCAGAATGGCCGCAAACGGACAGTTTCCCTATAGCGGGGCGGTTGATGCCGACGGACACATCCTTGAGCCGCCCGATACCTGGGAGAAGTATATTGATCCGAGATATAAGGACCGGGCCATCCGCCTACGGACCAATGAGGACGGGCTTGAGGTCCTGGAACTGGATGGACGACCCGCGAAGTATTCCCAGCCGGGGCAATTGGCCCAGTTCGGGGCGATGGGAAAAAAATCGGAAGAAGAAACCGCCCCCCACCCGGACCGGACCTATGTTGGCGAGGCACCCTTTGGCTCGATGTATCCCAAAGAGCGGCTGGTACGCATGGATCGAGAGGGCTTGGAGAAGGCCATTATCTACCCGAGCATCGGCCTCTTATGGGAAACCGAAGAGGTGGAGAGCCTTGAACTCCAGGCGGCCTACGCCGAGGCGTATAATCGCTGGGTGGTCGATTTCTGTTCCGATTCCGACGGCCGGCTGATTCCGATTGCCCATATCTCAATGGGGGATGGGAATGTGGCGGCTCAGGAATTGGAGCGGGCGGTGCGCGCCGGAGCCAAGGGCGCGTTCTTCGTGCCGTTTACGCCAACCAATACATCTCACGCCCATCCGGACTACGACCCGTTCTGGGCAAAGGCCCAGGAGTTGGACGTCCCGGTCGGTATCCACCCGAGTGGTGAGCCACCAGCCAAGCGGGTGCACCAACGCTTCAAGGATATGCAGAAGTGGGCGCTGTGGCATTACAATGTGCACGGTGCGCAGGGACCGCTGCAGGCCTTTACGGCGATGTTCCAGTACGGCCTGTTTGAGCGTTTCCCCAAGATTAAAGTGGTCGTGCTGGAATCGGGTGCGGGCTGGGCCGGCTATCTGCTCAACCGCATGGACGCGGTGTTTGACAGCCCTCTGGGCGATACCGTCAAGCTCAAAGAAAAGCCTAGCTATTATTTTTATCGCAACTGCTGGATTTCCGGCGACCCAGACGAAAAAGCCTTTGGTCATGTGGTGGACTTCGTGGGTGCCGACAAATTCTTCTGGGCCTCGGACTTTCCGCACCCCGACCATCCGGACAACTATATGACCGAGCTGGCCGACCTGGTTGATCCCATGTCCGACACCACGCGGCAGAAGGTCATCGGCCAGAACGCGGCGCAGGTTTACGGTCTGTAGGGAGCGGGCAATGAAACTCGAATATCTGTGCGATTATACCGCCACCTTCATCACCCCGCTCAGTGTGGGCAAAGGGCCGCTCGGCGAGCGCCTTGTGGCCGACCTGACCGGCGGGCACTTCGAGGGCCCGCGCATGAAGGGCAAGGTCCGGGCCAGCGGGGCGGACTGGGCCCTGGTCGGCCCGGACGGCAACCTGCGTCTCGATGTGCGGGCGGTTTTTGAAAGTGACGATGGGGCGGCGATCTATGTCACCTACCGGGCGCGTATGGAAGCCACCGAGGGGATTCGGAAAGCGCTTGCGGGCGGCGGCTCCACCAATTTCGGGGATAATTATTTTATCTCACAGATACAGTTTGAGACCGGCGACGAGCGCTATGCTTGGCTCAACAACCTGATGGCGGTGGGTGAGGGCAAACTCAAACCCAACGAGGTAACGTATCGGGCGTATGCCGTCGTGCCGGATTAAATGAAAATCGCAGTAGCCTGTAGACGGCCCTGCGACTCTTCTTTCCTCGCCCTTCTTCTCCTCGGCCCTTACCTTGGCCCTCTCCCACGGGGAGAGGGAACCGGACTTTTATTCACAGACTTCCTGCTGCAAGTGCTCTCTCAAAGTCTGCCCGGTGTACTCCGTGCGGTGCCGGCCGCGTTGCTGCAATATGGGCACGACGCCATCAACAAATTCCGTCAGCGAGCCCGGCATGGTCGAGGGGGTGATATTAAACCCGTGGCCGTCGGTCTCCTCCAGGATGGCTTCCATTTGATCGGCGACCTGTTCCGGCGTGCCGACAATTTGCGGGCAGCCAATGGTTGCACCGTAGATTTTGCCCGCGTGGTGAGTTGCACTCCGAAGGCGGCCTCGGCATGTTTGGCGCAAAAATCACGTCCTGCGCCTGAGTCGCCGGCCTGAAACAGAACAGGATGGCCCTGGGGCGAAGGCGCAACCGGCGAGATACCCGGACAGGAGAACCATTTGCCCTGGTGGTTGATCGGGTGGACTTTACCGGGATCGACGAAAACTTCGGCCTCTTTGTCAGCCACGACCGCATCGGACTCCCAACTCTGCCACAGTTTGTGACACACCTGCATATACTCATCTGCGCGCTCATAGCGCCGATCATGCGCAATCATACCCGTCAGGCCCATGTTATGCGCTTCGCCGACATGGACAGAGGTGACGATATTCCACCCGATCCGTCCCTTGGTCAGATGATCGAGTGTGGAAAGTTTCCGCACTGCCATATACGGCGGGTAATAGGTGGCGGACAGGGTGACAGCAAAGCCCAGCTTTTCAGTCACAGCGGCCAGCATGGGAACCAGGAGAACCGGGTCATGCACCGGAAACTGAACGGCATGGATGAGGGCCTCGTCGGTTCGTGCTCGGTAATTGCCATACGTGGCCAGTTGATCCGCAAAAAATATGGCGTCAAACCTGCCCCGCTCCAGCGTTCTGGCAATGTCCTGCCACATGTCGGGTTGGGCAAAGGAGGAGCCGACCGTGCTGTCCGGATGCGTCCACGACCCGACTGTATGATTCATGGGGCTGTGAATCAGAAAAGCGTTCAGGTGCATGATGTTTTTCATGGCGCGGCTCCTCGCGTGGGTTTTTATGAGCCCAGCATCTCTGTGGCTACCCCTTCTAACTCCGCAATGACTTCTTCTTCCTGGGATTTGTTGAGCCAGATAATGGCATGCTCCGCGCCAGCCTCTTCCAGTGCTCGTGCCTGGTCTCGGCTGCGCAACTGTCCCGGTTGTCCAAAGGCGAGCACGGAGATGGACTGGGGGTCGCGCCCAGCTTGAGCGGCCAGCTCGTTCAAGGTCTGGCGTCCGTGTCGAATCTCATCGGGCGAAATGCTGACCGGCATCCAGCCGTCGCCCCACGCCACCGTTCGTTTGAACACATTCCTGGCCGAGCCGCCCAGAATAACGGGCGGATGTGGCTGTTGGGCCGGCTTGGGAAAGCACTTGACCGCGGGAAAGTCATAATACCTGCCGTGATATTCGGATTCGTCCGTGGTCCACAGCTCTTTCATGGCCAGAACCGAATCCCGGGTCTGGGTCCAGCGGTGCGGAAAGTCTCCGCCCATGATCTCGCACTCTTCTTTTTGCCAGCCGGCGCCGATGCCAAACAGAAAACGTCCGCCCGAATAGTGATCCAGCGTGGCGATCTCCTTGGCCAGCAACAACGGGTTACGCTCCGGCACGAGACAAATCCCGGTGCCCAGCTTGATCTTCGTTGTGGTAGCCGAGGCCCGCGCCAGCGACACAAACGGGTCGGAAATAATCCCGACCGTTCTCGGAATCGGCTGATCCGGGGCTGCGGGATAGCCAGTGGTGGTATGCACCGGCAGGACCGGATGTTCCGGCACCCAAAACGAGGCAAAGCCCAACGCTTCGGCCTTTTGCGCCACAAGTGCGGGGTCCGCCGACTCGCCGGACGTAAAATAGAATACGCCAATGTCCATATGCCTTCCTCCTTACACCGTCTTATGTCGCCTTCTTCTGTACTCCGAACTGTTGTCCAAGAAAACCCGGTACAGCGAGAGACTTGAGTTATTGAAAGTAATAAGTTATCAAGTTTAAGGATGTGGGTGATCAAAGAACAGCGGAATATTAAAAAAATCTGCCGTACATTACCCCCGGTTACTGTCAAGAAATATGAACTCTGGAAAAATATTGTTTTCCGACATGGGCCTGGGAAATTGCGAGGATTTCCAGGCTTTCACGATGAGAAGTTAAGAGGAAAACGGACGGATGAACGCTCTTCTCGCCTCAGTCTGCAATATCGAGTTATTTACAAAGTCTCACGAAGTACGATTACTGTGTCTGTTATCGAAATTACCCCTCACACCTATTAGGAGGAGACATGAAATCCCAATCGAAGAATGAGTTCGTAGCGGCGGAGGCCCACGCCGTAGCATCGACGGGCGAGGTCCTGCGTATGCTTCGCGAACTGAAAGGGTGGACTCAGAAGGAATTAGCCCGGCGGTCTAAGATCAGTGCAACGAATATCAGCCTGTTGGAAAACGAAAAAATAGAGATAGGGAAACGACGGGCCGAGCATCTCGCCCGGGCGTTTGGAGTCCACCCGGCCATCATTATGTTCCCGGCATATGAAGCCAAGGATATCCAGCGCGCTGCCTGATAGAGAAAAAATGGACCACACCGGACACAATACACTCCTCTCTTTTATCTGGTCGATGGCCTCATTGACGGCACCAGAATTGGGAGAAGGGCAAATTACCCAGATTCCTTAACTGAGTTCCAAAGCAAAGATATAATTCTTGTCCGGCAAAAATTACGCCGTTCTTTGAAAATGGAAAGGGCGCGTATCTTGAATCCTTCAGAAAGCCGCTGAGATTGACAAAGCCCTCGGCAAAAAGCAGCGCGTAATCGCGCTGCTCAAAGAACAAAAAGCCATGCTCATCAATCAGGCTGTCACCAAAGGGCTGAACCCGAATGTCCCCATGCGCACGCTGGGCGAAGTTGTTGGAACCTGTGGTCCTCATCTCTATTTCAATTTCGACTGTTAAAATTAAATAATAAAACGCTCTATTGAAAAAAGTAAAATAAGCACTGATTAGTATGCAACGCGGGGAAATCGGCACCTATGACGTGACGAGCATCGGAGGCGAGCGAGTCAGAGCCTTTGTGCCGGCACCGCTCCCGCCAAACCCTGCGCTGGTTCTGGATGGCCAGTTGCAGCAGACGTTTGAAGCCGCAGTGCTTGCTCTGGGCCGGCTCGACGGCGTCTCGACGCTCCTGCCGAACGAGGCGCTGGTTCTGTACGCCTATGTGCGGAAGGAAGCGGTGCTCTCCTCTCAGATCGAGGGAACGCAAGCGTCGCTGTCGGACCTTCTGCTTTTCGAGTTGGACGAAGCGCCTGGAGTTCCGTTTGATGATGTGGTCGAAGTCTCGAACTATGTGGCGGCGCTCAACCACGGTTTGCGCCGTCTACGGGGGAATTTCCGGCTGTCGAATCGTCTCATCCGCGAGATTCACAGCGTTCTGTTGTCACGAGGGCGGGGGAGCGGTAAAACCCCTGGCGAGTTCCGCCGCTCACAGAACTGGATCGGTGGTACCCGGCCTGGCAATGCCGTCTTTGTCCCGCCTCCGCATACAGCCGTGCCTGACTGCATGGCCGCGTTTGAACGCTTCCTGTACGCCGAGAACGACGGGCTGTCCGTACTACTTCGGGCGGGTCTGGTGCATGTGCAGTTTGAGACTATCCACCCCTTCCTCACCTCCGTAAAAAGACGGTCGTTTTTACGGAGTACGTGATGGGCATCGTTCCATATCTCACCGAAATGATCAGGCAGGAGGGTTTCTCCGTTGGAGTCTTCACCGGTAAGGATAAGTTAGCGACAGCAAGTGACTCCCGAAATATGCTCCATCAATTTATAGAAGCGGAGAAATTTCTCTTCCTTTGCCGATTTGCGAGGAGTTTTTCCTTACTGCGGATCAGGGGGGCAAATTGACAGTATTCAATATTGGTGGAAATCGAGTGCGGTTGATTGCCGCTATTCATTATAATCGGAGATGAGTGTACATTCGCGCAGTGCTTAGGCCATGAGTATGACAACCCCTGATATCCCGACTGCCATATCGCATTGGCCAGACATGGCGGACTGTCTATTTATTCCACACACTGAGGCCGAGTACGACCGCCTTGTGGCCTTGCTCGACGGCTTACTTGACAAAGTTGGAGAGGAGGAAACGCCTCCTCTTGCCTCATTGATGGAAATCCTTGGCGTCTTGATTGAACAGGACGAGACAGAACATGTTCCTGAATTGTCCGGCGAAGGCCGGGAAGCCCTATGAAGTCGGACCCTGGCGTCGAAGAGATTTGGAAGATGCGTCAGGCCCATGCTGCGAAATTCAATTCCCAGAAGAGCCCTCACCCCAGCCCTCTCCCAGGGAGAGAGGGAATTGGAAGGGGAGTGACTATAGGGAGAAGATGTACAAGAAGGGACGCTATGGACCCGCATCAGTGTATCGGAGAACCCTCAACCGTGCCTTGGAAAACGTTGGCCCTTGATGGGGGAGGAGAAGCTCACCTCCAGTTTTATCTCACCGGCAGAGATGGCGGACCCGAAGCCGTACGGGCGCAGATCTCGGAAGACTATACGGTGGAGCCGCATTTTCATTATGCGGCGCAATTCCAAGTCCTGCTCGAAGGTTCAATGGCCTTTCCGCTGGTCCGGCTGGACGCGCCGGCCGTGCACTATACGGAACATAACACGCCCTACGGCCCGTTCACGGTCAGCGGCGGACACGATATGCTCGTGCTGCATACCAGGCCGGGGGGTGTGGCCGTCATGCGCGACAAAAAACGGCGCTGGCAGGCAAACGTGCGCGGACGCGAGCTGACGCGCTGCGCGCATGAAGTCGAGTGGCAGCCCCTGCCCGGCTGTGCGCACGCCCGACGCAAGCTGCTGATCCCGCCGAGCTTTGGCCCGAGTGCGGAGTTGGTTGCGTTTCCGGCTGGCGTCGAGTTTACTCCTCCGGTTCCAGAGTATGGCCGGTATGAAGTGGTCTATACCGGTTCGGCCACTCTTCCCGGCAGGCGGCTGGGGCCGAAAGCGCTGCGTTTCATTCCGGGCGGCGAACAGGCCGTGCCGTTCAGCGCCGGTCCTGCAGGGGTGCGCATGATTTTCGTGAGCTTTGACCAGGACGCCAACTATAGGGACGCGGGCAGTACGCACGACGCGCTGGCCCGCATGGAGCAGTGAACACCAAGAAGGAGAACAAGCGCCATGAAAGCAGAAGAACTCCGCACCCTCCAGGCCCCCCTCAAAAACGCCTACAAAGACGCGCCCGAACAGGCCGTGGTGACGCTGAACGCCGAAGGCCGGATCGGCGAGGGCATTACCTGCCGCGTTGAAACGGGCAAAGCCTTGGTCGAAGCCGGCCTGCACCCGGCGACCGGCGGGGACGGGCTGGCGGCCTGCTCCGGCGATATGTTGCTGGAGGCGCTGGTGGCGTGTGCCGGCGTAACCCTGCAGGCCGTGTCTACGGCGATCGGGGTGGAGCTGCGCGAGGGCAAGGTAATCGCGGAAGGCGACCTGGATTTCAGGGGGACCCTCGGCGTTTCCAAAGAAGCTCCGGTCGGCTTTCGCGACATTCGCCTCCGGTTTGATCTGGACACGGACGCCGATGCGGAACAGGTGGCAACCCTGATTCGTTTGACTGAACGTTACTGTGTCGTCTTCCAGACCATACAGAATACACCGGACCTCAACGTCTCGTATCGCGTGGTATGAGGGGAGCAGCCCGCCCGCTCACGGTATGGATACTGTCCGCTATCACGTGACCCTCCTGACGCTGGTGACCTTTATTCCAGGTATCTTGTTCTGGCCGTTTGCTCACGGTCTGGTCCAGAGCTGGCGACAACTTGGGCTGGTGCTCTCGTACTCCGTGCTGGGGGGGATTCTCATTGTCATCGGCGCAGGTGTCTTTCTGTTGCGTCAGACGCTTCTAGCCGTAGAGTTCGGCCCTCCAGGATGGTTATGTTTGCCGGCCTTGCTGTGCTTTGGGGCAGCCGTGGTAGTTGAGGTGCAGTGTCGGAAACATCTGACCCTGCGTACTCTGGTCGGCATTCCCGAACTGTCGCCCAGGCCGACCAATCAGCCGCTCTTGGACCAGGGTATCTATGCGCGGTTGCGGCACCCCCGCTATGTTGTCGTGATCCTGAGTATCTGTGCGGTTGCGCTTTTTACGAACTATCTGGCCGTGTACCTCCTGTGTCCTCTCGCCTGCATGGTGCTGTATGGCATTACACTGATGGAAGAACGCGAACTGGTCGAGCGCTTTGGGCAGGTCTACGAGCAGTATCAACAGCGGGTGCCGCGTTTTGTCCCCAGGATGCCCAAGCGGTAAGGGGAGGAGTATGGAAAAGTCGGTCCAACTCTACACTGGAGGAAGCCGTATGTGCCTGGTCAGGCGCGGTCTGATCCTCCCCCTCATGCTCGGCCTTTGCCTGATATGTATTCCGCCGTACTCGGCGCAGGTGTTGTCTCAGGAATGGGGAAAATCGTTTAATCCGTATACGGGTCAGTGGGAAGACCTGAACCCGCCAGCCCCTGAGCAGTCAAAGCGTCAGGCAGAGAATGCCCCCATGAAGGCCGCCGTGGCAGTGCCGCCGCGTTCCCCCGCCCCGGCGGCCGTGGCAGTGCCGCCGGAACCGGACTACACGAGTAAAGAAGCCGCTCTGCAAATACTGCAACACGAACCCGACGAGGCTGCTCAATGGGTGTATGAACAACCGGACTGCCCGAGCATGCACTATCTCAAATCGCTGACCGGGAAAGACGTGTGTGCAAATCCCTTCGGAGACGATGTTGCGGTCAGTTGCCCGGCTGGAACGTCGCTGGTCATTGACCACCACCCGGCCGGCAGCGACGCCTGCCGCAGTGCGCGGTCTTTTTGAATCGCTCCCTCGGCGTGTCCGTAATCCATCAAGACGGCTGGACCGGACGCAACGCGATTGTCTGGCATCACTCTTGTCCGTCACTCTTGCAATTGCGACGCATTCCGTTGCAGGATGAGGAGACTCGTCACGATGTTGCACCAAGGGCCTGAACCGGGTGGCTACGGGGAGGAATGAGAGGTAACCGCAACCGGCTTCTACGAGCCAAAGGAGGGGTCATATGGCAGAGTACGATCTGCTTATCAAGAACGGCACGATCATCGACGGATTGCAGGTGCCCCGCTATCGAGGCGATATTGCAATTCGTGACGGCAGGATCGTTGCCATGGGGAATATTCAAGGCTCGGCCACGCGAGTGCTTGATGCGACCGGCCTGATCGTCGCCCCAGGGTTTATGGACATTCATACCCATTACGACGCGGCGCTCAGCGGTGGCACGGCCTGGGACCCGTATGCCACGCTCTCCGGCTGGCACGGCGTGACCACGGTGGCGATCGGGAACTGTGGCTTTGGCTTTGCGCCGGTGCGTCTGGAAGACCGTGACCGGGCGATGCGTCGTATGGAGCGAACCGAGTCCATTCCGTTGTCCTGTATGCAGACCGGCATGCGCTGGGACTGGGAGACCTTCCCGGAATATCTCGACAGCCTGGACCGTGGCGGACTGGGCATCAATGCCGCCTCACTCGTGCCCTACTCTCCGCTGCGTGCTTGGGTATTGGGCAACGATGCGGCGCGGGACCCGGACTATCAGACTACCTCGGATCAGGTAGCGGAGTTGAAACATCTGTTGCGAGAAGGCTTGCAGGCCGGCGGCTTTGGCTTTTCCGCCAGCTTCAGTATGGCGAACCGCGACTATGATGGCGGCTATCTCCCGACCCATGTGGCACCGCGTGAAGAATTCCTCGAAATGGCGGCCGTCATGCGCGAGTTCAACCGCGGCTCGATCGAGTGGACGATGGGCCATGCCTTGCAAGGGCTGGGGATGGACTTCCTCTTGGAGTTGGCCAAGACGAGTGGCCGACCGGTGAACTGGAACGCGATTATCCACGACCCGTCCTCACCCAACACCTGGCGCGAGCAATTGGCCTGGACCGAACGGGCGAATAAAGAGGCGCCGGTCCTGCCGGTCAATATCTGCATGCCGATTGAGTTTGAGTTCACGCTGGAAACCATCGGCTTGTTTGACCAGCTCCCGGCCTGGAACGAGGCCACGGTCGGCAGCCTGGAAGAGCGCCGCATGAAGCTGGCCGACCCCGGTCGGCGGGCGGCCCTCAAGGCCGATATGGAGAAGGCGCCGACCGTCATGCCGGGCGAGAATCCCGACGGGGAACAGGGGCAGTTGCGGATGTTCCGCTGGGAGGAGACGTTTATCGATGACGTCCACCTGGAAAAGAACGCCCATCTCAAGGGCCGCACCGTTGCCGAACTGGCCCAGGAGCAAGGCAAACATCCGATCGACGCGCTGCTCGACCTGTCCGTAGAAGAAGAGCTCAAAACCGAGTTTGCCATGCAGGGCTTCATCAACAACGATGAAGAAGCCCTGACCACCATTCTCAAACACCCGCTGTGTCTGGTCGGCGCCTCAGACGGTGGCGCGCATACCAAGTTCCTGACCCTGGGCCGCTATCCGACCCACTTCCTGACCCACTGGGTGCGCGACAAGCAGATCATGACCCTGGAAGAGGCCCACTGGCGGCTGTCGACCATGGTGGGCTGGGCGATTGGTATCCGGGACCGAGGCTGGCTGCGTGAGGGGATGCCCGCGGACATCGTGGTGTACGACCTGGAAAAGCTGGCCGTACGACCGATGGAGACGATCCGAGACCTGCCCGACGGCGACTGGCGGCGGGTCCAAAAGGCTGACGGCTATCGGTATTCGATTATCAATGGGCAGATTACGTTTGAAGACGGTCAGTGCAGCGGAGCCCTGCCGGGCAAGATGCTGCGCAGCTATGATATGGCCGCCGGCTAACGCAACAGGAGTCAGCGACTCCCCCTCGGTTTGCACCGAGAAAAACGCCGGGTTTCGACCCGGCGTTTTGGTATGCTGCGAGCATTCCGTTGCGGTGTCGCTCACGGAGGAGTGTGGCGCATGACGTCTTCGGAACAACGAGTGATTGCCGCGCTTGAAGCGCTGGGGTTGCCTTTTGAGTGGATACGCATAGATCTGGCCCATGCCGATACGGCCGTGTTTTGCGCCCAGTATGGCTATCCGCCAGAGACGTCCGGTAACACGATTGTTGTGGCCTCCAAGAAAGATCCCAAGCAGTTTGTGGCCCGTGTGGTCCTGGCTACAACCCAGCTTGATGTGAACAAACGGGTGCGCAAACTCATGGGGGTGTCCAAAGCGTCGTTTGCCTCGGCCGCGGAGATGCACGCGCTGACGGGGATGGAAGTCGGCGGCGTGTCGCCGTTTTCGCTGCCTGTGGAGATACCCTTATACGTTGATACGCGGGTGATGGAGCTGGAAACCGTGATCCTGGGCGGTGGCGGGCGCAGTCTCAAGATCGGGATTTCACCAGAAGTTTTCCACAAGCTGGGGGCTGAGGTTGTCGCAGATTTAGGGATCCAGCGCCCTGTAATAGAGACGAAAGCATAGGGCTCCGTCCGCATACGGGAGCAAAAGGAGGAAGACCATGGGTATTTTCCATATGTATACCGGGGACGACGGACAATCACATATTGAGGAGCCGGCGTTAAGCGCCCAACCGAGTCAGGAAACGCCCCAAGCGACCCAGGAGATTTTCTTTCGAGAACTCCCGGCCGGAACCGCTATGGATTGGCATAATGCTCCCCGCCGTCAGTATGTGATCGTCTTGAAAGGCCAGATGGAAATCGGCTTTCAGGATGGGTCGGTCCAGCGCTGTGGAGCGGGGGATGCCGTGCTCGCCGCAGACCTGACCGGTAGCGGGCATACGACCCGTGTGGTCGGAGACGGTCCGGCGGTAGTCGGTGTCGTGCCGGTGGCCGACTGACTTTTAGACAGACATGGAACCCAACAGCCCCCTCCGCATATTTGACGGCGCGGTGGCGATTATAACCGGCGGAGCCTCGGGTATTGGCCGCGCGCTGAGTGAGGCCCTGGGCCAACGTGGGGCGTGTGTGGTCGTGGCCGACCGTCAGATAGCGCTCGCCCAAGAGGCCGCGGCCGGTATCCGGGAAAGAGGCGGCAAGGTGTCCGCGGTTGAACTGGACGTCACAGACTCCGGCGCGGTAGACCAACTCGTCCGGGCGACGGCCCACGCGCAAGGCCGGCTGGACTATATGTTCAACAACGCCGGTATTGCGATTGGGGGAGAGGTCCGGGTCTGTCAGATTGAAGACTGGGACAGTGTTCTGAGCGTGAATTTGCACGGTGTGGTCAACGGGGTGCAGGCGGCCTATCCGGTTATGCTCAGCCAGGGCTACGGCCATATTGTGAATACTGCTTCCATGGCCGGCCTGCTGCCCATGCCCATGGCGGTTAGTTATGCGACCACAAAACACGCGGTGGTCGGTCTTTCCAAATCCCTCCGGGTTGAAGCCGCGTCATATGGCGTCCGTGTCAGCGTGCTCTGCCCCGGGTTTATTCGGACGCCCATCCTGTACGGCGGGAAATACGGCAAGAACTTGCAGCCCCTACCGCCAGAGGTCCAGGAAAAATTCATCCGGCAATACCGGCCCATGGATCCGGCGGTGTTTGCCGAAAAAGTGCTGGCCGCGCTTGCCCGGAACAAAGCGTTGATCATTGTGCCGGGCTGGTGGAGGTTGTTGTGGTGGCTCAGTCGCCTCTCCCCCACCTTGGAATTTTCTCTCGCCCAACGCGGCTATCGGGCGGCGCGCAGGGCCCTGCCGTCTGCGACAGACGCATAGGGGGCTGTGAGGCCGAGTCAGGCGCCCTGCTCAGCCCCGTTGGCATGGACCTCCGACAGCGGCCCTTTCGCGCGGGGTGAGAAGCGTTAGGACAGGTCTGCTCATACTCCTCGGCGCTACATTGCGAAAAAGCCCGATCTAGACAAGATATTAAAGGGATTCAGGGTCGTAAGAGGCTGAAACGGGTGGGATGAATGGGTCGCTTTCTTTAGCCGGACTCGGGAGCGAGAGGGCCGCCGCAAAGGTCTTGTGGAGATACGCCTATGATTACGAATATTGAGCAATACGAAAAGGCCCAAGCGGAACTGCGTGACTTGGAGGAGCGGCTTCAGCGTTTACAGCACAACCATCCTCTTGGGGCCAAAGGGTTTACCAAGGCGGGTGTTCGGAAAATGATTGCCCGTCTGCATGAAGAGCTTGCCCTGTATGAGGGCAGCCGGGAAATTGGCCACACTGAACCCCCTTAGCCTGTCGCTCACTTCTGGAACAATCTGCCTTGTTGCCCAGTTCCCCGGTTATGCTTAGGAGCTTTTTTGAAGGTGACATTGCCGTGCTGGGCTGGACGATTGACACCTTTCCCGAGCAGAAAATCCGTTACCGTCAATAGTTGAATACGCGGGTGGCGTGTTCCCCACGGCGACTCATAAAAGCCTGCGCCCATCGCTTCTGTCCGCATGGGCTTTGTCGGTTCCTGGAGTGACAGCAGGACGCCGATTTCCGCATTCTCCCGTTCGATGACCCCGCGCAAGTCCCGCACATGGGGAACGGCAGTCCGCCCAGCCTTGACCGAAAATATGATTTGTTTGGTTTTCGCGCCGGCACGTTCATCATGGAAATACAGCCGTCCGTCGATGCCTTTATCGGCTCCTTTCTTCTGCTCAACGGGGCGGGCGCCCACTAAGCCCAAGGCCCACCACTGGAATTGAAAAGGATCATCTTTCCCCAATGCTTTCGCATCCGGGAGAGACACTGGCTCACCAATCACTTCATAGCTGTGGGTGATGTCCTCGCCAAACGTGTCGCGCAAGCGATGCTTGATCAGACCAATGGCGAGATGGGTGATGTCAATGCCAATCCAGGACCGGTGCAATTTCTGAGCAGCGGCTATGGCTGTCCCGCAGCCACAAAAGGGATCCAAAACCATATCGCCTTCATTGCTGCTGGCTGTGATGATGCGTTCCAGCAAGACCTCCGGCTTTTGGGTCGGGTAGCCCAGGCGTTCCGACGACGTATTCGAGATTCTTGGAATATCGGTCCAAATGTTCTGTAACGGCTTGCCCTCCGCCTCGTCGAGATACACTTTCAGGCCATCCATACGCGGGGTGCCATCCCGCTTCGTGTGTATTCTGCCCTCCGCCCACCAACGTTCCAGTTGTTCTTTTTTATAGCCCCAGCCGCGTGTTGGGCCGGGCAGCGTTCCGCGCCATTCGAACTTTCCTGAATCGCTATCCGGGCGCGGGGCGGTTAAGTCATCAAGCTTGTACCGCCGGCCGTTCTCGTCCACATGCCGAAAGCGTTGCATCTGCTGGGGGCTGTATTTCTGACCGGAATAGGTGTGAAAACATCGGTTCCAGGTTGCCTCTTCGGACTTGACATAGAACAACAGTATGTCCGCCACGTTTCCGTACCGCCCGGCGGTGTTGTGACTTTCCGTCCGTTGCCATGTGATTTCGTTACGAAAATTCGTTGGCCCAAATACCGCGTCTAGCAGCAGCTTGAGATAATGCGAGGCGGTCGGGTCGCAGTGGAGATACAGGCTGCCAGTGGACTTCAGCGCTCGGCGGAGTTCCACCAAGCGAGGGGTCATCATGGCCAGATAGGCCAGCATGTCGTTAGCGCCCAGAAAGCCGCGAAACGCTTGCAGCACCTGCGATACCCGCCCGCCGGCCTCCACCACGTCCTGATAGGCGCGAGCCGATGCTTCGTCCCATTGCCACAGGTCCCCAAATGCCTTGATCTGAGCCGCGGCCCGGGAGCCGTCCTGCTCGGCAAATAGGACGTTGTAGTCGCTGTCACTCTTGAAGGGCGGGTCGAGGTAGACCAAGGCTATGGACTCGTCCTGGATATAGCGCCGTAAGACGTCCAGGTTGTCGCCGTAGTACAGTCGGTTTTTTGCCATCCTCCGCTTTCCTTGAATCCGCTTTGACGCCTTCCCAACGGCGATGGAGTATTACGCCCGACTGCGGGAACGCCCTGCCTTTCAAGCCGCCCTGCCCAAAAAGGAAGAAGAAGGTCCGGTCGGGCCGGAACGACGTTCACGCGCTAGCGCGGCGGCAAGAGCCGGGCGTCCTGGAAGCGTTTGAAGCACGCCCGGAAATTATCTTCGGTATCCATGCATTCGTGAAAGCCGGCCTGGCGGAGTTTGATGGTACTCACCAGCATGGGGGGCGGGGACTGGTTTCTGCTGCCATAGCCGAAGGTAAAATCGGCCAGAATAAAGGACTGCCCCACAAATTCCTTCAAGCTGGCTGGCGCGTAGAGATCGTATGTCTTCACAATTGCTGCCCACTCGGCTTCGCGCCTGGGCATCTCTTTCGCCAGGGAGCATGGCTCCGGTGGACCGACCTCCATGCCGAGCGCGTCAGCGATAGCCGGCCACACATTTTGCCACACAAAAACATCGCCGTTCGTGATATTAAAAATTTCGTTCTGCGCGTTCTCAGCCAGCCCGGCCCACTCGCACGCCCGGGCAATCATTCCTGCCTCAATTGCCTCGACCACAAAGGGCGGACCACCGGGAAAGGATAACGGCAGCCCGGCCTCCTTGCGCAACGCAGCATACACACCCAGAGCAGGAATGACGTTCATATTGCTACCCAGTGATTGGCCGAGGATGAGCTGCGGTCGCCAGACTGTCCAGTGCCAATTTTTGCCAGGCTGCCGCGCGCGCAAATAATCCTCTTGCAGAAAATAGAAGTTCTCGTGTTGGTGGCGCGGCCAACGTTCGCGGGCCGGAACGGGAAAGGGTTCAATATGGACGCCGTAGGCTTTTGTCCCTTGGAGTAAGGACACGTGCTGAAGGTCCTGGGCGACGGCTTCGAGTGGAGAGAAGCAATTGTCCAGCATGGCCAGATTGGTTTCCATCTGGTCTTGCTGAAACCAGCCGTCAACCAGCCCCGGCTTTTCGTACAGTGCCGCATAGAGCAGATGGGTCACGTCTGCCATGCGGCCAAAGACTTCCGCACAGCGGGCCGTATCCGTCAGATCGACCGAGATGACCTCAGCGCCTTCGAGTCCGGCGGGGATACGGCGCGAAACCCCAACCACCTCCCAATCGTCCTGCTGCGCGAAGTACTCGACCGCGGCGTAGCCAACCAAACCGGACGCGCCCGCCACCAACATCTTTTTTTTGGGCACAGAAATGCCTCCTTCAGAACGGATCAGGCCAAATGGTGAAAACTCAGCGAAAACATTCTGCCAGCCCAACCGCGGCCAGCCAGTTTTGGACGGTCAGGCGTTCTTCTGCGTTGATTTGATTCGCAATGCGGTTGACGAGCATGTGCCGGGATAACTCGGGATAGGGGCGGGAGAGATAGCTGACCTCTTCTGCATAGGTTGTCACAACAAAGGCTCTCGTGCCGCTGGCTTGGGCCTGGGAGTTCGCCAGGATGTAGGGCCTATAGGTTGTGGGCATTTCCGCGAGTATCATTTGCGCAAAAGGAGTCGATTGCGGGAACGGCGCCAGCTCTCCAGTCCCGTCCCAGCGGTCTGCGCCCTGCTCGCACCACGCTACAATACGGGGATACTGAGAGACGAGCTTCTTTGGGGCGGGGTCCATATAGGTGTGCGCCCACAGGCCGCCCAGGACGATGGTATCGACCGCGCACGGACGACTGCCTAACAGATAGGGCGTCTGCTGAAGTTGTCGGTCCATGGCATCAAGAATGCGGGTATATTCGGCCTCTGCCGCGCGTTGTTGTTTCTCGGAGGCGGTGCCGGTGGCACGACAAGCGCGCTTTCCCCATTCTGCAATCGGCGCGTTTGTGAGAGCAGCAGCAATGGTTGCCTCGTCCGCGTCCGGCATGGTCGCTCGGGTAATTCGCTCGGCGGCAAAGCGGCTGCTCTCTTCATAATGCCACCGGTAATGGACCATCACCCGTGCCACCCACTCGTCTAAGAATTCTTCAATGATATGCACCAGCACGCCAAGCGGACCGTGAGGAAACATCGCTCGGGCGGGATACCGATTGTCCAGCAGCATCATCAGGGGCGTCGTATCGCCGATCATCCAGTTCTCGGGCGTGTGTAAGACCGGGACTTGATGGGTCCCTGACCGGTGCTCAATCTCCTGCCGGTTGGTCTGGGTTTTTGGCTTGCGGACAAACGGTGCGCCATAAAAAATCAGGGCCGCTTCGAGTTTGCGGGTGAACAGGCTGAGTTCCAGACCGTAAACGGTATATTGATAGGCTGCGCGTTTCCTTTCCTCTGGAGCGGTGTGAAAAGAGGTCTATCATGCGGTCCGGCGGAAGTGAATGAGAAAACTGCGGTATGCCGGTACAGGTCCGTACCGCGAGCGGAGTTTTCTCTCCTCAAGTTTTCTGCCATGTTAGCAAGCAATGAAAAATAACACAGCCGCACGTTCTTTGACGATGAAAAGCGGAGTGCCAGGGGGGCGGAGGTCCGGGGGGCAATGGCCAAGACTGTTTATTCTCAGTCTGCTGCCGTGCTTGCCTGTTTTCGCTTCCGCCGAAGAAACGCCGCGTGAGCAGATTGGCGCAGTGCTGGGACAGCCTGTATATAGAGACCAACTCACGGCCACAGTGGGTGTCGCGCTCTCAAATGCGCTGCACAATCTGTTCAGCCATCCGGTGATGCGGCAGTATCGCGCGGCCCACAGGAATGCGCTTCAACCCACGGAGCGTGAGGTCTCGACTGCGACTGCGCATTTTGATGGCTGGCATAATGAACGTCTCAAGGCTCAGGACCATCCGCTCAAAGACCGCCGGGCGGAGATCGAACAGGCACTTGCCCAGCCTGGGCTGGCGGCGGAGGAGAAACAACGGCTTGAGGACGAACGGCAGGCGATTAACATCCAGCTCAGACCGCCCGGACGACATTTTGCCGGCTGGATGGTTGCCAACTGGAAACTCCAGCGTCATTTATACAAGGAGTACGGCGGCGGGCGAATCTTATGGCAACAGGCCGGGCTTGAAGCCTTTGACGCCATGCATGCCTGGCTGAAGCAGCGTGAGCAAACGGGGGATTTTACCATCTCCGACCCGCTCCTGCACGCGCAGTTCTATGCCTACTGGACGACGGTGGACCACGGCCCGTCGCTGAGTGACGATCCGCGTTTTATCGAGCAGGAATTTCTGAATCCGTATTGGTTGCGGCCGTTTATCGGCGATTCGCTGCAGAAGAACCTGGAGGCCGACCCGCGCTGACGACAGCGCCCTGTCTGCGCTATGCCAACACCTCATTCTGAATGATCTGGTCCAGCGTCTGCCGCTTGCGGATGAGTACGGGCTCTTGCTTCAGCCCGCGGTAGAGCACCTCCGGCGCTTCCGGGAATGAGTTGTAGTTTTTGGAACTCATGCCGGAGCAGTATGCGCCCGAGCCCTCAATGATCAGATAGTCGCCAATAGCGGCGTCACGGAGCGCGCGGGGTTCCAGCGCCTCCGGGTCGCCGGCCGAAGGCGTCAGGATATCACCGGATTCACAACAGTGGCCGGCAACAATGGCGTCTCTGGTCGGTCGTTGCTCCTGCGCGGCTGCCTCTGTTGCCGGGACAACAACGAGCGGATGCTGCGCGCCATACATGCTTGGCCGCAGCACCTCGGTCATGCCGCTGTCGATCTTGAGAAAATCATAGCCGTCTTTGCCCGTACGGGTCCGGTCCTGGATCGTGGTAATCACGCAGCCAGCATTGGCGACCAGATACGTCCCCGGCTCGACTTCCAGGCGGATTCTTCTGCCCGTTGCCTCCCCAAAGGCCACAAAGATCTGAACCACGGGCTGGCCGACCTCTTGCAGGTCGGTTGAGGTTTCGTGGCTCATCCGTCCCACTTTATATCCACCGCCGAGGTTGAGCGTATGCGCGTCTGGAAAATGCTCTAACAAGCCGATACTCATACCGGCCACATGCTGCCATACCTCGGGATCTGAGCCTGAGCCGATATGGGTATGAATACGAATGACCTTGAGCGCATGTTTTCGGACAATGGCCTGGACGGCGGCTCTGTCTTCGTGCCAAATACCGAAACTGGCCGCCGGGCCACCCACATTGGTCCGGTTCATCCCGCCCGAGCCGAGACCGGGGTTGAAACGGAGGCCGATTTCCTGGCCTGGAAAATGCTCGCCAAAATAGCGCAACTGTGCCAGCGAACAGGCGTTGAATGCGACGCCGGCGGCGTGCAAGGCCTGAAAATTCTGCGGGAGTTCCTGGGCGGTCAGGGCAATCTTCTGGGCGGCGATGCCGGCCTGCATGGCCCGTTCGACCTCAAAGCCGGAGCTGGCGTCGAAGTGGAGGCCCAAACGGTCAAACAAACGGAGAATAGTGCCGTTGGGCAGGGCCTTCATGGCGTAGCGCGCAGTCAGACCGAAGGCGTTTGGAAAGTGCAACACCTCTTGGGCGGCCCGCGTGAGTCGCGCCTCGTCGTAGATATACACCGGTGTCCCGAACTGCTGGGCGATTGTCCGCACGGCGTTGTGAGAAAGAAAGCGGGTAGTCTCAATGGCTTGCGTTGACATTGTGCTCCTCGTCTTGTCCCGGACGGGTCAGGCGACGTCCGGGATAATGGCCGGAATAGTATGGGTTTTTCCGGGCTGTCAAAAGAGGGGCTGTGGCTGGTCGCCTGTCGCCAGATTTGGTAGGGTGACGGCTACCGGGAGGATTGGTCGGACCCGGAAAAAGGAGGTCGTCTTATGAGTCATCCCCAACCCGTTCGCGTCCACGTGATTACCGGTGGGTTCCCGGTGGGCTCTCCGGCCGGGCACGACATGGACTATGCCCGGCTGCGGCTTCTTCAGCTTTTACACGAGCAGCCGACTCTCACGGCCTCGGTCAGCGGCGACTTTACCGACATAGACAAATGGCTGCCTGGGTGTCAGTTGCTGGTGACCTATGTCGCCGGTCCTTTCCCCAACAAAGCACAGAATAGCTTTCTCCGGCAGTGGCTCGAAGACGGCGGGTGTTGGCTGGGGCTGCATGGGACGAGTGGCGGAAAGGCTGCGCCGGTCGGCGATGATCGGCGCGTGCGCAAAATGGTCAAAGCCGACCACCATACGACCTTGGGCGGTTTCTTTCTGAACCATCCGCCGCTACGCAAGTTCCGGGTTGATGTGGTCAATCAGCAGCATGTCCTGACCAAGGACCTGCCCGCTTCGTTTGAGGTCATGGACGAGCTGTATCTGATTGAACTCCAGGAGCCGGCGGCTTCAGATATTCTGCTGACTACTGAGCTGGCAAAAGACCCGTCCCCGCCGGGCTTTGGCTTTGTGTACGATGAGGACACTGCCCTACAAGCGGATGGAAAAACTCGGGTGCTGGGTTTTTCCCGCGCCTTAGGCCGGGGAGGGGTCGCCTATATTGCGCTGGGGCACTGCCACGCAACGACTAGCAATATGCAGCCGTTTGTCGATGCGAGTGTCGATGCTGGGAGCACAACGCCTCAGGTTTTTCGCGGCTCATGGGATACCCAGCCGTTTGAACAACTGCTCCGCAATGGCATCGAGTGGGGCTGCGGTCTCAGCGCCTGATGCCGACGGTCGTGACACCATCCGCCTTTTCGCTTGAGGGAAAAATCGCGCTGATTACCGGCGGGGGGCGCGGGCTGGGCCTGGAAATCGGCCGAGCCTTTGGGCGGCAGGGGGCCCAGGTGTTGGTCAACGGTCGCAGCCGGGACCGGCTCGAGCCGGCGCTGGCCGCCATTACCGCTGAGGGTGGCCGGGCCGAGGCGCTGGTATGCGATATTGCCGACGAAGGGGCCGTGTCTGCCGCCTTCCAACACATTCGAGCGACCTACGGTCGGCTCGATATTCTAGTAAATAATGTTGGCCGGCGCGATCGTCGCAAACTCTTCGACTTCGAGCTGAATGCGGTCCGCCAACTCCTCGACGTGAACCTGCTTGCGCCGTTCAATGTGAGCCGGGAAGCGGGCCGCCTGATGACCGGACAGGGCGGCGGTCGCATTATTAATATCACCTCAATCGCCGGCCCGATTGCCAATAGTGGGGATGCCGCCTATACCGCGACCAAGGGTGGGCTCGAAGCGCTGACGCGGGCGCTGGCGGCTGAGCTGGGGCCGTTCGGCATTACCGTCAACGCCATTGCGCCGGGATTTTTTGCCACCGCGACCAACAGCGCTCTTGTCGCGGACCGAAAAATTGCCAGCATGCTGAAACGGCGGACTGCTCTCGGACGCTGGGGCGAGCCCGCGGAAATCGCGGGGGCGGCGGTTTTCCTGGCCTCGCCGCCGGCCTCGTATATCACCGGACAGGTGCTGGCGGTTGACGGCGGCTACCTGGCACATTTCTGATGGTTGATTTTTTTCTCGTCCGCCTGGCATAAATGAAGAGACGAACTCGTGCGCTGCGGCCAATCGGTCCGGCCATGTGGGAGGAAGAGCGATGACGCTTCAGATTCAGCCGTTAAGTGATGCCCTCGGGGCTGAGGTAGCCGGTGTCGATTGGACACAGCCGGTCAGCGCCACGACCGTCGCGGCCATCAAAGACGCCTTTTTGACCTGTCACCTCGTGTGTTTGCGCTCAGCGCCGCTGACGCCGGCGGCCTTTGCCCAAGTCGGCCGGTATTTTGGAGAACCACAGATCCAACTGCTGCGGAATATGCGGGTTGAGGAGGCCCCGGAAGTCTCAGTCTTTAATAGTACGTATAAAAAGGCGGAAGACAAACCCGCCGACTTGCTCCTCGACCGGCGCTCGGGTTGGCATACGGATGACTCCTATTTTGCGGTCCCGGCAAAAGTGACGCTCTTGCAGGCTCTGGAAATTCCTGAACACGGCGGGGAAACCCGCTTTTGTAATGCGCGCGCGGCCTATGAAGATTTATCCACCGACATGAAAGCTCGCCTCGACAGCCTGCGGGCCATTCACAGCTATGACACCCTGCGTGCCCCGGCCCGAGCCGTGAAGCGTACCCAGGAAGAAGCGGTCGAAACGCCGGATGTCGCTCATCCCTTGATTCGCACCCATGATGAGACGGCCCAAAAAGCGATCTATTTCAACTCGAACCGGACCGACCGCATCCTGGAGATGGAACGGGAAGCAAGTGATGCGCTGCTTGATCAAATCCATACCCATATGACCCAGCCACGATATCAGTATCATCATGCCTGGCGGGTCGGGGATGTGCTCATGTGGGATAACCGCAGCGTGACGCACTCGGTCAATATGGACTTTCCTCCGGGCCAACGCCGTATCCATCAACGCATCCTGCTCAAGGGCTCGGTGCCAATGTAGAGAGACGCGCAACCACTCCATGCGCTCTCTTCCTGTTGCTGCTTTTGCCTCGGAGGGTGGATCCGCCGGACCCACCTTTTTTTTGTGGGGGTATATGGGGTAGGCTGACGACGCGAAAGGCGAGAGTACAAACTGTATGAAATTTCACGCGATTGCCTATTGTACGGTGGGGACCCGAAAAGAGCTCGAAGGCGGTATGGCCGGCAAGCGGCCCGAGCTCTATCAGCGTATGCTCAAAGACCTCAAGGAATACGTCACGGTGTGTGACCAAGCCGGCTTTGAGGGCTTCGGGCATCCCGAGCACCACCTTCAGATCGAGGGTATGGAAGCCACCGGCAGCCCCGGTTTGCTGAGCATGTTTATCGGCCAGCACTCCACGCGCTTAAAGGTTGACGTGCTGGGCTATGTCCTCAATACCCACAATCCCCTGCGCGTGGCTGAGGATGTGGCCATGATGGATCATATGCTGGAGGGCCGCCTGAATGTGGCCTTTGTGCGTGGCTATCAGGCGCGCTGGGTCCAGAATTACGGCAGTCTGCCCGGCGTCGAAGCCGTCGGGCATTGGAATAAAAAACAAGCGTCCGATCTCAAAAACCGCCGAGCGTTTGAAGAGTCGGTCGCGGTCATCAAGAAGGCCTGGAGCAACGATACGTTTTCCCATCGTGGCGAGTTCTGGCAGTTTCCACCTGAAGGCGCAAAAAATCCGCACCCCATGGAAGCGTATACGCAGTTCGGCGCCGGGGTGCAGGACGACATGAGCATAGAAGAGATCGGCATTGCGCCGCGGCCGTACCAGAAGCCCCACCCGCCGCTGTATGCCGGCTTTACCCATAATACGGAATCCATTCGATATTGGGGTCGGGAAGGCGGGAAGCCGATTATCATTCTCCTGCACGAGGAGCTCTGCGCCCGCCTGCAAACGGTCTATCGGGAAGAGGCGGAAAAGGGAGGCCGGACAGTACAACCCGGCACCGAGCTGGCCTTAGGCGGCCAACTCGTGCTCACGGAAAATCCCTCGGAAACGTCACAGATCATGGCAGACACCCGCTGGTTCTGGGAAAAATGGGGCATTCCGTTTGGACTGGGGGTTGCCGAACCCTTGATCGGCGACCCGGACAGCGTGTCGCGCAAAATCGAGCTGGCCCAGAAAATCGGGACGGACGAAATGTTTTTTCTGCTGGGCGATGGGCTCCTGCCGCGTGATACCATTCTGCGCAGCTTCGAGATCTTTGCCACCAAAGTGATGCCGCGCTTTACCTGAGAACGACGGAGAGGAAGCCGGATGCAGCATCCTGATCGAGCCGGAGGACCCGCCGAGCCGCGTCCGGCGTTTCTGCGCGTTTACGAGATTGCCCGGCAAATTCCATACGGGCGGGTGGCAACCTACGGCCAAATCGCCCAAGTCATGGGACCGCCGGTGACCGCGCGGGAGGTGGGTGACGCCATGGCCGCTTTGCGGAACGGACAGCCAGATCCGCCCGTGCCGTGGCAGCGGGTCATTAATGCCCAAGGCAGAGTGAGCACCGGGCAACGTCAGCAGGCTTTACTGGAGCAGGAAGGGGTTACTTTTACGATCAAAGGCGTGACCGATCTCGGACGCTTCGGCTGGCAAGGTCCCGACCCGGATTGGGCCGAAGCGCACGGTTTCCATCCCCTGAAAAACGCGAGTGAAGAGAAACAACAGCTCGACCTGTTCTGAGCAGTACAAGAGGAAGTCTATGAGCACATTCAACGTCGATTTGCTCCGTGAGTCGTCCGACCCCGGCCCGGTCACCATGATCAATCTGATCAAGTATCGAACGCGCTCGCTGGACGGAGACGGAACGGGCCGGGAAGCCTACGCGCGGTATACCAAACCGGTCCAGAAGCTCGTTGAGGAGCGCGGCGGGCGGGTGCTGTGGGCCGGGCCGGTCGCCGAAGCAGCCCTGCACGAAGGTGGCGATGTGGACTGGGACTGGGCGATTCTCGTCTATTATCCAAGCCGGGCGGCGTTTATTGATATGGTGGAAAGCAAGGAGTTTGGAGCGGCAAATAAACATCGGCGGAACGGGGTTGAAAAGCATGTCATCATGGCGGCTCGAACCCTGCTGTTGGAAGACCTGCCGGAACAGTGAGTTTCAGTGTGTCAGATAGTCAATCAAAGGAAAAGGAGGATATTATGAGTGAGGCCAAAATACCGGATAATCTGCCAAGCTGGATTGCAGACCATTTACAGCGCTACCTCGATACGGATGGCGCCGACGGGCATATGTGGGATTCCGCGCCGGTTGGCGGCCCGGGGCTCCTCCCGACACTGTTGCTGACCACAACCGGTCGGCGGTCAGGCAAGCCGGACATCATGCCCTTAATTTATGGCGAGGCGGATGGAAACTACATTATCGTCGCCTCCAAAGGCGGCGCCCCCAAACATCCCGGCTGGTATCTGAACCTGGCCGCCAACGCGGAGGTTGAGGTGCAGGTGCTGGACAGACGTTTTAAGGCCAAGGCGCGCACTACCCGCGGAGAAGAGCGGGCTGCGCTGTGGGAAAAAATGGCGGCCATTTATCCGCCCTATACCGACTATCAGGCCAAGACCGAGCGCGAGATTCCGGTGGTAGTGCTGGAGCCGGTGGCGTAGGATACTACCACTTTGCCTGATGGTCGCTGAAGCGGTTGCGAAAGGGCTGGTCTCCGGGGGGAGAGCTGTACGGAAGCTCGGAGAAAGCCCAGAGCTAGTGAAACAACTCACCCAGTAGCATGATGATATAAGCAACATTCTCCAGATGAATCTCACCGTTCTTGATCTGACGACCGAAGTCGTAAGGAAAAGTGTGGAAATTCGACGAGAGGAAGGGCTGCTAACGCATGACTCTTTTGTTATTGCCCATATGCGTGAACAGGGGCTCACAAAACTGGCGACCGCGAATGGAGACTTTGACCGGATAGGTGGTAGTGAAGTCTCTAAATCGACTGACCTTGAGGAAGAAAATACTGCATGCAAGGAGGCAAGCCAATGAGTGACGAAATGCGTCGGGTCATGGATGAAGCCGCCATTCGCCGGGTAATTGATCGCTACTGTCATGCGGTCGATCGTGGCAACGCGGATGAGGTGGCCGCGCTCTTTCATCCCAACGGACGGCTAGTGGTCAGCCTTGAAGAGAACGATGGCTATAACGGTCGTGAGGCTGTGCGCGAATGGTATGCGAACTACCATAAATACTTCCGTGCGAAACTGACCCACCTCCGCCACAAGATCTCCAACATTCAGATTGATCTGAACGGAGACGAGGCGCGGGTGGTGTCCTATATGGACGCCGACCTTATCGCCAAAGACGAGACCTCACCCCGTCAGGCAATTGGTCGCTATGACGACCGCTTTGTCCGTGATGGTGGGGAATGGTACTTCGCCGAACGTGCGATTGTCGTGTATTACGCCGATGAGCGCTTGGCTGAATTGTTGAGGGCTGATTCGTAGATTATAGAGAGCATATCTCTCAAAGATGACCATTACACCTATACTCAGTCAGTAAGAAAAATCGGATCAAACTTCCCCCAAACCATACAAGCGCGCGCAAGTCTCCGCGACAATCGGTCGGGCCTCATCTGCGGGGACAGCCGCCAGATGTTTCTCCAAGAAGTGCTGGGATGCGGGCCAACTGCTGTCGAGGTGGGGAAAGTCTGACGACCACATGATGCGGTCCACCCCGATGAACTCGCGCAGCATGACGCCCGGCAGGTCATCAATAAACGTCAGATAACAGTGCTCGTGCCAATACTCGCTGGGTAAGCGCCGACACCGGACCATGGGGTCTTTGGCCATAGTGCGACGATGATAGCCCCAGTCCAGGCGACCCAGAAAATTGGCGGCCCACGACAGTTCGTTCTCGGCGGAAATCAGCTTCAAACCCGGATGACGGTCAAACACACCCTCCAGGATAAACGTGCCAAACGCCCGCGCCATGCGTACCGGCAGGACCGCATAGCCGACCGCCGCGCTTTCTTCGCCCGTTTCATCTCGCGTCCAATGGGTGTTGGCATGGCCGGAGGCAATAATATGCAGACTGAGCGGCAGGCCGAGTTCGGCCAGCGTCGCCCACAGCGGGTCCCATTGGGCTGCCGAATAGCGTGAGCCGTCGAGGGTATCCTGGGGCAACAGCACCCCAACCAGCCCCTTTTCCCTGGCTCGGCGGCACTCCCGTATTGCCCAGCCCACATCAGAGACCGGTATGAGGGCAATGCCGGATAATTCCCGTGGATGGGTGCTGCAAAAATCACTCAGCCAGTCATTATATGCTTGGCAGACGGCCTGTTGCAGGCCCGGGTCGGGAATACCAAAGGCCCGCATGGCGTAATTCGGATACAGCACCTCGGCATCCACCCCATCCTGCCGCATATACTCCACCCGCGCATCCGGGTTCCAATCGTTCGCATCCGTGGCGTAGCGTTTATCGCCGGCTGCCGCCGCGGCGTAGGCCTTCTCTCTGTTTCTTGCCACCGCACCCATCGGACGTTTTGCGATATGCGACGGCATGCCCTCACACACCCAGATATCTCCTGTGGATTCCGAAATGACACGTGGCCCGCGGTCTTTATAGGCGTGGGGCAGATAGCATTGCCACAGGTCAGGGGGTTCGATGGCGTGCGAGTCAGCCGATATGACACGATACTGTTTCATCGTCCATTCCTTCCTTCATCTGGAAGATTGAGAATTCCTGAGCAATATGGGGTCACTTTAGCCTATTGCCGTACGCCCATGTCAAGCGTCCGGCCCGATCGGTGCCGGGTGTAGCTTGCAAAGGGCGCCGGAAGTTTCTATCCTCCGGTAAAAAAGTGAAGGGAAACAGGTATGCCGATATTCGAACGTGGCGAGACCAAGTTGTATTACGAAGAGCAGGGCGCAGGATTTCCGATCTTACTCATCGCACCGGGCGGGATGCGTTCGTCCGTGTCTTTTTGGGAGAAAACTCCCTGGAACCCGATTGAGCAGCTTGCGCCCAGCTATCGCGTTATTGCAATGGACCAAAGCAACGCCGGACAATCAACCGCCCCGGTCAGTGCCGCGGATAGCTGGCATACCTACACGGCAGACCAACTGGCATTGCTGGATCATTTGGGGGTTGAGAATTTCCATGTGGCCGGCATGTGCATTGGCGGACCCTACTGCATGGGCCTCATCCAGGCCGCGCCACAGCGGGTTGCGTCGGCCATTCTCTTTCAGACGATTGGGCTGTCCGATAACCGTCAGGCGTTTTTTGATATGTTTGATGGCTGGGCCGCCGAGCTGAAACCGGGGCGGCCCGAGGTGAGTAACGAGGCGTGGGAGTCGTTCAAAACAAATATGTACAGCGGCGACTTTCTCTTCAACGTCTCGAAAGAGTTTGTCTCTCAGTGTCAAACGCCGCTCTTAGTCCTCTTGGGCGATGACCTCTATCATCCACAGGAGACCTCCCGAGAGATTGCCGCGCTCGCCCCCAAGGCAACGCTGGTTGAGCGCTGGAAAGAGCCTGAGCATCACCCGGCTGTCAAGCGGGCGGTCGAGCGCTTTCTGGCGGAGCACACCCCGAGTTAATACGGAGCGCTGCCTGCCTTTTACAGGCGAGAGGGGCTGAGGCTAACTCGCCCCGTGCCGCGGCGGCGGTACGCCGTTCAGCCAATAGTTCCCAATGGCGTGATATTTCCAGCGCACGGGATCGTGCAGGGTATGGGTACGGGCGTTGCGCCAGTGCCGGTCCAGGTTGTACTCCTCCAGGGTTGAGCGAGTGCCGGCCAACTCAAACAACGTGTTTGTCGTCAGCACAGAGACTTCCGTGGCCATGGCTTTTGCCTCGGCCACGGCAATCGAGGCTTGAGAGACGTTCTCCTGGGTTGGTGAGGCGACCGCCGCGTCCACAAAACGGCCCGCCCGTTCGAGCAAGGCGTCCGAGGCGTGCACCCGGACCTCAAGCTCGCCAATCTGATGAATTGTGTACGGATCTTCGTAGCCGTGCTCTTGGCCGCTATCGATCCACGGACGCGTATACTGACGGACAAAGGCGATCGTCTCGGCCAGGGCTGCGCGGGCGATGCCGACATCGACCGCGGTATGAAAAATCTGGGCGACGGCGCCCATCGGGGTGGGCCGCTCAAACGCGGCCTGGTGGTCGATAATGTGAAAAGGCTCGACTGCGACATTCTCGAACAGCGCGGTCCCGCTGGCCGTGGTCCGCTGGCCGAAACCCGACCAGTCGTCGATGATGGTGACCCCCGGCGCATCACGCGTGACAAAGACGATGGCAATCCGGCCCTGGTTGTCCTTGGCGACGGCCGGTACCCAGTGGGCAAACAGCGCACCCGTGGAATAGAACTTCTTGCCATTCAGGAGGAACGTGTCGCCGGAGGCCGTGAGACGCGCCTGAAAGTCAAAGACCGTTTTGGTGCCGACCTCGACAAAGGCATTCCCAAAGCGATCACCCTCCAGCACCCGGCTAAAGAAGAATCGCTTCTGCTCCTCGGTCCCATCTGTTCGGACGGCTTCGACCATATAGTAATGGTTCTGCGGAATCTGGCCTAAAGAAGAATCTGCGGCGGAAATGATGGCCGTGACTTCGGCCGCGGTAGAGAAGGACACTTCCGCCCCACCATAGGCTTTCGGGATGGTGAGGCCCCATAAGCCGCTCTGCGAGAATTCGTCCAATTCTTTACGCGGCAGGCGGCGCTCTCGGTCGCGCTCGGCCGACCCCTGCTGAAAGCGCTCGGCGAGACGCCGAGCCACTGCCAGGGCTTCCGGTCCGTCACGAATAATATGGGCGGGAGCCTCAACCCGCGGCATTGGCGCGGCGACTCGAAGAGCTTGATCCGGTGGGGCGGTGGCTTGCGAGGACGCCTGGCTCATATATTCTCCTTGGCTTCTTTTATAGCCACGCGTGGCGGGGCGGCTTGATATTATTCAGATAGTAATTGCCGATTGCCTGAAACTTCCACCGGACGGGATCGTGCAGTGTATGCGTGCGTGCGTTGCGCCAGTGGCGGTCCAGGTTGTACTCCTCCAGGGTTGAGCGGGTGCCGGCGAGTTCAAACAATTTATTGGTCGCCTGAATGGCAATTTCCGTGGTCACGACTTTTGCTTCGGCCACGGCAATCGAGGCCGCGGCCACGCTGTCTTCATGCGGGTTGGCAATGGCCGCATCGACCGCGTGACCGGAACGAGCCAGGAGCGCTTCCGCCGCGTGCAGGCGCATTTTGAGGTCGCCTATTTGCGCAATAGAGTACAGGTCCTCATAGCCGTGCTCCTGACCGCTATCGATCCAGGGACGGGTATAACTACGGACAAAGTGGATGGTTTCATCAATAGCGGCCTGGGCGAGGCCGAGATCGACGCCGGCATGAATAATCTGGGCGACCGGGCCGTTGGCGGTTGGGGTATCGTAGGCGAGATGGGCCGGGATGACATGGCTGGCCGGGACGAAGGCGTTCTCCAGCAGAACGGTCCCGCTGGCCGTCGTGCGTTGGCCGAAACTCGACCAGTCATCAATAATGCGCAGCCCCCGGTTGTCGCGCTCAACAAAGGCGATCTGGGTTTTCTGGTGCTCATCCGTAGCGGCGACCGGCACCATGTGGGCGAGCAGCGCGCCGCTGGAATAAAATTTCTGTCCAGTGATCACATAACCATCTCCCTGGCGACGGATCTGTGTCTCAAAATGACCGGCGGTTTTACTCCCTCGTTCGGAAAAAGCGTTGCCAAGACGCAGGCCCTTCAGGACCTCGCCGAAAAAGAACCGCTTCTGCTCCTCGCTGGCGCTCAGACGCATCAGATCGAGGACGGCAAGATGGTTTTGCGGGATTTGCCCGAGCGATGGGTCGGCGGCGGAGATAATTTTAATCACCTCGCCCACCGTGACATAGGAGACCGCAGCGCCGCCATAGGTCTTGGGCACGGTCATGCCCCACAAGCCGCTCTGCGAGAATGCGTCCAACTCGGCGACTGGCAGGCGGCGTTCCCGGTCCCGCAGCGCCGCTTCCTGGGCAAAGTCTTTTGCCAAACGGTGGGCAATATCAATCGCTTCCCGGTCGTCCTGAATAATATGGGCGGGTGTGGTTGGACGTGGCGGGCCGAAGTCCTCCAGGTCCTCGGTCCGAGGCGCTCCGTTCGCTCCTGAATGGTCTGTTTGGCTTGCACTGTCTTCCCTGCTCATCACCACGATAACTCCTTTACCCAGCTCTAAAAGAGAGCCCCGTAGCCTATCGTTCCCCCTGGTGAGCGTCAACGCGCTTCGCCCGTGTATTGCTTGACTTTGGCTGTACAGGGTGTCATGACGGGCGCAGAGTGCCAACGCCTAAGGAGGGTCAGATGAAACTCGGTATTGAGATGTTTGCCACGGACTATTCGCTCCGGCCGGATGATCTGGCCGTTGCCTGTGAAGAACGCGGCTTTGAGTCCGTGTGGTACCCGGAACACACCCATATCCCGGCCAGCCGCCGGACCCCCTTTCCCCTTGGGGGCGATTTGCCCAAGGAGTACTGGCATACGCACGACCTGTTTGTGGCGCTCACCGCCGCCGCCGTCACCTCCCACATCAAAATCGGGAGTGGGATTTGTCTCGCCCTGGAGCGTGACCCGATTACGATGGCCAACGCGGTGGCCTCGGTTGATCAGCTCTCCGACGGGCGCCTGCTCTTTGGTATCGGTGGTGGATGAAACGCCGAAGAGATGGAGAACCACGGGACGCCGTTCAAACGCCGCTGGAAGGTCTTACGTGAGAAAATTGAGGCGATGAAAGCCATTTGGACCGAGGAGGAAGCCGAGTACCACGGCGAGTTTGTCGACTTCGATTCGATCTGGTCCTACCCGAAGCCCGTGCAGAAACCCCATCCGCCCATCATCCTGGGCTCCCACACCGCAAACGGACTCGACCGCGTGGTGCGCTACTGCGATGGCTGGTTTCCCAATGCGCAGGCGTATAAAGACCTGCCGGCGGTCGTGAACGATCTTCGGACCCGAGCGGAAAGGGCGGGTCGTCAACCGGATGAGATTGCGCTCTCTTTCCTGGGCGCTCCCGAAGATGAGGCGGTGCTGCAAAACTACCGCGAGTTGGGAGCGGAGCGGGCGGTATTTTTTGTGCCGTCCGAAGGGAAAGAGGCGGTCTTCCCGTTGTTGGACAAATACGCCGCGTTTATCTCCAAGGTTGCGTAACCGCGGCGGCGGAAACGCTGCCAGGGCTGGAGGGCCACGATGCCATTTGCTGCTGTCCGGGACATTCGAATGTATTACGAGATGCGCGGGGCCGGACCGCGTCTGCTGTACATCAGCGGAACGGGCGGAGATCTGCGGCGTTCGCCGAATGCGTTTGATTCGCCGCTGACCGAGCATTTTGAGGTCCTGGCCTATGACCAGCGTGGCCTGGGCCAAACGGACAAACCTGACATGGCCTATACCATGGCGGACTATGCGGCTGATGCGGATGGACTCCTCCACGCGCTCGGGTGGGACGAGTGCCTGGTCATGGGCATCTCTTTCGGCGGCATGGTCGCGCAGGAATTTGCCCTGCGCTATCCGAACCGGGCGCAGCGTTTAGTACTCGGCTGTACCAGCAGCGGCGGGGAGGGTAGGGCCTCGTATCCCCTGCACGAACTCGCTCAGCTCTCTCCGCAGGACTGGGCGCGCCGGGTAGTCGAGCTGAGCGATGTGCGCCGGGACGCGGCCTGGCAGGCGGCCAACGGCCAGGAGTTCCAGACCTTGCTCGATGAGATGCTGGCCATCCGAGCGGGAAGTGCAGCCGAGCCCGGCGCGGCCGTCGGGGCACGCCGCCAGGTCGAGGCGCGCCAAAAACACGACACCTATAGCCGCTTGCCTCAGCTCAGGATGCCGGTGCTGATCTGTGGTGGACGGTATGACGGGGTCGCCCCGGTCGCGAATCAGGAAGCGCTGCACCGGCAGATTGCGACTTCCCAGATGGCGCTATTTGAAGGCGGCCATCTCTTCTTTACGCAGGACCCCCGAGCGTTCGAGGATATGATCGTTTTCCTGAACGGGGGAGGGGAGGCGTGACACGGGTTGAGGCGTCGCGCTTCCTGAGCGCCCATTATTTTTCAACGAGGTCTTCAATATCCTCAGCCGCCTGGGCGACCGTAGCGGTCCGGGTACACATATCGGTTTTCAAATCGCCCTGCGGACCGCGGTAGGCATACACGAAATACTCTTGCCCGGTCTGAAACGGGATGCCGCACTGTTCCGGTGAGGCCAGCGTTTCGATAACCAGGGGAGATTCATCTGCCGCCTTAATCGGTGTCGTGACCTCCAGCGTCACCCGTATGGTCTCAAACTCGTACAGCTGCTCTGAGCCCATCATCTGTTTGAACGAGCCGTACAGCCAGCCATCCGCTTCTATCGTTTCCACGTCGGTCGCTTTCCCGACAAAGACGACATCTGACTTTTCCATCCCAAAACCCGGTGACGGAGGCGGCAAACAGCGGCACGCCAGGGCAGCCGCGGGAAGCAGACAAGAAAGGGCTATTCCTCCAACGAGCGCGAACAACATCCTGCCTGAATGAGACATAGACTCTCCTCTGGTACTGGCCAAAACCGCACGGTGCAAACGACTCGGACCTTTCTGGCGAAGAAAAACAAAAGGGTCAGGGAAGACTCCCCGACCCTTTGCGCTTCAGACGAATCGGCGAGGCTGACTAGTCCAGGTCCATCCGGTATGCCTTGACCGCATTCTCAAAGACGATCTTGCGGGTGATGTCTTCCGGCACGCCGTTGAAGTCCTTCTTGATCCACTGCCGGGATTCCGGCCAGGTTGAGTCGGTATGCGGGAAGTCGGACGCCCACATGTAATTGTCCTCGCCAAAGATCTTATAGGTCGCCGGACCGACCGGGTCGTCCTGGAAGGTCGCCCATATCTGCCGCCGGACATATTCGCTCGGCTTCATCGGCAGGGGCTCTTTTTCCATAGCGTGGAATTTATCGTAGGCATGGTCCATACGATACATGAAGTGCGGGAACCAGCCCGTGTCATTTTCGGCGGAAACAATTTTCAGTTCGGGAAACCGTTCCAATACGCCACCAAACACGAGGGTGGACAGGGAACGTTGCACTTCGTGGATCACATTCATATAGAACAGGCTGATCTGCGAAAAATCGACCTTGCTCTCCTTACTCTTGCCGGTAATCACGTGGAGTGAGAGCGGCATATGGAGTTCCGCGGCGGCCTGCCAAAAGGGATTATACGCGTGGCTGCTATACGGCTTGTCTTCCGGTGGCGAACCCCAGATCATGGCACCGCGCATCCCCTGCTTATGCGTCCGCTCCAACTCTTTGACGCCCGCATCAATATCTTCGAGGGAGATCAAGCTGATGCCGTACAAGCGTTTGGGGTTATGCGAACAGAACTCCGCGACCCAGTCGTTATAGGCGCGGAAGCAGGCCCGCTGCAGGTCGGCATTCGGCAGCCCGAAGAGCGGCATGCCCAACGTAGTGTAGAGCACCTCGGCTTCGACTCCGTCGATCTCCTGGTCTTTGATGCGCTCAATCGGGTCCCAGCCACTCGGCCGGGCGGCTTCATAGCCCTTGCTCATATGGTCTTTCAACTCTTCTCCAGACCGTCCGGCTCCGAACCCGCCGGCAACAGGAAAGGGGGCGATGCCATCCGCCACAAAGATGAAGCCCGGATTCTTCGGGTTTTCGACCACTTTTGGCGCTTGGTCACGGAATTTGTTGTCCAAACGTTGCTGCCACAGATCGGCTGGCTCCATCATGTGCGAGTCTGCCGAGATCACGCGTAGCTTTGCCATATTACCCTCCTCTTCAAAGAAAGCCTTGCTTCCTTAATGATGGTGTGTGTACGGATTCCTCATCTGTGGCATACTCCGAAACAGTCTGTCAAGCGATAGGGCCAGATACGTTGAGTGAGCGTTCAGTTTTCGATCCGCTCGCCCGGGTCGAGGCTGGGAGGAGTCCGCGTTGCCACAGCAGGAAACCACCCCGTATAATAAACAAGATCGCGCGAGGACGGTGAGGACCATGCCCCCGAAAGTCTATATCGACGGTCATGTCGGCACGACCGGTCTACGTATCCGGGAATGGCTGGGAGGACGAAACGACATCGAATTATTGACCGTATCCGAAGCGCAGCGCAAGAGTGATACGGCGCGGCGGGCGGTGTTGGACGAAGCGGACGTGGCCATTCTGTGTCTGCCCGATGCCGCGTCGCACGAGGCTGCGGGCTGGGCCGCGCACACGAACACCCGTCTGATTGATGCGAGTACGGCGCATCGAGTCGAGGACGGCTGGGTATATGGTCTGCCGGAACTCCAGCCCGCCCAGCGCGCGGCCATTCGGCGGGCAAAATATGTTGCCAATCCCGGCTGCTATCCCTCGGCCTTTCTGCTGTTAGTCCGGCCATTAATTGATGCTGGCCTGATCGCGAAATATACGCCGGTTTCCATTCATGCGCTGTCCGGCTATTCGGGCGGCGGACGACCGCTGATTGAGAAATGGGAGGATGCCGAGCCGGGCTTGGGCGCGTTAGGGTACGAAGCGCCGTATGCGCTGGAGCGGGTGCATAAGCATGTTCCGGAAATGACGAAGTACAGTCTGCTCGACTGTGCACCATACTTCGTACCCGCGGTCGGTCCGTTCCGTTGCGGTATGCGGGTCCAGGTGCCGCTTCATACCGGTCTTCTGCAAGCTGGAGCGGGCGATACGATTTGGGAGGTCTTACGGGAGCGCTATCGACATGAGCCTTTCATAAGGGTTTTGCCCAACGAGCGGCCCTTGGAAACCAACGAACGCAGCTTCGACCCGCAGGCCTGTAACGACACCAATCGTATGGACATCCACGTCGCGCCCCATCCCGCCGGCCATGTCCTGTTGGTCGCGATTCTCGATAATCTGGGGAAGGGCGCCTGCGGCGTCGCCATTCAGAATGTGAACCTGATGCTGGGGCTGCCCGAGACGGCCGGGCTGACGGCGTAGGAGAATCTCCCGCAAAGCCGACCAAAGCCTGAACGCATTTTGCGTTCAGGCGCTCGAAAAAGAACTCAATCTTTAGCGTCTTCCTCATAAGCCGGCCGCCCGAAAGGCGGCCAGAATACGGTCGAGGCTGGCGGGGTCTTTGTACGGAAGCACTTGGTTCATGGTTGTGACCGAGAAGTTGGGGCTGAGGCGGAGAATCTCCGTTGCTAAAGCCCGGGCCTCTTCAAGGCGGCCCAACTCAACCGAGGCCAGGAGCAGATTATAATAGGCCGGCAGAAAGTCCGGGTTGTGGGCGAGCGTGCGCTTCAAGATGGTGATGGACTCCTCAGTCTGACCGAGCAGGCGGTAGGTATGCCCCAGGAAGTACAGATAGAGAAACGGATAGCGGGGGTTGAGGCGGATAGCTTGCTGGATGAGCCGCAGGGCTTCCTGTGGTCGCCCCGCGAAAGTCAGCGCGTTTCCGAACCAGGCGTAATTGTCCGCGTCGTTCGGGTCGAGAGCCACCGCTCGCTCAAGCTCGCGAATCGCCCGTTCATGCTGCTTCTCGAACAGATAGATATAGCCTAATAAGCGATGCGCGACGGGCAAAGAGTCGTCCAGGGTCACGGCCTGCCGTACGAGCGCATGCGCGCGCTGCGAGACCTGGGGGTCCTGCTCCCACTGCATGATAAAGCCGAAGCAGTCCGCCCAGCCCAGCCAGGCATAGGCCGCGGCATACTGCGCGTCCAGGGCGATGGCCTGCGCAAACAGGTGTCGGGCCTGGACCAGCGATTCCTGCGTCGTGCGCCACAGGTGGCTTTCTCCGCGCAAGACGAAATCGTAGGCCTGGAAATTGTCGGTCGATTTTTGGACCAAACGGGTTTGCTCGTCCGTGGTCAGGGTGATGTGGAGGGCTTGGACGATTTGCTGCGTGACCTGGTCCTGGAGGGCAAAGATATCCTGCATTTCGCCGTCATAGCGCTCCGCCCAGACATGGCCGCTGGTGGTGGCGTCTAATAACTGGGCAGTAATGCGAACTCGACCAGTGGCCCGGCGTACACTCCCCTCCAAAACGTAGCGGACGCCCAGGTCGCGCCCGACCTGCTCAACATCGACCGTTCGACCCCTATAGGTAAACGAAGAATTGCGGGCGATGACAAACAGGCCCGAGATTTTTGAGAGGTCGGTAATAATGTCTTCGGTGATGCCGTCGCTGAAATACTCCTGCTCCGGGTCGCCGCTCATATTCGTAAAGGGCAGCACGGCAATTGAGGGCCTGTCAGGCAGAGTCAGGCGAGGCGGATTCCAGAAGGCCGGCGATGATAAGAGCGGATACCAGTCTTTGAGGGCAAAAGCGCCCAGGCCGAGAATCACCAGAACGACCAGGCCGAGGGTGATCAGCGACCCGGGTCCTGGGGGTTTTGGTTCCAGGGAGAGGAGGTCGTTTTCGAGTGCGGGGGGCGCGAGGTCTGCGGCCTCCCAGCGCACCTGATAGACCTGAATGGGCCGGGCGATATTCTTCACCCGCTGCTCGCCCTGATACGCAAACGCCAAGTCGAGCTTGTTTGCTATCTGTTCCTGCACAGCGCCCGAGATGCAGATGCCTCCCCCTTCAGCCAGACGTTCCAGGCGGGCTGCGATGTTGACGCCCTCTCCGTAAATACGCCCATCTTCAACAACAACTTCACCGACGTTCATACCCATGCGATAGTGCATCTGTCGCCGTGCCGGCAGTTCCGCGTTCCGCACGGCCAGCGCTATCTGAATCTCAACCGCGCACTGTACCGCATCAACCACGCTCGAAAACTCGGCCAGGAGATTATCGCCGGGGGAATTGACCACCCGCCCGGCGTGGCGCTGAATAGTCCGGGCCATCAGCTCCCGATACGTGGTCAGCGTCCGAATCGTGGCGACTTCGTCATCGCCCATGAGGCGGCTATAGCCTTGAACATCCGCGCTCAGGACGGCGGCGAGTTTGCGCCTGACGGCGGACGGGTCTCTCTCTGACATAAGCGGCAGTCGTATTCCGGGGTCACTGCTCCTGTTGAACTGGCAAAAGCCCTTGCCAGGAGATAGCATAGCCGCAGACACGACTGAAGGCAGCAAGGGGAACAGCATGGCAACTTCTCTGATCGTTGGAGCCGACCGAGGCATTGCAAACGCGCTGTGCCTGCAATTATACGAGCGCGGGGAGAACGTGATTGCCGCCTGTTTGGGCAACTCGCCCGCACTGGCCGCAAAGGGCGCACGCGTCGAGACGGGCGTCGATGTGACATCCGATTCGGCGGTCCAGGCCCTGGCCCAGCGCTTGAGCGGTACACATGTGGACGGTGCTTATCCATGTGGCCGGGATTTACCTGGACGACAGCCTCGAAGCCTTACCGATTGCCGACGTACAACGCCAGATTGAGGTCAATGCGCTGGGACCGCTGCGCGTTGTCCACGCCCTCCATGCCTGTCTCGATCGCGGTGCAAAAATAGGCATTGTAACCAGCCGCATGGGCTCAATGAGCGACAATACCTCGGGCCGGCTGTACGGCTATCGGATGTCCAAAGCCGCGGCCAATATGTTGGGAGTGTCGCTCGCCCAGGACCTCAAAGAGCACGGCATCGCGGTGGCCCTGCTCCATCCCGGCATGGTTAATACCCAACTGGTACCCAATCTGCCCGAGCACATGCGCGGCCAACTGATTGAACCCGAGCAGGCCGCGCGCGGCCTGCTGGCCCGGATGGATGCCCTGACCCTGGAAACAACCGGAAAGTTCTGGCACGCCAACGGCGAGGTGCTGCCCTGGTAGAACGCTCAAACAAGACGAATATTGAATTCCTCTCGAATCCTTTTTAAGGGGACATCGAGATACTGGTCGGTGTCCCAGAACGGCCACGGCCGTGCCATATGCCGGGTTCGGATCATGACCTGGATGAGGCGCGGAGAGACGCGGAGCGTCTCCCAGGCCGTTCGTGCATAGCCGATTTGTCGAAAGATGTTATTGGTCTGCGGCAGCCTGAGATAGTCGAGGTATGCTCTGCATCCGAGTGAGGCGCCAAAGATGCTCCAGATATCAGCCATGGCTTCCCGGGCGACCGAGGGGTCACAGCCAAAGGCCACATGACAGATATCATGGGCGCGGAAGAACCGTGCGGCCCGGGAAGGCAACTCGTTTTCATCGAGGAGACCGCTAAAGCCTGAGCGGTATTCCTCCAGGCCCGCTCGGAGGGAGAGTGTCGCCTCCTGTTCCTGATAGGAGAATGGCCGCACCGTCCTGAGTCCTCTACGCGGTCATTATACAAACGTCGCGGACACGCTGCCAAACGAGGAGAAGGTGGTTTCCCAGGTATCGCCCTTTTCAACGGGCGTCGGCTTGGTCATCGAGCCGGTCATGATACACTGGCCCGCCTCCAGGGCCAGATCGAATTGTGCCAGGTGGTTCGCCAGCCAGGCAACCGTCTGAAGCTGATCGTCGATTGCCTCTTTGCCCTGCACACTGGCCACTACCTCGCCGTTTCGCTTGGTCTCCGCGGTCAGGGCTCCGAGGTCCACATCCGTCGGGCAAGGCCGGACCTCAGGACCGGTCACAAAGCCCCACTGCGCCACCCCATCGGCAACGCCGAGCGGAAGGTCCGCGCCAATATTCAGCCGCATGTCCACCAGTTCCAAGGCCGGAGCGGCGCCAGCCACGGCAGCCACAGCCTGTTTGCGGGTCACGCCAGGCCCTTTCAATTTTCGCCCCATGACGATGCACAGCTCGGATTCAATAACCGGCTTGCGAAAGTCGGCACAGTTGAAGCTGCCTCCGCTCTGGAACCGACGGCTGGCCAGCAGATAGGCGCTGATCGGGGCATCGAGACCAAACATCTGCCGGGTGGCGTCAGACGAGAGACCGACCTTCCAGCCGGCGAGTCGTTCGCCCGCGCTCAGGTGCCGTTCCAGAACCGCCAGTTGAATCTGATAAGCCTCTTCAAACTGCAAGGTCTTTTCCAATCCAGGGGGCGGATACTGTCCGCTCTGGATGGTATGCCACAGGGTTTCAACAGCCTCGTTGATATTCATCTGCCGCTCCTTCTTTGGTCAGGTAATAAACTCCACTGACGGATGCGCGCGCGGATAGTCACGTAGGTACTGGAAGAATTTGCTCAGCGCTTTGTCACTCTTTGTCAGTGTGCCGGGCTGAAAATGAATGGTTTGCATAATAGGCACGTCTTCTCCCACCACCTTTCCCATAAATACCAATCCGGTACTCAATTGGCTCGCCATGGGCGTGACGGCCTTTGAAATCATACAGCATGGAGTGAGGCGTCCACTCGATATCCTCATCCGGGTCTTCTTGGTCAAACGTGACGCCATGCAGGGCTTTAATATGTTGCATGTCCGGCGTGTTGCAGCACAAGACCCACGGGTCGACTGGGAGAACCGCCTCAACCTGTATTGCGAGTTCGTCCTCGGGATACGGGAAGTCCGGTAGCCCAAAGAGCGCTGTTTCACCGTTAAAGGCCCAGATCAGGCCATATTTTTCGGCTGTGGGAAAGTGAAATAAACAGGCTCCGGGTGGTGGTGGATCGCCAATCCCCGTTTTGACGCAGACACCACGTTGGTCGTATTGCCAGTGATGAAAAGCGCAACGAATGGTATTGCCCTGCACTGCGCCTACGGAGAGGTCCGCGCCAACGTGTGGACAGTAGGCGCTCAGAACCTGCGCCCTGCCGTTCTCCCCGCGAAAAATAACGACCCGTCCATCCAGAAAATCCACGCCCCGGACTTGACCCTTGGCTACCTGGCTTGAGAGACACAGGGGGAACCAGGATTGCGTGAATAGCCCGTTTGCGCCCTCAGCCGGGATGGGACGGCCAAGAAAGCGCCGGCGTGGTTCAAGCGGCGCACCGCTGGAAGCAGTAGCCATAATGCGCTCTTCCCTTACGCCGGCCCGCCAAAGAGGGGATGCCGCAGGACCGGCGTGACCTCAAACTCCAGATAGCGCGCCAAGGGCAGGCCGGAGAAAATCTGGTGGACCTCTTCGTTTGAGTCCGCATCGACAATGAAGAACGAGCCCCCACCACCCAACCGGCGATAGGCCGCCAGGATTTTCTTTCGTTCAATAAATTGACGCGCATGGGCCATTTCTTTTTGGATCATCTCGGCGGCCTGATCTGCGGGAATCTGCGACCGAAGAATTTTGGTTGTCACCACATAGAGCATGGACGGTCTCCTTTCCTGTGCAATCTGAAAAAGTGCGGCGGCTGTTTAGCGGAATGTCGCCACGATGTCCCGGGCAAAATGGCGCAAGAACTGAGGCTCGGTTGAGGGAGAAACGGAAAAAATAATATGGGTCACGCCCACGGCAAGATAGCCTTCAATCAGCTTGCGCATATTGGAATCGGAGGAGAAGGGCGTCGAGACCAAGACGGACTTCTCAATCTCGTCCGGGTCTCGGTCGATATGCGAGCAGTGGTCGGCCAGCACCTCGATTTTATGCTGGAAGGTCTCCGGTGTGCCGAAGCTGTTCCACATATCCGCGTGGCGCGCCACAATGCCCAAGGCCACCTTTTCCCCGCCGGCCCCAACCAGAATCGGCGGGTGTGGCTGCTGGAGCGGTTTGGGCTCAAAGGGCGCGTCGTGCAGATGGTGATGGCGGCCGGTAAAGTTTGCCCGCTGCTGGGTCCAGAGTTGCTTAATCAGGGTGAGGGACTCGTCCAGGCTGATCAGCCGCTCCCCGGTGGTGGGAAAGGGAATGTCGTAGGCCTCGTGCTCCAGCGCAAACCAGCCGCTGCCAATACCGAAGATCAGCCGGCCGTTGCTGATGATATCCACCGTTGTCGCCATCTTTGCCAGGACGGCCGGATGGCGATAGGTATTGCCCGTCACCATGACGCCCAGGCGCACCCGCTGGGTGGCCATAGCCAGGGCCGATAAGGCCGTCCAGCCTTCCAGGCAGGGGCCGGTCGGGTCGGAGAAAATAGGCAGAAAATGATCGAAGACCCAAGCCGTATCAAATCCCAGACGGTCGGCTTCCTGCCACAGCCTGAGCATATCGTTCCAGTCCCCGTTCTGTTGTGGAACCTGAATGCCGAAGCGGACCGGGTGTGACATGAGGATCCCTTATCTTACAATTCCCTGAGGGCGCGGATCGTGTCTTCATCGTACATGGCTATGCCGAAGGCGGTCTTGCCGAGGAGTTCCAGGGTTTCGTCGCTATCAAAAGGATGGAACAGGCCGGCCCGTACATCGCGATAATAGCGTTCCAGGGGTAAACGCTTAAAATATGAGACGCCTCCCACGGCCCGCATGGCGAGGTCAACCACGCGAGCGGAATTCTCCATGGCGACCATTCTGGCGGCCACACTCTTGCGCAGCCAGGTGCGAGGCGCTTCCCGGTCGGCCTCGGCCGCGGCTTTCCACAGGCCGGCCCGGGCCGCTTCCAGCAGCATGTCCATTTCACCGACTTTGTTGTAGACACTCGGCAGATGGCTCATCGGTTTGTCGAGCGGGAAACGCGGTCGGTCGCGCATAAACTCCACCACAAAGTCACGGGCCGCAGTGGCAATGCCGATATACACGCTGCCGATGGTAAACGGCGCGCGCGGGAACAGATTGGTTATCCCGCCACGGGTGAACACCGGACGTTCCAAGAAGACCGCGGCTTCCGGAATAAAGGCGTCTTTGAGGTCGGTGCTTCTCGACTCGGTGGAGCGCATGCCCATGGTATGCCAGTCGTCCTTGATGATGAAACCTGGCGTGTCGCGTGGAATCAGAAAGGAAATAATCGTTCCGGTCTGCGCGCCGTCGTGGACGCCCTCCTTCCAGGTCGCCTCGGCAAAATACCGATCAAGCGCAATGGACTGGGTGCTGAAAATCTTCCGCCCGCTCACCCGCCAGCCGCCGTCCACCCGTTCTGCCGTGGTCCGGGGACGCAGGATGGAAACCGCGTTGTCCGGTTCGGAACCCGAGCCGCCGATAATGAGGCGCTCGGCGGCGATCTGACGCAGCATGGCTTCGACGGCCGGCGGGCGCTCCCGCTGCCAGAGATTGATGAGGAGGCTCAGCACATTGAAGTGCATATTGATGGCGAGCGCCGTCGGACCGCAGCCCTGGGCCAGCCGTTCCTGCGCCTTGACCCGTTCCAACAGGCTGGCACCCATGCCGCCCAACTCTTCGGGGATGGTCAGCACGCTGTAGCCGGTCTCTTTCAGCCGCTCGTAGTTCTCATACGGAAACGAGCCTTCTTCATCGTGCCGGGCCGCGCGGGTGACAAAATCGTCAGCCAGGGTGGCCGCGAGGTCTATGAAACGCTGCTCCCGCTCGGTGTGGAACTGCTGCATGCGTCCCCTCCTGTGTTCCTGGCTCTAAGCAGTATCATTCCGGGCGAGACGGGGTAAGCCAGGGGTGCCTGCATTGACAGCTCATATAAGCATATCATACCCAGACCCGAACAGGAGGCAGCATGTCCACATTTGTCCTGGTTCACGGTTCATGGCATGATGGCTCTGCCTGGGAGCCGGTGCGGGCGCACTTGGCGGAGAAAGGCCATCAAGCCTTCAGCCCAACCATAGCCGGACACGGCAAAGGCGTTGATAAAAACGTTACTCACGCCCAGTGCACGCAGTCGATAATCGACTTCATCCTTGAAAAAGACCTGCGGGACATTGTCCTGCTCGGCCACAGCTTTGGCGGGACGATTCTCTCCCAGGTGGCTCCGGCGCTTCCCGAGCGGATTCGGCGGCTGATCTTTTGGAACGCGTTTGTGTGCGAGGACGGCAATAGTCTGCTGGATGAGATTCCAGATCACTATCGCGCCCTGTTTGCCGAGCTGGTGACGCAGGCGAGCGATAATACCGTGACCCTGCCGTTCCCGATTTGGCGCGAGGCGTTTATCAACGACGCCGACCTGGAGCTGGCCCAGGCGGCATATGCCCGGCTCTCGCCCGAGCCGTATCAGCCGTTTTGCGACAAGCTCGACATGAAGCCGTTTCACGCCTTGGACATCCCCAAGAGTTTTCTGAACTGCACCGAAGACATGGCCCTGCCGCCCGGAGAATGGGGCTGGCATCCGCGCCTGTCGAATCGCCTGGGGCTGTATCGGCTGGTACAAATGCCGGGCAGCCACGAGGTGATTTTCACCAATCCGACTGGTCTGGCGGAGAAGATCATTGAGGCCGGACGGGATTAAAACTTCTGCTCAAGAATATCCAGCATGTTCTGAATCATGCGCTGGGTCGCGCCCCAGATTTTATAGCCCTGATAGCGATAGGTCTGAATGGGCATGGTTTCGCCGTCGTACAGCCAGGTTTCCGCATTCAGGTTGCCGCGGTCGGCGAGAAACGTGAACGGCACGGAGAAAATCTCGGCTACCTCCCAGGCGTTGGGTTGAAAATCGTACGGGTGGGGAATCAGCCCGACATAGGGTGTGACTACATAGTTGCTGGCCTGGGTGCGCAGGTCGTCCAGGGGACCGATAGGCCGGACATCCGATGGGTGCAATCCGATCTCTTCTTCGGATTCTCGCAGAGCGGTGTGCAGGAGCGACGCATCCTCTTTGTCTGCTCGTCCGCCCGGAAAAGAGACATCGCCCTTATGGGTCGGCAGGTTGGACGTGCGAAGCGTAAACAGGAGATGATACTCGCCCTCACGCTCGAAGAAGGGGACCAATACCGCGGCGCGTCTGGCGGACTGAACGTTGTCAACGAAACGGGTTCGACTCTGAAGACGGTTTGTGAGGACAGTAAGCAGGTCTGGGTGCACCGCTGCCAGCCCATCACATCTTTGGTGTCGAGGCAAGGAAAGAGAGCGGCGGGGAGTGGGTCAGTTTGCATTGACACTTCCTGCACGACACAGTTAGGGTCCGGCTCAGGGGAAGCATCCGTCCGAGTCAAAAGGAGGAGAGATGGCCACAAAGGACATTAAGCTGGCGTATGGTATCGACGTAGACGCGGTCGGTGGCTGGCTGGGGTCGTACGGCGGCGAAGACTCGCCGGACGATATTTCACGTGGTCTGTTTGCCGGTGAAATCGGCGTGCCGCGTCTGCTCAAGCTGTTTGAGAAGTACGGCATCAAAACAAGCTGGTTTATTCCCGGTCACTCAATCGAGACGTTTCCGGAGCAGACCTATATGATTGTTGAGGCCGGTCACGAGATCGGCGCGCATGGTTACTCTCACGAGAACCCCATTGCCATGACGCCTCAGCAAGAGGAAGACGTGCTGGTCAAAACTATTGGCCTGATCGAGGAAAAAGCGGGCACACGTCCGTCCGGCTATGTGGCCCCGTGGTGGGAGTTCTCGAACGTGACCAACGAACTCCTGCTCAAGCACGGCTTTCGCTATGACCACAGTCTGATGCACAATGACTTTCATCCTTACTATGTCCGGGTCGGCGATACCTGGACCAATATCGATTACTCCAAACCGGCAGCAGAATGGATGAAGCCGCTCATGCGCGGGGAAGAAACCGACTTGGTTGAGATTCCGGCCAACTGGTATCTCGACGACCTGCCGCCCATGATGTTCATCAAAAAATCGCCCAATAGCCACGGCTTTGTGAATCCCCGCGACATTGAGCAAATGTGGCGGGATCAGTTCGACTGGATATACCGCGAGTATGACTATGCGGTATTCACCATGACCATCCATCCGGACGTGAGCGGTCGCCCGCAGGTGCTGATGATGCACGAACGCCTGATTGAATACTTCAATAGTCATGCCGGGGTGAGCTGGGCTCCATTCTCGGAGATTGCTGAAGACTTCGCCCAACGCCAGCCGCGTCAATAGTGTCCACTAGTACCTTGGAGGAAGTATGCAGTTTACCAAGCTTGGCAACACTGGAATGACCGTGTCACGGCTCTGTCTCGGCTGCATGAGCTATGGAGGCGGTCCGCAGCCCGAATGGGCGCTGCCGCGTGACTGGGCCCTGGATCAAAACGAAGCCCGCGAGCACTTTGTGGTGTCGCTCGAAGCCGGCATAAACTTTTTCGATACCGCTGATGTCTACTCGATTGGGCTGAGCGAAGAGATTACCGGACACTGGTTAGGAGAGTTGGCCTCACGCGACGACATTGTTGTTGCCACCAAAGTATGGGGCAAGATGGCCCCCGGGCCTAATCGTGGCGGCCTGAGCCGCAAGCATATTATTGAAGCGTGTGAAAATTCTTTGCGTAGACTCAAAATGGATTATATCGACCTGTATCAGATCCACCGCTGGGATTTTTCCTCTCCGATTGAAGAAACGCTTGAAGCGCTTGATGCGCTCATCCGCGATGGCAAGGTGCGCTATGTAGGCGCGAGCAGCATGGCAGCCTGGCAGTTTTCCAAGGCGCTCTATCTCGCCAAGGAACACGGCTGGCACCGCTTCGTGACCATGCAGAACCACTACAACCTGATCTATCGTGAGGAAGAACGGGAGATGAATCCGCTGTGTATCGACCAAGGCGTAGCGCTCATTCCGTGGAGCCCGCTGGCGCGCGGCTTCTTCGCCGGCAACCGTCGGCCCGAGGAGAGCACGGCCCTGACCAAGCGCGCAGAAACCGATGCGTTTGCGCATAACAATTATTTTCGTGAGAACGATTTCGTTATTGCCGCGACAGTAGAAAAGGTCGCCGAACAGCGGGGGGGCCACACCGACCCAGATTGCCTGTGCCTGGATACTCCAGGCGCCGGGCGTCACCGCACCCATAATCGGAGCCACGAAGCTGCATCATCTGGAAGAACTCTTCGCGGCGGTGGATGTGGCGCTGAGCGCGGAAGAAGTCGCGACGCTCGAAGCGCCGTATCAGCCCCATCCCATCCTGGGGCATGAGCAACCGAACCCGGCCAAGATGGTCTAAGGAGGTGAGAGATGGACAACGAATGGATGGAAAAACTGGCGATCCAGGAACTCTTTGCCCGCTATGCCCACGCCATTGACGACCTCAATCCCGAGGCCTGGGTCGAATGCTTCACGCCGGACGGGGTGTTTCAGGTTGGGACGCGCGCCCTGCGTGGCCAGGCTGCCCTGCGCGGCTATGCCGATGTGCATATCGAAGAAATTCGTTGCCGACACATGATGGCTAATTTCTTGTACAAAGTGAACGGCGATGAAGCGACTGGTCAGTGCAGTATGCTGGCAACCCTGGCGACTGCTGGGGGGTATAAAATATTTGCGCAGGGACGCTATGTGGATCGTCTTGTCAAACACGAGGGCGCATGGCGTATTGCCCACCGGAAAGTAGAAACCGACCAGCGTGCCTCCAACCCCGCCGGGATTACGAGCCTTGCCGACCCTGAGGTCGCTCCTCTGGTACAACCCTTGGTTAATGCGGCCCGCAAACTCGGGGAGAGAGTGCAGGTGTAAGCCGTAATATGTCCAGTCTAAAAGCGCGCACTTTAGGCTGCCTGGGGCAAAGGCCGCTCGGTCTGAGCGTAGCAGGGGCGAAGTCGCAGACGTAAGCCGGGAGTGCCCTTCGACTTTGCCGCTTACGCGGCGACGCTCAGGACGAACGAGGGCCTTCACCCTATTTCATCAGAGATGAGATCGGAGTTTCTTGATAAGGAGGGACGTATGGAACTCGTGATTCGGAACGGAACGGTCGTAACGGCGAGTGATCTTGCACAGGCCGATGTGGGCGTTGAGGGTGGCAAGATCAAACAGATCGGCCAGGGCTTGGGGGCGGCGGACAAAGAAATTGACGCGCGCGGAAAATATCTTTTCCCCGGTGGGGTTGACGTGCATACCCATGTGGATATCGAACTCATGGGCCATCGCTCGGTTGATGACTTTTACTCCGGGAGCGTGGCCGCGGCGTGTGGCGGTGTGACCACCATTGTCGATTATGCCTTGCCCGAAGCCGGCCAGTCGATTCAGGCCAGCGTCGAAGCCTGGGAGGAGAAAGCCAAGGACAAGTCCATTATTGACTACGGTATCCACCCGGTCATCCTGGAGCCGACCCCGCAGGTTATTGATGAAATGGCCGACGCGATTGCTGAAGGCCATACGAGCTTCAAGCTGTTCATGATCGGCATGGCCCGTTTTGACGAGTTGGCCGCCGACTACCTCAAGGTTATGGCCCAGGCCGGCAAACATGGCGCGCTGACCAACGTCCATGCCGAAGACCAGTGCTTGATCAGCTATCTGTGCGAACAGATGACGACCGAGGGCAAGCTCGGACCAAAACATTTCCCCGACTCGCGGCCTCGCGAGTCCGAAGGCTTGGCGGTGCAGCGCGCCATCAGTATGGCCAAATACGCCGACGCCCCTATCTACCTGGTCCATCTGTCGTGCGAGGAAGCCCTGGCGCCGATTCGTCAGGCCCGCGCTCGCGGTCAGATCATCTATGGCGAAACGCGGCCGCTGTATCTGCACCTTTCGCGCGAACGCTTTGAAGAGCCGGACGCCGAACGCTATGTGGGCTGGCCGCCCCTCCGGGAGGCGTCCCAGATGCAGGCGATGTGGGACGGTTTGCGCACCGATAATCTGCAAACCGTGGCCACGGATCACTGCGGCTGGAACTTGGCCCAGAAAAAAGCGGGCAAGACCGTAGACGAATTGCTGCCCGGTATGTCCAACCTCGAAACCCTGCTCCCCATGCTCTACTCCGAAGGCGTTGGCCAGGGGAAACTGTCGCTCAGCCGCTTTGTCGAAGTGAGTGCCACCAACCCGGCCAAGCTGTTTGGTCTCTATCCCCAAAAGGGCACGCTGGCGGCGGGGTCGGACGCCGACATTGTAATCTTCGATCCGAAGAAAGACGTGACCATCCGTCATCGTAATATGCACTCCCGTGCCGACTATGAGCTGTACGAAGGCTTTGAGATCACTGGCTGGCCAACGCATACCCTCTCGCGGGGAGAGGTGATTGTGGAAAACGGGAGGGTGTTAGGCAACGCGGGCAGGGGGAATCTGCTGAAAAGGAAACGCTTTGCGCCGCTGTAGTGAGGGGAACGCCTGGTTAATCACGCCGGAGAGAGCAGGGAGGGCCTACATAAACACAAACGGGGAGGGCGGATGGTCGTGCCCGAGTTTACCTCGTCCCCCTCACCCTAGCCCTCTCCCTCCAGGGGAGAGGACGGAGTCCTTTATTACTTTGCCACTTGGCCCTCGGCCTGAGCGTTCACGCTGACCCCGGCGCTACCCTGTGCCAGGACCCCGGCGGCAGTCTCTTCCACCGCCGTCCCCTTGAAAAAGTCCGGGTTTGTTCCACCCAAGAACCGAATCGGGTTATCGCAGGTGAAATCGCGAAAGTTCTGTGGCGTCATCAGTCCGTCCTCAACGAACTCATAGGTTTCGGGCAGGACATGGGCCATATTCGGGACATCAAAATGGCCGATATCGGAACCGAACAGGGCGTGCAACTGCGCATCAAACGGATTGTTCTTGCGGTTGAAGGCCAGGGTATTCATCCGGTCGTCCGCCTCACAGCCAAAATAGAAATTCGTGGTAAACAGGGCCTTGATATCCTCGGCCTTGGTGATGCCGCAGGCCGAGTAGTCGTCCAGATTTTCAATGCCGCCGGTATCGACCGAACCCTTGGGCGGCATGGCGGTATCGAGGGCGGCTTCCCGCCGGCGCAGCGCTTCAACAATGGTGGCGTTGCCGTACTGCTCGGCCAGTTCACGGAACAGCGTATGGTCGAGGTTGGCCGGATCAACTTCGGCTAATGCATCGATATTGCGCTTTTCCCAGTGTTCGATCAGATCGACGTAGAGCTGGCACGCCCAGCCGACTCCGCCTTCGAGAAAGGCGAACTTGAGCTGCGGGAAGCGTCGCGTCACCCCGCCTAGGAACAGGGCCTTACACACTGCCTCGTTGGCGGCCGCGAAATGACCAATGTGGTTATAGGTGAAATTGCTCGGCGACCTGCGCATGGCAAACCCGCGTCCGCCGGAATGAAAGGACGGGGCGACTTTGAGCTCAACACATTTGGCCCAGACCGGGTCGTAGTTATAGTCGCTGTCCAGACCCAGGACATCCCGATACGCGACGAATTTCGCCGCATCGGGGTGAACCTCGAGCGCGGCTGGAACATCGCGCCGGATCAGACTGCCTAGCATAACGACCTTCAAACCGAGCTGTTTGACCGCGTATTCCAGCTCGGCAACGGCCTCGTCCGGGGTGTGCATGGGAATGACTCCCGCGGGGGTCAGCCGGTCCGCATATGTGCCAAAATACTCGGCGCTAAAGGTATTGAAGGCGCGGCAGGCCGCCTGGCGCTGCGCTGCATCGGGAATCAGCGGCAGGCCGAGGCCGGCCGTAGGATACATCACACTGAAGTCGAAGCCAAATTCGTCCAGGCGTTCATACAAGAGCTGCGGCATGACCGCGGTGGCCCGGTCACGCGTATTCTTGGTCGGTAGCGCCCAGAACGCCTGCTGCCCGGTCCCGTTAGCTCGGCGTTCGGCCACGGACATGGCCAATTCCTTTTGCACCAGCTTGGGGAAAAAAGAGAATCCTTCGACGGCCTTATCCCCGCCGATTTTCCGCATTTCCTCTCTGACCAATGGCCCAAATTCCAGCCAGTGTCCATCCGCGTCGATAATGGGATGATTCAACTGGGCGCGTACCGCTGCTGTTGCTGCGTGTCCGTTACTGCTCATTTCTTCCCTCCTTGGCTTGGCTACATACCCTTCACCGGCCTGTCAGGCCATGATTGTACTTGCAAGTATGAAGACCATAGGAAGTTTCTTGACGCTTTTCAATGCATGGTTTGTGCGCCTCAGCCACCAGAGACATACTCGTCAATCGCTTTATGCGAGTGCCGTACCAACACTTCCTCGTCGTTCAGATTGAAGTGCGTTCTGATTCCAGCCGCGAGCATGGACTGGGTGGCTTCAAGCGTGCTGCCGTCCTCCAAGAGTGTATCGCGCAATACACATTTGCTGACCTCCTGACTGAAGCGCTGGCCAGGCTGTGTTGTCGGCGGGCAGTATAAACAGGCTTCCCAGAGGGTACGGCTGGCCGTGAGCGGCCAGAAATGATGCGTGACATACGTCCCGGCAGAGACATCGACTGAAAAATTGGGAAAGATCACATTCAGGTCAAACGCCCACCGCGGACTGCGGGTCGGATTGACGCCGAGCGGGAGATGGTTTTGTGCAATATGCCCTTGGGTGACGACCGAGCCGAAACGGTAGGCCAGGGATTCGACCGGCGAGGGCTGATGGCTGGGGTTGCCATACAGAGACATCAGCCGATGGCGAGGATAGAGTGTGATGGCCAAAGCGTGACTGAACGGATTATCCGGCCCGGAAAAGGTATCGCCAATGGTTCGCCGGTGGAGGACCGGAACGTGGTAGATCTCCTGAAATGCATCCAGGGCGACTTTCCAGTTGCAGTTGACTTGCGTGGCGTAGCAATAACAGCTTGACATGTGATGAAAGGGATAGCCACGCAGCTGCCGGCCAAACTCGCCCAGGAATGCGTCCAGCGTTTCGCCTGGGTGCGGATCAATATGGACGAAGAGAAACCCTTCCCAGCTATCGAGTGTCACCGGCGTGAGACCCAGCCTGCCTGTATCGAGATCAAAAAAGCGGTCCTCATCCGGCACGAACCTGAGCCGTCCATCCAGGCTGTAGGACCAGCCGTGGAATTTGCACGTTAATCGCCGGCAGGTGCCGTGCGTGTCCCAGGCGAGCTTACTGCCGCGATGAGAACACATATTGTGAAAGGCGCGAATCCGGCCGTCTGTGCTCCGCACGACAAGAACGGATGTCCTGCAAATGGTCAGCTCTTTGACGAAATAATCACCCGCGTTGGGGATGGCCTCTACGCGTCCAATATTCAGCCACACCCGACGAAACAGGCGTTCCCGCTCTTGCTCAAAAGAGGTGGGCGAGACGCACGGCTCGATCGGGACGGGTTGCGTGCCTAGTGCGGCCGGGGTGTGGCGTGCGTGCTGCTCCTGCATAGCGTTTCTCTAGGCTGAAACGCTGGAAGCGAGCGCATCGACTTGCGTTAATTCTTCTGTCGAGAGCTTCCAATTTGTTGCAGCCGCATTGGCCCGGACTTGCTCTGGTGTTGTGGCGCCAGCAATCACCGAGATGACGCACGACTGGGCAGCCAGCCACGACATGGCGAGTTCAAGCAGGTTGTGGCCTCGCTGTCCTGCAAAGTCTTGCAGGACCTCAACCTTGGCAAAATTCTCATCAGAGGCCATACTCTGCGTGAATGGCAGAACGGCCAGCCGCGTTCCGGGCGCAAAGTCTTCGCCGCGGCGATATTTGCCGGTCAGCATGCCGCTGGCCAAAGGAAAATAGGGCAACTGGCCGAGCCCATGCTGCTCACAGGCTGGGATGGCGTCTGCCTCAACCGCCCGATTCAACAGGCTCCAGTCATTCTGCGCAGTGACAAAATGAGCGTAACCGCGGGCTGTGGCCTGTTTGACCGCTGCATGAATCTGCTCGGCAGAAAAGTTTGAATGTCCGATGGCACGCACTTTGCCCTGTTTGACCAGGGTGTTCAGCGTCTCAAGGGTCTCTTCAATCGGCGTGTTCGGATCAGGATAGTGCATTTGATACAGGTCAATCCAGTCGGTTTGTAAGCGGCGCAGGCTGTCCTCGACACACCGTAGAATATACTCACGTGACCCCCACCGTTCGCCCGATTCAGCCAGCTTGGCGACACCACCGAATTTTGTGGCCAGAACGATATCTTTGCGACGCGGGCCTAACACTTGACCCAGGAACTCCTCAGACTGGCCTTTGCCGTACATGTCTGCGGTATCAAAGCAGGTAATGCCGACCTCCAGAGCCGTGTCGATCACGGTCCGACTGGCTTCCAAATCAATCTTCATTCCAAAGTTGTTACACCCCAGACCGACCAGACTGGCCTGGATTCCCGATGCACCAAGCGGACGTGTTTCCATAGACGATTTCTCCTCAGAGCGGACCGGTTTTCTTCACACAGCAGCGGGGAACAGGCTATCCCAATCTACCGAACGCTGATAGGCCGCCGCGACCCTGAGCACCTGGTCCTCGCGGAAAGGTGGAGATGAACGAGCTGGGATAATAGGTCTTTGTCCCAGCGCCAGCCAGATTGGTATCGAACATATGCTTGCCACCCTCAAAGTAAATGGGCAGCAGGGCCAACGGGGCTTTGTCATGCAGCGGAACGGACACGCGCTCAAGCTGAGCCCCGGCTTGCTCCAGGGTGGTGAGCGCGTTCAAGACGGTCTGGTCGACCTCGGGCTCACTGCCGGGAAAACCAAAGCCCTCCGATAAAATACCGATCCGAACGCCCTCGATATCCCGAGCCACGGCCTGGGTATCGCTCGGCAACCGGACCGGCAGGGCGGTCTGCCTGGGGTCATAGCCGTCCGCACCCGCCACGCTAATGTGGTCTCTCAGGCCTATGGTCTTGCCGGCGAGCGGCCCATCTTTTGCCCCCTCGATCCGACATTTCCGAATGAAAACGTTCAGCGGGTCTTCTGCTACCGTCGGCCGATAGCCGGGGTCCCGGTCGGTATAGCGGAAGGGCAGGCGTTGCTCCTCAATCCTCAACTCCTGAAAGGTCTCGAACGTGGCGAGGTGCTCAAGCATACGCGCGTGCCTGCTCTGCATCTCAGCCGGGGTGAGGTCCAGGCCGAGTTCCTGACTGTATTGGGCGAGGTCCTGGATACCGAGTCGGGGCAGCATGATTAGCCCCCCTATGCTGAAAAGTGAGGCATACCCTCGGGAAGTTGCCTTACTCTCAAACCTTGTCCTCCCAGAGCGAGCGTGGTTTAACCGAAGGCAGAAGGGAGGCCGCTATGGCAACATTCGACGAGTACCGTCATCAGCATAAGCACGTGCAGATGGAGCGGCGCAACGGAATTCTGCAACTCAGGCTCCATACGGACGAGAAGACCTTGCACTGGGGAGAAGGCCCGCACTCGGAGTTGGGCAAATGTTTCTACGACGTTGGCAGCGACCCGGAGAACAAAGCGGTCATCATTACCGGTACGGAGGACAAGTTCATTGCCCGTTACGCCCGGGAGGACCAAGGGGAGATCACGCCCCAGCTATGGGATCATATTTATTGGGATGCCAAAAAGCTCCTGATGAATCACCTGGACATCGAAGTGCCCATGATCGCCGCGGTCAACGGTCCGGCCACCATTCACGCCGAGTTGGCGGTGCTGTGCGATATTGTGCTGGCCGCAGATGACGCGGTATTCCAGGACGCGCCGCATTTTCCCAACGGGATTGTGCCGGGCGACGGAGTACATATTGTCTGGCCGCTCCTCTTGGGCGCAAACCGAGGGCGCTACTTCCTGCTCACCGGTCAGAAACTCTCGGCTCAAGAAGCGCTGACGCTGGGGGTGGTCAACGAGGTCCTGCCGCGCGAACAACTGTGTGAGCGGGCCTGGGAGCTGGCCGAGATGGTCTCCACACAACCGCGGCTGACCGTTCGCTACGCCCGCATTGCGCTGACCCAGCAACTCAAGAAGCTGATGCTCGACAATCTTGGGTACGGCCTGGCGCTCGAAGGGCTGGGCGCGCAGGAATACTGGCCGGGCGGGAAGAAATGAGGGAATCGGTTCGATCCTGAGCGGACAGTCCGGGGGCAGACGGGCATGTGTCTGGGGCTTCACTCCTGGCCACGCCCAGTGCTTGTGTATCGAGGTGGAACCGTTCAATCTTACAGGTAAGATTCAATACGGGGTGCGCATGTCAACGCTTGCAACAACCAGAATGTCGTCCAAAGGGCAGGTCGTTATTCCTGAGGAAATCCGCGCCAGGCTCCAGCTTGAGCCGGGAACCCAATTTATTGCGGTTGGGGAAGGCGATGTTGTCATTCTCAAGAAAATTGTACGCCCCACGCCGGCCGACTTCGATGCATTCATTACCGAAGCTCGACGGCGGGCGCGTAGCGCTGGAATGAAGCGCTCAGATATTACGGCTGCGCTGAAGGGGGTCCGAGGTGCCAAGTGAGGATCGTTCTCGACACGAATGTTTTTGTGTCAGGGATATTCTTCAGTGGTCCGCCGTATCAAATCCTTCAGGCCTGGCGAAACGGTCAGGTCCAGCCCGTCGGCTCACGAGCAGTCTTTGAAGAATATGAACGGGTCGGGCGCCGATTAGCGGAGCAGTTTCCCGGCGTCTCCCTTGACCCCTTTCTGACCCTGCTGCTCGCTCACGCCCAGGTGGTCGAGGCTCCTCCTCTTCCCCAGCAGATATGTAGCGACCCGGATGATGGCAAATTCCTTGCCTGTGCGCTTGCTGGAAAATGCCACGTTATCGTGAGTGGAGACCGAACGCTGCCCAAGACTTCGGGCTATCGTCGTTTGCCGGTCGTCACCCCTCGGACCTTTGTGGACCGATATTTGTAGTGGACCGATATTTGTAAAAACTTTTGTAAATCTGGATGATTTTCGTGTACCGCTATCAGGAAACGCAGCGCTACTTTGCCCAGGTGGCGGATGATACCAAGGACATTGCCGAGCAGGAACTGCTCACGCTCGGCGCCCGAGAGACTCGTCCGACATACCGAGGGATTTATTTCACCGCCTCACCAAAAGCGCTCTATACCATTAACTTTTACGCCCGCCTGATTAGCCGCGTGCTCGCTCCGCTCACCTCGTTCCGGTGTCACTCTGACCGCTATCTGTACAAAAAGGCGCGGGAGATCGAATGGCAGGATTTTCTCGATCCATCGCAGACCTTTGCCGTTTTTGCCACCGTGGCCAACAGTCGGCTGCGGCACTCGCAATTTGCCGCCCTCCGCCTGAAAGACGCCGTGGTGGACTCTTTTCGCGCTGCCACTGGCGGGCGGCCGTCCATCGATACCCGACAGCCGGATGTCTGGCTTAATCTATACATCCAGAATGATGAGGCCACGATCAGCCTGGATACGTCGGGAGGCTCGCTCCATCGACGCGGCTACCGAAAAAAAAGTGTCCAGGCTCCCCTGGTCGAGACCTTGGCCGCGGCCATTATTCACCACGCTGAATGGGACGGATGCCGGCCGCTGTACGATCCGTTCTGCGGCTCCGGCACCTTGTTGTGCGAAGCCTATATGTCGGTCTCGCGGATGCCGGCGGGGCTGTTTCGGAAGCGGTTTGGTTTCCAGTCTCTGCCCGACTTCGACGCCGGACTCTGGAGGCAGGTGCAAGAAGACGGGCGGGCTGCGCTGCGTCCTCCTCCTCAGGGCCTCATATCCGGCAGTGATATCGACCCCGAAGCCGTCCATGCTGCGCGGGTCAACTGCGCCGCCTTTCCCGCCGGTAATGCCATCACGGTCGAGCAACGCGATGCCTTTCAGATTCGCCGGCTCGACGACGCGGTCATTGTGTGTAATCCGCCGTATGGCATCCGCATGGGCAAACAAGCCAATCTGGACGGTTTCTATACGCGCCTGGGCGATTTCCTCAAACAGCGCTGTCGGGGCTCGACGGCTTTCATTTACTGTGGAGACCGTCAGTATCTGAAGCGGATTGGCCTCAAAGCCGCGTGGAAGAAACCGCTCGTCAACGGCGGGCTGGACGGACGCCTGGCAAAGTATGCACTGTATTAATTCTCTTCCAACGCGACGCCTCAGCAGATGCGTGGACGCTTTCGAGTGCAACATGGTAGAGTAGACGCTACTCAACGAAGGAGGGTATGACGATGCTGTCCCTGAGCGAATATGCAAAGTATGACGGCCTTGGGCTGGCTGAGCTGGTGGCGCGCAAAGAAGTCAGCGCCGAAGAACTTGTGGCCACTGCCGTCCAGGCTATCGAAAAGGTCAACCCGCAACTGAACGCCGTACTCCAGGTCCTGTCCGACCAGGCCCAGGCCGACATTCGGGGCGGGCTGCCGCACGGCCCCTTCAGCGGCGTGCCGTTTCTGATTAAAGAACTCGTCCTGCACGCCAAGGGCGTCCGCCTCGATATGGGCTCACGGCTGGCCCAGGGCTATGCCGCCGCCGAGGATTCCGAGCTCATGGCGCGCTTTCGGCGGGCCGGGTTTGTGCTGACCGGCACAACCCAAACGCCGGAGCTGGGCTATAACCCGACAACGGAGACCGTCCTGTTCGGGCCGGTCCACAACCCGTGGAAGGCCGGTCATAGCGCCGGGGGTTCGAGCGGCGGGTCCGGCGCGTCGGTCGCCGCCGGCATTGTGCCGGTTGCGCATGCCAACGACGGCGGTGGCTCTATTCGTATTCCAGCCTCGTGCAACGGTCTGGTCGGCCTCAAGCCCTCGCGCGACCTGGTGCCTACCGGACCCGACTATTCGGACCCGCTGTGTGGCCTGGCGTGTGAGTTTGTTGTCTCACGGAGTGTCCGCGACTCCGCGACCCTGCTCGACATCGTGGCCGGGGCCGACGCCGGCGCGCCCGGCCTTCCGGTCCCGCCGGCCCGCCCCTACCGCGAGGAAATGGGCACCGCGCCGGGGAAGCTGCGTATTGCCTGGACCACGACGCCGGCCTCGGACGAGAAGGTTGACCCGGAATGCGAGCAGGCAGTCCATGACACCGTGCGGGTGTTGGAGGAACTCGGCCACACGGTATACGAAGGCCGACCGGAGTATGACTGGGAGGAGTTCCTCGAAAATATTCATGTGATCTGGACGGCGTATAACGCCATGGCGGTTGAGGACCTGGCCGCGGAAATGGGTCGTTCGCCGAGCCCGGATACGCTCGAAGCGGTGACGCTGGCCTGCTGGGAAGACGGCAAAAAGTATAGCGCGGTTGATCTGCTGAAATCCATGGATCACGGCGGTCGCCTGTCCCGCATCGTCGGGCGCTTCTTTGAAGACCTGGATGTCTGGGTGACACCCACCATTGCCAAGCCGCCCGCGCCGCATGGTGAAGTGAACCAGAACCGGGCCGGTATGACGGCTATGGAGTGGACACGCCAAGTCTTCTCCTACGTCCCCTTTACGCCGCTTTTTAATACGACCGGCCAGCCGGCGATTTCATTGCCCTTGCACTGGAGCGCCGACGGCCTGCCGGTTGGTGTCCAGTTTGTCGGGCATTTCGGGGACGAAGCCGGGCTGCTGCGCTTGGCCGCTCAGTTGGAAGAGGCAAAGCCGTGGGCAGACAAGCGTCCGTCGGTGCACGTAGCGGCCTAACGCAGACGTGCCCAGGGAGAGCGTCTTGAAAGCGTCTCGCTGTTTCCGCTGGGACTTGGTCGTCGCCTTTGGGTTCATGACTCTCGTTCGGCCTGCTGCTGTCCTGCCTGCTGCCCCCCCCAACTGTCTCCCGGTCCAAGTTGAATACCGACGTGACTGCGGGGTGCTTAGCGACCAGCAGGGGGGGCGTCTTCTCGAATCTGGAGAGTGCGCCGAGATGCGCATTGACGCCAGGAGCCGCTGGAATGCCTCGGGTATCCTGGTTGAAGAGGGTGCGGTATATCAGATTGAGGTTGGCGTTCCGGCCCTAAGTCAAGCCGAGGCAAAAGCGCTGAAAGACCAATGCGGACTCGATGTGGAAGCGACGGAATTCGGAGCGGTTCAGCACCAAATGGTCTGGTGCGATGCCTATGTCCAGGCGACGCCGGAAGGCTGGTGTCAGCCTGGGAATGCAGAGCACCATCCCCCAGCCCACGAGGCCGGCTGTGACGCTCCTGCTGGCCTCGTGGGCTGGGGGATAGCCCAACTGGCCGCCTTCCGCCGCTATAAGGACCCGACTGGCTCCCCCGACGGTCTGTTCCATCTCGTTGGTGCGGTAGCCAGCACCTCCCCTCCGGGTCGGCTCGCACAATTCGCCATCGGAACAGGCACGACAAGAACTCTGGAGATGACCGGAGAGTTCTGCAGCTTCGCCAATGATCTGCCCTTGATGTATGGCAATAATTTTGGATTTCTGAAGTTGAGAATCAGGCGTCAGTAGATGCTAGTCGGCGCTGACCGGGAGGTTCGCCATGAGCGGGACAAACAGGACTCCCCACCTCATCCTGTGGGGCGCAGGAACAACCCGTACCATCCGGCCGCACTGGGTGTTGCACGAACTCGGGCTGGAGTATGAAAAACACCTGATTGGCTCGCGGACGGGAGAAACTCAGACCGCCGCGTTTCGGGCCCTCAACCCGCGTGGTAAGATTCCGGTTCTCCAGGATGGCGAGCTGGTCCTGGCCGAGAGCGCCGCGATTATCAATTATCTGGTCGAAAACTATGGGCCGGAATCCGGGCTGGTCCCCCGTCCGGGCACCCCGCAGCGCGGCCTGTACGACCAGTGGTGTTTTTTCATTATGACCGAGCTTGACGCCCACACCTTATACATTCTGCGGCGGCACGATGACTTGGCCTATCTGTATGGCGCGGCTCCGAATGCGGTGCAAGCCGCAAAGGAAGGTTTTGCGCGTCAGATTGCCGTTGTGACGCAGACCCTGCGTTCCGGCGGGCCGCATCTATTAGGCGAGACCTTTACCTGTGCCGATGTCTTGCTGACCACCTGTTTGACCTGGGCTCACTATTGTAAAATCCCTTTAGCCACTGCGTTGGTCGACTATGCACGGCGTCTGACGGCTCGACCGGCCTATCGTCAGGCCGCGGCTATTAACGGCGGACCGATGGTTGGACTCACATGAAAAGCCCCGCTCTGCGTGCGGGCTGCTGGCCCGTACCCCTCTCACAACCGGTAGCTGACGTATGACACAACCGATTCCGACAAAACACCTCCTGCTTTTTCGTCATGCCAAGTCTGATTGGGGCACGACAGCCGAGAACGATCATGCGCGCCCGCTGACAAAGCGGGGAATCGCCGCGGCGCGGGCAATGGGGCGGGTTCTCGCGGCGTCCGGGCAAGTGCCGGACCGAGTTGTGACCTCGTCGGCGGTCCGGGCAAAAGCGACGCTGGAGGTGGCCCGGGCCGCCGGCAAATGGAAATGCCCGACCGAAATCAGCGATGCCCTGTATGAGACCGATGCTGCCTCGGTGCTGGAAGAAATACGCGCCCTGCCCAAGAGTGCGACCACGGTCTTATTCGTTGGTCATGAGCCGGCCTGGTCGGATCTGGCGAGCTTTCTGATCGGCGGGGGCAATCTCCGGTTTCCAACCGCGGCGCTGGCCCGGGTCGACCTGACAGTCTCCGGCTGGCCTGCGGTGACCTTTGGCCGGGGAGAACTCGTCTGGCTCCTCCAGCCCAGGTTTTTCACCAAAGGAAGATTTCCACTGGATAAGCTGGATGCGGCACCCTAGCAGATGCTAGCCGAGTGTGAAAAAGAAAAGGCCGAGAGCGGAAGAACGTAAACGGGATATCTGAGTCTGATGGCAAACCACCGCAAGTCTCCGCAATTTTTTACACCGCCCGACAGCCTGTTTCAGGTGCCGTGCGACGGCACCTTCCTGGTGAAGGACGCGCCGACCGGCCCCGGGAAGAACGCACCCGGTACCGCCGAGTGTCGGAAGCAGCTTGAGCAGTTGACCGCTCGCCTCGACGAGCGGCAGCGCGTTTTATATGCCCAGACCCGGTATGCGGTTCTGTGTATCTTCCAGGCCATGGATGCCGCCGGCAAAGACTCAACGATTCGGGCTGTCATGCGGGGGTTGAATCCGGCCGGGTTTCAGGTCTCCTCGTTCCAGGCCCCGTCGGCAGAAGAATACGCCCACGACTTCTTGTGGCGGGCGACGCGCCGCCTGCCTGAGCGTGGACGGATCGGCATCTTTAACCGCAGCTATTATGAAGAGGTGCTGATCGCGCGGGTCCACCCCGAACTCCTGACCCGCCAGAACCTGCCCTGGCCGAAGGATCACGCCAGCCTCTGGGCGTATCGCTTTGAGTCAATCCAGGACTATGAGAAGCACCTGGTTCGGAACGGCACGATAGTGCTCAAGTTCTGGCTCAACGTCTCCAAGGCAGAGCAACGTCGGCGCTTCCTGGGTCGTCTGAAGAAACAGGAAAAACACTGGAAGTTCTCGGAGGCCGATACGGCCGAGCGTGCATATTGGGACATGTATATGCAGGCCTACGAAGACTGTCTGAACAAGACGTCCACTCCGGGGGCGCCATGGTACGCGATTCCTGCGGACAACAAACCCTATATGCGTCTGACCGTGGCGCAGATCTTGGCGCAGACTCTTGAGCAACTGGACCTGCACTATCCGACCCTGACCTCGGAACAGAAGGCCCGTCTTACCGCCAGCCGAAAGCGCCTCAAGGAGGAGGGGTAGCGCGCCTTGTGCAGGTGAGCCGCCTCCGCTCTATCGCACGGACTGCCTGTCTCAGGTCGCGTTCATCGCACGCCGGATCATTGCCTGGGCCTGCGTATTCTCATTGATTGGCACAAGATGAATAGAGGGATGGGCGCGTGCAAAGACCCAGAATACTTCGTCGGCGAACCCTTGTCCGACTTGCTCAACGCCTTTGAAGTCGAGGATAACGGTTCGAAAGTTTTTGAGAAACCGTAATCTGCATCTGCGGGAAACTGAATTTCTGTAAAGCCATAATGCCAGATATCAAGTACAGTCTTGGGTACATCCGATAGCAGAGGTTCGACCTCAGTTCGCCATACAATATGCTCGGCCGTCTCGTCGGTAAGCGGAACACTGACGAGCTTTTCTCCCAGAATAGCGAGCGAATATGTACGGTTGCGGGTCGTTCCCTGCGCCGTCAGGAGGCCTTCTTTGACAAGACGACTGAGATGTTTGTTGACAGCGTAAGCGGCGCAGTCGAAGTACGCTCAGCACGAACACACAGGTTCGCCCCTACAGCGGATGGAGTACGGTGATGGAGGCTCGTGTGTCTTTATGGGTGGTTATACGCCTGCGGCTCGCATCTCCGCTCGAAGGGCCTGGGTCGCCGCTTCGTCAACCGTCCTCGTTGCTATATCCACAACAACGCCATAGCCGCTGCGCGCTTTCTCGACAGAAATATACTCGTCCAGCGTATCGTCGAGGACCTCCTGCACCGGACGGTCAAGCGGGTTGCCCCAGCCGCCGCCGCCGGTGGTTTCAAACCAGAAGGTGTCGCCATAGGAGAGCCGGTGGCCGCGCAGCAAAGGATTGAGCCACCGGTTGTCCTCGGTCAGACCACCGACAATTTTCTGGGTGCCATCCGCAGACAGGTGCCATAAGCGTTGGGGCAAACTCCGCTGCCCACCGTTCACCCCCGGGGTGCCCTCGCGCGTGCGGGCCGTTTCCACGCTCATCGCGCCTTCGCATAAAAAACGGATTTTGAGATGGGACCCGAATCCGCCCCGATGGTGGCCATCCCCGGCCGAGTCTTGCCGAATATCAAAGGCTTCATACGCAATCGGGAACATCAGCTCCGCGGTCTCCGCTTCCATATTCATACAGTTGCCCAGTGGGTCCATGGTGACATTCATGCCGTCACTGAACGGCGTCCCGCCCCAGCCGCCGGCCGGCAGGTCTGAGAAGACGTCGGTTTTTCCGTCCGGATCACGCACGCCGCACACAAACCAGTTACAGTCGCCACACGCGGAGCCGACCGCGCGCTCGGGCAGGGCGTTGGCAATCGCCTGCCACACCGCGCTGGCAACTTTCGGGGCGGCCAGCACTGTACAGCCGATGGTTGGGGCCGGCCATTTGGGGTTCAGCCAGCAGTCGTCGGGCAAGACCACGCTGATCGGGTTGAACATGCCCTCGTTTTGCGGTGCGCTGGGTTCCAGGAAAAACTGGAGCGAGTAAAAGACCGCGGAATGGGTATTGGCCTTGGGTGAGTTGATGGCGCCCAGACATTGGGGGTCGGAGCCGGTCAGGTCTACGGTGATATCCGAGTCTTTGACCGTCAGGGTCACTTTGACCTTGACGGGATCATCCGTCTGACCATCGGTATCGGCATAATCCTCGCCGGTGTACACCCCGTCCGGGATGCTCTCGATTTTCTTGCGGACAATCCGCTCGGTATAGGCGATCAACTCGGCCATTGCGGCCTTGACCGTCTCCAGCCCATAGCGCTCGGCCGCGGACTGCATTTCCTCTTCTGCGGCTTTGAGACAGCCGACATGGGCCTGGAGGTCGCCCTGGATAAAATGCGGGGTGCGCGTGTTGGCCAGCAGAATCTTGAGGATTTCCGGTTTGACCTCATTGTTTTCAAAGGCTTTAATGGGTGGGAGACGAAGCCCCTCTTCCGCAATATGTGTGCCCCAGGCCTGACCGCCCGGTGCTCCGCCACCAAAGTCCATCCAGTGGCCCCGGCTGACCGCAAAGCCCAGCAGTTCCGTGCCTTTGTAAAAAACCGGCTTGATCCAGGAGATGTCGTTAATATGGGTGCCGCCCCGGTAGGGATCGTTCACCACATAGATGTCGCCCTCCTGCATATTTTCGATGCCGAACTCATCGCGCACGGCATGGGCCGAAAACTTCATGGCCGCCAGATGGACGGGAACGTTGGCGGCCTGGCTCAGCAGCCGCATCTCCGGATCATAAATGGCGTTGGAGAAATCAACCATATCGGACAGAATGGGCGAGAACGACGCCCGTTGGAGCACCGCGGTCATCCGATCGCAGGTATACTCAAACAGATTCCGCAAGACCTCGAAGGTGATATGATCGAGTCCGGCCCGGTTTTTAATGCTGTCGCCTGCTTTTTCGAGTGCGCTGGATTGCATGACCATCCTCCTGCAAATACAAAAATGACTCTGCCTGGTTATCGTCCTACCTGTATAATAAGATTGCCTTGGGTATCAACCGTTGCCTGCGCGCCGGGCGGGAGCACGGCGACCGAATCCAGATATTCCAGAACCGCCGGCCCCTGAAGCTCCGCGCCGGGCTGAAGAATTTGGCCGTTGTAAATCGGACAGGCGATCCACTCTCCGGAAAAGTAGACCGCCCGCGCGCTTTTCATGGCCACGACATTTTCCCTGGCGACACCCCTATAGGGGGGCAGGGCTGCCGTCGGCGCTGTGGCCGCAACACTCAGCGAGACAAACGCCGGATCGAAGATATCCGAACTGACGCCGTGCTCCTGCTTGTGCACGGCGTGAAAGGTGTCGGCAATGGCGACGAGGGCGTCCTGGGTGAGCGCGCCATTTGGAATGGGCGTTTCAATTTCATACGTCTGGCCCACATAGCGCATCTGGGCGGTACGATGTATCAGCACATTCTCTGCTGGGACATTGTCACGGGCGAGCAGGGTGCGAGCGGTCTGTTCGAGTTCGGCATACACGCTATGTAGCAGGTCCAGGGCAACCTCCCCGAGCGGGGCGTACATGAATTGCTCGACATCCTGACGGACATCCATGACGGTTGCGCCAAAGGCCGAGGCCACCCCGGCGGCCGCCGGGACGATGACTTTCGGGATATTCATGGCCCGGGCAACAAAGCAGGCGTGCATGGGCCCGGCGCCACCAAAACTGGTCAGCACAAAATCGCGCGGGTCACGGCCCCTATTGATAATGACCTTTTTGACGGCCTGGGCCATAATCTCGCAGCTAATCTGGATCATGGCGTCCGCGGTCTCGACCGGCGACAGGCCCAGTTGCTCAGCAACGCTACTCACCGCCCGCTCAGCCGCCTGCCGGTCCAGATTGATCTTCCCCCCCAGGGTCGGCTCCAGGCGGCCGAGCACTAGGTTGGCGTCCGTGATCGTCGGCTCGGTCCCGCCGTTGCCATAACAGGCCGGTCCCGGTTGCGAACCGGCGCTGCGCGGTCCCACCCGGAGCGAGCCGCCGCTATCCACCCAGCCGATCGAGCCACCGCCGGCACCCACGCTGTGGATGTCGAGCATGGGCAGGATGATCGGCAGCTCAAATTCGAGTTCATACTCGCGGGTGACGAGCCCTTTGCCGTCTTCGACAATCGAGGCGTCAAAACTCGTGCCGCCCATGTCGGCGCAAATAATGCGGGGCTCGTGTATGGCATCGGCCAGATAGCCGGCATAGGCCACCCCGCCGGCCGGCCCGGACTCCAGCAATTCTTCCGGGTGTTCCTTGGCCAGATCAACACCCATCACGCCGCCGCTGCTCTTGAGAATCAGCAGGGAGCCGTCAAAGCCCTGTTGGGTGAGGCGCTCCAGAAGATGATCGAAATAGGCTCCCATCACCGGCTTGAGCGCAGCGCTCACCGCGGTGGTGACAAAGCGGCCGTGCTCGCGGAACAGGGGCCGTGTCTCGCCCGACAGCATAATATGGGCGTCAGGAATATGTTCGAGCAGGATGTCACGCATCTGCCGTTCATGGGCGGCGTTGACATAGGAATTGAGGAAACACACGGCAATGGAGCGGATCCCCTCCGCCTTGATTTTCTCGGCAATCTGCTGCGCAGCCGCGGTATCGAGCGGGCGTTCTTCTTCCCCTTTGACATTCGTGCGTTGCGGGACCGTGTAGCGATAGCGGCGTCGAATGAGTGGTTTGGGTTTGACCTGATAGGGGTCGTACAGGTCTTTCCGGTGCTGACGACCGATTTCGATGGTATCCCGAAAGCCCTGGGTGGTGACCAGGGCCGGGTCCGGGTAGGAGCGTTCAATCAGGGCGTTGGTGGCCGTGGTCGTGCCGTGAACCAGACAGGAGAGCTGGTCAAACGGAATGCCCGATTGCTCGACCGCTTCCAGAGAATCCCGGGCGGCCTTTTTGACGGCCTCAATAACGCCAACGGAGCGGTCCCACGGCGTGGTCAGAACCTTGGCCGTAACGCGCTCCCCGCTCGTTTCTTCCCAGCCAAACAGGTCGGTAAATGTTCCGCCAACATCGACGCCTACCCGCCACATGTGCCGACATGCTCCTTTCGGTGATTCCTTTGCCTGCCCTGATCCGTGCGCCCCGGTCACGCGAGCATCAAACGTTCACCCTTGGGCTGCGGCACGGGATCGCCATATTCCCGCGCCGTATCAATCCATAATTGCGTGGCTTCATTGATGTGTTGGAGCGCGGCTTCCTGACTGTCGCCATGCGCCATACGTCCCGGCAGTTCAGGCACTTCGGCAACAAACACCTGACCCTCGTTGCTCCAGTAGAGAATGATCTCAAAAAACAGGGATGAACGACATGCTGTTTTACACACAGCATGTCGTTCATTGCGATTCCGGCGCTCCTCATCACCACCCTTTAACCCAACGCATCTTCCATCCTGGCCTTGAAGTCGCGCATGACCTGACAGACGGTCTCGGGCGTGGGCGCGGCGCAGGTGACGTGCAACCCGTGCAGGCCCGCGTCGCGGTAGGCGCGGATTTCAGCCGCGGTGACGCTGGGGTCTACCATTGAGGTGATTTCCAACTCGGCATAATCCCGCCCGCCGGCTTCCATAAGCTGGCGCAATTCATCAAAGCGGTGCTGAATATCACTTAGGGGCAGCGGGCCGATATGCCAGCCCTGACCGAATTCAACCACCCGTTTCGGGGCCGGGGTAGATTCGCCTCCGACCCAGATGGGTGGGTGCGATTTCTGGGTCGGCTTGGGCGCAAAATGCAGGTCGCGATTGATCTGGACGAACTTGCCATCAAAGCGGGGCGTTTCGTTCGTCCAGACCTCTTTCATGACGGCAATATATTCCCGGGTGCGGGGTGCCCGTTCTTTGTACGGCACGCCGAGCAGCGCGAACTCATCCGCCATCCAGCCCACGCCGGCCCCAAAGATTACCCGTCCGCCTGAGGCCACATCAAGCGAGGCTACCACCCGCGCCATCTCCAAGGGATGGCGGTAGGGAACGATGGTCACGCTGGTCCCCAGCCTGACCGTTTTCGTAACCGGAATGAGTAAGGCCAGGACGGTGAAGGCGTCCATCCATTCCATTGAGGTAAACACCGAATAGGGGTCCTGGCCGCGCGCCTGGGCGGCGTCAACATAGGGATAGGTCGAGTCTATCTTTTTCGGGATAGTGATATGGTCGCCAGTCACAATACTGTCATAACCGAGGGTGTCCGCGGTCTCGCCGATTTTGCGCGCCCCATCGACCTCGCGCAGTGCTGCCCCGCCACCCACGTGTAGTCCGCAATACATCGCCATAGAAAATCCCTCCTGTTTTGTCGGGTTCGGCTACTGCGCCACGATACCGCCGTCAACGGCCATGGCATGACCGGTCACGAACGAGGCCGCGTCCGAGCACAGCCAGACTGCGGTTTCGGCAATTTCTTCCGGCTGGCCCATACGGCCGATGGGCTCACCGGCTTCAATCTTCTGGAACATCTTGGGTCGGCGTTCTCTGAGCCGGCCGACCATGGACGTATCAATAATGCCCGGACAGACGGCATTCACCCGGATACCGGATTTGGCGTATTCCAGAGCCGCGGTTTTGGTCAGGCCGACCACCCCGTGCTTGCTGGCCACATAGGCCGGCATCCGCGGCGCCCCGAGCAGCCCCGCGGCTGAGGACGTATTGACGATGGCCCCGCCGCCGCTCTCGAGCATGTGCGGAATCTCATATTTCATGCACAACCACACGCCGGTCAGATTAATCGCAATCACCGGGGCCCAGTCCGCCTCGGTATACTCCGCGGTTGAGGCCAGCGCGCCCTCAATGCCGGCGTTGTTATAGGCGCAATCCAGGCGGCCATAGGTCTCGACCACCGCGCCAACCATGGCCTCGACTTCTGCAGCCTTGGACACATCGGCTTTCATGCAGAATGCTTCGCCGCCGGCGTCCTGAATCATTTTCACGGTTTCCTCGGCTCCGGCCACATGGACATCAGCCACTGCGACCTTGGCCCCTTCGCGAGCAAATATCCGGGCCGCGGCCCGTCCAATACCCGAGCTGGCCCCGGTGACCAGGGCGACTTTTCCGCTTGTCAGCGTTCCCATGCTGTCCTCCTTATTCTTTGCTTTTCACCACGTATGTTCACAAGGAAGGCCGCCCCTACTGAGCAACGAGCCCCCCATCGACAGACATGGCGTGGCCAGTCACGAACGAGGCTGCGCCCGAGCACAGCCACACTACCGATTCCGCGATTTCCTGGGGGCTGCCCATACGACCGACCGGTTCAAAGGAGGCCATCTTTGCGGCCCGGTGGGGGCGGTGGTCGGTCAGCCGGCCCATCATGGGCGTATCAATCGCGCCGGGGCAGACCGCATTGACCCGAATACCGGACTTGGCGTATTCCAGGGCCGCGGTTTTGGTCAGACCGACCACGCCATGTTTGCTCGCAACATAGGCCGAGCCCCTGCGGAAACCGAGCAGCCCCGCGGCTGAGGACGTATTGACGATGGCCCCGCCGCCGCTCTTGAGCATATGCGGAATCTCGTACTTCATGCACAACCACACGCCGGTCAGATTAATCGCAATCACCTGGTCCCAATCCGCTTCCGTATAGTCGGTTGTCATCATCGAGCTGCCCTCAACCCCCGCGTTGTTATGGGCCGCGTCCAGCCGCCCGTAGGCCTGGACTGCCTTGGCAACGAGGGCCTCGACCTGCGCGGCCTGCGACACATCCGCGCTGACAAAGAGCGCCTCGCCGCCTGCCTCTCGGATGAGGCTGGCCGTCTCTTCCCCGCCTTCAATCACAACATCGGACACTACGACCCTGGCCCCCTCTCGGGCGAAGATCAGCGCGGTAGCGCGGCCAATACCCGAACTGCCACCAGTAACCAGGGCGACTTTACCCTGCATCAGGTCTGCCATACTTATGCTCCTTTATCTGTCCTGCTCCTCTCTCACGGTCCTTCCCATCTCTGTCTGTCCTGCTGTATCAGGCATGCGTCGGTGTGTAAAAGGGAAGCGGGGAACGTGCTCTACTCGCCTCACGCAACACTTGCTAAGACAATGGACAAGGAGGGAGACACCAATGCCGAAATGGAATTATACCAAAGGACTCCACGATTTGGGGAATGACGTCTATGCCTATCTCCTGCCCGACGGTTCATGGGGCTGGAGTAATGCCGGGCTGGTTGTGGATGGGGATCAGTCTTTGCTGGTTGATACGCTCTTCGACCTTACTCTCACGCGGGAGATGCTGGCTGTCATGCGGGACGCGACCGGGGCGGCGCAGTCGATTGATACGCTGGTGAATACCCATGCCAATGGCGATCACTGGTTTGGCAATCAACTCGTGCACGATGCGCAGATCATTGCCTCCAAAGCGTGCGCACAAGAGATGGCAGAACTCCCGCCAAGCCGTATTGCCGATATGATGAAAGCGGCTCCCACTATGGGCGAACTCGGCGAATATCTCACCCGGATTCTCGGTGCGTTTCGCTTTGACGATATCGTTCCTACCCATCCCTCACGCACGTTTGAAAAACGACTCGACCTCAAGGTGGGAGACAAAGACGTCCAACTCATTGAAGTCGGTCCGGCCCATACCCGAGGGGATGTCCTGGTCTATGTGCCCGGCGAGCGGACGATTTTCACCGGTGACATTCTTTTTATTGACGGGACACCGTTGATGTGGAACGGACCGGTCGCCAACTGGATCAAGGCGTGTGAGCTGATGCTCGCACTGGATGTTGAGACGGTCGTGCCGGGGCATGGACCGATTACCGACAAGCGCGGCGTCGAGTCGGTCAAGGGCTATCTGCAATATATCGAGATGGAAACCCGCAAGCGTTTTGACGCCGGCCTGTCCGAGACCGAAGCCGCGAATGATATCGCGCTGCACGATTACGCCGCCTGGGGGGATGCCGAGCGCATTGTCGTGAACGTCAACACGCTCTATCGCGAGTTCGGCGGAGAAGCCGCGCCGCCGAGTTTTGCCGATCTGTTCGGGGGCATGGCCGCCTGGGCAAAGGGGCACAACCTGGTGTCGTAGGGGTGCAACTTGACACTCCCTGCGATCGGGTTACGGTACGGAAAAGTGCTGAGAAAAGGAGAACAATGAGCAGGGGTCATCGCCTCATGGATAGTGACTGCCATATCCTGGAGCCGCCGGATCTGTTTGAGAAATACCTCGAACCCCAGTTTCGCTCGCACATGCCGCGCGCGGCCGAGGAGTTGCTCGGTCTGCCTGATGTCTCGGACGAGAGCAAGGGCAAGATCATGTGGGATAACGCGCTCAAACTGTATCCGATTCAGCCGGAGTAGGAAGGGAGGCGCGCAGTGGGACTCTATCGCCTGTACACCGGGGCCGACGGCCAATCGCACTTTGAAGATCAGAGCCTGGTCTCGCATCCAAGCCTGACTGAGCCGCAGGCCACGTCGCATATCTCTTTTGTCGAGGTGCCGGTCGGGACTTTTATGGACTGGCATCCCGCGCCGCGCCGGCAATACGTGATTATTGTCTCCGGGCAACTGGAAATCGGCCTGGGCGACGGCACCACCCAGCGCTTTGGCCCCGGCGATGCCCGTTTGGTTGAAGACACGACCGGTCAGGGGCATACCACCCGCGTGGTGAGTGACGAACCGGTCGTGATGGGCATCATCCCCTTGGCCGAGTAAGCCCGGACGACCAGTATTACTGCAACCGCCCCGTCACTTTTTCAACCATCTGGCCGAACACGGCCTCGGCCCGTCCATAGACTTCTTCCGCTGTGAGCGGTTGGATGGGATGCTCCACCAGGATGACCTTGAAATCCGGTAGGCCGAGCGCCTTGGCCTGCGCGAGCGCGGCATTGGAAAACTCGGTCGTGGCACACACCGCCGAAGGGATCCCGGCTTTTTCAAAAAAGATGCCGTCGTGCACACTGCACGTCGTACACGAGCCTCAATCGGCCAGGGCTTCAATCAGCACGTCGCAGTCTTGGGCCAGTTCCCGGCGAATGTCTTCCGGGGCCGGACGGGCAAACGTGGGCTTCATGCGCCGGATGATTGCGCGCGGCTGGAACTGCGCGGTCAATATCTCTTCTACGCGGTCCAGGAAAAAATTGCCCTTGGCCTTGCTGATGTCGAGCAGACCAACGGTCTTGTCGTGCAAGTCCGGTAAGCGGGCCGCGAGCGCCGCGCCGGCCTGTTTCGGGGCCGCAGTCGGGTCATAGAGTTTTGGCATGTCGTTCTCCTCTTGCGGGCGTTAGGTCTCTATGGGTACGGTCGCCAGCTCACTCCGCCCGGCGCCACCTCCCCAGCCGCACATATGCACGGAAAAGCGTCCGGCCGTCCCGCCGGCTACGACAACAATAATACCGTCCGGCGAGGACACTTTCGGGATCAGGCTGAAGTCGTCTGCGGCGTTCAGCCAGCCGGGCAGGTTGTCTCGCTTCACGCCTTCCCTGCCGTCCGGTCCGGGCAGGAGTTCGTGCAGCGGCCGCCGGACGTTCTCGTACAGATAGCGCTTGACGTCCTGTTTGCTCATGCCGTCCGCGGCCATGCTGTTGGCGTGTTCCGGGCCGAGCACGACAATATAGTTGCCGGCCAGATAGGTCGTATCGCTCCAGCCGACGGCCATGCTGGCCCCGAGAGTGTCCAGAATGCCGCGTGCCGTACGGCTGCCGTGATTGCTCACACACTGTGGGGCGTCGCAGCAATAGACACTGATGGTACTCTGCTCCGGCGCGTAGCCGTGCTCAATGTGGAGGGGGGCCCATGGGTTCTGTTCTTCGTACTCACCAATACAATAGGTGTATTTGCCGGGATGGCCCATGGTTGACTTATCGATCTCGCCCGGAAGTGCGCCGCCGATATTCATCATGATCAGGCGCAGCGCCCGGCCGATGGTGGCGTTGGCCCGCCAGCCCGAACCAAACACGCCGGCCGCACAGTTAATATCAAGCTGCTGGCGGACCGGGCCGTTGACGATAAACAGCGGAGTGGCCGTGTGAGTCGTACCCTGCACGCCGTGCAGATTGACCCGGTCGTCGCACATGGCCCGTACACCGGCGATAACGACTGGCAGGAACGCCGGCTTGCAACCAGCCATAACCGCATTCACAGCGATCTTCTCGACCGAGGCTGCACCAAAATTGGGTGGTACGAGCGCAACCACTTCGTCTGCGGCCCGTGAGGTGGCGGCCAGCATGGATTGCATCCGTTCTTCCGTTGGCGGAACAACGGGCAGACCGTCGGTGACGCCCTGCTCGAAGTAGTATTCTATGGCGTCGAGTTCCGCGTTCAGGGGTGTATCGTGTGGCATGGTATGCGCTTCATTTCTCTTGGGCTTTCCGTCCGAATCAGCTATACCCCAACCAGACGGCTGATTCAAACAGCAGGCGCTCAGCAGACAAGGAGACGCAGCATGGCCAGTGTATTCAACGACTATTACTCGCACGAAAACCACGGCCCATTTGAGCTGTTCGATCTCGACAACTTTCCCCTGGAAGAAGGCGGGACCCTGCACGACGGCAAGCTCGCCTATACCACCCAGGGAACGCTGAGCGCCCAAAAGGACAATGCCATCCTCCTGCCGACCTGGTACTCGGGCACCAGCAAGATCATGGCGGACGTCCACGTGGGCAAAGGCCGGGCAATCGACCCGGACAAGTATTTTGTCATTATCGCCAACCAACTCGGCAACGGTCTGTCAAGTTCGCCGTCCAATACACCGGCTCCGTTCAATATGGCGCGTTTCCCGCGCATCCGAATCGGCGACGACGTCCGCGCCCAGCACAAGCTGGTGACCGAACGGTTTGGCATTGAACGCCTGGAGCTGGTGTGTGGCGGCTCCATGGGCGCGCAGCAAACCTATGAGTGGGCGGTGCGCTATCCCGATAGGGTCAAGCGCGCGGCCCCGCTGGCCGGCACGGCCAAGAACACGCCGCACGACTTTCTGTACGTTGAGACCCTGAACGAAGCCCTCACCTCGGACCCGGCCTGGAATAAGGGCTGGTACACCGACCCGCACGCGGTCCAGGTCGGATTGCGCCGTCAGGCCCGCCTGTGGTCCGTGATGGGCTTCTGTACCGAGCTGTTCAAGCAGGAAGCCTGGCGGGAGTTGGGCTTCTCCTCCACCGAAGACTTTGTGGTCGGCTTTGTTGAAAACTATTTTCTGCCCATGGACCCGAACAACCTGCTGTGTATGGCCTGGAAATGGCAGCGGGGGGATGTCAGCCGGCATACCGGTGGGGCTCTCAAGCAGGCGCTTGAGCGGATTCGGGCAAAAGTATTTGTCCTGCCGATTGACGCAGACATGTTCTTTCCGCCGCGCGACTGTGAAGCCGAGCAGCAACTCATTCCGAACAGCGAATTCCGGGTGCTTCACAGCATCTACGGCCACCTCGGGCTGTTTGGCATCGAGCCGGACTATCTGAAACAGATCGACCGGCACCTGGGTGAGCTGCTGGCGATACCGGTCTAGGCAAATTCCGATATATACCCCTAGAGATTAACGAGGAAACCATGACTGAGTTTGAAACAGCAACGATTGCTTTGCAGCACGTTGCACTCCAGGCCATGTATGTCCAGGCTGGGATAGCTGGGCTAGTGGGCTTGATCCAATGCGCTCTAATTGCCTGGGGACTGCGGTTGATGCGCCAGAGCGCGCACAGTCGTGACCAGCAGCATGAGGAAAATATGCTGGCCTTGCGGACGCTCATCAAGCGGACCGCACCCCGGCAAGGATGAGAAGGGCGGATATGCCAGCCCGTTTCTTGTGACTCTGTGCTCCTCCTCTTTCTTTTTCGCTAGCCACGCCATTCCGGGCAAGTTTTACAAATAGGAACTTATCAGACGGAGTGCGCCGAACGGCTTCTCAATAGAATTATGGACTTCCCACGGCACGCCATACGCCTCTGAAAATCGACGCATGAACCGATAGGGTTCTACTCCCTCAGACCCAGAAATGCCTTGACCCGGTTCGTACACCGCGCGGTGTCGAAATCCCGATGCAGGCTGGCCGTAATCATGCTGGGATCGCCGGCGTAGAACATTTCGTACAGCTCGTGCCGTGAGCCAAAATCAGAGCCAACCAGGTCCCAGGCCAGCTTAAAGAGCCGAACCTTGTCCTGGGCCAGGATGCGGGCGCCGCGGTAGTATTTTTCCAGGTCCGGCCCGGCCGGCCCGTCAAAGGCAGAAAACGTCGCCGGCAACTGCATCAGCCCGCCCGCGCCAATCCGACGCAGCATTTCCATGAGTCGTGGGTAAATGCGCGGCCCCCAAACCCGTCCGACTTGCAGCGTCGTGAGGGCAGGGTAGATCGCCCCGTTGGAGGGGTCAATTTCGGCCTCGTGTTCCGCTGCCAGCAGGATGGATTGGATGATTTCCACATAGCTGGCCGCCTCACCCAGGGTCTCCAGGACAACGGGTTTGTCCTGGACCCCGATGGCTTCAGCCATCAGGCTGAGCGTGCCGTAGACAAACTCGATCTTCGACAACAGCCGCGTATTGGTCTGGTGGGCCGTCCATTCTCGAATGCGGGTGCCGGTATACATCTGGCCGACCAGATTGACATCTGTATGTAAAAAAACGCGCTCCCAGGGGACCACCACATCGTCAAAAACCGCGACCGCGTCCATCTCGTCAAAGCGGGCACTCAGCGGATGATCTTCTACCGCACCGGGTCGGGTAAAGGACTCCCGACACAGAATCTTCAGCCCCGGCGAGGCAACCGGGATGACAAAGACAATGGCATAGGCCGACTCTGCTGCGGTCAGCGTCGGCGGAAAGGGCCAGGCCAGAATCTCATCGGCGACCGGCGCGGCCGTGGCAATCATTTTCGCGCCTCGAATCACCAGCCCCTCGGCCGTCTCGTTTACAATACCGAGACACTGATGCGGGTCGTCCTGCTCGGCCCTGTTCCTGGAGCGGTCCACTTGCGGGTCAATCAGGGTATGGGTGAGGAACAGGTCATTCTCGCGACAGTACTCATAATAGTCCAGGACGCGTTCTCGGCACTCCGGACTCTGCCGGGCAAAATAGTCGGCCTTGGCCGCCCAGGCCGTGACCATGGCATTGAGAAAATCCGCACTGCGGCCCATCATGCCGCAGGTGGCGTCCGCCCAGACCTTGCTCATGGCCCGCCGCCGCACCAAGTCGTCCTGCGCCCGCGGGATCAGAAACGACAGCCCGACCGGATCGCCGCTCGTCGGCGAGGGATAGCACAGCGTGTCCCGATAGGCCGGGTCGTGCTGCATGTCATAGAGCTGCGCAATGCTCTCGACCGCGGCGCGAAAGGCCGGATGGGTGGTCACATCTTCGACGCGTTCGTTGCCAAGCCAGACCTCACGCTGGTCGCGCAGTCCCGCGGTAAACTCTGCTCCGGTGCGTGCCCCCATAATCGCTACCCTTTATCCCCGCTTCTCTATAGACCAGTCCGGGCTTGCCAGACAAGACACGTGGTTCCTTTCGCGCTCAGCCGTTCGATTCGACTCTGATTCGGAAGAGCGGCCCGCAGCCCGCGCCGAAAGGTGTCCAGTCTGGGTTGATGCGGAAAGAAATACAGGTGGGCCAGACACGCACAGTCTGATGCACCAAAGCCGGGAAGAGGAATCGATGCACCCGGCAGGCGCGCAAAAACATCGGCCCACGTATGCTCTCGGCGAACGGAATCGTATGCGTACCAGACGTGTCGAAGCGCGACTGCCCGGTGGAGATAGTCAATAGGCCAATGCGGACGGGGCGCCAGCCGGGCGTGATGGCCGACCCGCGCCCGCACGCCTCCCGGTCCCAGGGCACTGCCAACGTAGACGTAGCAGCCCGGCTGAACGGCGAGTGAGCCCAGCCGCCCAATCTGGACTATCCGCCAGTGGTCCGCTCGTAAGATGAGGGCATAGGTGCCAGGGTGCGCGTGCATTTTTGAGGTCACCTTTATTAGTTCTCTCAAGTCTCTATGCTATGGAGATGCGCAGGGACATGTCTCATAACACGGCAGAGCCGGGCATGAGTACGCGAACCCGCTATACTTTGCCAGGGAGTACGACCCAGGGCCAGTTCCTGCGTCAATTGCAGGCGCGTTTTCCCGTTGAGTTTGTCTCTTTGGGAACCCAGACGCGGCACTATTTCGACACTTTTGACTGGCGCCTGTTTCGACGTGAGCGGGCCTTGTGTCAGACGCACGATACGGTTGCGCTCTGGTCGCTGGACAACCGTCCGGTCAGCGAGCGTACGCCCTGCTCGGCGCTCTTGCCCTATGCCTGTGAGTGGGCGGAGGGTCCCCTCAAAGCGCAACTCCTGCCGCTGGTTTCAATCCGCGCGCTTATGGAGCGAGCGGTCGTACACGCCGCGTATTTTACGCTGGCGGAGCAGGCGGCCCCCCATCGCCCGGCAGCGCATATTGTTTTTGAAGAGAACGCGATCAAAGACTACGGACGGATCGTCCCGCTTCCGGCCCAGGTCGAGGTCACGGCCTATGCCGGGTCAGTCGTGGCCGGTGAACTGCGGGCGTGGCTGGCCTCCTTGGGTCTGACAGCGGTTTCCCCGAGCGGGCCTATGGCAACCCTGTACACCGTCCAACAGGCCAGGGCGTATTCCGCAAAACTCGCGTTCGCATTTGAGCCGGCTATGCGGGCCGAGCACGCGGTGCGTACGATTCTGGCCTTTCTGCTTGCCATCGTCAGACGCAACAGGCCGGGCATCCTGCACGATATCGATACTGAGTTCCTGCACGACTTTCGCGTGGCCATTCGGCGCGCCCGGTCCTTGCTCGGCCAACTGCCCAAGGTGCTTCCGGTTCGCTTGACCAAACAACTACGCACAGACCTGTCTTTTTTGGGCAGCCTGACCAACCACCTGCGCGACCTGGACGTGTTGCTGCTCCAGCAAGCCGACTATCTGGCCGCTGTGCCGCCGGAACTGCGTCCGAATATGGAGCCGTTTTTTCGGGCCGTTCTGCACGAACGCTACGCCACCCAGCACCGGCTGGTGGAGGCGCTGAACACTCAGCAGTCTGAGGCCATTCTTCAGCGCTGGGAAAGTGCGACAACCGAGACGAAAGCCGGGGGGCCGCAGGCCGGCCACAAGCTGACAAAGCTGGTCCGCAAAGCCATCCGCCGGCAGTGTCGGCAGGTGCTCACCTCCATACCGCCCGACGCTCTCAAGGCAAGCACCTCTGAGCAGCTACACAGACTGCGCATCGCCTGTAAGAAACTCCGTTATTTGTTCGAGTTTTTTGCCAGCGCTTTCCCCGAGGAGATGACGGCTGCACCGATCCGGCGTCTGCGCACCCTCCAGGACGTGTTAGGGCAGCTCAACGATCTCGATGTCCAGCAGCATATGCTGCGAGCACTCACTCGCGAAGGACTGGCCTCGCCCGGCCAGAGGCAGCGAACTGATAGAGCAATTGACCTGTTGACTCAGACGTTCGAGAATCACAAGGAGCAACTGCGCGCGGAAGTCCATACGACCTTTATGAACTTTATCGCTACGGTCGCCCCGTGGTCGTAAAACGGAACACCCTTGGAAAGACGGTTCACGAGCCTCACACGCCTGACGGTGGCGGGCTCGCGTAGGGGACTTTCCACGCCCCTGGGCCGTATAAGAGGGAGAGGCCGCGATGCAGCTTATTGTCGCGGGCCGGGTGTAAGGGAAAATGCTCCTGGAGAAAACGGCTGATCCGTCTCAGCTCCTCCTGCGTGCCGCTCTCCAGCTCGACTTCGACTTCATAAAACGTGGCAAAGGCACGCTCAGGCGCTTTGGGGTCGCGATAGCGCGCCGTATCGAGCGCCACCTCTGCCAGCGCGGCTTCTTGGGGCGCGGCGCTCCGTTTGATGGCGCGGCGTTGGCGCTCCACCTCGGAAATCAGAATCGGGACCAGGGTCTGGCCGGTAGCGACGGGCGGCAAACCGTCGGCCAATGCTGCCGGTGGGACGAAGGGAAAGGTCGGCGCACCGGGCAGCACCACCGTCCGTTCCGGGCGAGCGTGAATAGCCCCTTTGATTTGGCCCTGTCCCTTGGTTGAAACCTCCCAGCCGTCGTCCCCGATGCGCCGCAGACGCAGGGCCAGCGCATGCCGAGTGATGAGGAAGTCGGCCGTATCCAGATACGTTGTCTGTAACTGTAGGGTCGGACGACGCTCAAGACGAAAAGGGCCGAGTTGAGAGCGGGTCGCGATTTGATCGAAGACCGTCACGTCCTCAGTGAGGAGTTTGACTTCGACTTCCTGGAGGACTGCGCTCGGGGTTGTCATCGCTCTCAAGGTCCTTTCTCCGGCGTGTCGCCTCCCCTCGGTAGGGGGCCGCGGACCGTATGATGAAGGAGAGGAATTGTCAGCTTTCTCCGGCCCGTGTGTCAAGTCCTCCGACAGGAGCGGCGCATGGGACCGACGCTTGATCCTGCCCGCGCGAACAGGATAGGGTGATACGACACGTCAAAAACGAGGGATTATCCAGGAAGGGGAGAAGGATGTCCTACGAACTGTTGGTTAAGAATGGCACGGTAGTTGACGGGAGCGGCGTACTGCCGATCCGGGCCGATATCGCGGTCGCAGAGGGAAAGATCGCTGAAATTGGGAAAATCACCGTATGAGAGAGTTGATGATCGGCGGGGCTTGGTTTGCCGCGCAAGGAGTGAATTGATGACACTTCGGGCTTGGTTCGGAGCGCGTCTGGCGCGCCTGGAGGCGCGCCAGACGGCGACTACGGCGGCGGCGCTTGTGGAGCGGGCGCAGTCGCTTCAGGCGCGTGGGGATATGGATGATGATGCGGGGGCGGAGGCGCTTGCGCCGCGTGGGGATGTGCATGATGCGTGGGCGGAGGTGCTTGCGGTGCGTTGGGAGGCGAATACGGCGTGTCAGCAGGCGCTTCTGGCGTGGTGGGATGCGCATGATGCGCTCGGGGAGATGCATCGGAATCGGAATTCTGCGGCGTATCGTGAGGAGGGGGAGGCGCTTGAGGAGGAGGTGGCTGCGCTTGCGCGGGCGGAGGAGGCGCGATGAAGTTTGGACCCTGGTTTGCCGTCGGGTTGATCGGCGCGGCGCTGGCGCTGGCGCTGCCCTGGGCGATGGATCAGGCGCAGCAGCGGCAGGAGGAGCGGGCGCGGGCGGCGCTTGAGGCGCTTGAGGCGTGGTTGCAGGTGGAGGAGCGGCAGTGATGCAGCACCTATTCGCTTTTCCTTCGCTTTCCCCCGCACACGCGGGGATAGACCGCGGGAGAAGAGGAGCAGAGCGCGCTCTACCGCGACTCCGAATTCCGCCGCGCCTGGCGCAAAACGTTTGAGCGGACGAAAATCGCGTCGCCGAACTCATCACCCATCCCAACACGATGATTGGCCTGTCAGACGGCGGCTACTGTACCTATCTGCTCGGCACCTGGGTGCGCGAAAAACAGCTCATGCCGATTGAGCGGGCGGTCCAGCGGATCGTCGCCGAGCCGGCCCGGTTCTTTGGCGTGCCCAATCGGGGCGTGCTGGCTCCGGGCATGGCCGCTGATATCGCCATTTTTGATGCCGCTACGATTGGCTCGCCCAGACGACCCGAGATGCGCCACGACCTGCCCGGTCAAGTACTGCGCGCCGGAGCCGCCCAGGCCCCCTCACCCCAGCCCTCTCCCACCAGGGGAGAGGGAGCAAAAGGGAGGGAGGTGTGGGGAATTAATGGGTTGGCAATGGAGAAAAATGGGCGCTGACGATTTTCCACTGGCCGTCTTCTTTGCCGAAGACGAGGGTGGTCCGTCCGTTTAAGGTGCTGACCTGACCGTTTTTCCCTACCGAGGTGAAGGTGTCATAGGCGTTTGCCACCCCGGCACTCCCGCCAATGGTCCGGCAGGACAGTTGGCGCAGGCCGGAGTTGGCCGAGGCAATGCCTTCCATCGCTCCCCGCAAAAAATCGACGAACTCTGCCTTGCTGTCAAACCGGTAGGGCACGTGATCAATCACCTCAAGGTCTTCAGACAGCATGTCTATTGCCTTTTCTACGTCCAATTGCGCAAAGGCGTCAAAGAACCCCCTGGCGGCGGCTTCGATTTCTCGTGCACTCATCGCGTGCTTCCTCCTGATATGGGTTATAGTGTCTCGTCTGCTTAGCGGGACTGGGAAAGGGATGCAAGCCGACCCGGCGGTTCAGGGGCGGCGGTTGCGGAATTGTGCTTTCTCAGGCAGAAAGGCTCGGTAACGAAGACCATCCCGGCTCTGGAGGGGATATGGGGCTGGGGCTTTCTCAGGGGAAACAGTGTGACAAATATTCTTCGCGGAGGGCGTGTCCTCCTGAGTTGGCTTGTGTCCTGTGTCGTTTTCGGGTCTTTTGTTCTGGTTGTCCAGGCTCAAGAGGGCGAACAGGGGCGCATTCTTGAAGATTTTTTCCCCTACCGGGACGGGCCGCCGCAGGTGGAGGGTATCCAGCCCGGTCTGAAAATTGATGCCAGCAATGCCGCAGTCGCGGCTGCGGTCTTACCGCCGGAGATTCAGACCTATCTGGCCGCGGGTGACTTTTCGATCAGCGTGCAGGAGACCACGGACCTGCAACTCCGACAAGCCTTTATTGACGCGACGCTCCAACACCACAGTGGCGTGGTGGTCGGAGAGGGCGAGCTTCAGAACTACGTGGCTGGCCGGCCTTTTCCCGTACTCAAAGCGGCCGACCCGCAGGCCGGGCTGAAAGCGGTCTGGAATCTGCGCTACCGCGACCAGGGCGACGACGCGCAAATGTGGGCGACGAATAGCCTGGTCAATAGCAATGGCAATACAGAACGCTCGCAGACGTTTGCGTTTTTCTCGCTCTACGGCATGCATCGCCCCGACAGCGCCAAAAACCTCCCGCAGTGGGAGGAACAAGGCATCTACACCAAACAATACACCCGCATGTTGGCGCCGTCCGACAGCGAGGGGAATCAAATCCTGAGCGTACAGCCCGACAGCGACTTCCTGCTGCACGACCAGTGGGCCTACGATCCAACGACGCGCCGCACCCGTAAGATCGTCTACACCCCATACATCTCACCGGGTCGGGGCGTGGTGCTGATTGAGGACCGCTCCGGCTTCCTCGGCTATATTCACGCCTATGACTGGAAATACCTGCGCGAGCAGACCGTCCTGACACCTGGGCCGATCCGAGCCAGCGCGCCTACCTGGGGCGGGCGCGGCAACTGGTATCTGGTTGACCCCTGGGAGCTACGCCGGGCCGTCGTGGTTGAGGCAACGCCGAAAATTGCACACCCCCTGTATAGCCGGCGTATCCTCTATATCGATGTCCAGACCTCTCTGCCCTTATTTTCCTTTACGTATGACCACGAGGGGCAGCATAAACGGAGTTTTCTGGTGGTCGCCCGGCATCCCGAATTCAATCCGTGGGGCAATAAAGATTGGGTAGCCCAGATTGCCGCCCAGAGCTCGATTGACTATCAGCTTGAGCGGGCCAATAATTTTCAGATCACCAAGATTCTCCTCAATCGGGCCCTCCCCCCGAGTCAGTTCACCGTCATGACGCTCATGCTGCGCGGGAAGTAAGATAGCGGCAATGCATATTCCACAGGAGGCTGAGACACCTGTCTGTCTGCCGGGGAAAAAGCTGTGGGGCGTCCTGCTGGTTGGCGTGCTGCTGAGTGTGCCGTCCGGTCCGGCCTGGGCGGTTTTTCTGGATCAGGACGAAAGCCTGCGCTTCAGCGGCCGCGTGTACAACCGCACCGCCTTTTCGGTCGAGCGCGCCGCGGAGAATACGCGCCTCCAGACTCCGTATAACGACTGGAATATGCTCCAGAACCGGACGTTCATTCAGGGCGAGCTGAGTCACGACCTGACCGGCCTGGTGGCGGGGAACACGACCGGTCTCCTGGCACCGCTGCGCGCGCTCTTCGCTCCCTTGCGGCTGTTGAGAGCGGACACCCTCGACTATTTTGTGACCTACCGAGGGGAATACGACGGGGTGTGGGATTATGGCCCGGCCGTTTTTCGGGAGCGCTTTCCGCTGTTTACGGACTGCGGCGCGCCGACCAAAGCGAAACGGGCCCACCCCCGGCGCTTTGGCTGTCGCCATGCCGACCCGCGCCAGCGTTTGCGGCATCGGCATCGTTTGTTTGAAGCCTATGTGAACTATGCCTATGGGCCGTTCTTCCTGCGGGTCGGCCGCCAGAACCTGTCGTGGGGCGAGACCGATGTGTTTCGTCTCCTGGATCAGATCAATCCGCTGGATGCCGGCTTTGGAGGCTTCCTGGTCTCGCTCGACGAGCGACGGGTTCCGCTCGATATGGCTCGGGTCGTGTATGGGTTCGGTGGCGTGGGTCCGCTGTCCGAGCTCAACCTCGAAGGCTTTCTGGTCTTTGACGACAAAATTGCCGCGCCGGTTCCGACCGGTTCCCCCTGGTCCACGCCCAATCCGCCCGGTGTCACCGGTCAGATCAAAAAACCCTCAAAGAACTTTGCGGACGCGCGTGGGGGCGGGCGTATTGTGGGCGTATGGGGCGAGGTCATGTTCAGCCTGGCCCACTACGCCACCTATCTGGACACGTCCGTGCTGCGCATCGTCACACCGACCAACCGGCCCGTCAGCCTGGGTGCCTTTGAGGCCGCGGTACAGGCCGGTGACACGGGTCGTTTCTTGACTGACCACTTCCAGGCCCAGGCGCTGTATCCGAAGATACAGATCAGCGGTGGCTCACTCACCTTCAGCGTGCCCCGCCTCTCGTCCATTCTCCGTAGCGAGTTTGCCTATTTTCACTCCGAGCCGTTTTTTCACAATTCTGCCTCAGCCCAGCTTCTGGGGCCGGCCTTAACGGGCGGCATCACGCCCGGCTACCAGCAGGTCGGCACCGACCCGGCAACGGGCCGCCCTCTTCTCCGCTACCGGAACAAGATCAGCCGGTCGGATGTGGTGCGCTGGTCTCTCGGGATAGATATGACCCGCTACATCAGCCTGCTGAACCCGAACGAGTCCTTTCTCATCAGCAGCCAGATTTTTGGCCGGCACATCCTGAATTTTAATGACACGCCGGTCTCGGCGGTGTCGGGTTCGTACGGCTTCGGACATTTTGCCGCTCCGATTTTCGAGCCCAACCGGGACAATCAGAGCTTTGTCAACATCGACCAGCATCAATTGATTCAAACCCTGTTGATCTCCACTGCCTATTTCTCGGGCGCGGTCGAGCCCAAGCTGATCTTTTTGTACGACTGGCAGGGGGCCTGGCTGGTCCAGCCCGAAATCACGTTTATCCGCGATCCGTTTCGTTTGACCGTGCAGTATAACTATCTGGACGGTCAGTATAACGGCATTGGTTTTCTGCGCGACCGGGATAATGTCATGATTCAGTTAGAGGCGGTTATTTGAATCGCGCTCGCCTGTGACGAGAAGCCTCCAGCGGCACGGGCCGGAGCCGTCCAGCCTGCGCCTTTACGCTTCGAGATTCAATGGGTCGAGGGCGTTGGCCTCTCCGTGCCGCATACGCTCCAGACCATCTGCGCCAACATCATGGTACAGCTCGAATTGATTGCCTTCGGGATCAAGAAAATAGATGCTCTGGAGCGGCTCATCGGAGCCGGATTTTTACCCATGAAAGGCCCTATGGAGTGGGCGATTGAAGAGGCGCAGCGCATCGCCCGCAAGCCGGGTTTACGTTCGATTTCGATTCCGGCTGAGATCGCGGACCGATCCTACCGGCAGGCGGAATTCGATCCCCTGTGGGAGGTGCTCCAGGACATCGGCCTGCCGGTGTCCATCCATTCCGGGACAAGCACGGGTGATCCCTTTGCTACAAGGTTTGAGCGGTTGGGCATGGGGGTGGTGGACACCAAGATTTCCCTGCCCATGCGGGCCCTGGCCGATCTCATCTGGGGAGCCATGCCGCGCCGTTATCCCAAACTCAGGTTTGTGATTGTCGAGGGCGGCATCGGCTGGATTGCCGCCCTCCTGCGGCTGATGGACCACTGGTGGGCCGACCATCATCGCTGGATGGAGCCGCGGCTGGACGAAGCGCCGAGTACGTATTTCAAGCGGCAGTTCTGGGCCACGTTTGAGGATGACCGGGCCGGTATTCTGACCCGAGAACTGCTGGGGACGGACCGGCTGATGTGGGGCTCGGACTATCCGCACACCGAGGGGACCTTCCCTCAGTCTCAGCAGCAAATCCTGCAGGACTTCGCGGGCGTGCCCGAGTCAGAAGTCTATCAAATGGTGGTCAGTAATGCGGCTGGCCTGTACGGTTTGAGCGTATAGCAACAGTCCCGAGAAACCCAAAACGGAGGAGAGACTATGGCAGAAGCAGCAGAAGCCGGCATTTTTGAAATCATGTACTCGACCCGCGCGATGCGGCGACTCAAACCCGACCCCATTCCGGAAGAAACCCTCAAGAAAATTATTGACGCCGGTATCCGGGCGCCCAGCGGCGGCAATATGCAGGACTGGGCGTTTATCCTGGTCCGCGAGACCGAGCGGAAGCGTTTTATCCGCGACTATTACTGGAATACCTGGCAGAAGCTCATGGGCGAGCGTGGCATCCCTGACGATATGCCCCCAGCGCAGCAACGCATGCTGAACGCGGCCGCGCATTTGGCCGCCCATTTGGACGAAGCGCCGGTGCTGCTCCTGGCCTGCGCGAAAACGGAATATCCGCCGCTCGCCGCAATGAATCATGCGCGCGCCAACGCCGCGGTCATCCACGGCACCATCTATCCGGCGGTCCAGAACATTCTGCTGGCCTGCCGCGCCCTGGGTGTTGGGGCAACGCTGACGACCATTCACTGTTTCTTTGAAGCAGAGCTGAAACAGCGCTTCGATATCCCGGAGGACATGGAAGTCTCGGCGCTGATTCCCATGGGCTATCCGCAGGGCAGGTTCGGGCCGGTCTCACGCGCGCCGGTCGAAGATGTCATCCATTGGGATGTCTGGGATAATAAGCAGACCGCGTGAGAAAAGGAGGAGCGTATGGGAGCTGCCGAAAACAAGCAACTGATCCAGGCTGCCTTTGAGGCCTGGGCTGATGGAGACGCTGCGGCGTTCTTCAACATTTTAGCCGAGGATGTTCAATGGACGGTGATTGGCTCCGGTCCTGTCTCGCGGGCCTACACCAGCCGTCAGGCATTTTTAGACGGGGCGGCCACGCCCTTGAACGCCAAGCTGGCCGGGCCGATTCAGCCGACGGTGGTGAATGTCATTGCCGAAGGAGACCACGTCGTCCTGCAATGGGAAGGGAAGGCCACGGCCAAATCCGGGAAACCCTATAACAACAGCTATTGCTGGGTGATGCGGGTCGCGGACGGCAAGGTGCGAGAAGGCACGGCCTATATTGATACGGCGCTGGTGGCTGACTTGTGGCAGTCATAGCCAGGGGATCGAATCTGTCTGCTGGCGGAGAGAACCCGTAGCATGCGGCCGGCTACGCTTCTCCTTAAATGAAAAGGAAATCGGATTATGAAACTCTATCGCTCGACCATGTTTGTGCCAGGGAATCGGCCCGACTGGATAGACAAGGCCCCAAAATACGGCCCGGATGCGCTGCTGCTGGACCTTGAGGACGCGGTGCCGATTGCCAACAAGGTTGAGGCGCGCCACATTGTCCGTACCGGGATTGAAGGCTTGCGTGGCAGAGGCGTGGGTGTTTTTGTGCGCCTCAACGGGGTGGATACCGGTCTGACCGGCGAGGATATCGAAGCTATTGTGACGGAAGGGCTCGACGCGGTGGCCGTGCCCAAGCTGGAGACGGTCGAGGAGGTCCTCAAGGTTGACGCCTGGCTGGAGTTGTTTGAGCGCAAGGCTGGCCTGCCCATCGGCACGGTCGAGATCATGGCCCTGCCCGAAACCGCCCGTGGCATCATGGACGCCTATAAACTGGCCACGGCCTGTTCGCGGGTCGGGAATATCATCGGCGGCGTCGGTGCCCGGTCCGGGGACGTGACCAAGGCCATTGGCTATAAGTGGACGCGCCAGGGCCTGGAAACGCTGTATATGGCCTCGCATATTCTCCTGGCCGCGCGGGCCGCGGGCATTGAATATCCGATTGGCGGCGGCTCGCTCGAAGTCGGCGATATCGAGTTGGTGCGGGCGCAAATCCAGCGCGGACGGGAGGTAGGCTTTCGCGGCTGCCTGCTCATTCATCCGTCCGCCGTACCCATTGCCAACGAGATTTTTGCGCCCTCTCAGGAAGAGATCGAATGGAATAAGGGTGTGATGCAGGCCATGGCTGACGCCGAAAAAGCGGGCAAAGCCGCCGTCACCTATGACGGCATGATGATCGACTACGCCCACGTCCGCAACGCCCTGGAATTGCTCCAGCAGGCGGAATCGTTCGGGATTGCGGTCGGCGAATATGCCGACGTAAAGGCGCTGTAAGGAGCGCTTTGCGAATTTTCTTGTTTATTGAAGACATGCACAAAGAGGCAGTTCCTTGTCACAGAGAGATCAATGAGAAGCTTGCGCGCGCTATCATACGACGCGCGAAGAAAAAGGGGTAAGCGTGCGATTGGCGGGAAGAATGTATAGAGACGGGAAGTTCTGGCTCGCACAAACGCATAGGCGTATTTGTTTCGTTTTCTCAGGCTCTACGGTCCAGCAAAATACGTCCGTGCCCTTCCCAGCGCCATGAGCGGGAAGTAGTGCCGGTATAGATTATAGTTAATCATAAACCCGCGCTGGAGTGCGGTGCCCTGCATGAAGCGTCTTTTCATCTCCTGGACGTGCAGGTTCGTGCGGGCACCCGTGCCGTAGCCGGGAAAGCCGGTGCCGGTGTAATGGGGCTCATCCCAGGTGCCGGCCTGTTGCGTGCGGAGCAGGTAGTCGAGCCCGGTGTGAATCGTGTCGTCAAAACGATGGCCGTCAATGGACAGCAGGGCTAGTAAGGCCCAGGCCGTCTGCGAGGCCGTGCTCGGCCCCGTGCCGCGCAAGCGGTCGTCCATATAGGACGCGCAGGTCTCTCCCCATCCCCCGTCCACGTTCTGATGCTCAGCCAGCCACTGGCCGGCCTTATGTACATAGGCCGCGCTCATGTCTTGGCCCATGGCTTTGAGAGCCGGCAGGACTGCCGCGGTCCCATAGATATGATTGACTCCCCAGCGGCCGAACCAACTGCCTTCCGGCTCCTGCTCGGCCAGGACGTAATCAAGTGCGCGGCGCAGGGCCGGGTGGGAGGTGTCATACCCGAGGACGCCAAAGGCTTCGAGCACATGCGCGGTGACATCGACGCTGGGTGGATCGAGCGCCTCGCCAAAATCGCAGAACGGAATCTTGGTCAGCAGGTCTTTCTCGTTGTTTTTGTCAAACGCGCCCCAGCCGCCGTTGTCCGACTGCATGGCCAGCACCCAGGCCTTTGCGCGCTCAAGCGGCGCATCAAAACGACGGTCGCCAGGGTTCTGCGCCCGGAGGTGGGCCAGCACAATCAAGGCCACTGCGGTGTCGTCAACGTCCGGATAGGCGGCGTTCGCACGCTCAAACGCCCAGCCGCCGGGCCGGGCGGTAGGGACTGTGACCTGCCAATCGCCAACCGTATCCACTTCTTTGCTCAGCACCCACCGGAGCGCCTGTTGCATGGGTTCCGACTGCTGCAACTGGAAACCGCAGTCGGTCAGGGCCAGCAGGGCCAGCAGGGTATCCCAAATGGGGGATTCGCTGGCCTGAATATGCAGGCTGCCGTCACGTTCATAGGACCAATGAGCATCAAGGGCGGACAGCCCCTTGGCCATGACCGGATGCGACAAATGATAGCCCTCGACACTGAGGGCCATCAGGCTATAAATCCACGGTGGTTGAATCCCACCCCAGGCCCCGTCCGCGTCCTGGTGGCGAATAATCCATTCCACACTTTGCCGGATGGCGACCTCGCGACCGGGCAAGACCCCAAGATTTTGATAGGCGTGCAGGAATTTATCCGCCACAAAAAAGAACGACTGCCACCCACCGCTCCGGGCCGGCAGGTCGTAGTTCATGCACTCGCGACCCTCGGGAAATAATTCGTCCAAGCGACAGTCCGGCGGCAGGGGACGAACCACGTGCCGGGCGGACAGAATAGTCAGCGGCAGAATCGTTGCCCGCGCCCAGGAGGCAAAATTGTAGATATTAAACGGAAACCAGGTGGGGAAGAAGATGACCTCCGGCGGCAGGTTGGGCGTTTTCTGCCACGGCCACTCGCCGAGCAGCGCAAACCAGTAGCGGGTAAACACCCGCACCGCGCTTAGCCCACCGTGGGCAAAGATCCATTCCCTGGCTTTACGCAGGCGCTCATCGTCCGGGGCAAAGCCATTTGCGCGCAGGGCCGCATAACATTCGACCGTGGTGTTAATGTCTCCATCCGGGGCGTCGTAGTAAATCTCCCACGAGCCGTCCTCGCGCTGGGTGTTGAGCAGGGTCTGCACAATCTGCTGCTTGCGCGGATGCGTATAGTTCAGGAAGTGCATGGCCAAAAGCCACTGCGCCTCCATGCAGCAGTTGGATTCCAGCATCCCTACCCAGTATCCGTCCTCCGCCTGATCCCGATACAGCCATGCCGTTGCAGCGTTAACGGCCGCATCGAGACGCGGCACGATATCGGGCTCAACAGCGACAGCAGGCATCGTGATTCCACCCTCCAGTTTTCTCGGTCAGCAAAAATACGAATTATGACATAGCCACCCGAAGGCTGCCAGCGCGCACGCAGAGCTTTATCCCTGCGGCGTGCAGCCTGGTGGAGTGATATTCTTGCTCATACGTCTCCAGAAAGCCGTTCGATTGTACCGCGTATTCCAAAAATCCTGACAGACTCAGACGTTCCGGTATCGAATCTGCTTGCTCTTTACGCTATGACATGAGCAGCAAACAAAAGCGAGGAATCGAGCCCTGCAGTGTCCAAAATGTCCCAGCAGCCCCTTAGTTGCCACGTACGCGCAAGCGATTGAGGTGGACCGTTGTGAAACGTGCGGGGGGATCTGGTTTGACAAGCACGAACTCATCTCTCTGCTGTATGAAAGGCTATCAGACCTCGCCGCCCTGCGGGGGAAAGGCTCTCCACCGGGAGTCAACCAGAAACACGGCCAGTGCCCACGCGACAGCGCCGGGCTCATCCGCGTGTCGAGTGCGCTCGGTCGCTCGGTCATCCTCGATACCTGTCCCGAGTGTCGGGGAATCTGGCTGGACGGCGGAGAGTTTGACTCTCTGCTCAAAAGCGTGGCCCGATAAAAAGGAGGAGCATGATTTTCCTTGTCTTCGCCTTCGCTAGTCTGCTCATCGGTTTCGGTCTGTGGGGCCTTGTTTCTCCAGCCACGCTCCTGGCCTTTCTTTCCCGCTGGCAAACTCGTGAGGGACTCTGGGTAGGGGCGGCCATCCGGCTCATATTCGGGCTGGCTCTATGGTCCGCTGCTCCCCTCTCACGCCTCCCAACCACATTACAGGCAGTAGGCGTGATATTCGTCGTGGCGGGCATCGTCATGCCGTTCATCGGGTTGGACCGTTTCAAGAGTATGGTTGCCTGGTGGCTCCAGAAACCACCCTCCTTCATCCGTGTTTGGGCGGTGGCTACGCTTGTCCTGGGAGTGTTTTTCGTCTGGGCCGTCGCCGGATAACGTTTGGCCGGAGCAGAAAATTCCCTCCTCCTAACAGGAAGAGGGTCCAGGGGGGGGTGTGAAACTGCGACACGTCCGGCCTCGGAACGGGCTTGCCAGAACGCTGGATTGAAGGGTAGGATACGGCTCTTCAGTTATTGATATCCCCCCTATGCCGGGATGGCGGAATTGGCAGACGCAGTGGACTCAAAATCCACCGCTGGCGACAGCGTGCGAGTTCGAGTCTCGCTCCCGGCATATTCCTCTGAATCCCCAGCCCCCTTCGACTTCGCTCTGCTCAGGACAGGTTCTCCCCTCAGGACGTGTGATGCAGATGAACTTGCCCGGCTCCAAACAGGCTGCCCGCAGGGGCCTCTACACAATGGGCATCTCACGTTATTAGGAGGAGGGTCAGGGGGGGCCTATGTCACTGAGTACGCCCGGGTGAGGGTTGTCTCTCCGCCGGTTTTACTGTAGGCAAGGAGCCTGTTTTTCTGCCGATTTGAGGGTGCGTTATGAGGAATGCAAAGACGGTGACAACAGCCCGGCAGGCCTGGGAAGACTCCGTTCTCAAGAAAGCTCTGTCACGGTCTCCAGAGCGTAAAGAACGTTTCGAGACCACCTCGGGCATAGAGATCAAGCGGGTGTATACCAGCGAGGATACCCAGGACTGTGATTACCAGGAAACGCTCGACTTTCCCGGCCAGTATCCCTTTACCCGCGGCGTTCAGCCCACCATGTATCGCGGTCGTTTCTGGACCATGCGTCAGTATGCCGGCTTTGGCACGGCCGAGGAGTCCAACCAGCGCTACCGCTACCTGCTTGAGCAGGGCCAGACCGGCCTGTCGGTCGCCTTTGATTTGCCGACGCAGATGGGTCGGGATTCCGACCACGCGATGGCCGCCGGAGAAGTCGGGCGGGCCGGCGTGGCCATCGACTCGTTGGCGGACATGGAAACCCTGCTGGGCGGTATTCCGCTGGACAAAGTCAGCACCTCCATGACCATCAACGCCACCGCCTCCATTCTGCTGGCGCTCTACCTGGTGGTGGCGGAAAAACAGGGCGTGCCCTGGGATCAGGTCAACGGCACCATTCAGAACGACCTGCTCAAAGAGTATATCGCCCGCGGGACCTATATTTATCCCCCCGGTCCCTCCCTGCGGATCATCACGGATATTTTCGGGTTTTGTGCCGCCCAGGTACCGAACTGGAACACGATTTCGATCTCCGGCTACCACATCCGTGAGGCTGGCTCGACTGCGGCCCAGGAAATTGCATTTACTCTGGCCGACGGAATCGCCTATGTCGAAGCCGCGCAATCCGTTGGCCTCGATGTGGATCGGTTTGCTTCCCGGCTGTCGTTCTTTTTTAACGTGCATAATAATTTCTTTGAGGAAGTGGCCAAGTTCCGGGCGGCCCGGCGGTTGTGGGCCAAAATCATGAAGGAGCGCTTTCAGGCCAAAAACCCGCGCTCAACGATGCTGCGCACCCATGCCCAAACGGCAGGTTCTACGCTGACCGCCCAGCAGCCGGACAATAATATCATCCGCGTGACCCTCCAGGCCCTGGCCGCGGCCCTGGGCGGCACCAACTCTCTGCACACCAACTCAAAAGACGAGGCCCTGGCGCTGCCCACGGAAGACGCGGTGCGGGTTGCGCTCCGTACCCAGCAGGTCATCGCCTATGAGTCCGGGGCTGCGGACACCATTGATCCCCTGGCCGGGTCGTATTTTATCGAATCTTTGACGGATGAGCTGGAAGCCAAGGCAGTCGAGTATATCGCCCGGATCGACAAGCTGGGCGGAGCCGTCAAAGGGATTGAGAACGGGTATCAGCAACGCGAGATTCACGACGCCGCGTTCCGCTATCAACAGGCCATTGAAACCAAGCAGCAGATTATTGTGGGAGTGAATGAGTTCACGGTCGAGGAAGACCATCACGACGAACTGCTGAAGGTTGATCATGCCTTGGAAGAACGACAGAAGGAACGGGTGGCTGGGGTGCGCGCCGAACGCAACCAGACCGCAGCCCAGGCTGCGCTCGACCGGGTTGGACAGGTGGCGCGGGATGGGGGCAATCTGATGCCGGCGATTATCGATGCGGTGCGGGCCTATGTCACCCTGGGCGAAATATCGGACGCGCTGCGCAACGAGTTCGGCGAATACCGACCGCCAACATTCTAAGACGCGTGCGCTCCGTGCAGACTCGGCCCGCGTGGGTGCGAACAGGAGGGATGCTATGAAGGGGACCGTCAGTTTTATTCCCAAGGCGCGAACGATTGAGTTTTTTGAGTACGACCTGCCGGAGGTCGCCGAGGGCGCAATTTTGGCCGAGGTGAGTCGCACGAATGTGTGCGGCTCCGAAGTCCACATGTGGCGCGGCGAGTTCGGCAAGCGGGGTGTCATGCCCGGACACGAGATGGTGGGCCGGGTGTATAAGCTGGGCAAAGGTGTCACCCACGATACGGCCGGCCAGCCCCTCAAAGAGGGCGACCGGATTGCGCCGGTCTATTACGAGACCTGCGGCACGTGTGTGAACTGTCGGGCCGGCAACGCGGCGGCATGTGTCGTGCTAGGCATTCGCGCCCGGCGCGTCGGTCCGCACGATCCGCCGCATTTTCATACGCCGTTTGCCACGCATTATTATGTCCAGCCCGGCCAGCACGTCTACAACGTGCCGGACAACGTGCCCGACCACGCCGCCTCGGCAGCCAACTGCGCCTTGTCACAGGTCTTCTTCGGGCTGGACCAGGCCCATCTCAGCTATGAAGAAACCCTGGTGGTGCAGGGCGCTGGCGGCCTCGGCCTGCACGCTATGGCCGTGGCAAAAGCCCGGGGCGCGCGGGTCATTGCCATTGACGGGGTGGACCTGCGTCTTCAGCGGGCCAGAGCCTTTGGCGCGGCCGAGATCGTCGACATGCGTGAATATACCGACACCAGAGCGCGGGTCGGGCGGGTGCGGGAGCTGACCGACGGCCTTGGCGCGGATGTGGTTCTGGAGGTGGCCGGCGTGCCCCAGGCGTTTCTGGAAGCCATCAATCTGGTGCGGAACGGCGGGCGGGTCATTGAGATCGGGAATATCTCCCTGGGGCTGACCGTCGAGGTCCCGCCGGCCCTCATTACCTTCAAGTCGCCCCAGATCATTGGTGTGGCCACCTATAACCCGCATTATCTGCACAAAGCGCTGAATTTTCTGTCCGCGCATATTGACACCTATCCCTATCACGAACTGGTTGACGCGGAATTCCCGCTTGCGCAAGCGGGCGAAGCCATGGAGAAATCAGACCGCAAAGAGATCACTCGGGCCTCGCTGCTGCCGTAGGGCTCATCCTTCAACTTCAGGCGCGTTGCGCCTTACGCTCAGGACCGACGGTCATCCGTTCGTCCTGAGCGTAGCGCCGGCGAAGTCGAAGGATGGATGGAGTGAATGCTGAAGGAAGCCTCGCCCGTGCCGCGCCTGTCACAGCAGGGAGAGAACTGGAGGAAGGCATGAAAGACGCACTCAGAACCGGCATGATCTACGAAAAAACCATTACGACCACACCCGAGATGGGCATCGTGCACCTCGGGCCGGACGCGCCGCGCATGTATTCCACGCCGGCCATGATTCAGTTGATGGAAGGCACCTGCGTACAGTTTCTGACCCCCTATATGGACGAGGGCGAACAGACGGTCGGCTTCCACGTGGATGTCCGGCATCTGGCGCCCACCCAGATTGGCCAGCGGGTGACCGGCAGAGTCCGTCTGGAAGAAATCAAGGCCCGGCGGCTCACGTTCACGGTTGCGGCATATAACGAGGAAGGCACCAAAGTTGGTGAGGGCCTGCACGAACGCGCGGTGATCAGCATCGACCGCTTCGCCGGCAAGGAGGAGTAGGCGGGAACTATGTTTCGACAATCCGAGGCTCGAATGCAGAAGCGCCCTCGACACGAAAGGCAGGTGAGTCAGACGCCCCGAACAGGCGTTCCGTTGTCTTCCGAAGCGTCGGCGCTGCATGGACATACCGAAGATTGTACGAGCCGAAGATCGTCTGGAAAAACTGATGAAAACGGATTGGGCTGTCAACTGGCGGGAACGCTCCGAGAGCAGTCCCCCGTGTTGATTCCTCTGTGCTGATCACGAAGGCCCACGAGCCGGTCATGCTTAGTGTCGCCACCTCCGGAGCATGATGACGCCTTCTTCAACCAGCTTCTGATCGCTCTGTGGCATGTGTAGGTCTAAAGCTGGGAGAATAATACGGGCCGCTTCCCCCGGTTCGAGTTGACGCATACCCCCCCCAAGCGGATGTCCCTCAAGTTCACAACTCAGGGCAACCAATAGGCGCGACCACCGCTGGAGCAGCTCGGTCGTGGATATGCTCTTCGTCAGGTGAACAGCGTGAACGGAATTGGTGCAGACACAGGGGGCGTAGTTTGCTACGAGGCTGGGACCAAGGCCGCTCATGTAGCCAAGCGTCAGGTATACGAACGTCTGGCACGCTATACCACGGCGAACGCATGCGACACTTGTAGGCAGCCCTTGCTTTCCGTCCGGCTGACGAGTCCAGATAACATCGGCCCTGTGCGGGCAGGGTTACGCCCGTCGGAATGTTGAGCAACAGCACCGGCTCGGCGCGTTTCAGCCAGTTCTTGACCGTGCTGGGTGTCACAGCCTTTTGCGGCAAAAATGCCGAGCGTCGCAATGCGGGCGTAAGGGGCATGGCCGATCTCCGCAGGAAAGACGAAAGCCGGCCGGCCGCCGGGATTGAGCAGCGAAGCGGAAACAATAACGAACGGGACCCAAGAGGAGGTCAAACCCGGCAGCTTTGCCCCGAGCCGCGCGCAGAGTTTCAAAGCTATGTTGCGCATGGTGCCATTGAATTGCTGATAACGAATGAAAGGCGGGTTCCCGGCAACGCAATCGAAGCGTCCCTCCATAGTGGTTGCCCAATGGAAAAATCGGCGGCATAAACGGTCGCGTGCGGGACATCTTTGGCCACTGCCACAAGCGCGGACGCGTCCCGGCCCACTCCAACCACATTGGAATGGGCTGCCAGGAATCGGCCATCGCCACAGGCCGGGTCCAGCAAACGGTCGGACGGAGACCGGACAACCCACCGCGCGAGCATTTCCGCGACCTCTGGCGGCGTGTAGAATGAGCCGAGCGATTTACGGGCGGACGGTGAGTGCATGGCTGGAGGCGGCGTAGCAGTCTTCTGGCCGAACAATCATGATATCTTGACGCCGGCCCGCACTCGTTTCTCCGGGCGTAAGACAATGACCTGCTCGCCGTCCGAGGCGGCCAGGAGCATGCCTTGGCTCTCGACCCCGCGCAGTTTTGCCGGCTGAAGATTGGCGACTACCACAAGCTGCCGACCGACGAGTTCCTCCGGGAGGTAATGCGCCCGGATGCCCGCCACGAGTTGGCGTTCGGTCTCTTCGCCAATATCGACGGTGAGGACCAGCAGGCGGTCGGCATTGGGATGGGGTTTTGCCGATGTGACCGTTCCCACCCGCAACTCCATTTTGCTGAACTCTTCAATCGTGACCATACGACTCCACTCCTGTTTGCAATGCGTGTCACTATAGCTGGGTCAGAAGAAAGAGCAACGAGGGGAACCCCTCACCCCCGCCCGCTCCCATTAGGGGCCAGGGAGCAGAAAATCCTCTCCTTGGAGGTCTGCCCTGATGCTTCGACTTCGCCCTCCGGGCTACGCCCTTCGATGTGGCTCAGGACAGGCTCAGCACGCACGGAGGCCGAGGCGAAGGACGGACGGGAGCGGACGTCCGCCCCTGGGCTCGGATCCCCTCTCCCCTGGAGGGAGAGGGGGCCGGCAAGCTGCCCGCTGGGGCCGCCACACAACGTGTGTCACATCTCCAGGAGGGGAGGGGAGAGAAAGGAAGAGGCTGTATCGGCATTTTGACTTTTCCACGGGAGACAGCCATAATTCGAGGGCTACGCGACGAGAAGGAAACGCCAGAGTGGTACATCTCACGTCCGAGACGCACGCAGCCCTGAGTCAGCACGCGCGGGAGACTTTTCCGGAGGAGTGCTGTGGGGCCATTATGCGGGTGGACGGACGTGAGGAGGTCCGTCGCATTGCCAATGTCCAGAACGCCATGCACGCCAAGGACCCGCACACCTATCCGCGGGATGCCACGATTGCGTATCTCATGGAGCCCACAGAGCTGCTGGCCGTGCTCAAAGCGGTCGATGCCGGGGCCGAGCTGACGGCCTTCTACCATTCTCATCCCAACCATGACGCCTATTTCTCCGATGAAGATAAAGCCCAAGCCATATTTGGTGATGAACCGTCCTACCCGGATGCCTCGTATCTGGTAATCTCCATCCATGAGCGTGAGGTCAGAACCATCAAGGCGTTTGGGTGGGACGATACCAGCAGGGATTTTGTTGAAACGGAGTGTCAGGTCTTGGGAGAGAACGGATAAGGCCCACGCCTGCTCCAGTCCAAGTTAAGGGGACGCAATAAAGGAGAGAACAGGATGACGACAAAACAGGTGAAACGTGGGCTGCGACTCATAGTCGCGGTGGGCGGGATGCTGGGTCTCGTGAGTTCCGCTGTCTGGGCGAACGATCTACCCAAGGCGGGCACGTGGTCGCTCGGGATGCAGTCCGGCTATACCATCAGCGCGGACTCCGGGTCGCGGAAAATTGAAAAAGTCCCGGTGCATTTACGCATCGGCTATACGGCCTTTCAGGGCTCAAAATGGTTTCTGCCCAAAGGCTCGCTCGAAATCGCCACCGAGCCGTTTGGCTCGCTGATAACACAAAAATCACAGGGCCGAGGGCGTGAGCGCCGTAAAGGCTCTTTTGAGGTTGGCCTGATGCTGCCGGTGCTGACCTATCATTTTGATCTCGGCATCCCGCTCTACCCCTATATCGAGGGGGGGTTGGGTGTCATGTATCATGATCTCCAGGGCTATGATCTCGGAGGCGGCCTCAATTTTGCCGAAATGGTGGGCGGAGGCGGCACCTATTTTATTGACGACAATCTGGCCATTAATTTCGGCTATCGTTTCCGGCACGCCTCGAATGCCAGCCTGTATGACGAAAACCGGGGCGTGAATACGCATACCTTTACGGCAGGATTTTCGTACCTGCTGCCGGCCCAATAATGGCCGGTGCCGATGGGTTCGGAAAGAAACGCGTGATGGCGGAGCGAAAGAAAAAAAAGTCCAGGGAAAATGAGTGGTGGGTGGAGGAGCACAAAAGCCGCGAACGGGCCAATCCCGTCGAACGGCAGGCTCCGGCTGGGGCCTCGTTTTTCAAGGCCGTTGAGGATTACGACCAAGTCCAGGCCGAAAAGAATCTGACCGACCTGAACGCACAACTGTTAGCCCAGGCTGCTCCCGTGCCCGGCGCGTGGGGTTATGTGGCCCTGCTTGAAAAAAAGTCCTCCCAACGTGAAATCGACAAGATCAAGCGCGCCATGCCGCTCCCGTCCAATCTGCGCGGTGCCATTGTGGACTCCGGTCTGTCGTTGCGTGCCATTGTGGCCGATACCCAGGAACTGGGCCTCTTGATGGAGTTTAACTTTATTCAGGATGCCTCGTTCGACTGTTGGATCCGCAACGAATGGGTGAGCGAACAAGTCTTTCGGGGCAAAAACGAACTGCTCAAGCGTTCCGAGCGGCTCCTTAAGCGCTATCTGCGCCGCGCCACGCAGGCGGGCGCGGCGTTCTTTGACGCCCCCAGTCCGAGTGGGGCCTTACCACCGGCGCGAACCGAGTGGTAAGCGCCGGGTGCCGATATACCGCACCGAAAAACCGCACTCCCAAGGAGGAAGCCATGTCGAGTACTGCATCCCGTCTGCGTGCCATGCTCAACGGCCCTGAGATGGTTGTTGCGCCGTTCATCTTTGATGCGTTTCAGGCCAAGATTGCCCAGGCCGTCGGGTTTGAGTCCGTATATATGACCGGGTTCGGGACGGCGGCCTCGCGCGGGTTCCCGGATGTGGGATTGCTGACCATGGCCGAGATGGTCGAGAACGTGCGCGCTATTGCGGGTGCCATTGACATTCCCCTGGTGTGCGATGCGGACACCGGCTACGGCAATCCGGTGAATGTATACCGGACTGTCCGCGAATATGAGGCGGCCGGAGCGGCAGCGCTGCATATGGAAGATCAGGTGTGGCCCAAGCGGTGCGGATTTTTATCCGGGAAGCAGGTCATTCCCATGGCCGACATGATCCCGAAAGTCAAAGCTGCGTGCGACGCCCGACGCAGTACGGACTTCGTGATTATTGCCCGCACCGATGCCTTGGCGGTCAATGGTTGGGACGATGTTATCCAGCGTGCCAGGGCGTACAGAGAGGCGGGTGCCGATCTTATCTTTGTGGACGGAATTAAAACGCACGCCGATATCAAGCGCTACGTCCAGGAACTCGGCGACCTGCCGCTGCTGTACAACGGGCAACTGCTGCCTGTACAGGAACTCGCCCAATACGGCTTCAAGCTGACGATTTATTCCGCCACCCTGATGGCGGCTTACATTCGTATGCGCGACGCCATGCAGGAACTCAAAACAACGGGTCGTATTGTGCAGGGCGCAGGCTGGGAGTCGTTTGAAGAGCTGACGACACTGCTCGGCGTGCCGGAAGCTATGGAGCTGGGCAGGAAGTACGAACAGTGAGTCGGTTCCTTCCGTCATTCCGACGAAAGCCGGAATCCAGGCTCCCCACCGCCGGACAGGCCCTTCGACTTCGCTCCGCTCAGGGCGAACGCGAGGCCGTTTGTGCTGAGCGGAGCCCGGAAGGGCGGCGTCGAAGCATGGATGCCGGACCATGTCCGGCATGACGAGCGCGTAGCGGTATGGATACAGCCTGGCGTGAGACGGTCTAGCCCACCCGCTGAAAGCCGAACAGCGACAGCCGCCGGTGGGTCCGGCCGGCCGGCTTTGCCTTGGCAACCTCTTGCTTGAGGGTCGCTGAGAAATTTTCGAGGTCCACGCGCTTCCGCTCCTCAAACTCCCCAAGCTCACGCTGCCGTTTTGCCTGGAACGCCTCGAAGTCGCTGACCCACTGCGCGTGGAAGCTGTCCAGGGCAGCGGCGACGTCCTTGAACATAGAGGAGTTGACCACGAGCGAGGCGCCACAATGGGTACAGTAGAAGACCACGCCAATCCGAAAATGCCGAAACGGCGCGCTGTATTCTCCGTCGCAGCGAGGGCAGTTAATCGGCACCTGCCATTCGTCTACACTCGGAATAGAGAGTGAGACAAGGTCTGCAACCGAGGTTGGCGCGGCAGCCGGCAGCGGGGCAACCGCCGGCGCTGGGGCGGCGACCGGGGCAGGTGGCGGAGCCGCTTCGGGTGTTGCCGCAGCCTCAGCCGGTGCATCCGCTCCGCCTTTCCCCTTGAAGCGAGAGGGGAACTCCTCCCCAAAGGGCTGCTCGGGGTGTAACTCCCGGGCCCGCGCCAGTAACACCTCTTCGGTCTCCACAATGGCCGGGTTGGGCAGACAGCAGTCGACCGGACACACGGCCGCACACGCCTCCTGATCGAAAAAGCCCACACACTCCGTACATTTCTCCGGCACGATATAGAAAATGTCGTCATCGATGGCCGGATGCAGGGCCGCGTTAAACTCCCACTCCACGCCCCCCTGATAGATGGCGGTATTGGGACACTCGGGCTCACACGCCCCGCAGTTGATACAGTCCTCGGTGATCATCGTCGCCATTGCCGGTCACTCCCTTTGTCCATCCGCTCTGGCTAGCCTCGGTTGCAGTAGGGGTAGCGACCAGTCCGGCGGCTGTCAATAACCCTGATTTTCTCCCTTCCCAAGAGAGGAAGCAGTGCCGTATCACGCCTGCCCGTCCTGCCTTGCAAACCGAAGAGGTACAGCAGATAATACCACTCGTGGTTTGAACCTCGGATCATCAAAAAGCAGACTGCACCGCCGCCATGAATCCCGCCTTTGTTCCCCGTCTGGTAAACGGGCCGTTTGGCGACCCCGGACTGTATATTCAACTGCGCTGGGAAGGCCGGGCGGTCTTGTTCGACTTGGGTCAGAACGACAGCTTCCCCGCCGGAGACCTGTGCCGGGTCAGCCATGTGTGTGTCTCGCACTGCCATATGGATCACTTCATCGGCTTCGACCGACTGCTGCGTGTGTGTCTGGGTCGGGACCAGACCCTGTGGCTCTACGGTCCGCCCGGCATCCTGGACTGTGTTGAGGGCAAACTGCGTGGCTATACCTGGAATCTGGTCGATGGCTATGGCTTCTCGCTTGAGGTGGCAGAGGTCTGGCCGGATTCGACCCAGAGAGCCGTCTTTCATGCGGCAACCGGTTTCAAGCGGGAGTCGCTGCCGGCCCAGCCCTTCCACGGCCTGATGGTAGATGAGCCGGCGTTCTGTATTCGCGCGACGCATCTTGACCATCGTATTTACTCTCTGGCATTTGCATTGGAAGAAAAGAGCCATCTGCATGTGGATACCGCCTGCTTGGCGCGGCTGGGCGTCCCTCCCGGCCCGTGGCTGTCTGCGCTGAAAAGCGCCCTACGCAGGGGAGCGCCGGGTGTGGTCACGGCCAGGTGGAAGGAAAACGGACAGGACCGCTGCCGGGATTTCAGCCTGGGCGAGGTGCGTGGCGCGCTGGTCAAGGAAACACAAGGACAGAAGTTTGCCTATGTGGTGGACACGCTCTTCAGCCCGGAGAACGCGGAACGCATCGCGGCCCTGGCTCAGAACGCGGATGTCTTTTTCTGTGAATCTCCGTTTCTGGATGCCGACGAGGAGCAGGCCACCAGGCGGTATCATCTCACCGCAAAACAGGCCGGTCTCCTCGGTCGCTCCGCTCACGCCCGGGACTTGCGGGTCTTCCACTTTTCTCCACGCTACGCCGGCCGGGCCGAGGAATTATACCGTGAGGCTCAGGCGTCTTTTGGTGGCGAGCCGAACGCAGCCGGTGCGCTGACACCAGCGGGAAAGTGACCCCACCGTATGCCTCTCGTTATTTCTGAGCCGGTTCAACGTTTCATCAATGACCATGTGGTTGCCCGTCTGGCGACCGCTGACGGCGCGGGCCAGCCGCATGTGATTCCGTTCTGCTATGCGTTTGATGGCCAGCATGTCTATTTCGTGGTGGACCACAAGCCCAAGCGCCAGACCGGCAAACCCCTCAAGCGCATCCGCAATATGCTGGAAAACCCCCAGGCGGCCATCGTGATTGACGACTATGATGACGACTGGACCCAACTCGCGTATGTCCTCATAACCGGCGCGACCGCGCTGGTGGACGATGAAGCCGAATACGCCCGCATACTGGCCCTGCTGCGCGAACGCTATCCCCAGTATCGAGCCATGGACCTCACGTTTGCCAATAACGCCATGGTCCGCATCTCGCCAACCAAGGTGCACGCCTGGGGGAAAATCGAGCAAGACTGAGCCAGTGTCGGACCGGTGTCCCGCTCAGAGACGCGCCAGCACCTGTTGCATGACCGACACGGCGCGTTCAATCTCCGCCAAAGAAATCACCAGTGGCGGGGCCAAGCGGACAACCGTGTCTTCGTGCAGGGTCCAGCCCAAAACGAGACCCTGGGTAAAGCAATCCTGCACAAACTGCTGCGTCAGGTGCGGGGTCGGGAAGTCCAGGCCGATCAGCAAGCCGCGTCCCCGCACGGCAGTACACCGGCCGGTCTCGATCAGGGTTTCCAGCCGGTGACAGAACTCTATTCCTTTGTCCTGGGCGCGCTGTACGAGGCGGCCCTGAAGCAGCACATTGAGCGCGGCCAGGCCCGCAGCACAGCACACCGGATGTCCGCCAAACGTTGTGACATGGGCGAGGGCGGGGTCGTGCGATAGGGTGGCCATAATCTGCGGGGTAGTGATAAACGCCCCGAGCGGCATACCGCCGCCCAGGGCTTTGGCAACAACGAGGATGTCGGGTGTCACCTGCCAGTGCTCGCTGGCGAACAGTCTGCCGGTTCGCCCGAAGCCGGTAATCACCTCATCAAAAATAAGTAGGGCCCCAACCTCGGAGCAGCGCCGCCGGAGTGCCGGCAGATAGTCGTCATCCGGGATACGGACGCCGCCCTCGCCCTGGATGGGTTCGATAATGACAGCGGCAGTAGTCTCGTCGATGGTGTGTAAGGCCGGGCGGTCGTTAAAGGGCAGAAAGGTGGTGCGTGGCAGCAGGGGTTCAAACGGGTCGCGATAGACCGGATTGCCCCCGACCGATACGGACCCGAACGTGTCGCCGTGAAAGCTGCCGACAAAGCTGACAAAACCGGACCGCCCGGTATATTTCCGGGCGGTCTTGAGTGCGCCCTCGACGGCCTCTGTGCCGCTATTGGTAAAGTAGGTCACCGACAGCTCGCCGGGGGTCAGGTCGGCCAGCCGCCGCGCCAGGTCGACCTGCGGTTGCTGGATATATTCCCCGTAGACCATGGTGTGCAGATAGTGCTTGGCCTGGTCCTGAACGGCTCGAACCACAGTCGGATGAGTATGACCGATGCCGGTCACGCCAAGGCCGGACAGCAGGTCGAGATATTCCCTGCCGCGGGTGTCTGTCACAACGCAGCCGCGCGACTGCGCGACCTCTACGCCCATGGGCGCGGGCGAGGTCTGGCTTACATAGCGCAGAAAATCGTCACGCAGAGAGGCCATAGTCGGCAACATACGTGAGGGAAGTCGGCTCGGCAAGAAATGGCCCCTTGACCCTGACCGACAACTTGGTAGCGTGCGCCCTGGGCATAGGAAGAAGGGCGAGGAGAGAATAATGGCCAAGAAGAAAGTTCTCGTTGCCGGGGCCTCCGGCCTGGTCGGGTTTGCGGCTATACGCCATTTTGCCAGCCTGGACCTCCACGCTGCCGTCACGGCTGGCTTCGAGCAATCCAGACTGACGAAGCCACGGCTCATTATAGAGAGTCGTCGGTTGATTGTGACTGTTAGCCAGCTTTTCCAGCCAAGCCGAGCCCGCAAGCTCAAGTCCTGTCCCCGTCACAGTTTGGCTAGAAGTGCAAGCACGGTCAAAATAAGGTCTTAACGCAGGGGTTGGGGTCTACGCCGTACTGCGGCTCAACAAGTGCTTGCGGGTCCGCTATATCCCTCTATAAATAAAAACGATCTGGGAGTGCTAAAACTCGCCATCCACTTCCCTGTTTGTCTATCTCGCATTTGATGCGGTGCGGCGTTCTCAGTAGACAGGGTGCTGACACAAGAAAGGAGAAAGCCTTTCTCATCCTTTTAAGATGTTCCGGTTCTACATCTCTCTCTCCACTCCAACCCACCGCACCAAATCACCAACTCTAGGCCTTCCGCCGTGACGCCAACTCAATGGCGGGCACTGCATGGTCCCGATGGGACATACGCGGCTGACGCCTAGCGCTCCTAATATCTCTGCAAGAGTCGCCATCCGTTCGGGACCCGCTGCCACTCCAACGGCTTCGAGATACGGACGCCACGGGTCTAACATTTCCCTAAGCTGTTCGACATTCCGTAACGGCTTCACCCGAATCGTTCGGTACAACGGCGCGTGCACGAAGATCGGGTCGGCATCGTATACCACTGTCCAGTCTGTCCCATGTGGGCTGGCATGAAGAACAACATCTTTGCCGGCCAGCGTCTGCCATTCGGCTTCGTCTCTCACTTTGCGGAGGGTGGTGCTGACTTCCGGCGGGACGGGACCGCGTGGTAGTTCTGTTTGCCAATGGACCAAACCCGTGGCGAGGAGAGTCGCGAACTTTTTTGGGGTGACGGCTCCGCCTTCCTCAACATAGACAAGCTGGGGAGACAGACAGCCCTGCTGGTCATATAACGCCACGTCATAGGCCGTTTTGTGAGCGGTCTCTTTCGCATCAACGAGTCCCTCTTTGGTCACCAGACTGAAACTCACCTTGTGCCCGTAGCCGATAAATTTTTTGCGTGTACGTTTCTGGATTGCTGTAAGGCTCGCATCTGAGCCGGAAGCAACAACAACGTCCGCCCGTCCAAAAGCAAGGTCTTCAAGCTCGGCTCTTCCTCCAGGCCAGGAAACGACGCTGAGACACGCCCCTAGATCGGAGTCTACTTCCTGAATTGAACGGGCGAAGAGCAGGGGCAGGATTGGTTCTGTAGACGACGCTTTGACCAGCGTGGCGGATTTCACCAGCAGAGAGAAGAGCACGCTGTCGAGTCCTGCTCCGGGCAGGTTGCCGGCTAAGACATGTACGCTCAAGGGTGGACCGTAGGCTTTCTTGCGACCGAGAGACGACGGGACAATCCGGTCAAGGACTTCAAGAGAGCCAAGCTCATCAACCAAAAGGGCTTCTAAACGATTCGCTCGGTACTCCTGAAAAATACGGGGCAGCACGTGGCGGATCATGGCCGCAGAGAGTCCGGTTGTTTCCGGGAGGCGGACTTCGGCTCTCGGACGTTCTGGTGAGTCGGGGTCGAGCCAGCGTTGCATGGCTTGATCCATGGAACCCAAGATTTCTCGGACAGGCCTGTGGACAAGGGAACGTACGCGATTTTCGAGCAGGGTGTCGATGACGGTGTTGAGGTCTCTCGGGGAGGGGGGCGGCATCCGTGCCCTTTTCACTGGGCGGATAAGAACTCGTCCAGGACCAGCGCGCAGCCGCGCGCTTCCGAGCCTGGGGTGCGGCCAATGATCTCAAACCCGTCGCCCGTCAGATAGCCTACGTCATCGGTCTGAATCGCCATGACCGAGCCGCAGTTGGCCAAGTCAAAATGACGTAAGAGGCCGTGCTCGCCCGGTGGCAGTTCTTCCAGGGTTTCGGGATGGACGACCAGCGTGCGCGTCCAGGCCGGACCGATTTTATACCGCGGTTCGTTGCTCTTCCGAAAGCGGTTGTACAAGACGTGGTCGTAAAACTGCGAGGCCATCTCGGTCATGCCGTATTCGTTCACGCAGTAATAGCCGGCGACCTTGAGGTATTTCCAGCACGCCTGCAAATAGCCGTTGCGCGACAGCGGCCGGCCTGTGCCCTTGGTGCCGCCCGTATCCATCATGCGGCTGCTGGAGGGGAGCGCAAAGGTTGTCTGCGTGGCGGCGCACCAGTCGAAAAAGGCGACCAGGGCTGAGGTAATTGCCAGGATGCAGACCGGCTCGCTCGTCTCCTGGGCGTGGGTGACGGCCTCGGCAAAGGCTTCCAGATGAAGGCCGTCCGCGTCAATAAAATACCGGCTGGCAGGGGCTCCCAGGTCACGCATGACCCATTCGGCCATCTGGGTCAGCGACGAGTGCGGTTGGGTCTCGGGAGCGGGAATCAGGCTCAAGACCCGTAGCGGACGTTTTTCGGGCAGCACGCACTGCGAGAAGTGGGCCAGCGCCGAGGCGTGGTATAACTGAAGATCGGGGACGAGGTGGCGGCCACGCTTTTCCTGTCCCCGCGTGGTGCCGCTGGTCAAAAACGTTTTTTCCGGGGGACCGCAGGTCAGCTCAAGCTCCTTGAAGGCAACGGTCGGGACGGCTGGAATGGCCGGCCAGGTCTGGACGGTCTCCGGGGTCTTGTCTCTGGCCAGGCAGAAGCGCTGGTACGGAAGATTATGCGCAAATTGATGGGCAAAGACGTCCAGGGCCAAGGCGTTAAAGTCTTTCCCCTCAGGCGCGGCGATGAAATCCAGGACGCAGGCGTCTATGTGGTTTCGTGGAGTATCCACAGGAGAAAGAGCATAGGAAGTCACCAAAGCCCTGTCAACGTAGAGGCTGATATGGGGTTGGAGCTGTTCCTGAAATCCGCTAGGCTGTCTGCACTGAACGAGACGGGGAGAACGGCCATGCCATCCATCGAAGCACTCTACGACGAAGCCTACGATTTTCTGTGTGACGGTGAGACCGATCAAGCTATTGCTACCTATAAGGCGATTCTGGAAATCGATCCGAACCATGTCGAAGCTGTGCATGACTTGGCCCATGCCTACGCCGATAATGAACAGATCGATGAAGCCATTGAAATGGCAAAAAAGTTGACCGAGTTGAGCCCCGATGACGAGATGAGCTACACGGTCCTATCCCGCCTGTACCAGCAGAAAGGCATGGTCCCGGAGGCCGAAGCCGTGGCGGCCAAGGCGCGCATGCTCGACTGGAAACGACAGTTACAGGAGCAGAAAGAGTAAGCCGGACGCGCTGAGAACGAGCGGGGATTGCGAGCTGTCATGCCAGAGCGTAGCGATGAAGAAATGGTCTTGCGGCTGATCAAGCAGACCAAACTGCTGATCGCCACCAACGATGAAATTCCGGTTGAGACCAAGCTGCAATCGCAAGGCATGCTGAAAGAGTTTGAGGCGCATTTCACGGTCCCTCAAGACGAACAGGACCCGGATGCCGTCCGCGGCCAGTATAACGATCTGTATATTGAACTGAGCGAATATGCCGACCTTGAAGCCCTCCTGCTCGCCATGCGGAATTTCAGTCCGTATATTGACTAGCCCGGACCCCCCCCATTCCCTCAGAGATGAAGAAGGGCAATCTCCTGCGATTGCCCTCTTGTATGCCGCACGACCGAAACGAAAGAGAAGGAGAAATCATTTATGCCGCATATCGAATCAAACGGTATTGAGCTGTACTACGAAGAACAGGGGCAGGGCGAACCGCTGCTCCTCATTATGGGTTTCACCGTCAGCTCGATCGGCTGGCACTGGAATGTGGACGGCTTTGCCCAGACCTTCAGGACGATCAGCTTTGACAACCGTGGGGTGGGACAAAGCGAGAAGCCGGACGCTCCATACTCCATGACGCTGTTTGCCGATGATACCGCCGGCCTGCTGGACCATCTGGGGATTGAGCAAGCCAATGTTTTCGGCATCTCCATGGGCGGCATGATCGCCCAGGAGTTTGCTTTGCGTCATCCGCAGCGGGTCAAAAGCCTGATCCTGGGCTGCACCAACTGCGGTGGGGAAAAAACGCTGTTGTCACAAGACCCCGAAGTGCTGGACATGCTGAACAATATTGCCGCCTTCGACGTGGAACACGCGGCCCTGGCCATGACCAAGGTCGCCGTCACCCCGTGGTTTATGCAAAAGCATATGAACATCCTGCTCGAACTCAACCAGCTCTCCAGCCGGCATCCGACCCCCAAGCACGGCATGATCAACCAGATGGCCGCGATTCAGGGGCATGATACGTATGAGCGCCTGCCGCATATCACTGTGCCAACGCTGGTCGTGACCGGCAAAGAGGACGGCCTGGTGCCGCCGGAGAACTCCGTCACCTTGGCCCAGCGGATTCCCAACGCTGACCTGACCATTCTGTCCAACGCCAGCCATTTGTTTAACATCGAGTTAGCCCAGACCACCGTTGATGTGGTGACGGAATTTATCCAGCGTCAGCACGCCTGGCAGTAGCGGGAAGCCCGTAATCACTCCGGCTGAACGCCTCGCGGACGACCGAGAAAAAGCGGCGCCTCCACGAGACGCCGCTCTCATGATGCTTGCGCGACAGGGGAAAGGATGGGGGGTCCCTATGCGGTTGGTGTAGTACGCTGCTGGCCGGTCATAGCGCCCAGGCGTATGGCCAAGCGGTTATTGTAACTTCGGGTGATTCCTGGAATGAGAAACAGATCGACACAAACCCAGATGACCGAGATCCATATCGTGACAAATCCAATTGCAACGAACATAAAGACGAGAGACAGCAGCGTAATAATCAGCATCGCCGCGCCTGACCCTGAATTGCCCAGATAGAATCTATGCGCACCGAATATGCCCAGGAAGAACCAAAACACATAGGCGACCACGGCAGACTTCTTGTTGGCGTCATATTGCATGAGGCGGACGGCGTCAGACATTGCGACTCCTCACCGAAAAGGACAGGAAAAGTCAACCGGAATCCTGTCGAAGATATCGCTTGCCAGCGTACTAGCGTGCCCCCTCAGTTTCGGCTCCTGCCTCTGGCGCACTCGCCCTGAGCGTTTTCAACTCGGCGTTAATCTCTCTGTTCTCGGCCTGGCAATAATCAAGCGCTTCGGCCGTGGCCCGCTCGCGGCCAATCAGGCCGTCCAGGCGTTGTTTGGCGTCTTTCAGTTCGCGCACCTGCTCGTTGAGTGAGGCGTTGTCGGCCCGCAGGGTGTTGACGGCACCCGGCAGGATGCCGGTGAGAAACCCGCTGGTCAGGTCCAGACGCTCAAGTGCCATGCCCGATATAATCAGGGAGAGCCATAATACGCCCACACCGATATAGCCCCAGGTTGCTTTTTTTAATTCCTCCTCGGCAGATAGTTGTTCCTCTGGCATTCATGTCCTCCTGAAAAATTTGCGACACCCTAACAGAAAAGCACCGGTAAAAAAAGTTGGGTTGGCGTCAGGCCGAGTGTGGCTTCTCAAGCCGTGAGCGATACTCGGTCAGCGCGTCTGTCGTGCTGGGAAACGCCAGTTCCGACCAGGGGATATCGTCCGGAGCAAAGAGCTTGACGGCCAGCGTTTCGTCCAGGGCCTGGGGCTCGCCGGCGAGCACGGTTGCCGGATACACCAGCACCACGACCGGATAGCCGGGGTAGGAGTAGGCGTTGAGTAGGTGCCCTACTTCCACGGTGAGACCGGTCTCTTCCCTGGTCTCGCGAATAGCCGCGTCTTCGACACGCTCGCCTCGGTCCAGGAAGCCGCCGGGAAAGACCCATTTGCCATAGCCGGGCTCAATCCCGCGCTGTAGCAGGAGAATCTTGCCCTGTATGACTGGAATGGTGCAGGCCGCGACTTTGGGATCGTCATAGAAAATAAACGCACAGCTCCCGCACACCAGCCGTTTGGGTTCGTTGGGCTTGAGCACCTGGCGGCTTAACGCGCCGCCACACTTCGGGCAGAATCGAAAAGGCGGGCCGTGGTGATCGTGCTGATGCTGGTGCTGAGGGTCATTCTCGGCCATACAGCGACCTCCTCTTGGGGCGTATTATCATGCGGGCTCCAGTGAAAAAACCGTGCGAGAGAAGAGCGGCGTAGGCAAATGACGACCTGGCAAACCTTTCTCTTTGCTCTCAGCCTCGGACTTGGGGCCGGCATCACGCCCGGCCCGCTATCCAGCTTGGTGATCCATGAGAGCTTGCGTAACGGCTGGAAGAGCGGGGCGTGTGTGGCCCTGGCTCCGCCGGTTGCTGACGTGCTGGTCGTCGGCCTCGTGCTCATGGTGCTCAGTCAACTCCCGCCTGCGAGCTTTTCGGTCCTCAACCTCATCGGTGGGTGCTATGTGTGTTTCCTCGGAGGGGAGACCCTGCGAACGCCGGCAGCCATGAGGATGGCGGAGGAAGGAGCGGAAAACGTGTGGCTGAGTTTCCGCAAAGGTCTGCTGGTCAACCTGCTGAATCCTCATCCGTATCTCTTTTGGCTGACGGTTGGGGGGCCGCTCGTGACGGATAATGCTCGCCATGATGCCTGGCTCCCGATTGTTGCCTTCCTGTTTGGCTTCTACGGCTGTCTGGTCGGGTCAAAGGTCCTGATTGCCGTGCTTGTCTACGGCGGACGGACGCGTCTGCAAGGGGCTGGCTATCGGATAGCCCTGCGGTTGAGCGGAGTCTCCCTCCTCCTGTTTGGTCTGCTGCTGATATGGGACGGCGCGTCCACGCTAATCGGCTGAGCGCGTCGCGCGCCGGACCTGTTTCTTCGTTTCTACAATCCGCTGCGCCAACTGGAAAATAGACAGCGGCGCGCAGCCCTCGGCTTTATTGTTCACAATCACATAGGTGGGCTGCTGTCGAAGGCTGCCGTCGAGACACAGTTCGGCAATAGCCGCGCGTGACGTGGGGTCTGCATCGACAATTTGATTAAACGGTGCGTATTTCTGTTTTGCGGCCTGATAGCTCAGATGGCGAGCCTGCATCCAGCGGATGACAAGCGCCTGACTGCGTTCCGATTGAACCAGGGTAGCCTGCTCGCGGACCGTCGGCATACTGGGATGGCCATTCAGGCAGTGACAGGTGCCGACCGCGGATAAGGCATCGACATACTCGGGGGTAAAGAGCGCGGAATTCCGCATCTCGACCGCGTAGAGCGGGCCGCGCGGTAGGCTATCCAAAAACTGATACAGCCGCTCGACAAAAGAGCCCGGCCCAGCGAGGCTGGTATAGTCCTGGGGAGAGAACTGAAAGAGCAGGGGGCCGGCTTTGTCTTTGAGCCCGTCCGTGAACGGCCCGACCACTTCCTGGGTCGCGTAGTGGGGGTCGAGAAACAGGCTGTTGGGCTGCCCGCGCCGCGTGCCATACCGAGGATGATCGCCAAAGCCGGCCAGCGTGCAGTATTCATGCGCCTTGACCAGAAAGCGAAAGGCTTCGGGAACCTGCGCGGCGTAGTCAGCGAATTGGGCCGCGGTCATTGGGCGATAATACGTCCGGTCAACCCCGACGGTCCGCAAGAGCGGATGCCGAGAATACGGCGGTAACCCTGCGCGCGACAGTTTTGCCTGTGGGGCCGGGCGGTCATAAATCAGACCTTCCCAGCCAGGGAAAGACCAGGAAGACGTCCCGAGTCGAATGGTTTTCGGCAGGGCGGCGGCCAGCACCTCCACCTCGGGCAGAAGGGGGGCGGGATTGAGATGTTGGGCCTGTCTGGCTGGTGCTTCGGAAGAAGAGGGCGGGCCGAACAGGTGCAGTTGCTCCTCCCCGGTCGGTGGTTTTCCTGCTCTGGCCATGAGACGCTATGATAGCAGGTGAAGCGTGGGAGGGAGAGGACGGCGATTGACATAGGTCAAGCCGCTGGCCTTACGTCCGGGCCGTCATTCCGCCATCAACCATATACACGCCACCGCTACAGTAGGAGCTTTCGTCACTGGCCAGGAAGAGCATGATCATGGCGACCTCTACGGGGTCGGCGTAGCGTTGCAGCGGCACCATGGCTGACATCATCTCCTTGGCCTGACCCGGATCGTCGGGCTGAAAGCCTTCTTCCAGGGAACGCATCATCCGGGTATCCACCGGGGCCGGATTGACCGTATTGACCCGAATCTTCATGGCTGCCATTTCCAGGGCCGCGGTGCGCATCAGCCCGACCACGGCGTGTTTGCTGGCAATATAGGCCGACACGCCGGCAGCGCCGCGCACGCCGGCGACCGAAGAGGTGATGACGATACTGCCGCCGCCCCGCTTGGCTATCTCCGGTGCGGCGTACTTGAGCCCTAACCACACCCCCCGCACATTGACGGCCATGACCTGATCAAACGTGTCGAGTGCATAGTCGGTAATCGGTTGAACCTCGCCTTCAATCCCGGCGTTGGCAAGCAGGATATCGACCCCGCCGCACTGCTCAACCGCGGCCTGAACATAGCGCTGGGTATGGTCGGGCTGGGTGACATCAGCGGCGCAATAGCGCACCGCATCGCTCCCGATGGTCTGGGCCGCTTCTTTGAGCGCGTTCTCGTGCAAATCAACCAACAGGACTTTCGCGCCTTCCTGGGCAAACAGCCTGCCGGCCTGGAGACCGATTCCGCCCGCGCCTCCGGTGATGATGGCAACTTTATTATCTAAGCGTCCCATGCTGTGCCTCCTGGTGTCTTTCTTCTCGTGCGCCCGTCTTATGTGGTTTCGTGTGCCTTGGCAAGGGAAAGGCAGGTGCGCTATCTCTCGAATCAAAAGGAGGACGTATGCCAGTACAACCACCAACAGTCGAAGAGATTGTCGATATTGCTGAGGGCTATAGCCTGGGGACGAACTGGAAGGGCCACTATACGACCAGCCTGCTTGATGCCATGGGGCGTGGTCTTCAGACGCGCCCAAACGACTTGTCCGAGACGGTCAAGCTCATGATGTTGACCGGTCGATACATGCAAGAGCGCTATCATGGCCGGTATTATGCCAAGGCACAGAACTTATCCCGGGCCCTGATTCCTGACCCCTAACCCACGGATTAATGAGGGTCAGCAGTGCTATGCCTTTTGCTGGGTCATAGAGGAACTTGGCTGCGCTTTCTCGCTGTCGCGGTGTCATGCTTGGTGAGAGTCTCCTACACAGGCTGTGCCCTGACCAGTAAAGACTCCTCGGAACGCAGCAAAGCAATCAGCAACCAGCACAGGGCGGTGAAAGCGGCACTGATGAAGACTAATGGGACAAAGCCGGTCTGATCGTAGAGCCAGCCGCCCAGCGCCTGAGACCCGCTTCTCCCCAGGTTCAGGGCGGACATCAGGAGCGCGAAGACCGTTCCCTCAACGCGGGCCGGGCAGGAGCGGGCCGCGAGGTCGAGCACGGCCAGATGCGTGATCTGCGAAATCAGGCCGTGGCTGAGAAAAATGACCAGCGCGGACCGCGGTCCGGTTAAGCCCAGGAAACTGAGCGTTGACACAACGCCGAGCGTCACCGCGATATACAGCAGGCGACGGAGGGAAACGTTCCGAAAAAAGAAAAAAAAGATGACCGCGCCCAGCATGCCGGCCGCGTTGGTCAGCGCGCCGAGGGTGCCGATGTAGATTTTTGAAAATTGGAGAATATCGCGTTCGTAATACAAAAGTGGTGTACCGAACAGCGGGCTGAAATTCCACACAAACAGAAAGCCGGCCACGACCCAGACCGTGCGCGACCGGGCGGCGGTTCTGAGCGCGTGCGCAGTCTCTCGCACCTGCGCCGGCCCCAAGGGATGCGGCGCTTCCCGTATAAAGAAGAGCGTTGCCAGTAAGGTGGCGAGCGGAAAGAACCCACACCCGAGAAAAGCGGTGTGCGGAGTGGCATATTCCGAGAGATAGCCGCCACCGAGATGGGCGAGGGTCAAGGCCAGGCCCATTGCCGTCCATTGAATCGCTTGAAAACTCCCGGTGAGACCGAGCGGCCGCCCGGTCTCCACCATGAGCGCATCGGTCATGACGTCGGCAAAAGCCAAGGTGAACGAACACGCCATGAGCAGCCCAAGGACGGGCGCATACGCTGTCGGCGCAACGGCCAGAGCCAGCCAGCTTCCCAGACCCAAGGCGCTCATCAACACGAGATAACCCTTGCGCCGCGAGCCGCCCAAGGGCAGGAAGTCGGACAAGAGGCCGTAGACGGGCTTGATGGTCCAACCCAAGCCGATCATGGCCCACACAAAGCCGGCCTGACCGGCACTCAGGCTCAGGTCTTCTTTGAGGAGATATTGAATTGGTTGATAGGGCAGACCGCTTGAGAGGTCGATTGTGCCCTGAACAAAATAGAGCGCGGCAAAAAACAGCGCAGAACTCCGCACCTCTTCACGACGAAAAGGGTGGATTGCCTGCCGGAATGAAGGGGCGAGAGAGGCGATGGGCGTCTGTCTCCTCACATAAGGACCGGCGCTTCCCTTCCCGAGAGGGGAAAGAATGGAAAGACCTCACACGAAATGTTCTCTCCCTCACACCGACGTACTCGGCCGCGCCTTCATGGCCTCATACCACCGGGCAAGGTTATTCCAGGCCGGGCCGAGACGAAATGTTCCGCCATGATGCGCAGTCTCCAGGCCGATAAACAGCATGATGTCGGCAATCGAAAAATTCTCGGCCAGCCAGTCCTTGCCTGCCAGGCCGTCGTTGACCAGCGGGAGGCGGTGCATCAGGATTCGGCGCGCTTGGTCGGACACGTCGCCCTTGGACAGCACCATGCGCGAGGCCGTCAAATACACCCCGATCTCACAGCGCCGCTCCCAGGAGCGCACCAGCGCCCGGCTGACGGGGTCGGTCCCGATCAGGGGCGGGTCGGGATAGAGTTCCTCCAGATACTCCATAATCGGCAGCGTTTCGATCAGAACCGTGCCGTCATCAAGCTCCAGGATGGGAACACCAGCAAACGGATTCCTGGCCAGAAACTCTGGCGTTTTCTGTTCGCCGGCGTACAGGTCGATTTCCTTGATTGGAATGTCCAGGTTTTTTTCGGCCAGATAGATGCGGACCTTGCGCGGATTGGGCGCGCGTTTGGTGTCGAGATAGAGCAGCATGGAGTCCTCCTTCTTTGCGTGCCTGCTGACGAGCTTCCTGTTGACAGGAATACACAAGACCTAGGTCGATTCTTCCTTCCGAGCGTGCGTAATCCGAACCGTGGGCGTCCAGGTTCGCTGGCGTCGGGCAAGACGGCTGTCCGGTGTCTCTCCGTCAAAATTGGTTACGCGGGTGGTGAAATTGGCCGGATCGATATGCTCGAATGTATGGACGTTGACTACGGCGTAATCACGCTCGGCAATCCGACTCACCGCAAAGGTCAGCACCCCACAGCGTGAACAGACGTAGAAGGCGGCCGTCTCATGGCCAAAGCGATAGGTGGGAACGTGTGCGGTATTCGTGATCGTTGCGTGGAGTTCCGCTTGGGAATGCGAGGTATAAGTGCCCCGATGCTTCAGGCAGAAGCCGCAACGGCACGCCCGAACCGGAATCTCCGCGGCATCGAGCGGCCACAGAAATTGGTACCGAATCGTCCCGCAGTGGCATCCGCCCTCAATGCGTTGCATGCTGACTCCTTGTCCGTCCTCAGAACGCTTGCTATGCTCGCCGCCTCGAGCAATACCACAATAATAGAGGAGACGAGGTATGGCAGCTACACCCTCCGTCCGCCGCTTTGCTGATCGTCATATCCGGTGGCAGACCCTGGGCGATTTTGAACACCGCGAGGGCACCCTGCTCAAGGCTGTGCTTGAGGACCAAAAACAGGCTGTCTGACCGCCTCCAGTCAGTACATATGTGGATGAGCTAACGGAAAAAGAAGGGGAGTGGTGGACGTCCTGATTCCGTGCCCGTCGCAACGGGACCGCAACGCCTTGGCCGGTATGGCCAAGCACACCTTTCATCTGCTCGACGCGCCGCTGAACCCGCGCGCACCCTCCCCGGAATTGGACCTGCTGGCCTACACCGACCGGTGCCGCGACTATATCAAGACGCACCCCATTGATGCTGTTTTCTATTCCCGAGACGTGGCCGATATCGTCGCTGCGGTCTTGTGTGAGGAGTTTGGGTTTCCGGGACCGAGTGTGGAGTCTGTCTTTCTCTGCCTCCACAAATACTACGGCCGTCAATATGAACCCCATCCGGTCCGCTGTGACCCTATCGAGCTGGCGGACGAGCAGCCGCTGCTCACGCGCTACCCGTGTTATCTCAAACCGCCCTGGCTCAACCTCGGAATCCTGGGTTTTAAGCTCGACTCGGCCGAGGACCTCCAGCGGGCGCTGGCGATTGCCCGCCGCGAGTATCCGGCCTGGGCACCGCTCTACCTGCCGTTTTTCGAGCGCTATATCGACTGCGAGAAATTCCCTCTGGCCACCCGAGAGATCATGCTGGTCGAAGACTTTGTTGACGGGCCGCAGGTGACGGTCGAGGGCTGGGTCGCCAATCGGCAGCCGGCGCTCTGGGCGATTACGGATACCAATACCTATCCGGGCACGCGGATTATTGACAATTTTTCGCTGCCGTCCCGGCACCCGGCCCACATTCAGGGCCTGCTGAGCCAGCAGGCCCTGGAAGCGATTGGCAATATCGGCCTGGACACCGGCTTCTTCAATATCGAGTTCTGGTGCCATGACGACGCGGTCACCCTGACGGAGGTCAACGGACGGGCGGCCACCTGTTTCTATAATCTGTATCGGCGCTGTCTCGGAGCCTGCGTGTACGAAGCCGGGCTGACGCTGGCCGGCGGGCAGGCTCCCCAGCCCCCGCTCAGACAGACCGAGGTCGTGGGCGGTCAGTTTAATTTCATCACTTTTGGTGAAGACCTGGCTGAGAATCTGTTTGATTTTACGCGGGCACAGGAAGTGAGCGATCTGGCGACCTATGTCGAGCCGGGACAGGAGATTCGTCCGGTGAGCGAGTTTGGCGTGGTGTTGGCCCAAATCGATTTGTTCGGCCCAAGCTATGCGGCGATTCATGCGGAAGCCGCGGCCTTACGCCGCCGGCTGCTGAAACAGCCGGCCCATTCGCCGTGGTAAGTGCGCAGACCGCAAAGTCTTGAACCAGCTATGTGTCGCTTTGTTGTGTATCGCGGAAAGCCGGTCCCGCTCGCCCAGGTCATCAGCGCGCCCGAGCACTCCCTGATAGAGCAGAGTTACCAGCCCAAAGAGATGACCGCCGGCACGGTGAATGTGGACGGGTTTGGGGTCGGGTGGTATAACCGCGCGCTTGACCCCACGCCGTGTATCTATACGAACATCGTCCCGATCTGGAATGACCGCAATCTGCCCGGCTTAAGCCGCCATATTGTTTCGGATTGCATTGTCGCCAACGTCCGTAGCGCCACGCCCGGGTTCGGACTCGACCAGAGCAACTGTCAGCCGTTTGCCTACGGGCGTCTGTCGTTCATGCATAACGGTTTTATTGAAAAGGCCCGCGATGGCCTGCTGCGCAAGATACGCGAGGCTCTCCGCGATGAATACTACCGCCTCATTCGGGGCTCGACCGACTCTGAGCATATCTTTGCCCTGCTCCTGAACTTTTTGCACGGTCAGGATCAGACGCCACAGACATATGCGACCGCCATTCAGCGCACGGTTGCCCAGTTATTGACCTGGACAGATGGTCAGGCGACCCATATGGCGCTGAATCTGGTAGTGGCCGACGGTGTACATATTGTCGCTCTCCGCTTCGCGAATACCTCGCCGGCGCCGTCGCTGTATTCCCTGTGCAACGGGACGGACTTCTCCGACGCGGTGGTCATTGCCTCGGAAAAGCTCTCTGCCGATCCGGGCTGGAAGGCTGTCCCGGAGAGTCATATCGTAACCTGTTGGAACGCTACGGATATTGATCTTGTCGCCCTTGGCGGCTAGGAGGCAGCATGATTGATATTGCGAACTTCCGGCAGCGGATGGGCGAGGCGCGCGCATATACGAAGTCGTTGTTCGCGGCTATCGAGCCGGAAGACTTCCGTCGCCAGGTACACGCCGAGTTCAGTCCGGTCGGCTGGCACCTCGGCCATATTGGAGCGACCGAGGGCTTCTGGATCTTGCAGCAGTGTCAGCACGCCGCATCACTATCGCCTGAATATGACGTGGTTTTCTCGCCGCTTGAGAACCCGAAAGAGAACCGGGTCAATCTGCCCGCCACGCATGAGATTTTCGCTTATCTGGATGCCGTCCGCGCTCGCGTATTTGCCTTTCTGGAGCGGGGCGATTGGCCGGACAGCCATCCCTTGTTAGGTAAAGGGTTGGGTGCAGGCCGCCTCCTGAACATGCTCCTCCAACACGAAGAACAACACACCGAGACCATCCTGCTGATTCTCAATCTGCTTGCGGCCCGGCGCTTCGATGCGGGAAAGGAGGGTTCGTTCTCTTCTCCCGCCGCGCCGCGCCGGGGTGCTCCCCCGCAGACCACCCGGACGACCATGGTCCGTATTCCCGCCGGAGCCTACAGCATGGGCAGCGACGACAGCGCGTACACGCTGGACAATGAACGGCCTGCTCAGCAGGTCAGGCTGGAGGAATTCTGGATTGACTCAACACCAATCACCAACGCCGATTTCCTGGAGTTCATGGATGCTGGCGGATATCAGAACCCTGCCTGGTGGAGTCAGCAGGGGTGGCGCTGGTGCGAGGAGCACCATATTACCCATCCCCTGTACTGGCGTCCTGGGAGTACTCGGGGACACTGGCTGGAGATTGATCTGTTCGGGGTAGTGCCGCTGGACCCGGCCCAACCGGTGCGGTGCGTGAGTTGGTACGAGGCAGAAGCCTACGCCCGCTGTATCGGGAAACGGCTGCCGACCGAGGCCGAATGGGAGAAAGCGGCCTGGTGGGAGGCGGAACAGCACGCCGCTGCTAGTCAGGCAGACCTTCTCCCGTCCCGTCTCAATATGCTCGGCGGGGTCTGGGAGTGGACCCACACCTGGTTCCACCCTTATCCGGGTTTTCAGGCTTTTCCGTACGACGGCTATTCCGTTCCGTATTTTGATCAACACCACCGCGTCTTGCGCGGCGGGTCGTGGGTAACGCGCCGACATGTTCTACGCGCAACGTTCCGGAACTGGTATCATCCCGGAATGCGGGCTGTCTTCGCCGGCTTTCGGTGTGCAAAGGACGCCGCGTCGTAGCGCGGCGGGAGGCGGCGGATTGACCGAGTAAGGTGGGTTGTTTTGTATGTCAACACGATTCCGGGAGACTGACCGGCTGCACATTTCTACAGTGGGCACGATGCGTTCGCAGTTGCAGACGGATGTTGCCTTTGGCTTGCGGCAAAGCCAGAAAACCCTGCCACCCAAGTATTTTTACGACGCCTACGGGTCGCGTCTGTTTGAGGCTATCTGCCAGCAGCCGGAATACTACCTCACCCGGACCGAAGCCCAGATGCTGCGCACGCACGCCGCGGATATTGTGCGACAGACGGCTGGCGCTGCGTTGGTCGAGCTGGGAAGCGGCAGTTCGGTCAAGACCCGGCTGCTGTTTGATGAATATCAATGCCAGGACCACCACCTGCACTATGTGCCGGTCGATATCAGCGCCGCGATGCTCGAAGAGACCGCACGGGGTTTACTGGCTGACTACCCCACCATGTCGATTGAGGCCCTGGTGACCGACTATCTGGAAGGACTCACCGCCCTGCCCAATACCCGGCCCCGCCTCGTCCTCTTTTTGGGCAGCAATCTGGGCAATTTCAGTCCGACGGAACAGACCGAACTGTTTCAGCACCTGGCAACATCCCTCCACCCCGGCGACCAATTCTTATTGGGGCTCGACCTGCGGAAGCCGGTTGAGATTATAGAAGCCGCGTATAATGACGCGGCTGGAGTCACAGCCGACTTCAACCTCAACATCCTGCGGCACATCAACCGCGCGCTCCAGGCGGATTTTAATCTTGCGCAGTTTTCTCATCTGGCCTTTTATAATCGAGGGCTGCATCAAATCGAAATGCACCTGAAGAGCGAGGTGGCCCAGGAAGTGACCATCGCTGCCTTAAACCTGACCGTCTCGTTTCGAGTGGGCGAGACCATCCACACAGAGATATCCAGAAAGTTCGACGCGCAAGAAGTCAGAGCACAACTGACTGGCCACGGCTTTCAATTCCAATCCCAATGGACTGATCCCGACCACCTCTTTCTCCTGAGCCTCTTTCGCTATACGGGCTAAGCGGGCTGCACGCACATGCCGCAGGCAGGAGACCGGAGAGAGCTGCTCCTCATCGCAACCGGCGGGACCATCAGTCAGGGGCGCAGCGAGCCGGGCGGAGAGAAACGCCCCGTGCTAGCGGCCGCCAATTTATTGGCCCGGACTGCAATCAAGACCGGCCATCTCCACTGCCTGGACCTGCCGTATCCTGACGGTGTGATCTCCTCAGGGGCCGAGCTGCTCACTCTTGCCCGGACGATTGATCAGGCGGCCAAAGAGGGCATGGACGGTATCGTGGTAACGCATGGAACCGATGCCCTTGAAGAGGTGGCGTACGCGATCGATGAAATGCTCTCCGGGACCGTGCCCATTGTCTTTACCGGGGCGATGCGGCCAAGCTGGGCCGCCGACTATGACGGGGTGCAGAACCTGGAGAACGCTGTGCGGGTCGCCTCCTGCCTCAGGCCTGAATACGGAACACTGGTCACGCTGCACGGTGACCTCTTTGAGGCCTGGAGCGGGTATAAAAGTGATACCGTCGCCCTGGACGCCTTTACGGCGCGGCGCGGCGCTCCGTCCGGGCGCGTCAACGGGCGGCGGGTTGAACTCGACTGGCAGCCCACGCGGTGGAATCGTCTGGGGCGTCTGCCCCAAGCCATGGCCTGCTCAATTCCCGTCCTCACGCTCGGGGTTGGCGATGACGCCGCACTGCTCAAATTGGGAGGCGAACGGGCGGACCTGCCCATAGATGGCCTGGTAGTCGCGAGCCTGGGGGCCGGGAGTATTCCCCCAACCGCGCTCGGACAGCTCCGCCGTCTCGCAGCCACCGGGCCGCCCGTGGTGTGTTGCTCCAGCGTTCCCAGTGGTCCGACTGCGGCCACCGAGCACTATCCCGGTATGTATACTGAACTGATTGAGGCCGGTCTGATTATCGAGAACTTTCTCTCCCCGCGCAAAGCCCGTGTGCGCCTGATGCTGAGTCTCGGGCTGGATGTGCCGTATCGTCCGTTTGAGCGTGAGGCGTGACTCCCTCTACGACACCCTGGGCAAGACCTCTTTCCCGAACCGCTCCAGCGAGGCCATAATTTTGTCGTGCTCCAACCCGCCAAAGTTTGCCAGCAGGCTCACATTAGTGATGTCCATGGCCTGGATTTCCCTGATGCGCTCGACGCACTGGTCCGGGTCACCAAAGATGACTTTATGCGGGTACAGATAGCCCTCATAGTCAAAGGTCTTGAAAGCGTCCTTGAGGCCCTTGTACGGTCGATACTGATCGGAGTAGGCGGCTTCCTGATTGGAGGCGGCCACCGCGTCGATATAGCGTAGCATGGCCTCGCGGGGCTATTCCTTTGCCTTTTGCGGGGTCTCGCCGCAATAAAAATGGTACACCCCGAGGACTTCCGGAGCGTCCGTATAGCCATGGGCCTGCCGGGTCTGACTGAAGAGTTGGATGCGGTCTGCCAAGGCTTCCGGATTGGGCTGGGCATAGGGGACAACCATGAGATGATAGCCCATCTTCCCGGCCCATTCGAACGATTCCGGCGTAAAAATACAGGCAACATAGACGGGTGGTGGTTTCTGGACGGGGTGCGGAATGACCTGGAGGTCGCAGACCGTGCGGAATCTACCGTTGTGGGAGACCCGTTTTTCCGCCCAGGCTTTCATGATGATGGCGTGCGCTTCTTCAAACAGCGCCCGACTGTCACCCATATTGCGCTCAAAGGCGTCGTACTCGCCCTTTTGAAATCCCCGCCCAATCCCGAACTCCAATCGTCCGCCCGATAAGCAGTCGAGCATGGCATACTCCTCTGCCAGCCGAATCGGGTCCTGGAGCGGCAGGAGGGCAATCCCGGAGCCAATGCGGATATTCTTCGTGCGTTGGGCAACCGCGGCCCCAATTACGGGAACGGAGGGCAGATGGCCGCCGTAATGATAAAAATGATGCTCCGCAAACCAGACGGAGTGAAAGCCGAGGGCCTCGGCTTGGTCGGTCTCGCTGAGCATGTCAAGGTAGAATTGTTCGTCGCTGATGTGAAATTCTGGAAAAAAGCTGGGCAAATGAAAGAGTGAGATTCGCATACCGCCTCCTATTGTCCCTTGTCATAGCCGACTTTCCCCTTGGAAAGAAGGCGGGAGAGGCGGAATCTGCCCGCGGGTACGTTGAACTGGATGCGTGGGTTTGCTAGTTAGGAGACTCATCCAATAGAGAAAAAAGCGCAGATAGACAGGTCTGCATAAGAGCTGCGGTGTTCTAGCAGGAGGGGGTGGTGATGCAGGCAAAATGTTCGGGATGGCGTGCGGCGCTCTTGTTCGTCGTGTTGTTCGTCGGTGTGGGGTCCGGTTCCGCGCTTGGGAACGTTGACAAGCATGCGCCCTCCGCGGTCTCTCCGCTTCCCTATCCTCGTGCCCTCCAACCCCAGGTCGAGTTCTGGACCGAGATTTTCGGTACCTACTCGGAATACCAGGCCGTCATCCACGACGCGGTCTATTTGGACAAGGTGTATGCCGTCCTCGATTTTCGACCGCTCTTACAAAAGCATAGCGAAGCCAAAGTCCGTAAGCTGAAAGCCAAGCGGACGAAGCAGGAACTCAGAAAAATTCGAGCGGCCCTGCACAAACTCCATAGACACGGCGCAAAAGGGCGGACGCTGAGTCCCCGTGAGCGAAAAATCCGGGCGCTCCTCAAAGATGTCAAGGAACGCAGCAAGTTCCGCAAGGCCGCGGCGAAAGGGCGACTGCGCGCACAGTCCGGGATACGGGAGCGCTTTCAAGAGAGCCTGCGCCTTTCCGGTCGGTATCTGCCCAGGATGGAAAAGATATTCCGTCAAAAAGGGCTCCCGGTGGTCCTGACCCGCCTACCGCTGATCGAATCGTCTTTCAACATCAACGCCTATTCAAAAGCCGGCGCGGCCGGCATCTGGCAATTCATGCCAGCGACCGGGCGCTTGTTTCTGACAATTAACCATGTGGTTGACGAGCGCCTCGACCCCCTTATTGCCACCCGGGCCGCCGCCGACCTGCTCAAGTCAAATTATGACAAGCTGCAAACCTGGCCGCTTGCGATCACGGCCTATAACCACGGCCCGGCCGGGATGGCGCGCGCCGTCCGGAAAGTCGGCACGCGCGATATTGTTCCCATTATCCGCCGCTACAAAAGCCCGACGTTCGGGTTCGCCTCACGGAATTTCTATGCCGAGTTGCTGGCGGCCCTTGAGGTCGAGCAAAACAGCGCCAAATACTTCGGTCCCCTCAAACGTGACCCCCTCCTCTGGTATGACGAAGTTCAACTCCGGCATTTTGTTTCCCTTGAAGACCTGGCGACAACCGCCAATACCAGCACCGAGCAGTTAGTCGCCCTCAACCCGTCCTTTGGGCCGGGCATTCGGAGCGGTCAACTGTATGTCCCGCGTGGCCATCACCTGCGGATTCCGGCTGGCGAGGCCGCACACTTCGACCGGCGGTATGCCGCGCTCAGTTCTCACGCAAAGGCCGACAAACAGGCTTCTGCCGTTCATACGGTCCGGCGCGGGCAAACCCTGGGCGGTATTGCGCAGCGCTATGGGACGAGCGTTCGGACCCTGCAACGCCTGAACGGACTCAGAAGCGCGCATCTCATCCGCATTGGTCAACGCCTGCACATACCCCCGAGAGGGAAGAGACGGCGACTGGCGGCCCTCCACCTGACGCAAGACGCCGCGCACAAAGGGACGCATACTGTTCGTCCGGGAGAATCGCTGGATAGGATCGCCCAACGCTATAACACAACCGTGGCCGTACTCAAAAAGCTCAACCGTATTAAAAACGCCGACCTGATCCAGATCGGGAAAAAGTTGCGCCTCTCGGCGAACTCGCAACACTCGCGGACCAACGCTAAAGCACGGTATGTTAAACACCGAGTTCGCCCCGGCCAAACGCTCGGCAGCATCGCCCGGCGCTACGGCACAAAGGTGTCCATCCTCAAGCGTCTGAATAGCGTGAAAAACGTCAGACGCCTGCAAATCGGCCAGATATTGCGTATTCCAACGGGCTGAAGAGCGGCCTTGCATCTGGACGGAATCTTCCGGCGGGGACTCGGCGGCGTCCTTGATGTCGGTCAACAACTCCGATTCCTCCACTCCTCACTGGTATGCTACGATTTGAGCCGCGTACGAAAGGGAGGGCCGCGTGGGCTATTACCCTGTTTTTCTCGGTTTGGACAAGACGCGCGGGCTGGTCATTGGTGGGGGAATAATTGCCGAGCGCAAGGGAGAGGCGTTGCTTGCGGCCGGCGGGGAGGTGACGCTTATCGGTCCTGAGCTGACAGCCGCCCTGCATGCCCTTGAAACCGCCGGTGGGTTGACCGTTCAGCAACGCCCCTATCAACGGGGCGCCCTTGACCCTGTTTCGCTGATGATTGCTGCCACGGATGACCCTGCCTTACCGCAACAGATTGCCGCGGAGGCCAAACAGGCCAATATCTTATGCAGTATCGTCGATCAGCCTGCGTTGTGCTCGTTTATCGTGCCGGCTGCGGTACAACGGGGCGACCTGACGATTGCGGTCTCAACCAATGGGGCAAGTCTCGCCCTGGCAAAAAAGATTCGACAAGACCTGACGGAACAATTCGGGTCGGAATATGCGGCGGCGCTCCGATTGTTGCACCGGATTCGCGCACGCCTGATGGACGAACAACGCAGCGCGAAAGATCGCCAGCGCCTATTGACCGGCCTGGTCGAATCCCCTCTACTAGACTATCTTCGAGACCGCCAAACCGATAAATTGGACGCACTCCTATAGCAGACGCTGGGGGAAGCGTCCGCTTTGGAGCGTCTCGCCTTTTCGTGGTGAGTGACGGTATGGAAGTCTGGCTGCTGACACTGACACTGCTGCTGTACCTGCTTAGCACGGCGCTCTTTATTGTCGGGCTGCTTTCCGCTCGGCCCGTCGTGCGGACGGTCGCGCCGAGTTGTTTGCTGGCCGCTTGTCTGTGTCATGCCGGCGCTATTGCGGTCCGGTCTCTCACCGTGGGCTATCTTGCGGTCACGGATATATATGAAGCGCTCTCCTTTTTTGCCTGTCTCACTGCGGCAATGGGGCTGCTGGTCCAGTGGCGGCTGCCCGTTTCCATTTTCGGTGCCATTGTGAGTCCCCTTGGGTTTATCCTGACCCTGGGTGTGTATGTCTTTTACACCCAGGCGCGGGCGCTGCCGCCGACGCTGCAAAGCGCCTGGCTACCCATTCATGTGACGGCTGCCTTTCTTGGGTATGCCGTCTTTGTCGTCGCGTTTAGTGCCAGCCTGGTCTATCTGGTCCAGGAAAAGCAACTCAAACAGAAAAAGGCCTCTTCGTTTCTCCGCCGTTTGCCCTCATTGGAAACTCTCGATCATTTGAACTACCGCTCCCTGGCCTGGGGCTTTCTCCTCTTGACCCTCGGACTGTTGAGCGGGGCGGTCTGGGCCGGGTACGCCTGGGAACACCTCTGGATATGGGAGCCCCGGCTCATCTTGTCCGTGCTGACCTGGATTTTCTATGCGCTGCTGCTCCACTACCGGAGTGCCGGCTGGCGTGGCCGACGGGCGGCAACGCTGACGATTGTGTGCTTTGCTGTGCTGGTGGTTTCCTTTGTTGGGGTCCAGTTTTTCCCCGGACGTCATGGAGGTCAATTTGGCTAGTCTTGTCCAGCCGGCCTCCTCGCTCATGGTGGTGGGCCTCAACCACCATACCACGCCGGTCGAACTCCGAGAGCAATTAGCTTTCAGCGACGGCGCGTTGGATGCGTCTTTACCGCGGCTCGTGGATACGAAGACCATCCGAGAGGGGGCGATCCTCTCTACGTGTAACCGCGTTGAGGTGGTCGCCCACACGCCGAATCTGGATGCGGCGAATGAGAAGATTCGTGTGTTTTTAGCCGAAGAACAGCGCATGGCGCTGCCCCACTTCGCACCTTATCTTTACACCCATATTAACCAGGAGGCGGTCAGCCACTTGTTTCGCGTTGCCTCGAGTCTCGATTCTCTGGTGGTCGGCGAGCCCCAGATTTTGGGTCAGGTGAAAGACGCCTATAACGCATCTTCCGCGCTCGGCACCTTGGGAACGGTATTGCACCGCTGTTTTCACAAGTCGTTCTCGGTTGCCAAGCGGGTGCGAACCGAGACCAGCATTGCGGCCAAAGCGGTGTCGGTAAGCTCTGCGGCCGTTGATCTGGCTTGTACGGTTTTCGACCGCCTGGAAGACAAGACCGCCATGGTCATCGGGGTGGGCGAGATGGGCGAACAAGCCGTTCGGCATCTGCGCGGACGAGGGATAGAAACCATGCTGGTGACCAATCGCACCTTTCGCCGCGCGGTTGAACTGGCTCGGACCTGCAACGGAACAGTCGTGCCGTTTGATCAACTGGACAAACACCTCTACTTGGCCGATGTTGTCATAGGTGCGGCCGGCAGCCCGCACTATGTGCTGCATTCCGGTATGGTCGAAGAGGCGCTTGAAGAGCGCAAACGCAGCCCCATGTTTCTGATCGACCTGGGGGTGCCGCGCAACTTTGATCCGCGTCTGAACACTCTGGATAATGTCTTTTTGTACGACATCGATGATCTGGAGCAGGTCGTTGAAGATCATAAAGGGGAGCGACAAATTGAGGCGGTCAAAGCCGAAGCCATCGTGGCCGAGGAAGTGAACAAATTTTGGCGCTGGTTTGTCAACCAAGAGGTGACCCCCACGATTGTGGCGCTTCGGGAACAGGCCGAAACGATCCGCACGCGCGAAGTGGAAAAGACCCTGGCCGGGCTTGCTGATCTCTCACCACAGGCAAAGGAATCGATCGAAGCCCTCACCCGCTCCCTGACGAACAAGCTGCTCCATCCACCTCTCACGTATCTCAAACAGCGTCACCACAACAGCGTCACGCGTGAAGCCGAATACGCCAAAGAAATCGCTTCTCCTCACGTCATCCGTCAAATATTCGGTCTTGATGGCCCCAAAGAATAGGCAATGGCCAGTCCCGGGTTATGCGCACAATCATCCGGATCGGAACGAGAAGCAGCCCTCTTGCGCTGAGGCAGGCGCGGTGGGTGAAAGACCGGCTGGAACGGCACTGGCCGGCCCTCAGGGTTGAGTTGGTTCCAGTGAAAACTACCGGTGACCGGTCCCAAAATATCTCTTTGTCTCGTATCGGCGGCAAAGGGCTGTTTGTCAAGGAAATTGAAGAGGCGCTGCAGGCGGGCCGGGTTGATCTGGCGGTCCACTCGGTCAAAGACGTGCCGGCCTTCCTGCCTGCCGGACTCACCCTGAGTGTCATTCCGCAGCGGGAAGACCCGCGGGATGTCTTGATTACGTCCAATGGGGAACCCCTGGAGGAGGTGCCTGCGGGCACCCGCGTCGGGACGAGTAGCCTGCGCCGGCAGGCTTTGTTGCTCCATCTCCGGCCCGACCTCCGCATTGAAATGCTGCGCGGCAACGTCGAGACCCGCTTGCGCAAACAGCGTGCCGGAGAGGTCGATGCGACGATTCTGGCCGCGGCTGGCCTCAAGCGTCTCGGTCTCATGCCGGCGCGGAGCCATATCCTGGATGAGCAGGTCTTTGTGCCGGCCGTCGGACAGGGGGCGCTCGGCGTTGAAACGCGGATCGAGGCTGATACTGAAGCACTCCTCCGACCGCTGCATCATGTTGAAACCGCACTGGCCGTCACGGCTGAGCGGGCGTTCTTGGGGCGGATGGGTGGCAGTTGTCGCACACCCCTCGCGGCCCTGGCCACCGCCCGGGCTGAAGGGGTCGCGCTTGTGGCCCTGATCGCCAGCCCGGACGGACAAGTCATGCTGCGTGGGCAGGAACACGGTCCTCCCGAAACCGCCGAGCAACTGGGTATCAGGCTTGCTGAGCGTCTATTGGCCCAGGGGGGGGACGAGATCCTCGCGCGGTTGGAGCAGGAAGGCTGAGGGGGAGCGGGTATGCCGAATGGGAAGGTCTACTTGGTTGGAGCCGGGCCGGGGGACCCTGGGCTGCTGACCCTTAAAGGCAAACGCTGCCTCGAAGAGGCGGATGTTATTATCTACGACTATTTGGTCGATGTCCGCCTGCTGGATTATGTCCGGCCCGAAGCCACCCTGCTCTACGTCGGAAAACGGGGCGGGGGTCGAGCCGTTCCGCAGCAGACCATTAATGAACTCATGCGTGGGCAGGCTGCAAACGGCAAGGTCGTCGCTCGGCTCAAGGGCGGTGACCCGCTGCTGTTCGGCAGAGGTGGCGAAGAGGCGGAGGAACTGGTCGCGGCCAATATCCCGTTTGAAATTGTTCCCGGTGTTTCCTCGGCCACTGCCGTGCCGGCCTATGCCGGCATTCCCTTGACCCACCGTGATCACGCCTCCGCCGTGGCGATCGTCTCCGGGCATAAAGAGGTGTGGGACACCGCGCCCCACCTGAATTGGGCCACCCTGGCCGGAGTGGGCAGAACCCTGGTTTTCCTGGTGGGGACGCGGCAACTGCAAAACAATATGCACCGTCTCATGGAGTTTGGCCTGCCGGCCGAGACTCCGGTCGCGCTGATCCGGTGGGGGACAAAGGCTGACCAGGAAGTGCTCACCGGAACGGTTGGGAGCATTGCCGAGCAGGCCGCCGCCCGAGGCTTTGAACCACCCGCGGTGATCGTTGTTGGCGACGTGGTCCGCCTCCGCGAACGGTTGCAATGGTTTGAATCACAACCCCTCTTTGGCAAACGCATTGTGATTACCCGCCCTCGAACTCAGGCGAGCCGTTTTGCCGACCTGCTTGAACAGCACGGAGCAGAGGTCTTTCGTTTTCCGCTGATCGAAACCGTGCCGCCGGATTCCTCCGTCGCCCTGGATGCCGCCCTGGATGCCCTGGCAGGCTATGACTGGCTCGTTTTTACGAGCGTGAATGGCGTGCGTTATTTTTTTGAGCGCTTGCAAGCCCGACAGCAAGACATTCGCAGCCTGGGAGGCCTCCGTATTGCTGCGATTGGGCCGGAAACCGCGCGTTTGCTACGGGATCGCCACCTCCGAGTTGATGCCATGCCCCGCGAATATCAGGCCGAGGCGCTTATAGCGGTGCTCAAGGCAGCACAAGCGCGGCGCATCCTGTTGCCCCGCGCTGCCGAGGCACGAGCCATTTTACCCCAGGAGTTGCGCGCGTCCGGCGCTCAGGTTGACGAGGTCGCAATCTATCGTACCATCCGGCCCCAGAGTCGAGACGAAACGCTACGTGATATGCTGCGCGCCGGGCAGGTCGATCTGCTGACGTTTACCAGTTCCAGTACAGTCCGCAACTTTATGGAGTGCCTGTCCGGGGAGGACAGCGCCGCCGTACTGGGTCAGGCCCGGATTGGATGTATTGGACCGATCACCGCTGCGACTGCCCAAGAGTACGGCTTGACTGTAGCGGTCCAGCCGTCAGCCTATACAATCCCCGCTTTTGTCGAGGCCATCGTTGCGTATTTCTGTACAGAGAATAATACGATAAGCTGATTGGAGTCCGTATGTCTTTTCCCATACACCGGCCCCGCCGCCTGCGCCGCAACGAGAACCTGCGGCGGATGACGAGAGAAACCCATCTGCGGGTTGATGACCTGATTATGCCGCTCTTCATCGTGCCCGGCACGCGAGTGGAAAACCCGATTGGGGCCATGCCCGGTATTGCCCAACTCTCGGTCGACCGGGCCGTAGAAGAGTGCAAGCAGATTCGAGACCTTGGGATTCCCGGCGTGATCTTGTTTGGAATCCCGGATGAAAAGGACGCGGTCGGCTCTGACGCCTATAACGAGCACGGTATCATCCAACGCGCCCTGCGCGCGCTCAGAGAAGAAGTGCCCGGACTCACGCTGATCACCGACGTCTGCCTGTGTGAATACACCGACCACGGGCATTGTGGCTTGATCAAAGGCAACGATGTCGAGAATGATGCAACGCTTGCGCTTCTGGTGAAAGAGTCGCTCTCGCAGGTCCGAGCCGGAGCAGACATGGTGGCGCCGTCTGACATGATGGACGGCCGGGTTGGGGCTATTCGTCAGGCGCTCGACCGAGAGGGCTTTCCGCATATTCCGATTATGGCCTATGCCGCCAAATTTGCGTCCGGCTTTTATGGCCCTTTCCGCGAGGCGGCAGAATCGACGCCGCAGTTTGGGGATCGACGCTCCTATCAGATGGACCCGGCTAATGGAGACGAAGCGATCCGGGAAGTTGCCCTTGATATTGAAGAAGGGGCGGACCTTGTGATGGTCAAACCCGCCTTGCCGTATTTGGATATTATCCGCCGGGTCAAGGAGAAATTTGCCTACCCGCTCGCCGCCTATAATGTGAGCGGGGAATACGCCATGCTCAAGGCCGCAGCCCTGAACGGCTGGCTGGATGAGGAGCGCGTCATGCTCGAAGCCCTGACGAGCATCAAGCGTGCCGGTGCCGATCTCATCTTGACGTATTTTGCCAAGGACGCGGCGCGGATACTGGAGAAGGGTCGGGCCGCGTAACGTCATCAGAGAGTGTCGGTTTTTCGTTTGCCCTCGTCGATCATCGAGAAGAGTCCGTCATGTCCCACAAGAAAAAGAGCCCGGCTGTCGTGTCTCCGCTCGACGCGCTCCGCCGGGTGCGGAAAGAACTCCCGCCACCGGCTCGCCAGCAAGAGGATGAAAAGAAATATCACCGCCCGGTTGCCCGGCGGGAGGCCAGAAAAGAGATTGAGCGCTCCAGGCAAGAGGAGTAGAGTACACAGAAGGCAGAAGGCTATGCGGAAGAGGAGGGAAACTCCAATGCTGTGGAAGAAACAGGCGATCGTAACGGCGGCAGCCGTGTTGCTCCTGGCTCCTGTGGCGGTCGCTGGCGACCGCTATGATGATTTTGAGGATAGCCATCCGCTTCGGATTGTATCCTACCCGGTCCACGCGGTCGGCTCTATGCTTGAGTGGCTGATCGCGCGACCTCTCCACGCGCTTGTATCGCAGCCGAAGCTTGAGCCGGTATTCGGTCATAATAAGCATCCGTTTGATTTTGACGAACAGCTCCGGGAAGCGCCGGCCCCGACCGGGCATAACCACCCCGGCTGATGCTGACGGCCCGTCAGACAGACGACTCAAACCCAGAAGGAGGGTCCTGGTATGAAACAGAAACTCGCGGGCGAATACGTCCACGTTGACTCAGTTGGCTGGCACCCGTTTCCCGGAGAATTTTCGACTGGAGGCATTCGGTGGAAGCTGTTGCACGTCTCGCCCGAGATGGGCGCCTGGACCGCGATTTTTGATTGTCCGAAGGGTTCCTCGTTTGCCCGGCATATTCATGTCGGGCCGGGTGAATATTTCCTGACCAAAGGTAAAATGGAAGTCCGCGGTGGTGCGGACGATGGGGGGGCGACAGCGGTGGCCGTCGGCTATGGCTACGAGGCCTGTAACGCCCGGCACGACCAGACCAATTTTGTCGAAGACAGTGAATTCTATATGACCTTCCTCGGCCCGCTCCAATTTATTGATGAGGATGGCAATACCCTGGCCGTCGTGGGTTGGGAGCAGGCCGATGGCCTGTGGGCACAGCAGACCGGACAAACGTAGGACGGTTGCTGTCTTTACCAGAGTGGACGCAGGTCTGACACGGATGCCGGTAATACCGGGTCGCCCCTGAGCGTGGCTGGATTGTCTTCCGATTCGCCCGGTTGACCGGGGCGGTAGATGTAGACACGCTTCTCAACAGCATCAATGAGCCAGCCGAGCTGTACCCCATTGTCGCTATATTCCCGCATCTTTTCCTGCAAGGGAGTAAGCTGGTCGCCTGGAGACCGGAGTTCCACAACGAAATAAGGGCTGAGAGGGACGAAGCCGGTGGACGAATCCGGTGGACGAATCAAAAGAGAGTCTGGCGCCATATGCGAATCTGACTGAGGATAAACGGGGACGGTATGAATCGCGCCGAGCGAAGGCGACAGGCCAAGGCCGCAAAGAAGACATCTGTTGGAGAAGAGAAAACCTCCGCCCCACGGTTGGATATTGCCCAGATTAAGAGCCAACTCCAACAGGCGGCTTCGCCTCAGGAAGTGCAGCGGTTTATCGGACAGCTCCGTGAACGCGGGCTGCCGCCGGCCGGAGGCGAAGAGTTGATTGCCTATGCCGCGCAATATCATGAGGCACTTGCCGCTCTGAACAGCGATGATGAGGCGGCGTCCGTAGCACTCCTAGTGAACTCGGCGCACGCCTGGGCGGACGACCGGATTGACCAATCGCCCGAGCGTGAGCGACGCGCGTGCCAAACGGGCTGTGCCTTTTGTTGTTATCTGCCCGTGGTGTTGGCCAGCGCCGCCGAGGTGGTCCATCTGGCGGACTGGCTAAGGGTCAACTGTACGCCGGATGAGTTGGCAGCCGTGCGGAAACGGTTGAAAGCGCGGCGCGAGCAGAGCGCGACCAACTCGCCAGCCCAGCAGCCACTCCCCTGTGCCTTGCTCCAGGATGATAAATGTATGGCTTATGAAGCCCGTCCGTTCAAATGTCGCGGCTGGAACTCCGTTCGTCTTGAGGCGTGTGAACGGGCCTACGGGCATAGCCAGACCACAGCGAAAGTGCCCATTGATACCTTCGCTTTCGTCATGGGGAATGCCGTATTGAACGGTCTGAGTGACGCCACGCAGCACGCCGAGCTTGATGGCGGAGCGTATGAACTCAACGCGGCCTTACTTCGCGCGCTCGACCTGCCGGACGCAATCATGCGCTGGCGAAACGGTGAACGGCTTTTTGATGTGGGACGGTGAAGGCTACTCCCGAACCGCGAACACCCACAGCACCCCGCCTTGCGGGACGTGCGTCTTGGTGCCGTAGAAGGTATTCAGCATCTCCTGTTTCCGCTCTGCATCCACACCCCAGCCTGACAGCACGGCAACATACTGGACCCCATCGACCTGATAGGTCGTGGGAACGCCGGTCACCCCAGAATTTGTGCGCTGCTTCCATAAGACCTGGCCGGTCTTGGCATCAAAGGCGCGAAAATAGCGATCATTGGTGCCGCCCATAAAAACCAGACCACCACCGGTCGTGAGCACCGGCCCCCAATTGTGGCTCTTGAAGGTTGAGGTCCAGACTTTCTTGCCCGTGTTCAAATCCCAAGCCTGGAGTTCGCCGATATGGTCTTTGGCGTCCAGGTGGGGCAGCAATTCAAAATCGTCCGGGAACGCGACGCCCATATAGAGCTGACCGGGTCGATAGGTTTCTTTGCGGCCGGTCAGCGCGCCGCACAGGTTCTCATTGGCCGGGACATAGAGCAGGCCGGTCTTGGGATTATACGCTGCCGGCGGCCAGTCCTTGCCGCCCCACGAGGACGGACAGTACTCGGCGCGTCGTCCGATACCGGGAATTTTCGTGGTATCGTATTCGGGTCGGCCCGTTTCAGGATCGATACTTTTGAAGACATTCTGGCGGACAAAAGGCCGGGCTTCGACAAAATTGATCGTATCCGCGCTGCGCTCCAGGGTCCACAGATAGCCGTTGCGCGCGGGGTGCACCAAGCCTTTAATGGTCCGGTCGCCCTTTTTGACATCAATCAACAGCGGGGCGGACACTTCATCCCAATCCCATGAACCGTTCCAGTGGTATTGATGGTGCGCTTTCAGCTCACCACTGTCTGCGTCCAGGGCGATGACCGAAGTCGAGTAGAGATTATTCCCCGGTCGGGCCTCGCCCATGAACGGGCCGGCATTCCCTGTGCCCCAGAAGGTGAGGTTGAGGTCCGGGTCATAGCTGCCGGTCACCCAAATCGACACCCCGCCGGTCTTCCAGCTCTCGCCCGCCCAACTCTTGTGGCCGGGCTCTCCCGGTCCGGGAATGGTATGGGTTTTCCAGATGGATTTGCCGGTCTCGGCATCCAGGGCCTGGATAAACCCGCGGATACCAAATTCCCCACCCGACATACCGACAATGATTTTACCGTTCACCGCTAAGGGCGCCAGGGTCATGTAATAGCCGGACAAATAGTCTTCGAGTTCTTCTTCCCACACCACTGCGCCCGTTTTCGCGTCCAGGGCGACCACACAGGTATCGACTGTCCCGAAATAGACTTTGTCGCCATACAGGGCGACGCCACGATTGGTCGGATGCAGTTGGAACAGGTCTTCGGGCAACTCCCGCTCATAGCGCCACAAGAGATCGCCCGTCTTGGCGTTAAAGGCAAAGACCTGATTTTCGGGGGAGGTGACGAACATGACACCGTTGTTCACAATCGGCGGGGCTTGATGGCCTTCCGTCACGCCGGTCGAATAGGTCCAGACCGGAACGAGCTTACCCACATTGGCCGGCGTAATCTGCTCCAGGGGACTATAACCCCAGCTATCATACGTCGCGCGATACATGAGCCAGTTTTCAGGCTCGGGCTGTAACAGCCGCGCTGCGGTCACGGGCGTGTAGTCCTGCTGCCGTGCGTTTACCAGATCAGGGGCAAACTCGAAGAGACCGGCGAGGAGACTCGTGAGGAGGCTGAACGTAATGGCGGTGCGGTATCGCATCTGACGTATCCTTATTTCTTTTTCTTAAAACCGACTGTACCGATAAACGCTCCCTTGACTGTGAGGAGTCCCTCTCTCACTTCCAGGGGCAGGGTCGCCAGTGGCTTAGGGGCCGGCCCACCGACCACGCGGCCCTGACTTTTCGGATCAAAGAACGATGCATGACACGGACAGACAAGTTGCTGCGTCGGTCCTAGCCATTCGGACACATCACAACCCGTGTGAGTACATACCGCCGAATAGCACACGAGGCCGTCCAGTGAACGCTCGCGCGTCTTCTCACTCAACTCTTCCGGCTTCAACCGGATCAAGAGCACCTGATTGAGCCGAAACCGGCTACGCACGGTGTCGGTTGCCGGGTCCTTGGGATAGGCGAACTCCGGGCGTTCCCCCAACGAGATATCTTGGGGTGTGATAGCCTGCCCGGCCCGGTCACCAAAGGCGAAGACCAGGCGGTCTCCAGGCGTCAGCCGCGACCGGCGCGGGTCTTTTTTTCTCGCAGCGTTCGCCGCTCGATCAAAGGCCGGCAGGCCCAGACCCAGGCCACACAGGCAGGTCAGCAGGGCGCGACGGGTGAGACCCCAGTGGTTGATTCTATCTGAAGCTTGGCACAATGAGTGGGGGCAGTCCGCACACGACATCCAACGTTCCCTCGCCGCAACCTTCTACTGGCGAGGGACGCTGGAGTCAACGGGTTGGACCTTCATTGAATTTTATCCGTAAAGTTCGGCAGGACCTTGTCCGTCAACAACTCGAAGCTGCGCATGACGTTCTTGTGCGGCACGAGCTCATTATAGGTGTAGAGCCAGAAGTACTCGGCCGGCAATTTCTTGAAGAGCGCCTCAAACGTGCGGTTCACGGTATCCGGGCTGCCACAAATGGTGAGGCCGCGCTCGACCATGGACTCGAACGTATTTGGGATTGTGCGGTAATCCTCATCAATCCGCATCAGGGCGGCGTTAAAGCCGAACGGCTCAAAGAACTTGGTCCAGATAAAACAACCGCTCTCTCTGCCCAGGGCCAGGGCTTCCTCGTCCGTGTCGGCCACGATCACCTCGCGTACCAGACCGACGCCCTGACCGAAGTCCAGGCTCTTGCCGACTTCAGCCGCGCCTTCCTGGCAAGCGCGGAACTGGCCGGAGCAGATATCCGGGTCACACACGATGGTCAGCGGGACGACATTGTTCTGGGCGGCCCAGCGGACCGAGGACTCTGAAAAGCTGAAGGGTTGGAAGAGGGGCGGGTGCGGCTTCTGATACGGTTCGGGCACTGTGCCGACCTCGGTCAGAATACCCTTGTCATCCACGCCCTGACCAAACTCGCGGGTGACATTGTGAGCCGGCCAGAAAACATCCTTGGGCGGAATCTGCCAGTGCTTGCCCGCATGACTGAAGGTCGGGTTGGTCCAGGCCTTCATGATAATCGCAAAATGTTCCTGGTAGAGTTCTCTCTTCAATTCCTCGTACCGTTCCGGGTCGGTGTTGTTGTCAGCCAGGGTATCGTAGTGCTGCCCCAGGGTATTGACCCAGCGCGGCTGATAGCCCCGGGCAAAGCCAACAAAGGCCCGGCCTTGTGTGACTTGGTCGAGAATGGCGGTGTCTTCGGCCACGCGAATGGGATTCTGGCAGGGGAGGACCAGACCGAGCTGGCCCAACCGGATGTTCTCGGTCTGCATGCCGAGATACAGGTCGAGCATGATGGGATTGGTCGAAACTTCCTCGCCCTCAATATGGAAGTGGTGCTCGGTGAAGCCGATGCCATAATAGCCGTGCGCATCGAGATACTGAGCCTGTTCGGACAGGTTGCGCAGCATGCGTTGGTAGAGGTCTGTCCGCCGCCCAGCCATGCCTGCTTGCAGCTCACTCTTGTTGCCAATCGCGGGAAGGTAGAAAACACCGAATTCCATAGGTCACTCCTTGCTGTGAAATATCTGCCGTGGGGAAGTTTGAGAAGTAGAGATGCAAAAGATGAGAGGACCAGAAGGCCCCCTGGTTCGTCAAGCGCTTTCTATGCTTCAGGCGGAAAGAAAACCAACGTCCGCGTCTCAATGCTCTCCCGAGCCGGCGCATCCGGCGGAGAGGTCGGGTCTGCAAATGCCGAATGCGCGGTGAAACGTGCCCGGCCATCGGTGGCCGAGTCGTAGCACTTGAGCAACATGGCCTCGTTGCGCTCCATATGCGGGAAATAAAACCAGCGATGGTTGGGGTTATGGGAGACCGAATAGACCTCCCCGGTCCGGTCTTCGTATTTCAGGTCGGTTTCGTTAAAGTCGTCCTGCGTCATGCTGGCGGCATCACACACGGCCAATGGCGCGTCCTGCACCGGACCACGAATCGGTCGCCAGACATTGATGACGGCAAAGCGATGTTGCAACCGTTCTTCGGCTTCGTCGGCCGGCAACAGGTCGCGTACCCGCTGCGGACCGGACGTGAGGGTATAATCGTTGTGGGCAAACTTGACTGGCTCGCGGGCGCCATTCTCGCCACGGGCACACATCGGAGCGCAGCGCACGTTGTGATCGAACACGTGGACCTTCTCAGCGCCCGTGATTTTTTTAATCAGCTCGACAACCTCGGGATAATAGACCGCTTTGACTTCTTCGGCGTCATAAAAGTTGCTGACCGCGGTTTCATGCGGTGTAAAGGTGATGCCCTGTTTATCGAGCGAGATCTCGTCGAGGTGCTCGCGGGCATTCTGAATCGCCATGGTGTGTTTGACCTGCGTGGTGTTCCGCTGGGGGACGCCGGCGGGCGGAGTACACAAGTAATAGGTCGGTTTTTCTTGCACGCCTTCAACATCGAGATAACGCATCGGGGCGTTGACGTGTGATGAGGTTTTCATAGTGGCCTCCTCCGTTTTGCTCCTCAGCAATGTAGCGACACGATTATAGCGGTCTCGCTGCGCTTGTATAGTCGGCTTTCGCCGGAAATATTTATCAGCATCCAACTTATTCTTCGAGCAGCGTAACGCGGGCGGCATTCGCCGCCCGGCGGAGCCGTTGGTCCAGAGAATCCAACGGCAGACCGTACCGCCCGGCAACTTCGAGATAGGCCGCATCGTACACTGACAGATGATGTTTGCGCGAGAGATCGAGGAGCGTAGATTCGTCGTGGTCGTGGTCAACTACAATTCGCAGCTCTCCGATATCTGCGAGTGTCGCCTGGGTATCAGCGGCGTTCAATCGGCCACGTCGCTCGTTGACGACAAGGGCGTTACGTAACTCATACCACCAAATGTGGGGAACCACGGCTCCATGCGCGACCGCGAGTTGCATCGCTCGCTCGGCAATCTGAGCGCTTTCATCTGCCAAACACCATGCCAGGACAATGGAGTTATCGAGTACGATTCGGGTCAAAGCCGATGTCCCTCATGGACTGTACCGATAAGCTCCATAACCGATGTCCGCTTGAGAAGACGGCGACGGCTTATGAGGCGTTGGGCAGCCCGTTCGGCGCGTTCACGCGTAGTATTCTCAATAGGGACCAGCCGAGCCACGGGGCGACCGTGACGCGTGATCGTCAGGCTCTCGCCTTGGGCAACACGATCAAGAAGGCGTGGCAGATGTGTGTTGGCTTCAGAAGAATCCACGGTCTGCATAATAAATTCCTTACAAGACCAAGTCTAGAAGACTCATGTGGTCCTGAGGAGGCATTCAGGTCGCCGTCAAATGACTCTCTATAGGGCGAAGGAGGCGGCTGTTTTTTACCGTTCATGGCAGAGAGGGTGGCGTCTGACCTTTGTCCTTCCTAACGATTCTACTAACCTTTCTTCCACCCAGCCGATATCAGGCACGTCACAACGGTCTCGCCACGCTTGCCAAGATACGCAGGAGCCGGGGTCGTCCATTTTGCACAGATTATGGCCACCTATCTGGCGACATACATCCATGAGGTTGTGCCGGGTCCTCTCATTGGTAGCGGCGGATTCAGCTTTATCGAGGCAGCCCGTACGCCTCACCACGGGCCAAGAACTCGGTCACATCATTGGCCATGAGCAGAATATCGTGGGTTTTGCCGGCCCGGTCTTTGACCTCGTCGCGTAGAATTGCCTCCGCCCGAAAGCCCAGCTCTTCGAACACGGTGCGTGCTCCGGTCTGATCCAGCGTCATGCGCGCGGCGACTTTTTGGATGCCTAAAGACAGGGCGACGTTGAACGCCTCGCGGGTCAACAAACGGCCCAGGCCCATCTTTCGCGCGTCTGGAGAGATCAGGACCCGGATTTCCGCCACATGGCGCGACCAGTCAAAGTCATTCCGATACAGGGTGGCATAGCCCAGGAGGCGGGTCTCGCTCTCGGCCAGCAGGGTATACATTTTTTCACTGGCGATGTCATGCAGCCAGCGGTCTATGGCTGACTGCTGGGTAATATCACGGCGTAAAAACATCAGGTCGTGATAGGGGAGGTGTTGGGCAAAATCCAGCATCAGGGGCCCATCGTCCGCGCCCATCATACGCAGGCTCAGGACGGTATCTCTGGCTTCAACGGCTTTGGGAAACCCTTCCACGCTATTCTCCTCTTTTTAGCTTTACTGTACGCCCGCTCTCTCAGACTGAACGATGTGACAGCCAGGCATCCAGCTTTGGCCACAGACGATAGATGGCGTTCCCCCCGGCGACCAAGCTGACATGGCCGCCCTTGAGAACAATCTCGGACTTGTCTGGGCTGCCCACCAGCTTGACCAGGTCCCGCGAGGCGGCCGCAGGAACAATATGGTCGTGCTGGGCCGTCACATGCAGAAAGGGAACGGTGATGTTTCCCAGATCGACCCTGCGACCGTCTAACTCCAGCGTCTTCCGAATGAGCTTATTCTCGCGCATGAAGTCGTTGACCAACTGGCGGGCGGTTTCTCCCGGAAAGGGAATATGATCCGCGGCCCAGCGATCAAAGCGCAGGTGGGCGGTGACAAAGGCTTCGTCTTGGACGTTATCGAGCAGTTTCATCTGGCCGGCGCTCCTCTGAAACGGTCGCAGCATCTGAATCGAGGCGTCCATCAGTTCCGAGGGGATATTGCCCAGACTATCGATCAACTGGTCGATGTCAAAGTGGGCCGGGTCGGTCCAGGTGCGGTAGAGCGACATGCCGTCCGAGTTCACCGGCGTGGTAAAACACACCAGATTTTTGAGCGGACCGTCGGGATACAGGGCCGCGTACAGCGCCGCCAGAACTCCGCCCAGGCAATAGCCGATAAGAGACACATCGGGCTCGCCCGAATCTTCGCCCACCACCGCCACACACTCGGGGATGAAATCGGTCACATAGTCGTCCAGCCTGAGATGTTTATGTTCACGTCGCGGCACACCCCAGTCGATCTGATACACGTCAAAACCCTGGAGCAGCAGATATTCGATAAGGCTCTGGCCTTTGGCCAGGTCGAGAATATAGGGCCGACTGACCAGAGACATGACGATCAACACCGGCACCCGATACACCTCAGGGCTGAGGGGACGATAGTGATCCAGCTTCATTGTGCCGCGTGAATGCACGACGTCTTTCGGCGTTGGTCCAACCTCAACGTCGAGTTCGCGGAGGGCCGGCAGGTCCGGGACGTTGCGCTGAAGAGCGCGGTCAACCGTCTCCCGCGCTTTTGCTGCAACGTCCTCGTGCGACAATGGTTGTGCCTGTTGCATGGGCTAATCCTCTGGGGTGGACTCTTTGGGCTTTTTGGTACGTTTCGGACGGATGGGCGCGTCGTCAGTCGCCCCGCCCTCATATTCCGCCAGCAAGCGGCGCAAATGTCGGACCTCTACTTGGAGTCCAGCCACGGTATCCTCGAGTTCGCCGATCCGATCGCTCAGCGCGATAATATCCGTGCGGGACGGGAGGTTGAGGGTGGCCAAGTATTGGGCCATGGATTCGGTAAACATGCGGTGCAGGTGCATCGCTTCTTGGACGTACTTACCCGTGGATTGGGCAAACTGATCATTGCCCAGAACACCCGACAGCGCGTCGCTCCATTGCTTCTCTGACTTTTGGTACCATTCGCGCCAAGTCCGGAGGGGGTCGAAATTTTGCGTGCCTTCAGTTTTGTCCATGCGAACGCTCTCCTCTACGGGCTGGTTAGAGGGGGAAGGGAAAGAGAAGTGGAGGTCAATGCTGATTGTAGCGGCCACGATAGGAGGCGTGCCGTCGATGTACAAGGTGACAGGTGTCACATAGGTGACGGAAAGCAGTGTTTCTCTCAGACAATCAGATGTTTTTGTTACATACGTGCCAAGACGCTGCAGGCTCGCCCGAACCGTGCTGCCCCTGACGCTTGGCTAGCCCAGGGGGCGGCGACCCGCGGACGACGAGCGCCGGAACATATGGTAGAGTCGGAAACCTGATTCGAGAGCGGGACCGGCGGACGCAATGACACAAAAGAATACCCCTCATCCTCCATCTGCCTCCCGTACGGCAACCGACATGATGGAGCAGTACTGGCAGGTCAAGCAACAGTACAAAGACGAACTGCTGTTCTACCGTTTCGGCGATTTCTACGAGATGTTTTTTGACGATGCGGCAGTCGCGGCACGCGAATTGGACATCGTGCTGACCGCCCGCGCGCACGGAAAAGGCAGCGAAAAGGTCCCCATGTGCGGGGTGCCGCATTACCGCCTGGAGCCGTATCTCACCCGGCTGGTCGAGAAGGGCTATAAGGTTGCGGTGTGCGAACAGCTTGAGGAGTCTCACAAAGGAAAAGGGATTATTCCGCGTGATGTTGTTCGCATTGTCACACCGGGGACGTTGTTTGAATCCGAGAGCCGGGAACGAACGCTGGTTGCCGTACTGTCTGAGAAAGATGCGGTCGGCGTGGCCAGTCTGGACCTGGCGACGGCCGAGTTTCTGGTTGCCGAAACAAACGTCTCTGATTTGCCCAGCCTGCTGGAAAAGCTCCAGCCGCAAGAATTGGTCTGTGTGGCCGGCGAGTCTGGCGACACGGGCTGGAGCCGTCAGGTCTGCCGCACCGAGCGTCCGGCCGAGTCGTTTCGCTTTGAGCGGGCGCGTACAGTCCTCAGCAAGCAGTTCAGCCGTAAGCGCATTGACACGCTCGTTTTCTCCCATCGGCATGCCCTGTGCGCCGCCGGAGCCTTATTCGCCTATGCGCGGGAAACGCAGCGTGCGTTCCTGCCCCATATCCGCGCGCCTGAGCCGTATCGGCACGATGCTTTTGTCGTGCTTGACCCGCAGACGCAGCGCAATCTCGAACTGGTGGAAAATGTGTTCGAGGGCTCGTCCGAGGGAACCGTGCTGGCCGTGCTGGACCACACCACCACCCGGATGGGCAAGCGGCGTCTGCGGCACTGGGTGCTGCATCCGTTGCGCGCGGTCGATGAGATGCACACCCGACAGGAGGCAATTGCCGAACTGAGCCGCCGGCATGGTGTGCGCGCAGAACTGCGGCGTGTCCTCTCCGGTCTGCCGGACCTCGAACGCCTGACCTCACGCATTACGTCCGCGATTGCCAGCCCGCGAGACCTGGCCGCTCTGAAATCCGCCCTGGTTCGCCTGCCGGAACTCCACACCGCTCTGACTAGGGCCGGGAGCCGTCTGCTGACGACGTCTTGTGAAGAAATCGATCTGCTGGACGATGTGACCGCCGAGATTACGCGCATCCTTCTTGACGAGCCAAAACCCACGGCCAAAGAGGGGGGGCTGATTCGTACCGGCGTCTCTGCCGACCTGGACGAACTGCGGGCGGTTCAGACCGATGGAACGGGCTGGCTGGCCGAGTATGAACAGCAAGAGCGGGCACGCTCTCAGATCCCCAACCTCAAGGTCGGTTTTAACAAGGTCTTTGGCTATTACGTGGAAGTCACCAAGTCTGCGCTCAGCCGTGTGCCCGAAAACTACATCCGCCGTCAAACCCTGGTCAATGCCGAACGCTTTGTCACGGATGAACTGCGGACCTTTGAATCTACGGTATTGTCTGCGACAGACCGAGGTAACCAGTTAGAGCATGCCCTCTTCACTCAACTCAGGCAGCACGTTGCCGCCCAGGCCGAGCGGCTTCGCCACACCGCGGCTATTATTGGTACCCTCGACGCGCTGGGCTCCCTGGCGGAGTTAGCCGCGAAGAAGGGTTGGATTCGTCCTGATGTCACCGACGGGTACGCGCTCGTCATAGAAGAGGGTCGGCATCCGGTCCTTGACACGTGCGAGGCGCAATTCGTGCCGAACGACCTGCGATTGGATGCAAGCCGGCACGTCCTGATCATCACCGGCCCTAATGCCGCCGGAAAAAGTACCTATGCGCGTCAGGCGGCGCTGCTCGTCCTGCTGGCCCAAATGGGGAGTTTCATTCCTGCCCGGGCTGCCGCTATTGGGGCTGTAGATCGTATCTTTACCCGGGTGGGCGCGGCGGATTTTCTGGCGCAAGGACTATCGACTTTCATGGTCGATATGATGGAGACGGCGAACATCCTGAAACATGCAACCGAGCGGAGCCTGGTCATTCTCGACGAAGTCGGCCGGGGAACTGGCACGAGGGATGGCCGGGCCCTTGCTCAGGCGGTTGCCGAAAAGCTGGCTACCCAAGTCCGGGCCAAGACCCTGTTTACCACCCATTATCATGAGTTGGCGCCGATCGCGGACGCCTTGCCCGGCGTGGCCAACGCCCGGCTTGAGGTCCGCGAGAATCAGGACGAAGTGACCTTTCTCTATAAGGTCGTGCCGGGAGCGGCCCAGAAGAGCTACGGTCTCTATGTCGCCAGGTTGGCCGGCCTGCCTCCCGATGTGGTCGAGCGGGCCAAGGTGTTATTAGCCGAGTTTGAAGCGGGGCAACCCTCGTCCAGTAGCCAGCCACAGACAGCGGAACCGCCCCCGCCACACAGCAGCCAGACCGTTGCAGACCGTCTCGTCCAGGTTGACCCGCTACGGACCACGCCGATTGAGGCGCTGCTGTTGATTGCCGAATTAAAGCGGCTGGCTGAGGGGGGAGCGGTCAAAGCGCAGAAAGCGGGCATGGAGACCCCTGACAATTAACGCTTCGCCTTGCACAATCACACGGACCTCCATACCCATGCCCATTCGTATTCTCCCCCCTGACGTCCAGCAAAAGATCGCCGCCGGTGAGGTAGTGGAACGACCGGCCAGCGTTGTCAAGGAACTCATGGAGAACGCCTTGGATGCCGGGGCGCAGACGATCAGGGTGGAGGTCAAGGAGGCCGGACGACGGTTGATTCGCGTCACCGACGATGGCGCCGGCCTGGCCGCGGCCGAAGTCGCGCTCGCGTGTGAACGGTTTGCGACCAGTAAGATGCAGCACGACCACGACCTCACCAGCGTTCAGACTTTTGGCTTTCGCGGAGAGGCCTTACCCAGCATTGCCGCGATTTCCCGGCTGCGGCTTCTGAGTCGTCCAACGAGCGCTCCATTGGGGGCGGAAGTCAAAAGTGAAGGCGGCAAACTGAGTCCCGTCCAGGAGGCCGGCGCGCCGGTTGGAACCTGTGTCGAGGTCTTTGATCTGTTTTACAATACGCCGGTTCGCTTGCAGTTCATGCGTAGCTTGCGGACTGAGTACGGCCACATTATGGGCGCGTTCACGCGCTTTGCCTTAGCGTTCCCGGAGAAAACTCTCTCGTTGTCGTTTGACGGACGCGAGGTCTACAACTTTCCGTCCGTCCCGTTCCAGGAACGGGTCGCCGCCTGCTTTGGCGTTGAGACCGCCTCTCGCCTGGAGGAGTTTGAGAACACGGGTCTGAACGGTCGTGTCTGGGGATTTCTGGTGACGCAAGAGGAAGCCTGGCGGCGACGCTACTACTTCTTTGTAAATCGGCGGGCAGTACGCAACGCCACCCTGTATCGTGTCGTGCGTGACACCCTCGCCAACGACGGCGGCATGGTGTGTCTGTTCGTCGAACTGCACCCCTCCCAACTGAATGTGAATATCCATCCCGCCAAGACCGAAGTCCGCTTTCGAGACGACCCGAGTGTGTACGATCTGGTCCGAGGTGGTCTCCAACGCCGGTCAGCGCCAGGCTGGCTTTCGGCTTTGCAAGTGGCCGAAGCCGGGGTGCCGTATGGAGAAGAACAGAGCACTGGCTTCTCTCTGGTCGGCCAGGTGGAAGCCACCTTCCTGCTGACTTTATCCGAAGGACATTTGTATCTGCTGGATCAACACGCCGCCGAAGAACGGGTGCTATACGAACGGCTTCAAAACGGCGAGGTTCAGAGTCGGCCCCTCATCTCGCCTCAAGTCGTCCAGCTCTCAGCCGAAGAACAGGCTTTCTTTGAGGAGCAGGCTGAAGCGTTTGCGGCGTGTGGTTTCAGCGCCGAACTCTTTGGTCCACATGTGCTTGCTCTCCGTGCGATCCCTGAATTTCTCGACCCCAGAACGTCCGGGCTGACCTTCTCTCGACTTGTCACGCGCGGGCGCACTCACAAAGAAGACCTGCATCAAGCCCTCTCCTGTCTCGGAGCGCTCAAAGCCGGCCAGCTCCTCGATCGTGAAGCGCAAGGCCGTCTCCTCAACGCCTGGACCCAAACGGCCAACCCTCACGCCTGCGCCCATAACCGTCCGGTGTATTTCCGTCTGTCACTCGACGAAGTCCGCCGCAAGGTTGGCCGGACAGGCTTGGGCTGCGGGTTTGAGAAGGAAAACTTGTAACCCCTCACCCCATCCGTTTGGGATCGGGCTGCATATGGCCCAGGATCGGGTGCGGCCGGTAGGGCTCTTCCAGGGTCGCTACTTCTTCCGGGCTGAGCTTGATATCGACGGTCTCAAAAATTTCCTTGAGGTGATGCGTCTTGGTCGCGCCGATGATGGGGGCCACCACTCCGGGTGCCTGGAGTACCCAGGCACAGGCGATCTGAGTCGGTGACACGCCGCGCTCTTGCGCGACCTTCTGCACCGCGCCGGCCACTTCCTCGTCGCTGTCGTTGAAATACATCCGACGTGTCATCGGGTCGGTTTGCGCCCGTTTTGTCGGGCCTTCGCCCTCTATTTTTGTACGGTTGCCGGCAAAATAGCCGCGTGCGAGCGGACTCCACGGAATCAGCGCAACCCCCTGGTCTATACACAGCGGATTCATTTCGCGTTCTTCTTCGCGGTAGATCAGGTTGTAGTGGTTCTGCATAGAAACAAAACGATGCCAGCCATGCTCTTTGGCCGCGTAGAGCGCCTTGGAGAACTGCCAGGCGGCCATGCTGCTGGCTCCGAGGTAGCGCACCTTGCCGGTGCGGACGAGACTATCCAGCGCTTCGAGCGTTTCTTCAATCGGCGTGGAAAAGTCCCAGCGGTGAATCTGATACAGGTCGATATAGTCCATTTTGAGGCGACGCAAGGAATGCTCACAGGCCTCGATGATATGTTTACGGCTCAGCCCCCGTCGGTTCGGGCCGTCGCCCATGGGCCCGTTGACCTTGGTGGCCAGGACAATATCGTCGCGTGCAGCCATCTCGCCCAGCCATTTGCCGGTGATCTCCTCGCTCACGCCAATCGAATAGACATCCGCGGTATCAAAAAAAGTAATGCCCGATTCAAGGGCGAGGGCGAAGTGTTCACGCGCCTCCGCTTCCCCGATGGTCCATTTCCGCCATTTGCCATCCCCGTAGCTCATGCATCCCATACAGATGCGCGAAACTGTTATCCCCGTAGTGCCAAGCTTTGCGTATTCCATGCAGGCTCCAATCTGGTTTAGACTCCGGTTACACTTGTCCACGGCGTGCCGTCTGTCAAGCACACAGAAGGACCGGGGGAGCGGTCAGGATTTGCAAGAAGCCAATATGCTGTTAGAAAAATCATCGAGATGGCTGTTGAGATGCAAAGCATCACAGAGTTGAGACCGATTGAGCCTGCTGGGGAAATGCTCCGTCCTCATCTCCGCGCGTTAACCGCCTTTGCTGTCGCCTTTCGATATCCGGGAGAGTCAGCGGATAAAAAAGACGCCCGCGAAGCGTTGACTTTGTGCCGGACGGTACGCCGTCGAATTCGGCATGACTTGGGGATTGATGCATAGGGGTCGTGATTGTATTCCGAGCAATCCACGTTCTACTATCTTTTCAATTGCGAGATTCTTAGCAAAGCCTCAAAGGAGAGCGGACATGACCATCACCGAACATACCGTCAAAACCGACCGGCATACGACTTTTTATCTGGCCGCCGGTCCCGAAGAGGGGCCGCTTGTCATCTTCGCCCACGGCTGGCCTGAGCTCTCGATAAGCTGGCGGCACCAACTGCCGGCTTTGGCGGCGCTGGGATTCCGGGCCGTAGCGCCGGACATGCGCGGCTATGGTCGCTCGTCTGTATATGGGAGACACAGCGACTATACCCAGGAGCATATCGTCCGTGACATGCTGGAGTTGATAGACGCGCTGGGGCGAGAGAAGGCCGTCTGGATCGGCCATGATTGGGGCAGTCCGGTGGTGTGGAATATGGCCAGTCACCATCCGGACCGATGTCATGCGGTCGCCAATCTGTGTGTCCCCTACTATACCCTTGAGCGCGGGCTTGAGCACACGCTGACCCTGGTGGACCGTGACCTCTATCCTGAGGATACCTATCCTGCCGGCCAGTGGGATTACATGCGCTACTATGAAGAGAGCTTTGCCGAAGCCATCGCCCCGATGGATGCCCAGGCCTACCGATTCGTCAAACTGCTGTTTCGGAAAGGGAACCCCGAAGGCGAGGGTCAGCCGGCCCTCACCTCAACCGCGCGTCGCGATCAGAGTATGCTGGGTATGGCTGAGATCCCCGATTTGCCGCGTGATGCCGACGTGGTCACCGAAGAGGACTTGCGCATCTATGCCTCTGCGCTCGAACGCAACGGGTTCTTCGGTCCCTCTTCGTGGTATATGAATCACCCGGTTAATGCGGCCTACGCCGAGACCGCCCGCAGCGACGGCTCTCTTGATATGCCGGTGTTGTTCCTGACCGCCCAATACGACTTTGTGTGTGAGTGTGTCCACTCGCGTCTGGCCGCGCCCATGCGCACCTACTGCCGGAATCTGTCCGAAGAGACGATCCGCTCCGGTCATTGGATGGCCCAGGAAAAGCCGACGGAAGTCAACGCCGCTCTGGTGAAATGGCTGGCCACCGCGGTCCCGAACATCTGGCCGCGGCCGCGGTGAGGTCGGACTATTCCTGCTGCTCAAAAACCTCATTGGCAATGCCGGCGGCCGTCATTGCCGTCGGCCAGCCGGCGTAAAACGCCAAGTGCGTAATCAGCTCTCCGATTTCTTCCTGGGTGACGCCATTGTCCAAGGCACGCTGAAGGTGCGGACGGAGCTGCTGGGGACGGTAGGTGGACATGAGGGCCGCCACGGTGATGAGGCTGCGGTCCCGCTTGGACAAACCGGGGCGCTCCCAGACATCGCCGAATAAGACTTTCTCGGTCAGGTCAATCAGCTTGGGGGCCACTTTCCGGGCTTTTTCTCGCATGGTTGGAGCGGGTGCGTTTGCCATAAGGTTCTCCTTGGCTGAGTGGAGTGCAATCCCCTCCAAGGAGGGGATCAGAAGTGTCTGGAGTGAGACTTACGCGACCTCAAACAGTCCGGCCGCGCCCATGCCACCGCCAACACACATGGTGATGACCACGTTCTTCACGCCCCGTCGTTTGCCTTCGATCAGCGCATGGCCGACCATGCGTGAGCCACTCATGCCGTAGGGATGGCCAATCGAGATGGCCCCGCCGTTCACGTTCAGCCGTTCGTTCGGAATGCCGAGCCGATCACGGCAGTAGATGACCTGGCAGGCGAAGGCTTCGTTCAGTTCCCACAGGTCGATATCGTCCATGCTCAGGCCGTTGCGTTCGAGTAGCTTGGGAACGGCAAAGACCGGACCAATGCCCATCTCGTCCGGTTCGCAGCCGGCAACGGCCATGCCCCGATACATCCCCAAGGGCTGGAGCCCCCGTTGCTCGGCCTGTTTGCGCTCCATCAGCACACAGGCCGACACGCCGTCCGACAACTGGCTGGCATTGCCGGCGGTAATGAAGCCACCCTCTCCCATGACTGGCCGCAGCGCGGCTAAACCAGCCGCGTTCGTACTCGGACGGTTACACTCGTCCCGCTCAAGGGTCATTTCCTGGTGCGTGGTCTCGCCGGTCTCTTTATCGGTGAACAGCTTGGTGGCGGTGCACGGAATGAGCTCGTCGTCGAAGCGTCCGGCCTGCTGGGCCGCGGCGGTGCGCTGCTGACTCTGGAGCGCATACTCATCCTGCGCTTCCCGGGAGATGTTGTAGCGCTTCGAGACCACTTCCGCGGTGTCGATCATGGCCATGTACAGGTCCGGGGCCTGCTCCAGAGCCAGAGCGTCTTCATTACGATATTCGTTCTGATGGTCGTTCTGAACGAGGCTGATGGACTCCAAACCCCCGGCCACAACGGTCTGCATGCCATCGGCTACAATCTGCTTGGCCGCCATGGAAATACTCATCAGCCCTGATGAACATTGACGATCAATGGTCTGGCCGGAGACTGAGACTGGCAGCCCCGCGGCGATGCCACACTGCCGCGCCACGTTATAGCCCTGGGTGCCTTCCTGGAGCGCCGCGCCCATAATCAGGTCGTCGATTTCGCCCGCCTCTACCCTGGCCCGACCGATGGCTTCCTGAAGAACCGGTACGGCCATGGTCGGGGTTGTGGTGTCATTAAATGCACCACGATAGGCCTTGCCAATCGGTGTGCGGGCAGTCGATACGATGACAGCTTCTCTCATAGCAATCTCCTCCTCAGTATTTTACGCTCCCGGCAAGTCTTAGCAGTTCACGCCCCTTCCTCCAACTGGCGCACGATCTTTTCTCCACCGGGAGGGGCACGCAGTAAGGAGAGAGTAGCCCGCAGGGTTTCATCTTAGCTCCCCTTTTGGCGGGGTTTCTGAGCGGCAGTGCCCTACTGGAATCAATCCCACGATAGCTTTAAGAAGAGAGACCCGAATTCCCTATGAAAGATCAGTCTCACGCACCGGATAGTCAGACTCCTTTCCGGCAGTCCCCTTCCTCGGAGTACGGAAGCTGTGTGCGGGATTATCTTCAGTCTCTGACCTTTTCCCCGCTGTTTCTCTTGGGCGACGCGTTGGCTGTTCTTCACAATCTGCCTGATGGCGCTTTTGATTGCTGCATGATAAGCAACTCCTCGGTATTCCGTGGCGGCTGGCGCTCACGCTGACCGATCAAGAGGGATGGATTTTGCGCAACAGCATTATCTGGAACAAGGTCAAGGGCGCTCCCGACAACGCACCGGACAAGCTCCGCAATGTCCATGAGAACATCTTCCACTTTGTAAAAAGCTCTAAAGGCTACTATTACGATACGGATGCGATTCGCTCCAATCCAAAGAAGGCGCGCGTGGTCAACGGCGCGGTAGTCTCCGCAACAGGGGTGACGGGGATTCGTTATAAGCGTCAGATTGAACTTTATCCGGCGGCCCAAAACCCCCGCCGCCCGGCGTTTGCATGACAAACACGTCGCCGGGTTGCATCAGCGTTTCAGCGTTACCGGCGAGTCCTTCAATGCTCCCATCTACACGCTCGACCGTATCCCGCCCCCGCTCACCGGCCTGCCCGCCGGCCAGTCCGTACGGTTCGGTCAGGCGGTGGCTGCATAACGTGGTGACGGTCATGGGTTCTAAAAACCGCAGTCGCCGGGTAATCCCCGCGCCGCCCGAATAGCGTCCCACGCCGCCTGAGCCGTGGCGGATGGCAAAACTCTCAACCCGCACCGGAAAGCGCCACTCCAATACCTCGGGGTCGGTCATACGCGTGTTGGTCATATGGCTGTGGACCGCGTCGCAGCCCGGATGGTCAGGGCCGGCTCCTGTGCCGCCGCATATGGTTTCGTAGTTTTGATACTGCTCGTTGCCATACACAAAATTATTGACCGTCCCTTGTGACGAGGCGAGCACCCCGAGCGCGCCATACAGGGTGTCCGTCACCCCTTGCGAGACCTCCGTATTGCCGGCGATGACAGCCGCGGGGTATTCCGGGCTGAGGATGGAGTGCGGCGGGATAATGATATCGAGCGGTTTCAGACAGCCCTCGTTCAACGGGATCGCGTCAGCCACCAGGGTCCGAAAAACGTACAGGACGGCGGCCTTACACACTGCCGCAGGCGCGTTGTAGTTGCCGCTGTGCTGGGAAGATGTACCGCTGAAATCGATGCGCGCTCGGCGGGCCGCTTTGTCCACTCGAATACTGACTCGTATCTGACAGCCGTTATCCATCGGGTAGGTGAACGCGCCATCGGTGAGGACATCGAGCACGCGCCGCACGGACTCTTCGGCATTGTCCTGGACGTGCTGCATATAGGCGTGCACGACTGCGATGCCAAAGTGCTCGACCATTTTCCTGAGTTCGTGGACCCCGGTTTCATTCGCCGCGAGCTGGGCGCGCAGGTCTGCCATGTTCTGGTCACGATTCCGACAGGGATACGCGCCCGAACCCAGCAGTTGCCGCATCTCCTGTTCGCGCAGTCGGCCCTGGCGGACGAAGAGAAAATTATCGATCAGCACGCCCTCCTGGTGAATGGTGGTGCTGTCCGGTGGGGCCGAGCCTGGGGTGCGTCCGCCGATATCGGCATGATGTCCGCGTGAGCCCACATAAAACAGAATGCGGTCTGCCCCGGCGGTGTCAAACACTGGCGTAATGACCGTCACATCAGGGAGATGTGTGCCGCCGTTATAGGGCGCATTCAGGACATAGGCATCGCCGGGCCGCATCCTCCCCTGATTGGCCTTGATGACGGTTGTAATCGACTCGCCCATGGAACCCAGATGGACCGGGACATGCGGAGCGTTGGCAACCAGGCTCCCGTCCGGGGCGAAGATGGCGCACGAGAAATCCAGTCGTTCTTTGATATTCACCGAATAGGCCGTATTGGCCAGCGTCGCCCCCATTTGCTCGGCGACCGACATGAAGAGATTGTTAAACACCTCCAACATGACCGGGTCGGCCCCTTCGCCCGCGCTCAGGGCAGACTGAGTGCCAATTGCCGCTTGCTGTGATCTTGGTCTCGTGCGGGTGAGGAGCAGAGGGCCAGAGCGGTTCATCTCGGCCTGCCACCCCGGCTCAACCACCGTGGTTGCCGTGGGCTCACAAATAATGGCGGGGCCGGGAATGCGCTGGCCTGGTTGGAGCTGCTCGCGCTGAAATACCGGCGTGTCCCGCCAAATGCCGTCCATATATGCCCGGACCTGCTGAAGCGGCTGCGCGGCCTGGCCCTCAGCCGCCGGCCGCTCGGCGTCATCAACCTGCTCCGTTGTGCCGACCGCTTCGACCGAGACCGCCTCGGCGACCAGTTGTCGCCCCTCGACGATAAAACCAAAGCGCTGCTTGTGGGTGGTCTCAAACGCGGCTCGCATGTCGTCGAGGTCGGATACGTCCACTTGCAAGGCCGTGTCAGTCCCCTGGTAGCGCAGATGGACTCGTTTATGCAGGCTGAGTCGAGCGGCAGACACGCCTTGCGCAAGGATTTCGTCGCTGGCCTCGTCGCCGAGTTCTGCACAGGCCGTTTCCAGTACGGGTGTGGCTGCGGCCGAGAGCGGCTGTTCGATCTGTCGCTCGCGCAGCGCCCGCACGTCTGCCAGACCCATCCCATAGGCCGACAACACCCCGGCAAACGGATGGAGAAAGACGGTCTTCATGCCCAGCGCGTCCGCGACCAGACAGGCGTGCTGGCCGGCGGCCCCACCGAAACAGTTCAGGGTATACTCCGTCACATCGTAGCCACGCTGAACGGAAATTTTTTTGATGGCGTTCGCCATGTTTTCTACAGCGATGCGCAGAAAGCCAGCGGCCACGGCCTCAGGCGACTGGACTGCGTTGCCCGTAGCGCTGGCGATTTCTTGTGAGAAGGCGGCGAACTTTTCTCGAACAATCTGCACATCCAAAGCTTGATCTGCGCTCTCGCCAAACACCGCGGGAAAGAAGGCCGCTTGCAGCTTGCCCAGCATGACGTTGCAGTCGGTCACGGTGAGTGGGCCGCCGCGCTGATAGCAGGCCGGCCCGGGATCTGCACCGGCCGAGTCTGGGCCAACCCGAAAACGGGCGCCGTCAAAGTGCAGGATCGACCCCCCGCCCGCTGCGACGGTGTGAATATGCATCATCGGGGCGCGCATGCGGACGCCAGCGACCAGGGTTTCAAACGTCCGCTCATACTCGCCATCGTAATGCGACACATCGGTCGAGGTACCGCCCATATCGAAGCCGATGACTTTGCGAAAACCCGCCCTCGACGCGGTTCGGACCATGCCGATCACCCCACCGGCCGGCCCGGATAAAATACTGTCTTTCCCCTGAAACAGGTGGGCATCGGTCAGACCGCCGTTCGACTGCATGAACATCAGCCTGGGACCGGACTGGCGCTCCGTCTCCAGCTCTCCCGCGACCTGATCGACATAACGCCGCAGCAGCGGCGAGAGATAGGCATCCACCACTGTGGTATCGCCGCGCGAGACCAGCTTCATCAACGGGCTGACCGTATGGGAGACCGAGACCTGCTGAAAGCCGATATCTGCGGCAATGGCGGCGACCCGTGTTTCATGCGCCACGTACCGATAGCCATGGACAAAGGCGATGGCCGCCGCGCGAATGCCGGCCTCATAGGCGGCCTGAAGGCTGCGCCGCACGCCATCTTCATCCAGGGGTGTGACCAGTGCGCCGTGCGCGTCAATACGCTCTCTGACTTCGATCACCCGCTCAAACAGCATTGCCGGCAGGACAATATGCCGGGCAAACAGGTCGGGCCGATTCTGATAGCCAATCCGCAGGGCGTCCCCAAATCCCCGGGTAGTCACGAACACGGTTCGGTCGCCCGTGCGTTCCAGTAAGGCATTGGTCGCAACTGTGGTGCCCATTTTCACCAGAGCAATCGTATCGGGTGGGATAGCCGCGTCACCAGTCACCCCGAGCAGATCGCGAATGCCCTGGACCGCGGCGTCCTGATAGCGTTCAGGATTGGCCGACAGCAATTTATGCGTCACCAGGGTGCCGTCAGGACGGCGCGCCACCAGATCGGTGAACGTGCCGCCGCGGTCGATCCAAATCTGCCATTTGTGTTCTTGCGAAGTTGTGGCCTGCGCATTCATGATCCGGCTGCCTCCCCGCGCCTTCTACCCGTCAAGGGTACGGACGCTGTAGCCAAAGCGGGGGAAGTGCACAGTGACAAGCCCGGTGCGCTCGTTCCGGTGCTGAAGCGCCATACGCTGAGCGTCAATGGAAACCAGCCGGCCCACACTGGGATTGGCCCGGCCATAGTCGGTTGGCGTAACGGAAACCGTCGCACCGAGGGCAGGGTCTCCGTCCAGCGTCTGACTTGGGAGGGCTGGTAAAGGGCCGCTGGAAGCCGCGACGTCGAGTGCTTCGGGCGCGGTCATTGAGGTTGGATTGCCATGGCCGTGCGCGGCTACGCGCTCCATCCACTCACGAATGATGACTGGAATAGCGGTCGTGCGCTCGCCGGCAAGCTGATCCATGACCCACAGCGGATGGTAGATCACGCAATCGGCCAGAGATGGTGCTTCGCCATAGATATAGGTCCGTCCGTCGTGCAGGACGTCGCTGATCCAACTCAACTGCGGACGCAGTTGGGCGAGGTTCTTGGCTGCCGCGGCCTTCCGGTGGGCGAGGCCCGGTTCGGGTTTGCCGAGCAGAGCGGCGCGGTCGGCCAGGAATTCCGGGGTGAAACGATCGGCGTCGGCATGTTCGCAGGAAATATAATTGATCGTATTGCGCGTCAGGGTCGCGTCCGTCCAGCGCTCCAGGCCGGCAATAAAGGCCCGTCGGGCGACCGGGTCCGGCCCCGGATAGAGCGGGGGTTCTGGAAAACGCCGCTCCAGTTCTTCGATAATCCGCGCGGTATCACAAAAAGCGTCGGCGCCAATCTGGAGGGCCGGCGCGCGGCGGTAGCCGCCGGTGAGGGGGATATAGTCCGGCTTGGGCAGGGTAGGGGGAATCTCGACCGAGCGCCAGGTCAGGCGTTTGAGACCCAGGACGAGCCGGACCTTTTTCGAGTAGTTGGAAAAATCGTAGTGATGCAGAATGAGTTCCGAGGGCATAGGGTTCCTTTTTACCTTGATCTGAAACCCATAAAGTGGCAAGGAGGAGGGGGGAATTCAAGGGAGGAAGCTGCAAAGAAAGAATCAGGAGGGAAAGCCGTATGCCAGCCGCACATTTTTTTGCCCAGAATCTGGAAGAGATCGGTCTCGACCCGGAAAAAATTCAGGCCCTGTTTGAACGGGCCGGGCGGGACGTCAAATCCGGCCTGCTGCCGGCCACCCAGGTCGCGATTGCCCGTAATGGAAAAATTGGTGCCATGCAGACCTTTGGCCGGGCGGTCCAAGGCGGGACAGAAAGGCCGGCGACGGATGAAACACGCTTTGTCATTATGTCTTCGACTAAGGCGTTCACCTCGGCCTCGGCCTGGATTCTCATGCAAGAGGGCAAACTGCGCCCGCAAGACCGCGTGGTTGAGTATATCCCCGAGTTCGGGACGAACGGCAAAGACGTGGTGACGGTCGAGCAGTTGCTCATTCACACATCGGCCATTCCCTATGCCCCGCACTGGCAAAAAGAGTGGGCCGACCGCGACAAGCGCCTCGCCCGCTTTGCCCAGTGGAAGCTGGACCATACGCCAGGCGAGAAGTTCGTCTATCATGTGTCGGCGAATTTCTGGCCGGTCGCCGCTATTGTCGAACACCTCAGCGGTCAGCGCCTGAGCGAGTTTGTGCGGACGCGGATTGCCGAGCCGCTGGGCCTGCCTGATTTGCGCTTCGGGCTGCCACCATCCGGGAACGCGGATGTCGCTGATGTGGAGTGGGTGGGCCAAGCCCCGACCGCCGAAGAGTATGAAAAAATGGGGGTCAAAGGCTTGAACGCCACGACCAATGCCATCAATGAAGACGGGGTATTGGAGTTGAACGAAACGGCCACCCGAGAAGCCGGGTCGCCGTCGGCCGGCTGCATTACCACGGCGGGTGATATCGCCTTATTCTATCAGGCCCTGCTGAACGACGGCCGTGCCCACGACGGGACGCCGGTCTGGCAACCTGAAATGCTGAAAGAGGCGCGGCGCGTTCGCACCGGAGAGCTGCGCGATCCCTTCCTCGGCCACCGGGCCAACCGGGCCCTGGGGATTGCCGTTGCCGGCGGAGACGGCAAGGCCAATATGCGCGGCTTCGGGCGCACCAGCTCCGCGGCGGCGTTCGGCCATCCGGGCTTTGGCGGCCAGAGTGGCTGGGCCGACCCGGCCACTGGCATCTCCTTCGGGTTCTTGACCAACGGCTTCGACCGCCACGACATCCGTGAGGCCCGCCGGCGGGTGGCCTTGTCGAGTCTGGCCGCGTCGTGCACGGCGGGGTGAAGATGCAGACTCGATAACGCTCCGCTATGCTGCTCCCACGCCACAGTGTCTTGATGCTGTGGCGCTGTGACGCTCCCGTCCACACAAGGAGGACGTGTGTCATGGGCGAAGCATCCAAACGTTCTACGATCTACTTTGACTCTCAGCTTCATGCGGCATTACGGCTCAAGGCGGCCCACGTGCAACCAACCTTTCCGGAGAGGGTCTACGAGTGATTTTCTCAGCCCCCCGCCTCCTGTCGCTGGCTGGTAAAATACTCGTTCACCGACCGAAGCAGTTCGGGCCGGTCGCTTTGGAAGGGACAGCGGCCCAAACGCTCGGCCACATGGGCGGCTACGGAGCCGGCAAACAGATGGTAGAGCAGAGGCGAAAACTCCTCGCGCACCTCGCCCTGGACGGGTAACACCATGTGAGCATGGCGGGCGGCCTGGGTATCGTCTCTGTGTGTCACGGCAATGACCCGTCGGCCCAAGCCGCGCGCCGTTGCTGCTACGCTCTCTGCCCGCCAGTACGAGCGGCCCGGCGGGGCGATAATAAAAACCGGCATGTCCACCGGATAGGCAAACCGTTCGACATGCCACCATTCCTCCAAATCTTGCCCCATCGTAAAAACACCCGCGGCTTCGATCAGCTTTGCCGCGCTGTAGAGGGCGGTGCCATGACTCGGCCCACTGCCCAGCATGACTGCAACGGGGCTTGCGGCAATCATGTCTGCCACCTCCCGACAGTCTGTCTGAATAGCGTCAGTGGTGGCGGCCACAGCATCGGCGAGATTGACCAGTTCCCGGCGCAGACGCTCTGCTTCTTCTTGGGCATACCTGCCTTGCCACTCACCTAACTGAATCGCCGCCAACAGCATTCCCATTAGACTGGCCTGGTAGGTGCGAATCCCTGGGGAGCGTTCTCTTTGCGGCAGTTCGACCGTAATGGCACGGTCCGCCGCCTGCGTGACCGCACTGTTGGGCGTACCGGTGAGCGCCAGGGTCAACGCACCATACTCTTTGGCCCGTTCAATCGCTTGCACGACGCGCTCGGTACCGCCCGAGGCCGAAGTTGCAATCACCAAGGTCTGGCGTGGCGTAGCAGGGCGCATCCAGGCCGCCCTATAATCCAGAAAGCGTTGGGCACTCAGCGGCTCACTGGCCACGCCGGCCATAGCCTCAAAAGCCATTTCAGCGGCGCACGAGGCATGGTAGGAGTCCCCGTCCCCGGTGAGGTAGACCTTTTTTATCGCCTGCCATTCCGACGGGGTAAGGGCCGTCCGCACCTGCTGCGCAAACGGGCGGGTCAATTGTCGTAAATCGTCTGCTAAGCCTGCGACCTGCCCGAACATCACCTCCGGTCTGAGTGGCTCCATCGTTCTATCCCTTTCCTTCCAGGCCTCGCACGATGTCTACATAGGTCTTGACCCGCTCGACATCAATCTGTCCACCCCAGCCGCCGCGTTCCAGACAGGTGCCGACAAACGCCCCGTCCGCCGCAGCCAACAAGCGTGCAGCGTTCTCGTGGTTGGTGTAGCCCGCCAAAATGACGGGCAGGCCCGGCACGGCCTTCCGCACCGAGGCGATCATCTCCAGCGTTTTCCTTTCGTCGGGAGCGCCCACCGACGCCGCGTCCGCCCCCACATATTTCGCGCTCCGGGCGATCTCCGCAGTGGGCTTTGACTCGCCAAACCATTTGAAGTGCATGGAATCGACTTCGGCAATGATCTTGACATCCCAGGCGTTGATTTTTTTGCGATACTCCATCACGTCGAGCGGATTGGCTTCGACCATGCCATGCGCGGTCAGCGTCGTGCCCACCAGCGCGCCGGCCCGAATAAAACTTCCCCCTGCCACCTTTGCCACCGCCAACGAGGCTTTGAGCGCATTCCGCATCAACTGTACCCCGACCTGAAACTCCGCACCCGTGGCCTGGACAATGGCGTGCACGAGCAAGCCCATGGCGGTTGTACGTGCCGGGTCGGATTCGTCTTTCACGCTGTAAATGCGATCGACGGTTTGTACCAGACACCCGTCCGCTCCGCCGCGGTAGAGTGCACGGGCCGATTCAACCGCCGTCTCAAGGGTCTGGTTGAAACTGCCGTCCTGGTAAAACAAGGTGCCGGGCAGCGGTTGCAGATGAATCATGCCCAACACGGCTTTGCGTTTGCCAAGGGTTACAAAATCTCGCATGGTCAGCCCTCCCCGTTCTCTGCTCCGAATACGTGCCCCGCGCGGTGCGTGGCTCCAACTGTGGAATGCTTGCCATGCTGCTGTCAAGCCACGCGGACGAACAGACAGGGCCGCCTCTGGACAAGCCCGCGTTGGGCGCTCTGTATGGGCTTCAAGCGGACAAAAAGAGGAAAGGAGGTTCCCATGGGTTTTGAAGCGCTCAATGCCTGGCTCGACGCCTACGGCAGGGTCTGGGAGACGGCGACCCAGGGGAACCAGGCCGGGATTACGTTTGGTTCCGAACCCCTGGCGATGACCGAAGACGGACGCTACCTCGCGCGCTGGTGGGCATCGATGCAATCCGTGCAGACGGGCCAAGCCGTCAGAATGGAAGGGCTCTTTCTGATCACGCTGACCGAGAGTGGCCGGTGTCGTGTGTTCCGGGAGTGGTGGAACGAATATCCGCCCATAACCAGAGCTTCGGAGTTCGAGTAACTTCTGGCCGGGCAGTTCAAGCCGACCGTCCTGGAACCCCCTCTTTCTTCCTCACAATTGGGGCAACCCTCAAGGGATCCCCTGTCGCGTTCGTCGAATGCTTCGGCTCGACTGTGGCACGTTGATACTATATTAAGTTGGGCGTCTATCTCATTGCGGAGGTGTGGAGAAGAAAGGAATTTCTCCATACGGATGTTAGCTACGGAATGAATACCATGCAGATCGTTGAACGCATATACGCAGAACTCTCCGCAAAGACGCTGCAAGGGGTGATACCGATTGCTCTGCCGTCTCCTTCTCTGGTTGGCACAGTTCAAGACGATCCATTCGATTCCTGGGTTGGTGATGAGATCAAGTGTGCCCTTCCCGATATCGAAGTGGTTCGGGCTGGAAAGCTGACAACACCCGATATCGTGTTGCGACATAGACCGAGCAATTCGATTCTGGGACTTGAGGTAAAGAAGCTGATTCAGCAGGCCAACGGGAAGGACCCTAGGGGACTAACAATCGATTACAATAGCTGTCTTCCCTGTGGGAAGGCCCTTATCAAGGTTGGACGGGATACTGTGGAGATCCCCTGCTTTTACCTCTTTGCCTTACTGAGCAATGATAGCTCCTCGATAGTCACCTCTATCCTCATGGATGGCGATTTCCTCAATTACGATTTCGATTTGCACAAGGACGCAAAGTACGCAAATCAGAGTGAATACGACCACGGTCCATATGGAGAAGGTTCCGTCCGGCACAGACGAATGTACACCTATCCGAATCCACTCAATTACAAACTGAGATTCTTTCACCTCCGCCATATACTCGTTATCAAGCAGCACGATGTGGCTGCTCTCGCGGCACGGGACGCCCTCTGTACGGACCTCATCGCCAGAGATGATAAGTATCAGAATTCTTTCCACTACATTGTGATTGACAACGCTACGAGACGCTCCCTCTCTCTCGATCAACTGCCGGTTCGACGGGACATCTTTCAGGCCTGTAAGTCCCGACGGCCACGAGAGCGGACAGCATCCATGCCTCAACTCCCAGAATAATTTTATGCCAAAACTTATAGAGAACGACTTTCCGTTTGCAGAACTCTCGCTCGTTGCCGAGCGGGAATCCTGGCGTAAAGAGGTCTATCGCCCCGTTTATTACCTCCATAAGTGGTGGGCTCGAAGGCTCGGCTCGGTCTTTCGTGGTATCCTGCTGGGCGCGTGTTTAGAGGATGGTGAGGATTTCTGGGAGTGTTTCTACAAGAAAAATACCTTTGCGCAGACCGTTGTCTTTGATCCTTTTATGGGGAGTGGGGTGACTGTCGGCGAAGCCGTCAAACTTGGCTGCAAAGCCGCGGGGCGCGACGTCAACCCAGTCGCCTACCTCGCCTGCCGCGCCGCACTTTCCCGATACACCGCTGCTGAGGTTCTCTCTACCTACCGAGGCCTGGAACGGACACTGGCTCCGAGACTGCTCAGTTACTTTCAAACTAGAACGAGGGTCGGCCAGCCCGCCACCGTTTTATACTATTTCCTCGTTAAAGTGGTCCCTTGTCCGGAATGTGGGAAACCGATTGACCTCTTCAAAACACGAATTTTCTCCAAAAATGCGACTCCTCAGAAGGACGCTTCGGCGCGCGCCCTCTGTCCTGGCTGTGGTGCTGTGAACCTCACCGTTTACGATGCCGAGCGCGTCAGTTGTCCGGGGTGTTCGCTGACATATAACCCTCAGCACGGGAATATCAGCGGAGCGGAAGTCCGTTGTGACGGCTGTCACTACGCTTTTCGCCTTACCGAGAGGATGAAGTCTCTTGAGGGGCCTTTACCCTTTCGGCGTTATGCAAAGCTACTCCTGACAGAGAACGGAGAGAAACTGTATGAACCGATGAACGAATTTGACGGGCAGATTGAGCGCCAAATAGCAGAAGAGTTTGCTGCGCTCTCAAGCAGTTTTCCCGTTGTGGCCATCAAGCCCGGCTACAACACCAATCAGACGCTGAACCACAACTACCGGTATTGGCACGAGCTATTCTCCGACAGGCAACTCGTCTGTATCGGGCATCTTATTGGAGCCATTAAAGGGATCGAAGACCCGGACTTGAAACTCCTTTTTTCCTGCCTCTTTTCTGGCACATTAGAATTCAACAACCTGTTCACCTCTTTTAAGGGCGAAGGGACGGGGGCCGTACGGCATATGTTCTCCCACCATGTCCTCAAGCCAGAGATGATGCCGCTTGAGGCGAATATCTGGGGAACGCCCAAGTCTTCCGGCGCATTTTCGGGCTTGTTCCGGTCTCGCGTTGACAAGGCCCTTGCCTATAAGGCCGACCCGTCTGAACTCAGGCTTCATGCATCAAAGAGTATGAAGGTTGGCAATATCAATCAGCCGCTCTCTGTAGAGATAACGGAGAGCTTTGCGCAGTTCGTCTCACAGCCGAAAACAGCTTATCTCACCCTGGGAGATTCCAGTTGTGTCGATATCCCTGACAAGAGCGTTGATCTCGTCGTCACGGACCCGCCTTTCTTTGATAATATTCACTACTCGCAACTTGCCGACTTCTTTTACTATTGGCTCAATCAAGCTCTGGAATTTTCCGCCACGACGACTACGAGATGTGCGGAGGAGGTACAAGACACCGACCCTGAACTCTTCACCGGGAAACTCACCTCAGTCTTCGCCGAGTGCAGCCGTGTCCTCAATGATACGGGCTTGCTTGTTTTTAGCTATCATCATGCCCGCCACGAGGGGTGGACCGCCGTCCACCGAGCAATCAGACAGGCCGGCCTTGTCTGTACGCGAGGGTATCCGATAAAGGCCGAAATGTCCGTTTCCATGCCACTGCAACAGGCTGCCTCACCAATCCACTTAGACCTCATTCTTGTCTGTCGTAAGGATAAGCGAGCAAGAAGAAACGGCCGAGCGATCTACCCGCTACGTCCGGCGATCAATGTGGCAAAGGAACAGGTATTCAGACTTAAATCGGCCGGCATACAGGTCTCGCTCGGAGATGCAAAAGTGATCCTCATGGGTTGCCTGCTGTGCGCAGCCCACAAGATGAAGAATCTTGACCGAGAAGAGAGATTTCTGGAGGAACTGGAGCAGAACCTCGACAGGTACGTTGCTCAGGTCATCTCTGCAAAAGGGGAAGTCCTCTACAAAGCCCAGGAAACCGAACAACTACGGCTGTTTGAAGAAATGGAGAAATACTGAGCGAATAAAGAGATAAGGAGGAATCTTAACCCCGGTGGCCCGCCCCCAGCCAGTGTAGGCCGGATGAGGGCAGGGTAATCCGACACCAAGGTTCCCATCGGTAGGGAGGAAGACCTTGCTCACCTCGCTGCTTTACCGCCGCACGCTCGGTGCTTCTACCGGCAAGCCGCGGCCGCGCCAGGCCAGATACAATTCCAGATTGACGTAGGCGTCAGCCCCGTGGGCCAGGGGTTGAGCCCGAATTGCGGTGTTGCACCAGGCAAACATGCGGTGCGTCGACCCCAGCGTTTGCCAGCTCAGCCGATAGACGGGGAAGCCGCTGGTCTGTCCTTGGCTGACGACCTCACCCCGCAGGCGTTGTCCGGCATACGCATCGTGACACTGGCTGCACGCCATGTCGAGTTGGCCGCGGCGGCGCATGAAGAAGGCTTTGCCCGCCTCGAAGAACGGTGCGGCCGGTCCTTCGATGTCCACACTCAGCGGCATTCCGCGTGACTGAAAACTCACAAATGCGCTGAGTGCCAACAGGGCTTCGGATTCATACGGGTAGGCTTCGACCTGGAGTTGCTCTGTGCGACAGCGGTTAATCCGTCGCTCCAGGTTGATGAGTTTCTCCGTGCGTGGATCGAATTGCGGATAGCGGGTCCGCACCTCGCGCATGCTTTTTGCCGCGCCTCCATGACAACTGGCGCACGCCTGCTGGCTGTCGCCCCGGGTCTGTTTCCATAACTCGCGACCACGCTCGACCCACAACATCCCCGGATTGCCAAACGCATCATCCTGTAACTGTCTGTGCTCCTCCGACAGATAGGTATAACCGGAGCGACGGCCTGCCACGCTGTAGGGGGAAGGCTCGTGCTGCGGCCCGGTCGGAGTTTGGAGAGCTTGCGCGGCCTGTGGAGCGTCCTGACGAAGGGTCAAGAGATAAGCCACGACATCTTCGATTTCCTGCGCACCGAGGATCGGCTTGCCTCGGTAGGCTTCGAGAACGGAATGTAGACCCGCCACCGTATGATACGCCGGCATGATGGAGTGGGGGTTCAGCGCTTTGGGGTTGAGCAGGCGCAGGCGTAACTCAGCGGCGGTATAGCGAATCTTCATAGTGTCCAGGGACGGTCCTACCGTGCCGTGGAAGCGGCGTGCGGGGGAAAGAGTAAACGTGCCAACATCCGCCTGCCTATTGGAAGACACGTCTACTCTTTGCGGCAGGGCATGACACACCACACAATCACCGCGCTCCCGGTCGAGCACAATGCGCCATCCTCGCTCCGCGTCGCCAAGCTGGTCGGTCAATGGGGTGGAAACCCCTCCGCTTAGAATCCGGCTGCTGGCCGGCTGCTTATCGGCCTGAGCTGTATACAGGGGAGCGCTACATACGAAGATTCCACTCAAGACGCTCATTATGAGTGTCCCCTTCAATGTCCGATACCTGTTTTCTCCCTCGCCCGCTGGTGGGAGAGGGGACTGGGGCCTATCGAGCGTCTGCTGTGAAGTGCATGGTCTGCGAACATTCTTTTACCCAAACGTATCGGCTGTAATATTGGCGTACCAGGAGCGGGCGTAGGCCGCTTCGCGCGCGCGGGTTGTCTCCGGCGCGTCAGGCGGACTGGTGCCGCTCGACCCTGGGACAACCCGAATCGCGTCGTTTTCAACGGAATACACAGCACTAATAGAGATGCCGTAGTCAGGGGCGACAAGGCTGTAACAGGTATTCATCAATGCCGGCGATGCAACCGGCTCGCCCCGAAGCAGTGCCACAATGGCCGCGGCGCAGACCTTGGCCTGATTATTGGCGCTAAAGGCGGATTTGGGCATGGGGGTGGCGATAGCCGCGTCGCCAATAATATGAATGTTGGCATGTACCCGGGATTCAAATGTACTGCCGTGTACGGGGCACCAGCCCGTGCCGGCGTCGAGGCCGTCCGCGCGCGCAATGGCCGCCGCGCGCTGCGGGGCAATAATGTTAGCCACCGCGGGTTTATATTCGTCAAACTCTGTGCGGACGATGCCGGCCCGAGTATCAACCTGGGTGACCCGCCCGCCCTGCGCGCCCGGTACCCATTCGAGCAGGCCGGGATACAGCCGCTTCCATGCGGCCAGAAACAGCCTGTCCTTGGTAAAACCGTCCTTGGCATCCAGTATCAAGACTTTTGATTTTGGCTTATGGGTTTTGAGATAGTGGGCGATGAGACTGGCCCGTTCGTACGGCCCTGGCGGACAGCGGTAGGGCGTCTCCGGCGCGCTGATCACCACCAGCCCACCATCCTCCATGGCTTCCAATTGGCGGCGCAGCCGCCGCGTTTGCGAACCGGCCTGCCAGGCGTGCGGGAACACCGTACTGGCTTCAGCGTCGTACCCTTCTAGTGCGTCCCAGCGCAGCTCAACACCGGGGGACAAGACGAGCTTGTTATAGGCCAATGTCCTACCATCACTGAGTGTGAGACACTGCGCGATCGGATCAAGCTTCTGGGCTTGGGCGTGGATAATCTGTATGCCATAGCCTTCCCGGAGCCGTTGGTAGGTAGAGGTCAACGAGGCGAGCGGACGCAGACCGACCAGGGCCGCGTTGCTAAACGGACAGGTGATAAACTGAGGCTGTGGAGTCACCAGCGTGACCTTAAGGCTCGGGTCAGCCAGGCGTAGATATTTTGCGCAGGTCGCCCCGCCAAAACCTCCGCCAACGACGACGACCCTGGCATGGGTATTCGCCCGCGCTCTGCCGGTCAGCAGACGAGTGAAAGGCAGGCTTGCGGCCAGGCTGAAGAATTGACGGCGGGTGAAAAAGGACATCTACTGCTGTCTGCGTGGCCGTATGGCCGCGAAATAGGTTGTTACCGCCTCAATGTCCGCCTCACTCAGCCCCTTGGCAATCTGATTCATCACGGTTCCCTGACGCTCTTCGGTCCGAAACGCCTGCATGGCCGTCCTGAAGTCCTCGGGTGATAGCCTGTCAAGCGCAGGAATCGCTCCCTGACTCTGCCCGTCGGGACCATGACAAGCCGCACACGCCTGCGCCCAAGCCGCGCCGCGCTCAGAGATAGAGGCTGCGCTTGCGAGAGCCGGGACGGCCAGTAGGCTGGCAAGCAGAACAACAAAACGTTTCATTCGCTGACCGTGAGCCCGACGCGCTCGGATGTCGTGACTCCGGCATCGTCTGTCCACACGCACTCCAACTCGCCCGATACTTCCGCTGTGGTAAAAAACGAGAAATACGGGTTGGCGGCAATACCGGGGAATAACTTCGCATGGAAAACCTCCGCGCCGTTGTACACACATCGGACGGTATGCACGATGTTTTTGGGAATCTGCTGGCCCACGTTGTCATACCGAAAACCCGTTTCCATGGGATGGCGGATGAGCAAACGCACCTCAAAGACCGTTCCGCGCTTGACAACCTCAGGGACTTTGATTCTGGCCTTGGCCATGCGTCCGGTCAGCTTCCCTCAACGCAGGCCGCGGCCGTAACAACGACTTCTGCGCGTGCCATCCAGGCCGTGCCGTCGTTCATGATAGCAACCGCCACAACCTGCTGGGTGCCGGCCAGTCGAATCCGGGTGTGCACTTCGGCCCGTCCGGCCCGCGGCCCCAGCGAGAAGCGGGCAATAACCGGTCTGGGGTTCTTTTCCGAAAAAATATGAATGCGCTTCACATAGGCCTGTGGCGTCATCGGACTCTCGACTCGGACCCGCAGCCGCACGGAATGGCCGCTTTCGGCCAGGGTGGGCAGCGTGAGTGTGACACGGCCGACCTGGGGTGTCACGCCTCCGGTTGCCTCACGAATGAGCGGTACGAGCTTCTCGGGAAGCGCGCCGGCCGAACGCGCCTTCCTGAGCGGCACGAGCAGGCCACCCAGAGAGCCAAGCAGACCGACGAGTACGTGCCGTCGTGACAGGCGACTAGGCCGGGCGTACATCATGGTTCTTTAACGGTAAGGAACGAATGCGCTTGCCAGTTGCCGCAAAGATGGCATTGCACAGTGCCGGTGCAAGCGGGGCCATGCCGGGTTCGCCCGCGCCGCCCCAAAAACCACCGGTCGGCTTGAGGATCACCTCAACCGTGGGCATCTCGGCTATCCGCATCATCCGGTAGTCGTGAAAATTCGACTGTTCAACCCGACCCTCCTTAATGGTGATCTCTCCGTACAGCGCGGCTGTCAGGCCGTAGACGACGCTGCCTTCGAGCTGGGCCCGGACCGAATCGGGATTAGCCACAGAGCCGCAGTCAATACCAATAACCACGCGATGGATGGTCAACTCGCCTTCACCATTAACCGCGGCTTCAATCACTGCCGCGGTATAGCTCCCGTAGGAATCCTGTACGGCAATCCCGCGGTGGACGCCTTCCGGCAGAGGGCTGTCCCATCCGGCTGCCTCGGCGACCGCGTCCAGAATGGCCAGGTCCTTCGACGCCTGGGGAGTCTGGAGGAGGGTGCGTCGAAATTGGTAGGGGTCCTGCCCGGCCGCATGGGCTAACTCATCAATAAAACTCTCCCGAAAGAACGGATTATGGGTATGCGCCACCGCGCGCCACGGTCCTGGCGGCACGTGGGTGTTGCGCATGGCGTATTCCATATGCATGTTCGGAAAGGCATACGGCGCGTCGGCAAAGGTCCGAACGCCGACAATATCAACCCCGTCCCGAATCAGATGGGGGCGGACTTCACTGAAAATCGACTGCTCGGCCTGCCGCACGGTCCAGGCGGTTGGTTCCCCGGCCGCGTCGAGCGCGGCTCTCATGCGGACCAGGGCTACCGGTCGATAGCGACCGTGCTGGATGTCCTCTTCTCTGGACCAGATCAATTGCACCGGGGTGCCGGGCATGGTCTTGGCAACCCTGACGGCCTGACGCACAAACTCAATGTGCATTCCGCGCCGCCCAAAGCCCCCTCCGAGATGAACCTTGTGGACTTCGACCCGACTGACCGGAACGTCCGCGGTTTCAGCCGTCACGGCCGCGGTCGCCTCACTGTTCTGGGCCGGTGCCCAGACCTCAACCCGCTGATCCGTATACAGTACCGTACAGTTCTGCGGTTCCATGGTGGCGTGCTCAAGATAGGGGGCATAATAGTCGGCTTCGATGGTTGTGGCCGCGCTGGAAAACGCGCTGTCGATATCGCCTTGCTGACGCGAGACCGGCGCTTTTTCGAGTTGTATACCCTCGCGCAGAAACTCCAGGATGCTGTCGCTGCTGACCTGTGAGTGCTCACCAAAATCCCACTCAATCGGAAGCGCGCGAAGCGCCTGCTGCGCGTTCCACCAGCTTTCTCTGGCAACGACGACAACCGCGTCTTCCAGGGGAACGAGCTTAACCACCCCGCGCATGTCGGCAATTTTTTTGGCATCCGCGCTTTTCAGGCTGCCGCCGAACACCGGGCACTGGGCAATCGCGGCATAGACCATGCCGGGCAGCCGCGTATCGATCGCAAACGCGGTCTTGCCCGTGACCTTATCCGGGATGTCAAACCGCTGGGCCGGTTGGCCCAGAAGGGTCCAGTCTGCGGGGTCTTTGAGCGGTGGATTTTCGGGAATATCGAGCGTGGCCGCCTCAGCCGCTACCACTCCAAAGCTGACCTGCCGTTGGGTTGGGGTATGGGTGATGAGGCTGTTCTCGGCGACGCATTCCGTGCCCGGCACACCCCAGCGCCGCGCGGCCGCGGTGGTCAGCATCAGGCGGGCCGCGGCCCCGGCGGTGCGCAAATACTCCTGGCTGTCACGGATCGACCGGCTGCCGCCGGTCAGCATGGTCTGAAAAATCCGGTTGCGCCGCAGATGTTCGCTGGTTGACGCATACTCAGCCCGCACCTTGCTCCAGTCACAGCCTAGTTCTTCGGCAACCAGCATGGGCAGGCCGGTAAAGCTTCCCTGGCCCATTTCCACCCGGGCCACGCGAATAATAATCGTGTCATCCGGTCGAATCAGGACCCAGGCCGTCACTTCGGGACTGGTCTCAGCCTGAGCACTCGCCTGCTCAGCCTCGGCCACAGAAGACTTGGGAAGCGTCACTTCCAGCAGCAGTCCACCCCCGACTACAGCCGAGCGTAACAAGAACGAACGGCGGGATATATTCACAATCTGTTTCATCGGCTCGTCCTTCTTTTCCCTGCTAGCCACCAGTCACTTTCCTTGCCGCCGTATGAATGGCGGCCCGAATACGCGCATACGTCCCACAGCGGCAGATATTCGTCACGGCTTCGTTGATGTCGGCCTCGGTTGGCCGGGGCTTTTTCTTCAGCAGCGCGACGGCCGACATAATCATGCCGGTCTGACAATACCCGCACTGCGGCACCTGATGGTCAATCCACGCCTGCTGCAAAGGGTGGCTGCCATCTGTGGAGAGCCCTTCTATGGTCGTAATTTTTTTGCCTGCGGCAAGAGAGACCGGCATGACGCAGGAGCGCACCGGTTCGCCATCCAGATGGACGGTACAGGCTCCACACAGGGACATGCCACAGCCGAATTTCGTTCCGGTCAGCCCCAGGATATCGCGTAACACCCACAGCAGCCGCATGTCCGAGCTGACATCAACGCGGTGTTCCGTTCCGTTCACGGTCAGTGAAATCATACCGACTCCTTACAATCTCAACGCCTGCCTCACTTACATGCGTGGCGGCTCGGCGGTACGTCCAGGGCGGGGTTGCGTTCAAAAAAGCCGACCGGTATCAGGCTGAAGCCGGCATACTCGACGGGCATCACCGGCCAATCCTCGGGCCGCGGAATATGCGTGAGGCCAAAGGTATGCCAGACGACGATGTCGGTGTTCTCGATAGGGCGTCCGCGGGAATAACTCAGCAGGCCCTCACCGCCAGGACTCTGGAGCGTGATGTCGCCGGCGGCGCTGAGTTCATCCGGCGTAAACGCGGTGATCCACAGATTATGCTGGGCAAACCCGGCCCGTTGCCCCACGTAGGAGTCTGCCTGGGCAAACAGGGTTGGTGTTGCGCCGGCAAGCAGCTTATAGCCGCCCCGCACCCCCAGCCGGTTTGTCCGCTGCGGGTTGACAATCTTCCAACTCCGGCCGGCCTGCGGGGCAATATCCCGCCGTGCGCCATCTTCGGATGATAAGAGCGTCGTCTTGGCGCGGAACTGGGTCCCGTGCGGATTGTCCGGCCCGGGCGGCACCGGTTCGACCTCGACCTCGTAGACCGAGTTGTGCTCACCGTCCACATCAAAATCGAGCCGGAAACAGAACAGATGTTGGTGAATCGGGGAGGCCAGGTTGGGCGCAATGAGCGGGGCGAACTCGGGCTGCTCGGCCCCGGTTTCCACCGCGCTGACGCCGACGATGCCGGTCAGCTTGACCTCCATCTGAATCGTGCCGTCCAGGTATAAATACCAGAAGAAGCCGTACTCATAATTCCCGACCGTAAAGAACGAGCTGATGACTAAACGCCGCGAGCGTCGAACCTCCGTAGTCGCGGACAGCAGGTCGCGATGCTTCCACAGCACGCCGTAATCTTCTTCATGCATGCAGATCGCGTTTTCGATTGTATAGACGGACCCGTCGGCCAGCAGCAGGGGCATATCAAAATAATGGATTTCACCCAGACAGTCGCAGCCCAGGCTGAGCGAATTGGCCAGATTGCCCACGCTCGCTTCGCTGGCATCCAGCACATGTTTCCAGGCGTGCATGGGGTCGCGGTCGCCATAGGGCACCACCATGTCCGCCAGCGAGGCCCGATACAGGATCGACCGCCGCTCCCCGGCATCGTCATAACTCAGGGTGTGTAAAACCAGGCCGTGCTGGGGGTGCATGCCGACCCGGAACGACCACTTCTGCCATTCCACCGCGTACCCGTTGACGCGGAAACTTGGCCCCTCGGGCTGGGTAATGGCAATAGGTTTCAAATCGGTCCGCAGCGCAGGCTGATGAGCGGCCTCGTAGCGCCCGCTCTCCGGTGGCAGGGCGGTCAGGCCGTGGTCTTCCAGATGGACCACCCGGCCCGCGGTCAGGTCCACATGAGCAATCAGCCCCTGGAGCGGGCGGGCATAGCCGTTGTCGGTCTTGTCTTCGCGCACAAAAGCAATTGTCCGGGCCAGGCGATGGGTCGCGTCCACGCCATCCGGGAGAGGGCCACTGCCCGGCCACATATCGATTTGCACCCGGCTCATATCCTCGACGCCGCGGCGTTTCACCCCGGCCTGCCAGGCCGGGTCGGCCTTGGTGATCTGGATCGATTGCATCAGGTCTCGTCCCCCAAACGGGACCTGTCCGCTGCTGAGGCGCTGCACCTCAAGCAGCGCTCCCGTCGTGATATTGACCCGCGCCGCAAAACTGCCCGCCTGCCGGCCGTTGGCGTACTCGTCCACCCCCAGAAAACGCAGCACCCGCGTAAACGGCGCGCCTGGGGTAAAGGTCTTGACGGGCTTTTTGGGCGGCTCCACCAGATTGACGCTGGAGAAGGCGATCCGACCGCGCAGTTCGCCCGAGCCGGTGAGGATGGCCACGCCGCGCTCAATCTCGCTCCGGCTCAGCGGGTCCAGGGGATGGGTCGGGAGGGTCTGCGCGTGGTCTGTCTGTCTGTCCTGTATGGCGCTGGTCATGCGGGTTTCTCCTTTATGAACGCGACCTGTTCAGCGTCCGCCTGAAATATCGTAGATTGTCGTGGTGACGTACGAGGCCTCATCTGTACAGAGCCAGACCACCAGATTGGCCACCTCTTCGGGTTCGCAGATGCGCCCCAGGACCGTCTGCGCCTTGGCAATGGCTTCGGCCCGTTCAATGCCGATGCTCGCCTCAAAAATTTCCGTCCGGGTAATTCCGGGCCGCACGCAACAGACCCGAATCCCCTCGGGCCCGACTTCTCTGGACAGACCCAGGGTAAAGGAATCAAGCGCGCCTTTGCTGGAGGCGTAGACCACATCGCCCGGCAGCCCGCCGTAGCGCGAGGAAATGGAGCCGACGTTGACGATCGCGCCGCCGGTGCCACCACGTTTGGTGGACATGCGTTTAATGGCCTCGCGTGCACTCACGAACACGCCAAAGATATTGAGATCAAAAACCCCCTGGATACGCTCCAGTTTGGCGTCGACAATCGCGGTCTCATAGTCGATCGCGGCATTATTCACCAGGGCGGTGACCGGATCGAGTTCGGCATCGGTCCGGCAAAACAACTCAACGACACCGGCTTCCGTTCCTACATCGGCCTGCACGGCAATCGCCCGTTGCCCGGCCTGCATCACGTCGTGGACCACCTCTTCGGCCCGGTCTTTGGCGCGGGCATAATTGACGCATACGTCAAACCCGGCCCGCGCTGCCCGGCGTGCAATAGCGGCTCCAATACCGCGACTTCCGCCCGTCACGATCATGACACCCGACATGAACAGTCTCCTTTATGTCAGAGGGCAATCGTCAGCAGAGCACTGCCGTCGGCCTGGACCGTCAGCCGGTCAGCCGGGTTGACGACCACCGTGGTCGTGGCGAACTCAACGATGGCCGGGCCGGTGAGCCGGTCACCCGCCGCCAGTGCGTCGCCCTGATAAATCTCGGTTTCCACCTCGGCGTTGACCCCAGCCATATAGGCCCTGCGTCGACTGGTCGGTTGTGGCCGGCCCGCGGACTGTGTGGCCAGCCGTCCCTCGGGGGCGGGCCGGTTGCCCGTGGCGGCGACGCGCCAGTGCAGGCATTCTATGGGCTGGTCGCGCATCGCATAGGTAAAGCGTCGCTCGTGCTCGTCATGAAAGTCGGCTTCGAGCCGCCGCAAAAGCTCCACGTCAATCGGTCCGTCGGGCAGCGGCACCGTTAGGTTGTGGACTTGGCCCGGATAGCGCCCCTCCAGGTGTCGGGCGAACCGAATCTCTTCGGGCTGAAAACCTTCCCCCTCAAGATGGGAGCTGCCCTCGGCGATCAACTCGTCAAACACCCGGGCTATGCCCGTGGCCGCGCCCAGCTGATTTGTATAGCAGTGGTAGAGGCGCACATAGTCGTGCCGTACCGGCGTGACCGCCATGCCGAAGGCGCACAGACCGCCCGCGGACCGCGGAATCAACACCTCGCCGATCTCAAGCATACGGGCCAGCTCGGCCGCGTGCAGGCCACCCGCCCCGCCACCCGCGACCATGACATAGGCGCGGGGATCGATGCCGCGCTCAATCGAGACCGCCCGGATGGCCGAGGCCATATTTGAGTTTACGATGGTCAGGATGCCGGCTGCGGCCTCACGAACCGATAGACCCAACGGCGTGGCAATATGCTCGGCAATAGCCCGCTGCGCCAGATGCTCGCTGAGAGAACGCCGCCCGCCCAGAAACGCCCCGGACGACATTCGCCCAACGGCCAGGTTGGCGTCGGTGACTGCGGGCGCGCGGCCACCCCGGCCGTAACAGGCCGGCCCTGGCTGAGAACCCGCGCTGTGCGGCCCGACCCGCAGCGCCTTGCCGCTGTCGAGCCAAGCAATGGAGCCGCCGCCAGCGCCGATCGACAACACCTCAACTCCGTTCACTCCGATGGGCTGATGCGCGACCCGGATATCGGTTGACATGACTGGTTCGCTGTCGCGCAGCATACAAACGTCGAAGCTGGTTCCGCCCATGTCGATAATGATCAGCCGGTCGGGGGCCTTGGTATCCGAGGCGTAGTGCGCACCCGCGGCCGGCCCGGCCGCGGGACCCGAGGCCACCGCGTTGACGGGTCGCGCCAAAAGGTCCTCAACCGACGCACAGCCGCCGTTGACCTGCATGATCTGCGGCGGATGGGGCAGGCCGCCGGCCGCCATCTCCTTTTCAAAGGCGCGCAGATAATCGCCGATGATGGGGGCGATATAGGCGGACAGCACGGTTGACGAGGTACGCTCCCACTCGCGAATCTCGGGTAGGACATCGGAAGAGCACAGCACCTCGACGCCGGGCAGCTCCGCGCGCACGATCGCGGCGGTGCGCTTTTCGTGGCGCGGATCGATGATGGACCACAGATAGGCAACCGCCACCGCTTTGACGCCGTGGGTGCCGAGTCGTTGCGCCGCTGCGCGAACGGCCTCTTCGTCGAGCGGCAGGACCTCGGAGCCGTCCGCACCAGTACGCTCTGGAATGCCCAGGCGCAAATAGCGGGGAATAAAGTCCTCGGGCTTCTGGAGGTGGATGTTGAACCGTTCGGGTTTCCCGCCCCGGCCCAGATACATGATGTCGCGAAAGCCCTGGGTGCACAGCAGGCCGATGACCGGCCCGTTGCGCTGTATCAGGGCATTGGTCGCCATGGTCTGACCATGCACCAGAAACTCCGTCTCGCGCAAAAGCGCTTCGACCGTGGTCCCGGCTTCCTCGGCCATGCCGGCAAGACCCCGCGTAATCGCCAGCAGCGGCTGGTCAGGAGTCGAGTCTTCCTTGTAGACGTGGAACCTGCCGTCGTCGCGCAGCAGGACCACATCGGTGAAGGTGCCGCCGATATCGATGCCGACTCGATGCCCCATGTTTACGTCTCCTGCGGCGTAGCGCTGAAGTTCCGGGCGATGGTCGGGGCTTCGAGATAGCGATCGCCGGGCCGCCTGTTCTGCTGCGTCCAGGTGCCGGCCGCCGGAGTGGTGGGCTCGATCGTCGGGCGCTCGTTCTTTCGCAGTTCGGCTCGGAGCTGATCGGTTGCGGCAACGGCGAGGCTGCGCTCCAGGTCGTCCTTGACGACCACACCAAACACGTTGCGGGCCGTGTCTTCGCTGATCCACTCGTCCCGCAGGGCGCGGCGCACCTGTTCCGGGTCGCGGTCGAGCGGGTTGCCCCAGCCCCCACCGCCCGCGGACACGCCATTCCAGGTCTCGCCTTCGCGAATCAGCAGTTGCCCCGCGGAGGAGGTGAATGTCCGGCTGCCATCCGCGTGCTCGATATAAATGCCGCCGCCTGGGCTCATGGTGCCGCCGTTCACCCCGTGCGGCGGGTTCTTCAGGCCCTCACCAAAGCCGACGCACTCCATGTCGCCGGCAATCGGCCGATAGCGCGTGCGCAGCCCTGGCCCGCCGATCCACTTCCCCATGCCCATGGCGTCGGTCTCGATTTCGTTCTGCTCGACACGGAGCGGATACAGCAGCTCCAACTGCTCAATCGAGGCCGAGGTGAGCCCGCCCATGCCGGCAATGGTACACAGGACCGGCCAGCCATCTGCGTCCTTTGCCGCGCCCTGGCCTCCGCCGCTGTTGAACAGCATGCAGCCCCACTCCTGCCCGGTTCTCGAATCAACCCCGTTGAAGTTCGGGACGTGGGCGGTGTGGGCCCCGCCGGCGGGCACGCGCTCGGGGATGGCCTCGGCCATGGCGATATTGATGACCTCGTGCATGGGGTCGGCCGGATTCTGGGTTGCGCCTGCAACCGCGGCCGGCCACTTGGCCAGGCAGATGGTGTTGTCGTCGGCGTCGGCGCTGATGTGTTGCAGCACGCCGTGGTTATGCGGAATGTCCGCGTCGATATAGTACAGGAAGGGGATCGTCGAGGTCGCCATCATAACCGCATAGGTGGCGTTGAACGAGCCGGTGGACGGCGGCCCCCCGCTGTAATGCACGTGAATATCGGCACCCTTCTTGGTGATGGTGGCCCGAATCGGAATATCGGTCGCCCCATTGCCGTCGGTATCGGTCCAGGTCTCACCGTGGTAGACGCCGTCGGGAATCGAGCGGAATTCTTCTGACGCGCGCCGGTCGGCGTAGTCCATGATCCCGTTGCTATAGCGCACCACCTCGTCGCGGCCGTACTGCTCGCACAGCTCAATCAGACCCTTGCGGGCCACGCCACAGGCCCCAAGCTGGGCGCGCAGATCGCCGTGCAGGGCGTCCCGATAGCGCACGTTGGCGAGATACAGCTCGACAATATCGTGGCGTTCGACCCCGCGATCGACCAGCTTGGTTGGCGGAATGACAATGCCTTCCTGGAAGATGGTCTTGGCCGCGGGCACGATGCTTGATGCCTCAATGGCGCCGGTATCGAGCTGATGGCCGCGCGCCACGGTCCAGAACACCTGCTTGCCGTCTACGAAAACCGGCTGAGCCGTCACCAGGTCCGGGATGTGGGTGTTGCCTCGATAGGGGTCGTTCGACATATACACGTCGCCGTCGTGGATATCGTCTTTGAACACGGAGACGATTTCCATCAGCAGGGTCCGAATGCTGTTGCAGTGGATGGGCAGGCAATCGGCCATGGTGACCTGACGCGGTCCGCTGGCATGGGCGTCGTAGATCATGCACGAGTAGTCGCGGGCCAGGGCGATGACCGAGGTCCAGGCCGTCTGCTCCATCGCCAGGGTCATCTCCTGACCGATGGCTTCAAAGCGGTTCCGGATCACACTGAAAGTGATAGGGTCAAACGCTGCCTCCGTGGGCGGCAGGGGGATGGCATCAATCTGACTGGCCGTTGCCATAGGTGCTCTCCTTTACGAAACGGTTCTACACACAGACCGGACTCCCGCGGGGATGTGTCCGAATCGTAAACGCTGAGGCATGAAGAATCAATGCGCTTTTTCGCTGCTCCCCAGCCTCCCTTTGTCTCTTTGGTGTGTGAACGCTATAGTCCGAACCCACAGGAGGGGGTGTGATACGACTTGGATTAGTCACCGGATACTCGGGCCCACAGATGCAGCACACCATGGAGGTGATCCTTGAGGCCGAACGACTGGGGTTTGACTCGGTCTGGACCGGGGAAGCCTGGAGGCCGGATGTTGTTTGTGAAATTGAACGAAAATCACACTGACAGAAAGCTGACAGAATGAAACTCTACATGGTTCCCGCCGCACCGAACCCCACGAAAGTGATGCTGTATATTGCCGAGAAAACGGCCGCCGGGACTAAGATGGATGTCAAACCGGTCCTCGTCAATACGCTTAAAAATGAGCAAAAGAGTACGGCTCATCTGGCGCGCAATCCGTTTGGGAGTCTACCCGTGCTGGAGGTTGCGGACAATGACTACCTTGTCGAATCTCTGGCGATTATTGAGTATTTGGAAGAGTGCTTCCCCCAACCGACGATGTGGGGGAAGGGGACGCGTGAACGCATACGCGCGCGTGAGCTGGAACGTATCGCTGACCTCCGGGTGCTGCTTCAAGTCGGACGTTATGTCCATGCCACGAAATCGCCTATCGGCCTTCCCCCTAATCCCGCGGCTGCGGCACAGGCCAAGCAGGTACTACCGATTGCCTTTCAGTATTTTGAGAATATTTTAGCTGACGGTCGCGCCCTGCTATCAGGCGATCGCGTATCGGTTGCCGACTGCACCCTTCAGGCCGCCTTGCAGTTCATGCGCTTTGCCAAGTGTGATCTCATCGCGGACTATCCACATCTCATACGCTGGGACGCCGCGTACCGCCAACGTGCGGCGGCGCAGGCGGTGTTGAAATGCTAAATGCGACACCGCCACATTGTCGCCCTCTTCCACCTACGAACTCTTCCCCCTGCGAAAAGGGGCTGAATGAGGAGGAGAAGATTCATGAAAATTGGGATTTCACTGCCAGTGAGAGAGCTTCAGGGCGATTTGGGAGCGATCCGGGCATTTGCCCAAACGGCTGACGAGTTGGGCTATACGCATTTGCGCGTCCCGGATCAGGTTCTCCGGCCCGAGAGTGGCTATGTGCACGAGCCACTGACGTTGCTGGCCTATGTTGCAGCAATCACGCAGAGGATAGAACTGGTGCCCTCGGTCATTGTTCTACCTTCGCGCCAGACCGTGCTGGTGGCCAAGCAGGCCGCGGAACTGGACGTGCTGTCCGGCGGTCGCCTGCGTCTCGGCATCGGCGTTGGTCCCAGCGCGGAGGAATACCGCGCATTAGGGGCGGACTTTCAGACGCGGGGGGAGCGCTGCGAGGAACAGATGACCCTCCTCAAGCAACTCTGGACGCAACCCACGGTCGAATTTGACGGACGCTGGGACACGGTGTCCGGGGCCGGCCTGAATCCGCTGCCGGTCCAAAGACCGATCCCGCTCTGGATTGGCGCACGGAGTGTTCCCATTCCGCGCATCCGACGCCGGATCGGACGTCTGGCCGATGGCTGGTTTGTGCTGTGTACACCGGAAGAGTTCCCGGCCATCCAGGCCGATATTCTGCGCGCCGCCGAAACGGCCGGTCGGAGTCCGCAGGATATCGGCACCGAAGCCGGTATCGCTGTGGTCGGTCCCCGCGAAGCGGAATGGCGCGACCGGGTGTCCGGGTGGCGGCGGGCCGGCGGCCTCAGCCACGTCTGTTTACGCACGCTCGGGGGCGGTCTGGATGCGCAGGGTCATCTGGACACCATGCAGAGTGTGTACGCTGAGGTGCCCAGAGACTAAGCGGCGGGGAGGGTGGTCAGCGGTCAGTCCCTTCCCCCCGTGAGGGGGAAGGCCAGGATGGGGGGCTGCCGCTCTTGGCCGTGCGCTTCGGCCTATCCCCATTCCAGTCTCTAGGCTTCGTCCTTGGGACCAAAGGAATCGGTCGTGATCCGGCGCGATTTGAACTTCCACTCGCCGTCAACTTTGGCGTACTCGTCGTTATACCAGCCCTTCATTTCCCACTTTTTGCCCTCGCGGTTCATGTGGACTTCCACATAACACGTCCCCGTGGCGCGCTCCGGCCCGCTCAACTCAATGACGTGGTTATGGATGAAGGGCCGGGGCTGCATCGCCAGACCCCCCTTAATCATGGTGCGCAAGCCGGCGTGTCCCTGTGCGCCCGGCAGGCTGGGGTCGTCGGTCGAGAACGAGCCGTCTTCGGTAAAGAGGTTGACGTATCCGTCTGTGTCCTGCTGCCACACACAGTGACAATACTGTACAGGCAGGTTGCGAATCGCTTCGCGGTCAACCATTTCTTGCATTTGCGCCTCAAGACTTTTGTCGGCCATGTTGTCCTCCTTAATTTAGTGGTGAGTGGCTAGTGGTGAGTGGGGAGAGGAATACGGTCCTCTTTTTTTATTCCATAACCCCCCCTCTCCCGCTGGGAGAGAGCCAGGGTGAGGGTTCTTCATCCCTCCGGCAGAAACGACGGGCTGCCCGTTTTGGCGGTTTGGCCGCCGTCGGCGACAAACGCTGCGCCAGTCACAAACGAGGCCAGATCCGAGGCCAGAAACAGGATCACGTTGGCCATTTCTTCCGGTCTGCCCAGCCGCCCCATGGGGATGACCTCATCGAACTTCTCGGCAAACCCCGGCAGCTCCAGGGCGGGTGCGATCAGCGGCGTGTCGATGGCACCCGGACAGATACAGTTGGCCCGGATGCCTGCGCGGGCATACTCAACGGCCACCACTCGGGTGAGATTGATCACGCCAGCCTTGGCAGCGTTATACGCGGCAATGCCGTAGTCGGCCCGCAGGCCCGAAATCGACGCGGTGTTGACAATGGCACCGCCGGTTTGGCGCATGACCGGAATCGCCTTTTTCATGGCCCGAAAGACGGACGACAAACCCAGGTCGATCGTCTGATCCCACACCCCATCGTCCAGGTCGGCGGTGCGGGCCATGCCGGTGCTGTCAGGTTGGGCCGCCGGCAGACCAAAGGCGTTGTTATGCAGAAAATCGAGTCGGCCAAATGTATCCGTCGTTGTCGATATCATCCGGTCGATATCGGCCGGCTGGGTGACATCGGCGATCACCGGAATCGCCTTGCCGCCCGCTGCCGCGATCTCGGCGACCACCGCGTTGGCGTTCTCTGCGTTAATATCGACGACCGCAACCGCCCCGCCGCGCTGGGCAAATCCCATTGCAGTCGCCCGTCCAATGCCCGAGGCCGCGCCCGTCACCACGCCGACTTTACCGCTAAAATCCATGTGTGTGTCTCCTCAGCAACCAGTAGCTACTCCAAATGAAAAATACGCGCCCCATTATCCCAGAACAGCTTGCGCTTTGACTCTTCGGGAATGGGCTGATCGAGCATGGCTTGCACGCCCCAGGGATAGGTGCCGTCCGGGTGCGGATAGTCGGAGTCCCAGGTGAAATTATCGTCGCCCACCAGTTCGACTGCGGCTTTCATGGTGGGCTCGTCACCCCGGAAGCCCACACACACATTACTGCGAAAATACTCCGTTGGCGGCCGGGTGAGATATTCGTGCTCGGCGTTGCCGCTGAAATTCCAGTGCTGTTCCATGCGTTGCAGCCAGTACGGAGTCCAGCCGCCGTCGCCCTCGACATGAATGACTTTAAGCTGGGGGAATTTTTCAAAGATGCCGAACCAGATCAGGCCGGCCATGGCCGCCATGGCCTCAAACGGATGGGATAAAATATGGCCGCTGGTATGCGTGTCCATGCGATCGCCAAACGAGGGCACCGAGGCCGAAGCCGAGTCATGGGTTGAGATGGGTCGGCCCAGCCTTTCAATAGTTGCCCACAGCGGGTGATAGTCCTCATGCCACAGCGTCCGGCCGCCGACCGGGTTGGGCCGCATATAATAGCTGACGCAGCCGTTTGCCGCGGCGCGTTCGGCCTCTTTGAGCGCCTCCTCCGGTTCCTGCATGGGCAAGGCCGCGGCCCAGCGCAGGCGCTCTGGCGCTTCGGAGGTGTAGTCAGCGGCCCAGGTATTATAGGCCCGGCAGCAGGCTGCCAGCAGTTTGGTGTCGCGGAACTCGCGCCCGAGCATCTGGCCGGTATAGGTCGGGTAGAGAATCTGGACATCCACGCCCTGCTCGTCCATGTCCATGAGCCGGCTTCTGGCGCTGAAGCCGGTGTCTTTGGCCCGCTCAAAGCGATCCATGGCCTGATACGCGGCCTTGAGAAACGCCTTGGCTGCCATCGGGTATTTACCCTTTTCGCGCGTAAACGACTCGCCCTCAACCAGAAAGGTGCGGCGGCCCGACCCCGGTGCCTCGCCCATGCGGGGCGCTTCGGCCTTATAGGCGTCTTCCATATGCCGTTCCCACAGCCAATCCGGCTCCATCATATGAGAGTCGGTATCGACAATTTTGAATCCGTCACGCATGGTCAGCTCCCTCCAATTGCTGTTGCTCTTAACATATCCGGTCAGGCTGTTGTTTGTCATCACCTCTCCTAGCAGGCTGAGGACACGACAGCGTGGCAGGGAGGCGGTTGACCCATGCCTAGGCCCTTTCCTCCAACTCGGCCAGCAGTTCGTCCAGGTCCACCTTCACGCGACCGACCTGAATATTGCCCTGCGCGTCGCGGGACCAGGTCTCGGGTGGACGGTCCACCGACAGCTCCACTCCGTTGCCGTCCGGGTCAGCCAGGTAGACGGACTCGGACACGCCGTGGTCGGAGGTGCTCTGCAACGGGTAGTCGGCCTGCCGTAGCGCCTGCACCGCCCGGGCCAGTTCTCGACGGCTGGGATAGAGAATGGCGAAATGATACAGCCCGGTATGTCCGGGCGGGGGCGGGCTGGCCTCCGGGCCGGCCCGGGTATTCAGCGCCAGGTGGTGGTGGTAGCCGCCGGCGGACAGAAACACGGCCGAATCCTTGTAGCGCATGGTCTCCTCAAAGCCCAACAGGTCGCGGTAAAAGGCTAAGGAGCGCTCCAGGTCGGTCACCGTCAGATGAATATGGCCGATGCGGGTTTGAGGATGAATCGGCTCGGACGGTGCTGTTGTTGCTTGTGCCATTCTCTCCGACTGTGATGACACGCAGAAAGAAGTCTTCATCCTCTCTCTCAGCGTACCACGCTTCTCCCAAAGGATGAGGCTGCGGTTTGCCAATCTCAGAAATGATGTTGGTATCGAGCAAGTACCACATGCATTACTCGGTATCAAAACGGCCGTCTCGGTCTGAGGCGTCGTTCCGTCTCAGGTCGAGACGGCCGAGTGGAAGAGTTCGCAAAAAGGCATTCGCTCAGAGCGAGACTTACCCGCCAAAATAGCTCTTGGGATTTTCGACCATCAGGGTGTGAATGGTTCCTTCGCTCACACCGGCCTTGGCCAGGGTGGGAATGATGTTTTTCAGAATATGAGAGTAATTATTGTTCGGACAGGCTGCGACAAACTGCTCCCAGGCCTTGCTGGGGCGGCCCATCAGGCAATGGACGGCGTCGTGCGAGAGCATAATCCGATCATAGCCGACGGCCAGCAGGCCAATCAGTGAGGCCAGGCGCATTGTATCCGGCGCAATGATGTCAATGCCGAAGCGGTCAAACCCGATCCACGCGCCGCGGTCTAAAACGTCAAAATAATAGCGCATATCGCCCACACCACAGGCGTGGCCGATGAGCACGCGATTGAAATCCACGCCTTCATCTTCAAACACGTCCAGGGTCTCGCGGCCAAACGGACCCAATTCGTCATTGTGACAGAGAATGGGGACACCCGTCGCCTTGTGGGCGCGGGCCGCCGCTCGCAGACAGGTCTCTTCGTGCGTGCCGATCGTTTTTGCGGTCTCGGTCATGCCCGGAATTCCACCGGTCGCGGTCTTGATGAGGCCGGCTTTGATGCCCGTTTTATCAATGCCGTCCGTAATCTCCCGTACATAGATCTCGGCGATGTCGTCTGCGGGCAGGCTCCGGAAGTGGGGCGGAATGCCGAGCGCTTCGTTGTACAAGCCGGTGGCGACCACGACATTCAGGCCGGATTTGTCCGCGCATTCCGCGGCAAATTCCGGGTCGCGACCCAACTCCATCGGACAGGGATCAACAAACGAGGTGACACCCAGCTCTTTAATCTCTTTGAGCTTCTCAACGGCTCCGACGATTTCTTTTTTGCGGTCAAAACTCGTATTATCCCATTCATAACCGGGGAAACCAACGGTTAAATGCTCGTGGATCAGGGTGAATCCCAAGTCGTCGGTGGAACGGTCGCCGAGTACGGTCTGGACGTTTGCCATGGGTGCGTCTCCTTTCCTCTCTCCTTATGCCTTAATGCCTTATGGGTTGCTTAGCGAGGGGCCGCCCCAGCCTGCTCGATATCGTATGCACGCGCAGCACCTCAAACCGGGCTTTCTGCGGCGGCTATACCTTCCATTGACCATAACCGCCGGTGCGGGTTGGCTTGCCCCGATGGGACCAGGCGACCGGCGCTTCCCGCAGAATCTCCGCTGTCTTGTCATCAAGGTGGTCGCCCATCGCCGCCCGGTGCCTTATTCGGCCCTCGGCAACCCGCAGGGCCATTACTGCCGGCACGGAGATAATCCCGACGCCCGAGGCGGTTAACGCCGCTCCGACCACCGTATAGGCGGTTGACCGGCCCAGTCGCGCCCCGCCCCGTTTCAGCGAGTCCTCAACGGTGGAGCGCCCCATCGGCACCTGCCCGGCCTCGGTAACGCCAATAAGAATGGCGGATATGCCCGGTACGGCGTCAAAAGCGGCCTCGGCGCCCTGCTCCAGAATGTCGGTAATGACGCTCTCACTCAGTTCCGACAGTTGTTCGCCTGCCGCGCTTTCCAGGTTTTCGTTGGTGATGTCGGTAGAAAGCACTTCGTCTAAATCGGCAGCCCGCCCTTCGAGTTCTTGCGGCGTGATAATCCGAATATCCGGGTACTTTTCCAGGGCATCCTTGACATACGACATTGATTCAGTCGCTTTAAGCTGCACCTGCTCGACAACTTCACCGGCTTCGTCCACGATTTCTATGTCCCAGCCGGGCTGGTTGGCAAGCTCACCGACTCTGGCTAATTCACCGGGCGCAAGTTGTATATCACCGATGCTTTCCCCGGAGTTCAGTTTCTCCGCCACCAAAACCTCGAAATACTTGCCCTTGACGCCGTTAGTCCAACCCTGGAGTTGCTCGTCTGTAGCGCCAATGAGGGAATCAAGGTTCATATTGGGGTACTGAAGGCTGAACGCTTCCAGGACTTGCGGGTTGGCGTCCGGTTCAGGCCCCAGATTTACGATTTCATCTATCGACACATCAGCGGCGATGGAGGCCAGGTCCAGAATCTCTCGCTCCTGACGGCGGTGATACTCTCCGGCCAACTCCGGCAAAGCGTCGCTGTCTTGGGGCGGGTAGGTTGCCGCGAGGGTTTTCAACTCTTCGTAGGCCATCAGAAAGTCCTCACTACGGCTACGACACTCAGCGCCAACGCCAGCGCGGCGACTACGCTGAAGACGATTGCCAGTGAGGGCGTCCCGCCGATTTTCCCGGCTACTTCCGCCCTTTCCAGCAAATCCAGCCGCTCCTGCAATTCCGCTAACAGCGGAGTAGGGTCGGAAGGTTTGTAGGCTGCCTCCAGCGCATTCAGCCGTTCCCGCAACTCCGCCTGGTGTTCCCCTAGTTTCGCTTGATCCCGGTGCATTCCGACCACCGTCGTAGTAACGGTGTCGGTGAAGTCCTCGAACTGCCTTCTAAACTGAACTCCGGTAACGGTATCGGCAGTGCCGGTTACCATTTCCCCGCCGCCGCCGACCGCTTCCCGCAGCCGGCGGCCTATTCCATGTCGTCCGTCCGCTGCTTCCGTGGTTTCGTCGGATGCTTCCGGCTTATCGTTCCCTTCCGGACTGGTCATATCGCCCTCCATAAAGTTGCTTCGGCCCTATCCCGTCCGATAAGCGCTCATAGGCCGCTCGCATGTCGGCGTATTCCGTGTTCGCGCTGACGGGCGGGACGACTCGGGCAAAGAGCATGGAGTAGCGTCCGGGCGGGTCCTGGAAAGACGCGTCCGTGTGCCACAGCCGATTGCCCAGGCCGTACATGCGCTTGCGGTCATCAGCCTGATAGACCTCCCCGTTTGCGTTGAGGTTGGAGACATCGGCCAATGCCTCGTTGCCCAGCCGGCTTTTCTGGAGGGCGCTGATGCCGGTCTTGGTGTGCAACTGGCCGTCCAGACGCTGGGCAAAGGCCAGGTGCTCCTCGTCCGTGAAGTGCTGATTGCGGAAGACGAGCAGGGCGTGCTCGTCCATGCCGGCGCGAATCTCCAGCAGCGTCTCAGGGTCGGTCACCTGGCGGAGATCAACGGGGCCGACCTCGGCGGCGAACTGGGGGTGGAGTGTGTGAAATATCAGGGCCATGGGAATCGGTCCTTTCTCGAAAGCTGCTATACCACATCCCCGCCCGTCTTGGCGAGGGAGCGCGGCCTTCAGCTCTCGCTCAAGGTGGCGCTCAAGGTGGCGCTCAAGATTGACAGCCCAATAATGGGCGGCATATGGTGCGGTTCGTCACCAACGCTGAGTGAGGAGGTTTTGTATGGATATCGGTAAAGTAGGTGTCTGGTTTTTTCTGGATGGCATGACGGCTCCTGAGAGTGCTCAATTCGCCCAGACGATTGAGCACTCCGGCTATAAGACCTTGTGGATTCCGGAGGCTGTCGGACGTGAGCCGTTTGCCCATGCGGCCTATCTGCTGAGTCATACCGAGCAGTTGTCCATTGCGACCGGAATCGCCAATATCTGGGCGCGAGACGCCTATACCATGGCCACGGCAACCAACACGGTGGCCGAGCTGTCCGGCGGGCGGTTTGTGCTCGGCATCGGGGTCAGTCACAAGCCGATTGTGTCCAATCTGCGCGGGCACGACTATAACAAGCCGTACAGCTATATGAAGGAATATCTGCCGAAGCTGAAAGACGTCTTTTATCAAGCACCGAAACCCACAGAGCCGGCTCCCATCGTGATTGCCGCCCTGCATCCCAAAATGCTGGCCCTGTCCGCCGAACAGGCCCAAGGCACGCATACCTATTTCGTGCCGCCGGAACACACGGCCAAGGTGCGTGAGCAGATCGGCCCCGATGCCTGGATCTGCGCCGCTCAGGCCGTCATCCTTGAAAAGGATGCGACCAAGGCCCGCGCCGCGGCGCGACAGTATATGAAGACCTATGTTCCCCGCCTGCCCAATTACACCAACAACCTGAAAAACCTGGGCTGGAAGGACGCCGACTTTGAAGACGGGTGCAGCGATGCCCTGGTGGATGCCATTGTTGCCTGGGGCAGCGAAGAGCAGATTCAGGACCGGATCGACGCCCATCTCAAAGCCGGCGCCACGCAGGTCTGCTTTTTGCCGGTCAAGGCAGACGACGAATCCCTACCTGATATGCGCGCGGTCGAAGCCTTTGCGCCCGGTGCGTAAGGGACGGTGATATCACTCACGGCAGCGGCCCCGTCCCCGGCCGCTGCGTCAGAAACTCGTGATGACCCGTTCAGTCAGTGTTGCCTTTCAGACAGATAAGCCCGTTTCAGCCTACGGGCCGTTGGCGAAAACCGTTGAAGACTTCGGCTTTGCCGGTGTGAGCGTCTATAATGACATGCTGTATCAGCCGGCTTGGCTGCCCTTGCTGGAAATCGTGCGACATACGACCCGCGTCCGCATCGGTCCCGCGGCGGTCAATCCGTTTACCTGTCACCCCATCAATATCGCCGGCAACATCGCGCTTCTGGATGAAGCCTCGCACGGGCGGGCCTACTTGGGCTTGGCGCGTGGAGGATGGCTGGATTTTGTCGGCCTGCACCCTCAGCGCCCCGTCACTGCACTCCGGGAGGCGTTTGGTTGCGTTCGACATCTGCTCAGCCAATCGACCGAGCCTTATCAGGGACAGGTGTTTTCCTTAGCCGGCGGTGAGGCCCTGCGCTGGAAGATCCACCGGCCAGCGCTGCCTTTTTTGCTGGGGACGTGGGGGCAGAAGATGCTGACCGCGTGTATTGAAGACATCGCGGAGGTCAAACTCGGCGGAACAACGAATCCGATTGCAGTCTCCCAGATGCGCGCCGCCATAGCCGAGAGCGCTGTACAGGCACGACGGCAGGCTGACGCAATCGGCTTGGTGGCCGGCGCGGTTACGGTAGTCGATACGGATGGTAAAGCCGCCCGTGACCTGGCGCGACGAGAGGCCGCGCTCTATCTGCCGATCATCGCCACGCTGGATCACCGCCTGGCCATCGAGCCCGAGTTATTGGCGCGCCTTAATGAAGCGACCGACGCCTACGATTTTGAGCGGGCCGGAAGCTATATCTCTGACGATTTACTCCAGCGTCTGGCTTTTGCCGGAACGCCGGACCAGGTGGCCGACCAAGCCGCGGCCCTGTTTGAGGCAGGTGTCCGACGGGTCGAGTTCGGCACCCCCCATGGCCTCACAACCGCGGAAGGTCTGCGCTTATTGGGCGAGCGAGTGCTGCCGGCGCTGCGCGTGTATGTTGAGGAAAGCTGAGGAGGATTGACGCACGACATTATATTGAGTGGACGTTGTGCATGAAGATCATCGCCTCACGAATGTTAACCGCGGCGCCTGGGAAGGTATGGGCGGAACTTGAGCGAGAAGGAGCGCTGGTGGTCACTAAGGATGGGCCCCCCGTAGCATCATGATTCCCACCAGTGACGCCACACTCTTTGAAGATATCGGTGAAATCGTGTTTGCCCGTGCTCGCCAGGCAGTGCGCGCGATGCGGACACGATCCTCCCAAAACGGTGCGGATGTCGCCACGCCCACAGACGGAGAGCGAGAGATCAGAGCCGCCCGGCGTACCCGGAAACAAAGAGCGCGGCGTGGCTGAGGTCCCTGTCTGGGTGCTGGACACCAACGTCCTCGTCTCAGGCCTCCTCTCGCCCTTTGGGCCACCGGGCCACCTCGTTGACGCGCTATTGGCGCGTCGGTTGCGGCTTGCGTTTGACGACCGCATTGAGTTGGAGTGCCGGGAGGTCTTAGCCCGACCACGGTTTGGCATAGTACAAGCCTGGCGGGATGCCTTTTTCGCAACCCTGCAATTCCAGGAACATAGTACTGCGCTGCCATGGCCGCACCGCGCCCCGCCTGACGCAGATGACGTGGTATTCCTGGAAGTTGCTCTCCAAACAAGCTCGCGGACGCTGGTGACCGGCAGCCTGAAGCATTTTCCGCCGAACTGCAGCGGGCCGGTGACGGTTCGGGCACCCCGCGTCGCCTGGGAGCATTTTCGGCGTCTGTTCTCCGCATAGCGAAACACCGGAGCGGATCAGCCCGCGCGTTGAAACACCAGTTCCGGCACCACTACCTCCCACTTCTCGCGTTGGAGAGTGTCTTGGTATTGTGGTTCAGAGTCGGCCCGACTGCGCGTCACAACGGCCAGAACCGTTGCCGATTGGAGCCGCATTGCGTCCGGCGGCGTATACCCTCTGGCGAGGCGGCCCACCACGTTGCCGGCGCGATCCAGCAGCAGCCACAGTTGCCGCGTAGTGCGGACTCGAAGCGGGTCGCCGGGCAACAGCGCGGTAATGGCACGCTGCATCGGATGGTTCGCCGGTTGGCGTCCCGCGAAGCTCAGATCAACAGCGCGCAGGCTGAGCCGCTGATAGCGGGTTGTCATCTCCGGGGCGGGCGGTGGTAGTGCGACCGGGAGCCGGCGCAGGGTCGAGGGATGATCGCGTAACATGGCCTGTAACGAATGGGGTCTCTCAAAGCACGTGAGCGCCAGGGTCTGCCGGGCACGGGTCATGGCCACGTAGTAGAGGCGGCGTGGTGCATCTGCGTCTTCGCCGCGGTTGGTGCTCTTCCAGCCGCCGTCCAGAACGATCACGTGGTCGAACTCCAGTCCTTTGGCGCGATGGGCGGTCAACAGTAACAAGCCGCGCTGTCGGCGGCGCACATCTCGTCCCCACTCCGCCAGCCACTCAACGAAGTGGTCCAGCGGCGTTTCTGTCCCGCCGGTTTCCAGGGCGTATTCGTCTATGGCTTCTCGCAGCAGTTCGATCCAGGGATTGGGGCCTTGGGCGTCCAGCCAAGCGCTGAGGATGGTACGGTCCACGAGGTCAATTTCGCGCTGACGGAGCCAGGCAAGCAACGCCTGGGTCTCTCGCAGTCGCCAAAACCCCGGGATTTCTTCGTTGCCCATCTGGACCGGAATGCCGTGGACCTCGCAACAGGCCCGCACCGGCTCAAGGTATTGCCATTTGCGGGCAATGACCGCGCAGCCGGACCAGTCCCATTTCGGTGCCAGGGCGGACAGGCGCTGCAACTCTGCTATTGCTGCCTGGGCCTGGGAGAGCGGGTCACGCCGTATAGATAGAATCTGGACCCGCCCGCGCGACAAGGGGTCCACCTCCTCCCAGACCCCGCCGGGCGGTTGCTTGGTGCGTGCCCGGTCAATATGGATGGGATGGTCGGATTTCATGCGCCGTGCGCAATAACCGCGTTAGCCGCGGCAATGATGTGGGCCGTGGAGCGGTAATTGTCCGTCAGGAAAGCCGGTCTGGCCCGATAGTCCGTCTCGAAACGCTTGATAAACTCGACCGACGCGCCGTCGAAAGCGTAGATATTCTGGTCATCGTCGCCCACGGCAAACAGGCTGAGTTTATCGTCTTCGTCGGCCAGGGTGCGGCCGGCCAGGGCCGAGATCAGCTCGTACTGCTCCGGGCCGATATCCTGGTATTCGTCCACGAGTATCCAGCGGAAACCGGCCAGCAGCCGCGCCCGCTGCTCATCCGCGTCGTCCGCCGGCAGTCCCGCGCCCCGCAGCAGGTCCACCGCCTGCCGGAGTATCGCTTGGAAGGCGGCGCTGTCCAGGCGATCCGCGCGGCCGCTGAAGCTGGCACCCACCAGCCGCATGGCAAAGCCGTGGCAGGTGAGCACGGTGATGCCACGAGCGTCATCGCCGAGCAGGGCGGCCAGGCGACGGCGAATCTCGACCGCGGCATGACGATTATAGGCGAGTGCCAGAACGCCGCGCGGATTTTCGCGTCGCGCGCGCAATAAATAGGCGATCCGATGGACCAGGACCCGTGTCTTGCCGGAGCCGGGACCGGCCAGCACTAATACGTTGGTCTGTTCTCGTTCGTCGGCGACGATGCGCTGCTGGACGGGGTTTCTCAGGTTTCCCACAATGGTCCGCCACGACTCCAGCGTAGTCTGGCGCGCAATCTCCTTGTCGCGCTTGGGCAGCCAGCGGTGTAAAAAGTCCTGCTGATTCAGACCGAAGTAGTCCAGGACGAGAGCCAGCGCGTCGGTCATGGCCTGCAAGCCGCGCTGGACATACTCCGCCATGACGTGAATCTGGAGCACTTGATCCTGGTAATGGAGCTTGAGGGGTGTGAAGTCGGTGGTGGTGAAGCGGCGCTGTTCTTGACTCAGACGGATGGACATGGCCGGACGGAAGACGGCCAGCCCTTTATTGAGGCGGATGATCTCCTGTTCGTGCAGCCATAGCAGGGCCCGGTCCAGCAGCTTTTCGGGGATCCTGACCGTGGTCTTTAACTCCAGGTCGGACCGAATCGTGCTCAACAGTTTGCCGAGCGTTGTTTCGACCAACAGGTCCGTGCCCCGACTCCCCGAGGGCAGGCTGTCGAGCAGGTGGTCCAACAGCACCCGGGCCGCGGCCCGGCGTCGCTCCGCAGTCTCTATCAGCGCGGCCCACTCACGCTGAAGCGTGATCTGCACAGCCTCCCGCCCCCGCCCGCGTACCCCCAGGCTACCCCTGCCACCCTCCTCGCCACGCCCATCCAGGGCAAGACTGCGCAGGATACGCACCACGCGCTCCGGCAGGGCGGCGGTGTGACCGGCGTCCTTGAGCCGTTGGGTGACGAGGCGTACGTGCAGCGTTGAGGTGTCATCCTTCTGCATGTCCGGGGCTGCTTCTTGCAGGGCAGCGATAAGGGCGCGCTCCAGGTCCGCAGCTTCGTCAAGGCGTTTTGGCGAGGCACGCTGGACACCCGCGTGGACAAAAGCGGTCAGCGCAGTGTCGTTGTTGGCGATCCCCAGCCGCTCCAGGTCGTGCAGGGCACGGCGCACCTGTTCCGCGGGCAGCCCTGAGACGGTCATCAACTCGTCGGTAGAGATGCCCTCGTCGGGGTCGGCGTTGATCAAGTTCTCGGTCAGGGCTAATAGCCGCTTGCGATAGTCATTCGTAACGGTGGTCTTGGCCAGCTTGGCTCGGGCTTCCTCCATTGAGCCGACTCGCAGGGAGGATGGGAAGACCTGGACACGATCCTCCTCGCGAGTCAATAATTCGGCCTCCTCCAGCCAGGAGATAGCGGTTCGCACCCGTGTGTCGTCAGTCGCGGAGTCGCGCTCGAACGCGGCGTCCTCGTCCCCGCCAAGAATCTCTCCCACGGTGGCGACTATCTGGCCATCCAGACGTTTCTTACGGTCCAGGTTGCGCAGTGCCTTGAGGAGGGCGTGGATTTCCTGCCGGGTCAGCCGCGAGCGGGCCGACAGACCGAACTGCCGCTCGACATCGGCCGCCGTGTAGAGCAGCACGCAACGCGCCGTTTCCCGGTCGCGTCCGGCCCGGCCCGCTTCCTGCACATAATTTTCTAACGAACTGGGGATGTCAGCGTGAATGACCAAGCGCACATCCGGCTTGTCGATACCCATACCAAAGGCATTGGTAGCGACGATGACCCGAATATCGCCACTGATGAAGCGATGCTGCACGTTCTTTTTGGTCTCCGGTAACAGGCCGGCGTGGAAGTGGGCCGCGTTGATATTCTTGGCGCGGAGATACTGGGCGATATTCTCGGTTTGGGGGCGTGTCGCACAGTAGACGATAGCGCCGCCGGGCGTGTCCAACGCGAGGTCTGTGATCAGGATTTGGTGAATATGAGCGAATTTCTCACCGCCCGTCGTCGGCACAACCGCGAATTCCAGGTTGGTGCGTTGAGCGCCACCGTCAAAGACGGTCAGGTCTACGCCGAGTTTGTCACGAAAGTGGGCGCGAATGTCTTCTCGCACATCTGGCTTGGCCGTCGCCGTCAGGCAGACTATTTGTCCGTCGGGTGTCTTCTCGCGGATGAAGCGGGCCACATAGCGGTAGTCGGGCCGGAAGTCGTGCCCCCAGCGCGACAGGCAATGCGCCTCGTCCAACACCCAGGTGTCGATCTCGCGCTGGTCCAGGACGCGCCGCACGGCTCGGCTGCGCAGTTGCTCGGGTGAGACAATGAGGATGCTGGTGTCGCCCAGGCGTACCCGCTCCAGGGCGGCGGAGCGCTCGGGCATAGACAACATGCCGTTAATGGTCACGCCGGACACGACACCGTGGGCTTCCAAGCCGGCGACTTGGTCGGCCATGAGTGCCACCAGAGGCGAGATGACCACCGTCAGCGCGCCGGTCTTGTCGTACCGGGACAGGGCCGGAATTTGATAGCACAGAGATTTGCCGGTACCGGTCGGCAAAATGCCCAGCACATTCCGCCCGGCCATGATCGCCTCGACAATAGCCTGCTGCATGGGTCGGCCGTCCTTGTCGCTGGGCTCCGGGCGAAAGTCTGCAAATCCGAACCAACGGGTCAGCTCTTTGCGAGGGTCGTGCCGTTCCCGACACCAGTCGCAGGCGGGACTGGTGCAGGCCGTATCGCGCAATCGGCGCACCAGCACCCCGGCCTCGGGGAACTGATGCCGCACCCAGGGGGGCATGACCGAGTTTCCGCCGGCCACCGCCAGCCAGGCCAGCGCATAGGCCAGCCCCCAGGCGTTGCCGGCCGTATCCGCCAGGACTTCTTGCAGGACAACACGGCTCTGGGTGAGACAGGTCATGCCCGCGAGCCGGTCGCGGATCGCCCTATAGGCATCGACGTGAGCCGGTCGGGCCGCCCCTCGCAGGGCTGCAAAAAAAGCGTCAAAGCCGGCCCCGGCCTTGTCCGCGCTGCTCAGCCAGTGCCAGGCGGTCAGTAAGTCGGGCTCTGTTTCACTCAACGCTTTTTGCTGATCGTTGAAAACGTCCAGAGAGAGGCGGGCGTCCAGTTCCGGGTCGTTGACGCGCCCACGCTTGAGCTGCCCGTCCTGATAGTGCTTGACCAGATGGTGATAGGGGTGGCGGGGAAAGGCCAGGGGATTGAGCTGCAAGGTATCCACCGCCGGCAGGCGCAGCAGCCGCAGGTCGGGTTTTGCCGCGGTCAGATGGGGCAGGTCGAACGCGATCAGGTTATGGCCCAGCAGGTAATCCGCACCCTTGGCAAACGTGTCCAGGTTTGCCAAGGCCGTGGCCAAGTCGCCGCTGCGAAACGTCAGGGCTTGACCACTACGTGAGCGCACCGCGCCAAAGGCATGGATGCGGTTGTCGTGTCGTCCGACTTCGAGGTCTAGAGCAAGAAGGTCCACGGCAGGGGAACCGGTGTCCGGAGGAGCGCTTTGTTCCTGGCCTATTCTTCCAAGGGAAGGGCAGGCGTCAGAAGCCGGCGACGCCGGCGTCCAATTGCACCCCAAAGGAATTGAGGGCCATGCTCACCAGATTGTACTGGCCGACGGTGAAGACTACGTCCATGAGTTGTCGGGTCGTGTAGCGCTGGCTCAGGGACGCCCAGGTGGCGTCGCTGATAAACGCGTCCGCGTGCAATTCGTCCGCGGCGCGCAGCAGGCTGGCGTCAAACGGCTCCCATCCGTCTGCGTCCGGGCCGGCTTTAATCCGCGCGATTTCTTCATCTGTCAGCCCGGCTTCTCTGCCGAAAAGCACATGCTGGCCCCATTCGTATTCGGCCTGGCACAGCCAGCCGATACGCAGGATCAATAACTCGCGCTCTCTGGGGACCAGGGTCGAGGTGTCGCCCATGATGTGGTAGGCCCAGACCTGGAATTTTTTCGAGGCCTCCCAATGCCGCGCCAGCGTGCCAACGACATTATAGACGTATCCGGCGCGGGAGCGGGCCTCAAGGGAAGTGCGTTGTTCGTCCGTCCATTCGTCTGCGGTGAGTGGGGTGATGCGGGGATGTGAGAGTTTCATAGTGTCCTCCTGTCTCGCCCAAAGGGGCAGGCTAGCATATCGAGCAGGTGACGGTAACTAAACGGCTCGCCTGTCTCGAACTTCCGCCCCGGAAGTGTTAGGGTCAGACGCTGACACGCTGAGGTGAGGAGACAGGACGCCCATCTCAGAGAGAAGGAGCCGACAATGAGCAACTTCAGCACTGTATCGTTCAGTGAACCGATCACCGAGCCGGACATCCTGGCGAGTATTGAGGCTTTGCCCACTCCGGACGAACTGCCCTGTGATGACGGAGAACCTATGGAGACCCCACGCCATCGACAGCAAATGGAAATCCTGATTCAGTCGCTCGAGGCTCACTGGGCCGAGCGGACCGATTATTATGTTGCCGGGAATATGTTTCTCCACTACGACCCGCAGCAACGCCAGCGCTTTCGTGGGCCCGACTTTTTTCTGGTGCTGGACGTCGAGAATCACGAACGGAAAAGCTGGGTGGTGTGGTACGAAGGGATGCGCTTCCCCGATATCATTATTGAGCTGTTGTCAGACAGCACGCGCAGCATTGATATGGGTGAAAAAAAACATCTGTACGAGCAAACGTTTCGTACTCAGGAGTATTATATCTACGACCCGTTTGCGTACCAGCTCATTGGCTATCACCTGCACGGCGCTCGCTATGAAGAGCAAGCGCCGGATGAACAGGGTCGCATATTTTCGCCAGTCACAGATTTGTCATTAGGCGTTCACGCAGAACGCCTGCGCTGGTTCGCGGCAGGGGGCGCGCTCGTCGCTACCCCCGAAGAGATGGCTGGTCAGGAACGAAACCGGGCGGACCAGGCCGAGCAGCGGGCGGACCAGGCCGAGCAGCGGGCGGACCAAGCCGAGCAGCGGGCGGACCAAGCCGAGCAGCAACTCGAAGCCTACCGACAGCGCTTTGGAGAGCTGAAGTAGAAACATGGGGGGTGTCCGGCCGGCTTCATTCCAAGCCGTACACGCGAGCGGCGGTATCATGAACGATCTTGCGCATCTCCTCGTCGGGCAACATGCCCAGCCGCTTGGTGACGATTTCCCGCGAGCGCGGAAAGGTGGCCGCGGTATGCGGATAGTCGGACGACCACATGGTGTTGTCCGGGCCGTAGCGATGGAGCGAGTCCACGAACACCGGGTCGGCGATAAAGGTCGCGTACACCTGCCGTTTGACATAGTCACTGGCGCGCATGGGCAGGTCCATATTGCCGAGTGCGCCCAAGCGGCGCTGCACGATGTCGAGCCGGTACATGAGGTAGGCCATCCAGCCGACGTCGTTTTCCGCGGAGACGATTTTCAGGCCGGGAAACTTCTCCAGCACGCCGCCATAGACCAGTTCGGAAATTGAGCGCTCAATCTGGTGATGCAGGGTTGCCAGGGAGAGCAGAAATCCCTTGCCACTCGCTTGGTTTGCACCCGTGCCGCTCCGGGCGGTGAGAATGTGGAGGGAGAGCGGCATATTCAGATCCTGAGCGGCAGCCCAGAATGGCTCATAGTCGGGGTGACTATAGGGCCGGTCGTCCGGCGGCTCGGCCCAGATCATGGCGCCCCGCATGTCCCGTTTGGCAATACGTTGCAGTTCGTCCACGGCCAGCGGAATGTCTTCCAGGGTGATAAGACCCAGCGGGACGAGGCGTTTCGGGTCGTAGCTGCAATACTCGGTGGCCCAGTCGTTAAAGGCGCGAAAGCAGGAATAGCGCAACTCCGCGTCGTCCAAGCCGAACAGCGGCATCCCCATGGAAGTATAAATGACCTCCGCCCGGACGCCGTCACGATCCTGGTCCGCGATCCGATAGGCGGGGTCCCAGACACTCTTGGGCGCTTCATCAAAGCCCTTTTTGTTGTGCTCGAGCAGTTCCGGTGACGGCACGCCCGCCCCAAAGAAGCCGGCGACGGACATGGGGATGATATTCTCGCACACGAACCACTCCCCGGCGCGACCGTTCAACCCCTTGACGGTGCGCGGGGCCCGGTCGCGAAACTTCTTGTCCATCCGCTCGGCCCACATATTGGGCGGCTCAACAAAATGGGAGTCTGATGAAATGAGTTGATACGCTGACATGAGCTTTCCCTCCTTACTGATTGCTCTTCTCATTGTGTCTACTCTACGTCAGATCAGACCGATTTTCCATGCCTTGCTTTCGCTCTTCCGCATCGTTTATAGAAGGAGGATGCAATACGATCTGCTTATCAAAAACGGTACGCTTATTGACGGTTCAGGACTGCCCCGCTTTCAGGCGGACGTCGGTATCAGCCAGGGAAAAATCGCGACCATCGGCAGAATCCACGACCGTGCTCGGGAGGTGATTGATGCCGAGGGGCATGTGGTCGCCCCAGGATTTGTCGATGCCCACACCCATATGGACGCCCAAGTGTTCTGGGATCCGCTGGGCACGTGTTCCTGCTGGCACGGCGTCACCAGTGTGGTGATGGGGAATTGTGGTTTTTCGCTCGCCCCGTGTGCCGAGCGGGACAAACTGCTGGTAATGCGCAATCTTGAACGGGCAGAAGATATTGCTCCGGAAGCAATGGAAGCCGGGATTCCGTGGAGTTGGACCACCTATCCGGAATATCTGGATACGGTTGCGGCGCTCCCCAAGGGCATCAACTATGCCGCCTATATCGGGCACTCGGCGCTGCGGACCCATGTCATGGGTGAGCGCGCGTTTACGCACGAAGCCAGCCCGACGGACCTGGAGGCCATGCAGCGCGAAGTGCGGGCCGCTATGCAGGCGGGCGCTATCGGACTGAGCACCTCCCGTACCCACAACCACCAGACGCCGGACGGTCAACCGGTCGCCAGCCGGCTGGCGACCTGGGAGGAAGTGCGCCAACTGGTGGGCGTCATGGGCGAGTTGAACGCCGGTGTGTTTGAAATGGCCAACGAAGACGCCCGGTTCGACCCTGAACGGATTGATGAGTATCTGGGCCGACTCAAGGTGCTGGCCGTTGACACCGGCGTGCCCGTCACGTTTGGCATGTTCAGCAGCCGCCAGGCGCCAAACATGTGGCAGCCGTTCTTTGCCCTGGCCGATGAAACCGCCGAGGCCGGCGGGCGGATGTTCATTCAGGTGCATAGCCGCCCGCTGAATGTCGTACTGTCATTCGAGACCGCCACGCCGTTCGATACCTTACCCGTATGGGGCGATATCAGAAAACGCCCCTTAGCCGCCCAGGAAGCCGCGCTGCGGAATCCGGAAACCCGTCAGAAGCTGATTGAAGCCGTCCACCACAGGCCGCGCGGTCAGAACAAGGGAATTGGCGCAGAGCCGCGTGCGGCGAATTTTAAGTGGCTGTTTGTCATGGACTCTGCCACTCCACCGTATCGTTCAATCGCCGAGATTGCTGATGAGCGCAATCAAGACCCGGTCGAAGTGTTTATTGATCTGGCCTTGGAGAAAGGCCTGAAACGATTCTTCCTGCAACCGCTCGTCAACCACAACCAAGAGCATGTGCTGGAAATGATGCGGCACCCGCGCTCGGTCATCACGTTTTCAGATTCCGGCGCGCATGTCTCACAGATCATGGACTCCTCACTCCAGACCCATGTCCTCGCTCATTGGGTTCGGGAGCAGCAGGCGCTGACGTTGGAAGAGGCCGTGCGACAGTTGAGTTTCGTCCCTGCCTCTCACTGGGGTCTGAGAGGCCGAGGATTGTTGCGTGAGGGCTGGAACGCCGATGTGGTGATCTTTGATCCCCAGACCGTCGCCCCGCAGTTGCCGGAAGTCGTCTACGATCTGCCGGCTGGCGCGCGGCGACTCAAGCAGCAGGCGACGGGCTTTCTCGCCACCGTCGTGAACGGCGAGACGGTCTTGCGTCACAACGAACACACGGGTGCCTTGCCCGGTCGGTTGCTGCGGGGACCGCGGGCCACTGGTTAAAACCCGACAGGACTGGGAGGCCGTTTTGTGAGGCGAGTATGGAAATTCTAGAAATTATCGCCATCCTTGCCTGCTCGATTTTCGCTGGTGCTGCGATTTACATTACTGTGGCGGAGCATCCGGCCCGCCTCGCCTGTGGAACCGAACTCGCCGCCACTGTTTTTGGGCCGAGCTACAAGCGCGCCGCAGTTATGCAAGCTTCTCTCGCGCTTCTCGCAACACTGGCAGGCGTTGCGGTAGCGATAAACGGGGGGACGGGGCTCTGGTTCGTGGGGGCTTGCCTCATCTTCATGGTCGTGCCGTTCACTTTCTTCGGCATCATGCCGACGAACAAGCAACTGCTTGACCCGGAGCGCGACCGCACCTCAGAAGAAACCCAAGTGCTGCTTGAGAAGTGGGGCAGACTTCATGCTGTCCGCAGCGTTTCAAGCTTTGCCGCGTCAATCTTGTATGTGTATCTTGGTGTTACAACCTAACCGGCAGTCCTGATTTTTGCCCCTGCCCTTCCTTCTACTACGTCAACACACAAGGGCTAGGGTGAGGACTCCTCTTGTCCGGATCCCTACGCAACTGTAAACCGCGCTACGCCGCCTGTGGCTCCGGCGCTACGACTGCGGCTCCCGCGCCCGCAAAAAACACGCCGACGCAGGCCAGAAACGCCCAGTCATAACTGCCGGTGTTATCGTATAATACGCCGGCAATAATGGGTCCCAGCGCGCCGCCAACGCTCAGTCCCAACGTTCCCAGTACACCGGCAATGGCCCCAAAAGCCTGCCGACCGAAATCATGTCCGACGATCAAGGGCCACAGCACAATCATGCCGCCATAGCCGAGTCCAAAGAACGACACGAACAGCGTCAGCGCCCAAAATCCGAGACTCTCCAGAAAGAGCAAGACCCCGATGCCGACCGCCTGCATGACCAGACACCCAGCCAGGAGGGCGTGCGGGTGGCGGATGTGTTCGCTGACCCAGCCTGCCAGCAATCGCCCGGCCATACTCATGCCCAGAGAGATGCCGGTGATCGTTGCGGCAAATTCGAGGCTATACCCGGCATCCTGAAAGAATGCGACCTGGTGAGCATGCACCGCTCCTCCCGCCATCAGCCCCAGACAGAATGCGGCCCCTAAACGCCAGAAGGTTGGTGTGGACAGCGCTTGTCTGAGCGTCCAGTCCCGTACGGCCCGTTCTGGCTCGGGTTCCAGCCGCGTGGGACGTACTGTCGAATAATCCTGTCCCAAGGGTGTGAGGCCCTTTTCCTCCGGGGAGTTAATGACAAAGAACCAGACCAGGGGCAGCATGCCGAAGAGGGACAGGCCGGCCAGGATATGATACCCCACCCGCCAGCTAAACTCGGCGATCAAGAAACCGCACAGCGGGACGAGGACCAGCCCGCCACCGCTCTCCCCGACCAGGGCGATGCCCATCGCCAGACCCCGCTTGGCCACAAACCATTGGGTAATGACCTTCCCCACGGGCATGGGCCCGATGCCTGCCAGTCCGACTCCTAAAAGCAGATATAAGGCATAGAAGCCGGGCAGGCTGTGGACGGCGCTGAGCAGGAACAGGGCGACGCCGTCAATCAGGGCACTCAGCAGAAAGACCCAGCGGGGCCCAATATGGTCAATAAGCCAGCCCCAGGCGGGCAGGACCAGGCCGGCAACCAGCAAGTACAGGGAGAAGGCTGTGGCGGTCTCGGCGCGTGACCAGCCAAACTCCTGGGTGAGCGGCTTCAGAAACGTCGAGAAGGTATAGGTGAACCCCCCGTCGATAATGGAGATAAAAAACAGGACGCCGACAATCAGCCAGCCATAGAAGATGCCTTCGCCGCGGTCTGCGCTCCCGTCCGCGCTCTTGGGATCATCCAAGGAATCTGGCTCGCTCATCGGCCGCGATTAGATAGAGGATGTCCTGGTCTGTCAATCTAAAACGATGTGATATTAATATGGATTCAGGTGAATGCGCCGGATAAACTATAATAGCGCAAAAAGGAGGAGAGGCGCATGAGTGAGCTCACGTTACCAAAAGACAAAACCGCCATTCTGGTGATGGACTGCCAGAACGATATCGTGCATGAAGACGGGAAATTGGGCGGGCACCTCACTGGTCGGGCTATGCCCAGGCTCATTAAGGAAAAGAACATCCTGGGAAATATCAGCGCCCTGGTCGCCGCGGGGAGGACGGCTCAGGTGCCGATCATCCATGTCCGACATGCCTACCGGTCGGATTACGCCGACTTACTGGAGCACGTAAAGGTCTTTCAGGTGATCAAGCAAAGAGAAGCCTTGCAGGACGGGACGTGGGGCGCTGACATCCATGCCGACCTCACCCCCGAGCCGGAAGACGTGGTGATGACCAAAACGCGGGTGAGTTCCTTTTACGCCAGTCCTTTGGAAGCCCTTCTCAATTCCCAAGGACGCACCCATTTGGTACTGACCGGCATCGCCACAGATGGCGTTGTCGAAGGTACAGCCCGGGACGGGACTGACCGTGGCTATCATATCTTCATTCCCGAAGATTGCTGTGCGGCTACGACCGAAGAAGCCCATGGGGTGATTTTAGGCGCAGCCCTGGGAGGGCTGACGACGGTGTGTACGTCGGATGAGGTGATCCGGGCGTTGGCGTAGGCTGTGCGCGGACAATAATCTGGGACAAAAAGACAATGAGGCGGGATTATCCGGGATTACGTGGGATTATCTGGGATTACATGGGCCGTTCACGGCCTCAATTTACGAATTTTGACAGCATCCTGGCACACCCCGCCCGTCCCCTATCTCCCTGAAAAACCGCCGCTTTTCCCCCATTCTGGCCCCTACCGCGCCGCCCCTGGTCCCGCGTCCACCCGCCCGCCGCGCCGCCCACCCTGCCGCGTCACCGCCCGACAATTTTGACTCGTTCGATGTCCCGCTTTTTTTTGCAAGCATCGGTATATTGTCAAATTTGGACGCGATATTATTTGACAAACAGCTATATTATCAGACATAAATTGAGTCGGGCTGTCTTTTGAAAGACGGGCGTTTCAAGGCGTTTAAACCCGCTTTAACACTACATTTTTACGTTTCAGAAAGTGCGCGCACGGACAAAAAGAGCGGTAATTTGCCTAAAAATCAGGCAGGAAAGTCGGACGTCTAAGTCGGACACCCCTTACTGACGTCCGACTTTCTTCAGTTTCGCTTCAGGATCAGAGACTTAGAGAGATTCACCACGGAAAAACCGGGCCGTGCTTGCAAAAGTAAGCGACAAATCGAATGGTTAGCTAAGTGCCGACAAAAAGCGCTCAGCGGGGACAGATGGACGGACTAGTGGAACGGCCGCTCAGCGGGCTTTCCTGGGTGGGCGGCAAAAACGCCTATGCCCCGAGTGGAGTGGGGCGCTGGGTGGCGCGGGACGCCTATCTCGATATCGCCACGGCCCAGGAGCAGGCGGCCGGGGCAACCAAGACGCTGACCGGGGAAACCAAGCAGCTGGCCGCCGAGACCGGCATGCTGACCGGGGCAACCGAGCAGCTGGTCGCGGTGGACGCGCGGCTGCGCCGGGCGGCCCAGCAGGCCCAGGCGCGGGCCGCCCGGATCGTGGCGCTGAAGGATGAGGTGGGCTGGCTGCGCGAGGAGGTCAAGATCAAGCAGGCGGCGGTGGCCGCCGGCCGCAGCCAGGCGGACACGGAGCGCCGGCTGGCGCGGGCGCGGATTGCCGCGGGCGTGGCCACGGGCAAGGTCAGCACGGCCGAGGCGCGCAGCCTGCGCGAGCGGCTGGCGCTGACCGAGCAGAGCGCCGCTCTGGAAGGGGCGCTGCGCGACCAGGCCGCCGCCACGCAGGGCCTGGGCAGCGCCCAGGGGGAGGCGCTGCTGACTACCGGCGACCTGCGCGACGCCTTTGGGGAGATGGTCACCGGGATGTTGCAGGGCACGCGCGACCTGGAGGACCTGGGCCGGACGCTGCTGGACTGGGCCAAGGGCGTGGGCGCGACGTTCTTCAAGAACCTGCTGTTTGGCAAAAAAGAGTTTGACACCACCCTGATAGGCAATATGAGCGGCCTGATGCGCCCCAACGGGATCATTCCCGGCTTGTTTGTCACGGGCGGGCAATCGGCCTTCGATCTCTTCTCCGCCCCCTTTGGCGGGCGCGGCGGCCTGTTCGGGGGCGGCAGCCCGTTCGGGGGCAGCCCGTTCGGGGGCAGCCCGTTCGGGGGCAGCCCGTTCGGGGGCAGCCCGTTCGGGGGCAGCCCGTTCGGGGGCGGCGGGTATATGGGTGGTGTGCTGCACGTGCCGTTCGGCAGCTATTTCAGCCCGCCCGGCACGTATCTGGCCCCCGGCCTGCAGGGGCCGACGCTGCCCGGCGGCAGTATGCTCGGGGGCCTCACGCCAGCCGGCGTGCTGGCCGGGGCGGGCGGCGGCTATCTGGGCTATGGCCTGGGCGTGGATATGTTTGGCGGCGGCCACGGCACCGGCTCGCGCGTGGGCGGCGTGCTGGGCGGTGGGGCCGGGTTTGGCCTGGCGCTGGCGCTGGCGGGGGCCGGCCCGCTGGGGCTGGCGATTGGGGCCGCGCTCGGCGCGTTTTTGGGCGGGGGGATCGGCTCGCTGTTCTCCAAGCCGGGCCGCATCAGCCTGGAAAAGGGCGGCATCGAGACGTTCCAGCAGGAGGCATTCAAGCGCCACGGGCTGGATATCAATGTCCCCCGCAAAAAAACGGGCCGCTACCTGCCCCAGGGCCTGGCCGACTACGCCGACCAGCGGCCGGCGCTCGATGCGCTGGGCCTGCTGTACGCCAAAGACGCTAAAAAAGGCGGGCTGGGCACCATCAAGCGCTTTGGCAACCTGGCCCAGGCCGGCTATGCGCGCGAGGGGCTGAGTGGGGCCGACGCCCAGCGCGGCACGCAGGCCCTGGCCGAGGGCCTGGATTTTTCGGTGGCGAGCGGGATCGGGGCACTGAATACGGCCCTCACGACCGGCCTGCGCGGCCCCAAGGACGAGTTTTCGCTGGCCGGGTTTCAGGAGGAGGTCGGCGAGGGCCAGGGCCAGCTGGTGCGCGTGCGCGGCATCCTGGAGGGAATCATCGATCTGGGCTCGGGGTTTTCCGATCTCGTCGACTCGTCCCAGATCGCCAGCGGCCTGGCCGCCGACGCCATCAGCACGGCCCTGACGGACAGCGGGCGTGAGGCGGCCGACTTTGCCGAGACGCTGGACCAGGTGCGCAGCGGGGCGCTGCAAGTCGAAGAGGCCCTGCTGCAGATCGGCGGGATACAGTTTGCGGACCTGGCCTTTGAGGCCGCGGAGATTGAGGAGACCCTGGCCCGCGTGGCCGCCCAGGCCGCCGGCGTGCAGGCGGCCGCCACCCAGGCGGTGACGCGCGGGCTGGCCAGCGGGGCCTCGCGCACGCAGGTCGAGGCGGCGTTTGGGGACGGGCTGACGGAGATGCTGCGCGGCCAGCTCATCAGCGCCACCCTGGGCGACGAGATGGAGGGGCTGCTGGAGGGGATTGATCTGACCGAGCCGCTGGAGGCCGGCGGTGACGCGGCCCAGCAGTTGGCCGACCGCGTGGGCGGGGTGTACGACCGGGTGCGCGACACGCTGGAGGCGGCCGGCCTGCTGCCCGAGGCGCTGAGTGCGGCCCACCAGGTGGCCCAGGGGGCCCAGGCCGCGCTCGATCAGCTGGTGGGCGGCGGCCAGGCCGGCCTGTCGGGGCGGCGGCAGCTGAGCTATCTGGAACGCCGCGAGCAGGGCATCCGGGATCAGATCGCGCTGGCGACGACGGACGAGGAGCGGGCCCGGCTCCAGGCGCAGCTGGTGCCCATTCTGGCCCAGCAGGCCCGGCTCCAGGGCCAGCTGGGCGACCACCAGGGGCGCGAGGACACCCTGGCCGAGTTGGAAGACCTGCACGCCCTGGCCCAGACGGAGGCCGATAAGGCGACGGCCATCCTGACCGAGAGTGAGGACCAGACCGAGGAGATCGAGCGCCAGACCGAGGAGATCAAGGGCCAGACCAGGGAGATTCTGGCCCAGAGCGGGGCGATCGGGGACCAGACCGCGGAGATCAAGGCCATGCGTGAGGTGTTGGAGCAGGGCGGGCTGGGCCTGACGGTGGCCGTCGGGACGGATGGGGAGATCGACGCGGAGGCGCTGCTGGACCGCCTGCGCACGCTGCTGGAGCCGGGCGGCCCCCTGCACGTGCGGGTCCGCGAGATCGCGGAGGAGTAGGGCATGGCAGACTGGCATTATCGCTGCGCGTGGGAGTTTGTGGGCTACACGCCGACACTCCTGGCCGGCTCGACTGCGACCGCCTATCCGCTCGGGAACCTGCCCCTGCTGGGCTATCCGCTGCGCCGCTGGCGGAGTGCGGACACGCGGCGGACCGTCGTGCGCTGCACGCTCGCGGCCGCCGGCCTGCGGCCCGAGGCGGTGTATATAGACGGGGCCACCGCGCCGATCGAGGTCCTGCTGCGGGGCGGCCGCCGGACGTATACCGGGCAGCCGGCGCAGGCCCCGGCGGGGGACCCGCGCACCGGCCGGCAGCGGCTGCTGTTCACACCGGCGGCCCGGAACGCGGGCACGAGCACAAATGACGTGGGCCTGTATGTGGCGGCCGACGCGCCGCGCCGCGATGGGAGCGGGGGGTATCAGATCGGGACGGTGGGGCTGGTGGCGGCCGGCGGGCTGCACACCCTGGCCCGCAATCCGGCCGCCGGCGGGCCGCTGCGGGTGGTGCACGCCCAGCAGTCACTGTCGCTGCCGGGCGGCCGGACGGAGACGCTGGCCCTGGGCGAGTCCCCCCGCCTCGAGTGGGGGTGGGAGGTGACGACCGACAGCCCGGCCGACCTCGCCCTGTGGCGGGCGCTGGCCCGGCTGGCCCCCGGCCGCCCGGTGCTGTGGGACTGGCGAGCGACCGGGGCGGTGTATCTGGCCCGGGCGGGGCGCATAGAAATCGCGGAAGGGGCGGCCGGGCTGACGCGCATCCGCTCGGAGTGGCGGGAGATATGACCTGGAGGGCAGGATGGACGCGCTCAGCCGCCTGTTGATCACCGTCGGGGGCGAGACGTATCGCTACTGCGACCGCGAGACGGCCGCCCAGCCGGCCTACGTACCCCGCCTGAGCGGGCCGGTGACGCTGGCGGAGACGGCCCCGGGCGCGGAGGGCGGGCTGCCCACGCTGCGCACGGCCAGCGTACGCCTGAGCGGCCTGCGCCTGCCGGACCAGCCGGCCCCGGACGGCACGACCCTGCTGGCCGGCGGCCTGCTGGGCGCCCCGGCCACGGTCGATGTCTACGACCTGGAGAGTCAGACCACGGTGGCGACCCTGACGGGCACGGTGACGGCCGCGGAATGGCGCGGTGGCGAGACGCAGCTGACCGTGCGCGAGGCCTGGGACCTGGACCGCACGCGCCTGCTGCCGCCGACGCGCCTGAGCGACGACTACCCGGAGGCGCTGGCCCCGGAACGGGCCTGTGTGGGCGTCGTGCTCGGCCCGGCCCGCAAGGCCCGGCTGTACGCGCTGGAGGAAGTCGAAACGGGCGGCTATCGCTATGGGGCGCTGGGGGCCTCGGCCGTGATCACGACCCTGTATCTGGACGGGGGAGTGGTGCCGGCCGGCAGCCGCTGGACGCAGGCCGTGGCCGCCGGCCGGCGGACGGTGCTGATCCCGGAGGGCGGGCCGCAGAGCGACGTGCGGGTGGACTGCACGCACGTCGATGGGGCGCTGCCGGCGGCGCTGGTGCTGGGCTACCGGCTGCGCGAGCTGGGCCAGACGCTCGACGAGGACGCCTGGGCGGTGGCCGTGGCGGCCCACCGGGCGGCGGGGATGGTCGTGGGCGGGGCGCTGCTCGACCAGCAGCCGGCCGGCACGCTGTTGCCATATTTTTTGCTGCACGGAACGACGGTCCGGCGCGGGCCGGCCGGGTGGCAGATCGTGGTCGATACGGCCGCGGCCCACCCGCCGGCCCCGCTCGCGCTCGGCTATGGCGACGAGCAGATGCAGAACTTTTCGCCGACGCGGCTGGGGCCGGGCCGCCCCGGGCCGCCGCGCAGCCTGACGGTCTGGGGGCAGATCGACCCCGGCCTGGGCGGCGGCGAGGCCTGGTTGGCGCACAGTCGGCGCAGCGGCCCGGGCAGCGGCCCGGCGCGCGAGGTGCGCTGGCCGACACTGGCCAGCCTGGACGCGCTGGACCGCGCCGGCCACTACTTGTGGCAGCGCGCCCAGGCCCAGGAGGTCATGCTGGAGGGGACGATCGACCCGCGGGAGCCGGGCCTGGCCGGGCTGCGCGTCGGGCAGCGCTGCACGGTGGACGCCCCGCCGCTGGGCCTCGCCCCGAGCACCTGGCGTGTCGAGCACATCCGCTGGGTCGGGGGCGCGCCGACGGTGCGGCTGACTCGCTGGGACCCCACGCTGTACGTCTACGCGCCGAGTGCGGACCGCGAAAGCCGCAGTCCCTTGACGGCGAGCGGGACGGTGCCGGTGGACTACCGCCGGACGCATCCGAGCAAGCCGACCAGCGTGGTGGCCACGGCCCCGGATGCCTATTTTCTGCCGACGGGCCAGCAGGAGGTGCGGCTGGACTGCCAGGCGGATGCGCCGGCGGTCAACGTGGACACGCTGGTGTTCGTCGCCGTACTCAAGGGCCACGTGGCCCAGCGGGCCAGGGAGCAGGTGGCGGTGGTGCCGGGCCAGACCGGAGTGACGGCGGCCCTGCTGGTCGACCCGGCCCTGGAGTACGAGGTGCAGTGCTGGGCCGAGGCGAGCGGCAACGCGCCGGGCTTTCAGCGCGGGCTGATTGAGACGGTGGATGTGACGTCCAGGGGAGACCCGGATGCGACGCGCGGGGTGAGTACGGCCACGGTGACGATCTACAAGCGCGCCGCCGCCGAACCGCTGGATACGCCGGACGCGGCCACGTACACGTTTGCCCCGCCGGGGCTGGACGCGCGCCCAGCCGCGCGGCCCGGACCCGCTCTGGGCGCGCACGACGGCGGTCGCGAGCCGGGCCGCCACGGTCACGATCGCGCCGGCGGACTGGAGCGCGCCGGTCCGCGTCGATGGCGAGCCGGGACCGGCCGGCGCCCCGGCCCCGCTGGCGCACTACTATCGGCTGCCCTTGCGCCACTACTGGTCGGCCTATGCGGCGGTGGCTGATGTGACCGACCGCTGGTACCTCACGGGGGTGGAGAGCGCGGATGTCTGGGCGGCCACGGGCAACCTCACCGCCCGGCTCCGGGACGCCGACACCCAGCACGCACGCAACGTCACGCGCCTGCCGGCCGGGGCGGTGGTGACGCTGTGGATCGACGACGACAACTGGGCCGACTATCTGTGCCCGTCGCGTTGGCGCTACCCGGGGTCCAATCAGACGCTGCGCAATCTGGAACCGCTGCGTCTGCTGCGGGGCGTTGGCCAGCCGGGCCTGGCGGCAGGCGACAGCGCGGAGCTGCGCTATAATCGCGTGGCTATCGACGGCAGGGACGGGACAGACGGGACAGCGGGGCCCCCGGCGTCACGAGGCTCCGTTTTTATCGCGCTGGGCCCGACGGGCAGCGCGGCCTGGGTGACGGAGTGGGACGACCCGGACGATAGTCCCGACCGGGGCGCGCTGCCGATCGAGGACTACCTACCAGAGAGTCCGGACGGCCTGAAAAGAGTAATCGGGGATCAGATCATGCAGTTTCAGTCGGGCACGCGCGCGGCCCCGAGCGGCTATGCGGAGGTGCGGACCTATACGGGATCTACCTGGGACGAGGCCAAGACGGTGCCTACGTCGCTGATCATTGAAGGCGATCTCGGCGTGGTCTTCGATATTACCGCCGGCGGGGCGATCAAGTCGCAAGGAGCCACCAAGAACAGCCTGCACAATGGCCGCGGCTTCTATCTGGGCTATGACGGCGTGCGGCTGCCGGCCGCGGCCATTGAGGGCAAGCTGACCGCCAAGCAGATCGAGACCGATGATATTGCGGCCAATGTCCGCAATGTGGTGGTGTTGTGGGCGGGCGGGGAAGAGATCAGGGGGGGCCGGGAGGTGCCCCTCCCCCTGCGGAAGACGGTCACCCCCGAGAGCCATTCCGGCTTTGAGATTCTGGTCTGGGAGCGCCGCGGATTTACGACTTTGTCTTGTCCACATCCCGGTCCGACGCCGGGTAAGAAGCAGATGATGATGGCGCCCTATTCGGGCAGAGCCTACCTCAGCTTCCCTTCTACAACCACCGCGATCGTCCACAACCACAATCTCAAGGACATGGCCGTAAGGCGGGTCTTCGGGATACGGGACCCCGGCCATAGTACCACGACTACGGACCCACCCCCGACTACGGACCCCCCTGACAGGATCACGTTCTACGGGCCGTGGTCGGCCTGGGCGGATACCAGCCCCCTGGAGTACCGGGGCAGCGGAGCGAGCCGCGAGAAAAAGCAAGAGCGCACGCGCACGCGCATATACACCGACGGTGCGACGGATCGCGAGACAGGGGAACGCTGGGTCGCCGCCCCGGAGACGCGGACCCCCACCCGCACCACAGCCTGGGGCGCGTGGCGCGATATTAGCCCAGTACAGTATCGGGGCAGCGGGGCGAGTCGGGAGAAAAAACAGCAGCGTACGCGCCGTGTCACGTATAGCGGGATCAGGGGGGTGGAGACGGAGACGGAGACGGAGACGCGCTGGGTCGCCGCCCCGGAGGCGCGCACAGTTACGCGTCGTGGGCCGTGGTCGGCCTGGGCGGACACCAGCCCCCTGGAGTATCAGGGCAGCGGAGCGAGCCGCGAGAAAAAGCAGCAGCGCACGCGCCGTGTCACGTATAGCGACGGCTCGACGGAGGCTGAGACCGGGACGCGCTGGACGGCCGCCCCAGAGACGCCCCCGGGCACGGATACACCTGGCTCGGTGAGACTCTCGGTCTCCTACAATGCCACCACAATGCGGTACACGTCCACGGCCACGCTCACCGATCCCGACACACCACGCAGTATCACGTACGCGTGGTCGATAAAGGTCATCGGGCCGCACACTGGTTGGACCCCCTGGCGAAGCGGGACCAGGACCCACACTTATGAGAAGACCAAGTACAATCTGCACTCCGTGCGCGTGCGGGTTAGCTACACAGATGCGTTTGGAGCGAAGACCGTCATCAAGGAAGCGGCCGCCTAATAGAGAGAGGGGCAGTCCATGACAATTGAAGAAGTATTCGAGCGCTACGAGAATTTAGCGTACGACCTGGATACCGGTGTGGGGTCATGTCAGGCCCTGCTAGCGGACCTGATCGAGGCCGCCGGCCATCCGCGCCCCACGACCTGGGTGACGGAGTGGACGGCCCTGCAAGCGCAAGGCTGGGAGGCCGTCGCGGCCTGGGTCGCTGCGCGAGGGGGGATACTCGCAGCGACCGAAAAACTCTGGTTCGGGCCATTGGTAGACGCTGGGGCGCTGGAGCGCCTAGCGCCAGACGTGGAGATGCAGCCCGGCGATTGTGTGCTCATCGATGGGCGATGGTATTTTGAAACAGGAACGGAAACGGGACGGCAGCCCTGGAGCACGTCGCTCAATATTGTCTCGTATGTGGTCGTAGGACCCCACGCGCAGTGGCTCTTCGGCAGCGGCGCGGGTCTGACCCCGGTTTTAGACCCTACCGTAACGATTATCGCCGCCTATCGACTGCGGCCACCCGCCCCGGCGTTGAACATTACCGCGACCGTTCCCGTATACATCCAGTTTGTTCCCAAAATGCAGGGCACGGTCCGCCCCGCCGCCCCGACTGCGGTGACTTACGACCCAGCGACCCAGGAGGCCAGCGGGCTGACCTGGGGCTGGACCCAGACGCTCCCGCCCCCGACCGATCAGAGCTACTCGGTCAACGTGGTCCTCGCTTCCCTGCTCACGTTTGCAGGACCGGAGCCGGGGCCGCTCGCCTTCCGGTCGGCCGGCCCGCTCCAAAAGCTGCGGGGACCGTGGGGCGAGCGACGGCTCTACGCCGCAGGCTGGGGCGTACCCCACACCCCGCTCTGGCGTCCACTTAGCGCGACCACACCGCCCGGCTGGGCCGAGGGGGATTTAGGCGCTGATGGCTCCGCTGACGGGCGGGTGACATTCCACTATATCCGCCAGCGGGTGGGGCGGAGCAGCGATGTTGACCCCCAGTACCCGGATGACGCGTGCTGGGTCGGGTCCCGGCTGCCGGGTCTCCCGCGCCGCCCGGCAGCCCTTTTCAGCCGCGATGTCGCCGAGCCGGTGTGGTCCGATGATGAGGCGGGGCAGGCCATTGCGCACACCCTGCCACGCCTTCCGCTAGACAGGGTATTCGGCCGTACAACGCCGGATCGGTGGGCGGATAGCGTACGGCTGAACGACTGTGGGCCGTGGCTCAGCGCCGTCCCGAATACCCCGCTGCCCCCCGGCAGCTATCTGCTGGCTTTCGACGAGAGAAAAGATGGCGGCCTGGTCTACCGGCTGCAGCCGCGCGAACCGTATGGCCTAACTGCAGGAGAATGGGCCCGGTACAATCACGTCCAGCGGTTCGAGGTAGAGGCAGAATACGATGCCCGGGAAGTTAGCCTCTTTATCTCCCGCCGGACGCGAGACGGGCAGCTGCGCCCCGTAGACCTCGTTACGCGTACAGCGAAAAGGGGCGGGTGGGAGCTCTGGCCGCGAAGTGTCGGTCTGCGCTGGACGGGACAGGCCCGGGGGGCGGAGCGCCAGCACACCTTCTCCTATTCTCTCAGGAGCGTCAGCGTAGACAGGAGGCGCGACGCCTGGGTCGTCTCTATGTTCTGCGACTACTTGGGTCAGAAATATCTCTTCCCGCGTGCTATGGCGGATACGATCGACATACTCTTCTCCCATCGTGGCATACCGACCTACTGGCTCAGCGTCCCGGGGGATACTGTAATACTCCACCATACGTCCGGCTGGACCGCCTGTCGGCGGATGACCGATAACCGCGTGTGGCTGCCGGAGGTCTCCACGCTCGGAACCGATCTCGCCCAAAAGCTTTACGGCGGCGGGGGGTAGGCGGTCTCAACGGTTAGCTAACCTCATACGTAAGACCCTTTTTGAGCCGACAATGTCTGATAATATTTTTCCGTATTTTTGTCCGATTCCGCTCTTTTTTTTGTCCGCGCACACGTAGGGGACGCAGCAGGCTGCGCCCCTGCATTGGCGTTGCTGAAAAGGCCGAAGAGGCCGTCTGAACCTGTACGTGTTGCTACAGTTCCGGCGGCGCCAGGATCGTAAAGCCAAAGAACGATTCGTTCCCGGTTCGAAGCGTATGTGGTGCGCCGGCCGGAATCATCAGCACATCGCCGGCCTTGATGTCCTGCTCTTTGCCGGACACTCTGGCGGTCGCACAGCCTTCGACAACATAAATAATCTGGTCGCCCTTGTGGGTATTCTCTGTGTCGTTGCTATAGCCGGCCGGCAGGGTGAAGGCGACCGTCTGGCTCAAATCGGTCTCCTGGAGTTTGGCAACCTCACTTCCTCGGTGGTCAAAAACATTGGCGACATCAAGCCCGCCGGATGCGCCGTTCCCTCCGATTTCCTGCATCTGTTCGGCAAAGAGTTCGTCCGAGATCAGTCCCTGCCGATATGCCCTGAGAATTTGTTTGACTTCAAAATCTTTGTTCGCCATGTGTGACTCCCTTCCTTTGGTGTGGATGACTCAACCGTTCTCCCCGCCATAGCGCCGGACCGGCCGAAAAGCAAGACGCTCTTTTTCCTGGTATGAATATCTTGCAGAAAAGAGGGGAAGGGGCATATGGTTTACAGATTCAAAAATGTGGAGGGGCATTACGATAGTAAGTGCAACGGGAATATATTTCGGACCCCTATTTCCAAAAACAGCTCGTCAAGGACTTCGCCGGTAGACCGAAGGACGAGGCGCATAATCCGGTCGCGAGGAACGCCGCGGCGCTATACGGCCTCGCATTGGAGTTACTATCCAGATATTGCACAGGGCCGAGGTTTTTTAAGCGTCAGCTACGAGAATACACCATGAGCCTAACAAGCTTCATCGCCATGCCCGATGTGAGGGCTAGAATCAAGCCTCTGCGTCCTCAACTACCTCGTAAAATTAACGTGTCCCTGAAAGTCGAGCCGCACACCAAGCATTATATGTTGGTTGGCACGGCTTTCGACTACCTCCTGCGCTTTGAACTCCAACGACAAGCACCTTATGCCCGAGAACATCAATGGGTAGCCGAGCATGCGCCTGATCTCATTTGGCATGAAAGCGATAGAGCGACGGTGTTCAGGGATCCGAGACGTGCATATAATGGTAACGATGGGCCGCCTCCCGAGGGTAGTGACGAGGGCGTCCACGAATTAGCGCAACGTGTTCGCGGCATTGTCGAGGAAGCGAAGAGAGATGTTGCTGCTTACCTGAAGAGCCAGAGGCCGAGCAGCACCGAAAAAGAAGAAATCGCAGGCCACGCGATCCGACTTGCTCAATTAGACTCTGTATCACGCACCTGGACGCTTGATCCACAGTTCGAGATTGTTAACCCAGCGGACGTTCAAGACTTGCTGGCCTTACTAGATATTGTACCGTTCGATGCACTGCTCCACCAAGAGGTTATACTTCTGAATCCCACCTTTGGAGACTTGTCTACCCTTGTTGGTGGTGCGGATGCAGACCTTATCACAGGAGACATGCTCGTTGACTTCAAAACAACGAGGAAAAACGCGATGAACGCAGCCGACTTGGATCAACTGCTCGGGTATTTTCTCCTTGCCCGAAGTCATCGGCGTACCGACCCTCAGTTTCCAGGAATCAAAAAGCTGGGCCTCTACCTCTGCCGACACGGCTGTCTCTGGGCAATAGATACGGACAATTGGACAGACCATCCACAGTTTTTAGATGTCGAGAAATGGTTCTTGAAGCGTGCTAGAGAAGTATTCGGCTCTCGTGAACAAAGGACCTAGCGTTTTTTATATAGCCCATGCCCATGAGACGGATTTTACCACCGTGCTGAGATAACGTTTTCCTTATCAATTATATTCCCATGCAATACACCACCCTCGGACGAACTGGTCTCAATGTCAGCGTGGCCGGCCTTGGGTGCGGCGGCCACAGCCGGCTGGGACAGAAAACGGGCAAAACCGAGCAGGAATCCATTAGCGTTGTGCGGCACGCCTTAGACTTGGGTATCAACCTCATCGATACGGCTGAGGCGTATGGGACGGAGCGCATTGTCGGCAAGGCGATACAGGACGTTGGCCGCGACCGGGTGGTGATTTCCACCAAAAAGCTGTGTCCTGCCCCTGAGGGCGACGACCCAGTCGGAGAGCTGCGGCGTGGCGTGGAACACAGCCTCAAGCGCTTACAGACCGACTATGTCGATGTCTTTTATCTGCACGGCGTACGGGCTGGGCACTATCAATACGCCCGCGACACGCTCTTACCTGGACTGCTACAGATGCAAGAGCAGGGCAAGGTGCGCTTTGTTGGTGTGACCGAAGCCTTTATTCCCGACCCGCAGCACGCGATGGCTGAGCAGGCGCTTCAGGACGACTGCTGGGATGTGATGATGATAGGGTTTAATTTTTTGAACCAGTCGGCCCGCCAGCGGGTGTTCCCCCAAACGCAGGCCAAGAACATTGGGACCATGGGCATGTTCGCCGTGCGGAACGCACTCAGCCGACCGACCCACCTGAAAAAAATCCTGACCGAACTCAGAGACAAAAACCAAATCGATCCCACCCTGTGTGAGATGCCGGATGTACTCGGCTTTCTGACTGACTCGGGGAAGGCCGAGACGCTGCCCGAGGCGGCCTACCGCTACTGCCGGCACGATCCCGGTCTGGATAGCGTCCTGACCGGCACCGGTAATATCGAGCATCTCAAAGAGAATGATGAAGTATGCGAGTTCACCATAGACCTGTGGGCGACCAGCAACGTTTTCAAAGCAGGTCACTGTATTCGTCTTGACATCGCCAGTTCAAATTTTCCGCGTTTTGACCGCAATCCGCAAACCGGCGAGGCCAGCGGTGAGGCCAGTCGCCTGGAGCCGGCCCTCCAGCGCGTGTTTCATGACGAGGCGCATCCCTCGCATGTGGTGCTGCCGATTATTCCCCGCTAAAGCGCACAGGGGCTGGCGCAGTTTTACGATAAGCTCTCGCCGTGCAGGGGGATCCTGTCATGCCGGACCTGATTCGGCATCCAGCGGGCGGCGGGGGCGGGGGATCTGGATTCCTGCTTCCGCGGGAATGACGGGCGGCTACGCAGAATCGTCATTTGCTCCAGGTGAGCATGGCGGTTGAATTCTTCGCACCGCCGGCGACCGGCGGAAAGATGCTGACCTGATCTCCGGCCCTAAGCGCCTGACCGAACTCCCGGGTTTGCTCGCCGTTGACCAGGACCATTTGGGCCAGGTCGAGAGGAATGTCGAGGTGATGAATCAGATCATTGATGGTTGCCTGATCCGCGAGATCAAGCGTGGCTTTCCCCATAGAACCTTTGGGGAGTTTTTTCCGCAAATTGGCAAAGAGTTTGATACTGACCTGCATCGATTATTCACCCTTTTCAATGCCTGGTGTCGGTGTCCGTGGCAGGGTATCCAGCGCGTCCGGGCGAGAGCCGATAAGCGGGGCGTGTGCGCCTTTCTGCCAGGCCGGGGGGGTCTTCCCGTCCACCCGATAGGCGCGCGCTGTGGCGGGTGCGCCCAAGAGGGTATGACTGACCAGTTTTTGCGCGGTTCCGGTGGCGACATAGGCGCGACGCACATCGGTCGGGTTCTCTTTGACGTAGTTTGCCCAGCTTCCCAGGGCTTGCCGTGTCTGAATGAGTCCTTTGACCATACCGACGTCGTTCAGCATAGTGACATCATCAATCGGTCCGACAAACAGCGCCCCGACCATGCGATCGCCGTCCCAGACGTATTTGCGATAAAGCGGGCGCGTCGGGTTCCAGACGGCGGTGATCGACTCCTTCGCCTCCGTCCGCCACTGGCCAAAGCTGGCGCAGTGCAGATTGATGACGTCCAATACGTTGAGCAGCAGGCTACCCGGATAGTGCGTCTCTTGGCCGGCCATGTTTGCGCCGGCAATCCGACCGTGATCCACGGCCGTGGGTTGAATCGCATGCACCGCGGCCGAGCCGTTCAGCAGGTCCGGTCCGGCGGCAACATCACCGGCCGCATAGATGCCGGGGATATTGGTCTGCATGCGGTCATCCACCACAATGCCACTGTCAACGTGGATGCCGGAGCCGTTGAGAAAGCCCAGGTTGGGCTGAATGCCGGTGGCCAAAATCACAATATCCGCACTGAGCCTGGCACCGCTGCTCAGCGACAGGCTGAGGGCTTCGCCTTCACGGCTAATGCTTTGGACCCGCGCGCCGGTATGAACGGCTACATTCTGGCCGGTCAGCCAGCCCTCAACCGCATGCGCGCCGGTGCCGTCGAGCATACGCGGCAAGACCTGGGCTTCGGTTTCGACTACCGAGAGGTTCCAGCCCAGCTTGGCCATCGCATTCAAGACGATAAAACCGATAAAGCCGGCCCCAATGAGCACCGCCCTGGGCGTTCCCTGTGCTTTCGCCATGACCTGTTTTGCGTCTTCGAGCGTCCAGAAGGTGTACACGCCTTCCTGGTCAATGCCGGCAATGGGCGGACGCTGGGCTGAAGAGCCGGTCGCGATGAGCAGGGTATCAAAGGCGTGGCTTGAGCCGTCACCGAGTGTGACGGTACGCGCCTGGGGCTCGATTTTCTCGACCTGGCCCAACACGGATGTAATGCCGTGTTGTTCAAAATAGGCCGCGTCTCCGGTCAGCACATGCCGCTCCGGAATATCATTCGCCAAGTAGTAGGGCAGGACCATGCGCGAGTAGGCTGGCTCGTTGGAGATGAGCGTGATCCTCGCCTCGGAGCCTGCGGTCGCCCGGATCGTTTCCGCCGCGGCCACCCCGGCCGGTCCCCCTCCAATAATGATGTGTTGTGCCATGGCTCTTCTCTTATCCCCTCTCCCCTGGTGGGAGAGGGCTGGGGTGAGGGGCCTGAAGGGTTTTACCCCAGCCCCAGCTCTTTCTTCTTTGCCTCGGAGATTTTACCGTCCTTCTCCCAGCCTCGCAGCTCGTAGTACTCGGGCAGCATTTCACCCAGGCGGTTGACCTCGCCCTTGGCCGGACCGGACGGGATGGGCTCTTCCAGAATCCGCTTGGGCAGGGTGTCGTCCTTGCCGGTGAAGCCCGCCCGTTCGTTCCACAGTCGCTCCAGGTTCCAGATACGCTCTCCAATGTGGACCAGCTCTTCCAGCGTATACGCTACGCCCGTAGCTGCCGACAGTTGGGGCAGCATCTCTTCCAGACCAACCCCGAAGGTGAGGAATTGACACAGGCCGGTCGCGTCGACGGTCGAGGTGGCGTCCTGGAAGATTTTAGTAATCTCGGCCTTCTCTTCTGTGGCGCGCGGGTCCATCTGCCGCGGCAGGCCCAGAATTTCGGCCGCAACCGTATAGGCTTTCAAATGACACGCCCCGCGATTGGAGGTTGCATAGCCCAGGCCCATGCCCTGAATGGCGCGGGCCTCATACGCGGCAAACTCCTGACCGCGGACGCCCATGAAGAACTCCGGACGCCCGAAATTTTTGGTCATGCGTTTGGAGCCTTCGGCCACGGCATCGCCAAATCCCTGCCGATAGGCCGTTTTCTCGGCCATAGCGATGAGGGCTTCGGCGCTGCCGAACTCCAGCGGAATCTCGGTCTGGTCCTGGCCGACCGCACCTTTCTCGAACAACTCCATGGCCGCGGCCACGCTGGCCCCAAAACTGATGGAATCCATACCCAGGTCGTTACACAACCAGTTGGCTTTGATCAGCGCGTCCAGGTCGCCCACGCCGCATTCCGAGCCCATGGCCCACGCCGCTTCGTATTCGGGCCCCTCGCCGGCGATTTTCCAGTTCTGCGGATTGGTGGTGACCGAGTATTTCGACGCCGCTTCGCCCGGCAGGGTGCTGACCCGCCCGCAGGCGATGGTGCAGGAAAAGCAAGCCTTATTGGCGACCAGGCGGGTTTCGGTCAGGGTTTCGCCGCTGATGTTTTCAGCCTCATCGAAGACGGTCTGCTGGTGGTTACGCGTTGGCAGGGCGCCGTGCTCGTTAATCACGTTGACCAGCACTTCGGTACCGTACATGGGCAGACCCTCGGCGGTCACGGGCGACTGGCGCAGCTTTTCCTTCATGGCCCACTGGCCTTCCAGATATGCCTGCGGGTCTGCCAGAGACACGCCGCCGGTGCCGCGCAGGGCAATGGCCTTGAGGTTCTTGGATCCCATTACCGCGCCCACGCCGGACCGGCCCGCGGCTCGGTGCAGGTCGTTCATGATGCAGGCAAAACGCACCAGGTTTTCTCCGGCCGGGCCGATGCTGGCAATGATAGTGTCCGGCACGCCGAGCTCGGCGCGCAGGGCTTCTTCGGTCTGCCAGACCGTTTTACCCCACAGGTGGGTCGCATCGCGCAGTTCTACCCGGTCGTCATAAATCCACAGATAGGACGGCTGCGCGGCCTGGCCCTCCAGAATAATCATGTCATAGCCGGCGAATTTCATCTCCGGCCCCCAGAAGCCACCGGAATTCGAGGTGGTAATGGCGTTGGTCAGCGCGCCCTTGGTGACGACCATATAGCGCGAGCCACAGGACGCGTTGGTGCCGGTCAGCGGCCCGGTGGCAAAGATCATTTTGTTTTCCGGGCTGAGCGGATCAACGCTGGGGTCCATCTCTTCGTAGAGATATTTGACACCCAACCCGCGGCCGCCGACATAGTCTCTGGCCCATGCCGCGTTCAGCGGTTCCTTGGTGATGGTGCCGGTGGTCAGATTGACGCGCAGGACAGTACCGGTCCAGCCGTGCATTGTATTGGTCGCGCTCATGCGTTGCCTCCTTCCTCGTCCTGCATATGTTGAAAGCCCTGGTTGACTTTGGCCGCCCAACCGGCCAGCCAGTCCGGCTGATCCATATCCACATATTCGAGCGCGCCGGTTGGGCACGACTTGACGCAGGCCGGGTCGCCGCCACACAGGTCGCACTTGAAGGCTTTGTGGGTATCCGGGTTGTAGAACATGGTGCCGTACGGGCAGGCCACCGTGCAGACCGCACAGCCGACACACACATCGTCCATCACGACCTTGGCGTTCGTGTCCGGGTCAATGCCGATCGCATTGACCGGACAGGCCGTCAGGCACCAGGCTTCTTCGCACTGAAAACAGGTATAGGGCGCGTAGACGGCCTGCTCGTCAAAGATATGGACGCGAATAACAGAACGGGACGGCTGAAAGGTCCCGGTTTGGACAAAGGCACAAGCCAACTCGCACTGCACGCAGCTCGTACATTTCTCGGTAATTACGCGCAACTGTTTCATATGGTGTTGTCCCTCCCACGCCTCCCCTAACAGATTCGTCCGAAGAATGCCACAAAAGGCAGTTTCCGGTAGTGTCTCACTTTCACACCGTTTTTCTGTCTGCGGAGGGCCAGGGAGGGGGATTCTTCACGTTCCCTATGAAACAGCCTTGCCTACGGCATAGCGAAAGCGCTAGGCTACGAAAATCAACACCATACGGGAGGGCGTAGTATGAAAGTGAACTGGGACGAGGAAGTCTGCACGCATTCGGCAAATTGTGTGAAGAGCCTGCCGCAGGTTTTCAAGGTTGAAGGCGGGAAATTCGTGATTGATCCCAGCGCAGCGTCAGAGGACGAGATCCGGGCCGTTGTTGCCAAATGCCCGTCAGGGGCGCTGACCGTACAGGAGGATTAACGGAGCGGGCCAGTGACGAGACGCCAGCCGCGCTTGAGTAAGGAGGAGCATGTTCTCCTCGGGATGAGGATATACGAACGCGATGTGTATCCTCAGATGGCGGAGACGAGTCAAGGTCAGGTCGTGGCCATTGATGTGGAGACCGGGGCATTCGAGGGCGCTGAGGATACGCTTGCTGCTTCGGAGCGTCTCTTCGCTCACCACCCGGATGCTCAGATTTGGTGTGTACGGGTCGGTCATCGGGGGGGCATCGTTTCGGTCCGCCGAGTGTGGCAGAGCCAGTATGATCTCAGGCATTGTCACGGTGAACCGAGAAGCGGTCATCCAGCTTGTGATAATCGGTTCTCGTGGCCAGCAGCAAAGAATTGAAGCGATTATTGATACCGGCTTTACCGGTCTCTTAACGTTCCCTGCCCCATCCGTGGAACTCCTTGAACTTTCTTGGTTGTGCCGTCCGCCTGGCATCCTGGCGGACGGGAAAGTTGATTTTTCCGATGTCTATACGGCTGAGGTTCTCTGGGGTGGCCAGGGACGCACCGGTGAGACTGAAGCAACGGACACGGAACCCCTAGTAGGCATGAGCCCCCTTGCTCACCATTCTCTCCGAATGGATATCCGGGAGGGGGGAACGGTGACGATCCAGGCTTTGCCATAGCCGGCCTGCTTGAGGCTGCCCGTATGTCGCAAGATTCGCTACTGTCCACACTTCTCAACGGTCGCGTTTCCGTACTGGTGGGTGACATTACCCAACAGCGGGTCGCTGCCGTGGTGAACGCGGCCAACTCCACCCTGTTGGGTGGCGGGGGTGTAGATGGTGCCATTCACCGGGCGGGCGGACCGGATATTCTGGCGGCCTGTCAGGAACTGCGGCGGACCCGTTATCCTGAGGGCCTGCTCACGGGGGAAGCCGTCCTCACCACAGCCGGACGCCTGCCGGCCCGGCAGGTGATTCATACGGTCGGGCCGGTCTATGGTGCTGCCGGAGAGCGGGCGGCCGATCTGCTCACTGCCTGTTACCGCAACTCCCTCTCGCTTGCCGGCCAGCATGCCCTGACGACACTTGCCTTCCCGGCTATCTCCACCGGCGTGTACGGCTATCCGCGCGAAGAGGCTGCGGTAGTTGCCTCGCGGGCCGTTGCCGACTTCCTCGCCGCCGACGCGACTATCACAGAAGTCCGTTTGGTGTTTTTTGCCCAGCAAGACGCTGCCATTTTCATGACGCACCACACACTTCCGGCTGTATAAGCATCATAAGCATCAGCCCGACCCGTTCCCCGCGACCTCTCCCTTTCTCGTACCGAGTGTGGTAAGGCTGGCTGCTCTGGAAGGGAGGGACCTATGTCGGGAGGGCAGACCGCTGCGAGCTTCGTGCTGTGTCGCTGGCTGGGGGGAATACTCGTCTTGGCTTGCTGGCTGGGAGGAACCCCGGTTTCGGCAGAGGACCACGAGCGCCGGACTTGGCGCACCCTGGACGAACTGTCCGCAGAAGACCTCGCCCGCTTTGACTTTGCAACCGACACCCCCCGCCACGCAGACATCCCCTACATGCCGGCGGAAGCCTATCCTTTCGAGCCGCCCTACACGCCCGAAGAGGTCGGCTATCGGATCATGGAATTCCCGCATATGCCCCGCTGGAACTGTGTCCAGATTGAAGACACAGGAACGCTCACGCCGACCGGTTATCTCTTTGTGCAACAGATTATCGCCCTGGTGCATTATCGCGACCCGGAAGGACTGATGGGCCAGATTCTGGCCAAGCCGGGGGAAGTCTACTCGCGTTGGCTCACCCAGGATGTCGCTCCCCCGGAAAACTATGGCAACCAGATGCTCTTCAATACGTTTCGGACCGACCAACACCTGACCAAAAAAGCGGACCTGTTCGGGTATTCCCTGAGCATGCGCCGGGTGCGCCGCTTTCCCCAGCCGCGCCGGCAGGAAAAGTTTCCCAATGCGCCCATGGCGTATGACGATTTTTTAGGCCGTGACGCCTGGGAATTCTCCTGGCGTATTCTGGGCACCGATGTGCTCTACAAAACCGCGCGCTTTCCCAAGACCCGCCAGTCGATCACACTCCAGAGCGAGGACGGGACTTTTCAGGACGTACCGGCCAGCGCCATCAAACTGATGGGGGATGACTATCCGTTTTATACCGAGGATAACGGCGTCAAATGTTATCTGGTCGAGGCCATAGCCAAGCCAGACTGGTTGCCCGATTACTATGCCCCCCGGATTCTGTTCTGGGCGGACCAGCACTATTTTTATCCGTTGCGGACCGAAATCTACGGCAGGAACGGCGAGCCCGTCATGATAGAGGAGCGCGTGGCCAAGCTGATGAACCCACGCCTCAAGGAGCGTGGCTATCATAACCTGATTACGCTGTGGTGGGACCCGCAGCAGGACTTTTACTCCTACGGCATCCACGATGCCATGCAGCTTCGGGACTGGTCGCAAGAGGACAAAGCTGTGTTCTTCAATCCGGACTTTATGCGCCGGACTTGGTTCCCGGCGCCGCTCAAGACGCAAGCCGGGATCAGTGTGCCTGAGGAGTTTTTCCTCCGCCCCCAGCTCCATCGCGGCAAGTTTCCCACCGAGCGCAGCTTTGTCCTGCCGGCCTACCTGGAAGAGAGAATTCAGGCCCAGGAGGAAGCCGGCTCCATTATCTTTACCGGGGAGACGAACGGAGCGGAGTAGGCCCGTCCTGAGAAGTCTCGTGGTCCTCTACGCTCCCCCTGATCCGTTCGTCCCGTGTGAGCCGTTGGTCCCATTGCCGCGTGTGGCCCAGAAAATCCGTTCGGGATTCATAGGCAACTCGTATAACCGGGTGCCGGTGGCGCGGTAGATCGCATTGGCCAGGGCCGCGCCCGGTGGCACGATGGGCACTTCGCCGACTCCGCGCAGACCGTAGGGGCCTTCGGAGGCCGGGACTTCGGTCAGGACGGTTTCGATCATGGGCAGGTCCAGCGCCACCGGACAGCGATAGTCCAGCAGGCTGGCGTTTTTCAGCTCGCCATTATCAAAGATATATTCTTCGTGCAGGGCCCAGCCGATCCCCTGCACGGCTCCCCCCTGAATCTGCCCCTCAACCTGAGTCGGATTGATGGCTTTGCCGACATCCTGGAAGCAGGTATAGCGCAGGATGGTCACCTTGCCCGTGTCCGGATCAACCTCAACATCCGCGACATGGGCGGCATAGGCGTGGGCCGGCTGCATCCGGGTGGTGCTACCCGTGCCGATGATCGGACCGCTGCCCCAGGCCACACTCTCACGGGCCAACTCGGCCAGGCTGACCTCGTTCCGGGTATCGTCCTTGGCCCAGAAACGTTTGGCCTGATACTCCACCTCAGCGACGGACACCTTGAGCTTTTCCGCGGCGCGCTCTTTGAGTTGGGTCAACACATCCTGACTGGCCTGATGGGCGGCGGCACTCATCGTGTAGGTAATCCGGCTGCCGCCGCTCAGGTCGGCAAACGGCGCGGAATCAGTATCACCTACTGTGATGGTGATGTCTTGGGGATCAAGCTGGAGTTCATCGGCCACCATTTGTGAAATCGTGGTGCGGGTGCCGGTCAGGTCCACGGTGCCAACAAAAATGGAGGCGGTGGGTCTGGGTTGATCTTGACCTCGGCACTCGAGGTGAAGGAGCCGCCGATCCAATAGCCCAGGGCCAGCCCCCGACCGCGGTGGGGACCTTTCAGCGGGGTGGTCCAGCACGGATGTGTCTCAATCTGTTTCAGCATCTGGGTCAGGCCGATGCGATTGAGCGGCATACCCAGGGGCAGCGGATCGCCTTCTTCGGCGGCGTTTTTCTGCCGAAACGCCAGCGGATCGACGCCAATCTCATCCGCCAGGGCGTCCAGCAGCGCTTCCACCGCAAAGGCCGCCGGTGTGCCCCCAGGGGCGCGGTAGGCTTGCACGCGCGGCTTATTGGTCAGCACGTCACACCCTTCGGCGACCATATGGTCCAGCTTATACGGGGCTAAACCCACCAGCAGGCCGCGGGCGACCGGCGAGCCGGGGAAAGCGCCGGCATCGTAGCGCATGGTCGTCGTCAGCGCGGTGATCTTCCCGTCTCGGGTTGCGCCGGCCTTGACGGTGATGACCGCCGGCGCCCCTGGGCCGGTTGCGCGCAGCACTTCTTCCCGGGAGACCACGAGTTTGACCGGCCGGCTGGTCTTTTGCGCCAGCACAATGGCGGTGGGTTCAAACAGCGCCAGGGCCTTGCCGCCAAATCCGCCTCCGATCTCCATGGGGACGACCTTGAGTTGGCTGGCCGGGAGACCCAGCAGGGTCACGAGTTGGGTCCTGACGGTGAAATGTCCCTGGGCCGAGGTCCATAAGGTGACCCGGCCGTTGGGCTCGACCCGCGCGGCGCAAGCCTGGGGTTCCAGATAGCCCTGGTGGACCATCTGGGTCGTATACGTTTTCTCAATAACCGCGTCGGCCGCTTGGAACCCGGCCTCAACATCGCCCCGGATATAGACCAGATGAGTGGCGATATTGCTCGGCTGGTCGGACCTTTCCTGGGTCGCCTCTTCGAGCGTGTGCAGGTCTTCGTGCACGAGCGGGGCGTCCGGCTGCATAGCCTGGAGCACATCTTCCACAACCGGCAGGGGTTCGTAGGCGACATCAACCAGTCCGGCGGCTTCTTCGGCAATAAACGGGTCGGTGGCTGCCACCGCGGCTACAACCTGACCGTGATAGCGGACTTTGTCTGAGGCCATGACGATCTCGCGGATGGCGCTCATGTCGATGCTGACTTCTCCCACCAGGGGGGCGGTCGCGCCTTTTGGCAGGGGTGGCAGGTCGTGCGCGGTAATGACGGCCTTCACACCGGGCAGCGCTTTGGCCCGGCTGGTATCAATCTGCTTGATGCGGGCGTGGGCATACGGGCTGCGGACGAGTTTTGCCCACAGCATGCCGGGCAGATCAAGGTCGGCCCCATAGGTCGCCTTGCCCGTGACCCGTTCCGGGGCGTCAACCTTGGCCAGAGACGTTCCAATCACACTATACTCAGCCATGCGGTCCCTCCTTAGGCGGTTTGTGAAAGCGCCTGTGACGCGGCCTGAATCGCGCGAACAATTTTGTCATACCCTGTGCAGCGGCACAGGTTGCCGGAAATCGCCAGACGAATCTCCGGTTCACTCGGGTTGGGGTTGCGTTCCAATAAGGCTTTGGCCGACAGGATAAAGCCCGGCGTACAAAACCCACACTGCAAGGCCCCGTGTTCAATAAAAGCCTGCTGCACGGGGTGGAGGTTGCCCTCAGCCGCAACCCCTTCGACCGTGGTCACGTCCGCACCCGCGGCTTCTACTGCGAACACGAGGCAGGCATTGACGACCGCGCCGTTCAGGACGACCGTGCAGGCCCCACAGTTGCCATTGCCACAGCCCTCCTTGGGCCCCATATGGCCCAGCTTGTAACGCAGGGTGTCCAACAGCGTTTCCCGGCTATCGACCAGTGCGTCGTGCAGTTCGCCGTTGACGTTCAGTGCAATCGCCTGTTTCATGCTGCTTCCCCCCTGACTCTTTCCAGCGCCGTGCCCAGCGTGCGCCGCGTCAGCACCTTCACCAATTCAATCCGATAGGCCGCCGAACCACGCACATCGGAGATTGGGCTGGCGTCCTGGGCGGCCAACTCTCCGGCCTGGGCCAGCGTTGTCTCATCCAAAGCCCGCCCGGTTAAAAACGCCTCGGCCTCTTTTGCCCGGACGGGAGTGGGGGCCACTGCGGCGAGCACGATACGGGCCTGCTCACAGGTGCGCGCGTCCGGGCTGAGCTGGACAAACGAGCCCACCCCGGCCACCGCAATGTCCATCTCTTCGCGCGGGATGAAACGCAGATAGGCTGCCCCGGAATAGGGTGGGGGAGACGGCAGCACAATCTCGACCAGGACTTCGCCTTTTTCCAGCACGGTCTGGCCCGGTCCGACAAAAAAATCTTCTGCCGGCATCTCCCGCCGTCCGCTTGGCCCGGCAATCACCAGCGTCGCGCCATACGCGACCGCCGGCGGAACAGCATCCGCGGATGGGGCGGCGTTACAAAAATTACCGCCCAGCGCGGCGCGGTTCTGTATTTGATACGAACCGACCAGAGCGCAGGCTTCGGCCAGGGCCGGGTAGTGGACACGCACCGGCTCGAACCCGGCGATGTGCGTACACGACACGGCCGCACCAATATGGAGTCCAGCCTCATAGGAGAGGACATTCAGCTCGGGAACTTTTTTGACATCAACCACCAGAGACGGACTCCGGCGGTTCTCCTTCATCTGGGCAATGAGATCGGTCCCGCCCGCCAGGGGGCGGGCTTCACCGCTTGCCTCGGCCAGCAATGCCACCGCGTCTTGTAAATGCTGCGGAGCGGCGTACTCGAATGCGTCCACACTCAGACCCTCCTTCTTCTTGGACAGATTTATTCCTATCCCTTGAGGTAGGCAGAGATCAAGAGAAAATGCAGTCACCGCTCCCGCCCGAGCCGTGATTGTTTTGCTTCTCCAGGTAAAAATTACTGTATTCCTACCCGAAGGGAGTAGGCGCATTACATCAAAGGGCCAAATCACCATTCCCATTGAAATCCGGGAACAGTTGGGGCAACTGCCCAACACGGCAGTTGCCTGTGAGGTAGAGGGCGATGCCGTGCGTATCACAAAGACCCAGACCCGGCAGGGACGAGGACGTTCGATCGTTGCTCAGCTACGCGGTAAGGGGACGGGCCGGATGACGACCGATGAAATCATGGCGCTCACCCGGGGGCCACGCACGTGAACGCCGTGCAGGGGGATATCAATGTCCTGCTTGATATTCTGACTGAAGACCCCACTGTCCAACTGACTGCCCCCTGAGAGCGTGTGGACAATTCGGGTCGGGCCTGATTAAGTAATCCGGCTGTGCGGGGGAGGTGGCGTCTGAGGACGAAAACCTTGCGTAAGGAGGAAAAATTATTGGCAAACTGGACTGAACAGAAGGCTCATATAGCCGAAGCTGAATTAACGCTCATTAAGGGCGGAACAGGGAAATCCTTGTTAATGCTGCATGATGAGCTGGGATTCCCTGGGTGGATGAAATGGAATGACGCGCTTGCGGCGGAGCACGCCTTTGTGATCCCGCTCCAGCCCGGTTTTGGCAAAACCCCACGTCTGGGGTGGGTTCGGAGTTTCCGCGACCTGGCCGGCCTGTATAGCATGGCGGTCAGAGAAATGGGGCTCGACCCGGTGGACGTCATTGCGTTTTCAGCCGGTGGATTCATTGCCGCTGAAATGATCGCGGCCGACCCCAAGATTTTCGACCACCTGATTCTGGTGGGCCCGATGGGGCTCAAGCCCGAGAAAGGCGAAATATGGGACATCTTCCCGGTGACGATTCGGACCCATTTGCGGGCCACCGTCGCCGCCCCGGGCACGGCCGAGTTCGGCAGCATTTACGGCGGCGAGATGACGCCGGAGCAATTCGAGGCGTTTGAGGATGCCCGGGCGGAAAGCGCGCGTATCGGCTGGGAGCCGTATATGCACAACCCGAGCTTGCCCTATCTGTTGCGCGGCGTGAAAAACGTTCCCGCCCTCTTGATCCGCGGCTCCGAAGACCGGATCGTGCCAGCGGGCTGCATTGCCGCCTATACTAAAGCCATTGACGGAGCCAGGGCCGTGGAAATCGCCAATGTCGGCCATCGTCCGGAAATCGAGAACTCGGCCGAATTTGTCAGAATCGTGCAAGACTTCCTGGCGTCGTAATGGCGTAGGACATGTTTGTCCGAAGGAGCAGGCCTTATGCAAATTTCCTATTTCACCGAACGGCCCTATCGTGGCCTCGACGAAGACGAGATACTCAAGAACAAAGCCTACTTCGCGGTGCCTAACGCCCTGTTCGACCGCGAGCAGGCGGCGAACGATTACAATTATTATCTGGACGAATACTGCTATGCCGAAGAAGTCGGTTTCGATGCGCTCATGCTCAACGAGCACCACGGCAACCCTTTCTGCATGGGGTCGGTCATGAATGTCGAAGCGGCCATCCTGGCGCGGATTACCAGCAAAGCCAAGATCGTCCTGATCGGCAATCCGTTGCCGGTGCTGAAGCATCCGTTACGCATGGCCGAAGAGTTGGCGGAAATCGATCTGATCTCACGCGGGCGTCTCGTAACCGGCTGGGTCCGCGGGGCGGGCAGCGAGCAGTTCTTCAATAATGCCAACCCAGCCTATAACCGGGAGCTGTTCAACGAGGCCCACGACTTTATCGTGCAGGCCTGGACCAAGCCGGGGCCGTGGCGCTATGAGGGCAAGCATTTTCACTATCGGCATGTGAACCCGTGGGCCTTACCCTACCAGAAACCGCATCCGCAAATGTGGATTCCCGGAGTGCTCAGCCCGGAGACGGTGCGCTGGTGTGCGGAACACCGCTACCCCTATCTGGGGCTGGGTACGGCCCTGGGACCGACCTGTGACCTGTGGGATTGCTACGCCGATGAAGCCGCCAAGCACGGCTATCAGGCCGGCCCGGAAAACTTTGGCTATCTGATCCCGACCTTTCTGGCCGAAACAGAGGAGAAGGCCCAGGAAATCGGCAAGAATTTTGTGTTCGGTGGTGGCCAGAACGCCTTCTCACGTCCCGAGCATACCCTGCCGCCGGGCTATAACTCCAAGGGCGCGATCCGCATGTTGGCCAAACATCCGGGTGGGAGTTGGCTGGGCGTCAGCCCCGAGAAATTGCGCGCTCAGTCGGACGATGGTCGGCCCGACACTACCGACTTTGATACCGTCCGTCAGAAACTGCTCAAGGGCTACGGCAAGGCACAGAAGAATCTCCAGCTCCTCATCGGCAGCCCGGAGTCCGTCCTGTCCAAAGCCAAGACGCTGCTGCGGGTGCTGCGTCCGAGTATCTTTGTCTTCTTCAACATCCAGGGGCCAGTCGGTGACGAGGACCGCAAAACGAGCATGCGTCTGATTGCCCAGGAGTTGACCCCGCGACTGCGCGAGTATGCCAAGGAAATCGATCTGGTCGATCCGTTTGAACGCACCCCGGGCTCGGTGGCCTACCGCAACGGGGTGACGCGCGCCCCGGTCGTGGACCGCGCACCGCTGGCCGCGCTGGGCATGGCCGGCTAGGTCGCAAATCCGTGTCGAGCGCCGTTTGTGTGTGAAAGTGGAAAGGGTGGTTGTGGGGCCACCCTTTTTGCTATGCGGGGAACGGCTGGAGGATGCCCACGGGAGAAACGCCGCCCCCAGACGAGGAGAACGCGCACAATGAGTGATGCGCACGAACATGATACCGGCGCGGCCCTTCAGCACCGCCTGCTGACACAAGACCAGAACCGGGAACGCGAGATTCGGGTCAAGGCGATCGAGGCCCTGCTGGCCGAGAGAACCCTCGTTTCCACCGCATTGCTCGATACCGTTCTGGACTCGTATGAAAACGATAGCGGGCCGTTGAACGGCTGCCGGGTTGTTGCCCGGGCCTGGACGGACCCCGCCTATAAGGCCCGTCTGCTGGAGAATGGCACCGCCGCCATCGCCGAGCTGGGCTTTGGCGGCCTGCAGTGCGAGCATCTGGTCGTGGTGGAGAATACTCCCCAGACGCATAACGTGATCGTCTGCGCCTTATGTTCGTGTTACCCCTGGCCGGTCCTGGGCCTGCCGCCGTTCTGGTATAAGAGTCAGTCGTATCGTTCCAGAGTCGCGGGCCGGCCGCGTGAGGTGCTTCGGGAGTTCGGTCTTGAGCTGGACGAAAGCATCCGGATTCAGGTTTGGAACAGCACTTTCCAGACCCGCTATATGGTCCTGCCGGAGCGACCGGCCGGTACGGAGCAGATGACGCTCGATGAACTCACCGCCATTGTCACGCGGGATGCGATGATCGGGGTGGCGCGGGTCGAGCCTGAGAAAAAACAGCCGTCCGGCCCTGCATATCAGAGACCTGTCTCTGATATGCAGGGCCCTGCCGCTCTGCCCCGGCGGAGCGGCGAACTCCAGTTCCAGGACCCCTGGGAAGGGATAGCCTTTGCCCTGGCGGTCGCCCTATGCGAACAGGGTCTGTATGCCTGGGCCGAGTTTCAAGAGCGCTTGATTGCCGCGATTGCCAGTGCGGACCGACAGCCGCCTGAGACGCGACCAACGTATTATGAGAGCTGGCTGACCGCCTTTGAAACGCTGCTCAACGTAAAGAATATACTGGCTCAGAAAGTAGTCAATCGCCGCGTCCGACAGATCAAACAGAGCCTCTCCCTGCGCCGCACCCGCCTGCCGTTTGGCATCAGGCCGTGGCCGGATGAGGAAGCCGAGTAAAAGCCGAACTGTGCTGGCCGGGGTGAGGGTATCTTCCCTTAATTCTCCGGGGGCGGACCGGCGATAATTTTTTGGCTTTCCAGGTCCGCTAGTTCCTCTGAAGCCAGTCCCAGGACTTCCTTGAGGACGAGGTGGGTGTGCTCACCGAGATGGGGGGCGCTGGGCAGGTCTGCGGGTTCCAGGTCGCGGGCTTCGATCACCGGGCCGGGCACCCAGATCGAACCAAGATCCGGGTCGTCGACGTGATGGAAACAGGGCAGGTCTTGAGAATATTGTTCCGCTTCGATGCTGTCTCGACACGGCTCGACCACCAGCCCGGCCTGGCCCAGGGTGGTGAGCACTTCCTCTTGCGACCGGGCCGCAATCCAGTCGGCAATTTGCTGCTTAATCGTATCGACCTGCTCATAGCGGGCGTGGTCGCCGTGGATCTCGTGGCCCTGCTCGTCGAGGGCGAGGGCGCGCAGGCCGGTGGCTTCGCGCAGCCGACGTAAGACCGAATCGCCGATCAGATTCAGGGTGACGAACTTCCCGTCCCGAGCGCAGTAATGACCATGGACGGCGTCCAAGAGATTGTCGCCGAGCGGCTCCCGGCCCTCGCCGGTTGTCTCAGCCTGGGCATACCAGCCCAGCTCTGCCAGGGTCTGGAAGGCGACCTGTTCCAGAGCGATCTGATAGCAGTCGCCCCGCCCGGTTTCCGCCAGGCGACGCAGGGCGACGTGGAAGGCGTTCAGGCCGTGTAGCCCGGTGAGCATATCGAAGAACGCCACCGGAATAGTGAGCGGTCTGCCGTGCAGCTCTCCCGTGGCGTGGGCCAAGCCCGTCGCCCCCTGCATGGAGTAATCGTTGGCCGCCCGCCCGTCGTGCCTGCCGTCGAGCTGGATTTTAATAAGGGACGGGCCGCAGTGCTCAACCAGATGGGCGTATTCGAGCCAGGGCGCCATGCGCGGCGGCCAGTTGCTGACCAGCACATGGGTTTCTCGAATGAGGTCGAGGACGAGTCGTCTGCCGGCCTCCTGGCGAAAGTCGATGGCCACCGCCTGCATGCCGCGGTGCAGCATCTGCCAGGGGATGCTGACCCCCGCCCGGTTCAGGGGGCCACGCTCCCGGTCGGGCAGGCCGCGGCCATGGTGCGCCCCCACAATGGGCTCGACCAGAATGACCCGCACGCCGAGTCGCATCAGTTCGAGCAGCATCTTGTTCGGGGCGACAAACAGCCCAATGGCAACAACGGTAATCTCTTCGCCGTCAATGCTGTAGCGTAATTGGAAGGACACGCTCTACCTCCTGTTTACCCATCACCGGTACCACTGGCAGGCGATTATTGGAGGGGGTTGTCTGAGTGTCAAGCATCCTCTTTGGAGATGGTCCGGCAAAAAGAAAAATTGCCCATCGCCCTTGATTCTCGGTTCTCGTTTCGAACGTGCCCGGACGATATTGAGAAAAAAGAGCGAGTCAGAGACTATCCGGGAAGCGCTCAATCTTGTGGCTTTCCGTAACGAAGTTAGGCGCGGCTTTGATTGAGTCGCCGACAAAGCGCCAGAGTTTGGGGATATATGGAGAGGACTGATGGCTCGTCTTCTGAATGACCTGCTCATTACTTTGAGTGGCCGTTCTGTCGGGGCAAGGGTTGTGACTCGGAACAAGGAGGACTTTCGGCTTATTCGGCAATATCGAAAGTTCTCACTAGACGTGATCTAATCGTATCCTTATCGACAGTGCGGAATGACTTCCCTGGCAAAGCGCTGCATTGAGCGTTTGATAATGGCGTGCTCGACCAGCCCGCCCTGGTTGAAATAGCCAATAAACTCGGCCATGGGAAACTCCTGCTTGAAGTGCCGAATGCGCTCGATGCAGTGATCCGGGTCCCCGAAGGCGCCCATCTTGTTGTCCCATGCCTCGTAGTTGACCCGTTCCAAGCGTTCCACCACCTGTTGGAAGGCTTCGTAGCTCTTGATGGTGGTCTTGCCGAGCGGACGGAGCCGTTCTCCTGCGGCGCGAAAAAAATTCATCAGGCTGGGTTCATATTCCTCCCTGGCTTGGGCGCGGCTGTCGGCAACGTGGACGGGAAACATCAGCGCGACATCGGGCCGGACGCCGGGTTTCAGATTGTGCTGGTACTCCGCGATATAGCCGCGCAGTTTGTCGGGCGGGTTAATCAACGGAGAAGCAAAGATCGATAGGCCGAGCTGACCGGCCAGGGCAAAGGTGTCCGGGCTGTTGGCCGCCATGCGCAGCGGCGGGTAGGGCTTCTGAATGGGGCGTGGCACGACCGGCAAGCCCTCCGCCTGGAAGTATTTACCCTGATAGGACAACCGGTCCGTTGTCCAGGCGGTACGAATCACGTCGAGTGATTCCACAAAGCGCTCCCGACTCTCCTCCATGGGCACATGATAACCCTGGTAATGCACCGGCGCGGTACCGCGTCCGACGCCAAACTCCAGCCGCCCGCCGCTCAGAATATCGGCGGTGGCCGCTTCTTCCGCAATTTTCATCGGGCTGTGCAGCGGCAGGAGCGTGACCGCGGTCCCCAGACGGATGCGCTCGGTCTGCTGCGCCGCGGTTGCCAGCACCATAAGCGGCGAGGCCATAATCGAGGTGCTCGGTCCAAAGTGCAGTTCGCCCAGCCGGACGGTGTCAAAGCCGACCGCGTCGCCCAGTCGAATCTGGGCCAGAATATCGTGGTAGCGCTGGCGCTCTGACTGCGTGGGCGCGCACGGTAACTGATCGAAAAACCCAAAGCGCATGCATCCCTCCTTTATGCGCTGTCTCGAATCTGATGGACCGGCTACGGGAGGTGGGGGCGAGACTCGTGATAGTGGATGACCTTCCAGGCCGCGTTTGTGCGCCGCAGGATAAAGGTATCGCGTCCACCGGTGACAAAGGGCTCGGCCAGCCGCATGAGGTCGGCCTCAAAGTGGAAATTGCAGAACGCGTAGGCTGTAGCGCCGAACACGTCGATGGTGATATCGCTCAGTTGCATGGCCCCAACGCGGGTGACCGACTCTGCGGCATGGCGAAAATAGGCCTCAACCTCGGCCCAGCCCCGGAGCGGCTGGGCGCGCTCCTCGGGAATATAGAGGATGTGTTCATAGTTGGGGTCCCAGATGCTCTTGAGCCCTTCCCAGTCCATGGCTTCCCAGCTTTGTGAATAGCGCTCAAGAAGAGCCTCGATCTGCAGTGTGTCCTGTTCTGTGGTCGGCATAGGTGCGGTCCTCATCCAAGCCGAGCAACAAAGTTCTCTAACGCCTGGTTGAACGCCAGCGGCTGCTCGATCTGGTACATATGGGCAACGTCGGTGACGATCTGTAATTCCGCGTTGGGCAGGTGTTCGGCCAGAATCCGGTTGGCTTCAACCGGCGTGGCCTCATCCTCTTCGCCGACCACGATCAGCGTGGGCTGGGTAATCTCCGTGAGCCTGGGCGTAATATCCCAATTCCATACGCCGGCCGGGTGTTCGACCAGGGCGCAGGCCACGCGCCGCGGAAAGGCGACGCTATCGAGCAGGTTGTTTTTGAGCAGGGTACAAATCTCGGGACGCTCGCGTCTCGTCCGCTGGGAAAAACAGCGCCGCACAAACTCGTCGGTCATCTCCTCGTATTTGGTTCGCAGGTCTCTCAGCAGATCGGTCGAATCCACAAACCGGGTCAGATTTGTCGCGCTGCTGATAATCAGATTGCCGGCGACGAGGTCCGGGCTGTCCAGGCAGATCTGCATGGCCCGCATGCCGCCCATGGAATTACCGACCAGAATCGCCCGGTCAATGCCCAAAGCGGCCAATACGGCGGCATCATCCGCAGCCATGTCTTGAATGGAGTAGCCGTTCAGCGGCTTGCTCGAACGTCCGTGGCCCCGGGCTTCAATCACAATGCAGCGATAGCGGTGGGCCAGCAGCGGGACCTGGTAGGTCCATATCCAGGCGTTACAGGAATAGCCGTGCAGAAAAACGAGCGGACGACCCTGCCCATAATCGTCGTAATGCACCCGAACCCCATGTTCCCTTTCAACGAATGGCATGGCCGCTCCTCTTCTCTTTTACTCCTGTCCGAGGAAGGGTGTTTTCACCCAGCCGTCGCCGTAGGGCGTAAAGAAAAAGGGCGTCACGCTGAGATGTGTGAATTGCCACTCGCCGCCGCGCTTCTCATAACGTTCTTCGTAGCGACCGGCGAGCCAGGCGGCCTGGTCGCCCTTGGCCAGGGTGCAGGGCTGAAACAGATACCACTGGCCCGTGGCGGTATCTACGTCCACCTCAATGATAGGGTTCATGACGTTGTGGACTGCAAATGGAAAAATTTCAGCCGCCCCTTGAAAGAAGGTACGGATGGCCTCGCGTCCCTCGTGCCGGCCAAAATTTCCGCCGTCCCAGACCGCATCCTCGGCAAACAGCTCCGCAATGCCGTCCGCGTCGTACTGATTGTCGCACAAGGCACAGTAGCGGGCTTTGAGCTTCTTGATGGCTTCAATGCTCTCCAGGGTTTGAATGCGTTGGGCCAGATCGTCAGCGTTCATGTCTTCTCCCTCCTTGGTAGGTTCTTCTTGCTTCATTGTTGTTGGAGACCCGGAGGGCACGGCCTGCTCCGCCTTGACCAGATGACAGGGGAGGCCGCGCCGCAGCCAGGGCTTCATCCCAGGCGCCCTGCTGCCAGGCGCCCTCGCCCCGTTGCCCGGTGCGCGTGAGCGGCCAGTGGGCGCCCCTCCACAGAGGCCAGCACGCCCCACTGCTGGGAGCAGCTACCACTGTGATGGGCCTGCTGGCTGTCGGCTCTTGCGTAGAAAGAGTCATGGCGCGTTCGCCTTTCATGCAAAGAAAGAATATGAAATCGCTCTAGTCCATCTCAGACCCGGTGTCAATGAAAAAATGGTTTCACCCGCCCGAGGCGACGAGGAAGGCGTATGTCTTGCCAACAGAGGGGAAAAGGGCGTAGGGAGGAAAACGATTCTGGAAAAAGGAGGGCTCGGTGAAATTCGGGATTTTCTCTACCGTAACAAAAGCTGACGAGCGCAGTGTCCAGCAGCTATTCAAAGAAAACCTGGAACAAGTCGTGTATGCCGAACAGCTCGGCTATGACAGCTTTTGGTTTGCCGAACACCACTTTTCCACCTACAGCATGATTGCTTCAGCATGATTGCTTCGCCCAACCTGATGGTGGCTTCGGCCGCTCAGCGGACCAGCCGTATCAGGCTCGGCCCGGCGGTCAACGTCCTGCCGTTCCACCATCCGATTCGTTTGGCCGAAGAAGGGGCCATGCTCGATATGATGAGTGAGGGCCGCTTGCTGTGGGGTATAGGTCGGGGCATCCAGCCCGAAGAATTTGTCCCCTGGAAGGTGGACCATAACCAGAGTCGTGAGATTTTTGACGAAACCCACGAGGCGGTCATTCGCGCCTGGACGCAGCCTGCCTTCTTTCCTTTTAGCGGTTGGAAAGCCAGCTTCTTTGGCGACCTGCACGGCCGGGGACGCGATGCCATCGATTTTTATACGGAAAAGAAGGTGATCGTGGAGCGGTGGGGATGAGAACGCACCGTTAAAGAAGGGGGCTCTCATGTCACTCGACAGTCTGTCTGACGCCGGAACCGAGACACGAACCGTAGCTGCCCATCGACCGACCATCCGGGGCACCCGCCACATGGTTGTGGCCGGGCACTATTTAGCGGCGCACGCCGGCTTTCACATTCTCGAAGCCGGCGGCAATGCGGTTGATGCGGGGGTCGCCGCCGGTATTGCCCTGGGTGTCGTGCAGAGCGATATGGTGAACGTGGCCGGGGTGGCCCCGATCATCCTGTATCTGGCCGACCGACGTGAGGTGATAACGATCAGCGGTCTGGGTCACTGGCCGCAGGCCGCTTCGCTGGAGCTGTTTCAGAAAAAGCACGCCGGCCACATTCCTACAGGCATCCTCCGCACCGTCGTGCCGAGCGCGCCCGACGCCTGGATTACCGCGCTGGAGCGGTACGGAACCATGAGCTTTGGTGAGGTCGCGGCCGCCGCGATCCGTTTTGCGCGAGACGGGTTTCCCATCCATGCTTTTACCGTGGGCCTCATCAAGGCCAACGCCGACAAATATCGGCGCTGGCCAGCGAACGCGGCCATCTATCTGCCCGGCGGTCAGGCTCCCCAGCCGGGCGACATCTTCAAACAAACCGACTTGGCCGGAACCTTGCAGATGGCAGGATATGGCAGAATATGGCAGACGAGGAGGCGCACGCCCAGAGCCGGGGACGGGAAGCCGGGATCCAGGCGGCCCGGGCCGCTTTTTATCAAGGCGATATTGCCGCGGCTATCGTCAAGTTCCACGCGGAGAACGACGGGCTGCTGACCGCCAAAGACTTGGCCGCGTTTCGGGTTGGCGTAGAACCCCCGACGCGGACAACATTCCAAGACCTTGAAGTCTACGCCTGCGGCCCGTGGTGTCAGGGGCCGGTCTTGCAGCAAACGCTGAATCTTCTGGAAGGCTACGACCTTGCGGCCCAGGGTCATAATTCGCCTCAGTATATTCACACCGTAACCGAAGCGCTCAAGCTGGCCTTTGCCGACCGGGAGCGCTACTACGGCGACCCACGCTGCGTTGAGGTGCCCATCGACGGGCTTTTGTCTCAGGACTATGCCGAGCAACGTCGTTCCCTGATTCGGCAGCACGAAGCCTGGCCCGAGATGCCGCCGGCCGGCGACCCACGGCGCGGCCGGGCGGCTGTTGACGCCAAGACCCATCCATTGCCGAACGAAACGGCCCAGCCCGGCCTGGACACCTCGTATGTCTGCGTCATCGACCGGGATGGCAATGCTTTCTCCGCCACCCCGAGCGATACCTCATCTGATATGCCGGTCGTGCCCGGTACGGGCCTGTGTCCGTCATCGCGCGGTTCGCAGTCCTGGGCCGATCCGAATCATGCTTCCTGTGTTGCCCCTGGAAAACGACCCCGCCTGACCCCCAACCCGGCCTTGGTGCTGCGTGCCGGACGCCCCTTGCTGGTGCTGGGTTCTCCCGGTGGTGATGTCCAGCCTCAGGCCATGTTGCAGACCCTGCTCAATAGCGCGGTCTTTGGCATGGAGGCCCAGGAAGCGGTCGAAGCGCCGCGCTTCGCCAGCTACAGCTTCCCGGATTCCTTTGAACCGCACGCCTACCATCCCGGTCGGCTGAATATCGAGGGCCGTATCGCCGAGGAGATCGGGGCGCTGTTGTCCATCCGTGGTCATCAGGTGCACAGGTGGCCGGACTGGGTGTGGCGGGCCGGGGCTGTATGCTGCATTCACGTCGAGCCGACATCCGGCGTGTTGGCCGGTGGCGCCGACCCGCGCCGTGCGTCGTACGCCGTGGGTTGGTAACAGAGGTCTTGCTGTAAAGGAGGGAAGACAATGGCATCTACCCAAGAATACCTGGTGAGCTGTGGCACCACAAAGATGCCGGCGCACCTGCCGGTTGACCGGACTCGCATCCCGCCCATCATGAAGGTCGAGGGCGTCCTGACCACGAGTAGCCCGCAGCGGTTTGCGGCCATTGACGCCGCGCTCAGCGAGGCCGAAGCACGGCTCGGCAAAGATTGTACGATTACCTATCATCAACACCTGGAGGAACACGGCTATTTCACGCGGGTGCATGTGAACGGCAACACCGCCTGGCCTTGAAGCGTTCTCCGACCAGGGCTGTTCCGGTCGTTCCCGGGAGGCCGGTCGCTGAATTGTTTCTCGACCGTTCAGTCCAGCTCAATCCCGTACAGCTTTGCGGCGTTGTCGTACACAATTTTGTGCGTGATATGGGCCGGGACGTTGGCAAAGTCTCGTTCAATCACTTTGCGTGAATGAGGCCAGGTGGTGTCCGTGTGTGGAAAATCGGACGCCCACATGCAGTTATCCTCGCCAAAGACCGCAGCGTTTGAAGCACCGATCGGGTCATCCTGAAAGGTGGCCCACACTTGGCGGCGGACATATTCGCTCGGTTTCATAGGGAGCGGATGTTCCACCATCACCCCGAACTTTTCATAGATATGGTCCAGGCGCTGGACATAATGGGCCAGCCAGCCGATGTCACTCTCCGCGGAAACAATTTTGAGTCCGGGAAAACGGGCCAACACTCCGCCGAAGATGAGACTGGTCAGGGACTTTTGGACTTCGTGAATGAGGTGCACGAATCGTATGGCCGTCTGGTTGACCCAGCCGCTTGAGCCGCGATCCATGACCACGCGGGTGTTATTGTCCCGGCTGGTCACGACATGCAGGGAGAGCGGCATATCCAGTTCTTGCGCCGCGGTCCAGAACGGATCGTAAACCGGACTATAATACGGCCGGTCTTCGGGCGGAGCGCCCCAGATCATACCGCCGCTGAGGCCCAATTTTGCCGCGCGTTCGAGTTCGTTGACGGCGGTCGGAATATCCTCAAGGGAGATCAGCGCAACGGGATAGAGCCGTTTGGGAGTGTGCGACCGGAACTCCGCCACCCAGTCGTTATAGACCCGAAAACAGGCATGCTGGAGTTCGGCGTCCGCGAGCTGGAACAGGGCCAGGCCCAGCGTGGTGTAGATCACCTCGGCCCGAACCCCGTCGATATCCTGATCCTTGAGGCGCTCGACCGGGTCCCAGCCGCTGGGCCGGGCCGCTTCATAGCCACGGGTGAGATGTTTTTTGAGTTCCTCGCCACTGCGACCCGTCGAAAATCCACCCGCCACCGGGAAGGGCGTGATACCGGGAGCCGTGAAAAAATGTCCGGGTTTTTCTGTGTTCTCGACCACCCGCGGGGCGCGGTCGCGGAACGGCTGATCGAGCCGGGTGGTCCATAGACCGGGTGGCTCTGTCATATGCGAATCGGCAGAAATAACACGCAGCGGTTCCATCTCTCCCCCTGTGTCTGGTCATCCTTGGACGGCAATCCCGAGCAACGCCTAGCATTTTCGCTTCCGACGTGTCAAATCACTCTGTGTAAGATTCTGATGATGGGAGGCGTCCCCTATGAGTTATTCGACAGTCGGGCTGCGCGGAAAGAAAAGAGTCGGGTTGACAGCGCTGATAACCGCTCTCTTGCTGGGCTGGTCTCTGGGGATGAGTATTGCCGCAGAGCCGACCAGCCGATTGCAGGCCGAGGCGGAGATACGTAAACTCACTATCTGTTATGCACACGGAACGGATGCCATTGGACGGGGTGAGGTTGCGGCAGGGAGGGCGATCTACCAGCCGTGCTTTACAAAGGACGCGACCTTCTCGGTTGTCTTTCCAAACGGACAGATCGAGGAAAGGACGGGCTCAGACGCCTGGGCGGATTTTGTAGCGACGGTATTTCGGGGCGCTGGTTATATGAGCACCCAACATCTGATCGGAACCATCAGTATTGAGGTGCAGGACAAGAGGGCCACGATGAGCACCTATCTGCACGCAACCCATGTTCTGCCAAACGGCAGTATCGATATTGCGAATGGGACCTACGAAGATAGCGTGGTGAAGACCGAAGAGGGCTGGCGAATGCAGAGCCGTAAGCTCACCCTCATCACCTTTCTTAATCTTGCGCCAACCGCCCCACATCCCAGGAGTGAAGAATAAGTTCTCCCTCCGGTCAGAATAATCCCGGATGAAAGGTGCCACCGGTATCTTCAGCCGTACACAGGGCGTCGGACACGGGGTCTCCGGTGTCCGCGCAGCACACATCTGTCGGGCCGCAGGTAAAGCCGTCAAACAAGATGCGGGCGGCCCCATCCTGGCCCTGAAACGACGGGTGGAAACAGTCTCAGCACGAAATCTGTTCGCTCGTAAACTTGTACACCCAAGACGCGTTACTGAAGCTGAGGGAGGTTCCGGTCGCCTTGACGGCCCCGCCGACCATCTCGCCGCCGACTGTCGCCCCAGGAGAGGATTCCCCTTCAGCTAAGGCGGCATACTCCGCGGAGACGCGCTCCATAATATCACGATAGGCCCGCGCTGTTTCGTAGCCATCTTCCAGGCGGCGCGCGTCCGAGCAGTCGATCGTGATAGACCCGCATAGGCCGGTCTCCCGTATGCCCACAATCCGTTCCCACAGCGATTGGCAGCTTCCGCCAAGAAGGGAACAGTTTGTTTTGGCCTGGTGGTTACACAATTGCGTCACCCGCACGGGTGCGGCAATGCCGACTTTCAATTCCGGGACAGTAATCAACACATCGAGCCCTTTACGGAACTCGCGCTCAAACGCTGCCTCCGTGGTGCGGCAGTGGTTCATCGGGTCCTGGTCGTCCTTTTCTGCACAATCGGCTTGAATACGCTCAATGGTGCCACTGCAAATATCGTTATGGCCCATTCCGACCGTGACATAGCGTGGTGCGGCCGGTGGCTCCATCCCGAAAAGTGCGGCTGATTCCTGCGCCTGGACGAAAAAATCCTTGAGCATCTCGGCACCGGATTCCGCGCTATTGGGGTCGGCGTTCACAATCAGAGTGCCCTGCCGGCATTCGATCCGTTCCGCTTGGCTATAGACCCCGTCTCCACCGTCGCTGCAAAACGCTCCGTCCTGGGTGATGCTGGTGGCCCAGTTGAAACGCTCCTGGTCGTTATTGGTACACACCCCCTGGGCGTTCACTCGGGCGTTCACAGCCTTGCTGATGCTGTCCCCGATGGCGTCGATAGAGGTAATCCGGGACGCGAGATTATCGAGCCGCGCAATCGTGAAGTTCTGGATAGCCGGTTGCCAGGCGACAATGAGGTCTGTCCCGGTGGTAGGGAAATTTTTCAGCCGGGCATGTTTGCCAACGCCCGTCAAGAACTCCTGCCCCAGAGTCGTCACCGTGACAGTGGAACTGCCGAACGCGACGCCATCGGCGCGGGCTTGGACCGTATGGGTGCCAGCGCCTAACCGGTTCCAGTTGAAGAGCAAGCCAAAGCCGTTATTGATATCGCTGCAGACACTCTCGATGTCTTCGCGGGTAGTCCCATAGCCGGCCTGAAAGGTCAGTTCGTTTGCAGTGCCGGGATGAAAGACAATGTCTATCCGCTCAGCGTCGCACACCCAACCGGAAATCACTCCGACACCACTTTGAAACGAGCCTGGCGGCGGATTCTCCAGAATATGCGGGGCCGCGCCGCTATCACCGACATTATCATGCGGCATCCACGGCACTCCCTTGGTTGTTGGGATACCAGGCAAGGTCGCCCCTTGAATCACGAAGTTCTGGATAGCCTGTTGCCAACGGAGGGTGATATTATTCGCATCGGCCGGAAAGTTTTCGACGACAAACTCGCCACTGACTCCTCTCAAGAACTCCTGCCCCAGAGTCGTCACCGTGACAGTGGCACTGCCGAACGCGACGCCATCGGCGCGGGCTTGGACCGTATGGGTGCCAGCGCCCAAACGATTCCAGTTGAAGAGCAGGCCAAAACCGTTGTCGATATCGCCACAAATCTCTTTGGTGTCCTCACGGCTAGTGCCATAGGCGGCTTGAAAGGTTTGGTCCGGCTGTAGAAGATAACCATCTTGACTATAGCCGTATATATCAACCCCAGTGGAGAAAGCAGACGTGGTAGACTTCGTATTAAGAAAAATATCAATATCAATCCGCTCGGCGTCGCACGCCCAGCCGGAAATCACCCCCACACCGCTTTGAAATGAGTCCGGCGGAGGGTTCTCAAAAGTAGACTGCGCCCAGAGCGATTGAGGGAAGAAGATGCCCCCGATCATGGTAATAAAAACTGCGACGCTACATACGTCTTTCATATTTTTGCTCCCTGCCAGTCCTTCGACTGGTTGACAACGCTACAGCAAAAGGTATCACATATCTGACCGTGGTGAGAAAAACCACGCGGGCTGGCAACTGCTTCACAAGAACAAGGAGGGAGAATGCAGTACGATCTGATTATTAAAAACGGGACCGTCATTGATGGCTCGGGCCTGCCCCGGTTCCGCGCCGATGTGGGCATCGTGGATGGGACAATCGCTTCGATTGGCCGCATTCGCGACAAAGCCCAAGAGACGATCGACGCCGAAGGCCATGTCGTCACCCCCGGCTTTATTGATGGCCATACCCATATGGACGCCCAAGTCTCTTGGGACCCGCTCGGAACGTGTTCCTGCTGGCACGGCATTACCAGCGTGGTGATGGGCAACTGCGGCTTTTCGCTCGCGCCGTGTAAGGAGAGCGAAAAGGACATGGTCATGCGCAACCTGGAACGGGCCGAAGACATTGCGCCCGAGGCCATGAATGCCGGCATCACCTGGACCTGGGAGACCTTTCCCGAGTATCTGGATTCGGTTGAGCGGCTGCCCAAAGGCATCAATTATGCCGCCTATATGGGCCATTCCGCCCTGCGCACCCATGTGATGGGCGAACGGGCCTTTACCGACCCGGCCACCGAGCGGGATTTGGAGCGCATGAAACAGGCCGTGCGTGAAGCGATTCAGGCCGGCGCGATGGGGTTCACCACCTCGCGCACCCGCAATCACCAGACGCCGCAGCGCCAGCCGGTAGCCAGCCGGCTGGCCACCTGGGATGAGGTTCGGCAGTTGGTTGGCGCTATGGGCGAAATGGGGGCCGGTATCTTTGAGATTGCCGGAGAAGACACGGGTCAGAACCCGGAGCGCATCCGTGAATACATGGACCGCCTCAAGGCTTTGGCGGTCGATACCGGAGTTCCGGTGACCTACGGCATGTTCAGTATGCGCCGGGCGCCGAACTGCTGGCAGCCCTATCTCGACCTCACCGACGAAACCGCGGCCGCAGGTGGCCGTATGTTCCTGCAAGTGCATAGCCGTGCGCTGAATGCGGTCCTGTCCTTTCAGACCAATACACCGTTCGACCGGCTGCCGAGTTGGCGTGCGCTCAAGAAGATGAAGTCACTCGAAGAGAAAGAAGCGGCCCTGCGGAATCCCGACTACCGGCGCAAACTGGTCGAAGAGGCCCATACGCAAGAAGACGATGGCAATCGGGGGGTCGGGCCCGAAGCCCGGGCGGCGAATTTCAAATGGCTGTTCTTGATGGACCAGCCCAATCCGCCCCACCGCTCCATTGAGGAAATCGCCGCAGATCGGAACCAGGACCCGGTCGAGACCTTTATTGATCTGGCCCTGGAGAAAAACCTCAAGCAGTTCTTCCTGCAACCCCTGGCCAATGAGAACCAGGACCATGTGCTGGAGATGATGCGGCACCCACGCTCCGTCATCACCTTCTCTGACTCCGGTGCGCATGTGTCCCAGATTATGGATTCGTCCTTACAGACCCATCTGCTGAGCTATTGGGTGCGCGAGCAGCAAGCCCTGACCCTCGAAGACGCGGTCCGGCAGCTCACCTTCGTGCCGGCCTCTCAGTGGGGGTTGCCCGGACGCGGCCTGCTGCGCGAGGGGATGACCGCGGACGTCGTGGTCTTCGACCCGGAAACGGTCGGACCGATGATGCCGGAGTTGACCTATGATCTGCCCGCGGGTGCGCGGCGGCTCAAACAGAAAGCCGCGGGCTTTCTGGCTTCGGTCGTCAATGGCCAAGTGGTCCTGCGTGAAAACGAGCATACCGGCGCGCTGCCCGGACAGGTGTTGCGCGGGCCGTTGGCTCAACGTTAAGCGTCGGATTTTTTGACTCTTCAGAAGGGCGGATGCGAGCGATCGTATCCGCCCTTCTGCTTTTACCCGAGCAGTGTCCCGCATTCCTGGCCGCCAGAGATCTGCGGGTCAAGCCCGACGGTCTCTCCAGCCACCTGTCCTGCCGCATAGCCCTCAGGATCAACTTTCAGCGAGCGTGGGGTGCCGGACAGTTTACGCATGCGCGTCCCCTGGCCGGCCAGATAGGTATAGACCTCATCGCGATAGTTTTTCCGTACCGCGGGCAGCGTCGTCTTGGCGGCTGCCGGCTCTCGTTCGGCGATCAGGGCTTTGATCTTGTCGGTGATAGACTGGGCGCAACCATAGGCAAAGGAGTCCAGAAAGCGTCGCCCTTTGCCGTAATGTTCCTTGCGTAAGCGCTGGACGGTGTGAATCAGGTAGCTCAGCATTTCTTTGGCAATAACGACATTGTGGGAGCGACCGATAATGAATGACCGGCCCACGGACAGGGTCGAACAGCAGAAATACAGTTTGCAGGTCGCGAGCCACAGCAGCCGCTCCCACGGGAGCAGGCGGCTCGTCTTCCAGCCTTCGACCCGCATGGTCTGGTCGCTCTGTACGCCCCGGGCCTCAACCTCGGTCAACGAGAGATTATACGTGGCCAGGAGTTGATGAACCTTGGCGGCCGCCAGGGCCGCTTCGTGCTCGGTCGCGGCTTCATCGCGGCTGAGTTGGAGCAATTTCTGGATTTTATGGATAAGAGAATCCGGAGCAACGGGATCGATTGCGGCATCCATTCCTACCTATCCTACTGGGCACCCCGAGAAAACACTAGTGCGTTTCACGCCGGGCTCTCGTCGTGCCGAGGGCTCCCCCAAAGCGTGCTTCGACTTCGCCCCTCCGGGGTTACGCCTGTCCTGAGGGACGAAGGGCTCAGCCCGAACGGTGAGGGGGACCGTCGGTCCTGAGCGTCAGGCGCACCGCGCCGGAAGGCGAAGAGTGCTCAGCTCCCAAGCTGCCCGATACCCCAGCGGAGGCCACGCCTGAGCAACTCATAATACACCGGTGACTCCCACGAACAGCGCTCAACCGGGCAGACCGGCATAAAGGGCTGCATATCGTATTTCCCTCGACAGTGACCGAGCGTCAGGTAGAGGACTTCCCCATGACCGTAGGGATGCAGATAGAGCTGGGGACGCGGGTCGTCATTACCCAGGTCTTCGCGGATATAGCCCTCCGATTTGGCGGTATAGTGCGACTCCAGCAGCGTATGGATTTCTCCATAAAATTCGCAATAATACGGCTCATCCATGACCTCGAAGGGCTGAATGCCGCGGACGAGCGGATGGCTGGGGTCGGCGACCGTGACGTGAATGGGCTGAATGGGCGGATGCGACACAAAGTGGTTGCCCAGCATGTCGGACAAGGCCGGTGCCTTCCGGGGCGTATTGACCTTGCCGGGAATCACGCCTCCGTCGGTCTCCAGGCTTTCACCGACAAACTCCAGCAGCGCACTCGTGCCGTGCAGAGCAAACCAGCGCCTGCCGCTGCTGAGAAACTGCTTGAGACCCTCCTGTTGCTCTGGGGTCGGGCAGACATCGCAGGTATAGGTAACGAGAAGTCTGGACTGCCGAATGGCTTCATCATCGCGGTAATCCTCGGCGACCCGGACAACCACGTCCTCGTGTTCGGCCAGGAGTTTGAGCAATTCAAGTCGAGCAAAATTGGTGTCGTGATATTTGGCATTACAGATGAGATAGACGTCAATGCGAGCATCCCCACTACTATTTGCTGCCATAGCGCTCTCCTCTGGCTGGTATAAGCGTGGCCCCATTATCCAGTTCGTCGGATAATATCCCGGTGTGCGACGCCGGGGAAAGGGGGAGTCTTCATACATCTTTGCCGCGTGGCCTGGGAGTGCTATGCCGTCAGTATTGAAACGTATACTCAGCACTCAGGAGGGGACTATGGAAAACGGACATACCATTTGTGTCGGAACCGTTGGCGCCGGGGTGTGGTATAGCTCGGATAGCGGTGCCCGTTGGCGGCGGAGTCGTATGAAGCTGCCGTTCCATGCCGAACCAGGGGAAATTCAGATTCGCTCGCTGGTGGGGTCTCCGCACGACCCCAACGTGGTATATGCCGGCTCCGAGGTTGGGCTGTATCGCAGCGAGGACAAGGGCGCGGTTTGGGACCTGGTAGAATCCCCCGCAGACGGCAAACAAATCTGGTCGATTGCCGTGCATCCTGACGACCCGAACGTCCTTCTTTTCGGGACCAAACCACCATGTGTCTTTCGCACCAAGGACGGCGGGCAGACCTGGGAAGAACTGCCCCTCAACGCGGCCGCGCGTTGTCTCGCCGGAGCGCCCAAGGTCACCACCCTTCTTTTCGACCCGCGCGACTCCGGCACGGTCTGGGCCAGTGTTGAGATCGACGGCATCTATCGGAGTCTCGATGGCGGCGACACCTGGGAGCATCTGCCCGCCCTGGGCAAAAGCGAGCTGAACCAGGATATCCACGGCCTGACCATCAGCCCCGACCCACACCGAAAAATCATCGCCACCACCCCGGACGGCATCTGGAGCAGCACGGACGAAGGCCGGAGCTGGGCGCTGCACGAGTTCCCGCGTTTCTCCGAGCGGGGCATTTCGTACTGTCGCGGCGTGGCGCTGAAAGCCGACGATCCCAACGTCATGTTTGTAGGCAACGGGGATTTTATCCCGGGCAAGGTCGGGGCTATCCAGCGTTCGACCGACGGCGGACAAACCTGGCAGGCCGCTCCCTTACCCGCCGTACCCAACTCAACCATGTACTGGTTTGCCACACATCCGGCGGACCCCGACTTTATTGTGGCCAACAGCCTGCACGGCTATGTTTACACCAGTCAGGACGGCGGGGCGTCGTGGAGTAAATCGGAACGAGAGTTCGGCGAAGTTCGGGCCTTAGCCTGGATACCGAACTAATCCCCGCCCCCGTATTTTTTCATCCAGTTGGTAAAGGTCTGATAGTTCGGCAGGCCGACCAGCTTGCAGGCCGCGGATTTGTTGCCCCGGGTTTCGTTATACGCCCGGCTCAAGTAATGCCGCGCTCCCTCGGCCAGCAGGCCGGGCAGGCCAAAGCCGCTGCCCAGGCTGCGGTTCAGCACCGACTCGGCAGCATCGGTTTCCTTTTCGACCGGAAAGAGTGCCGCCTGAATGTCTTGCGCGTCAATGACGGGCGTCACGGTCCAGATGGCAGCCCGAGACAGAGTATTGGACAGCTCTCGGATATTTCCCGGCCACGGGTGCCGAAGGAGAGCATAGCGAAGGATCAAAGCATACGCATGAAGGATTCAAGTTATTGGATTGTGGACGGGGAGCTGTATGGGTGTGAAAACTTTTTACCGGAAGATCGTTCCCTTCTGTCCGAAGACAATCTTCGTGGATTTCTTGCAACAACCTCCATTGCACCTGAATGGATTGATCTTCCAATTACGCGGAGTTGTTCGAGTTTCCGTGCCATCCTGAATAACTTAGTATATCTAGGACCATTACGGAGTCAGCCGGAACGCTATTACACATTCAGCGGTGACACGACCAACTATGTTGGTCAATCAGGCGAATATCTGCCTTCTATTCTTTTCAGAGGGCCAAAGCTGTTAGAACAAATTAACCGCGACCTGGAGCGGCTTGGTGTGAAACACCAAGTGAAACTTGATAAACTGCAACACGAAGACAAGAGCCCAAGCAACGTATTTTCCCTTCGCTTAATCGATAAAGCTGGCGTAGAGGCCAGCATAAGGGATGTCGGCTTCGGTATTAGCCAAGTGCTACCGGTCGCTGTGCAAAGCGGGCTCTCTGAGAATAAAACGCTCTTGATCGAACAGCCGGAAATCCATCTCCACCCCGCCCATCAGGCCGAACTCGGAGATATATTCATTCGGTCTGCTCTGGGAGAACAGAAAAACACCCTTCTTTTGGAAACACACAGCGAAAACCTCATCCTTCGCATCCTTCGTCGGATTCGAGAAACCACCGACAACGAGCTACCCGAAGGCTTCCCGCCCATCAAAGGGCCGAATCATCGTCCGGCGATCCCATAGGGCAAAGCCAATGGTAGCCGCAACGATTGCCACAAAAGCTCCGATAATCCCCAACATGAATTGAGTGAGTTCCGCGAACCGGGCGTTGATGTCTTGCCGCAGTTGTTGGAACTGTGTCTGCATATCGGTCTGAAGTTGGGTAATCGCCGCAGTGTTGGCGTCGATTTTTGTTTCCACTTTGGTCAATCGTTCGATGACCTCCCGGTCGGATAGGGGCGGGGCGGTCTCAATCGCTTCCGCCTCTATCGGCCCCAGCAGAGACAGAAGGATAAGCAGGAGCGCGAGTTTTCCAAACCACGACATAGCTCCTATGAAACGGGACCGGGACGGGGAAGTCAACCGACGGCTCGGCCCAGGTTGTATAGAGCCAGAGAAGCGCATATGAAGTGACGGGTGCAAAGGACGGAGGCAGACATGCAGGCAGCGAGTAATGTGAGAACGGGCGATTATGGGGCCGCTGAATCGGCCATGCGGGCGTATCTGCGTGAGGGTGAGAAACGAGCCTCTGCTCTCGATAATCGTGGCCCGATTCGTTTTCACGCAGATGGTCGGGTCCACACCGACATTCTTGATGCCTATTGGAAATATGGCTTTTATGTCCTCGAAGGGGTGCTCAAGCAAGAGGAACTGAACGATATCGAAGCCGACCTGTTCGATATTATGGAACGCCTCCCGACCGAGCGCGGTTCCGCGGTCAATGCCCAGGGTCGCCCGGCTTTGGGGGTGGATTGTGAGGCACCGACGCTGTTCTGGTCCAAACCGCTCGGCGATCCTTTTGGCGGGACCGACCTCGCCAACGGTCGGCATCCGGTCAAGATGCTGGAGCCCGCTCCGGCTGTTGGTCTGCCCCAAGAAGTGGTTTATCTGATTATTGGCTCGCTGCAATTTTCTGAAGCCAGCCTCCGCACCTATGCTCATCCGCAGCTCTTAGCCGTGGCAGCGGCCGTCAACGGTGAAGATTTTGTGCCGTTCGCCGACGCGCTGTTCATCAAAGAGCCGGGCAAAGGGGCGTCAGTCGCCTGGCATCAGGATGGCACGACCCACTGGGGCAGTCCTACCTGGGACCAGGGAACCCACGGTTTCAACTTCATGGCTCAGCTCTACGGCTGTACTCCGGCAAACGGGGTGTGGGTCGTGCCGGGCACCCATAAAGGCGGGCGTATCGATATCACGCAGCAGGTTGCTGAGGCTGGCTCGGAGCGCCTGCCGGATGCCGTTCCCATGGTGTGTAATCCGGGCGATGTCGTCATCTCCAATCGGCAATTGCTGCACTGTTCGTTTGCCAATACCAGTCCGGACTGGCGCGTCACGGTGAACTTTGGCTTTCATCGCCGCTCGTCCGTGCTGGGGGTCAAAGGCGGAGGCGTGCATAGCGCACCGGCGGTCTACGATGAAGAACGTATCCGTATCCGTTCGCGTGTGATCGGCTATGCCATTGATGCGCGCCGGCAGCGCTTCCCGGACGAAACGCCGTTTACCTATCAGTCGTTTGCCAAATCGGGAGAGCGTTGCTGCTGGGACGAAGCAGCCAAAGCCAGCATGAAGGATTACAATTTGCTGGATTTCAGTATCTGAGGACGGACGGCGTAGCGCCGTTCTTTCCCTCAGAATTTTACCCGCACACCGCTGAAAACGGCCAAGGGCATACCGGGGCCCATAAAGCGTTCGACGCCAGTCTCATCCACCGCATTCTCAAAATACGCGCCGTAGCTTTCGTATTCTTCGTCAAAGATATTTTCGAGACGCAGAAAGATATCGAGCGCCTTATAGCTGTACTCCACCATGGCGTTGGCCGTAAAATACGGGTCCAGGCGCCTGCGTTGATTGGCCTCATCACCCCGCAGCCGTTGCCCATCCACATAGGCCCCGTCCAGGCTCAGCCGTAACTGAGAGCCGATGAAAAACTCGACGCCGCCATTGACCCGATGCGGCGGGACCAGTGGCAGCCGGTCTCCGTCACGGACCAGGGCGATACGCTCTTCGTTGGCGAACGTGAACAGCTCAATCTCGTCACTAAATGTGGCATCCGTTACCGTATAGTTCAGAAACCAGTTCCCCCAACTCCACACGCCGCGCAGGAGGAGTTCGATGCCCTGGCGACGGGTGGCATCCACATTCTGAAAAAATCCCAGCACCCGACTTTCCGGTTCGTTACGAAACAGGATGTCGTCTTTGAGGTCTGTCCGAAAGAAGGCCAGGGTCGCATCAATATAGGGAGGAACGGCCCAGCGGACGCCCGTCTCCCAGGTTTTTCCCTTCACCGCGTTCAGGGGTGGGTCGTCCACAATCGCGGTCGGTACCGGGCAGGGCGCTTCGGGATTGGCACAGGTCAGCTCAATCGCGGTTGGCGCGCGGTAGCTCTCGCTATACCCGGCATACAGGCTCAGATGCTCGGTGAAGGTATAGGTCGCTCCGACCGCGGGATTAAACCGATCAAAGGTGTGGGTGCCGCTGGCGTCCGTTCCCGCCTCTTCGGCGTCGTCATCGGCCACGTGTCCGGCGAGGCGGTCCTGAATGGCGAGATGGGTGACCTCATAACGGCCGGACACGGTTACCGTCAGCTTATCAAGCGGTTCGGCGCTGAGGGTAAAAAACGGGCCGCCGGCGTGGGTTTCGGTTTTGACATTGGTCTCCACCTCAAATTCGTCCGCCTCGCCCTCTCCCAGGGCCTGGAACAGAGCCAGGTCGTCTGCCAACTCGTCATCGCCGTTGTCATCATCGTCCTCACCTCGCTCGCCAATGAGGTGGTCAAGCCGAGCTCCGCTGTAATCGCCGCCAAGCGTGACCGAGACCGGCCTCTCCCATACCGTCCCTCGATAGGCCAACTGGAGCGCGCCTCCCCAGCCCTTCTGATTCGTGCGGGCGTCGACGTCTTCTTCGACATCCACGTTAAACTGGTCCACATCCAACAGGCGACCATGCAGGTTGGCCGACAGCGAGAAGCTCCGGCCCAAGTCGCGTTTATATTGGCTGTTGAGAAACCACAGGTCCGGTTTGAAAATATCGGGATGGGTGAATACCGCGGAGCGGTCGCGCTTGAGACGGCTTTCGGGCAGCGGGCCGTTACCGGTCAACTTGTTGTTCACATGGGTCAGGGAGAGGGAGAAATCATCGTGCGTCCCCAGATAGCCGCCCTTGCCAAAGAGATGGCCGACATGGCTTTTTGAGAAATCCCGAAAGCCGTCTTCGAGAAAGAGGTTGCCCGACACAAAATAGTCGAACTTGCCGCGGCTGCCCCCATGTTGCAGCACCGTCCGATAGCGGGCGAAGCTCCCGCCCCAGACCTCCGCGGTGGTCCCCGGATGGGTCAAGCCACGCTTGGTTCGCATCACAATGGTCCCGCCGAGCGTGTTGCGACCATAGACCGGGTTTGAGCCGGGGATGAGTTCCAGACGATCAATGGCATCAGTGGGCAGCAAATCCCAGTTGACCTGGTCGGCCAGGGGCTCGTTGACGCGCACGCCATCGACAAAAACGCTCAGCCCCGGCGGCGTCCCAATCAGAAAGGAGCTGGTAAAACCCCGGTAGCTGACGTCCGGCTGGAAGGGGTTGCTCTGGACATGATTCAGGTTCACCCCGCCCAGGCTGCGGGACAGGGTATCGGTCAGGTTGGGCGCGCCGCGTCTTGTAATCTGTTCGCTGGTGATGGTCTGCACATTGGCCGGTATGTGTTCGCGCGCAACGGGAGCACTCATCAACGGTGTCGTGCCGCGTACTTCAATGTCCGGTAGGGCAACGGGCGGCGCAGGCTGGGCCAGAACCGGCGTGGCTGACGCGAGGCTGAGCACAGCGCCGCTGACAACGGCGGACAGCAAGATAAAACGAGATCTTTTCCTTCCCAAGGAGATGCCCTCCGCAAATCGTCAGCGTATATACCTACACGGAGCTGCCGGCCTATGTCACTACCATAGTACGGCAATCGGCTTTATGCATGAGAGCGGGCTGTCGGAGGAAAGGACGGGATTATTGGACAGCGGGCACCCCGGCGCGCTGCCGGGGCAGTTGTTACGCGGTCCATTAGCCAGCCAATACGACATCGTCCATCCCCTCTCCCTCGGAGGGAGAGGGCTAGGGAGAGGGTTCCTATCTTCGAGCCCGAATCGCTCGTAATCTCCCGCAACCGTGCTACCATTTGGCGTCCCCCTCTGGGAATCACCCGGAGACGGGCGAGACATTAAGGAGGGCTGCGTATGGCTGAAGAGCGCACGGAATGGACAGAGGACGATTCGCAACTCTACCGCGAACTGGCGGCGATTGCCGTGCCGGCCCGGGCCGAGCAGGTCGCGACGATTTTGAGTTTGCTCCCCTTTCAGCAGCAGGACGCGTTCCGCGCGGTTGAGCTTGGCTGCGGGGAAGGGGCCTTATCCTTCGCCGTGCTGGACTGTTTTCCAAACGCCTCGGTCCTTGCCCTGGATGGCTCGGCAAGCATGCGCGAGCAGGCCAGCCGTCACCTCCAGCGTTTTGGCGAGAGAGTTCAGGTCGCGGCATTTGATATGGCCTTGCCGGACTGGCTCGGTTCGCTGGATACGAGCGACTGCGTCGTCTCCTCCCTGTGCGTGCACAATTTGAGCGGGCCGGAAAAACAATGGCTGTTTGCGGAAATAGGCAAACGGATTGCAGACCGCGGTGTTGTCCTGCTTGCCGATATCGTCAAACCGCAGCGGTCAGAGGCGTGGGCGTCCTTTGGCGAAGGCTGGGATCGGATTACGCAAACACTCTCGGTCGAGAAAACCGGCTCCACCCGGCTCTTTGAGAAATTCACCCAGGAAAAGTGGAACTATTTCCACACCCCCGATCCCTACGACAAACCCTCACCGCTGTTCGATCAGTTGACGTGGCTCAAGCAGGCCGGCTTTGCGGTGGCGGACTGCTTCTGGCTCGAATCCGGGCACGCTATTTATGGCGGCTATAAAACACGGGGTGCCGCGGGACCAACGCCCGCGCCTGCAAGCGTGTCCTTCGCAGCCGCCCTGACATCCGCCCGAACGGCTTTAGGCGTCGTAGAGCAGCGGGCCGGGGCGTAGACGCTCTCGAAAGGAGGCCCGCCGATGCGTGACATCAGCCGCCGGAAGTTTCTGAAGGACGCGGGTACGGTTGTGGCTGGAGTGGCCGGCTTACCGGCCGCGGCCGGTAAGCCGTCTGAAGCGGAGACGCCTGTTGGCCAGGCCGTTCAGGAAAGCCCCGCGAAGGGGTGGCGCTTCGGTATCCAGATTGAGCCGCAGTTTGGCTTTACCTACAACGAAGTCGCCCAAATCGCACAGGAAGCGGAACGGCTCGGTTTGTACGGCTTGTGGGTTTCGGATCATCTTTTGTGGGATTCCAGGTCTGAGCAGCGTAACTGCCTGGAGGCCTGGACCCTGCTGACCGCACTCGCGCCGGTGACGACCCGACTGCGGCTGGGAACGCTGGTCACGTGCAACTCGTATCGTCCGCCCAGTATTTTGGCAAAGATCGCGGCCAGCTTCGATCACCTCAGCAACGGCCGACTGGAGTTTGGTATCGGGGCCGGCTGGAAGGAGCTTGAGTATCGGGCCTACGGGATTCCCTTTCCTTCAATCGGTACACGTCTGGCTCAGCTCGAAGAGGCGGTACAGGTGGTGCGCCTGTTGTGGACTCAGGAGCGGGCGTCTTTTCCCGGCACGCACTACCAGTTGCAGGAAGCGCTGTGCGCTCCCAAGCCCGTGCAGCAACCGCCTCGAATCTGGATTGCCGGCGGCGGAGAGAAGATCATGCTACGCATCGTTGCCACGTACGCCGATGGCTGGAACATCCTGCTGAGGTCTTCGGTAGAAACCGTAAAAAGAAAGACTGATATCTTGCGCCGGCACTGTGACGCGCTGAAGCGGGATTTCTCAACGATTGAGAAGTCGCTGTTTCTGGCTGTGGTCCTGGCGGAAGATGAAAAAGAACTCAAACGGCGAGAGGCCGAGTCAGCCCAGGCCTTGGGCGGGCGTGGATTGTGGGCGTCCCGAGAGCTGGGAACAGCGGGAACGCCGGAACGCTTGGTGGAAACCCTGCGGGGGTTGCAGGCGCTTGGCTTCCACCATTTCCAGATGGTGTTTCCGTACAAGCAGGAACAGGAGATGCTCCAGCGCTTTGCCGAGCTGGTCGTTCCGCAGTTGAGTTGAAATGACACCCCTTCCTGGGCCATGCATGAAGTACCTCCCGGCCTTGGTGGGACTCCTCATGCTGCCGACTCTCATTGGTTGCGCCCCACGTTCTCAACCCGCGGCGCGTGCAGTTGCCAGGGCCTCTGCCGCGGCCGTGTTTGCGAGCATGGAAGCGAACCGGGCCGTGGCACAGGGCGAGCCGCTGGCCGAGTTGTACGAGATTTCTGATACAGACTTATCGTGTGAACAAGCCCAGCAACTCGCCTATAAGACAGTCGAGCGGATGGGGTATCGCGTGACTGCGGCAACCCGAGCCACGCCGGGAAAAACCGGGGCAATACAGGCGCGACAAAGACGGTCGGGGCAGACGGCGCTGGTCCAGGTAACGGTTCAGTGCCAGCCGCGGGGTGTGGTTGTCGATGCCGCCTCGCTCAGCACCTTGGACGTGGCCTCCCATACGCCGCACCCGCTCGTGACGGATTATCCCGAGCGAGAGACCCCGCGTCTCACCGAGAATCGTCCGCCACCGACCACCTACTTCCGGCGTGCGTTTTATTCCCTGTTTCACGGGCTGGCCGATAACGTCAAACGCTACGGACCCGAAGGCCAAGTGTATGTGCATGTCCGGCCCTTGCCGCCGATGGAGGCGGAGTTGCTCTTCGGTGTCCACACGCCGGATATTTGTATTGTCGCCGTAGCAGTCGCCAACCGGACGCAACAGACCTACGTATTCGACACGGAACAGGTCCACCTCCTCTCGGCCGGAGGGAGCACAGTCCGGGCCTTGGCCGAAAAAGATGCTGCCAGTCTCCCGCCACCCCTGGTCAGTCAGGCGCTTGGGGCGCAGGTCGCCACGCACGGCTATTTGTATTATCCGGCGGGGGAGTATCTGAGCGTGCGGGGCTATCTGACGGAGGTGCAGAGTCAGGAGCGGCAGGGCTTTCAGATTGCGTTCTGAATTGACGGTAGAACTATCCGTCCGCGAAATGCCAGAGCGCCGAGCTAAAGAATCAATCTATGGTATCGATGTGTTGACTGAGCAATGGGTCTGTTCGCATGTTAGGGCGGATATCGCAATAGTACACGCCATCTAACGGATTGAGTTTAACCGTATACCCCTTGAAGTGGCCGGGAAGAAATGTGGCGCTTACGCCATATCTGTTCTCTGTCTTTACGCCCTTTCTTTGCACGTCATTCAAAAAGATTGCAAAGTGCGGAGTGTCTGTTTCGGTGATCCGGTTATAGAGGAACTTGTCCACAAATATCTTATCAATACGATCCTTACTCGACGTCTTTACGGATCCAATGGCTTGAACAAGTTCACCGCTCTCGACAATGAGGTCGTGCTGATAGCTCATAGTGAACTGCTGCTCGCCATTGACTTTGATTGGTACCTGCATCGCTCCTGATCTACACTGGATACCAAGGCGCTTGATAAGGAGAAGAATCAGTCTCTCAAACAGATCGCCATTTACTTTTCGAGCGCGGTTTGATTCGCCTGCCGGAAGTGCGTCGAGTGCAGCGCCAATCGACTGTTGGATGGTGTAGATCGCACTGCGAATTCTCTCCCTGGACCCCTGATCGTTAGTGGGAAGGTTCCGTGCGCTTTCAATTGTCGGGAGGAATTCTTGTGTCACCTGATTCACAGCACCAAAATTGTACATCAGACGAGAGTTAATCGGACGGGTGATGTTGAAATGGCCATCTTTGCGATACTGAAAAAAACGATAGTGGTTCTCGTTCTGCGAAACAATGGTGGCCTGGACCCCATCTTCGAGGAATTCGAGGAACCGAGCAGTGAAGTCTAGATAGCCTTGAATCGTAAGAAAGCTATCCTTGTCCGTAACGGTGGACATCAGCTTGTGCAAGCTCATCGAATACCTTCGCGACGCGACGCGTTTTTGCGGTCGAACTCGACCCAGTCCTCCGTCGTCCGTCGCTGTACGTTTTGCAGTCGCTCGATAGCCCAGGTGTTGTATTCAGCCGAAAGATCACAGCCGGCCCACTTGCGTCCGAGTTGTTCGGCCACGACAAGCGTTGTCCCTGAGCCGGAGAATGGATCAATGACCCAATCACCTTTCTGAGATGCTCCCAGTACGAGCCGTCGGAGGAGTTCTTCAGGCTTCTGGGTTGGGTGCGGTGTTTTTTCTCCCATGCCGTTGCAGGTCGTTGGAATCTCAATCACGTCCTTTGGTTTTGCTCCTCTTGGGTGCGGTGTCCAGTTTTCACGCTTCTTGCCATTGCCAAAATTGCTGGTTTCGGCCTGTGGGTGTGAGGGGTATTTCAATGTATGGTTGCCGTAAGGAATTCGGATATCATCTTGATTGAGTCGAAACGTACTCGTCTTTCTGAGATGCAAGATGCTCTCGTGGGAGCGACCCCAATCCTTACCGAGGTTGGCTTTATTGCGATAGTGCCAAATAAGCCAGCGACACGAGGAGAAGTACTTTGACGCGGGGTGCTTGAGGTCGGCAAGAATCTCCGAGAAACCACAGATGTAAAGTGATCCGGTGGGCTTCAGAATCTTGGCAGCTGGTGTGATCCATTGCATTGACCAGTTGATATAAGCCTCTTGACTCTCAAAACTGTCCCACTCTGCTTTTTTTATGTTGTAGGGGGGGTCTGCAAAGATCAGGTCCACCGAATCGTGTGGCAATGAAGTAAGCCACTTGGTTGAATCACCTTGGTACAATTGCCCATGTGGATGCTCAAACTGGAGTCTGAATCCTGTTGTCGATGCTTCAATTTTGAACTCCTGCCCCGGGCCGGTGCCAGGGAAGAGGGGGGGAGATTGTGTAAGGATTTTTGCCATCCCGGAGTATTCTCCTATTTCAGTAGCATTGTAGCATTACTACGGTGGGGCTACGACAAACCTCCCGAATCTTTTCCTCTCATTCGGGACGGGATCTGAATATGTTTTTCTGTTCTGTCCCCCTCCCGTCTCCTGCATATTCTCTGCTACCCTGGTCAGAAGATCGACGCAGGGAGGATGGTATGAAAAAGTTTCTGGGACGGACGCTCATGCTGATTGGCGCCTGGGTCGTCGTCATGGCCATTGTCGGCGCTATCGCTACTCTGATGAGTCAGGAGAGCCTGCCGGAGCGCATCGTGCTTGAGATCGACTTCGAGCGCGAGTTTGCCGAGTATATTCCCACCGATCCACTGGCGAGTGTCCTCATGGAACAGACTGTATCGGTGCGGGATATTGTTGACGCGTTGCAACAGGCTGCCACTGATGAGCGCGTCCTGGCGCTGGTTGCGCGGGCGGGCACTCCGCGCATGGGCCTGGCGGAAATTCAGGAGGTGCGGGACGCGGCCATGACCTTTCGGGAAAGTGGCAAGCCGACCATTGCCTATGCCGAGACCTTTGGCGAGTTTGGGCCCGGTAATGGCGCGTATTATCTGGCTACTGCCTTTGAGCGTATTTATCTCCAACCGTCCGGGGACATTGGTCTCACCGGCTTGATGGCAGAATCGGCATTCGTCAGCGGGACACTGGAGAAGCTGGGGCTCTCGCCCCGTATGGACCACCGCCATGAGTACAAAAACGCGCTTAATATGTTCACCGAAAAAAAATATACCCAGCCCCACCGTGAGGCGATCCTCCAGATTATTGAATCCCAGTTCGGCCAGATCGTGCAGGGTATCGCCGCCGGCCGCGGCTTGGAAGCTGACGCCGTCCGATCCCTGGTTGACCGTGGGCCGTTTCTCGGCGCGCAGGCCTTGGCAGAAAACCTGATTGACGGGCTGGCCTATCGGGATGAAGTTCAGGCCATCATCGAAGATGACCTCGGCGAAGGGGCAGAACGCGTCGGGCTGTTGACCTACCTCCGTCAGATGGGTCGTCCGCACAACGAGGGGGAGGCGATTGCGCTCATTTACGGAGTCGGTAGGGTGCATCGCGGCAAAAGCGAATACAGTGCCGCGCTGAGCGGGCCGACCATGGGCGCAGACTCGGTGTCGGCGGCGTTTCGGTCTGCCATGCAGGACGACACAGTGAAAGCCATTCTGTTTCGGGTTGACAGTCCGGGTGGCTCCTATGTTGCTTCCGATACGATTTGGCGCGAGACCGTCCAAGCCAAGAAGGCGGGCAAACCGGTCATTGTGTCCATGGGCAACGTGGCCGGATCGGGCGGCTATTTTGTCGCTGCGGCTGCGGATAAAATTGTGGCCCAGCCCGGTACGATCACCGGCTCCATCGGCGTAGTCGGTGGGAAGATGCTCACTGCCGAACTCATGGAAAAAATCGGCATCTCATCGGACGAGGTGCATACCAGCACCAATGCCACCCTGTGGTCCAGCGCGCTCGATTACACGCCCCAGCAGTGGCAACGGATCACGGTGTGGCTCGATCACGTGTACGCAGACTTTACGCAGAAAGTTGCCCAGGGAAGGGGGCTCACCCAGGAACAGGTGCACGCCGTGGCAAAGGGCCGGATCTGGACGGGCGAAGATGCCAGAGGTATTGGCCTGGTCGACGAACTCGGGGGCTTTCCGGTGGCGCTGCGTCTCGCCAAACAAGCGGTGGGGATAGCGGCAGATGCGCCGGTGCAGGTTAAACTCTTCCCCGAACAGAAAACCCTGGTTGAAACGGTCCTGTCTCGCCTCCAGGGGCGAGAGGACGCCGCAGCCAGTCCGACGGCAGCGGCTCTGCGCCAAGTCATGCACTCCGTACGGCCCGTTATTCAGATGGGGCGGCGCCTTGGGCTGTGGTCCGAGCCGGGCGTGTTGACGATGCCCCACTGGGAGACGGCGTGGTAGGCGTCCTTCGACTTCGCCGCGCAGGCGGCTACGCTCAGTACGAACGGAGCCGCCGGTCTGGTTTCCGTTTACCCTGAGCGTAGCGAAGCGGAGTCGAAGGGGGTATGTCCCGCCTGCCCGACCGGCTGCGCCCGGACCCCCACCGGGGTGAGGTTCATCAGATTGTCCGAGACCGGACAGCGCGTCTCTATGGTCGCCAGCCAGCGGTCCAGGGTGGCCTGATCGACATCGGCGTCAACCTTGAGCGTGACGGCGATGTTTTTGTAGCCGGCCCGGTCATCTGTCTGTTTGCCGAGTAGCTTTTCCGGGTTGAGCGGACCGGCCGCATCGATGGTCAGGGCTCGAATCGTAAAGCCCATTTCTTTGGCAATAATATGTCCCATCACATTGAGACAGCCGGCCAACCCGGCCAGGATATACTCAACCGGATTCGGTCCTTCGTCATCCCCGCCAAGACCCGGCGGCTCATCAACGATCAACTCAAACCCTCTGACCTGAACTGCCAGGCGAGCCGGTGATTCCGACTGGCCTGAGACCTTGAATGTGACATCAGCCATGAAGTGTCTCCTGTGTGGCTCTAAGGGAGCGACCGGGCGTGGCAAGACTATTGCCGCCATTCGAGCAGAAGCCGCTCGTCTCTTACTGAACTTTCCACCCACCCTCAGGAACGGTTACGCCGCGAGTCTCCGGCTGCCCTGGGCGGCAGGGATGGATGGGTCAAGGGCGAAGCGGAGTTGCGGCAGGTCGGTATCACATTGCGTCATGGTCGCAATAATCGGGGCTGTACACCGCAACCGCCCGGAGTCCCCCCAGTCGCCGGCTTTGAAGGTGATGAGGCGGGGCTTGCCGCGCTGCGCCGCCTGAAACACGTATTCCGGGTCAACCTGGACAATGACTGGTTTGCCTTGGTCCTGAACCCGAGCCAGATGCAGGCTGTCGAGATAGGTAATATCCGCGCCTGAGATATGCTCGGGGTTCTCCAACTCGACCTCCAAGAGCGTTGCGCCGTCGCGTTCAACCTTCCCAATTACCCGATCGTGGCGCGGCTGGAGCGAAACCGCGGCGGTCTCGACCGTAAATCCCCAACGCGCCTGCAACTCGCTCACGGCCCGCTCGGTACTGGCATAGGCGTGCAGCAGGTAGCCGCGTGGCCGAATGCCGGCCCGAACAATAATGCGGACCTGGGCGAGTGCAAACGGCCCGACCGGGCTGTCGGGATAATGCATGACCGAGAACGTGGCGTACGGCGGAATACTCGGATGGAGGGCGGGCGGAATCAGCCATTCCGCCGGCTCCTCGGCAATTTCATAGCTGAGTTGGAGAATCTCCGCGCCCTTGATCTCCCAGGCGTCGGTATCAAAGCCGGGCATCAGCGGCGCTCGGGCCGCGGTGGCTTCAACATCCTGTTTTCCAAACACCGGCATTAGCTGGCTCCTCCCGCGACTGCATGTTGCGGCTGCGCGTCGGCAAACACGGGCATGACCTCTTTGGCAAACAGACGCAGACTGTCGAGGACTTGGGCCTGTGGAATGATCTCGGCGGCGTTGAGGAGGAAATTGACGCGATCCACGCCGCTGGCTTCCCATTTTTTGAGTTCACCAATGAGATGTTCGGGATTCCCGACTGCGATCCCTTCGGGTGCCTTGAACTGGTCGCCGGGGTTGGACGCCTGGCGCCGCAGGGACGGTAGCAGACCCGCGGCCGGGTAGGACTTGGCGGGATATGCCTCTTTGGCCATATCCAACTGTGCCGCCATATAATTGAAATGGCGAATCATGTTCATGCCGGTTTTTGCGCCGGTTTCATTGTCTGGATGGCAGTACAGGAAGTTGACGGTCGCCACCTGGTCATTCACAAACGAGCCAACCGGATTGCAGTTCTGCACGCGGCGACGATACTCTTTGACCTTGGCTTCCTGCTCGGCAAAGCTGGTAAAGGTCACCCCCAGACAGCCAATGCCGCGGTCCGCGGCGTCAAGCTCGGTGCCCGGACTGGTGACGGCCACCCACATGGGCGGATGGGGTTTCTGGTAGGGCTTGGGCAGCACCGCCCGGGACGGCATGGAGAAATACTGGCCCTCATACCCAAAGCGCTCCTGCGTCCACATCTTCGGGATGCAGTGGACAAACTCGTCCCAGCTTTTTTTGGTCTCGTCCGGACTGGCCCGAAAGCCCCCCAGCTCGGTCCAGGTTGCCGACCGTCCCGTCCCGAACTGGAGCCGTCCGCCGGATAAAATATCCAACACTGCGGCGCGTTCGGCAATCCGAATCGGATGGTTGAACTCCGGTACGCAGATGACAATGCCGTGGCCGACATTGATATGCGTGGTCTGCATGGCGCACGCGGTCAGAAAAAGCTCGGGAGACGAACAGTGGGAGTATTCTTCCAGAAAGTGATGCTCCACGGCCCAGACCTGCTCAAAGCCGAGTTCGTCGGCCAGGCGCACCTGTTCGAGCGCATTCATATAGACGCCGCGCTCGGCCTCCTGGTCCCAGGGACGGGGAACGGATAACTCATAAAAAATACCGAACTTCATGCTGCCCTCCTTTTGACGCTGACAAACGCTTTCAATCCCCTGTGGGATGTATCCTACTTGCCGGGTTGAGGTAAAGGGAAAACTCGTCTAGTCCGCCCGGCCCTTCCGAAATGGGGCAAGGGCCTCGGCGGCGCGCTGCGCCTCCCGGCGCAGCAGAATCAGATCGGTGCCGTACAACAGATATTGCGCCCCGCTATCGACAATAGCCTGAACATTATCGAGTTGGGTCACTGCCGCAGCCGTCGCAATGCCCCGCTCATGGCACAGCGCGTTGACCCGGACGGCCGCTTCGAGCAACTCGGGAGTGTTGAATTGGCCCGGCGCGCCAAGGCTTTGGGCCAAGTCCTGATAGCCGACCAGGGTCAGGTCGATGCCGGGAATCAGAATCTCGTCCATATTCTCTACGGCTTCTCTGGTTTCGATGATCACGCCGAGCAGCGTGTTGGCATTGGCATGCTGCATGGCCGCCTGCGTCTCAACGTCTTCATACCCGGTATTCGCTCCCAGATAGATGGCCGCCCCCCGCTTCCCCTCGGGATGATATTTGGCCAGCTCAATGAAGCGTTGCGCCTCGGCCCCGGTTTTGACATGCGGCACAATCAGGCTCTGACAGCCGCTATCGAGCAGGCGCGTCACGTGCTCATATTCAAGGTCGGGAATGCGGACCACCGGGGTCATGCCGGCCGCATGGGCATAGTCGCACAGATCAACCACCGTTTCCAGGTTGTAGGCCGAATGCTCGGTACAGATCATGATGTAGTCCATGCCGGCCTGCGCCAGCGTATGGATTGCCCCGCGACTTTTCATATCCCACACCAGCGTTCCCAGAACGCAGTCTCCGGCCCTGAGTGATTTTTTGAGTGCATTGTCTCGCATATCGTTCCCCTCCTGTGGGGAGATTATTCTGTGGAGAAGCGGGCCGTGTCAAGGAACGCCAAGAAGAGATATGCTGCTTCAGACCTATGAAATGGAAAGACCGTGAACAACCAGTCGTCATGACCCCCCCTCGTACGCGGAGTGCCTATCGCTCGAAATCAATGCCGCGTCCGTCGTCCCATGCTGCTCTTCTCTATCTCTGTCTCGCTCTCTCTTGCCCTGTCTTCCTTACCCCTCACGTCCGGGCCGACGTCATTGCGGCCATGGGGGCGAAGGAAATCCGCGCAAGCAAGGCGCTGGTCGGGTCTGTCCAGACTGTGCAGACGGAAAGGGCGCTGTTCGTGAACCCGCCCGGAGAGCCGGACACGTGGATCGAGGACGAACGGATACTCACGGCCCTCACTCAATACGGGCCGGATGGAGCACTCACGGAAAGGAGAGAGTACGCGCCTGACGGAGCAGTGATGGTCCGCGCCGTCCGCCGGTATAACCGGGCGAACAGGCTGAGCACTGAACATCTGTATGATTCCCAGGGAGGGCTCTGGCGGCAGACCAGCCATACCTATGATGAGGCGGGCCGTCTGACCCTGGCGGTGAGTACTGACGTGGATGGCGATCTCTGGTTTCGAGATGTCTATACGTACACCGAAGACGCGCAGCCGGCTCACATCGATCACCACGACCCGGACGGGACCTTTTTGCATCGCGCCAGCTTTACCTACGATGGGGAGGGTCGGGTCGCGAAACGATCGTTGTCCGACGCCGATGGCTCTCCGATCTCAAGTAACACCTATGGGTATGATGCAGATGGAAGAGTACAAACCGTTATCACCCACGGACGAAGCGGGGCACTGACGGCTCACTGGGTGTACACCTATGACGAGCACGGGAACGAACGAGAGTGGGTGGCGTCTGACAGGGAGGGCGCTCTTCGGAGAAAAGAAGTCTATACCTACGAGTATGATACCCACGGGAATTGGGTAAAGCAGGTCACTGCGGAGTGGATTCCAGACGGTGACGGGGGCTACCTCGAACCCGCCGAGGCGGTATATCGGACGATTAGCTATTACAGACAGGAAGAGGCCAGAGGCGCCGAGCGGCAGAAGAAAAGCGATGAGCCGTAAGCACCACCTCTTGGGAAAGGCAGCATCCTCTCCCAAGAGAGGAGATTCAAGGGTGGCGGAAAGACTACGCCTTCATGCCCGCGGCCCTGGCCTTTTCGTGGATACTGGAGGCCGCGCTGGCGCGCCCATCGACCCGCGCAAACCAAGCCGTCAGGTTTTTCAGGTCCGGGCTGATTTTCTGGCCGACGCCGGCCCCGAAATCAAGGGCACAGTACAGAATAATATCGACCAGGGTAAACCGATCGCCCACGATGCACTGTTTGCCCTCCATCAGACCATCCAACCAGGCGAGCTTTTCTTGCACGATTTCCTTGAGGCCGCCCGCGGCTTCGGGCAGACAGTGCATACGGTCCTTAAACATGTCCAGACCCTCGGCATAGCGGAAGCCATTATACATATTCTCGGTGATCTGGAGTTCAATACGCCGCTGCCACATGCGGGTTTTGGCCTTTTCTTCCGGGGTTGAGCCGATTAACGCCGGGCTGGGCTGGGTGTCTTCGAGGTATTCGCAAACGGCGGTTGTTTCTGCCAGGACGCTACCATCGTCCAACTCGATCGACGGCATCTGGCCGCCGGGGTTCTTGTCGGTATACGGCCCCTGCCGGTTTTCCGCACCCAGAATATCTATTTCGATAGTATCAAGCGTGATGCCTTTTTCCGCCATGAACATGCGCACACAGCGCGGATTGGGACCGAGTGAATTATACATTCTCATAAGCGCCTCCTTCGTGGGGTGTATTATTGTAGAGCGGTTTAGCCTATTTGGTCTCTGGGGCGCAAGGACTGGACCGAAGGGGGAGAGCGTTCCCTGCCCCGCGCTTCCGTTGGCATACCGGGAAGCGCCAGGCCTTTCTCTATGCACTGCCCGTTTTTCTCAGACGGCGCTTTGGTGGGAAGGATACCACTGGATGGCCACACTGCTTTTAAGTCCGCGCAAATCGCTGTCAGATGGTAGTTGAATTTCGCAGCATGAGCCTACGAATCTTGCGAATCTCTTCCACAATAGGGTCCTTCATGCCTCCTCCCTTCCTTGTCTTCCCGCTGTTCGTACTTTAGGCTGCAATCGGGTCTCGGGATATTTTTAGACCGTCCACACCCCAGGAGCCCCGGATGCCTGCTGAGCCGCCCCCTCGTTTTCTCGCCGATCGCATGGTCGGCACCTTGGCAAAATGGCTGCGTATTCTTGGCTATGATACCGTCTATATGCCCGAGGTTTCACCTGCGAGCGTGAAGCGTGAAGCGCGCCGCCAGGGTCGTATTCTGCTGACCCGTCGGACCTGTTTTCTGAACCAGCGAGATATGCCGCCGTTTGTGTTTATTCGCGCCGACCGTTTTCGGGAGCAGCTCAAACAGGTTTGCACCGATTTACGGCTCTCCGTCCCGTCCTCTCTGCTGAGACGGTGCAGCGTGTGCAACCGGGAACTGGAAACAATAGACCGAGCGCGTGTCCAAGCCCGCGTACCCGCGTATGTGTGGCAAACGCAAACGGTCTTTTCCCGCTGCCGGAAGTGCCGGCGCGTCTACTGGAACGCCACCCACCGCGAACGCATAATCGAAGAGCTGAAACACATGGGGATTGTGTGAGGAGCCATGGAACCGGACGGAGTCCAATCTGCCTGGTTGTTCTGGGACGGAGCATGCGGCTTGTGTCGGCGGGCCGTTGCCTGGGTCAAACACCGCGACATGACGAATCAGATGCGGGCGGTCCCCTACCAGGCTGCGCCTCGCCCCCCGATGACGGACAGTCTGGCCCGGCGGTGTGAACGCTCGGTATGCGTCATTACGCCAGACGGACAGGTTTTGTCCGCTGGGCGCGCGAGTCTGTATGTACTCGGAGAGGTGGGGTTCCCGCGCCTGGCCCGGGTGGGCCGTCTGCCACCCTTTGTATGGGGGGTTGAACTGGGCTATTGGATCGTCGCCCGGAATCGGCAGTTCTTCAGCACGTGGCTGTTTCCAGAAAAATAAGGCTCCCGGAGTCGCTTCTTACTAGACCCGCCCCAATTGGCGCAGGGCCTCATACAACACAATCGCTGCGGCATTGGACAAGTTCAAACTGCGTACCCGCGCTCCCGGCATTGGAATGGTGTACAGGGTCTTGGCATACGCCGTGCGGATTGCCTCTGATAACCCTCGCGTCTCGCTGCCAAAGACGAGCAGATCGTCGGGCTGATAGCGAACTGTGGTATAGGACCGCTGGGCGCGGGCAGAAAAGGCCAGCAGCCGGCCGGGTGGACGCCGCCCAAGGAAGGCGCTCCACGACGCATACACGTGCAGGTCAACCGCCGGCCAGTAATCGAGGCCGGCGCGCTTGAGATAGCGGTCCTCAAGAGAAAACCCCAATGGACCAACGAGGTGCAAAGGACTGTGCGTGGCCGCGCACAGCCGGGCGGTTGTCCCGGTGTTGGGTGGAATCTCCGGCTCGACAAAGACGATATGCATAGAGAACAGACGGCGGGCCTAGTCCAGGTCTTTGACCCGGATCGGGTAGGTGGTCTCACCTATTTGTAACACGAACCCCTCACCCGTGGCCGCCGGCTGGACATACTGGGTGAGCTGATAATAGGCCGGTCGAAGGAAACGGGCCGCGTGTCCTTGCCCCTTGACTTGGCAGTACAGGACATCGTTAGCGCCAATGGCCAGCGTGTGGGGGGACAGTCGTTCTTCGCTCTCGTCGTTTAGGCGCAGGGTAAAACCGCGCTCCGGGTCTCCGGCGACCTGGGTCACAACATAGGGGGTGTCTTCAATTTCAACGCGCGCGCGGTCACGCCCCAGTACGATTTCATATTCGCCCCGCGCATTCTTTTGGAGACATTGGCTAAAGAGTTTGTTGATGCGCTGATTCTGGATACGTTCATCGTTGGCGTACCACCAGCCATCTTTTCCAAAGTGTATCTTGCGGGTGGGGTCGATGGCCCAGAAGCCGGCTTGTGGCATGGCTGCTCAGTTCTCCCGACGTGGGCCGCGGTCTGCGGTGTCGAGAAGGAGTGTCACTGGGCCGTCATTGACGAGTTGGACTGCCATATGCGCCTGGAAGTGGCCCGTGGCAACCGGGATATGGTGGCGCTGACAGCAGGCGACAAAATAGTCGTACAACGGTCTGGCAGTGGCCGTCCCTGCCGCGGCTGTAAACGATGGGCGGCGGCCTTTGCGCGTATCGCCGTACAGCGTGAATTGCGATACCACCAGGAGTGATCCGCCCACGTCCTGGACGGAGTAGGTAAATTTTCCGGCTTGGTCTGAGAAAACCCGCAGCCCGATAATTTTCTCGCTCAGAAAGTCCGCCTCCGCTTCGGTGTCACCCGGTGTCACGCCGAGCAGGACAAGCAGACCGTGCTGAATCTGCCCGACGATTTCCCCTTCAACCGAGACCTGTGCCTCGCGCACTCGCTGGATAACGGCCCGCATGGTGCTTTCCTGTGTATATGGATAGTGCGATAGGTAGCTGAGTCCTCCAGTTCATACAAGATGAGAGACGTCCACTGAACTGGAATCAGTTCAGCTCCTCCGGTATGATCGCCGCATGCATCCTGTCCTGCTCGAACTCGGTCCCTTCACCATATACAGCTACGGGGTCATGATGGCCCTCGGCTTTGTGGCCGCGGCCTGGTTGCTGGGCAAAGGGCTGGCCTATCAGGGCCGGAATCCGGACCTCGCTTCGACCCTGGTCCTGTGGGCTGCCATCGGGGGGCTGCTCGGTGCCCGGCTGCTCTTCATTCTGGATAATTGGTCCGTGTTTCTGGCCGATCCGTGGGCTTTGCTTTTCACCGGGGCTGGCTTTGTCTGGCACGGTGGCTTAATCGGCGGCATCGTCGGCGTCAGTTTGGGTATCCGGCACTACAAGCTGCCCTGGCGGGAGACCATGGATACGATTGCCCCAGCGATCGCCCTGGGCCATGGGACCGGACGTATTGGTTGCCAGTTAGCTGGTGACGGGGACTGGGGACCGCCAACCGACCTGCCCTGGGGGATGGCCTACCCGGACGCCATTGTCGGCTGGGACTATCCGCCGGATGTATTCGTTCATCCGACACCGCTCTACGAGATGGGCGCATATTTTGCGATTGCGGCCCTGTTATGGAACCGCCGTGCGGCTGGGTATCGTCCGGGCTCCCTGTTTTGGGGATATTTGCTCTTGGCCGGGATTGCCCGGTTTTTCCTGGAATTTGTACGGGTCAATCCTCCGCTCTGGGGAGCATTCTCCCAAGCCCAGGTGATCAGCATCGGCTTGATGCTGGTCGGAGCGCTCTTCTTATGCAAAAGAGAGAAGGATCAACGCGTCCCGGCTGCCCCTCATACGCTGGAGAAATCACGGTGAGATCCTGGCTTATCCTCGGGGGTATCGGCCTGCTTGTTCTCCTGGGTGTAATGATGTTGAGCACGACGCCCTCTCGGACCACACTGCCCCGGCCGGCTCCGGATTTCCTGCTGCCCAATGTGAGTGGTCAGGCCGTCCGTCTGTCTCAGCTCAAGGGAAAAGTTATTCTGCTGAATGTCTGGGCGACGTGGTGCGGACCGTGTCGGCAAGAGATGCCGACTATGGAAACCCTGGCGCACAAGCTCAGCGACGAGGACTTTGTACTGTTGGCCGTGAGCCAGGATGTCGATGGCGCCGCAACGGTGAAACCCTATCTGCAAGAGGGGGGATATACCTTTCCGGTGCTGCTTGATGTCCAAGGAGAGGTTGGCCGGAAATATGGCGTCACCGGTTATCCCGAAACATTTGTCATTGATCGTCAAGGGCAAGTCGTCTATCACCATATTGGCTATAATGACTGGGCTCAGCCTCAGGTCGAGGAAACGCTCCGACATTTGATCCAACAGGGAGAGTGGCGGGTCGATACGGAGATGCCGGGGCGGGGCGCTCATACCCCCTTACTGTCAGAAGGATAGCGGGTTCTCGTCTGGGTCTGTGGGGTCTGTGGGGCGGGACGTCTAACATTCCTGGTCGGGGGATGGATGTAATCCTATCATGGCAAAGAAGAATGCTTCGCCCCATATCGAGGGGCTTGAATTATGCTATATGAAATCAGTCATGCCGCACACAGTAGAGCGCACGGCAGATAGCAGAGGGGCAAAATGATGCACGGAAAACGGCGGCGAATCATTATGGGATTGGTTGCTGGTGGTATTGGGCTCAGCGTGGTTCTGTTTGGGGGATATGGGCTCAACCTTGTTTCAGCCGTTGACCGCAGCACCTATGAAGACCTTGAGGCGTTTAGCAACGTCTTGGCTATTGTCCGCAAGAACTACGTTGAGGAAACAGAGACACAAGCCCTTATTGAAGGGGCGATTAATGGCATGCTCGGTGCGTTGGATCCGCACAGTGCCTATTTGACACCCGACTCCTATAAGGAACTCCAGGTTGATACGGAGGGCAGTTTCGGTGGCCTGGGCATTGAGATCACTATTCGAGATGGCATTCTGACGGTTGTCTCGCCCATTGAGGATACGCCCGCCTACCGCGCCGGAGTCCAGGCCGGGGATCAGATCATCAAGATCAACGATGAGCTGACAAAAGACATGTCGCTCATCCAGGCGGTGAAAAAGATGCGGGGCAAGCAGGGAACCGAGATTACGATTGCGGTCCGCCGTGAAAGGGTGCCCCGGCTGATTGATGTGTCCCTTATTCGTGAAGTGATCAAGATTCGCAGCGTGAAATCAAAAACCTTGGAAGACGGCTATGCCTATATTCGGGTCACCCAGTTTCAAGATCGAACCAGTCATGACCTGGACGCCGCGCTGCAAAAACTCGGCCAGGAGAATGGCCAACTCCAAGGCATGGTATTGGACCTGCGCAATAATCCCGGCGGACTGCTCAGCCAGGCGGTCAAAGTCTCCGATCTCTTTTTGAACTCCGGTATGATCGTGTATACCGAAGGCCGGCTCGAAAGCCAGCAGCAAAAATATTTCGCCCAGCCCGGAGGATATACGGACACCCCGATGGTTGTTCTGGTCAACGGCGGCAGCGCCAGCGCCTCCGAGATCGTCGCCGGTGCAGTACAGGATCATGGCCGAGCAGTGGTGCTGGGAACCAAGACCTTTGGCAAGGGCTCGGTACAGACGATTTTACCGGTCGATGGGGGGGCGGCTCTGCGGCTGACCACCGCCATGTATTTCACGCCCAACGGCCGCTCGATCCAGGTGATGGGTATTGCCCCTGATATTGAACTGGAAAACCTGCCCGAAGCCTATGTCGCGGCGCGCCGCCGCCACGGGGTGCGTGAGGAGAATCTGCGCGGCCACTTTGACAATATCAGCGGCACTCCGAGCGGGGCACCGGACGGGCGTCCGGCCGACGCTGAGGCCGAGCCCCAGGCCCTGCCTGAGATTGATATTACAGAAGGGGAGCTAGGCAAAGATCCGCAGCTTGACCGGGCGCTTGAACTCCTCAAGTCGTGGAAGGTCTTTCAGACAACGGTGGCTGAGGCAAAAGGCTAGGGCGGCCGGTGTGCGCCCCCTGCTGCTATGACGACTCCTGCCTTTGAACCCGGCCACGCGCGTGCGCTGTCGGTCTCCGACCTGGCAGGCCTGATCCAAGGTCAGCTTGAGGCTGATTTCGGTGATGTCTGGGTCGTGGGCGAACTCTCCGGCCTGCGCACCCCCGCCTCCGGGCATCTGTATTTCACCCTCAAGGATGATACCAGCCAGTTGCGGGGCGTGATGTTTCGCGGCTATGCCCGGCTGCTCCGCTTTCGGCCCGAAGACGGCCTGGAGGTCCTGATTAAGGGCCGGGTCAGTCTGTATGCCGCCCGGGGCGATTTGCAGGTCTATGCGGCCAGTATGGAGCCGCGCGGGCTGGGCGAGCAGCAATTGGCCTTGGAGCAGCTCAAAGCCAAACTCGCCGCAGAGGGCCTCTTCGCCCCGGAACGCAAACGTCCCCTGCCATTCTTCCCGCGTCGGGTCGGCGTCGTGACCGCCCTCGGAGGGGCGGCCATTCAGGATATCCTGACCATTCTGCACGGCCGCTGTCCGTATACGCAGGTCGTCGTTCGGCCCGCCAAGGTGCAAGGCACCGGGGCCGGTGTTGAGATTGCCGCGGGCATCAATGACTTGAACGAACACGGGCGGGTTGAGGTGATTATTGTCGGGCGCGGCGGGGGTTCGCGTGAGGATTTATACGCCTTTGATGAAGAGGTGGTGGCTCGCGCCATCGCCGACTCGGACCGGCCCGTCATCGCCGCGGTCGGCCATGAGATTGACCTGAGCATTGCTGACCTGGTGGCGGATTCTCGGGCCCCAACGCCGACTGCCGCAGCAGAAATGGTTGTGCCGCTCTGGGCTGACCTGTCCGACCGGGTGGCGAGCACGGCCCGAGTGTTGACCATCGCCATGCAGCGGGCAGTGCTCGACCGGCGGCATCAGACCCGGCGGCTGGAAGCGCGTCTGCGTGACCCGCAGCACCAAGTTGACGCGCTACGCGAGCAGACGCGGACAACGCTGGCCCGTCTCCGCTCGGCGTTTGAGCGTCAGAACGAGGGAACCCGCGCCCGACTCGAAGACCTCGCTGCAACCCTCAACAGCCTGAGTCCCCTTGCCGTTCTAGGTCGGGGGTACAGTCTCACCCGGACCATACCCGAGAACGCCGTAGTGCGGGGTGCGGCAACGCTGCGTCCCGGAGAGACTGTGCGCTTGACCTTTGCTCAGGGCGAGGCGCGAGCCCGCGTTGAAGAGATAACTCCGTAGATGGATATTGCCGCGGATAAAAAATTCGAAGACGCCTTGCAGGAGCTGGAAGGCGTTGTTGAGAAACTCGACGCCGGGACCCTGTCGCTTGAAGACTCTCTCCTGGCCTTTGAAGAAGGGGTAGCGCTGGTCCGCTTTCTGGAAGAGAAGCTGACCGAGGTGGAAAAACGGGTTGAGGTCCTGACGCGGGAGAACAGCGGTCTCTTTCAGACCCAGAGTCTGGAGACCGATGAAGAAGGGGACGTGTGAAACTCGAACAGTATCTAGAACGGCGGCGTGCGCTGATTGACCGGACGCTCAAGCACCTGCTGGCCGACCATGAAGCTCCGCCCAAGAACCTGGGCAAGGCCATGCACTACAGTCTGTTCTCCGGGGGGAAGCGGATTCGGCCCATCCTGGCCCTTGCCAGCGGGGAGGCCGTCGGCGCGCGGCCGCAGCCCATCCTGCCCTTTGCCTGTGCGCTGGAAATGATCCATTCGTACTCGTTGGTGCACGACGATCTGCCGGCCATGGACGATGATGACCTGCGCCGTGGGAAGCCGACCAATCATGTCGTGTTTGGCGAAGCCATGGCCATTTTGGCTGGCGACGGACTGCTGACCGAAGCCTTTCGGATTATGGCTCAGGCCGCGCTCAAACGCGGGCAGGACCGGACCGCGGCCCTCCAGGCCATATGGGAAGTGGCGGCCGGAGCTGGTATGGCCGGCATGGTTGGCGGACAGGTGGCGGATATCGAAGCCGAACACCAAAAGCCGACCCGCAAACGGGTTGAATATATTCATACTCGCAAGACCGGAGCCTTGCTGCGGGCCTCGGTCCGTGTTGGCGCCCGGGTCGGGGGGGCGAGCGCGAAACAATACGCCTGTCTTGACCGGTATGGGACAGCCATTGGACTGGCCTTTCAGGTGACAGACGACATTCTGGACATTGAAGGTGGCACGGCAAAAACGGGCAAACGGGTCGGACGGGATGCGGCGCGCAACAAAGCCACCTATCCGGCCGCCCTGGGGATGAAAAAAACCAAGCAGTACGCGCGGGAACTGCTTGATGAGGCGCTCACTGCCCTCCAATCCTTTAGCCTCAAAGCCGAACCGCTGCGTCAGATCGCCCGTTTTGTGGTCGAACGAGCCGTCCCTGCGACAGCGCTCAAGACAGGCCCGTCTGAAACGTGAGCCAACGCAAGCGTCTTGATCTGTTGCTGGTTGAACGGGGTCTGGTTTCCAGCCGAGAACAGGCCCGGCGGCTGATCATGGCCGGTGCCGTGGTTGCCGGCGAGCAGCGGGCGGACAAGCCCGGTGCCGTGGTTGATCCGGCGACCGCGGTGCGGCTCAAGGCCGATGCGCAGTCGCCCTACGTCAGCCGCGGCGGTCACAAACTGGCGGGTGGGCTGAAAGCTTTTGGTCTGGACGTGACCGGAGTCATTGCCCTGGATGTCGGGGCTTCAACCGGCGGGTTTACGGACTGTCTGTTGCAGTATGGGGCAGTCAAGGTCTTTGCCGTTGACGTCGGCTACGGGCAATTGGCCTGGCCGCTCCGCCAAGACCCGCGTGTCGTAAACCTGGAACGGCGGAATATCCGCAGCCTTACCCCTGACGAATTGATCCCGCCCCCGCGCCTGGCGGTGATAGACGCCTCGTTTATTTCGCTCACTGTGGTTATTCCACCTGTCATCAGCTTGATTACCGCCAGGGGAGAGATTGTCGCCCTGGTCAAGCCTCAGTTCGAGGTGGGCAAAGGGCGGGTAGGGAAGGGCGGTGTTGTCCGCGACCCGGCCCTCCATGCGGAAGTGCTGGCGGGTTTGCAGGCGCGGGCGGACGATTGGCTGCTTGAGGTCAAAGGGGTGACGGAGTCTCCCCTGCGAGGACCCAAAGGCAATAAGGAATTTTTCCTGTATTTACAGAAGCGCTGAGGCGGGTTTTATCTGACCCGCGTTCCGTGCAGAAGCCTGTGAGGTCGCTATGTCATTGAGTCAAAAATTACATGCAGCCACGCCGACCTGGCAAAAGACGCTCACGCACCCCTTTGTGGTCGGCCTCGGAAACGGCAGCCTGCCTGTGGAAAAATTCCAGTTCTATATGTGTCAGGACTACGTATTCCTGATTGAGTACAGCCGCGTCCTGGCCCTGGCGACGGCAAAGGCTCCCGACCTGGACAGCATGGGGCGTTTTGCCCAACTCCTTGATGCCACCCTCAATCAGGAAATGGCACTTCACCGCGCGTTTGCCGCGGAGTGTGGCATCAGTGCAGAGACCCTGGAAGCAACTCAGGCTGCGCCAACTACGCAGGCCTATACGAATCATTTAGTACGAGTGGCAGCGCTTGGAGACCTGGCCGCCATAGTCGCCGCGGTTCTGCCCTGCCAGTGGGGCTATAGTGAAATCGGCCAGGCGCTGGCACGACAGGGCAAGCCCAGCGCTCCGGCATTTTACGGTAAATGGATTGATATATACGCCGACCCGGAGTTTGCCGCACTCTCGACCTGGCTCCGAGACGTGCTTGACCGTCTGGCACCAACCGCGGACGAAAAGCGTCTCACCCAGATTTTTCAAACCAGCATCCGCTACGAATATCTCTTCTGGGAAATGGCCTACCAAACGCAGGGCTGGTCGGTGTAAGCGGCCCGCCCTGCCCCTGGGAACGTGGGCATTCTGTTCGCAGCCTGCCCGCGTTGCGTTCGCGGCTATGTTCAATCCGAACGGCTACGCCACCGTTCACCCTGAGCGTAGCGGAGCAGAGTCGAGGGGTCTGTCCTGCGCGTACTTCGAATCCGCCGCTAACGCGGCTACGCTCAGCACGAACGGAGTCGAGGGAGGCGATATTCGTAGGGACACCTCCTTGTGGCTGCCCGGCTCGGGTTACTCAGAGTTCAATACGTCTTCGATAACCCGTCGCAGGCAGTCAGATCGACGGTGAGTTCTGAAACATACAATCAGGTCAATTTGTCAACTCTTTCCTGTCCGGTCCCCGTGTATCAAAAAGAGTCGTTTTTTGGACGTTGCGGTGGCTGGGAGCGTTTTGAGGTGATGGAAAGAATGAAGATAAGCGAGCAGTTTGTAACGGTATCTGCTCACAGATGGATGAAGAAGACCAGTCAGGTTGGCCGATGGCAGCTTGGAGAATCCAAGTCGCGATGAGGAATCATGTCCTCTGTTCTCTGTCGGTTTCTCACTTCCTGCAGTATCAGTCGTGATACGAGTATCTATCCTTCCTCCCTGAATATCAACTCCCGGAAGACTGGCTCAATGGTCTGAGCAGTCCAGCTTTCAGTTTGACCCTTCAGCGTATTCAAGGTGGGGTCGCCGTTGACGTAGATGAGATCGAGCGGCCCGAACGTGGGGCGGTGGTGAAGAAACCACGCTTCCAGTGTCGCGTTGCTCATCTCGTTCAGGTTGCACACGAGATTTTTGAGTGTAATCAAGGCGTTGGCCAGCTCACACTGGTTAGTATTCATGCCCTTGCCTCCGTAGCACGTGGGTCTTATCATGGCCGGACATATCGCGGGTACGGGCCTGCGAGGCGTACCCCTGAGAGCCTCTGTCGTTACGGGACATCTCGCCGATCGGCCCGCTCCGATGCATGGACAGAACATGATGTTTGCGAATACCTTTTTCGCCCTGCTGCTGATCCTGCTCAGTGCTCCGGCAGCGTGCGGAGACCAGCACGCTCAGGATCAGCCCCCACGTCTGGAGATCACCCTGGCCGATAGTATCGCGCTGGCCTTGCAAAATAATCGACGTCTTATGAACGCCCGGCTTGGCCGTACCGCGCAAAAGTTTGATCCCAAAGTTGCTGAAGATGAGTTTTGGCCAGACGTCACCCTTGGTTCGTCCGCGCAGTACACCATCGAAGGGTCCGAGGATAACCGCGGATATAACACCAGACCGGCTCTCTCCTCCGGAGTGACCTTGCGTATTCCCACTGGGGGAGAGTTCTCAGTCAGTTGGGATAATGCCTTCCAGGACAAATGGAATCAAAAGTCCTACTCCAACGCCTCGGCATTCCGTTTCAAACAACCCTTATTGAAAGGCGGCGGCACTGCGGTTGCCACTGCCAACTTGAAGAACGCCCGGCGCCGAGAAGAGATCAATATCCTCTCGTTTAAGGCGATTCTGATCGATATCGTCACCTCGGTCACTACCGCTTACCGGAGCTTTGTTCAGGCCAGACAGCAGGTAGACATCAATGCCCGCTCCCTGCAGCGGGCCAGAGACCAATTGGCCGTGAATCAACTCTTGATCCAGACGGGCAGGATGGCCGCGCGCGACATTATTCAGACCGAGGCGAATATCGCTAATCGAGAACTGAGTCTGACGGAAACCCGCAACAGGCTTGACAACGCCCGACTTGCCTTGATCAATGTGCTGGATATTGATAGCCGGGCGCAGATTGATCCGACCGAAGTCTTGACCATTGACCCCATCCACATCCACCCGGACCTGACTGACAGCCTGGACGATGCCTTCCGGAACCGGCCGGATTATCTCCAGACGGTGCTCGCGCTTGAAAACGTCAAGACCAACCTGCTGGTGGCAAGGAATAACCGGCTGTGGGATTTATCTCTGACGGTCTCCGCGAACTCCGACGGCAGCCGGAAATCGTTTGGTGAGACGCTTGATAACGCCCTCGGTCACGTCGATAGGGTGAACTACGGAGTCGGCCTGGGGCTCACCATTCCTCTCTATGGAGATCTGAGCCGACAACAACGCTATGTGAACGCTCAGATCGCGCTCAAGCAGGCGGAACACAGCCTCTTGGAACTGCGCCAGGCGATTGACATCGAGGTTCGCAATGCGGTGCGCGACATTGATGTACGGCTCAGACAGGTCGGGTTGGCCCGGCGGGCGCGGGAACTCGCCGAACAAAAACTCGAAATTGAGCGGGAGAAGCTGCGACTCGGCCTGTCAACGAACTTTCAACTTGGATTTCAACCTAGACACTGTTTTGGGGAAGATATTCGCCGATCAACGAACTTTCAACTTGGATTTCAACCTAGACACTGTTTTGGGGAAGATATTCGCCGAGGTCTTTCTGGACCGAGAAGACATGGAGGACTTCAATCAAGTCATTCTGGATGCCATCTATGATGAGAAGGTCGGCCACCAGCAGGTAGTTGAGATATCTCTCGGTGCTACGGTACGCTCCCTCGCGCTCACCACCTCATATCTGCAAGCCGTCCACAACGGCGAAGTCGAGAGAATCGGCGTTATTGTCGTGCTCAGCGACATTACCGAGGTGAAAGAACTGCGCGAGACCGAACTGCGGCTGGCAGAAGCGCTCAAGGCGCAACACGCCGAACTCCAGAGCGCCTATCGCAAGATTGAAGAGAACAACCAGACGCTGACCCAAGCCTTGAAAAAAGTCCAGGTCGTGCAGATGGTAGCGACGCTCTCTATCATTGGCCTGTTTGTGGCGGCCGGGGGATATTCCTGGAACACGGACCTGCTGCCGGCCAGCCCCGAGTCGGGGGTAGCGGTCCCCAATGGCGCCCCGGCTGCCGATATCCCCACTGTGACGATCAGGCCGCAGCCCATCAACGCGACTATCACTGTGTCCGGCCAGTTGGCACCCCGCCGGGAAGTCAACGTCACCAGCCCGATCGCTGGAAAGGTGGCCGCAGTCCATTTTCAGTCTGGAGAACAGGTCACCAAAGGCCAACGGCTGCTCGCGGTGAGTACGGTCGAGGTCGAACGCAATTATCGCGCGGCTCAGGTGACATACATCAAGGCGCTGGAGCGTTTCAACGAGCTTGAGAATTGGGAAAATAATCTTGAGGTGGCCCGTCTGCGGCGGTCGATCGGCAAGGCCACGTTGGACCTGCAAACCCAGAAGAACAAATTGGACGAAACCGCCTTTCTGCTGGAACGGGGGGTCATCCCCGCCTCGGAACACGAAGCGGCACAGCGCCAACATCGGAATCAGCAGTTGGATCTCGAGTCAATCCAACAGGACCTGCAGGCCACCTTGGCCAAGGGCGGCGCCGATGCCAGGAGGGTGGCTCGCCTGGAACTCGACAATGCACGGACGCAAATGCAAGAGCTGGAGGAGACCTTACACAAGGCGGTGCTCAACGCCCCGATCAGCGGGGTTATCCTCCAGCCGCACCCCAGCGAGGGCGAGAAAGGCAAAGAGGGCATCCTCACTACTGGCCGGCCAGTAACGCAGGGAGAATTACTCCTGACCATAGGAGACCTCACCGGCATATCCGTTGTGGGACACGTCGACGAAGTGGACATCGTAAAAATTCACGAGGGCCAGCCGGTCAGAGTCAGCGGCGACGCCTTTCCCGACTTGGTGCTGCGGGGGAAAATCGTCCACGTCTCCTCGCAAGCCGGCCCGACGCAGGCCAGGTCGGCGCTACCATCGTTCACCATCACTGTGGCCATAGACACCATCAGCCCAGAGCAACGTGACCGGCTGCGCCTGGGTATGTCGGCCAACCTCGAAGTCGTCGTGTACGCCAGGCCGGCCGCTTTGCTGGTCCCCATCGATGCCGTGCAGATGGATGAGGGCGGTAAACCCTGGGTAAGCGTCAAGGATGCGCAGACCAGTGAGGTGCGCCAGGTCCAAGTCGTTACCGGCATCACCACTGTGGACGCGGTGGAAGTGCTTGAGGGAATCAAGGCCGGCGATGAAGTGGTGCCATTCGGCCTATGAGCAAAATAATGCCTATGCTGCGTCTGGAAAACATCCGCAAGACGTATCCCCTCGGCCCTATTGCCGTGGAAGTGTTGCGGGGGATCAGCCTTGAGGTAAACCGGGGCGATCTGGTGTCGATCATGGGGCCGTCCGGCTGCGGGAAGTCTACCCTGATGAACATCATTGGTCTGTTAGACCGGCCCAGCAGCGGGTCATATATCCTGGAGGAGCGCGAGGTCTCGGGAATGAATGACGACGAGTTATCGACCACCCGGAATGCCAGCATCGGCTTTGTGTTTCAGTCCTTCTATTTGCTGCCGCGCCTGACCGCCGCGGAGAACGTCGGCATCCCGTTGGTGTATCGAGGTCTGGGGGCGCAAGATGTTCAGCACTCGGCACGAGAGATGTTAGACAAGGTCGGTATCGGCGAACGGGCCAACCACAAGCCGAACCAGCTCTCTGGCGGACAACAACAGCGGGTGGCCATCGCTCGGGCGCTGGTCGGTCGGCCGGGAGTGATTCTGGCCGACGAGCCTACGGGCGCCCTGGACCCTAGCATAGGACAAGAAATCATGGATATATTCCTGCGCCTGAATGCGGAGGAAGGGACGACCGTCATCATCATTACCCACGACCCAGCGATCGCCCTGCAGTGTCCGCGACAAACTCGTCTCCGGGACGGAGAGCTATACCCGGAGACGCCGCAGGAAGTCGTGCTTTCAGCCTGACCGCAGCCGTATGATCCTCTCGGCCAATACCAAGGAGGCTGCCCGGAGTCTGTATGCCACCAAACAGCGCAGCCTCCTGGCTCTGGTTGGCATTATCATCGGCATTGGATCGGTGATCGCGATGATTTCGATCGGCACGATCGTCAAAAGCGAGGCACTCAAGCAATTCCAGGAACTCGGGACCGATTTCCTGACCATCCGCAAAATCAGTAGCAGCACCGGCAGGTCGTCCATCCGTCTGGCAGACGCCGTCGGGCTTCCGGCCGCAGTAGCGGCTATTAGTACAGCAGCCCCTTGGATACAGTCCTTTGGAGAATTCGTGTACGCTGGCAAACAAGTCGGGAGCGGTGGGATGCTGGGGGTGACCGCGCCGTTCGTCGCCCTCTATAAGCTGCCCCTCGCTAGCGGCCGGTTTCTCTCGGACCTGGATTTTCGCCGCTCCTACTGCGTTATCGGGGCAGATACTGCTCAGGCTATGCGCAGCGTCGGGGCCAAACAGATCGTGGGCGAACCGATCAAACTGGCGGGTCGTCTGTATACTATCGTGGGAGTGCTGCAACAGACCTCAAGCTGGGGCATGCGGCCGTTCAACGCCAATCAGGCCGTATTCGTCCCCATTACCACGGCGCAGAGCGCGTTCGACGGGCCAGAGATTGAATCCATCATCGTCCGGGTGCGGTCCGACGCGCCCCATACGGCAGTCACGGCCGAGATCGACCGCTACTTCAGCAGAAAGGTGAAGGGCCTCGAGATCAATGTGGAGAGCGCCAAAAATTTAATAGAACAGATGCAAAAACAGCAGCAGCTTTTTGCCCTGCTGCTCGGTGCGGTCGGCAGTATCTCTCTAATCGTGGGGGGGGTTGGAGTGATGAATGTCATGCTAGTCTCGGTAGCCGAGAGACGACAGGAGATCGGTATCCGACGGGCCCTGGGTGCCCGCCGTGGCGACATCCAGGGACAGTTCCTGATCGAATCCCTCATCCTGTCTTTGCTCGGCGGGGTATTCGGGATCGCCCTGGGCTTCGGGACTTCTTACGGTATTTGTCTGTTCTCGGAGTGGACTTTTCTGATGTCGCCCACAGCCGTTGTCCTCGGGGTCGGCGTGGCCTCGGGGGTCGGTATCCTCTTCGGCTTCTGGCCGGCCTATCAAGCCGCTCGGCTCGACCCTATTGCCGCCCTGCGGGCAGGATAGATGACGGGGTAGGCTGAATTTTGAATCAGGACACCGCTCGCCTGGGACCGGCTGGGTTTCCGGACTGCCTTACTCGTACGCGAGGGTCTTGACCGAGTATGTGCAGACGGTCTTGCCGATATCGCCGATGGGGTAGCGAGAAGTCCTCGCCGTAGCCCGAATCCCGAATTTTCTCGGCCCCCTCCTCTTCCCGATTGTCGTCAAGTCCCGCCACCAGATATCACAGGAACCCGCCGCTGTCATTGTCGCTTCTATTTCCTTCAGGCTGTCCTGGTCGAAGTAATAGCCCTTGCGCGCCTTGATCATCTGCCAGGGGGACTCGCATCTCTTGGGGCCGTCAAGCCCTGTCGGCTCCGTCGTACACTGAGCGGTCACATGCTCCGCTGCATTTGCCTCCACAGGGAACGCCAGGGCGGTGAGCACACAGGCCAACGAAACGGTGAATTGGATACGCATAGCGACACCTCCATTGTTGTGAAGTCACTAGCAGAACGGACAGGAGGCCGGTCGTTCGGAAACAGACGCAAGCCTCGGTCCCCTGAACCCTTCCAGGGGGCGGCAGGGCTTCCAGAGGCACAGTCCGATAGTTCCCTTGGCTATGACTCGCAGTAGCTGTCTCGTAGAGATGCACACCTCTCCGCGCAGGCCGAGCGCATGTCGGGCGGGGGTCCCAGCTTCTCGCACACGGTGTTGCACTCGCTCTCGGCCATATCGCATGGCAACGTATTGGTGCTGAATTTTCTGGCTTGCTCGAACAGAACTGCATTGGCATCTTCGCCTTTGCAGGTCAGCCAATCTATCAAACAGTTCTGCTTGTCGCGTCCATCCGGGCATTGTCCCCGCTCGGTGTCGCAGTCCTCCTCCGCCTGAACTGGAGACGCCGATGGGGTCAAGAAGAGCGACAGAAACACCGCCGCCAGGGTTTTCGCGAGCCAGCCTATCGGATTTTCATGAGCTTGCCTCCCTTTTCATCCGCTCGAATGATACACCACATGAGTACTCCTTTTCTGTTTCTATTATAATTCGTACTCGGCGTAAGATCATTTGGTATGGCTGTACTGAACACCGGCTGTTTTGTCAATGCTGTGGCCCGGACAAGGAGAGCCGGAACATGTTAAAGCCGAGGGTTGACTCTGTCGGGTAGGATACTCTCCTGACAGCGAACGGGCTTGACAGCGAACGGGAACAGCGGTAGGCAGGGCGCACCTTTAACTTGGTCCCGAGAGGCTAGGAAGGGCGGTCATGAAAAACTTCACCTCCTCCACTGTATTGATGAAAGCAGAGTAAGCCCCCTTGGACTTCCAAGGGGGCTTTTTTTTGAGCGATGTCACAGGCGGCGCAGCGTATCGTGCTGGATTCGGCGGCAATCGCCCGGGCCCTGACCCGGATTGCACACGAGATTCTTGAGCGAAATCAAGGGAGCGACCAACTCGCGCTGGTCGGGATTCACACCCGTGGCGTGGACCTGTCGGCCCGCCTGGCCGACAAGATCGTCGCGGTTGAGGGGGTCCGTCCGCAGTGCGGAGCAATTGATATCACTCTCTACCGGGACGATGTGGGGCGGACCCGGACCCAGCCCGAGGTGCACGGCACCTCCATTCCTTTTGCGGTCGATGGCCTGCGTATCGTTTTAGTAGATGATGTGCTGTACACGGGCCGGACTGTTCGAGCGGCGATGGATGCCCTGGTTGACTTTGGCCGACCCAAAAGCATCCAACTCGCCGTGCTGGTCGATCGTGGACACCGCGAGCTGCCGATTCGACCTGATTATGTGGGGAAAAACGTTCCAACAGGGTACGAAGAGCGGGTGTCGGTCTGTCTGGTGGAACAGGACGGACAGGACCGGGTCGTGATCGAATAGGGGGGTGCTATGACGTTTACACCGCGCCATTTCCTCGGCATTGAGGGCTTGTCTCGGGACGAATTATTGTTTGTGCTCAACACAGCCGAATCCTTTCGAGAGATTTCTGAACGGGAGGTGAAAAAAGTTCCAACGCTACGGGGGAAAACCATTATTAACCTGTTCTACGAGTCCAGCACCCGGACGCGTTCCTCCTTTGAAATTGCTGCCAAGCGCCTGTCCGCGGATGCGATCAATATCTCTGCCGCCACGAGCAGCGTGAACAAAGGCGAAACCCTGATGGATACGGCCCGCAACCTGTGCGCCATGCGTCCGGCAGCCATTGTCATTCGTCATCCGGCGTCCGGCGCGCCCCACCTGCTGGCCCGGTTGAATCACTGCCCGGTGATCAATGCCGGTGACGGCACCCATGAGCATCCGACCCAGGCGCTCCTGGACGTCATGACCATCCGCGAACATCTCGGTGAGGTTGGCGGGAAAACCATTGCCATTGTGGGTGATATCCTCCACAGCCGTGTGGCGCGGTCCAATATCCTGGCTCTGACAACTCTGGGTGCCCAGGTCCGGCTGATCGGCCCGCCCACCCTGCTGCCGCCGGAATTCAGCCGCTGGGGTGTTGAACGGCATACGGATTTACGGGCCGGCCTGGCCGGTGTTGACGCGATTATGATGCTGCGCTTGCAGCGCGAGCGACAAACGCGGAATTTCTTTCCCAGCCTGGGCGAATACGCCCGCCGCTTCTGCTTGACCGTTGAGGCGCTCAAGGAAGCAAAACCGAACGTTATCATCTTACACCCCGGTCCGATGAACCGCGGGGTTGAGATTGATTCACGGGTTGCGGATGGTCCGTACTCGGTGATTCTCGAACAAGTGACAAACGGTGTTGCGGTCCGCATGGCTGTCCTCTACCTGCTGACGACGCAGGAGCGGCCCGATATGCAGACTGAGCCCGGTGCCTGTGATGAGCGCCCCCAACCGGACTCCTTTGAGGCGACTCAGGACAGGCAGAAAAACAGGCCCCCCCGACAACCCGAGCCATTTCTCTTACCCAAACGCGCGGTAGGGCAGTAAACCATGCACATAGTCGTGCAGAACGGAACGGTCATTGATCCGGCTAACAGGCTGGAGGCGGACCTCGACCTCCTCATCGAAGAGGGGGTGATTCGCGAGCTGGGCCGGCCCGGCAGTTTTGCCTCGGTTGAGGCGCAGCGTATTGACGCCTCCGGCTGCGTTGTCGCTCCCGGACTGATTGATATGCACGTGCATCTGCGCGAACCGGGCTATGAATACAAAGAGACGGTTCTGACCGGAGCCCAAGCCGCGGTGGCTGGCGGATTCACCGCGGTGGCGTGTATGGCCAATACCAATCCGGTCAATGATAATGGGGCGGTTACACGCTTTATGGTGGAGCAGGCGCGCAGTGCCGGGCTGGCTCGGGTGTTTCCGATTGGGGCGCTTTCAAAGGGCCTCCACGGAGAAGAGTTAGCCGAAATCGGGGAGATGGTTGAGGCCGGCGCGGTCGCCATATCAGACGACGGACGCCCGGTTATGGATGCCAACCTGATGCGCCGGGCGCTGGAATACTGCTCAATGTTTGACGTGCCGATCAGCGTGCACGAAGAAGACCTGCACCTCTCGGCCGGGGGCGGGATGAATGAGGGGCCGACCTCGGTGCGACTGGGCATTCGTGGCGTGCCCAGCGTGGCCGAAGAGATCATGGTCGCCCGTGATATTGCCCTGGCGCGCCTCACAGACGGGCGGCTGCATATCGCTCATATCAGTACCCGCCGCGCAGTGGACTTGGTCCGCCAGGCAAAAGCCGAAGGCCTGGCGGTCACGGCCGAGGTGGCCCCACACCATTTTACGCTCACCGAAGCCGCGGTTGAGGGGTATAATACCAACGCGAAAATGAGCCCGCCGCTCCGACTGGCCGCCGATGTGGCGGCTCTGAAGGAAGGCTTGCGAGACGGGACTATTGACGCCATTGCGACCGACCATGCCCCCCACCATCGAGACGAGAAAGAGGTCGAATTCGATCAGGCCGCTCACGGCGTGACCGGCTTGGAGACGGCCCTGCCGTTGACGCTGCATTTAGTCCAGGACGGGGAGATATCGCTCTCTGAAGCGGTGCGGAAACTGACCATAAACCCGGCTCGTATTCTGGGGCTGCCCTACGGCACGCTTGCGGTGGGCAGGCCAGCGGACCTGACGATCTTTGACACGCGAGCGAGTTGGTGGCTGGAGCCACTCGCCTCCCCGTCGCGCAGTCAGAATACGCCGTTTGCCGGTTGGGAGTTGACCGGCAAGGTGCGGCTGACCATGGTTGAGGGCCGGGTCGTGTACGATGACCGTGAACAGGAGGGCCAACCGGCGTGAGACCCACAGCACTCTTAGCCCTTGCCGATGGGACGGTTTTTGAGGGGAGCGCTTTTGGCGCTCAGGGAGAAGCGGTTGGCGAGATCGTCTTTAACACCGCGCTGACCGGCTATCAGGAGATTCTGACCGATCCCTCCTATACAGGCCAGATCGTTACCATGACCTATCCCGAGATCGGCAATGTCGGGGTCAATGCCGAAGATGTCGAATCCCGTCAGCCCTGTGTTGAAGGCTTTGTGGTCAAGGAATACTGGGAGCGGCCCAGCAACTGGCGGGCTCAGAAGAGCCTGGCAGCCTATATGCGCGAGCATGACATTGTGGGCATTCAGGGCATTGATACCCGGGCGCTCGTCCGTCGTATTCGTGATGGCGGCGCCCAACAGGGCGTGATCTCGACCCGTGACCTTGATGCCAAGCGGTTGGTGGAAAAAGCCCAAGCCGCGCCTGGCTTGGTCGGACGCGATCTGGTGAAAGAGGTCACCTGCAGCGAGCCGTATGACTGGTCCCAAGGCTATTGGGAGCTGGAGGGCGGATATCGCCAGCAAGGGGCGGGACAAAAGGGACAGGCGCCCGAGCCGCGCTTCTTCGTGGTTGCCTACGATTTTGGGGTGAAGTTCAACATCCTGCGCCATCTGGTTGAGGCCGATTGTCGGATCCGGGTCGTGCCGGCGCACACTCCTGCGACAGAGGTGCTGCGCCTCAAGCCGGATGGCGTTTTTTTGTCGAATGGTCCGGGCGACCCGGAGGCGGTGCCCTATGCCAAGGAGAATATCGCTGCGCTGGTGGGAAAAATCCCCCTGTTTGGCATCTGTCTGGGACACCAGATTCTGGGTCTGGCCTTGGGTGGACAAACTTATAAACTCAAATTCGGCCATCACGGAGGCAACCAGCCGGTGATGGACCTCACCACCCGGAAAGTTGAAATTACGGCGCAGAATCACGGTTTCTGTGTGGACGTGGACTCGTTATCCGAGCGGGCGGAAGTCACCCATCTCAACCTGAACGACCGGACGGTCGAAGGCCTGCGGCATAGACAGGAGCCGCTCTTTTCCGTGCAATATCATCCCGAGTCTTCTCCGGGGCCCCATGACGCAGACTACTTATTCCGGCGCTTCACTGCGCTGATGGAGCAGTTTCGCGGCTGATTCCTGACCAGCAGATACACACCATGCCCAAGCGTACAGACCTCCATTCCATTTTACTGATTGGCTCCGGCCCCATTGTGATTGGCCAGGCGTGTGAATTCGATTATTCAGGCACCCAGGCCTGCAAGGCGCTCAAAGAGGAGGGCTACCGCGTCATACTCGTCAACTCGAATCCGGCCACAATTATGACCGACCCCGATTTTGCCGATCGGACCTATATTGAGCCGCTGACCCGGCCCGTCCTTGAAAAAATTATTGAACGGGAAAGTCCAGACGCCCTGCTGCCGACCATTGGCGGCCAGACCGGTTTGAATCTGGCCATTGACCTGGCCGAAGCCGGTATTCTCGACCGCTACGGAGTGGAACTCATCGGGGCCAAGCTACCGGCCATCAAGAAAGCCGAAGACCGAGACTTGTTCAAGGCGGCCATGGAGCGCATCGGGCTGGACCTGCCCCGGAGCGGCTATATCCACTCTCTTGAGGAAGCCTATGCCTTGCGCGAGACCTTGGGCCTGCCGTTGATTATCCGACCGTCCCGCACTCTTGGGGGGGCCGGGGGCGGGATCGTCCAGACCCCGCAGGAGTTTCAGACCATTGTCGAGTGGGGCTTGCAGGCCTCTCCCACCCATGAGGTTCTGATTGAGGAGTCAATCGCCGGCTGGAAAGAGTTTGAACTGGAAGTGATGCGTGACACCCAGGACAATGTGGTCATCATCTGTTCCATCGAAAATTTCGACCCGCTCGGCGTCCATACCGGTGATTCCATTACGGTCGCGCCCGCCCAGACCCTGACCGATAAGGAATACCAACTCATGCGGGATGCGGCCCTGCGCATCATCCGCGAGATTGGGGTGGACACGGGCGGGTCCAATATCCAGTTCGCCGTCCACCCGGAGACCGGTCGGCTGGTCGTGATTGAAATGAACCCCCGGGTGTCCCGCTCGTCGGCTCTGGCGAGTAAAGCCACCGGCTTTCCGATTGCCAAAATTGCCGCAAAACTGGCTGTGGGCTATACCCTGGACGAAATTCCGAATGATATTACGCGCGAGACACCAGCCTCTTTTGAACCCACGATCGACTATGTAGTGGTCAAGATGCCGCGTTTTACTTTTGACAAATTTCCCCAAGCGCGGGATTTGCTCGGACCGCAGATGAAATCGGTCGGTGAGGCCATGTCCATAGGTCGGACCTTCAAGGAGGCGCTTCAGAAAGCCCTGCGTTCGCTCGAAATCGACAGCTACGGGTTTGAATCTCTACCCGCCGAGACGCCGCTGGACGCCCTGCGCGCGTCCCTGCAAACCCCAAACGCCCAGCGGTTGTGGTTTGTGGCGGAAGCGCTCCGCCTGGGCATGAGTGTGGATGAACTCTATCAGCTCTCAAAAATCGATCCGTGGTTTCTCGATAATATCGGGCACATCGTAGAGTGCGAAAAAGAGGTCCAGCGGGCGGGGGGGACGGATGAGACCACCGGGGCGGTATTACCGCCCGGCCTGTTGCGCCGGGCGAAACAGATGGGCTTTTCTGACGTCCATCTTGGCCGTCTGCTCGGTGTCAGCGAGGATGCCGTCCGGGCCGAACGCGAACGTCTGGGCGTGATTCCGGTCTATAAAACAGTAGACACCTGCGCCGCCGAATTTGTGGCCCACACGCCCTATTTATACTCAACCTACGAAGGGCCTGTCCTGAGCCAAGTCGAAGGAGAAGACGAGTCCCAGCCGACTGATCGCAAGAAGGTGATCATTCTGGGTGGCGGGCCGAATCGGATCGGCCAGGGCATCGAGTTCGACTATTGCTGCGTGCACGCCGCCTTTGCGCTCAAAGAAGACGGCTTTGAAGCCATTATGGTGAACTGTAACCCCGAGACCGTCAGCACAGATTATGACACGTCTGACAAGCTGTATTTTGAGCCGCTGACGCTGGAAGATGTGCTGAGTATCGTACAGCGCGAACAGCCGTATGGGGTCATTGTTCAGTTCGGCGGGCAGACACCGCTCAAGCTGGCCGTGCCGCTCGAACGGGCCGGGGTGCCAATTCTGGGCACGCCGCCAGATGCCATTGACCGGGCCGAGGACCGCGAACGGTTTAAGCGGATGCTCGAACGGCTCGACCTGCGACAGCCTGCCAATGGCACCGCCCGGTCGGTTGAGGAAGCCGTGGTTATCGCCCAGGACATTGCCTATCCGGTGCTGGTCCGTCCCTCCTATGTTCTGGGCGGACGGGCCATGGAGCTGGTGTATGACGAGGCAAGCCTGCGACGCTATATGCGCGAGGCCGTGTCCGTGTCCGCGGAGCGGCCGGTCCTGATCGATCAATTCCTGGATGACGCCACCGAGGTTGATGTCGACGCTCTGAGCGACGGCCGGGCTGTGGTGATCGGCGGCATTATGGAACATATCGAACTCGCCGGTGTCCACTCCGGTGACAGTGCGTGTTCGCTCCCGCCGCGCACCCTGTCGGCCGCGGTGCAGGCTGAGATTCGGCGGCAAACCACTCTGTTGGCCCGAGAGTTGGGCGTGGTTGGCCTGATGAACATCCAGTTCGCCGTTCAGGATCAGCAGGTTTTTCTGATCGAGGTGAATCCGCGCGCCTCACGGACCGTGCCGTTTGTGAGTAAGGCGATCGGCATTCCGCTGGCAAAGATAGCCGCGCGCGTCATGGCGGGGAAAACCCTGGACGAACTGGGTTTTACCCAGGAAGTCATTCCCGCTCATGTCAACGTCAAAGAAGCGGTTTTTCCGTTTATTAAATTCCCCGGCGTGGATACCATCCTGGGACCGGAAATGAAGTCAACCGGCGAAGTCATGGGGGTGGACCAGTCCTTTGCCATGGCTTTTGTCAAAGCGCAATTTGCGGCGGGGAATATCTTGCCGGAAACGGGCAAGGTCTTCCTGAGTGTTCGTGACCGCGATAAACCTGCCACCCTGCCTATTGCCAAACAGTTGGCGGAGAATGGCTTCTCTATGGTGGCGACGCGCGGCACCTGTGCATTTCTCCGGCAGCACGGGCTGTCTGTTGAGATGGTGAATAAAGTTCTGGAAGGTTCCCCGCATATTGTGGATGCCCTCCAGGCGGGCTCGATCGATCTGGTCATTAATACGACCGAGGGGGCTCAGTCTATCAAGGATTCCTTTTCGATTCGGCGGAGTTCCCTGGAGTGTCAGGTGCCGTATTTTACGACGCTGGCGGGAGCGGAAGCAGCGGTCGAAGGCATTACCCGCCTCAAGCGGGGCCTGCTCGGCGTGTGCCCGCTTCAGGAATATCACGGATAAGAGGGGTATGGCTGGCGGAAAGTCAAAAGTGGACAGGGGACAGGGGCTAGGGGAGAGGGGAGAGGGGAAGGCTGCTCCGGTGCGGTCTTTTCGTTCGTCTCAGCCGCCCCTTCGACCGGGCTCAGGACCGGCGCTCAAAAATTCGGTGCAGTATGTCAAAGGCGTGGGCCCGCGTCGGGCCGAGCAGTTGGCGCGGCTGGGCATAGCAACGGTCGAAGACCTGCTCTACCATATTCCCTTCCGCTATCAGGACCGGCGCGAAATCAAGCAAATCTGTCATCTTCAGATGGGAGATGAGACGGCGGTCAGCGGCCAAATCGCCCGGATGGAACGTCGCTTTCTGGCCCGTCGGCGTCGCTGGGTGCTTGAAGCCGTTGTCCGAGACGAAACCGGTTTTCTCTTTCTGCTGTGGTATCACCAGCATCGCTATTTTCAGCAGCGCTATCAGCTTGGTCAGCGGGTCCTGCTGTACGGCAAGGTTGAGAAGGGCATGAAGGGTGGCAAGTGGATGATCCACCCGGACATGGAGCCGCTGGAGGAAGACGACGAGACCGCCCGCGTCTTGCCCATTTATAATAAGACCACCGAAATGACGGTGGCTGCCATGCGGCGGGTCGTGCAGGGTGCCGTTGACCTCTATGTCGATCAGGTCTCCAACGGCGTGCCGCAGGACATTTGTGAGCGCCTGCACCTGATGCCGCTCAGTCACGCCCTGCGGCAGTTGCACTGCCCTTCGCTCGATGCTGAGGTTGCTGAACTCAATGCGGCTACCTCTCAGGCGCATCGGGCGGTCGTGTTCGACGAACTCTTTTATTTGCAACTGGGGATGGCGCTGCGCCGGCGCAATACCGTCCGGGAAGAGGGGTTGTCCATTGTGCCGGGGCCGCTCGTCCGGCAGGTGTACGGTATCCTGCCGTTCCAATTGACCGCGGCCCAAGAGCGAGTGGTCGAGGCGATTTTTCTGGATATGGCCGCTCCCCACCCGATGAACCGCCTGGTCCAGGGAGATGTTGGCTCGGGCAAGACCATCGTGGCTTTCTTTGCGGCCCTGGCCGCCCTCGATAGCGGCTACCAGGTGGCCTTCATGGCTCCGACGGAACTCCTGGCCGAGCAGCACTACCGGACGCTGACGCCGCTGGCCGAGCAGCTCGGCCTGTCCATGACGCTGCTGACCGGAGAAATCCGCCCAAAACGGAAACAAGAGATCTACGGGCTCCTGGAACGGGGCGAGGTCGAGATGGCGGTTGGCACGCACGCCCTGATCCAGGAGGGCGTGCGCTTTCAGCATCTGGGCTTGGCCATTGTGGATGAGCAGCATCGCTTTGGGGTGATGCAGCGCGCCGCCTTGCGGAAACGGGGCGCGAATCCAGATATTCTGCTGCTGACCGCCACCCCCATCCCCCGCACCCTGGCCCTGACCCTGTACGGCGACCTGGATGTCTCAGCCCTGGACGAACGCCCGCCGGGCCGCAAGCCGATTACGACCCATGTGTTCCATGAAGGCGAGCGGAAAAAGGCATATCATCTGGTTAAAGACCAGCTCGAACGGGGGCATCAAGCCTATGTGGTCTATCCGTTGGTTGAGGAATCCGAGAAGTCCGACCTGAAGGCCGCGACCTCCATGGCCAAAGAGCTGGCCCAGACTTTCTTTGCCAAATATTCGGTCGGGCTCGTCCACGGCCGCATGAAGGGCGACGAAAAAGACGCGGTCATGCAGCGCTTCAAGGCCGGCGAGCATCACCTGCTCGTTTCGACCACCGTCATTGAGGTTGGCATTGACGTGCCCAACGCGACGGTCATGGTGATTGAGCATGCCGAACGCTTCGGCCTGGCCCAGTTGCACCAGTTGCGCGGACGAGTCGGGCGCGGGCAGGCGGCCTCATTGTGTCTGCTGCTGGCCCAGTACGCGCCGGGCGACGAGTCCCTGCGGCGTCTTCAGGTCATGACGGAAACCGACGACGGCTTCAAAATTGCCGAAGCCGACCTGGCGTTTCGCGGGCCGGGCGAGTTTCTGGGCACGCGCCAGTCCGGCCTGCCCGACTTCCGGGTGGCCAATATCGTGCGCGACAGCAAACTGCTGGAAACCGCGCGAGACGAAGCCCTGGCCTGGCTCGAACGCGACCCTAACCTGACGACAGCCGAATCCCGCCGGCTGCGCGCCGTTCTCGAAGATCGCTGGGCCGGCCGGCTGGAGTTGGCCCGGGTGGGGTAGCGCTGTTTGCGGCACTGGGCTGGGTGCAGAGACGGAGAGTGTTCCAGAAGAGAGCACTCTGGGTTTCAGCGGGTTTCTGACTTCCTCTGCGGTTCCTCCCACATCAATAACAACACAAGAAATCTGGGCACGTGAACATTGAGAGCGCAGTCCAGGGCAGTCTGTTTGCCCGCGATTTTCTGACGGAATCCATCGCGCAGTTATCTGACTGGCAGGCCGTTGACGACGCTGCGCTGGACGAATGTGAACGGGCGCTGCGGAATATATTCGACCGCTTCCCGACCGGCCAGACCCCCAACGAGAGCCAGACCGAGGACGATCTGATCTGGCCGGTACTCGGAGCCTTGGGCTGGACGGCCAGCCTGCGCCAACAGAATCTCTCGTCACGCGGGCGGGACGATGTGCCGGACGGTCTGCTCTTTGCAGACGAAGCGACCAAGGATCGTGCCAACCGCTACCGGCAGGAATGGAAACGGTATGAATACGGCTTGGCCGTGGTCGAGTCCAAGCGTTGGCAACGCCCGCTTGACCGGCGCTCCGAGCGGCAGGGTGAGGAGACCGCGCCTTCGACTCAGATGTTGCGCTACCTGCGACGGGTGGACGACCTGACGAACGGTACGCTGCGCTGGGGGGTACTGACTAATGGAGTCAAGTGGCGGCTGTATTGGGCTGGCGCGCGGTCCGTGTCGGAACAGTTCTTCGAGCTTGATTTGGCGCCGATCCTGGGTCTGCCCGGCCATAACGACGGCCTGTTCGCGCTGTCCGAGGCCGAGCGCCGGCACTGCCTCACGCTGTTCGTACTCTTTTTTCGTCGCAATGCCTTTCTGTCCGGTCCGGCCAGCGCGGACTCGCGCACGCTCCACCAGCGCGTTCTTGATGAGGGCCAGCTCTACGAAGAACGCGTTGCCGCTGACCTGTCCGAACTGGTTTTCAAACAGGTCTTTCCCAGCCTGGCGCGGGCCATTGCCGAAGCTGCCCCGGACGCGCCGTTGGCCGAGGTGCGTGACGCGGCCTTGATTCTGCTCTACCGACTGTTGTTTCTCCTGTATGCCGAAGACCGTGATCTGCTGCCGGTCCGGGACCATCGCTACGACGACTACGGCCTGCGCGACAAGGTGCGGCGTGATGTCGGGCGTCGCAAGGACGCGGGCGATACTTTCTCGGCCCGCGCGGCCCGTTACTGGGCGGTCATCGACGATCTGTGCCGGGCGATTGACCACGGCGACACATCGATTGGCCTGCCGCCCTATAACGGCGGTCTGTTCGACCGGCAGCGCACGCCGTTGCTGGCGGCTGTTCGGTTGGGCGATGCGGTCATGGCCGATGTCATTGACGCGCTGTCGTTTGAGCAGACGGAAGAGGGTCGGCGCTATATCAACTACCGTGACCTGAGCGTGCAGCAACTCGGCTCGATTTATGAACGCCTGCTCGAATACGAAGTTGTGCGCGCTGGCGGCGAAATCAGCGTGCGGCCCAATGTGTTCGCCCGCAAGGGCTCGGGCAGCTATTACACCCCGGACGACCTGGTGGGTGTAATTATCCGGGAAACGGTCGAGCCCTTGGTGCAGGCCCGTCTGGACACGTTCACTGCCACCGTGGCCAAGTACGCCCGGAGTCGGCTGGGCGGCGGATTCAAGCGGCACGACCTCAAGCGGCACGATCCTGCTGAGCGGCTGTTGGAACTGAAAATCTGCGACCCGGCTATGGGCTCCGGGCATTTTCTGGTCAGTCTGGTGGACTATCTGGCCGACAGCGTGATTGCCGCGCTTGCCGAGGCTCAGGCCACGGTTGCCGGCTATGTTTCGCCGTTGACCGAGCGGATTGACGCTATGCGCACCACTATCCTGAAGAATGCCGGCGAGCGCGGCTGGACCATGGACGCGGAACAGCTTGACGACCGGCATATCATTCGGCGCATGGTGCTCAAGCGTTGCGTCTATGGCGTAGACAAAAACCCGATGGCCGTTGAACTGGCCAAGGTCTCGCTCTGGCTGCACACGTTCACCGTGGGGGCACCGCTGAGCTTTCTGGATCACCATTTGCGCTGTGGCAACAGTCTGTTCGGCTGCTGGGCGCGCCAGGGCATAGAGAAGATGAGTGCCGGTGGTCATGGGCTGTTCATCCACGAGCCAGTAAACCGGGCCGCGGATGCGGCTGACGCCATGCAGGTGGTGGAGCATCTGACAGACGCCGAGATTGCCGAGGCCCACCGGTCCGCACACACCTTTGCCCAAGTGGAAGCTCTGACTGCGCCGCTCGACGCGTTTCTGGCCCTGCTGCACGCCTTCGACTGGCTGGACGTGCAGGACCGCGCCGACACTGCCGCGCTTCACGCCTTTTTCGAGGGCCGTTTGGGCGACCCGCTCGACATTGCGCAGGGGCGGTGCGCCGTCTCGACTGCGACACCCGACGGTGAACGGTTCGCCGGGCTGTTGGAACGGGGGTGCACGCTCATGGTCGAAGAGCGCTTTCTGAACTGGCAGGCTGCATTCCCTGGGGTGTGGACAAATATGAAAAATGTGGAGCCAGACGGCGGTTTTGATGCGGTGGTCGGCAACCCGCCGTGGGACCGTATCAAGCTGCAACAGGTCGAATGGTTCGCGGCCCGCCGGCCCGAGATTGCCCATGCTCAGCGAGCGTCCGACCGCAAGCGCCTGATTGCCGCGCTGGAAACGGACGGCGACCCGCTCAGCCGTGATTTTGCCAAGGCGAACGAACGGGCGGCCACGACTACACGCATGGCGCGCACCTGTGGCGATTATCCTTTGTTGTCGCGGGGCGATGTGAATCTATACTCATTGTTTGTTGAGCGGGCCATGACGCTGGTCAAGCCGACGGGCATGATCGGCCTGCTGGTGCCGTCCGGCATTGCGTCGGACAAAACCGCTGCGGAATTTTTTCAGAGTGTCGCAACGGAAGGGCGGTTGCGGGCGTTGTACGACTTTGAGAATCGCAGAACCAAGTTCAACGCGCCGCCGTTCTTCCCGGATGTGGATAGCCGCTTCAAGTTCTGTGCGTTTGTGGCCAGCCCGGCCTCGTTCAGTGAGTCGGCCCACTGCGCGTTTTTTCTACAGGATGTCTCCGAACTCAACGACCCGGAGCGCTGCTTTCCGCTGACCGCGGCCGACTTTGCCCGCGTGAATCCCAACACCGGCACCGCGCCCATCTTCCGTACCCGGCGGGACGCCAGGCTGACGACCGCTATCTACGGCCGCCTGCCGGTGTTGGTGGATCGTTCCGGTGACGAGGAAGTCCGGGCGTGGCCGGTGCGATATTCGACCATGTTTCACATGGCGAACGACTCCGGCTTGTTCCGCACGCGGAAAGAGTTGGAAGAAGGGGAGGGCGCGTGGCCGATTGGCGGTCATCGCTTTGGTAGTCCGAGCGGGGAGTGGCTGCCGCTGTACGAGGGCACGATGGTGCAAGCCTTTGACCATCGTGCTGCGGATACAATCTTAAACCAGGACAACCTTTTCCGTCCCGGTCAGCAGGAAGCTATTCCCAACTCAGAAAAGGCCGATTTTAGTCGCAGTCCGAAGCCGCGCTATTACGTGAAAGACGCCGCGGAGCGCTGGTCCTGGCCGAGCCAGTGGGTCATTGCGTTCAAGGACATTACCGCAGCTACCAATATGCGGACGATGATTGCGGCCATCATCCCGTGTGCCGGTGCGGGGAATACGCTTCCCGTGCTCCCGTTCCTTGATAGCGCTGATGATACGGCGTTACAGGCAAGCCTGATTGTCGCAAATCTGAATGCTGCGCCGTTCGACTACGTAGCGCGGCAGAAAGTACCGGCAACGCATTTCACGTGGTACGCTCTGGAACAGATGCCGGTCGTGCCACTCGACCGCTTTCAAGCAGTCCGTTTCGGCCCCAAGACTGCCGGGGAGATTGTCCGCGCCGCCGTGCTGGAACTCACCTACACCGCCCACGACATGGCCCCCTTCGCCCGTGACTTGGACCATGTGGATGCGTTGGGCAATGTCAAGCCGCCGTTCGTGTGGGACGAGGAACGCCGCTTGCGCCTACGGGCCAAGCTCGACGCGGTGTTCTTTCATCTGTACGGCATCACCGACCGCGACGACATTCGCTACATCTATTCGACCTTCCCGATTGTCGAACGCCAGGAAACCGCGAGGTATGGCCGCCCCCGCTCGCGCGCCTTGTGTTTGGCCTGGCTGAATGCCCTGGCCGCGGGGCAGCCGGACGCAGAAGTGGCGGGGTGAGGGGGCGGTGCATTGCGAACTCACTTTGGTTCCCCTGTATTTCGGGAGAAAATTCATATGTCAGAAAAACAAGACGGTCTGGCCGCATACCGCCGGAAAGAAATTAATCCGAGAGCGGATTTCTGCTCTATGTGGTGTTTGATCTTGGGAATCTGAAAATCGTAGAGATTCAGTCGTGACTGACCAACGTTTTTCAAACGATGACCTGGACAAGCTTCGCTCCAGTCTGAAACGGGTCACGAATCCTGCCGCTCGCTGGGTTGAAAAGCCCGGCCACAGGCAACGGAATTATGACGCAAAAACTAATGATGGCGTCAGATACCGGCTGTACCAAAGACAGAACATGAACGACGAGAAGGACTTCTCGTGTGGTCCCGCCTTGATACGAGAGGGCGAGAAGTCTCTTAGTCTTATTCGTTACAACGGTTCCAGCCATCGGCATGGGGATATTCGTTACGACTGTCATATTCATCGCGCCACAGCCGAAGCCATAGCGGCGGGAAAGAGGGTGGACAGCTATGCCGAGAAGACGGATCGGTATCAGAACCTTGAGGGTGCGCTTGTCTGTCTGATTAAGGATTGTGGTGTCCAGGAGCTCCCCGTTCCAGAAGAACAAGGACAATTGTTCAATGGTGCTTGATCGCACGTCGCTGGAAAAGACGCTGTGTGAAGGTCTGTGCGCACAGGTCCGCGTCCACACACGTGACGATGGCGTGCTCATGCTGGACACCCCTTTCACTTTTCCTGACGGAGACCGTTACCCGGTCTATCTCTCCGAGACCCGAACCGGCGGGGTGATCTTGAGTGACCGGGGTCACACGTTGATGCACATCAGCTATGAGCACGATGTGGACGCACTCTTCACCGGCACACGCGCCGCTCTGCGGGAGCAGGTGGTGCGAGAGGCCGGTATTGAGGAGCGGGATGGAGTGTTTTCCGTTGCGGTCGCGCCGGAGCACCTTGCCGACGCCCTGTTCAACTTCGGCCAAGCGTTAACCAAGGTGTACGACTTGACTATGCTGAGCCGGGCGCATGTGGCCTCGACATTTTATGAAGACCTCAAGGCGTTGCTTGTCACCATAGTTGGTACGGATAAAATTGAAGCGGACTATGTTCCTCCTGAAATCCCGGACGGCGACAGCTATCCCGTGGATTACCGTCTCCGGGGCAAGCAAGATATACCGGTGTTCCTGTATGGCGTTCCGAACCGCGACAAGGCGCGACTGACAACAATCATGCTCTCACATTTCCTGCTTAAAGAGCTGTCTTTTGAATCCGTCATCGTGTTTGAAAATCAGCAGGAGATCCCCCGGCTTGACCTTGCCCGATTGACCAATATCGCCGATACCGCGGTCGCGTCGCTTGACGCGAGAGACGACCTTCAACGGAAGCTCGACCGTTTAGCCGCGTGACGCGCCCTATCTATTCGACCTTCCCGATTGTCGAACGCCAGGAAACCGCCACCTCTGGCCGCACCCGCTCGCGTGATTTGTGTTTGGCCTGGCTGAATGCCCTGGCCGCGGGGCAGCCGGACGCAGAGATTGATCTATGACGGGACTCATTCATCCCCCGGGACCGGAGGCACATCCGGCGCCTGCGCTAAAATTCGATCAACCGCAGCGGGGTCTGCCCGTCGGGCGCGCTCCTCCAGGTATTCCTCGGTGAGCAGCGTGGACATTTTCTCCGCTACAAAGCGCTGTGCTTGAGCAAAATCGCGGATGTTGTGAGTGACGATGGCTTCACATCCGGCTGCCACTGTCAACTCAAGAACGAACTCATCGTCCGGGGCACGTAATGTAGGACGCCACAGAAAGTGGACAGAAGAACGTTTCCCCACGGAGGAGAGATAATCAACCAGGAGGAACGGAGATAGCAATCTCAAACCCCAGAGGTTTGACCGGTTTCAGTAAATCCCCTATATCCTTAGCAGTAATGGAGACCCTGCCGGAGATGGGCTGAACCGCCTGTCTCCTCAGAGGTGAGGCAGCATGGAATTCCCACGTATTAAACGGCTTCCGCCCTATCTGTTTGCCACCCTGGACACGATGAAAATGGAGGCCCGCTGGGCGGGGGAGGATATTATTGATTTTGGGATGGGCAATCCCGACCATCCCTCTCCGCAGCATGTGGTGGACAAGCTGGTTGAGGCCGCGACCAAGCCGCAGAATCATCGCTATTCAACCTCCCGCGGGCTGTACAAACTGCGCCTGGCGATCTGTGAGTGGTATAAACGCCGCTTTGAGGTAGAGCTTGATCCCGAGTCCGAGTCCATTGTGACCATCGGCTCGAAAGAAGGCTTATCCCATTTGGCGCTGTCGATTCTCGGTCCGGGTGACGTGGCCATCTGCCCGAGTCCGACCTATCCCATCCATCAGTATTCGATTGTGATGGCCAATGCCGATTTGCGGGTCGTTCCGCTCCGACCGGGGGAAGATTTCTTTACCTCCCTTCAGGAAACGGTTCAGCAGTGCTGGCCGCGGCCCAAGGTCTTGCTGCTGTGCTTCCCGCATAATCCGACAACGGCCGTTGTGGACCTTGAGTTTTTTACGCGCGTCGTGGAATTTGCCCGTGAGCATAAATTGTTTGTCATTCACGACTTTGCCTATGCCGACCTCTTTTTTGACGGCTATACGCCGCCGAGCTTTCTTCAGGTGCCGGGCGCAAAAGAGATTGGGGTCGAGTTCTTTACCCTGTCGAAATCCTACGATATGCCGGGCTGGCGGGTGGGCTTTGCCTGCGGTAATCCCGAGGCGATCATGGCCCTGGGCCGGCTCAAAAGCTATTTTGACTACGGTATTTTTCAGCCCATTCAAATCGCCGCGATTCAGGCCTTGAACGGCCCCCAGGACTGCGTGGAAGACATGCGCCAGCGCTATCGTCTTCGCCGCGATGTCCTGATTGACGGCCTGGAGCGGGTGGGCTGGCCTATCCCCAAACCCAAAGGCACGATGTTTGTCTGGGCGCACATCCCGGAGCCGCTACGGGTCATGGGCTCCATGGCTTTTGCGGAATTTCTCCTGACGGAAGCCAAGGTCGCGGTGTCCCCGGGAATCGGTTTTGGGCCGTATGGGGAAGACTACGTTCGCTTTGCATTGATCGAGAATGAGCATCGGACCCGACAGGCGGTCCGCGGTATCCGTAGAGCCTTTGGCAGCGTCAGTGCTCCGGCCCCTCGACTGGGCCCTTCGACTCCGCTCAGGACAGGCGCAGGACCGGCCGGGCCGGCGGGGAAAAAGCTTCGAGCGGTATGATGGCGAGGGAGGGAGTCAAGCTTGGTCTCATTGGCCTGGGGACGGTTGGTTCCGGCGTGGTCCACCTCCTGGACCGGCAGCGCGATGCGTTTGCGCGAAAAATAGGAGTTCCCCTGCAACTCGTCCACGTTGCGAGTCGGAGCATCGCCGCAAAGCCGCATCCGCCGCTCCCCGGTGTGCGTGTATCGGCCGACCCGTGGAGCGTCGTGCATGATGCCGAGGTCGATATTGTTCTGGAACTCATTGGCGGAACCGACCCCGCTCGGGCTCTGGTTCTGGAAGCGATGGCGCGGGGCAAAGCCGTGGTGACGGCCAACAAAGCCCTGCTGGCCCTCCACGGCGACGAGGTGTTTGCCGCGGCGGAAGCGCAGGGGGTGCGCTTGGGGTTTGAGGCCAGCGTGGCCGGCGGCATTCCGGTTATTCGGACGCTGCGGGAAGGCTTTGTCGCCGACCGTAACAAGGCGCTGTTCGGGATTGTGAACGGCACCTGTAATTACATCCTGGCGAGGATGAGTGAGGACGGCGCCGAGTTTACGCCCGTCCTGCACCGCGCCCAGGAGTTGGGCTTGGCGGAAGCCGACCCCCGTATGGATGTCGATGGCATTGACGCCGCTCAGAAGCTGACGCTGCTCATTATGCTCGCCTTTGGCGTGCGGGTGCCGGTCGATGCCGTCTACACCGAAGGGATTCGGCAACTCGATCAGATCGATATCGCCTTTGCGCGCGAGTTCGGCTATGCGCTCAAGCTGTTGGCGATTGCCAAGGAAGAGTCCGGTGTGCTGGAAGCCCGGGTCCATCCGACCATGATCCCGCTGGACAGTCTGCTGGCAGGTGTGGGCGGCGCGTATAATGCCATCTTTACGCAAGGCGAAGCCCTCGGCTCGTCCCTCCAATTCGGACAGGGAGCGGGCAGTTTGCCGACCGCGGTGGCAGTCTTGTCTGACGTGGTTGAGAGCGCGCGGGCGCAGACGAAGCAGCAACAGCCCCAGCCACCGCTGGGCTGTGCCTGGACGGAGCTGAAGCCGGCCGCGGTCCGGCCCATGGATGAGCTGGTAAGCGAGTATTATCTGCGTTTCATGGCCGTTGACCGTCCTGGGGTGCTGACCCAGATCAGCGGGATTTTAGGCGACCAGGACATCAGCATTGCCTCGGTGATTCAGCGCGGGCGGAGCGAAGGCGATAATACCGTGCCCCTGGTCATGCGGACGCATGCCGCACCTGAACGGAATTTGAAGACGGCGATGACATTAGTCGATCGGTTGCCTATCGTGTATGGCAAGTCCGTGTATGTCCGCATTGAGGAGAGTCTTGGCTAACGCAACGGCCCGGATGGCAAGAGGCGGTCAGAGACCGGTATGACACACGGCGCGATGACAGACGTTCCTGCTCTTCCGCTGACGGCCCCGAACCCGTCTCCGTTTCGGGCCTGGTTCGGCTGTGCGGCGGGCTGCCCCGGTGAACACCCGCTCAACGAGATCCTGTATTACTGCCCGACCTGCGGCAGGCTATTAGATGTCCAGCACGATATCGCCGCGCTCAAGACGCGAACGCCCCAAGAATGGCGACATTTGTTTGACGAGCGCTATCGGCGGACACTCTACCCCTATGGCAGTGGGGTGTGGGGCAAGAAAGAAATGGTGTGTCCGACTATTGACGACGCGAACATTGTTTCCACCTATGAGGGCGGCACCAATCTGTTCTGGGCCGAGCGACTCGGACGCCACATCGGTCTTGACGATCTGTGGGTCAAACAGTGTGGCAACTCCCATACCGGGTCATTCAAGGACCTGGGCATGACCGTGCTCGTCTCCATGGTGAAGCAGATGATTGCCGACGGCGTGTCCATTCCCGCAGTTGCGTGCGCCTCAACCGGCGATACGTCAGCCGCCCTGGCCGCCTACTGCGCTGCGGCCGGCATCCCGGCTATTGTGATTCTGCCCCGTAATCGGGTGTCTACGGCCCAACTCATTCAGCCCATGGCAAACGGGGCGCTGACCTTGTCGCTCGATACCGATTTTGACGGCTGTATGCGGGTTGTGCGCGAGCTGTGTACAAAAGAAAACATCTATCTGGCCAATTCGATGAACAGTCTGCGGCTTGAGGGGCAGAAGACCATTGCGATTGAGATTGTTCAGCAGTTTGACTGGGAAGTCCCCGATGTGGTGATCGTCCCTGGCGGGAATCTGGGCAACGTCACGGCAATCGGACGAGGATTCCTGCTCATGCAGGAACTTGGGCTGATTGACCGCCTGCCCCGTCTCGTCTGTGCCCAGGCCGAACGCGCCAATCCATTATACAAGAGTTTTATCACCGGCTTTGAAAAATATCGCCCAGTCAAAGCCAAAAAAACCCTGGCGTCAGCCATTCAGATCGGGAACCCGGTCAGTGTGCAGAAAGCCATTCGGGTCCTCCAGACCTTCGATAGCATTGTTGAGCAGGCCAGCGAAGAAGAGCTGGCCGAAGCGTCGGCACTGGCGGACTTGACCGGCCTGTTCAACTGTCCGCACACCGGGGTGGCGCTCGCCGTCCTGCTGAAACTGGCGCGTAGCGGGCAGCTCCGGTCACACGAACGGGTCGTTGTGATATCCACTGCCCATGGGCTCAAGTTTACCGACTTTAAGCGGCGCTACCACGAAGGACGGTTGCGTGGGGTGGCCGCGCATTCCGCCAACAGGCCGATTGCATCGCCGGCCGATTATCATAGTGCCCGGGCCGCAATTTTCGGCGCGCTTGAGCGCAGGCAGGCATCTCCTGTTCACGGATTCCTAGATGGGTGAGAGGTATGAAATACATCGTTCTCCAAGGTGATGGTATGGCGGACTGGCCGGTCGCCGAACTCGGCGGGAAAACGCCGCTTGAGTACGCGCGGACACCGCATATGGACCATGTTGCCTCCCACGGGATATTTGGCCTCACCCAGACGATTCCCGCGGGCTATCCCGCGGGCAGCGATGTCGGGACCCTGAGTCTGCTCGGCTACGACCCGCGTCAATACCACACCGGCCGCTCGCCCATTGAAGCGGCCAGTATGGGGGTGGACCTGGGGCCGGAAGATATTGCGTTTCGGTGCAATCTGGTGACCCTGGGCCGGGCAGCCGATGGAGCCGAAATCATGCTTGATTTTGCGGCCGACCACATCCCCAGCGCGGACGCGGCCGAGTTGATTGAGACGCTTCAGCACGAGTTGGGCAGCGCTGAGTTTTCCTTTTATCCCGGCGTAAGCTATCGACACCTGCTGGTCTGGCACGGCGGCAAGGAAAAGATGGACACCACGCCACCGCACGATATTACCGGGCAAGCCGTCCAGGGACATTGGCCCCAGGGAGACGGCAGCGCCCTCCTGTGCTCGCTGATGCAACGTGCTCAGGGGATTTGTGCCGAGCACCCCGTCAATGCCAGGCGTCAGGCTGCGGGGCATAAGCCGGTCTCCTCGATCTGGCTGTGGGGACAGGGCCGCCGTCCTGCCGTACCGACCATCGCCGAACGTTTCGGGCTCAGCGGTTCGGTCATTTCCGCAGTTGATCTGGTCCGTGGTATTGGCGTCCTGGCCGGGCTTGAGGTGATCCAGGTGCCCGGCGCGACCGGCTTTCTTGATACGAATTATCTCGGCAAGGCCGAATATGGTTTGGCCGCCCTGCGTGACAAGGATTTTCTCTTCCTGCACATTGAGGCAACGGACGAAGCCGGTCATATGGGGGCGGCTGATAAAAAGGTCCAAGCGCTTGAGGATTTCGACGAGAAGGTCGTGGGGACGATCCTGGATGGTCTGACTGCTTTTCCCGAGTGGACCATCCTGCTGATGCCCGACCACGCCACGCCCGTCGCGATCAAGACCCACTCGTCCGACCCCGTGCCGTTTGCTGTGCTCTCGTCTCATGACCGTACGCCGGCGTCTCCGGCTGTGGGCTATAACGAGCCGTGTGCCAGAGCGACGAATATACTTGTGGCTGAGGCTTGGCGTTTGATGGAGCACGTGATTCGCGGACAAGTGCAGGCCTTAGTGTAAGTGGATATCGGGAGCAACAAAGAGATTCCGCATGGATCGAAACCTCGCGCTTGAATTCGTTCGGGTGACAGAAGCTGCGGCTTTAGCCGCCGCGGCCCATATGGGGCGGGGAGATGAAGCCGTTGCCGACGCTGCCGCTGTGGAGGCCATGCACCGGCTGTTCCCTGATATCGAGTTCAGGGGCCACCTCGTCCTCGGCGAGGGAGATGAAGACTCGGTGCCCATGCTGTACGTCGACGAAGTGCTCGGGACAGGGACGGGCCCGACCATTGAGGTCGCGGTCGATGCGCTTGAAGGGGCAACCACCTGCGCACTCGGCGCGCCCAATGCGATTGTGGCCATTGCCGTTGCCGAAGAAGGGGGGTTTCTCCGCTGTCCCGCTGATGTGTACATGGAGAAAATTGCGGTCGGACCGCGGGGCCGAGGGGTGATTGATCTGGATAAGTCGATGGGTGACAATCTTGCCGCCCTCGCAGCAGTGAAAGGGGTCAAACCGCAAAACCTGGGGGTGGTCATGCTTGACCGGCCGCGCCATGCCAAGCTGCTGCGCGAACTGCGTGACATCGACGTCCATATCACCCTGATCAGTGATGGGGACTTGTCGGCGGCTTTAGCCACCACGCGGGAGGAGTCCGGGATTGACCTGCTGGTTGGGACGGGCCGCGCCTCACAGGGTATTCTCGCCGCGGCGGCCCTGCGGTGTTTGGGCGGGGAGATTCAGGCCCGCTTCCAGCCGGGGAATGCGGCGGAATTTGAACAACTGCGCGAGAGTGGAGTGGACGATATTCGGAAAAAATATACGGCCGAAGAACTCGCCCGAGGCAGCATGGTCTTTGCCGCAACCGGGGTGACAACCGGGAACTATCTGCACGGGGTGCGGTTTTTTCCCGGGGGGGGCGAGTCGCATTCCGTGGTGATGCGCTCAAAGAGCCGGACCATCCGCTTTCTCAACACGTTTCACTACTTTGAGGAGCAGCCGGAGTACTAATATGACGTATGAAAATATCCTGTTTGAAAAAGAAGGGGAGATCGGCATCCTGAGCATCAATCGCCCCAAGAGTCTGAATGCGCTGAATCCCGCCACCCTGAATGAGATTGCGGACTGTCTGGCCGCGGTCCAGCAGGATGCCGGGCTCCGCTGTCTTGTGATGACCGGCGCGGGCGACCGCGCTTTTGTGGCCGGAGCGGATATCTCGGCGATGGTGTCGATGTCCCCCTTGGAGGGAAAAACCTTTGCGTCCTTGGGACTCCGCGTGGCGCGGACACTTGAGGAGATGCCCATTCCCGTAATTGCCGCGGTCAACGGCTTTGCCCTGGGGGGCGGCATAGAACTCGCCCTGGCCTGTGATATGATTATTGCTGCGGATACGGCCAAGTTCGGTCAGCCCGAAATCAACCTCGGGGTCATTCCCGGTTTTGGCGGCACCCAGCGCCTGGCGCGTCGTATTGGGTTGCCGCTGGCCCGAGAACTGATCTACTCTGGCGATATGATTGATGCCGCGGCCGCGCTTCGCTACGGCTTGGCCAATCGCGTCGTCCCTGTGGCCGAATGTGTGAATGAGGCAAAAACCCTCGCCCACAAGCTGGCAACAAAACCACCTATTGCCGTTCAGCAGGCAAAGGCGGCCATTAATGCCGGTATTGATATGGATATTGTCAATGGCTGTCGTTTTGAAACGGAGGCTTTTGGGTTTACGTTTGCGACGCAGGACAAGGCCGAAGGGATGGCTGCGTTTCTTGAAAAACGAGCGGCGAAGTTTGCTGGAAAATAAGACGCGCGCGCCCTATTCCGGGCGGGCTCGTCGTGCTATGTAGCGTAAAATTTGTTGGTCCCAAAAGGACTTGGGACGTACAGCGAATATGCTGAAGAGACAGGTGGTTCTTTCGGAGGAAGCATGAATAAGCAAGAGTGGTTGCATGAGAAATATCCTCAACAGGAGGAACGTTCGCAGCGATTTTCGACCATCTCCGATATGGAGATTGAGCCCGTCTATACGCCGGACGACCTCAACGGCTCCAACCTCGAAGGGATAGGCTATCCAGGGGAATACCCTTACACCCGCGGGGTCTACCCGAGCATGTATCGGGGCCGCTACTGGACCATGCGGCAATTCGCCGGGTTTGGGACGCCCGAGGATACGAATCAACGCTTTAAGCTGCTGTTGTCCGAGGGCCAAACCGGTCTGTCAACCGCCTTTGATATGCCGGTGCTGATGGGCTATGACGCGGATCATCCGCGCTCATTGGGCGAGGTTGGTCGTGAAGGCGTGTCGGTCTCGACCATAAAAGATATGGAGCGCCTGTTCCAGGACATTCCGCTCGATACAGTCTCCACCTCGATGACGGTGAACTGCACGGCCAGTGTTTTACTCGCCATGTATATTGCGGTTGCCGATAAACAGGGCATCCCGCGCAGTCAGATCAGCGGGACGATCCAGAACGATATGCTCAAGGAGTATATCGCCCAGAAAGAGTGGATCTGCCCGCCCGAACCAGCCGTCCGTGTTGTCACCGATATGATTGAATTCTGTGCCAAGGAGGTGCCGCGCTGGCACGCCGTCTCGATTTCGGGCTATCACATCCGCGAAGCCGGCTCGACCGCGGTACAGGAATTGGCCTTCACCCTGGCCGACGGCATTGGCTATGTCCAAGCTGGGGTGGAACGCGGGCTCGATGTTGACGAGTTTGCCCCGCGGCTATCTTTTTTCTTTGATGTCCACAACGACTTTTTTGAAGAAATTGCCAAACTGCGAGCGGCTCGCCGGATGTGGGCCAAGATCATGAAGGAGCGCTTTGGCGCAAAGAATCCCCGCTCGCTGCTGCTGCGGACGCATTGCCAGACGGCTGGTGTCAGCCTGACGGCTCAGCAACCGGTCAATAACGTCGTGCGGGTGGCGATTCAGGCCCTGGCGGGTGTCCTGGGTGGCACCCAGTCTCTGCATACCAATTCCATGGACGAGACCCTGGCCCTCCCGACTGAAGAGTCGGTCACGGTCGCGCTGCGGACCCAGCAAATTATTGCGGAAGAGAGCGGAGTCACAAATTTCGTCGATCCGCTGGGCGGCAGTTGGGCCATCGAAGCCCTGACGGACCGGATGGAGAAGGAGGCGTTCGCCTATATCGACCGGATAGACGAACTCGGCGGTATTATCCGCGCGATCAATATCGGCTTTCCGCAAAAGGAAATAGCCGACGCGGCCTATCGCTATCAGCAACAGCTGGATGCCAAGGAGAAGGTCATTGTTGGGGTGAATTCGCACGCGGTTGAAGAAGAACGACCGCTGGAAATCCTCAAGATCGATCCGGAAGTGGAGCGGGGCCAGATTGCCCAGGTCAAGCAGGTCAAACAGGAGCGTGACAAGGCCACGGCCGAAGAACATCTGGGCCGTGTCCATGCCGCGGCGCGTAACGGACAGAACCTGATGCCAGTCCTGATCGATGCCGTCAAGGCGTATTGTACGGTGGGCGAAATCTCCGATGTCTATCGTGAGGTGTTTGGCGTCTATCAGGATCCTGCCTGGCTGTGACGAAGTTTTTTTGGAGGTTGGTGTGTCCGAAGAAAAAATACTCCGCATCCTGGTTGCAAAAGCTGGACTCGATGGTCATGACCGCGGCGCAAAGATTATCGCCCGCGCGCTCAGGGACGCTGGCTTTGAGGTAATCTATACCGGCTTACATCAGACGCCGGAAATGATCGCCGAGGCCGCCGTGCAGGAAGACGTGGACGCCGTTGGGTTAAGCATTCTTTCCGGGGCGCATATGACCCTATTCCCGGCTATTCTGGGGGCGCTCAAAGAACGGGGAGCCGAGGATGTCACGGTTTTTGGTGGGGGGATCGTCCCGGAAGACGATATGCCCGGACTGATGCAAGTCGGCGTGAAAAAAGTGTTTACCCCCGGAGCTAGTACCCAAGAAATTGTGGACTGGATTTGGGCCAATGTCGAACCGCGGTCTGGGCTCTGAGCGGGTGAAACTGAAGTTCACAGACCACCCCAACCTCGTCTGGTTCGTGACCGAAGAAGTTCCCATGATTGACGGCTAACCATCTGCTTTCAGACGGCTCCCCCTGCTGTGGAGTGCTTTGACATCATTATTATTGGTTCTGGTCCGGCCGGGACCGCAACCGCGCTCAATCTGTTGCGGGCTGACCCTGCGCTCGCTTGCAATATTCTCCTGCTCGACAAAGCCGTTCATCCCCGGGAGAAGATCTGTGCCGGCGGGCTCATCCCCCATACCCTTGATTGTCTCAACGCCTTGGAGATTCCTTTGACCGTTCCGCACGTCCAGGTCAACCGGGCTCGTGTCCAGGCCTTACCCGGACACGAGGTCGTCTGCGAGGAAGGGGGGATGTGTTCCATCATTCGACGGAACGAGTTTGATTTTTTGCTCGTGCGGATCGCTGAGGAACGCGGGGCGGAAATCCGGCAGGGGGAAAAGGTCATCCAGTTGGTTCGAGAGCCGGGCGGCATTCGGGTGGTGACCGAAAAGACGACGTATCGCGCTCGGATCGTGGTCGGGGCGGACGGGTCCGGGAGCCGGGTGCGACGACAATTGATCGGGCCGACTCGCCAGCCAGTCGGCAAGGCCATGATGACCGATGTTCCGGTCTCAGAAACAGACTGGGACGGCTTCGTCGAGCAGCGCTACGACTTTAATTTCCTGCCCGTCCAGGCTGGGTTACGGGGCTACCTATGGGCCTTCCCCTGTCTGATTGATCAGGTTGCGCATGTGAACCTCGGTATTTATTCATTGGGCGTCAGTTCTTTCTCAAACGCGGCCCTCCAGGATTGTCTCAGCGCAGAAATCGACGCTCTCAGTAGAGCGACGGCAGCCGGGCAAACCCGACGGCTACGGGCTTTTCCCATTTACGGTTATGCCCCCGAACGACCACTTGCTGCCCCCCATGTTGTGCTCGTCGGCGATGCAGCAGGAGCTGAGCCGCTTATGGGGGAGGGTATTTCCTTTGCGTTTGAATACGGATCCTTTGCTGCGCGGGCCATCCGCGAGGCGCTGCGGACTAAGGATTGCTCGTTTGATGCCTATACCCGGACGCTCGCCCAGTCCTGGCTCGGTAAGAAGCTGGCCCGGCTGTCCTTTGCCACCAAGCTGTTCTATGGTCGGACCGCACGCTTGTGGTTCACGCTTGCGGCTCGGCATACACGTTTCCAATCTATTGGCCTGAAATGGTATAATGGAGCGGAGGGCTGGCATCAGCGGAGCGGATGGGAGGCCGTCCGAGCGGTCATCAACCGATATCCGCAGCAGCCCTAAGGAGGCAAGAGCGTGGCCCGGCAGAAAAAGACTCGACCGGCAGCATCAAGGCGTAAAACAACGCGTAAAAAAAGACGCTGGCTGTGGATCCCGAAACTCCTGCTCCTTATGGCGTGTGTGGGGTTGGCGCTGTTTATTGGGGCGATTTTTATGATGGAAGAAGAACTACGTCGAATTGGCCTGTTCGGTCCTGAGGAAGAGAAGACAACAGTCCACAGCCAGGTCCTTGCTCAGCCGGCCTCTGAAGAGAGCCCCGCCGACACTGTCGAAGAAGTTACCCAAGAGGAACGCCAAAAATTAGAAGCCATTCTGCAACAGGCGAAGGACAAACCCTGAGCCGAACCCATGGAATTTCTGGACGCTTACAAACGTTCTGTTGCGCTCCCGCAGGTACCGCAGCGCATTATTTCGCTCGTCCCAAGTATTACCGAGACGGTGTTTGCGCTTGGGGCGGGTGAGCGTGTTGTCGGCGTGACGGCCTATTGTACCCATCCGCCCAATGGGGTGACAGGTGTGGCGCGCGTCGGTGGTACCAAAACCCCTGACCTTGACACAATTGAGCGCCTGAAGCCCGACCTCGTTATTGTCAACGATGAGGAGAATCGGCAGGAGGACTTCGGCGCGCTGGAAAAACGGGGGTTGCCGCTGTATGTCACCGCTCCGCGCACGGTAGCAGAGGGGATACGAATGGTGGAGCAGCTCGGTCCGCTCATCGGCTGTCAGGCGCAGGCCCGGACACTGGCGCTAGCACTCTGGCAGCAATACGAGGAGAGCACGGTCGGGCTCAAAGCGGGTGGACGGCTCCGCGTATTCTGTCCTATCTGGCGTAAGCCTTGGATGTCCTTTAATCACGAGACGTATAGCGACGATATGCTGTGGCGGTGTGGTGGAGAGAATATCTTTCGCGCAAAGGACGAGCGATATTTTTCTCTCTCCCTTGACGAAGTGGTTGCCGCGGACCCCCACCTCGTTCTGCTCCCGAGTGAGCCCTATCCCTTTGCGGAAAAGCACTTCGTCCATCTCGCGCCACTCCAGGAGACCGCAGCCGGCCGCGGCGGTCACTTCTACTGTGTGGATGGCATGGCGCTGTGCTGGTATGGGCCACGTATCGCTCATGGTTTAACCGAACTGTCTCGTCTCTTTGCTTTTGTGCGGGACACGCTGGACGAGTAAGCAGTTTCTGTGTACCCACCCGCCCTGTGGGTGCCGTCCGCAGAAAGAAGGAAGGACAGAGGGCTGTGTCAACGCTTGAAGGTGCCTTACGCAAAGTGCCGCCGCAGAGCCTGGAGGCGGAAGAGTCTGTCCTGGGCAGCATTCTGTTGGATGCCCATGCCTTGGACCGGGTGATCGAGGTCATGGGGCCGGATGACTTCTATCGCGAGACCAATCGGACCATCTTTCTGACCATGCTCGCCCTGACCGAGCGGGGTGAACCGATTGACCTGATTACCTTAACCGACGCCCTCAAAACCCGGGACGCCTTGCAGGCGATTGGCGGCGCGACCTATCTCGCCGAACTGAGTGATAAGGTGCCGAGTGCGGCCAACATTGCCTACTATGCGCGGATCGTACGGGAAAAGGCAGTGCTGCGCAGTTTGATTACCGTGTCCGGCAATATCCTTGAGCGGGCCTTTACCGGCCAGGAGGATATTGAGCACTTCCTTGATGAAGCCGAGCGCTTGATTTTTGACGTGTCCGAGCAGCGCATTCGCCCGGCCTTCTCCAAGGTCGGCGATATGATTATGGACACGATCAAGACCATTGAGCAGTTGTACGAACGCAAGGAACTGGTGACCGGCGTGCCGACCGGGTTTCTCGATCTCGATCAAAAAACGGCCGGGCTCCAGCCGTCCGACCTCGTGATTATCGCGGCTCGGCCCAGTATGGGCAAAACCGCCTTTGTGTTGAATATCGCTCAGTATGTAGCCATGCAGACCCAAACCGCGGTCGGTATTTTCTCGCTCGAAATGTCGAAAGAACAACTGGTCATGCGGATGCTGTGTACGGAGGCACGGGTGGACAATGCCAAAGTCCGCGCCGGATATTTGGCCGAACGGGACTTTCCCCGCCTGGCTATGGCCGCAGGACGCTTGGCCGAAGCGCCGATTTATATTGACGACACGCCCGGCCAGAACGTCCTGGAACTCCGGGCCAAAACGCGGCGGTTAAAACGCGATGCCAACCTCGGCCTGATTATCATTGATTATCTCCAGTTGATGCGCGGTCTGACCGCGCAGGAGAATCGGACCCAGGAGCTGGCCGAGATATCCCGCAGTTTGAAGGCCTTGGCCAAAGAACTGAACATCCCGGTGGTGGCCCTCTCCCAGCTCAACCGCCAGGTCGAACTTCGTGGGGACAAACGGCCCGTGATGTCCGACATCCGCGAGAGCGGAAGCATAGAACAGGATGCCGATGTCATCATGTTCATTTACCGGGACGAGGTGTATCACCCGGAGTCGGAAGAAGAGGGGACCGCGGAAATCATTATCGGCAAGCAACGCAACGGCCCAATCGGCACGGTCCGCCTGGCCTGGCGGAGCGAGTGCACCCGGTTTGACAGCCTGGTCGACACCTTTGCCGAACCCGAAGAAGAACTGGTGGAAGAGGGGTGACACGCTTCTGGAGTGTCAGGAGCGCGAGCCATACTCTGCCCGCCCATTTTTTCTTTCAACGTTCGAGGCGGTCGAGCTGCCCAAGCAGGGCCTTGACCCGATGTTGGATATCAGGGGCGAGAACAATATCGCTAATCAGGGCGACCGCATCTGCGCCAGCCTGGAGTACCGCCGGCGCCCGTTCGGCGGTAATCCCGCCAATCGCCACAATAGGAATATGGACCTGTTGACGTACCTCTTGCAACTGCTCAAGGCCGCGGGCGGTGTAGCCGGTCGCCTTGGTCGTTGTGCCGAATAGCGGCCCAAATCCAATATAGTCAGCGCCCTCCTGCTCTGCGGTCAGGGCTTGCTGAGCGGTGTGGGTTGAAACGCCGATAATCTTCTCGCCTCCAACGATCTTGCGTGCCGCGGTCAGTGGCAGGTCCTCCTGACCGAGATGGACGCCGTCAGCCTCAACTGCCAGGGCAACATCCACCCGATCATTGATGATGAGCGTACACTGAGAGGCGTGGCAAATGCGTTGGACTACTGTGGCAAGCGAGACAAAATCTCGCGTCGGCTGCTGTTTGACGCGTAACTGGAGGAGCTGTACGCCTCCGGCGCACAGCTGGTGGATCAATCCCTGGAATGACAGGTCGGGCCGATTTAATGTGTCAGCCATGGCGTAGAACGGACTGGGAAAAGAGAAGGGCATGTGAGGGGCCGCTCATTTTTTGACGGCTATTTTGAGGTCCGTCATTTTCTTGCGTAAGGTATTGCGATTAATCCCCAGAATCTCCGCGGCCTTGAGTTGATTACCGCGAGTATGGTGCAGGACGAGTTCAATCAGAGGCTTTTCAACCTGGCTGATAACGACCGCATGCAGGTCCCCGGTCTCGAGCAGGTCGGGCTGCTGAAGATAGGCCGTGAGTTGACGCTGAACGACCTCCTCGAATGAGAGTTCTGCGAGATCGACCGGCAGCGGAGTTCTCGCCTGTGGGAGCGAGAAATCTGCTGCCGTCAGTAACGGACTCGGGCTGAGGACGGCAGCTCGGAGGAGGGTGTTTTCCAACTCTCGCACATTCCCCGGCCAGGAATACGTGGTGAGCAGGGCTTGTGCCTCGGGGGTAATCCCTGTTGCCGCGGTCCCCACCTCCTGCGTAATCTTATCGAGAAAATGGGCGGTAAGCTCAGGAATATCTTCGCGCCGTTGGCGCAGTGGGGGCAGGGTGATCGGCACAACGCGAAGACGAAAATACAAATCTTCCCGAAAACGTTTTTCTTTGACTGCGGTTGCCAGGTCCTGATTCGTGGCCGCGATGATGCGAACATCCGCTTGGAGTGTCTGGCTTCCGCCGACCCGGGTGAACTCACGCTCCTGGAGGACACGGAGCAGTTTTGCCTGAAGCGATGGGGGCATGTCGCCTATTTCATCCAGAAAAAGCGTTCCGCCAGCAGCCTGTTCAAACTTCCCGGCATGCCGCTCAACCGCCCCTGTGAATGCCCCACGTTCGTGGCCGAATAGCTCGCTTTCGAGTAAATCGAGCGGAATGGCTGAACAGTTCACCCCGATAAAGGGCGCTCGCCAGCGGGCTGAGTAGTGATGAATCACTTTTGCCACCAGCTCTTTGCCCGTGCCACTTTCGCCCTGAAGGAGTACGGTTGCATCACTGCGGACGATACGTCCGATGGTTTTGTACACCTGCTGCATGGCCGCGCCACTGCCGATGATCTGCTCATCGCGGCCTTGGATGGCCGGCAGTGGACGTTCGGTATTGGCCGTGAGCCGTTTGGCTTCTATGACGTGGGAGACCAGAGCGTGAACGTCATCGAGGTCGAACGGTTTTGGCAAATAGTCAAAGGCCCCATGCTTCATCGCCTCAATCGCATTGGTCAGCGTGGTCTGACCGGTCATAATGATGATCGGGAGATCGATCTGAGCGGCTTGCGTCTTCTGTAAGAGATCTAAACCGTTGAGTCCCGGCATGCGAATATCGACAAAGGCCAGATCGAACGCCTGTTCTTGCAAGGCCGCCCAGGCTTGAGAGCCGGTCGCGACTGCTTCGACGTGATAGCCGTGCTCGGTGAGCGCATCACGCAGAACCTGGCGGATGAGATATTCATCATCGGCAATGAGAATCGTTCCGTTCACCACAGCATCCTATCCTGGTGGGACGGGTAAATACACCTGGAAGCCCGCCCCTTGCCCAGGGCTGCTTTCTACCCGAATGGTCCCCCCGTGTTGAGCAATAATCTGTTGGCTGACAGGTAAGCCCAAGCCCGTGCCCTGGCTCTTGGTGGTAAAAAACGGGGTGAACAGATGGGGGAGATGATCTGGGGGAATCCCTGGCCCGTTGTCAGCGAAAATAACGCACAGAAAACGACCGCCGGCGTATTTGTCGTAGAGAGGTTGTCTTTCTGGAGCGTCTGGGGGCTGCGTTTGAGTAGGAGTAGCAATGCTCCCTGGCTGAAGAGGGACAGTCCGGTCAAGAGGCAGACGCACCAGATGAAAGTCTGTCGCCATTTTTGTTGCAATGCTGAGGACTCCACCACGTTGCCTGCGGAGGGCCTGTAAACTGTTTTTGATCAGGTTGCGAAAGACTTGGGCGAGGCGCGCTTCATCACCGAACACGAGCGGCAAACTCGGGTCAAAATGGGTCTGGACGGTTGTTCCTTTGGAGGCCGCTTCTTGTTCGAGCAGCAGAACATCGGTGATCGTTTTATGGATGTTGACCGGCTGCGGATCAAAGTGGGGATACGCCGATAGCTCAAGCAACTGCTCAAGAAGCGCGCTGAGGCGGTCAATCTCGTCCACCATGATGGTCGTGTATTTGACCGCAGACTGGTCGGTCTTGACCCGAGACTGGAGGAGTTGAGCCGCGCCTCGGATGCCCGCCAGGGGATTTTTGATTTCGTGCGCAAGTCCGGCAGCCACCATGCCAAGGGAGGTCAGTCGGTCATCCCGCTGTTTCTCCTCTTCCAGTTCTTTCTGGTGGCCCAGATCGTGTAAGAGCAGGACAAACCCCAGGGGAGCGTCGTCTTGGTCGAAAATAGGAGAACAGGTGACACGGACCGGCACGACGTGGCGAAAGCGGTCTCGTAACTCTCCCTCTCCTGCCGTCCAGCTATAGCCGGGTTCCTGCGCCCTCCGGATGAGGGCCACAATCCAGGGATTCTCGCCAAAAACCTGGGTATACGAAATCCCTCGGACTTGTGTTTGGGCGACACCGGTGAGGGATTCCGCGGCGGCATTAAAGAATACGATATTGTGCTGATTATCGACGATTGCCAAGCCTTCTTCGAGATATGTGGCAATATGTTCCCAATAGCCTGAGGGAAAATTTGAAGGAGATTGGCCTGAGGCAAGTCTTTGCTGCGTCACTCAAGGTCCCATCTCAAACCTTGTTTTTCTTGTCAAGACGGGGTTGCCAAACAGCGCCAGCACCAGCTATGCTACCCTAACATGCAAGACCCAGAAGCACTCTGTCGCCATGTGAGCCAGGTTCTGGTGGAGGCATTGTGCACCAAGGGCGCGGTCCGCCTGAGTGGGCAACGGGCTGCGATTGCGAATAAGGTTGCGAGCGCGTTACTCGCGAACTTCCGCCAAGAGGCCGCCCTTGAAAAGGAAGCCGAGCGGTTAGCCGAAGCGCATATCCAGAAAACGCCAACGGTTGATCGCTATAAGGTCGTCCAGCTCATTAAGCGACGCCTGGCTGAAGAGCGAGACTTTGCGCTATGAGTGATCTGTCCGATAATCGCATTACCGCCTTGGCTCGTTCGGCTCTGCGGACCATTTCCGCGGAAGGCAAGATTGTCAATGAAAGAGGGGCATTGATCGAGAGTAAACGGATATTGAGCGCTTACTTTCAGCAGGGAGACGCAATCGATGCGGCGGTGCGGCGAAAGATTCATTCCCTGTCGAGAAAAGTTGCCCAAGGAAGTACGGAATGGGATGTCCTGTATCGTCGGTATTTTGAAGAAGAGTCCCGAAAGCGAAAATTCTGAGTGCTGACGGTTGACAACACCAGAAGAGTGATTATTTTCCCCCCAGCCCGAGCGGGGGTGGAATCCCTCCCATAGAGAAGATTCACAGTTAAGGAAACACGTCTGAGAGAAAGGAGACGAGGTATGAAAATTCGACCTCTACAGGATCGGATTATTGTCAAGCGGATTGCGGAAGAAGAGAAGACTGCAGGTGGAATCATCATTCCGGATACCGCAAAGGAAAAACCCCAAGAGGGGAAGGTGACCGCCGTCGGAAACGGGAAGGTCGGAGAAGATGGCCGGGTCACCCCACTTGATGTCAAGAAAGGTGACAAGGTGCTCTTTGGCAAATACGCCGGGACAGAGATCAAGATCGACGGCGAAGAGCACTTGATTATGCGCGAGGATGATATCCTCGGCGTGGTCGAAGGATAATCCGGGATATTAGGGAGGATCAGGAATGGCTGCAAAGCTTGTCAGATTCAGTCAAGATGCGAGAGACAAAACCCTCAAGGGAGTGAACATTCTGGCCGATGCGGTAACCGTTACCCTCGGTCCAAAGGGCCGGAATGTGGTTATCGAGAAATCCTTTGGCGCACCAAATGTCACGAAAGACGGCGTGACGGTTGCCAAGGAGATCGAGCTTGAGGACAAATTCGAAAATATGGGCGCTCAGATGGTCAAAGAAGTTGCCAGCAAAACCTCTGACGTGGCCGGTGATGGGACCACAACGGCCACGGTCCTGGCGCGGGCCATCTATGCCGAAGGCGTGAAAATGGTCGCCGCCGGCCACGACCCCATGAGCATTAAGCGCGGTATTGATAAAGCTGTGGCCACCATGGTCAATGAGCTGCGCAACCTGTCCAAGTCCACACGCGATCAAACCGAAATTGCCCAGGTCGGCACCATCTCGGCCAATAACGACGCGACCATCGGCGGCATTATTGCCGAAGCCATGAATAAGGTCGGTCGAGAAGGCGTGATCACCGTCGAAGAGGCCAAAGGTCTGGATACGACGCTCGACGTCGTCGAAGGGATGCAGTTCGACCGGGGTTATCTCTCTCCCTACTTCGTGACCGATCCGGAACGGATGGAGGGGGTGTATGAGGATGCCTACCTGCTCATTCACGAGAAGAAGATCTCAGCCATGAAGGACCTGCTGCCCGTGCTTGAAGCAGTGGCAAAGAGCGGTAAACCGTTGCTCATCATTGCTGAAGATATCGAAGGCGAAGCACTGGCAACGCTGGTCGTGAACAAGATTCGCGGCACCCTCCAGTGTGTGGCGGTTAAGGCGCCTGGTTTTGGTGATCGCCGTAAGGCCATGCTTGAGGATATTGCTATTCTGACCGGTGGTCGGGTCATCGCCGAAGAACTGGGCGTGAAATTGGAGAGCCTGACGCTGAACGACCTCGGCCGGGCCAAACGTCTTGTTGTCGATAAAGACAACACCACCATCGTTGACGGCGCTGGGAAGAAGGGTGATATCGGAGGCCGTATCAACCAGATCCGCGCCCAGATCGATGAGACGACTTCAGACTATGACCGGGAGAAGCTGCAAGAGCGCTTGGCCAAGATGGTCGGCGGTGTGGCCGTCATCCAGGTTGGTGCCGCAACTGAGATCGAAATGAAGGAGAAAAAGGCGCGTGTCGAAGATGCCCTGCACGCCACGCGGGCTGCGGTTGAAGAAGGCATCGTTCCCGGTGGTGGGGTCGCTCTCATTCGCTCTTCCAGTAAGCTCGGCAAGGTTGAGGCGAACGAAGAGGAGCAGGTCGGCGTCAACATTATCCAAAGAGCGGTCCAAGAGCCCTTACGCTGGATTTCTTCTAACGCGGGAGAAGAGGGTGCTATCGTTCTGGATAGGGTTCGTAACGGCAAGGGTGCGAATGGCTTTAACGCCGCAACCGGTCAGTTTGAAGACCTCATCAAAGCCGGCATTGTTGATCCCACCAAGGTCGTGCGGACTGCACTGCAGAATGCCTCGTCCGTCGCTGGTCTGTTATTAACAACGGAAGCAACCGTTGCCGAGAAACCTGATGAGAAAGGCGCCGCCGGTATGCCTCCAATGCCTCCGGGCGGTATGGGTGGCATGGGCGGTATGGGTGGCATGGGCGGTATGGGCGGTATGATGTAGTCTCCCCTATACCGAGTCCTCATCAAAAAAGGCCCTACACAAGTAGGGCCTTTTTTATTGCTGTGGTAGGGAAATCGGGCGGGTCTAGTTTTCGGAGAGTCCGGTGATCCGAATCCCGGCGGAATGCACTTTATTCCTGATATTCAAACGAATGAGCAGGGCGGTAATCGGCTCTATCAAACTGGCGGCGGCCAGTGGGCCGACGTCAACCGGGTGAATGCCGAGTTTCCGCACCAGCTCAATCACCGTCGGTCGGGCGTCTTTCTCTCCACAGACCAGTACATCGCAATCAATTGGGGTGTTGACATCACGTAAGAGGTGGGCGGAAATGTTTTGTAACGCACATACGACCTGGACATCGTCGCCCAGGATGTGTTTCGCCTCTTCTGTTGCCGAGCCCGCTTCCGGCATGCTCACCCGCCGGGCGTTATCCGGGTCGAGCGGAACCGACACGTCCACAAAGATTTTCCCCTTGAGATGATCTTTCACCGACTCTATCGTCTTGACGTGAGCTGAATACGGCACGGTGATAAACACCACGTCAGCTTCTGCCGCGGCCGTGACATTATCTGTGCCGCGCAGGAGGTCCTTCCCGAGTTCTTGGTTGAGCTCGGTCGCCACGCGCTCTCCTTTTTCCTGTTGGCGTGAGCCGATAATGACCTCTTCTCCCGCGAGTGCCCAGCGCAGGGCCAGGCCAGGACCTTGTTCTCCGGTTCCTCCCAAAATGGCAATCTTCACGTGTTCTCTCCTCTCTTTCCGTGCAGCTTGATTTTTTATTGGCTCCTGCCAACCGAGGCTTTGATATACTTTTCCGTGACCGGCGATAAGTCACGCGGCGACACCATAACCTCAATGATGACAAAAGACGAGGTCTGCTCGGCTTCCAATAAGGCTTGGCGCAGCTCTTGGACTGTAGTGGCCTGCAACCCCTGGCCGCCCCACTCTTTAGCCAGGGTGGCATAGGGCCACGGGGGGAGGGTGAGCAAGTCCTGCCGCTCGGACACCGGCCGAAAAATGCCCCAGCCGCCGTTATTCATGACCAGGACAATGGGATTGAGTTTGTGGCGGGGTGCGTGCGAGATCTCTGAGCCTGTCATTTGAAAGGCCCCGTCTCCACACAACACAAGCGGCCGCTGGCCGGTCCCGAGTTGAGCACCGAGTGCGCCGGGGACGCCGAAGCCCATCGAGGCATAGTATCCCTGGGCGAGATAGCCGCCGCCTTGGCCGATTTTAATATCCAACCCGGCGAACAGCATGTCGCCGGCTTCAGCCACAACCATATAGCCTTTGCGTCCATCCAGGAAGGTATTGACTTCCCACAACATATCCGAGACCTGAATGGTCCGATTCTCTCCGGGCGGCTGCGGAGCGAGATTGTCATAATAGGCCACCTCTTCCCGATGCAGCCTGAGCGGAGCCCGCAGCAAAGACTGGACGTAATCTTCAATGGTGACATCGGTATAGGTATGAAAGCTGACGTGAACCCTATTCTCCGCGGCCCAGATTGAGTGGTGACGATCGATGTATTGCGGCTGTGAGCCCAGATTCATATCCGTCAGGAGGGAACCCAGGTGGAGCACCAGGTCGGACTCCTCAATCCGTCTGCGGATGGGCGCCGGCGAGATGGCCCCAATATGAACGCCCATATATTGGGAATGATCCATGGGGAAAGCGCCCTTGGCCAAAACGGTCGTCAGGCAGGGTCCTCCGATCTTTTCGACCAGGGTAATGATGTCGGTGGTGAGATGATGCCGAAATGTTTCAATACCAATGATAACGGCTGGTTTGCGGGCCTGATTGAGACGGGCAGTTGTCTCCCGGACCGCTTCCTCAACCTTTTGGGCATCGGACCGGGTTCGAGAAAAGCCGCCGTCCCAATTTCTGATCCGCGGCGGAACGCTAATCTCCTGCTCAACCATATCCTGATGGATCTCGATATAGCCCGGTTGCTGGTGACGCCAGATATTCTGGACAACCTCGTCAATGTCTGTTGCCGCGGTCCGTGGATCGTCAACGATTTTCGCGGCACAGGTAATCTCCTGAAAAATATGGAATTGGGATTCAATCTCTCTGGCTTGGTGATGGACTAACACCCCGAGTTTCCGCTTTTCTTCGCCCGGCCCCCCGCTGATGACCAGGACCGGCACCCGTTCGGAATATGAGCCGGCAACGCTATTCACGACGTTATGCCCCCCGGCCCCGTAGGTCACACACAGGACGCCGATTTTTCCGGTGGCCCGCGCATATCCATCGACGGCAAAGCCGGCACCCGGCTCATGCGAAGAGGTGATGACTCGGATATCGTGGGGCTGGCCGAATTTCATGAAAAGCTGAATGACCAGATCACCAGGAATCCCAAACAGGTGGGTCAAACCCATCTTGCGCAAATATGCGACAAGATAATTCCCAAGTTGCATCCGCGCTTCCATACGCCGCCCTCCCTGTGGATATTGTATCAGACTCGCGGCAAGAAAGGGCTATGGGATACGTCAAAAGGGATGAGGAAGCCCACCGGGGCGGGGGATCTGCGACAGACGGTTGCTGACAGGAATAGGGCTTAGCCGAAAAATTCCTCGACATTGCCGGAAACGACCGGAACACTCTGGACGGCATTATTCCGAAAGACACGAAACAGAATGGTCTCGCCAGCGGGCCGGCTCCAGAGCTGCTCATAAAAGGCGCGTCGGTCGGCGACTTCTTTCTCGTCGATGGCGAGAACCACATCTCCGGTTTTCAACCCCGATTTGGCACCTGGACCGTCGGATAACAGGCCCGCGATAACGACGTGTTCTTTGAGCGTATACGAATACATGCCGATCCAGGCGCGTGAGGGCCGGGTGACCCGCCGTCCATACCGCAGGAGTTCGTCTTGATGTTCGGTGAAGTGCTCAACTGGAATAGCCAGGGAAAACTTTCCAATCTCATTGAGGTTGAGGGAAACGACGCCGACCATACGGCCATGCATATCGAACATGGGACCGCCGCCTAAGCCCGGATTCATAGCCGTACTCGTCAACGCCCGCTCCAGGCTATACTCCCAGTAGGCATCAAACTGGGAAACCGAGGTGAGTCCGCCGCCATTCACCCGCCGGCCATTTTTTTCTCCTGCACTGGCGACCAGGAACACCTCATCGCCTGCGTGCAGTGCCGTGGAAAGCTGGAGCGGGACGGCGGGAAAGCCGGTTTGAGATATTTTTAATATGGCAATTCCGCTCGCAAAATCCTGGGCCACGACTTCGGCTTCAAGCTGGGTGTTGTCAATCATACTGACCTGAACCTGAGACGCGCCAATAACAATGTAATTGACGGTCAGAATATAGCCGTCCGGACTCACCACTGCCCCGGACCCCATACGCTCAGTGCCTAACAGTTGGGCAGATTGATGCTGAGCGGGAACGGTGACCTGAATGGCAACCGTTGAAGGAATCACTTGTTCGATAAGCCTGACCGAAGCGTTCACGCTGTCCCCTTTTCGTCTGCGAGGTGCACAATAACTAATGCCTCACCTGTGTGAAAGCAACCCCTCAAGACCACGGTCCGCTGCCGCCTGCCCGAGCGGCCCCGGGTGTGCTAGTATTTCGTACTTTTCAGGCCCGTTCACCCTGTTCCTTATGACGAGGCGCGGACACGACTGACCAGGAGGGGTAACCGTACCGTTATGAAACGTTCGATTGAGCCGCAAACCCCGACCCTGTCCGAGTATGAATCAAAGCGGGTGCTTGCCGGATATGGGGGCGTCATTTCTCAAGGGGTCCTCGTCCAGGACCCCTCCGAGGCTGGGCGTGCGGCAATGGATATTGGCTTGCCGGTTGTGGTAAAACTGTGCGGGGCGCGTATTCCTCACAAGACCGAACGGAACCTCGTCCGCCTCGGCCTTGATACGGTCCAGGCGGTTGAGCGGGCGGCGCACGCGCTGTGGGCGCGACGTCGGGATGACGATGGCGAAGTCGGTCTGCTCGTCGCCGAGATGGTTGTCGGGCGCCGAGAGTTGATCGCCGGTATGGTCCGCGATCCTCAGTTTGGCCCGTGCGTACTCCTGGGACTTGGCGGCGTTCTGACCGAAGCGCTCGGCGATGTGGTCTTTGCTCTAGCGCCGCTCTCCCACACGCAAGCGAGTGCCATGGTTGAGGGGCTGCGGTTCAAACATCTGGTCACCCAACCGTTTCGTGGTGAAGATCCGGTTGACCTCGATGCCCTGGCCGATCTCCTGGTCGGGCTGAGCCGCCTGGCCGTCGAACGGCCCGACATTGAGAGCGTGGATGTGAATCCGCTGATTGTTGTCAACGGCAAACCCGTTGCGGTTGACGCGCTGGTCGTCACGAATAAGACGCCCCGCACCAGACCAACCGTGCAAAGGCGTACCCCTGAAGAGACCCTGGAACGCTTCCGCCCGCTGTTTCACCCGCGTGGCGTGGTCGTGGCCGGGGCGTCCTCACATCCGGGGAAATTCGGCTTTGTCTCTCTGCACAACCTCAGACGCTTCGGGTATCGGGGCGACATCTTTCCGGTCAATCGTGACGGCGCGGAGATTCTCGGCCAACCAAGCTATCGGACGGTAGAGGAAATTCCGCCGAATAAGGCAGACCTCCTCTTTGTGTGTACCCCCGTTGCGGCCAATGTCGCACTCCTGCGTTCCTGTGCCAAGATCGGCGTGCGGGCCGCCTTTGTCGCCAGTGGGGGCTATCGGGAGGCGGGAGAGGCGGGGCGACGCCTGGAAAACGAACTCGTCGAAACCGCCCAGGAACTCGGCATGCTGCTGGCCGGGCCGAACGGTCAAGGAGTGATCTCGACGCCGGTATCCATGTGCGCCCAGATTGTGGCGCCGTATCCCCCGGCGGGTCGCCTGTCCGTTGTGAGTCAGAGCGGGAACCTGCTGTCGGCCTTTTTGAACTATTCCGTCCAGACCGGAGTCGGCGTGAGTAAGGCGGTCTCTGCCGGCAACTCGGCCCACACGAATATCGCCGATTATCTGGAATATTTTGCGGCCGACCCGGAAACCGATGTCGTGCTTGCCTATCTCGAGGGCATTCCTGACGGTCCTCATTTTATTGACGCCGTCCGTGCGCTCACCCAGCGCAAACCTTTGGTGCTGGTGAAAGGCGGCGCTGCCGCAGAGGGACAGCGGGCGGCCTTATCGCACACCGGTTCACTGGCGACGGATGACCGTGTCTTTGATGGGCTGTGTCGCCAGTTTGGCATAGTGCGAGCGCCGACGATCGAACACGCCTTTGAGTGGGCGGCAACCCTGGCGACCCAGCCGCTCCCACACGGGAGACGAGTCGTGGTCTTTACCACCGTTGGCGGCTGGGGGGTCCTGACCGCGGATGCCTGCGCCCAGGCGGGGCTCGACCTTATCCCTCTCCCCCAAGACTTGGTCGAGACGATCAGTACTCTGGTCCCGGCCCGCTGGAGCCACAACAATCCGATTGATCTGGCGGGCGGCGAGACCCGCGATACGGTTCCTGAGATCCTGGACCTCGTCTGTGCCCACCCCGAGGTCGATGCGGTGCTGCACCTTGGCTTGGGTATTCAGGCCGCAACCGCCCACGGGTTCAAGGGCGGGACATTCTATCCGGACTACGGCTTGGAGCGTATGGCCGGATTCCATGAAAACCAGGAGCGGCGCTATGCCGCAGCCGCGGTCGAGGCTTCAGACAAGCATAAGAAACCAGTCCTCACGACCACCGAACTCGTCTATACTGCTGGGGAGTACGGCAATGCCGGCCCCCTGGCTGTCCGCGCAGCCGGTCGGGTGTGCTACCCCAGCGCCCATCGAGCGGTTGCCGCGCTCCGGGCCGCAATAGAGTACGCGGAATTTCGTCGGCGTTATGTGACGCCCTAGCGAGCAGGTGGAAAGAAAAAGACATAGGAGGGAAACATGAGACCTGACTATACCGTCATTGATGCCGATGGACATGTCGATGAGAAGGCTGTCAACTGGGTTGAGTTATTGCCCGAGCGCTATCATAAGGACGCACCCTGTTGGGTGAGCTACCCGGATGGTCGCAAGCATCTGGTGGTTGAGGGCAAAATGTGGCCCAGCCGGCGTGACTTCTACGGCCAACTCGGCATGTGGCCTGAGCCCAAGAAACCCGCCCACCAATGGGGTTGGGACCGTGCGGGGATGCAGGACCCGCACAAGCGTATCCCCGATATGGATCTCGAAGGGATCGACATCGCCGTCCTGTTCGGGACCTTTATCGGGCTCGGTGCCGCAGCGTCCATTGAAGATCCTGGCCTGGGTATGGCGGTCTCGGTTGCGTATAACAACTGGCTGGCTGAATACTGCAAACCCTATGCTGACCGCCTCAAAGGCATCGCCATGATTCCCATGCAGGACCCTGAGGCGGCTCGGGTCGAAATCAGACGGGCGGTCGAACAACTTGGCATGGTCGGGGTCCAGGTCCTGACGAATTTCGGCGGCAAGCTCTTGCACGAAGCCGAGTTCGACCCGATTTGGGAAGAAGCCCAGGGCCTGGGCGTCCCCATTTGTGCGCATATCATCTCAACCAACTCCGCGGGTGTTGATCGCTTTGATCGCTACGTGTTCAAGCATGCCTTCTATTCGCTTGACACCATGCTGGCCGTCGCCTCGTTTGCCTCCGGGGGAATTTTGGAGCGCTTCCCGAAGCTGAAGGTGGCCTTTATGGAAGCCGGCGCCGGCTGGGTCCCGTGGATGATGGATCGGCTCCACGAGCACTATGAGCTGCTGCCGCAGCAAATGCCCTGGCAGCAACGCAGCCCTGAGGCCTGGATTGCGAGCGAGCACTGCTTTTTCGCGGTCGAGCCGGAAGAAAAGACCATTCCGTTCGTGGCCCAACTGATCGGGGAAGAGCGCCTCATCTATGCTTCGGACTACTCGCACTGGGACTGCATGTGCCCGGATTCAGTTAAAGCCCTCTATGAGCGGCCTGATCTGTCGGACGGACTGAAGAAAAAGATATTAAGTGAGAACGCCGCCCGCTTATTCAACCTCTAAACGCGGGCAGTCCTATGCATGACTCTATCACTCCCGCAGGCTGGCGGACGGGGATTGAGGAGGGCGCTCCGAAAGCCTGGGCCCATATCCAGGCGTAACGGTGAACTGGGTGTAAGTGATGTCACGCCCCTGGCCTTCCAGGGGCATGTCGGCAATTGGATCCCGACATCTACGCCGGCTGGCGTGAGCCCGAGCGGATGCTGCCCAATATCATGCGGCTCTACCAGGAGTTTCAGACAGGAGTTTCAGACAGGAGTTTCAGACAGGAGTTTCAGACAGGAGTTTCAGAATGAACTCGCCCAACCCATTGACCGGCAGCATATGCTGGACGGTATGCGTCAGCTCCGGGCCGAGCGCCACGGCCACGCCGCGGGTGAGCCGGACTGGTGTTGTAGCTAAGCATCCCCCTCCGCCACCAGCGCCCGCGCCTGTGACTCCACCACCGTTCCCGCAAAGAAGTCCGGGTTGACGGCGCTCCAGAAGCGGACGGGATTTGCGAACACAAAATCCCTGAAATGACCGTCCGTCATCACCCCGTCCTCAACGTTTTCATACGCCTCGGGCAACCCCCCGGCCATGTCCGGCACATCGAAGTGGCCGATGTCCGAACCAAACAGGGCGTTGATCTTGGCCCCATACGGATTGACGGTGGTGTTGAAGGCCCAGGCGTTCAGCGGGTCGTCGGCCTCGCAGCCAAAGTAGAAATTCGGCACGAACAGGTCGCGGATGTCTTCGGCGCGCTCAATCCCGCAGGGCGCGAAGTCGTCCAGTTTTTCCGGCTCCTTGGTGAGCAGGCCGAGATGGGCCTGAGTCGCTTTCTGCCCCAGCTTTTCCACCGCTGCGGGCGAGCCATATTTCTGGAACAAATTGACCAGCATTTCCTGGTTCAGATTGGCGGGATTCACATTATCCAGGGCCTTGGGGTTGCGAATTTTCCAGTGCCCGATGAGGTCGCTATACAGGCCGCAGGCCCACCCCACGCCGCCTTCCAAAAAGGCAAAGCGCAGTTCCGGGAAACGCCGCGTCACGCCGTTCATGAAGATGGATTTACACACCGCCTCTCCGGCCTGGGCAAAATGGCCGATGTGGTTGTACACAAAATTGGAAATCGAGGCCCGCATCCCAATGCCTGACGAGGCCGAGTGAAAGCTGGGTGGGATCCCCACTTCGAGGCATTTCGCCCAGACCGGGTCATAATCATGCGCGCTGTCTATACCCAGGGTATCGTGCCAGATTGCATAGCGGCCGGCCTCGGGGGCTTTACGCGCCACCGCCGGAACCTGACGCCGGATCAGGCTGGACAGCATGGCCACCTTAAAGCCTTTGCTCTTAATGAACTCCAACTCTTCAATCGCCTCCTCCGGGGTAAACATCGGCACCACCGCGGCGGGAGTCAGGCGGTCTTGCAGGCCCTTGAACTGGTCGGCTGTATACATATTAAACGCACGACAGGCCGCCCGGCGGATTTCGTCATCGCGTAGAAACGGGGCAAACAGCGCTCCTCCGGTCGGGTAGATCACCCCAAAGTCGATGCCCAGCTCATCCAGGCGTTCGTACAGCAGCTTGGGCAGCATGGCCGTCGCACGGTCACGCGTATTCTTGGTCGGCACCCCCCACCAGGCCGGCTGGAGCATCCGCCGGTCGCGGCGTTCCTCTTCCGAGAGGCCTGCCCATTTCCTATTGCCGAACTGGTTGGCAACCTGGCTGTAGCGCTCAACTACGCGCTCTCCCGCGACCTCGTGCAAATAGTCCATGGCCGCGGGCTCAAACTCGATCCAGTGACCGTCTGAGTCAATAACCGGATGGCTCAATTGTGAATGAATGTGCTCGGCTGTCTGGTGTGCTGACATCGACTCCCTCCTTTCGACTCCGCTCAAGACAGGCCTTGGCGTAGCGGCAAATGCAATATGCTCAAATTGTTCTGGGATGTGTTGTAGCAGGATCGGAGGGAGGGGAGAATATGTTGCCTCCTTGTATATCTGGGCGAAGCGCTCTTATCAAAACAGCCTTTCCTCGTTTCCGGTCGTAAAGCTTAATCTGTCTCTATCCCTACCATTGATATTCCTTCTCCCATTAGGCATCGTCTCGTCCAGCTACTGCCAGCGGTGTGTCCGTTGAGTCGGGTCGCCTGCTGAATACAAGAACCACCATGCTGCGCGGGAGTCATGCCCCGCGTTGTGGTGAATATGCAGGGCCCACTCCATTCACTGTTGTGCAGTAGATACGGCCCGGCAATCCCGCCGGGACTTGAGAGGTGCAAGAAGGAAACGCAATGTATCGCCTTGTCTTGTGCCTCTGTGTGTCCGTCCTGTGGGCGGCTCCTGCTACTGCTTGTATGTTCGATACGGATTGTAAGCCTGGCTCAAGGTGTGTGAAAGCCAGCGGCTCTCTCTACGGATAGTGCGTGGGTGGTTTATTCCCTGGAAACGATAATGATCGCCGCCCTTCAAGAAACCCGCGCGATTTCACTGGAAAGCAGGGTAATACGTGCAAGTTTGACACGGACTGTGGTCCCGGCAACCAGTGCGTCAAAGGTGCAGGGAGCCTTTATGGAACGTGTTTGTAGGCGCACACAAGTGACAGGGGAGGATTATGAGCGGTTGGAAAGGGATACTGCTTCTAGGAGTCTGTTGTTCCAGTCATAATAATTTTTGACCCGTCTGGTCCAAGCGCTACGAAGCCTCCCGATTTTTTGATTCTCAAGTCTTTGAGCTTTTCTTCTTGCTCTTTAAGGTGTTTCTGATTTCCTCGGCAGAGCGTTTTGCTCGTTTTCTCGTAAATACGGTCCAGCAAGCTGATGACAGTTTTACTATGCTGCTCAAGGTTCGGTCGCTGATTGACGTACACCTCATGGGGGCGGGCTATTACGCCAAGATAGAAGTCCGGGAAGCAGCCGGGGCGCTGTTTGACCCTCAGACGATTCCACAGCCGGAACAGATTCGGGATCGCTATATGGAGATTACGGATCTGGGCGCGGCTGCCCCGTATGAGAATACCTCGGCTGTCATCCGTAAAGTTTTCAAGCTGGTCAAGCCGAAGGGGTAGGGGAGATCGTCCGCCCTAGAGGTCCTCAACCAGCGCCGTACTCACATACCGTTCAGCCGAGTTGGCCAGAATAACAACCAGTTGGTTTCGGTGATGTCGTTAAACAAACGAGCCATCCTGGGCGCCTTGGCTGGCCTGCTGCTACTCTCTGTCTCTACCGACGAAAAGGGCTTGTCAGCAAGGACAGAGGCCCATCCTCTTTTTTACGTCTTGAGCTGAAGCGAAAGGGAGTTCATGCAGTAGCGCTGTCCGGTCGGTGGTGGGCCATCGTCAAAGACATGGCCGAGGTGGGCATCACAGGTATTACACAGCACTTCGGTCCGGATCATGCCGTGGCTCTGGTCTGTCTCCAGGCGTACGCTGTCCGGCTGCGCTGGCTCCCAGAAGCTGGGCCAACCACTGTCCGATTCGTATTTGGTGGATGAGTAAAACAATTCGGTGCCGCAACACACGCACTGATAGATACCCTCATCTTTGCACGTGTTGTATGCGCCCGAGAACGGTCGCTCGGTCGCCTTCATCCGACAGACGGCAAACTGCTCGGGGGTGAGCTGCGCGCGCCATTCCTCTTCGGTCTTCTCGACTTTACTGCCCATAGTGTACGCTCCCTCGTTGGTCTGTACTCTTTGCTCCGGTCTGATAGCTTCACCTATATACAGCGAGAAGCACACGTCGGAAAGAGTGCGGAGGAGCAGCATGAGTGGCGTAAAAATCGGTATCGGCTTTGGACAGTGGAAGTATGGCTTACCCGACCCCGAACTCCTGTGCAACAGCGCAGCAGCGGCAGAGGCCGCCGGGCTGGATTCGTTATGGTTGTCCGATCATATTGTGACCCTCAACCCCACGCTGGACATCTCCTGTTTGTTCGCCATGATTGCCGGGCGCACCTCGCGCCTGAAAATGGGACCGAGTGTTTTTACCCTGCCGGCGCGACATCCGGTCCAGGTGGCCAAGACCTATGCCACCCTCGACTATCTTTCAAACGGTCGGATGATCATGGCTGTCGGGAGCGGCAACGATCCGCGCGATCTGGTTGCGTGTGGGGTGCCGCCTCAAGCCCGTGGCCGTCGTCTCGAAGAAGGGATCGAGATTCTGCGCAAGCTGTGGACCGAGTCGCACGTCACGCATCAGGGAGAGTTCTACCATTTTGAGGATGTGACGCTTGAGCCCAAACCGAAGCAGGGTGCGCTCGATATTTGGATTGGCGGCAAGAGTGACGCAATTCTCAAACGCGTCGTCCGTCTCGGGGACGGCTGGTTCCCCGCCTTGACTTCACCTGTCGAGTTTCAGCGCGATATGGAAAAACTCAAGGTGTATGGGGAGGAATACGGGCGGACGATTGATCCGCGTGAGGCCGGGGTGCTGCTCTTCACTCATGTGTGCGAAGATCGGGCCGCAGCCCTGAAAACGGTTGCGCCGTTCTTCCACGGTCTGCGGGTCGACCCGCAGGTCATCATGCGGCGCTCGCTGATCGGCTCAGCCCAAGAGTGCGTGGAGCAGATCGCGCACTTTGTCGAAGTTGGTTGTGATAAATTTGTGCTCCGGCCTATTTGTCCGCCGACTGACATTCCGTCTCAGCTCGAACACTATGGACAAGACATTCTGCCCCATTTTGTGTAACGGCAGGCGGAATCACGGGACGGCACGGTTATGATTAAGGCCAAGTCTGAAGTCGAGCAGCTTGAACCCTATGTTGCCCCGCTTGAAGGGCGACGACCCATGCTGCGCCTCGACTTTAACGAAAATACAATTGGGCCGAGCCCGAGAGTGGTCGAGGCTATTCGGAGTCTCCCGCCCGGTGCCTATGCGACCTATCCGGAATACGCTGGTCTGAATGAGGCGTATGCGGCGTCCGTCAACGTCCCGGCTCACTACGTTGAAGCCTTTAACGGGGTGGATGCGGCCATTCACACGATCTTCGATGTGTACGGCGAAAAGGGGAGCACCTTTCTGACAACCGCGCCGACTTTCGGTTATTACAAGCCGTGCGCGCTCCAGCACAGCATGCAACAGGATGAGGTCCTGTATCCTGCCGATTTGAGTTTTCCGCTTGAGTCCATGCGTGAACGGCTCACGCATAAGCCTCGGTTATGCTTTATCTGCAATCCCAACAATCCAACCGGCACCTTGCTCGAACCGCAGACCTTGCTGGAGTTGGCACAGGCTGTGCCCGATACTCTGGTTGTGGTTGATGAGTTATACGCGGACTTCACGAAGAAGTCGGTCCTGCCGGCCGCGCTTGAGTTGGACAATGTTGTGGTGCTTCAGTCGCTGTCCAAATCTGCGGGCTTGGCTGCGTTGCGCTTAGGCTTCGCTATTGGTCAGCCCGAGCTGGTGAGTCGGCTCAGCCGCGTCACCGGCCCCTATGATATTAACGCCTTTGCGGTGACCGCCGGAAAAGCCGCTCTCGCCGACCGCGCCTATGTTGAACAGTACGTCCAACGGGTCCAAGCCGCCAGGGAGTGGGTGACGCAACAGCTTCAGCGTTTGGGCGTGCGATATTTTGGACAAGGCGGCAACTATCTGCTCGTCTGGCCGCCACAAGAGTGCGAGGTGGTTGAAAGCGCACTGCGCGAGCACGGCATCCTGGTCCGCAATATGCGGGGCAAGCCCGTGATTGACGGCAGTTTTCGGCTGAGCATTGGCACGCTCGAACAGATGCGTCAGTTCATGCAGGCCTTTGCCGAGATGATTGAATCCTAGCAGGCTAGATGAAGAGACTTGACGTACACGCCCGGTCTTTCTAAGGTCAGCCCTTGAAGAGCTATGGAGACAACGCGGAGAGGAGCCACGTATGACTATCAAGAGAAAGCTGTTCGACTATCTGCCCTGACCGTTCGCCATGAGAACAAGGATTGTTCTCAAAGAAAAAGCGCTCGACTTTGATCGCATTCTCATAGACCTGCCGAGCAAAGAACAAAAAGAACCGTGGTTTCTGGCGATTAACCCGTACGGGAAGGTTCCGGTGCTGGTCGAAGAAGGGGCCTGGGTCTATGAGTCGGCCATCTGTAACGAGTATTTGGAAGACACCTATCCAACGCCGGCGCTCTCTCCGTCGGCGCCGGCTGCCAAGGCTGAAATGCGGCTCCTCATCGAACTGTGTAACAGCCAGTTCGTACCACCGCTCATTCGTCTGCTGTATACCAGCCGGAAACCCAAAGCGGAGCAAGACCCGGAACGTATGGCCCGGAATACCGACCAACTCAACGCGCTCTTTCCGCAACTCGAAGAACGACTCCAGGATCAAGACTATCTCCTGGGCGACTATAGCCTGGCTGACCTTACCTTCACCCCGTTTCTTGGCTTGGGCGACAAACTGGGGCTCGACCTCAGTCCATTTCCACACGTCGCGGCCTGGGCCGAGCGGTTGAAAAGCCGGCCGAGTTACGAAGAGGTCCGAATTGGCCTGACCGGTTAGCCCGCTGCTCTCTCTCTTGGACGACGCCCCTGGGGGCGGTGGAGCAGCCGCCCCTAGCCGAGAGACCCCCGGAACACAGAGTCCGAATGAAAAAACGGAGGAGCATCAGCATGGCGGTACGTTTGGTCTGGGGAGTCTGCCTGCCGCTGCTCTTTGGCCTTGCTCCTGCCGCTGCCCAGCCTGCCAAGGTTTTTGTGAATTCGGCCGTACTCGCCATTGGCGAACGGCCAGTTCTGCTGGACCTCAAAAGCCAGCGGATTATCAGTCATGGCGAGAATTTTGAGCCCGACCTGAGCCCTCGTCCCGGAGCCGAGCCCCGCAAGGTGTCAGAATTTCGTTATGTGCTGTTCCGAGACCTAGAGAAGGGCCGCGTGCGCTATGAGTGGGAGCGTACGCTGGTCTATCCCTTCCAGGAAACCTGGGCCTACACCGAAATCATGAACGGACTCGACGGCGCCATACTCGGCTGCGACGGCTTTGAGATCCCCTGCCGCCGGGCGATGTCGGCGGCTCGTATTGCCGCCCGTCACAAAGAGCTGCGCCGTTCGCCCGTCTCCGTCCTGATTCATGCGCTGAGTCGTTCGAACTCCTTTCTGCGTCTGATGGATCAAACGATTCACGGGCGCCGCCAGGTGGTCGTCTCATTTAACGACAATACCCAACTTGTTCTGTTAGCTATAGACTCGGAAACGCGACTGCTGACCAAGGTCGTCTTTGTTGAAGATGACCCGTTGTACGGCGATGTGCAGAACGAAGTGTTTTTTTCCGACTGGCGTCAAGTCGGCAAGCTGAAACTCCCATTTGAACGCATCTATCGGGTCGACGGCCAGACCATCATGGTTGAACATGTTGACGTCATTCAGAATGATATTGATCTGTCGCACGTGGACTTTATCATTCCGGAAGAAATTGAGCATCCGCAAGAGTGGGACGGAGCACGCGGAGAACAGAGCTCTCACTGGGTGCTCCGGCAGATTGCTCAGGGCCGCCCGGTCGATACGCCCGCTTCGTCGCTCGCGTTGCGCGACCTTGCGCCAGGGGTGATGCATATTGTCGGGGGGCGATATCAGAGCCTGGCGGTTGAGATGGGCGAGTACTTGATTGTGGTTGAGGCCCCGCAGGATGATGCGCACTCACGCGCGGTGCTGGATACCTTACGCCGGCGATTTCCAACCAAGCCGGTCCGGTTTGTCGTGAATACGCATTTTCATAGTGAGCACGCGGGCGGGCTGCGGACCTATGTGGCAGCCGATACGATTGTGGTGACCAGCGCGCTGAACGTCTCACTCTTCCAAGACGTGTTTCGCGCTCTGCATACCCAAGTCCCGGACAGCCTCCAGCGTCGCCCGAGAGTTGCGGTGATTGAAGCGGTCAAGAATGAACGCAAGTTTTTCGTTGACGAAAATCGGGTGGTTATTGTCTATCCGATTGAGACCGGGCATGTGGATGGCATGTTGATCGTCTATCTGCCTGAGGAACGCCTGCTTTTTGCGGCTGACCTGTTTACGCCGGGAGCCGTCCGACAGGTTGCCGATTGGTCTCGGGACCTGCTCAACGCCATCGAGAGTTACGACCTCGCGGTCGAGAGCATTGTCGGCAGCCGGGGAGGGGTCGGAACGCTGGACGAGTTGCGCCGCATTGTGCAGGACCAGAAGAAGCAGAGCCAGGAATGGGTGCCGTTGCGAGCCGTCGAAAATGTCAGTTGAAAACGACTCTCCCGGAACGGACCGACAGGTGGAACAGGATAGAGCCTGGATGCAATTCGCCCTGGCCGAAGCCGCCCTGGCCGAAGCCGCAGACGAAGTGCCCATTGGTGCAGTCGTCGTCCTGGAGGAGCACATCATCGCCCGGGGCCATAATATGCCGGTTGCAACCAGCGACCCGACGGCTCACGCGGAAATCCAGGCCGTACGACACGCCACGCAGCGGTTCAAGAATTACCGGCTGGTAGACGCGACGCTGTACACAACGGTTGAGCCCTGTCTCATGTGCATGGGGGCGCTAGTGTACGCACGGGTCAAACGCCTCGTCTTTGGCTGTTTTGACCCCAAGGCTGGCGCTGCGGGATCGCTGTATAATATTGCCCTGGATACCCGCCTGAATCATCGCCTGGACGTCACGAGTGGGGTGTGTGAAGAGGAGTGTCGAACGTTGCTCCAACGCTTCTTCCGGGAGAAACGGTCCCGTCACAAGAAAGAGCCGGCGGCCGACCCGTCTTTGCGCTTGTCTGGAAATCGCCTATAGTGAGGGGCGAGTTTCGCTAAGGAGTCGGAGAGGTGGCAGAGTCCGGTTGATTGCGCACGACTCGAAATCGTGTATACCTTCGGGTATCGGGGGTTCGAATCCCCCCCTCTCCGCCACAGCAGTACACCGGAAAACCCCCTTATTTTTTGACGGCTTACGCACCAACGCGGCGCAACACGGCAGACGACAGGAAAAAGAACGATGGATATCGGACTTGGTATTGCCCTGCTGGCAGGTTTTCTGTCTTTTGCCTCGCCGTGCGTCCTGCCTATTGTGCCCGGCTATCTGACCTTTATTACCGGTATGAGTTTTGAACAACTCACCGCCCGCCAGCGCTCGGCCCACCTGATGACCAGTGCGCTGCTCAAGAGCCTGCCCTTTGTGTGTGGTTTCTCTCTGGTGTTCATTGCCCTTGGCGCCTCGGCCTCTGTGGTGAGTGGGCTGCTCAGATCAAACCTGGGGATACTCAAAGGCATCGCCGGACTGGGCATTATGGTCCTGGGCCTGCACCTGGCCGGGGTATTGCCCATCCCGGCCTTACTCCGGGAGCGGCGCTTTTCCAAAGAGCCCGCGGAGCCCGGTATGATCCGGGCTTTTGTGGCCGGGCTGTTTTTCGCCTTTGGCTGGACGCCGTGCGTTGGCCCGATTCTGGCGGGTATCCTGGCCCTAGCCGCCACGACCGAGACGCTCAGTCAGGGGGTTCTCCTGCTGGCGGTGTATTCGCTTGGCCTCGGCATCCCGTTTATACTCTCTGCCGCCTGCCTGAACGGCTTTCTGTCGCTCTTCCAAGGGCTGAAGGGCTATCTGCGGCAAATGGAGGTGGCGGCTGGCATGCTGCTCGTCCTGGTCGGCCTGCTCATCTTTACCGATAAGCTGGCCTGGGTCTCGTCGCGGCTGACTTTTTTGAACCCGGAAGCGCTCCTGGTCAGCGAGGCACAAGAAGCAGGCGTTTCCACGTCGGTTGCGTCTGACCCGCTATCGGTGCGGAATAGATACGGCGACTATAATTTTACCCTGACGACCATTGATGGCGACCGGGTGAGTTTGTCCGACTATGAGGGAAAAGTAGTCCTGGTCAATTTCTGGGCGACCTGGTGCGGCCCCTGTGTTATAGAAACGCCGGCTCTGGTCCGCATGTATCACAAGTATAAACGCCACGGATTTGCCGTTATCGGGGTTGCCTTGCAGAGTGAAGAAGACGGCGTGCGGGACTTTGTCCAGAAATACAATATCCCGTACGCCATCGGCCGCGATCCGTCGGACGAGATCGGTCTGCGCTATCATGTATTCGCCTTGCCCAGCAGTTTCCTGTTTGCTCCTGACGGTACGGTGCAGCGTGCGTTTACCGGCTATGTCGCCGAAGGCGTCCTGGACCGCGAACTCGAACAAACCTTCCGGACCGAGCAGGCTCGACAGCAGACTCCTCAGGTTGAAGCGATTGCCTACCCGCTCGATGCTCCGGACACAAATGAGTAAACATGCCCTCAATAGATAGGTAAATGCTGGTCCGTTTACTCATGAGAAGAGAGGAACCCATGATTCAAAGTATTTTTCATGTCAACATCAATGTCTCCGACTTTGAACGCTCGCTCGCGTTCTATCAAATGCTGGGCTTTCGGGTCGTCAACGATCTTGGTACCGGCAGCAGCCCGCAACTGGACGTCGGCCTCCAGATTCCGAACGGACAGGCACGGGCCGCGCTCTTGATGCTGGGTGACAATCCCCATGCGACGCGCATCGACCTGATCGAATGGCAGCAGCCCAAGACGGAGGGGACTCCCTATCCACATCTCGCCCATGCCGGTATCGCCCGCATTGCCCTCAAGACGAAAAACCTGATGCAGGAGTACGAAGACCTCAAAGCCAAGGGGGTCAAATTTCTCTCGCCGCCACAGGAGACCGTTCTCGGCGGCGGGCCGACCCGTTTTGTCTGCTTCCACGATCCTGACGGAACCGTGTTAGAACTGATCGAGTTTTAAGTAAGAGCGGTGGCCCGGAATCAAAAGCGCGATGGACAGCAGCATAGCGCCGGCTCAGGGTGGTTTTCGTCATGCTGTCGGCTCTCTTGCGAGCGATTCAGGTACGGTCGAACTCCGAGCCGGTCAGCATACCTGGACGCTTGATGAGCCCGAAGAATCAGGCGGTAATGGCGCTGCCCCCGACCCGATTACGGCCTTCTTGGGCAGCTTGTGTGGCTGTCTGCTGATGTCCCTCGAGATCACTGCGCGGGCGCGCCAAGTGCCGCTCGCCGGAGCGTCGGTTTCCGCCAGGTCGAACACAAAAGGCTTTGTGAAAACCATAGACGTTGACCTGACCGTGCGCAGTGCCGCGCCTGAAGAAACGGTGCGGACTGTGGTCACACGAGCAGAAAAGGGCTGCTATGTGCGCGGGCTCTTGAAAGACAGTATTGCCTATTCCCTCACTGTTACCGTCCTGCCTGCGTAAGATGCGAAGCGCTCGTTTCTCCTGTGCTCTGGTTCTTTGTCACTGGGGCTCGGTCTGCTGGGTGTGTATTGTCTGGTTATCGAGTGCTGGTGTAACTTTTGCGGCCTGTGGCGACCACCTGAAAGAGGTCGAGAGAAGCGTTGGCTTTCTTTTGCATGGGCTGCGGACTACTCAGGGAACGGTCCGTGAGGCAGAATCGAAAACCCAGGGACAGGAGGCCATCTACCAGAACTCACGCCTCCATCCCCCCGAGGACTACGACCTAACATTAGCTCGACAGATTGGAAAAATCCGTCGGACCATCGTTCGACCCAAGCGGACCCTGCTTACCCAGTTGAAAGAACAACACGCAGCGGCACGCCGGCAGTCGGAACAGGATATACGATTGGCCCATGAGGAATTTCTTGAAGCTGACGCGGCGTACCGGAAAAAGCTGCTCTCAGAGGGGGCATACTGCCAGGCTCGTGCGGTCTATATCGAGGCGTTATCCCGCTATCGGGGCGGGCTGGAACAGTATCGAACCGGACTCAGCCTGTACACCGACGCCTTGAATGCCTACCGTGAACAGTTTGTCATCCCGTGCATTCGTGGCTACACCGACCCCGCCCTCTGGCAGGCCCTTATCACAAGGTTTGAACAGGACGATTTCTTGCAGGAACTGCTGAATGCTCTGACTGCAAACGCCCTTCGCAGCCTCCCGCCGAAGAGGCCTCCGGATGTAAGCTGACGGATGCGCAAACGCCCACTACCAAGGACAAGCATGCCTACGACTCCTCCAACGCTGTATCTCATCCGTCACGGGCGGGCCAGCGCCGGCTTTGACCAAGCCTATGACCCCGGACTCGACGCCATCGGTTTGGCCCAAGCTGAAGCCATAGCGAACGAATTGGAAGGGCTGGGACCGCTGCCCATTGTCACCAGCACGCTCCAGCGCACGCGCCAGACCGCCGCGGCGTTTGAGAAACGCTGGAAAGTCCAGGCCCGAATCGAACCGGCGGTGGCTGAAATCCCTTCTCCAACGCAAGATTTGCAAGACCGCGCAGATTGGCTCAGACAGGCCATGCGCGGTCGTTGGAGTGAGCTTGCGCCTCAATACCAGGAGTGGCGGGATCAGGTCGTTGCGGCTTTGGTCGTTCTCAAGACTACAACCGTGGTCAGCTCCCACTTTATTGCCATTAACGTGGCGGTCGGCGCGGCCACGCAGGATGATCGAGTTATCTGCTTTGAACCGGATAACTGTTCGTGTACCCGTCTGGAGGTGCGCGATGGCCGACTCCATTTAGTCGAACTGGGTCGCCAGCGAGAGACCCGGATTCTCTAACTGCGATACGCTCCGGCCTTGCGTTCTGCCTGCGGGAGTGTTTGAAACAGGTCGAAAACCGCACGCCCGAACGTTTCCGGGGAGGGAAGCTATGACAACACCTGAAGCTGAAATGATGCTGGCACCGCGTACGTCTCTCACCACCGAAACCGCGCCGGTGCTGGACCAGCATCGCTTTGATGAAGCCGCCCTTGAACGTTATATGCAGGAACACGTGGACGGCTTTAGTGCGCCATTACACGTTGGTCAGGTCCGGGGCGGTATGTCCAACCCGACCTTTGTGTTGACCGACGGCGCGGGCCGGCGCTATGTGCTGCGCAAAAAACCGCCGGGCAAACTCCTGCCCTCGGCCCACGCGGTTGACCGTGAGTTTCGGGTCATTTCGGCCTTGTGGCAGACTGATGTGCCGGTCGCGAAGCCCTACGTCCTGTGTCAGGACCCCAGCGTCATCGGGGTGGACTTCTATATCATGGATTTTGTGGATGGTCGGGTCTTCCGTGGCTATGAATTGCCCGAGTTGGCACCGGCGGCACGCCGCGAGATCTACCAGGCTATGGTCGACGTCATGGCCAAACTCCATCGGGTCGATTTTCGGGCCGTTGGGCTGGAAGGCTATGGCAAGGTTGGCGGATATATGGAACGCCAGGTGCGGCGCTGGTCCAAACAGTATGAGGCCAGCAAAACCGATGACCTGCCGGCCATGGAAAACCTCATGCAATGGCTACCCGAACATCTGCCGGCGCATCACGAAACAACCATCGCCCACGGAGATTTCCGTCTGGAAAACATGATTTTTCATCATACCGAGCCCAGGGTGCTGGCCGTGGTGGACTGGGAGCTGAGTACGCTGGGCGCGCCCTTATCCGATTTGGCCTATAACTGTCTGCCGTATTATGTCCCGGATGATATGCGCGGTGACCTGACCAGCCTGGACTCCGCAAGCTACGGCATCCCGTCCGAAGAGGAATATGTCGCCTGGTACTGTCAGAAGACGGGCAAGCAAGACATCCCGGAGTGGAAATTCTATCTGGTGTTTTCGCTTTTCCGGCTGGCTGCCATCGTGCAGGGCGTCTATAAGCGCGGCCTCGAAGGCAATGCCAGCTCGCCCGAAGCCATCACCCGAGGGGAGAAGTGCAAGCAGCTCTGCGCGGCCGGCTGGAACCTGGTTGAGCAGGGGGTCTAAGCCTTCTTCGGTGTGCTCCTCGCCAGACCGATACCTACTCGTCGTATCCGGCTCCGCTTATGGGTGCCACGCGTACGGGTGGGGGCGACAGGAAAAAGGCGGCGGTGGATCGAATGACCTCCGGGTCGGTCGTTTCCAGCAGCACGCCGAAGGCGGAGAGCCGGTATCTTCCTGCGGCCAGCCGCGCGATATTGGAAAAATGAAATCCAAAAGACGGCTGCCCGCTGTGCGGCGGTCCGGTGTTGGAAAAATACGTCTGTTGCTCAAGCTGTTGGAGTCCGCCTTCGAGACGCATGACCAGTAAGAGCGTTTGGCCCGTGGGGAGCTGTAAGGCGGCCCAGCGCGGAGACTGTTCTTCTCTCACGGGCGCCTCGTCTGTATGCAACAACTGAGCCTGGCCGAAATTGAGGAAATTGAAATAGGTGCTGACCTCGCCATCGACCAAAATAAAACGCGGCGGAATCTTGAGCTTGACCAGGGCCGTGCCCTCGACAAAGTTCGGATAAAAGATGAGATCAATCCGTCCCCTCGCGCGCAGGCCAAAGGGCAGGGGAAACCAATAGCGCGCGCGGCGAATCAGCCGAACCGGGCCCTGGGTATAGCCGTACAGCCGGGCGTGCAGGTCTTTGTCGGTCCGCCGGATATTCAGCAGCCCACCCAGAAAATCGACCTCAGCCTCAACGCCAATATGCGAGATAAGGTTCTGGCCCAGATCGCCCGGCGAGTCCACAAAAGCGAGGTGGCTGGGTAGCGGCGTGTCAAAGGCCACGCTATAGCCTTCGGCATAGACGTGATCCTGTTGGGGGTCGTAGCGAATGAAGCCGGGCCGGGTGGGCTGAGTCGATTGCACTCCCACCCGAATATAGACAAAGCCAAGCGGGGTCTCGTGAGAGCCGAGGCGCACCTCATGCCAGCTGCCTGCTGAAAACGCTGCCGCGGTGGCGCGCTTTCCCAGATCCCGTCTCAAAAAAACAATCGCATCGTTCGAGTCAAACCGCCCTGGCTGATCGTCTTGGCTGGGACGTGGGCCGGCCTTGATAACCCATCGGCCACGTCGGTCGCGTTCGTCAATCTGGAAGGGGATGGGCGTCAGCGCCGCGTGACGGAAGGTGAATACCTGCATCTGCGAGAGGGAGAGACCGGATAAGAAGGGCAGGGCAGAGCCCTCAAGGACAATCGCGCCGGGCTGGGCAGGGGTAGCTTCCGCCCAGAGCTGGGCTGGCAAGCTCGTGAGTAAGCAGGCGACAAGAAGCGCGAGACGGATACGCCGCACGAACGGTCTCCGGGCTACGGAGGACAAGGGAAGAGACAGGGACAACTCTCGGCGCCGCCCCTGTCAATTTTTTTGACGTGGTATGTCTGTTATTTGCCGCCCGCCTTCTGCCACTCGCCGTCAAGCTCCTCCGCCACTTCTCGAATCGCCCTGCCCAGCGTACTCACCATTTCGTCAATCTGCTCTCGGGTGATGATGAGAGGCGGACAGAGCGCGATATTATTCGCGCCCGCCACGCGCGTAATCAAGCCGTTATCCAAGGCTTTTTCCCAGACCTGTTGCGCAATGCGCAGCTCGGCCGGAAACATCTCCTTGGTGGCTTTATCTCTGACCAGTTCAACCGCGGCGATCAGGCCCTTGCCGCGCGTATCGCCCACGATGGGCAGCTCGTGCAGAGCGGCTAACTGTTTTTGTAAATAGCGCCCCTGGGTGCGGGCGTTCTGGACGAGTTTTTCCTTTTCGATGATTTCGAGATTGGCCAGGGCCGCGGCGCAGACGGTTGGATGGCCAGTATAGGTATAGCCGTGCCAGAAGGCGTAATCATCGCCAGTCTCCAAAAAGGTCTGGAAGATGTCCTCTTTGAACAGGACCACTCCAAGCGGCAGATAGCCGCTCGTGACGCCTTTTGCCGAAACAAGAATGTCCGGGACAACGCCAAAGCCGGTCGAGGCAAACATCGTCCCGGTGCGGCCAAAGCCGGTAATGACTTCGTCACACACCATCAGGATATTATGGCGCGAGCAAATCTCCCGAATCTTGGGCCACCAGCCGTCGGGCGGAACAATCACGCCGCCAACGCCCTGAATCGGTTCGGCTACAAAAGCCCCAACCGTATCCGCCCCTTCACGCGTAATGATTTTTTCGAGATCCTCCGCGCCGTTGTTCTCGCGATAGCTATACGGACGAGGCATATGGATGACACCCGGCAGGCCGGGATCGACTTGATTATGAAAAAGCGGAATGCCGGTCAGCGACGCGGCTCCGCTCGATGTGCCGTGATAGCCGTGTTCCAGGGTGACGAATTTCGTCTTTTTAGGCTGCCCCTTGGCTTTCCAATACGCGCGGACCAGACGGATCATCGATTCGTTCGACTCCGAGCCGCCCGAGGTCAGGATCACTCGACTCAGGCCCTTGGGCGCGATCTTGGCCAGCTTGGCCGCCAGTTGGACGGTCGGGACCGAAGTCGGGCCGATCAGCGTGGGCGCAAAGGCCAACTGCTTCATCTGCTCGGCCACAGCGCGATTGATTTCTTTTCGCCCGTGTCCGATATGTACATTCCACAGGGAGGCGAGGCCGTCGATATATTTCTTGCCTTCCGTATCCCAGAGGTAGATGCCTTGGCCCTTGACAAAAACGGGCACCCCTTTGTTTTGCTGCAAGCCGAGCGGAACAAAGCCGTGGACGAGATGAGCCGCATCCTGCCTGCGTAATGCTTTTGCCTGCCGTGGGTCCAGGGCAACCGAAGACGGTTTCCTACGGGGCTGTAACGGAACGACCTTTGCCTGCGTTTTTGTTTGGCGTGCCATAGATGTCTCCTATCGTTGTTTGTAGATTCCCTCTTGCGATCCGGTCTGAATACAATCATATACGAGTCATCTCAAAAACCCCAGACTGACACCGGACTGGCAAGACGGAAAAAAGAGGAGGGAGAATGCAAACAAAGCGCATGGGGCGAACCGGCCTGAAGGTTGCTGAAATCTGCCTGGGCACAATGACCTTTGGGCGTCAGTGCGAAGAATCCCAGAGCTTCGCTATTATGGATACTGCCTTCGAGAACGGCGTGGATTTTTTTGATACCGCGGACGTGTATCCGGCCGGTGGTGGCGTTGAAACCGCAGGACGCACCGAGGAGATTGTCGGTAAATGGTTAAAAGGTCGGCGCGAGGACATCGTCCTGGCCACCAAATGCTGGGGCGCAATGGGTGACCGGCCAAATGACCGGGGCCTCTCGCGCAAGCATATCTGCGCCGCGGTTGAGGCGAGTCTCGCGCGGTTGCAGACGGATTATATCGACCTATACCAGGTCCATGCGCCCGACCCGAAAACGCCGATAGAGGAAACCCTACAGGCCCTGGACGACCTGGTCCATCAGGGCAAGGTGCGTTATATCGGTTGCTCAAATTTCCAGGCCTGGCGTCTGGCCCTGGCATTATGGCAGAGCGACAAGCTGGGTCTGGCGCGCTTCGACTGTGTTCAGCCGCGCTACAATATGCTGTTCCGCGAAATTGAGCACGAACTCTTTCCCCTGTGTCGCGAACAGGATATTGGCATGATTCCGTATAATCCGCTTGCCGGCGGGTTTCTGACCGGCAAGCACAGAGCCGGCGCCGAACCGGCCGCGGCAACGCGTTTTGCCCTGGGTGGCAGAGCCGGGGAGATTTACCGCCAGCGCTACTGGCAGGCAACCCAGTTCGCCGCGGTTGAACAACTCAAGGAATTCTTTGCCACGCGCAATAAATCCCTGGCGCAAGTGGCGATTGCCTGGGTGCTCGCCCAACCCGAAGTTACCGCGCCGATCGTCGGCGCAACCTCAGCCGAACAACTCCAACAGTCTCTCCCCGCGGTCGAGATGCGCCTCGACGAAGAGGAGATGGAGCGGTGTAACGATCTGTGGTTTTCGCTGCCGCGCCTGCGGGACAAGGCGGTGGCATTGCGGTAGACGGCCCAGAGCTGGAGGAGTATTGAGCCGGTCGTATCAGGGCAGGACCCGACCGCCTTACTTCTCCTCCTCTATAAACACCAAATGTCCGGCTTCCTCCTGGGCGCGAATTTTCTCTTCAATGTCGGCCGAGAGTTCTATCTTGCGATGCTGGGGAAACTTCTCCCGGTCCAGGGTCGGCCGCAGAAAATACTGCTCCGGGACAGGGACTTCCGACTGGCTTTTCAGTTGCGCAAAATACCAGACCCGCGGGAGCACCCCGGGACTGAAAAAGACCTCCTGATCCTCGGTTGACCATTCTTTGAGATGGTGTGTGTCGTGGACGCTATAGCGCATATAATCCAGTGTCACATCCCAGTAATGATTGAATAGCAGCCCGTACCCTTGATCCCCCATATTTGGATTACGGTATGTGGCAATACGGGTTTCCACAAAAATAAGATTCCCGTCTCGTCCGTACTGCTCGATCCGCAAGGGATAAAAGTAGTGTTTATCTAACCAATAAATAATCTTCGGGGCATAATAGTAAGGGAGCCACTCTTCCTTGACTGTAGTTTCAAGTACCCAACAATCAATGCCGCCCTCTCTGGTATAAAAAGGGTAGTCATCCCCCATCATCTTAATCTGATCCGTTGGGACGTCGTGGAGTGTACCATCGGACCTGCCGAGGGTCACGGTTGGCCGGGTATTAGGGAAGCGAACGGTTTGTGACAGCGTGTCTACGCCAATCAGCTTCCAAGAAAACTCCCAGGGATCACGGCCAAAGATATCGTCAAAACTCTCAGCTCCTTGCGCCAATTTATCCCCCCTGCGCGGCTGAGGCTGACGACGGACCCGGCGCAGGGTAGGTGAATACACAAAGAGGTCCCATCGGGTGAGCGCCTCTTGTCCAGCCCGGTACTGGGTCATAAACATCTGGTTGCCGAGGTTCTCCGGTGGGAAAAAAGTTTGCCCGGTTATTTTTCGTGTCGGCTCACCTGGTTTCGTTCCGTATAGCTCGCCTTCTAAGCCCTGCAGGCCCTTTGCATTTGGAACATAGAATATTGGGCTGTGCATTTTATCCGTAATGAGATACCCGTGTGCGGTCAGCGCCCCACTAACATCGACAAAATTGCACGACCAGCGCGGCGAGTGGCTGAACTCCATGGCCCGATAGCCCATCTCTTCCGCGGTATAGGGCGGCTGAAACGGATAGCGCTCGGCCGGCATATACGGTCGCTCAGGGTCGCGGGGCGTATCGGTCCGAGGATCGAACATCTCACGCTCCGCCTCGGTCAGCTCGCCTGCCACCCGCCAGGTTTTTGCCGCGGCAGGCGAGTCGGCCCATACCGCGGGCGTAAAGCAGAGGCTGAAAACAAGGAGTGAGAATGTCAGACCCAATCGCATGGCTCCGGCCTCGTGTCCTTCCTAGCGCCGTCCCTCGGTCAACTTGTTCACATCGTACAGGCTCAGCACCTCCTCCACATCCACCTCCGGATAACCCATATCCAGCGCCGGAAATAACGATGCCTGGCCGGTTTTGACGTCAACGACGGTGACGCCAAGGTAACGACTGAGATACGTGCCCGTATTCATTTCCGGCAGGTGCGGCGCGGCTTCGGACCAGGAGTTCTGCATGCCCCACACCTTCCACAATGCCCCTTCCTGGTTGAACGCCATGCCGGAGGTCACCCGATAGGTCTGGGCGTCAATAAACAGGAGCTTGCTGCTGTAGGGATGATGCGCCCGCCTGGGCTTGAGCTCGACCACCATGGCCTTGCGTAGCTCCCACGGTCCGAGTGGCGCCCGGCCCGCGGGACCGTAATAGCGCGCATGGGCATGGGGCGAGTTCATGATATGCAGCACATCTTTCCAGCCGTGGAAGGTCCAGTTGTAATCCAGCACTCGCCCGGAGAAGCCGAAGAAATCATCGAGAGTCGTATCTGAGCCCTGGAAAGAATCTGCCTTCTCTTCCGCGGACACACGCCGGACTTTGCGCAGGGATGGAACATAGGTCCACGCCTGATCTGCCCGGTGCGGGTCGCTCGAACGCTGGATGAGCACGCGCAAGCCACGCATTTCATACGGGTCGGTAAAGTCGTTAATGTCTTTCCACTCAAATTCAGCGGCACCGTCAACGGGCAGGGTGTAATTCTGCTCGGGCAGCATGGCCAGATGGCTATGATACACCCGCTGGTAGCGCTGGAGGAGCACCCGCTCAACGGTGCCACCCGGTTGAATCAGAGCCTCGGGTAAGCCCGACAGCGCACCGTGCGTCCCCCCCGGCTTGATCATGATCGTGGCGAAATTCCCGACTTTGATCCCATAATGCTGCCAGCGGAAATTAAAATTCCAGCCAACCTTGAGACCCGCGATCGGGTCTGCCGGGTCCAGCTGGTCTACGGGAAACGGTTGGCCGGCAGTATAGTTCCTCAGACTGCCGTCCTCGGCAAGCTGGGTTTGGCCGGCGAACTTCTCTGTTGCTGCGAGATAGTCCGTGCGCGGGGGGTAATCGCCCGGGGAGCTGATGTCAAAGGTCACTTCCGGAAACTGAAACTCTTCAAAATAGCCGGGCGGCACAAAGGGCCGTATCTTGTCCAACTCGCTCAGCCCCAGCGTCTCGCCGGGCGTAAACTCCGGCTGGGCGTCTTGATACTGCTGCACCCATTGCAGGACGGTTTCTCGGGTCATGACGCTTCGCTCATCTTGCGCCCAACTGGGTCCGCTCCAGACCAGTAATCCCATGAATAGAAGAACAAACTGCATGCACACTCCCTCATCTGCTCTCTGCGCTTGACCATAATATCTTTGCAAACGGTACAAGCTTGGCTATGGTGACGATTATTTCTGACGGTTGCCCAAACTGCAACGCCCAAGGAGGCCAGCATGAAAACGATCTCGGTGAGCCCCGAAGACATGGCAGCCCGCATCGCCCGCTTCCAGGACTTGAAGCCCATTCCAGCCATGCAGAACGACAAAATTCCGTTGGAAGCTCGGGACCACATCTACGCCCGTAAGCTCTTGCCCGTTATCTCTTCTAAGGGTGGAGAAGGACCGTTTGGGCCGGCCCCAATTGCTGGAGCCGACGGCTATTCCATGACTCTTGCCGTGTGCCCACCCAACCAAGGGCCAGGACTGCACGCCCATCACCAGACGCATGAGATTTTTACCTGCCTCAAAGGGACATTCAAAATCCAGTGGGGCGATGACGGAGAACACGCAATGGTACTGAATCAATTTGACACGCTCTCAGTGCCGCCAGGCGTGTGTCGCAGCTTCACGAATATAGGCAATGACGAAGGCTTCCTCCAAGTATTCATTACCGGCGGCGTGCACGATATGCAGGATATCGCTTTTCCACCCAGCGTGGCCGAGCAGATAGACCAAACCGGCCCAGGGGTGTTAGAGGAGATCAAGAAGACCGGCCTCGCGTTTGACGCAGGCCAAGAATAGAGATTCAATAGTAGCGCTGTAACCGACGAGTTGCATAAGGAGGGCAGTATGAGTGTTGACGAGTTAGCCCAACGGCTCCAGGTTTTGGAAGACATTGAGGCCATTAAAAAAGTCAAGGCCGAATACTGCGCGCATTGTGACAACGGCTACAACCCGGACGGGATTGCCGAGCTGTTTGCCGAAGACGGCGTGTGGGACGGCGGGGTTGACGTGTTTGGCAAATACGACGGTCGGGAAGCCATTCGGAAGTTTTTCACCGGGGCGACCAGAGTCATTCCGTTTGCCGTGCACAACGTCATGAATCCCATCATTGAAGTTGACGGCGACACGGCCACGGGTCAGTGGTATCTGTTTCAGCCCTGCACCATGATCGAGAAAGACGGGGATAAAGCCGTGTGGGGCGCGGCCAAATATAGCGACGACTATGTGCGGATCAACGGCGAGTGGAAAATCCAGACCCTGCGCGTCAAGTTTGAGTTCTGGACGCCGTTTGAAAAGGGCTGGGCTGAAAAGAGAATGATTCAGGACTAAGGCAATCCACGCTTCCGTATCGCCAGCCGGTTCCTGCCGTCATTCCGTCACGGCTACAGCCAAGGGGGAAACGCTCTCGCCGCTTTGTTCGCAAAGGAGCAGCGCAGGCAGTTTTACAACTTCCACCTTATGCCGTGGCCCGACCTGCCCGACGACTTTGATGACAAGACCAAACATGAATCGGCCTGGGTGACGCTCTCGAATAAATACTACGATCCCGAAAAAGGGCATACGGTCTACAATCAATATCTGGATCAGCTTGAATATGCCGAAAAGCTGGGGTTCGAAGGCGTGTGTGTCAACGAGCACCACCAGAACACCTACGGCACCATGCCGTCGCCGAACATTATGGCCGCCCTGTTGGCCCGCTGGACCTCGCGGATGAAAATTGCGATGTTCGGCAACGGCCTGCCGCTCCGCGACCACCCCCTCCGGGTCGCCGAAGAAGTCGCCATGCTCGATGTCGTGACCGGCGGGCGGATTATTTCCGGTTTTGTGCGCGGCATCGGAGATGAATACTTTTCCCTGGGTATCAATCCCACCCATTCGTTGGCGCGCTTTCGCGAAGCGCACGACCTGATCATCCGTTCCTGGACCGAGACCGGCCCGTTTTACTTTGACGGCGAGCATTATCAAGTTCGCTATGTCAATGTCTGGCCACGTCCCATCCAGACACCGCACCCGCCGATTTGGATTCCCGGCTTCGGGAGTAAGGAAACCGTGGAATGGTGCGCCCATCCCACCCGCAAATATCCCTATCTTGCGGTGTTCATGCCGGATGACCTGGTGAAGTGGTTCTTCGATGCCTATCGCGAAGCCGCGGACCAGTATGGCTACGAAGCCTCACCGTACCAAATGGGCCACCTCCTGCCGGTCTACGTGGCCGAGACGGACAGCCGCGCGGAAGAAGAAGCCGAAGCCCATATCCTGTGGCTCTACCACTACGGCCTGCGCCATAAATGGCAAATGTTCTTCCCGCCGGGCTACACGTCTGCGGCCTCCATGAAACGCATTCTTGCCCGCGCGGCCGACTTTGATTGGGAAAACATAGATTTCAAGCAGCTCAACGAGCGCGGCTACTGTGTCGTGGGGAGCGCCAGGACCGTGCGCGAGCGCCTTGCCCATTTGGTCAACGAACTCGGCTTCGGCCTGCTGCTCCCTCTCCTGCACGCGGGCGATATACCGCATCATCGGGTCATTAAAAACATGGACCTGTTTGCCGCCGACGTGATGCCAGCCCTGCGCGAGGAATTCAGCGCGATGTCGCAGCGCTGGCTGGAGGCGGCATAAGTGCGGGCGATGCCAGACAGTTGCCCGTCGGCTCGCTGCCGACTTTGCGACCCGCGCGGCCGAGCACGACCGGGATGGCTCGCCGCCCAAGGAGAATTATGCGGCGCTCCGGGAGGCCGGCTTTTACGGCCTGGTCGTGCCCAAGGCATATGGCGGCCAGGAGGTCGGGCTGCTTGGCTATACCATTGCTGCCGAGGAAATCGCCCAGGGCTGTGCGTCGACCGCGCTCTCGTTCAACATGCACGCCGCGACTCTGGCCTCGCTGATGCACTCGGGCCTGCCGGATGGAATCAAAAAATGGGTGGCTGAGCTGGCGGCCAAACAGGGCAAGCTGAAACCCAAAGGCTATGGGCAGTCCTTGGCTGATCACCCAGATATGCGGCGCCGGGTTGCCAGGATGAGCGCCCAACTGGAAGCCGCCCGCTGGCTGTTGCGCTATGTTGCCTGGCTGGCCGACGAAGCCTATGAACGCCGGCGCTATACCGCCCGCCCACAGCAGTATGGCACGACAGTCGAAGGACAGACGGCAGAGGTATTAGTCACCTACTTCAAGGCAAAATATATTGTCGGCGACCCGCTCGGCGCTCGAAATGGGCGGCGCTCGAAATGGGCGGCGGTCACGCCATCTTTAAGCCCTCGACGCTGGAGCGTCTGTTTCGCGATGGCGCGACCGCAACCATGCAACATCCGCCCAGTGACTTTTGCCTGTCGTCCTTGAGTGTGCATGAACTCCAGCTCGACCCGCAGCAGCTTCAACCCCCACTGGTTCCGACCTGGGAGTAGGAAAGCCGCAGGGGGATGACCGTCACCCCACGGCTTTTCTGGTTCTAGTTGATTCTGGCCGACCCTGAATGGTGCGGCAGCGGCGTTTACTCTCGAAGGACGGGCACACAGGTTGAGGTTCGCTGCTCCTTTCTATAGGAATGGATCATGCGCAAACGCATCTATTTCAACGCCTTTCATATGAACTGTGTGGTCCACCAATCGCCTGGCCTGTGGGTCCGACCGGAAGATCGGATGGAGAACTACACCGATCTCAATACCTGGATTACACTTGCCAAAGTATTGGAACGGGGCAAATTCGACGCCCTGTTTTTGGCCGATGTTGTTGGCGTGTACGATGTGTTCCGGGGCAACCGGGAGGCCGCCCTGACCCAGGCCACGCAAACACCGGTGAATGACCCCATGTTGTTGGTCCCAGCTATGGATGCGGCAACCGAACACCTGGGTTTCGCCTTTACCAGTTCGATCCTCCAGTATCACCCCTTCACGTTTGCCCGGCTCATCAGCACGCTCGATCATCTCACCAAGGGCCGGGTGGCCTGGAATATCGTGACCTCCTACCTGGAAAGTACCGGGCGCAGCTATGGCCGGGCCGGTTTGCCCGAACATGACGAGCGCTATGACATGGCGGATGAGTATTGTGAGGTATGCTACAAGCTGTGGGAATCGAGCTGGGAGGATGGGGCGGTGGTCAAAGACCGGCAGCGTGGCATCTACGCCGATCCGACCAAGGTGCGGAACGTCGTCCACGAGGGTAAGTATTACAAGATGGAGGGCTGCCATCTGTCCGAACCGTCCCCGCAACGCACCCCGGTGTTATACCAGGCCGGCTCTTCATCGCGTGGACAGGCATTTGCCGCCCACCATGCCGAGTGCGTGTTTATCGCTGCCCCGACGCCTGACATTGCGCGGCAGACCATCCGGGCAACGCGGAAACAGGCCGAGCAGAACGGACGCAACCCGGAGGATATTCTTTTCTTTGCCTATCTCAAAACGGTCACCGGCGGCACGGAAGCGGAGGTCAAGCAGAAGTATGACGGCTATCTGGAACAGACCAGCTATGAGGGGTCAATGGCCTTGTGGTGTGGCTGGGCCGGCTACGATTTCGGCCAGCTCGACCCGGACGAACCGCTCGAATATGTTGAAACCAACGCCATTCGCGCGCTCTGGAACAATTTCATCCGCTTAGACCCGGAGCGCAAGTGGAGGGTGCGCGACCTGGCCAAATACGTTGGCCTGGGTGGCGGCGGTCCGGTAGTGGCGGGCACGCCGGAACAGATCGCAGACGAGTTTCAGGAATGGACTCAGGCCGGAGTCGACGGGTTCAACCTCGCCTACGCGGTGACGCCGGGAACGTTTGCAGACTTTATTGATGGGGTCGTGCCCGTGCTCCAGCAGCGCGGTCTGATGCAAACCGAGTATCAAGACGGCACCCTGCGCGAAAAGCTCTACGGAGCGGGACAGGCGCGCTTGCGCCCTCCGTACCCGGCTGTGCAATACCGCCGCTCGGAATCGGATAGCGTATCGGCCCGTGTTGCCGGGGCGAAATAGCTGCTGCGCAGGAGCCGCCCGAAGACCGTGGAGGTTTCTCACGCCGCTGTCTGAGTGTCAAGCGTGTATATCCGCATCAGCAGGCCCACATTGGCCCACCACGCCAGGGCGACCTCGGCGTCGCCCCAGTTGTATTGGGTAAACCCGCCGAGCAGGAAGCCGACCAGCCCCAACCAGACGCCCAGGCTCGGGCCGTGCAGCGGTCCGGCGCGTTGGGCGACCACCGCCCGCCCGCCCAGGCGTAAAATCGACCACAGCAGAAATCCGAACGCGGCCAACCCCAAGAGACCGGTGTCGACCCCTACCTGGATAAAATTATTATGCGCGTGCCCGGAGTGATCCGCCCCGGCGTAGCGCGCGTAATACGGCCCGCGAAACTGTTTGTAATTGCCATACCCCCAGCCGGTCAGCGGGCGTTCTTTCATCATGTCCAGATTGGCCTGCCAGATCTGCGTGCGGCCGATATTCACCCCAGCATCGAAGTCGAAGACCGTCCGGGCGCGCTCCCATACGCTGTCGCCGGCGCTGAAGAAGATCAGCCCGCAGACCAACCCGCCCGCCACGAGGCCCCGCCACGCGCCCCGCCCGCCCAGCGCCCCGCACAGCAGGAATACGCCGGCGTAGGCGAGCCAGACGCCGCGTGTCAGCGAGAACACGAGGGATCCTGCCATCAGCGCCCAACCGAGCAGGAGCAGCATACGCCGGGCCGCCGGGAGCCGGCCGGCCACGCTCCAGGCCGTCACCAGCGTCAACGGAAACAGGAGATTATGCGCATACGTGATCGTGGACGGGTGAAGCGCCTTCGTCCGATAGAGACCCGAACCGTACCCCCATGTTGAGAGGTTTGTCTCTTTACCGACCAAGGTCTTTGCCAGATCGATACCGGTGAAGTGTTGGAGAATGCCGTACGCGGCAACGAGGCTCGCCACCCCGACCGAAATGGCCAGCAGCGTGTGGACCTCGGACCGGTCGCGGACCAGGACGAACACCGCCCAGCCGCCGCCGGCGAGCCACAGCTTCCGGTAGCCGCTGAACGATTGGAGGGGGTCGGGGCTCAGCAGCGTCGAGACGAGCAGGGCGGCCACGAACAGCCCGACCGGCCCGTCCAGCGGCGTGCGGGGCAGACGGCGTTCCCGCCAGAGTTCATAGCCCAGACAGGCCAGCAGACAGCCCAGCGCGGTTTGCTGCATCGCGATCGGCAGACTCCAACTCGCGACAAACACGCCCAGCGCGCCCCAGCGGACCGTATCCCAGTGTGCCCGCGATCCGTTGATTGCCACCCCTCCCCCTACATGCCCTGCCGGGTCAGAACGGTTCTGACGGTCTCGGCCAGCACGCGCAGGTCCAGCCACAGCGAGTGATTATAGATGTAGGATAAGTCGTATTTGAGCTTCAGTTCTGCCGGGGTACGGTAGCCGGCGTTGATCTGGGCCAGACCCGTCACGCCGGGGCGGACCTGAAAGCGCTCGATATAGCCCGGAATGGTGCGTCGAAACTCAGCCACAAACTCGGGTCGCTCCGGCCGCGGGCCGACTAGGCTCATGCTCCCGCCGAGCACGTTGAAGAGTTGGGGTAACTCGTCGATCCGGGTCGTCCGCAAGTACCGTCCGACCGTGGTCACTCGGGGGTCGCCGTCGGTCGCAAGCACCGGCCCGGTCTCTGCTTCGGCGTCGGCCCGCATCGTGCGTAACTTATACAGCGTAAATTCTTTCTCGTGGCGGCCTACCCGGCGTTGGCGGTAAAAGGCCGGGCCCGGTGAGGAGAGCTTGACGAGTCCGGCCGCCAGACCTATCAGGGGCAGGCCGAGGATCAGGAGCGCCCCGGCCAGCACCCGCTCGACCGCGCTTTTGACCAAAAAGGTAAAATTCTCCGATGGCTGTTGCAAGACCTCGACTAAGGGGATGTCGTGCAGGCGCAGGGACGACACGCGCCCGACTAATACGTCATACACCGACGGTACGACCAGCGTCCGCGGGCGGCCCGTCTCCGCCGGCAGGTAGGTCAGACGTTCAACCAGGGTGTCTTTCCAACTCGCTGCCGACACCAGGATAATCTCGTCGACCGCGGTGCGTCGCAAGAATTCAGGCAGGGCGTCCACGTGGCCCAGCCACGGCACACCGGACTCGGGCGGCGTCCGTCCGTCGCTCTCCCGCATCCCGACCACGCCCACGACTTCCAGGCGTGGCGTTGGATGAAGGTCGGCCAGATCGGTGATAAACGCCCCGACATCCGCATCCGACCCCACCAAGATGACGCGCAGCGGGCCGCCGCCGGTGAGCCACCGGCTGATCCATATGCGCCCGCCGGTCACACCCAGGGTATTCAGCAGCCAGAATACTGCTAACACCGAGCGCGGAAACGATTCGTCGTCCCGAAAGAAAAACCATGCCCCGGCCGCCAACAGTTGAACACCGAGCGCAACGGCCACCCGGCTCCGTGTCCCCCCGCGCTGCCCAAGGGTACGCACATCATACAGGCCGAACGCATACAGCACGCCCAATTGCGTCACGGCGAGTAGGGCGACCGGGTGCGCTACGTTCATCGCCTGTGCGAACGGTAAGAAACCCTCCGTCCACGGCAGCGGAAAATAGATGCGCGCGGCGAACGCTCCGACGTACGCCAGCGCAGCGACACCTAAATCCGTTGCGATAATCAGGGATAATACGCCCGCATCGACCTTGCCCCATGCCGCGCCGTTCACGCGGCCGGCAGGTTTGGGCCGACGACTGGAATTCAATTCGAGTCCTCCACGGGTGCGCCGTTAGGGACGTGTGTTTTCGGAGCGGAACACATAGGAGGGAAGCTATGCAAAAAACGCGGCAGAGACAAGTAACTCGACTGCGCCGACCGGCTCATGAAAGGCAAGACTCGCTAAGAACAGTTGGCCCAACGGGAGCCGGGCCGCAGTGACCCAATCGCGGTCCTGTCAAACCCGAGCAGCGTGGGAATCAAGACGCCGTTGAGCATCACCAGAGCCGCCGTCAGCCAGAAGACGAACCTGATCGATGAATTTTCGGCCGTTGGCCGCGAGTCGGTGTATGCACTGGTACAGCCGCTTACTGCCGTCGCTCCCTGACGCGCCCAGACAATCATATGTTCATGTTCCATCGGTCGTAGGCCCGAGAAGTTGTTCGGTTGGGCGCTGCGAGGAGTCTATTTCTGGCACAGGCTATGCAGGTCCGAAGCCATGCGGTCATACCAGTTTGCACTGCGGAAGTATTCCCCCCGACGTTCGGCTCCCTTGCAGAGCTGGCGGTACAGACTGGGCTCTTCCAGCAACCGTTCGATCGCAGCCTGCACTGCCACGGCAGAGCGGGGTTCCACGAGCAGGCCGTTCTCTTCGTGCTCGACGAGTTCGGGAACACCCCCCCATTTGGCAGCAACGACCGGCACGCCGCACTGGAAGGCTTCGAGGATGGCGCCGGGATAACCCTCGGCTCTGCAATAACTGGGAAACAGCAGTAAGTCGTGTTCACTCAGAACCTGTGGGACCTCTCCCGGCTCCAGCACGCCGGCATAAGTCGCTCTGGGATGGCCCTCGAACAGGGAAAAGTCCGTGTCGGACATACCGGGTCCGAAGATCTGAAGATGACAATGCTCGGGCAGATGGCGGCACGCCTCGAGCGCCTCGGCCAGCCCTTTGTCCATGTGCAACTGGGCGATGAAGATCAGCTTGCTGGGCTGCTCGCGCCTGACGGCAGCGGGCACCTCCACGTCCCTCGTATTGGGGAACCAGCGAAAATTGGTCGGATTGTTGAAGTCCCGGCATGACTGCTGCGTTTCGACGTACACAAACGGACAGCGCATCCAGGTCCGATTCGCCAGCCAGCGGGCCACGGAGCCGTATTTGCGATAGGCTAAGCTCAGGCCGGACCCGGAGAACCGCAGCACCATGGGTCGGCGTGCAATTTTACAGATAACCCAGACAGACGAAGCCACAATGATCGCCGAATAGGGGGCTATAATGAGGAAAGCGAACTGGGAGTGTCGGATCTCCTTTACCACTCCCCAGACCACCCGCAGGAACCTCGCCAGGCGAATAGCCCGGATTTTCCAGGGGGACAGATTGGTCACGCTTCCCGAGGTGTCGATGACATCCACCTCGAAACCCCACCTGCCCAGTTCCCGAGCTGTCTCCACAGTCAGAACCTTGTTCCCCCCGATAACGCTGGTGGCGGATTCAGTGCCTGGCAGCGGAGCGATGAGCAGGATTTTTGGTAGTGGATTCTCGCCTTTGGTCATATTTCAGTGTTTCTGGCTTTGATTGGAACATGGCATACCCTGGCCACCCTAGACCCGGAGCGGAAGGGGGAAACTAATTCCCCATCTCAGACGAGTTTGAATATCTACCGGAAATTAGTATAAAAGTCAGTATCCATCGCTCCACGGTAAGGGGGACCTCATGAAAATTGGTTTTATGCTGCCCGCGTTCGGCGCCATGGCAAGCCAGCAGACCATGCTGGACATGGCGCGGCTTGCCGAAGAGCGTGGCTTTGAGTCGGTCTGGGCACCCGATCACGTTATCATGCCGACCAGGATTGATACTCCCTACCCGTACAGCAAGTCGGGCCGGTATATCGCCGACCCCAAGGGGGCTCATCTGGAGCCGTTTACCGTGCTGTCGTTTGTGGCGGCGTGTACGCGCCGGGTGCGGCTGGGGTTCACCGTGATCGTGGCTCCGTACCGTCACCCGGTGGTGACCGGGAAAATGCTGGCCTCGCTAGACGTTCTGTCGGGCGGGCGTCTGATTGTCGGCGTGGGCAGCGGCTGGTTGGAAGAGGAGTTCCAAGCCCTGGAAGTGCCGTTTGCCAAACGCTGGGCGCGTACGGACGAACATATTCGGATATGGAAAGAACTCTGGACCGCGGAGGAACCGCGCTTTGAGGGCAAATACCACCGGTTTACGGATGTCCAGTGTCGGCCTCAGCCGCTGCAAAAGCCGCACCCACCGATTACGATCGGCGGCCGCGGCCGGGCGAGCCTCCGTTGCGTGGTAAGCCTGGCCGACGGCTGGCAGGTCGTCTCCGAGCATCCTAACGACGTGTATAGCACCGCAGGTGACCTGGCCAAGGATCTCCAGACGCTCAAGCAGATGTGTGACGCGGCCGGCCGGGACTTCTCGACCGTAGAGATTACCGCGGTGATCATCGCTGGTACGGCCGAGGGTGTCCTCAAGGACCTGCCGGGCTGGGAACGCCTGGGCGTGAGCCGGTTGATTCTTGACTTTCCGTCGTTTGTGTCCGACCCTGGCGAGATGGTTGCCATCTTGGAGAAAATTGCCGCCGAAGCCGAGATGGAAAGGCCGGGCAATGGATAACCTCGGATGAGAGCAGATAAAAGAGCAGACCAAATTATGGCTGGTTTTGACTGGCTGGCTCTTGCGATGGGAGCAACGGTCTTCATCATTTTTGTGTGCCCGGCTGGGCACTTACCCGACCCTAATCCGGTCTTCTATCCTACTGATTTTCATTCCGTCAGGTCCGAGGAGAACCGAGCGGCTATGCCCGTGACGGCCAGGGCGTCTATTCCGATAAGCTGACCTGGGACCTCCAGCCCTTTTGCGGCACGCTGGCGACCGCACCGGAGCGGGAAGTCTTCACCTCGCTGCTCGGACAGGGCCCCTTTGGCGGCAATATCGATTGCCGCGATATCTGCGCCGGGCCGGACGCGCCCGTGACCTGGGAACGGCTGGCAGCCACTATACTGTTCTACGGCTTTCTGGGTGTGGGTATCCTCTTCTTCTGGAGTTGGTTCAACACCATGTCGGTCAGCGCCGACTTCGCCCCAGGAAAGGGCGAGGACGTGAGCGTTCTGGTCTGGATGATCATCGACACACTCCCGCCGCTGCTCCTGGGTGCAACGGGTGTGTTCCTTCTCCGCGATAATCTGTAAGAAGAGCGATATGAGAAAGAAAGGTCAATAACATGGGCGCTACACACGTCACCGTACTCATTCGCAACCCGGCCGAGCCGGAGCGTACCTGGGAAGGACTGTTTCTGGTCGATACCGGCGCGACCGATCCTCTCGTTCCCAGGCCACATCTGGAGGCCATCGGTCTGGAGCCCAAGGGGCAGCGGTCATACGAGTTAGCCGATGGCAGTGAAATCAAAAGGGATATCACGGTTGGACAGATCGAATTCATAGGCGAGTTCGTCGGCGGCACGGTCATCTTTGGAGAGGCGGATGCCGAGCCACTGCTGGGTGTAACCGCTTTGGAGTCCGTCGGGATTGAAGTCGATCCGCTCAACCAGCGACTCAAACGACTGCCCGCGGTCCGACTCAAGAGCCTGACGAGCGACTGACTGCTGGGAGTTGTCGAAAAAGTGACATCCATGAACGCCGCACAGCAGGAACTGATTCAAGCCCGAGAGCGTATCGAACGATTGCGGGCCATGCCGCGCGTCCACGCTCCGCCCGGCTCTTTTTATGTGTTCTTCGCCGTGGACGGGATGACCGACGGTGTGGCTGAGTGTCGCCGCTTTGTCTCTGAAGCTCGCGTTGGGCTTGCGCCGGGCGCGGCGTTTGGTCAGGCCGGCGAAGGCTTTATCCGCCTGTGTTTCGCCAATAGTCTGGAAACGCTGCACGAAGCCTTTGACCGGCTTGCCAGGGTGCTGGCCTAAGCACTGCCGGGAGACCGCCCCCCTTTACTTTCCGCCGGTACGCCCCATAGAGTAGCCGCATCTCATTGCGGGGAGGACGGTATGAAAATCCATGACGCAACAACCGCGCCCAACCCACGCCGGGTGCGGATATTTATTGCGGAAAAAGGTATCGAGGTCCCATACGAACAGATTGATATCGTCAACGCGGTCAATCGAGGCGAGGAGTTCCGGACGCAGAAAAACCCCATGGGCACCCTGCCCGTGCTCGAACTCGACGACGGCACCTGCATTGCCGAAAGTGGGGCGATCTGCCGCTATTTTGAAGAACTCCATCCCGATCCACCGCTCATGGGCGTAGACGCGCAGGACAAGGCGATTGTCGAGATGTGGAATCGGCGCATGGAATTCGAACTCTTTCAGCCGACGACCCTGGCCTTTCAACAACAGCACGCCTTTTTCAAAGGCCGTGTGGCCCAGGTGCCGGAGTATGCCGCGGTGTCAAAAGAAAAGGCAGAAAAGAGCCTGGCCTGGCTGGACGAAGTGTTAGCCGACCGCCAATATATAGCGGGCGCGCGCTACACCGTCGCCGATATTGTTGCTCAATGCGCGGTGGATTTTGGCCGGGTAGTAAAAATTGCGATCCAACCGGATCAAAAGAACTTGGCTCGCTGGCACGAAGAAGTCTCCGCCCGCCCGAGCACAAAGGCATAAACGCCAAAAAATTCCCCCCTCGGAGGGGCGGTCCTGAGTTTGTCGAAGGGGGCCGGGGTGGGTTTCTCTTTGTCTTACACCTTGTCCGGGATAGGGGGTCAGCCGGCCGTGCGGATAGAGGGGCCGGTCTCTTTCAATAACAGAAACAGCACAGCCGACAGCATGTAGCAGCCGCCCCAGAAATAGAAGCCGGCCACCGGTGTGAGGCCGACCAGCCACATGCCTACGACCGGGGCAAGCACGCCGCCCAGATAGCCGGCGGTGATGGCAATGCCCACTGCGGAGCCGGCCAGGCGGCGCCCGACGCCTTCCATTTCCAGCGGCACCACGAAGGCCAGTGGGGCCGCCCCGCCGAAGAAGCCCCACATCAGGGCCACGATCCACAGCGGCGTGCCCAGCGCATAGCCGGACAGCACCATGCACGCCCCGGCGATGAGCATGCCTGGCACATAGAAACGTTTGCGCAGCCCGACCCGGTCCGATACGGACGGCACGACCAGCGCGCCGACCACGTAGGCCCACATAATGACCGAGACGACCGCCCCGGCCGTGGCCGAGGTCATGCCCTGCACGTCCACGAAATAGGTTGGCGCATAGCCGATGATGCCGATATACCCGCCCAGAAACAGCATGTGACAGGCCGCCAGAGTCCAGGCGTCCCGGATACTGAGGACTTGGCGAATCGCGGCCACGGAGTCCAGAGGCCCAGCCTCGCCCTCGTCCGGCTCCTGTGCCCGGTCCCGGACGGTCATGAACCACAGCACCCCAATGGCGGCTGTGGCCACGCCCAGGATGGTGGTCAGGCTACGCCAGCCGCCGACCGACTCCAGGACCAGCGGCGTCAGGGCCAGGGCCAGGGCCGCGCCCGCGCCGTAGCCGGCTTGGGTGACGCCATTGGCCAGACCGAATTCCTCCGGCGCAAACCACATCCCCAGCGCTTTGGGCACGTTTGGAAACGTCAAGGCCAGGGCGATACCGAAGAGAAACATCCAGACATACATGGAACCGAAACCGGAGGCCGTGGCCCGCATGACCAGGGTGGCTCCCATCAGCACCACCCCCAGGCCGACAATTTTCTGGACTCCGTAGCGATCGCCCAGCACCCCGCCAATCATGGCCGAGACCAGCGTGCCGAGCGAGATGGCCGCCCACAGTATGCCCCAGTCCGACATCTCCAGGTGCAGGTCGGCCAGCACCTGGGCGACGACCATGACGATATACGTCCAGCCAAACCCAAAGGCAAAGGTAAAGACCAGAACGCTATTAGCAAGAACGAGCCACCGATAGCTACTTGCCGGCGTGTGTGTGTCTGTCATAGGCATGACCCTGCCACAGGGAGTCGGCCCCGTCTACGGTCTGTCTTGTGATATACTTCTCCTCATGGACGCCAAGGACGAACACCACATCGACTTTTTGTATCGGGCGCTGAACGATGCCCAGGAGACCATTCGGTCTACTGATACAAAGGCCGAGATTGTCATCGTGCTCGTTGGTGGTGTCCTGGCCTTTATCGGGGCGATTCATGGCCGGATTGATACGCTGCCTCTACAGGTCCTGACGACAATTGGCTTAGCCCACGTTCTCATTGCCGCGGTGTGCGCCATATGGGCGCTCAACCCTCGGGTCAATCCGGAAGAGTTTATAGACATGGGCGGCGTGGAACCGCTGCCGCTCTATTACCTCCACATTAAATCCACACTGACTGGTTGGCGCACGTTTCTGCCGTGGCGCGCGGGGAAGTATATGGAGCTGTCGGCAGCAGAATATCTGCACCAACTCGAATCGCTCGATGAGGACGGCCTCCGGCGGGTGCTGGTCTATGAACTCCTCAAGGTCTCGTTCATCCGTGAGGAAAAGCGGTTGCAAGTTGCCTGGGCCATCCGCTTTATTCGAGTGGCCGGCGGGTTCCTCTCCCTCCTGGTGGTGGGCCTCTATCTGCTGTGACAGCCTGGTTTCCTCGCATTTCTCCTCTGGCCCGATCGTTTTGGGTTTGGTATGGTCCACACTCCAGATGAGGAGGGGCTGTATGCATACGCCCAAACTGAAGGGCCATTTTTTGCGTTTTCTGATTGGTCCGTGCGTGGCTGGAATCCTGACGCTGGGCTGTGAGGCCGGCGAACAGTCGGAAGTGGTCTCGCAGCCAACCGAGCCGGAAGAGCCTGAGGCCGTTCAGGCTGCCGCTGAAATGGCCCCGCTTGAGCCCACGGATGAGTACGATGTGATAGACCCGGACATGAGTTGTGAGGACGCAAACCGCTTCTCGGTACGGACGGTTGAGCGTTTGGGCTATGAGGTGACTTCCTTTACGCCGGCTTCAGACGACAAAAAGGGTGTGATAGAGGCGAAGCAAATGGGCCGTTGGGGCGGGGAGGAGGGCGTGTCCGTCACCATCGCCTGCGACCCGAACGGCGTCCGTATAGCGACTCGCTCAGACGTGACCCCGTGCGAGCAGGCCAATATGGTGATGCGCCAAGCCGTGGAGAGCAGCGGGTTTACCGTCACCACCTATACCCCGGCCAGCCTGATGAAGGCCGGCCTGATCACCGGCGAAAAGGAAGGGGCAGAACCGACCTCCATCACCATTACCTGTTATATCGAACGCAACCGGGTGGAAATGGACACCAGCGAGGACAGCCCGGTCCTGGAAAATGTTGACTTCTATAAAGCCCTGACCGATTTCCAACTCGGGTTTTTTACTGCTTTTAACAAACTGGAAGAGCGGCTGGCGAGCAATCCGGCGGATCAGGATCGTCTGTATGTGACGCTGCGGCCGCTCAATGTGGTTGATAATCAGGTAGTCTTTGGCACCAAGGAGTTGGCCGTACTGCCACTCAAGGTCAATATCTCCAATCCGACTCAGCAGACGTATCTGCTCGAAACCCAGCGGATCGCGTTAGTCGACTCTTCCGGGAAACGGGTGAAACCCATAGGCGCGGGCGAGACCGCTTTCCCCACCCCGTCGCTGACAGATCGCTCCATTGGGCCAGGGGCCAGTATTCAAGGCTATTTATACTATCCGTTGGGAACGTATACGGGCGCGCGCGGGTCCCTGGCCGATCAGCGCAGTCAGGAGCGAGAGGGGTTCAGCGTCGAGTTCAAAGCGTGGTGAACGAAGGAAACTCAAAAACAGAATGGAGGACGCCCCATGGCAGACAAATCGTATCAGGCACAGATTGATCGTGACAAGGTCCAGCAGATGGCCGAACACACCATGGGCTTTCTCGCTGGGGCCGTGATTTCCGGCATGATCTATCTGGGTGACAAGATGGGTCTCTACCAAGCCCTGGACGGCGCAGGTCCGGTGACGAGTGACGACCTGGCGCAGAAAACCGGTCTGCACGAGCGCTGGCTGCGAGAATGGCTCGAAGGCCAGGCCACAGCAGGCTTGCTTGAGTATAAGGGCAACCGCACGTTTGCGTTATCTGCCGAAGCTGCCCTGGTCTTATCGAACGAAAACAGCCCGGCGTTCCTGGCCGGCGGGTTCTGTTCGTTGCCGCAACAGATCGGGGTGCTGGAACAACTCCCGAAGTCGTTTCAGACCGGCCTGGGTTTGCCGTATGATGCGTTCGGCCCTGAGGGCGCGCGCGGGATTGAGCGTTTTCTGGCCCCGTGGTTCCAGGCTCACCTGGTCCCCAAAGCGTTACCCGCCCTGGACGGGGTGGTCCCCAAACTTGAAGCCGGGGCAAAAGTGGCCGATGTCGGCTGCGGGGCCGGCGTGGCGCTACTCAAGATCGCCGAAGCCTTTCCACAGGCCGAGTGTCACGGATACGACATCTCCAAACACGCCCTCGCCCGCGCCGAAGAGAATAAGGCCAAAGCCGGAGTGCAGAACGTCTCTTTCCACGATGCGAACGGTGACGCGATTCCCGCTGACAGGAGCTTTGACTTTATTGCGACGTTTGACTGCCTGCACGATATGGCCAACCCGACCCCGGTCATCCAGGCCATTTACGATGCGCTCAAACCGGACGGGACCTGGCTGATCGCGGACATTCACAGCTTCCCGACGTTTGAAGAAAATCTGGAGCAGAACCCGCTCGCGCCGCTGATGTACGGCTTCTCGGTCATGTGCTGCATGTCTTCCGCCATGTCCATACCGGACGGCGAGGGCTTGGGGACCTTGGGATTTACCGAACCCGTCGCGCGTCAGATGGTTGGCGGTGCCGGCTTCAGCCGCTTCAAACGCCACGATTTCGATAATCCGATCAACGCCTATTATGAGGTGCGGCCGTAGGGAGTCGGTTGGCAGCAGGGTCGGCTGGTGTTTCGCCGGGGAGGTCGGCGGAGGCGATCAGGACCGAAGGCGGCATCTCGGCAAGCGCTCCGCCCGGCGGCTACCCTTCCCAAGGGAGGATTTTTCTCCTAATAGCGCGCAATCACCTGTTCCGCAAAATCCTTGAACACATTGCGCGCCTGGTCCATGGACGGCAGCAGGGTGACCTCCTGGAGGCCGGCTTTTTCAGACTCCCGAAGTTCATGGATGATCTCATCCGGCTCGCCCACCAGGCAGGTGCCTTTGATCGTCTCGGGGGTGACAAAGCGCCGTTCCTCGGGCACGAGAAAAGTGCAGTGGCCGTTGTGGATTTGCAGATAGCGCTTGTCGCGCGGCGTTTCCATTTTTTCCACCGAGGCGCAATACTCGTCCCAGATGCCCTTATAGGCTTCGGGTACGACGCTTTCGTCCTGTGTTTGTTGGTATATCTCCCACACAAAGTGAATAATGGCGGTGACGTAGGAGCCGCATTCGTCAATGACCCGATCTGAGGTCAGGGGTTCGCCCGGTCTGAGCACCACCGCTGACGTAAACGCGGCCACAAAGAAGTCATCCGAAAACGTCCGGCCGGCCCGTTCCGCGCCTTCTTTCACTAAAGAGAGATGGTGCGCAACCACGTCGGCGCGACCGTTGAAGACCGACACCAGACCGTCGCCATACTCGCCGGCGGTGCGTAAGGCCCGCGGACCGTTGGCCGCGACATAGAGGGGCACCGGGTTTTCCAGATTGATGAAACGCAGGTCCTGGTGCAGGAAGCGAATCGTCCGGGTGGTCTCGCCATAGGTGTAATCGACTTCTCCCCCGCCCAGCAGCGCGCGGACGACGCGCAAGTATTCGCGAAAGTCGCGAATCTTCATGGGCTGCATACCCATGACGCGCATAGCAGTATGGCCGGTACCGATACCGAGAAACACGCGGCCCGGCGCAAGCTGGTTGATGGACGCAATCGAATGGGCCGTGACCGGGGCCATACGGGTGCCGGGAATCGCCACGCCGGTGCCGAGTTGAATGCGCGAGGTGTTCTGGGCTGCCAGGGCCAGAGTGGCATAGCAGTCTGACCAGATCATCTGGGAGTCGGGTATCCAGGCCATATCAAAGCCGCAGTCCTCGGCGTATGTGATGAGTTGCCAGTCGTCAATTTTTGTGGAAACGGAAACGCCAAATTTCATACTGTCCTCCTTGGTCACGAGCGGGTGACAATCGCGTTCGCTCAGGAATGCTACGGCCCGTCGGTCTGGCCGTCAAGCTGGCAAGCCGCGGAAAGCGGCAGGCCGACTGAGCGCTTCTCTTTCCCGAGAGATTCAGATACACCGGCTGCCAAGAGTAAACGTATCCAGCTTTGTAGGTTTGTTGGGAGGATACGTTTACCCTTTTGTTCGTATACGGAGGGAAATGTGAAACCACTTGAAGGTCTGGTTGTCCTGGATCTCACCCGTTTTCTGGCCGGCCCGTACTGCACCCTGCTGCTCGGCGGGCTAGGGGCCGAGGTCATTAAAATCGAGTCGCCCCAGGGCGGCGAAGCCCACCGCAACCGCGCCCCCTTTGGCGGGCCGCACGGGGCGAGCATGTCCCGGCAAACGGATGACGATATCGGGCTGATGGTGCTCCATCGGGCGCGGAATAAGAAGAGCATCACCCTGAACCTGCGCGACCCGCAAGGCACGGCCCTGTTCAAACAGTTAGTGAAAAAAGCGGACGTGGTCGTGGAGAATTTTTCGCCGGGCACGATCGACAAAATGGGGCTCGGCTATGCGACGCTGCAAGCGTGTAACCCGCGTATTATTCTGTGCTCGATTTCGGGTTTTGGCCAACACGGCCCGCGCCGCGACTGGCGAGCGTACGATCCGATCATCCAGGCCGCCAGCGGCATCAACAGCGTCACCGGCTTTGCAGACCACCCGCCGGCGCGCTGCGGGGCGGCGATCAGCGATACCACGGCTCCCCTGTTTGCGCTGATCGGGATTCTGTCCGCGGTGCAGTTACGCGAGAAAACGGGCAAAGGCGAGTGGGTTGATACCTCCATGCAGGACGGCACGTTTTTCCTGCTGCCAGATTTGATTGAGCATATGGCCGCCGGCTTGGCTCCCGAACGCCGGGGGAATACGCATCCGGGCGGAGTGCCGTTCAACGTCTATCAGGCCAAGGACGGCTATGTGTCCATCTGTGCGGTATCGGCTCAGAACTGGAAGAGCCTGCTCGGAGCCCTGAACCGCGAGGACCTGCTCGACGACCCCAGATTCGCCAATCTTCAGCAGCGCATGAAATATCGTGCCGACGTCGACGCGGTGGTCCAGGCCTGGATTGAGCAGCAGACGGTCGAGGAAGCGGTGACGCATCTGCAGCAGTGCGAAGTGCCGGCCGGTCCGGTTCTGAGTCCGGCCGAGCTGGTCGAGGACGACCATCTGATCGAACGCGATATGATCGTTGACGTGCCGCATCCCCGGCATGGCGTGCTGTCGGGCGTGAAAGGGTTTGGGATGCCGATCAAGTTTGTCGGCAAGTCCTTGGGGTTTGACCAACCCTGCCCGGAGGTCGGCCAGCATAATGAAGAGGTGTACGCTGGTCTGCTCGAACTCGACGCCGCGCGGCTTGCAGCGTTACAGGCGAATGGCATCATCTAGTGCAGCCTGGTAGATAAGCCGAGCGGAATCTGACCTTTCCGTGCAAATATTCCCTCAAGGAGACCTCGCGTGCCGGAATCTGAACGTGACCAGTTTCAACTTGGCATATTCATGCCCAATTGCAGCCATGCCTATTCCATCAGCACCTATAAACCGGAACCTGACGACTGGACGTATGAGTCCAATAAAAACATCGCCCAGGCGGCAGAGGCCGCGGGGTTCGACTTTCTGTTTCCGGTCAGCCGTTGGCGCGGGTTTGGCGGCGAGACCAATTATCTGGGCACCTCGCTCGAAACCATGACCTGGGCCGCCGCTATTCTGGCGGCCACCCGGACCATTCGGGTGTACTCCACCGTCCACGTTCCCGTGTTCCATCCGCTTGTAGCGGCAAAAATGGGGGCCACGCTCGACCATATCGGACAGGGCCGCTGGGGCATCAATATCGTCAGCGGCTGGAGTGCCAACGAGTTCGGTATGATGGGCATCGAACTGCTACCGCATGAAGAACGCTATCAACGCACCAGCGCGTTTATTGAAATCCTTAAAGGACTGTGGACCCAGGAGCCGGGCTCTTTTACGCATGTTTCCCCCTGGTACCACATCACCGACGGTTATGTGAGGCCGCAGCCCATGCAGCAACCCCACCCGCCGATTGTGAACGCCGGTACGTCCGAGGCCGCGCGCGATCTGGTGGCTCGCCTGTGCGACTGGGCCTTTATTGCCCCGCCTTCGGCTGAGGCCACGCCCGACATGGCAGACGACTTCAAGCATCGGGCGCGGGGTTACGGCAGACGGGTCCGGTGTGCGGGGATGCCGTTTGTGCTGTGGCGTGAGACCGAGAAAGAAGCTCGGGCCGAGGTGCAACGGATTATGGATCAGACGGATATGGTTGCCGCCCAGAACTGGGCGAGTGGGCTGAGCAGCGGCAGTGAGTCCATGAGCGGCTTCAGCCTCAAGATGCTGGCGCTTGGGGCCGGGGCGCTGCCGGTGGTCGGCACCGCGGACCAGGTTGCCGAGCGACTGGCCCGCTTATACGAGTTGGGTATGGATGGCGTGCTGATCGAGTTTCTGCACTACTACGAGGACACGGTTCGGTTTGGCCAAGAGATCGTTCCCCGGCTGCGGCAGATCCGGGTAGTCGGGTAGGGGAGGCACTCCCCTACCCGGACCAGGCCCGTCCGGTCGCGTGTACGGGCGTCCCTAATTGCCTGCTGATTTGCTCAGGCTTGAGACCTGGGATATTTTGCCCTGAACTGACAGATGAGCCGCTTGGATTACACCGCACGAGCAAACGGCTATTATTGACTATCTGGTTGCACACTACGGACCGGAGAAGTGAAACCGACTCGGAAGAACAGGAGGCCACAGTATGGGACAGTTGGATGGAAAAGTCGCACTCATCACGGGCGCGGGTTCGGGTATTGGCCGGGCGTCGGCCTTGGCGTTTGCGCGTGAGGGGGCCAAAGTCGCGGTCGCTGATATCGTGGTTGGGGGCGGTCAAGAGACGGTGCGGCTGGTCAAAGAGGCCGGTGGTGAGGCCTTTTTTATTAAGGTCGATGTTGCAAACGCGGCGGAGGTCGAGGCTATGGTGCACACGGTGGTAGCCACCTATGGCCGGATTGACTGCGCCTATAATAACGCGGGGATCGAAGGGCGGCTCGCTTCGACGGATGAATATCCTGAAGACGTGTTTGACAACGTGATTGACATCAACCTGACCGGCGTGTGGCTGTGCATGAAATACGAGCTGCCGCATATGCTCAAGCAGGGCAGTGGGGCGATTGTGAATACGGCCTCGGGGGCCGGTTTGATCGGTGTGGCCGGCATGTCTGCCTATGTGGCGAGCAAGCATGGTGTGGTTGGCTTGACCAAAACCGCGGCCTTGGAATACGCCAAGTCCGGTATCCGAGTAAACGCCGTCTGCCCTGGGTTGATTCAGACGCCGATGGTGGAGCGCATCACCGCCGACCAGCCCCAACTGGGCGAGGCTCTGGTTGCGGCCGAGCCGGTCGGCCGAACGGGCAAACCGGAGGAAATCGCCGAATCCGTGGTCTGGATGTGTTCGGACGCGGCCTCGTTTGTGACCGGCCACGCCATGTCAGTTGATGGCGGGTATGTCGCCCAGTAGCGATATGCCCGCTCAGAGGCATTTCCTCAGCCACGCCGAAGGGGAGCAGGTCGGGGTGAGGAGGAGTATAACAAACTGAGATGCTACCAAAATTTGTGACCGTTTGACCTGACGGATGAGCGGACGGTGTCGTACGACTAGGCTGGCACAATCAGGGCTTTGATCGTCTCCTGCCGCTCCACCGCCTCGAGAGCCTGCTGGCTCTCCTCAATCGCAAAACGGTGGGTGATGGCCTCGGCCATGGGAAAGGCGGCGTGATGCGCCTGGGCAACCCGGATGGCCTCGTAATAGTACTGCGGCTGGGTTAAGGCCGAGCCGATGATGCTGAGGTTGCGGTTATTGATATACCGCGGGTCAATGGGAATCTCCCCATGCCCTGACCAGAGGCCGACAATCACATAGCGTCCGTTCGGGGCGGCGAGTTTCACCCCCTCGGCAAAAGCCGAATACGCCCCGGCCGCCTCAATCACCACATCCGCGCCCCGACCGTCGGTCAGCTCATAGACCTGGGCAATCCGATCCTTTTCGTCAGACTGGGTTTCAAAATTAAGCGTTGTCCGAGCGCCAAGACGGCGGGCCATCGCCAAACGGTGGTCTGGCGCACCGATGGTGATGACCGTCTTCGCGCCGGCCAGATGGCTGAGCAGGGTGGCGGCTAGGCCAACCGGCCCACAGCCCTGAACCACGACGGTTTGATTGGGTGCGAGGCCACCCAAACGCTCGAAGGCCTGAATCATCGTCGGCATGGCACAGCCAAAAGCAATCACCGGCTCAGACGGGGTGTCGTCCGGGATTTTATAGAAACACATACCAGAGGGGAGCCAGGCGTAGTCCGTATACGTATTCCAGGTGGGATCATCGGCCCCACTGAAGAGCACCAGGTTTTCACACAGCGAAAAGTCTTTTGCGATCGTGCAGTAATAGCAGTGATGGCAGGGCCGGATGGGGCCCCAGTACACCCGATCGCCGACGCCGAGCGGAAGACCGGCATGATCCGTGCCGACGCCCGCGCCCAACTCTTCAACCAGGCCAATGCCCTCGTGCCCCAGGACAACCGGCAGGGGCGGGGAGGCATGCCCACGCCATAAATGCACATCCGTTCCGCACACGCCGCCCATCTGCATCCGCAGCAGCACCCCGCCCGGTTCCGGGGCCGGGAATGCGCGTTCCCAGACTTCTATGGGCTGATCCACCCCAACAATCATGGCTTGCTTCCCGAGTCGTTGTGTCATTGGTCTGACCCTCCTGTGTGTGAGATTGATGTTGGAAATGGGGGTAATGTCTCACTTTGAAATTTCCCCCCCCTCGCCCCTGGCGGGAGAGGGCTGGGGTGAGGGGGACGGGAAACTGAGATACTGCCGAAATGGCGGAGCGCTTGCCTAGCCTTTTGGTTGTGTCATATCCGCCGGCCGGACCCAGTCGTCAAACTCTTCTGGGGTGAGATGCCCGAGCGACAGCGCGGCTTCGCGCAGGCTGGTGCCTTCTCTATGCGCCTTTTTGGCAATTTCCGCGGCTTTCTCATAGCCGATATGCGGGTTGAGGGCCGTGACGATCATGAGGGAGTCCCGCAGATGCTCTTCAATCCGCGGGGTGTTGGGCTCGATGCCGACCGCGCAGTGGTCGTTGAAGGCCCCACACGCATCCGCAATCAGTTGGACCGATTCGAGCAGGTTATGCACCATGACGGGTTTGAACACATTGAGCTGGAAATTGCCCTGGGAACCCCCAAAGGCCACCGCGGCATCATTGCCGAACACCTGCACGGCCACCATGGTCAGGGCTTCGGACTGGGTCGGATTGACCTTGCCCGGCATAATCGACGACCCCGGCTCATTCTCCGGGATGAGAATTTCCCCAATTCCGGCCCGCGGCCCGGACGCCAGCCAGCGCACATCGTTGGCGATCTTCATCAGGGCCCCGGCCAGGGTGCGCAGGGACGCACTGGCGGTGACCATGGCATCGTGAGCTGACAGAGAGGCGAATTTATTGGGCGCGGAGACAAACGGCCGGCCCGCCTCCTCGGCCATCTTTGCCGCGGCCAGGTCGCCGAATTGCGGATGGGCGTTGAGGCCGGTTCCCACCGCGGTTCCGCCAATTGCCAACTCGCATAAGCCCGGAATCGTGCGTCGGACATCGGCCAGCGCAGCGTCGAGCTGGGCCACCCAGCCGCTAATTTCCTGGCCCAGGGTGATCGGGGTGGCGTCCTGGAGGTGAGTCCGGCCGACTTTGACGACGGCCCGAAACTGTTCGGCTTTGGCGTGAAGCGTGTCGCGCAGTTGGGTGACCGCCGGGAGCAGGACGTCTTCCAGCTGTTCGACCGCGGCGATATGCATGGCCGTGGGAAAGGTGTCGTTGGAACTCTGGCCCCGATTGACGTCGTCATTGGGATGAATGGGCTTTTTGGAACCCATCTCGCCGCCGGCCAGTTCAATCGCTCGATTGGAGATGACCTCGTTCGAGTTCATATTCGTCTGGGTCCCCGAGCCGGTCTGAAACACGACCAGGGGAAAATGAGCGTCGAGCTTGCCGGAGATCACCTCGTCCGCGGCCTGGACAATAAGATCAACCTTCTCTCGGGGGATCTGGCCGAGTTCACCATTGGCCAAAGCGGCCCCCTTCTTGAGTACCCCAAGCGCCCGGATAATGGCCCGCGTAAAGCGAAAACGCTCCACGCCAATCGGGAAGTTGTTGCGCGAGCGTTCGGTCTGAGCACCCCAATAGCGGTCTGTGGCCACCTCAATGGCCCCCATGCTATCCGTCTCTGTTCGGGTGTGTGGCGTATCACTCATCGGACTCCTCCTGTCTAAAAGAGGACGTGTCCAGCATTTCATATGTATTGGAGGACACGTTCCCTCTTTTGTTCAATCTCATCGCACGAGCCGTGCGTTGCAGGCAAGCTCCTTACCACGCCTGGAATTTCCCGCCAAGATGGTCCGGCTCCGCAGCCCGACCTAGACAGGGGAGGTGGACTTTGGCAGATTGTCTCGCATTCACCCCATGCGCACCATTGAAGCCCAACAGATCACTGACACGATTGCCCGGCTGTGTACGGAAGCGAATTATCGTCTGGGCGCGGATATGCTGGCCGCGTTTGATCGCGCACTCAAGACGGAACGCTCACCAGCCGGCCGCGAAGTCCTGACTATGCTCAAAGAGAACGCCCGGATTGCCCGGACCGAGCGTCTGCCGTATTGCCAGGACACCGGCTTTGTCATCTGTTTTGCTGAGGTCGGACAGGACCTGCATATTAAAGGCGGGCTGCTGGAGGACGCCATTAACGCAGGGGTGCGGCGCGGCTATACCCAGGGCTATCTGCGCGCCTCCATTGTGGAAGGCCCCTTTCGCCGTAAGAATACGGGCGACAACACGCCGGCCGTGGTCCACACCCAACTCGTGCCCGGCGACCGGCTCTGCCTCAGGCTGATGGCCAAGGGCGGCGGCTGTGAGAACCGCAGCCAGTTCAAGATGTGTACCCCGGCGGAGGGTCTTGAGGGCGCGCAGGCGTTCATTCTCGACTGTATCCGCACGGCCGGGCCGGACGCCTGCCCGCCGCTGATTGCCGGAGTCGGGATTGGCGGAACGTTTGAGAAAGCCGCCCTCTTATCCAAGCGGGCCCTGTTTCGTGACATCGGAACGCCGAACCCGGATGCGGAACTCGCTACGCTTGAACACGAAATTCTCAGCCAGGCCAATAATCTCGGGATCGGGCCGCAGGGCTATGGGGGCGAGACGACTGCCTTCGCCATCCATATCAATACCTACCCGTGCCATATCGCCAGCCTGCCGGTAGCGGTGACCATCGAGTGTCACGCCCACCGGCACCGGGAAGCGGTGCTGTAAGCGTTCTGGAGCGGCGGATGACGACAGCAGAGCCTCGGCTCCTCACCCCTCCATTGGCTGACAGGGACATAATGGATTTACGGGCCGGCGACCGGGTGCGGTTCTCCGGCGTGTTGCTGACCGCCCGCGATGCGGCCCATCAACGCCTGGTGGCCAGCATCGACGCTGGTCAGTCCCTCCCGATTGATCTCCACGGACAGGTCCTATACTACGTAGGGCCGAAGCCACCACGGCCAGGTATGGTTATTGGTGCGGCCGGACCCACAACAGGAGGACGCATGGACGCCTACGCCTCCAAGCTGATGGCCCCTGGGCTCAAGGGTATGATCGGGAAAGGCAGCCGTTCTCGCGCCGTCCGCGCGGCGATGCAGCAGCATACCTGTGTCTACTTTGGTGCGGTCGGCGGGGCCGGGGCGCTCTTGTCCAAATATATTCGAAGTGCGGAGGTCGTGGCCTACGCGGATTTGGGTACGGAAGCCGTTCGACGCCTGGTTGTCGAGGATTTCCCCGGTATCGTCATCAATGATGTGTATGGCAATGATCTATATGAAGACGGGCGTAGAACATACGCGCGTGCGGAATAAACGCAACACTACGACGCCTGTCCTGAGCCCAGTCGAAGGGAGAGATTGTGAGTATGAGCGATCAAGCCGTTGCTGTGAATAGAGGCGGACCGACTGACAAAACACTCCGCATCGATGCCTGGTGGGTCGAGCCGGCGATCACGGTCGGGATGCTCTCGACGTTTCTCGTCTATACGACCTGGGCGGCCCTGGTGAACGAACATTACTATGCCGCGCCCTATTTGTCGCCGTTTTATTCGCCCTGCCTGAGCACCTCGTGTGCGCATGTGACAGTGGGCCTGTTCGACTGGCCGCTGTCGCCGGCCATTCTGATTCTGTGGGCGCCGGCCGGATTTCGCCTGACCTGCTATTACTACCGGAAAGCCTATTATCGCTCGTTCTGGATGTCGCCGCCGGCCTGTGCCGTGCGGGATGGCCATACCCAATACTCCGGGGAAACGCGCTTCCCCCTCTTGATGCAAAACCTCCACCGCTATTTTTTCTACGCGGCCACGCTGGTCGTGCTCTTTCTGTGGTGGGACGCGCTGCTGGCCTTCCGCTTTCCGACCGAGAATGGAAGCGAATTCGGCCTGGGGCTCGGAACGCTGGTGCTGATTGCCAACGCCGCGTTTCTGTCCCTCTACTCGTTTTCGTGCCACTCCTGCCGGCATCTGTGTGGCGGCGGGCTCGACGTGCTGTCGCAGTCTCCCCTGCGGCTCAAGCTGTGGCGTCAGGCCAGCCGTCTCAACGAAAACCATATGCTCTTTGCCTGGATCAGCTTGGTGGTCGTCATGCTGACGGACGTGTATGTGCGCTTCCTGTCAATGGGAGTTATTTCAGACGTGAGGTTCTTCTAAGATGGCAAACGATAAGTACGAGACTCACGAATACGATGTGATCGTGATTGGTGCGGGTGGCGCGGGACTCCGCGCGGCCATCGAAGCCTCCGCGGCCGGCGTCAAGACCGCCCTCATCTGTAAATCCCTGCTCGGCAAGGCGCACACGGTCATGGCCGAGGGCGGGATCGCCGCGGCCCTGCGCAACGTCTACCAGGAAGATAACTGGAAGGTCCACTTCCGGGACACCATGCGCGGCGGCAAGATGCTCAACAACTGGCGCATGGCCCAGCTCCACGCCCAGGAGTCGCCGGACCGGGTGCTGGAACTCGAAGAGTGGGGGGCGCTTTTTGATCGGACCCAAGACGGGCGTATTCTTCAGCGCGATTTTGGCGGGCATCGCTACGCGCGCCTGGCCCATGTGGGCGACCGGACCGGCCTGGAGATGATCCGCACCCTTCAGCAGCACGCCGTTCATAAGGGCATCGATGTCTACATGGAGTGTAATATCCAGCGCCTGCTCAAGGACGGCGAGCGCGTGTGCGGGGCGTTCGGCTACTGGCGTGAGAGCGGCAAGTTTGTCACCTTCAGGTCCAAAGCGACTGTGCTGGCCACCGGCGGGGTGGGGAAGGCCTGGAAGTTTACCTCAAACTCGTGGGAATACACCGGCGACGGGACCACCCTGGCGGCCCATGTCGGGGCCGACCTGATCGATATGGAGATGATCCAGTTTCATCCTACCGGCATGGTCTGGCCCAACAGCGTGCGCGGCATCCTGGTCACCGAAGGGGTGCGGGGTGACGGCGGAACCCTCAGGAATTCCGAGGGCAAGCGCTTCATGTTCAACTATATTACCGACTACTTCCGGGCGGAAACGGCCGAGACCGAGGAAGAGGCTGACGCCTGGTATGAGGACAAGACGAATAACCGCCGCACACCCGACCTGCTGCCACGCGACGAGGTGGCGCGGGCGATTAACGCCGAGGTCAAGGCCGGCCGGGGCAGCCCGCACGGCGGGGTCTTTCTGGATATCGCCTCGCGGCGCAGCGCCGAGTATATTGCGCGCCGCCTGCCCTCCATGCACCATCAGTTCAAGGAGTTGGCTGATGTGGACATCACCAAAGAACCCATGGAGGTCGGTCCGACCTGTCACTACATCATGGGTGGTGTTCGGGTTGAAGCCAATACCGCGGCCACAACTGTGCCGGGGTTGTACGCCGCGGGCGAAGTGGCGGCCGGCCTGCACGGAGCCAATCGCTTGGGCGGGAATTCGCTGTCCGACCTGCTCGTTTTTGGCCGACGCGCCGGCCTGTACGCGGCCCAGTATGCGCAAAACCTTGAGGGCCATTCCAGTCCGGATGACGCCCAGATCGAACAGTACGCCCAGGAACTGCTCGCCCCGTTCAACAACGACGGCGGCGAGAATCCGTACAGCGTTCATATGGCTTTGCAAGACTGCATGCAGAATCTGGTCGGGATCATTCGCACCGAGAGCGAGCTCAAACGGGCGCAGACCGAGATCGCCAGTCTGAAAGAGCGGCTGGCCAAGGTCGCGGTTGAGGGCCACCGCCAGTATAATCCGGGCTGGAATCTGGCGCTCGACTTGGAGTCGCTGCTGATGGTGGCTGAAGCCACCACCATAGGAGCGCTGGAGCGCAAAGAGAGCCGGGGCGGTCATACCCGAGAAGACCATCCGGGACCCGACCCGGACAAATACGGTAAGATCAATCTCGTGCTGCGTCGCAAAGACGGAGAGTTCAGCCTGTCCGAAGAGCCCTTGCCTGAGATGCCCGACGATCTCAAGGAATTATTTGAGGAGAGTAAATAATGGCCAGTGAATTTACCATGCGCGTCTGGCGCGGCGACATCTCAGGGGGCGAGTTCAAGGATTATCGCGTCGAGGCGCAGGAAGGGATGGTTATTCTGGACGTGATCCACACCATCCAGGCCACGCAAGCGCCTGACCTGGCGGTCCGCTGGAACTGCAAAGCCGGCAAGTGCGGCTCGTGCAGCGCCGAGATCAACGGTAAGCCCCGGCTGATGTGCATGACGCGGATGAATCTCTTTGAGCCGGGCGCAACCATTACCATCTCGCCGATCAAGACCTTTCCTCTGCTGCGTGACTTGGTGACCGACGTGTCTTTCAACTATGAGAAGGCCAAAAGTATTCCCGCCCTCAAGCTGAAAGCCAAAGAGGCGGACGGCACGCGCCGGATGTATCAGGACGATGTGGACCGGGTACAGGAATTCCACAAGTGCATTGAATGCTTCTTATGCCAGGACGTGTGTCACGTCATCCGCGATCACGAAGACAACAAGCCCGGCTTTGCCGGGCCGCGTTCGTTCGTGCGTATGGCCTCCCTGGAAATGCACCCGCTTGACGAGGAGGACCGCCGCGAATTCCTGAAGGTCGATGCCGGTCTGGGATATTGCAATATCACCAAGTGTTGCACCGAAGTCTGTCCCGAGGGTATCCACATCACCGACAACGCGATCATTCCGCTGAAAGAACGAGTCGTGGATGCCTACTACGATCCGGTCGTGTGGCTGATGGACAAGCTAACGGGCAAGTAAGGCCGGGTCGGCAACCGAGAGTCCCTCTCCCTTGGGGGAGAGGGCGCGGGTGAAGCCGTTATACGGGCAATTTCGTCATCACCTGCAAGGTTTCGTCTTCGACGCATTCCTCAATCGCCGGTACCCATTTCTGGAACGCGGGGTCCTGGGAGGCGATTTCCAGGGTGGTCTGAACCGAGTTGGCATCCGGGACTTCCCACACGTCAACCACGGTGTTCAAACGACCGATGACGTTGAAATAACTCCCGTGGAGCTTCCAGCCGCCGTGTTGCTCCAAAAGCGGTGCCAGCGAGCCGAGCATCTCGGTGAATTTCTGGACCTTGCCCGCCCGAAGTTTGATGTGTGCAAATACGTACGCCATACTGCCTCCTTTTCAGTTAGGGGTTAGTAATACCTGTGTCTGTGAAATAATCTCTGGCTCATCCGCCTCCCGCGTCCTGCCGAATAATGCCTCGCGCAGGCCATCCAAGACCCTTTCCAGACGCGCCATCCGCTGTTCCAGCGCGTCTGGAAGGGGCTCCAGCGCGTCCAGACGGGGCTCCATACGACGCTCCAGCGCATCCAGACGATTCTCTACACGCCGCACATCCTCCCGTATTCCCTTGATACTTGTCAGCAGCAGGGCCGCCAGCGCTACGCCCACACTCAGAATGCCAATCAATTCAGCGCTCATGCTGCCAGGAGCGTAACCGAGCGGAGGGATCTTGGTCAAGTGTTATTATGAGCGCCTGTTGCGCGCACGCAGACGGGCTGTGGTATACGGGGGCTGGGCGCATTCGAGCCATACTATGAACCGCACCCTAATTGCGGTCTACCCAGTCTTTGCCGGTCTGAAGGGCATAGCCGTCGGCTTCTTCCTGGCTGGTAAAGGTCTGCTCGGTTTCCCGGAGCGGGTAAAACTCATCGACTACCCCATCAATGAGCCGAAAGACCCGGGCCACCGGTTTCCACTCGCCGCTATCGAGTTGTTTCGAGCGCGGCTCAATATAAAAGCCCTCATATTCTTCGGTATCCGGCATACTGTGACCTCCTTCTCCTCCCACGTCTTCAGGCAATTCCCAACAACTTCTGGAGCCTGGCCTTCTGAAAACCAATAATGACGGCATCGTCCACGGTAATCACCGGTAAAGCGACCCGGCCCGGAAGTTGCCGGAGCCGCTCCTGGGCCGCCGCGTCAGCACTGACATCATAGGCGGTGAATGTTATGCCTGCCTGCGAAAGAAACTCCTTCGCCATTGTGCATGGTCCTCAGGTGGGGGTGGAATAGACGGCAACCCGTTTCCTCATACTGCGCTTGTATCGCTTCGGCCTGTGTTCGGTCAATGTTTCGTATATGAAGGATCGTGCACATGCTGACGTACACGTGATCTATGCTCATTCGGACCGAAAAAGAGAACGACCGAGCGGCGGTCTATCAAATCAATGCCGCGGCCTTTGAGACGCGTGCCGAGGCCGAGCTTGTTGAAACGCTTCGGGCGTGCGTCCCACCGCTTATTTCGCTGGTTGCCGAGGTGGACAGGGCGGTTGTCGGTCACATCATGTTCTCGCCGGTCTCGGTGTCGGTAGACTCCAGACTCAGGCTGATGGGGTTGGCCCCGATGGCAGTGGCAGCGGCATATCAACGTCAGGGTATCGGTTCCGCTCTTGTTCGGGCCGGCCTTGCGCGCTGTAAAGCGCTGGCATGCAGCGCCGTCGTCGTTCTCGGCCATGCGGAGTATTATCCACGCTTTGGGTTTTTACCGGCCTCCCGGTTCGGACTCCACTGCGAATACAACGTTCCTGACGAGGCGTTCATGGCAATGGAACTGGAACCCGGAGCCTTTGAGCGGTGTATGCATAATGGGCAGCGCAGCGTGGTGAAATACCATGCCGCATTCAGCAATGTATGACCCTCCGAACGTGTGGCACGTTCCTGGAGCGCTCGTGAACCGCTCCGAGAAGGAGGACACAATACCCGTGGCCTGCTGACCCTTCCTCACGTATCATGCCGACCCATGAAGCGTCATATCATTGTCTGCGCGACCTTTGCTGTGGGTTTTGCCTTATCCGCCGGCTCGGTACCCGCCGACCCCACCCGGCCAGACAACTATTCCCAGAACCCACCTGCGACTTCGAGTGCGCCCACCGCGCAATCTGCCGTTCCAGAGACCTGGCGCGAAGCCCGGACGTGGGAGTTGCGCCAGATAGTCGCCGACCTCGCCTCCGAGCGTATGGCCGGGCGGCTCACGGGAACGGAGGGCGAAAGGCTGGCAACGGAGTATGTCGCCGCGATGCTGAAAGACAGCGGACTCGAACCCGCCGGCGACAACGGGACGTTTTTTCAGCCTTTTGCGTTCACCGCCGGCGTCTCCCTTGGTCCGAAGAATGTGTTGAAACCACAGCCCGAGGCGGCGTCAGACCAGGGACGGGCGTATGCCGTTGATACAGACTGGCGTCCGCTGACCTTCTCGCAGGTGGGCAACTATGAGCCGGCCGGCGTGGGCTTTGCCGGCTATGGCATTGTCGCCCCGGCTGTCGACGAGCACCCGGAATATGACTCCTACGCCCATCTGGACGTGCAGGACAAATGGGTTCTGGTGTTGCGTTATCTGCCCGAAGACATAGACGCCTCGTACCGTCAGCATCTCAACCGCTACGCCAGCCTGCGCTATAAGGCCATGGTTGCCCGCGACCGGGGCGCGCGCGGGCTGATCGTTGCGAGCGGGCCGAATACCACCGTCAAAGAGCAATTGGTTCCCCTCGTTTTTGACGCCTCGCTGGCCGGCAGCAGCATCGGGGCGGTGTCCGTGACTGACAAGCTGGCTGAAGCCTGGTTCCGGCAGGCGGGCAGATCGCTGAAAGAACTCCAGGAGACCTTAGATACCGGACAGCTCATGCCCGGCTTCAGCCTCGCCGGTCTGACGCTCGGAGCGACGATCGATATTCGGCAGGAGAAACGCCAGGGCCGTAACGTCCTGGCGCGGTTACGTGCCGCCGAGAGGACGGCGGACGCTGGTAGCGTCGTGGTGGGGGCGCATATCGACCATCTGGGCACGGGCCTGGGGAATGGCTCGCTGGCCCGCGAGGATGAAAAGGGCCAGATTCATTTTGGAGCCGATGACAACGCCTCCGGAGTGGCCACCGTTCTGGGCATTGCCAAGACGCTTGCCGCGCAACAGGCCGCAGGCGAGCTGGCTCTGAAGCGCGATGTTGTATTTGCCTTGTGGTCCGGCGAAGAGTTGGGTCTTCTGGGGTCGAGCCACTTCGCCCGGACATTCGGCCAGACAGAGCAGCAGACGCTCTCCCCTGCCATTATTGCCTATCTCAATTTGGACATGGTGGGCCGCCTTGATACCGCCCTGGTGCTGCAGGGCGTTGGCTCAAGCTCGATCTGGCCCGGGGAAATTGAACACCACAACGCGTCCATCGGCCTGCCCATCACGCTTCAAAACGACAGCTATCTGCCCACCGATGCGACCTCGTTCTATCTCAAGGGCGTTCCCGTTCTGAACGCGTTTACCGGTGGGCATGCAGAATACCACTCGCCACGCGATACCGTAGAAAAGCTCAACTATGCGGGGCTCACCCAAATTACCCGGCTGATGACCGGCTTGACGCTCTCGTTGGCGCGCCGCCCCACGGCACCGGACTATATTCGGATCGAAAGGCCCCGCCACCTCGCCAGGCGTGGCCGTCTGCGGGCCTATCTGGGCACGATTCCCGACTATGCCCAGGGCAATATCACCGGGGTCAAGCTCTCCGGGGTGACGACCGGTGGCCCGGCCGACCTTGCCGGCGTCCGGGCCGGAGATGTCGTGCGTGAGTTGGCCGGTAAGGCGGTTGAGAATATCTATGACTACACCTTTGTCTTGGGGGGCCTCAAAGTTGACGAACCGGTCGGTATGACGGTCATGCGCAACGGGCTGCGGCTTGAATTGACGATTACACCCGCGTCACGGGAATGAGGCCGGACGGGAAACTTTCTGCACTATGTCTTGCTTACGGTGGATGCTGCTGGTCGCCTGGGCGCTGCATCTCTCGAGTGTCTCCGCGATAGCGGCACTTCCCCTGGCGTGGACCGCCCTTGGGCCAGACGGTCGGGCGATCGTGCGCGTGGTGTCAACCGCGACGGCCTGTCCGATGGTACAGGTGAATGCCGAGCGCTTCCCGTTACATAGACGCGCGCATCCATCCCGACCGGACTTTCCAATCCTGGTTTGCGAGACTGCGTTGCCACCCGACGTTACCAGCGTCACCAGAGATGGACGCCAACTGCCGCTCTTATCGCGCCCCCGGAAAAAATCGTCGTCCTGGGCGACACCGGCTGTCGGAGAGGTCACGCTGTTTGCGCTGGATACCACAACCGCGCATGACTTGCGGGCTGCGCCTGAGACGGTCGCCCACTTCGCCGCTCAGTTGGCGGCCTTGGCCGAACCGCCCGGTCTGGCTGCTGTCTCACAAGCCGTTCTGGGCCTTTGCGCAGGGAAAGCCGCATCAGTTCGTGGTTGGGAATGGTGGCGCGTTACTCGCCCCGCCGCTTGCCACCGAACTGGTCGGCCTCGACATAGCCGACCGAACGGTCTCACAGGCAGAAACGCTGACAGGTTTTGGCTATGTGACCCTGGAGCGGGAGAAGGGAGGCTGGACGGTCACTCCACGCGATGCCGCAGGGCGGCCCCGACCGTGCCGCTTCAGGAGTACCGGGATGGGCTGTGTGCCGCAGGACTGAGCAGGTCGCCCACGTCTTTCACCACGATGTCGGCCCCGTTGGCTTTGAGCAGGTCGCCGTGGCCGCGGCGATCGACGCCAATCACCAGACCAAAATTTCCGGCGCGGCCCGACTGCACGCCTGAGATGGCGTCCTCAATCACCACGGCTCGGGCCGGCAGCACGTGCAGCTTCTGTGCGGCTGCCAGAAACATATCGGGGGCGGGTTTGCCGGCCAACTGTTCCTGGGCGGCTACCTCTCTGTCAACCCGGAGATCAAAGAGGTGTGTAATTCCGGCTGATCTGAGCACGAGTTGACAGTTCACGCTGGGCGTGACGACCGCGGTTTTCAGTCCCATCTGCCGGACATGGGTGGCAAAGGCCGTGCTGCCGGGGAATGCCTCCACGCCGTCCGAGGCAATGACCTGATTGACCAGGCTGTCTTTCTGGTTGCCCAAGCCGTGAACCGTCTCCCAATCGGGGGGCGCATCCGGGCTTCCGTCCGGCAGCTCGATACGGCGTGATTCGAGAAAACTCCGCGCGCCGTCGTCCAGGGCTTTCCCGTCAACATAGAGATTGTAATCCGTCTGAATATCAAAAGGCTGGAAAGGGAGGCGGTGGCTTGTCGCGTGCTGGCGCAGAAAGCGGTCAAACATCTGTTTCCAGCAGGCGGCATGAATTTTCGCCGTGGCCGTCAGCACGCCGTCCAGATCAAACAGCACGGCGTCAAAGCGCTCAGGGGTAATCAGATGGGAATAGCTCATCCTGGTATATTTCTCTGCTCCTTTTTTCGGTCCTCGGTCGCTGAAGTCTCACTGTAGCATAATTTCTGATGAAATTATTGCCTGGGTGTTAAAATCAATTGACCCTTCAAATTATCATGATAGTTCGAAGTATATGTTCGCATGAGCACTCAATCTTCCAGCCCCTGGGACGGAGACTTTTTTCCTGTGGGGACCGCGTCAGACGGGAAAGACGACCCTACTGAAGCACGCTTATCCAGATGCCGTCTGGATCGATCTGCTGAAGGCCGAGGAGTATCATCGCTAGGTGCAGAATCCCGAGCTTTTACGCGCGGAATTAGCGGAGCGCGCGCCTGCCGGGTGCCACGTCGTCCTTGATGAGGTGCATTGGCTACACGAAAATCGGACGTTTCATTTTGCTTTGTGCGGATCAAGCGCCCGCAAGGTGAAACGGGGCCAGGCCAATCTGCTCGGCGGCCGGGCTATCCGCTATGAACTCTTCGGTCTCACCGCGCGAGAAATCGGTCCGGCCTTCGTCCTCAATCGGTTGCTGAATCACGGCTATCTGCCTCGGATGTATGAGTCGGACCGCCCACAGCGTCTCTTGAACAGCTATGTTGCCGACTATCTGAAAGAAGAAGTGGCAGCCGAGGGACTGGTGCGGAATCTGCCCGTCTTTTCCGAGTTTCTGAATATCGCCGCGTTGTCGGATGCCGAACTCGTCAATTTCTCGACCATAGCCCGCGACTGTGGCGTCTCCAGTCACACGATTAGAGGCTATTTCCAAATTCTTGAAGACACGCTGCTGGGGCGCTGGCTGCCAGCGTATACAAAGCGGCCGAAACGCCGCCTCATCGGCGCGCCCCAATTTTACTTTTCCGATGTCGGCGTGGTGAACTACCTGGCGCGACGTGGTAGCGTACAACCAGGGTCAGAGCTGTATGGAAAGGCTTTTGAGAATTGGGTCTTCCACGAATTGAGCGCCCATAATGCCTATACCGAGACATTTGCGACGCTGAGCTATTGGCGCTTGGCCAGTGGCATTGAGGTGGATTTCATTATTGACGATATGAATGTTGCTATCGAGGCAAAGGTGAGCAGGAGAATCACGGACGATCATCTACGCGGCCTGCGTCGCCTCGTCCAAGACCAGCCTCAGGTTAGAGAGCGGATCGTCGTTTGCCTGGAGCCCAAGAGCCGTCTGACTGACGACGGCATCCGTATTCTGCCCGCCGCTGAGTTTTGTCACAGTCTGGAGCGGGGTAATATATTCTGATGCCGGTCAGAGAGACGCACCTGGAGGACTAATTGGCGAAGCTGTTTCAACCCATTATCGCTGGGTATGCTTAGGGGCAATATATCTGAGGTGTGCACGGTGCCCAAAGCCGGGCTGCGCGAGGCCGAAGCTGACGAGCAGAAACAGTAACAGCTCTGTGTCGCCGCGTGGGACTCTGAAGAATGATAGCCTCTCTCTCTTTCGGTGAGGCGAAGCATGATGCAGCCATACGAACAAGGCGTGCTCTTCCCGGAAGAGATGACCTCTCAGGCAGGTCAGGCGGCTCCGTCTGAGGCCCTGCCCGGGTGTGAAACGCCTGCGTATACACTGGTGACGGAACCCGCTCAGCTTGCGCGCGTGCTGCCCGGCCTGCATGCCGCCCCCACCTTATCCTGCGATACCGAGACAACCGGGCTCGACTTTCGGACAGACGCACTCCGGCTCGTCCAGATTGCGACACCGGACCACGCCTATCTGTTTGATGTGCGTCGCATTCCTATTACAACTCTCTTCCCCCTGTTCCGTGCACCGCGCCGCTGGCTGTTCCACAATGCCAAGTTTGATCTGAAATTTCTTGTGTCCGCAGGCTGTCCCTGGCCCGCTACTGTCTTTGACACCATGCTAGCCAGCCAGGTACTCAAAGCCGGGCTGCGCGTCCGCCATAGTCTCGAAGAGGTGGTTGAGCAGGAATTGGGTCGGGCCTTGCCGAAACACCTGCAAAGCGCCGCCTGGTCGGGCGAACTCAGCCCCGCCCAGTGTGCATACGCCGCCCGTGATGTGGGGGTGCTGTGGGCGCTGTACGACCGGTTGCGGCCGGCCCTGGCTGAGGCTGGCCTGGAACGGGCCGCGGAGATTGAATTTCGCTGCGTCAAGGCGCTGGCCTGGCTGGAACTCGCCGGTATCGCCTTTGACGCTCAGGGCTGGCTGGCGCGGACGCTGGAAGATGAAGCCCGACTCGAAACGCTCACCCACCAACTGCACGCCTACACCCGGGATGTCGGCCTGACCATCAACTGGGCGTCATCGCAGCAAATCAAGGCCCTGTTCCATACCCTCGGTATCGAGTTGCCCAATGTCCGCTCCGCCACGCTGAAGAAAATCGATCATCCCATCGCCGAGTTACTGGTCAACCATAAGGAAGTCGCCAAACGGGTCAGTACTTATGGCCGGAGTGTGATCGACTCGTTTTTCGATCCTGCCTCGGGCCGGGTGTATCCGGTGTATTTTCAGAACGGAACGGCTACCGGCCGTATGAGTTGCGGCGGCCCGAACATTCAACAGATCCCAAAGGCGCGCGCCTTTCGTACCTGCTTTTGCGCCGCACCGGACCGTGCCCTGATCAAGGCTGACTATTCACAGGTCGAACTGCGGATTGCCGCGGCCCTGGCCAACGATCCGACCATGCTACAAGCGTTTCGAGAGGAGACCGACCTGCACGCCCTGACCGCCTCGCGCATCCTGCACCTCCCGCTGAACCGGGTCGAGCCGCACCACCGCCAGCTCGCCAAAAGCGTTAATTTCGGCCTGCTGTACGGCATGGGGGTGAACGGCCTGAAACAGGATGCGGAAGCAAAGTATGGCGTCCGCATGTCCGACCGGGAGGCGGCCCAATACCACCGCGCTTTCTTTCTGACCTATCAGGGCATCGCCCGCTGGCATCAACAGGCCAAACAACAGGCCGCGCAGGTGCGGCATCAGGCCAGCGGGCTCGAAACCCGCACCCTCACCGGCCGCCGTTTTCTGGGGGTGCGGCACTTTAATGTCCTCCTCAATATCCCTGTGCAAGGCACGGGCGGTGACGGTCTCAAGCTGGCCCTGGCGCGTCTGTTTGAACACCGCGACCACGCGCCCCGGGCGACGCCCGTGGCCTGCGTCCACGACGAAATCCTGGTCGAAGCACCGTTGGCCGACGCACAATCCGCCCAGGCGTGGCTGACCAGCCATATGGTTGAAGCCATGCGAGAGATCGTCGCGGACCGGGTGCCGATTGCAGTCGAAGCCGTGATCGGCAAAAACTGGGTCGGCACGCCGTTGGGTGAGTGATGGGCCCTTCGACTTCGCTCCGCTACGCTCAGGGTGAACGGTGAGATGTTCGCGCTGCCGGGGAAGGGCTGCGTCCACAGGCGGGACTGTCTAACGAACCGGTATTGTCGGAGCGCCGGTTGCTGCGCTACAAGTACGGGCGCGAGGGCAGGGGGCAGACGGAAATCCTGGAGTGCTCTCGTTGAGCGCATGCCAAGAGAACACATAACCGATACTCAACTCCTTCCCAGGGGACGCTGGAGTAGAAAAAAATTTCTTGAGGCCCTGGCAGACACCTTCTCCATCCACAGAGAGCCGCTCAAGATAGAGCGGCGGACTCAGTACGACACGGCTGACTGGCAACTCAGCTTGTCCTATCTGGCTCTCTGCGTGAACGCCAAGACTCTGGCTCTCCGGTCGTATGATTCTGTCTTCCCGCTTGAAGAGCTGACCTGTCCGACTCTTCCCGCGGCGGCAACGGATTTGCCGCATAGCCGTTTGCGACAGCGCCTGGTGGCGTTGATTGACGATCTGCCGCTCACTCCGCTCTTCAGCCTGCACACCCGCACCCTCACGATACGGATACTCGACCAGCGCCAGAAGACAACGGTGCGCCTGATTCTTGAAGAGCACGCGCTCGTCAAGAAAAATCGACGCTCTTCCCTCTGTCCGCGTATCTGGGTCCAGCCGCTCAGAGGCTATCAGAGAGAGGCGCAACGCTTGGGGCTGTGGTGCAGGGAGCAGGACCTCATGCCGACGACCAGCAGCGTCAACCAGGAGGTGCTGGCGACAACAGGCCGCTCGCCGGGTAAATATTCGGTCAAACGCCCCTTGCCGTTGCAACCGGAGGCCCCGGTTGAGCGGGCGGTGCGCCGCCTCTTACGCCTGCTTCTGGCCATGGTGCGCCATAACGAGCGGGGCCTGCGTCAGGGGGATGACCCGCTCTATTTGCACAACTTTCGGGTTGCCGTCAGACGGGCGCGCTCCCTGCTCGGACAGACGCGTGAGGTTTTTCCTCCCAAAGCAACCCAGCGGTTGCGAAAAAATCTGGCCCAACTCGGCCGCTCAACCGGGCGCGCGCGGGACCTGGATGCTTTTCTCCTGGTGCAAGACGCCTACCGTCAGCGGCTTCCGGCAGACAGTCGGTCCGCCCTCCAACCGTTTTCCGCTTTTCTCCAGCAGGAACGGAGAGAACACTACCGGACCCTGGTGAGGACCTTTGAGACCAAACGGTATCGGGCGGTCATCCGGGCGTGGGAGGCGTTTGCGAACCAGCCTGAAGCAGATGTTCCGCATACCCCAGCCGTCAAGGCCTTCGTCCTCGAACGGGCGGTCGAGAAATGCCGGGCGCTCGTCTCAAGAGAGCCGGACAGCCTGCAACACGCCGACAGCGAGCAGCTCCACAAGCTGAGAATCGAATGCAAAAAACTCCGCTATCTGCTGGATTTTTTTATCACTGCCTTGCCTGACCTCCCTGTCCGAGGCGTGCTCAAGCAGCTGAAGCGTGTCCAGCGGACCTTGGGCCGCATACAGGACATCAGTGTACAGCGCCTCCTGATCCACCAGTTCAGGACGACCGGCGAAGGGTTTGCCCTGCACGACAATGGTCCGCGCCCGGCCCTGGAAGTCCTGCGCACTGCGCTGACTTCAGAGCGGCAGGAACTGCAACAGCAGGTTGTGGAGGAGTTTCGGGCGTTGACCGCAGTGATTACTCCGCTGACCCCGCCCTTGAGCGGTTCTGACCGGATTGCGCGTGTTGGGCCGCACGGTCAGCAGGAGCGGCAAGAGCAGGTGTCGCGTCCGGGTGAGCCTGGTTCAGTATAGCTTCTATTTCCGTCCACAACTGTTCATATGCCCGAGAGGCCGGGGAATGAGGAGCGGAGACGAGGACCGGTTCCCGGTGGATGCCCATGTTTTCGACATCGACCAGATACGGGATGGCCTGGGAAAGGGCTTCGGGGCGGGACGCGGTCAGCTCCTGCATGACGGACTGATGCAGCTTTTTTTGCCGCTCCACCATGGAGAAAAACGTGCGGAGTCTGTGGGGATTATAGCCGTGTTTGGTGTAAAACGTCCGGAGCTGCTGATACGCATGGACCGACAGCGGTGAGGGGACAATGGGAATCAGAACGCAATCTGCGGCAGAGAAAACGTTTTGCGCAATCAGGCTCACCCCGGATGGACAGTCGAGGAGCACATACTGATATTCGTCCCGAAGCGCGGCCAGGCTGCGGCGCAGGCAGCGTGCCGGATGTTTGGCTTGCTGAAACACTGCTGTCAGGTGGCGGTGAGACAAGGCGCCGGGGAGCAGGTCCAGATGCGCAAAATCGGTCGCCTTGATGCTCTTTTCAAGCTGCTTCCCGTCACGCGCAAAAACCTTCTGCTTGGCTTTGAGCGTGGGTTGGATACGAAAGTAATAGGTGGCCGAAGCCTGAGGGTCGAGGTCGCAGAGCAAGGTCCGCGCCCCGGATTGCGCTGCCAGATAGGAAAGATTGACCGCCGCGGCCGTTTTTCCCACCCCGCCTTTCATATGGTAGAGCGCTAACACCTGCATTGCCCGCAACCCCCGGCGGCGTCCCTTCCCTGCGGTGCATCGAGCGCGCAATAGTGACAATGGCCGCACTGAAGCATAGGGTGTCTACACTATCACGCGAAGGAGGGAAGCCAATGGCAGGCATGAGCATTGACAAACTGAAACAGATTTTACGCGAAAAACAGCTTCCGGCGGATGTTGAGCCGCCGGTTGAGGCCATGCGCAAAAGCATGGAAAGGCTGGCCTTCCAGGCGGCGGACGATATTGAAACAGAAGCAGTGAGGGTGGCGGATCGTGACGCAGAGTGGGTCCGAGCGCCCGGCCGTCAGGCCGGGCGGGCCATCCTGTATCTGCACGGCGGGGGCTATGTGGTGGGCTCGATCAATACGCACCGCTCGCTGGCCGGAGAAATCTCGCGCTGTGCTCAAGCCGCGGTGTTGCTGGTTGATTATCGTCTGGCGCCCGAAGACCCCTTCCCGGCCGCGGTTGACGACGGCCTCGCGTCACTCAGATGGCTGATTGGGCAAGGGTTTCCCCCAAAGAATCTCGCCCTCGGCGGGGACTCAGCCGGGGGTGGCTTGACCCTGGCGACCCTGGTTGCGGCGCGTGACAACAGCGTTCCCATGCCCGCGGCCGCGGTGGCGATCAGCCCGTGGTCGGATATGACCTGCTCGAATGCGTCGTATCAGGCCAGAGCCGCGGCCGACCCCATGGTGACCGTCCACGGTCTCAAACGCATGGCGGGCTTCTATGTTGGTGACAGCGACCCCACGCATCCGTATGCGTCGCCCAATCTGGCTGATCTCAGTGGCTTGCCGCCGGTGTTGATCCATGTCGGTCGGGATGAGATTCTGCTGGATGACGCCATCGCCTTCGACAAAAAGGCAAAAGCGGCGGGTGTCGCGTGCAGCCTCGAAATCTGGAACAATATGATCCATGTCTGGCACGCCTTTCACCCCATGCTGGACGAAGGAAAAAGAGGCATCGAACGGGTTGGGGAGTTCCTGCGCGAACAATGGACCGCGGTATAGGGGCGGTTCGTGCCCCGTCCCTTTCTGCCCCCTCTCTCCTTGAGGGAGAGGGGTGTATGAAAAGCCTCACTCTCCCCAATACTCCGCACCCAAAACCTGTTCGACGGTAAACGGGCACTGAGTTGGAAATGCCTCCTCGCTGAGCCCGGTCTCATCGACGGCGTCCGCCCGGGCCGCTGGATACGTATGCGCCAACATCTGGGCTGTCTGTCTCGTCAGGCTCGGACTGTCATTCAGAAGGGCCTGAATCTCGAGGCGTCCATTCCGAATAGACTTGCGCCAGGAGGGCATGCGCTTGTCTGACTGAGAGCGCCACTTGAGCAAATGCAGTGTCACGTTTCTGATGTGGCTTTCCAAGGCCCGACGCTCGCGTTTCCCCATGTCTTCCAACTCCTCCGCAACATGTGCCGCGTCAATTTCAGCCAGCCGGCCCTGTCGAAGGAGGTCCACAGTCTGAAACAGCCAAGCATGGAAATCTCTATCGTACGAGCTGAGGTCGGGTAACGAAGTGGATACTGCTGTACTCATGAGGATACTCCTCACTGTAAGAAGTTTTGTCGAATATACGCTTCTTCTCTCCCCCTGACCACAGTTCGCCTGTCGAACTCCTTCCCTGTCCTCAGGGCTTCTGGTAGGCTCCCAGCCATGAATCCGGTACGGAAGCAAGCCACCTATGCAGACCTGCTCCAGGTGCCTGAGCGCTTTGTTGCGGAGATCATTGACGGCGAATTGACGACCGCTCCAAGGCCGTCGTTCCCCCACGCTCGTGCAGTTTCTCTTATCTCCCGCCAGCTTGACTCCTTTGACCGGGGTACTGGCGGTCCCGACGATCCCGGAGGATGGTGGATTCTCTTCGAGCCGGAGTTGCACCTTGGAGCAGACATCCTCGTGCCTGATATTGCCGGTTGGCGCAGGGAGCGTATGCCCGTGCTGGAGGACGTGCCGTATAGCGAACTGGCCCCTGACTGGATATGTGAGGTTGTCTCTCCAGGCACCGGCAGGAACGACCGGGTGCTCAAGATGCCGATCCATGCCCGAGAGCAGGTGCGCCATTTATGGCTGGTTGATCCCAGGATGCGAACCTTAGAGGTGTATGGTTTGGAAGAGCAACGCTGGGTTGTTGTGAGTACCCACGGCGAGAGTGGCATGATACGGGCCGAGCCCTTTGCGGCCATTGAGATCGACCTGGGCCGCTGGTGGCTGGAGCCAGAAGGATAAGGACACTATATGAACGCCGAACAGATAGCTCACTTCAACGCGAAACAAGGCCAGGCGTTTGATGCTGTGTGTGACCGTTTTCTGGTCGATTTGCCCCAGGATGTCTGCGCCCGCATGGAACGTATCGTTGCCGCACCCGACATTCAGGCCGGCGAAAACGTGCTGGATGTTGGGACAGGGACGGGAGCGCTCATACCCGGCATCCGCAAGTATCGGCCCGGCCATATCTATGCCTGCGACCTGTCCCGCAAGATGCTGGAACAGGTCGCCCAGCGTTACCCCGAAGTCGAACGCCATCAGGGTGACATCCGGGCCCTGCCCCTGCCCGACGCCTGCGTCGATGTGGTCTTCATGAACGGTATGTATGGGAATATCGCGGACAAGCCCGGAGCCCTGCGCAATATCATGCGCCTGCTGCGACCGGGCGGGCGGATCGTGATCAGTCACCCGGAGGGCCGGGCGTTTGTCGAAGGGCTCGTCCGCTCAGCGCCGTTTCCCATAACGGCGCTGCCCTCCCGGGCCGAAGCGCATGCCTTCCTCGGGTCGCATGGCCTGACGGTGACGCAATATACGGACGAGGAAAAGTTGTTGATCTGTGTCGCGGTCAAGCAACAGTAGGGAGGTCGGATTACGCTGCGCTAATCCGACCTGCGGAGCTGGGGGAAACAGGCTCGCTTACACCCTACCCGTGCGTGTCCAGAAAATAATCGATCAACCGGCGCGAGATACTGATGCGGCCGGGGATGGTGGGCATGGCATCCGGGCTGAACCAGGCCGCCTCGGCGATTTCCACGCCGTCTACTGCAATCTCGCCCCCCGCATACTCGGCGGTAAAACCGAGCATGAGCGAGTTTGGAAACGGCCACGGCTGGCTGGCAAAATACCGGATATTATCGACCGTGATACCGACCTCTTCTTTGATTTCTCTGGCAACGCATTCCTCTATGGTCTCGCCGGGTTCCACAAAGCCGGCCAACACGCTGTACATCCTGGTTGGGAAATGGGGCGAACGGGCGAGCAGGATTTTTCCGTCGCGCTCCACCATGACAATAATGGCGGGTGACAAGCGGGGAAAGCTCAAGAGCTGGCACGTGGGGCAGCGCTTGGCCCGTTCATCCGATTTGGCTTCGTTGCGAGTTCCGCACCGCCCGCAGTACTGATGGGTACGGTCCCACTCAATGATCTGGACGGCGCGGCCACCCAGCACGAACAAATCCTCGTCCAGTCCGCGGTGCGCCTGGCGGAGGTCCCTGAAGTCCAGGTGGTCGGGCACCGATGCGTCCGGCACGTCAACGGCATAACACGCCTGCCCCTCATAGCGTCCGAGATAATGTCGATTCCCCGCGGCTACCCCCAGCTCTTCAAAGCGTTCCAGACAGGGCACCTGAAGCGCGTCGCCCGCCTTTTGGACGAGGAGCCGGTTCCGGTGAAAGCCGAACCACCAGGCCGGGCCGGACAGGTCGCGGGGCGGTGCGACTTCGGAGATAAATGTTTTTTGCATGCCAAAGAGCGGCTGTCCGTGGGCGTGTGGTGCGGTGCGGGCAGGCATACCCAAATCCTCCAGTCTTGGTATGGTCAGCGGTACGATGTTAGCAACACATAGCAAACCTGCTCCCGACTGTATCCCCCAGCCCTTTGACTTCATTCTCCGTTCGTCCTGAGCGTGCTTCGACTTCGCCCCTCCGGGGCTACGCTCAGCCTGAACGGTTCGGGTTGCGCCGCTCGTTTCCCTCCCGCCGTTCGCCCTGAGCGTAGCGGAGCGAAGTCGAAGGGCCTGGGTGAACGGCGAGCAAAAGCCTGATACATAGGGCAGACTGACGAGGAGGACCGTATGGATCTCAACTATTCTCCCGAAGAAATGGCGTTTCGTGATGAAGTCCGGGCCTGGCTCAAAGACAATCTGCCGGACGAACTGCGCGACAAAGTCGTCAACTATGAAGAGCTGACCAAAGAGGATCTGCTGCGCTGGCAGAAAATCACGGCAGAGCGGGGCTGGGGAGCGCCCGACTGGCCGGAAGCGTGGGGCGGCACAAACTGGACCATCGTCCAGCGGCATATCTTTGAAGAAGAATGTGGCTATGCCGGCTGTCCGCCGCGTATTCCCTTTGGCGTGTCCATGTGTGCGCCCGTCCTGCATAAGTTTGGCACACCAGAGCAGAAGCAGCGCTTTCTGCCCGGCATGTATAACGGCGACGTATTCTGGTGCCAGGGCTATTCCGAGCCGGGCTCGGGTTCGGACCTGGCTTCGCTCAAAACGAGCGCGATCCGTGAGGGGGACAGCTATGTCGTCAACGGCCAGAAAATTTGGACCACCTGGGCGCAGCACGCCGACTGGATATTCTGTCTGGTTCGGACCCGTGCCGATTTCCCAAAAAGACAACAGGGCATTTCCTTTTTGCTGATGGATATGAACACGCCGGGCATCAGCGTCCGACCGCTGATGCTCATGGATGGCGGCCATGAGGTGAACGAGGTGTTCTTTGACGATGTGCGCGTCCCGGCGGAAAACCTCATCCACGAAGAAAATGACGGCTGGACGGTTGCCAAATATCTGCTGGGCCATGAACGCCTCGGCACGGGCAACACCGGTGCGTCAAAGCGAGAAGTGCTGCGGCTGAAGGAGTTGGCGGCCCAGCAGTCCAAAAACGGCAAGCCGCTCATTGACGACCCGCGCTTCCGCGACCGGCTGTCTCGGGTGGAAGTCGAGTTGATGGCTTTGGAGATTACCAATCTGCGTTTTCTGGACCAGATGCGGGGTGGACGGGCACCGGGCGCGGAAGTCTCCCTGCTCAAGATTCGCGGCACGGAAATCCAGCAGGCGCTTACCGAACTCATGCTGGAGGCGGTCGGGCCGTTGGCCCAGCCGTTTCGGTCGCTGCACGCCACGGATTTTGACCAACACACGGCCAGTATCGCCCCGCGCTACTGCAATTATCGCAAGACTTCGATCTATGCGGGATCCAATGAGATCCAGCGCAATATCATTGCCAAGGCGTCTCTCGGGCTGTAAGGCCGGGCTGTCAACAGGAGAGCGCAGCGTGAATTTTGACTACAGCGAAGAACAACAACTGCTGGCGCAGAGCGTCCGGCAATTTCTGACCAAAGAATACACCTTTGCCGCTCGCCAGGCGATCATCGAGTCCGGCCAGGGCTATAGTGAGCAGGTCTGGGCCACGTTTGCCGAAATGGGCCTGCTGGGCCTGCCCTTTGCGAGCGATGGAGGCGGCTTTGGGGGAAACGCGGTAGACCTGATGCCGGTCATGGAGGCGATCGGCGACGGACTTATTGTCGAGCCCTATCTGGCCAGCGTTGGTCTGGGCGGCCAGTTTATCGCCGGGGGGGGCAGTCCGGCCCAGCGGCAGGAGATTCTGCCGGCCCTCATCGCCGGCCGCTGCAAGCTGGCGTTCGCCCAAACCGAGCGCGAGGCGCGCTATAATCTGGCCCATATCGCCTGCCGGGCGGAGAAGACCGATAACGGCTATCGGCTGGAGGGCGAGAAATGCGTCGTCCTGCACGCGCCCTGCGCCGATACACTCGTGGTGTCGGCGCGCACCGCAGGCCCTCCCACCGCCACGGACGGCATCAGCCTGTTCATGGTAGACCCGAGCGCACCAGGTGTAACGCTCACGCCTTATCGGACGCTTGATAACCTCCGCGCCGCGGATGTGCGTTTCGCCGGGACGGTTGTTCCCGCTGAGGCGCTGATCGGCCCGGCAGGGCAGGCCCTGCCGCTGATCGAAGCCGTGGTGGACTATGCAACTGCCCTGGTCTGCGCCGAGGCGGTTGGGGCCATGCGGTTTGCGAACGACACCACGCTTGAGTATCTCAAGACCCGCAAGCAGTTCGGGGTGCCGATCGGCTCGTTTCAGGCCCTGCAACACCGCATGGTGGAGATGACGATCATTTCTGAGCAGGCCAAATCCATGGCCTGTCTGGCCTGTGTGAAGGCCGATAGCGCGGATGCCGACGAACGCCGCCGGATCATCTCCGCGGCAAAGGTCCAGATTGCCGACGCCTGCCGTCACATCAGCCAGGAGGCCGTTCAGTTGCACGGGGGGATGGGCATGACTGAGGAATTGAAAGTCAGCCATACCTTCCGCCGCCTGACCATGATCGCCCAGACCTTTGGCGACGCGGACCACCATTTGGAACGCTTTGCCGCGTGCGGATAAAAGGGAAGGGGGTGTCCTGTTAAGCAACCGACAACGACGGTCGGTTGTTCAATATGTCCGGGTCGAAGCCAGCCGTGCGTTTATACGAGCGGGAGATTTCTTCCAGTTCGCGTTGGCTGATTACGCTGTCAAGATTGGTAAAACCGTCCGGGGCGCGTTGCTCGACGAGCTCCATGCACTGTTCCGGTCCGACTTTACGATTAGCCTGCACGACTGCCGCGGTAGCCGGGCGACGCGCGGCATCATAGGCGGCCACGGCGTGCTCAATTGAAGACTGAAGCGCGAGTTCCCGGGCCAGTACGCGCGCGTCAATAATGGCCTGGGAGGCGCCGTTTGAGCCGACCGGATACATGGGATGGGCCGCGTCGCCCAGCAGCGTCACCCGCCCGAAGTCCCAGGTCGGCAAGGGGTCGCGGTCGACCATCGGATACTGGTAAATCGTCTCGGCCTGCCGCATCAGCGCAGGCACGTCGAGAAAATCAAAGGTAAACGACGCGAAGGGGGCCAGGGCGTCTTCGAGACGCGCCGTGTGTTCCCAGTCTTGCGGGGGCATGGGTTGATCGTCGGCAACCTTGAATTCCGCCACCCAGTTGATGAGCGCCTGTCCCCGGTCTTCGTGGCGTTTTGAAATCGGGTAGACAACCACCCGCCGCTGAAAATAGCCGGCCATCAGCATCGTGCGGCCCGACAGAAACGGCTTGCCCATGCTGACCCCGCGCCACATCGTAATCCCGTTCCATTTGGGCGGACCCTCGTCAGGATAGAGTTGCTGACGGACGACAGAATGGACGCCGTCACACGCGACAAGCAGGTCGGCCTCGACCCGACGTGCGGCCGTCTTCTTTGCTCTATCGACGAACTCGCCCCAAGCCCTTCCCGCCGCCTGTCCAAAGCGGACCAGGGGGTGGCCGGTGTGGACGCGCGCCTGGCCGAGCCGCTCCGCTACGGCCTGGTGGAGCACTTGCAGCAGCTCGCCGCGATGAATCGAGAACTGGGGCCAGTGATAGCCTGCGGCGCGGCCGCGGGGCTCGCCCCAGATGCGCTGGCCGTGTTTGGAGTAGAAGACCAACTCGCCGGTCGGGATGCCGACCGCGGCGAGTCCGTCCAGCAGGCCGAGTTCGGTCAGCTCGCGGACCGCGTGCGGCAGCACATTGATGCCGACTCCCAACTCACTGATCGTGTGAGTAGATTCATAGATATCCACCTCGGCGAGACCGGCGTCATGGAGCGACAGGGCCAGCGTCAGACCACCGATACCTCCACCGATAATGGCAATTTTCACTCTGCCTCACAGATCGACCCGCTCGCGGAGCGGTCCGAAGGTCGGATAGGCGAACGGGACGAGCATGAAGTTATAGCCCTGCTCAGCCGTCCAGATGAAGGACTCTTGGGACGCCACGGCAGCAGCCCAGACGGGGGGCGGGCTGCTGCACCGGCTTGGGCAGCGTTTTGACCTGATCGATAGCGAAATAATCGCCCGTACCGGGGACCTCATCCTGGGTCCAGGCCTGGAGGATAATATCGAGCGCCTCGTGGTAACGGCCCTGGCTCTCGTCCGGATCAATCCCAAACAGGTCGTACTCGTGGCGCAGGATGCCCCGGCCGATCCCGAAATCGAGCCGGCCGTCGCTGAGGACATCCAGCATGGCATATTCCTCGGCCGTCTTGATCGGGTTGGTCAGCGGTAACAAGGTCACCGCGGTGCCGAAGCGGACGCGCCTAGTGCGCTGTGCCACCGTGGCGGCAAAAATCGGCGGGGAAGGAAACGCATAGCCGCCGACGTAGTGATCGGCAAACCAGATGCTGTCCAGACCGATGTCTTCACACAGGTCGATCTGCTCCAGCATTTCGCCGTAGTAGTGGCTGGACGATTTGTGGCGCTCCTCGTAATAGTCAGGAATATACAACACGCCGAGTTTCATGCTGGCCTCCTGGTTACAGCTCGATCGGATAGGGTGAAAGTTCGCCGCTGTCGTATTGCTCGGGCAGACCCGCGGTGGCGTTTTCCCAGACCAGCAGCATGGCCCGCTTGGGCGAAAAACCCTGGTGTCGGATGTCGGCCGGCATGGCCGCCACATCGCCCGGCTTCATGACCACTCTGGCCCGAGGCTGTCCGGTCTCCTTATCGCTCACCTGCCAGGTGATCTGGTCGCTGACCTGGATAAACCACTCGACCCGATCGTTGCCGTGGATGACCGGCAGGATGTGTTCCTCGGTGGTCGGGCAGAGCAGGCTGTTGCGGCACACGGACACGACGGACGGGTTCCAGGTCACGTCAGAGCGGGACAGGTATTTGAACAGATTGAAAGCGTGGACCTCGTTCTCAAAGCCTGGCTCGGCATGAATCTCGGGTTCGTCCTGTTCGACATCGGCAAAGGCGCGGTTGACCGGGTAGCCGTTTGCGTCCGAGCGGAGCGCGACATCGCCGGGCAGACCGGGCATGCGCCGACAGGTCTCCCGGTTGCGTTCAACGGCCGCGGTATTGCTCCCGTTCTTTTTGCCGAAGACCGTGGTGCCGGTCTCAGCCGGCGCGGCAAACGGGTCGAAGCCGGCGTTCGTCCAGTCGCTCAGCATGGCCTTGAAGGTGGCCAGAATCTCCGGTGTGTCAAAGGTCTCGACATAAGCGAGGCCGGAGTCATGATAGCTGTCGTTATAGCGCCCGGCGTACAGCTCCACCTGTCCGTACCGATTCCGGGTGCCGAGCACGGCATCAAAATTGACCCAGCCGTAAAAAAATCCCCAGGCCACATCGCGCATCAGGGCCTTAAGAAAGGCATCAACCGGCAGGGTATGGGAGAGCTGTGTCTCTCTGGCCGGCCAGCCGACCGTGACGAAATACTCGTCGCGTGAAAAAGAAAACCGTCCCAGTTCAAAACGCTTATACCCGGTCTGCTCGTCGGGGGCTGAGGCTTTGACGTCACTCATGGCCTTTCTCCTTAGGCTTCGCAAATATCCGCCCATTTTTCGACTGTGAGCGGGCCTTGCAGCGTTTGCAGCAGAATGACACTCGGCTGTTCGGCAAGAAACTGATAGGCCGCACCGGCCGGCAGCAGAGCCTGATGCCCGCGCCGGAGTTTCATCCAGCCCATCTTTTTGCCGACGGGCGAGCCGGGCAGGCGCACCGACCCGTGAGCGTTCGGTGACACAACGGCGGCCGGGTCGTCGAGTTTGACCAGATGAACCTCCAGGTGCCCGTCCATCACCACCGCGAACTCATCGTGCGCCGCGGTAAACCAGTCTGAGCGGCCCTCCGCGCGCAGGACTTCGACCACGTACTCCAGGTTTTTCGCTACCGCGATCTTTTCATACGGCTGGGCTTGAGAGGCTACCTCAAAGATATTGGAAAAGGCGTAATGCCGGGCCTGGTCCTGAATGATTTCAACCCGGCCTTTCTCGTAGTGCGCCAGGGAACCAAACACGGTCGTGTATTCCGACATCCTGATTCCTCCCTCCACCGACATACACGCTGTGTCAGCAGCGTTGTGCTACTGCAACCATGCGCGAGACTTTGCCAATCGCAATCTCCGTTGTGCGGCGGCCCAGGCCGCACGACGGCGCAATCCACAGCCGGTCTGCGGTGACATGTTTGAGCACCTCACGAATGCGCTCCTCAATCCGGGCGTTGGTTTCGACCGGCGCTTTGACATCCACAATGCCGGCAATGACCTGCATGCCTTTGGGAATATCGCGCAGACAGGCCCGGTCGGCCCATTGGCCGGGGTGGGAGCATTCCAGGTGGACCTTGTCGATCACGCCGGCCAGTCGCTCAATATAGGGTAGCAAGGCGTGGAGATTATGGACGGTGACGGCCGACTGCGAACCGAGGTCGCCCAGGCAACAGTGGATGGTTTTGAGGGTATCCACTCCTTCAAAGCTGTGGGCGATCAAATCGGCCGCCTCTTCGGGAGCCAGGCGGCCCAGGACGGAGCGAATGGCGACCGTGGGAAGATCCAGTTGGATCTCGCGGACCTTGGCCGCCGCGAGCCCGCGCAGTTCCCGATTCACGATTGCGATTGCCCGCGGAAGCTGCGCGCGGACCGCCTCTGTCCATTTGAGGTGGCCGAGCACTTCTAAAGGACCGGGGACGGCCACCTTATCCAGACGCGGTTCGATGTGAGATTCCCGGCGGAAGGCCTCGACATAACCCAGGCCGCGGGGGGCATCGATCTCGCCGCTCAGTTCGTAGCGGGCCACATCCCTATACGTCCGTAATGCGTCGGCTTGGGGTTTCACCAGGCGAACCCCGGTGAGTTGGCGGGGAATGTGTTGAATAAAGACTTCAGCGAAGAACTCGCCGCCCATGAACTGGGTCACGCCGGTCGCCTGCTGCTCACGGATGGCCACTTCTGCCGCGCCGCTGAGCGTCGGTTTGACGAGCATGTGGGGTAATTGTCCCCGGTGATACTGCAACAAGCGGTTCCGGTACTGTCCAGGCAGAGGCCAACTTCCTACGACCGTTGTGCGGATCATGGCAACTCCCGTCTCGTTCCATCGCCTTCCTGATATTCGTCCCGGGTCAGGTTTGGGCCATCAAGCAGAAGAGAACAACGATTCCAGATATTCCGTCCGGGGATGCCATAGTCCTGAGTGGTCAAAAGAAAGCTGCCACGAAAGATTTGACCAATACAGTGCACTTCCAGACGGACTGCGGTCGCGAGACTGCGCACGCCGTCAAATCCTTCTATTTCATACTGGCCGCGTTCGTCTTTTGAGTCGATTAAAGACTCAATGGGACGGCGCGGTAAGAGGGGAACATCGGCGCCACTATCAAGAAGGACCGGCACGCGGGGAATAGACACTCCACTCCTTGGCGAATGGACTGTCACCAAGGCTAATGGCGCCGGCGGGTCGAACTGCGATGTGTCATATTTCGGCATCGCTCACAGCTTCGACTTCCATTTCGAAGTGTTGAGCCTGTTCTGGATGAACGAGACGAGGACTGGGGATTCTTGCCAGGGGGCGTATGGCTTCCTCGTGTACCGTCAGCCACACGCGACAGTTTTCCGGCAAATGTATGCTCGCAGGTAGCACGACCTGGCCGTTTGCTATAGTGCATTCGTAGATTGTGTCAGCCATGCCCTGAGCCTTCCCTTTCATCATTTCTCTGGCATCATTATAGCGCTATCAGACAAAGATCAACGCGCTCCTATCAAAAGGGAGTAATCAGAAACCAACCGCATCACCACAGGAGGGAAATATGATCCACGTCACAGAGCTGGGCTATATCGGTGTTGGTGTCCAAGACCTCGACACCTGGAAGCATTTTGCGGCCACTATCATCGGTTGGGAAGTTGCGGATGAAGGCGAAGACGACCGCTGCTACGCGCGCCTGGACTACTGGCATCATCGGATTGTCCTGCACGACGACCCCAGCGACGATCTGCGCTACCTCGGCTTTCGGGTTGCCGGGCCCGAGGAGTTCGGGCAGATGCAGCAGCAGTTGTCCGAGGCGGGCATTGATTACCGCCTGGGAGCGCCGGACGAGGCCGCCGAGCGCCGCGTGCTGGAGGTGCTGAAACTCGCCGACCCCAACGGCAATCCGGTCGAGATTTTCCACGGCCCGCAGGTGCAGTGCAGCCAGCCTTTCTATCCCGGACGGCGCATGCACGGCCGGTTCAAGACCGGCGCGGGCGGCTTGGGACACTGTATCGTCGGCCAACAGGATACGGACGCGGCGTATCGCTTTTACCACGCCCTGGGCATGCGCGGCAGCGTGGAATACAAGATTCAAAGGGGCAAGACCGTCATCGCGCCAGTTTTTATGCACTGCAATGAGCGCGACCACTCCGTGGCCTTTGGACTAGGCCCATCCGAGCAGCGCCTCAACCACATTATGGTCGAGGTGGACAATCTGGACGATGTGGGCCTGACCTACGAGATTGTCCGCGAGCATAAGGTGCCGGTCGCCATTACACCGGGGAAGCACTCCAACGACCACATGTATTCCTTCTACTTCCGTACGCCTTCGGGCTGGCTGATCGAGTATGGTTGGGGCGGACGACCCGCGACGCATCAGTCCGAATACTACGTGCGTGACGTGTATGGACATGCCCCTGAAGAGGGCGGTTTTGACGCGCGGAGCGCATCCCGCAAGGCTGGGTAAGTGTGGTGGCGCAAGGAGCGAGGAGGGCGAGCATGAAAATCGATGTTCACACCCATTTCTTAGCCGGACACATCGCCCGCACGCTCGAAAAACGGAGTGACTTCCCCTACACCCGGCTGGTGGACGGCACGGATCATCCCTACGGCTTCTGGCAGCGGCCCATTGAACTGGTGGCGCAACTGGGCTGCTCCGATGACGAGCGGGAGCAGATAGGACACGGCAACGTCGAACGTTTGTTTGCGGCGTGAGGAGCAGTCTCGATTGCGATAAGGATTTGTCATCCATGGACACAGGTGAACCATGAGTCGGACCATCCAGCCGCGCCGGTTGACGCTGCACGGCGTACAACTCGACGTCTATGAATACGGACAGGGCCGTCCGATCCTCGCCCTGCACGGAGAAAACGGGCCGTGTCTCCAGGCACCGTTTTTTTCTCTGTTGGCAGATCAGGGAGGGGTGGTCCTGCCGACCCATCCCGGCTTTGGCCAGGCGCCCGATATGGCCGATATCGACACGGTGGATGACCTGGCCTATCTCTACCTCGATCTGCTTGACGAATATGATCTCCGGGAGGTCGTGGTCATCGGCTGCTCGCTCGGGGGCTGGATCGCCGCCGAAATGGCGGTGAAGTCCACCGCTCGTCTCAGCCGGCTGGTCCTAGTTGCGCCGCTCGGTATTAAGGTCGGGGATCGGGAGACGCGCGACATCCCGGATATTTTCGCCCTGCCGCCCGAAGAAGTCGGGCGGTTGCAATACCACGACCCCGCCCGGGCCGCGCTTGACTACGCCGGTCTGTCCGACGCTGAACTCCTCGTGATCGCCCGCAATCGGCAAGCCACCGCCCTGTATGCCTGGGAGCCGTATTGTCACAATCCCAAGCTGCGTCAGCGCTTGCACCGAATCGTGATTCCGACGCTGCTCGTCTGGGGGACGAGTGATCGTTTTGTGACCCCCGGCTATTATGGCACGGCCTATCGTGATGCTATTCCCGGTGCGCAACTCGCCGTCATTGACCAAGCTGGACACTGGCCGCACGTGGAACAGCCGGAAGCAGTGGTCGAGCGGATCGGGGCGTTTCTGGCCTCAGCATAAAAAAGGAGCTGTGTTCATGCGTGCCTGGCATTTCAGCGAAAACGCCTACCATCTGCTGCCCGATGCAAAAGAGTATGACTCGATCCGCGTCACCCTCCCGAATCGCTACTACGATCCGAAAATCGGAGCCGACCTGTACCACCGGTTTATCGACGAATGGTTGATTGCCGAGGAGTTGGGGCTCGACATCATGGTGAATGAGCACCATCAGACCGCGACCAATCTCAACCCGTCCGGCCCTGTCGTCATGGGCATCCTCGCCCGTGAAACCAAAACGGCCCGCCTGCTGATTCTCGGCAACCCGATTGCCAACCGGCGCGAGCCGGTGCGTGTGGCAGAAGAGATGGCCATGGTCGATGTCTACTCCCGCGGCCGTCTGGAGGTGGGCTTTGTGCGCGGCGTACCGTATGAAATGTCGGCTGGCAACCATCGACCCACGCGCATGATGGAGCGCTTTTGGGAAGCGTATGACTTGATCCTCAAAGCCTGGACCAGTCACGACGGGCCGTTCAACTGGGAGGGCAAATACTTTCACCACCGTCAGGTCAATATCTGGCCCCGGCCCTATCAGCAGCCGCATCCGCCCGTCTGGATCACGGCGCTCAGTCCGGGCTCCGCCCAGGCGGTTGGTGAGCGCGGTAATATCGTGGCCTGCTTTTTGACCGGCTTCGACGGATCGAAACAGGTGTTTGACGCCTATCGGACACGCCGGGCCGAACGCGGCCTGCCGGCTGCCGGCCTGGACCGTTTTGCCTATGCCGCCCTGGTCTACACGGGTGAGACGGACGAAGAAGGCTATGCCGGGGCGCGCAAGCTGATGTGGTATGTGGAGGCCAATAAGGTGCCGTTCCAGTTTACCAGCCCGCCGGGCTATCATCCGCCGTCGGCAATGGCCGGTGCGATGAAAGGGCCGGCCTCGGGCGTGTTCAAGATGTTCCAGAACCCGAGGCTGGAGAGCTTTATGGAGCACGGGCTGGTCTTTGCCGGCAACCCGGACTCTGTCTACTGTCAAATCGTCAAGTTTTACGAGCACGTGGGCGGCTTTGGTCAGCTCCTGCTGATGGGACAGGCCGGTTTCCTGGACCATCAAGAGACGGTCAAGGGCATGCAACTCTTTGCCCGAGAGGTGTACCCGCGCCTGAAAGAATTCAACCCTGCGGTCGCGGCCTGACCCTGTATCTGCACACCATGACTTGACAGGATTCCGGCGTCTCTATTCCTGTGGACATATCGTTGTGAGCCTGAAGGAGGTTGAATATGAAGACCCCGTTTTCCGGTGGCTGCGCCTGCGGTACGATCCGCTATACCTGCACTGCTGAACCGCTCTATATGGGGAATTGTCATTGTCGGGACTGCCAACGCGCAACCGGCAGCGCCTATTTTGCCGCGGTTATTGTCAAACAATCCGATTTTTCTCTTACGGGCGCGCCGGCCTGGTTTGAGAAGCGGGCCGACCGCGGCCACACTATGGGCCGCGCGTTCTGCCCCTCGTGTGGCTCTCCTGTTCTGTTGACCAACGCGGCCGCGCCGGACTTCAGGGTGCTGTACGCGGGCAGTCTGGACGACCCGAGCTGGTATCAACCCCAGCGGGATATTTATGCGGCCAGTGCCCAGCCGTGGGACGTGATGCACCCGGACCTGCCAAAAGTGGACGGCATGCCAGAGTCGTTTTAACCCATGTTCCCCCTCTCCCCAACCCTCTCCCTCCAGGGGAGAGGGCCAGGGAGGGGGGGGCTGTTCAGAAACTTGCAGGGAAACTGAGTTTGCGTGTAACCCGATGCTGGAACTCAGCGACAGACAGATCGTGACTTCGTGGCATAGGAACGCCTGCCCCTGGACGAAAGCCGTCCAGCACCAAGAGATTGAAAGTCGGACCCTGGTCACCGATCAGGCCATAGTCCAAGCCGCTACGAGCCTGAGGCCGCGGCGCGTGCTCGACGTTGGCTGCGGCGAAGGCTGGCTGGCGCGCGCGCTTGCGGAGCGTGGAATCGAGGTTGTTGGTGTTGACGTTGTGCCCGAACTGATAGCGGAAGCGCAGCGATGCGGCGGTGGGCGGTTTCAGGTCTGTTCCTACGAAGATATGGCCGCCGGTCGGCTCAGGGCAGACCGGTTCGACACCATCATCTGTAATTTTTCATTGCTGGGAAAAGACTCGGTCGAGCATCTGCTTCCCGCCCTGCCGCGTTATATACAGCCCCGGGGCCAGGTGCTCATCCAGACCCTTCACCCCGTCATGGCGTGCGGCGCTCGGCCTTATTGTGACGGCTGGCGACCCGGCTCGTGGGACGGCTTCGGGCCGGAGTTTACCGACCCGGTCCCCTGGTATTTCCGCACCGTGGAGTCCTGGATTCGCCTCCTCCGAGACAGCGGTCTCGATATCCTGGCATGCCGCGAGCCGGTCCATCCGAGGACCGGCAAGCCCGCTTCAATCCTCTTCGTGAGCCGGACGGCTGAGCGGAGCGTCAGCCGCTAAGAGACTACAGGTCTCGCACGCTCGGCAGCACCTCTTCGGCAAAGCGCTGCATCGCCACCTTCACCTGTCCGTGGAGAATGGTTCCACCGGGATTAAAGGAACAGATGAGGGAATCCAGTTCTGCCCGTCGCTGCACCTCTGCAATCCGGTCTATGCATTCCTGCGGGCTGCCGAATATGGCCATCTTCTCTTCCGCGGTCTCATACGCGGTGCGCTGACCTATGGGGTGACGGGCAAAGCTATCGGCCATCTGCCGGCGTACCGCGGCCCGGTCCCGAGCCGTGAAGATAAAGAAGACGGCTGACACCCGCGCATTTCCCGCGGTCCCTTTGGCCGCGGAATCGCGGTACAGCCCGAGATGGGTCAGAAAATCATCCGGCCAGGGGTGAATGGGGGCGGCCATTAACAGGCGTAAGCCGCGCCGACCGGCAAACTCGGCCGTACTTGGACTGTTGGCCGCGATATGCAGCGGCGGGCCGGACTGCTGAATCGGCTTGGGAACCACGTTGATTGACTCGAACCGGTAGTGCCGACCGTGGTAGGTGAGCGGAGTATCGGCCCAGGCTTGTTCCAGGATATCAATGGCTTCTTCCAGTCGGGTGGTGCGTTCTTCCCAGGGAATACCAAACCCGTCGAAGTTGTGACTCCACGTTCCCCGTCCCAGGCCAAAGTCCAGCCTTCCGCCGGTGACAATATCAACCGTTGCGGCTTCTTCGGCCACGCTGACCGGATTATGGAGGGGGAGTTGGCTGACCCCGATACCCAAACGGATACGCTCGGTACGCCCCGAAAGGGCTGCGGCCACGACCAGCGGAGCCGGCATGGTAGAAAAGCCGGCGTCAAAATGGGCCTCGGCCAGCCAGGCCGAGTCAAAACCCAACTGGTCCGCGGAGACAATCTGCTCGAACGTCTCCCGATAGCGTTGCGGGACGGACTGCCCCGGCGCGCAAGGTAACTGATAAAAGACGCCGAACTGCATGGCTCTGTCCTTCCTTCAGGAGTACTCGGAGCGTTCAGCCTACTTCTGCTCCTCACCGGCGAGCGCCTGTTGACCTTCGTCCCCTATCAAGTCTCCTCAGAAGAGGCAATGCAAAGGCCGCCCACCGGACGGTTGCGCCCCGCCCATCTGTCGGCCCCTGATGCAAACCCTGGTTTGCACGATATGATACAATGAGACAAAGCCACACAGGTGAAAGCCCCTCCCGCTCATGACACGACAACAACACGTTTCCCAACGAATGCGTTCCTGGTGGATGATAGCGTTTTCTCTTCTGCTCCTGCTCGTCATTGCCGGTTGTAGTCCATACGCTGTACGTTCCCTGGAGCGGCCGACGGTTGCCATCCCGCAGGCGTATCATCATGGTGTGACGGGCGAGCGGGTTTTGGGTCAATGGTGGCGCGAGTTTGGCGACCCCCGGCTGAACGCGGCGATGGAGAGCGTCTTTACCGAGAATTTCGAGCTGCGGCAGACTTGGTCGCGGCTGGCGCAGGCCCAGACCCAGGCCCGGATTGCGGGAGCCGAGCAGGTGCCCCAGGTCGATTTTCGTACGGGTGCCTCTCGTCTCCATAGCGTTGACCGGGCAGCGACAGACCTGCGCGGCAACCGCTTCACGCGCACGACGAATCCGGACCGTTATTTTGTGGCTACGGGCCTCACGTATGAAATTGATATCTGGAAGCGGATTGCGGCCAGGCGGACTGCGGCCCGGCTTGAATCCGTGGCTTCGCGTCAGGACGTGGAGGCCACGGCCCTGCTGCTCACGGGCGCGGTGGTGAATGTCTGGCTCACCTGTCAGGAGCAATACGCCCTTTTGGACCTGCTGCGGGAACAGGTTCAGGTGAGCCAAACCCTGCTCAAGCTGACCGAACTCCGTTTCAGTGTGGGGACGGGCTCAGCCGTGAATGTATTGCAGCAACGGCAGCAGCTTGCCGATACCCAAGCCCAGGTGCCGGTCGTCCGGTCGGTTCTGGAGACGGCCTTGAATCAGCTCGCGGTCCTCCTCGGTCGCATACCGGGCGCGCTTGACGAGTTGGTGCCCGGCCGAACGCTGCCCGCGCTGCCGCCGTTTCCGCAACTGGTTTCTCCGACCATGCTGCTCGCGTCCCGACCGGATTTGCAGGCCGCCCAGCTCCGCCTCCAATCCGCGGACTATCGGGTCGCCGCGGCAGTGGCCGAGCGCCTGCCTCGCCTGGTATTGCAGTTGTCCTACGAGTTCAGCGCACGGAGTTGGGACACCTTCTTTCGTCAGGAAATCGGTTCGCTGATCGGTGATATGCTCACACCGTTGGTTGATGGTGGCCGCCGTCGGAACGAGGTGGTTCGGCAAAAGGCACGCGTCCAGGAATTGCTCGACCGTTTTGGACAGACGTATCTGACGGCCCTGCGCGAGATTGAAGACGCCTTGGTCCGGGAACGGCAGCAACGAGAGCTCATCCGCAATCTTGAGCGGCAAATGACTCTTGTCCAGTCAACCCTGGAGGTCTCCCGTTCACGCTATACCCACGGCCTGATTGATTACCTCAATGTGCTCGTAGCGGTACAATCGCTTCAGGCGCTCCAGCGGCGGGTGATTCGCGAGCGGAAGACCCTGCTGAGCCGGCGGGCCGAGCTCTACCGCGCCTTGGGCGGCAAGTGGACAGAGACCCTGGAGGCTCCGAACGCCCTCCGCCTGGCCGCTCTCTCAGGAGGACGGTTGTGACGTCAGCCGGAGGGGGGAAAGCCTGGCCGACGCGGCTGTTCCGGCTCGGACTGCCGTTGCTCATTCTTATTGCCGGCATAGTGGGCGCCCGCGTGCTGATCGCCAGCCGGCCCGCGGTCCCCAGGGTTGACCGCGAAGCCGCGCCCACGCTAGTTGAGGTGCTCACCGTTCACGCCCAGGCTGAACGCGCCGCATTGCAGGCGTATGGCACCGTTCGGGCCCATCGGGAACTGACTCTCTTTCCCCGGGTAGAGGGCTATGTCATTGCCCAGCATGACGACCTGATCGACGGCGGCCTGGTCCGGGCGGGCGCGGTGCTGCTGAAAATTGACCCGCAGGATTATCGTCTGGCGGTCGATGCCGAGCGGGGCAACTTGGCGCGGGTGGAATTTGAACTGCAAGTCGAACAGGGCAACCAGGTCGTTGCCCACCAGGAATGGGACCTGCTGGAGCCGTCTATCGAGACTAGTGAACTTGGTCGGGTCCTGGCCCTGCGCCAGCCTCATCTCAAGGAGAAGCGGGCCGCGGTATCCGCGGCAAAGAGTCGTCTGGCCCAGGCCGAGCTGGCCCTGACCCGAACGGAGGTCTCGGCGCCGTGCAACGCCCTGGTGCTGAAGGAGACGGTTGAAGTCGGGCAGTTGGTCAACGCGCGGAGTGCGGTGGCGACCCTGGTGTGTACCGATGCGTTTCGGGTCGAAGCGAGCGTGCCGCTCAATCAATTAGGCTGGGTGGAATTCCCGGCCGCGGTTCAACCGCAGGCATCTGAGCGTCTCCCGGGTAGCGTGGCAAAAGGCTCTGCTGTCCGAATTTTGCGCGACCTCGGGAACGAAGAGTCCGCCCAGTGGACGGGCTGGGTCGAGCGTCTGCTCGGGGACGTGACCGAAAACGGGCGCATGGCCCGGGTGCTGGTCTTGGTCCCGGACCCGCTCGGTCTGGATCCCTTCGACCAGGCTCAGACCAGGCCCGATGGGGAGCCCCGTTCGTCTCTCTTGCTCGGAGAGTATGTCAGGGTGGAGATTCTCGGTCCAACCCTGCCCCAGGCGATTGTCCTGCCGCGCAGCAGCCTGCGCGAGGACGAGCGGGTATGGGTGTATAACACGCGGGGGGAATTGGAAATCCGGCACGTAGAGGTAGCGCTGCGGCGGCGGGACTCGGTGCTGATTCGAGCCGGTCTGGAGGACGGCGACCAAGTCGTGACCAGCTCCCTGCCGGCGGCGCTGCCGGGGATGCGATTGCAGGCCGCGGAGGCCGAGCCGGCCTCGACACGCGCGGACGAGGAATAAGCCTGCCGTGGCTGATAGCGTTGACACCGCGCCGCATGTCGGCGGTCCAATCGCCTGGATGGCGCGCAACCACGTGGCCGCCAATCTGGCGATGCTGCTGTTTCTGGTGGGCGGCCTCATGCTCAGCACGCGCGTCAAACAAGAAATTTTCCCCGAGTTCGCCGTCGATACCATTCGCGTCTCGGTGCTGTATCGCGGCGCCAGCCCGGCGGAAGTCGAGCAGGGGATTATCCTGTCTATCGAAGACGAGGTGCGGGGGTTGGACGGAGTCAAGGACGTGACCGCGGTGGCGACCGAGAGCCGGGCCGCAGTCACTCTTGAACTGCTGAGTGGAACGGATACGGGCAAGGCGTTGCAAGATGTCAAGAATGCGGTTGATAGCATTTTATCCTTTCCCGAGGAGGCGGAACGTCCGATTGTGAGTCTGGTTGAGGTGCGCAATCAAGTCCTCACTATCCTGGTTCACGGAGATCAGGACGAGCAAACGCTGCGGGCTCTGGCCGAAAAAACTCGAGATGATTTATTACAACGACCGGGGATTACTCTGGTTGAATTGGCCGCTACCCGACCGTTGGAGATCAGCATTGAAGTCCCCCAGCGTCATCTGCGGGCCTATAATCTGACCCTCGCCGGTATTGCCCGCGAGGTCCGTGAAGCGGCGATTGAACTGCCGGCAGGGGGGATCAAAACCACGGGGGGAGAAGTCTTGCTGCGTACCCAGGAACGACGGGACTTTGCGCGCGAATACGCCAACATCCCGGTCGCGTCCGCCCCGGACGGCTCTCAGATCCTGGTGAGCGATATTGCGCATATATACGACGGCTTTGAAGAGACCGACGAAGAAGCCTTTTTCAACGGCCAACGCACCGTCAAAGTCCAGGTCTATCGGGTTGGCAATGAAACCCCGCAGTCTGTCTCCGATACGGTCCGGGCCTATATGGCGGAAGTTGAGCCGAGTATCCCGGCCGGCATTGGTCTGACGGTCTGGGATGACCGCTCCGAAGTGTACCGCGACCGCGTTAATCTGTTGGTCAAAAACGCGTTCCTGGGTCTGGTCCTGGTCTTGTTGTTGTTGGGAGCCTTTCTCGACCCGAAGCTGGCCTTTTGGGTGACCTTGGGTATTCCCATCTCTATTTTAGGCTCTTTTCTTTTTCTGCCGATTACTGGCGCCTCGATTAACATGATCTCGCTCTTCGCCTTTATCGTGACCCTGGGCATTGTGGTGGATGATGCGGTTGTGGTTGGAGAAAACGTGTATGAAAAGCGCGAACAGGGACTGTCCTTTCTGGCCGCAGCCATTGCCGGGGCAAAGGAGATAGCCGCGCCGGTCCTCTTTGCCGTGTTGACCAATATCGTCGCGTTTCTGCCCCTCTTTTTTGTGCCCGGCGCCACGGGAAAATTCTTTCGTCAGATCCCGGCTGTGGTGGTTGCCGTGTTTGTGGTGTCGCTGATCGAATCGCTCTTTATTCTGCCGGCCCACCTGTCTCACCAAACGCCCGAGAATCGGGTGTGGAAAATACTTGGAAAGCCACGCCAGCTCTTGGCCGCGCTCTTGCAACGCGGCATTACGCAGGGCTATCGGCCGTTGTTGCGGGTGGCGCTGGCCAACCGCTACGCCACACTCGCAACCGGAATCACGCTGCTCATTCTTGCGGCCGGAGCGGTAGGCGGGGGCTATCTTCAGTTCAGCTTTATTCCGCGTATTGATGCCGATATCGTCGCTGCCCAGGCGACCCTGCCGTTTGGGGTTCCGATGGAGACCGCTCGACGCGTACAGCGCCAATTGCTTGCCGCGGCCGCGGCCACCGTTGAGGAACAGGGGGGCACGGACATTATCCGGGGGATGTATACCCAGATCGGCGGCGTGTTACAGACGTTCGGGCCGCCAGACCCCGGGAGTGGGGGGGCGGGCGGGAGTCACCTGGTGGGTGTCCAAGTCGCTCTCGTTCCCGCGGACAGGCGGGAGACAGGCAGTCTGGAGTTTGCGAATGCCTGGCGGGCGGCAACGGCGCATATCGTGGGAATCGAGACCCTGACCTTTGACGCTGAGACGGGGGTAAGCGAGGGCGCGGCGCTCGACATTCAACTCACGCATCGCTCGCGGGCCACGCTTGAGGTTGCGGCCACGGAGTTGGCCCAGGTCCTGGCCGGGTACGCCGGGGTGCGTGATGTTGACGACGGTTTTGCCCGCGGGAAGCCGCAGCTCAGCCTGACGGTCAAGCCCGAAGGGCGCAGCCTGGGGATCAATGCCACGGATTTGGCCCGTCAGGTTCGGAGTTCATTCTATGGGGCGGAAGCCCTCAGACAGCAGCGTGGGCGCAACGAAGTGCGGGTGATGGTCCGACTGCCTGAGCACGAACGGCGCACGACCCATACCGTAGAGCAGTTGATTCTGCGGACAGACCGCGGCGGTGAGATTCCACTCTTCCAGGCCGCGGACGTTGAGCGCGGCTACGCCTATACCGAGATTCGCCGGCGGGAAGGGCGGCGAATTCTTGCCGTCACTGCGGACGTGGATGAAACAGTGTCCAATGCGAATACCATTATTGCCGAGGTGCTGAGCCAGGAACTGCCGGCGCTGGTGCAGAAATATCCGGGCTTGAGTTATGTATTGGAGGGTGAGCAAGCCTCTCAACAAGAGTCGCTTGAAGCGCTGGGGATCGGATTTTTGTTTGCGCTGCTGGGTATCTATGGCCTGTTGGCCGTTCCGTTCCGCAGCTATGTCCAGCCGTTGATTGTCATGCTGAGCATCCCGTTTGGGATCATTGGGGCGGTCATTGGGCATATTTTGCTTGGCTACGGCTTGAGCATCATCAGCCTGTTCGGGATCATTGCTCTGGCCGGGGTGGTCATTAACGATTCGCTGGTCTTGGTCGTGACGGCCAATAGGATACGTGAAACACAGCAACTCTCAGCCAGCGCAGCCATCAGTCAGGCCGGGACCCGTCGGTTCCGACCTATTTTACTGACCTCGCTGACGACGTTTTTCGGGTTGACTCCGATGATTTTTGAGACCTCGGTCCAGGCCCGCTTCCTGGTGCCCATGGCCATTTCTCTCGGCTTCGGCATTCTGTTTGCAACCGTCATCATCCTGGTGCTGCTGCCGGCCTCGTATCTGATCCTGGAAGATCTTCGGCGGCTTCCGTCCGCACTGCGGACGCTGCGTGGACACCCCTCCGCGCAGACACACTCGGAGGGGCGGCCCTAGAGCGTTTTACACCAGGCTGTAGCCATCTTGTCATGCCGGACTGATCCGGCATCCAGCCGGCGGCGGGGGCGAGGGGCCTGGCTTCCTGCCCCTGCTTTCGCAGGGGTGACGTTCTTCCGCAGCGCCTGCCCCTGTGTAAACAGGGGAATGACGGGCGGCTACACGGAATCGTAATTTGCCCTAGGGGCCTGGCCGCGCCCGTTCACTGTCCCCGGAAGAGTGAGTCAAGAAATAGTCCAGGCTCAGCCACAGGCTTTTTGAGTGACGAAAGCAGAGAATGGGAAAGCCGATGGCGAAGGCGCTCCAGACCAGCATTTGGTGCGCCAACGACCAATCCGTCCAGTAATCCAGAACCAAAAAGCCGGGGGTGGCCACCAACACCGTTGCGGCGTAATTGAGATACATCGCGCCAACGTAATAGCCCTGCTCCGGCTCAAAGGACAGGGCGCACGCCGGACACTGGGCAAAGAGTGTAAAGACGCGAGCAAACAGGCGGCCCTGTCCGCAGCGGGGACACTGAAGGCGCAGACAGCGACCGAGGATGGGAAGAAGGCGGCGGAGCATACGGGGTCTTTCTAATGCCTCATTGGATTGCCCATGATAAAGCACATCGACGCAGAATCAACGAGGAAAATGATTATGAAAGAACGCCGCCTTGTCTTCATCAGTCACGCCAATCCCGAAGACAATGAGTTTGCCTCTTGGCAACGCGATTGACTTTTCACCCAACTGGGCGGATGGGTTTAGTAAGCTCCTGAAAACTCTCAAAGAAGCCCAAGTTCCGCAATCGACAGGTGATTTCGGAGAAGCCTTGGCTGCTTGGCAGCAGTTTAAGCTGCGACAGAGTGCGTCTATCTCCAATATACCGGAGTCGGTATTTTCTAACTGGTTTCAAATTAACTCCTTGCCGTCCCATATCAAGTTTTCCCGTTTCAAGGCGTCACAAAAGGCCATAGAGCTTGCGTTCAGTGAATTTCAAAGTCCTGTAGCCCAATATGAACGTTTGGCCCTCAGCTTTGCTGAGGCGGCTACGCTTCAAATGGAGACTCCCGATATTCCACTTGAGCGCGCTTATTGTGTTCCATTGGCACAATTTCTCGATGGTCAGGCGACTGACGGGCCACAAGTCGCACGGCGGGATGCTCGAAATATGGCGACCGGCCTTCTTCGCAAGGCGTGGGACCAATTCGCACTAAGTCAGGGGCTGTTGCTTTGTGAATTTGCGCATGGGAGTGCGTGGTTCGTCCCTCTCAATCTGATCGAAGGAACATTGCCACTTTTCAAGATGAAAACGGTAAAAAACGGCGACGCCGGCTGGTTGGCCGAAGCGAGACAAGATTTGGACTCAGGCGATGGCGTTGTTTTCCGAGGTGCGGTTGGCCCCTGGTATTCGGAGAAACTCAAGGAATACCAGGGGCTGCGTTATTTTCCTTCTGACGCTTCGCCTACTATAGCTTGGCGCAAGACATCTTTGACAAATTCGGGAACATTTTTTCGAGCGTGTCTGGATAGCTGGACGAGATGATCGTATTGGGACATTTCGTCTCCAGACCAAGTAACATCCAAACGGCGAATGAGACGTAAGGCAATATGAGCATAATTCTCCGGATTTGCCCAATAGCAGGCTTTACAGACTTCGAGTGAGTGGTCCGTCGTCCAACTCTTGCAATGCTCGCACGACCACGACTTTGCACGGTTACAGGAACCACAGAGCAGCATAAATTCGGCCGTATCCAATATTCCGGCGGGATCACCACCGACTTCGTAGGGAACACAATGATCAATTTGAAGATAGCGGGGAGCGTAGTCAGAGAAACACACCCTACAGCGCGAACCGTAAAGTTCGACCAAGGTTTCTTTGAAGTTTTTTGGCCACGTCTTGCGTCCACCAAGTGTACCATTTTTGATGTTCGTGGGATCACCAAACCTGTAGGCTCCGATTTTGCGTCCGTGCGAGCCCGTCACGCGGAAGGTCTCTAACGGTATCCCTTGCTCTCGCACATCGCGGGCGGCTCGTGGTGGATGATCTACCCGTATTTGTCGCTCAATTCTTCAGTCATAATTATGGCCGAGCTTCAGAATGTGATCTATGACGGTCCTGGGACGCTTTGCGCTAACGGCCTGTAAGAGATCGAGGAATTCCTTCGGCAGCGCGGTTCTCTGGTTACATTTTTTCTTTGCCACCGGTCGGGCCTTTACCAGGGGGTGAGTTGATGTCTCCTGGTGCGTGCAGCTTGTTTGAACGAGGCGGTCAAAGCCGGCGATAAATATAACGATTCATAGGTCATATCTGACCGACCCAGGAGCGTGGCTTGGGTAGATCGCCCTGCGCATATTTCCAAACGTGTTAATTGCAGGGAATCTGGAAGGGCCTCACCGTAAGTCTTCGTGCCAGTCCGTCCATCGTATGAGACGGCAAACATCATACGCCGCGCATTGAGTGTTGCGAGTGCGTGGCAGAATTCATCGTGCTTGATCTTGGGCAGATAGCGCTGATCCCGACTTCCACAGACACCCTGATACGGTGGGTCCATGTAGACGAGGTCCTCTTCCGTACAGTCGTCAAGAACTTTCTTATAGTCCCATGCTGTGAGTCGTGTGCGCTCTCGTAACAGAGCCGAAGTGCAGCAGAGCCGCCGTCGCATTTCGGTCGGGCGAGCACCTTTGTGGCGATTATCCGGCGTGTTGTTAAACTCACCGTTCGCGTTGTATCGAATGGCGGCCTTCACGCAGCGAGCAAGCAGATATAAGAAGTCTCCGGGAGCATGGTCCGTGTTGAAGCGGTGGCGCACGGTGTCGAAATACGCGCGTTCACGACCCAGTTGGTCGTTCCAAAGGCGTGTGTACGTATCAGCCAATTCATCCGGGCAGTGAATGATGCGCTCCCATAATTCGATCAGTGGAGAATGGGCGTCGTTGATCCAGAATCGAGAGGCTCGGCTGCGTGCAGCCATCGCAATCGACAAGGCGGCAGAACCAGCGAATGGTTCGACCAGGCGGGAGACAGTCGCCGGGAAATGATGGAGTATCATCGGGGCAATGTGGCGTTTGCTGCCCTGATACGGAATCGGCTGCGGTATCTCGTGGGAACCGTTCATCTCGACGACTCTGTTTTAAGCGGCCTCCATGTTCCCACCATCAAAGTGGAGACTGAAACCATTCCAGGTATGCCTACCACATCCTATAGATTCGAACGAGTCCAGCGCATTCCGCAACCGCTGGAAACTGTGTTCTCATTTTTCGCGGACGCGGCAAACCTGGAGCGCATTACCCCGCGGTTTTTACATTTCCGTATTCTGACCCCATTGCCAGTGACCATGCAGGTCGGGGCGCGCATTGAATATCGGCTGAGACTGGTTGGGGTTCCTCTCCAATGGACCACCCGGATAGAGGACTATGCACCCCCGCACCGTTTTGTCGATAGCCAACTCTCCGGCCCCTACAAGCAATGGGTCCATCTGCATGAGTTCTCAGTGTGTGTCGGGGGAACCCTGATGCGGGATGTGGTGGATTACGAAATCCCATACGGCATAATCGGCCGGCTGGCCCAGCACCTCTTTGTCGCCCGGATGCTGGCGCGCATCTTTGATTATCGACGCGAGGCGATCACGGCTCTTCCGGGCTGACCTGGGGTGACATGGTGTGTGCCAGCCACAGCAGGCCGGGAACGACGAGACTCCACACGGCTGCCAGGACTATCAGCGTGGTCCCCGTAGAAGGGACAAAGGTCAGCGCACCCAGACTCACACCGGCATAATAGCTCAGCGGCCCACCAGTCGCCCCAAAGAGACAGGCCAGGCCATAGCGTCCGTGCAACCAGCGCATGGAGTGATTCAGGGTTGAGGCAAACCCCATCCACAATGCCGTCATCCATACCGGACACAGCCACGAGAGGGTATGATTCGTAAAGGTGTACAGACCACTCAGCATGAGCAGCGAATCCAGACTGGTCCCGAGCAGGCCGCTGACCAGTATGAAGCGCAGTTCTTGCGCGCGATCTTCCGTAAGAAAGAGATGCAAAGCCAGGAAGGCGGCCATGACCAGCGCACCAAGCCAGGGCATATTCTGGGTTGCGCCCAGGAGACAGGCGAACCAGCCAAGGTAAAACGAGACGATATTGATGAGGGAGGGAACCATAGGCGGCGAGGTTCAGTCAAGACGCACCAAGTTCGTGTCACTACCCGGGCTTGGTCGGCAATCGCCGTATAGCACAAGCCTATGCTCTCAACACCACCCTCACAATAGCCGGAGGGCTTCTCAGTTTGTGTTACGTCTATACAATAGGGAGTCGGGAGTAGGGGCTCGTGGATAGGCGGTCGTAGCAAGGGGCAAGATGAGTAGTGATGAGCAGACAGGCGTCCCGCCTCGGAGCCAGTCCGGCTCGGGTCGGTCGCTTATTGCGTTACGAGACCTGACCAAGGTGTATCAGGAAGGCGAACGCCTCCATCCGGTCTTGCGGCAGGTCAACTTATCCATTCGCTCCGGCGAATTTGTCGTTCTGCTCGGACGGAGCGGGTCCGGGAAATCCACCCTGCTCAATGTGCTGAGTGGTATCGACCGGCCGACTAGCGGTGAGGTCGTTTTTTCTACCGACCGGGGCGAGGTGAATCTCACCCGGCTCAGCGAACGCGAACGGACCTTATTCCGGCGCGTGCAGATTGGTTTTATCTTTCAGTTTTTTAATCTGATTCCGACACTGTCGGTCGAAGAAAACCTGCTCCTGCCGCTGGAACTCAACGGCCGGACAGGGCCGACGGAACGAGACCGGGCGCACGATCTGCTTGAGGCCGTCGGCCTGGCCGACCGTGCCGGGAGCTTTCCCGACCGTCTGTCCGGCGGAGAGCAACAGCGCGTCGCCATCGCCCGGGCACTGGTCCACGACCCGTTGCTGCTGTTAGCGGATGAACCAACCGGCAACCTTGATCTTGAGACCGGGCAGCAGGTGCTTGAGTTGCTGGACCGGCTGACCCGACAACGCGGCAAAACGCTGATTATGGTCACCCATAGCCCCGAGGTGATTGGGGTCGCCGACCGTTTGCTCACGCTGCACGCCGGTCAAGTCGTTGCGCGTGCCTACCCTGCCGAGGCGTCTGGATGAGTCGGCTGTTGTGGCGTTCCAGCCGCCGCTATTTGCGGCACCACGCCTGGCAGGTCGGCCTGGCGCTGCTGGGCGTCGCCCTCGGTGTGGCGGTCGTGGTGGCGATTGACGTGGCGAACGAGAGCGCCCGTCGGGCCTTTGTGCTGGCGACGCAGAGTATCACCGGACGAGCGACGCATCAAATTGTTGGCGGGCCGAATGGATTATCCGAGGCGGTATACCGCCGTCTGCGGCTGACGGGAAAAGTCCGGGCTCTTGCGCCTGTGGTGGAAAGCGCTGTCGCCGCGACAGACTATCCCGGTCGGATTTTTCATGTGCTCGGGGTTGATGCGTTTGCGGAAGCTCCCTTTCGGCCGTATCTCAGCAGCGCAGGCACGATGCACGAGAATGACTTTCTGGCCTTTCTGACCCAGCCGGCCACCGGCCTGATTGCGGCTCGCACCGCCCGACAGCTCGGTCTCGATATTGGAGACCGGCTCAGCGTCCGGGTTGGTACCCGGCATCAGGCTGTGACCCTGGTGGGCCTGCTTGACCCGCCTGACAGCCGGGTCGCCAGCGCGGTGGAGAATCTGCTCATCACGGATATTGCCACGGCTCAGGAAATCCTGGGGATGGGCGGCCAGTTGAGCCGGATTGATGTTCGAGCGCCTGAGGGTGAGGCCGGGCAAAAACTCCTGGCAACGATTCGTCAGCTTTTGCCCGCCGGAGTGGAAGTCCTGTCGGCGCGGGGCCGCTCTCAGGCCGTCGAGCAGATGACGCGCGCCTTTCAGCTCAATCTGACGGCCTTGAGTCTGTTGGCGCTGATCGTCGGGGCGTTTCTCATTTATAACACCATGAGCTTCTCCGTGGTCCAGCGGCGGGGCCTGCTCGGCCTGCTGCGTATCCAGGGCGTGACCCGCAGCGAGATTTGCCTCCTGGTTCTGGGTGAAGCCGTGTGCATGGGTGGGGTGGGGACCGTCGCTGGTATTGGCCTGGGGATTCTCCTCAGCCACGGCTTGGTGCAACTCGTGACGCGGACGATTACCGATCTGTACTTTGTTCTGACCGTGCGTGAACTCGCGCTGACCCCGGTCGTGCTCGGCAAAGGGCTGGCGCTCGGCATAGGGGCCAGCCTGCTGGCCGCGCTCCGGCCGGCCTGGGAAGCCACGGCGACCCCCCCCCGCGTGACCTTGCAGCGCTCAAGCCTGGAGACACGCGCGCGGCAAACCGCGCCGCGGACGATGCTCTTGGGCTTGCTGGCGCTCGCCGCCGGGCTGGGTGGTCTCTGGCTATCGGGGACGAATTTATGGCTGAGTTTCGGCTCCCTGTTCGGTGTTCTCCTGGGCTGCGTGCTGATGACGCCGTTGACGACCGTGGGCTGCATCCGTCTGCTTCAACCCCTGCTGCACGCCTGGGGTGGGACGCTCGGGCGTTTGTGCGCACGGAGCGTGGTAGCCACGCTGAGTCGGACCGCGGTGGCGATTGCCGCGCTGATGGTCGCCGTGTCGGTCACGGTCGGCGTGGGCATCATGGTGCAGAGCTTTCGCCACACCGTCGTGCGTTGGCTGGAATCCTCACTCCATGCCGATGTCTATATTGCCCCACCCAGCCTGCTTGCTCGCCGGAGTGATGCCACGCTCGATCCCGCGCTGGTACAGCGGCTGGCGTCCGCTCCCGATATTGCGCGGGTGAACACCTATCGAGGACTTCAGGTCGAATCCCATCTGGGTCTCACCCAACTGGTTGCTCTTGACTTGGCGGAACGCAGCTATGTGGCCTTTGCGTTCATTGCCGGTGATCCGCACGCCCTCTGGCCGGCATTTCAGAACGAGGCCGCGGTCATCGTTTCCGAGCCCTATGCGTACCGGCATAAGCTCGGCCTCAATGACGCGCTGCAACTGCGCACGGACCGGGGTGCGCACGCGTTTCGGGTCGTCGGGATTTTTACGGATTACGGTTCGGACCAAGGCATTGTGATGATGAGCCGTCACACCTATGACCAGTGGTGGCAGGATGCAAAGGTCTCCTCCCTCGGCGTGTATGCCGAGCCGGACACCGATGTTGACCGGCTCGTCGAATCACTGCGCAGGCTGGCCGGAGCAGAGCACGACGTCCTCATCCGCTCAAATCGGACTTTGCGCCAAGTCTCGCTCGAAGTCTTTGATCGCACTTTTACTATCACCACCGTCCTGCATTTCCTGACCACAGTGGTGGCCTTCATTGGAGTATTGAGTGCGCTGATGGCCCTTCAGCTTGAACGGGCGCGTGAGCTTGGGGTGCTGCGTGCGACCGGCTGTACCCCCGGTCAGGTCTGGGGACTCATGACCTCCCAGACTGGCTTGATGGGCCTCATTGCCGGTCTGCTGGCCGTGCCGGTTGGGATCGGGCTGGCGCTTATTCTGGTCCTGGTGATTAATCGCCGCTCGTTTGGCTGGACCCTGCAAATCGAGATTGCCCCGGAAATCCTTGTACAGGCAATAGTGATGGCGGTGGTGGCGGCGCTGCTGGCCGGCCTCTACCCGGCCCTGCGCATGGCGCGGACCTCGCCGGCCCTGGCCTTGCGGGATGAATAACGGGATGAATAACGGGATGAATAACGGGATGAATAAATGGTGGAAGTCGCATGTGGAAGTCGCATGAAGCTGACCCCTTTCCTTCGTATCGCCGGAATCCTGCTGCTGGTAGCCGTCCTGGTTGGAGGAGGGAAGTGGTACCTCGCCGGGCAAGCATCTGACTATACGGCCGCGGAACCCAGGCTGTCGCTCAGCCAAGCGCTGGGGGGAGAGTTGGCCGGCTTTGCGCGGGCCGACCGCCCGCGGGAATTGCGCTTCCCTGACGATCACGGGCCGCATCCGGCCTATCGGACGGAGTGGTGGTATTACACCGGCAATCTGAAGTCTGCCGCAGGCCGCCATTTCGGATTTCAGCTCACATTTTTTCGCACAGCCCTGAAAGCACCAACAGCCCGGGTCGGGCGGACCTCGGCCTGGGGTACGCAGGACGTGTATATGGCCCATTTCGCGCTGAGCGATGTGGCTGCGCACCGTTTCCATGCCTTTCAACGCCTGAGTCGAGCGGCGCTCGGCTTGGCCGGGGCGTCGGCTGTCCCCTTTCGCGTCTGGCTGGAAGACTGGTCGGTCACTGGAGAGACGGCAGTGGAGCAGCCCATGTCCATGCAATTGTCTGCTGAAGAACAGGACGTGGCGCTGGACCTCAGGCTCGTGTCAGACAAGCCTATTGTCCTGCACGGCCGGAATGGGCTGAGTCAGAAAGGGACTGCGCCAGGTCAGGCTTCGTATTATTATTCCCTCACCCGTCTGCGCTCGGCCGGTGTTGTGCGATTGGGAGACGAAGAATTTCAGGTGCAGGGGTTGAGCTGGATGGACCGGGAATGGAGTACGAGCGTGCTGAGCGATGATCTCCGGGGTTGGGACTGGTTTGCCCTGCAGTTGACAAACGGACAGGAATTGATGGTCTATCAGGTCCGTCCGCAATCGGGGGGCGTCCATCCCCTCAGCAGCGGAACCCTGGTCGCCGCGGATGGGACTCCGCAGGCCCTGACCTCGGCGGACTTTCGGATCGAGGTGGTGCAAACCTGGCAGAGTCCGACTGACGGCACCGTATACCCGGCCAAATGGCGGGTGCGTATTCCGGGCGAGGCGATGGACCTGACGATTACGCCGTATCTGGCTGACCAGGAAATGCACACGCTGATTCGGTATTGGGAAGGCGCGGTCCGGGCGCGGGGGACAGTGCAGGGCCGTCCACTTGAAGGTGACGGCTATGTTGAGCTGACCGGCTATGGCGAAAAAAAGGCCGACTCCACGGTGTTTGGCAGGAGGTCATGAGAACGGAGGTTTTTATCCGCCGGGTGCATATTCCCGCGCCAGCGGCTGAGGTCTTTGCGTGGCACGTGCAACCGGGGGCGTTCGAGCGCCTCACTCCGCCCTGGGAGTCAGTCGCGGTTGTTGCACGCCGCGGTGGTATTGAAAACGGTGGGTGGGTGGTGCTGCGTATGGGACTTGGGCCCTTCTCCCAACAATGGATCGCCGAACATCGTGACTATGAAGCAGGGGTCCAATTCCGAGATGTCCAAATCTCCGGACCCTTTGCCCACTGGGAGCATACCCACCGAGTTGAAGCGGACGGACGAGCAGGCTGCATTTTGGAGGATCGGATTGAATACGCGCTGCCGGGCGGACCCTTGGGTCAGATGCTCGGTGGCGTCTGGACCAGACGAAAATTGGCGCGGCTCTTTACCTATCGGCATGCGGTGACGCGCCAGGACGTGCTCGCTCACTCCCATCATCAACAACGCAAGCAGTTGAACTATGGAGGAAGACCGATGAAGGTACTCGTCTCCGGTGCAAGCGGTTTGGTCGGCTCCGCGCTTATCCCCTTTCTGACCACGGGCGGCCATCGCGTCACGCGTCTGGTCCGCAAGGCCCGTCTTGAGTCGCGTCGAAAGGCCTGTCTTGAGCAGAGTCGAAAGGACGGGGCATGTGTGGAGGACGGTGAAGTCGCCTGGTCTCCGGCTGCCGGAACGATTGATCGGGCCGGGCTGGAAGGATTTGACGCGGTTGTCCATCTGGCCGGAGAGAACATCGCCGCCGGGCGCTGGACCCCCGAGCGCAAACGTCGCATTCGGGACAGCCGGGTCAAGGGAACCCGGCTGCTGTGCGAGGCGCTGACCCAATGCGCCCAGCCGCCCAAGGTCTTTGTCTGTGCCTCGGCGATTGGGTATTACGGCGATCGTGGAGACGAAACCCTGAGCGAAGAGAGCGGGGCGGGGGCGGGGTTTCTGGCCGAGGTCTGTCGGGACTGGGAAGCCGCCGCGGCCGGGCTGACCGATACGGGCATACGGACCGCCCTGCTGCGGATCGGCATTGTCCTCAGTCCTGCCGGCGGTGCGTTGAAAAAAATGCTGCTGCCGTTTCAGCTCGGCTTGGGCGGCATTGTTGGCGCGGGCAGCCAGTATATGAGCTGTATTGCCCTGGACGACGTTATCGGGGTAATACAGCACGCCATAACCAACGCCGCAGTCAGCGGTCCGATCAATGCGGTGTGTCCCGAGGCCGTGACGAATCGGGAATATACCCGGACGCTCGGCACAGTCCTGGGCCGTCCGACGTTTTTCCCCGTCCCGGCCTTTGCGGCCCGGCTTGCCCTTGGCGAGATGGCCGATGCCCTGCTGCTTGCCAGCACTCGGGTTGAGCCGCGGGTCCTCATGCGGACCGGCTATACCTTTCGCTATCCGCAGCTTGAGAGTGCACTCCGGCATGTGCTGGGAAAAGAGGCTGAGGCCGGACGGCCCGAGTAACGAGCGCGGTATGAAGCTGTTTTTTGATCGTATCTTCGTCTTTATGGAGACGCTGGCTGCCGGTGTCTGGATTGGCGCACTGGCCGGGTTCGGCTTTGCCGTGGCCGGCACGGTCTTTCAGGAACTGCCCACGATCAACTTGGCCGGAAACGTGAACGCCGCGGTGCTGGCCAAGCTGAACCGCCTCGAATCTATTGCTGCCGCGGTGCTGGCCGTGTCAGCGGTGTACTTTTTGTTGCGTTCGGACTGGTGGACGGCCGTGCGCCTGGTGAAGACGGTACTCGTTGTGGTCATGATTGCCACGCTGATCTATTACGCCTTGGTTGTGGGCGACCGGTTGGAGTATCTGCGGGTCGTAGAGATTCAGGATTTTGATAAATTCGAGGCGACAAAACAACACTTTCGAGACGAGTTTACACGGCTGCACCACCGCTACACCCAACTGGTGAAAGCCAACCTGGGCATGGGGGTGCTGTATCTCCTGCTCTCCGCGTTTGAACGGCGTTAGGACTTACGCTTCCGGCCCAAGGGTGCGGAGGGCGTTCAGGATATTGGCGCGCTTTTGGGCCGGGTCGGTTTCAAATGACTGCATTTGCAGAAAGACGGTGTCCACCCCGTTATCCAGATAGCGCTGCACCTGCGCTCTCATCTCTTGCGGCGAGCCCTGAATAAATAAATCCTGCATGACCTCCGGCGGTACCGCGGCCACGGCAGCCTTGCGGTCGCCGCCGGCCCACGCCTCCCACATGGGATCCAACAGGTCGGTCCGACCCAGCCATTGGTGGAAGGCTTTATACACCGGTACATTCAAATAGGTATTGATATGCCGCCGAATGCCGGTCTCAACTGTCTGACTGGGCGGATCAACGCTGACGAAAATCCGGGCGGTGATTTCCACCTCGTCAGGACTGCGGCCCGTCGCCTGGGCCGCCTCACGCACCACGGCGACCGACTTTTTGACATCGGCGGCGGAGAGCCAGTTGATAATCGCTCCGTCAGCATACTGACCGGCGATCCGCAGCATCATCGGTTTCAGCGCGCCAACGTGGATGGGAATGGGCCGCTGTGGCGGGCGGCTGAAGCGAAAGCCTTTGACCGTAAAGGTTTCACCCTCAAAGGTGACGCGCTCCCCGCTAAAGGCCTGACGCAGGAAGGCCAGCATTTCTCGCACCCGGACTGCCGGGCGGACAAACTTGCCGCCGTTCCAGAATTCGACAATCGGATGGGAACCCGCGCCAATGCCCAGACAAAACCGGCCCGGCGCAAGTTCGGCCAGGCCGGCCGCACTCATGGCCAGGGTCGCCGGCCCGCGCGTATACACATTGGCAATCGCCGTGCCCAGCCGCAGGTCGGTCGTCTGAGCAAGGGTGGCCAGCGGGGCAAAACAATCGACGCCATCGACCTCCATGGACCAGGCATCAGTATAGCCGGCCTGTGCGGCTTCCCGCGCGATTTCACCATGCTCTGCCAGGCTGAACCCCTCCAGAGGCACCGATAGCGACCAGCGTTTCTGACCCATGTATTACTCCGTGGCAAATATACGGGGCCGACTATACCCGTTCAGGCGGCGCTTGTCGAAGGGCCGGGGAGAGGGGCAAGTAGAGAGTGGTGAGTGATAATGGCGAGACATCCGTTCGTCCTGAGCGTAGCGGAGCGAAGTCGAAGGGCACGCAAGGTCAGTCGTGTTCGATCCAGTCGATCAGATGGTCTTCAAACGCCTCGGGTGGGACGGTCTCTTCGGAGACCACTCTGCCCCGGACCGAGATGCCGGCCTCGTGGACGGTCTCGGCGCGGCCGGAGACTAAGGGATGCCACCAGGCTAGGTCCCGGCCTTCGACCAGGCGTCGGTACGCGCAGGAGTGCGGCAGCCAGCCGATTTTGTGCAGATTCTTGGGCGAGAGCTGCACGCAGTCGGGGACAAGCTGCGTCCGTTGGTCATACTGTTTGCAGCGACAGCGTTTGAGATTGAGGAGGCGGCAGGCCACATTGGTATAATGAGTGGCCCCGGTCTCGCTGTCCTCCAGTTTATTCAGACAGCAGCGTCCACAGCCGTCGCACAGAGACTCCCACTCCCGCTGGCTCATGGCGGTGAGAGATTTTGTCTTCCAGAAGGGTGGGGTGTCTGTGTTCATGCAACCCGCGAGCCGTCACGCCGTCAATCTCACTAAGGCCACCGTCAGGCTGACGGTCAGGCCGACAATGCCAGCCGCCATAACCCAGAGATGGCGGTGCAGCCGGGCCTCCAGGGGAGAGGGGGCTGGCTTCTCTACGGTAACCGGGCGATGATTTTGATCTCGACCAAGGCACCCGGAAATGCCAGCTCGGTGATGCCGATCGCCGTCCAGGCCGGGTAGGGGGCTGCCATGTAGTTGTCTTTGACCTTCATGAAGGCCTGGATATTTTTTTGCAGATCGACGTGAAAGGTCGTCATCTCGACCACGTCGTCAAACGACGCGCCAGACGCCTCCAGCGTGGATTTGACATGTTCAAACGCCTGGGTGAACTGCGTTTCGGGATCGTCCGAAACTTTATACCCCTCGCCCACTCCGATCTGGCCGGAACAGTAGAGACGATCTCCATCCTTGATTGCGGGCGCAAAATGAAAATCGTTGTAATAGGCTTCCATTCCCTTTGGGATGACAACATCTTTGGCCATACGGTCTCCTTTCTTTCCGTTATCCGCGTTTGACTCAGACCTTAGCACCATGTGGAAAGAGTTGAAACGGCTCGTGAGCGCGAGCGCGCTCAGTATCCTATATCAGGGCGGAGTCCGCTCATCCGACCGGGGCGTTGCCCGCCGGCTGGTGGTCCAGAGCAGAACGACACCGCCGGTGATGGCGACATCGGCGATGTTGAAAATACCCGTTCGGAGTGAGCCCAGACCGAGGTTCAGAAAATCGATGACCCTGCCGTCGTGCACCAGCCGATCAATCATATTCCCCAGCCCTCCGGCCAGGACGCACGAGAGGGCAATGAACGAAAGAGATGGAAGCCGCCATTGCACGATGAGGAAGAGGGTCAAGCCCAGGAGCAGCACGGCGGTTGCAACGGTCAGTAGCCAGAAGCGTAGTTCGGGCGACAGGCTATTGCCGAGTCCGAGAAAAGCTCCCTGATTCTCCGCATATTGCAGGCGAACAAGGTCATGCATGAAGGAGATGGGCGGCGTACCGCGGAGCTGCTGGGCAGCAATCTGTTTGGTGGCTTGATCGCAGCCCACGCCGGTGAGGACAATCAGCACGGCCAGCAGGAGCCGCGCCCGTTTGGTGACGGCTGTCATGCCTCCCCCATCAGCTGAGGTCGCAGCGAGACAACAGGTCCGAGCTGGAACCATTAGCTGCCGGCACTGATCTGATCGATGATTTTCTGGGCATTGGCATGGCCCTGTTTGGCTGCCTTGCGTAACCAGTCGATGCCTGTGTCATCGTCTTTGGCCACTCCCCGGCCTTCTAGATACATGGCCCCCAGGTTGTACTGTGCGCCGGAATGGCCCCGTTCTGCGGCCCGGCGGAACCAATGGGCGGCTTCCGCATCGTCCTGCTCGGTGCCGCGACCGGCGAAATAGATGGTGCCGAGATTGAACAGCGCTCCGGGATGGGCCCGGTCCGCGGCTTTGAGATACCAGCCTCTGGCCTTGGTCAGGTCTTGCTCCAGGCCGTAGCCGTTATCGTACAACACGCCGAGATTGTATTGGGCCTCAGCGTGGTTCTCATCAGCCGCGTTCCGCAACCAAATGGCGGCGCTGGCATAATCCTGCTCAACGCCGCGGCCTTGGACATAGAGCATACCTAAGCGGTACTGCGCTTTCGTATGTCCGTTCTCAGCCGCTTTTTGGAACCACTTGGCTGCCTCTTGCTTCGCCCGGTCGCTTTTTCTTCCGGCGAGATACAAGAGACCCAGATTATACTGTGAGCCGACGTGGCCCTGCTTGGCGGCGCGACGAAACCATGTGACGGCTTCCTTGGCATCCTGCTTGACGCCATCGCCTTTGACATACAGGACTCCCAGGCTGTTTTGCGCTCGGGCATTGCCCTCTTGCGCCGCTTTTCGGACCTCATCAAGGTCGGCCGCAATGGATTTCGATTGCCCGAACGGTTGGCAGAAGCCGAGCACGCCGAGGACCAGGCCAACCCGAGCGAATCGTACCAGCGTTTTCATAGCTCCTCCTTACGTCACACGCACCACAGATAATCAAAATGAAAGAACGACTCAATATACTCCTGCCCGGCCTGTCAACCTCGTCTCAACTCCCCGGTTCGGTTTGACGGTCATTTATCCGGTCGTTAGACTGCCCGCCTTATGCACGAAGATTCGGACGGGCGGGGAGGTGGCTGGACGCCGCACGGGCGGCGCGCCCTGTTTGTCCGGGGAGATATTGACGGCTTCTTTGGGCTCTTCATCGACAACCTCTTGCAGCTCATGCTGATCGCGGTGCTGTGTCCGTTGGTCTGCGGCCTGCCCCAAGAGTTGGTGATTGGTCGCATCCTGCCGGGGGCGGCACTCTCCATCCTGTGCGGCAATATCTTTTACGCCTGGCAGGCCAGACGGCTGATGCTGCAAACCGGGCGGAACGACGTGACGGCGCTCCCCTATGGCATCAATACGCCGAGCTGTCTTGCCTACATCTTTCTCATCATGGGGCCGGTCTATCAGGAAACTCAAGACCCCACCCTCGCCTGGCAGGTCGGACTGTTGGCCTGTCTGCTCAGCGGGGTGATGGAAACGGCGGGGGCTTTTGTCGGTGACTGGCTGCGCCGGCATACGCCGCGGGCGGCGCTGCTGACGGCGCTGGCCGGTGTGGCGCTCACGTTTATTGCCGTCGGTTTTATCTTCCAGATTTTTGCTCAGCCGCTGATTGCGATCGTGCCGATGATGATAATCCTGACCGCCTACGCGTCACGCCGGAGCCTGCCCGGCGGCCTGCCCGGCGGCCTGGTGGCCGTGCTGACCGGTGTCATCCTGGCGTGGGGGCTGCGCCTGCTGGGGCTGCCGGTTTTTGACCCGCCGGCAGAGCAGTACGAGTTTGCGCTGTATATGCCGCCGCCGGTCCCGTCCGACCTCTTCGCCCTGCTGACCAGTGAGCGGGGCTGGCAGTATCTGGCCATTATTTTTCCTATGGGCCTGTTTAATGTCATTGGCTCGTTACAGAATCTGGAAAGTGCGGAGGCCGCCGGCGATCGCTATGAAACCAAACCCTCACTGCTCGCCAATGGTGCTGGGACGCTCCTGGCCGCCTTCTTCGGCAGCCCGTTTCCCACGACCATCTATATTGGTCACCCGGCCTGGAAGGCGATGGGGGCGCGAGTCGGCTACTCGGTGATCAATGGGGTGGTCATCTGGCTGCTGTGTCTGATTGGCGGAATGACGGTGATTCTCCACGTCGTCCCGATCGAGGCGACGCTGGGCATTTTGCTATGGATCGGTATCATTATGACGGCCCAGGCCTTTCAGGCCGTCCCCCAAGCGCACGCGCTCGCAGTTGCCTTCGGACTGATTCCTGCGCTGGCCGCCTGGGCGTTGCAGTTGATTGAAACCAGCCTCCGCAAAGCCGGCGTGGCGCTCTTCGACGTTGCGCCACAGTTTGGGGGTGATCTCTACATTCACGGTGTGATCGCCCTCAGCCAGGGCTTTCTCCTGAGTGCCATGATCCTGGCGGCCATCCTGGTCTTTATTATCGAACGCCGATTTCTCAGCGCCGCGGCTTGGCTGCTGGTCGCCGCGACCCTGTCGTTTGTGGGGGTGTTACACGCCTATGAACTGACTCCCGCGGGAGTCCAGCATGCGTTTGGTTTTGCCGCCGCGCCGGAATTTGCCCTCGCGTATGGGCTGAGTGCCGGTCTGCTGGTCATATTCCATCTGACGCAGGACCGGGCAGATGCATAGCATCATCGGGAGACCCCTGGGGCGGGAGCGAGAGAAATGCGCCGCTCAGGCCGGCTAGTCATAGGCATCGGTAAAGGTCTGCCGCTGCTGCGTGCTACCCAGCATGATGAGTTCGCTTTCTTCCTGGAGCCTGGTTGAGGCCGGCGGGTTGGTAACGAGGCTCCCGTTGTGCTGGATGCCGATCACGTTCAGCCCCGTCCGCGCCCCAATGCCGCTATCGGATAAAGTCAAGCCGACCAGCATGTGCGGCAGGGATACTGCAAAGAGCTCAACCCCTTCACCGAGAAGTCCTAACGCGCGGCCTTGCAGCAGGGAGAGGGCCTGTTCAATACCCAGAGAAGAGTAGCTCAAGGAGAAGTCTGCGCCGGCCCGGTGAATGGCTTCGAGATTGCGTTCCTGGGTAATCCGGCTCACGATGCGCAACTCGGGGTTGAGGCGGCGGAAGTAGACCGTGAGGTAGATATTCATGGCGTCGTCGTTCGTGGTCAGGAGTACGGCCGGGGCATCCTGCAAGCCGGCGCGCATCAGGAGTTCTCGGTCGGCAGCATCGCCGATAAAGAGCTGGTCCGGGATGGGCGCGACCCGTTCCCGCAACAATGCGTCATGCTCGACCAGATGCACCGGGACCTCCTTGCGTTTCAGAGCCGCGGCCGCGGCACAGCCGACCTTGCCCCCGCCGATGACCAGGACCGGACTGTAATTGGTATCGTAGATGACCAGCAGGGTGTCGAGTTCCAGCATTTGTTCTTCCGAGCCGACAACGACCATGACGCTGGTATTGGACAGGTAGGTATCTGGGGTCACCGGCAATACACGACCCCGTTCCCAAATCCCGACAATATTGAGACCGATGACTTCGCGGAGCCGTGTTTCACGGATCGTCCGGCCAGCCAGGGGGGTATTGTGGACGGGAAACTCTGCAACCTGGAGATCCCGAAAACTGCCGATCACATGGGCCTGGGCGTGACCGATGTTAATGCGGTTGGCGAGACGTTCCCCCAGGCGCTGCTTGAGCGGGACCACGTGCGTACAACCGCTCAATTCGAGGATGTCAACAGAGTCTTTTTCCTCAACCGTTGCCATGATGGGGACATCCGGCGCAACCTCTCGAACGTTCAGGGCAATATTCGTGTTGACGGTGTCCGCACTGTTCGCAACGATCAGCCGTGCTTGCAGGGCCCGGACTCTCGTATACGTCTCACGACTATCGATCTCACCAGCAATGACCGAAATGCCGTCCTCATACATGCGCGCGGCGGTCGTTGGGTCGGGTTCAAGAACATAATAGGGAATGTCTTGGAGGTGCAGTTGGTCAATGAGACCGGGAGCAATGGTGTCGTAGGTACAGATGATCACATGTCCCTGGGTATCGGGCGGTACTTCGCGCGGTGCCTGGAACCGTATCTGCGCTTCCAGCCAGGGCGCGTAAAAGAAGCGAATAAAGGTAAAGGGCAGGACGATGAGCAGCAGGACAATCCCGGAGAGAAGCACCACAATACTGAAAAGTCGCCCGATATCGCTGTGAAACGTAATGTCACCAAAGCCCAGCGTGCTCATCACCGTCAGGGTCCAATAGAAGCCAGTCAGCCACGAATGACGCTGCCCTTCCGCGTGCAGCATGATCACGTGGAAGAGCACCGAGAAGAGCAGAATAATGCCGAACAGAAAGGCCGTAAATTTGAGGAGCGCGCCAGTATTCCGGCGCGTTGCCGGCTCATTCAGAAAATAGGCGAGTTGCGTGCCGAGCAGCTTCATGGGCAATTTCAACCAAGCAAAAGACCGGAGGGAGCGTCAAGGGATGGTAGGCAGTGGTCGTGTTGCCGTTTCATCCCGTTCTTCTGTCTACGGAGCATCCCCCGCACTCCAGTCCTCTCCCCTTCGACAGGGCCTCTAGGAGGAGGGTCAGAGAGGGGGAATTGCAAAGTGAGACACGACCGGCGAATCAGTGCGCCTGCACGAACTCGATATCAATCGTGATCTCGACCTCTGCGCCAATCGCAACCCCGCCCGATTCCAAGACCGAGTTGTGGGTGAGGCCATAGTCCGTCCGATTGATCGTTGTGGTGGCAGCCCCGCCCAGGCGGCTCTTGCCCCAGGGGTCTTTTATGGCTGTAGGCGAGCCGGTGACATCAAGCACGACCTCTTGTGTGACGCCCATGAGGGTCAGGTCCCCGGTGACCTGATAAGTGTTGTCCTGTACTTTTTTGACGGCCTTTGATTTGAAGGTAATAGTCGGATGCTGGGCAACGTCAAAGAAATCCGAACCCCGCAAATGAGTGTCTCGCTTCTCGTTGCGAGTGTTGACGGACGCTACCTCGATCGTGGCTTCAACCGATGACTGGCTCACATCGTTCTCGTTTATGACCACGGTCACGTCGAATTTATCGAACGTGCCGCGTACAGTGGAGACCATTAAGTGACTCACGGCAAATTGTACGCTGGCATGCGTCGGGTCACTCTTCCAGGTTGCCGCCTGGCTCAGACCCGGAACCATGAGGGCGCTGCCGGCCAGTGCTGCCACAATCGTTCGTCGCATAGACTGCTCCTTCCTTCTCAGAAAATCCCCTACCAAGCCCGAATACGGGAAGCAATCCCATGTCCTCGCCAACGCCAGAGACAGCCAGAGACAGAGAATGTCAGCCCGGCGACCAGCTCGTGTCCCAGCCTCCACCCAGCGCCGTATATAGGGCGACAACGTGAGAGGCGAGTGCGGCCTGACTTTGGGCAGAGGCATCCTGGGCAGTGTGGAGCGCGCGTCGGGCCAGGGCGACGCTCAGATAGTTTTCCAGGCCACTCAGATAGCGATCGGTGGCAATCTCGACCGCATCGGTGTGCGCGGCGACCGATGCGGTCAGCCATTGCTGGCGGACCTGCTCTCTGCTGTACGCCACGAGGGCGTTCTCAACCTCTTCGAGCCCGGTGAGAATCACCCGCTCATAACGGGCGAGGGCCTGTGCTTGGCGAGCGTCCTGCACCTTGATGGCCGCCCGGATGCGGCCGGCGTCGAAAACCGGCCAGCTCAGCGCTGGGCCGGTTGCCCAGGACAGCCCCACACGTTTGGCCAGATCCGTTACATCCAATCCCTGCGTCCCCAATCGTCCGGTCAAAGTCAGCCGGGGGAAGAGGTCGGTGGTGGCCACACCGACCCGCGCGGTGGCCGCCTCCAGTTCACGTTCAGCCTGCCGAATATCGGGCCGCCGGCGCAAAAGCTCGGACGGCAGTCCGATATCATTGGCAAGGTCGGCCTGCGGGATGGAATGGTCCTGGGAGAGGAAGGAAGTGAAAGTAGTGGGCGGCTCGCCCACCAGGACGCTCAGACGGTGGAGGGTTTGTTTGACGGTGGTTTGGAGGGGAGGGACCTGGGCACGGATATTCGCCAGCAGGGCCTCGGCCTCGGCCGCGTCCAGCGCGCTCGTCAGGCCGGCTTGATAGCGGGCCTGGGTGACCTCAACCGAATCCTGCTGAGCCTGAATATGCTGCTCGGCAATACGGAGTCGCTGTTGCGCGCCGCGCAGTCCAATATAGTTGCGCGCGATCTCGGCCAACAGCGCCACCCGCACGGCGCGCCGGTGTTCTTCAGCCGCGCTAATATCGGCGCTCAACGCCTGCTCGGCCCAACGCAGACGACCAAACAGATCAATCTCCCAGCTTGCGTCCAGGCCCATCTGGTAGAAGTTCCGTTCTTGTCCAAAGCCCAATGATGTCCCAACCGGACTCTCGCTATTGTCCGTGCGGGTGGACTCGTCATCGAGAAAAGCGGACGACAGGGAGGTGGTCGTGCGGCTGCTCAGACTGCGCGTATATGACGTGGCCGAACCGAGGCGCGGCCAGCGGGCGGCCAGGTTGAGCCGCCGTGAAGCGCGCGCCTCCTGAATCCGTGCGGTGGCTTCCTGGATGTCTCGATTGTGGTTGATCCCCCGTTCGATCAGAGCCTGGAGCGTGGCGTCCTGAAAGGTTTTCCACCAGCGCGTGAGCGCTCCCGGTTGCGCGCTGTCGGCTGGTTCGGGCCGTTCACTCCACGTCTCGGGAAGCGTGACCGAGGCGACTGGTCGTTTTGGGGTCAGCGTGCAAGCGCTGACCAGGACGAGGAGGAAGGGGAGGGCCCAGGCCGGGCCGGGACGCAGTCGCGGCCTCGGTTCCGGTGGACGCCAGTCAAGGAGGGGGAGCCACGAAACGGCCAGCCGCCGGTGTCGGGTCAGCGTCCTCTTCATACCGTTTTCCTGCTCACGCGCTCGAGTCCTATAAGGCCGTATTCTTATCTGGCTTGCTTGCCGGGCGGGCAACGGCCTCCCGGTCCTGCCCGTCTTCCATCAAATTCACTCTTGGGGGGATCATATTGATCCCCAGCCGCTCGCCCACATAGGTCACAAACAGATAGACCACGGGAATGACGAGCAGGGTAAACGCGGTGGAAAAAGCCAGCCCGCCAACCACCGCAGCACCAATCGGGCGGCGACTCTCCGCACCCGCTCCAGTGGCCAGGACGAGCGGTAAGGCCCCAAAGATGGAGGTGGCGCTCGTCATCAAGATAGGGCGTAAGCGGCTGCGTCCCGCGGCCAGCACCGCGGCCAGCAACTCGGTGCCACGCGCCCGCGACTGATTGGCGGAGTCTACCAGCAAGATCGAGTTTTTTGTCACCAGACCGATGAGCAGAATAATGCCAATCTGACTGTAGAGGTTCAGCGTGTGGCCGGTCATAAAGAGCGCGAATAAGGCCCCGAAGAGCGCCAGGGGCACGCTCCCGAGTATGGTCAGGGCATGAAAGAAGTTTTCAAACTGGGCCGATAAGACGAGATAGATGAAGACCAGCGCAATCAGAAAAACAATATAGATCTCGGCCGAGGATTCCACAAACTCGCGCGCGCTGCCTCCCAGAGCGGTCGTAAAGCCGGCCGGCAGGACCTCGTCCGCAATGTGCTGCACGCCGGTCAGCATTGCGCCCAGGGTCGCCCCGGGGGCCAGGCTGCCCGTGATCGTAGCCGAGCGCTGGAGGTCGTAGCGGTTGAGGCGGGCCGGAGCAATACCGGGCGCGGCGTGCACCAGGCCGGACAACGGCACCATCGTCCCGGTCCGGCTGCGGACGTAAATCTCTCCGATCTGGTCGGGCAGGCTCCGAAAGTGCGACGCCAGCGCGGTCACCACATCGTACTGCTTGCCGCGCATAATGAATTCATCAATCTTGGCCTGCGACAGGAGGATTTGCAAACTCTGGGCCACGGTGGAAACGGGCACACCGAGGTCGGCGGCCCGGTCGCGGTCAAAGATGATGTCCAGTTGAGGATTGTCGAGCCGCAGGTCGCTGTCCACGTTAATCAGGCTCGGGAGCTGGCGCACCCGCTCCAGCATGGTGCTGACCGTCTGGGTAAATTCTTCCTGAGTCGCGGCGGCGTTCTTGAGGATGAATTCCAAATCATTAAGGCTGCGCTGGTTGAGGGACGGGGGGTTGATCGGAAAGACCAAGGCTCCGGTCAGGGCGAAGAATTCGGGAAAGAGCTGGGCGACAATGGCCTGCTGTGCGACGCCGCGTTTTTCCCAATCGGTCAGGCGGGCAAAGACGATGCCATCGCTGGTATTGGGCGGCCCGCCAATAGAGAGCCCGATGGCTTCGAAAAACGCCTCGACCTCCGGAATTTGTTGGATGCGTTTTTCCACCCGCTCCAGGGTCTGGGCAGTATAGGCCAGGGTCGCGCCCTGGGGGGCTTTAATCACCGTGATAATCCGCCCCCGGTCTTCGATGGGGACCAGGGTAGCGGGCAGGGCTTGCAGCAGCAGCAGGCCGAAGCCTATGGTCGCCACAAGCAGCAAGCCCATGGACGGGCGATGGTGGAGGGCCCAGCGCAGCGCGCTCTCATAGCCGCGGTTCAAGCTGGCGAAGAAGGGCTCAAGCACATAGTAGAAGCGTCCATGCACCGCCCGAACCGTCAAGAACTGCGAGCACAGCATAGGCACCAGGGTCAGGGCGACAAAGGTTGAGATGAGGACGCTGGCGGCCATGGTCAGGGCAAATTCGCGAAAGAGACGGCCCAGGTTGCCGGTCAACAGAGAGAGGGGAATAAGGACGGCAACCAGTGCAATGGTCGTGGCAATGACGGGAAAGCCGACTTCCTTTGCCCCACGGCGGACGCTGACCTGGCGCGTTTCGCCGAGTTCTTGTCGCCGGTAGACATTCTCCATCACCACAATAGAGTCGTCGACCAGGAGCCCGATAGCCAGGACCAGGGCGAGCAGGGTGAGGACGTTGACCGAAAAGCCGAGGACAAGCATGACGGCAAAGGTGCCGACCAAGGCAACGGGAATGGCAATTGAGGAGATAAGCGTCGTCACCGCTGAACGGAGAAAGACCAGATTGACCGCCACAACCAGGACAAAGACCACACCCAGCGTAAACCACACCTCTGCGAGAGAGGCTCGCACAAAGATGGTGCTATCGACCGCCACCCGGAGAGCGATCCCATCCGGCAGGGCCGCGCGGATGGCCGGCAGGCTGCGACGCACGGCATCCGAGACTTCGAGCTGGTTTGAGCGTGACTGGCGGACGATGCCGGCGCCGACCGTCGGGCGGCCGTTGAGGCGGGTGAGCACATTATAATTCTCGGAGCCCAGTTCGGCCCAGCCAATATCCTTGAGGCGCACCCGGGTCTCGCCCTCCTCACGGATGATGAGGTTTTCGTACACGCCGGGGTCATCGATCTGGGCATCGGCCAGAACGGTAAATTTCCGGGTCGTGCCCTCGACCTCGCCGGCTGGAACCTGGAGATTGTTCTCAATAATAGTGCGGTGAATATCGGCCGAGTCCACGCCGTGCAGTGCCATTTTTGCCGGGTCGAGCCAAATACGCATGGCGTATTTCCGCCCGCCGATAAACACCTCGGCCACCCCCGGCAGAATCTGCAGCGGCGGCTTGACAATGCGGTCCGCAATATCGGTCAGGTCTTCTGTCGAGTACGCCTCGCTCTGCAAACCGAGCCACATAATCGGGAAGGTATTGGCCCCGGACTTGGCAACAATCGGCCGCTCGGCTTCCTCTGGAATATCGTCAAACGCGCGTTGGATCGCGTTGCTGACATCGGTGACTGCCGGATCGATATCGCGGCCGGCAACAAACTCGACCGTAATCGAACTGCGGCTGAAACCGCTAATCGACGTGATATTGCGAATCCCCTCGACGCCGTTGAGGGACTGTTCGAGCGGCTCGGTGATGGTGCTCTCGACCGTCGTCGGGTTGGCTCCAACATAGATCGTGGTAATCGAGACAACCGGGTTGTCGACGTCGGGGTATTCGCGGACCGGGATGTATAAAAAGGCGGCAGTCCCAGCCAGGACAATGAGCAGGCTCATCACCGTCGCCAGAACCGGACGGGTAATGCACAGGTCGGGAAGAAGCATGGGTTAAAAATCACACGTCGTCAGCAGCGCCGAGCTCGCCCCGAGTGCAAGGTTGGTATTCTCGACCGGCTCATACGGGGTCGGCTGTACCCTGTCTCCGGGGCGCAGTTTCTGGTGCCCGGCAACAATGATGGTATCCCCGGACTTGAGCCCACTGAGAATTTCAACCTGCTGCAGGGCAAATTGTCCGAGCCGGACGTGCTGGCTCGTAACCCGCTTATCGTCTTGAAGCGTATAGACGAGACGCTTTGTTCCCTGTCGAATAATAGCCTCCAGGGGAATGGAAAGCGCGTCTGAGACCGTGGCCACTTCGAGCCGTAAGGCTGCGGCCATACCGGGCAAAAGCGCTCTCTCCTCGTTCGGGACAACGGCCTGGACCGTGACCGAGCGCGTGGCCGGATTGAGGAAGGGGTCTATCACGCTGACGGTTGCCGTGAACCGGCTGGTACACTGACCGGCCACCCCGCGAATAAGCTGGCCGGTTTTGAGGTCCGGTACATAGTGCTGGGGCAGGCTGAAGACCAGATGCAGGGGATGAACCTGGGTGATCCGGACCACGGCGTCGCCGGGCTCCAGATAGGTGCCCAGGCTGACCTGGCGCAGCCCCAGGCGACCGGTGAAGGGCGCACGGATGGTCATTTTACGTAAGATCGTTTGCGCCTCGTCCAGCGCGCCCCTGGTCGTTCGGACCGCCGCCTGCGCGTTGTCCAGCGCCTGTTGGGAGCGCGCCCTGGGCGGCAGCGTGGTGAGCCGTTCCCGTGTCGCCCGGGCGTTCTGATGTTGGGCTCGGGCCACGTCCAGCGCGGCTTGTGCCTCCGCGGCATCGATACGCGCCAGGACGTGGCCCTGCTGAACTTCCTGTCCTTCCGGGATATCAAGAAAGACGATCTTGCCGCTTCGGTCGGCGGTCACCTGGGTGGTCTGTGGACTCTCAAGCCCGCCAACCGCCGAAATCGTGCGTGGCAGGTGCTGCGCCTTGAGCGTCAGCGTCTGTACGGGGATCGGGGGCGGTGTCTGGCTGGCCGCCGGCTCTGCGCTTTTTTGACAGGCCCCGAACAGCAGGCAGCCGACCACCAGGAAAAGCGGAACGGATTGATCCAGAGATAGCGTGAGGAGAGCGGAGTGAAAATGAGCGGAACGGGTCTGCATGAGTGATTGCCCGGAGAGACTATGCCACGAGAGAGAAGGGGGGTGCCTGGTATCTGTCTCCGCGCATCATCTCTTCAACCGTTTTTCAGCATGGCATAAACACTGGGGTGAGTCACTACGATCGAGCCGTGACAGAACACTTTCCTGATTCGACCCGTTGGCGCCCGGGTGACGCTTGGAGCCGTAGCGAGAGAGGAATTCAGCCCAGATAGCGGTACACGGTCTCGGCAATGCCCACGGGTTTCTGGCCGTTTTCGACTTCAAGATTCCTTCTCCCCTGGAGGGAGAGGGCTAGGGTGAGGGGGGCCCGACGTCTGAAGTGATGCGCCGCGCTAGGTGCGCGTAGGATCGACCGTGACGAGATGCGGATCGCAGCCACGAGCAGCGCCAATTCGTATATTTTCGTACGACCAATCTTGATATTCGCACTCCGACCGGCCATGTTGGTCTTCTGAACGGAGCGGAATTCATCAAGCGGACAAGGCGGTACGCTAAGAAAACCGGACAGGACTTCCGCGTCGATATCAAACGTGGGAAGGGCAGCCATGGAATTCTGTATATCGGTAACCGGCGCACCACTGTTCAGAAGGGCGAACTCAAGCCCGGCGCCTTCCGCAACATGCTGAAGCAGTTGAATATCCAGAAGGAGGATTTTTGATGCAGTATGTCTACCCCTGCAACTTCGCGCCTGAGGAAGATGGCGGTTTCTCAGTCTCTTTTCCCGATGTCCCGGAGGCGCTGACCTGCGGCAACGACCGGGCGGAAGCCCTTGCGATGGCCGCAGACGCGCTCACCGTCGCCTTGGGCGCATACGTGGACAATCGCCAGCACATTCCGGTTCCGAGCGTCGCTGTTGTCGGGCAAGAGTTGATCGCGGTGCCAGCGATGGCCGCTGCCAAGTTGGCGCTTTACACGGCCATGCGCTGCCAGAACATCTCCAATGTTGCGCTCGCCAAACATCTGGACGTGAGCGAGGGTGCCATCCGCAAGCTGCTCGATCTTGATCATCGATCCCATATTGACAGCGTAGAGCGGGCGCTCCACACTGTCGGTCGCGGCTTGGTGGTCGGAGACCGGGTCTCTGCCTAGGCGCTCTCTCGCCGCCCCAGCCTCGGCCAATTCCCCCGCACCCCCGTCCTCTTCCCTTCGACAGGCTCAGGACAGGCCTCGCAGATACCAGATTTTTTCAGCAGCCCTGGAGCAAGGGCCTGGATAAAATAGCCCGGGGCCACCGTCCCGCCAAAGGGTGACTCTTTTTCGCTGGCTCCACGTCTTCGCAAAACCACTGGTGGTCATCGGTTGCCGCGGGCTTGCCGGTTCCGAAGGCCGAACCGAAAATCCCGATTTATCTGGCCGGTGTATCGCCCAAGAGTATTCAGCTAACCGGTGAACTCGTCGACGGGAGTATCCCGGCCCAATACGGTCCGACGATGGTGAAAGAAATTGTTGACGGCGTTGCGGCCGGAGCGGAGAATGCCGGTCGTTCGCCACGTGACGTCGAGATTGCGCCGATTGTCCACGGTTGCGTGTGTGAAGATCGTGGCCTTGCGCTCCGTTCGGTGCAACAGCAGTTGGCCTTTTACGGCCAGATGCCATTTTACAATGGAATTTTTGCGCGGCACGGCTTTGAGCAGGAAGCGGCCCAAATCATGGAGGCCGCACTCAGGGGAGACCCGGCCGGCGCGGCTGATGCCGTGTCCGAGCGCATGGTAGCCGAATGCGCTCTTGCGGGCACTCCGTAGGAGTGTCGAGACCAGACGGAAGCTTTTGAAAAGGCCGGGGCGACGTACCCGATTCTCTATCCGATGGCCATAGATGGAGACATCGACCGCAGTGTACGGGCCGCACTAGACGCATGCGCGCAGTAGTTGGACCCCGCGCGGCGGTGTCGGCTTACGCCTGCGGCTAACCCGACGATAAGGCTTCCCAGACCATGCAGATATGCGTCTGTGTCGCGCCACATTCCTTGAAACCAAGTCTTCGGTATAGCTCGATGGCCCGGTTCTCTTTACTGGTTACGGAGAGCGCGCACGAACAAATACGCCGGCACCAGAACAAGCAGCCCCAGCGTCAGCACATTCCCCGCCTTATCCAGCAGCGAAGGGTACACGTGCAAATGCGCCGTGTGGTAGGCGAAGTGCGGCAACTGGGAGACGAGCCAGCCGAGCGCGGCGGCAAGAACCGTCTCGCGGGTTTGGGCAAAAACCGCAATAAGGGTCACCGCACTCAGGGCTAAATACAGGCCGCCCACATCTCGGACCAGATGTTCATTAAACGGACCGTCCACCGAAACCCAACTGCGGCCCAGACCGGGAAAACCATCGTAGAATGCCTGGGGAAAGAACTGCGCCCACGCGCCAACCATGACGCCGCTCGCAACGAGAAACCAGAGACCGACTCGCAGACGTGTATCAACCGTCATGGCTCACTCCTCTTCAGCTCTTGAGCATCTGAGGCCAGCCCTCTCTCACGCTGGGATAGCGCGGGGTCCAGCCCGTGGTGTGCTTAAAATGTCTGTTCGAGATGCGCTGCGAGCGCGTTAGAGCTTCAATGCTACCGGGTAGCTCGCCTTGGATGGGCTCAGGTGGAGCAGGCGACGCCACTCCTTCAAGCTCGGCAATGGCCGCGGCCAACTCCTGACGGGTCAGCGGCTGGTCATCGGCAACATTATAAATGTCCGCCGGCGCATCGAGCGCGGACACAACGGCCGCCGCCGCATCCGCGGCGTGAATATGGCTCATATAGCTGGCCGGGTCGCCGAGAAAGGGAGACTGGCCCGCCCGGATTGCAGCCTGAAATTCCTGGGTATGCGAGCTGCCAGGGGCGTAAAACAGGGCGAAGCGCAGCGCGATGCCGCGCCCGCCATTTTCGCTGAACCACGCGGCCTGTTCCTCTGCCACGCGGCTGCTGGCCATCTCCGGCGGGCAGTTCTCCGCATCGGTTTCCTCAATCCATTCCGCTCCTTTATCCGCGTACGGAAAGGTAATCGACTCCTGGATAAACGTCTGACAGCCCGCCTCGGCCGCCGCTCGGGTCACGCTGCGGGCCGCCTCGTTGCGGAGGCGATTATGCATATCCCAGGCGGTCGGCTCCAGCGCCCGTTCCAGCGGCGGCACATTGGTCGCCAGATTGGCGACGGCCTCATGGCCAGCCAGCACCGGCCCCAGCGCTGTGGGGTCAAACAGATCGACCCGAACCGGGGCTGCTCCGAACTGGCGAAGAAGCCCGGCTTTCTGGGCGGTGCGCGCAAGGCCGGTCACTTGGTGCCCAGCCCGGATGAGTTGGGGAACAACGCGCCGGCCAATGACGCCGGTCGCGCCGGTCACAAAAATTTTCATACGTCTACCCCCTCGTGCCGAAGCAGCCAGTGCTTGCGTTCCAGACCCCCCGCATAGCCGGTGAGTGCGCCGTTGGTCCCAACGAGACGATGGCAGGGCAGGACAATGGAGATCGGGTTGAGGGCGTTTGCCCTGCCGACGGCGCGCCAGGCGTTTGGCCGGCCTATCTGTTCGGCCACGTCACGGTAAGTTCGCGTGGTTCCCGGCGGAATAGTGCGCAAAGCCTCCCAGACTTTTTGCTGAAAAGCTGTCCCACCTGGGTCCACCTGAATGCTGTCGATAGCGTCGAGTTCTCCTCCAAGATAGGCCCTGAGCTGTTGCGTTACGCCGAGAGGTGTGGAGGCTGCACATAACCGGAACTGGTGATGTCGCCGCTGCAACAACCGGGTCATCCGCCCGCGGCTGTCTGCATAGTCAAGCGCGCACAACCGACCTGCGTCACATACGAGCACAAGGCGACCGATGGGCGACTCTCGTATGTCGGTGAGTAAAGTCGTCATGCTGACTCCTTATGCTGGACGGCAGAAAGGCCAAGGCTGGCGCCGTATGACTTTGAGGAAGAGAAAATCCGGCAGTGTCCGAAATGTCTGCCAGGAATGCTGCGTTCATGAGTATCAGTTCCACGTATTAGCCCTCCCGGGAAAGGGAGAGGGCCGCGTCGTCGAAATCCACCAGACCCAGCCGTCCACCAAAGGCGGACGGATGAGGATGATAGGAGCGATAGCCCAGGAGGTGCTGGGCCTGCTCGGGCAGGTGGCGGGCGACTTTCAAAGGAACGGCCAAGGAATGGTGCTCCTCCGGGCGCAGCCAGCCAAGAACAAAGCTGACGTGCATCCCGCGCCGCCACGTGTCTGGCGTGTGGTTTGCCCCAGCCCCGTGAAGGACTTTGCCCGTGTAGAGCAGGACAGAGCCGGCCGGCATGACTGCCTGGGTCAGTTCTTCGGGGCGCGCCGCGCGCTCCGGGTCCTGCCAGCGATGGCTGCCCGGCGCGACAAGTGTAGCGCCGTTCTCTTCGGTGAAGTCGTTCAGGGCAAACATGGAACTGACTGTGAGTTCCGGGCCGGGCCAGGGGAAATGGGGCCAGTTGGCCTCATCGCGGTGCAGCATCTGGGCTGGTTCGCCCCCACCAACGATCATGGTCTGAGAGGTGTTCAGCCAATACGAACCGCAATGGGGCAAAAGATAATGATCCGCAAACGCCTTGAGCACAGAGTGGAGCAGGACCTCAATAAACGCTTTTGATTTGGCTGCCAGACCGCAAAAACGGATCGTTTTCTGGCCATGAAAGACTTGCCAGAGTTCTTCGTCACTGCGGCTGCCGGGTGGGTGGGTGGCGATATAGTCGTCGAGTTCGGTGTTGAGTCGTCTCAGCAAGTCGGGTTCAAGCAGGTCTTCGATAATCACCCCACCGTCCCGCTCAACCGCGGACAGGTAGGCGTCCGCGCTGGCGTCAGGCCCCACGGTCGTGCGTGTGAGTTTGCTCATATGCCCTCCTTGGCGATTATTGCTGTTCTGACCCGCCTACATACCGCTCTTGACCGCTTCTTTCCATCTGCCCATCTGCCGTCTTATTTTCTGATTCTGACAACCCTGCCCCCGTTGGCCTGGAGGAGTACCTGGAGCGAGACCCGGACCAAGGCGGTTTCTGATCCTCCGCCGGTATACACTTCATCTTGCTGCAAGACCCGAGGATCAATAAGAAACCTCGCGGCAAACCCAAACGACGGTGTCCCTCCGCACGGATAGCCCGTTTTGGCCAGCATTTCATCCGGCGTCATGGTTCTCACCCGCTCGGTCTGGAGTGCCCTGGCAACCCGTGAGGTGCTGGCTCGATCTTCGCCCTTGACAATGGCGACAATCATCTGCCCCTGGGCGTCCGTCATGCAGATATTCTTGACAAAATGCTCCAGGTCCGTACCGACCACCGCTGCAGCTTCGGCTACCGAGTGACACGACTGCTCGAAGGATACCTGTTCCGCCTCAATACCGCGGCTGGCAATAAACTGTTTGAGCTTGTCTTCATAGGCGTCCATAGTTCGGTGTGTACAATGTTTTTTGCCACTTCTCCAGACGAACAGAAAAAAGACCGCGGTCTTTCGCTTGCACCTGTCCAGCCTCCGTGCTAGGTGGCGAAAAAACACCGCGTGAGGTCGGCCATGACAAAGCGAGTGCTGTACGTGAACCCCATTCACCTCGATGCCAACCCCGCCATAGATGCGCTCGCCTACGGGCTGCAATCGGTCCTGCTCACGGCGGATCTTCAGATGCCGGTGCTGTTTGCCGATTTTCGCGAACCGGGCATGCGAGAAAAATATGAGGCTGCGATTGAGGAAGGGATACGCGCCCGCGTCGAGGGCATCGTGATCTACGCCCTCAATCCGACGCTGTTTGGTGAGGCGGTGGCCAAGGCCCGCTCGGCGGGCATCCCCGTTTTCTCTTTTGTCCGCCCGCGCTATGCCGTCACTGCGGCCGTGGTGTATCCGAATTTTAACCACGGCGTGTTCATGGCTGAATACTTGGCGTCAGTGCTGCCGGCGGACAGCGGGGTGGGGGTGATCGGGGGACCGGATACCGTGGACGATGCAGAAGAGGTGGCCGGTCTGGTCTACGCGCTGAAACGCAGCCACTGTCGCTTGCTGAACGATCCTGAGGATACCCGGTATTGTAACGTCCAGGATGTCTCGGAAGGGGCGCGCGAGCCAACTCTCCGCCTGTTGGAAAATATCCCTCAGTCCCAACTCCAGGGTCTCATTCCCTATAATGACGAGACCATGCTCGGCTGCGTCAGCGTGCTCGAAGAAACGGGCCGCTTGGGCGCCCTCAAGATCGTCTCCCGGAACGGCTCGCCCCAAGCGGTTGAGATGGTCCGAACCGGGAAAACCCTGGGCACCTGGGACCTGGACGCCTCGGGGATAGGCACGACCCTTGGTGAGTTGGTTGTCCGTCATCTGGTGGGTGGAGAAACCCTTGAGAATTATCTGAGCATGAGCCCGGGTGGCCGGATGATCACCCTGGACAACATCGAGAGCTGGAAGCCCTGGTCCGAGCGGGTAGACTGCACACCGCTATCGGTCGGGCTCTAAAGCGGGGGGACGAGGTGCGTGTACTCTACATTAATGTGATGGAATACGGGGCGCATCCGGGTCTTGACGCCCTTGCCCATGGACTTGACCACCGTTTGCAACAGTCGGGAATTGAGCTGCGAACGCTAACGGTCGATGTGCGCCGACCGGACTGGATAGCCGGGCAGGACCAGGCGATTCGGCGCGGCATTCAGGCTGGGGTGGACGGGATCATTGTCTATGTCCTTGACCCCCTCCAGCCCGCCGAGGCGGTCGAGACCGCCCGCCAGCAGGGGATTCCAGTCTTCTCGTTTGAGCGACCGCGCTATCCGGTCGCCGCCTCCCTGGTCTACCCGAACTTTAACCACGGCGTGTATCTGGCCGAGTATCTGGCCTCGCTCCTGCCCGTCGGAGCGAGGGTGGCGATCATCGGTGGGCCGGAAGTCATCGACGACATCGAGCTTGTCACCGGCATCGTGCATGGCATCAGACAGAGCGGACTCAGCCTGGTCAACGATCCGTTTGAGGAATGCTATCGGAACTTGCAAGATGTTGCCGCCGGCGGTCGGGAGGCCGCTCAGCGTCTGCTGGCCGATTTCACCGACCTGGCCGGTCTGATTCCGTTCAACGACGAAACCATGTTGGGCACCCTCGATGCGATTGGGGCGGCCGGCCGCTCCGGTGAGATGAAAATGGTCTCGCGTAACGGCAGTCCGAAAGCCGTCGAAGCCGTCCGTGCCGGCAGGTCTCACGCAACCTGGGATATTGAGATTACCAACATCGGGGCAACGGTCGGTGATCTGGTCGCGCGGGTACTGGTCGATGGCGAAGACTTACGCGGCGCGTCTTTTATTGCCGGCCTGGGGCGGCTCATCACGCCCGAGAACGCGCATACGTATAAGCCCTGGATGGAGCGGGTACCGCACGCGCCGCTCCGGGAGGGCCTGTCCTGAGGGACGAAGGGCTCAGCACGAACGGAGGGCGAGGGTAAGACCAGCGCCCCTCTCCCTCTGGGAGAGGGGGTGGGGTGAGGGGCGTATCAGGGGTCCTACGCAGCCAAAGGCGGATTGTCCAAGAGGCGCTCAATCGGCTCAACCGAGCTGTCCGTCTTGCCTTCTATCTCACGCAGGGTGAACTCCAACAAGGCGCGCTCGTGTCGAGTAATATGCCGGGCGATGGTCAGCCCATCGGACGGGGCCGTCTTCTCATGCTTTTCAAAGTAACGGATGTATTTCTCAAGCGCGGGTTTCAGCTTATCCATAGCCTCGGCCCAGGACAGTTTGGCTAAGCCCTCGGCCCAGGATTTTCCCTCGGTCCGCTTTTCAGGGTCTTCCTCGACCGATTCGCCCAGGGCTTCGAGCGCAGCCCGAATCCGGCCTTTGGTCTCGCGTTCAAGCTGTTCTACAAAGCGCCACTTTTGGCTGTGAGCGGGGTCCTGCGCCGCTTCGGCGAGGGCAGCTCCGAGGGCTTCCCCCAATATTTCACCCTGAAAACATTCGTGCAGATAGGCCACAAATTGATCGTCCATAGTCTCTCCCTCTTTCTGTTAATTTCATGTCCTCTTTGCCTTGCTCATAAAGAAACGAATGCAATCCTGAGTGGGGTACACTGCGCCCCGTTGGGCTGCTGACCGTCAATTTCTATATCATACGGACACGCCGAGACCGCGACCAGGCAGTCCATCAGTGCTTTCAGGGCAGTGTATTCGCCCGCCTGGGTTGCCGCGGGGCGGGCGTCGATGGTGCCGTCGGAGCGGACTCGCGTATATTGGAACAGGTTGATAGGGTCGGGCACGTCGAGATAGCCCAGCCCGTACGGCTCCACCGCCTCGGTGAGATTGTCCCGACAGTTACGATGGTTGAGTGCCCCAGCCGCCGCATACAGCGCGCTGCTGCACGGCGCAAACAGGGCGTCGTGCACGCCGTGGGCCTGGTCCTCGACAATCTCGAACATGGGCCGCTGAAGATTTGAGTAGAACCTGCTGCCCATCGTGAAATGCAGGGAACCGCTCCCGGCCAAGGTGTTGAAATTTACGGTTTCGCCGGTAGACAGTTTTTCCGCCAAGTGATGCAGGTGAAAGCAGACGAAATCGCAGATATGCTGGCCGGCCACATCAACAATGCGAATCGTTTCCCCTTGCCGGACCACGCAGGCCGCGCCCTGGGTTGCCGGAACCTGCACGTCTCGTTTGTCAGCCATGATGTCGTTCTCTTCGCCGTGCTCTGCCCGTGAGTCCTCTTTAGCGTTTCAGTGGGAATGGGACAAGCAGTCTTTTTCAAAAATGCTCCTGCTGCATGTTCTGATTCGGGTCCTGTCCTAATTTGGTGCAGAATATCGCGTTTCGTGTGGGTTGGGCGGGTTTCAGGTGGGGTGGGCTAGTTTGAATGGGGGTGGGCTCAATTGAGCGGTTCAATCGCCTGATTCGGCGCTGTGTTGACCCGAACGGCGTCGGTTGCGTAGGATACCGAGTATGTCCTTGAGCCTGAACAGGAGGGAGCGAACCGATGAAAAATTACGCACATCCTGAGGTGCTGGTTGACACGCAGTGGGTAGCCGAACATCTGAACGACCCGAAGGTGCGGATTGTTGAGGCGCATATCGATCCTGCGCCCTACGAGTCCGGCCATATTCCGGGGGCGGTTTTCTGGAACGGTTTTGGGACTCTGCTCAAGCCGGACTGGAGCATCAATTTTGACACAGACTCAGTAGAACAGTGCTGTGGACAGTCGGGCATTGACAACGACACCACGGTGATCGCCTATAGCGACCATAGCGCGATTGCGCCGTGGGTATTCTGGTTTCTCAAATCCGTCGGTCACGCGGATGTGCGTGTCCTCAACGGCGGCGGCAAGAAATGGGTGGCCGACGGCCACGCGCTGACGCGCGAGCTGCCGACCGTTACGGCCACGCGCTATACTGCACGCGAGCCTGACCCGAACCTGCGGGCGCTCCAGGAGCGCGTCCGGGCTGCCGTTGGGCAAGAGAACCAAGTCTTGCTGGATGTCCGCACCCCCGAAGAATATCGGGGTGAATTATTCCTGCTGGAGCCGCCCCAGGGCAGCGAGCGGGCCGGCCATATTCCGGGCGCAACCCACCTCTATTATGAAGCTGCTCTCAACGCAGACGAGACGTTCAAGTCCGCGGACGAGTTGGCCGCCCTGTACGCGAGCCGCGGCGTCACCGCGGACAAGGAAACGATTACGTACTGCGCGGTTGGCATCCGCTCGGCCCATACCTGGTTTGTGTTGACGCAACTGCTCGGCTATCCGGCCGTGCGCAGTTTCGATGCCTCGTGGAATGTGTGGGGCCGGCTGTCGGATACGCCGGTTGAGGCGTCATAGGTCGAAACCACACATTCAAGGACGGTCTGGATACTGTACGAGCCTATGCGGTGCAAGCGTGGATGGGACAAGGGAGGCTATCTTGCACGGTGCTCCGATACGGTGATAATGTCACGGTAAGGAAAAGGCCCCGGTGGGAATCGAACCCACAATAACCGCTGTGCAAAAACGGATGCCTTTACCAATGGGCAACGGGGCCAAAACCAAGCACGGCCTACTGTGTGTCAGACAGCAGGCCGTGCTGCTAGAAGTTCCCTCTTCCTCTGACCGTAAATCTTCAATCGGACCGTTGCCGCCTTCCCAGACATCGTGAACGTTTTAGCAACGCTTGTTGGTGATAGCCTTCCCTGAGCTTCAAGAATGGCAAGGCCCCTGGCAGGAGCGAGCAAGGCCGAGGCAAAAGCATTAGCCTGCCATTCGCTATCCCGATACAAAGGAAACTCCGGCCAATTCCCACGCATCAATGCCGCTTCTCTGTGCGGGACTTCAGCAAGCTTGATGAGAAGATCATGGTGTAAAACTACGTGTCCTCTTTCATGGGAGAGGGTCAGCCGTGCGCGCTGGTCCTCGCGCTCTAGAGCCTGATAAGTCTTCGTAGCAAGTGTAATAACAATCTTACCTTCATCTGGCTCGTATCAGGTCAAACCTCTACCTCCCGAGGTAGAGGTTTGACCTGATAATCAAGTGGCACTCCATTTCCAGTGTAGGCGTCGAGTTGCTCAAACAACATCACGCCGGAGAGTGCTTTGGTTAGTTGCTTACTCGGCACAAGAGCCGCCCTAGCCTGATCTGCTATGACCTCGATGTTCGCGTAACTGCGGGGAGAGGGTGGAAACCCACGCTGTCTACTCATTTCTTGGTGCTCCTTTCTACCCCCTTTAGGATTTCTTCAATCTCTTCCAGCTTCGCCGCTGAGAGGTCTTCCCAGCTTCTCAGCAACGAAGCACCAACTTCTTGGTGTTTGGCTGTCGGTGCAGTAGAAAGCTCATATGCTCCTCTGCTCTGAGCGGCGGCTATGACAACATCAAGCGGGTCTTGACTGAGGGTTTCCGCTGCTTTCTTCAAAATCTCAACGCGGGGCGGCGGGCGGTTCCCACGCTCAATGTCCGAAATATACGCAATGCTGAGGTTTAGCTCGCGTGCAACATCTCCCATCGTCAGCCCCACATCTTTACGCCAGCGACGAAACTTGCGCCCAAATTCCTGGCTCATACGTTCCTCCTGTGGGTTATCTGGCCTCTGTAAAATCTCTTTGAGCATGATTATACAATTCAGCGTAATTGTCAAATGGAGTTGCCTTCTATGATTTCTTGCTTCATGCTTCTGAGGTCTCAGGATAAGAAAAGCTGGAGGGGGTGCCTAGTACTTTGAGTGGGAACAGCTTCCTGTCCGCGTGAGGTTCAAATTGCCTAAAAAGTCCAAAGGAACGACGAAGATTCAGAGTTACACGGTTGATAAAGCGTCCGGCCAGATCATTTCGGCTGGGGCAGAAGAAATCAACGCGACACAACCCCTGCTCGAAATACTTATCAATGAAGCCGGGTGGAAACCTGAGCAGATTATTTCTCGGCCTCGTCAGTGGCGGGTGTCAGCCGCGCCTCCTGGTAAGCGAGTTTGGCCCGTTGATATTGCTCTCTTCGATGATCCGAAATACGCACTTGACCCTGAACACATTCGTATTATCTGTGAATGCAAACGACCTGACGTTAATACAGGGATCGAGCAACTGAAAATCTATCTTGACCGTGAACCTCACGCTCGTGTTGGTCTTTGGTTCAACGGTATTGAACATAAGATCGTTTACAAAACTGCTAGTGGCTACGATCTCGCGCCGGACGGTACACCAATCCCTACGCCCACTGATCCATTATCTTCTATTGGGCGGAGTGTTCTGACTTTTCCTGACCTGAAGCGGGCCCCTTCCTTGGTCCCTCTCTTTCGTCGTATTCGTGATCGTTTGGCTACTCTCGATAGGAACGTCAATCGAGATGAGGAGATTTTACCCGATATTTCCCTCCTCATGCTTCTCAAGATTCGGGATGAGCAGAACCATCGCTTTACCCCAACAAAGCCGTTGGCGTTCCAGATTAACGAGAACGTGTCCAGGACCGTGGAGAGGATAAGGAACCTGCTGGAAAATGAGGTGAAGAAGAATGCCGCGTTATTTGGTGCAGAAGAAAGAGAAATGCGATTTCAAATTGATGATGACAGTATCTATTATGTCATTGAAAATCTTCAAAACTTTCGACTTCTTAGCAATGAGAGTGACGCAGTTTCCCAAGCGTTCCAAGTCATCAGGGGAAAAGCATACAAGGGGGAAGAGGGGCAGTATTTTACACCTACCTCTGTCGTTCGGGTTGCCGTCGCAGCAGTGGACCCCGGACCTGAGGATCGAATCATAGACCCAGCCTGTGGTAGCGGCTCTTTTCTCGCAGCCGCTCTCAATAATGTTGTCGAACGTTTGAAGGCCCACTATGGAACTGACGACAGCACGATAACGCTTGCCCAGCGGGATTGGTCCATGACACAGCTTTTCGCCATAGACAAAGACGCTGTTTCGGTGCGTTTATCGAAGGCGTATCTTTCAATGCTCGGTGACGGTAGCACGCATGTCTTTAAGGCCGACTCAATTCGCGCATCCGCATGGGAGTCTTCTCTGAGTGCGACTATTCAAGATGAAACCTTCACAATCGTTGTCACGAACCCCCCCTTTGGAACAAAATTGAGGGTTCCGGGAAGTATTGGCAGGCTGGAAGGCTACGAGCTTTCTCACATCACTGGGAATTACGAGTCTCGAGACCTCGGGTTGCTTTTCCTTGAGCGAAGTATTCGTCTCCTTGCTGAGGGAGGGAGATTGGCTATTGTCCTCCCTGACACTTATCTCTTCTCTGACTCTTATGCGTGGCTTGTCCGGTGGCTTGCTCAGTACAAGATTACACATTCTATCAATGTTCCTATCGAAGCGTTTGAACCGCACTGTCGGGCAAAGACGAGCATCATTGTCCTTGAGAAGAGCCCGCCCCCCCCAAATCATACTATTATCGGCTCTCTTTGCGAGACGTACGGAGAGGATAAACATGGGAGGCCACGCTATAAAATTGTTAATGGGCAGGCGACCGAGGATATTGACGATGAAATGCAGGAAGCCTCAGAACTAATTCGTAACCCGACCGCGCCTGTTTCAAAACTGAGATTCACTTTCTCTCAGAAGGGGGCCATAGAACGCGGGGTCCTCGTTGCGTCATTCTGGTGGCGCAAACCCTATCTTGAGGCTTTGGAGGATTTCGCCAAGACGAATGATTGCGATCTTGTCCCGCTGGAAGCCCTCATTGATTGCGCAGACGTTGAAGTTTTAGAGGGACATGGAAGCCCCAGTTCCCATTACAAGGGAAAGGGAGAAGTTCCTTATGTCAAAGTGGTCGATATTAAGAACTGGCGTATCAATGAAAATTCCAAGTATTTTATGCCCCAGCAGATTGCCGAAAAATACACCGCGAAACGCCCTCTCAAGCCCTACGATTTGCTGACACCCACAAGAGCAAGCAAGAACATTGGCCTTTTTGGCGTTGTCATGCCTTGGCAGACCAATATGATCCTGACACGAGAAATTTTTATCTGGCGATTGAAGGACAAAGGAAAGCTGATTGACCGTTGGCTTTTCCTTGCGCTTGCCTCATTGAAGGTTGTTCACGATCAGTTCAGCTACTTGGTGTTGATGCAGATGAACAGGGAGGACCTCGGCAATCGGTATAAGGACCTCTTCTTACCCATTCCAAGAACCCCAGAAGATCGGGAAAAATGGGCTGGACCAGTTCGGCGCTATTTTGAAGCGCTCACACAAGCCCGGAAGAGTTATGAGGACCTCGGCAAGGAGATCGACCCTTCAATGTTTGTAGATCGGCCATGATAACCTAGATGCAGGCTCTAGCCAGGATAATGGTGGGAATGCCGAGCCTGAGTGGAGTAAGGCTCGGATCATAGGCAAGACTGAGGGTCACTATCTCGCCCGACCTTTCGGCTGTGTTCAAATTTTCCGTATTACATCACAGCTAAAACTGATAGGTCAGGCGCACAACGGTCTCGTCCCGCTTGCGATACAGGCCGCCCAAACCCCAGCTTTCGTCCACCTGGCCGCCAAAGCCGGGCACGAAGAAATAATTCTGGGCGAGCCGGACGATCAGCCGGGGAGTGATATAGTAATCCACCACCCAGCCGAGCTGGGAACTGTAGTGGTTGATCGGGTCAATGACAAAGAAGGCCACCGGCAGGAGCTTGCCCCGCATATAGGTGGTGCTGGCGGCAATCGTGCCGACGGCTTCCCAATTGCGGACTTTATCCGTGGCTGAAATCTGCCCCTGAAAACGGGAGGTGCTGGTCGGAATATATTGCCAGAAGACCTGCGAGGTCAGGAAAAACGTGGAGCGACGGTTGAGGGCGCGAATCCAGGTCGGTCGGTCAAAGCCGATAAACGCCTGCCAGACATCGCTCTTCTTGATCCCCAGGAAACCACTCTGTATGGGTCGCTCGTCCTCATCCAGCATCATAATCGGCTTGTGTTTGTCCGCGAAGGGCTTGCCGAACTCATAAATCGTTTCCATGCGCCACACGCCTTCGGTATAATCATCGTCCGCATAACTGGCGGAGATGCCGACCGCATGAGTGTAGGGGTAGTAGGCTTCCGCCGGTAGAATACCGCGCTCCAGCAGGGCGGTATTGCTGCGTGCCACATCCGCTATTGTCTCGCAGCCAACCGTGCCGATCTGACACTGGTTGAGGCCGCGCAGGCTGGAGGTATTGACGCCATCATCGTGGGCCGTGCGTTGATACAGATAGTTCAGCGTCACGGTTACGCCCTGGGGTGTGGTCGTGCCCAGGCGGAAGCCGACCTGGCTGTTCTCATCAATGCTTTTGCTGTAATTGCCCCGTCGGCCCAGGACCGTGCGGTTGAGCAGCCTGAAATTTCCTCCGGTCGGACTCCCCCCAAACGGATTCGCACTCGGCGAACTCCAGGGCCGCCCCGGAGAGAAGCCCAGTTTGAGCGGCACCCACAGCCCCGGCACCCAATAGGACTCGGCATACACATCGCTCAACTTCCCAATCCGCCCGAAACTATAGGTGGCGCGTATCATCCAATACGGAATCCGCAGGTCGTCCCAGGTTTCCTGGCCGACTCCGCCGCCGTGCCAGGTGGTATCCAGCGCGTTGGTACGGTCGAGCATCCGCAGATTGTCAGACTCGCCCCACACCACCATTTGACGCCCGAGTCGCACGGAGAGCGGTATCCGGGCGAACTCGATGTCGGTGAAGACCTCGCGAAACGTACTCTCAAAGCGCAGGGCATGGGCCGCTTTCTGAGAGAGGTCGGATAATTTTCCATCCCGCCCGGCCTGGCCGCGATAGGGAAACACGTCCTGGCGGGGGCCGGGCTGAAAATCGTACACGCTGTCATACACGCCCCGGTACAGGCCGACGAAGTGGGCAGAGTCTATGCCCGGCAGGGAGAAGCGGCTGAACGCTTGGCCGTTTTTGATCCAGTCATATTCCACCCGCGCGCGGAGGACGTTGCGCTGCTGAATGATCGACCAGGTGTCCGGTTCCGGGTGACGAAAGATCTGCTGGGTTTGCAGATTGCCGGACAGGGAAAGATCACCATAGGTGAAGTCTGCGCGGGCGAAGGAGAGGGGCAGGGCAAGGGTCAGTACGCACAGCGCAATGAAAGTGCAGCCAGGCCGTAAGAGAGCCGTATGAGAGAGTGTGTTCATAACGAAAGGGGATGTCGTGGGAAGGGCGGAGGCCGAGAGCGGACCCGCCGCCCTCTTCACTGGAGCCGCTAGCGCCCTCTGGCGACAATTTTGTTGAGATTGAAAAAGTCGGCCGGCATCGGCTCATTGCAGACCATCTTGGTTATTTCGGTGACCGACCCAAACGCATTCTGATAGTCAATCATGCTCTCGCCGGTCCACACCGGCACGCGCACATGTTCGTTGCCGGGGTTGAATTTCGGGTTTCCGTACAGCTCGAACAGGGTCTTGGCGTGTGCCCCAGTGCGGTCATACATGAGAGCATAAACGGGCACAAACATCTGACGGTCGATATACAGCACGCGTTTGCTATAGGGATGATCGTCGGCCGTTGGCGCCCCTTCGAGGACTACCATCTCGCGCAACTCCCAGGGATCGACCGGATACCAGCCGCCGCGCCCGCCAAAGGTCGTTTTTACCGCCTGGACACCGACCGGGGCGAGGAGCGTCTGTATGCCCACCAGCTTCCACGTATAGCTGCGGATATAACCGGAGAAGCCAAAGTAGTCGTCGTTCAGCAGGCCCGAGTCGAGCGCGACATCTTCGTGTTTGACGATGATCTTGCGAATCTTGCGCCCGGCCGGGGAATAGACCCAGTCGTCATCCTTGGCCTGGTCGCGGATATGACGATGCTTCAGACTGATCGTATTTTTCAGATCAAACGGCGCGGTAATGTGATAATATTCCTTGTACAGCAGACCCTCTTCCTGCCAGATATTGGGATCGGGGCCATTCGCATCCCGCGTCTGTGGTCGATGCATGCCGTAGGCCACGACATAATAGTTCTCGATCTCCCGATTGACGGCGCCGGATTCTTCGATGAGGCGAAAGGTATTCCAGATTTGCATGATAGTCCCAAAGTCGCGGTGGCGATAATTCCACGCCGCTTTGAGCCCGGCTTGTTCATCGGCTGGGTCGAGAATGGGGAAGGGCATGCCGGCCACATAGCCGCCGAGTTCGCCGTCCGCGCCAAGTTGTACGTGTTCGGCGTGGTTCCGGGTTGCCGTGATATAGGCGTCGCTCACCGGCAGGTCGGTCGTTTCCCGGACCTCAAACGCCAGTTCGCCGGCTTTGATTCTGTCAAGGATTTCGACCGGCAGATAGTCCTGGGCGGCCTGCCACGAATCCGGTTCGACCTTCGTTCCGGGAGCCAAGCCCTCCACCGCCGGCTTGCCGTTGGCGTAGGGATGAAACATCGCCTGTATGGCCTGGGCGGACATCTCCGCCCAGGCGAACGACGCCCCTATAAAGCCGAATACGCTAGCGGTAAGAGCCAAGAGCAACTTTTGCATACTTCCCCCTGTTGGCGAGCGGTGTGCCTGGTCGTAAAACCAGCCTGACAGCCGGTCGATAACGCCGCCTTATACCAGTTCGTTCAATCTCCAGCAACGAAGCCGGCGCGGTAAGAAGACCAGGATGGTACGAGAGCCATTGGTAGCGCTCCGGCGGACCCTTGTCTGTGTGTCGGTTCAAATGCTGCATCTCCAGCATTGAACTGTACAAGATAACAAGGTAGAGTAGCCCAGTCGTGCAGACGAACCAAAATAAGGATTTCCTTCCTCATAACGGGTAGTCGTGAAGGGGTAATGCTATGCGTGTGAAAAAAGGGCTCCTGATCGCACCGGAATTTCCGGCCGACTCCTTCTGGAGTTTTAAGTATGTAATGAAGTACATCCGGCGTAAAGCGCCGTTCCCGCCACTCGGGCTGCTGACCTTTGCGGCCCTGATGCCGCAGGACGAATGGGAATTTGAGCTGGTTGATCTGAATGTTGAGCGCCTCTCGTCTCAGCAGCTCCGAAAAAAAATTCAGGACAACGACGCCATCTTTACCGGGGCGATGAATGTCCAACGCGACTCCCTGGTTGACCTCCTCAACGGACCGGCCCAAGGTACGGATACGCCTTGGGTTCTTGGTGGCCCCCTGGCCTCGACCTATCGCAGCTCCATTATGGACCCGCGGAACGAGTTGGATGCGGTGCTGCATCAGGGGCTCGACTACCTGGTTTGGGGCGAGTCCAGTCCGTGGATTGCCGAGCTCAATCGTCGCCTGGAGGAGCACCCCAAACATAGTGAGGAGTCCCCCTTTCTCTTCATCCCCGAACGAGTCCTCAACGCACCCGAGGCGTCCCGCAAGTATCTCCAGGACCGTTCCATTTTCGAACCTTTTGACGGCTTGCCCAGCCCACGCTGGGATTTGATTGATGTCGGTCACTACCGCGCCTTGATGTTGCAAACGACGGCGGGTTGCCGCTTTCGGTGTAATTTCTGTGACATCATTCAGTTCAACGGCGGCTTCCCCCGAGCAAAAGGGAGCCCCGATGTCACCCGGGAATTACAAGCCATCTATGACACCGGCTTTCGTGGTGGGGTGTTTACGGTTGACGATAATTTCGTGTCTGAACCCAAGGCTATGGAAGAGATTCTGGACGCGATGACGGAATTCCAGCGTCAGCACGATTATCCCTTTGAATTCTTTACCCAGGCGAGTATTGACCTGGGCAAGGAATCGCTGGCCTATCTGGTGCCCCTGATGCAGCAGGCCGGATTTGCCACCGTCTTCCTGGGCATCGAGAATCCCGACCCCGCGGCCCTGCGGCAGATGAATAAGATTCAGAATATCAAAACCGCCCCAAAGGATACGATCGGCCTGCTCCAGAAATACGGGATTGAGGCCCAGGCCGGCTTTATCTTTGGGGCCGATACCGACACCCGACAGACGGCGGACGATATTGTGGACTTCGTCGAAAAGAATGGGGTCTTCTCGGCCATGACAGGTACCCTGACCCCGTTGCCGCATACGCCGTTGTATGTCGAGCTCAAAGAGCAGGGCCGTCTGCTCGAAGCGGATTTGGCGTGCAACAATGTTGACGACACGGTCCAGTTCAAACCTCTGATGGGCCTTGACAATCTGCAGAGTGGCTTCCTCCACATCCTGGAGTCCCTGTTCAGCCCGCAGGCCATGTACGGCCGAGCGGAGCGCCTGATTGGTCGCCTGGATATCCATATTTTTACGAACAGCCATCTTGATGCGAGCCAGGTCTCTGCCGCCCTGCGCTCGTTTGCTAGACAGAGCCTGAGAGGAGTATGGACCCAGGAACAGCGCAGCTACCTCCACCTGCTCAGGCGGGCGGTTCAGCTCGACAGACAATTCCTGCGGGATATCCGCACGGAAGCCCGGAATCTGGGCTCTTATTGGGACACGGTGGGGGCCGCGGCCAAGAGTTATATAGAGCTGGACGGCCAAGATGCGCGGCGGTTTGCCGAGATGCTGTCCTATGCCCAGGACGCTCTGGTACGCTGTCGGCCCGACATGGGTCTGACGGAAATCCAGGATTTTGTCCAACGCGTCCGGGAAGCGGTGGCCCAAGGGACCCTGCCACGCGCAGAAGCCCAATCGGTCTATGAAGCCGCCCGCGAGTATTTGAATACGAAACGTGCACTGTTTCATTTTCCGGGCTCACATCTCGTGAAGGCACTTGAATTGTCGATTGTCGGTATTCACTATGGAACGGTGGTGGAGCACGTCCTCACCAAAATGCGTGCGGGGGATGCCCTGACGCTTTCCACCGAGCCCATGAGCACGCGGCCGGCCTAAGCGTCTCTCCTGCCGAGCGACGCCTCGCGTTTGCCTCCTGCGTGCGGACCCGCCCGTTCCCCTTATGACTCGCCCTCCCTACGAATGCGCCCTCCCGTTTGCGGAAGCTGGGTATGCGCGGACCTTTGAGGCTGAGATTGATAATCTCGTCGACTCGGAAATTCGTGTCCGGGGAAGGCTGGCCGACCAGCGCCGTACACTGGCCTCCGAGTGGATCGTGCGGCTGCCGACGTATGAGATCGTCCACGCCTCTGCGACTCATCTGTCCGGGGCGGCCGATGTGCTCTCGCCGGCGTTGACCACGCGCCTGCCCGCCATTCTGGGCGCACGGGTCGGGCAGGGCTTTACCCGGACCATCGGAGAGAATCTGGGCGATTTGCCGGGTCACACAGAGCACCTGACCTTGGCGACGGAAATGGCGCGCGTCAGCCTTCAGGCCTTCCCGGTTCCCAAAGACGATCATGAACGCTTTGCGTCGTCCGTGACGGACATGCCGCCCGGACCGAGCCGGCTGGCGCGGATGCTCTGGGAACGGGACCGCGCCGATTTCAGTACGCTGAAGAACTCGTGCTTTACGTATCGTGACCAGTCGGCCCGGCTCTTTGATGCACGGACGATTGAACCCTTCGATCCTGATATGGCTGCTCCGGAACTTGGGGAGAAACGCTTTTTTTGGCGCACGAAGCGTGTACGGATTATCCCACGTGCTCACGCGGGTTTTCACTGCCAGCATGAAATGGATGACCCCTTTCAGCAGATGCGGATCGCCTTTGATATCGACGCTGAAGGGACGATTACCAATGCCACCAGTCGGCCCGGACGACTGCCCTTCCGCGGGCTGTGCGAAGAGCCCCACTCCCGAACGGCAGGGCTCAACGGCCTCACGCTCGGGAAAGATTTCACACCTCCGGTAGCCGACCGGATCGGTGGCTCGACCGGCTGTAGCCATTTGTTCGATTTGGCGACGGACTGCCTGCGTCTCTTTACCTGGCAGGAGTAGTCGGGCTTCTCCACGTCATTTTATGGCTGAACCTCTGCCTGCACGACCCAGGTCGCGCTCGAAAGATAGACGCTGTTTCCGTCCGCATACGGGAGCAGGGCTGCACGGATAGACTCTGCAACGCGGCCGCGCGTGTCAGCATCGGACTCACGCAACAGGGACGCAACCGGTCCGATGGCAAGGAGGAAGGCGACCGCTCCGTCTACGCCTGTTGCTCCGCCGACGCTCATATCTGTTTCATGGGACTGGCAGCGCACCTTGCGAAACCCGGCTGAGTCAAGAATGCCGCCCACGCGCTCAGGGTCAGCCAAAGAAAAGGGGCCGGGGGTGCCGGGCTCAGGGCGAGGCGGAAGCGGTATATGTTGAGCCGCGGCTTGCAGCGGCACCCGCACCCAATCGTTCTTCTGTAACTCCTGCCAGCACAGGAAACACAATCGCCCCCCAGGGCGCAGCGCCGTCCGCAGATTGCCGAAAGCCTGGGCTGCATCCTCGAAGAACATGACGCCGAAACGAGAAAAGATCAGATCAACGCTGGCCGGCTCAAACTGATGCGTCTGAGCATCGGCAGGCAGGAAGGTCAGGTTGTGAAGCTGTTGTTCCTGTTGACGCTCACGGGCGCGGCCCAGCATGGGACGGGAGATATCAATCCCGGTGACCGAGCCGTGCGGACCGACCTGATTCGCCAGAGCGAGCGCGGTGTGTCCGCAGCCGCAGCCAACATCGAGCACGGCCTCACCTGGCTGCGCGGCCGCCTGCTCCAATGCGACCAGTCCCAACGGCCCGATCTGGGCATCGAGCCGTTCCTGGAGTTGGACCCATTGCGGCCCGCCCCGTTCATTCCAATACTCAATCTGCTCTGCATTGATCTGTCCGTCTGCCATACGCTGCTCCAAACGACTTTCCTCCACCTATTCCTCGGTAGCCAGCCGTTGTCTCAGAACACGATCGGGAGCTCCAAATACTCCTGATAAATAAAGTCACGGTGCTCCAGCAGGGCCGGCGTGAGCGCCGCGACAACGATCGGCTCCGTGGTCACATAGAAGGCACGAAAGGCGCTTGCCATCGGGCATTGTTCCTCCGGCAGCGGCTGAACCAGGGCGGCAAATGTCGCCCAATAAATATCGAGCGCGGAGAGCTGGTTGCCGATAAAGAACCGGCTGCCCCGGGTTTGCTGCTGCTCAAGCTGAGAGGCGAGCGAGCCAACAACGGTCGCCATGCGTTCCGGCGCGGCTTCGGCTGCTTCCGGGCTATAACCGTACTTCTTGCCAAAGCCGGCCCAAAAGGCTTTGGTGCCCTCGTCTACGTCCGGGTTGGTCAGCATGCTGTGGACCATCATCAGCCGTTTTGACCAGGCATAGCCCTGCTCGCCGCAGACGGCACGCTGGACTGGGCTGTCCATTCGCGGAGGGCGGTGTCGTTGCCGTCCAGACTGGCCGCAACAACCGGGGTGTAGGAGATTTTTTGACATAAAAGAGCCCTTTGCAGGCTTCCCGCCACGGACCGGGAACGGCATAGTCGCCCAGGACGAGCCGCAGACCGGACATCGTTTTTGCGTCTTCAATACTGGCATACTTGATGGTGATGTCGTCGAGACCGATTGCTGCCATAGTGTTCTCCTTTTTGTTTGAGGGCTGGCGTTCTCGTGTATCAGTCTGAAGTGCCGCTGACCAGTGAGCGCCCGGCGTTTATGCCGCGGCGATCTTTTGGCGTGTCAGCGTAAGCGGTTCGTGAAAATGTGTTTCCACCAGTGTAATACCCAGACTTTCCGCCCTCGCTCGATCCTCGGCGTCCCAGCCATCCTCGACCCACACGATCTTTTTTCCTGGCCCGACCAGGCCGGCCAGCCCCTCGGTCTTTGTGGCCTTCCAGGACAGTGACGGCAGGTGGATATCGAGCGCTGCGAATTCCAGGTGGATGTGAGCCTGCCACGACGAGAGGATAAGGACGACGTGGAACTGTTCCTGACACCACGCAACGAATTCCTGGACTCCCTCTTTCCAATCCGTCCCACGAATGGTGCCAGCAGCACCCTGGAGAGATTTCAGCACACCATCGACATCGAGCAAGAGAATATTTGTCGTCATGGGACAGCAAAACTCAGCGGCCGGTGAAGACAGGCGGCCTTTTCTCCTGAAAGGCGCGAACCGCTTCTCGAAAATCCTGTGTCCCCGACGCCCGAATCAGCCGGTCGGCTTCCATGTCCAAACAGGTGTGCAGGTCCTGGGTCGTGGCCCGGTTCAGGTTTTCCTTCATATAGCGCAGAGCCAGCGGCGGGCCGGCGGCAATCCGTTTGGCAAAGGCGAGGGCTTCCGTCTCAAATGCCTCGTCTGGAAAGACGCGGTTGAAGATGCCCAGCCGCTCACATTCTGTGGCATCGATGCGCTCAGAGGTATAATAGAGTTCTCGCGCCTTGGCCGTGCCAACCAGTTGGGTCAAAAACCAGCTTCCCCCGTAATCTCCGGACAGACCGATTTTCCCAAAGCCGGTGGTGACAAACGCCCGCGCCGCGGCAATACGGATATCGCACGCCAGGGCGATCGAAAGGCCGGCCCCGGCAGCCGGGCCGGGCAGGGCGGCGATGACAGGTTTTTCGAGTTCGTAGATCATGCCGGTCAGCGCTCTTTGCCGCCGTCGCAGGAGCTGGATCTTGTCCTCCGGTGTCTGTTCTTCTTTGGACCACGAGCCAAAGGTTTTGACATCGCCGCCGGCGCAAAAGGCTGTCCCGGCTCCGGTCAGCATAATGCAGCCCACATCGGGGCGGACTGCCAACTCCGGAATGATGGTGCGCAGCGCCGGGGTCAGCGTATCCGACAGCGCGTTGCGGACTTCGGGGCGATTCAAGGTCACCACTCCAACCCGATCTTCGATATGGCACAGGAGTTGTTCCGTACCGGTATCTACTGCTTGTCTATGCGATTCTTCGGACATGGGTGCTCCTCGTTCGTGGAATATTACCGGAAGCTTTTGATAATTTTAACGCGCCGTGCTGATGTCGGCGCTTTTTTCGGCTGCTCGCGCCAAGCCACGGAGAGAAAGGCGACGGTTCGGAGTCCGCTGCAAAGAGGTCTCGAACTGAGTCAGCGCCTGTTGCGGCTGGCCAAGCTCAAGCAGGATTTCTCCATACAACTCGTGCGCGGGTTTAATTGGTGCGGCTGCTCCATTGGGTAAGCCGATACTGTTTGCAATAGTCACGGCTTCGTCCATGAGGGCGACCGCCTCGTCGCTCTGCCCCTGGGCCAGACGGACCAGAGCTGCAACCTCAAGACGCATAATAGTCAACGCCTGTTGAGCGTGTTTGGAACGAGATTGTGGCTCTTCCTGCTCCCTTGCTCTTAACTTGACTTCCGCCTGTTGAGCGCGTGTCACATCCCCCAGGCGGACGGCACTCATGCCTGTTGCCATCAACTCGTGCGCAGTCAGGTCGGAAGAAAACGGCAGTTGCTCCCACTGCTCGCTTTCGACAATCGCGCGGGCCGTCATTTCTCCGACCCCTTCCTTGACCCGCCGGACGGTACTTTTCTCTGCCACTGGCCGCAGACGCTCAATCGCCTGCTTTGCCTTGGTCCAATCTGCCTGTTGCAGCGCGCCGTACTGGCCCCAATCCAGAGCGTGCCAGATATACACATCATTAAAATAGCGCTGGGTCTCAGAAAAGCTGTCTCGTTGATGCCACTTGGCGAAAGCGGCGTGGTAGGATGTTTCATTGGAAGCAACAACCTCGGCCCACATGCCGCGCTGAATAAAAATATGCGAGGGCATATGTAAAGCATGGGAGACATCCGGGGCGATTTGCGCGTAGCGTTGGGCTGCCGTCAGGGCCAGGGGCGCGTGAATAGGATCGTCGAAGGCGTGAATAATATAGTGGGCCGCGCCCGGATGGTTCGGGTGTTTGCGAAACACCTCCTGGGCTATCGCACCCGCTTTCATCCGTACCCGAAACGTTGACTCTGCTCCCCAGGTGTCTCCAAGATGGCGGACCATCCCCAGTAGAGCTACGGCGTAAAACGCCTGAATTTCCTCATCCTCGGGATAGTGGGCCGCCAGCCGCCCCATCGCCTCCGCGTAAGCAAAGGCGCGCTCGGCATCCTTTCCCTCTCCATACAGAATCTCTACCGCGGCCAGTAAGCCGGCTTCCCGCGAAGTCGGGGCTTTGGCTGCCCGCTCGGCCGGTGAAGAACCGAGACGGGCCAGCACGTTTCTCGGCGTTTCAAGATCACGCACAGGCTGGAGAGGATGATTGTGACTCAGCGCCTCTCCCCAGTAGGCCAGGGCAAAGTCCGGCTCTACTTTCGCCGCAGCCTGGAATGCCTCGGCGGCGTCTTCGAAGCCAAAATTATGCAGATATTTGACGCCCCGAAGAAAGTGCTCCTGGGCTGCTGCTGAACCCGAGGTCGGGAAATTCAGTTCTCCAAGCTGCTCGGCTTGGGCCGCTGGCAGGCCGACGCAGACACTCACGAGCAGTAATATGGCCCTGACGCTGTGTGTGATTCTTTGCTTCATCATTGGCCTCCCTGGACGCTTGGTTTGGTTCCGCATTGTGTCGCGCCGAATTATATGCAAGCAAGATGGATATCGCTAGCGACTGAATTAAGGAGAACATCATGGACATACAGAGTTTGGAAGCGGCCTTTCACGCCTGGAAGGACGGGCTCAATACCGGCGACCTGGATGCCTTTTGGCAAGCGTTTGACACCGAGGCGGAAATTCTGGATGAAGACTTTCCGTGGCGCATGGACCTGGACGACTTCAAGGACCATATTGCCTTCCACGCCGGCGGGAAAGGGCTGTGGGAGTCGTTTGAATGGAAGCCGCGCGAAATGCACTTCAAAGTGTTTGGCGCGACCGGCCATGTCAGCGGCTTCTCGACGTTTCGGGGCAAACCTCGTGATGCCGGTTTCCGCCAGCGCTTTATGGGTTTTACCCTGACCTGGGTGTACCGGGATGGAGCCTGGAAGCTGGTCTGCTGGCACCAGAGCCCCTTAATTGGACGCATACTCGAAGCCTCGCCGAGCTAGAGCTTAGGGTGAGACGGGCTATGGCGTCACGCCGGTAATCACGAAGTTCTCAAGGCCCGGACTGCATGCTCCCCATCTCCATTGTTGCTCCAGTTCCACAGCGAGCTGAAACCGTTGTCGGTATCGCTACACACCTTCTGGGTGTCTTCGCGCACGGTGCCGTAGGCCGCGCGGAAGGGGACGCTATCAATCTCGCTCACAATCTTCTCTGCGTCACAGGCCCACCCGGAGACAACCGAGGCCCCGCTCTGGTACGAATCGGACGCAGGGTTTTCTACCACGGCCCTACCGTTTCCGGTCTGAGCACAGGCTACTCCGCTCCACAGCGTCACACACAACACAACAACCGTCCGCATTCCTGGTTTCATCTTCGCCTTCTCAAATCCCGTAAAACGCGGCGGCGTTCGCTCCCAGGATTTTATCGACCGACTGCGTTGGCAACGCAGAGAGCAGATCGCGCATGGTCTCCACCGGCTTGGTAAAGCCCTCGGCGTGCGGATAGTCCGAGCCCACAAAGAATTTTTCATCTCCGGCAAACTGGACGATATACGGCAGCAGCTTTTCGCTCGGGTCGGCGTTGATCCAGATATTGCGGGCCAGATATTCTCGAATCGGGCGTTTCATCTGCGAGGTGTGGCGCATGTATTGGTAGCGGTAGTCAAAGCGTTCAATCCACTCCCCGACCCAACTGCCCATGGATTCCACGGTTGCCGCGCGCAATGTGGGAAAACGCTCAAACACGCCATCATACACCATAGTGCTCAGCGACATACGGGGGTCTTGGATCACATTCATAGAGATAAACATGAAGCCGGGGTTACGGTTCTTATACCAGGCGCTGCCGAGATATTCCTTGTTGCCGGCCGGGTGAATGCTGACGGCGATATTGCAATCCTGAGCGGCTGCCCAGAGCGGATCGTAAGCCGGGTGGCCGAAGCTTTTCCCGTTGATAGGCGCAGAGCCGATCATGATGGAATGCGCGCCGAGTCTGGCCACGCGTTGGATCTCCTGCACGGCCAGTGCTGGCTCACGGAGCGAGATATGGGCCGCGGGAAAGAGGCGGTCACGATGGCCGGCGCTGACCTCAAACGCCCAGGTATTATAGGCCTGACAGAGCGCCGCGGCGAGCTGCGGGTCCTGGACTTCGCCTTCCCACAGGAGGCCCAGGGTGGGGTAGAGGACTTGATAATCGATGCCCTCGGCGTCCAGAAACTGCATGCGCTTGTCCATGTCCTGCCAGTCGCCACCCTCATAGAGGGACTGGTCAAACTCGTTGAGTGCGCTCCCGTCTTCCTTCTGTCCATAGCCGACGACGATGCTGAGCATCTCGTCGATTTCGCTCCCCAGCCGCATGGATTTATGATCCACCACCATGCGGAGCTTGCCGCTGGCGCTCTCCTGCTCCACGTGTATGGCCCGTTCGCGGTAGGCCGGCTCAATATACTGGAGGTATAAATCCAGGGGTTCGATCAAGTGACTGTCGCCGTCAACGATTTTCATACTGGGCTCCTCTCCCTTTTCAGATTGGAACGACCCTATCCCCTTCCGGGACGGGCCGAAAGACAACGGCGCGGCTCAGGGCTGCTTCTGCAAAAACCGATTGATGACCGTGGCGACGTAGACCGGCGCTTCCTGCTGCGGGTAGTGGCCGGCGTTCCGGCAGACGGCCATTTCGGCGTTGGGGTACCAGGCAAGAAAGGTCTCTTTGGTGATCGCCTCAGTAAACGGTTCCATGTCGAACTCGCCAATAATGATGAGCATGGGCGTGGTATTGCCCTTCATCTGGTCGAGAAAGCCCTGGCTGGCCAGGCTCTTCAAATAGCCGGCCTGGGCTTCTTTGCTGCGGGTCGAGCGGGTCTGCCGGATTTTGAAATCGAGCCATTCCCGGCACAGCCGGTTACCGGTCAGCACGTCGAAGGCCTGGGCCAGGGCGGCGTTGTCGGTAATCGAAGCGGTAATGACAGCCAGACCTTCGGGCGGAAAGCGTAAGCCGGTCGCGGCAACCGGCGTATTGAGGATCGCCGATTTGACCCGCCCGCCGCCGTCGAGGACGACCCTCTGGGCCAGCATGCCACTCATGGAATGACCGACGATGTGAAACTGCGGCCAGCCCAGATTGTCGGCCAGGACCAGGATGTCGGCTGCGGCTTCAACCGGGGTGTAGTCGCCGGGAATATGGCGCGACGCGCCGTAGCCGCGTACCTCAACAAATGCGAACGTGAAATTCCTGGTATCGAAAAAATTGCGGGCAAACGCCCAGGTGTCCCGGCAGCCGTAGAAGTCGTGCATGACCATAACGCCTTCCGGGCCGCTGCCGTACAGCTCGTGACCGATAATCATAAAGGCTGCCCTCCTGTGTGTTGGAGACGGGTATAGCTTACATCTGCTTCCAGTCGCCAGCCCGCTCAAAGGCATGGCCGCGCGGTAGACGGTCAGTTCATCGAAATGCCGACCCACCAGCATCAGCCCCACGGGCAGGTCGTTGACCGTCCCGCAGGGGAGCGAGAGCGCCGGATGGCCGGTGAGGTCAAAGGCCGGGGTATTGGGCACCATTTCAAGGGCGCGGGCGACAATTTCGGAGGCCGGCGCGCCGGCTGCCGGAATCGCGGGAGCGGTCATGGGCAGCGTTGGCATGAGCAGGAGGTCGTGCTCCTTGAGCACAGCGTCGTAGGCGGCGGTCAGGCGTGGACGAAGATTCTGAGCCTTGGCGTAGTACAGGCCCCCATAGGCCCGCGTCATATACTCTCCGGTGAGCAGTACGAGTTTCGTTTGAGGTCCGAATTTATGGGTATTATCGCGCCAGTGCGCATGGGAGCGCATCAGGCTGGGCACATAGCTGCCCGCACGGTTTTTGCCATAGCCGTTGTCGTGCATCATCGAAACGACCAGACCTTCTACGTAAATCGGCGTCCAAATCGCGGCACTCACCCGATGCAGGGGAATCGACACGACAGAGACCGTTGCGCCCAGCGTCTCGTATGTCTTGGCTGCGGCCCGGACTTTTTCATCCACCTGGGGGTCGGAATTGGCATGGCCGAAGCCCTCTTGTACGAGTGCGATTTTCAGGCCGGCGACGGATTCTCCGAGCGCGTTGGTGTATCGCTCGGCCGTGCAGTCGGGCTGCACCGGGTCGAGTCCGTCTGCGCCGGCCAACACTTTGAGCAGGACAGCATTAGTGGCGACATCTTTCGTCATGGGACCGACATAATCGATGGTCAGATCGATCGGCATTGCGCCGGTATACGGCACGAGGCCAAAGGTGGCCTTCATGCCAACGATGCCACAGAATGACGCCGGTATACGACACGAGCCGCCGTGGTCTGTCCCGACTGCCAGGTCCACCTCGCCGGCGGCCACCAGCGCGCCACAGCCCGAGGAGGAGCCGCCGGCTGTATGACCGGGCTTATGCGGGTTGTGGATGGGCCCGGTGGCGTTGGTATGACTCCCGCCCGAGGTGCAAAAATATTCGCTATGGGCCTTGCCGGCGACAATCCCGCCGGCATCAAGGACCCGGGTGACCACGGTGGCATCGACATCGGGAATATAGCCTTCAAGCGTTGAGGAGCCGTTCATCATGGGAACCCCGGCAACCATGATGTTGTCCTTAAAGACCACTCGCCGTCCGCTCAGCGGACCCTGCGCCGCACCGGTGATATGCGTTTGCCAATACCAGGCGTTATACGGATTATCCGCCGGGTCGGGCCGAGAGCCGGGAGTCCGGGGGTATTGCACCGGCGGAAGATCGTCCGGCAGTGCGTCCAGGGCTTCGTAGATTCGGAGATTGCCGTCGATCAACGCTGCGAACTCCTGGGCCTCGGCCGCCTCAATATCCATAAAGACGTGCTCGCCCAGGCGTTGGATTTCCCGTGCGCTCGGTCGTGTAATACCCATGCCCTTGCCCCATTACTCTCTGAAGGATGCGGTGATAGTATCAGTCCAGACTCTCGGGCCGCTATGACCCGAGAGAGCAATCACCCCTGACGGAGGACGCGTGTATGGCCGACACAAACGAAGTCACCCCTGAATTTCTGGCGAATTTTACCCAGGCCTGGAACGACAAGGACCTCGATACACTGATGGAGCATATGGCCGGTGACTGTGTATTCATGGCCTCTGTCGGCACCGAGGTCGAGGGGACCAAGTGGGAGGGCAGAGAAGAAGTCCGCAAAGGCTTTGCCAGTCTATGGGAGGGCTATCCGGATGCCCATTTCGAGCCGGTGGGTGAAGACTTCATCGCGGGCGATCGGGGGGTGTGCGAGTGGATATTCACCGGAACCAGGGTAGCGGACGGGACGAAAGTAAGGGCACGGGGCTGTGACGTGCTGACCTTTAAGAACGGCAAAATCTTGGTCAAGAACTCAATGCGCAAACAACGCCCGTAACCGTTGGGTTGCCTCGTGGGCCGGCCAGTCGTGTCCGCCGGCAGGAAAAGGAGATTGATAGTATTTCCCGTGAAAAGAGAGCGGCTCGTCCCTCCAGGCGAGTTTCATGACCTCGAAAAGCTCCTGAAAAACCTCACCGTTACGGAGTTCGGCGCCGGGACCTGAGGTTCCCGGTTCAACGCTATACTTTTGTCCCAGAACATTCACCCAGCGCGGAAAAAATCCACGCGCGAGACCAACAAAGATGCGACCCTTCGACATATGGTCTACCCAGGCTATATCCTCGGCCAGGCGAATGGGGTCCCAGGTGGGTAAGACAAAACCGACCGGTCCAACCTGAATGCGTTTGGTGGGGTGTATCAGGTTGAGCATATGCGGAATCGGTGTGGCTCCAGCCTCAAGGCCCTCCGTATAGAAATGATGTTCTGAATAGCTCAGTGCGTCGAACGCCACCTCTGCGGCAAACCGGGCCAAGTCAACCATCTCTTCAAGCATTTCCTGCGTCTTATTCTGTGCGGTGGGCAATGGGAGCCAGACGTGCTCGTTCCTCCGGGGTGGCGGGAACAACCGGGGTGAGGTGCCGCATGAATTTCATCGAAACCTCCTGTATCGGGCTGCTGTTACAATAAGTACTGGGCGACCGCGTCTTCATCCCAGGCGACACCAGTCCCTGGGGCTGACGAGGGAAAGGCATAGCCGTCTTCAATCTGCGTTGGCTCCTGGAGCACGGGCTCGGCCCAGTCCACATACTCCAGCCAGTGCCGCGTCGGGGTCGCGGCGAGCAGGTGGACGCTGATTTCCGGGTAGAGATGGGAAGAGACGGGAATCCCCTCGGGCTCGGCCAGTGCGGCTGCACGCAGCCAGCCGGACACGCCGCCGATTTTATTGACATCGGGCATGAGAAAATCTCCTGACCCGGCTGCGATGGCTTTCGCCATGTCGTGCGGCCCCCAGAAGTTCTCTCCCAGTTGGATGGGCGTATGGGTAGACCGGCGAATCTGGGCATAGCCGGCATAATCGTCTGCGCGCGTCGGCTCCTCGATCCAACACAACCCCTCGCCGTCCAGGGCGTGGGCACGTCGTACGGCCTCCGACACGGTCAGGGATTGATTGTAGTCTGACATGAGCGTCATATCGTCCGGTACAGCATTGCGGATGGCCCGCACGATCTCGACATCCGCTCGGGCGTTTGCATAGCCCAGCCGCACTTTTATGGCGCTGAAGCCCGGCTCGACCAGCTCGCGGGCTTCACTCCGCACCCGGTCTACGTCCGTAATGCTCAGGCCGGTACTGTTATAGGCTGGAATGGGCTGGGATTGCCCGCCCAAGAGTTGGACCAGGGGTTGTTCTGCGGCCTTGGCGCAGACATCCCAAGCCGCCACGTCGATCCCGGCCGCGGCCATGGCCGTAAAACCCTGCGGCCCGAGCAAACGGAACGCCTTGTGGAGCTTTTCTTCCAGGGCGAGCGGGGTAACTTTGTCGCCAACAAGAAGCTCGCCCAGATTTTCGAGCAGTTGCACCAATGGCAGCATGACAAACGGGGCATAGCAGAAGATATAGCTACAGCCGCAAATACCCTCCTCGGTCTCAAGATCAAGCAGCACCATGGGGAATTTTGTGACTGATCCACCCCCTGTATATATCGGACGGTTCATGGGTAAGCTGACGGCACGGGCGCGCAGGGCGCGAACGGTGAGAGCAGGGGCCGACATGGGTTTCTCCTTATATATTTCAGGACGTTCATACGGAACGCTGCGGCGTGAGTATAGCGAATGGATCGGGAGAAAGATAATCTTGTTCGGCGCGTAGCCATTTATTATTGATATGCACTCCTTCTGGATTCCGGTCGGCTCGTGATGGAGGAGGGGGGATTTACATGCACCACAGCGCCGAGCGTATGCTCACCACGCATGTTGGCAGTCTGCCGCGCGGTGAAAGACTTCTTCAGATGTTAGTCGATCGAGAAGCCGGGCACGTGGTCGACGAGGCCGCGTTTGAAAAACAGGTCGCACACGACCTCGATTATGTGCTGCGAAAACAGACCGAAGTGGGGGTCGATATTGTCGGTGATGGCGAACTGCCCCGGCTCGGATTCTCTTTTTATGTCAAGGACCGCATGTCAGGCTTTGGGGGCCACTCGCCCCGTGGCACGGTGACGGACTTTGCAAAGTTCCCAGGCTACGCCAAACTCAAGCAACAGCAGGCGGCCAAGGGAGACGAGATTTCCAAGAGCGCAACCCTATACGCCATGCCGGAATGCCAATGCGCCGTGCAATACGACACGGAGAAACGCGCTGCGCGGCAAGAACTGCACCTCTTCACAGAATCCCTGGAGCGAACCGGGGTCGGGAACCGGGCGACAGAGACGTTTGTGACCGCCGCAACGCCGGGCATTGTCTCTACTACTCTGTTGCGCAATCCGAATAATCCGGACTACGCCACCGACCGCGACTATGTGCTGGCCTTGGCCGAGGAACTGCGCAGCGAGTATGAACTCATTGTTGCGCGCGACCATATTCTTCAGGTCGATGGACCGGACTTGGCCCTTGAGCGCCAGATTCTGTATGTGGACAAACCGCTCGACGCTTTTCTCAAACGGGTCGAGCTGCATATTGAGGCGCTCAACGCCGCCCTGATCAACATTCCCAAAGACCGCGTGCGCCTGCATGTGTGCTGGGGGAATTGGGACGGCCCGCATATCGACGACATGGATTTGGAACCCCTGTTGCAGCTCCTCTACCAGGCCAATGTGGGCGGGCTGAGCATCCCCTTTGCCAACCCACGTCATCAGCATGAAGGCGAGCTTTTTGTGTCCTATCCGCTCCCGGACGATATGCTGCTCTTTCCCGGCGTGGTGGATGTGACGACGAATTATCTCGAACATCCCGAGGTCGTGGCCGAACGCCTGGCGCGTATTGTCGACGTGGTTGGCGAGCGGGAACGTGTTATCGCCAGCACGGACTGTGGGTTTTCGACGTTTGCCTGCTATACCATGGTGGCTGAGGACGTGGTATGGGCGAAATTGCAGGTGCTGAGCCAGGGCGCGGCCTTGGCATCCGAGCGTTTGTGGTAAGATGACGAGTCTGAAGGGGGGCAGCCACATGAACAATGAGGAAAACCGTAATATGACCAAAGAGGAAATTGCCCGACGGGTGGCCCGGTTCGATCAACTCCAGCCCATGTCTACGGCCAAGGATATGGCGGACGTGCCGCAGGCCGCGATGGATGTCATCTTTGCACGCCGCCTGATGCCGGTCATCCTGGAGAAGACCGAGAACCCGTTTGGTGAGACGGCCGCCATATTCGGTGCGGCGGGAACAACGATGAATATGTCCGTCTGCCCACCCGGCCAGGGGCCGTGCTTGCACGCCCACAACAGCACCTACGAGACCTTTTATGGTCCTTGACGGCGCGTTTGAGTTTGCCGTGGGTGAGGAAGGACAGGAGACGGTCAGGCTCAATAAATGGGACGTGTTCTCCTGTCCGCCGGGCGTGTCGGCTTCCGCAACGTCGCGGACACGGACAGCGTCCTGCTGACCGTTATTACCGGGGAAGTCCATGCGCGTGATGATGTCGGGGTGCCGCCGAAGATCACCGAACAGATTCGCGCCGACTACGGGGAAGACGTGCTTAGCACGTTTCGGAAGATCGTGACGTTTAACGAGCGGGAGCCGGCATAGTACCGGTCGTGCCCGGCGGGTATGCTCCGTCAGGACCCGCGTAGAATAAGGAAGGTGACGGATATGGATGCCGAGCAGAAACAAAAACTCGCGGACTTATGCGCCCAGCAGCATGTGGCAGTTCTCACAACCCAGGGGGAAGCCTGGCCGACGGCCCACCTGCAAGCGTTCGGGCAGACCGACGACCTGGATTTGATCTTCATTATGCTGGCCGACGCGGAGAAGTATTCCAATCTGCTCACGCGTCCCCAGGCGACCGTTGCGATTGATAATCGAGACACGGCCGATATTTCAACCCTGCAAGTGGCGCGCGCAACGATACGGGGCCTTGCCAGAGAGGTTGCTCGGGACAGCGCCGAATGGGACGAATTAAAAGAGCGTTTTCTGACCAAGAATCCGTTTGAAGAGCCGTTCTTTGGTTATGACAGCCTGCGCATGATGCGCCTCACCCCCAAGCGTATCTCTTACGCCAACGGCCTGACGGATACATTCAAGGTCGAGCTGTAGGAAAAAGACAGGCCCTCAGACCTGCACCACTTTTATGTACTACGGAGCTATAGTGCCGTCTGCGAAATACTTGGCGGCGAGGTCTCTGGCCTGCTCGCGGCTGAGGCCGTGCGACTCCCAGGCGTCACGCGAACGATCCAGGATGTCTTCGAGATCGGCGGTGTTCTTGAAATCGCCGAGTTGATCGTGCTCGGTCTCAAACCCCAAGGCTTCGGCAACGATGGAGATATAGTTGCGGACGCTGAGACGGGAGTCGCCGATGTCGCACCACTCGCGATGACAGGCGTGTGAGATCGTTGCCAAGGTGTCCGCCTGGCGCGCGCTCAAGAGCGCGCGGACCAACTCAGTCCTGATGGCCTGAAAGCGTTGTGGCGGCAGACGCAGGCCGGCCGCACCGCAGTCGTAGTCCAGCTCCGGCGGAGACTGAAGTTCGTCGAGCAGTTCGATGCCAGGAATCGAACCCAGGAGGGTAGCCGCGGCCGCTCGGTCCCGCTTGGCCCGCCGCTGTCCCTCTTCGTGCCCGGTGCGACCCCCATGGATATGCAGCGCGACCTGACCGGAAACCGGGCGTTTCCACGCGATCTCGCCGCGCTGGGCCATCTCAGCCAGGAGCTGGGTGGTGTGGGTGATGTTTCTCGACCCAGGAGACGTCTTCCGCCCTGATCTGCAACTGCTTGAGGTCTTGAATCCGGCGAAAAAACGCTGAGTAGTTAAACTCTGGCATGAGAGGAACTCCTCAATACGTCACCCCTTCGACATCTTCAAACATTTCGAGCGGGGTCTCGCGGGTCTGAAGTTCGCTCTCCCGGCCATCGACCCAGCCCAGGAAGGTGCCGTGAGCCTGATAGCCGAGCAACTGCTGTAAGCGTTCCGGCAGTGCTTTGGCCCGCTCGACCGGGACGGCCAAATACTGATTCTCCTCCTGCCGCAGCCACCCTACGCTAAAGGAGAAAAACAGGCCGGTGCGCGGGGTGTCGGTCGTATTTGTCCCCAGCCCGTGCAGGGTCTTGCCGAGCCACACTACCGCCGATCCCTGTGGCATGACAGCCTGGGCGACTTCCGCTTCGGCGGCGTGCCGGTCCGCTGGCCAGCGATGGCTGCCCGGCACGAGCCGGGTTGCGCCGTTTTCGGCGCTGAAGTCGGAGCCGGCGAACATGAAAAAGAGAATATACTCCGGGTCGTCCGGTTTGGGCTGGATAAACGGTGTATAGGCGTCGAGTTCCCGGTGCAGCGGCTGATTCTGTCCACCTCCCCAGACCTGAATCGCCCCGGTAGCATGGAGCTGGTAGGTGTTGCAGCTCGGACCGAGAACCTTGTCCGCGAGGGTGTGGACGATTGGGTTGAGCGGGAGTTGGCTCAACTCCGGCCCGTGGGAAAACAGTGCGCCTATGCTGCGTTTGCGATACCCGAAAAACTCACCCCCGCCGGTTTTGCGCTCGGCGAGTCTGGGAGTGACTCTGCCCATCATCTCTTGCATGCTGGTCCGATCAATCAACTCCCGGATGATGACCACCCCGTCTCGTTCGAGAATGGTGAGGATATCGTCCGGCGCGGTGGTGCGCTCTACGCTTTGAATCGGCATGGGCTCCCTCCCCCAATGGTTGCCGTCTGCTCCCCGCCATACCACTTCGGGCCGGTTGAGGAAAGGCGTGGACAAAGCGGCTGTCGCTTCCGGGCAAGAAGGTGAACACGGGCGCTGCGCCCGTGCGTTTACTGCAGAAAGGTCGTCACTGCCCGAACAAACTCTTCCGGCTGTTCGTAGGGAAGCATATGCCCGGCTTTCTCGATTTCAACAATCTGGGCGTCGGCAATCTGCGCTTTGAATCGCTCTGCGTAGACTGGAGGAATGAGCGTATCACTCTTACCCCAGACGAGCAGCGTCGGTGCGCTGAGGCGGTACAGCCGCTTTGAAAGCCGCCGGTTGGGAACCGGGAAAAGAATTTTTCCGGCCATACTCAACCGGCGAGAATTGCCAATATAGAACTCTTTGAGCGCCTCAGGGTTCTTGAGGTCAAGGCCGCCGGTCAACATGGCCTCACCCTGAGACCGGTCATGAAACAAATACTGCGCGAACTCATGCGGCAGAAAGGAAAAAATGTCCGGAATCGGATGCTCCGGCAGCCACAGACCGGCTGAGGCGACCAAGACGAGCTTGGAAACGTCGTTCGGCACCAGGGCCGCCATTTCCGCGGCAATCATGCCGCCCATCGAATGACCGACAAGATGCGGCTGGGTCAAGCCCAACTCGTGCACGACATCCCAGCCGTGCACGGTGAAGTCCAGCATATCTTCCAGCAAGGCTTCGCCGGTTGACTCGCCAAAACCTGGGAATTCCGGGGCAAACACATGGTAGTGTTGAGCCAGTTGGTCGAGGAACGGATTCTCCGGAAACAAGCCGCCGGCACCGTGCATAAAGACCAGGGGCTCGCCGCTGCCCGCGTCGAGGACATGGACTTTGGCTCCACGTCCCGTCTCGATCATGCGGCTGTTCATAACGGCATCCTTGCGTCCTGACGCGCCTGCTCAATACCGGTTTCGGGTTGCAGACGTTCGTCGAACGGCTTGCACCACCAGCGATCATCGTCCTTCCACTCCGGCCACATATCGCGCAGGTGGGGCATGACTTGTTCGGCAAACAGCTTGGTCGAGTAGCGGGTTTTCCAGTCGGGCATATTGCCGATATGGATCAGGCAGAAGATATGGCCCACGCGCAGAGACGTGATAAGGTCTGCCATGCGTTCGCGGACCGTGGCCGGACTGCCGGCAATAATATAGCCCCCGTCCACCAGCTCCTTCCAGGTCAGGTTGGGAAACAGACTTTGCATCTCCTCACTCAGGGCGTTGAGCACATCCGCCTTCAGGGTCTTGATCGTGCGATAGCCCGGCGCGTCGGCGAAACCGCCGTAGACGTGTAAACAGCGATTATAGAAATAGCTGACGTGCTCGGCGTACATCTCTTCGGCCTGCTGGTCGGTATCGGCAACGCAAATGGTCTGGGCAAAGGCCGCCCGATAGGGGGACTCGTCTTTGCCGCGGGCGGCCACGCGGTCCCAATAGCCGTCCAGCAGTGTCTTCCCGCGCAGATAGCCGGTGAAGGACAGGTAGGAGTAGTTATAGTCGTTATCCAAACAGAAGTCCCAGGTTTCGACCGAACCGCCACCAGGGATATAGATCGGCGGATTCGGCTTTTGAATCGGCTTGGGCCACAGGTTGACATAGCGCAGTTGGTTGTATTTGCCGTCAAACGCAAACGGCTCGTCCTCGTGCCAGGCGCGCATGACCAGCTCGTGCGCTTCGGCATACTTGTCGCGGGTCAGGCCGGGAATCTGGCCGTAGCAATAATTGGTGTCCATCGAAGTCCCGACGGGAAAGCCGGCCAGCAGGCGACCACCGGAAATCACGTCCAGCATGGCAAATTCTTCGGCAACCCGAAGCGGTGGATTGTACAGGGCCAGCGAGTTGCCAATCACGGCCAGGGCGGCCTGAGAGGTGCGCCGGGCCAGGCCGGCGGCAATGATATTCGGCGAGGGCATCAGGCCGTAGCCGTTCTGGTGATGCTCGTTGACGCCGATGCCGTCATAGCCGAGCGAGTCGGCGTATTCGAGTTGGTCCATATATTCGTGGTAGACAAAGTGGCCCTTGTTGGGGTCATACAGCCTGTTGGGAATGTCCACCCAGACGGAATGGTGTTCTTCGCGAAAATTATCCGGCAGACTCGGCCACGGCATGAGATTAAACCACGTGAATTTCATTGTGTCCTCCGTTTCGTGGGTGGGGTGTTTCCGGCGCTTGCCTGTTCCGAATCTAGCGGACCCTGGCGAATAATTCCAGGCCGCAACCTTCCCTACGCTGCCGGCACCTTCCGTGGAGCGGTCAGCGTCTCCACCACATTGTGCATCAAGCGCAGACCCAGGTCTTCCCGAAGTGTTAAGATGGACTCCGGATGAAACTGCACCGCGGCGATGGGCAGGTCGGTATGTTCAACCGCCATGACTACACCATCGTCGCTCTCAGCAGTGACACGGAGTGAGGCAGGAAGAGCATCGCGAATAGCAAACAAGGAATGGTAACGCGCCGCCCGAAATGTTCCGGGGAGATTTTCGTACAGCCGTCCCGTGCCCTGGCCCTCACGGACATGAATACTCGACGGTTTGCCGTGCATCGGATAGGGGAGCGTGGCGAGTCTGCCGCCAAAGTACTCGACAATGCCCTGGAGGCCCAGACACACGCCAAAGACGGGCAAATGCCGTTTCAGTAGTGCGCCGAGCGCCTCCGAGAGGTTGAAATCCCTGGGTTCCCCCGGACCAGGCGAGAGGACAACCAGGTCGGGACGGTAGGTATCAAACTCGCACGCAGGAAAACCCGTTCGCAGGGTCAGGACCTCGGCTCCGGTTTGGCGCAGATAATTGGCCAGGGTATGGACAAAGGAATCCTGATGGTCGATCAGCAGGATTTTCTTATTCCGGCCAACCGCTGCCAAGGGCATACTCCTTGCCGGGGTCACACCACGCGGACGGCGGATAGCGTCGAGAAAGGCAGAGGCTTTGATATGGGTTTCTTCCTCTTCCGCTTGCGGGTCGGAGTCGTACAGCAGAGTAGCGCCGGCCCGGACTTGGGCCACTCCGTCTTTCAGGCGAATGGTCCGCAGCGTCAGGCCGGTATTCAGGCTGCCGTTAAACCCGAGCAGACCGACCGCGCCGCCGTACCAGGCCCGGGGCGATTTTTCGTGATCTTCAACAAACTGCATGGCCCGAGCTTTGGGGGCGCCGGTGACGGTCACGGCCCAGGTGTGGGCCAAAAAGGCGTCGAGCGCATCAAACTCGTCTCTGAGATAGCCCTCCACATGATCGACGGTATGGATCAGGCGGGAGTACATTTCGATTTGACGCCGCCCGATCACGCGCACGCTGCCCGGTTTGCAAATACGGGACTTGTCATTGCGGTCCACGTCGGTGCACATGGTCAGCTCGGACTCGTCTTTCTTTGAGGTCAGCAGTTCAAGAATCCGGTCGGCGTCGGTGATGGCGTCCTGCCCGCGGGCAATGGTGCCCGATATGGGACAGGTCTCGACGCGCTGGCCCTCGACCCGGACGTACATTTCGGGCGAGGCTCCTACCAGATACTCGTCCTGTCCGAGGTTGATGAGAAAGCCGTAGGGCGACGGGTTGCGTTCCCGGAGTCGTCGGAACAGTTCCGCCGGAGGGGCTGTGCAGCCTTCAAAAAACGTTTGCCCCGGCACCACCTCAAACAGGTCGCCCTTTTTGAAGGCTGCCTTTGCCACGCTGACCCCTGCGGCATACTCCCCCGGCTCGTGGTCGCAGCCCTGCTTCACATGGGGGTTGCCCTGATACGCCCGGCCTTCGCCGGTGCGTGGAATGCCATGCGTCGAGTGTCCGTCTATTTCAAATTCATAGCTGCGCCGCATCGCCCGCTCGCGTCGGTGGTCAATCACGATCAGTTCGTCCGGGAGATAGAGCACCAGGTCGCGCTGGTCGGCCGGACGCTCCAAGCGCAGCCGCAGCGGCTCAAACTGAAAGGCCAGGTCGTATCCAAACGCACCATACAGACCCAGATGAGGCTCCGCGGTACTGTAGAAGAGTTGCACCAGCACGCGCAGCACCGAAAAAAGAGAGGGTTGCTGACTGCGCTGCTCTTCCGGGAAGCGTTCACGCGTTGGCGTGATGGAGCCAATCAGGTCCTGCCCCTGACTCTCCAACGAGGCGACTGCGGAAAGCTGCTCAACCACTGTGGTGATGGCCGGTAAGAGCAGGCCCCCGCGCTCGTTCAGGGCCGACACCCAAAAATGCACGCCCCGCCCTCCGACTGCCAGGGGTGGGTTGATAAAGCCCATGTCCCAGCGGGTGTAGCGCCCTGGATATTCATAGCTTGAGGCAAACAGGGCCCCGCGCTGACTGTCGAGTGCGTCCAGAACGGGTTCGATCGTGTCTGCCGCCGGCAGGGCGTCAATCACCCGATGAACGGTGATTCCCCCACGGGTATGGTAATGGTCGGTGTGTTGGAGCAGGGACGTCATAGTGGCCTCGCTATCCTCCGTAGCCGGGCCCATAAAAAAGGCCGCAACCTTGGGAGAGGCGGCGGCCTGAGAAAAAGAAAAGCCGCCTCACATCTACAAGGCGGCTCCGAGTGCAGTCATTATCCTACGTCCGGGCCACCTCCTCAGGCAGCCACCACCAATTCCGGCTATGCTGGAACAGATAATGGTTCGGACGACTCATCATAATTTGCCTATTATACCCAGCAAAAACAAAAAAACAATGTTCCCGAGAAAGAAGCCGTAAAACGAAGATGCAAAATATGACTACTGTCGGGAGCCGGCTCTGTCTCCGCCCTCTGACACGCGCGGATGCCGCCGTCTTTGTGCCGTGGGTCAACGACCCTGAGATTACTCGTACGCTGGCTATTGGAGCGCGGGCAATGGATGTCCGAGCGGAAGAGGATTTTATAGAAAAGACAAATGCCAGTGCGCACGCTGTGCTCTTCGGCATTGTCGTACGGGAGACCGACCAGCTTATTGGTTCAACCGGATTGGATCCGATCGACTTTCGGAATCAGAGGGCCGGTTTTGGCATTATGATTGGCGAGAAAAGGGCGTGGGGGAAGGGGTACGGAACGGAGGCGACAGCGCTAGTTATGCACTATGCTTTCAGAGAACTCTGTCTGAACCGTGTCCAACTCCAGGTGTACGAATATAATCTGCGCGGCCTGCGTGTGTATGAAAAGGTCGGTTTCCGACGGGAGGGCGTGCTGCGACAGGAGCATGTGTACGACGACCGTTTTTGGGATACGGTCGTCATGGCGATTCTGCGCGAGGAATGGGAGAAAAGGCCGGTTGTGTCCGAGCCGGGCAGAACCTAAGATCCCCCCCGAGAAGGGGGCTGGAATGAGTAATGCGTAACCCCTTCCGTATCGGCACAGACATGTATCTCCGCCCGCTGGAGCCTGAGGATGTTGCCAGACTAACCCACTGGACAACCCAGCCAGCAATACGGACTGCTTTAGACCTCTTTTACCGTCCGCTGGACCAGGCCGCCGCCGGGCTGTTTCTGGAGCGTACCAAAAGCGACGCACACGACATCGCCCTTGGGATCGTCGCGCAGGAAACGGAGAGCCTGCTCGGTTTCATTGGCCTCAATCGCATTGACCGGGAAAACAGTCATGTCCAATTGGGGGTGTTTCTTGGCGAGCAGAAGGCAAACGGTGAGCGCTGTCTGTCTGAAGCTGTCGGCCTGATGCAACGCTATGGGTTTGAAGTCCTCGGTATGAACCGTCTGTGGCTGTACGTGGATGCTGCGGAAGCCCGGACCATCAACCTGCTGGAACAGCGGGGCTTTGTCCGTGAAGCCACCCTGCGGCAGGACCGCTGTCTGAACGGACGATATGCCGACACGGTCGTGATGGGACAGGTAAGGGGAGATGGGGGAGAATAACGGACAGGAACAAGGTTCCTGCCCAGCGTGTTCCGCGCCTTTATCCCTTCGGTAGCCCTAATACCCGCTCGCCCATGATATTCTTCTGAATCTCACTCGTTCCGCCGGCAATCGTGTACTGCCGGGCGCTGAGGACACGGTTGAACCAGCGTGGAGCGTCGGGAACGACGTCGGTCGCCTGCTCGGTAATGGCCGCGCCGGCGAGGAGTTCGCTGGCAAACGCGGCAATATCAATCCCCAACTCCGAGCCGCACAGCTTCAGCATGGAACCTTCCGGACCAGGGGGCAAACCCTTGAGCAGTTTGGTCAGGCCGCGCAGGCGAGTGTATTTCAGGGCCTGGCTTGCAATGCGGAATTGGACCAGCTTCTGCCGTACCCAGGACTGCTCCCAGGCCGGGCTGCCGTCGATGTGGACCTGGTGGGACAGTTCTACCAAACGACCAATCTGGTCGTCATAATTCGCGACTCCGGCATAGGCACGCTCGAACATTAATGTCGTCATGGCCACCTTCCAGCCCTGGTTGAGCGGGCCAACCAGATTGGTCTTGGGCACGCGCACATCTTCGAAAAAGACTTCGTTGAAATGCGCATGGCCATTCATCAGCACCAAGGGCCGAACCGTCACGCCGGGAGTTCTCATATCGACCAGCATATAGCTGATACCGCGATGCTTGGGCGCGTCCGGGTCGGTTCGGACCAGCATGAAAATCCAGTCCGCATACTGCGCGCCCGAGGTCCAGACCTTCTGGCCGTTAATGATAAAATCGTCCCCCTCGGCCACAGCCTTGGTTTGCAGGCCGGCCAAGTCCGAGCCGGCGCCGGGCTCGGAATAGCCCTGACACCAGACATCAGCGCCCTTCAGTATCCGCTTGAGGAAACGTTCCTTCTGTTCATTCGTGCCCCAGTGCATGAGCGTCGGACCGCACAGGGCAATGCCGGAATAGCCGGGTAAGACGGGGGCGTGGGCGTGGGTGTATTCTTCGTCAAAAATGACCTGTTCCAGCAGGCCGGCGCCGCGACCGCCGTATTCTGCGGGCCAGGCAACACCGACCCAGCCGCTGGCGTACATGGTACGCTGCCAGCGGCGGCGCTTTTCAAACGTTTCGCGGTCCGGGGCAACCCGCTCGTCTTTGGGGTCGTCGACACACAGGGCGGGGTCCAGATTCGCGGCCAGCCAGCCGCGGATTTCAGTCCGAAAGGCGTCCTGTTCAGGCGTGTATTGAAAATCCATACTTTTCCTCTCTTCGTTTTGTACTGAGGCCGTTTACGCCAGCGTCTTGAGGGCGGGCAAGACTTCTTCTCCCAGCCGTTGGAGACACTCGATGACCTGCTCCGGCTGTGGCCCCATGGGGACCCGGCAGCGCAGCACGAAGTGCTCAACCCCGAGTTCTCTTTGCCACAGGCTGAGGTGTTCGAGCCAGTCGTCTTTGGTGCCGATCACCATATAGGGGCGGACCTTATCCAGGGTGAAATCCGCTTCTGAGCGAAAATCTTTGGTCGGCGTGAGCATGCCCATACGCAGATAAAACTTGCACTCTTCAAGCCAGAGCCGGCCAAACGTCTCTTCGGCTTCTTCCATGCTGGAGGCCAGCCAGCCGTCCCGCAACAGAGCCACATGCGGCGTCTTGCCTGCCTGTATTGCCGCCTCCTGGTAGATTTCCAGTTGGCCCTTGAGGGTATCAAAGCTGTCAAAAAACGGCGCCATCGACCAGACGTCGCCCAGGCGTCCGGCCCGCGCAATGGACTTCGGGCCGAATGCGCCTATCCAGATGGGCGGGCGGGGTTTTTGGTAGGGCTTGGGCGTGATGTGGATCGCCTCGTAATCGTAATACATGCCGTGGTGGGCAATCGGTCCTGGTGTGGTCCAGGCCTTGTGCAGGATGGCGAGACACTCTTCAAAGCGGCCCTCGCGTTGCCGCATCGAGACGCCAAAATGGTTGAAGTAATCAATATGATAGCCCACACCCACACCCATGATGAGGCGACCGCGTGACAGGACGTCAATCATGGCGGCCTGCTCGGCCAGATGGACCGGATGATACAGGGGCGGCATGATGACGTAAGAGCCGATCTTGGCGCGCTCGGTGCGGGCGGCCAGCGCGGCCATGAGGGTCAGGGTCGAAGGAAACATGCATTCCGTGCGGGCGTGTCGTTCCGGCACGAACAGGGCGTCAAAGCCGGCCTGTTCCGCCTGCTCGGCCTCGTGTAACAATTGCTGGCCAAAATCGGCCGAGCGCTGTGGGTCGGGCTCTGGTTGTTGATACGGGCCGCCGTGGGTATCGGGAACATAGCCAACCGAAATCATGCTGCCTCCTTTTCCGGCGCATGCGATGGAACGCCCACCCGTTATACGCGCTTGACCCGGTGGGCTCAATGCGAAGGCGTTGAATGAAAGTGTTGTCTTGACCGGTGACGGAGGTGTCCAATAGGTAAGGAGGGGAGAGCCGTGCGTATACGCGCGGCATCTGCCAAGGAAAGGGTCAGGTATGATCAAACTCATGTCATTTTTCAAGCGGAAACCGGGCATGTCGGTCGCAGCCTTCCAGGAATACTGGCGGACGAAACATGCCGACGTGGTCGTCAAGTTGCCGGGCATTCAGCGCTATGTGCAGTCGCCTACGCTGCTGTCCGGCTATCGCAAAGGGGAGCCGGTCTACGACGGCGTGGCCGAGGTGTGGGTCAAGGATACCCAGGTGCTGCGGGCTCAGGCCGAGACGCCGGAATACACCGCGGTGCGGGCTGATGAGCCGAATTTCATTGACCTCTCAACCATGGGCAGCATTATCACCCAGGAGCATACGATCAAGGACGAGAGTGTCCCGCCCAGTGCGGTCAAGAACATGGAGTTTGTCACCCGTCGGGCCGACCTCTCGATTGAGGCGTTTCAGCAACACTGGCGGGAAGTCCACGGCCCGCTCGGTGCGGCCATTCCGGTGGTCAGACGTTATGTGCAGAGCCATACCCGGCTCGCCGCGTATAAGGCTGGAAAAACGCCCATTTATGACGGGGTAGCCATTACTTGGTTTGCTGACACGCAGGCCATGCGCACCTCGGCCAGCTTGCCCGAATATGCAGCAACGCGGGCGGATGAAACCAATTTTATTGGTGGTACCAGACTGCCGTTTATCATTACCCGCGAGCACGTCATCGTGGGGTAGAGCAATTCACCATTCCATAGGGCCCGCCGAGCGTGAAACGTGCTCAGCACGCGCAGGGTGAGGATTCCATGAAAGGACCAAGTTCCCGGACGGTTAGGGGGCACTGCCGGCGGCCTGCTGTTTTTGGAGGGTGACCAGGGTGGCGAGTTTGTTGACGGGCGGCAGACCCCGGATGATCCGCCCGTTCGCCACCAGGGTAGGGGTGGCTTTGATCTCAAGACGCAGGGCCTCGTCAATATCGTTCTTGACCAGCGCCTCGGTGCGGCCATTATCCATACATGCGCTGAACTGCTCGAAATCCAATTGAGCGGTCCTGGCATGGGCTTCAAAGTCGGTCCGCTTGAACTTAGTTTGATCCGCAAACAAGAGGTCGGCATACTCCCAGAATTTTCCCTGTTCCGCGGCACACTCGGCCGCCATTGACGCTGCACAGGAACCCGGATGAACCTGACCTTTCATGCCAGTGTTGCACTGCTGGTCAAGCGGGTAGTGCCGAAACACGACGCGGACGTCAGCCGGATTGGCCCGCTGAAATTTCAGCAGCGTGTCTCGGGCTCTGGCACATTGCGGGCAGCGGAAATCAACGAACTCGTGAATGGTGAGCACGGCGTTCGCAGGACCTTCGACGTGACGCTCCGACCCCCGCAGCACGACGGCCGGCTGGTCGTAGTAATAGCGCACAAACTCTCGGTCCATTTCCGCTTGAGGAGGAGCAATATATTCCTGAAGGGGGGTCACGTATGCGGCGTCCTCTGTCTGGGTCAGCCCGATGCCCAGCAGCACGACGGAAAAGCCAAGTGCGGCGTAACTAAGCCGAGGCCGGGTAATCGTACGGTCCGCCCGCCCCTGCACAACGGCACTCACGAAGAGGCCCAGGTTCACCAGGTACAGACCGGTACACAGGGGACAGACCGCCCCTATCGTGAAGAATGAGATTGCCGCCATATACAGCGAGAAGACAAACATCCAGCCGCACAGCAGGACGGTCAGCCCAAGCACTGCCAGGAAGGTGCTGGCGAGGAGGACCGCGTAGCTGCCAGCGGCGAGCACGGCAACAGGAACCCCAAAGAGCGTGGCATAGGCACTACTCAAGACTAGGCTGCAGTTGACGGTAGTCCCGCTGCCGCAAAAAGCCGATTCAATACTGCCGCTCGCCCCCGCCTGATAGTGGAGGACCGAGAGGTAGACCCCGATAACGAGACCGAGCGCGCCAAGGACACGTATGGCGAGCGGCGGCCAACTGGGAACGCGGCGTTCTGCATGACGCGTTGTCTGCGGGGCTGGGTCGTGTGTGGTTGCCTGACGGCGGGCCGCTTTTGCTTTCTTTGCTGACATGGGCTGAAGAAGAAACGTATCCTCCAATAAACATGCAGAGGCCGGACACGTTTCTTCTTTGAAGCTTTACCATACCCTTTTCTGAAGCGCCAATAGGGGCAGGAGGGCAGGGTTGCCTTGCGCGCCGCGCTGAAAGCGGGTAGGGGCGAACGGATCGTGATGTGGAAAGAGAGAAGATATGGAGACGGATGATCTTGGCTGGATTCCCCGTTCTGTTCGGGACAAGCTCGACCACGTCGGCATCAAACTCCACTTGAAGGAATGGCAGGCCTTTCCCCTGGAGGACCGCCAAGCCCTGTGCGCTTTGCCTTATCAGACCACGGTCGAAAAAAGGGCCTTCCAGGAACGCCTCAATGCCTTGGCCTTGCGCCACTGCGGGGCCCTGCCGCGGCGGCTGCCTCCAGATGGACCGGGTGGGAAGGATTAGGAGCGACCGGCAGGTCTCCCCTGCGGATTATCGCGTGGCCAGCATCTCCTCGATCAATTCGACAAACGCCGAGTAGGGTTGCGAACCGGACAGAAACCGGCCGTTCACAAAAAAGGCCGGGGTGCCGCTCACCCCGAGTTGCGTACCCAGCGCCAGATCCTTGCTGACCGCCGCGGTATAGGCATTATTGTCCAGACAGGCCGCAAACTGCGCTTCGTCCAGTTTGAGGTCGGCGGCGTATTGTTTCAGCTCCTCGGGCTGTAAGGCTTTGATGTTGGCAAACAGAATGTCGTGATACTCCCAGTATTTGCCCTGATCGCCGGCACAGCGCGCTGCCTCCGCTGCTTTATATGCCTGGGGATGCATCCGGGTTAACGGAAAGTCCCTGAATACAAATTTGACTTTGTCCTTGTAGGTTTCCTGAATTTGGGAGAGCGCAGACTGCACTCGGGCACAGTACGGTCATTGATAGTCGGAGAACTCGACCAGCGTAATGGGCGCGTCCGGCGGTCCTTTTGTAGGTGCCCCGTCGGTCGGGACATTAACAATGGGCGGTGTCAGCGTAAAGTCGATCGTGACGGCTTTACGCAGTTCGGCGGCAAAGGCCTGTTGGCGCTGTTGCTGCTTGCGGGCCTGGAGGGACTGTTTGAGCTGGGCCTGCACTTCTTCCAGCTTGCGCTCTCCAAACCGGGCTTTGTTCTTCGTATAGTAATCCGCTACCTCCGCATCGGTCACCGGTTCTGTTTTATCGGTCACTTCCTGCTGGCGGAGTTGTTGGCGGGTGACGCCCCGCTTCTTTGCTTCCTGTTCTTGCAGATGGGCGTTGATGATCGAGTCAACGGCTTGCTTTTTGAGCGAGTAGACCTGATTGTTCAAGCGGAGCATCTGGCCTTTAATCTGGTTTTCGATATCGGCCTCGGTGATGCTTCTCTCGCCGACCGTAGCCAGCACCGCGCTGGTGGTGTCGGCTTTGAGTGCGCCCGGAGTCAGTACTACTCCTGCGAGTAAAAAGGCACAGACAAGGCTGAAACTCTTCTGCCCGTGTGGTCTCATCATTACTCCATTACTCCTTTTCTGAATGCTGCTAGCCGGTAAAGGTCAGAATAAGAAAGAAGAGCAGCAAAGGGACGAGCATCCAGAGCAGAAAAACAACCCAGGCCGGTCCTTGTCCCTGATTTTCCATATCGTCTCCTCCAATTGAAACGGTTTGATTGCAACTTCCTACCATACGGAAAACCAAGCGCCGACTCAATGTGGTCGGTTGTGACACCAGAGAGCGGTTCACGCACCGCCCCTATTGAGTCCGGTCGAAAAGGGACTGCCGGGTGATCCAGAACCGAAAGAGGCTCCACACGATCACAGCGATGAGCAGCAGGCCCCACGCAACGTGGCCGAGCCGCTGGATAGAAACGAGGGCGGCGTCAATCTCGGCACCAAAGGAATAGGCCAGGGTAAAAATGACCGGCACATAGACGGCGATGGCAATCAGGGAAATCCGGACATAGATAGACGTCGGCATCCCGTGGGCACCGACAATAATATGGGCCGGGAGGCGCAGGCCGGGCAGGAAGCGGATCAAAAAGAGCGCCCGATTCCGATGCCGGTCAAGCCAGGTCTTAAATCGCTCAACCCATTTGCTGCGATGGAGAAAGGGAAATGCCGCACGTGGACTGCTGCCCCGCCAATGGCGTCCTACCCAAAACCCAACGAAGTCGCCGCAAAAAACGCCCAGGCCGAGCAGCATGAGCATGGCGGTCAACTGCACCTGGTCCGAGTAGTAGAGATAGCCGGCGGCAACGAGGGCGATTTCCTCGGCGAGTGGGATGAACCATATCCCCGCAATAAGCAGCAGAAAGATGGTGATATAGGGCGAATAGGTGAGGGAAGAAGCCCAGTAATCAATAGCGGATGCCGAGAACAATTCAAACACGGGAGCAGCAACTTCCTTGCGCTGATACTGCCTGGTGCTCAACGAGCAAAACAGCGCGGCGCATTCCAGGAGAATGTAAGCCTTATTATACTGAGATCAAGGCCGGTGAGAAAATATCGGGGATGAGACGACACCCTTCAACAGCGTCATGGGGCATTATCTCTTTCCTTCTCGGGCTGTTCTGAGTATACTGAGACCGTACTTCAGCAACGCTGGAGGATGAAGCATGACATGGTGGATAGTGATTCTCAGCAGTGTGCTCTGGGTGCAGTCAGCCGGGGCGACAACGGATATTTCTCCCGCCCTCTTGGGCATGTATCGCAAGACCATTGAAATCGAGCGTGAACTCTTCACTCACGCGGCCCGCTACGGGGTGGACCATCGGCTCGCTCGGGCCGTGATTCTCCAGGAATCGGGCGGGAATGCGGAGTGGGTCTCCCCGGGCGGCGGTGTCGGATATTTCCAAATGCCCTCCGGAATCGTCCGCTTACTCGGCAGTCCAACCAACATTGAAGCCGGTATACAATACCTGGCGCAGTTACAAAATCAGTTCGCGCGTGAGGACTATGTACTAACTGCCTATAAGCTCGGTCCCGACCAGGTGCAGGAAGACGATCCCATTCACTTCAAGACGCTGCAATACGTTGTGAGCATTGGGCATTATAAATCCGTTTTGCAGGAATACGAGCCCGAAGTGCGTCGCCGAGCGGCACGGCTCACGCTCAGAAAAGTCCAACCCGGAGAGTCGTGGGAATCCGTTGCCCAGACCCTCCGGCTCGCGCCAACCGTCCTGCGTTTGTACAACCCGATGCTGGCGAAGCGTTTTCTCCAAGGAGGCTCGACGGTTGCCTATCCCACGGAAATACCTGCGGACCTGGTTGGCGTGGGGGAAAAGCCGACGTATGTGGTCCGTATCGGAGACACCCCCGAGCGGCTGGCCAACGTCTTTCAGGTCGATCCGCAAACGTTTCGTCAGCAGCATCAGCTATGGTATTTACACCCTCTTGCGGTTGGAAAAGAAATCTCCCTTCCCCCACCCCCTGCGACAGCGCCGACCGGCCGGACACTGACGGCCCTGCCGACACCGATGCCCTCCGCCACAGGACGGGGCGCTCAAGAAAAGGAAAACGTGCAGGACCTTCGGTATACCGTGCGGCGCGGAGATTCCCTGGAGAGAATCGCTCGGCGTTACGGGACGACGGTGCGTGCGCTGAGGGCGGCAAATGATCTGCGCGGGACCCAGATTAACATCGGTGCGGTCCTGCGGATTCCCGCGTCATAAGGGAGAGGGGGAGCGAGCGGCCTTCACTCCGTTGTGTCAAGCCGTGTGGGGTAGTGCTCCTCTATGGCTTTGACCGCACGATAGGCAAACTCGGTGTAGGGCACGGGAATGCCGAGGCGGTGGCCTTCCTTGAAGACGTGTCCGACGGTCTGTTCGATCTCCGTTTTTTTTCCTGCCAGCACATCCTGGAGCATGGACGGAATAACATGTGTCCGCCCGCTTTGTGCCACCTGTTGTCCCACCTTGACGAGCATCTGGACTGCCTGGTCGAAGGGAGCGTCCCGAAGCGTCTGCTGACTGAACAGGCTCCAGGCCGCATGGTCGGACAGAGGAATGCCGAGGGCATCCGCAACGGCCGCAACTTCTCGAAACATATGGACAGACAGGGGCGCCAGTTCCGGGCTCGACCACACCAAATGGACGGGCAGGCGGGTCAGGGCCGCCAGCGGGGCAAAGGGGTTCTGGATGGCTTGTTTTGTCCATTCGATCGAAACGATATTCTCGACCGCGGCGGCCTTGAGCCCGGCGTCAATAAACGTCTGGGCAAGCTGATTGACCCGGGTTGAGCGGGGGCCGTCCGGTTCGCCAAAGAACGTAATCCCATCCAGGGTGTAGTTGACCTCGCCGTCTCGGACGAGGGTCGCGCTGATCATGGTGGTCGCGCCAACGACTCTCTCCGCACCAAAAACGCGCGCCATCTGGTCGTTCTTCACCACGCCATTCTGAAGTGAGGCGACACTGTCGATGCGGAGATGTTTGACGCTGGCCAAGGCGCGCGGCATGTCCTTGGTCTTAACGGTAATCAACACGACATCGGCGGTGTCGAGGGCTGAAGCATCGGCGTACGCTGGCAGCCGGACCCGAAAGTCGGACAGTCCGGTGAGTCGGAGACCGTTTTGCCGGACAGCCCGCGCGTGCCCCGGCCGGGCGATCATAACGGCATCTCCGCCATGTCGCGCGAGATGCCCGGCGACAACCGAACCCACGCCCCCGGCTCCAAGAATCACAACCCGCATATCGGCCCGCCCTCCCTTCGACTGTGCTCAGGACACGTTGTATTAGCACGGGACTCTTGTTGATTATAGTGAAGAATGGCGGGTCCAGCTCGATATTGTCAATGAACGCTCGGCTGTCTAAGAATGCTCCGGGAATCGGACCCGATACACCCGTGACAGATGGATGAAATACCCCTCTCCCGGTTTCAACGCGGCCAGATTATCGGACGTGACCTTTCTGCCGACAGTCTGACTGATCGCCTCCGCCTCATCCCCTGTTGCGCACAAGAGCAGCGTTGTTTCGTACCGCCCAAAGACGAGGTGGGCCGGATGCGGAAGAAACTCGACCACCACGATGCCGGTGCGTAAGAAAAAAGTGAGCGTCTGCTCCCAGTCGGCAGTCTCTTGTGCGCCATCAACGATGAGGAGGGGGGGGAGGGAAGGCGTCGCACCCAGGCCGGTCTGTAGCGTCTGAAGCACCTGCTGAGCGATAGCATCCGAAACCGAACCCTCTGCCGGCAGGGGCATATAGGCCGCGTCTTCGCGCAGCAGGAGACGAAAAGGCATTTCGAGTTGCTGACGACCGTGGGCGTCCAGACACACCACCACGCCGTGTTGGCTCGCTTGACGCAGGGCGAGACTCAGGCATAACTCGGTCCGGTCGCGCGGCCGTCCTCCCAGCACGGCAAGACGTCCGCTGAGGTCGGGCAGCGGCAAGAGAGTCCTCTGGGCCATGGAGCGGAGAGCATAGCGCCTCCCCTGCTGCAAGGAAAGCTGACCAACTCCCGACCCGCACCGTTTCCTCCCCTACTCAGACCGCGCCGAAGCGCGTATAAGGTTTGCATGGCAATGCCGATCTCATATAAAGGCGTTTTCCTGGTGATAGGACTCCTGACCATAGGCGTGGTGGCGGTGACGATTACCTATCGCTATCGCCCCCTCCCCAAAGAGACCGTACAGAGTGTCCTGCAAGCCCGCGGGATGCCCGCGACAAAACGGGGGATGCGGCTTTCCCAGGCCGGACGCCAGCTCTTACCGCCGGCCGAACGAGCCGAAATGGATGCGGTCTATGCCGAGGCCCTCCGGTCGCTACCCGAACGGGAGCGACTGCACTTTGAGGAGTTGAGGAAGCGTGGTGCCCAGGCCAGCGGGCGGGAGATGGCGGAGATGGGCCGGCTGATCCAAAAAGCGCTTCAAGCCCTGCCGGCGGAAAAGAGCCAGCGCCTGTTCGCGTTGGTCGAAAAGGCGGTTGCCCTCCAGCTTGCCAAACAACAAGCTGCCACCCAGAGCGCACGGCCGCAGTAAGTGGTATGCTGTTCTCAGTCCACCTCGTCGCCGTCCGCCTGCTGTGTCTGCTCATCTGTCTGGCCTGGCCCGCCCCGGTTGCCGGTGCCCGGTCTGACGCCACGACGTTGTTCGGGATTGAAGGTTTTCGGGTGGCTATTATGACCATTAGCCCGCCGGCGCGGCGACTGGGGTTTTCAGAAACACAGCTCCGCACGCTGGCGGGTGCCCATCTGCGGCGCAACGCGATTCCGACCGGACCTTTCGACGGGGCCCTTCGACTCGGCTCAGGACAGGCTCAGGACAGGGACTTTCCAGCCGTACTGAATATTTCGCTTCGGGTTGTGGAACATCCGGCCTCCGTGTTGGCCTATTCGCTCGAACTGCAAGTGCAACAAATCGTCCATTTGAAGCGAACGGAGCAGGTCCATTTACTGGCTCCAACCTGGATGGAAGGGACGCTGACCATGGTGCCGCGAGCCGGGCTGAGACGCAGCGTGGAAAGCGCCCTGGCCGAACTGTTTGACTCCTTGGGCCGCGATTATCGCCTGGTCAACTCATGAAGCCTATCGTCAACCCACAAGATGGCAGTCTGCTCGTCCGCATCCCCGCGGGCGAGTACCGCATGGGCAGCGAGAACGGAACGCCGCCCGAACGTCCGGCCCACCGGGTCTCACTTGGGAGTTTTCATATTGCTCGACACCCGGTGACGAATGCCCAGTACCGGCAGTTCATCCTGGCCACCGGCCATCGTGCGCCCTCTCTCGATGATGCCCGGGCGGAACGCGAGAATTGGGACCAGGAACGAAACGCCCCGCCGACAGGGCGAGAAGACCATCCGGTGGTCCTGGTGAGTTGGCATGACGCCCAGGCCTATTGCGCCTGGGCCGGGGGGCGGCTGCCAACCGAGGCCGAATGGGAAAGCGCCGCCCGTGGCGGGTTAGCGGACCAGCCCTATCCGTGGGGGGCCGGGATCAATCGGGACCTGGCAAATTATGACAGCCGGGCTGGAACCACACCGGTCGGGAGCTATCCGTCCAACCCCTGTGGTTTGTATGACATGGCCGGGAACGTCTGGGAATGGGTGGCTGACTGGTACGACCCACAGTACTACGCGGTCTCCCCGACCGAAGACCCGCAGGGCCCGACGACCGGAACGGTCAGGGTGTTACGCGGAGGAGCTTGGCTCCTCTTCCCCGAGTTTTGCCGGGTGTCCTACCGTTTCCGCAACAACCCGAATTTTCGCTTCAATCTGATTGGCTTTCGTCTGGCGAGGCCGGCCTGAGCAGGCCCTCTTGATACAACTGGGCCAGGACCTGACGGATTTGGGAAGGGGCGCTCTGCTGCCCGTCAGGATGCCGCTGATAGGCCTCCAGGATGTTCGGAACGGCGCGCTGTGTCTGCACACAGTGGAGCAGGGTCGGGACGTTCAGCCCGGACAGAAAGCGCAGGCCCCGCGGGTAACGTGGGGTCACCACCGCGGGCCGGAGTTCAACATACGAGCCTTCGATAACAGGCTTCTCTTGGATGCGCAGGTCTGGCGTCAGGGCCAGATGTGAAACCGGCTGTGCATCAAACGGAGAAAAAGCTGCGGACGGCTGCTGCGGAGCGCCCGGACTCGCGTCGGGCTCGGGGCGTGGGCGACGGCGCTGCCAAAAAGGACGGTCCGGCCAGCGGCCCTCTTCCGCGTAATAGCGGGCCGACTGCTGGTAGTGGCTATGATAGGTGTCTCGCTGACCGGCTTCGTACAACCCGGTGGCCTGGGACTGCATGGCGGGTCGCTGGAGTACGGTGTTGATAACCACGGCACCCGTAATGGCGGATGCCATGGCTTTGCGGACTCCCTCCGAGGACAGGGGATCAATGAAGAGGCCGGCATCGCCGACAAGGAGGGTGTGGCCGGAGACAAACTGCCGCGCGGTATACAGGCTGGCATCGAAAACCTGGGGGGGGCGGGGGAGGGACGCGTCAGCCAGAAAGCCCGAGACATAGGCCGCCTTACCGAGTTCCTCGATATAAAAGCGTGGCAGTCCGACCCGCTTTATGGCGCGACTGTGTCGCCAATCAATCAGCAGCGTGACATTCCGCTCGCCCGTATGCAGCGGGACTGACCAGACCAGACCATCTGCATAGGCTTCAAGCAGGGTGTTGGCGAAGTCAACGCCGGGTGGATTCTGTGCGTTTTGCCAATAGCCGGTGAGAGCCAGGGTGTGAAAGAGGCTATCTCGCCGGCGCAGGTTCTGGCTGGCGTATATGCCCGCGTGGCCGGTCGCATCAACACAGAAGGCCGCCCGAATGCGCTCTCCCGAACCATAGTGGACGGTCACGGCGTGCTCCCCATCTGGCCGGACGTCTCGCACCGGTTGTCCTTCCACGACCTGGACACCGGCCTGGCGGGCGTGTCTGAGCAGAATCAGGTCAAAGGCGGCGCGCACAGACTGAAAACCGCGGCGGTGTTGATCCGAGCTGTAATACGCGGTCCGTGGTTGAGATGAGCCCCAACATACGCTGTGACCAGCCATACGCAGAAAGCCGGCTTGTTCCACCTGGGTTCGGACGCCCAGAAAGTCGAGCAGGGGAAGGATGCTCGGTGTCAGGGATTCCCCAATCTGGTGCCGCGGAAAACGGCGCTTCTCAATGAGCACGACGCGATAGCCGAAGCCCGCGAGTTGGTGGGCGATGGTCGCTCCGGCCGGACCGCCGCCAGCAACCACGATGTCTGCTGCGGAAGGGAGGGTCACGTCAGACTGCCACTAGGGAATCGTAGGATTAGTGCCCGGAGCTTATGCCGTCGGATCAGGAAGAGCAACACGGGAGTCACATCTATTTCGTCTCAGGACGACCTGCTGTACAGTCGGCCTGGTATCCGTTCTCTCGAATGTGTCCAGGACTGCCGCCATGCCTATTGCCTCGGTACTCTCCCGCTTCTATCGGCTGTCGCCCTTTGTGAAGCCGTATGTGCGAAGAATCGGCCTGGTCTTCCTCCTGTCCTCCTTTGGTACCGTTCTCGGCCTGCTCTGGCCGCTGTTCACGAAAATCCTGATTGACGATGTGCTGCTCGCCCGCAATGGGTCGCTCCTGGTGACGCTGTGCGGGATCATGCTGGGTGTCACGCTGCTCGGTTACGGGATAGGGGCGGTCAATCGCTATCTCTACACCCAGGTCACGGCGCGCGTTTTATTCGCGCTCAGACAGCACCTCTTCGCGCATTTGCAGAAGCTCTCTCTCCGCTTCCATACCCAGGTCAAAGTGGGCGATCTCCTGTCGCGTCTGAATACCGATATTGCCGAGATTCAGTCCGTCCTCACCGATGCGGCTTTCACCTTTGTCACCAATATCTTCGTCCTGCTGGCAACCGTGGGCTTCCTCCTCTGGCTCAACTGGCAGCTCTTTCTGGTCAGCCTGCTCGTTCTCCCAATACAGATATATGGGGTGCGTAAAATACAGCCGTATATGGTCGAGGAAACCCGTAAGGTACGCGAGTTGAACGCCTCGATTTCCGCCTTTCTGGTTGAGTCTCTGTCGGCCATAAAATTCGTCAAGCAGTTCGGTGCGGAGCGCGTCCAGTTAGGCCGCCTGGGCCGCCTGGGGCAGCGCTTTGTTGCGCTTGTGACGCGGTTTGAAATGATCGGCTATATCGGCAGCACGACTACGACGGCCACGACGTTTCTCGGGAGTACCTTGGTCACCTTGTACGGGGGCTATCTGGTGATTGAGGGCCAGATGAGCATTGGCAGCCTGGTTGCCTTCTCGGCCTACCAGGCCCGTGCCTTCAGTCCCATTCAGGTCTTGATGGACCTGTATTTGCGCATTGAGCGGGCCGGCGTGTCCGTGGACCGCGTGTTCGAGTTTCTGGACATCGGGCAGGAATATACCGAGCCGTCCGACGGGACCTTACGCCTCGAAGATCTGCGGGGGGAGATTGAATTTCGTGACGTGACGTTCGGCTATCAGACCAACGCTCCTGCCAGTCAGCCGGTGTTGCAGCGGGTGAGTTTTCGGGTTGGGGCCGGGCAGCGCTTGACCATTCTGGGGCCGAGCGGAACGGGCAAGTCCACGCTGGCTGACCTCTTGATACGGTTGTATGACCCCCAGGCCGGGATCATCCGTCTGGACGGTCATGACGTGAGAGAGTGTGCTCTGGGATGGCTGCGCCAACACGTGGTCGTCGTCGGCCACGATCCCTTTCTGTTTCACGCCTCGATTCTGGAAAACGTGTCGTACGCCAGCCCCGAGGCCACCCGCGAAGAGATCGTTGCGGCGGTCACAGCAGTTGGTTTGCACGATTATGTGTCGGCCTTGCCTGACGGCTACGAGACCACCGTGGGTGAACGGGGCGCGCGCCTGTCGGCCGGCCAGCGTCAGCGCATTGCCCTGGCCCGCGCCGTTCTCAAAAAGCCCCGGATTCTGGTGCTGGACGAAGCCCTGTCCGGTCTTGATGTCGAAAGCGAAGCCGATGTCCGCCAGGCATTGTCTGTCTTGATGCAACGCTGCACGACCCTGGTGGTGACCCACCGGTTGAGTTCGCTCCACGCTGATGATGCGGTTGTCGTGCTCAAGCATGGCGCGGTCGAGTGGCAGGGAGCCTACCGGGACCTGACCCAAGCGCCCGATATCCTACAGGCCGCAACCGGGTAGTGTTCACACGTTTTCTCGCCCTATTATGCGCTACTCGTCTGTTGGAGATAGGTCCGGGCGATTTCCGGCGTCAGGTCCGGGTGGCGCTCGGCCCGCAGGGCGAGGGTTGCGGCAATATGCGCTGAGGCAAAACTATGCCCGTAAAAGTTCTGCGTCTGGGCCGGGCCGGGCAAGGGCCGTGGATAGGGATGGGCGCGGAAGGGAACCGGGCTGTCTGTGAGTACGCGGTGTTCGCCCCACGCGCAGCTTTCATCAGCCGCCACGCCTATAACGCCGGGTAAGATTGCCGGCAACACATCCGAGCGGTCCGGGGGAGAAGACGCAATAAGGATGAGATTTGCTTCTTGCGCCTGGGCGACGAGGGTCGAGAGCGGCTGGCGATGCTGGGCGTTAATCAGTCCCAGGCTCAGATTGATGATTTTTATACGCTGTTTAAAGACCCAGCCCAAGGCCGCTTGCAGGACCGGAAACGACGTGGCCAGATGGTTGGTAAAAATCTTGACGGCGTAGATCTGGGCTTGGGGGGCTTTGGCGCGCACGACACCGGCGAGGGCGGTCCCGTGTCCGATGTGATCGGGGTACTCCGGGCTGGTCTGGACCTCGTTCTCCTCGTTCAGGAAAAAATGGATGCCGCCCGCGACGCTGCCAACATGGGAATGCTGGGCATTCACCCCGCTATCGATCAGCGCGACTTTGACACCTGCTCCGGTCGGCGCACTGTCCCGGTCCTGGTCCATGCCTTGTTCCTCGTGAGCGCAGCATACCAAATATGTCTCCTTATGCGAGGGATGAAGACTGCCGCGGCCACGGTTTTTCCATTTGACTCCCACTCAGAGAGGTATAGAATCCGGCTGTTGCGTCAGCGATGGAGTCCAGTGTTCCAGCCTGGAGGAAGGGACAGGTATGCCGACCGGAAAAACAGAAAAACGTATGGGATGGCACGGCTGGGTGTTGCTCGTGTTGGCGGGGCTCGTTGGCACGATCCACGATATCAGGGCCGCAGAACACCAAGCAACGCCGTCCGCGCGAGAAACGTTGGTGATCCGCTGTATACGTTGCCACGCGCCGCACGAAGAGGAGGGCAAGCTTGACGCGATTGAAGCCCAGCGGAAGTCACCCGAAGGCTGGAGCATGACGCTCAGCCGTATGGTCCGCACGCACGGGGTCGAATTACAGGACGGAGATGCCCGCATTCTGGTCAAATATCTGAGCGATCACTACGGGCTGGCTCCCAAAGAAGTCGAGCCTTATCGCTTTATTCTCGAACAGCGCAATACCCGAACCACCCAGGACGTGCCCAAACCCCTCCAGTCCGGCTGTATCCAGTGTCATTCCTATGCGCGGATCGCCTTGCAGCGCCGGACCCAGGACTCGTGGCAGCACCTGCCAGATGCCAAGGTCGCGCTTATGGCAAATATCGGCAGTGAGACCGCCTCTGCCGGCCGGTTGAAGGATTATTGGTTTGATGACGCAAAGAACAGCGCGGTTCCCCATCTGATCAAGCACCAGCCGTTTGAGACCGAAGCCTGGACGGCCTGGCAGGCTGTTAAAAAGCCAAGCTACGCTGGAACCTGGCTGGTGGTTGGTCACGACCCCGGACGCGGTGGAGTCTACACCGGACAACTCCTGCTGACCGCTGGGGAAGACGATCAATACACGGGCGAGTTTTCCTATACGTTTGCTGACGGCTCTCGGATGGACGGCTCCACAACCGGGACGATCTACACCGGCTTCCAGTGGCGCGGCGTTGCCCAGGCCAAGGAGGGCGGACCGACCGGTCGGGAGATACGGCAGCGCGAGATTTTCTTTGCCTCCGAAGACGGAAACACCATTGCCGGGCGGCGCTTGCTGACCAACTTCGGCGACCTGGGCATGGACGAAACCTGGTATCGCCGTCGGGGTGGAGCGCGGCTGTTGATGGTCAGCCCGGCCATGATCCAAGCCGGCTCGCCTCAAACAGTAAAACTTTTCGGGATGGGCTTCTCCGGGGATATTCTGTCAGCCGACAAATTTTCCTTTGGTGAGGGCGTGGGCGTGTTGTCCCTGCGGCTCGATGACAACCAGACGATGGTGGCCGAAGTCTTTGCCAAGGCCGGTGTGCCAGAAGGACCGCGTACCGTTTCCATTACCGGGGTTGCGGGAACAGGACAGGTCGCGGTGTATGAGGCGGTCGATTACATCCGCATCACTCCAGAACGGGGCTTCGCCCGGCCCGGCGGTATTCGGACGCCGAAAATTTTCCAGCAGTACGAGGTGGTGGGTTATACGAACGGCCCGGACAATGCCAAGGGTACGGCCGACGACGTCAAGCTGGGCCGGGTCGGTCCGGTCACCTGGAATCTGGAAGAATATGTGAAACGTCCGAACGATGACGATATTCAGTATGTCGGCGCGGTCGATCAAACCGGCCTGTTTCACCCCAACGAGGACGGGCCAAATCCCAAACGACACCTGATGGAAGGCAACGTGGGCGATGTCTGGGTGGAAGCCTGGTATACACAAGAGGGCGCGAAACGGCCCATGGGCGCGCGTGCCCATCTGCTGGTGATGCCGGCCAAGTTTGTCTTCCCACCGATTGAATAGCATGCTACAGAGCATATGAGGCACAGCGATATGGAACTGCACTTCCGCGCGGAAAACGCCCACGCCATAACGCAGGGCAAGCAGAACATTCTGGTCGCGTCCAAGAGCATGTCCATGTTTGTCATGGACCCGGTCTCACTCGCCGTCCTAGAGTATGCGCGGGCGCATCCGCACGCGACCCAAGAGGAATTGACTGCCAGCCTTGCCACGCACTTCCCGACCGCGGAGATAACCGAGACGGTCCAGGAGTTCATCGCCTTGGAGATTCTGCAAACCCGGGAGCGTTCCACTGCCGCCGCCCCCCTGCCGGTGCTCGACGTTGAGCATTTCCCGGTGAGCTCGCTGGTCGTCAACGTGGCTAATAAGTGCAACCTCCACTGTACCTACTGCTACGAACCCGAGGGTGCGAAATACGGCCCGTCGCCGGTCCAGATGGACTGGGAGACTGCGTGCGACAGCGTCGATTTTCTGTTGAAGAAGTCGGGTGCCAGCAAAGAGGTCAATCTGATTTTCTTCGGGGGCGAGGCGCTGCTGAACTTCAAGCTCATGCGTCGGGTCGTCGCCTATGCGGAAGAAAAAGCCCAGGCCGAGGACAAGGTCGTCGACTTCTCGCTTACGACCAATGGGACGCTATTGACCGACGAAGTGATTGATTTTTTTCAGGCGCATCGGTTTGGCGTGACCATCAGCATCGACGGCCCCAAAGACCTGCACGACAAACGGCGCATTTTTCTTACTAAGCAGGGCGAACAAAAAGGCTCGTACGATCTGTTACGGCCCCGTCTGGAACGCCTGCTGGAGCGCTACACGGTCAGACCGGTGGTCGCCCGGGTCACGGTCACAAAAGACGCCATCGATGTCGTGCGCACCTACGAGCATCTGACCCAACTCGGTTTTTTTGAAGTCGGCTTCTCGCCGGTCACCGCCCAAGCCGAGACCGACTACGGTTTGGAGCCGGCCGATTTGCGCGAACTGCTGCGGCAGTTTCGCGAGCTTGGCGCGGTGTATATCGAGCGGGCGCTCAACCAGCAGTATACCGGGTTCTCGAATTTGAGTACCTTGCTGACGGACATTCACCTGGGCACAAACAAACTCTTTCCGTGTGGGGCCGGCCTGGGCCTGTTGGACGTGGACGGCAACGGTGACGTGTATCTCTGCCACCGTTTTCCGGGTACGGAGGAGCAGAAATACGGCAATGTCAAAGACGGTATTGAATACGACCGTCTGAACACCTTTATCAATAGTGCCCATCTGGGCAATAAGCCGGTGTGTCAAACCTGCTGGATTCGGGGCCTGTGTGGCGGCGGGTGCTATCACGAAGCCATGACCGAGTTCGGGGATACGACGCTGCCCAATCTGCACTACTGCGATTTCTTGCGGGAATGGACGGAATACGGCATCGGCGTGTATATGCAGTTGCAAGCACAAACCCCTGGGTTTGTCGAGCAATACGTGCTACGCGGGCGTGGAGACGCCCCAAAAGAATTGACCTAAAAGGCAGGCAGGGAGAGCGTGGTATGAAACACCTCAAGGCAGCGAACTCCAAGGCCCGGGCCGTCACCGCCAGCGTGGCGCAAGCGACGAGCGAAACGGTAGAGGAAGATGTCGTCGGGATGGCCCAACCCATTGGCTGCACGACGATTTTTAATCCGGGCTGGGAGGCCAATCCGTGGGGTGGGGCCAGCAGCATGTGCGCCCCCATGGAAGCCGACCTTTTGAGCTGTGCGAATCTGTGCTGGTGGCCGGCCCAGGTGCCGGACAGCCTGCAGAACGCCCCCGAGTGGGCGAAAGGCTGCTCAGGCATGAACCAGGAAGACTGGCGCAACCTCGACGTGGTCTTTCCCAAGACCGGTACGTCCGGATAAACGCAGCCGGCTGAAGGAGCGGGTGGTGCACGGGAAAAACAGGCCGTTGCTGGCGGGTGTGCTCTGTGTGTTCGGGCTGCTGGCCCTGCCGCAGACGACTTGGGCCAAGTGGTATCTCCTGGCCAGTACGCATCCTAACAACTTGGTTGTCGTCGATACCGAGACCGATACGGTCGTCAAAGACATTGCCCTCGAGGGTCGCGGGCCGGCCCTGTATATCGCCCCGAACCCGGCCCAGCCGCAGTTTGCCTATGTGGTGAACAATCTGGCCAAAAGTGTCGCCATGGTCGATCTGGACGAGGGCAAGCAGGTCAAAAGCTTTGACCTGGCGAGCGACAACGAGCTTGTGCGCACCATGGCGATCGACGTGAATACGCAAGGCACGCGGCTGTTTGTGCACGAAATGCCGATTCGGCAAGACCTGGGTCGCTATACCGCTCAAGACAACCGGATACGGGTCATTGACCTGGAGACCAATGAGACGCTGACCACGTTTCCCGCGCCCCGCCAGGTGATGGGCCTGGCCTCTTCACAAGACGGCAAACGCCTCTATCTGTTCAGCGTCGGGCAGGACATTTTTGTGCATAGTACGGAAGACGGCGCACTCCTCGATACCATTCCGCTGGCAAACCGCAACATCAGCGGCATTGCCAGAACCGACGGCCTGCCGCTCGGCGGGACGTATCAGGAAAGCGGCCACCTGGTCTCTTTTGGGACCTTCACCACCGATTCTATTACCAACCAGGTGACGCTCGGCATTGGATCGCTCGACCTCACCCAGGCAGACCCGGAACTGAAAATCGTTGAATTACAGCCTTTTGTTGAAGGTGACTATGTGCTGACGGGTGCGCTGTCGCCACATACGAATAAGGCGTATTTCGCGTACAACAGTTTGTGGAAGGTTGACCCGAAAACCCGCCACATCGAGAAAAAGGTGTCGCTGTCCAATACCTATTTTGCGCCGCTCGTTCACCCCGAAGGCAAGAAGGTCTACTGCGGGAGCAACTGGCACGATGTCGCGGTCTACGACGCTGAATCCCTCGACCTGCTCACCAAGATTCCCCTGGGTCATTCGCAGACCGGGGGGGTGAGTGTCTTGCGGTTTGTGAATCGTTAGCGCCCTGCATGTCTCGGACAACACTTACCCGCCGTCATATACTCCAGGGTCTCGGCACCGCCGCCCTCCTCGGCCAAGCGTACAGTCTGGCCCACGCCGTTGACAATGGGGATACCGCCAGCTTCGCTTCGGTCGTGAAACGCCGGCGCATGATCCGCAAGTATGAGGACAGGCCGGTCCCTGAAGAAGAGATCAAAAAATTGCTGCGCTACGCGGTGCGCGCGCCCAGCGCGGGCAATCTCCAGCCGTGGGAGTTTATTCTGGTGCGCGACCCCGAGGTCCGGGCCAAACTCGCCAAGGCGGCGATGAATCAGCACTCGGTTGCCACCGCGCCGCTTATCATTGCCACCTTGGCCGACATCCAACGCATGGGCGAGAAATACGGCACGCGCGGGGCTTTTTACAGCTTGGTGGATACCGCGTTTGCCTCGTTGCTCATTTTGTTAGGCGCAACCGAGCAAGGGATCGGGGCCTGCTTTGTGGGCGCGTACAATCCCGAAGAGGTCGCCAGGATATTTCAACTGCCCAGCCACGTCCGCCCGGTCGGACTCATCACTCTCGGCTATCCCGCAGAAAAGCCGCGCAAACCGGCAAATACAAAAATCCCGCTTGAGCACCTGATCCACGAGAATAGATGGTAGGTGAGGGAATTGCGCCCCCTGGCAAAAGCTTGGGACTGAGGGAAGAGGAAGTGGAGTTGCCGAGAGCCTTGGACGAGGGTTACGTGAACCGACGCGCCATTCTTCCCTATGGGCTTACAGTAGAAGAAGTCGAGAGAGCCGTTGCGGAGACGTATCGACTTTTCCATGGTTTGAACGACTACCTCAGTCAGCATGAATTTCGTCCCTTGGAAGAATTGCTCCTTGGTAACTCCCTCTCGGGGATCATATCCGAATTCCTGGTCAAGAATATTACTAAATCCTCTTCAGTGCTTGAAGCAAATACGAAGGGAGGTGGACATCCTGACCTTCTCCCGAAAGATTATTATGCGTCGAGCGCTGTTTTGAAAGGAGATCTGGGGATCGAGGTCAAGTGCTCTATCCAGAAGGGTGGCTGGCAAGGGCACAATCCAGAGGAGTGTTGGTTAATGGTTTTTGCTGCCCTGCTTGCCTACGGGAGAGAGACGAGGAAACTTGGCCATTGCCGTTAGCTGGGACAAGGGTTGCAAGCTCTGGTATCGCCTGGACCGCCATCTTGTAATACTCCCGGTCTATTTCGATTCCAATACTGCGATAACCTACTGCGCAGGCTGCTGCTATTGTCGCCCCCCCACCCATAAAAGGGTCAAGGACGGTCCCTTCCTCTAAGGGCAGGGCTGCGCGAACGATCTGCCGCATGAAGGCCTGCGGTTTCAAGGAGGGATGAGGAGCGATTTCTCGCTCTACCCCCCTGGTCGGAGCGCTTTTGATGACATCCCCAAAAGGCTGATCCTCCGAGATACGCCGCACGCCGCCCGTCTTCCATTCACGCAGGTTATCCTGCACCCGGCCCTGACAGGGCTTTCTAAAGAGTCCCCACGGTTCCCAACAGGAGCGAGGCATAACGGTGACGTTCTCAAATTCTTTATGGGCATTCTTTGGCCTGTCACCGCCCCGGAGAGTTTGTACGAGGCGGATAACCTCCCCTCTTTTCTCGAAACCGGCCTCCTCCAGAGCAGCATACACGAGATGGGAGAGAAGGGGGTTGGTGGCAATAAATATATGTCCGCCGGGGACGAGCACTCGATGAATGTGTATTGCCCACTGCGTAAAGAATTTCTTGAGGGCATCCTTATCTTCACGCCTCAGAACGGTGAAGCGGGGAAGCGGACTCCGGGTATATCCATTAAGGGTTGGTGGTATGCGCCAGACGCCACCACGCCCGCGCCGAAGTTTTTGTTTTTCCTCGGATGTGTATTCTTTCAGACCATAGGGCGGATCGGTGACGACCGCATGGATGCTGTCGGAAGCACGGTGTTCCAGCCAGTCAAAACAGTCAGCCTGAATGAGTTCATAGGGCTCCTCTTGAAGTGACGCTCTGCGCTGTTTCTTTTGAGGAATGCGCTTCGCTGTATTATCGGATTTCCGAGCAGTAGCGGGAGAACCAGAGTCTCCAAACGTCTCTCGGAGGAGGGTGGGGGCGTCTTCGGGATGATGATAGAGAATCTGCCTCACGTCGTCGGGGAGGTCTCCGGCAAGAACTCTAAGCGAACCCGGGTCAATCTTCAGAGCCCGGGCTATCGACTCGATAATGCACTTCGAGGGTTTCGCTTTTCCTCGCTCCAGACGAGAAAGATAGCCTTTTGTGACTCGGAGGGTCCTGGCCAAGTCCGACAGCGAGCGGCCTGTTGCCTGACGCTCCTCACGGAGACGTCGCCCAAACGCAGGGCTCTCTTCCGGCTTGATTCGCTGACTCTGCTGGGCACTCATGGCCCCCAATTTAGAAGGGTTTACTCAAAAAGTAAACCCTTTTCCTATCCGTCGATGTTAAGCGTTATCTGTTGACATGAATTTTGAGTGGCCTATGGGTGTTGAGAGGTTTCAGACATATTCGGGTGTGAACGCATAACCGGAACGGGGGGAGCGATCATGCATATCGTATGGGAGAGACGCAGTTTGTTGCCGGGCAAACTCAGCGGATTCGTCTTGGGCTGCACGCTCTGTTTTGCGGGACAACCAGCGTGGGGCCAGGAGATGACCGGGCCGGCCCTGCTGGAGACACGTTGCTCGGGCTGTCATCCACCCCATGAAGAAGGCGGTAAGCTGGACTCGATCGAACATCAGCGCAAGACCCCCGAAGCCTGGGAGATGACCCTCTATCGTATGTTGCGCACCCACGGGGCGAATCAGGAAGCGGGTGAGGCCCGCATCCTGATCAAATACCTGAGCGACCGGTATGACGGTGTCCGTACCCCCAAGATTTTTCAGCAGTTTGAGGCGGTCGGGTATGCCAACGGTCCAGACGGGCGAAAGGAGACCGACGACGATGTGAAGCTGGGGCGTGTCGGTCCGGTGACGTGGAAACTGAACGAGTATGTGAAGCGCGTTAACGATGACGATGTACGCTTTGTCGGCGCCCTGAACGCCCACGGTCTTTTTACGCCGGCCGAGGACGGTCCAAATCCGAAACGCCATTTGTCACAGGGCAATGTCGGTGACGTCTGGGTAGATGCCTGGTATCAGCCGAATGGCGCCCATCGGCCCATGGGCGCGCGCGCCCACCTGCTGGTCATGCCGGCAAAGTATAATTTTCAACCGATTGAGTAGGGATCGAATAAACCTTGGCGTTGTAGCAGACGGTATGCTACGAGGCTGGAAGGGAACGGTCAGTCCAAGGAGGGCGTTATGAAACATCTCAAGGCCGCGAACCATAAAGCGGAGAGAGTCGAAACCGCCCCGGCCGTAGCAAAACGGCAGGTTCAGGAAGACGTGCTGGGCATGGCTCAGCCGATGGGATGTACGACGATCTTTAACCCCGGCTGGGAGGCGAATCCCTGGGGCGGCACCGCGGGCATGTGTGCGCCAATGGAGGCTGACCTGCTCGGCTGCGCCAATGTGTGCTGGTGGCCGGCGCAGGTGCCTGACAGCCTGCAAAACTACCCTGAATGGGCCAGGCCAGTGCCTGCTCGGGGGCCAACGCCGAGGACTGGCGTAGCCTGGAGTTGGTCTTCCCCGAGAAGAAATAGCCGTAGCGTACCGTTCTCACAATCCGTGCGGTGAATAACGAAGGGTTTCCAATATGAACCCCGAGCAAAGACAGCGCCCATGGACCCGAGGCGTTTGCTTTGCCTGCCTGCTGCTGCTTCTGCACGGTTTCCCCCCGCTGGTTGAGGCGGGCTGGTATATCGCCTCGACAACCATCCCGCCGGACTCCTCCGCGTCTGCTTGGCGAACTCCTCAGGTTGTGACGCGGATTGCTCAGAACCGGCTGACCTATGAGACCCGAGCCTGGACGCAGATTATCGACCTCAACACGCAGCAACTCTCGGTTATCAGCCATCTGGGGCAGGCGTACTGGCAAGGACCAATTGAGGCCTACGCCACGCTGATGGCCGCGCGCAGCCACGAACGGCGGGCGCGGGCGGAACGGCTGATGAACCAGCTCCCGCGCAGTCCGCAACAACTCGCGGCGAGACGTGCCGGTCCATTTGATAGTCTGAGTCCCAGGCTGACGATTACCATCACTCCGCTGTCGGAGGCCGACTCGGTCGCCGGGTATACGGCCCACAAGTATCGTATCCAGCGGAACGGTATCGCGTATGAGGAAACTTGGCTGGCTGGAAAGATCAAGCTGGGGACGGACGTTGATATGTCCCGGCTGAACGCGTTTATCGGCAAGCTGCGGACCTCTCGAACGACACCGCCAGGAGCCGTGCTCGCCGAGTTGACCGAACTGATCAACCGAGGCTACCCGGTCAGGACCGTGAACTTGGTCACCCGGGTGGTCAAGGAAGTGGTGCAGGTCGAGCAGCGGCCGATTAGGGCCGAGGCGTTTCTGGTGCCGAATGGCTATACCCACAAGGCGCTGGTCGAGATCATGTTTCCAACAAAGGGGCGTTTATGAAGGGTAAGAGTCTATTATGGACAGTGTCAACGCTGAACCGATCTGGACACCAATACGGTCGCCAACGTGTTTCCCGCCCCCCGCCAGGTGATGGCGCTAGCCTCATCTCAAGACGGGAAAAAGCTGTACGCCTTTAGCGTTGGCAGAGATATCTCGGTGCTGAATCCGGAGACAGGTCAGGTTGAGGATGTGATTCCCATGGCGGACTGGAATGTGACCGGCGCTGGAAAGCTGGAGGGATTGCCCTTATGGAATCCCTATCAGGAAAACGACTACCTGGCCTCGTTTGCCGTGTATATGACCGACACGATTACCCAACACACCACCGTTGGGGTCGCCACCCTTGACCTCAAACAGGCCAATCCCAACCTGCAAGTGGTTGCGCTTCAGCCCTATGAGGCCGAGTGGTGGACCGCCCACGGCGCGGTATCGGCCAAAACCCAGAAAGCGTATCTCGGCTGGGACAAGCTGTGGAAGATGGACATCCCGACGCGCCAGATGGAAGCAGTGACGCAGTTCGACACTAACAGCGTCTTTGGCTCTTTCATCCATCCCGACGGGACCAAAGTCTACTGCGGTGGGAACTGGAGCGCCTTGTCCGTGTTTGACGCCGACACGCTCCAGCCGCTCAAGAAGATTGATCTTGGGCACTCGCAAGCCGGCGCGGGCATCCGATTTGTCAATCGCGAGAACGGGTTTTAGTGGGAGTGCGCCGTAGCATTTCCCCCCTGGATAGCGAGGTAAGCGGGACTGCTGATGCAATACGATCTGCTCATCAAGGGCGGCCAAGTCATTGACCCTGGCTGGCCGCAACACCAAAAACTCCACCCCGCGGACGTGGCGATTCGGAACGGCGAAATAGCGGCTGTCGCCGCCGACATCCCTGCGACCCAAGCGGCCCGCGTGCGCGAGGTGTCCGGTAATATTGTTTGTCCTGGGTTGATCGATATTCACGCCCATACCTTTGTGAACGCCCACGATATGGGCGCTGAAACCGATCGGCGCTGTGCCGCGAGTGGGGTGACAACGCTGATTGACGCCGGTAGCGCCGGTTCGGCCACCTTCCCCGGACTACGGCAGTATGTGGCGAATGCGAGCGAAGTCAGGCTGCGCTGTTTTATCCATCTGTCAGCCCTGGGTCTGATTCACCTGCGGGTCGGGGAGTTGATGCATATGGATTATGCCGACCCTGAGGGCTGTGCGCGCACGATTGCCGACAATCGTGACCTCGCTATTGGCGTCAAGCTGCGCTTCAGCAATAACGTCGTGCCGGACGCTGCCGGGACCGAACCGCTACGTCTTGCCCGCCAGGCGGCCGATATGGCTGCCGTGCCCTTGATGGTACATATCACCGACGCGCTGTTGCCAGTCCCTCAGATTCTGGAATTCCTCAAGCCGGGCGATGTGGTGACCCACTGCTTTCACGGGTTTGAATACGGCATCATGGGACCGGAAAAGAAGGCCATTCTCAAAGAGGTCTGGGCGGCACAGAAAGAGGGCATTATTTTTGACTGTGCGCACGGGCGCATGCACTTCCCGTTCCCATTTGTCCGGCAGGCCCTGGATGCCGGGTTTTTGCCTGACACGATCGCGACCGATCTGACGCTCCCCAGCGCGACCAGGGGTCCGGTCTTCGACCTGCCGACGACCATGTCCAAGCTCTTAAACTTGGGTATGAGCCTGGAAGACGTGATCCGCTGCGTCACCACCAATCCCGCCCGGGTGATCGGGGAGGCTGAGCAGATCGGAACGCTCAGACCCGGTGTCCCTGCCGATGTCGCCGTGCTCAGCCTTGAACACGGGGAATTCGACTTTGTCGATACCGACCAGAACCACATGACCGGCGAGAAAAAACTTATCGCTCAGCTAACGGTCAAAGACGGGCGGGTATGGTATCAGGCCGACCGAGCGAGATAAGGGAGTCTGCCCAGCGCCTTGACCTACTGGACCAGCGGCTTGACTTGGCGGAACAGCGGCTCGGTCAGCGTCTTGATAGGGGGGAAGAGAAGATGCTGACCCAGGGGACCTTCTTTGCGGTGCTGTCCGTTGTCACCGCTCTGCTGGCTACGCTTATTACGCTGAACCGATTTCTCCTGTCGTCCCTCAACGAAGTCCATTGACGGCACCTCTCAATCTGATGCTCCGTTCGCTGGCACGACTGCGGCGGACATGGTAAGCAGACAGCCACGCCTGAACGCCTGCCCGTGTGCGAGCGGGCTGTACTGGAAGGAGGATCGCATGGCCGGAAAACACTTTGAAGAACTGAACGTTGGTGACGTCTTTCAGCATCAACCCGGACGGACCATTACCGAGACCGATAATCTGTTGTTCTCGACGATGACCCACAACCCCCAGCCGCTCCATCTGGATGAAGAGTTCTCAAAAAAGGCCGAGTTTGGCCAACGCCTGGTGAACAGTATTTACACCCTGGGGCTGGCCGTGGGCTTGTCTGTCGGCGATACCACCCTGGGAACGACGGTCGGCAATCTTGGCTTTGAAAAGGTGGTTTTCCCCAAGCCTGTTTTCATTGGGGACACCTTGTATGCCGAGTCCGAAGTCGTTGAAAAGCGAGAATCGCGTTCCCGTCCGCAGTGGGGAATCGTGACCTTCGAGCATCGGGCCAAAAACCAGCGGGGCGAAATTGTGATGAGCTGTCGCCGGGGTGCCATGATGCGCAAGAAAGAGGCCCGGATCTCATAGCGAGAGCAGGAAGACAGAGAGGGGAGGGTATGACCCGCTTACGCCGTGCCGTCCATTTCGTGCCTGGGGCCAATGAAAAAATGCTCAATAAATCGTTGGCGCTGGAAGCGGACACGCTTGTGCTGGACCTCGAAGACGCGGTCACACCGGATAATAAGGACGCCGCTCGGGAGACGGTGACCGCCTGGCTCAGGCATGTGGACTTTGGTCGTCAGGAACGCATGGTCCGCATGAACCCGCTGGATACCCCCTGGGGGGTGGCTGATCTCGAAGTGACGATGCACGGACGACCCGATTCCTACCTCGTCCCCAAGGTGAGAACGCGGGATGACGTGCTCAAAATTCATACGATTATCAGTCGCCTGGAAAAGGAGTACGGCTATCCGCAGGGTGAAGTCAAGCTGGTCGTGTTAGCCACAGAGACGCCCGAGGGCTTACTGAATATCAAGGATTTTGGCTCCTGCCCGCGGGTTGATGCGCTGTCGTGGGGGCTGAGGACTTGTCGGCCGCGATTGGCGCCCGACGGAACCGGGCTGAGGACGGCTCCTTTCTTGAAGTGTTCCGCTATGCCCGGATTATGACCTTGCTGGCGGCAACAGCCGCGGGCGTTCAGCCGCTGGATACGGTCTTCGTCGATATCCGAGATAGTGCCGGGCTACGCCAGGAATGTATCGAAGGAGCGTGGATGGGCTTTACCGGAAAGATCACCATCCACCCCAATCAGGTGGGAGTCGTCAACGACGTGTTCACACCTTCGGCGGAAGAGGTCGTGGAAAGCCAGGAGCTATTGGCTGCCTTTGAAGAAAACCAGAAGGCTGGAAAAATGGCGTTTAGCTTCAAAGGCCAGATGGTCGATGTGCCGCATCTCACGCGGGCGCGGACCATCCTTGAACGGGCCAGGCAGGTCGGGCTGGCAGAGGCCGAACGATGATCGGCATTACAAGCTGCGGCTATCACGTCCCCTTCTGTCGCTTGGAGCGCGCGCACTTCGGTCAGGCCTGGAACCGCCGCGCCGGGAAGGGGGAGCGGGCCGCCATCTATTTTGATGAAGACGCCCTGACCCTCGGCTTTGAGGCGGCCCAGCGCTGTCTGGAATTCGTCGGGAATAAAAAAGTCGATGCGTTCTTCTTTGCCTCAACCTCCGCCCCGTTCTGGCAGCGTTCGACCGCCAGTTTTCTGGCCGCGGCCTGTGACCTGTCAGCGGCGTGCGAAACCTCGGACTTTGGCGGCAGCTTACGCTCAGCTACCGCGGCGCTGCGCGCCGGTGTCGACGCGCTCAACAGCCGCCGCCTGTCCGCTCTCCTGATCGCCACCGGCGAGGTGCGCGACGGCCAGCCGGGCGAAACCGCAGAGGAATGGTTCGGCGACGCCGGCAGTGCCGTTACCCTGGGGCGGGAGAACGTGCTGGCTGAAATTATGGGTCTGGCGACTCACTCCAGCGACTTCTGGGATGAGTGGCGGCGCGACGGAGATGCCTTTATCCAGACGCAGGCGTCCCGATTTTCAACTGAGCGGGGCTACCAGAAAAGCCTCGTCGCAGTCGGAAAATCTCTGCTCGAAAAGCATGGTGTGCAAGCCCAACAGGTGGCGAAGGTGATCCTTCCTTCTCCGAATGGTCGAGCCCATAGCGCGACCGCCAAGCAACTCGGCTTTCAAGAGGCGCAGATTCTCGATCCGTGCTTCGGGGAAATGGGCGCACCCGGCAGCGCCGCTCCTTTTCTCTTGCTGTCAGCCGCCCTGGAAGGGGCAAATCCGGGCGACCTGCTGCTGTTGCTCAACTATGGCGACGGTGCGGACGGCGTCCTGTTGCGTGTGACTGAGGAGATTCGGCAACGTCCGCTGCCGTCCTCGCTCTCGGACCATCTGGATGAGAAACGGCTGTATTCCTCCTACCAGATTTTTCAGAAAATGCGCTCCTACTACAAGCATCATCAGGAGGCGGCCGAGTTGTCCAACGTCCTCTTGGAGAAAGAAGAGAGCCAGAACGTCCGTCTGCACGGCACCCTGTGTCTGCGTTGCGGGACGCGCCAATACCCCCTCACCCAGGTCTGCGGTGGGTGTAAGAACCGCGACTCCCTCCACGAAGTCCCGCTCGAACACACGGGCCAGCTTTTTACCTTTACCCGCGATCATCTCTATGTGGCCCCTGACTCGCCGACCATTATGAGTGTGGTCGATATCGATCAGGGCGGTCGTCTCTATCTCCAGATGACCGATGTGGACCCGGAAGACGTGCGTATTGGTGATGCCGTTGTCCTGACCCTCAGACGCAGGAAGGAAGGACCTACGATGCATAACTACTATTGGAAATGTCGGCCGGCGCGCTAGGAAGAGAGGGAGCGAGTGGAAGAAGTCTTGGACTGAGATGAGCAAGACATTAAACTAACCGTCAATTATCCGATTTGGCCAGGAGAAAATATCATGGTGGATAATTACACTAAAATCGTACTCACCGTCATCGCTATCGCTTTGTGTGTCTTGGCTGTCCAAAACACCCTGCCAACCCAAACTGCCTCTGCATTCGGGGAAAGCGAGTGCGGTACGCTCCACGAGCCGTGCCACCTTAGGATTGAGGTGTCGGTTAGGCAGGGCAAGCTCTTTGCGTATTGAGGTGTCGGGCCTATAGAGCCCAGCCTTCTTCGCAGAACATTATCCGGAAGGGAGGACGGACCGATGGGGACAACCCTCAAAGATCAAGTCGCGGTTACTGGTGTTGGCTGTATCAAGTTTGGCGATAATTTTGATCAGGGCTATGAAGACATGGCGGCTGAGGCGGCGTACGCCGCCTTTCATGACGCCCGTATTGCCCCGGAAGAGATTGAGGCCGCCTGGCTTGGTACCTACTCGCCGGCCCAGGGGCACGGCAAGGCCGCGGTTTCCCTGGGTGATGCTCTGCGTTTATACAACAAGCCGATTTCGCGGGTAGAAAATTTTTGCGCGACCGGGACCGATGCGTTTCGGCACGCCGTCCTCGCGGTCGCCTCTGGTATGTATGATACGGCACTCGTCTTGGGGGTTGAAAAATATAAGGATCGCCCCGGACGCGGCCTCGCCCGAGAGGGCGTGCATCCGTATTATCACGACGGCTCAACCGCCCCGGGCCTGTTTGCCCTGGCTGCTACTCGCTATATGCACGAGTTTGGCCTGACCCGTGAAACCCTGGCCAAAGTTGCCGTCAAGAACCACCGCAACGGCGCGCTCAACGCTAAAGCCCACTTGCAGAAGGAAGTCACCCCGGAAGCCGTTCTGACGGCGCGGATTGTGGCCTATCCGTTTGGGTTGTACGACTGCTGTCCGACGACTGATGGCGCGGCCGCGGCCGTGGTGTGCCGGGCTGATCTGGCAAAAAAATATCGCGCCGACCATATCCTGGTCAAAGGGGTGGGCCTGTCCGTGACGAGCGGACGGCCGTTCATGGACCCGAATTTTGACTATTTGGGTTTTCGGGCTACCCAAAGCGCCTCAGCGCAGGCCTATGCCATGGCCGGCATTACCGACCCGCTGAAGGAAATCGATGTCGCCGAGGTGCATGACTGCTTTACCTGGACGGAAATTTCCAACTATGAAGACCTGGGCTTCGTCCAAAAGGGAGAAGGTGCGAAGCTGATCGAAGAAGGCCGTACCGCCCTGGAGGGTGATATCCCGGTCAATCCCAGCGGCGGACTCAAGTCGTTCGGCCACCCCATAGGCGCGAGCGGGGTGCGCATGGTGTATGAGATTGTGACCCAACTCAGAGGAGAAGCCGGACCGCGTCAGGTCACAGATCCGAAGCTGGGTCTGGTGCATAATGTGGGTGGTCCTGGGGCCGTGTCGTGCGTGGCCGTGCTTGGCCAGCCCTGAAGCCGCGCTGAGAAACCAAGTGAGGAGCAAACATGTCACAGCCTTCCATTGTTGATGTCATTTGCCAGCGCGCCCTCGAAATTGCCCCCGAGGTGCCCTGGCTGGTTGAGCCGCTGACTCCGGGGCGGGGCCAGGCATTTATCCTGCAACATATTCTGCGAAACCGGCTGTTCAGCGCGGTCATCCGCCCGGCCTGGATAAGTCGGTGTCCCGACTTGGCCATTGTCCGCAAGACCATCGGGCAGATGCGGGAAGAGTTGGTGTTTGATGACGAAATCGCCCAGCCCCATACCACCCTGTTGTGGGAGATGGGCCGCAACGTCGGCCTGACCAACGAAGAAATGGATAATACCCGGGCCGTGCCGCTGGTCGATGTGGCGCTGAACGTGTGGGAGAATATCGCCCGCTCAAAACACTGGGTTGCGGGCTGGTTGGCGACTTCGGTGGATGAGTTCATGCTGACGGCCATGTCCGGCGAGCATAATTATCGGCCTGAGGCCTGGCAGGCCACCTTTCATCTCAATGACGAGCAGGTGTTCTTTTTTTCCTACCACACCAAGGCCGACGACGATCATGCCGGCCGCAAGGTCTGGGATCCCATCGCCCGGCATGTGACGACTGAGGCTGAGCGTCGGGAAGTCCTGGATGGCATGGAACTGGCGCTGACGGCCGATAAGCTGTTCTACCAGGGTATTTGCGAGTTGGGCGATCATATCGATGCCAATAAAAACGCCGCCGAGCGTAGCAGAGCGCGGGCGCTGAGACAGAGTTCGGATGCCGATAGACGATAATCTCAGACGGCTGGTTGAGCTTGCCGCCCCCCTGTGGGCCGGTGAGGAAGAAATCGTCTGGACTTATTTTCAGAGTCCGCGGCGCACGAACCAAACCGATCTGCTGTGGCTCAAACGGCAGTGTTTCAAAGAAATCTGGGGTTCGGGCATCGGCGATAAGAAAAAGGGCCTCTTTCAGGGACCGGTTGCCTACCTGGATAACGTTTTTGCCAAGATCGACGCTGAGGTTGATCGCCACACGGTTCTGAGTGTCATCGACGACCTGCGCTCCGAATTCTACCACTACTGTTTGTTTGCCGATATCTACGACTCTATCAGCGGCACCCGGCTGAACCCGCGGCAACTCACCGGCTGGCAGGCGGACGACTCGCTCGCCCTGCTGCGCTATGACTACAAGGAACAGCGGGGGCAACTGGGTCACTTTGCCTCGCGTTTTACCGAGGGCGGGTATTGCAGCATGTTTGTTGCGGGGATGCGGCTGGCGGGCACAGGCGAGCTCAACGATCGCATCGCAAAAGCGTGTGAGCAGGTCTATCACGACGAAATCGGGCATATGCGCCTAGGCTTTGTCGGGCTGGCGCAGCAGACCCTGTCCGCCGAGGAGTGGGCCGCTGTCGCTGATATGGTCCGCACGATTCTGCTCCAGCGGCTCCAGATGCGCAACGAACAATTCAGCTATCCGCTCTCAGCCACCCGCCTGAAGGCCATTCGGGCGGGTGATATCGAACCCATGCCCTTCGACTACTCCGGTCTTGAGTAGGGGCACAATCTGTGCCGGCTTTCACGGTATATGCAAAGAGCCATAGCCGCACGAGTCTCTTGTGCTGCGCTGCGTCCCGCCTTGCGCTCCGGCTGCAAATCCCACATGGTGGGAGGCAAACAGCCGGACTCAGTTTGCGGACGACCGAGGAGAAAAGAAAACCCATGTCAGCCCCAGAACCCCGCTTTGCCATTATTACCGATGAGGCCCTGGAGTCCCTGCGCAAGCTCATTCATGTCCCTATCGAGGATACTTTGGAGCCGTGGTGCTATGAGGCCACGCGCGACAACATCCGTCATTATGCGCACGGCATAGGAGACGATAATCCTCTGTGGTGCGACCCGGAATATGCGGCCACCACACACTACGGCACGATTACTGCCCCGCCGTCGTTTGTCTTTCCGCTCAATCGGGTCTTGAGCGGGTATGTGGGTGGCCTGCCGGGGATTCATGCCATGTGGGCCGGCGCGGATATGACCTGGCATAAGCCCATATTCCGGAATGACGCTTTTACGACCAAGGCCTACCTCAAGGACCTGGTCGAGCATGAGACGCGCTTTGCCGGTCGGGCTATCCAGCAGATCTATCACGTTGATTATTACAACCAGCACGACGAGCTGGTGATCGCAGGCGATAGCTGGTGTTTTCGGACCGAGCGCGATACTGCCCGGGAGATCGGTACAAAATACACCCAGGTCAAACAGCAAGCGCCGGTCAGCTATAGCCGCGAACAAATCGCCGAGATCTTCGCCCAGTACGCGCAGGAAGAAGTGCGCGGAGCAACGCCGCGCTATATCGATGAGGTCAGCGTTGGCGATAGCCTGCCGCCCATGGTCAAAGGCCCGATGACGGTCACTGGCTTTATCGCTTATGCCCAGGGCTGGGGCGGGCTGTATATTCGAGCCAACCGCTTGGCCTGGCAGCAGCTCCAGAAACATCCTGGGCTGGGCATTCCCGACCGTTTTGGTATTCCTGACGTGCCCGAGCGCGTCCATTGGGATACCGACCTGGCCCAAAGGGTCGGCACGCCTGAAGCTTACGACTATGGCCCGGAGCGCACCTCGTGGATGACCCACCATCTGACCGACTGGATGGGCGATCAGGGCTTTCTCCGCCAGATTTCCGTGAAGATACGGCGTCACAATCCGGTCGGCGACACGCTCTTCATCAACGGCGAGGTGACTCGGATTTTCGAGGAAGACGGTCATCGCTGCGTCGAGGTGCAGCAAAAGGCTAAAAACCAGGACGGCGAACTGTCCGTGCTCAGCACCGGCGTGGTGTGGCTGCCCGCCCGGGCCTAAGCCGAACGGTCCGCCGATAATAGGACATTGACGAAGGAGGCGAGAACCATGTTGAAAAGTCTCCGCATACGTAATTTTCGCAACTTGGCTGATCTCAAGATCGACCGCTTAGCACGCGTGAATCTATTGACCGGACGGAACAACTCGGGCAAGACAACGCTGCTTGAAGCATTGTTCCTATTAGTCGGCGAAGGAGACCCCGCCGCGGCCGTGGCTATGAATAATGGGGGACGCGGGATTGATACGGCTGGCATGTTGGCGGTACGCGAAGCTTTCTGGAAGCCCCTGTTCCTTGCATTTGATATGAGCCGAGACATCGACATCACGGCTTGCCACGAGACACACGGCCAGTTGTCGCTCCGCATCAAGCTGGAGAGACCGGCCACGATGAAAGTCCGGTTGAGGGAACTTGGGACAAGGCCGGCGGTCGAAATTTTCTCCGGCAGCGCGCTATCGTTTGCGTTCTCAATAGCCGGCTGTGATCCTACCGTGCGCACTCTGCGTGTGACGGAAGATCAAATTCAGGTGGAGCAATCCAAGGCGAGCCTCCCGTTTCAGGTAGTACTTCTTTCGTCTCGTAGTGGAAACCATCAGACAGACGCAGTGCGCCTGGGACAGCTTCGGCAACGGAAGCGTGTGGACATAGTTTTGGAAGCGTTAAAAATCGTCGAACCGAGACTGCTGAGTGTCGAGTCCAATTCTGCAAGTGGAACGCCGATGATCTGGGGCGATATTGGCCTCGCGGAACTCGTGCCGCTACCGGTCATGGGCGAGGGCATGACCCGGGTCGCCAGACTGATTCTCGCTATCTCCTCGGCGCCGGGTGGTGTGGTATTGGTGGATGAGATTGAGAACGGACTCCACCATTCGACTTTACCCAAAGTCTGGCAGGCGATTGCTGCCGCCGCCAAGAGCTTCGACACCCAGGTCTTTGCGACCACGCACAGCTACGAATGTCTCGAAGCCGCTTGTCAGGCGCTCGGTGCGGACGATTTCCGGCTGTATCGGCTCGAAGCCGGGAAAGGCAAAATGTCCGAGGAACGTACAATCTGCTGCGTGCCGTACGAACCGGACGAAATCCAGGCCGCGATCCATCACAACTTCGAGGTCCGCTGAATATGCCTCAACCTAAGGAGATCAAGGAGCCAAAACAGCTCCTCGTCGAGGGGAAAGATCAACTTAATTTTTTCAATGAGTTCATCCACCACCTCGACTGTCAGGGCGTACAGGTTCAAGATTTTGGTGGTGTTACGGACCTGCGAACGTTTCTAGGGCAATTCGTTAAAGCGCCCGATTTTGATTCAGTCGTTGAGAGCATCGGCGTGGTGCGTGACGCGGAGGCCGATGCGAATGCGGCGTGGCAAAGCGTTCAGTCGGTACTCCAACACGCGAGGATGCCCGTTCCGGCACGCGTCGGACAGCGCAGTGCCGAAACTCCGCATGTCAGTGTGCTCATCCTGCCCGGTGATAACCAACCGGGGATGTTGGAAACCGTGCTGAACCAGACGTTTTCAGACGATCCTGTGAACACGTGTATCGACGGCTTCTTTGAATGTGTCGAACGCCTTTCTGGGAAGCAGATTCATATACCGGACAAGGCCCGAGCACGCGCCTACATGTGGACCCGAGAGAAACCCCATGTCTCGGTTGGCGTGGCGGCGCAGGCCGGGTATTGGGACTTCGGTCACGCAGCGTTTGCCTCCCTCCGATCTTTCTTGACAGCGCTGTAGAATCTCCGGCCAGTTTCGGGAGACCATTCGGCCGGAGGGGCAAGGCTACACAATCCGGTGTTCTTCGGTAATCAGGGTGCACGTTGATGCCGGGTCAACGAACTTCGCGCCGTCCGGCTGGGCGTGGTCTTTGTATGCCGCGGACGCCAGGGCAAAATGCAGATCACCCAGGGTCTCAAACCACAGCTCGGCCACCCCGTCGTACTGCGGTTCGCCTTGCGCATATGTCGAGGGCAGGGCGTGGCACTGGACGTAGCGCTGCACACCGGGCAGGGCGAGGGCCAGCGGGCCGTGCCCGTCTTTCCAGTAGCGAAAGAACTCGTCCCGGTCCCAGTCGGACTTCCGTTTGATGAAAGACAGCCGTTTGACCCGCGGCTCGGGGCTGGTGTGCTCCTCGCCTTTGCGCAGCACATGGTCTGCGGTGACGAGCCGCACCACGTTTTTGACATCCGCAAAATTCGGCTCGTCCGCGTACGCGCCTTCCCGATATTCCTTGCTCTGAAAGACGGCGGAGAGGTCGTCTGCGCTGTCCATCCGGATTTCCACCACACCGTCATAGGCTTGGCTGCGGCTCACCACGGACGGAGTATGGTTTTGGACATAGCCGCGCAGGCCGGGCATCTGCTTGGCGAGCGGGGCGTGTACCTCGCGCCAGTGGCGGGAGAAGTCCGCCAGACTGAGACCATCTTTCCGCTGAAAGGCAATGAGCAAGTGGGCCATGATGAAATCCTCCTTACACCGCGTCCGACTCCACATCCTGAATGAATTGCACCACGTCCCGAAAATACGCTTCCTGATCGTCATACATGGCACAATGGCTGCCGTTTTCACACACGGCCACGCGCGAGTGGGGGATCAACTCGCCCATACGTTCAATCTCGGACACGCGCATGGTGTCGAAGCGTGCACCGGAGACCAAGGTTGGACACTGAATCCGGTGCAGGTCCGCCCAGCGGTCCCAGTCCTTGAACGTGCCGGTCACCACAAACTCGTTCGGGCCCTGCATGGTGTTATAGACCGGCTTGGCCAGGTTGCGGAACATGCGCCGCAGCGGTTCCGGCCAGGGGTCGAGCCGACACAGATGCTGCCGGTAGACATGGGTGAACAGGGCCTCCTCGTACTCCGGCGCCGCGTAGTCTTCGGTCGCCTCATATTTTTCAAGAATACGCAGGACCTCGGGCGGCTGCTGGGCGCGTAACTCGTTGATATACACGACATAGGCCGGAATGCTGGCGGTCATATTGGAGAGAATGAGTCCCTTGAGGTGCTGCTGATAGGCTAGGGCGTACTCAATGCCGAGCAGCCCGCCCCAGGAATGGCCGAGCAGATAGAAGTGCCCAAGTCCCAGAGCACGTCGGACCTGCTCGACTTCCTCCCGAAAACGTTCCACCGTCCACAGGCTGGTATCGTCCGGCTGGTCGGAATAGGCCGAGCCGAGCTGGTCGTAGTAGATAATCTGAATATCATGCTGTGGCAGGAAGTCTTCAAAACACTCAAAATACTCATGCGTACAGCCGGGCCCGCCGTGCAGGGTGAGGAGGGGAATCGACCCGGAGCCAAAGCGCTTGGTCCAGACGGTGTATTTGCCATCAATCGGAATCATCTCAACCCCGCCGGTTTTGACGTTTTGCATAGCCTCATTCCTCGTGGTTGCGCGTTGTGTCTACCTGGTCTCCCGTATACCACTGCTCGGCCTGGCCTGACCAGAGCGGCCCGCGTTTCCCCTTGCCCCTCCTCCCGCCAAAAATGAGAAACCTCTAATCCTGGTTTCATCTTCCTCTCATATGCAGTTGCCATACTGAGCGTCAGAGAACACCGTAACGCTCATGAGAGGAGAAGTATGATGCAGACGAAGAAAAAAATAGTGGCCGGAGCGAAAGAGGAAACGGGCCCACAGCTTTGGATGATTTGGAGGGCCCGTTTCCTCTTTATGGCGGTTTCCCTGGCGCTGGGTGGCTTTACCCTGGGTCGGATGACCCCAATGGATGTGGTCCAGGCGGCCTCGGAACCGACAGCTCCCAGAATCACCCTGACGCCGTCCGGCTTACCCTCATTTGCCGACCTGGCCGACCACGTCTCGTCGGCTGTCGTCCATGTGCGCGTTGTCGGCATGGAAAGAGCGTCTGAGCGTGGCCACCCCTCTTTTGAGAGAAGAAGGGGCGGTCCACGCAATCCGTTCGGTCCTCAATTTCCGTTCCCGCCCGGCTTTGGCGGCCCGCGTCCTCACCCGGGTATCCCACGGCGCAGCTCCGGCTCCGGATTCATTATCCGCAAAGACGGGCTGATCATCACCAATAATCATGTGGTTGAGGGCGCCAGCGAGATTATGGTGAATCTCCCGGACGAGCGCGAATATCCGGCGACGGTCCTCGGCCGCGACCCCAAAACCGATCTGGCCGTGCTCAAGGTTGAGGCCGAGTTGGATTTACCGGTCGCCAATCTGGGTGATTCCGAAGACGTCCGCGTCGGTGACTGGGTCATGGCCATTGGCAATCCGTTCGGGCTGAGCAATACCGTGACCGCGGGCATCGTCAGTGCCAAGGGCCGGACCATTGGGGCCGGACCGTACGATGACTTCATTCAGACCGACGCCTCCATTAACCCCGGTAACTCGGGAGGACCGCTGTTTAACGAGAAGGGCGAAGTCGTCGGCATTAACACCGCGATCTTCGGCAATGGCGGTGGGAATATCGGGATTGGTTTTGCCATTCCGATCAACCTGGCCAAGCAGCTCGTGCCCGACCTGGAGACCAAAGGCCATGTGACGCGCGGCTGGCTGGGGGTCACCATCCAGAAGATGACCACAGAGCTGGCGGAATCCCTCGGTCTCGACGAGCCGCATGGGGCCCTGGTGGCTGATGTCACCACAGACAGCCCGGCCAATAAAGGCGGCCTGGAACGCGGCGATGTCATTGTCAGCTATGACGGCCACACGGTGGAAGAGAACGCCGACCTGCCTCTGCTGGTCGCCAACACGAAAGTCGGAACAAAAGTTCCTATTGACGTAGTGCGCGACGGAAAGCCCCGGACGCTCACGGTCGAAATCGCCAAACTTGACCAACCCGAAGTCGCCAGCGGACCTGCGGCTGCCAAAAGAGGCAAGTGGGGCATGGCGCTGCGTGAGCTCACTCCGGACGAGCGAGACCGGATGCAGCTCAAAGCGGGTGAGGGGGTCAGCGTGGCTGGTGTACGACCCGACGGCCCGGCCGCGGACGCCGGAGTCCGTGAGGGAGACGTGATTCTTGAGGTCAACCGGACCCCGGTCAGAACGGTGGCTGCACTCAAAAAGATAATCGCCACAGTGGCGGAAGACAAGCCGCTGCTGCTCCTGCTGCGGCGGAACAACGGCGTGAACCATTATGCCTCGCTGTCGGCACAATAGGACATCGGTCTCATTCCCTCTCCTCCTGGGAGAGGGCCAGGGTGGGGGCTTTTCCGCATCCGTGCGGGACTGCCTGCTCAGGGGTATTGCAGAAATGTCTGGAACGGGTCAGGCTGGCGGGCAGACGGTAAACGCACGACAGAAGAAGGAGAAGGATTCATGCAGAAAATATTCACCTCTCGGTTTTCTCAATACTGCCTCGCTCTGAGTATCGGCCTGCTCTTCGCCGGCCCGGCCCGTGCCGACCATCACGCCGCGGCAGAAGGCGTCGATCCTGCCCTGCAAGCGGCCATTGACGGGGAACATCGCTCGGCCGAGCACAAAGCGCGCGACCAATACCGCCATCCCGCGCAAACCCTGACCTGGCTGGGACTCAAGCCGGATATGACGGTGGTCGAAGTCTCACCGTCACGAGGCTGGTACACCGAGATTCTGGCCCCCTATCTGAAAGACCAGGGGCGCTTATATCTGGCTGGATTCGATAGAGAATCAGAGGTCGCGTACATGAAGAAACTGAACGCCCTCCTGGACGAGAAGCTGGCCGCCAAGCCCGAGGTATACGGCACGCCCACGGTGACCGAACTCGCCCTGCCCAACAAGGTCGATATCGCCCCCGCCGGCTCGGCCGACATGGTCCTGACCTTCCGCAACGTCCACAACTGGATGAGCGCCGGGACGGCTGATGGAGTTTTTGCCGCCATGTATGCGGCGCTCAAGCCGGGCGGGATTCTCGGTCTGGTGGAACACCGGGCCGACCCCGACACGGAACAGGACCCCAAGGCGGGTTCGGGTTATGTCACCGAGGCGGCGGTCGTCCAGATGGCGCAAAAGGCGGGGTTCTCACTTGTTGACGCCACGGAACTCAACGCAAATCCCAAGGACACACGCGATCATCCCAAAGGCGTGTGGACCCTGCCGCCCGCCCTGTCGCTCGGAGACGAGGACAGGGAAAAATATCTGGCGCTTGGAGAGAGCGACCGCATGACGCTCAAGTTCATGAAGCCGGCGGAGTAAAGGACCCCTCACCCTAACCCTCTCCCCCAAGGGGAGAGGGAAACTTGTTTTTCATCGCTGCTCGTCCCCGCGATTTCCTGAACCGCCTTGATAATACTGGCATAGCCGGTGCAGCGGCACAGATTACCGGCTATGCCGTGCCGGATATCCGTCTCGGTCGGGTGCGGCTTTTCCTGCAAAAGCTGCTGCACCGACAACACCATGCCGGGAGTGCAAAAGCCGCACTGTAAGGCGTGGTGTTTGACAAAGGCATCCTGAATCGGATGCAGGTCGCCCGATTGCCGTGTGTCCTGTGTCCAACCCTCAATGGTGGTGACTGCGGAGCCCGCAACGTCGGCAGCCAGAATGGTACACGCCTTGACCGTCAGACCGTCAAGCACAACGGTACACGCGCCGCAATTGCCGGTGGCACAGCCGAGGTGGGTGCCGGTGAGATCGAGTTGGTCGCGCAAAAAGTCAACCAGGAGCGTGCGCGTATCGACCGTGGCTTCACACGGCGTATTGTTCACTGTGAGTTGAATAGTAGTGTGCATAGCCTTCCCATACGGTTTCTTACGCCACTCGTTCCAATGCTGCCCTGACCGCCCGACGGGTAAACACCCGGACCATCTCTCGTTTGTAGTCCGCATCGGCGTGCAACTCTGCGACCGGATCGTGAGCCGCTTCATACGCGGCAGCTGCAACTGCCTCAATAAAGGCGTTGTCCACGGCTTTCCCCGTCAGAGTCGCCTCGATAGAAGTCAAACGTACGGGGACGGAGGCTGCCCCACAGAGGCCGACCCGGATGGACCGACAGGTCCTATCCGGGTTGAGCCTCAGACACGTACCCACGCCGACAATGGCAAAGCCGCCCTCGACCCGAGTGAACTTCACATAGGCCGTGCCGGTGTCCGGGGGCAGGACCGGGACGCGGATTTCGGTCAGAACCTCGTCCGCGTTCAGGCTTGTGGTCATGTAATCAACAAAGAGGTCGTTGGCGGCAACGGTTCGCTCGTCGCTTGGGCCAACAATCTGAAAGGCTGTGTCAAGCAGGACGAGTACGGGTGGATAGTCAGCAGCAGGATCAAAATGGCCAATCGAGCCGCCCAAGGTCCCGCGGTTACGGACCTGGACATCGCCAATACAGGCCGCGGTCTCGCTGAGGATTGGACAGTGGGCGCGTACCACCTCGGACTCGGCCAGGGCGCGGTGGGTCGTCCCCGCGCCGATGGCAAGCGTCTCTCCATCCTGGCGAATGGAGTCGAGACCGGCAATATGGTTGAGGCTGACGATATGAGCCGGCGCGACCAGGCCGAGGTTCATGCTCGGCATCAGCGACTGCCCGCCGGCCAGCAGCTTGACGTCTTCGCCGTTTTGTACGCACCGGGATAAGAGGCGAACGGCCTCCTCAATCGAAGGGGGCGTATGGAGCTGAAAAGGGGCGCGTATCATGCGCCCGTCCCTTCGTTATTGCCGTTCCCGGCCGCTCGAATCATGCGCCAGACGCGCTGAGGCGTCAGCGGGGTGTCGTGAATTTTCACCCCAAAGGGCGCCAGGGCGTTTTCCACCGCGCTGACGATGGTCCCGAATGGGCTGGACACGCCGGACTCGCCCGCGCCTTTGGTGCCGAGTGGCGTGAATGGACTCGGGACTTCCTGGTGGTGAATCTCCACGCTCGGCACTTCCACGGCGGTGGGCAGGGTATAGTCCATGAACGTCCCAGTCTGGAGCTGGCCGTTGTCATCATAGCTGAGCTGCTCATAGATCAGACCGCCGAGTCCCTGCGCCACTGCGCCCTGAAACTGTCCCTCAACCAATAAGGGATTGATGACTGTGCCGCAGTCGTGGACGGTCACATAGCGCAAGAGAGTGATGACGCCGGTTTCAACATCCACCTCAACCACGGCCACACAGGCCGCATAGGGATAGGACGGATAGGTGTTGATGCGCCCTGTGTTGTCCGGCACGTGGTGGATATTGCCCATGCGGAAATAGCGCGTGGACTCCAGGCCCGGCTCCATATCAAAGGCGTGATGATCGAAGGCGCGTTTGTGGATGTACTCGGCAACGTCATTAAACGCCACCGCGCGGTCGGCCTGCCCCTTGACACGGATGCGGCCCTGTTCGCAGTCCAGCTCTTCAGGCGTTGCCTCTAACATACTGGCCGCGACCCGCAGCACCTTATGGTGCACTTCCCGGGCCGCGTACAGCGAGGCTGAGCCTCCCATGAACAGGCTGCGCGAACTCCAGTTGCCTAATCCATACGGGCAGGCCTGGGTATCGCCCTGGACGACCCGGACGGTGCTGAGCGGAACGCCCAGGGCATCTGCCACAATCTGGGCAATGCCGGTTTCATTGCCCGAGCCGGGCGAGGTGACGCCGGTCAGGACGGTGACCTGTCCACTCGGGCTGACGCGGACGGTGGCGCCTTCATAGCCGCCGATAAAGGAGTCGGGGATGCAGCCGCCTTCGGGCGTGAGTTCAAAGCCCACGCCCATGCCAATATATCGGCCCTGGGCGCGCAGGCGCTGTTGTTCTTCGGCGAAGGTATGATAGCCGGCCTTGTCCATGACGTCTTGCAGGGCCCTGGCATAATCACCGCTGTCCAGGGTGGCTCCCGAGATCTGCACGTAAGGAAACTCGTCCTTGGGCACAAAATTCTTGAGCCGGACCGCGCCGCGGTCCATCTGGACCGTATCGGCAACCCGGTCCATGACGCGGTCCATGAGAAACGAGGCCGCTTCTTTGCCAAACCCACGATACGCATTCCAGGGGCCTTTGTTAGTTACCACGATGGATAAATCTACCTCACAGTTCGGGATTTTGTACGGGCCGGGTACGACAAAGGACGCCACATAGGACATGCCCCAACCCGCCACCGCGGCCAGAGCCCCGACATCGCCTATGATACGGACTCTGAGGCCGGTCACGGTTCCGTCCGCCTTGCAGGCGACCGAGAACTTGAGGGTTTGCTCGCGGGCATGACCGCCGGCCATCAAATGTTCCGCGCGCTCTTCGATCCATTTGACTGGCTTGCCGGTCCGTTTCGACAGCAGGCAGGCCAGCGGGTCTTCCTGATAGGTCGGAATCTTGACTCCAAACGCGCCACCCACCTGGGGCTGAATCACCTGGATATCGTTCTCATCCATCTGCAAGGTGTTGGCTAGGGTTGTACGCAGGGGATGGGGCGCTTGGGTAGAGACCCACAGGGTCAGGCGTTCGGCGCGAGTGTCATACTGCGCCAGAGCCGCACGCGGTTCCAGCGGCGTGGCCGTATGCCGGTGCAGGCGGAGGGTGTCGTCCAGGACATGGTCGGCGGCGGCAAAGGCCCGCGCAACATCACCGCCCTGAAAGCGCACCTGCATCAGTTCATTGGTTTCCCACTCAGGGTAGAGCAGGGGGGAGTCCGGCTCCAGAGCCCGTTCGGCATCGATGACCACCGGCAGGTCTGCGTACTCGACTTCGACAAGGCCGGCCGCCTCGGTCGCGGCGTGTCTGGTGTCGGCAACCACCGCGGCTACCGGCGTTCCGACATAATGTACCCGGTCAATCGCCAGACAGTAGATGTCGGTCGTGTTTCCCCCAAAGGCGCTGGGGTTCAACGTGTGCGGAATGGGCTTGCTCCACTGCTTGATATCCGCCCCGGTGACAACAATGCGCACACCCGGATGCTGCTGCGCCGCGTTGGTGTCGATGCGGAGAATTCGGGCGTGGGCATAGGGGCTGCGGACAACGGCCATATAGCCCATGTCCGGCAGGCTCACGTCCGCGGTGTATTGTCCCCTGCCGGCCACGAGTTTGGTATCCAAGATGCCACTGACCGCACTGCCGATATACGCCATATTCAGGAGTCTCTTTTCGGTGCTGGTATGAGCGGAACCTAGCGCTGGGAGGTTCTCGGTGTCAATGCTATAGGAGTGGTAGACAGACGCAGAAAGGCTGAGGAGCACAGCATGCCAACCCAGGTCGCAGAAATGTTCGGAATTGAATACCCCATCTTTGCCTTCACCCACTGCCGTGACGTGGTAGTGGCCGTCAGCAAGGCTGGCGGACTCGGCGTGCTTGGAGCCGCGATTCACACGGACGAACGCTTGGAAATTGATCTGCAATGGATAGACGCGCAACTCGGCGACAGCCCGTATGGCGTGGACCTGATGATGCCCGCAAACTACGTGGGCGCTGCAACCGGCGGGATGGATCAAAAGGCGCTCCGGGAGTACATCCCGGACGCGCATCGGCAATTCGTTGAGAAACTGCTTGCAGACGCCGGAGTGCCCGAGTTGCCGAACCATCTGACCGCCTCCCAAAAGGCCCGCGGCCTGCGCTATTCCCAAAAACAGGCCACAGGCATTGTGGATATCGCCTTTGCCCACAAGGCCAGGTTTCTGGTGAGCGCGCTCGGCACGCCGCCGGATTGGGTCACTGAGGCGGCCCACGAGCGGGGTCTCTACGTTGGGGCGTTGGCCGGCAAGAAAAAACACGCCGAGCGCCACAAGGCGGCCGGCGTAGACGTGATTATCGCCCAGTCCTACGAAGCCGGGGGACACACCGGGGAGATTGGCGGCATGGTGCTGATCCCGGAAATTGTGGATGCCGCTGCCCCGCTCCCGGTGCTCGGCGCCGGTGGCATAGGCAATGGCCGGCAGATGGCCGCGGCCCTGGCGCTTGGCGCCCAGGGCGTGTGGTGCGGTTCCGTCTGGCTGACGACGGCCGAGTCCGAGCTGGACCGGATGGCCAAGCAAAAGATGCTGGCCGCGGGGACGGACGACACGGTGCGAACCCGCTCCATGACGGGCAAGCCCGCCCGTTTTTTACGCTCCGCATGGACCGAAGCCTGGGATCGGCCCGACACCCCGGAGTCCCTCAAAACCCCGCTCCAAAGCGTTCTGAACTATCATTCTCTGCGTCGCATCGACCACGCCATGAAGGCTCCCGGCGTGACCCCGGAGTCCGGGGCGTATCAGCTCTACTCCTATCCTGCCGGACAGGGCATCGGCGCGCAAAACAGCGTGCGGGCAACCCGTGATGTCGTGCGGGAAATGGTGGAGGGCTATGTCGAAGCTATCGCCAGATTGAACGAACAGCTTGAGGGCTAGGCCACCGTCGTCCTCACCCCTACGTCTCAATACTTGCGCATCACCAATTCGGCAAACTCCGTCAGCATCTCCCGGTTTGTCTCGGTCGGAGGCAGGACGGTCAGCTCACGCAGGCCGGCTTTCTCTGCCGCGCGGATGCGTTCGATAATCTCCTCCGGCGGTCCCACCAGACTCGTGCCCTGAATCGCTTTGGGCGTTACAAAGCGCCGCTCGGCCGGCACCAGATAGGTGCTGTGGCCGTCGTGGAGTTGGAGATAGCGTTTGTCGGCCGGCGTCTGCATCTGATCGACATGGGCGCAATACTCCTCCCAGGTATCCGCAAACGCCGGCGGAATGACTTCCTCATTCTTGGTCAACTGATAGACCTCATACACAAAATGGAGCGCCGTGGTGACCCAGGCCCCACAGGCGTCGATGACCCGGTCCGATTCCAACGTCTCGCCTGGACGCAGAATCACGGCGGCGGTGACGGCGGAAACGTGAACGGGGTCCGGCAGGCTGCGCCCGACCTTGTCCGCTCCTGCCCGGATCAACCGCAAATGATCGCGCAAGACGCCGGTATCTTCGTAGAGCAGGGTCGTGAGGCCGTCCCCGAATTCGCCTGTGAGGCCCAGCGCCCGTGGTCCGTTGGCGGCAACATAAATCGGAATGGAGTCTTCCAGATTGATAAAGCGCAGGTCCTGATGGAGAAAGCGAATCGTGCGCGTGGTGTCACCAAAGGTGTAGTCAACTTCTTCTCCGCGCAGGAGCGCCCGCACAACGCGCAGATACTCGCGGAAGGGTTTAATGCGCATGGGCTTCATTCCCATGACGCGCATGGCCGTGTGACCGGTGCCGAGGCCGAGGAAGACGCGACCGGGTGCAATCTGGTTAATCGAGGCAATGGCATGAGCCGTGACCGGAGCGATGCGGCTGCCGGGAATCGAGACCCCGCTGCCAATATGAATCCGCGCGGTGTTGTGCGCGGCCAGAGCCAGAGTGGCATAACAGTCCGACCAGATCATCTGGGAGTCCGGGACCCAGGCGCGATCATAGCCCAGATTCTCGGCGTCTTTCACCAGTTGCCAGTCATCGATACGGGTGGGAAAGATACTACCAAACTGCATGCGTCCTCCTGGGGGCGATTCAACTGTACGCCGCTTTGCTATTGAAGCCGCTGGCTCAATACTCCACCGGGCGAATCAGATTCGGCTCCAGCCTGCGCACACTGGTCTGCCCGCATAAGGCCAGGTTGGTTTCCAGCTCGTCGCGGAGTAGTTCAATTGTCCGGTGCACCCCGGCCGCGCCGTCCGCGGCCAGACCCCACAGCATGGGCCGACCCAGGGCCACCAGGTTTGCGCCGAGTGCCAGGGCTTTAATGATGTCCGTGCCCCGCCGAAAGCCGCCATCAATCACGATTTGGGCTTTGCCCTCAACCGCCTCGACGATGTCCGGCAGGGCGTCAATGGTCGCCAGGGTGGAATCGAGCTGGCGACCGCCGTGGTTCGAGACCCAGACGATCTCGGCTCCGGCCTCAACGGCCAGCCTGGCATCTTCCGGGGTAAGCATGCCTTTTAAGCCAAGCGGAACCGACAGGATGCTCTTGAGCCAGGCCACATCATCCCAGGTCAGGCGGGTCTGGTAGTCGAACTCGGGCGGTTGTTCGTTGGGGGTGAGTGAGCGCGCTCCCTGCGGATCAAAACGCAACGCAACGTCCCGCTCGCGGCGACTATAGGTCTGCACGTCAACCGTCAGGCAGACGGCGTGATAGCCCGCGGCTTCCACCCGGGCGACCAGGTCCCGGCACCAGGAACGCGGACCGCTCCAGTAGAGCTGATACATCAGGGGGCCGCGCGCCGCCTGGGCCAGGTCTTCGACCGGCCAACCGGTGACACCGCTCACAAAGGCGAGGGTGCGGCTGGGGCTTGCGCCGCGCACCATTTCGAGGTCGCCTTCCGAATGAAAGAGCACCAGACTGCCCATTGGCGCGATGGCAAAGGGGGTGGGCAGTTCGAGGCCCAGAAAGGTCGTGCTGATATCGATATGACGGACATCGCGCAGCACCCGCTGACGGATGGCCAGACGCTTCAGCGCCCGGCGGTTGCGGCGGCGCGTGGTCTCCGTTTCCGCGCCCCCAGCGCCAAACGCCCACGGTCCGGGCGGCAGCATGGTTTTTGCGGCGCGGCGAATTTCGCGCAAGGTCATAAAGCGGTGTGGCATGGCGGAGTCCTTTCGGGATGGCCTTTTTTTCTTTCCATACCATACTCTTTCGGAGGCTGCTGGATCTCTTTGGCTTTACTCATGCTCTGAGGCGGCATACAATCCTCACGACTATTGGAGACAGACAGTTTTGGAGCAAGAGCGACGGAAGAAGGACAAAACGCATGGCCGCACAAGAAAAACTGGACGAGGCATTAAAAGATTTGTCTTTCGCTGATGAAGCAACTCTCGATACCTTCTTTGCCTTTGCGAACAGCCACCTGGAACGAGCCGTGCAAACGGTCCAGGAGATCAATCAGACACTGAAAGAGATGAAGCAGGAGTTTGATATAGGAGCCTGAGCGAGCGACGCCTCAAATAGGCGGAGACAATCATCACACTCAGCCAATCGCTTGAGGAGACCAAAGAGACAGAGTCCTTTCCGGCATGAATGCAGAATCCACTGCACCCCCAACCGACCCGGCTGAAGCCGCGGCCTGGGTTGAGTTCTATTACCAGCAGGGCTGGAGTGATGGGCTGCCGCTCGTCCCGCCGACCGAAGAGTCGGTCCGGGCCATGCTGGAGGTCGGCCAAGTCAAGGCGGAGGAGGGTCTGGGGACTATTGCGGAACGCAATGTGACCATCCCGGCTGAAAAGGTGGCCATCAACGCGGTGATGGCCGGCTGTTTGCCCGAGTACTTTCCCGTTGTGCTGGCCGCGGTGCGGGGCCTGAGCCGACCCGAGTTTCATTATCACAATCCGGCAACCAGCACCGGCGGTTCGGCGATTACCCTGATCGTGAATGGCCCGATTGGTCCCGCGCTCGGGGTCAACGCAACCCATAACGCCTTTGGGCCGGGATTTCGTCCCAATGCGACCATCGGCCGGGCGCTGCGTCTGGCCATGCTTAACGTGCTCAATACCCGCCCTGGTCTGCTGGACAAAGCCACGTTGGGTTCGCCGGGGAAGTATGCGTTCTGTTTTGCCGAGAACGAAGATAACCATCCCTGGCAGCCGCTCCACGTCGAGCGTGGCTTTCGGCCCGAGGACAGCACCGTGACTCTGTACGCCTCCAACACTCTCGTGGGGGTGTATAATCAGTTGGCCGGTACGCCCGAGCCCCTGCTGCTGGAATTTGCCGATGCCGTGTGTAACCTCGCCTCACCGAACGTGTATGGGTTTAATCAGAGCCTGCTGGTGCTCGCCGGCGAGCACGCAGACATCATCCGACGGAGCGGCTGGAGCCGACGCCAGGTCCAGGAGTGGGTGATTCAACAGGCGCGGCGGAGGGTGGCGGATTTCAAACGGGCCGGGCGGCTGCCGGGGGAGATTCGGCCCGAAGACGAAACCACGTGGCGCTATGTGATGCGCAACCCCGACGATGTGCTGATTGTCTGCGCGGGGGCCCAGGGCGGGAGCTGGTCGGCGTGTTTACCGGGCTGGGGGAATAAGTGGACGCGCAGCGTGACCGAACTGGTACGGGCATAGCTGGGACGAGAAAGGAGGAAGACGAATGCGTCGTACGGTTTTTGATCCGACTCTTCCCTTGGAAACGCAGGAATTTGCGTATGCGCCCCGCCCCGGCTCGTTCCGGGGGCTGCGGGTCGGACTGGTTGAAAATACCAAGTTCCATTCCAAGGAATTGCTGTGCAAGGTGGCCGAGCGACTGGAGCAACAACGGGACATGCGCCTGGTATCTGTGAATCGCAAGCAATCGTCCGGCCACGCCGTCAGCCAGGAAACGATTGCGCTGTTTCAGCAACAGGTCGATATTGCGCTGGCCGGCGTGGGTGACTGAGGGTCGTGCAGTTCGAGCAGTGTGCTCGACGGACTGAAACTGGAGCGCGCCGGTATCCCGACCGCGTCTATCGTGACCACGCCCTTTATTGCAACCGGTCGGGCCATGGCAGCCAGTTGGGGAGTCAAAGACTATCGGTTTGTGGTGACTGGCCATCCCATCGCCAATCTGACGGAAGACGAATTGGACACGCGGGCGGACGAACTGTCCGGACAGGTGCTGGACTTTTTTCACAACGCCGGCCCTGCTTCGGATTGACACCCCCGGAGGGGCATTGTAACAATAACGCCTCATACGAACACGGGAGTTTCCAATACGCACGGGCGCATGCACGGAGGAGGGAAGGTGTTTCAAACCTCGCGGCTACCGTATGCAGGGGCCATTGATGCCGACGGCCATATTAACGAACCCGCCGATCTGTGGGAGCGGTATATCGATCCGGAATATCGCGAGCGGGCCATCCGAATTCGGCCTGGCCCGGACGGGCTCGACCATCTGGAATTGAACGGCCACCGCTCGCGCTATTTTGACGCGGAAATCCTGGCCCGCGGCACCAGCATGGGCAGTACGTTTGAAGAGCGTAGTGGCATTAAGCAACAGGGCTACACCAAAAGTGTCCCCTTTGGGGGAAACGACCCCCAGGAACGTCTGGCCCTGCTTGATCAGGAAAACCTGGCCAAAGCGCTGATCTATCCGACGATCTGTCTGGAATGGGAAACCGAAGTCACCGAGCACGATCTGGCCCAGGCCTATACCCGCGCTTATAACCGCTGGATCGTCGATTTTTGTTCCGATTCCGGTGGCCGGCTGATTCCGATCGCTCACATCTGTCTCACCTCAGGTGAGGCCGCGGCCCGGGAACTGGAGCGGGCGGTCAAGGCCGGGGCCAAGGGCGCTTTTCTCTCCCCCTATACGCTGACCGACAAAGCCCACGCGCATGCGGACCACGATCCGTTCTGGGCCACGGCCCAGGACCTGGGGGTTCCGATCGGGATTCATCCGGTGGCCGAACCGCCGAACCGGCGCGTCTACCAACGGTTTCGGGAGATGTATAAATGGGGCGAATGGTGGGTGGATATGCTGGGCGGCCAGGGTCCCCAGCAGGCATTTTTGGGGCTGTTCCAATACGGCCTGTTCGAGCGTTTCCCCTCCGTAAAAGTCGTTGTGCTCGAATCCGGGGCGGGCTGGATCGGCCATATGCTCGACCGCATGGACGCGGCCTATAAGACCGCTCTCGGCAGAAGTGTTCCACTCAAAGAAGTCCCGAGCTATTACTTTCAGCGTCAGTGCTGGATATCGGCCGACCCGGATGAGCGCGCTCTGCCCTACCTGATTGAGTATATCGGCGCGGACAAGTTCTTCTGGGCGAGCGATTTTCCTCACGACGATCATACCTGCGACTATATTAAAGACCTGACGAATATGGTGGCGCCGCTGTCTGAAGAGAGCCGACGGAAAGTCTTGGGTGAGAATGTGGCCGGCGTGTATGGACTGTCCTGATCCGACGCGCTCGTCTGTATGAAACGAACAACCAAAAAAGGAGTACGCTATGCAGTTCGGTCTTCTGTACGAAATGGAAACGCCCCGCCCGTGGAACAAGCTGAGTGAGTACAACGTCTACCACGAAGCCCTGGCCCAGATAGAACGGGCCGACCAGCTTGGCTTTGACTACGTGTGGGAGGTTGAGCACCATTTTCTGGAGGAATACTCCCACAGTCCGGCCCCCGAAGTGTTTTACGGTGCGGTCTCGCAGCGCACCAAGAACATCCGCATTGCCCACGGTGTGCGCCTCCTGCCGCATCGCTTCAACCATCCCATCAAGGTGGCGGAACAGGCCGCGGTGCTCGACATTCTGAGCAACGGACGGATGGACCTGGGCACGGGCCGGTCAACCACGGCCCAGGAGCTGGACGGCTTTGGGGTGGATTACGACCGGACGCGTGAGGAGGTGCGTGAGGCCCTCGACGTGATCGTCAAAGCCTGGACCGAAGAAATCCTGGAATACAACGGCAAAACCATTCAGGTCCCGCCCCGGCGGGTCGTACCCAAACCTATTCAAGAGCCGCACCCACCGATGTGGATGGCCTGCGTAGCCCCGGACAGCTATGAGATGGCTGCCGACCGCGGTCTGGGCGTGCTCAGCTTCAATCTGAACTGGGAACAGGTCCAGAAGACCATGGACACCTATCGGGAGAAGTGCAAAGACCGCAGCGACGTGGTGTCGCAGGTGATTAACGAACGGTTTGCCGGGGTGGCCATCTGTCATGTAGCCGAGAACAAAGAGGAAGAGGCGATTGGGATCGACGGGGCGCGTTGGTTTCTGCATAACGTGGCCAAGCTGTTTGAGCCCCTGATGGTCAAGAACAATCTGTACTCATATGAATATCTGCGCAGCCTGTTCGACCTGGACGCGGACGCCAACGATTTGAGCGATGCGCAGATCAAAGAGCACCCCATGGTCACGGTCGGCAACCCGGATGAGGTCAACCGCAAGCTCGAAACCTTTGATCAGGCCGGGCTGGACCAGGTGATATTCTTCAAGCAGGCCGGTCGGATTCCGCACAAGAACATCATGCGCTCGATTGATCGGATTGGGCAGTATGTGATTCCGTATTTTAATCCGCACAAAGCGGCGCCGACCGAGGAGACGCTGTTCTCGGCAAAATAAGACCGCCACACAAGGAGAAGCAATATATGCGCAAACCCATTATCTCTTCTGATTCGCATATCACCGAACCGCCGGGCACCTATGTGGATCGCATTGACAAGAAGTATAAAGACACCGCGCCGCACATGATCCACGACGAGAAGAAGGGTGATCTGTTCGTTATCAGTGGCATGAAGCAGCCGGTTCCCATGGGTCTGGTTGCCGCGGCCGGGCAGAAGGCCGAGGAACTCGCCATGTTCGGCGCCAAGTTTGAGGACTTGCACCGGGGCGGCTGGGACCCGGAAGCGCGCCTGGCCGACCAGGACCGGGACGGCGTGGCGGCCGAGGTGATCTATCCCACGGTCGGTATGCTGCTGTGTAATCACTCCGACTTTGACTACAAGAAGGCCTGTTTCGACGCCTATAATGAATGGATCGCGGAATATTGTTCCGCCCATCCAGAGCGCCTGATCGGCCTGGGTCAGACGGCCATGCGCTCGGTCGATGAAGGCATCGCCGACCTGCGCAAGATCAAAGAGTTGGGGCTGCGCGGAGTAATGATGCCGGGCAACCCCCAGGTGTCCGATTATGACGACCCGCTCTACGACGTATTCTGGCAGGCTGCCATCGACATGCAGATGCCGCTGAGTTTTCATATCCTCACCAGCCGGAGCGATGTGGTCGGTTCTTCTCCGCGTGGGCCCAAGCTGAACGGCTTCCTGTCCATTATTCGGGGCAACCAGGACCTGATGGGGACGTTTATTCTGGGTGGCGTGTTTGAACGTAACCCCAAACTGAAGATCGTATGTGTCGAAGCCGACGCCGGCTGGGTGCCGCACTATATGTACCGCATGGATCATGCCTACGACCGGCACCGCTACTGGCTGAAGCCCGGCCAGGAACTGTCAAAGATGCCGAGCGAGTATTTCAGCGAGCATATCTACACCACCTTTCAGGATGACTGGGTGGCGTTCCGCATGAAGGATATGTGCAACCCGCGACGTCTGATGTGGGCCAACGACTTCCCGCACAGCGACTCGACTTGGCCGTGGTCGCAGGAAATACTCAAAAAACACACCGCCCATCTCACCGAAGAAGAGAAGAATTGGATTCTTCACGACAACGTGGCCGAGCTGTACAACTTAGAGTAAAAGATCGGCAAGCGTATCAATAGGGGCGTCCAGAAAGGACGCCCTTTTTCATGCCACCTTCCAGAGCCGTATCGTGGAAGGGGAGTCACCCCCATGCGTCGACCTTCTCGGCCCGCCAGACCTTAATGACTGGCGTCGAAAGGATGTGATACGGTCTTTCCCTCCGAGTCTGATATCATGCTCGCCCTGGCAGCGGCCTTTCCGGTTCCAATCCTCGCTCCGCGCGTATTCCGTGAGCGCCTGACTCCGGCTGGGTAAGCGGGCAAATCCGAGGGAAACCCATGCCAACCCTCCACTGGCTCACCCGAGACGAAGACCTCCGCACCGCCTCCCGCGTGCCCTATCGGCTGCTGGAGGAAGCCCCCGACTTGTCGGCGGGAGAGTCGGACACGGGCAACATGCTCATTCAGGGCGACAACCTCGCAGCCCTCAAGGCGTTGCTGCCGTTCTACGCCGGGCGGGTGAAGTGTATCTACATTGACCCGCCGTACAACACCCGTTCGGCCTTCGCGCACTACGACGACAATCTGGAACATACGCAATGGCTGGCAATGATGTGGCCGCGCCTGGAACTCTTACGCGAATTGCTGGCCGAAGACGGGTCAATCTGGGTGTCGATTGATGACAACGAAGCGCATTACCTCAAGGTTGTGATGGACGAGGTATTTGGACGGTCAAACTTCCTTACTTCATTTATTTGGAAAAAGAGTTACGGCGGCGGCGCTAAAGCGAAGTGGTTTGTCGGCCTTCACGAAGAAATCCTATGTTACACGAAAGACCTGAGTAAGTTCCCTGAGATGTTTTTGCCTCCTGATCCTGATGTCGTGAGAAAGTATTACAAGTATCAAGATGAAAAATTTGCAGAGAGAGGGCCGTATCGTTTGCAGCCATTAGCAACAACGAGCATGGATGACCGTCCCAATCTTAGATACCCGATTATACGTGAGAATGGGGAAGAAGTTTGGCCGGAAAAGCAATGGCAGTGGTCAAAAGAACGATCCTATCAGGCGCTTGCGGATGGAGAATTGGTGATTTCCAGAAGAAAAGGAGAAAACGGTTGTCTCTTACAAGCAATATCTCAAAGATGAGAGGGGAGAAGAAAGAAAACGTAAACCGCAGACCATAGTTGAAGGGCATTATACGCAGCACGGAACGTATCAAAGTATGGAGCTGTTTGGATTACAGGACAAGTTCGCTTTTCCTAAGCCTGAAGGTCTTGTTGAATATATCTTTGAGGGGACCACCAACCCCGGCGACCTCGTGCTCGACTCTTTCCTCGGCTCCGGCACCACCGCCGCAGTCGCCCACAAGATGGGCCGGCGGTACATCGGCATTGAGATGGGCGCGCACGCGGTGACGCATTGCGTGCCCCGCTTGCGCAAGGTCATTGCGGGAGAGCAGGGCGGCATTTCCAAAAGCGTCGGCTGGCAGGGCGGGGGCGGGTTTCGTTTCTACCGGCTCGGGCCGCTGGTGTTTGATGAGGCGGGGCAGCTTCGGGCGGATATTCGTTTTCCGGTGCTGGCGGCCCATGTCTGGTTCAGTGAAACCGGGCGGCCGTGGAAGGGGAATGGGGATTCCCCCTTGCTGGGGCTGCATGAGGGCCAGGCGTATGCGTTGCTGTATAACGGCATTCTGGGCGACAAGCGCTCGCGTGGCGGCAACGTGCTGACGCGGGCCACGCTGGCCGCGATTCGGGAGGAGATTGAGCGAACGTCTGGGCATTTCAGCGGTCCGCTGACGATCTATGGCGAACGGTCGCGGCTGGCCTCTGCGACGTTGGAACGGGCCGGTATCACCTTCAAGCAGATGCCGTATGATGTGAAGGCACGGACGTGAGAAAGGAGATGGTTTGAGATACTTCCCGTTCGGTCTGAGCACCCTTCGACTAGGCTCAGGACAGGCGCTTCGACTCCGCCCCTACGGGGCTACGCTCAGCACGAACGGAGGGGAGGCCCCGAGCGTAAGTCGCCCGAAATCGAAGGACGCCCAGCACGCAGGAACCCCGTTCGTCCTGAGCGTAGCGGAGCGAAGTCGAAGGATGAACGGGAAGACACGGTTGTCATGAGTTTCTGGGTCTACATGTTACGCTGCGGAGACGGGTCCTATTACACCGGTCATACGGATGACCTTGAACAGCGTCTTCACCAGCACCAGGCTGGGACTTGCGGAGGATATATTTCGTCCCGGAAACCCTTGTCCTTGGTCTATTCCTGTCCATTTCCGTCGAGGGAAGAAGCGCTACGAGCGGAACGACAGATCAAAGGGTGGAGTCGAAAGAAGAAAGAGGCCATGCTGCGCGGAGACTGGGGCGCGGTCAATCGGTTGTCTCGTGGGAAACATAAACATCAACGGGCGTGATGGGTAGAAAGGCCCTGTCCTTCGACTTCGCTTACGCGACGCCCTTCGGCTCGACTCTGGACAGGCTCAGGACGAACGGAGGAGATGCCGTCGGTCCTGAGCGTAAGGCACAACGCGCCTGAAGGCGAAGGGCGCTCAGGCTGAACGGGGCCTGAAGAAGACGTGGTATGCAACTGAAGCAATATCAGGCCGACGCACTGGCGGTTCTGCGTCGTTTCTTTGAAGAAGCCCGCATGGCCGGGCCGAAGAATGCCTACGAAACGATTACGAAAGAACCCGAATATGCGGAGCGGCTCGGACGCTATGGCGGAACGTATAGCGCCCCGCTCGCGGACCTGCCGCATGTTCCGTATGTCTGCCTGCGTCTGCCGACCGGGGGTGGCAAAACGATCCTGGGCGCGCACGCCGTTGCCGTTGCGCGTGACGCCTGGGTAGAGAAAGACTATCCGCTGGTCCTGTGGCTGGCGCCGACGAATACGATCCGTCTGCAAACTGTCGAGGCGTTGAAGAACACCGGCCACCCGTATCGACAGGTCCTGGATGAAAACTTTGACGGCCGGGTGCGCGTGTTTGACATTGCGGACTTCACCCACATGCGGCCGCACGACCTGCGCGACCACTGTTGCGTTGTGGTCGGCACCATTCAGACCTTGCGGGTCAAGAGTACCGAAGGCCGCAAGGTCTACGCCCACCATGAGGAAATGGAACCGCACTTCTCCGCCGTCCCGGACGCCGAGCCGGGTCTGGAGCAACTGGCCGGCGGCGGGGTCAAGTTCTCCTTTGCCAACCTGCTGCATAGCCACCGCCCGCTGATGATTGTGGACGAAGCGCATAACGCGGTGACCGGCCTGACGCGCGAGATGCAAACGCGAGTCAATCCGTGCGCGATCATCGAGTTCACCGCCACGCCTCGGCCCAGGTCGAATATCCTGTACGGCGTCACCGCCCTGGAACTCAAACGCGAAGACATGATCAAGTTGCCGATCATGCTGTCCGAGCACGACACCTGGCAAAACGCGGTCAACGGCGCGATTGCGAAACGGGCGTCGCTGGCCGTGGCTGCCAAACGGGACGCTGACTACCTCCGGCCCCTCGTTCTATTCCAGGCTCAGAAGAAGAACCAGGAAATCACCGTCGAGGCGCTGAAAAAACATCTGACGGATGCTGAAAACATCCCCGAAAGTACAATCGCCGTTGCCACCGGCGACCAGCGGGAGCTGGACGGTATCGACCTGTTCGACCCGCGTTGCCCGATTGCATACATCATCACCGTTGAAGCCCTGAAAGAAGGCTGGGACTGTTCCTTCGCTTATGTATTCTGTTCGGTCTCGCGCATCCACAGCGCAACAGACGTGGAACAACTCCTGGGCCGCGTGCTGCGTATGCCCTTTGCCAAGCGGCGTAGAGGTACCGCCCTGAACAAGGCGTATGCCTATCTGTCCGAACCGTCCTCGGGCGAGGCCGCGCGGGCATTGGCCGATAAGCTCGTTGCGATGGGTTTTGAGGAGGATGAGGCGCGCGACAACATTGAGCCGGTGCAGGAAGAGTTGGGCGGGGAGGGTGGTCTTTTCGGCCCGCGCGACAAGCCCGAGTCCGTTTTCCGACATACATTCACGGCGATACCCACGGCGACACCGGAGATGCTCTCGCCCGCGGAACAGGGCGAGAAGTTCGATGTGCCGCGTCTCATGGCGGAACTCCAGGGCGAGCTTGAGTTCGCCGATACCGATGTGTTCATGGAAGATCATGAGTGGTCGTTGCTCAACCATTCATCGCAAATGGACGAACATGAATTCGCAGTCCGTGAGACCGCGCGCAGTTTCGAGATCGACATTGACGGCAGGCATGTCAGGTATCAGTTCGCCGGCGAGGAAGAACAACGCACGCTGAACGGAGAGGTGACAGGCTGGACGCCGGAAGCCCTGGTCTTGTGGCTCGACCGGCGGGTGCGCCAGCCGGACATCGGGCAGGGCGCATTGCTCAAGTGGCTTTCCGAACTCGTTGGTCATCTGATAAACGGACGTGGCCTGCCTATCGCCGCACTCATGCGGTGTAAGTTTATCCTGGCGCGGAAGATATGTGACAAGATTGCCGCCATTCGCCGGCAGGAACGGAAGAGTGCCTATCAGCAGCGTCTTTTTGCGCCCGAGGCAAAAGTCGAGGTCTCTTTTGATGACGCCTTCTCATTCCAGAGCGAGATGTATCAGGACCAGCGGCGCTACCGGGGACGCTGGAAGCCCCAGAAACATTTTTCAGGCCCGAACCACGTTCCGGCCTTCGACGGGGCGGACGACGGAGAGGAAGTGGGTTGCGCCCAGACTCTCGACAGACTATCCGGCGTGAAATACTGGATTCGCAATGTGGCCCGCCACCCGGAATCGTTCTGGCTGCCGACCGCCACGGACAAGTTCTACCCCGACTTCGTAGCGAGGCTGAACGACGGGCGGCTGCTCGTTGTCGAATATAAGGGGGCGCATATCGCCGCTGGAGCGGATACTGCGGAGAAACGCGCCATCGGCGAGCTGTGGCAACAGAAAAGCAAGGGTAAGGGCCTGTTCATCGTGGTCGAAAAACTGCTCAACGGCCGAGACGTGTACCAGCAGTTGAGAGAGAAAACCGGGCCTGCTGTTTTGCAACCTCCAGCCGCATAGAGCACTGCTCATGACGCAACCATTGACTGGCTTTCGTGTCCTTGATCTCTCGCGCATATTAGCCGGGCCGTTCTGCGCCATGACCCTGGGAGACCTTGGAGCCGAGGTCATTAAGGTCGAACGGCCGGGAACCGGAGATGATACCCGGGCCTGGGGGCCGCCGTTTGCGGACGGGGAAAGCGCGTATTATTTATGCGCCAACCGCAATAAGAAAAGTATCACCATCAATCTTAAATCTGGGGCCGGAAAGGAGTTGATCCGCCGTCTCGTCCGCGTCAGCGATGTGCTCATTGAGAACTTCAAATCCGGGGAAATGGCGTCGCTGCAACTGGGATACGAACAGCTCAAGCAGGAGAACGCGGGGCTGGTCTATTGTGCGATTACCGGTTACGGCCAGACCGGACCGGATAAAGACCTGCCCGGCTACGACTTCATTATTCAGGGTCGGGGTGGGGTGATGAGCATTACCGGCGAGGCCGAGGGCGAGCCCATGAAGGTTGGAGTCGCTATCACGGATATCACTGCCGGTCTGTTTGCCGCCAATGCCATTCAGGCTGCCCTGCTCGCTCGAACGAAAACGGGCCAAGGCCAGGCAATCGACATTTCTCTGCTGGACGCGCAGGTCGCCTGGCTGGCCAATGTTGGCAGTAATTATTTGGTGTCCGGCACCAAACCCGGTCGATACGGGAATGCCCATCCGTCGATTGTGCCGTATCAGTCCTTTCAGGCTCAAGACGGCTATTTTTGTCTGGCTGTTGGCAACGATGGCCAGTGGCAGACACTCTGCCAGCTCATCGCCCGTCCTGAGTTGGCGGCGGACGACCGTTTTTCTACCAACCCCGCGCGCGTGCAAAACCGGGAGACCCTTATCCCTCTCCTCCAAGACGTGTTTGGTACGGACACGGTACACGGCTGGCTGCGGAAAATTCGCGCCGCGGGTATTGCCTGCGGGCCCATTCAATCCATTGCCGAAGTCTTTGCGGACAAACAGGTGCTTGCCCGCGACATGCGCGTGTCCATGCCACATCCAACCGCGGGAGAAGTCCTGCTCGCTGGCTCGCCCCTCAAACTCTCTGCAACCCCGGTCGAGTTTCGCCTCCCGCCGCCTTTATTGGGGGAACATACGGACGAGGTTTTGACGAATCTGCTCGGCTATTCAGCGCAAGAGGTTGGGCGGTTGCGCGAGGATGGGGCGGTCTGATGAGCAGCAGAAGAACTTCAGGAAAGCGGGTGTCTATTACTCGTAATTTTCACCATATTCCTGCTCTGGCAATGGCGAGTTACCGCCGTCCCTGGCTTAAGATATTCACGTCGTAGCGTTCTTCGACGTGTTCCATATCAACCTCGGGGTACTCAATGGTGTAGGCCGAGAAAATCGTGGCCTGCTCCTGTTTGACATCCACAATCGTAAAACCGATATTGCGCGGCACCTGCTTGCCCCGGTCCGACTCGGCCTGACTCGGGTCTTCGGACCAGCCGTGCAGCAAGTCGTTGACCTTCCAGAGCGTGCCTGCGGAGTCAAAGACCAGCACCATCGCCGTCTCATAGGTCTCGGCGTCCCAAAAATAGATTTTGCTGCTGTAGTTGCGGGTGCTGGTCGGCGTTTGTTCGACAACGGCACATAAACGCAGCTCCCAGCGGTCGTTGGGCAGCCAGCCGTTGGGACCGTAGAAGCGGGCGTACGGGTGCTGGGAATTCATGACGTGCAACAGTACCTTCCAGCCCAGAAACTTCCACTCATGGTCAAGGATACGCCCGGAAAACCCGGTAAAGTCGTCCAGCGTCATTTCTGTTCCGGCCACAGAATCGTCCCGCTCATGCGTGGACAGGCGGCGGACCTTGCGCAGTTGGGGCAGGAAACCCCAGGCGTCGTCCGGCTGACGCGGATTATCGTACCGATAGATCATAAACCGTTGTCCGCGGACATCGTACGGCTCCAGCACCTCGACGTAGTCCTTGTATTCAAATCGTCCCGCGTCATTGAGGGGCAGGAGATGACCCCTGTCGGATAGTTGGGCCAAATGATTGTGATAGACGCGCTGGTAGAGGGCAACGAGATGGCGGATGGCTCTCCCCCCGCCCTGAATCAGGTCCTCCGGGAACCCGGACAGACGTGTAGCGCTGCCGCCCTTGGCAATGAGTGCACCCAGATAGCGCTCGACATTCATGCCGTAGTACTGCCAGCGGTAATTGAAGTTCCAGGCGGCTTTGACCCCCGAGGTCGGGTCGTCGGGATTGATCAGCGCTTGGGCAAAGGGCCGCCCGGCAACATAATTCTCCAGTGCGCCGTCCGCGGCGAGGCGGGTCTGATTGGCGTACTGCTCGGTTGCAGACAGATAGTCGGGGTGAGGCGGGTAATGGCCCGTGGGCGCAACGTGAAACGCGACCTCAGGAAAATCAAACTCGTCAATATAGCGTGGTGGCAAGAAGGGGCGCAGCTTCTCCAGGTCGGCCTGTCTCAGCACATCCCCTTCTTTGAATTGGGGCAGCGTGGTCAGATTCGTGCGAATCCACTGTTGGATATCTTCCCGCGTGGGGAGACCCTGATCCTGCGCGTGGACAGAGAGTGTCAAGACGACACTCAGCCCGAACGCAATAAGCCCGCCCCACATGGAAAAAGTCGTCTTACGCATGGACTGTGTTTCCTTCCTGGTCTGCGGCTGTTGCCGTCAGCCTAACCGAGCCCTCATACTGCCGCAAGGAGACGGCCGGTCCTAACCTTGGCGGAAAGGATGTGTCAACCCGCCGGCGTGGCGCTCGCTGGCGTCCCCCAGGCCGCTCCGACCGCACCACCGAGCGCCACGCCGCCCGCGCACAAAAACATGACCGTAAAATCGGTGTATTCGAGTACTGCCCCCAGGACAATACTGCTCAGCCCCACTCCCACATCGAACGCTCCCATCAGCGTGGCCAGCGCAGCCCCGCGCTCGTGCAAGGCGGAACGATCAACCACAAGCGCCATGATGGAGGGTTGTACCCCTCCGAATCCCAAGCCCTGCAATGCCGCTGCCATCAGGAGGCCGAAAAGGGACGACGAAAACGCGAGCGTGGTCATCGCGACTGCAAGACAGACCATGCCGGGAATAATCACCGCCACGCGGCCAAAGCGGTCGGACAGCCGTCCGGCAAAGGGGCGTGAGACCACGACCACAACGGAATATACGGTAAAATATATGCCCGGATTGCCAAGGTTGGCAGCTTTGACAAAGAGCGGCAGAAAGGAGACCACCGCACCGAAGGTGACTGTCATGCAGACGGCAATAAAACCGGGAAAGAGCGCAGCCCGGCTCACCCATTGCTGGGGATGGGCGCCTGCCTGGTGCGGGGACGGGGCGTGCGCCGGCTCCCGGATGAGCTGTGACAGGACCAGACTGCCGAGGGCGAGGGCCGCGCACAGCCAGAATAGGGAATCATACCCGATATGGCCGATGAGCATGACTCCCAATGCCGGACCAATGGTCATGGCCAGGTTCAGGGACATGCCGTAATACCCCATCCCTTCTCCGCGCCGACTCGGTGGGGCCAGGTCGGCAACGATGACCCCGGCGGCGGTGGTATAGGCGGCTATCCCCAAGCCGTGAAAAAAGCGCAGACCCAGCATGACCGGGACGGACTCGGCCTGGGTATAGAGTGCGGGGGCCAGACAGTAGATGAGAGCGCCAATACTGAGAATGGTTTTGCGGCTCCACTGGTCAACCAAACGGCCGGTCATGGGACGCACGAGCAGGGCGGAGACGGCGAACGCGCCCATGATCAGGCCGACCTGAGAGTCTGCGCCGCGGAGTTCTTCAACCACAAAGACCGGCAGGACGGCAAAGAGCAGGAACATGCTGCCGGCAAACAAAAAGGTCCCCAGACATAGCAGGACAAAATCCCGTGTGAATAAGATTTCCAGGCGTTGTGAGGGAGAGGGAGACTCAGGCACGGCGGCTGAGTCTATAGGCGGCAGTGGGGAGGGGCAAGGGACGCGAATCTAGAGCATGATATCGCCGCCGTTAGGGCTGAGGCATTGGCCGACATAGTGACTCGACTCGTCGGAGGCCAGAAAGACATAGGTCGGCGCAATATCGTCTACGGTTGCCAGATGGCCTTTGGGAATACTGGCCCGGATCGCCTCAAGCGCCTCGCTGCTGATGCCCGTGAGGATCGGGGTTTGCGTCGCGCCAGGGCCGACGCAATTCGCATTGATATTGCGGGTGCCGATTTCACGCGACAGCGAGCGGGTAAACGCAATGATGGCGGCCTTGGCCGCACAATAATGACTCAGGCCGGGCGAGCCGAGATAGGCAAGTTGCGAGGCGGTGCTAATAATCTTGCCGTAGTCCTGTTTATACATCAGCGGTAAGACCAGGCGCGTACATAGAAAGACACTCCTCAGGTTGACGGCCAACATCTGGTCCCACATGGAAACCGGCATGTCCCCGACGGTTGCGGCAGAGGCAATACCGGCATTGTTGACCAGAATGTCGATGCGGCCATAGGTCTGTAGCGTGGTATCAACGAGGTGCTGCACCTCGTCTTCCTGGGAAACGTCCGCCCGGATGGCGACTGCCCGACGGCCCAGGGCTTCAATATCTTGCCGGACCGCCGCCGCGTTATCGGCCTGGGAGTCATTCGGATAGTTGAGGGCCAGGTCAGCCCCCTCTGTGGCAAAGGCCAGGGCGACCGCTTTGCCAATCCCGCTGCTTGAGCCGGTGATCAGGGCAATTTTGTTATCGAGTTTTCCCATCGGTCTCTCCTCGCTTTTTGGGGTGCTGCGATTATATGGGTTTGTTCTTGACCTGCATGGCCACGAGTGTCTGGTCCGTTTTTTCAAACAGGAGCTGGAGCGCGGTTTCCGCATCAAAGGTATGCGGCGCTTCGAGCCGGGCACCTAGGGCGGCTTTCAGAAATGGGTGGTCTGCCATCCAGGTGGTAAGCTGCGGCGGCGGCTGTGTATGCTGTTGCGCATGCCACTCCAGCACTTTGTCCGCGACGTGTAGATAGGCCAGGATGGTGTTGGCGTACGGCCGCATTTCGTGAGGTGTCTCCTCCATCTTTTGCTGCACAAGCGTTTGAAACGCCTGGAACTGGGCATGGTAGGTCGGATAGTCCGACCCGGCATACGCCAGGTCCAGCAACGGTCGGAGAGCGGCGGCAATGTCGCGGTGTCCGGTCAGCGGTTGGGTGCGGAGTTGGTCACAGGAGAAGGAAAAAAGAAAAACGAGGGCGAGCGCACACCAGGCTTTCCGATGCAAACCTATAGGAGGAGCGTTGAGAGCTATCATCGGTCTCACATGAAAGGCGGGCACCCGGTCCCCTGACTTTCATCCTTGCTCATGAGGGACAAGGGAAGAGAATGGGTCAAGCCGCGACTTTCTTCACCCCGTTTGTTTCCCAGCCCGGCGGTAAGCTAGGCGCGCTGGGCGGCTCCAGTCCGGTCTCCTCTTTACAGCGTGCCAGGAGTTCTTGGAGGGGCGGGCCAAAATCGAACGTGGGTGTCTCGCCCCGGCTCTCTTTCATGCGCTGACGCAGTGTGCGCGTGGCCGCCTTGTCAACTTCAGACCTTGCCGGGTCGTACACTACGCCGTAATCGGCTGCGGCCTTTTCCACGGACACCAACTCGCGTACGACATCAACCCGGACTTTTTCAATATCACGTTCTAGCGGGTCGCCCCAGCCGCCGCCGCCCGCGGTTTGGAAGATGAGTTGGTCGCCCGGTTCGACTTTAATCTGGTCGCATTTTGAGGGCAGGACTGTGCGGGTTCCATCGGTGTGGACCAGAATTTTCGTCGAGCGCATCCCCGGTTTGCCCCCAAGAATCCCCCAGGGGGGAGTCAGCCAGCGGTCGTCGTGGATGGCGATCTCACCCGGTTCGAGGAAGGTGTACCATTTGTCGATACCGTTCCCGCCCCGATGCAGACCGGCTCCGCCAGAGTCGATGACGGACGAGTAGCGATCCACGCGCAGGGGGCAATAGCTTTCGAGGTATTCGGTTGGAATATTGGTGAAGAGCGGCCACCAGGAATGGCCATCCATACCGTCCCCAATCGGTCGGCCCGGAATGCCGCCATAGCCGATCTCCATAATAAAGAAGAAGTTGCCGTCCTTATCGTTGCCGCTGTACAGCAGGTGGGGGCTGGTGCCGTAGCCGGCCGCGGTCGTCAACTCCGGGCTCTGCTGGCCGAGACAGCCGCCCATGACATCAAACAGGCGGGCCAAGGCATGGGTGCGACAGCCCAACGGGGCCGGGAATTTCGGATGGAGGAGAGAGCCGTCCGGCATGCGGGCGTCAATCAGATCGTAAAAACCGTCGTTAAACAGAATCTGCGGGTCATAAACCATGATGAGGTAGACGCCGATGAACATCTTGAACATGCCCGGATTGAGATAAAAATTAATCGGTCCAACGGCCTGCGGGTCGGTGCCGGTCCAGTCGAAAACCGCCTTGTCGCCCTCACGCCAGATGGTGAGTTTCATCTTGAACGGGCCGTTGCCGAGTCCGTCATCATCAATATAGTCCTCGAAGGACTGGGGCTCGGTCGGGATGTTGCGCTGAATGAGGGTCTGGACGGCCCGGTAGGTCCGGTCCAGCAATGCCTGGCAGGCGGCCAGATAGGTATCCCGCCCAAAGCGCTGGCACAGTTCCTGCACGCGCTGTTCCGCGGTTTTGCAGCCGGCCACAATACCCATGAGATCCGAGCGGTTCATCATGGGGATGCGGACATTGTTCAGAATCAGGTCCAGGACGGCCTGGTTAAGCTCCCCTTTTTCAAACAGTTTAACCGGCGGAATGCGGAGTCCCTCGCCAAAGATTGACGTCGCGTTGGTTGGAAACGAGCCGGGCAGCGGGCCGCCCACATCCATTTGATGGCCGAACATGGAGGTCCAGCCAATGAGTTCGTCGCCGTCAAAGACGGGCACCAGCACGAGAAAGTCGTTGATGTGGGAAATAGCCCCTCCGCACAGATAGGGATCGTTGAGCAGAATGACATCGCCAGGATAGAGCGACTGGTCAAAACGTTCCATCATCTCCCGGATATAGGAGCCAAATTGTCCGACGACCATACGGCCGTTGGGGTCGCAGATCATGGGGAATTCGTCGTGCTGCTCACGGATCACCGGTGACATGGCCGTGCGGAACAGCACCGCATCCATTTCATAGCGGTAGTTCTTGAGCGCACTCTCGATAATGTCGAGCGTAACGGGATCGACCTCAATATCTGGAATCTCAGCAATTTTTACATTGCGCATGATGCTGCTCCTCTCGTGCTAGACATTCTCTGGACCAGGGCGATTCACTCGAATGAGGCGTCCAGTCCAATCGGGCTCTAAGCGGATTGCTGTATCAATACAGGCAGCTAAGCCTTCAAAATTACAATCAACTGTACACACAATTATTCCTGAGTGGTCGGGCTCTTGGTTGTGTAAACGGACGAAGTCTTTCCGGTTATGGGTCGATATGGCTCGCCCCTCTGCAGGGGCGTCGGCCAAAACAGTTGCATCTTGTATTTTTTGTCCCGCTTTCCCTATCTCCTGAGCGGTGAGTACGTCGTGTCCCAGACGGCGTAGCGCCAAAACCACAGGGTATGGAAAATTTTCGTCCCCATACAATCGCGCCATAGGCTAGGCAGCCGCATTGTCCCGAATGTGTTGCTCAATCTCATTCCGATGGGAGCGGACATAGGCCCAAGCATGAACGAGATCCTCGGTACGTAAGCCTGGATAGGAACGCAAGAGTTCTGCTTCACTTGCCCCGGAACGGCGATACTGCTCTAAAATCCAGACTGGGATACGGGTTCCGGCAAGGCAGGCAACCCCCCCCCACCGGCAGTCATTGCGATGCCCGGATGGGTATCCGTGAGGTCATGGATGGCCCATTCCAGCAATTGCGCTCTTTCTCCAGGGGACAGAGCTTCCAAGAGTTTTTTCGCGTCCTGCAGGATGCTCATGCTTCTTTTTTCTCCTAAGTCACTCAAAGGATACGTTCTGAGGGGGATGAGATGTCGACGTATGCCCATGCCTGTCCTCTCACCCCGTTTCCGGCTGGATCAGGATGTTTCCATACGTATCCAGTTCGCCGGCAAACTTGGGCAGCACGACCGTCGTGGAGTCCATCTCGGTCACAATCGCCGGACCGGGCAGTCGGTTGCCCGGTCTGAGCTTGGCCCGCTCATAAAGCGGGGTGGTCAAAAAGTCGCCGTCAAAATATATCCGGTGTTCGTCACCCTGGGCGTGAGCCGCTGACGGGCCGTCTGTTTCGCCTTCGGGCCAGTTCAAGGTCGTGCCCGTGCCGAGGGCAACTGCGCGAAGGTTGACGATTTCACACTCGGCATCCAGACGAAAGCGGTAGAGCTGTTCGTGCAGGGTGTGGAATTGTTCCGCCAGTACCGCGGTGCCGTTGGTTTGCAACTCGGCGAGCGTCGTGGTCACCGGCAGTTCATAGCCTTGACGGAAGTAGCGCATATCCGCGTTATAGAAAATCCGCTGCTGCTGTCGAGAGATGCCCTCCTGCTCCAGCCAGCCGGTCGCCTCGGCGCTCAGCCCTTCGAGTATTTCAATGACCTCGGGCGCGGTGATACGATCCAGGGTGCGGAAGACGGTCCGGGAGAATTCTTCCCGGTAGTCGCAACACACGTCGCCCATTGCACATAAAATGCCCGGTGCGGGGGGGACAATAACCGGGAAGGAGCCGATCAGCTTGGCGACCGCGTTGGCGTGCAGCGGACCGGCCCCGCCAAATGCGGCCAGGGCAAAATTGCGGGGGTCGTAGCCTCGCTGGACGGAGACCAGACGCAAGGCACCGTGCATATTCTCATTCACAATATCCAGGATGCCCTGGGCGGTTTGATACACGTCGAGGCCGAGTCTTTTCCCAAGACGCTCGATAGCGGCGTGGGCGGCGTCCGTATCCAGCGTCATTTCGCCGCCCAGCAGATTGGGCGGCAGATGGCCCAGGACAACGTTGGCGTCTGTCACCGTGGGCTCCGTCCCCCCTTGGCCGTAGCTGGCCGGACCGGGAGCCGCGCCGGCACTCTGCGGGCCGACCCGGAGCGCGCTGGTAATCTCGGGCACATGCGCAATGGAGCCGCCGCCGGCCCCGATACTGCGGACATCGACCGAAGGCACCTTAATCGGGAAATAGCCCAGGGTCGTTTCCCGAGAAATGGTCTGGCTGCCATCCTGACACAGGGCCACGTCGGTGGACGTGCCGCCCATATCGAGGGTCAACAAATGCGGGAAGCCGGCCTTTTTCGCAATATACAGCGCGCCTGCAACGCCACCGGCCGGGCCGGACATCACGGCGTAGACTGGCCGTTCCTGCGCCATACGCAAGGTCATCAGCCCGGCGTCAGAGCGGAGAATGTTGACGTCCGCTTGCAAGCCATGCGCCGTGAGCTGGTCCGCAAAGCTGCGCATATACTGGGAGACTTTCGGTCGCACGTAAGAATTCATCACCGCAGTGAGGGCGCGTTCGTACTCCCGAAACTCCGGCAATACTTCCGATGAGGCGGTAATCGGCGTGTTGGGCAGCACCTCCTGGGCGATCTCTTTGACGCGCTTTTCATGGCTTTGATTGGCGTACGAGTTGATGAGAGAGATCGTCAGCGCCTCGATTCCTTGTGCGCCCAAATCTTGCAAGTCTGCGCGCAGCGCGTCTTCGTCCAGCGGAGTGACCACCTGCCCGCGCGTGTCGATACGCTCAATGGCCTCGCGGGTGTATTCGATGGCCGCTGGGGGATCCGGTTTCTCCATAATCATCCAGCCGGCGAGCGGGCCAGGCGTCCAGGAGCGCGCCAGGTGGAGGATTTGTTTAAAGCCCTGGGTCGTAATCAGGCCAACCTTGGCGCCCTTTCCCTCAAGGACGGCGTTGGTTGCCACGGTCGTCCCGTGCATGATCTGGGCGATGTCGCCGGGTGAGATGTTGGCCGCGCGGCAGATTTTCTCAATTCCGGCCAGCACGCCAACTGATGGATCACTGGGAGTGGACGGCGTTTTGGCGCGGACCTGCCGACCGCTCTCTCCGTCAAAAAGGATAAGGTCGGTAAACGTTCCGCCGACGTCAACGCCAAGTTTGAAGGACATGAAGAGCCTGCACTTTCTGATTCAAGAGCTGATTCACGGGTACGGGTTGGTCGTTTTTTTGGGTGCTCCGGCCGTTAGGACGAAACGGCGCGGACCGCGGCTTGGTAGGCTTCCGTGGTCTCGCCTTTGTCGGTTTCCTCCAACTCCTGCTGGACGACCCGCAGAACCCGTTCTATGTATTCCGTACGCCAGCGTTCCCGTTCGGCCATAACGGCCTCGTCCGGGCGGTAGGCTTCGATGTCGTGCTGAGTGAACAGACCCTTGGCCGCAGCCAGACGCTCAACGCTATCGAGGCGCTCCCGCAGCACGGATACTTCGCCGGCCAGAGCCATAACGATCCCCATAACCGTATCGATCTGGGGGTCGTTGAAAAAAGTCGGGCGTTTGCCTTTTGCTTTGCGCGGCATGAAGGTCTCCTGCTATTTAGTTGCGCCAAAGACGAACCACGCCCCGCCGCCGCCGAAATCTCCCCCTTGAAATTTCTCGGTACGGGCCTGCGCCCGTTCCAGGGCACTCGGGATCATCGTCTGGATGACACGCTGTGCGGCAAAACCGGACTCTTTGGCCAGCTTCTGGAGATCCATGGAGTGCACCGTCCCCCAGAAGGGTTCGTTGTTGTTATAGGTGTCCCAGTCAAGAATAAACGCCTCGTAGGGCGGCAGACCTTCATACTGCGGCACCTCTTGGTGGAGCATCATGCCCCCCGGCTTTAATAAGCGGTGGCACTCTTTCATGATATTGCGAATAGCCTGGCTCGAAGTCTCGTGCAGCAAAATATGAGAGACGATGAGGTCAAACGAGCCCGCCTCGAAATTGGTCCGCTCCGCATTCTGCTGAGAGAAATAGGCGCGCTTGCCCAATGCCTCGGCGCGCGCATGGGCATACCGCAGGACCGGTGCGCCCACGTCAATGGCAAAAACTTCGGCTGCGGGATAGGCATCAGCATAGGGCAGGGTGCTATGCCCAACAGTGCAGCCCATATCCAGGATGCGAGTGGGCCGGAAGTCCGCATGCTGCTCTTTGAGGTGCAGCACAACCGACTGGCCCATTTCATCGTTCAGGCTGCCTAAACGGCTCATGGCGTAGATATACACGGCCCGGTCATAGGTTGCTCCAGCGGCCACGTCATCCGGCCCCAGCTCGGTGTGGTAGCCGCCCGGCTGACAGTGAATGTCGACCGCTGTGTGGTAGGCCGGAATGGCTAAGTCCGGATTCAAGCTGAGAGAGCCGAGCGTCTTCCCATTTGTCGCGGCGCGCTCCCGGAGCTGCGGGAGCTGACGTTCCACGCTCACATTGACCGCATCCCACATCATTTCCTGGCTGGTCCGCAGCAGGGTACTCCACATCTGGTAATAGGGTTCGTCCTTCATGACGCTGCGGACTTCATGCCGGTCTTGGGGGGGACGCCGCTGTTCACGCTCGAAGCGGGGGGCCGCCCTGCGCTCGTAAATAGATTTATTGCCAGGTGAGACTGTGGTTGCCAGATGGACCTTGAGGCTGTGGACAAAGTTTTGCCGGGCCAACTCATCATGGGTGGCGGTCGGGAGCAGGTCGTGTTGTAACTGCGTCTTCATAGTGACTCCTCCATTCAATGCGTACCCTCTCCATAGCGTCATTCGGCAAAGGCGGCAATCATTGCGGCGTTATTGCGGCGCACCTCTTCCGGGTCAGCCGCAAAAGAGGGGCTGAGCAAGAGCAGCGTGTCAAACAAACCGTCAAACGCGGTCAGTTGTTGCCGGACCTCGTCAGGCGTCCCGGCCAAGACCAGGGCATCGATCATGTCATCGCTCACGGCCGCAAGCATGGCTGGGACGTCGTTGCGTACCATCGCGTCTCGGATGGCGAGCTTGGCCTGCGTAAAGCCCGGGGGATCAAGAATCACATCGAAATAGGGCAGGGTGGCATAAAAGGCGACGGCATGTCTGGCCAAATCACGGGCCTGTTGACGGTTGGTATTCACCGCGCAGCATTTCACGGCGCAGATCTCGAAGCCGTTTCTGCCTCGCCCGCTGCGGCCGAAGCCCTTTTTCAGATTTGGATGGACGATATCCGTAAAATATCGGGGGGTATTGAGCACGTTGAGGATAATACCGTCGGCCAGCGCCCCGGCGAGCTGGATCATATTGGGCAGAACCCCGGCCAGATAAATAGGGACGCGGGGATAGGCCGGCTCGGTGAGGCGTTGATAATTGCGAACCTGATAAAACTCACCGCTATATGCGACTGCCTGCGTTGGGGAGCCTTGCCACATGGTACGAATACACTCAACATACTCTCGCATCCGAGCAACGGGTTTGCGGTATGCCAGGCCGTGCCACTGCTCGTTCCAGTCTTTCGGCGCGGTCCCAAGTCCCAGAACGAAACGCCCTTGGGTATATTCGGCCAGGGACATTGCCGATAACTCGGTCAACATCGGCGGACGAGCAAAATGGGCGACCGCAGTCCCGAGGCGGACGGTTCGGACCGCACTGGCTATGGCGGTCAGTGGCACAAAGGCATCCCGCCACAGCTCGGCGGCCCAAACGCTCTCCGCCCCAGCGTCTTCCGCTTGGGTGGCAAAGTGGACAATGTGATCGAGGCTCAGCTTATCCCCATTAAAGAGAACGCCCCATTGCAACGACTGGACTTGCGCCATGTGAAGAATCTCCTCGCCCTTCCGGTTCTATACCTCCGCGGCACCTTCCCGTCCGCGAGCCGTCCGCGAGAGGTCAGAATCAGAGTATAACATAGTTTGATAGTATGCGGCCAAAGAGATGTAGAGGAATGATTCCGAGTATGCTATGGAAGACCGCTGTTATAGAAGATGCCAGGACTTGAGCGGTCCTGTTTGGAAACGCCTTGAGAATTCTTTTGACGATTCTGGTTGGCTGCGCCCTGACCGGATGCGTGAGTCGCCCAACAAAACCGCTGGTTTTGACGGAACAGGTAGGGGCGATTCCCATCGAATTCACCACGGCGAATTGCAAGATTCCTATTCTTGATTCTCCTCCCGCGTTGGCCCACGAGGTGATCGCGCGCGTGAAAACCTATGGTAATCCGGGTACGGGCCTGGAAGCCATGCAGACTGCACTGCACCGTGAGGCGTGTGCGATAGGGGCGGAGGCCATTGTCCTGCAACGGATGAAAGCCGGGGAATTCCAGGACGAAGTAACGGTGGCCCATGTCGGGGCGAGTACCGCCCGAGACTACCGAAGCCGGGCAGACTACGAATTCCAACTGGTTGGTTTGGCCATTCGCTATACACAAGAAAACTGAACCAGAAACAGCTTCAATCATCCTGGTGAAGCGGCCCCTAAGGGGTCCCTTGACAGTTCTGTCCGTACTTCATAAGTAAGGGTGCTTGACCTCGGGGTCTGACAGACGACAACACTTTCCCGGCCCTAGTAAGGAGAGAAAATCTTGAAAAGACAAAAGTATTTGATGTGGCGGCGTGCGACTTGGAGTGTTCTGGCCGCCGCCCTCTTTACGCTGTCTGCTTGTGTTGAAGCAGCCGACGAAGAGGTGCTGCGTGAACTCAACGAAATGGGGGCGTCCAAGGGAAATGTTTTTCCTGACCGCGAAGATTTCTATGACGCCTTTGTCCTTGACGCCAATAACGCCTGGGTCGCCGGCGGACGGGGGCTCATTCTGCATGTGACCAATAACGGGCAAGATTTTGCCATGCTGGAGACCGAGGTCCAAAAGGCAATCTACGAGATTGATTTTGCGACGGCTCAGGACGGGATTGCCGTTGGACAGGATGGCATAGTCCTCAAGACCAGCGATGGGGGAAAAGCCTGGACTCGGATTCCTATCGAATTACCTCTTCAAGACTGGCAGGTGGCCCAGCCGCACTATTTTGCGGTCAGCCGTGGTGCGGACGCGCAACATGCGTGGGCCGTCGGTCCGGTGGGCGCCATTATCCGTTCACAAGACGGCGGACAGACCTGGGAAAATCTCTCGCTGTGGTGCGATTTGAGCTTTGATAATTTTGCAACCTCGGACCCCGCGGATGATCCCGAGTCAACCCTGCGGATGAACCCGTGCGATGTGACGCTGAACGGGGTGTCCTTCCCCACGAATACGGATGGCTGGGTCGCGGGTGAATTTGGGATTATTTTGCGCACCCAGGATGGTGGCGTCACCTGGCAGCGGCAACGCAATGTGCGCAACCTGCCGAAATATACCCGCCCGGAGCTCTCCGAAGAGGAAGCGATACGGCAGCGTATCCCCCCCCTCTATATTGAAGACCTCTTCCTGATTGATGTGGATTTTAGGAACGCTCAGGAAGGCTATGTCACCGGGGAGAGTGGCACGTTGTTGCAAACGACAGATGCGGGGGAGACGTGGACAAACATTCCCAGTGGAAGTTTTAATACGCTCCTGTCCGTCACTGCCGCTCCCGATAACAACCGCAGTGACTTTGCGACGGGTGTGCTCGGCACGCTCGCCTCAGCCACCAGTGACGCATGGCAACTTGACGATGGTGTCCGTCAGCATGTGCTGACGTGGATTCGCACGGCGTCCTTTGCGCCTGACGGACAGTTTGGCGTTGCGTGTGGAGGGAAGGGTACAGTCCTGGTCACGTCTGACGGCGGCAAGAGTTGGACCACCACAGAGAAGGCAAAGCTACATGCCGCGAACCCGTCTCTCTAAGGTGTATATATTCATCATCATCTCAACGCCGCTGTCACGACTGACATGCCTATAAACAGGACACATTACTCACACACCACTACGCCCCTGCTCGCGTAAGGAGGAAGAACATGGCCCATACTCCCCCAGGTCAACCAAAAGGCTTCGCCGACCGGATCATTGAAGCCTATCTGGCGGTTCTCTGGCGACACCGGCTTGCGTATATGGTCGTTCTGGCGATCGCGACTGTCCTCTGGGGCTATCAAGCCCGCAAGGTCGAAATGTACAGCCAGTTTGCCGACCTCCTGCCCCAAGGCCATGATTATATCCAAGCCTACAACCAGCATCGGACGACCTTTGGCGGGGCTAATATCGTGACGGCGGTTCTCCAGGTAGACGAAGGGGATATTTTCACCCAAGAAAACCTGGAAAAGGTTCGTTTCCTCACCGACCAGCTCGACCAGATCAACGGTGTGGACCATAACCAGGTGGCTTCGCTCTCACACGTCAAAATCCGCAATATCAAGACCTTGCCGGGCGGCATGGTGCGTTCGTACCCGGTGCTTCCCGTTGACATACCGAACGATCCAAATGAGCTCAGCGCACTGAAGTTCGAGATGTTCAATAACGACATCGTTATGAACAAATACGTCTCGGAGGACGGCAAAGCTGCGCTCGTTCTTGCCGGATTTAACGAAGACCGGTTGGATTACCGGGAAATTCAACGTGAAATCACCCGCATTCGGAGTGAGATAGAAGACGACAACACAAAAGTGTACGTCGCTGGCGAGCCGGCGCTCAAAGGCTGGGTCTGGTATTTTACCGGCGAGCTGTTCCTGATCTTCTCCTTCACCGGAGCGATGGTCTTTCTTGCGCTGATTATCTATTTTCGGCGGGCCTACGGGGTGCTCGTCCCATTGATTGGCGCCTCGATCCAGACCGTATGGGGCATGGGCTGGGTTGGCTGGTGGGGCTTCAATCTGGACCCGCTCATCCTGGTGATCCCGCTGCTGATCACGGCTCGCTCGGTCAGCCACGCGGTACAGATGATTGAGCGCTATTTCGAAGAACTCGAAGTCTCGCAAGACCAGGAGAAAGCGGCCTTTACCTGCTTGAGCGATTTATTCCTGCCGGGTGTGACCGGTGTCATCAGCGATGCCGGTGGAATTCTTGTTCTGTCCGTTGCCACTATCCCGCTGATTGAGAAGCTTGCCTACTACGGGAGTTTCTGGGCCTTTGCCAATATCTTCTGTATTACTCACACCATGCCCATCCTGTTATCGTATTTCCCGACCCCAAAGAAAACGGAACATTTTGTTCCCCGTTGGATGGATGTTACGCTGATCACGGTCGGCAATGTTGCCACCGGGTCGATCAGTCGCTGGGTGATTATGATTGCCGCCACGGTGACTATCTTTTTTGGGGTGCGGACGGCGATTACGGTACCGATTGGGGAACAGGAAGCCGGCTCTCCGCTGCTGTGGCAGGATGCCCATTATAATGTGTCCGCCCGGACGATTAACGAGCGATTTGCCGGGGCCAACCAACTGGTGATCTATCTGGAAGGCGAGCGGGAACATATCCTCAAAGAGCCGCATGTGCTCGATACCCTTGAGGAAATGCGCCGTTACTTGTTGGAGCAGGTTGAGGCAGGGGACACGCGCGAGCTGTACACTTTGGCGCGTAATCTGAATCGCCGCTATCATTACGGCGACCCGCGCTGGCAGGTCATTCCGCCTGATAGGTCTATCACTGGGAATTTGATTTTCGTATATGAAGCCTCGGCTCCCATATCGGGTGTTATTCTTGAGTACACCGATATGGTTTACCAGAACGGCCAGTTTGTCGTGTTTTACAAGGACGTGAAAGGTGACACCGTTCGCGAGGCGATCGCCCGGGCGAAGAAATTCATGGTCGAGCACCCCATTGAGGGGGTGAGTCTGCGCTTGGCGGGTGGATTTATCGGTACGACGGCCGCGCTGAATGAGGAGATCGATCGGTCCGAGAAGCAGGCCGCCATGTTGGTCATTATGACGGTTTACACCCTGGTCCTTCTGAGTTACGGCTCTCTGATTGCGGCAACCCTGGTGATGCTCGCGCTTGTCGCCGCGGGGGTGGCCAGCTACATGTACGTCTCCTTTATGGGCATCGGTATTAATATCAACTCGCTGCCGGTGACCGCGGTGGGGATGGGTATTGGGGTGGACTACATCTTATACGTGGTTGACCGGATTCGACTCGAAGTCCCGCGGGCAGGGGGGGATTTGATTGCCGGCATTAAACGCACCGTGTCAACAACCGGTATGGCTGTGACCTTCACAGCCACGACGATGATTGCGGGTGTGATTCCGTGGTATTTCCTGTCGAGTTTGCGTTTCTCTGCGGAGATGGCCTTACTCCTGGCCATTCTGCTGGTGACACACTGGTTGTCGGCGTTGACCATGATTCCAGCCATGATTGCGATTGTGAAGCCGAAGTTTGTGGTTGGGCAGCGTGTTCACGTTGAGGAAGAGCAGCCGCTGGGGGTGGAGCCGAGTCCGCAACCAACGAGCTGATAAAAATCTGAGGGATTGTTGTTGCAAATGGTCCCTCTGGGGGCAGTAAAGATTTTCCCTTCGTGAGGGCGAAGGGCAAGGAAGGAGACCTCGTTATGAAACGAGCAGGGAGAGGGATATTTGCCGGGTTTTGGTCGGGCCTTGCCGCCGTCGGCCTGAGTCTGGCACTCGCGGCTCCGTCTGCGGACGCCGCCGGAAGGGGCGATAAAGGGTTCCTGGATAGTTTCGATAGAATGGCCATTCACGGCTACGTGGATAACTTCTCCATTCTACGGAGCGATACCTTCAAGACCGACTATCATGTTGCGTCGTCCCGCTATCGGGCCAGCATCCAGTTGGCCGGTCCCCTGTACGCAATGCAGAACTACTTTGACCGCTTTGAATATTTCATCGAGCTGCGGCCTCAGTACGAGTCGATCTACGACATAGACGACAAGTTCGGCAACGGCCGAAAGGGCGAGAACAAGCGATTCGTCTCTGGCCGGTCTGGCTATCCCAAACCGGCCAATGCAGGATTCCTCCAGGCCCTCGGGCTTAATCCTGGCAACTACGCCGGATTCTGGCCGAAAGAAGCTGGGGCAGGGGGTAATGTCGAGTTCATGCACGCCTTGGTCCCCGGCTCAACGTATGGAGTAGCCGGCCGCGATATCGATTCGCGCAGCCGGGGCTACTATGGCCTCGATGCCAGTCAGAATGACCTGCGCTTCGGCATGACCCGCGAAACCAATATGGACTTATATTACCCTGTGCGCGAGGCATATTTCGACTTCTTCTGGAAGGGTCTCGGTGGCCGCAACTGGTTGCGTCTCGGAAAACAGCAGCACGTGTGGGGAAAGGCCGACTTCTTCCGGTTGCAGGACATCGTGAACCCGGTCGACTTCGGCGATCACTTCTTCATTGACCTGTTCGACGACACCCGCGTGCCGCTATGGTCGGCCCTGTTCGAGCATCGCTTCGGCAATATCGGCTTTCTGCGCGACGTGGCCGGTAGTGTCGTGTATGTCTTTGACCGCCACACGCCGACCGGTCTCGGCCACCCGGCTCAGCCCTGGGCCACGGGCTTCGGACGAACGATAGACGGGTTCGTGTTCGGGAATGATCTGTTTGCGACCGGCCTCTTCCCCGGCACGGCCGACGACCCGACTATGGCAACGGAAGAAAGACCGTATCTCCCGTTCAAGAATATGGCGTTGTACAAAAACCGCGCCCCACACTGGAACCTGAAGAACGGCGGTATCGGCATGAGATGGGAAGCGACGGTTGGCAACCTGCGTGTCCAGCTCACCGACTATTTCGCATTCGCCGATTTGCCCGCGACCGGCTGGGACCGCCTCAACGTCGCTAATAACACGGCTTGCACGACGGACGGGAACGGGAACAGCATTCTTCCTGCCGACCGGAATGAAGCGCCGGGTGTAGGTATTACCGCCAAGGACGGTGGCACCGTCCTGGAGACTTCGGGCGTTGGTCCAGTAGTAGTCGGCGTCAAGCCGAAGCAGATCAGAGCCAGAGATTCGGCCATCTTCAAAGAAGGTGGAGTGGCGTATGGCACTAAGAAGAAATTCCGCCACGCCGAATATCTGAACCACTGCACCTGGGGCGGCTCGCTGTCCGCCAGATACCGCAAGACCAACACGCTGGGGTTATCGCTTGACTGGTTTGAGCCGTATACCGGCTTTGTCGTACGCTGGGAATCGTCCTGGAGTGCCAACGCGATGTTGAACGACACGACCAAGATTGATTTGATCGGGGACGGCAATGCGTTCAAGTGGGTGCTGGGGATTGACCGCCCGACCCTGATTCGCTGGCTCAATCCAACGCGGAGCTTCTTTCTGAGCGCCCAGGCGTACGGAACCCATTATCCCGACGTTAGGGCTGGTCGCCGCGGCATAACCGCCGAGAACAATAACTTCATCTTCACCGTGTTCGCCCAGAACCATTTCATGCGCGACCAGTTGGTCTATCTGGTCTTTGGCGCGTTCGGCACCGCAGCCCAGGACGGCACGACCGGCGGTAATATCGAATACCTGATCACTAACAACTGGTCGGTGACGCTCGGGTTCACCGCGTTTCTCGGTGGGCGGCATAAACACGACCTCGGTGCGTTTGGTGGTTTTACGGGCGACCCGAATAACCCATACACGGAAGCCGGCTTTGGCCTGTTTCACATGCAGGCCGGTGGCTCGGAGCGGAACCAGATGAACGAGTTCTGGAGCCGTCTGCGCTATCGTTTCTAGCAACACCCCCCCCTCCTCTCCATTCCATTGTGAGAGGAGGGGGGGAAATACCTGCTGAGGGAGTATTGACTTCCCCAAAACGTCAACCAAAATAGAGCGGTCAATTTTCTTAATGAGGAGGATGTATGAAGCGACTCACAGCGTTTTCGTTTCTCGTGGCCTGCAGCCTGTTATGGGCACAGACCAGCGTGTGGGCCCAGAGCAGTGACCCCACGCAGTATACGCATGACACTTTTGTCCAATGGTTCAGCCAATCCAAGGATGTTGAGCCGGAATTCAAAGCTGGCGATACCCTTACTCATGCCGACCTGCCCAAGGTCAAGCCCTTCATGTTCCCCGGCTATTTCGAGCAGTATGAGAAGTGGAACGACGGCTCGCTCCAGATGGAAGTGGTCGAAACCTATCACGTGAAGGCGCACCAGACGGTGTTGGAGTGCGACGAGAAATATCAGAAGCAGGTGTCGCTGGCGGCAGATGGCGCGCTTGAGAACTACGTCTGCGGCTATCCGTTTTCCAACGACGACATTATGAGCGAAACCGACGATACCGTCGCCGGCCTCAAGGTCGCCTGGAACTATGACAAGCGCTTTTACTGGCGCGGGTATTTCGTGGCTAATGCGCTGACCACGTGGCTGCGCTTTGGCGGGACGCATACCGCCCCCGAGCCTACCAAGCCGCCCGACGCCTGGATTGGTGACGAGGTCGACCTCGATACCGACTGGGAATATAACACGGAAGAGATCTATGGCGGTGGCGGCACCTACGAGCGCAGCTTGGGGACCTTCTACCACAAGGCGTATCACTCGCAGTTGCCGATGTTCCCCGATAATAACTACAACCTGCCGGAGAACGACGACGCCGGAACCGTCCACTGGAAAGAGTTCACCGGGTTCTTCGAGCCGTACGATGTCCGGGGGACGGCTTTTATCATTGCGCGCTATATTGACCCCCGCCGGACCGATGACGGCTGGGCCTATGTTCCCAGCCTGCGCCGTGTCCGCCGTATTTCGGCCGAGGTGAAGTCTGACTCGCTGATGGGGACTGAGCATACGCTGGAAGACTTCTACGGCTTCTCGGGGCGTCCGCTTGAGTGGGACTGGAAGTTCTGGGGCAAGAAGAAATTCCTGACCGTTCATGCCAAAACCAAATGGGATGATGATGGTGTGCGGTACGGCGGACCAGATGGTTGGTTAAATATGGATGTGTGGCAGGTTCGCGAACTCTTCGTGGTGGAACGGATACCGAAAGACCCGCGTCATCCGTACAAGAGCGCCATCATGGCGATCGACCCGGAAACCTGGGAGACCTGGAACCACGTCGCTTTCGACCGGAAGGGAAAGCTGTGGAAGCTGTGGCAGTGGGGCTACCAGTGGTCTGACGACTCTAAAAAATACCAGTATATGAACGCCAATCGTGGCGCGATTCACTGGCGGAACGTGGACACGGTCGACATCCAGAACGGTCGTGGCAACCTGTGGCGTGAATACGGTGGCGGTCTGCCCGACTTTTCGATGGACTTCATTAACGGCCTGTACGACCTCAACCGTCTGACTGAGTTGCACCGCTAAGCAGCCTCAGAAGACATCTCCGGGGGGAGCAGACATCTGCTCCCCCTTGTACGTTTCGGCTTACAATACGACCGCAAACAAGCACCGGCCTGAACGGACCGGTGAGAATTGAAACAAACAGCATGAAAAACATCCTGACTATCGTTCTGAGTCTTGGTGTTGTGTTGATCGCTGGCGGTCTCCGGGCAGAAGGAGAGCCGCAACCAACGGAACACCAGGCTTCCGTGTATTACGGCTGGCTCGACAAATTTGAAAATCCGTCTCATCAACCTCTGACGCCGGCGATAACACGGATCCAGAAGAACGCTGCTGATACGCCGGCTGAAAAAAGTCACGCCGAACAGGCCGAGCAGCCTGATATCGCGTCAGTCAAGACAGCCCCCTCGACAGAGAGCGAAAGCGTTACGGTTTCCGACGCTGTTGTCGAGGAGGAAACCGCCGAGCCGGGTGAGGGCCTGGGTTGTTATTACCACCGCGCCTACTATTCCCACCTCCCCATGTTCAAAGATGGCGTGTATTCGCTGCGTGGCTCCTTTGACGTGGCGGAAACCTTTCATAAGCCCTCTGAAGACGTTATTTCTGTGCCTCCTGATCCGGTGACGCAGACGGAATAGTCTGTCTCGCAGGGTTATGAACCCTTCCTCATGTCTCGGCTCTCACCGGTAGGGAACAGTCCAAGCCGAATCCTCAGCGTCGCTGTTTTCCTTACTGTCCTCTGTTTCGCAGCGTTTGCCCCTGATGCGGATGAAGCGCCGGGCAGCCACCTCAAGCAATTAGCCGAAGAGGCCGGACGTTTGCACGCGGCCGGGAAATTTCAGGCCGCCATTCCCGTTGCGCGCCAACTCCTTGAGCAGACGGAGAAAATCGCCGACCCCGACCACCCGCTCGTCTCTCAAAGCCTGAATAACCTTGCTCTGCTCCTTCAGCAGACCCGTCAATACGCGGAAGCTCGTCAGCTTTTTGAGCGGGCGCTGGGCATTGATGAGAAGGGACTGGGGAAAAATCATCCCGGCATTATCCGCAGTCTGACGAATCTCGCCCTTGTACTCCAGGATCAGCAGCAGTTTGATGCCGCCCGTCCGCTGTTCGAGCGAGCCATTCGCATTACCGAGGCCGCCTATGGGCAGTCACATGCCGCGGTTGCCGTGAGTGTCGGTAACCTGGCAACCCTGTATAAAGAGCAAAGGCAGTACGAGAAAGCCCGTCCGCTTTTTGAACGGGCGTTGGCGATGCACGAGCAGCAACTCGGGGGCGACCATCCGGCTGTCGCTCTCAGTATGATTAATCTGGGCGCGCTTTTTATTGCGACCAGGAATTATACCGATGCACGAACGTTACTTCAGAGTGCACTCTCCATTCATGAGCGTACACACGGTGCTCGGCATCCTGTCGTGGCTGACGATCTGACCCGGTTGGGACTGCTCATGAAGGAAATGGGTCATTACCCCGAGGCACAGGAATTACAGCAACGCGCGCTCGAAATCCGAGAGGCGACGCTGGGCCCGTCACATCCCGATGTGGCTGCGAGTCTCAACAATCTCGGATCGGCGTTATACCAAATAGGAGAATTTGCCACAGCACGGCCCATGTTTGAGCGGGCTGCCGAGATCTATACCGCTGCCTATGGTCTGACGCATCCAGACGTCGGGACCAGCCTGAACAACTTGGCGTCCCTCTTGTATCAGGTCCGGCACTACGCTGAGGCTGCACAGGTCTATGAGCGCGTCATTGCGATCAACGAACAAGCGCTGGGCAAGGACCACCCTGTCGTGGCGATGAATCTGAACAATATGGCCCTGGCCCTGCGCGAGGGAGGGGAGAGCATTCGTCCGTTGCCCTTGTACGAGCGCGCGCTTCAGATTACCGAGGCAGCCTACGGTCGGGTCCATCCCAATGTTGCGGTCAGTCTCAATAACCTGGCTTCGCTGCACCATCAGAACGGTAATTTTGAGACCGCCCGCCCGCTGTTCGAGCGGTCCGTACAGGTGATGAAGACCGCGCTGGGAGAGGAGCATCCGAATATTGCCACGAGCCTGAATCAGTTTGCGCTGTTCCTGAAAGATGCCGGGGACCTCACCGCGTCTCAGCAGTATTATGAAGAAGCGCTGGCGGTTGAGACCAAGGCCTTGGAACCAGGCCAGCGCGATATTGCGGTCAGTCTGAATAATCTGGCCACGACGCTGAGCGGCATCGCTGACCTCCTCCAGGACACCAAGGATTATGCGACATTTTTACCCCTGTACGAGCAGGCCGCTTCGGTCATGGAGGCCTCGCTTGGCGCAGATCATCCGAACGTCGCGCTGAATCTCCGCACCCAGGCCATGTTCTATGCAGAACAGGAAAAAAATGAAGAGGCGGTGGCGCTCACAGAGCGAGCGGTCCACATCCAAGAGAAAGCGTTGCCCGCAGACAGCCCGGTGACCCGCGAGACGCTTGAACAGCTCGCTCGGCTGTATGAAAAGACCGGGAAGAGGGACGCGACCAAACAGACCCGTGATCGTCTGAGAGCCATGCCGGCGGCTTCTCCTCAACAGTAATGCCTCTCCCGGGGGGAAGCATAGGCTTTTCAGTAAACAGAATTCTTGATTAGGTAGGGCTGTCTCAGACAAAAAGGAGTGGCGTATGCGTCGGGTTGCCCTGGTTGGAGCGGGACTGTCCCGCTTTGGGGTGCGTGCCGCCGGCTTTCGGGAATTGCTGGCCGAGGCCGGTCAGGCCTGTTTTGCTTCTATTCCACAATTGACACCCAAGGATATCGAGGGGCTGGTCGTCGGGGCTGTCCTGCCTGAGCGGACGGCCTTTCAGAGTCATATTGCTCCGCTTGCCGCGGAAACGCTGGGCATTCAGCCGCGCAAGCTCTCGGCCCGGACCGAACATATGTGTGCGAGTGGCAGCGTAGGAATACGCTATGCCTACGCATTTATTGCCGCCGGCCTGGCCGACGTTGTCATGGTGCTGGGGGTCGAAAAGCTCAATCTGCCCAATATGGGTGAGGCCGTGCTGAATATGGGGGCTGGGGTGGACCGGGACTGGGAAGCCTGTTTTGGCCTCACCGCCCCGCCTTCCTTTGCTCTGGCGGCCCAACTGCATATGGCCGAATACGGCACAACAGAAGAGCAGTTGGCCCGGGTAGCAGTGAAAAATCATACGCATTCAAGCCAGAATCCGTACGCTCATTTTCAAGATGGCGTCAGCTTGGATGCGGTCGTGTGCTCACGCATGATCGCCTCCCCGCTCCGGCTGTTTATGTGTTCGCCTATCACCGATGGTGCGGCTGCCGTTATTCTGGCGAGTGAAGAGCGCGCCCAGGACATGACGGACAAGCCGGTCTTTATCCGCGGAACCGGACAGGCCGTCCACGGGTTTTCTGTCTCCAGCCTCGACCCGAATTATGCCAGTTGGCCGGCCATGAAACAGGCCGCCGGGGATGCCTACGCCATGGCCGGGATACAGGCGAGCGCCGTTGATTTTGCCGAGGTCCACGACTGTTTTGCCATTGCCGAGATCATTGCCTATGAAGAGCTTGGATTCTACCCGAAGGGCGAAGGCGGCCCATTTGTGGCGGAAGGGCGGGCCGATTACGGCGGTAACGTGGTCGTCAATCCGCGCGGTGGGCTGATGGGCTGCGGACATCCGCTTGGAGCCACGGGGGTGGCGCAGGCGGTCGAAGCCTTTTGGCAGTTACGCGGGGAAGCCGGCGAACGCCAGGTTCCGCAGGCGCATATCGGACTGACGCATAATAATAGTGGCATGGGCGAGCATGTGGTCATGATTTACGGGCGGGAGTAGCAGCCGATGAGCGAGTATTTCCGTGCCATTGATCTCTTTCCGCTCCAGAGCAGTAAGAACACTCGCCTGGCGCCGTTTTATGAGGCCCTGCGATCGCAACAACTACTGACCACGTTGTGTCCGCCGTGCGCCCGGCGCCACTGGCCGCCGCGGGTGGTTTGTCCGAAATGTCTCTCAGACCGGCTCGACTGGATTGAGCTGCCGAGCCGGGGGACGATCCACGCCTATACCATTCAGAACACCGGCGTTCCTCCCGGCTTTCCGCGCCCATTGATTTTCGCCGTGGTCTGCGTCGCAGGCCTGAGTATCTTCACTCGACTGGTTGAAACAGATCCCCGCCAGGTTGAGCGGGGACGCGCTGTGCGCCTCTTGCCGTCTGCGGTCGGGCAGGACCCCGAGGGCATTGAGCGCTATGTGCCGACATTTGCCCTGGTTCAAGAACCCGCATGAAATACAAAATCGGCATCGACGTTGGTGGCACGTTTACCGACTTTCTTGTCACTGACTCGCAGGGTGCGGCTCAAGTCCATAAGACGCCGACCACGCCACACCAGCCCGCGGTCGGCGTCTTGCAGGGACTGCGGAAGATCGCCGCTTCTTTTGGACGTACGCTGTCGGATTTTCTCGGTCGCGTCAGCGTCATCGTGCATGGGACGACTATTACGACCAATGCCGTCTTGACCGGGGAAGGGGCCAAAACCGCCTTGCTGACGACCCGTGGCTTTCGCGATGTGCTCAATATGCGGCGTGGGTTGCGCGACCGTCAGTACGATAGCAAATACGGTCCGCCGCAGCCTTTGGTTCCTCGGGCGCATATTTACCCTATTACCGAACGGGTCAATGTTGAGGGCACAGGAGTGACCCCCCTGTACGAAGCGGATGTGATGGACGCGATCGAGCATATCCGGGCGCAGGCGATTGAGGCGGTGGCGGTCAGTTATCTGTGGTCTTTCTTGAATCCGGTGCATGAACGACGAACCGGCCAGCTCATCCAGGACGCCATACCCGACGTATACGTGTCCTTATCCTCCGAAGTGCTGCCGCAAATTCGGGCCTATGAGCGCCATTCCACCACCGTCCTCAACGCGACGGTCGGTCCTCCGCTGGCGCGCTATCTGACTCGGCTTGAAAGCCAGTTGGACGTATCGGGATTTACCGGCGTTCTGCTCATCATGCAGTCGAACGGTGGCGTGATGTCGCCCCACCTGACCCGACGCTTTGCCGCCAACACCCTCTTGTCCGGCCCGGCTGGCGGACCCCTGGCCGGCGTGTTCTATGCTGACAGCTACGCCTTGCGTGATGTGATCACGGTTGACATGGGCGGGACCAGTTTTGATGCCTGTCTCATCCGCGACCGTCAGCCCGTGACAACAACGGAGAGCGAGATTGGCGGCTATCGGCTCGCTCTGCCCGTGCTGGATATCCACACGGTTGGCGCTGGCGGGGGCAGTATTGCCTGGGTCGATGCCGGGGGGATTCTCCAGGTCGGACCCAAGAGTGCAGGCGCCGAGCCAGGTCCGGTGTGTTATGGCTGCGGCGGAGTCGAACCCACGGTGACAGATGCCAACTTGGTGCTGGGTTATCTTTCTTCAGACGGGTTGTTGGGCGGGGAGATGCCCCTCAATTATCACGGGCCCCAGCGGGCGGTGACAAACACGATTGCTGAGCCCTTGGGCCTCTCTCCTATCGAGGCCGCCGAGGGTATCTATCGCATTGTAAACGCCAATATGGCGGCTGCGCTTCAGGGTGTTTCGGTCGAACGGGGCTATGATCCGCGCGAGTTTGCTCTGGTGGTTGCCGGTGGAGCCGGGCCGCTGCACGCCGGAATGATCGCCCGAGAATTGGACATTCCGCTGATTGTGATTCCCCGGGAGTCGTCGGTATTCTGTGCGGCCGGTATGCTGATCTCTGATTTGCAGCACGACTACGTGCAGACCTTCGCCCGAGACTGGGACGCCATCGTTCCCGACGAGATCGGCCGCACATTGAGGGAGATTGAAGAGCAGGCACGAGCAACCTTAGCATCGGAAGGCATCCCGGCGGAGAAAATACAGCTTCGCGCAACCTTCGATGTGCGTTATGTTGGCCAATTTCATGAGGTTGAAGTCCCGCTTCAGCCCCCTCTCACCGCCTCTGAGTTGGCGGCCGTCGCCGCCCGTTTTCATCGTCTCCACGAGGCGCTCTATGGATACGCCATGCCGGAAGCTCCGCTGGAAATGATCAATCTGCGGGTCACGGCGCTGGGACTCACGGAGAAACCGCGACTCACGCCACGTCCGCTTGGGGAGGCAGACCCGGCCGGGGCGCTCAAAGGCAAGCGGTGCGCGTACTTCTCCGGGACGCCGTATCAGGTTGCTGTCTATGCTGGGGAGCAGTTCGACGGTGGCATGGCTCTTGCCGGACCGGCATTGATCGAACATCCCAACACCACCGTCCTGGTCCCGCCCGGCTATCGTTTAGTCTGCGATGTTTACCGCAATTATGTCATGCACCCGGCTGAGCGACCGCTTGACGAAATCCTCGCGGGGTTGGGCGGCCGCCCTGCCAGTGCGGAAGGGGCGTGGAATGCCAACGGACAGGATTGATCCGATCCTCATCTCGGTCATCGCGAATCGCCTGGACTCAATCACCAAGGAAATGGGCCAGACCATGCTGCGGACCTCGCGCTCGCCCATTTTTAGTGAGGCGCGCGACTTTGTGACCGCTGTTTATGACCGCCAGCTCCGTTTGGTCGCCCAGACGGCCTATATTCCGATCCTGCTTGCCGCCACGCCCTGGGCGGTCCGCTCAATTGCCGAGACCTATGCCGATGACACGCACGAAGGCGACGTCTTCATTCTCAACGACCCGTATCGGGGTAATAACCATCCGCCCGATTTTACGATTGCCAAGCCCGTCCATATTGATGGCGAACTGCGCTTCTGGGCGGTCACGAAAGGCCATCAGGCAGACACCGGCGGCGGCGGTGCGGCGGGCTATCACCCGGAAGCCCGCGATGTGTGGGACGAGGGGTTGCGGATTCCACCCGCCAAACTCTATGAGCGGGGCAAGGTGAATCGCGGCCTGTGGGAAATGATTGTGTCCAATGTGCGCCTGCGGTTTTTGGTTGAGGGCGACCTGAACTGTCTGATTGGTGCCGCCGGCCTGGGCGAACGCAATATCTCCGCGCTGGTGAAGAAACACGGAAGCGCCGTTGTCGAGCAGGCTATTGAGCACATCCTGGACGCCTCGGAAAAACAGATGCGCGAGGAAATTCGGACGATCCCAAACGGCAGGTATCTGGCCGAGCGACAGATTGATAACGATGGGATTGTCCACGACCGGCCGGTGACCGTTCGGGTGAAAGTCGAAGTGCAGGACGAGGCGATTGTGTTCGATTACTCCGACTCGGATGGCCAGGTCGCTGGGTATGTGAACAGTCCGTTTGCCAATACCGCTTCTGCGACCTACCTGGCGCTGTTTACTCTGGTCAACCCCGATGTGCCGCATAACGCAGGGGCGATGCGTCCGGTTTCCATCGTGGCGCCGAGCGGGAGCGTAGTGAACCCGGTCGAGCCCGCGCCAAGTACGGCCTGTACGGTGCTGACCGGCGAAACCATAACCGAGGCAATCTGGCTGGCTCTGTCGGAGGTTATCCCCGAGTGCGTTCAGGCTGCCTGGGGACGGTGGTGTGCGCCGGCCACCACGGGTATGAATCCACGTACCGGGCGACCGTTCGGGGAGATTCATTTTTTAAGCAAAGGGGGTGGTGGAGCCACGGCCGGCTTTGACGGCTGGGACCACATCGGGACCGCCATATGTCTGGGTGGGCTGCGTTCGCCAGACCCCGAACTGCATGAATTGGTCAATCCGTATTTCATTCAGCAGTTTGAGTATTGCCAGGATAGTGCCGGGGCTGGGCAATGGCGGGGCGGCATGGGCGTCATCTATCGCTGGCGGGTCGAAGCCGACAATATTGCGTGTGCAAACTTCGGGAGCGGTACCCAACCCGCCACGGCACCCTTCGGCCTGCGAGGAGGGCAGGCCGCACCGCCCAACCGGCAGATTGTTCACTATGCCAATGGCCGCACCGAAGAGAGTATGGTCAATTCCATGAATATCCTGTCCAAAGGGGATGAAGTCGAGTTGCTCTCAAGCGGTGGCGGCGGATTTGGCGACCCGAAGCAGCGCACTGTCGCAAAGGTCGTACAAGACGTAAGGGACGGACTGATCTCGATTGAAAGCGCCTATCGAGACTATGGAGTAGTGGTGAATCCAACAACGTGTGCGGTCGATGCAATGAAAACCGCGCAATTACGTCATGACGGTTCAGAGGACAAAACGTGAAGAAGATAATCGTCTTCGTTTTTGCCGGGCTTGGGCTGGTGTTGACACTGCTCATCATCATGGGCGCTGCCATTGATATCGCGTCGTTTGACCGCACCAGGGGCGGCTATGAACCACCTTATACCGGATACACCGGCCAGCCCGTTGATTGGGACGCAGCCGATGTGACAAAAACCGGCGTGGTTCGCCGTGGGTATGTCCTGCACACCTTGTTCAATTGCACGAGCGGTATGATAAGCGTTGAGATATTCGGACAAGAGATTCCGTTCCGAAAAGTATCGGCGCGGGGAATTATCGTCCACAAACCCGGCAAGCGTGCACGGAGAGAGGGTTTCAGCCGAAATTTTAGAAGGATAGTAGCCCCCGATGCCAACCCTGGACTTCAAAGGCAAACAGCTCATCTACGCCCATCACCTGACCGTACCTTCGAGGACGCTGGAGCCGGACGCGACAAAAAGCCTGCCGCCCGAAGACCAACAGCCTTCCCTGGACGACAACCTGATTATCCGCGGCGACAACCTCCATGCGCTCAAGGCGCTGATGCCACGCTACGCCGGACGGGTGAACTGCATCTACATTGACCCGCCCTACAACACCGGCAACGAGGGCTGGGTGTACAACGACAACGTGAACAGCCCGCTGATGCAGGCCTGGCTCACAGACAAAAGCCCGGTAGACGGCGAAGACCTGGAGCGGCACGACAAATGGCTGTGCATGATGTGGCCGCGGCTGCACCTGTTACGCGAGCTGTTGGCCGAGGACGGAGCGATTTTTGTTTCGATTGACGATAATGAGCAACATCATCTGCGGATGATGATGGATGAGATTTTCGGGGAGGAGAATTTTATAGCGAGCATCATATGGCAGAAAATGGACAGCCCGAAGAACACAGCTATCCATTTCAGCGAAGACCATGATTTTATTCTGGTGTACGCTCATAATGCCAAACACTGGCGACCGAATTCCTTCCCGAGATCAAACAAAATGCTGTCGCGGTACAAAAACCTTGATAATGATCCGCGCGGGCGTTGGTTGTTGAGCGATCTTGCCGCACGGAATTTTTACGCGCAGGGACGATACCCAATCACTACACCTTCCGGGAAGGTTATCAAGGGTCCTCCCGCGGGCAGCTACTGGCGGATCAGCAAGGAAAAATTCGATGAACTTGACAGAGACAATCGAATTTGGTGGGGGAAGAGCGGCAACAACCGCCCCGGCATAAAGCGCTTCCTTTCGGATGTCCGTGAAGGTGTCGTGCCACAGACATTATGGTCATGGAAAGACGCCGGTAGCACTCGAAATGCAAAACAAGAACTGAGTCAGATTCTAGAGCGCGGTCCATCCGAGGACGTATTCATTACACCGAAACCGACAAAACTACTCAGAAGAATCCTACAAACCGCAACCGACAAGGACTCCACCATCCTCGACTCCTTCGCCGGTTCCGGTACGACGGCACAGGCGGTATTAGCGCTCAACGCGGAAGATAACGGCAGCCGCACGTTCATCCTGGTCGAGTGCGGAAACTACGCCGACACCATCACCGCCGAGCGGGTGCGCCGCGTCATCAACGGCGTTCCGACGGCAAAGAACGATACCCTGAAAAACGGGCTGGGCGGCAGTTTCACCTATTGCACGCTGGGCGAGGAAATCAGCCCGGAAAAGATGCTCAGCGGAGAAAACCTGCCGGACTCCGACACCCTGGCCCGCCACCTCGTCTACACGGCCACCGGCCACGCGCCGGACACAATGCACAAAGCCAAGGGCAAGGACGGCCTTTTCCATGAAACGCCCGACCGACTGTTCTACCTGATCTACGAGCCGGACCTTGCCTTCCTGCGTAGCGCCGACTCGGCCCTGAACGGCGACCGCGCCGAACGCATCGCCAAGCAGACCAAGAGCAAGCAGAAAACCGCAGTCGTCTTCGCCACGCACAAGTTCATGGGCCAGAAGGAGTTGACACAGATGGGGATTACGTTTTGTGGGTTGCCGTATGATACGTTTGAGCGATGACTTATCCCGTAGGTCAGGTGAGCCGAAGGCGTAACCCGACAGCCCAGGCTTCAAATAGAGATTGCGGTGTAATGCCGGTGTTGCCTGCTCTAAGTGGGAAAGAAGTCGCCAAAGGAACTCTGAGAAGTCTTATTCGTGCTGCCGGTCTTACTGTCGATGAACTTCTCGTGGGCGTGTAAATTGGTGCCGAGGGAAAATTTATCGACCGGAGACTATCTCAGTGTCGGCGGTGCCTGACATGCAACTCAAAACCTACCAGCACAACGCCCTTGACCAGCTTGACCGTTGGCTTGATGCGCTCAGGGACGCCCGGCTGAAGTGCGAGAAGGCCACGCAGGCGCTTGAAGAGAGCGGCTTCGATGTTCCCGACGCACTCAAGAACTCTCCCTTGTCTGCCTGGAAAAGCCTGAAAGAGCAAAGCGTTCTTCCCACCGTTCAAAGTCAGGACGGTTCCTCCGAAGTCCCCGACTACATCTCCCGGACCGCAACGTCCGGCGAGCCCGTGCCGCATGTCTGCCTGAAAGTCCCAACCGGAGGCGGCAAGACGCTGCTGGGCGTTGCCGCGCTTGAGCGTATCAAGCAAGACACTGGCTTTGTACTGTGGATCGTGCCGACTAGGGCCATCTACGAACAGACGCTCAGGACGTTCAGAATCCGCGAAATCCGTACCGGCAAATGCTTGAGCGGCTTTCTGGCGGCAAGGTCAAGCTGTTGCAGAAGGACGAGCGTTTCACCAAGCAGGACGTTGCCAGCCGGCTGTGTGTCATGATGCTCATGCTGCCGTCCGCCAACAGACAAAGGGGCAAGGATTTTCTCAAGATATTCCGGGACAGCGGAGGATATACGTCGTTCTTTCCCGAACAGGACGACATGGCCGCGAACCGCGCGCTTTCAGATCAGCACTCCGACCTGGAGAAGAACAGCAGCGGCGATTGGGTTAAGCAAAGCCTGATAAACGTCCTGAAACTCATCCGTCCGACCGTGATCCTGGACGAAGCGCACAAAGCCTATGGACCGAATGACAAAAATAACCGGGAGTTCGTCAAGTCCGTTAATCGACTCAACCCCCGCTTTGTTCTGGAACTGTCCGCTACGCCGAAGATCGGTATCAGCAACATCCTGGTCAATATCTCGGGGATCGAGCTGCAAGCCGAGGAAATGATAAAGCTGCCCATAGAGGTTCACAGCTTCACCAATTCCGACTGGAAGCATACGCTGGCCGAAACGCAGAAAAGAGTAGAGCAATTGGATCGGGAAGCACGGCAACTCCAATCGAGAGAAAACCGTTACGTCCGTCCCCTAGCTCTGGTACGAGTGCAACGAACGGGCAGAGAGCAGCAGGGCCAGGGCCACATTCATTCCGAGGACGTGCGCGCATACCTGATACGGAATCTTTCCGTGCCGGAGGCGCAAATACGCGTGCAGTCGTCCGAAAACAAGGAACTTGGGCACGAGGATTTATTGAGCGAACACAGTCCCGTCCGCTGGATTCTGACAAAAGATGCGCTCAAAGAGGGCTGGGACTGCTCGTTTGCGTATGTTCTGGCCCTGCTCGACAACACCACGGCAACGACCGCCATGACGCAGATGGTAGGGCGGATCATGCGCCAGCCCTACGCCCGAAGAATTGAGGCGAGTCCGGCCCTGAACCAGTGTTACATCTACTGTTATAACAAGGACGTGGGCAAGGCGGTTGAAGGGGTGAAAGCCGGGCTGGAGAACGAGGGGCTGACCGGGTTGGGCGATAGCGTTCGCGGATACGGCCCAGGAGATGCGCCGAAACCGATCACCGTCCGGCGTCGTGGTCCCTATAGCAAACTGAAAATTTTTCTCCCTCGGGTTCTGCACAAAAAGGGCAAAGGCTGGCGTCCGATCGATTACGACCGAGACATATTGAGCGCGGTAAACTGGGGTGCGATTGACGCCGGCGGGGCGGTGAACCTGGAGGCCGCAGATACCATGCGGGAGGTCGTCGCCACGGTTGACGTTCAGGGTGCGGGAAGCGTTTCTGACGAGGCATTTGAGACCGGTGAACAGTTGAGCCTTGACTACTTTGTCCGGCGGCTCACGGACATCGTACCCAATCCGTGGCAGGCCGCGCGTATAGCGGAGAGCTTTCTCGACCAGCACCGGAGAAAGGGACACGACGGTTCAAAACTGCTGAGTAACCGGGTGTATCTTTCGGAAGTACTGAGACGCTGGGTGAGAGAGGACATCGACGCCCAAGCCGAGGCGGTTTTCCGGGATAACGTCAAAAGGGATGAGATACGGTTTCAACTTGAGACCGATGAGCGACTGAACTATGAGCTGGGCCGGTCGTTTGAGGTGTTTGCCGCCAAGGAGGAGAGAACTCTTCAGGGTGAGCACGCCAGCCCAATACAGCGCAGCCTGTTCGAGCCCCTTTTTGAAAGCGGATTCAACGGTCTGGAAAAGGACTTTGCGCTGTATCTGGAAAAGAGCAACGCGATATATTGGTGGCACAGAGTCGCCGCGCGCCAGGATTATTACCTCCAGGGCTGGCGCCGCCAGCGAGTGTATCCCGACTTCGTGGCCTGCCGCAAAGACGATGGAAAGCTGCTGATCCTGGAGACAAAAGGTATTCATCTAAAAGGAAGCGATGACACGAGCTACAAGAAAAATCTGCTGGCAATCCTTGAGGAGGCATACGCAGCCGCCTCTGAGCGGGGGCAAATACAAATCGGCAAGCCGCCAGCTACCTTCAGGATGATGTTTGAGGAGAGATGGAAGGGGCAGGTCCGTGAACTGCTGGCCGAGACATACCAGAGAGGGTAGCTATGCAATTTAGTGTCATGATCTGGCCCTACTCGGGCCAGACGATAGAGCCGGTTGTCCGCCTCGCCCAATGCGCCGAATCCTGTGGTTTTGAGACGATGTATGTCGGTGACTCGCAGATGCTGTGGAACGATGTTTATGTGTGTCTGGCCTGCTGCGCCCAAGCGACGCGGCGGGTGAAACTTGGTCCCGGCGTGACGAATCTGGTCACCCGCCATCCAACCGTGACGGCCAATGCCATGGTCTCGCTCAATATGCTCAGCCAGGGGCGGGCCGTGCTCGGTATCGGCGCAGGGGACTCGGCCGTGAGAACCGCGGGCTTATCCCCGGCTAAGCGAGATCAACTGCGTCGGGATGTGGTTTTCATTCGCGGTTTGTTTTCAGGACAAGAGGTGGAAGCTCCGGCTGGGTCCACCCCTGGAGACAAGACAACCTGGGGACAGGAATTACGGCTGAGGGTGGCCGGGGCCGAAGAGTGGGGGAAAGTGCCCATTGAGGTGGCGGTCATGAGTCCGCGGGCCGCGGCGCTGGGCGGTGCAATAGGCGATGGCGTTATTGTTGACGGCCATATGGGTGGAAACGGCGAGGGCGCGCGGGTGGCGGTCGAGGCGGCGCGTGAAGGCGCGCGAAAAGTGGGCCGGGACCCTGCCCAACTCCGCTTTATTGCCGCGATTGATGCGGCTATTGCCGATGATCGGAGTGCGGCGCTCGATCAGGTTCGTCCGACTGCCGCGCGGAATATCGCCAACAAACTCTGGCTGCCGGACACGCTTGGCCTTGAGCACGCCGATGTCGTGAAAGCGGTGACCGCAAGCTACCGCTTCTCTGAGCATCTTGACTTGACCGCTGAACATCGGGAACTTATTCCTGATGTCGTCGCCCGGAAATGTACCATTGCCGGGACGCCTCAAGACTGCATTGACAAAGCGCGTGAACTCAAAGCCGCCGGCCTGACCGATATTGCCATTTTTGTGACCACCCAGAATGAAGCTGCGGCGCGTACGACGCTGGAACGATTTGCCAAAGAAGTTATCCCGTCAGTGAGATGACGTGGGGAGAGCCGGAAAAAGGGAGACGCCGAGATGGCTGCGGAAGATATGGTCAAACTCTGGGAAGAGCACGTGATAGGCGAGTTTGTCGAAAAAGACGAAGAGCTGTCACTTTCGACTATGGTGGAAGACGCGTCGGTTATGCACATGCCGACGCGCTCCGGCGGAAAGGGCAAGACCGAGCTCCGCACCTATTATCGGGATATGTTCATCCCCTCAATTCCCACTGAATGGGAACACACCATGACGAACCGCGTCGTGACTGACGACTGTATTGTCGAAGAAGCCACAATCCGGATGGTCCATTCGAAACAGATGGACTGGTTCCTGCCTGGGATTCCTCCGACCGGTAAGACCGTCACCGCGGAACTCGTTATTATCATCGAATTTCGGGATGGGAAGATGGCCGCGGAGCGTATTTACTGGGATCACGCCGCGGTGCTGCGGCAGGTCGGCCATCTCGCATAGTTGAGCTTCAGGTTTCTCTCTGAGGGAGAGATGTCAGGGCGCGCCTCGGGTGCCGGACGAAAGGAGTAAGCATGAAGAAACGCTGTCATGCCTACCGTCTTCTCATTCTCTTGCTGCTGTTCGTCAGGGATATCCCCTTTGCCACGGCGACTGAGGAAGAGTCCGCAGTGGCAAAGGCCAGGCAGGGCGATTTGCTTGGGGCGGTTGCCACATATAAGGCGACCCACGACCCGGTTGCAAAGCACGGGCTTGTCACGCTCCAGCAACTCGCGCTTGAGGTCTTGCGGCTGGGGCTGCGATTGGGCGACCCGCATGAGCGGAATGTCGTTGCCGGTATCCTTGGGCGACGAGGGGATTCGGCTGGAATCGTGGTGCTTGATGAGGCCTTGCAGTCTGACCGGCCCATGCTCCGCCGAACCGCGGCCGATGCCCTGGGTGATATGGCGACGCCTGACGCGGTCGGGCTGCTGCGTCGCCTCTATCACACAGACGCAGAAGGGAAGCGCCTGGCCTTGTCAGGCTTACGGCGGACACGGGATCGAACCGCACTCCTGCTCTATCTTGATGCCGTGAATAGTGCGGATACGCGACTACGCACCCAAGGGGCGGGCGGACTGGGCGAACTCCGCTCTGCGGTGGCGTCTCCAGTGTTACACACCCTCCTCAAAACAGAAAAAGATCCGATCGTTGCCATTACGCTGGCGTGGTCGCTGGCGGCGACGGGTGAGGCCAGCGGACTCGCCTACCTCACCGCGAAATTGAGCGATGCAAGCGAGCAAATCCGTGATGCCGCAGTTGGATTGCTCGGATCGCTCGATGACCCGAGTATTGTCGCGCTGCTGCGGACCGTCCTGCAATCTGACCCGTCTGAAACGGTTCGCACCACCACCGCCGCCTCCCTCACTCATTTCAAGGATGCGAGCGGCCTTCCCCTTGTCCAACAAGCCTTGGAGCATGTTGATTTTCGCATTCGTCTGGCCGCGGCCGTTTCCTTTACCCGTATGGACTATGCAACGGCGAAGTCGCTGATTGTGAAAGCCTTGCATGCCCGGGACCCGTTGATGCGCTCCAGCGCGTATCAGGTTATTGGTCAGAATCAGGACGCCAGCGTCGCGTCGGAGGTGATTGAGGCGGTGAAACGGGAACGAGACCTGTATGCCAAGGCGCAAGGGGTATGGACGATCGGGCAGATTGGTGGAGCCGAGAGTGTGCCCCAACTTCTGGACATGCTTGCGGAGGAAGAAGAAACGGTGCGACACGCCTCTGCGGAAGCCCTGGTCTTCATCAGTGATCGTCTGTTGCAGCAAGGAGGCCGGCCACAGCAGTAGCTCTGTTCGGCCCTTTACGCCTGGGAGGGCGCTTGATAAGAAGCCGTCCTGCTCCGGTTCAGCCTGCGGGATGAGCCGGGAGGAGGAATCCGGGAGAAATCCACAAGGGAGGAACTCTATGGCTGCGTTTGATACAGGCTGGATGGAGCGCTGGCAAGCCCTCGTCAATCAAGACAGTGTGACCAAGATCATTGGCAGACATCTGACCACGGATGTCCTGCTGGCCTTCGGTGAGACCGCCTACGTCGTGTCGTTTGTGGGCGGGACGATACCGAAAGTCTCGTCCGATATCGGACCCGAATCGACCTACACGTTTGCCCTGCGTGGCCCCGCGGAAACCTGGGCAAAATTTATTCAGCCCGTCCCGCCCCCCATGTATAATGACATCTGGGCGATGGCCCATCCGCTCCACGGACGGCTGCAAATCGAAGGCGATGTCAAAGTCATGTGGCAGAATCTCCGGGCCTTTACCTGGACGCTTGATTTGATGCGGAATGTGCAAGAATAGGAGAAAGAGCCATGGCGAATATTGAACCCATTACTGGCCATTATGTGCGTGTCCCGTACGCGGGAGAAGACTATCGGGTGTTTTATGAGGAAGCCGGGCAGGGGGTCCCCCTGGTGTGTCTTCACACGGCGGGCACGGATACGCGCGAGTGGCGTCACCAATTGTGTGATGCCGATATCAACAGCGATTTTCGGGTGATTGCACTCGACCTGCCTCGCCATGGAAAATCCATTCCGCCTACGGGCTGGTGGAAAGAAGAGTATAAACTGACGGCCCAGTTTTACTCGGAGTTCCTGATGGCCTTCTGTCAAGAACTCGAACTCGACAATCCGGTTATCATGGGCAGCTCAATGGGCGGGAATATCTGTTTGCACCTGGCGCGCCAATTCTCGTCCGCCCTGCGTGCCCTGATTGCGATTGAAGCCTGTGACTACTCGCCCGGCTGGTGGCTGGACTGGCTCTGGAATCCCCAGGTGCACGGCGGCGAAGCGTGTGCCACTTCGGTGTATGGACTGATGTCGCCGCAGAGCCCGGAAGAGTATCGCCGAGAAACCTGGTGGTATTATTCACAGAGCGGTCCGGGCATCTTCAAGGGCGACTTGTATTTCTACAGCGTGGATCACGATTTCCGTGAAATGGCGGAAAACCTGCCGGGCGATATTCCCATCTACTTCATGACGGGCGTGTATGATTTCGCCTGCACGCCGGAAATGACGGAAAAAACGGCCAAAAAGGTCAAGAACTCCGAGTGCATTATTATGGAAGAAATCGGCCATTTCCCCATGTGTGAGAATCCCGTCACGTTCAAGAAATATCTGATGCCAGTGCTGGCTAAGATTCTTCAAACGAGCTAGGGCTGAGAGAGCACCCTGGAGCGGGACTGCAACGCTAATACACTCCAGGTCAGGAGGAAGCTCCATGAAATTTAATCTTTTTGTTTTACCGACCATCCCGGCGACATTCGAGGAGCGCGAAAGACTGCGGCCTATTGGCCGCAACAACGACAAGTATCAAGAAATGCTTACGGAGTTGCGCGAGGTCGCGCAACTGGCTGAAGAGTGCGGCTTTGACGCCATGTCAACCACCGAGCACCACTTTCACTCCGAGGGCTATGAGGCGTCCATTGCGCCGCTCATGCTGTACACCGACCTTGCGGCGCGGACCGAGCGCATCAAGTTTGCCTCGCTGGGATTGGTCTTACCCACCTGGGACCCGCTCCGGGTTGCGGAAGAGATCGCCGTCATTGACCATCTGACCAAAGGCCGCTTTATCGCAGGCTTTGCCCGGGGTTATCAGGATCGTTGGACCAATGTGCTTGGACAGCACTACCATGTGACCGGCGCGCCCATGGATGGCTCTGAAGTGGATGCGCATAACCGGGCGGTCTTTGAAGAGGTCTTCAAAATTATGAAGACCGCCTGGACCGAAGAGTCCATTCGGCTCAAGACCAAATATTACGAAGTCCCGGCCCCCTATGAACACGGCATTCAGCGCTGGCCGGTCGCCAAAAACTGGACCTCGAAATACGGGGCTGAGGGAGAGGTGGACGAAAACGGGGCGGTACAGCGAATCTGTGTCGTTCCCAAACCCTATACCGAACCCCACCCGCCGATCTGGCAGCCGTTTTCAGTCAGCGAGAAAACGATCCGCTGGTGCGCCACCGAAGGGATTGTGCCGTGGATTCTGATTTCGCATCCGCCTGCGTTCCGTGAGCTGTGTGAAGCCTATCGTGATGAAGCGGCCAGACATGGCCGAAATCTCGAACTCGGACAGAGCGTCGGTGCCTTTCGGTCAGTGCATATCGGGAATACGTATACCGAAGGCTATTCTCTGGGAGCGGAAACGCAGGGAGCCGGATTCATCCAATACTTCGCTGGGTTCGGTTTCTTTGAGGCCTACCGCTACCCCGGCGAGACGACACCCGTTCCCTGGAAGTTCGAGCGCATGGTCGAGGCGAAGTACTCTCTGGTTGGGACCGTCGATGATGTCAAACGTGAACTGGAAGCACTCCAGAAGAATTCCAACATTGAGTGGTTTGGCTGGTTCTTTGATCAAGGGATGATGCCGTGGGAGGAGACCAGGCGACAGCTCGAAATTTTTGGGACCAAAATCCTGCCGGAATTCAAAGACTGAGCCGACCTCTGGGGATTTCCTTGCTCCGTATCGGGCGTGTCTTGGGACACGCCCTTTTTTGTTGGTATGATGACAATGTCGATCTCTGACTTTCCTCTCGGCGCTCGTCTCGTGCGTGCGTCCAACGCGTGAGTACGGTCAAAGAGAACAAGCATGCACATCCTTCTTACTGGGGCCGGCGGTCAGCTCGGCCGGGCCGTTCAAGCCATCTTCAGTAACCACGATATTGTGGCCTACGACCGGCAGCAGCTCGATATTACTCACCTTGACGCGGTCCGCGCGGCGGTCGCAACGCAGGCTCCCGACTTGGTACTCAATGCCGCCGCGTATAATGCTGTGGATCAAGCCGAGCGAGACCCTGAGGCCGCCTATAGGGGGAACGCCCTCGGCCCTCGGAACCTTGCCCTCGTGACCGCAGCCCGTGGGATTCCACTCCTGCATCTGTCCACGAATTATGTTTTCGACGGACTGAGCCGCAGGCCGTATCATGAATTTGATATGCCTCACCCCCAGTCGGTGTATGGACACAGCAAGCTCGCCGGAGAAGAGGTGGTGCGGGCCTTAAATCCGAAGCATTATATTGTTCGCACCTCGTGGGTGTACCACACGCACGGAAAGAATTTTATACAAACCATGCGTGCCCTCTCTCAGCAGCCCGCAGTCCGGGTAGTGAACGATCAATTTGGTTCTCCGACCTATGCCCCGCATTTAGCAACAGCCTTGGCCCGGCTTGTGACAACTGAAGCCTTTGGGACGTACCATATGGCCGGTCGGGGTGGCACGAGCCGCTTTGACCTTATCCGGACTTTATATGCACTCCTTGGCGTTCGTTCTCAGGTGCAACCCATTCCGAGCACAGAGATGCCTCGCCCGGCACAATGTCCCTCTTCTGCGGTCCTGACAACGCTCCAAGAGCCGTGTATACACCTCCCTCCCTGGCAAGATGGCCTTGCCCAGTTTGTGCAGTCTGCGCCATAGCCGGACCATTCCCGTGTGCAAAAGTCTGAAACGCCGGGATGGAGCCGGGTGCCTGACTCTCTCGGAAGGGAGCGTGCACATGGAAGAAGGGCATATGCCTGGAGGAGTCTCTCCTGCTCAAACAGCGAGTAAAAGACGCCTTGTCGGCAGAACTGCGCTTATTGTTCTTGGGGTCGCCCTGCTCATCTTTTTAGGCCGTCAGGCCGGGGCATACGTGCCGGTGTTTGCCGCCTGGGTGGAGACGCTTGGGGGGTGGGGACCGCTGGTCTTCATTGCCAGCTATGCGATTGCGGCCGTGGCTTTTATCCCTGGCTCCGTTCTCACCCTTGCGGCGGGTGCAATCTTCGGGCTGCTGAACGGTATTGTGTATGTGTTTATTGCCGCTACCCTGGGTTCGTGCCTCGCGTTTCTGGTTGCGCGTCACCTTGCTCGGGAGGCGATTGAGCGGAAGCTGGCGGATATCCCCCGCTTTGCCGCTATCGACCGGGCGGTGAGTGCACAGGGACGGAAGATCGTCTTTTTGTTACGCCTGTCTCCGGTTTTCCCGTTTAATCTGCTGAACTACGCTCTGGGTCTGACCAAGGTGCGCTTTGTGGACTATGCGATCGCCGCATTTGGTATGCTGCCGGGAACGGTTCTGTACGTCTATTACGGGAAACTGGCTGGAGATGTGGCTGCTCTGGCTGGAGGGGCTGCACCGGAACGAGGGATTGCTGACTACGGAGTTCTCCTCCTGGGTCTGGTCGCCACTGTCGTGGCGACCGCCATTGTCACACGAACGGCTCGGAAGGCCCTCAAGGAAGCGACCGGAGAAGACTGACGCGTTGCGACGGACCTGCTCAGATACAGGCAAGCACTATACTCACAAGGACAGTGGGAGGATTTGATGGATTTTGGAATTTGTGTTGCCGCAAAAATCGATGATGTCGGCTCCATCACCCATGCGGAAAATCTTGGGTACTCCCACGCTTGGGTCGCTGACAGTCAAATGATCTGGTCAGACTGCTACTGCGTCACTCCACTACCTGTACGATAAGGTGCGCCAGTTTGGTGGGCAGCCGCCCCGGCACCTCGCCGATATTTGGGACGAATACAGCGCGCTGGTCGAACGGACGCCACCCTCGCACCGTCACCTGCGCATTCACGCCGGCCACTGCGTCTACCATCTGCCTGAAGAGGAGAAATTCATTACGCCCGAGCTCATCAAATCGACCTGTCTTGCCGGTACACCAGAGGAAGTCATTGAACAAATCAAACGACTTGAGGTAGCCGGCCTGGATCAGATCATGCTCCTCCCCTCTCTGGCGACGCAGTATCGGGCGATTGAAGATTTTACGCGGAAAGTCATGGGGAAGTTGTAGGCCACGTTTGAAAGAAGAGCAGGACCGGGCAATCCAGCGTTGCCCAGCATGGGCGGAGTGACTGAGCGCTAGAGCAAATCACGATGCTGTGTAGCCCCCCGTCATTCCTGCGCAAGCAGGAATCCAGGCCCCCCGCCCTCTGGAGGCCGGATCCAGTCCGGCATGACGCAAGCACCCAGGAACGGCGAGAGCCTATCGTGAAACGCGCTAGCAGGGACGCAGGAGGAAGGTGCTCACAGGCCCTCTATTCAAACGCGGTCGTCACCAACTCCGTATCCAGATATTCCGTAATCTGTTGGACCTGACTGTCCTGAATCTGGATGACCAAACAGTAGGTATTGTTATAGGGCTTGCCCGTCTTTGTTTGTGATTTGCCCTGGGTTTGCAGGACGACAGAGTCCCCTTCGGCAATCGTATTCAGAATGGTGTTGGTGATGAACCCGTCGAGTTGCGCAGTCAGAGGGGTAAAGAGTCGCTCGACGATATCCGCCTTGCCGGTATAGGTGTGAGAGTATTTCGTAGTGCCGATAATGGTCCAGCGAATATCTTCCGACAAATGGCTGAAAAACTTTTCCGAATCACCGGCATTCAAAGCGGCGAATGTGTCGTGAACCAATTGTTTATTCTCAGCAGTGCCCATATAGAGTCCCTCCTGTATATTTTAGAGTAACGGCAAGGAGACATATCGCACGTTTACGGACAGCTCGCTACTGCGCAACTCCTTTCAAAATCGCCAACAATTTCGAGCGACGGCTCAGGAAGTTGGAGCGGAATACTGAAAGTCAGACCTCGGTACTTGCGGTTCTTTGTGGGAGCATAGCAGTGGAGAATATCAGCTTTCGATGCTTCTTTTTCCTGATTTTGGTATTTGCAGATGCCTTCCTTTCCCTGACCCAATGGGTCTACAAATGACTCAGTGCCCCCCCTTCGATCCAGACAGTTTGGCCAGTGATAAAGCCCGACATATCTGAGGCCAGATACACGGCAGCTTTGCCGATCTCATATGGCTGGGCCAGGCGTTTCTGCGGCAAATAGCGACGCAACTGTTCCTGTACAGCCGTGTTTTTGAGCAGGCCCATACCCTCGGTCCAGCCCGCTCCAACGGCATTGACCGTGATTCCGCTTCGAGCCCATTCAAGGGCCAGGGCGCGGGTCAGATTGAGAACCCCACCTTGCGCCGCACAATACGCGCTGCCATTGATCATACCCCGCTCGCCGAGCAGGGAGACAATATTAATAATCCGTCCACTGTGTTGAGCCAGCAGGGGCTCGACTGCTGCCCGGCAGGCAAAATACACGCCTGTCAAATTGACCTCCAGCACCCGCCGCCATTCCTTGGATGAAATGTCACGGAGCAGCTTGGCAAACGGCAGGTCGTGAGCATTGACGAGAATATCGAGAGTGCCAAATTCTGAGACAGTCTGATCCACCAGCGCCTGTACGTCAGCTTCGTTCGCTGCGTCTATCGTCTGAGCCAGACTCTTTCTACCCTGAGATTGAATCACAGCTCGGCACGCGCGGACAGCTTACTGTTCACGTGGTGTGGCAAGCGTTGAGCCTACTGCGACATCCGCGCCAGCCTCGGCCAGCGCACAGGCAGCCGCCCTGCCAATAGCCGAGCCGGCTCCGAGCACCAACGCGTTTTTGTTCGCTAGAGAAAACGCGGCCAGGCTCATACGCTATCCTCTGCCAGCGGAACGACCGGAGCAAATCCGCACGGGGCCTGCCCTCCTGCCAGGCCGCCCCCCTCTAGTGCGATCATTTGACCGTTCATGTAATTGGACATGTCCGACGCCAGGAAGACACAAGCCGGTCCCAGCTCAGCATCCTGGCCGACCCGCCCAACCGGTATGAACTTCCCGCCGCGCCAAGATTTGACCAGCTCGGGATCATCGTGCGGAAAGATGCCGGGCAGGATCAGATTGGCCTGGATGTTATGCTCGGCGTAATTCATTGCCAGCGCGCGGGTGAAATTGATTAAGCCGGCCTTGGCCGCGGTATACATATAATTATTCTTTGCCGCCCGGACACCGAAACCGGAAGTGATATTGATGATCTTCCCACCGCCTTGCTCGACCATGTGAGGCAGGACCGCGCGGCAACAGTACACCGCGCCCGAGAGGTTGGTATCCACACCCACATGCCAATGTGTATCGGGGATGGTATCGAGCGGGCGAAACATGCCTTTCGTCGCGCCGCCGGCGTTGTTGACCAGGATGTCGATCTGACCGAATGCGGCCCGCCCGGCTTCGATCAGGGCGCTGACCGAATGGGAATCCGTAATATCAACGCGTACCGCCAGGCTGCGACGACCTTGAGCCCGGACGAGATTGGCGGTTTCGTCGATTTGATTCTGCGTTCGTGAAGCGACAACAACATCAGCTCCAGCTTCCGCAAGATCGAGGGCCATTGCCCGGCCCAAACCACGCCCGGCCCCGGTTACCAGGGCAATTTTCCCGTCCAGCCGTAATTGATCGAGTACGCTCACGCAACCTCCTCCTCCGTGTCTGCGTACCCCAGGAAATGGACGAATTCCTGGGCTATTGCAAGGGCCGAGAGATGAATGCGAGTATCGGAATATGGTTGATTTAGCCACTCCTGAGTCCTGGTCTGACTTCATCGAAGGACCTGTCTATCCTGACAACGCCGTCCCCTGGCTGCATGATCCCGCCTACGCGACTATTCTTGAATACCCTGGACTGCGCGACAATATCGGGAGTCCTGTTGCCCCCGCCTTGCAGCAAGCCATTGGATTGGTCCAGGCAATGACCCAGGTGAACGTCTTGGACGTAGTCCGCAGTCACCGCCCGGCAGTCGGCCTCAGCTTGGGCTTTGGCAGCAATGCGCAAGAACTCTACGATCTGCTCAAGACCTGTGAACTGGCCTGTGTCCATGCCTACGAATGGATTGGCGAACATATCGTTGCGGCCGCCAAGGCGTTTGAGGCGCTCCGGGCGAACGAACCTTGGCTCACAACACGCATTCGCCTGCATCACGGGACGGTGAGTGACCTGAGCGCCCTGAACACCGCTTCCATCCATCTCATCTACACCGCCAATATGTTCAACCGTGAGATTCCTATGGGCGAAGACACGCTTGAGCGGTCTCTGCAAGAGATTGTGCGCGTCCTTGCTCCAAGAGGGTGTCTGATCAGCCGCGGTTCAGCCGGCGTGCTGGAGCTGTCTCTTGCTCCATATCTTCAGGTCCTGCTACAGAATCCGCTGGTTTCTGTTCTGCAAAAGGAGCCTATACGGGCAGGGAGGGAGGGAATCGACCATGATCTGTCTTGACCACGTTCACATCTTTTCCTCCGACATGGACAAGACGCTAGGCTTTTATCAGACCATGTTTGGGGCACGGATAGTCTACGATGCCCTGCTTGTGGGCCAGCGGAATATCCGCCTCGATATGGGTGGGCAGGCGCTACATATTTATGCGCAGAAACCGCGGAGTGCGGACCGGGGGTTGGTGCATCATCTCGGTATTCGGACTGATGACCTGGAGGGCTTGATCGCCCATATGCAGGAAAACGGAGTCGTCTTTCGGAAAGGTATTGTTGAGGACACCCCTTTTCGATACGCCATGTGTAAAGCGCCGGACGACGTACTGTTGGAACTGTATGAGGTGAAGCCGGGCGGGGAATGGATGGTTGGGGAAGGGGAGTAGCACGTTTCTGTGGTGGCGATAAAGGTCGTTAGGTCTTCTCTGCTTCAGGTAAAACCGTGCCTTCTGTTCCTCCACAGGTCTTACATTCTTGTGCAAAGAAGTATCGACAATGAAATTTCAGGATTACTACAAAACACTCGGGCTTTCGCGAACCGCCTCGCAAGAAGAAATTCAGAAGGCATATCGCAAGCTGGCCCGGAAATATCACCCTGATGTGAATATACGCTCCCACGACTCTTTCCCAGGGTCTTTCTTTCGGGTACGTCTGCTTTGCGCGGATGGGGGAAACGCGCTACAACCGCAGGCAAATCTGAATGAGGGAGAAACGGATTCATGGCTAGCCTGCCACTCGAAGGGCTCAAAGTCGTTGACATTGCCGTCCTGTTTGCCGCGCCAACGATTTCCCAGAATATGGGCGATTTTGGGGCAGAGGTGATTAAGGTTGAGCATCCGAAAATGGGGGATAGCCTACGCTCACTCGGGGCGACCAAGGATGGCATCCCGCTGTGGTGGAAGATTACCAATCGCAATAAAAAATGTATTACCCTTAACCTGAGCACTCCAGAAGGCCAGGAGATTCTCAAGCAGTTGATCACCGACGCCGATGTCCTGACAGAAAATTTCCGGCCGGGAACCCTGGAAAAATGGGGCCTCGATTGGGAGACCCTGCATGCGATTAACCCTCGCCTGATCGTTGTCCGTGTGTCGGGATTCGGTCAGACTGGACCCTATAAAGACAAACCTGGATTTGGCACCCTTGCCGAAGCCATGAGTGGCTTTGCCCACATTACCGGCCAGCCGGAGGGGCCGCCGACCCTGCCCGGCTATGGGCTGGCCGATTCCATGGCTGGCCAGTTTGGCACCTGGGCGGTCATGTTCGCGCTCTACGAGCGAGATCACAAAAGTGGCAAAGGCCAGATGCTTGACCTGAGCGTCTTGGAGCCGTTGTTCACGACAACCGGCGATCAAGCCCTGGCCTTTGACCAGCTGGGCGTCATTCAGCATCGAACCGGGAACCGGGTACCGTCTATTGGTGCTCCCCGTAATACCTATCAGACCAGGGACGGTCACTGGCTCGCCCTTTCGGCCAATGCACCAGCCTTGGCCAAACGAGTCTTTGTCGCCATCGGTCGGCCCGAGCTGAATGATGACCCCCGCTTCGCCGATAACCGCGCCCGGATTGAGCATATTGATGAAGTCGACGCCATTGTTGGCGGCTGGATTGGTGCCCACACTGCCGAAGAGGCTTTGAGGCGATTTGACGAATTCGAGTGTGCCTGCGCGCCGGTGTACGACATTACCGGAATTCTCTCCGACCCCCATTTTCAGGCACGTGAAACGGTCACCACCGTCGCTGACCCGGAGCTTGGATCCATCAAAATGCAGAATGTCGTCCCCAAATTTTCCCGGACGCCTGGCGCAATACGCTGGTCGGCACCTACCCATATGGGACACCACAACGAAGAGATCTATGGACAGCGGCTCGGTCTGTCGTCGCAGAAACTGGCAGAATTAAGAGAAAAGGGGGTGATCTGATGTCACGGCTGCGTCGGAGTTTATTATTTGTCCCGGCAAGTAGCGAGCGCTTTTTTGCCAAGGCCAAAGAGTCGGCGGCGGATACGCTGATCTTTGATCTGGAGGATGCGGTCGCTCCTGAGCGCAAGGCCGCGGCGCGTGAGACGATGCGGGAGGTCCTGCAAGACGCCGACTTTGAACGCTTTGAGCGGACTGTACGTATTAACGGGCTTGATACTCCCTACTTCTTGGATGACGTGTTAGCCATGGTTGAGGCTGGTGCCGACGGCCTGGTCGTACCCAAGACCAACAGCACCGAGCAGATTCGGTTCGTAGATCAATTCGTTTCCCTGGCTGAACAACGCGCCGGACGCCAGCCCGGCGACGTTGTCCTGATTCCCTTGTTTGAACAGCCCGAGGCAATCGGCAATTCGTTTTCCATTGCCTCGGCAACGTCCCGGATTGCCGGTATCGCCTTTGGGCATGGCGACTTCTCCTTGTCCATGGGGATTAAAGCCGCCCCCTCAACCGCCGGCGTTGTCTTACAAGCGCGCGGCCAGGTGGTCATGGCCGCCAAGGCCGCGGGCGTGACGCCGATTGATAACGTCTATCTCGATATTCAGGATCTCGGCGGTTTGCGCGCAGAAACGCAGCAGGGCAAGGAACTCGGCTACGAGGGCAAGGCCTGTATTCACCCCAATCAGGTTGAGCCCGTGAACGCCGTGTACACACCGACGACGGAAGAGGTTGAGTATGCACGCGCCCTGGTCGCCGCTTTTGAACAAGCGGTGGTCGCGGGTCATGGGGCCGTCTCCTTCCGAGGGCGGATGATTGATGGACCGATTGCCGACATTGAAAAAATCGTCTTGGACCGGGCGCGCAAGGCCGGCATGGACGTGCCCGCTTAGGAAACCGTGGTGTATGGCTCGCGCTGCTCTGAAACACGGCTCAGCCTATGTGAACGGAGTCCGTTTACATTACGTTACGCAAGGGGAAGGCCCGCTGCTCGTTTTGCTGCACGGTTCCCTGAATTCTGGTATTCGTGGCGGTATCAAATCCCGGCTCTGGCGGAACATTTCACCGTCGTGGCACCAGACATGCGCGGTTACAACGAGAGTGATAAGCCGAGCGGTGTCGCCAATTATCATATTGATCGGCTTACCGGGGATGTCGGGGGCCTTATCCGTACTTTTCATGAAGAACGAGCCATTATTGTCGGCCATGATTGGGGTGGCGGCGTGGCCTGGTCGTTTGCAGCCAACTATCCACACCTGACTGAGCGGCTCGTTGTTTTGAATTGTCCCCATCCGGGAGCATTTCAGAGAGCGCTGAAAGAGAATCGCCAGCAGCTTCGACGCAGTTGGTATATATTCTACTTCCAGATTCCGTGGCTGCCTGAGCTGGGCCTGCGTTTGTTCCGGCGGCGCTTTATCGCGCAGGCGTTTCGTGGCATGGCTGTACGGAAAGAGGCTTTCCCCGACGAAGAGCTGCATAGATATGCCGAGGCATTGCGTACCCCCGGCAGTGCTCGGGCCGCTATCAATTATTACCGCGCGGCGTTTCGTCACCGTCTCCGCAATGGCGCATTACACCTTCCCCAAATCTCAAGCCCAACGCTCCTGATTTGGGGTGAGGAAGATAGGGCGCTGGGAAAAGAACTCACCTACGACATGGATGAGTACTTCGGCGATCGTTTCGAGATCAAGTACATCCCCAAGTGCAGTCATTGGGTCCAACAGGAACAGCCTGAATTGGTGAATCAGTATCTGCTGGAGTTTCTGCTGGTAAAAGAAGGCAAAGGGGAGGGCGAGCTTGCTCCCCATGCCTCCTTGATCCAAGCGGCTTCATCAGACTCTGCTTGAGGCAGGCGGTAGATTGTCCGCACTCTCTACTCGACCGGCCGAAAGGCAAAGCGTGGATCCGCGGCCCGAATTTTGGCCTCCGGCAGCCCGAGTTCTCGCCGAACCATATTTGTACCTTGAACCAGGGCGATACATTTGTAAAAGGCAATCCGGCGCGAGAGGCCTTCACGTCCAAAGCCGCAGTCTGCGGTAATAATGAGCCGTTCCGGTGGGACGTATTCGAGCGCTCGACGAATCAAATCGGCGATCATCTGGGGCGGCTCAACCGTGGTGACCGTGTGATTGATGACGCCGATGGCAATTTTTTTGTCCGTCTTATACTGCTTGAGCAGCGGCAGGTCGCGGCCTTGGTTGCTCGCTCCTTCCAGGGTCAGGACGTCGGCATTGAGCTGGAGCAGGTGCGGGAGTGACCGCTCATAACTGGGTCGCTCCCAGTAAAAGCTCTGCTGGTTGGGGTTGCCCCAGCAGGTATGCGCCCAGATCTCTGTGTTGACGCCCTCGACTTCACGATTGAACGCCTGGGTGTAGGCCTCCAGCTCTTTGTCTGTTGCTGGCGGGGTCGTACAGCAGGCAAAATGATGGGGCGGCTCTTCGATCTGGATGACTGGGCAGCCCGCGTCCGCCAACTCCCGTAACTCTTCATTCAGCGCCGCGGCCAGGTCCATGACCAGCGCATGATCGGTTTTATAGTACTCGTTCCACAGCATCATGGGCAGGCAGGTGGCGCTGATCGAGCCGAACTTCACCGGCTTACTGGTCATCTTCTGCGCGGTTTTCCAGATGGCAGAAAAGTGCAGGGGACCACGCGTCACCTTGTCCGTGACCGCCGGAGGATGGTAGGCTTCCTGGACCTCGTACAGGATGTGACCGGGCTTGATATCCGCATAGTCGAGAAAGTGCGAAGAGTCGCGAAAGCCGCTCACACCGTTGAGGCGTTCAATCGTATAAAAGAACCAGGAGCGCCCGCCCACTTCCAGATCAAAACGGGTGTCTCCATCGGTGAAGATGTCAAGACCGGCCTGTTCTTGCTCGTTCGTATAACAGGCAACCGCGTCAATATACTGCTCCCGATAGAGGGAGTCGCCCATCGCGACTTTGAATGGCCGACCGCGTAAGCTCTCGGTAAACCAAGTGGGCTTTGGAAAAGAGCCGACCATAGCCGTCGGCAGCTTTTTATCTTTTGTGGCCTTAAACATCGGCACTCCTCCTGCTTGAGCCGTATCGCTGGCGAATCATACACCCTGTGGCCGGGCGACTGTCAACCAGGAGAGGGGCGACCGGACCAGACCGAATGTCTTAGAGCCGCCCGCAGTCCGAACACTACGCCCATATTCAGGGGATAAAAGACAGCAGCGGAGATTTGACCCTGCTGAACAATCTGCTGTTGCGGAGGCGGTCAGATTTTAGCGTTCTGACTGGTATCGATACCCTACTCCTGCCGGGCCTGTTGGCCGGCAGTCAGGGCGCAATTTTAGGCAGCGCAAATGCGTGTCCTGAACTCTCGTTGGAAATTGTTCATCTCTTTGAGGCCGGTCAGCATGACCGCGCCTGGGAGGTGCAAAATCGCCTGACACGATTTTGGTTAGTCATGGGCCTCGGATCGTTTCCTGCGCCTATCAAAGCCGCCATGCAACTCCGCAATCTTCCGGCGGGTCCGACCCGGAAGCCGATTGCACCGCTTACCGATACCGCTCGGGCTGAGCTGCGGCGAGAGTTGCAAGCCATGGGGGTATTGGACTCATAACGCCGGCTCCGAAAGAGTACCTCAAAATATTCGATTGGAGAACGCTTGCAAGAGTTAGCGTTTTTTGTTAGCATATCGGACATGGCCCAGAAGCGACCGGACCCATACGTCACGCTTGGAGAATTTATTAAGCGTCAACGTGAGCTGTCACAACTTTCTCTGCGGCAGCTAGCGGACATATGCGGAATCTCCAACCCCTACCTCAGCCAGATTGAGCGTGGGCTCCGGACGCCAAGCAGCATGATTCTGCAGTCGCTGGCCAAGGGACTGCGCATTTCGGCCGAAACCCTGTATACTCAAGCGGGTATCCTTGACCCGCAAGAAGCTGAGGAGAGCGATGTGATCAAAGCGATTCTGCATGATCCCGACCTGTCTGCCCGCCAGCGGGAAATGATGATCGATATGTATCGGTCCTTTCGGCAGGTAAATGACACCAGTGGTACGATCTAAAAGGGCATTATTGTCACGTGAGTGACATTTTTTATTCTATGTGCTTGCAAAAGTTAGCGATTGCAGTTAGCATTAAGCCCGTCAGGAATAAGCTGACAGCGTCGGTAATCTCACAACCAAACAGGGAGGTTTCTCATGGCCGATAACGCCTGGAACTGCAGTGCTTTCAACAAGATGTTCGACGCCAGCGACAATCCGTTTGTCAAGATGATGAGCGGGATGAATATGCCGTTCAGCGAATCGATGAAGCAAATGGCTGTGCAGTCGCTTGAGTCCAGCGAAAAATGGGCAAGCCGGGCTTTCGAGATGAACGAAAAGGCAACGGAGTGGGCGAAGGACACGCCGTTTGCGTCAATTTTTGAAACCCAGCGGTCGTTCGCCCGTCAGATTTTTGACTCGTCAGCCGCACTGACCCGTCAGCTCTGGCAGCTTGAGTCCAAGGCCGAAGAGGCGGCGACAGAAGCGAGCAACTAAGGCAGTCCGCTCTCCTGTGCGGAGGATATCACAGGGATGGAGATATCCTCCGCCTTTCCTTCATTTCTCGTCCAACAATAGGCCGGCGACTTCTCGCAGCCGGTCTGGATGGACGATGAGCTTGCGCCCATCCCGGAGCAATACCTGCTGTCGCGCAAGCTCCTGCATATGCTCCGTCACTTTCTGGCGTGACGCGCCTACCAGATCAGCGAGATCTTCATGGGTGAGCTGTAAGATCAGCATGGTCCCCCGGGCGTCCTGAGTCCCGAATTTTTGCGCCAGTTCGAGCAGGGCTAAAGCCAGCTTTTGTCTCAGGCTAGACCCCTGAAAATGCGTATAACGGTAGAGGAGAGCAAACCAGCGGCCGACAGTTCCTTCCATCAGTGCACTGAAATCCGTAAATGGAACGTTGAGCAGTGTCGTCACAAAAACATCCGGACGGACGGAACTGACCCAGCAGTCGCTAAACGCTTCTGAGCGAAAGGCGCGGTACATACCTGGCATCAAAGAGGTAATACCAAATAACTCCCCAGGTGAGATGAGACTGACCAGAACGCGCTCTTCATCCGGACTGCGCAAGGATAGTTTGACAACGCCAGAAATCAGGAAATACACCGAATCTGAAGGAACTCCCTCGTTAAACAGGACTGTACGCTTTTCGATGTGATGCAGGTCCATCTGACTCAGAATCCGCTCCACTTGCTGATCTGAAGCCCAGGGAAAGGCCTTCAGGCGTCGGATCGTTGTCACATTAAGGACAGGTGTACGTGCCATACGCGCTCTACCATAAGTTAGGCCTACGTCCTGATGGTTCACTACCCGAAGGGGATACTGTTTTCATCTGCTCTCCCTTTATTGTCACCCACGTGACAATAAAGCAAGGTGCCCGTATGCTTACTCCACACGCCGCCGAGCGGGAATGCATTCTGCCATCCGTAGACCCAAGCGACTTTTCATTGTAGTATGCCTATCCTAATAGAAAACACAGCGGGACGCTGAGCCTGCTAGTCTGCGATGGAGGAGGGCGGATGCGAAAAGTATACGCGTATCAGAAGCTATTTTCTTACCTGCTCATGGCCAGTTGTCTTTCTCTCTGGGCATGTGGCGAACGACCCATGGGACAGAAAGAAGAATTGGCGATTCAGATCATCAAAGGGCATGCGACCGAAGACGGGTTCAGTATTATCTCTAATATACAGAAACGGCGAGATATCGCCGGCCGTGCCGGGAACCCGTGGACTATGGGACCGTGGGAGGCTGGGTTACTCTCTCAGGGAGACCGGATCAACGACGAACTCAGTCATTATTTCAATATCTTCGAGGCTCCGGGAGGCAGGTGGGTTCGCTTCACCTACACAGACAAGGATGGGACCCACGAGGCGCTCTGGGAGACCCATATCTATAAGAAGAATGTTGAAGGGAAGAACGACCTGGCAAAAGAGTTCATGACGTCGCCGTCTGAGTAAGCCCCCTGTCTCTTCTGACCAGTCGTTTTTTCATATCACAGCGGGAGCTTGGGGAAGGGTTGAGTTTTGCCCTGCCGCGCGCACCCTCGCTCTCTCTGTTCGCTTTTCAGGTCTGCGCATCGCCTTGTGAAGACAAGGCAACTGTCAGATGGGGCTCTCGTGCTTGTTCTTGTAAGCGAGAGAGCACGTCTGCCAGAATACGGTAGACTTGGGGGTTCACAATCAGACCAATATGGCGTCCTGTGACCTCCCGGTTCTCGCGCTCAGGATCGATACTCGCGTTCCACTCTACGACTTCGTCCTGTTTGGAGAAGACTGAGGTAAATCCGACCTCTTCAGGCATGGATGAAATAACGCTGCGGTTAAAGTGGCAGTTGCAGTGGAGCGTCCCACACTCGGACGGAAGCTCGCCGCGCCAGCGCCGAAAGGGTTGCAGCATGCGTGAGGCAAATAAAACCAGCGGGCTCACATTACTCGTCCGTTGAATAGGGGAGCCCAGAGTGACCACGTGGCGGACCTGGTCGGGGAAGTTTGTCCCCAGAAAACGAGCGAGCATACCGCCGAGACTATGGCCAAAAACAATGAGCGGATAGCCAGTCTCCCGTATGATCTGGTTCAAACGCCAGCGTAGCAAATGCCCTGTTCGATTCGGACAATCGATATTCCAGTCCAGCCCGGAGAAATATGGATTATAACCCACCCGTCTCAGCCAACCAGCTAATAATTGCAAGGTCCAGTCGCCAGCAAGAAATCCAGGGATCAGAAGAACGGGCTCTCCCGACGCCTGGGGGACTGATGGATGCCGATAGATGTCGTCCCGGAGAAGGGCACACATTTGACGGTATGAGTCTGGAAAGCCTGCCGTTAATTGCCAGAAAAGCGTACTAAAACGCTTGATGTCTTCCCGTTCAGGATATGCGTCAGAAAGAAGATTACCCGGTGTCATGTTGTCCGCTCCCCCCAGGAGTATTGACTGGATTTTTGCTTGCAACAGATGATAACTTTTGCAAGCGTAGCAAAAAGCTCAGGAGAAAGAAACCAGATGGCTCTCGCCTGAGACGCGGTGAGTGTGATTGGCGCTTGAACGGATATCTGCTAGCATCGCCTGCTCACTCTTGTGAGCGCTCACGGCGTGATTGATGTGGCTTGAAGGAGGAGCATATGGCTGAAGCACGGGTGCACATCGAACGTCCTTATCCTCATACGATTACCCTCCGTGACGGGTCGAGCGTGACGTTACGCTTAATGACGTCCTTTGATGCCGACCGCATTGTGAGTTTTGCGCATAGCTTGCCCGCGGACGATCTCCTCCATTTGAGGATTGATATCACGGACCCTGAAATTGTGAAGCAATGGGTGCGTAATCTTGAAGCCCGTAAGACCGTGACCATTATTGCCGAAAACGGGGAGGAGATGGCCGGTTATGCCATTCTGCACCACAATATAGTGGCGTGGCAGCGTCATCTCGGAGAAATTCGTATCTTGCTTGCCCCGGAGTATCGCTCTCAGGGATTAGGTCGGACGCTGGCAGAGGAAATTATTGCCATCGCACGGGATTTAGAACTGAGCAAAGTGGTTGCTCAGATGATGCCGGACCAACCAGGGGCACGGACGCTCTTCCTCCGCCTCGGCTTTCAAACCGAGGCACTCCTGCCGGATTTTGTCATTGATCGTTCTGGACAGACGCGAGACCTGATTATCATGGCCTACGACATGACGGGTCTGTCGGGCCATGTTCCTTCCGCCTAGGTGACCCCTTGAGCGGAGAGCGTGGCGGCTTAGGCTGCGCTCGTACGGACATCGGCCGGGCGTGCGTCGGCAGCAGCCGACCGTTTTGAAAATCGCTCCGCCGCTTCCCGCAATTCCAGGAACGACGCTTTCAGGCAGTCGGCATACTCCCAGCCGTCCGGTATGAGTTGTGGGTCAAGCGTGACGCCTATCGAGAGCTTCTGATTATAGCTGGCTACCGCATGGAACAGGCCTACTCGTGCCGCTAACGGGCCCATCGGAAAGAACGCATGGCGTTATGCCCGGCCAAGTACAACGGGACCTGTGGACCAGGAATATTCATGACCACCGTATTCGCCAGCGCACTCATCGAGGGCGCTTGGCCGGCGAGCGCCTGCCAAGCTGGTGGGATACCGGTCGCCAAGGACTGCAGGGTATGGAAGGTTCCAGCCTGATCCTGTTCGTACAGCTCCTCAACCGTCGCTTTTTGTGCGGACAGCCGTAAAATCGGGTCGGTGATACCGACGTACAAGGGGATTAACATCGTCGCCGTCCGGTCTATAGGTCGTCTTCCGCGCCGGCGGCGCGGCTCGTGTCGTTTGAGGTTGACGGGAGAAGCAGCACGGAGTTCCAGGCCGTCTGTCTCGTGTCCCTTGGCCCGTAAATAGCGTCCAAGACCCCCGGCAATAATCGCCAGCACGACATCGTTTACTGTTCCTCTCAGAACCGAACGAATGAAGCGCGCCTCAGCAAAAGAAAACTCGAGCCACGTCAACTGCCGCTGGCCTGACAGTGCAGCATTAAACGGGGTGCGCGGCACAGGTTGCATAAGGGTAGGCATGACGCTCATCAGCGCGTTGCTTAACCGTGTTGACCGTGAGCCGTGGAGCGGCGAGCGAAAGGCCTGAAAACTCTGATCGGCCCACCACTCTACGACCTCAGTCATCCGGTCCCGAACCGCTTCTTGCATAAGCGTCATCGCATCGGGAAGGGCTTCAGGCTCCCACGAAGTAGGCGGTGGTGAGCCGTGTTCGCTCTCCGGTCTCAGGTCATGCAAGACGAGCATCAGGTCAATGCCCGAGACGCCTTCCAGCATAGCCTGATGAACACGAGCCAGGACCATAGTATCGCCGTCCGGACGGCCGTGGATGAGCGTCAGTTTCCATAAGGGCCGGTCTCGGTCCAATGGTGTGCTAAACAGTTGGCTGCATACCTGAGAAATGGCCCGATCATCGGCGGGAGGAGGGAGGGCGACTTCATCTATATGATAGTCAAGATCGAAGTCCGGATCATCCTCCCAGGTCGGATGGGCAATGTTCAGGGGCGCAAAAACAGCCTTCTGACGATACTGGGGCAGACGGTCAAAACGACTTTCAATTAATGAACAAAGCGCGTCTTTTGAAAGAATGCCGTCATACAGACTACAGCCCCCAATATGCATGGGAGTATGTGGTTTCTCTCTATAGAGAAATGCTGCCTCAGTCTGAGTTAAACGTCTATATGTCCTGTCTTGAGCCATATCTGAACTGTTAGAGGATATGTAGGCAAAAAAAAAGAGGGACCGGGGTCCCTCTTCCGTATTCTTTCAGCGAGCGTAGCGAAGCCGAATTAGGCTGCCACGCGTTTGAGAGGAGGAGAAGGGTGCTCGACCTTTGGGGATGCTGCTCTGAGTTCCGTAGCCCCTCGGAGAGCAGTCACTTCTTCCCGGAGAGCGCGAATTTCGGCTTGGAGTGCCCGAGTCTCATTCGCTGACGGGAGCCCTGCCGCTTGGGTCAACCCAGTCAGAACGGTCCGGGTCAAGGCATTACTGACCTGCTGCCAACGCAAAAACCCGTTCAGTGCACGAGCGGTTGCCTGTGCAAACTGTGGGGTACGATACAAATTATCAATGCCCTGAGAAGTCAGCCGGACCATGGCATCATAGCCCCCCCAGGCACTTGTCGTTGTTTCTTTATCATCTGCCAGGCCCAAGCCCTGCCGTATACCAGCCGCAGGCAGGTCGAAGAACAGGGTCGTATATATTTTCATGGCATCCGTCATCATATTTGCGCCATTATTCTCTGCCATTACTGTGCTCCTTCATGTGTTTCGTGTGAACCTTTTCTACTCTACGACGATTTCAGGGCCCAACCAAGCGACCCATCGTCACCTATGTGACCATCGTTTCTGTTTCTTTGAGACTAATCCTTCTTTTTGTCTCCTCGGTGACATCGGCATGACCCTCGCACGAAAAGAGAAGTCAGGAAGATAGAGCAGCAAATCAAGTGCCAATCCTTGGAATAAGAAATATGGCTGTAATACAAAGGCTTTTTCCTCTCTTACGTAGCGCTCGGACAAGGGATTGCCCGTTTCCTGAGCACCAGGGTGTTGCCTGGGAAACAGAGACCTACGAGGACGATACTCATTGCCGTTCGGGGAGCGACTCCTTATAGTGCTCTTCGTTGGCCCTTTGCTAATTGAGAAAAGATAGAAACAAGGAGCAGGAGAGATGACCCACGGGGAAATGGTTCAAGAACTCTGGGACCGGGAACACATTAAAGAACTGACCTACCAGTACGGGTTGGCAATCGAGGCTCAGGATGAGAAAAAAATGGCGAACTTGTTCACCCCAGACGGCTCGGTAGATTTCAGTGCCATGGGTCGAGGCGTGATACAGGGGACCGACGCCATTAAGGAATTTTACCGCTCAACGTGGCCCCTCAGGGTCAAGCCGTTTTTCACGAATCACGTCCTGCACATTCATGGAGACACTGCGAGCGGCATCTGTTCGGTTGAGAACCGGGCCACCCGTGGCGATGAGAGCTTGATCGGTGCGGGTCGTCTGCATGACGAGTACGTCAAGGTGGACGGGCTGTGGAAGTTCAAATCTCGCCGGGTGGATATGTTCTACTTCACTCCCATATCCGAAGGCTGGGCCAGAGTGGATGGACTCGGGAAATTGGAGGTCAAGCAAGAATCCTGAGAACAGCACAAGAGGTAGGATAAGGATGTTGCCAGAATGGACTTGTATGAGGGTTGGAAGGTTGAATATGGTGGCTGAAGATGTTAGTGAAAAGAGGCGCAGACGAAGTTTGGTGAAACTGTACGAAGGGAGGTTACAGATGAAGAGTTGGACAACGGTGGTGGCAGGTGCCTTGGCGGTAGGACTCATGAGTGCTCCTGTCAGCGTGTATGCAGAGAGCCACGAGGGAGGTGAGACAGAAGAAGCGGCGGCGGAAGGCTCGGAAGAGGCAGCGAGCAGCGAAGAAGCGGCTCCTGAAGCAGCATCCGAAGGTGCCGCCGGTGCCTGCGGTGGTGGCGGCGAGGCGTCGCACGAGGGCTCACACTAGGCCCTTGGACCTTGCATCTCCCACACAGTAGCTAATACGGAACGGGGCGTCCTTCTGAGGGGCGCCCCGTTTTTTTCGGGTCAGGCCCCTATCCATAGAAAATATCTTTTTCCAGCCCCATTCCTGTGCTAGGCTAAGAGGCATCTCCACGCTGGGAGAAGGACAATGGGTCGGACCCCACTGAAGAGCGCTTTCTTTTCGGACACCACATCGGCCGATATCCAACGTGAAAAAAATCGTGCCCGCGAACTGCGTCGCTCAGCCTGGTGGAAGCGCAAACGCGCGAGCGGGGTGTGTTACCACTGTCAACAGCGGTTTCCACCCGCGGAGCTTACAATGGATCACCTTATTCCCCTCGTCCGGGGGGGGAAGTCAACCAAAGGCAACCTAGTCGCCGCGTGCAAAGACTGCAACAGCAAAAAGAAGTATGCCCTGCCCTGGGAATGGGAAGTCGAGCAAACACACTCCCCGGCTCACGAGTGAGGCGTCATCAGCGGACTTCGATTTCGAGGGTGTCGCCTGTTCGCCGCACGGGATAGGCCCGAACCGGCTTGCGAGCAGGGCCACGGAGGACTGCTCCGGTTTTCAGATCAAAACGGGCACCATGCGCTCGGCATATAAGGGTGTGACCCGTCGCAATGCCACTCGATAGCGGAACCCGATTATGCGGACAGGCGTTATGCAGCGCATACACCTCTTCACCCAGCCGAAAAATCACGATTTTTCTTCCGGCTACGACCACCGGCTTGCCTTGGCCGTCGGGAAAACTGTCCAACGCGCCGAGTGGAACACAGACAGGAGGCGGTGGGGATAGGGAGTCAGGGAACAGGGACGGGAAGAGACGACGGAGAATTGTCTGATACCGGCTCAACATCGTTCCCAGCCCCTCATCCTCTCCATTCTACTCCGCCGGAAAACCATACAGCTTGACACAGTTATCGTGTACCATCTTACGTGTATCGTCTTCTGGAATAGCGGAAAAATTATCCGCCACCTGCTGGCGCGAAAACGGCCAGACCCCTTCGGTGTGCGGATAATCCGAGCCCCACATCAAGTTCTCGACACCTATCAACTCGCGGGTGAGCACCCCGGCTCGATCGTCCTCGAACGTGGCATAAAACTGACGATGGAAATAGGTACTTGGCAGCTCAGGCAGACGTGGCTCCATCCAGCCCTTATGGTCCTGCCACCAGTGGTCCATAAAGCCCAGCGCCGCCCCAATCCAGCCGATCCCGCTTTCGACCAGGGCCCATTTCAGCTTGGGGAAGCGGACCGGAGCGCCACCCCAAATAATCTGCTGTAGGGTCTCGTTCATCTCAAATTTCACAATGCCGATGATGATGCCACCAGCGCCCGGACCGTGGGAGCGGCCAAACGGGTCGCGGCCACCAATGTGAATGCTGGCAACGAGATTCATGTCCTGTAGCGCGGCCCACAGTGGGTCCCAGTCGGGCAGATTATACGGACGGTCGTCCACCCAGGCCGGCAGCATCACACTGACGAGACCCAGCTTGGCGCAGCGTTCCGTTTCCGCAATGGCCCATTCAATCGGACCCCGGCACGGCACCATGCCCACCCCTTTAAGCCGGGCCGGATAGGCCGAACAGTACTCCGCCAGCCAGTCGTTATACGCCCGACAACAGGCGTACAGGTAGTCAGCATCGGACGCGCGCACCAGCGTCAGCCCTACCCCAGGGTAGATGACCTCCCCGGACACTCCGTCCATGTCCTGGTCTTGCAGTCGTTCATGTGGGTCCCAGCTTCCAGGACGATTATCCGTATACCGAAAGCCCTTTGGGGCGGGGATATCCATACCCTGGGCCTTGAGGTCCTGCATCGGACCCTCAAAAGCCAAAGGTCGCGGCCGCAGGCCGTCAATGACAATATAGTCCCCGCTCTCGTCCAGGGCTTCAATACGCGGCGCTTTATCCCGCCATTTTTTGTCCATCCGTGTCAGCCACAGGTCTGCCGGCTCCACAATATGAGAATCGGCTGAGAGGAGGCGTTGAGTATACGGCTCGGTCATATCTTCACTCCGTCTGCCTTACTTCTTGGAAGCCGCCGACTTTTTCGCGGTTGTGCTCTTTTTTGCTATCGTTCTCTTCTTTGAGGGCTCTCGTTTTGCGGATGCGGTTCGTTTTCTCGCGGGCTTGAGCGCAACCTTATTGCACGTACACGTCCCGACCTGATGCAGCTCAATGACATTATCAAAGGGGTCGCGAACAAACACTTGATCCGAATTCTGGCCGACGAGGCCCTGAATGCCCCAATACCAGATACCGCGTTTATCGAGTTCCTGCCGGGCGGCCTGAATATCTTTAACCGCCAGAGCGACATGGGGCAGGGTCGGGTCTTCTTTTTTGGAGCGAGCCATTGGCGACTTGCCTTTGGCGCCCATCAGATGAATCTGGGTTGTGTTCTTCCCCTCACCCACATACATCCA